>CAVOGB010000013.1:0-368809 GCA_963695145.1 Ilumatobacteraceae bacterium | reverse complement strand
CGTCGATTGATCGATCGGGTCGAGCCGGGCTCGATCATTCCTCCGGTGCTACCTCGTTCCCGTCGACACGCTGACCGCACGCTCATGCCGGCGTGCTGCACCGTTGACATCGTTCGTCGTCGACGGCGTCGTTGCCGCGGTCGGCGGTGTTGATGGTCTTCCAATGCGTGCCGTCGGGTCGGGTCCAGGTGGCGATGCGGTCGGGTGTCATCGTCAGGGTCCAGCCGCCTTCGTGCACCAAATGATGATGTGCTTCGCACAAGGGGACGAGATTGTCGATGTCCGATGGCCCGTGGTCGCGGGTCCACCAGCGGACGTGGTGGATGCGGCAGGACTCGAACGGCACGGTGCAGCCGGGATGCCCGCAGGTGCGGTGCATCGCCCGCAACGCCCGGCGTTGTTTGCGGTTCACGGTGCGCCGGGTGCGACCGGAGTCGAGTACCTCGCCGTCACCGCCGAGCACCGTCGGGTAGACGACGGCGTCGCACAGCATCCGTCGCAACGATGCCGCCGACAAGGCTTGGCCGTCGCTGGTCTCGCACAACCCACGGCTGCAGCAGTCGTCGAGCAACCGGTCGAGTGTGGTGACGACGCAGATCTCGGGCACGTGGTGGTCGCCGTCGGCGCGGATCGGAACCACCGGCGCGTTGGCCGCGGCCAGCAGGTCGCCCAGATCGGCCCCACTGTTCGAGGGGGCCGGGGCTGGCTGGGTGGACGCCGCCGGCGATGGTCCGCATGAACGCTTCGACTTCGACCTGCCGCCAGCTCATACCGGCGGTGGTCCCCTCGGCGCGCAGGCCGTTGAGGTGGGCGTCGAAGGCCGTCTTGAACACGGCGTCACGGATCGGGTCGAGCGCGATCAGCGTCATGCACATCCCGCTGTCGAGGTCACGCCACCGCCGCACCTTCGACCCGTCCCGCTGACGCAGGTACTCCACGACCTGCGGATCAACCGGAGGTGTCGCCGTGTCGGCCGGAGCGGCGGCTCCATCGCCATCGCCATCGCCATCGTCATCGGCGGCCACCACGGAGTCGGCCGCACTGTTCGAGGCCGCCGCTGCGGTGCGGGCGAGTTCGGCGACGACATCGGCGACCTGCACCCGACAATGGCGCACGAAGTCGTCGACACGCATCCGCATCGCCGCCTCCAACAACCGCTCCTCCCGATCCACCAGCCCGAAACGCTGCTCATCGTCCAGATCACGCATCGCCGCCGCCAACGCATCGACATGACCCGCCGCGATCTCACCACGCGTCAAGGCCCGTTCGAACAACACGAACAGATCACACACCTCGGCCCGCAACCGCGCCTGGCGACTCTCACGCGCCGACAACCCATGATCGGTACCCATCGACTCGGCCGGCTCCGAACGACCCTGCGCCGCCAACTCCGACGTTCTGCGCACACAACGCACGTCGAACGAATCGAGCCAACCACGCAACTCACGAGACCGTCGCAGCAACCCGGCGACCGCGTCACGATCCGCCGCACCCACATCCGCCTCGAGCAACACCCCAAGGGTGTCTCGCAGACTCTCCATCATGCTCACCTCCTCGAACGAGGGGACAACCGGTCGGAGCAAAGCCGACGAAACCAACCGAAGCCGGTACCAACAATCCTAGAGATGGGGTGTGACACTCCTGGAAGGCTCGGTGCTGTCGACCGTCCTGGCTGATTCCGACGATCCGGTTCGACCTGACCACCCTCTGCATCCTCGACCGACGGGAAGCGCTCCTACCCTGGATCCGGTGAGTGGTCCCGTCACGAGCGAGCACGCCTGATGGCCACCGTCCTCGTCACCGGATCAACGGCCGGGCTCGGCCTCGCGGCAGCCCGCGAGATGCTCGGCAAGGGTCACCGCGTGATCGTCCACGCTCGCGACGACCGACGGGCCGCATCGCTCCAATCCCTCGTGGACGACGGTGCGCATGTCGTGGTCGCCGACCTCGCCGACCTCGAGGCCACCCGGACGATGGCCGAGTCCGTCAACGCACTCGGCAACGTCGATGCCGTCATCCACAACGCCGGCATCTACGCCGAGGCTCAGCCCAACCACACCCCTGAGGGCCACCCCAGAGTGGTCGCCGTCAACGTGCTCGCGCCATATCTCCTCACCACGCTCGTCAACCGACCCGGCCGGCTCGTCTATCTCAGCAGCGGCATGCACACTTTCCGGACAAGTCACCCTGGATGACCTCGACTGGGAGCGCCGCGCGTGGAACGGTGTCCAGGCCTACTGCGACTCCAAGCTGCTCGTCACCACCCTCGCCGCCGCCGTGGCCCGGTACTGGCCCGACACGCTCAGCAACGCCGTCGACCCCGGCTGGGTCCCGACACGCATGGGCGGCTCACACGCCACGGACGACCTCGCCCTCGGCCACGACACCCAGGTCTGGCTGGCCACCAGCGACGAACCGTCCGCGGCCACCACCGGCAAGTACTGGCACCACCGCGAGATCCACACACCCGCAGCCGCGGTCAACGACACGGGGTTCCAGGACGATCTGCTCGGCACCCTGGAACGAATCACGGGCGTACGTCTCCCCCGAGCATCGCAATGACCGGATTGGAGTCGAAGGTCCATGGCGTCCACCGCCGTCGGACGGCATGCTGGTGGTATGGATCAGGACGACGACGATCGAGCACCGGCCAGTATCGAAGCGCTCACGCGTGACGAGTGCTTGGCGCTGCTGGCCGTCAACTCGGTCGGCCGGATCGCGGTCATCGGAGACGACGACCTGCCTTTCGTGGTTCCGGTCAACTATCGGCTCAGTGCCGACACGGTCGTCTTCCGAACCGATGCCGGGACCAAGCTGGACGCGCTCCAGCGCCACGCCGTTGCCTTTCAGATCGATGCGATCGACCCACTGACGCGGTCCGGCTGGAGCGTTCTGGTGCGCGGCACCGCCCATGAAGTGACGCCCCAGGAGTTGGAGCCCGTGGATGTCGAGCCGTGGATCGGCCCGAAGTCGCACCTCATCCAGGTCGTGCCACGCGAGATCAGCGGACGACGATTGCGTCTGCCATCCGCGGAGTACGAGCCTGGCGGGTACCTGTGAGGTGACTGCTCATCGGAGCGGCACGCCGAGGACGTCGTAGGTGGCGCGGATCAGGGCCTCGCTGCGGACGCCACCGATGATGCCGGCCTCCATCTTGTTCATCATGTAGGCGATGGTCATGCGCCGCTCGAGGTCGTTGATCACCATCGAACCTCCCCACCCGCCCCAGAAGCACACGTTCGTCGCGGGCAGGTACGGGAAGTGCTCGGTGTCGGGGAGCGCGTAGCCGATGCCGAAGCGAAGAGGGATGCCCAGGCACAGGTCGACACCGTTGCTCTGCTCCTCGAAGATCAGCTCGATCGTCGACGGCGAGAGCAATTTCACGTCATCGACCTGGCCCCCGTGTGACACGACCGACTGGATCCGGGCGACCGAGCGGGCATTGCCCTGGCCGCCGGCGGCGCCGATCTCGGCCCGACGCCACTCGGGGGTGTTGCAGAAGGACGGGTCGATCACCGGGCCGACGAAGAACCGGAAGCCGGGGCTCGTCTGATCCATGCTGTCGAGATCGAACTCCATGGGTGGCGGTGGGACGACCGTGGCGACACGTCCGTCGTGTTGCTGATCCAGTCCGATGTGGAAATCGGCGCCGAGTGGCCCGGCGATCTCGTCGGCGAAGAAGGTGCCGAGCGATCGTCCGGTGATGCGTCGCACGATCTCACCGATCAGGTGGCCCTGGTTGATGCCGTGATACCCCGACGCTGACCCCGGTTCCCACCACGGCGCCTGCGCCGCCAGCCGTTCGGCCGACGCCACCGGCTCGAGGATGTCGGCGACGGTGACCGGCTGGTCCCAGCCGGCGACGCCGGAGGTGTGCGACATCAGGTGCCGGACCTCGATGGCCTCCTTGCCGTTCGCCGCGAACTCGGGCCAGTAGCGGGCCACGGGCGCATGGACGTCGAGTTCGCCGCGGTCCACGAGCACGAGGGCGGCGAGCGCGGTCATCGTCTTGGTCGTCGACCAGACGTTCGTGATGGTGTCGCGTCCCCACGGAACGGTTCGCTCGGTGTCGGCCCATCCGCTCCAGATGTCGACGACCATCTCACCGTCCAGCACGACCGCGACCGATCCACCGAGATCGGCACCACTCTCCACGCTGTCGTGCAACAACGTCGCGAGCTGCTCGAACCGGCCGTCGTAGCTACCGCTGACTTCCATGTGAATCCTCCTGGATTGTTCTTGTTCTGATGGCGAAATTGTCGGTCGGCGGACCGGTCGGTCACGTCGGTGTGTCATCGAGCGCCTGCGAGCCGAGGTAGCTGCTCGCCAGCACGGCACGGTCGCGTTCGAGCGATTCCGCCGAGCCGGCCGCGACGAGTTCCCCGTGGCTGAGAACGTAGCCCCGGTCACAGATCGGCAACGCAGCGTGCACGTGTTGTTCGACGATGAGCACGGCAGTCCCGGCGTCGGCGATGCGCCGCACCGCCGGCAGCAGTCGGGCCACGATCGTCGGGGCCAGCCCCATGCTCATCTCGTCGATCATCAGCGCCTGGGGCGCCGCGACGAGCTTGCACGCCAGCGCCAGCATCTGCTGCTCGCCGCCCGACAACAGACCGACGCGCCGACCCATGAGACGTTCGAGTTCGGGGAAGTACGCCACGGCACTGCCGATTTCGACCGGGCTCTTCGGTCGATGATGGATCCGCAGGTTCTCGCTCACCGAGCGTTGGAAGAAGATCCCGCGATCCTCCGGGAGCAGCCCCAGCCCGCGTCGTGCCAGCTCGTGCGCGGCCACTCCGATGGCGGTTCCGCCCAGCACGTCGATCCGTCCGGCGATTGCCGGGAGCACACCCGCAATGGTCAACAACGTCGTGGATTTGCCGGCACCGTTCGGTCCGAGCAGCGCGACGACCTCTCCCCGCTCGACGCGCAGGTCGAGCCCACGGACCGCCGGGACCCCGCGATGGCCGGCGACGAGTCCCTCGACGACGATCGCGCTCATACCGGCACCTCGGCGCCGAGATAGGCGGTGATCACGGCCGGGTCGCGGCGGATGTCGTCGGCGGTTCCCTGGGCGATGAGCCGACCGAAATCGAGCACGTAGACGTAGTCGCACACCTCGAGGACCAGGCCCATGTCGTGGTCGATCAGGATGATGGCGACGCCGGAATCGGCCACATCGAGCAGGCGCTCACCGAAGTGTCGGCTCTCGATGCTGTCGAGACCGGCCGCCGGTTCGTCCAGCATGATCAGCTCGGGTGCGGACGCCAGCGACCTGGCGACGCCGACGAGCTTCTGTTCGCCGAGCGAGAGCTCACCGGGTGACCGCTCGGCATGATCCGTGAGCCCGAGCGGCCCGAGCACGGCGGCGACCTCGTCCGCGTGCGATTGACGGTAGGGACGGACCAGATCGCGGACGAGGTCGGACGGGGAGGCCCGGTCGAGCATCACCGACAAGTTCTCGCCGACGGTGAGATCGTTGAACAGCTCGACCGATTGCCAGGTGCGCACGAGCCCGGACCTGGCACGTTGGTGTGGCGCGAACGCCGAGATGTCGCGGCCCATGAACGACAGGTCACCTGCCGCCGGCACGAATCCCGTCACGGCGTCGATGAACGTGGTCTTGCCCGCTCCGTTGGGCCCGATGAGTCCCACGATCTCGCCCCGATGCACTCGCAGGTCGATGTCGTCGTTGGCGACGACGCCACCGAAGCGAACCGTCACACCGGTCGCTTCGAACACCACGTCGGAGTCGCGTCGGAGCCGTCGGCATGCACGCGTGTGTCGGCGACTCGTTGGCACGGGCCCCGGCTGGGGCGACACGGACGCAGGACGGGTGGCGACCGGCACCGCCGCAACCCCACCCCCAACCCCGGCCCCGATCCTCGGGCGACGCCGAGCAGCGATGGTGTCGCGCATCGCCCCCACGATGCCGTCCTGGTTCAAGATCGCGGTGAGGACGAGGGTGAAGCCGGCGAACACGCCGTAGCTGTTGCCCATGTCGAAGAGGCGGTCGAGGATCACGTAGCCGATTCCCAGCGGGGCGAGCGTGCCGGCGAGCAGGGCGCCGGCGACCGAGGAGATGCCGCCGAGGTAGGCGAACGCCAGCAGGGTGAGGCCCACGAGCGCGGTGAAACTGTCGGCCGACAACTGGCCCCGGCTGTAGCCGATCAGCGAGCCACCGAGGCCGGCGATGAACGATGCGATGCCGAAGGCGACGAGCTTGGTCCGCGCCACGTCGATGCCTGCCGCCGCGGCCGCCCGTTCATTCGACCGCACCGCGAGGAACCGTCGCCCGGTGGCGCTCACCGCGAGGTTGCCGACGACGAGCGCAGTGGCGAGCAGCACCGCCAAGGCCACGAACCCGAACTGCCACCGGGCGACATTGCGACCACTGCGGATCGACACATCGAGGCCCAGGAGCATCGGTTTGGCGATGGGATTGCCCGACGACGAGGTCAACGCCGGGTTGCGGAACACGAACTTCTCGAGGGCAACGCCGCCGGCCAGGGTCACGACGGCGAGTTGGGCGCCACGGATGCGCAGTGCCGGGATGCCGATCACCACACCGAACAACGCGGCGACCGCACTCGACAACGCCAGCGACAGCGGGAACGGCACGCCCATGTCGGTCGTGAACTTCGAGAGAGCAAAGCCGGCGATGCCGGCGATCGACGCCTGCGCCAACGAGATCTGACCGACGAAGCCCGTCAGCACCACGAGCGACAGCATGATGATGCTGGCGATCATCGTCGTGATGACCCCGAAACGGTAGGTACCCGACGTGAGCAGTATGGCCAGGGCACCGAGCCCCGTGAGCACGGCGACGACCGCCGGACGCGGCCGGGAGCGGACCACCTCGGGCAGACGCGCGGTCTCGACCGCACCGCGGGTGGGGAGCCGGTCGCCGAGCCAGAAGAGGGCGACCACGATGATCACGAACGGAAGAGCGTCCGACAGCCCGGTCGCCGCCCAGTCCGGCCAGTTCGGCCGGCTCGCCTGGAACGTCACGATCGACTGGAACGAGCCGAGGGCGAGCGCGGCGAGCGCCGTGACGGCGATCGAGCGGAACTGGGCGACCAGCACCGCGGCCAGCGCCGGCACGATGGCGAGAGCGTATGTCGACGGGTTCAACACCGTGGTCGGCGCGACGAGGATGCCGATCGCACCCACGACCACACCCGACAGCACCCACGTCGCCGCGGCGAGGCGCTGGGGTGAGTAGCCGGCGAGCGACGCGGTCCGTTCGTTCTCGGCCGCGGCGACGGTCGCCAGCCCTTGCCGCGTGTAGCGGAAGTACGCGGCGACGAGCACGGTGACCACCGCCACCACGAGGGTCAACCACAATCGATCCTGCGGGAAGCGTGACACCCCCCGACGACACGGACGCGGAGGGGACGATCGGCGCAACGGGCCGCGACGTCGTGCCGAACTGGAGTGCGGTCAGCGACTGGAAGAACAGCAGGACGCCCACCGAGGCGACGACCTTGGCGAGGACCGGAGCACGCCGGAGCGGTCGGAACACGAGCAGATGCACGAGGACTCCGATGAGCGCACACGAGCCGACGCCCAGCACGAACGCCGGCCAGAACGGGGTCGGCCCGCCGAGCCCCACCCGGTGCGGCAGGCCGACGACGGGAACGACCAGATCGCCGGTCGAGCGGAGCTCGGCGTACACGTACGTGCCCCACATGGCCGTGGCGCCCGTGGCGAAGTTGATCACGCCGGTGCCGCGGTACGTGACGACCACCCCGATGCCGATTGCCGCGTAGAGGCAGCCGACGCCGAGTCCGATCATTGCGAAGACGAGGTATTGGTCCATGGTTCTCCAGAGGTGTCGCGCGGACGGTCGGGCGTCAGGGCCGGCGTCGGTTCGATCCGACCTACTGCTGGGCCCGGTCGTAGGTGTCGAAGAAATCGATCACCTTGTTGCGGACGAGCGCCCCGTCGCCGCCGTCCGCGACCTGGTACACCGACAGCGCGGCGCTGCAGTTCGCGCCCGACTCGGGCCAGCGTGGTGCGCCGCAGTTGATCGGCTCGCCGAACCATCCCGGTACGTCGACCTGCTCGTCGAGCGCGGCCTCCACGGATCCGGCGTTCACCTGACCATCGATCGATTCGAGGATCTGGCGGAGCTCCATCAATCCGCCGTACGGCCAGGTGGCGTATCCCTCCGTGTACTTCGACTGACCGGCATCGTCCATCAGCTGCGCATAGTCGTCGAGACGTTGCGCGATCTCCGGTGGCGCCGACGCCTTGGTCGTCGGCTGGAGCGTGTTCTGCAACGTGTAGACCCCGACCGCGTCAGGCCCGAGTTCGGCGATGAACGCGCTGCACTCGCCGGCGACGACCGGGCCGTCGAAATTGGCGGCCCGTGCTGCGGCGACCATGGCGGTGCACCCCGGTTCCGACAGCTGCGCCCAGACCATCTCGGCGCCGCTCGACTGCGCGGTCGCGAGGGCCGCGGCCCAGTCGGGTGCCGCGCCGTCGACGGCGATGGGTTGGATCTCGACCCCCATCTGTTCGGCGATCGGCGGCACCTCCACCAGTGCGAGATCCTCCGCCGAGGGGCTCACTTCGTACGGTTGGGCGATCTTGGTGAGGCCCAGTTGCTGCGCCAGCGCGATCGCACCGACGGCGTAACCCTGTCCCGGCAGGTGGAGGATGTGCGAACCCTCGGCGTCGGACTGCACGGAACCCCAGGCGTTGGTCGTCACGTACGGGATGCCTGCCTCCTGGTACACGGGCAGCGCCGCATCGGACGCCAGGTCGATCGCCGTGAAGGCGACGGCCACACCGGCCTCGACGAGCTGATTCGCACAGTCGACCGAGGCTTCCGGAGTCAGGTCGGTGCTGCACGACACGACCTCGATCGGCGCCCCGTTGATCCCGCCGGAGGCGTTGATCTGGTCGATGGCGATCTCGGCGCCGATACGGAATTCGGGGAAGGCGAACGGTCCGGCATCCATGTTCACCAGCCCCATCCGGATCGCGTCACCCGTTGCTGTCGGAGCCGTCGTCACGTCGCTCGCCGCGCCGGGCTCCACGGTGTCCGACGTGCTCGCCGCGTCGTCGGAACCGCAGGCAGCCACGAGCATGGCGAGTGCTGCCGCGGTGGCCCCCACCCGTCGGATGGTGCTGGGTCGTGTGATGATGATCATGTCGTTTCCCCCTCATGGATGTGCGTTGGCTCGGTGACTGGGTGCTCGTCCAGGTACTGCTCGAGCAGGCTCAACAGCTCGACCCACCCGACGAACGTCGACCGATCGGCTCCGTTGATGCGGATCGATCCCACGACGGTCGTGCGGTCATCGGGGTTGTGCGTCCGCATCAGCTGCAGTTCGATGTTCGCCACTGATGCCCCTTCCGAGCGTCTGCCGGTCGTCCGGCACCCACTGACGAGACAACAGGAACGGCCGGCGCAGCGGGAGTAGGGGATCCCCTACTCCCCACCCAGCGGAATGGTTGCTACGGTCCGCTGCTCGGAGGGGGTCCCCATGTCGGTACCGGTACGTCAGGCCACAACGTCAACACTCGTGGGGCGCGACGGACCGACGGCGGCGCTCCTCGACCAGTTCAAACGCGCCGAGAGCGGCCGTGGGACATTCGTGCTGATCCGCGGCGACGGCGGAATCGGCAAGTCCCGGCTCGCCGCCGAAGTCCTGCACCGGACGGGACGGATGGGTGCCGTGGGTCTCACCGGTCACGCCACGCAGTTCGATCGAGGGGTCCCGTTCGCGCTCGCCCGCGAAATCGTCGGCGACCTGCCGCTCGACGTCTCCGACGCGGTGGCCGGCGACGCGGCCGCGCTGCGGTCGCTCCTCGACGTGACGACCCCCGATCGCCTGCTCACCGCAGCGGAGGCGGCCGGACAGCCAGCCGGTCAGCGGGACGACGTGCCGCGCGACGTACTCAGTGCGATGTTCGACCTGGTGAACCGACTGGCCGACGTCGAACCCGTGGTGATGGTGTGGGAGGACCTCCACGAGGCGGACAGCGATTCGGTCGCCCTCCTCATGCGTCTCGCTCGGCTGATCGCGCACAGCCGGGTCCTGGTGATCGCGACGACTGCGGCCGCGACCCCGGGCCGACATCGGCGAACTCGAGCGCCTCGTCGAACAACTCGAACAGGACGGTCGTGGCCTCACCGTCGATCTCGAACCACTCGATCGATCGGACGTCCGGGCACTCGTGGCCGATTCCATCGGGGCCGTTCCCGACGCCGAGCTGGTCGACGTCATCTTCGACGCCAGCCTCGGCAACCCGTTCTTCGCCACCGAGACGACCCGGTCGCTGCTCCGCTCCGACAGCGTCGAAGTCGATGAACACCGCGGTCGGCTCGTCCGGGTCCAGCCGGCATTGCGTCCACGGACCGCGGTGGTGCACCGCTTCTTCCAGATCGGGAGCACCGAGGCCAACGTCGCCAAGATCATCGCCGCCTTCGGTCGGGTCTCACCACGCGAACTCGAGCTCGTCGCATCGATCAGTGGGATCCCCCGCCAACGGGTGATCGAGAGCTTCGACCGTCTCGTCGGCGAGCAACTGATCGTGCTGGTCGACGATCGATACGAGTTCGCCCACAGCATCCTGCGCGAAGCGCTGTACGACGACATCGGCCCCGGAGAACGCCGCCGCGTCCACGGCATCATCGCCGCCCACCTCCAGGCCCAACGCGAGGCCGGCATCGCCGTCGACATCACCGAGCTGGCGACGCAGTTCAGCGAGTGTGCCGACCACGGGGATCCGGTGGCGATCGACGTGTTGTTCGAAGCCGGACGCGTCACCGCCCGGTCGGCACCGCTCGTGTCGGCTCGATGGTTCTCGAAATGTGCCGGGCTCATGTGGGTCGACGATCCGCGGCGAACGACCATCCGGGCCCACGAAGCGAGCGCGATGTTCGCCGCTTCGATGCCCGCCGACGCCGCACGGATCGGACGCGCCGCACTCGAGCACATGCCACCTGGTCCCGAGCGGACGCGCACCCTGTCGGACACCGTGATCAGCCTGTACATCTGCGGGGCCCTGCAGGACGCGATCGAGGTGATCGACGCCGAGGAGCAGCAAGCGGGCGAACTCAGCCCACTGCTCCGGGCGCAGCGCGCCAACCACGAGGCACAACTCGGGATCGCCACGGCCGCCGGGGCCGACCACGACCATGCCGCACCCGACGCCGGCACCGAACGGCGCGCCGTGACCATGATCTACGACCTCCACCGCGCCGGACTGTGCGGCGACCACGATGCGGTGCGCACGCTCACCGCACGCCTGCACTCCCTGCTGACCGTCGCCTCGATCCCGACGCAGATCGCGATCCACAGCGCCGACGCGGTCGAGCAGGCGTTCCTCTACGAGGTCGTCGCCGCGCGATCTGCCCTCGATGCCGCGGCCCGGCTCCGCGTCGGCGACCGGCGGTTGAGCATCGCCGGGCAGCTCGAGACCGCCGAGATCGTCGTCTGTCAGCTCGAAGGTCGCTGGGACGAAGCGCTCGCACGGGTGCCCGACGTGACGTGGAATCTCCGGCAGAGCCAGACCCGGGTGCTCGAAGGATGGATGCAGAACGCGGCCTGCGAGATGCTGATCGCCCGGGGCGAGCTCAAGCAGGCGGCTGCCATCGCGGCGGAGTTCCACGTCGGCACGGAGACCATCCAGCAGGCGTTCGACGCCACCCTCGGCAAGCTCCTCCTCGCCCAGGGCGAACCGCGTCAGGCGCAGCAGCATCTCGAGCAGGCGATGGACCGGATGATCGAGAACGGTCTCCCGTACGGCCTGCACGGCGTTCTCGACGTGCTCGTGGATGCATGCGTCGCCCTGGGCGACACCACGTCCGCAGCGGACCATCTCGGACGGCTCGACGAAACCGCTGCTCGTGCCGATCTGACGATCGCACACTTCCGCCGCCATCATGCGCGGGCGCGACTGCTCGGCGACGTCCGCGCCGCGCGAGCCGCGCACGCGCTCGTCGTCGACACCCCGCTGCGATTCCACCGCGCCCTCGCTCAACTGACCCTCGGCGAACTCGGGGATCAGCCACAGCGCAACCTCGTCGAGGCCCACCAGACCTTCGTCGACCTCGGCGCCCTCCCCTGGCGCCAACGGACCGCCGCCGCACTCCGCCAGACCGGCACGTCGATCCCGCGTCCACCCGTCGACGAGGGCGAGTTGAGCGAGACCGAACGCTGCCTCGCGCGACTCGTCGCCGACGGCCTGACCAACCGGGAGATCGCCTCGACGATGCACTACAGCATCAAGACGGTCGAGGTGTACCTCACCCGGCTGTACGCGAAGGTCGATTGCCGGTCCCGGCTCGAGCTCGCACGGGCGGTCGATCGGGGCGACATCGACGTTCGCGATGCACCCTCGATCACGCCGGCCAAGTGACGGGACATCGCCGAGATCGACGCGCGCTCCCTGTTTTGCGTGCGGCGAGTTGCTATGGTCGCCGGTCGACACGGCGGGCACTTGCTCACATGGACCCAACGCATCTCATCACTCGCATGTCAAAGCGACCGGCGACACGTCGTGGGCGAGTCGCCCTCGCTTTGCTCGCGGCCGCCACGCTGACCTGCCTCGCCCCCACCCCACCCGTCGATGCCGGCTCGGCCTCCGGGCCTCGCACGTGCGCCACTGCGGGTGCCGCCACGTACACCGTTGGTGCCGGCGACTCGTGGTTCAGCATCGCCAAGTCGTCGGGCATCACCACCAAGGCGTTGTTGGATGCGAACGGTGCTGTCGCCTCGGCAGTGCTGCATCCGAGCGACGTCCTCTGCCTTCCGAACGGTGTTGCGGCGCCCGCGCCGACGTCGTCGGGTGGTTGCGCGACGAAACACGTCGTCGAGCGCGGCGACAGCTGGTTCGCGATCTCCAAAGCCGCGGGCGTGTCGTTGAACGGTCTGCTGGCGGCCAACAGCGCCAAGGCGACGACCGTGATCCGACCCGGCGCGGAGGTCTGCCTTCCGGCCGGTGCAACGTCGACAGCGGCCGCCGCCGCGCCACCCGCTCGTTCCTGCGTCAGCCAACGCGCCGTGGCGGCCGGTGAGAGCTGGTATGTGATCTCCCGCTCGACCGGGGTGCCGATCGATGCCCTCGTCGCCGCGAACAACGCCAGTCAATCGTCACCGATCCATCCCGGCCAGAGCCTCTGCCTGCCCGAAGTCGGCTTCGGGCGCGATCTGCCGAGCGTCGTGCTCCGTGCCAACCCGATCCGCGGCGCCTGCCGATTCGCCAACTCGTGGCAGGCGACCCGTGGCGGTGGCCGGCTCCACGCGGGCGTCGATCTCATCTCCCCCACCGGCACGCCGGTCGTGGCCGCGGCGAACGGCACCCTGACCCGCCAGACGACCGGTGGAGCACGCTCGGGCAACGCCTGGTGGCTCACCACGTCCACCGGGACGTACTTCTTCTACGCCCACCTCGCCGGTTTCGCCGACGGGTTGTCGGTCGGCTCGAGCGTGCAGGCCGGCGACGTGATCGGTTACGTCGGCTCGACCGGCAACGCGGTGTCACCGCACCTCCATTTCGAGATCCACCCGGGCGGCGGCGGGCCGGTCAATCCGTACTCGGCGATCTGGATGGTCGGCGGCTGCAACTACGACCGCCGGTTCGAGCAGGTCCCGCTGTCCTGACCGGGGTCAGCGCGTCAGCCCGTCCTCGATCGTTCTGGGTCGGATCCCGGCCGGATTCCGCACGCGAATCGACCGAGAAGTCGCGGACCCAGGTCAGTGCGGGCGCAGGAGGAGCAGCGTGTCGTACTCGAGCTCCGGCACCCGTCGACCGCTCGCCGCCATGACGATCGACGGGAAGCTGCCGTCGAGGTGCGCCCGGGCCTGGCCGGCGAGGCTGAGCCCCCAGCGCACCGTTCCCAGCACGCGCCACCATTGGAACCGGTCCTCGTCCCAGGTGCCCCCGGCCGCCTCGTACGCATGGCGGAGGGTGGCGATCGAGCCGAGGCCGCCGACCTGGTGCGCATCTTCGCGGAACCGCCACATCCGCTGGCAGGGCCAGGCGAGATCTTCCATCGGGTCACCGATCCGAGCGGTCTCCCAGTCGAGCACCGCCCGCAGGCCATCCTCGCCGACGATGATGTTGCCGGTCCGGACGTCGGTGTGCACCACGGTCATCCGGTCGGGTTCGCTCGGAGCGTTGCGCTCCAACCAGCGGACCCCGTAGGAGAACACGGGGGACGGATCGAGGAGCGCCTCGAGCAACGTGTTGACGGTGGTCATCGCGGTGGCGACCGGGCCCGTGCCGGTGGGCCGCGGCAGCACCGCCGGCGCCATCGCCGGGTCGACCGAGTGCAGGCAGGCCAGCGCGTTGCCGATCTGGTCGACCACGAGCTCACCGACACCGTGTTCGTGCGCGAGGCGCAGCACCCGCCGGGGCACGGTCTCGCCGTCGACCGCGGTGCTGAGGAAGAACGGCCCGCCGAGCACCGATTCGTCGCCGCACACATGGTGGATGTGCGGCACGGGGACACCGGCATCCTCGGCGAGCGTGCGCACGGCGGCCTCGCCGGCCACGTCGAGCAACTGGATGGCGGCGCTCGGGATCATCGTGAGCGCCAGCCGTTGCGTGCCGCCGTCGCTCGTCGCGTCGAACAGGGCGTTCAATCGCCTCGCGCCGGCGGAGGCGAACGACAGGCCGTGCACGCGCACGTCGTGCCCTTCCTGCTCGGTGAGCCATGCCGCCAGCGCACGATCGAGATCGGACGACGCCATCAGTCACCGTCCCAGGAGTCGTGTCCGGGCTTGACGATGGCGAGGTCGGCCCGGGTCGCTCGGAGCAGCACCGGCCACACTGCCGCATCGTCCTCCGGCGAATCGGCGCGACCGCGGCGCAGGGCGTCGGCCGCCTCACGACGCAGGGTCAGGAGGTCGGCATGGGCGGGCGCGGCGTCGCCGAGCAGACCGATCCACGCCTCACGCTCCGCGGCGTCGTTGCCGAACGCGAGCTGCACCTCACGGTGAACGATGCCGATCAGGCTCGCCGCCACTCGCGCTTGGTGCTGCGCCGGCCCGGACAGCGCCGGAACCAGCACGTCGTCGAGCAGCGCGGCCACGTCGCGCAGGATCTCCTCGGCCGTCGGTCGGGGTTGCATGCGGGCCCTCCGTCAGCCGAGCAGGTCGAACTCGGCCGGATCGGGCCGCAGGGTCCGCTGCCAGTACTCGAGCAGCGTGAACGGCCAGTTCTGCGCCACGCGGCCGCTGTCGTTCTTGTACCAGCTGCTCACGGTGGAGAAGCCCCACGCCATCTTCCCGTTGGCCTCGTCGACCTGCTCGTTGAACTCGTCGTGCACGTCCTGCTTGACCTCGATGGCGCGCTTGCCGCTGCCGAGCGCCTGCTCGATCAGACCGAGGATGAAGCGCACCCCGCATTCGGAGAAGTAGACGATGCTGCCGTTGATGACGATGTTGGTGTTCGGTCCGTAGAGGCAGAACAGGTTGGGGAAGCCCGGAACGGCGACGCCGAGATAGGCGCGGGCCTCGCCCTTCCACTGCTCGTGCAGCTCCATCCCGCCACGTCCCGTCACGCGCATCGGCGTGAGGAACTCCGAGGCCTTGAACCCCGTGCCGTAGATGATCACGTCGAACTGGTGCTCGGCGCCGTCGGCCATGCGGATGCCCGTGCTCGGTGATCGCACCGATCCGCTCCGTTTCGAGGCGCACGTTGTCGCGCTTGAGCGTGCGCGCCCAGATGCCGTTGTCGCGGATGCCGCGCTTGGATCCCGGCGGGTACTGCGGGACGACGTGTGGAAGCAGATCGGGGCGATCGCCGAACTCGGCCGTGATGTACTCCGTGAGGAGCAACCGCATCATGTCGTTCATCTCGCTCACCGACCGCTCCGTCGGGCCGAACGCGGGATCGACCGTGACGTTGGCCAGCGCGCCGTCGCCCATCGCCCAGAAGATGCAGAAGCGGTTGAACTCGCTGTAGGACGGCACGTGGGCGTAGAGCCACCGCAGCCCGTCGGCGATCGGATCGTGGTAGTCGGGAGTCGGCGCGATCCACGCGGGGGTCCGCTGGAACACGGTCAGCTCGCCGACGATCGGAGCGATCTCGGGGATCAGCTGCATCGCGCTCGCGCCGGTGCCGACCACGGCCACGCGCTTGCCCGCGAGATCGACCGACGAATCCCACCGGGCCGAATGGAACGCCGGACCGGCGAAGCGGTCGCGGCCCTCGATGTCCGGATATCGCGGCTGGTTGAGTTGCCCCACGGCGCTCACGACCGCGTCGGCAACGAGGGTCTCCTCGGTGCCGTCGGCCCGCCGGACGCGCACCGACCAGGTCAGGTCGTCGTCCGACCAGTCGGCGGACAGCACCTCGGTCGAGAACTGGATGTGTTCGCGGATGCCGAACACATCGGCGCACTCCTCGAAGTAGCGGTGCAGCACGTCCTGCGTCGAGAAGTGGAACGGCCAGTCGTGACGCTGTGCGAAGGAGTAGCTGTAGTTGTGGTTCGGGTTGTCGACGCGACACCCCGGATACGTGTTCTCCCACCAGGTGCCGCCGACGCCGGCGTTCTTGTCGACGATCACGAACGGCACGCCCGCTTGCTGCAGCCGGTGCGCGGTGAGCACGCCCGACATGCCGGCGCCGATGATCAGGACGCGGAAGTCGACACCGGGCGCGAGCTCGTCGAGCTGCCAGCCCGGTGCACGACGGTCCTCGCCCCGGTAGGCGAGTTCCTCTTCGAGCAACGGGAGGTAGGGGGCCATCGGTACGCCACCGACGGTGAACTCGAGGATCTGGAGGAGTTGGCCGTCCGACGGCGCCGGTGCGGGGCGACTCCCGTCGTCGCGGTACCGGATCAGGGTCTCCAGCGCGAGTGCCCGGACGGCGGCCGCTTGCTCATCGGTGAGACCGGCCTGCGGCATCCCGAAGAGCAGTGGATCGGGGCGCAGGTCTTCCCGGAGCAGCGTGAGATCGCCCGTGACGTAGGCGAGCGCAGGAAGCAGCGGTGCGATCTCGGCGTCGTCGAGCGCCCGTCGGATCTCGTCGTCGTTCGCGGTGATCGGCTCGATGTCGCGGACGAACGGGCTCGGCGACGTCTCGGCCGTCACGCTCATTCAGTGACCCCCTTCGGAGCCTGCTGGCTCATGAAGCCGAACATGTAGCCCGCGACGCGGCGCATCTGGATCTCCTCGGCTCCCTCGGTGATGCGGTAGCGGCGATGGTGGCGGTAGATGTGCTCGAACGGCTTGTGACGGGAGTAGCCGAGGCCACCGTGCACCTGCATCGCCCGGTCCGCCGCTTCACAGCACAGCCGGTTCGACCAGTAGTTGCACATCGAGACCTTGTCGGACTGGGAGAACGCCCCGTTCTTGTCCATCGACCACGCGGTCTTGTGGATCAGGGCGCGCAGCATCTCGCACTGCGTCTGCAACTCGACGAGCGGGAACTGGATCGCCTGGTTGGAGGCAAGTGGCTTGCCGAACGGCTTGCGCTGCTTGGCGTACTCGATGGATTGGTCGATGCAGAACTGAGCTGCGCCGAGGCTGGACGCGGCCTGGCGGATCCGGTTCTCGTTGAAGAAGTGTTGGACGACCTGGAGCCCCTTGCCCTCGCCGCCGAAGATCGAGCTGTGCGGCACGCGCACGTTCGTCAGCCGGATGTGGGCGTGGTCGGTCGGCATGTTGAACGTCCACAGGTACTCGAGCACCTCGAAGCCGGGCGACTTCGTCGGCACGAGGAACGCCGTGATGCCGTGCCCGTCGCCGGCCTTGCCGCTCGTGCGCGCCATGATCATGTCGTACTGCGCCTTGTGGATGCCGGTGTTCCAGGTCTTCTCACCGTTGATGATCCACTCGTCGCCGTCGCGCACGGCATTGGTCTCCATGTGCGTCGCGTCGGAACCGTGATCCGGCTCGGTGATGCCGAAGGCGAATCCCTTGCGCCCTTCGGCGAGGTCGTCGATCCACTCCGCCTTCTGCTCATCCGTGCCGTAGGCGATCATCAGGAGCAGACCGACGTTGTTGCCGACGATCGAGTGCTCGTTCTGCAGGTCGTTGTGCAGTCCGAGACCCTTCCGGGCGAAGTGTTCACGGATGATCGCCATGCCCAGGTTCGTGCCGTTCTTGCCACCGAACTCCTCGGAGAGCGGGTATCGGTAGTGGCCGGCCGCGTCGGCGAGTCGCCGAGCCTTGCCGAGCAGCTGCTCCCACTCCTCGTTCGGGAGTCCTTCGCGCTCCCAATCGGTGCGCGAATCCTCGCGACGGTGATCGAAGAACCGGATGTTGTCGTCAGCCTGCTCGAGCGGCTTGATCTCGCGTTCGATGAACTCGTCGAGTTCTACGAGGTAGTCGGCCAGGTCTTGGGGAATGTCGAAGTCCACGAGCGCGAACGTACTGTCCGACCCGTCGGCGATCGCCACCCAGCGCGCGCCGAATCGCGCTCTCCCCCGTGAGGGGGTGACCGACGATGCGAATCCTGGGACAATGGGCGGATGGATCCCGCTCGCGAATCCTTCACGTTCATGAGCGACGACGACCGGCTCGTGGGTGATCTCTTCCTGCCGGCAGACCGCCCTGCCGTGGCGGCGGTCGTGACGACCGGGCCGCTCACGTCGGTCAAGGAGCAGGCCACGGGCAACTACGCCCGTGCCCTTGCCAACCGGGGTTTCGCCACGGTCGCCTTCGACCATCGGACGTTCGGCGAGAGCGGCGGCCTCCCCCGCCAGTTCGAGAACCCGGAGGGCAAGGCCCGCGATGTCAGCGCTGCGGTGACCGCGCTCGAAGGCGATCCTCGGACGACTGGTCTTCCGGTGATGGCCGTCGGTGTCTGTGCCGGAGGCGGCTACATGGCGCGGGCCGTCGCTGACGACTCACGCATCGCCTCGTTCGCAGGAGTGGCCGGTTACTACTCCGACGCCGGGTCGTTCGCCCGCTCCTCGCCACGGGAGTACCAGGCCGCCATCGACCGCGGTCGCGCCGCGGAACAACGCTGGCGCGAGACCGGTTCCGCCGAGACGATCGAGGCCGTGGCGCGTGACGGCGGCGACGTGGCGATGCCGCTGCAGGAGGCGTTCGAGTTCTACGGCACGCCGCGGGGAGCCGTGCCGAACTACGTCAACGGTTTTGCCGTGCAGTCGCTGGCCTACACGACGCCGTTCGACGCGCAGGAAGCCGCCGCCCGGATTCGCGTGCCGTTCCTCCTCGTCCACTCCGAGCACGCCCTCGCTCCGCCCTTGGCACGCGCCTTCTACGCCTCGGTGGCCGGCCCGAAGTCGGAGCTGTGGCTGGAATCCGTCGGGCAGATCGACTTCTACGACGACCCGCGGCTGATCGACGCCGCCGCGGACGCGATCGCCGAACACTTCGCGACCGCCATCACCTGACCGGCGGACCGAACGCCGGTCGACCGAACCCAGCGATGAGCGAACGGACCGGGGGGTGGATCGTTCGCTCATCGCAACGGGTGGACGGGTCGGTCGTCGCCCTCCGACGGCGGAACGGATCAGAAGTTGCCTTCGGCGGCGCGCTCGATGCCTTGCAGCACGATCAGATCCTCGTGCAATTCCATCCAGACGTCGTGGAACGACTCGCACATCACACCGGTGAAACGCCGGGTGTCGCCACCGGCGACCGACTCGGCGGCGCGGTCGAGGCGCGGGCTGTAGCGCCCGATGCGCGTCACGCATGATGCCATCGCCGCGATCACGTCCTGACTGAGGACGTTGAGCGCCACGAGGCGTGCCACGCAGTCGCTGTCGTACGCGACGTCGTCGTGTTCGTTCGGCGCGCCCTGTCGAATCTGCCAATCGGTGCAGAGTTGCTTGAACTCGTCGTTGAGATGGAGGAAACGCTCGTACTGCGGAGCGAGACCGGAGCGCACCGACTCCACCGCATAGGTGGCGAGCAGCGCCTCGTGCCGCTCGCGCCCGGCGGGCAGGAGGTTGTACATGTCGCGCTTTTCGATGTGGTTCACGTACCCGGCGGCCACGAGCTCGTTCAGCAGTTCCGCCGGCTGAACACCGATGCTCGCCACGAACCCCTGCGGCGTGACGAAGCCGCGGACACGCAGCACGTGCAACACCAGGGCCTCGTCGACATCGGCGACAGCATCGTCATCGACGTCCGTCGGCGTCCTCGTTCACGGAGCCGACCGCATCCGCTCCGGTGGCCTCTCCGAAGTCGATCGTCACGTCGTCGATGTGCACGCGCCCGCAGGCGAGCAGCGCCTGCGCGACACCCAGCCGCGCCATCGGGACGCGGAACGGTGAGCAGCTGACCGAGTCGACGCCGAGCCGCACCAGGAAGTCCGCCGATTCGGGATGGCCGGCGTGCTCGCCGCACACGCCGAGTTTGATCGCCGGTTTCGCACCCCGCGCCGCCTCGCAGCCGATCCGGACGAGTTCACCGACGCCTTCCTGGTCGAGGACGGCGAACGGGTTGGCCGAGATGATGCCGAGCGCCTGATAGGCGGGAAGCAGCTTGGCCTCGACGTCGTCACGGCTGAAGGCGTAGGTCATCTGCGTCAGGTCGTTCGTGCCGAACGAGAAGAAGTCGGCATGCTCGGCGAGCGCCGCCGCGGTCAGCGCGGCACGGGGGGTCTCGATCATCGCCCCGACCGTGACGACCGTCGACGTCAGCTCGGGATGACCGATCTCGTCGAGCACGTCGTGCACCCAGGAACGCGCGATCCGGAGCTCCTCGGCGTCGACGACGAGCGGGATCATGATCTCCACGTGCGGTCGCTTGCCGCGGGCGAAGAGCTCGGCCGCCGCCTTGCAGAGGGCGCGCACCTGCATCTCGTAGAGGCCGGGCCGCACGACGCCGAGGCGGACGCCGCGGGTGCCGATCATCGGGTTGGTCTCGTGCAAGCGGCGGACGGCGACGAACTCGAGCTGTTCGACGGCGGTGAGTTCGCCCCGAGCGTGGCGGGCGGTCAGATCGAGGATGTTCGGCAGGAACTCGTGCAGGGGCGGATCGAGGAGACGCACGGTGACCGGCAGCGTGTCCATCGCCTCGAGGAGCTGCTCGAAGTCGGCGGTCTGGGCCTCTTCGAGTTCGGCCAGCGCCGCCGCCTCCGTCTCGGCGTCGGCGGAGAGGATGAATCGCCGCACGATCGGCAACCGATCGTGCGCCAGGAACATGTGCTCGGTGCGGCACAGGCCGATCCCCTGCGCGCCGAGCCGGCGACCGTGGCTCGCGTCGCTCTCGGTGTCGGCGTTGACGCGCACCTGGACGTGGCCGCGGGCGACGGTGTCGGCCCAACCGAGCAGCGTGTCCAGCTCGGGCGGCGGCGCCGATCCCTGCGTCGCCAACTCCCCCGCGTAGATCCGGCCCGTGCCTCCGTCGATCGTGATCACGTCGCCTTCGCGGAGCTTCGTCCCGCGGATCGTGAGGGTTTGCCCATCACCGCTGATGTCGACGTCGGTCGAGCCGACGACGGCGGGGATGCCCCACCCCCTGGCGACGACCGCGGCGTGGCTCACGAGGCCCCCGCGTGTGGTGAGGATCCCCTTCGACACCTGCATGCCGAGCACGTCGTCCGGCGACGTCTCGGTGCGCACGAGGATCACCGCCTCATCGGACTCGGAGGCGCGGATCGCCGCCTCGGCGGTGAGCATGATGCGTCCCGTCGCGGCACCGGGCGACGCCGGCAACCCCTCACCGATCGGATCGACGTCGTCGCCGGCGTCGAGCGTCACGTGGAAGAACTCGGCCAGGTCACCCGGTGCGACCGAGTTCAACGCCTCCGCCACCGCGACGCTCGTGCGAGCTGCCGTCGCGTCGCCGACCGCAGTCGCGACCCGGACCCCGAGATCCCCCATCCCTGAGAAACTAGTCAGTGACTCCACAAAGTCAAGGGTCTGGAAGGCGGTGGCGTCAGGCCGGGTCGGCGACCGCGATGCTGTCGAATGCCGCGTCGAGCGCCGCCTGCTGTCGTGCCGCCGGCCACGAGGCGGGATCGAACATCGCCTGGATCGCGATCCCGTCGGCCATCGCGATCAAGCGCTCGGCGACGTGCCTCGGGTCGGTGCCAGCGTCCCACCCGACCTCCTCGACCAGGTCGGTGAGGTGGTCGCGAAATTCCCGATAGGCGTCCCGCTGCGCATCGGCCAACGGTGGCGACCCGCTCGCCTGGGTGCAGGCGGCGAGCGTGACCAGCCAGTGACGCCGCCGATCGTCGTCGATGGGCAACGCACCCTCCAAGGAGGCCCGCAGCCGATCACTCGCGCCAGCGTCCTGCAACTCGGAACGGCGCGACCGGCGGGCCGCGAGCGACGCCTGGAACGTGGCGAGCAGCAGTTCGCGCTTGTCGGCGAAGTAGTGGGTCAGCGCTCCGGTGGTCCAGCCCGCCTCCGCCGCGATCTCCCGCATCGTCGCGGCCTCGATGCCCGAACGGGCGATGACACGAGCGGTCGCGTCGGTCAGCTCCGCCCGCCGCACGTCGACGTCGACAATGCGAGGCATCAGCGCGATCCTGGTTCGAACGGGCGCATTGACGTGAACATATCACACGTGTTATACATAACAACTGTTCTGTAAACGAATCAGGAGGCCGCAGCATGGTGCACGTTCCAACCCGACTGTCCGACGAGCGCGAGGTGCCGGTGCGCCTCGGCCCCTCGATCAAGAACGTGCCCGACTACGGGCCGAGCAAGATGCGCCGCGACCCGTACACGGATCCCGTGCAGTTCGAACTCGAGCGTGAGCGGGTGCTCAACAAGACCTGGCTGCTGGCCGGCCGGTCCGAGCAGGTCAAGGGACCCGGCGACTTCCTCAGCTTCGAGAGCCACGGCGAGACGATCGTCATCGTCCGTCAACCCGAGGGCCATCTCGTCTCGTTCCACAACGTGTGTCGCCACCGTGGACCGTCGTTCGTCACCGAGTGGCAGGGGTGCGGTGCCACCCAGTTCAAGTGCCCCTACCACGGCTGGACGTACGATCTCACGGGCAAGGTGAAGGGCGTGCCCGAGCGGGCCGACTTCGACCCGGAACACCTCAAGGATCTGCGCAGCCCGCTGGTCGCCGTCGACGAGTGGGGAGGCTGGGTCTGGGTCAACCTCGCCGGGCCGGAGTCCGCCCCGTCGCTGCAGTCGTGGATCGGCGAGGAGATCATGCTGGATCTCGGCCAGTACGACATGGAGGACATGATTCTGCTCGATGTCCTCGAGTGGGACGTCCCGGTGAGTTACAAGGCGATCGTCGACGGGTTCAACGAGATCTACCACACCGCCGAGTTGCACAACGTCGACAAGGCGTGGACCAAGTCCGCCCGCGACACCAGCTTCTGGATGGTCAACGACCACAACTACATGTGCTTCGTGCCGCGCCACCAGCACCGTGACGAACTCGCCCAGGACTGGGACCATCACAAATTCGCGATCAGCCACTACGTCGTGTTCCCCAACACCGTCTTCAACTGCAACCCCGAACACATCCAGGTGTTCAACCCGATCCCGATCGACGTCGATCGCACCCGCTTCCTGTGCTGGGAGATCGTGTACCCGGGCGACGACAACGACCCGGAGTACGTCGCCTACCGCCAGCGGATGCAGGACCACTGGGATCACCTGAAGGTCGTCGTCGGCGAGGACATCGAGATCTACCAGCAGCTGGAACGCACGAAGCGCTCGAGCGCCTATCGCGAGCACATCCTGAACGCCCGCGAATGCAAGATCGCCCACTACCACGAGACCATGGCGCAGATGATCCAGGGTGACGGCTGACGTGGGCGATCGGCTGCAGGGAAAGGTCGCCGTCATCACCGGCGCATCCAGTGGCATCGGTGCGGCGAGCGCGCGGCGCTTCGTCGAGGAAGGGTGCAAGGTCGTGGTCGCCGACGTGCAGACCGACCTCGGCCGGCAGGTGGCGGATGACCTCGGCGACGAAGCGCGCTTCATCGAGTGCGACGTCACCGACGAGAGCGCGATCGTCGCGGCGATCGAACTCGCCACCGGGACGTGGGGCACGGCTCGACGTGATGTTCAACAACGCCGGCGTGGTGGGTGCGATCGGACCGGTCGCCGACACCGAAGCCGCGGCGTGGGCGCGAACGATCGACATCCTGCTGACGTCGGTGTTCTACGGCTGCAAGCACGCCGCCCGCGTGATGGTGCCGCAGGGCTCGGGTTCGATCATCAGCACCTCGAGCGCCGCCGGGATCCTGGGTGGCCTCGGCCCCCACGCGTACACCGCGTCCAAGGCGGGCGTGATCGCGCTCACGAAGTCGGTGGCCGCGGAACTCGGGCCACAGGGTGTTCGCTGCAACGCGATCGCCCCGGGCGCCATACCGACGGCGCTCACCGCCCACGCCATGTCCGGCGATGTCAACGACCTCGAAGCCGTGGCCGAGTCGTCGAGGCAGCGATACGGACGCGCCAGTGACGCCATGGACATCGCCCACGCCGCGTTGTACCTGGCGAGCGACGAGGCCGGCTACGTGAACGGCCACACGCTCGTCGTCGACTACGGACGCACCACCAACGGACAGTCGACCCGCTTCGCCGGCAGCAGCGCCGGCATGGTCGGCATCCCCGGCCGGGACCCCGCTCCGGCCGACTGACCACCCGGCGTCCCCGCGCGCACGATCTCGAAGTCTCGCGAAGGTCGGGCGGCCAGTGCCGGCAGACGCGATCGTCAACCTGGCTTGCCTCTGGTGCAAGCCAGGTTGACGAACTCGCGATCCGGGACCCGCCTGCTCGCCGGCACGAGTGGCCGGCGCCCAGGCATCACGCCGGCGCGGTGGCGTGGCGGGCGGCGATGTAGCCGAACACCGTGGCGGGACCGAGCGTGCCGCCGGGGCCGCCGTAGGTCATGCCGAACGGCGAGCCCGAGCTCCTGATCGAGCATGCCCCGCGACAGCAACATGATGTAGGTCACCGCCTGGTCCCGATCGTCCGACGTGCCGACCGCTCCCATGTGCGGGTTGTTCGGGATCCACACCTGCCCGCCGGACCATGCAGTCGTCCCGCCGACCTGGTCGGCCTTCTCGAACACGGCCACGCTCGACGGTCATCTCAGGACGGGACCTCGTCGATCGTCACGGTGCCGGCGGTGCCGTCGACGGTCACCATGGCGCCGTCGGGGATGATGTCGGTGGCGTCGGCGACCGAGACGACGCAGGGCACGCCGAGTTCGCGCGACACGATCATGGCGTGGCTCCCCTGGGCACCGACGTTCACGACGACGGCCGCCGCCGACACCATGAGTGGCACCCATGACGGATCGGTCTGGCGAGCGATCAGGACGTCCCCCGGCTCCAGCCCTTCGGGATCGGCCGCGTCGAGGACGATGCGCGCCCGGCCGCTGGCGATCCCGCCGGATCCGGCGGCACCGGTCAACACTTCGCCCCCGGTGGCGACGGTGACGTCTTTGCTGTCGCGCCGCGTCATCTCGTCGAGCGTCGGCACACGGCCGTTGACGACGAACACCGGCTCGCGGTCGAACAGCGTGCGATAGACGTCCCACCGCTCGGTGATGAGCCCGGCGAATGCTTCGGGCTCGGCACGCAGTGCATCGAGTTCGTCGTCGGTGACCATGAACAGGTGCTCGGCATCGCTGATGACGCCACGATCGACGAGCCGGCGGCCGTACTCGTAGAGCGCGACGCGCACCTCGTTGATGACGCGCACGACGTTCGTCTTCGCCCGTTCGCGACCGGCCAGGAACAGTTGCGCCGATTGCAGGGCGGCCTCGAACAGGCCGGACGTCTCCGGGTCGGCGGCGATCTGCTCGCGGATCAATGCCGTGACACGATCGCGCTCGACCATCGATGCGGCGTTGCGCAGGGCGGGTGCCTGCGACTCGTCGGACTTGCGCATGAGATCGATCGCCGCGAGGGCGATGCGCGGCTTGATCTCCCACGACGGTGACCGCGGGTCGTATTCGTTCTGCCCCGCGAGCCGTGGTCGCGCAGGAACTGCTCGAAGGCACCGAGGAACTCCTGGGATGCGTCGTCGCTGCTGGCGGCGAGCTTGACCAGCACCGCGTCGGGCCCCGCGTCGAACGCGGCACCGATCTCCGGCGACGCAGCCGCTCTCCGACCCAGCTCCCACATGGCGTGCGACGGCACGGCGGAGTCGACCTCGATGCCGGCGAGCAGCCGGATCACCAGTGTCGGGTC
This sequence comes from Ilumatobacteraceae bacterium, assembly GCA_963695145.1. Classification (GTDB taxonomy): domain Bacteria; phylum Actinomycetota; class Acidimicrobiia; order Acidimicrobiales; family Ilumatobacteraceae; genus Sva-07. Next base: position 342,739 of record CAVOGB010000013.1, on the reverse strand, counting down.
GCCCAGGCCCTCGCAGATGGCGCCGAGCGCTCCCGTACCGAGCGCCGACAGTGACGACACGATCATCGCGTTCTCGAACGTCTGCTGGATGTACGGCACCATCGACCGTGCCCGAGCGTGCAGTGCCGCGTCGGTGAACCCCGAGAGGTCCGGCCGCTGCTCGCGCAGGCGGCGGGCCAGCTCCTTGTCGGCATCGAGGTTCGGCAGCGAGTCCGTCGACATCGCCCACGCCGTCGACTCGCCGAGCCGTGCTTCGTTCTTCGGCGAGTCGTGCCACGGCTGGTGTTCGTACGGGGGGACCTCGTCACGCTCGTCGAAGAACGCCGTGTCGATCATCTCGGGTGACGCGCCCGGCATGCGGGCGCCGAGCACGCGGGTCAGCGTGAGCGGGTTGTACGGGTAGCCGCCGAACACCTTGAACAGATCCGGCAACGGCGGGTTCTCGAACTCGTCGTAGTCGAGCGCGCCGATCGAGATGTAGGCGTCGCGCAGGCCGGTGCACATCCCCTTGCGCATCACCAGGCTCTGGCCCAACGGGCTGAACGGATCGGGGAACACGTCGGCGGCGTTCCCACGGGTCCACGCCGGGAACCGCTCGCCGATGTCGGAGTCGCCGAACCAGGTGTTGTCGGTGCTCAAGATCTTCCCCCTCCGTAGGTGGCCCTCAGGGCCTTCTTGTCGACCTTGCCCATCGGGTTGCGCGGGATGTCCGCGACGACGACGAGTTCCTTCGGACACTTGTAGCCCGCCAGCGATTCCCGGCACCACTGCGACAGTTCCGCCGTCAACGCATCGACGTCGTGGACGCCTTCGGCGAGTTGGACCAGGCCGATCAGGCGTTCACCCATCTCGGCGTCCTCGACGCCGATGCACGCCACATCGGCGACCGCCGGATGGCGCTGCAGCGCCTGTTCCGCCTCGGCCGGGTAGATGTTGACGCCACCGGAGACCACCATGTCGGAGAAGCGATCGGTGATGTAGACGAACCCGTCGTCGTCGACGTAGCCGATCTCGCCCAACGTGAACACGCCCGGAGCGATGTGTGCTTCCGCCGTCTTCACCGGGTCGCCGTCGTACACGATGCCGCGTCCGGTGGTGTCGCGGAAGTAGAGACGGCCCTCGACGCCACGTGCCACCTCGACACCCGCCTCGTCGACGACGAGCGCCTCGAAGGGAGGGACCGTCCTGCCGACCGAGCCGGGATGGGCGAGCCAGTCGAGCGAATTGATCGAGCACACGGTGCCCGACTCGGTCCCCCCGTACGACTCGGACAGCACCGGCCCCCACCACTCGATCATCGCCCGCTTGACGTCGATCGGACACTTGCCGCCCGTGTGCGCCACCTGGCGGATGGACGTCACGTCGTAGCGCTCGCGCACGTCGTCGGGCAATGCGAGGAGCCGCACGAAGTGGGTCGGCACCATGACCGAACTCTCGACGCGGTGGCGCTCGATCGCCGCCAACGTCCCCTCCGCATCGAAGCGGTCGTGCACCACGACCGGAACACCGGCCAGCATCAGCCGGACCGCCGTCAGCGGTCCGTTGTGGTACAGCGGTCCGACGACGAGGTGGGCGCCGAGTCCGGCGAGGCGGTGCGACGTGCTGTGTTCGACGAACCCGGCGAGGGTCGGGGTCGCGCCGACGGTCGCCGGTGGCAGTTGGACCGCCTTCGGTCGCCCCGTGGTACCCGAGGTGAACAACAGGCTCGGCACGACCGGCTGGTCGTCCCGCAGCCGGATCGGCTCGTGGCCGGCGAGGAATTCGTCGAGACCGGGCCCGGCGATTCCCTGGTCGGGCAACTCCACGACCACGACGCCGGTTCCAGCGAGTGCCGTGCGCGCCGCCTCCAGCGTCGTCGAGTCGACGAACGCCAGACGGGCCCCTGATTCGGCGGCGATGTACGAGATCTCGCCGGACGTGAGGTGGAAGTTGACCGGCACCGACGCCGCCGATCCCAGCGCGGCGGCGGCGTGGGCCACGAGCGTCGACGGGCGGTTGCGAGCGATGACGAGCAGGCGGCGGTCGTCGCCCAGGGCGAACACCCGGATCGCCTCCGCGAGGCGCATGGTCGTGCCGGCGACCTCCCCCCACGTCGCCGCACCGTTGACGTCGGACCGGATCGCGTCGCGTTCGGGCTCCGCCTCGGCCCGCGCCAACAGGGGCACGATCGTCGCACTCATCGCGCGAGGACGGAGCACGCACTGATGCCCGGCGCGCCGTACACCTGTGTGAAGGCGGTCTTCGGGGCATTCGGAACCTGCCGGTCGCCGGCCCGACCCTGCAGCTGCAGCACGCACTCGATGACCTGACGCAGGCCGCTCGCGCCGATCGGCTCACCGTTGGCGATCAACCCGCCGTCGGTGTTGACCGGCAGCCGCCCGCCGATCTCCAGTTCGCCGTCGAGGATCAAGCGGGCCTGATCACCCGGCTCACAGAATCCGCATTCCGCGAGGTGCATCAACTCGGCGCCGGCCTCGGTGTCCTGGAGTTGGGCGACGTCGATCTCGTCGGGACCCACGCCGGCAGCCTCGAACGCGGCGCGCGCCGCGTGCACGGTGGCACCATCGGTGATCTCCGGGGCGAGCCACGGGCTGAACACCTCGAACGTCCCGAAGCGCCGCGTGCGGAACTCCAGCGCCTTGATCTCGATCGAACGATCGCTCACCTGCCGCGCCCGCTCGGTGGACATCAGCACGACCGCCGCGCCGCCCTCGCTGGGACTGCAGAACATGTACGCCGTCAGCGGATCGTTGACCATGGTCGCGCTCATGATCTCGTCGACGCTCATCGGCTTGCGACGCCACGCGTGCGGGGTGATCGACCCGTTGCGCAGGGCCTTGGCGGCGATCTCGCCGAGCAGCCGGGCGTCGAGCCCATGATCGTGCAGGTACCGCTGCGTCTTCAACGCGAAGAACTGGGTGGTGACCATCATCCCGTCCTGCGCATACCAGTCGGGAAGTCCGTACTCGGCGGCCGTCGAATCGAACGGCCCGCGGGCGTGCTTGTCGAATCCGACCGCCAGGGCGACCTCGGCGGCACCGGCCTCGATCGCCTGCGTGCAGGTGAGGATCGCGCTGCCGGCGGTCCCACAGCCGTTGTAGACGCTGATGAACGGAACGCCGGTGAGTCCGAGCTCGCTGACCAAGGCGTCGGCGTGGCCGCTGTCGCGGCTGCCGCCCGCGGCGAAGTCGACGTCGTTCCAGGAGATGCCGGCGTCATCGAGCGCGGCGCGGGCCGCGACGAGCCCCATCTCCCTGCCGCTGACCTCGGCACGGCCGAACGGATGCAGCCCGACGCCGACGATCGAGACCGTCACGCCGGCACCGCCCGCGACGGGACGAACCGGAACGACCACACCTGGCCGTCCGCCCCTGCCGGGCCGGCGGCGAGCTGCACCGACTCCCCGATCCGCCACTCGTCGACCGGTTTGCCCTCGAGGCGGGATTCGACGCGCACCGGTCCGAGGTCGACATAGCCGACGGCGAACGGCTCGAAATCGGCGGGGCCTTCGTACGGCGGTTTGGGACGGATGCGCTGCACGGTGCAACTCCAGACGGCGCCGGTCGCGGGCAGCGCGACCTCGTACATCGCCGCGCCACAGCGCGGGCACGTCGCCTGGATGGGGAAGGCGTGCGTATCGCAGGTGCCGCACCGCGATCCGGCGAGCCGCGACTCGCCGTCCACGTCCGTGACGACACCGCGGACGGCGATCGCCTGGACCTCGGTCACGGCACGGTCTCAGCGGGAGCCGGCGACTCGTCGATCGTCGGTTCCGGTTCGGGAGGCTCCTCCGTGGCAGCTTCCTTGCTCTTGCGCGCCTTGACCACACCCTGGTGACTGGCCAGCGACACCGCGGCGAGCAGCGACACGCCCTGGAACAGCGGCTCGATCCAGCGCACGTTCGAGGTGAACGTGAGTTGCAGCCCCTTGATGCCCCAGGCGAGGGCGTAGAGGGCGATGAAGGTGCCCCACACGTTGGGGCGGCCCTTGAGCTGCGAGGCCCCGAAGAACACAGCGGCGATGGCCGGGAACAGGTAGCCGGGTCCGACCGTCTGGGCGTAGTTGCCGACCTTCCAGCCGTAGATGATGCCGGCGAACCCGGCGATCATTCCCGAGGCGATGAGTGAGCCCCAGATGAGGCGGTCGGTGCGCAGGCCGGCGAGGCGCGCCGCTTCGGGGTTGCCGCCGGTGGCGAACATGTGTCGCCCGACGGGTGTGTGTTCGAACACGTACCACACGATGATCGCCAGGATCGCCAGGTAGTACATGAACAGCGGTATGCCGAACACCTCGTGACGGCCGATGTTCCGGTAGGACGCGCTGAATGCGTCGTTGATCGACTGGCTGGACGTCTTCAGGACGAACGCGGTGATCACCTGGCTCATACCGAGGGTGGCGATGAAGCTGTTGACCCTGAGCCGCACGACGAAGAACCCGCTGATGAAACCGGCGACCCCACAGGCGAACAGGGCCACGAACATCGACGCGATGTCGGGCATCGTGCCCTCGCTCGACAGCGTGGCGGAGATGACCAGGGCCATCGACATGTTGGCGCCGATCGACAGGTCGAACGTGCCGGTGGCGAGCGGCACGAGAAAGGCCAGCGCGAGGCAGCCGGTGAACACCGCCGGGTCGATCAGGACCAACTTGAACGAGGTCCAACTGAGGAACACGCTCCCCTGCGTGATCGTGAACACGATCATGAAGAGCGCCCAGAGGTAGAGCGCGCTGTACTTGTCGAAACGTAGACGACTGATCATGACGCCTCCCTGGAGCTGGCGAGTTGGATGTGTTCGATTCGTTCGGTCTGGATCTGGCCACCGGCCAACGTGGCGATGACATGTCCGTTGGCCATGACGACGACGCGATGGCAGAGCCTCACGAGTTCGTCGGTGTCGGTCGACGCCACCATGACGGCGACCCCGTCGGCCGACGCGATGTCGACGAGGCGGTGGATCTGGTCCTTGGCGCCGATGTCGATGCCCTGGGTCGGCTCGTCGAGCAGGAGCAGCTTCGGCGTCAGCCGCAGAGCCTTGCCGAACATGACTTTCTGTTGATTGCCTCCACTCAGCGAGATGATCGGGGCCTCGGTTCCCGACGTCTTGATCGAGAGCCTCGTGATCCAATCCTTCGTTTCGCCGACTTCGGCCTTTCGACTCAAGCGGCCACCGCGGAAGTAGCGCGAGACGTCGCAGAGGGAGAGGTTCTCGCGCACGTTCATCGGGCCGACGGTGCCGCGGATGTTGCGCTCGGCCGGCACGAACGCAACGCCGGCGTCGATCGCCTGGCGGGGTTGATAGCTCGGGATCGACGTGCCGTCGAGCGTCACCTCGCCACTGTCTCGCCGGATCTGACCGGCGATGAGGCCGAGGACATCTTCTCGCCCCGACCCGGTGATCCCGGCGATGCCGAGGATCTCCCCGGGCGACACGTCGAGGTCGATGCCGTGGACGGTGTCGCCGGTCAGCTCGCGCACGGTGAGCAGCGGCGCCGAGGCGGCGCCGGCCTCGCTCGCGTTCGTGTTCTCGAGCGAGTGGCCGACGATCAACTCGACGAGCCGGCCGTGGTCGAGTTCGCCGACGGGCACGGTCGCGATCTTCCGGCCGTCACGGAGCACGGTGACGCGGTCGGCGAGTTCGAACACCTCGTCGAGGTGGTGCGAGACGTACAGGATCGAGACCCCACGCGCTCGCAGGCGGTGGATCACCTCGAAAAGACGCTCGACGTCCTCGCCCGGCAGCGTCGCCGTCGGCTCGTCGAGGATCAACAGACTGGCGCCGTCCTCCCAACCGACGAGCGCTCGGGCGATGGCGACCGACGTGCGGTGCGACTGCGGCAACGAGTCGACCGGAACCTTCACGTCGATGTCGTCGAGGCCGAGGATCGACAGCGCGTCACGGGTGCGCTGCGCCTCCTGCCGCCATCGGATGTGGCGGCCGAATCCCGTCGTGTACCCAGCGGTGAGGGCGATGTTCTCCACCGAGTTGAGCGTGCCGACGAGCCCGAGATCCTGGTGGACGAACCGGACGCCCGCGTCCGTCGCGGCCTGCCCATCGCCGAGCGAGATCGGCTCGTCGTCGACCCACGCCTCGACGCCGTCGTCGTCGGGCTGGTGGTAGCCGGCGAGGATTTTGATGAGGGTCGACTTGCCCGACCCGTTCTGGCCGACGAGCGCATGGACCTCGCCCGCGGCGACGGCGACGCTGACGTCGGACAATGCCACCTGTCCGGGAAACGTCTTCGACAGGTGTTCGATTCTCAACACATCCGGCAACTGATCCCCCAATCAGCAAAGAGTGACCCTCAATCCGCGATGACACTAGCAAACTGTTCGCGATCTCAATAAAGTACCCAACCACCTACTCGGCGCGATGGTCGTGTCGAAGGTTGACCAGGGGGAAATTTGCTGATGACCTACAAAAAGTGGGCCGCCGCGTTCGCGTGCGCGACCATCTTGATCGCCGCATGCGGGAGCGACGACAACTCGTCCGGGTCGGACACCACCGGCGCTCCTGCAGGATCGTCGGCTGGTACCGAAGCGCCCGCGGGATCGACCGCACCGGCCGACACATCTGCGGCGGGTGACACGACCGCACCGGCCGACACGAGTGCAGCCGGTGACACGACCGCACCGGGCGACACATCGGGCGGAAGCGACGGTTCAGGTATCGCCGCCGCGCAGGCCATGGTCAAGCAGTACCAGGACGAGAATCAGCCGATCGGCGTGACGATCCCGCTCGACGGCAAGCCGGAGAAGAAGACCATCGCCTGGCTCGAATGCGAGCTCGAGTCGTGTCCCTACATCACCCAGGGCATGAAGGACGCCACCGACGCGCTCGGTTGGGACCTCATGGTGATCCCGTCCGAGAGTGCCAATCCGGGCCCAGCGTTCCAGCAGGCCATCGACGCCGGCGTCGACTACATCGCCAGCTCGGGTGAGGCGCGTTCGCTGTACGAGGAGCAGGCGCAGGCGGCGGCCGACGCAGGCATCAAGATCCTCAGCTGCTTCGACACCGAGCCGCCGGCAGGCGAGGAGACGAACATCTGGACGCAGTGCGGCGACACGACGTTCGTCGAGAAGACCGGCCCGCTGATGGCCAACTGGGCGGTCGTCGATTCCGAGGGAACGGCCAACGTCCTCATCGTCAGCATCCCGGACTTCGCGGTGTTGAAGGCCGAGACCGACGCCTACATCTCCGAACTCGAGGCGAACTGCCCCGATTGCAAGCACACCGAGCTCGACATCACGATCCCGCAGCTCACCGGTGGTGAGGTGCCGGCGGCAGTGGCGTCGCAGCTGCAGGCCAATCCCGACATCGACTACGTGTTCTTCTCGTTCGGCTCGCTGGCCTCCGGTGTGACATCGGCGCTCGACAGCGCCGGCCTGTCGGATCAGGTGACGGTGTACGGCCAGGACTTCTCGGCGTTCGCGCTCGAGGAGATCGTCGCCGGCACCATGTCCGCCTGGTCGGCCGACCCGAAGGCGTATGCCGGCTGGTTGATGGTCGACGCCGCGGCCCGGCTCAGCCTCGGCATGGACCTCACCGAGGAGCGCGACGCCGCATCGCTGCCGACCGTCATCGTCGAGGACGGCACGTTCGCCCAGGAGATCCTCGATTGTTGCAAGGGCGACTGGTTCCCGCCGACGATGGCGGAGGACTTCAAGGCGCTCTGGGGCGTCTGAACACTGCCGCCCGATGAGTCGGGTGGCTTCGTGGCGCTGCCCGGTCGGTGATGCTCACCGGCCGGGCAGCGCCGTTTCCGGGAGTGACCATGGATGATCCGGCCGAACCCCCTACCTCGAGGTCCGACGGTCGGCTGCTGGCGATCACCGGTGGCCACCGCTTCGACCTCGAGGCCTTCCGCGCGATGCTCGACGCCGTGTGCGCCGATCTCGGCTGGCGATGGGACCATGCCACGCAGCCGGAGGCGCAGGATCGGCTGCGACCCGATCGTGCGGTCGGATGGGATGCGATCCTGCTCCACGACATCCCCGGGCTGACCCTCGCCCGCGGCGCCGAACCCGTCGTGCACGAGCCCACTGCGGACACCCGCCGCGACATCCTGCGCTCGTTGGACTCGGGTGTGGGCATCGTCGCCACCCACCACTCGCTCGCGGGATGGCCGTCGTGGGACGAGTGGGCGTCGGTGCTGGGCGGGCGGTTCCTCTACGCGCCAGGCCGGCTGCGCGGCGACAGGATTCCTGCGTCCGGCTATCGAATGGGACGGTACCGGGTCAAGGTGGATCCCGAGCATCCGATCGGCGCCGGTGTGGAGGACTTCGACGTCGACGACGAGCTGTACCTGTGCCCCGTGTTCGAATCGGAGATCGATCCGTTCCTCGAGACCGATGCCGACGTGTCCGCCGAGGTGATGATCGACACGTACCGAGAGGTGCGGTTCGGCGAGCGCGTCATGGCGCAGGAACAACCCGGCAGCCGCTTCCTCGGCTGGTCCAAGACCCATGGGTCCAGTCGCGTCGTGTACCTGCTGCCGGGCCACGGGGCCACCACGATGGGCAACGAGCAGTACCGCCGGCTGCTGGCGAACGCCTGCCGGTGGGTCAGGCGCTGATCAGCCTGGCGGCGACCGTGTGCACGGCGGCTCGGAGTTTGTCGTTCGCCTCCTGGCTCAGCGGCCCGTCGGCGAGGCGCATGGTCTGCACCGAGATGAGCAGGTCGACGAGCGTGCGCGCCGTCAACGTCTCGAACGCTCGGCGAGCCGCCGACGGGCGGTTCCGGCCGGTGTGCGGGAAGTAGCCGAACGCCCGTTGCACGTGGACCTCTTCGAACTCCTGACGCAGGGTCGTGATCTGACGGGTCGCACCCGGTAGCTGCAGATAGAAGAGCGTGGCCTCGTCGGGATGGCTGTCGATCCAGTTCCAGACGGCGTCGATGACCGCGTCGAGGACCGTCGGATCACCCGCCTCCTCGCCACCGCGGGCGGCGTCGACCACGTCGCGTGATCGATCGGAACACCTGATCCACTGCCGCGCTGAAGAGCTCCTCCTTGCCCGAGAAGTGGTAGTACACCGCGGTCACCACGACGTCGGCCTCCTCGGCGACGTCGCTGATCGATGCGTCGACGAACCCCTTGCGGGCGAACTGCCGGATCGCCGCGTCGACGATGTCGTTGCGCCGCGACGGCCGGTGCGCGGGCAGCGAGGGTTGGACGTAGCGGCTGGGCACGGCCACCATCATGGCCGATCCCACCGTGATGACACCGGTCCTCGCCGGCTCGCTCCTCTATCGTGTGCCACATCGACACCCCCGCCATCCCCCGCCGTCCGGCCCATCGGCCATCGCGCCGTCACGTCGTGGTCGACGGCGCGATGGGTCTGTTCGCCACGATCCCCGTCGACGAGGTGACGGTGCAGGACATCGCGACCGCCGTCGAGATGACCCCGGCCGCCGTCTACTACCACTTCGCCTCGAAGGAACAGATCCTGACCGAGGGGATGCAGCAGTTCGCGAATCAACTGCTCGAGGAGATCCGTACGCACAGCCCGCAGCCCGGCGACACCGGCGGACTCGGCGCGATGATCACCCATGTCCTCACCTGGACGATCCGGCGGCGGGCCCACGCGACGGTGTACTTCGTCAACTCGATCGGTCTCAACCTCGTGGTCGAAGCAGTCCGGCGCGAAGTGCGAGAGGAGATGGTCGACCTCCTCCGCGACGCGGTCAAGGCGGTTCGTGGACGTCTCAGCGGGGCCGAGGCAGGCGTGATCGCCGTCACCCTCGTCTCGCTGATCGAGACCTCGTTGGCCTCGATCCTCAACCAGGACTCCGTCTACCGCGGGCTCGGCGCCAAGAAGTCGATCGCTGCGGTCGCCGCCGTGGCCGATCGCGTCGCCGGTCTGTCCGCCGCGTGATGACCGGCTCAGATCGTCCAGCTGGTGTCGAGGCGCACCAGGGCCTTGCCGACGTTGCCACCGCGCAGCATCCCCAGGAACGCCTCGACGGCGCGGTCGATGCCGTCGGTCACGGTCTGCGCGGCGTCGATGTCTCCCGCTCGCAACCAGCCGGCCACGGTGTCCTCGAACTCCGGGCGCATGTCCTCGTGGTCGCGGACGATGAAGCCTCGAATCGTGACGCGGCGCAGCACCGCCTCGATGAGGTGGTTGATGTCCTGACCGCGACCCTCGGCCGAGTACTGGCTGATCATCCCGCACAGCGCGACGCGGCCGCCGATCTTCATGTTGTGCAGTGCGGCGACCAGATGCGGGCCCCCGACGTTGTCGAAGTACAGGTCGATGCCATCGGGCGCGAGGCGGGGCACGGCGTCCTGCGGCGATTCGGCGCGGTAGTCCATCGCATCGTCGTACCCGAACTGCTCGACGACCTGGGCGACCTTGGCCGGGCCTCCGGCGCTGCCGAGCACGCGACTCGCGCCGAGCAGCTTGGCGAAGCTGCCGGCCGCCGAGCCGACGGCGCCCGCGGCGGCGGAGACGAACACGGTGTCACCAGCGCTGCACTTCGCCGATCCGATTGAGGCCGACCCATGCGGTGAAACCCGTCTGCCCGAGCACGCCGAGCCACGCGCCGACCGGCGCCGCCTCGGCATTGATGACGGCTACGGACGATGCGTCGACGACCGCGTGTTCTCTCCATCCGGCTCGGTGACGAACGACGGCACCGGCGGGAATCGCCGACGCCTCGGTCGCGATCACTTCGCCGATCGCCGATCCGTCGAGCGGATCACCGATCTGGAAGTTCGTCGTGTACTGCTTGTCGCCGAGTTCGAGCCGCCCGCGCATCGACGGATCGACGCTCATCGCGATGTTGCGCACGAGCAGCTGGCCGTCGCCGAGCTCGGGGATCGGCCGTTCCTCGACGGCGAACAGCTCCGGCGTCGGGTCGGCACCGGGAGCAGGGCGGTCCCGCAGGACGACGAGTCGGGTGGTGGATGGGGTCATCGGGCGCTGCGCTCTCCAGGTGGTTTATCGACGTGTTCTCAAGTTAGTACGTGCACGGAGGCTCACCGTTTGACGACGTTCGGGTTGCCTTCGGTCCACGTCTGCTGCATCGTCCGGTGGGCGATCCGCCATCCGTCGGGCGTGCGCACGACCCGATCGTCGTAGTGACCGCCGACGATGTAGTTGTCCCCGCCCTCGCAGCCGGCGAGCACGTGCTGGCTCTGGAGATGGCAGCGGTGCGTGCCGGTGTCGCCGTCGACGGTCACGAGGTGGTTGCCGACGAGGTGCTGCGTGTGGTCGAGACGGAGGATCGCTCCACCGATCCGGGCGATGATCTGGTCGATGCCTTCGCACTCGACGCCGCGCAGCACGGCCGTGACGTCGGACGTGAACACGTTCCGCAGGTCCTCGAGGTTCTTGGTGTCGAGTGCCCAGGTGTAGCGCACGGCCAGGTCGATGATGCTGCTGCGGTCCGACTCGTTCATCGTCATCCCCCGAGCGTGTCACGTTCGCGCTCTCCGCTCCAGGCCCGGGAGCCACTTTCTCTACACTCACTCCATGAACGAGCGCCCCATGGACAACGAGCTGACCCGCCATCGCATCGCTCTCGCGTCAGGGCTCTTCGCCGCGTGGAGCGCCGGCGACGCCGATGCACCGGAACCGTTCTGGGCTCCCGACGGCGTGCTCGAGGACGTGGCGAGCGGGACGTTCGAGGGATGGCCGGCGATCCGGGCGTTCTTCGCCAACGGCCTCAGCAGGACGGCGCATCTCTCCCTGATCCCCGACGAGTTCTGGGCCAACGACGACGGGCTCGCGGTGCGGTACGTGATGAGCGGCGAGGTGGTGAAGCCCGAGACCTTCGGACCCGAGTACGTCGGACGTCGCTGGTCGGTGCCGGTCATGTCGTACCTCCGCTTCGACGGTGACCGTGTCTGCTACGAGGCGGACTTCCACGACAAGGGCGCCCGCGCCAAGTCGCTCGGGATCGGCACGTAGGTCGGGCGTCGACCATGCCGCTCGGGCCACCCGTCCAGATCGCGTACGCCGTCGCCGATGTTCACTCGGCCGCCCGCTCGTGGGCGGCACACCTCGGTGCCGGGCCGTTCTTCGTCCGCGAGCACATCGCCCTGGAGGACGTGGTGGTCCGGGGGCGTCCGGGCACCTTCGACCACAGTTCGGCCTACGGCCAGTGGGGTGCGGTGATGGTCGAGTTGGTCGAGGACCACGGCGACGGGCCGAGCCCCGTGCGCGACATGTTCCCGCGGGACGGCTCGGGCCTCCACCACCTGGCGTTCTTCGTGGAGAACCTCGATGCGGCGGTCGCCGACCTGCTGACCGAAGGCCACGAGTTGGCGATGAGTGCACGCACCGCGAGCGGGCTCGTCTTCTGCTTCGTCGACACGCGCGCCACCCTCGGCCACATGGTCGAACTGTACGAACCGACCCCGTCGCTGCGCAGCTTCTACTCGACGGTGCGAGCCGCAGCCGACGGTTGGGACGGGGGCGATCCCGTGCGCATGCTGTGACCGTCAGTACGTGAGGCGGTGTGGTGGCGCGGTGTCGTCGACGACGACCGCCAGCTGCCAGGTGGGGATGCACTGCTTGTGGGCGAACTTCCATCCGTCGTCAGTCGCGACGACGACGTCGTGGTACTCCCCTCCGTACAACCGCTTGGGCGTGTGTGCCTCACGGGTGAACGGGGCGAAGAACTTGCTGTCGACGTCGACCCGTCCCGTCCGGTCCGCCCTCGTGTCGACGTGGATGTTCGTCACGTGATGCGCCGGAGGGTGTTGGTCGTCGCCGTCGCGGAACCAGCGCACGACCGCGTCCCGACCGGCGAGTTGGGTGTGGCCGGTGCCACCGCGGTAGTCGATCGTGGCGTCGGGAACGAACAGTTCGGTGAACCTGTCCCAGTCCCGTCGATCGAGCGCGTGGCCGTAGGAACCGACGAGTTGATGGATCAGGATCACGTCGATGGCGTCGAGCACGGGCCCCACCGTAGAGGACGGCCGGTGGCGACTTCGTGTGGCAGCAGGACCGGGGACGAAGCTAGAGTCAATCTCAAGTAACCTGTAGTGACGACCGCCAGGACGACATCGGCCAGGACGACATCGGAGGGACGAAATATGACGATGGAAGACCAGGTGCAGACGGCCAATCCCCGCTCTCCGGGGATCACGTTCCAGCAGCTGCTCGACACCGACAACTTTCCGGTGCCCGATGTGTTGCGGCTCGAATCGCCGAGGTTCCTCGGCAGCGTCGACGTTCCGAAGACGCGGTACACGTCGGCCGAGTGGCACGACCGCGAGGTCGAGCACCTGTGGAAGAAGGTCTGGCAGTTCGCCTGCCGCGAGGAGCAGATCCCCGACGTCGGCAGCTTCGTGCTCTACGAGATCGCCGACATGTCGTTCATCGTCACCCGGGTCGGACCCAACGAGATCAAGGCGTACTACAACGCCTGCCTGCACCGTGGTCGCGCGCTGAAGGACCAGGACGGTCGGTGCTCGGAGTTCCGCTGCCCGTTCCACGGCTGGACGTGGGCGCTCGACGGCGATCTGCGCTTCATCCCGGCGGACTGGGACTTCGAACACGTCGAACGTGACGACTTCTCCCTCCCCGAGGCGAAGGTCGACACGTGGGGCGGTTTCGTCTTCATCAATCCGGACGTCCAGGCCGGGCCGCTCGCCGACTTCCTCGGCGAGATCGTGGAGCAGTTCGATCGCTGGAAACTCGAGGACCGTTACATCCAGGCCCACGTCCAGAAGGTCCTGCGATGCAACTGGAAGATCGCCCAGGAGGCGTTCTGCGAGTCGTACCACGCACCGACCACGCATCCGCAGACCGCCGGCTATCTCGGCGACGTCAACAGTCAGATCGACATCTGGGACAACTTCGCCCGGGTGATCACGCCCGGCGGTACGCCGAGTCCGCTGCTCAACGGCTGGATCCCGACCGAGGACGAGATCCTCCGGTACATGCTCGACATCCGCGACGACGAGGAGAGCTACATCAAGCTCGGCGACGGACAGACCGCCCGCGAGGTTTCGGCGGCCGCCGCTCGCGAACGATGGCGGCCGGTGGTCGGTGACATGGTCGACGAATGGAGCGACTCGGAATTCCTCGACAACATCGACTACACGGTGTTCCCCAACTTCCACCCGTGGGCGGCCTACAACCGCATCGTGTACCGCTTCCGTCCCAACGGGAACAACCATCGCGAAGCGATCATGGACGTCATCCTGCTGGCCCCGTTCAGCGGCGAGCGCCCGCCGGCAGCCTCGACCACGTACCTCGGCGCGGATGACGAATGGATCGCGGCCCCCGAACTCGGCATGCTGGCCAAGGTGTTCTCCCAGGACAGCTTCAACATGCCGATGGTCCAGAAGGGTCTCGAAGCCACCGCCAAGCCCGGGGTGACGCTGGCGAACTACCAGGAATCGAAGGTGCGCTGGTTGCACGCCAAGCTCACCGAATGGGTGGGTGACTGACGTGCTCGGGCTGCGACATCCGTTCACCCGAGCGCTCTACGAGCAGGACGGGCACGGCAACGTCAGGGTGACCACCAAGGACGGGCGGATCGGCACGTTCAGCCTCGGCGGCGTCTACCTCGATGGCGAGGTGTACGAGGCCGACCCGCAGCTGTGCGGCTGGATCGGTGGACCCAAGGTCGCCCATCACCGCATCCAGAACCTGTGACCCCGAAGCTGGGACCCCGAACCGATGACCTCAGGACGACCGCGCCGGCCTCGTGACCTGGGGTTCGGCGACCTGGTCTGGTCGCACTTCAGCCGGCCCCGATTCGGCGACTTCGACGAACGCGTGGCCGCTGCCGGCGCGGCGGGCATGGACGGCATCGGCCTCTACGTGTTCGAGTACGAGCGCCTGCGGAACGAGGAGGGCCGATCGGCGGCGGACATCCGTGGTGTGCTCGACCGGCACGGCGTGTGTCTCGCCGACGTCGAAGTGTCGCGTGGTTGGTCGGCGACCGAGGGCGACGACGTCGAGTCGTCCCGGCATGTCGAGGAACTGGCGTACGAGATGGCCGACGAGTTCGGGGTCCGCTATCTGCAGGCGATCGGCCCCTACACCGGAGGGTTGGATCACGCCGCCGAAGCGTTCGCCGGCCTGTGCGATCGGGCCGCGGAACACGGGCTGCTGGTCGGGCTCGAGTGGCTGCCGTACACGAACATCGTCGATGCGGCCGGCGCCCAGGAACTCGTCCGCCTCGCCGACAGACCGAACGCCGGATACTGCGTCGACATCTGGCATCACACCCGCGGAGCCAACGACATGTCGATGATCACTGCGCTCGAACCGGACCGCGTGTTCTCGATCCAGATGAACGACGGCGCGCTCGTGCCGGCGAGCGACGACTACAAGGCCGATTGCCTGGCCAACCGCGTGCCGCCCGGCGACGGCGAGTTCGACTGCGTCGGCTTCATCCGCGCCCTGGACGACATGGGCGTCGACGCACCGATCTCGCTCGAGGTCTGTTCGTCCGAACTCTGGCAGGCGCCGGCAGACTTCGCGGCGCAGGTCGCGGCGGCAGGGATGCGCCGGGTCCTGCACGCGGCGGGCGTCGATCGCGGCACAGCAGGTGTGACCGAGGCAGGCGATCCTGGTGTCGTCGGCGCCTGAACCGGTCGGCCTTCGCGGACGGCAGGCGTTGGTACTGGGCGGTTCGGTCTTCGTCGGCAGGCATCTCGTCGACATGCTCTGCCGACGCGGCGCCGATGTCGCCGTACTCAACCGGGGCCGGACCCACAGCGTGCTGCCCGACAGCGTCGAGCGCCTCGTCGCCGATCGGACCGATCCCACGCAGATGCGGGCCGCCCTGGCCGGGCGACAGTGGGACGCCGTGTTCGACGTGTCGGGATTCGTGATGGCGGCCGGCGGGTCCGACATCGACGGGCTGCTCGACCTGCTCGACGGACACGTCGGCGCCTACGTCTACACCAGCTCGATCATGGCCTACGACCAGTCGTGGGCCGGCGTCTTCCCGTGGACCGAGGACCAGCCGACGAACAGGGACGGGGCGACCAGCTACGGGGGTTTCAAGGCGTTGGCGGAGGGCTCGATCCTGGCGCGGCACGCGGCGACCGGGTTTCCGGGATCGGTCGTGCGGCCGGCGGCGATCTACGGACCGGACAACAACATCTACGACATGGAACTGCCGATGTTCCTGCGGCTGCTCCAGCACCGGCCGATCCTCGTGCCTCACCGGGGGTTGGTCGTCGGAACGTACGGACACGTCGACGACCTGTGCGAGGCGATGATCGCCGCCGCGACCACGCCGGAAGCGGCAGGCGAGGTCTTCAACGTGTCGACCGATTCGGTCGACGTGAATCGCTACGTCGCCGTCCTCGCCGGCGTGGTCGGGGCCGAACCCGATGTCGTCCACGTCCCCGACGATCTGCTCGACGAGATCGCAGCTCCCGGTTCTCCGCCGGCGTTCAGTCACCTGTTCGGCACTCGTCATCACGCCGCCCTCGACGTGGGCAAGGCGACGCGACTGCTCGGTGCGCCTCGTTTCGACCTGCGGACCGGCCATGAACAGACCTACGCGTGGTTTCGCGACCAGGGCTTGGACCAGCTCGAAGATGCGCTCGTCGACCCGGTCTGGAAGGCGTCGTGGAACTTCGACTTCGAGGCCACGATCGCAGGACGGATCCGGGGCCGACGTGGCTGACGTGGCTGACGTCGAGCCCCAGGGACTGACCGACCGGGAGATCCTCCGTTCGGTCGAAGAGACCGTGCGGCACGTGCTGTTGCCGTCGCTGCGTGACGATGCCGGGTGGGCACGAGCCGTGGCCGTCCAGCTCGCCGGACTGGCGAGGTATGCGGCGCGGCGGCCCGCCGATGCGACCGCCGAGCGGGTCGAGGAGATCACCGCGGTCATGCGCAGCTTCACGGACAACGAGCTCGTCTCGGAGGTCTGGAGCGGCGACACCTCCCAACGGGTCGTGATGGAGGCCGCCGGCGCTGCCCTCGCCGCGGCGGTCGGTCGAGACGACGAGGCGGCCGACGAGGTCCGTCAGCGACTGCGACCGGTACTGATCCGTCAACTCGACGACGAACTGGCCGATACGTCGATGCTGGTCGACGCCTTCCGGGGCAAGCTCGATGTCTGACGGTCAGCCTGATCTGCGCGAGCCCCTCGACGCGTGGCTGCGCCTCCAGCGCGGTGACGACGCGACGGTGGTCGAACTCCGCCGTATCGCGACCGGGAACTCCCGGTCGAACTGGTACGTCGAGATGTCGGACGGATCCCGATACGTGGCGCGCATCGAGCAAGGTGGCGTGTTCGGCACGGAGAGTGCGGAGGAGTTCGAGTTCATGCGCGGCGCCCACGCGCTGGGCTGTCCGGTGGCGACCGTCCGATGGATCGAGCCACACGGCGACGTCGTCGGCCAACCGTTCTTCGTGATGGACTTCGTCGACGGGGCCAGCGAAGATCGCAACGACCGCTCGCTGGCTCCCGAGTTGGCCAGGGACTTCGTCCAGCGGTTGGATCACCTGCACCGCACCGACTGGACCACGACGCTGGAGTCGACGGTGTCCGCGGACGACGCGACCCAGGCGCAGATCGAGCGTTGGTATCAGGTCTACCGTGCGGAGTCCGACATCGCGATCCCGTTGCTGGAGGAAGGCAGGGCCTGGCTCCTCCATCACGCTCCTCCGCTCGAGCAGGTGGGGATCGTCCACGGCGACCCGGGGCCGGGCAACTTCGTCCACGATGGCCGGCGGGTGATCGCGTTCACCGACTGGGAGTTCACCCACCTCGGCGACCCGATGGAGGATTGGGCGTACCTGGTGAACATGCGCGGCTCGCGCACGATGTCGAAGGGCGAGTGGTTGGACTTGTTCGAGCGCGTCGCCGGGGTGACGGTGACCGACCGTGACCTGCGGTACTGGAGCGCGTTCAACTACTTCAAGGGCGCCTGCGCCAACCTGACATGTCGGCGGGTGTTCCGCACCGCGAACCACTCCCCCAACATGGCGCTCATCGGAACCGCGCTCCACCAGACCTTCGTCCGCCAGCTGGCCGGCGTGATCGACCCGCAGGAGGACCCACGTGGGACGAACCGATGAATCAGCACTGATCGCCCTGTCGCTCGAATACGCCGACGCCGTGCGGGCGGGCGATGCGCAACGTTGGGCGGCGACGTGGACCGACGACGCCCGATGGGTCCTCGACGAGGGACGCGAGGTCGTCGGCCGGGCCGCCATCGTCGAGATGTGGTCGGCGGCGATGGCCAAGTACTCCCTCGTCGTCCAGATCTATCTGGCGAGCACGTTCGACATCGACGGTGAGGTCGCCAGCGGCCGGTGCGAGTTCCAGGAACTGAACGTGGTCGCCGATGGTTCCCGCCGCATCCTCGCCGGACACTACAGCGACACCTACCGGCGAACGATCGACGGTTGGCGCTTCACCAGCCGTCACCTGACCAAGTACTACCAGGGCCCGCCCGATCTCACGGGCGACTTCGCCGTCTGACGTCGCGGCTGAATCCCCGGGCTGGGCGGCTCGTTCAGACCTTGGTGCGGCTCTCGCCCGCGGGCGAGTTCTTGAACATCTGCTCCGCATCGAATCCGATGCGGGCGGTCGGCTTGATCTCGATGATGACCCGGCCGGGGGTGTCGAGGTGGTGGACGAATGCGGCTTGCTGCTCGGCACTCTCCGGGCGGACCCGCGCCGCCAGCGCCGGGTAGAACCACGCCACGTCGTCGCTCTCGTGCACGATCGCGTCGCCCTTGTACGTGATCGACTGGCTGACGCCGATGTCCGTACCGCGGCTGGTGATGCAGATGGCGACGCGCGGCCTCGCTTCCACGGCGGCCACCCGCTTGCGGCGTCTGGTGCACGTGATCCAGAACCGGTCGTCGTGGCTGACGAAGTTCATGATGACGCCGACCGGGTCGCCGTCCTTGGTCGTCCACATGAACGTGCACTCGGTCTGGGTTTCGAGCAGGTTCCGCTCGCGTTCGTCGTCGAGGTGGAAGACCGAGACGTCCTCATAGGAATCGACGTAGTCGTCGTTCTCGACGGCATCGTCGTTCGCTCCGGGATCATCGTCCATCGCTGCTCTCCTTCTGGTCGGCTTTGGGTTTGTATTGGTAGCTGCGTTGCGTTCGGCCACCGGCCACCAGGTGGTGTTCGCCGGTGATCCACGACGCCGCGGGGCTGCACAGGAACAGCACCATGGCGGCGACGTCGTCGGGCGTTCCCAGCCGGCCGAGCGGTATCGTCCGGCGGAGTTCGGCGAGGCGGTCCTCGACGCCGAGCACCTCCCGGAACGCTTCGGTGGCCACCGGTCCCGGCGACACGGCGTTGACCCGGATGTGACGCTCGGCGAGCTCCAGGGCCAAGGTCTGGGTGAGGTTGATGAGCCCCGCCTTGGCCGCCGCGTACGGACCCGTGTACGGCGAGCCACGAGTGCCGGCTCCGGACGTGATGTTGACGATCGAGCCACCTGCGATCATCCGCCGTGCGGCCGCCTTGCAGCCCTGGAACGCCGACGTGAGATTGAGTTCGATCTGCGCCCGGAACGTGTCGTCGTCGGTGTCGACGAGCAGATGGACGTTCTTGTCGTCGGAACCACCGACGTTGTTGACCCAGACGTCGATCCCTCCGAGCTCGGACACGGTCCGTTCGGCCAGCGCCTCGGAGAAGTCGCGGATGTCAGCCGGAGCGACCAGCGCCTGGTGACCTCGTTCACGGATGCCGGCGGCGGTGATCTCGAGATCGTGCTCGCGCCGCGCGTTGATCGCCACATCGCATCCCGCGTCGGCAAGTGCCCAGGCGATCGCCCGGCCGATGCCCTGCCCGGACCCGGTGACGACGGCCACCCGTCCGTCGAGGCGCAGCTGTTCGAGGATGCTCACCGTACGACCGTGCTCAGTCGTCGTTCGTCCCGAAGTCGGTGGTCGCCGTGCCGTCCGGTCCGCGCACCGGCGACACCGCATCGATCCGGTACTTCATCGCCGTGCCGCCCAGACGGGTTCCGGCACGCAGGGCATCCCCGGTGGCGAAGAAATTGGGATGTCGGAAGTGCGCGTCGAGCGCTTCGGCCGACTCCCACAGCTCGACGATGCTGATCCGACCCGGGTTCGCGGGGTCGGCAGCCACCGTGTAGACGACGCAGCCGGGCTCGTCGCTGGCGGTTGCCCGCTGCAGCTCGACGGTGCTGGCCACGAGTCCGTCCCGCTGCGCTGGTTCGACGTCGATGTGTCCGATGATCGCGATCATGAAGCCCCCGTTCTGTCGCCTGTCCATCTTGCCACCCCGACGGGCCCAGAACTACACCCGGCCTCAAGTAAGTGATCGAGATGGACTGTCAGGTCGCTGCGACGCGAACGCACTCGTAGTGCGCGAGACCCGTGGTACCCGCATGACGGAGCAACGTGAAGCTCTCGGCCCAGTCGTGTTCGAATTCGAATGACCGGCCGGACGGGTCGACCAACGTGGTCGGGTGGCCGACGTCCCAGACCTCCCCTTCGACGTGCTGATCGCCGCGGTAGATCCCCTGGCCGAGTCCGTCGTCGAACCCGCCGAAGTAGCCCCCGCCCTGGCAGTACACCCAGCCGAGGCTCTCGAACTCGTAGTCACGGACGGTGGCCTCGACGTCGGTGAGACGGACGGAGCCCCGTCGAACCCGGCGACCGCCCTCGTAGAACTCGAGTTCGGTGGCGACGTCGACGATCGGGATCACCCGGTCACCCTGCAGGATCGCACCGCGACCGGCGGCGGCCCGTCCACTCGGGTCCTCGAAGAAGAACCCACCGTGCTGGGGGGTGTGGAACAGCACCCACTGCCGCACACCGGGGGCCCGCTTGCCCGGCACCGGCGTGCCGTGGGCGACCGGGCGGCCACGCGGGGGCTGGTACCCCCACGAATGATTGCGGAAGAACGACGTCGTCGAGCGTGCGAGCTCGACGCGTTCGCTGCCGATCTGCACCCACCCCTCGGCATCGCCCGTGATCTCGTACGTGGCCCGTTCCGACATCAGCCGGCCCTCGAGGCGGCGGATCTCGATCGGGCCCATGTACGGCACGTTGGCCGTCCGGCACGTCACGTCGAGGGCGATGCCGACGGCATTCTCGTCGAGCACGAGTCGCACCGTGCCCAGTGGGTCGACGATCTCCATCCGCAGCGGGCCGGCGCCGAGGTGCTCCATGTCGGGCCGGAGGCGGCGCGACACGCGCACGTTGTACTGACGGTCGCGGTGACGCAGACAGACGAAACCGTCGAGCACGTCGTTGTTGGCATACAGGCGCACGTTCGAGGTGAACGCGATCTCGCCGCCCTGGTCGGCGGCACAGATGTAATGGCCGTCGTTCCAACTCGGATCGCTCCCGGCGACGGCGGCGAACGTGTCGGTCACCTGATGGAACGGGTACTCGTCGATCCCCAGCAGCACGGTCAGTTACTATATTCGAAGTAGAGTTTCTCGGCGGACCGACGCGACTGGAGCGCTCATGGGAACGATGAAACCCGACTTCGCTGGCGACGTCGCCCTCGTCACCGGATCGGCCGGCGGAATGGGCCGGGCGATCGCGCTGGCGTTCGCCGCGGCCGGCGCCACGGTCGTCACCGGCGACGTCGACGCCGCTGGAGGAGAGGAGACCGAGCGTCTCGCTCGGGAGGCGGGTGGTGCGGCCGATTTCGTCCCGACCGACATCTCCGAACCCGACGCCGTCGAGGCGCTGGTGGCGACCGCCGTCGACCGCTACGGCGGTCTGCGCTGTGCGGTGAACGCGGCCGCCATCGAGAACGAGACGGCACCCCTGCACGAGTGTGACGTCGCCACGTTCGACCGCATGCAGACGGTCAACGTGCGCGGTGTGTTCCTGTGCATGAAGTACGAGATCGCGGCCATGCTCGCCAACGAGCCGGATCCGAGCGGGACGGGTCACGACGGCCGGGGCGCGATCGTGAACATCGCCTCGACGAACTCGTTCCGACCGCAGCGCGACCAGCCGGCGTACACGGCGTCGAAGCACGCCGTGATGGGCCTCACGCGCAGCGCCGCGCTCGATTACGCGGGACGAGGCGTCCGCATCAATGCGATCTGTCCCGGCACGATCGACACACCGATGCTGCGCAACGCGATGGAACGGCGGGGGCGCGACCCCCAGGATGTCGTCGACCGTCTGAGCCTGATCGGCCGGTTCGGGACGCCGGAGGAGATCGCCGCCGCCGCGCTGTGGCTGTGCTCCGATGCGGCATCGTTCACCGTCGGCCACGCCCTCGCCGTCGACGCCGGCTACCTCGCACGATGATCGCCACCGACGCGCCGATCCGCGCCGTCGTCTGGGATTTCGGCGGCGTCTTGATCACCCCGATCACGCAACTGCTCGACGAGATCGCCGTCTGGCACGGGATCACGATGGTCGAGATGCTCGACGTCCTGATGGGTCCACGCGAGGCCTCGACGACCGACCACCCGTGGCACCGCGCCGAACGCGGGGAGCTGGCGATCAGCGTGCTGCAGACCGAGATCGCTCCGTTCGCCACGTCCGCTGGGCTCACCCTGCGGGGCGACGAGTACGAGCGGCTGCTCTGCGGCGTGTTCGACGTGCACCACGACGTCGTGGCACGCATCGGTGAACTGCAGGCCGAGGGCTATCGCACGGGCCTCCTGACGAACAGCTTCAAGGAGTTCCGCGACCACCTCGAGGCCCACGTCGACTTCAGCGTGTTCGACGTCGTCGTCGACTCCTCCGAGGTCGGATTGCGCAAGCCCGAACCCGAGATCTACGAGCTGACCACCGCGATGCTCGGCGTGCCCGCGGAGCAGATCCTGTACCTCGACGACTTCGCCGCCAACCTCGTCGGTGCCGAGGCCGCCGGGTGGCGGACGATCCACGTGACCGACGTTGATGACGCGCTGGCCGCCCTCGACCTGGCGCTCGCCGGGCCCGCTCAGCCCGGCTGATCGCCCGCTGCCGCTGCGAGCAGCGGAGCGAGCCGTTCGGGGACGGTGATCCACTCGTCGGGGTCGGTGACCTGCGTCGTGAATCCCGTGTCGACGACGACGTGGGCCACCCCGGCGGAGCGAGCGGCGCGTACCGCTTCCGCCATCTGGTCGAGCGTCATCGGCTCCAGACCCTCGACGACGAAGGGGGGCTCGGTGAAGATCCGTTGGACGACCCGGATCGGCGGCAGGTGTGACGGTCGCCGCGCGTCGATTTCGGCCGCCGTCGCCATGATCTGCTCGATCGACCCCGACGCCGGGTTCCACATGTCGAACATCTCGGCGGTGCGGCGCAGACCGGCCGCCGAGCGCATCCCGGACAGGAGAGGTGGTCCCCCGTCGTCGAGCGGTTTCGGCGACACGATCGACGGGGGGATCGAGAAGAACTCGCCCTCGAACTGCACCGGGTCGGGCCCCCAACAGACCCGCAGGGCACGGACGAGTTCGTCCATGCGCCGGCCACGTGTGCCGAACTCGACGTCCATCTGGTCGTGCTCGTCCTTCGACCAGCCGACACTCAACCCGACGACCACCCGGCCACCGCCGGAGAGGTGGTCGAGCGTCGCCACCCGCTGCGCCAGCTCGACGGGACGGTGGTATCCCCCGACGAGGATGCCGGTGCCCAACACCACGCGTTCGGTCCACGCCGCGGCCACGCTCAGCAGTTCGAACGGCGACATCGTCGAGCGGTAGGCCTCCGGCACGGGCATGCCTGGTCGGGCCGCATACGGTGCCGACGGTTCCAGGGCGAAGAACAGGTGCTCCTGGGCCCAGAGGCTGGTGAACCCCAGCGCCTCCGCCCGCTGGCAGAAGCCGCGCACCGCCTCGCGGGTGACGTGAGGGCCGAGCTGTGGGAGCGTGAGCCCGACGCCGAAGGTCTCGAACACGTGTCTGGCTTCCGGTGCGGCTAGTGCCCGATGGGGATCACGGCAGGGCGTCGATCGTGAGGGTGCCGAGGCTCCCGTTGATCGTGATCGTCGCACCGGTCGGGATCCGCTTGGAGGCGTCGGCGATGGAGGGGACACACGGGATCCCGAGCTCGCGGCTGACGATCACGGCGTGCGTCCCGACCGCGCCGATGTCGGTGACGACGCCTTCGGCGACCAGGAACAACGGCGTCCACGACGGATCGGTCGACGGCGCGATCAGGATGTCGCCGGGCTGCAACACGGTCGGATCGCTGAGGTCGAGCATCACGCGGGCGGTGCCGGTTGCCTCACCGGGCGACCCGGCGACGCCGGTCAACACGTCGCCGACCTGCACCTGCTTGTACTCGCCCTCGCCGCGACGCTTCCACTCGCCGCAGCGGCGGTACGACCCCGTTGACGATGTAGGGCGGTTCGAGGTCGTAGAGCGCCAGGTAGTCCTGCTCGCGCTCGGCGAGCCGTGCCGTGAAGGAACCGGGATCCGCCAGGAAGTCGTCGAGCTCCTCGGCGAGGAGCATGTAGATCTGCCGTGCGTGCTGCAGGTGACCGCGCTCGACCATCCGCCTGCCGAGTTCGTCGAAGCAGATCCTCACCTCGTTGTGGCAGCGGATGTTGCTCGACTTGACGCGCTCGCGGGCACCCATCCACACCTGGAGCGTGCGCACCGCGGTCTGGAACGCACCGAGGGCTTCCTCGTCGCCCGCGAACTCGCCCTCGTACTTGTCGATCAGCCGCTGGCGCTCGGCGACGCCCCGGGCCAGCGAGCGTGCGGGGTCGGCGTCGTCGGCGGCGTGACGCGTGCGCTCGATCGCCTGCAGCAGCATCGTCGGGTTCGTCTCGTAGCTGCGCTGGTACACGTCCCATTCGTTGGGCCCGCGGCCGCCGTGCTCGTACATGAAGTCGTCGACGGCGGCGAGGAACCGCTGCGCCTCGGGGGTCCCCGCCGTGTCCAGACGATCGAGCAAGCCGTCGAGGTCGGCGTCGAACGCAGCCATGAGTTCGGGGGAGCCGCGGACGATCCGCGAGATGTCGAAGATCCTCGTGGCGATGCCTGTCGAGTCCACGTCACCGATGCCTGTCATCAGCTTGGTGATCGCGTCCGGTTCGATCTCGCCGAGGAGGGCCGGCAGCAGGCCCGGTCCGACCGAACTGCCCATCGATGCCCACACCACCGACGCGAACTGCACGCGCAGGTGGCGTTGGATGCTGAACGCCCGGGCGACGAGCTGCTCGTCGGTCTGGGCACCGATGTCCGGCCGGCTGTCGCGAAGGGCCTTGGCCTCCAACTTCTGCAGCTCGACCTCCGGCACGCTCTCCGTCGTGGAGACCCACGCCATCGTCGCCACGAGCTTCTTCGTCTTGCACTCGTCGACGTGCCAGGCCGCTTCGATGTACGGCGGGATCTCCTGGCTGGTCCCGTCGTAGTACGTCTTGTCGACCGCTTCCCACCCGGCACCGGAGCGGATGCCGAACAGCCTCGCCTGGGTGAGCGAGTTGTAGAAGTACCCGCCGAACAGGCCGAACGAGGCGGGCGGGTCGCCGTACTCGATGCGGTCGAAGACGCCCATCTGTTCGAAGCCGTCGACACAACCCTGGACCGGGCCCGGCTCCCAGCAGAAGCTCCAGGCGAGCGGGCTCACCGGCTCGGCGAGCACCTCTCCGGCGTTGCCTCGTGTGTAGTCGGGAAATCGATCGGACGGTACCCGATCACAGATCCAGCGGTCTCCCAGCATCACGTCCCCCAGAGAGTCGATGTCGCATGGCCGGCCCCCAGCCGGTCGGCTCGAATCGTAGCGAGTAACTAGAGTCGATCTCCAGTTCTTCATCGAGCGAGGAGGCACGTGCCGTGGAGCGACCATTTCGATTCGGGCTGCAGGCATTCGAGGGCTCGTCCGCCGCCGAGTGGTTCGACACGGTGCGCCGCACCGAGGACCTGGGGTACGACGCGCTGTTCAGCTCCGACCACTACTTCGGCCCCGGCGAGATCGCCACGGCGACGGGTCACCGTCCCGTCGACATGGCACCGCTCACGTCGATCGCCATGGCCGCGGCCCGGACCACGGCGCTGCGGGTCGGCTGCCGCGTGTTCTGCTGCGACTTCCACCATCCCGTCGTGCTGGCGAAGGAGATGGCGACGCTCGACGTGTTGTCCGAGGGACGCCTGATCGTCGGGCTCGGCGCGGGTTGGGTGCGCGACGAGTACGACGGGCTCGGTGTCCCCATGGAGCGCCCGTCCGTGCGGATCGCCAAGCTCGGCGAGTACGTGGACGTCATGCGCGCCCACTGGTCCGGTGACGAGTTGGACGTGCACGGTTCGTTCGTCGACGTGAGCGGATTCGCCGGGCTGCCGAAGCCGGTACAGCCCTCGGGTCCGCCGATCATGATCGGCGGCGGGGCGCCGAAGATCCTGGGACTCGCCGGCCGCGTCGCCGACATCGTCAGCCTCAACTTCAACAACGCGTCGGGTCGGCTCGGCAGTTCGAGCGTGATGAGTTCGGGTGCCGCCGAGACGGAGGAGAAGATCTCGTGGATCCGTGACGGAGCCGGTGACCGGTTCGACCAGATCGAGATCGAGATCGGGGCGTACTTCGTCGGTGTCGGCGACGGGGCGGCCGCCCAACTCGACGCGATGGCGGCGCGGTTCGGCGTGGGCGCCGACGAGTTCGCCTCCCATCCCCACGCCTTCTTCGGCTCGGTCGAGCAGATCTGCGAGCTGCTGATCGAGCGACGGGAGCGGTTCGGCGTCAGCTACGTCACGGTCGCCCAACGCCACCTCGACGAGTTCGCCCCCGTGATCGCCGCCATGGCCGGCCGCTGACCGACCGAAATCGCGCTCGCCGCCGATCGCGGTCGGATCCGGGTCGGAAACCGGACCGAATTCGACCGAGAACGCCGGGAACGCCGGGGACCTGCGAGATCGGACCGATTGACTCAGTCGAGGCGGGCGGGGTCGGCGAGCAGTTCGACGATCGTGCGACAGAACTCGGCGGCCGGCACACCATCGACGACACGGTGATCCCACGTGAGGCTCAGGGTCAGTCGCTTCACCGTGGTGACTGCACCGTCGATGATCGCGACGTCGTCGCGCATTCGGCCGACACCGAGAATGCCGGCATTCGGCGGGTTGATCACCGGCGTGAAGACGTCGACGCCGAACGCTCCCAGCGCGCTGACGCTGAACGTGCCGCCGTCGAGATCGCCGGGCGCGAGCGCACCGCGGCGCGCCGCATCGGCGACGCGGCTCGTCTCCGCGGCGAGATCGACGAGATCTCGATGGGCGGTGTCGCGCACCACCGGCACCAGCAATCCGTTGTCGACGGCGACGGCGAGGCCGACATGGACCTCGGGCAGCACCGCGATCCCGGACTCGGTGACCTGGGCGTTGAGCCGAGGGTGGGCCGTGAGCGCACGCGCCGCGGCGGCGACCACGTAGTCCGTGATCGACGGCACCGGACCATCGGCGTCGACCTTGCGGGCGACGCGGTCGGCGAGGACGGCGGTCATGTCGGCGTCCATCGTGAGGGTCAGCTGGGCCATCTCCTGCAACGAGGCGTGCATGCGCTTGGCGATCGTTCCCCGCATCCCGGACAGTCGGATCGTCTCGGTGGGCTCCTGCAGGAGCGCGGCGACCGGCGCCGCCGGAGCCGAAGCTGGTGACGGCGTCGCCGACGGCGCGCCTGCCGGCGGGCTCGGCGGCGGCGGTGCGGGCTGCGACAGCTGGCCGAGGAGCTGGCGAACATGCGCGGCGACACCGTCGCGGGTGATGCGACCCTCGACGGGATCGGCGGGCACGCCGGCGAGGTCGACGCCGAGCAGGTCGGCAAGGCTGCGCGCGGCGAACGATGCGACCGCGAACCCGCCGGTGGCAGCGGCGTGGCCGACCCCGGCCGGGGCAGCAATGACGTCCTCGGAGACGATGCGACCGCCGGGTCCGGTGCCCCGCACGGAGCGCAACGACACGCCGAGTTCAGCGGCCGTCCGGCGCGCGTTCGGTGAGGCGACCAGCCGTCCGCCCGCTTGGACGACCGGCGCGGCCGCCGAGGCGGTGGCGCCGACCGGCGCGGGAGCGGCGGCTGCCGGCCGGGCTGCTGCGGGTGCCGCGGCCACCGGCGCTGGTTCGGCGGCCCGTTCCGGCGGCGTCTCACCCTCGCCGAGCAGCAGCCCGATCAGCTGGCCGCACGGGAACACGTCGCCCGGCTCACCGATCTGATGGAGACGGCCGCTGCCAGGAGCACCGACCTCGGTCTCGGTCTTGTCGGTCTCGATGAGCAGGATCGGTTGCTCGGCCTCGACGGGGGTGTCCTCGTCGACGAGCCACTGGATGATCAGCGCCTCCTCCATGGTGAGGCCCAGCTTGGGCATCGGGATCTCAATCGCCATGGTGTGCCTCCCCGGCAGGTACGTCGAACACGGTCGGAACATCGAACAAGCGCCGCTTCACGGCGCACTGGAGGGCCCGGGCGACATCGATCACCAGCGGCCCGTCGGTGCGCACCGTCACGGTGACCACCGCATCCGGCCCGATGACACGCTCGCGCTCCCCGTCGAAGGCGAGTACGCCGGGTCCGGCGAAGCGCAGGCATCCACCCTCGGCGAGGACGTCGACGGACTGCACCGACACGTCCTGGTGGGATCCCGGCACGATCGGCACCCCGATCGTGCGACCGTGCGGTCCCGTGTGGACCACGACGGCACCCGGAACGATGACGGTCGATCGGGTGCAGGCGTCCCGCGATGGCCGACAGGCCGGTGCTCATCGCCGAAGCGATCACAGCGATCACGAGCTTCACCGCCGACGCCCGGACCACCGCTCTGGCACCGACGCCGGTGCCGTCGATGAGGGCGAGATCGACGAGGGCGATGTCGTGCGAGGTGGTGCCGTCCCCCTCGCGGACGTCGACGTGCAGCACCTTCGCCGGTCGGCCGACGGCGTGGGGATCGAGCGCTCCGCGAGCGAGCAGTCCCGCCGCCGTGCCTGCGGACGAGCCGTCGATGAACGCCGGGAACACGTTGTTGGTGCCCGTCGAGATCGGGATGATCACCGCATGCGGCGCGCCGATCGCCACATCACGGCACGTGCCGTCGCCGCCGAGCACGACGATCGGCACACAGCCCATCGCCTCCAGCCGGGTCGCACCGCGTCTCGTGTCCAACGCCGACCCCGTTCCCTCACCGTCGACCAGTTCACCAGCCGGGACGCGGGCGAGCGCTCGTTCGGCGATGCGACCGGCGTCCCGCAGCACGGCAACCCGCTCGGCACCCGCGTCGAGTGCTCCCGCCGCGATCCGGTGCACGCTGCCGACCTTCGCCGCGTCGGACGTCTGGCCGACGGGCGCGTGCAGGCGGCGGACATCCTTGCCCGCCCAGGGGTTGACGATGATGCCGACTGTCGACACGCGGGGCTACGTCGCGAGCAGGGGGCGAGCGAGCGCCTCACGCACGCCAGCCGCGATTCGGGCGGGGTCGGGCACGTACTTGGTCTCGAGCGCCGGGGTGAACGGGACCGGCGAGTACGGCGCCCCCACCCGACCGACGGGCGCGTCGAGGTAGTCGAAGGCCTCTTCCTGGATCTGGGCCGCCACCTCGGCACCGAAGCCGCCGAAGCGCACCGCCTCGTGGGCGACGACGACGCGGTTCGTCTTCTTGACCGACTCGATGACCGTGTCGATGTCGAGCGGCGACAACGTGCGCAGATCGATCACCTCGGCGTCGATGCCGTCGGCCGCCAGCGCCTCGGCGGCGACGAGGCTGTCGGCGGCGGTCTTGCCCCACGACACGATCGTCACGTCCTCACCCGGCCTCGACACGCGAGCCACGCCGAGGGGAACCTGATAGCGCTCCTCCGGGACGACGCCGCGTTGTCCGAGCATCCGCTTGTGCAACACGAACAGGGTGGGGTTGTCGTCGAGGATGCACGACGACATCAGGCCCTTCGCGTCGTAGGCGTTGGACGGAAAGACGACCTTGATCCCGGGGATGTGGCAGAACATCGCTTCGAGGCTCTGGCTGTGCTGGGCGGCCGCCGACAACCCGGCACCGCCGACGGTCGTGATCGTCAACGGCACCTTGGCGTCGCCGCCGAACATGTACTTGAGCTTCGCCGCCTGGTTGGCGATCTGGTCGGCCGCCACGAGCACGAAGTCCATGAACATCAGGTCGACGATGGGCCGCAGACCGGTCACCGCGGCGCCGATGCCGAGGCCGATGATCGCCTGCTCGCTGATGGGCGTGTCGACCGCCCGCCGCTCGCCGAATTGGCTCTGCACGCCGTCGAACGTGTGGAACACGCCGCCGTGCGCGCCGACGTCCTCGCCGGCGATGAACACGTTCTCGTCGGCGGCCATCTCCAGCTTGACCGCCTCGGTGAACGCGTGGACGTAGGTGATCGTTCGTTCGTCGCTCATGCCGGCGCCGCCTCGCTGAACACGCCGACGAGCAGTTGCGACTCGTCGGGGAACGGGCTCTCGTCGGCGAAGGCGACCGCCGCCTCGAGATCGGCGCGAATGTCGTCCCACGTCGCATCGAGCTCCTCGCGGGTCGCCAGCGAACCGGCGATCAGCTTGTCCTCGAAGTTGAAGATCGGGTCACGCTCCTTCCACGCCAGCACCTCCTCGTCGGGTCGGTACTTGAGTCCCAGGTTCTGGATCCCGTGATGGTTGTAGTAGCGGTACGTCTTCGCCTCGACCAACGCCGGTCCCTCGCCGCGCCGCGCCCGCTCGACCGCTTCGACGGTCGCCTCGTGCACCGCCAGCACGTCCATCCCGTCGACGATCACACCCGGCATGCCGTACCCCGCGGCGCGATCGACGATGTCGGTGATCACCATGGCCTTGTCCGTCGAGGTGTACTCGCCGTACCGGTTGTGCTCGCAGATGAAGACGACGGGGAGATGGAGGGCGCAGGCCATGTTCGTGGCCTCGTGGAACGCCCCGATGTTGGTCGACGCATCGCCGAAGAACGCCACCGACACCTGGTCGGAGCCGAGGTACTTGTTGCGGAACCCGGCGCCGACGGCGATCGGTACGCCGGCGCCGACGATGCCGTTGGCGCCGAGCATGCCGAGCGAGAGGTCGTTGATGTGCATCGATCCCCCCTTGCCCCCGCAGTAACCCGTGGCCTTGCCCATCAGCTCGGCCATCATCCGCGAGAAGTCACCGCCCTTGGCGACCAGGTGGCCGTGGCCTCGGTGGGTCGAGGTGATGTAGTCGTCGACCCGCAGTGCTTCGCAGACGCCCACCGCCACTGCTTCCTGTCCGACGTACAGGTGCAGGAACCCGGGCATCTTGCCCTGTTCCATCAGCGTCCCGGCGGCTTCCTCGAACAGGCGGATGCGCACCATGCTGCGGTGCATCGCGAGCTGGTGTTCACGGTTCACGTCCATCTGGCTCCCTTGTTCATGCTCGTCACGATGTTTCGCCTCGCGCCCAGCGCAACGAGCGCCGCAGCAGCTCGTGGAACACCGGGAGATCCCACGCGCCGCGGTCGACGTTGGGGTAATAGGCCTTCAGCGGCACCATGTCATAGTGGCCGCGGCAGTGGCCGAGGGTGTTGTACAGCACTCCGCCGGCCCCGAGCGGCCGCACGTACATCACGAGGTGGTCGGGATCCGTGGTGCTCCAGTCGGTCTCCACGAATCCCCGGGCATCGCCTCGATACGTCGTCTGCAGCAACGGGACGAGCGCGCTCCGGTCGGGATATTCGTTGAGGTACAGCTCGTCGGTCGCCTCGAACGCCTCGACCCCTTCGACGAGCCAGTGGTCGGGTGCGACGTTTTCGACGAGGTACGGCGCGATCGGTGGATGGGCGATGAACTGCGAGCCGAGCGTGTCGATCCACAGTGGGAGGTCACGCGGCGCGGCCCATCCGTCGTCGGTCTGATCCAGCGACGAGCTCGTGCCGTGCAGGGCCACCATGCGGCCGCCGCGTTCGACCCAGTCGCGGATCACCTGCTGCGCCCGTGCTGACGGCCGGACATCGCACGTGTAGGTCACCAGGACGCGTGCCTCGTGCGGGCCACCGGGCTCGAGCCACGTCGTGTCCTCGAAGTCGGGCTGACAGCGCACCCGGAACTCGTCGTGCTCGGCCAGCAGCTTCAACAGCTCGAGTCGGGCGAAGTCGAAGTCGTGCCACAACCCGCCCGCGACGAGGACCACGTCGACCCGCTCCCCCTGGTGCGCACCGTCGGCCATGTCGTCAGTAGTTGACGCGCTTCATGAATCCGCCGTCGACCGTGAGGTTGGCGCCGTTGATGTGCTTCGCCGCAGGTGAGGCGAGGAAGACGACGGCGTTGGCCACGTCCTGCACCTCGCCGATCGAACCCATCGGATGCGTCTTCTCGGTCGCCTCGAAGAACTCCGGCCGGCCTTCCTTCACCCGGCTCCAGTCCCCACCGTCCACCCAGATCGGGCCCGGCGACACCACGTTGCAGCGGATGCCCCTGGCCCCGAGCACCTGCGCCTGGCCGAGGGTCCAGTTCGTCACGGCGGCCTTGAACGCGCTGTAGCTGTTCGCCCCGCTGGCGAAGTGCTCTCCCACCGCCGAGGTGCTGATGCTGATGAGGGCCCCGGCACCACCGGCCTCCATCGCTGCTGCCGCGGCGTCCGCGCCGTGGACGAGCGCCATGAGGTCGATGTCCATGTTCGACTGCCAACCCTCGAACGTCTTGTTCGGCTTGCCGCTGGTGTTGTGGACGTAGATGTCGAGCCCGCCGAGCGCGTCGATGGCACCGGCGATGAAGCCACGCAGGGAGTCGCTGTCGGCCGCGTCGACGGTGCTGCCCCAGACGGTGCCGCGCTGGCTCAGATCGGCGACCGCCTTCTCGACGCCGTCGGCGTCACGGGCGCAGATCGCGACGGAAGCACCCTCGTCGAGCAGGGTCTCGGCGATGGCCCGACCGATGCCCTTCGTCGAGCCCGTGACGATGGCCTTCTTGCCGGTGAGTCCGAGATCCATGACACAGCTCCCTTTTGATGTCGATCGTCGTGGTGTTACTAGTGTTGCACTCCAGAAAGCACTTGTCGAAAACTGGCCCACCGAACGGGTTGGCGGGCGGGCCGACCGAGCACCGCGATGACGATGATGACGGAGGGTGATGACGATCGAGTCGATCAGCGAGTACCGCGAGCGAGGCCAGGCGTGGCTCGAGTCGCGGGCCTGCCGACGGACCGCAGAGGC
Source organism: Ilumatobacteraceae bacterium (assembly GCA_963695145.1). Taxonomy (GTDB): domain Bacteria; phylum Actinomycetota; class Acidimicrobiia; order Acidimicrobiales; family Ilumatobacteraceae; genus Sva-07. Next base: position 309,743 of record CAVOGB010000013.1, on the reverse strand, counting down.
GCCGCAAGCGTGGGGCGACGGCGAGTTCTCCGTCGTCGTCTTCCACGATGCCACCGATGAGGAGGAGCTCGAACTGCTGGGCGCGTACCGCGGATGGCACGAGGAGAAGGTCGCCGCCGGATTCGGTGCGATCGCCGTGTCCACCGAGTGGGGTGGACTCGGCCTCAGCCCGGGGCACGACGCGGCGTTCAAGGAACTCGAGACGGAGTTCGAGGTGCCGCGTGACCACGAGGTGATCTCCGTGACGAGCAAGCTCATCGCACCGACGATCGAGGAGTTCGGCACCCCGGAACAGCGCCAGCGGTGGTGCCGGACGTTCTTCCAACTCGAGGAGTTCTGCTGCCAGCTGTTCTCCGAACCCGGCGCCGGCAGCGATCTCGCGGGCCTGGCGTGCAAGGCCGTTCGCGACGGCGACGAATGGGTGCTCGACGGACAGAAGGTGTGGACCTCGACCGCCCGGATCTCGCGATACGGGTTCGCGATCTGCCGCACCGACCCCGAAGTACCCAAGCACGCTGGGCTGACGGCCTTCATCGTCCCGCTCGACGCCGTCGGGATCGAGATCCGTCCGATCAAGCAGATGTCCGGGGGCGCCTCCTTCAACGAGGTGTTCCTCAGCGGCGTCCGCCTGAGCGACGACATGCGCATCGGTGCGGTCGGTGCCGGCTGGAAGGTGGCCCTCGCCGTGCTCGGCCACGAGCGATCGTCGTCGGGGTCGGGCCGGCGCGGTGGTGACTTCGACGAGCTCGTGATGCTGGCCCGCCACCTCGGCAGGACCGACGACCCGACCGTACGGAACAGCCTGGCGCGGGCGTACGAGCTGAAGAAGGTTCGCGAATGGGTACGGGCCCGTTCATCGATCAGCGCCAAGGAGACGGGGTCGCCAGGTCCTGCTGGGTCGATCGGCAAGCTGATGTGGACGGAGGCGATGCGGCACACCAGCGAGGTCGCCGGAGCGCTGTTGGGTGCGGCACTCACCGCGGACACCGGCGAGTGGGGCACGTACGCCTGGAACGAACATCTCCTCGGCGCCCCTGGCTACCGGATCGCCGGCGGGAGCGACGAGATCCAGCGCAACATCATCGGCGAACGGGTCCTCGGGTTGCCGGGTGAGCCGCGCGTCGACCGCGACGTGTCGTTCGCCGATCTGGCCCGGGCGAGGCCGGCCGGATGACAGGAGTTCGACGCACGAGGTTCGGTCGGGTAACTGGAGACTGACTACAGTTCTTCCGCAGCGGCGGCTACAATCCCGATCACGTAATCGGGGGAACATCCGCGAATGAGGGGAGCCAACATGGCCACCACGCCCTTGACCGATCTGGCGAGGCGCCTCCTGGTCAACGTCGACGCCAACCGGGGCGACTACGCGGAGTCGATGATGACGATTCCGGCGGAGGAGTACCGCGATCGCGATCGATTCGCCAGGGAAATCGAGGCCGTCTACCGGCGCAGTCCTTTGTTGGTCGCCCTGTCGGTGGACATTCCCGAGCCGGGCGACTTCACGACGATCGAAATCGTCGAGCGGCCGATCGTGGTGATGCGCGGTGACGACGGTGTCGCCAGGACGTTCCTCAACGCGTGCCGGCACCGTGGCCGGTCGGTCGCCCAGGGCTGCTTCGGTCATGGCCGCCGGATCACGTGCCCCTACCACGCCTGGGTCTACGACTCGTCCGGGAAGCTCGTCGGTGTGCCCGGCAAGGAGGCCTTCGACGACCTCGACGTCGACGGATTGATCGAGTATCCGACCGTCGAACGCGCCGGCGCGGTGTTCGCCGTGCTCACCGTCGGAGCCGAATTCGACATCGAGGAATGGCTCGGCGACATGCTGGGGGCGCTCGAGATGTTGCAACTCGACAAGCTCCATCGCCACGACGTCGAGACGAAGTTGCCGTCCGGCAACTGGAAGGCGACCGCCGACGGGTATCTCGACGGCTACCACCTCGGCTATCTGCATCGGAAGTCGATCGGCGCCAAGTCGATCACCAACCGCAACACGTACGACCTGTACGGGCCGCACGTGCGGATCGGTTTCGCCAACAAGCCGATCACCGAGTGGCGGGACGTCCCGCCGGAGGAGTGGACCGACAACTACGCCTGCTTCTCGTTGGTGCACTACGTCTTCCCGAACATCTCGATCTCGGGCCACCCCGATCGGTCGCTGATGATCAGCCGCATCTTCCCCGGCCCGGGCGTGGACGAGTCGACCGTCATCCAGTACCAGTACTTCCGCGAGCCGCTGGTCGGCGAGGTGGCGATCTCCGACGCCGAAGCCAAGCGCCAGCTGTACGCCGACGTCACCTACGACGAGGACTTCCTCACCGTGATCGACATCACACGCCGGGTCGACGTGCTCGCCGACGCCGGCGAGGTGTTCCGCTTCGGGCGCAACGAGGTCGGCAACCAGAACCTCCACCGCTGGATCGCAACGCTGGTCGCCGACAAGTGCAGGACGGCGCCTCAGTAGGGCATCGTGCCGCCGTCGACCGGGAACATGCAGCCGGTGATGTTCCGGCCGGCGTCGGAGGCGAGCAGGACCGCGACGGCGCCGACCTCCTCGACGGTGTTCAGCCGCTTGATCGCCGACTCCTGGGCGAAGAGGTCGAGCATCGCGTCGTAACTGTCGAGGCCCATCATCGATGCCGACGCGGCACCGGTGTCGCGGACGATGTCGGTCTCGATCAGGCCCGGCAGGACGCAGTTGACGGTGATCCCGAGCGTGCCGACCTCCTGCGCGGCGGACTTGGCCAGCCCGTTGACGGCGTGTTTGGTCGCCGCGTACCCCGGGATGCCCGGCTTGCCGAGCTTGCCCTCGACCGACGACGTCACGATGATCCGTCCGCTTTCGCGCGGGATCATGTGCTGCAGAGCCCGCCGCATACCCCAGAACACGTGGTTGAGGTTCCAGTCGACCTCCAGCTTCCACTCCTCGTCGCTCATCTGGGCGACGGGCGCGGTCTGCACGACACCGCCCGAGTTCAGGCAACAGATGTCGAGCTGGCCGAAGTGTTCGATGGTGAAGTCGATCAGACCTTCGACGTCGGCCTGTTGGCACATGTCGCCGGCGAAGAACTCGGCGTTGTCACCAGCGCCCATCTCCGCCAAGGCCTGGCGACCCTTCTCCTCACCTCGGCCGTTGACCACCACCTTGGCGCCTTCACGCAGGAAGGCTTCCGCCATGCCGCGACCGATCGAGCGTGTGCCGCCCGTGATGCAGGCGACCTTTCCGTCGAGCTTTCCCATTGTGTCCCCCTGTCAGTACGGCGCGGTGCCGCCGTCGATCGAAATGAGCGAGCCGGTGATGCCGCCTCCGTTGGCAGACGCCAGCAGCACCGCCACTGCAGCGACGTCTTCGACTTCCATCAACCGCTTCGTGGCAGCGGAGGAGGCGAAGTATTCGAGCAGCGCTTCGTAGGTGATCCCCATCGCCTCCGCGGCGCTCGGGCCCGCCTCCATCATCTCGTCGGTCTCGATCGCGCCGGGGCACAATGCGTTGACCGTGACGCCGGTGGTTCCCAGTTCCTGCGCCATCGACTTGGTCAGGCCGTTCACGGCATGCTTCGCCATGACGTAGGTGGCGATGCCGGGTTTGCCGACCTTGCCTTCGAGGGAGGAGATGTTGATGATGCGACCCCAGCCGCGGTCCGTCATCGGCTTCACCGCATGTCGGGACGACCAGAACGTGCTCCACACGTTCCAGCGCAACGCATCCTCGAACGCCTCGTCGGTCAGTTCGGCGACCGGCGCGTGGTTGCTGGCACCCCCCGCGTTGTTGACGAGGATGTCCACCTTGCCGAAGCGGGCGACGGCTTCGTCGATCGCCCGTTCGCAGTCGGCCCGTTGCTTGACATCGGCCTGGACGAACAACGTGTCGTCTGGTCGATCGATCTCCTCGATGGCCTGCGAACCTTTCGCGCTGCTCCTGCCGGTGATCACCACCTGCGCACCTTCGGCGAGAAACGCCTCGGCGATGGCGCGGCCGATGCCGCGTGTGCCACCGGTGATGACGGCGACGCGACCCTCCAGATCTCCCATGCACTACCCCCTTCGTTCGACTGCTCCGCGCATCCGCTGTTCCCCAGGATCCGCGGCGCAAGCTGTCGCAGAGAAACTATCGAATGAATACAGAAACCACCAACCGTGCGACGCCTTCGGTCAGGCGATCGCCGCCGCGACGCGCTCGACGACCGACGGCGGATCCGACTTCGGGAGCGAGACGATCGTCAGATCGGCACCGGCGGCAGCCATGTCCTCGACCGTGGCGCGCAGCGTGCCGTCGTCGGACGCGTATCGGACCAGGCAGCTGCACGTGATCGCTTTGGGATCGCGACCGATCGCGACGCATGCGTCGTGCAGCAGATCGCGCAGTTCGGCGAACTCGGCCGGATCGGAGCCGCCGTAGTTCCAGTGGTCGGCGTGGCGGGCGACGAGGGGGATCGTCCGTCGCCGACCGACGCCGCCGATGCACACCGGCATCCGCGCCTGCACCGGCTTGGGATTGTTCATCGCCTCGGTCAGCCGATAGTGGGAACCGTCGAAGTTCGTGCGGTCGTTGGAGAGCAGCGACTCGATGACCGCCAAACCCTCCTCGAAGCGATCGAACCGCTCGCGCAGGGTGCCGAGCTCGATGCCGAACGCATCGCATTCCTCCTCGTTCCAACCGGCGCCGAGTCCCAACTCCAGCCGTCCGTTCGAGACGATGTCGAGCGTGCTCGCCATGTTGGCGAGGACTCCCGGATGTCGGTACACCATGCCCGTGACGAGGACGCCCCCGCGTATCCGGCTGGTCGCCTGCAACAACGCGGTGAGCGTCACCCAGCCTTCGAGGCAGTCCTCGGTCGAATCGCCGGACAACGGATAGAGGTGGTCGAACGTCCAGCCGGACTCGAACACCTCCAGCGCGTCGGCTCGACGCCACACGTCGAGCAACCAGGCCCAGGTCGTGCGTTGTGGCGAGGTCGAGATGGCGTATCGCATGGGCCACGATCGCGGCGTGCGGGCCGCACAACGCCGAGCCATCGAATCATGGCCGGGGTGGTGGGAGGATGATCGCATGCCGGAGCTCGGCCGACTCGTGCACATGCTCGGCGGGGTTCATCCGACCGCGCCGGATCACCGGCCCACGACGTTCGAGCTGCTGTTCGACCTCGTCTACGTCTTTGCCGCGACCCAGGTCACGGCGTTCATCGTCGACGAGCACTCGGCGCTGGGGGTGTTCCAGGGCCTGTTGGTGATCGGCCTGCTCTGGTGGACGTGGGCGCGTACACCTGGCTCGGCAACCAGGCCCGGGCGGACGAGGGTCTGCTGCGGTTCGGGATGGCGTTGGCGACCGTGGCGATCTTCGTCGTCGGCCTGGCGGTGCCGGAGACGTTCGACGACGCCCCCGGGCGGCCTGTACGGACCGTTGGTGATGGTCGTCGCCTACCTGCTCGTCCGGGTGATCCATCTGGCGATGTACACGTTGGCGGCGGGCGACGACGTCGAGCTCCGCCACCAGGTGGCGATCTCCTGGGTGCCGCTCATCGCGAGCGCAGCCGTCCTGATGATCGCCGCAGTCGTCGGGGGAACGGTGCAGACCGTCCTGTTCGCCGTGGCGCTGGGCGGCGAGTGGCTGTCGATCTATCTGACGTCGCGGAACGGGTCGTGGCGTATTCACAGCGTGAGCCACTGGGTCGAGCGGTACGGGTTGTTCGTGATCATCGCCATCGGTGAGTCGGTGGTTGCGATCGGCTCCGGCGCCGCCGGCGCCGCGCTTGACCGGCGGCCTGCTTGGAGCATCCGTGCTCGGCGTGGCCATCGCCATCTGCATGTGGTGGCTGTACTTCGACGTCGTCGCGGTGGCCGCGGAGGAGACGATGTCGACCGCCGACGAGACGCGCCGCCTCACGATCGCTCTGGAGGGGTACACCTACGGCCACTTCGGGCTCGTGGCCGGGATTCTCCTCGCCGCCTCCGGCGTCGAGATGGCACTCGAGCACCAGACCGACGGTGATGCGATCGGGCTCTTCGCCGCCGTGATGCTGCTGGGCGGCCTCGCGTTCCATCTGGGCGGCCACGTGTGGTTCAAGGCGCGTGTCTTCCACTCCGTGAACGCCGGCCGGGTCGCCGCGGCGATCGCCCTCCTCGTCGCGATTCCCGTCGTGCAGCGACTGCACGCCATCGGCGCGCTCGCCGTCCCGACCGCCATCCTCGCGACCCTCGTCGCTCTGGAATCCCGGCATCACGCCGACCTCCGTCAGCGCCTCCACGATCCGTGACGTCACGGGCGCACGGAGATGACCGTGCCTCGGATCACGAATCGGCCGTCGTCGCGCCCGCGAAGAACGACACATGGTCGCCGATGTGGGAACATCCCTCCTCCGTGGCGCAGCTCGTTCGGTTCACACGCCAAGATTGCCGACACGCCGCAGTGGGAGTGATCCCGGCGGTGTTCCTCATTGCGGCCGGTCATCTCACGATCGGCGTCGCGTTCGCGATCGGGCTGCTTCCGACCTCGCTGATGGGCATCGCGCCGCGGCGCCGGCTCCGCGTCGTCTACGGCATCGTCGGCTGCCTGTTCGGACTCGGCATCTTCCTCGGCGCCTTGATCTTCAATTCCTTCGATCTGGTCGCGACGGCGGGCGTCTTCTTCCTCGTCTGCTTCGGTGCCACCGTGCTGGCATCGCTCAGGCCGGCGGGCGGCGTGTTGCTGGGCATCCTGATTCCCGCCCTCGGGGTGGGGACGGGGTACGTCATCGCTGACGCCGCCGGTCTGATGGTGGCGTTCATCGCCGGCTCGCTGTGGTCGTGTCTGGTGATGCTGCCCGTACGGGAGTTCCCACCGGACAGCAACGTCGTGGAGCGTCTGTCGGCCGCGCAACCGCTCCATGTCAAGACCTACGGCGTGCTGCTCGGGCTCACCGCAGCCACCGCCATCCTCGCCGGCCACGTCTTCGACATTCCGAAACCGGGATGGATCGCCACCGCCGCGTTGTTGGTCATCAGGCCGGTTCAACAGATGACCGGCTGGCGAGGCGTCGGCCGCGCGTTGTCGACCATCGCCGGGACCCTGCTCGTGATCCTGACGCTCGACATGGATCTGGGCTACGGGGCGACCGCGGCCGTCTGCGCGATCATCACCGTCTTGACGATCGGGGCGAGAACCAGCCGGCTGTACGTCACACCCTTCGGCACCGCCTTCCTCATCCTGACCATCGAGCTGTACGGCGTCGAGTCCGACAACCTGCAGCCGATCGGCCACGCGCGCATCGTCAACAACGTGCTGGGCGCGCTGATCGCTCTGTTCTTCGGACTGCTCGTTTCGAGCGTGCTCGAACGGCGGTTCTTCGCACAGAGGGCGCGACCGGCATCAGGCTGACGCCCACCCATCCCGCGTCGTAGCGTGACGTCGATGGACCGAGGAGACGACTGATGGAACTGCAACAGCGCAAACCGACCTTCCAGGGACCAGCCGACTGGTTCACCGGCGACGTGTACGTCGACCCGCTGGCCCAAGGACAGGGGCCGTCGCCCGTCTCGCTGGGCTGGGTGCACTTCACCCCGTGCGCCCACACCGCCTGGCATCGCCACTCCTTCGGCCAGACCCTGTGCGTCACCGAAGGCGAGGGCTTCGTGCAAGCCCGCGGCGGTCCGCTGATCCGCATCCGCGCCGGTGACGTCATCGTCACCCCACCCGGCGAATGGCACTGGCACGGCGCCGCACCGGACCATTTCATGGCTCACCTCGCCTTCACCGAAGGCGACACCGAATGGGGCGACCACCTCACCGAGGACGAGTACCCGGGTACGCCAGACGCCGGGCAGTGAACGGCACCTCTTCCGGCTCGCGTGTCACGGAAACCGCCGCGTACCGGTGTCAGGTGATCGGCACGACGGGTCGAGCGTCGGCATCGAGTTGATGGAGGTATTCGCTGATGCCGGTGCCGGTGCGGCCTTCGTAGGTCCAGCGCGCGAGCCCTTCGTTGACGATCGTCGTCGACGGCTGGACGCCACGAGCGCCCGGCTCGACCCGGATGACGTCCGCGACGAGTTCGTGCTCACGTCCCATCTTGTCGACCGCGGTGACGAAGCTGCGGCGGTGGGTGACACCGTCGTCTTCCAGTTCGCTCGTCACTCGCCACTCGGCGATCGAGGAGTGCTCACCGTCGCGCCACACCCAGCCGCGATGAAGGTCACCACCGTCGGTTCCGATGACGATGCCACCGAAGTGGGTGTCGGCGTCGATGTTGATCGAGAACCATCGCCACATCCGCGGACCGCCCCACCGGCGAGGTCCCCACGACTTGTCGCGGTTGCCGAACGCACGAGCACCGAGTTCGCAGCGGGCGCCGTCGATCTCCATCCAACCCGACCAACGGCCTGCCTGCTCCAGGTGCCCCTTGCCGACGGAGAGCCGCGTCGCCGCGCTCGACGAGTCGGCGGCCTCCTTGTTCTGACCATCGCCGCCGATGGCCGGCGTCAACGCGTCGAACGTCACGTCCATGGCGATGGGCACACCTTTGTGGGACTCGCCGTCGCACGACAACCGCCAGCGCTTCATCGGTTCGATCAGCTCGTAGGTCACCGGGCCCACTTCCAGCCGACGTTCGATCATCTCGTGCTGCTCACGCCGGTGACCGAGATGGGCGACGCCGCCACCGGGTATCCACACCGACAGTCCCACGTCGATGGTCCCCTCGTTCGGACGGACACCGACGCGGGTGTAGAAGCCGCAGTCGACATCGGGGTCGTACCCATTGAAGTAGTACGACTCGGACCATGCCGTGTCGCCTTCGACGGGATGGGCCAGATCGTGGTGGGCGTCGAGGATCGGCATCGTGTCAGTCTCCTCGGATCGATCCGCCCGGCAAGAACTGAAGCGAATGTTCGCACCGCCTCTCGTGGCGCCGAGCTGAGGCGGGCGCTCGTGCGGTGCGGGGCGACCGGCGTCGACCACCTACGTTCGCCCGATGCACGGAATCGAAATGACGATGAGCGCTGATGCTGGCTGAGGAGAGGTCCGTGTTGCAGGTGATCATCTTGATCGCCTACGTCGTCCTGCTGATCGTTCTCGCGGTCGCGCTCTACCGCATGGCCCGCCGCCGTGGGACCCCTGGATGGTGGATCGCCGCGGTCTTCGGTGCGGTCACCCTGGTCCTGTTGCCGTTCGTCGGGTTCGTCACGGCCGGGCTGATCCTGTTCGCCGACCGCAAGACCACTTGATCGACAGTTCTCAGCCCTGTGCTGACCTGCTCGCAGCTTCCAACGCCGCGGCAGCATCGCTCACCCGGGCCTCGACATCGTCGAGATCCGCTTGGGCAGCGACGAGCTGTTCGTCGATCTCTGCCAGTTGGGTCGCCACATGGTCACGCTCTCGCGCCAGCCCGTCCCGCCGTTTCGTCGCCCCAGCGAGTTCCTTCTCCACGCGTTTGACATCCGCCGCCGCGGCCTTGATCCGCGCCCGTGCGGCGGCGCGCACGGCGGCGTCGGACTCTGCCGGCGGGTCCACCGTGGGCCTCGGCCTTCGGCGAGGTCTTCCCACCGCCGGCACCCTTGGCCGAGGGCGCCCGCGTGGCCGGCTCGATGCTGAAACCGCCGAACCCCGGCTCGTCGAGTGCATCGGTGAGGGTGCCGTCCCGAACCGCTTGTGCTGCCTCGTCCGATGCCATCGCGGCGCGCAAGGTCTGGACGATCTGGTCGCCGACCGCGCCACTCACCGACTCACCGTTGGCGCGGGCGATCTTCCTCGCTTGCGCCGCCGTCTTGGAGATGGCGGCGGCGCGACCTCGCAGGAGCGAGCGCATCTCGCGATCGTCGCCGTCGGCCATCGCCGCCCGGATGCTCGCTCCGAGCTCGACGAGTTCCCGCAGGGTGCTGTCGTCGGCCTGGGCCAGCAGGTTCACGAGGTGCGCGGCTGCGGTCGGCTTGCGCATCTCCCCGATGAGCTTCGCCTCGTCCCGATCACCACGGCGACGCGCCTCACCGGCGAGTTCCTTGCGACGTTCCACGAACGTCGCCGGCGGCCCGGCATACAACGTGCGACGGACATCGTCCAGCGTCGAACCCTCGGACGTCATCGGGCAGCGACCCTGCGTTGCGTGAGTTGCACGACCCGACAGTAGGTCGCGCCGGTGATCGATCGTGGGGCGACGGCGCCGCCGGCTGGGCGCGGTCAGGGGCAGGTGACGTCGGGGTCGAAGGGGAGGTTCCAAGAACGTTTCGTCAGCCGACGGGCCGGCGGGCGACGTAGGTGGCGATCTCCGAGCGTCTCGAAACGCGGAGCTTGCCCAGGATGTGCGACACGTGCACGCCGACGGTGCGCGGAGCGATGTGCAACTCCTCTCCGATCTCGCGGTTCGTGAAGCCGCGACTCACCAGAGCGGCAACCTGGATCTCGCGATCCGAGAGAACGCCGTCGAGGCGACTGGGGGCTGGACGCCCACCGAGGTTGCGGAGCAGGCGAATCGACTCGTCGAGACCGACACCGGGCCACCGGTCGAGTGTCTCCACGGCTCGGCGCGCCCAGGATCGGGCGCCGTCGCGGTCACCTTGCGCAGCGGAGCAACGTGCGAGCCCACGCTGGATGTCGGCGAGCGCGGTGCAGGCGCGAACGGGCGCACCGTCGAGAGCCCGGACGTAGCGATCGACCGCCAGTTCGATGTTGCCGTGCAATTCCGCATGCACTGCTTCGAGGTGCGCGGTCGTGGCGACGGCATCGGGATCATCGCCGATCCACGCGTGCCACTGATCGAGCGTCGCTGATGCACCGGCCGCACCGAGTGCCATCAGTGCTCGTGCCGCCCGCCCACGGGCGGCGATCGCGTCGGTCATGAAACGGTCCGGCACGACGTCGGGGTCGAACAACCGCTCCAGCAGCGGCTGGACGGTGGCCGATCCATCGCGAGTTGCGACCTCGACGGCCACGGCATCGCACCACACGAGCTTGTCCCGGTCGGCCCGGTGGCGCAACGTGTCCGACGCGGCGACGACGCCATGGCACATGGGACCGGTTCGACCGGCGTCGAGTTCGAGCAGGGCGACTGCCGACGCGAGGCACCCGAACGGCTCGGGTGCGGCCGGACCGAACCAGTCGAGCGCCGTCCGGGCCAACGCGAGGTCGCCGAGTCGCTCCGCGCATTGCGTGCGGTACAGAGCGACGTATTCGGCGAACACCGCATACAGCGCTGTTGCCACCACGTGACGCTCGAACTGGTCGATCAGCGGCCACACGTCGTCCGCAGGCCACGCATACACCGCGTCACACAGCAGGTTGTTGAGGGCCCGCGCGTGGTGGAAGCTGTCGCAGGAACGGCTGTCGACAATGCCGGTGAGGATCGCTCGGCCCTCGCTCCGCCCGCCGGGCTCGTTCGTCAGCGACGAGCCGAGGCTCACGCGCGCTCGTCCCTCCAACGGAGTACCGACGGCGGCAGCAACGGCCCGCCTCCCCCACACCACCTCGTCGGCCTCGTTGCTGAGCATCTTGAGTTCGGCGCAATCCGTGAGCACCTCAGCCCGATCGACGCCCCGTGCGACCCGCTCGAGCGCTTCGAGTTCGAGGAGGTTCGCCCGGAACCGGCCGGTGTCGAGCGCTTCGAGCGCCAGACGCGCCAGCAGCCATCGCAGGCGCGCCGTCATGATCACGTCTCCGGCAGCGAGTGCGAGCGCTCGCTCAGCCGCTCGACGCGCCTCGTCGCGATCGCGCAGCTGCCAGCTGGCGAGGGCCAGGACGGCCCAGAGGCCCGAGTCATCAGCCTTCCAGCGCGTCGCCAACAGCGCCATGTCGCGAGCACGCGTCGGCTGGCCGGCGGCGAGCGCCAACGGTGCGCCGGCCGATGCGGCCTGACACGCCCGGTCGTCGTCACCGGCGCCGATCGCATGGTGCAGCACGCGGGCCGGAGCGACGTCGTCGGCCAAGTTGTCGAGCACGCGTCGATGCGTTCCGCGGCGCTCGCGGTCGAGCATCGTCGACTCGACCACCTGCCGGGTGAGGGCATGCACGAACGTGAAGACGTCGCTGTCGGACTCGACGAGCAATCGCCGGTCACACAGCTGGCGCAATGCGTGCGTCAGCAGATCGTCGGAACGACGCCCCACCGTCATGAGGTCGTCGAAGCGCACGACGGGACCGAGGATCGCGGCATCGTTCAACACGTCGCGCGCCGTCGGTCGGAGTGCGGTCACGCGGCGCCGAATCGACTCCTCCGCGCTCGACGGCAGCGCACTGATGTCCTCCTCCAGCAGCGCTCCGCTCTCGATGAGATGCATCAGGAGCAAGGGGTGACCGGCCGTCCGCTCGTGGACCGCGTCGGCGTTGGCCGCGGCGCGAGCTCCGTACGTTCGCCGCAACAGATCGGCCACGTCGTCACGGCGGAGCGCGCCGACATGAACCCGGGCGACATCATGACGGCGCTCGATCTGCTCGACGACGTCGAAGAACCCGTCGGGGAGTTCGTCGGACCGTGCTCCGACCACCATGGTGCACCCGATGCCGCTCAGTGCCACGCGACCCAACGCGGTGAAGGTTTCGGCATCGGCCCAGTGCAGGTCGTCGAGCACGAGCGCACCGTGGTGCTCCAGTTGCGCCGACAACACCGACAGCAGGCCGTCGTGCATCTCGTACGCGGACAACTCCGGTCCGGCCCGACATCCGGGTCGGTTCCCGAACAGCGACACGACCGCCCCACCGTGGCGACGCACGCTCGCCGGCACCGTCGGCCACGCGGCGACGCCGTCAGCCAGTGCCTCCACGAACGCTCCGAGCGGACGGATCGAATCACGATCGGCGGTGCCTCGCAGGACCGTGAGCGGCGGGTCGGCGTCGTGGCGCTGGAGTGCCTCGTCGATCAGGCGCGTCTTGCCGACCCCGGGCTCGCCCTCGACCACGACGAGTCGAGCGTGTCCGTCCAGCGCTCGACGGACACGCTCGATTTCGTCGTCCCGCCCGACGAATGCAGGTTGCGTGGCCGCCACGGCGATCACGCTACGCGCTCACTCCCTGGCCTCGAGCCAACCCCGACGGTGACCGGCGATCAGAGCCCGAGCAGGGGGCAGAGATCGACCCGTCGACCCTTGATCGTCACCGCGTTCACGCCCCCGTCCGCTTCGGCCGGGATGGAAATCGATCCCGTCGCGTAGGCCAGCACCTCGCTGCTGAACAGCAGCCATGAGCCGCTGCCCTTGATGGTGCCATCGGGGAAGAACCTGCCGGGACCCGAGACGTTGAGGCTCACCGACTTGCCGGTGATGTCCGACTTCACCACGGCGCGCAGCTTGCCCGTGACGAGGACGTCGCCGTTGCTGAACGTCGTGACGCGCTCGCCATCGGTGAACGTGACGGTGAGTGGCCCGCATGGCACCTCTCCCGGCTGGGCGCCGAGGTGAACGTCGTAGGTCGCGTTGGCCGGCGGCTGATGCGTGGGTGGCGTGGCGTTGGCGACGGCGGGTGTCGCCGCCATCAGCGTCGCCGCCCCCAACGCGGCGATCCACGTTCGCTTCCGGAACCGCCTCGGCGACGTGCGGCCAGTGCTCGGCGTCAGATGGCTCATGGTTGGTCTCCTTCTCGCGGGCGCCGGTACTTCCAGCGCCGACCATCAGCCTGAACGACTCCCACTACCGGGACATCGTGCAAACGACGTATTGACCGCACACGACACACACGCCTCGCCGAGACGACCGATCGACGCGTTACCGACGCGTAACCGCCCGCTTGCCGTCGGCGCCCACCATCGCCCAAGGTCGGCGTCCGCATCCGGACGAGCAAACCGGCAGTCCGCAGAGGAGGAACACGATGAAGGTCATCAATTCGAGAGGTCGGTTCGCGATCGGAGCCGCAGTTCTGACCGCGGCGGCCGTCGTGGCCCTTCCAGCCCATGACGCATCTGCCCGGGGTGGCGGGTGGCAGTTCCTCGATTTCCCGGAGTACGACACCACATGCGGGCAGACGCTCGTACACGCATCGGCGGTGAGCAGGGAGTACTTCAGGGACGCGAAACCGCTCCCGGACGGGACGATCTCATATCAGGTGACCGGCTCGCTCCGTGTCACCTACACCGCCGAAAACGGGAAGACCGTCTCGGTCAACTCGTCAGGGCCGGGGCACTTGCTGATTCATCCGGACGAGGACGTCCAGGTTCAGGCCAAGGGTCTCAACTCGTACACGTTCACCGAGGAGCAGGCGCGAACGCTCGGTGTTCCCCAGATCTCGGTGAGCGCTGGGCCGATCGATGTCACGTGGCATCCGGACGACACGGTCGAGGGGCATCTCGGCAACATCATCCGCGACATCTGCGCCGAGTTGACCTGAGCGTCTGTCAGCCGCCGGAACATGCCGCCATGGCGTGAGCGACGACTTCGTCGGCCGGAAGGCGGGCGCCGCGGAGCTTCGCCGGTTCGTGGTCCCCATCCGCGTCGACGAGGCGGCGTGTCTCATCGCGGTAGTGGAGTCCGTATTCCATTCCGAATCCCGGGGAGTGGGCATCGAGGCCGCCGAGGATCTCGGCGGCCTGTTCGGTGCGGCCGGATCTCGCCAGCGCGAGCGCCGCAGACTCGAGGGTCTGCCAGATCTTCTGCCAATGGCGGATCTCGAGCAGCGAGTCGAGGGCGTCGTGGCAGCGGGACCGCGCATCGGGAGCCCTCAGCCCGGTGGCGGCCATTGCCAGGCATCGCAAGGCCAGTGGCAAGGACTGACGGTCAGCGGTCGCCCGCGCGATGGTCGCGGCGCCTTCGTAGCAGATGGCGGCCGCTTGGAACTCGGGCGGAGATGCTTCGAGGCGGGCATGGCCCTCGTGCTGCAGGGCGGTCAAACGCAATCGAGGGCAGCGCACGCGATCGGCCGCCTCCATCAGTCGCTCGACGAGTGCCGCGGTCGCAGCACGATCGGCGTTCAGTGACGCGTCGGTCAGGCAGGCCAGTGCCCACCAGTTGACGTCGAGATCGGGAGTGTTGGCGACAGCGCAAGCCTGCCGTCGAAAAGCGGCTCGTGCGTCCGGCAGCCCGAACGCCACGACCTCCGACGCTGAGGCGGAGGCGAAACTCCACCAGCAGTTCGCGGTGTCAGGGTGGTCGGGTGCAACCGCGACGTCGAGACCGCGCTGGGCGAAGCGTCGCGCCTCCTCAGCGTTGCCTTGCAGGTCGGCCCAGTAGCTGAGCATGCCGAGCATGTTCGTCGACGGCTGATTTCGCTCCTCGCCGAGTCGCACGGTCGCGCGGAGCAGCGCCGCATGTTCGTGACCCATGCCGAAGGCCGAGTACTCGAAGCTCGCCTCGGCGAGCCGTTCGGCCAGTTCGAGGTCAGCTTTCGCCAACGCCCACAACTGCGCGGCGCGAATGTTGTCCCATTCCGCGGCCATCCGACCCTCGCCCTCGATCTGACGAGGACCGCAGACCAGGAGGCGCAACGCTTCGGTCAGATCGGCGTAAAACGCGGCGTGGTGATCGCGCAGTTGACGGGTCTCACCGCGCAGCTCGAGCTGATCCTCGCCGTATTGGCGCATCGTCTCCAGCAGCCGATAGCGCGTGCCGACAGCGCCGTGATCAGCGACGATCATCGACTTGTCGACCAGCGAGCTGACGGTCTCGAACACGTCGAAGCGGTCGTGCGCGTCGAAGCCGCACACCGTCTCGGCGGCGCGCAGGTCGAATCCCCCGGCAAAGACCGACGCGCGATCGAACAGGAGGCGCTCCTCGTCGGTGAGGAGCTGATACGACCACGAGACGGTGGCTCGGAGCGTGTGGTGTCGATCGAGCGTGCTGCGGCCGCTTCCGCGCAGCAACCGGAAACGGTCGTGCAACCGCTCCAGCAGCTCTTCGACCGTGAGCGCTCGCACGCGGGCCGCGGCGAGCTCGATCGCCAACGGGATGCCGTCGACGCGTTCGCAGATCTGGACGAGCGCATCGAGATGCCCGTCGGCGCTGAACGATGCGTCCGCCGCCGATGCCCGCTCGCAGAACAGTTGGACGCCGGGCCCGGAAGCTTCGAGTGAGGGGATCGAGTAGACGCGTTCGGCTGCCACGCGCAGTGCTTCTCGGCTGGTGGCGAGGATCCGGAGGTTCCAGCAGCGTCGGGTCAGTTCGTCGATCACGATCGCAACGTCGACCACGAGGTGTTCACAGTTGTCGATCACGAGGAGCATTCGTCGATCGCCGATCCACTCCGCGATCGCGTCGAGCAGCGACTGCTCGCCGGGCATCACCAACGGCAGGGACGACGCCACCGCTCCGACGACGGCGTCGCTCGTGACGACGGGGGCCAGATCGACGAAGAACACGCCGTCGCCGAACTCGTCGAGGTGACGCTGAGCGAACTCGATCGCCGCTCGCGTCTTGCCGACACCCCCCGTGCCCGTCAGCGTGACCACGCTGCCGCGCCGAAGTTGCTCCGCAATGTCAGCGAGCACTTCATGGCTGTCGATGAACGAGGTCGGGACACGCGGGAGGCTTCTGCGACCCATGCGGATCTTGCGTGGCGGGTCGACTCGTTCCGAAGCGTCGCCGGCCCCAGTGGCTCCGGGTTCCAGAGCAGGATCCTGGACGATGATCTGATACTCGAGCTTCGTGATCTCGAGGCTTGGTTCGAGTCCGAGTTGGTCGCGGAGGATCACACGAAGCCGCGTGCACGCCCGCACGGCCTCGCCGTGACGCCCCGAGCGGTAGAGCGCCAACGCGAGCAGAGCCCACAGGTGCTCCCGGAGCGGATGGCGGTCGACCAGGCTCTCGAGTCGGCCGATCACCCTGACGTGACCGGCCTCGGCGAGTTCGGCCTCGAGTTGCAGTTCGATCACCGCCAAGCGAAGTTCTTCCAACCTCGCGGCCTCGGCGACAGCGAACGACTCGTCTGCCACGTCGACGAGGGCGGCCCCACGCCACAGCGACAAGGCCTCCCGGCAGATCGCAAGCGCTCGGGCAGTGTCGTGCTGTTCGAAAGCCTGACGTGCCGCCGCATACCCGTGCTCGAATCGCGTTGTGTCGAGCGAGTCGGGCGGCAAGCGCAGCATGTACCCCGTCGGTCGCGTGACGAGCACGTCGTCGTTCTTCGCAGCGACGTCGTCACTGCCCCGGAGCAGGTCGCGCAGCTGCGAGACAAGAACGTGGAGCGCCTTGACGACCGTAGGGGGCGGATGGTCACCCCACAGATCGTCGACCAGGCGCTCCTTCGAAACCACCTCGTTGGCGGAGAGCGCCAGTCGGATCAGCAAGGCGCGTCGGCGACGTCCGGAGACGGGAACGTGCACACCGTCGACGAATGCCTCCAACGGCCCGAGTAGCCGGAGTTCCAGCGAGCGGCGGTCGACGTCGGTCACCAGCTGCGTCCACTCACTCTTCGTCACCTCCGTCAGCGCAACGGCCGGTGGTCACCGTAGCCCGGCTGGGTACCGCGATGGCCGAGCATTGGCGACGCCGCGGCGTTTACCACCGCGTTACCGCCTGCTTGCCACGCTCGCGGACGATGGCCTCGGGTCGGTGCCGTCATCCGACGGTCCGCCGATCGTCACCTGCACCCAACCGATCACCGAGGAGCACACCGATGAGATCCCACTCGATCAACCGCATCGTCGTCACGATCGGCATCACCGCCGGATTGCTCGCCGTCACCGCCGGCCCGGCGAGCGCAGAGTTGGTCCTGGACGGTGACAGCGTCGTTCGACCATCGCCGGTGGACGACATCCGCTGTCCGACACTCTTGATGACGACGTCGACCGCTCGTGCTCCCTCGGCCCTTCCGTCGTGCTCCCGTCTGCTGCTTCGGCCCTGACCGGCACCACGTCGCCGCTCAAGACGTGGCGGTCTCCATGAACCGTCGGAGTTCGCCGGCGATGTCCGGACCGGCGGGTTGGTACGCGATCTCCGTCGCCCCCGCTTCCTCGTACCGCGAGATTCGCTCTCGCCACCCAGCAGCAGTGCGCGCGCTCCCGAGCATCGCCAGAGTGTCCCCCGTGATCACGGCGCGATCGCGGACGTTGGCGTCGATCAGGTGACCTTCGTGCAATGCCAGATGACGTTCGCGCTCGGGCACCTCCTCGAGCGCCGCCAGCCAACGATCGCCGTCGGGCAGGGAGGTGACAACGCCACCGAGATACGCCGCGTGATAGGCGAGCGCCGCAGCGTGTCCTGCGGCCGCCATCGCCCGATCGCTGCCGGGGTCCTCACCGTCGTCGAGCACCGTCCCGAAGCACAGCACGGACGAGCGGTCGAACCCTGCCGTGGCCTGCGTGGCGAAGACCCCGTCGGCCAACTCACGGGCGACGGCCTCACCTTTGGGGCCACCGACGCCGAGGATGATCGGAACCCGGATCGGTCGGGCCGCGCCGAAGCCGTCGGGGTGCATCATGCGGATCGCTGCACCCTCCCACTCCACCGTCTCGCCGGCCATCAGACCCTGCAGCGCGAGCACGTACTCGCGCACGAAGCTCCAGCGCAGCGGCTTCTGTCCGAGCGTCAACCGTCCCGTGAACCCGGACCCGATGGCCACGTTCACCCGACCGGGGGCGAGATCGACGAGCGTGGCGATCGCGGCGGCGGTCACCATCGGATGGCGCAACGACGGGATCGCGACACCCGGGCCGATTTCGATCGTCGAGGTCCGCTTCGCGCAGTCGGCGAGAATCATCCAGACGTCCGGGTAGAGCGCCGGCGAGTCGTAGAGCCACGCTCGTCGATAGCCGAGTTCCTCGGCGATCGCGACGTGGTCCGGCGTCGCCATCGACGTTGCGAAGGCACATGAGATCTCGATCATCGGTTCAGTTGACCACACGACCGTATGACGATCCGGTCCCTCGCCGCGGCTCGCCCCAGCGCGCTGCCTACGCTGCACCGGTGACAGGTGATGGACCTGAGCTCCCTCAACGCCGACTGTTACTTGCGGTGCTGGACCGGGTTCGTCGAGCACTCCCCCTCTCGGATCTGCTCGCGTCGAGCGTCGACCCGACACGCACGGCCGAACTCCTCGGACCGCCGGCCCGTGCCGACGCGCGCATCGACTGGATCAGGGTCAACGGTGAGCGGGTCGATGCCACGGTCACGACCGACGAGTCGCAGTGGCGGATCGTCTTCGGCTGCTCGTCCCCTATGACGATCGAATGGCTCGACGTGTTCGAGCGACCGGCACGCTCCGAGGGTGTCACCGGTGGCCGAGCCGTCCTGGTCAACGGGCCATCGGGCGCCGGCAAGTCGACGCTCATGCGAGCCATGCAGGAGATCGCCAACGATCCATTCGTCGTGTTCGACGAACCCGAACACATCGGCACGGTCCAGCCCGGCTACCTGATCTGGCGGGATCGGGCACCGGCGTTGCACCGTGGCTACCTCGACGCCATCGCGGCGCTCGCTCGCGCCGGCAATCAGGTCGCTGTTCCCGGCGCGGGCCGTCGCCAGGCCGAGTTCGTCGACGCGTTCGGGGACGTGCCGATCCTCAGTGTCGGGCTGACGTGTGAGTTGGCGGTGCTGGTCGAGCGCGAGCGTCGTTCCGGACGATGGGGAGGCATCGCCGCGGAGTCGCTCGCGGTGCACGACGGCTGGAGCTATGACGTCGAGTTCGACACGACCGACGCACCGGACCCGATGGCGCTGGCTCGGCACATCCTCGACGAACGGTGAGCGATCCGATCACCGGAGGTCATCGGCGAGCAACGCCCTGAGCACGAACGCGGTGAATTCGTCGATCAGGTGGTCGTCGATGGCCGTGGGATCGGACCACTGCAGATTGAATGCCGTACCCCCCAGGATGTGAGGCAGGAGTCGGCCGCGGCCGATGATGCCCGGCGGTGCGTCGCCGCTCGCGACCGCGTGCTCGAGCACGGCGTGGATCGAATCCCCCCACTCCCGGGTACGCGCCTCGAATTGCTCGCGCACTTCGGCGTTGGTGCGCATCTCGCTGATGAGCGCGGGATAGGCGGCTTGCGTCGCGGGCTGGCCGAGAAAGTCGATGCCCGACTCGACGAGCCGGCGGATGTCGTCGGCGAGTCGCCCGGTCGTCGTGATCGAGCCACCCGGAGCGGGCCGCGTCGGGTCGTCGCGCTGGAGAATCGCCGCGGTCACCAACACCGCCTTGCTGCTCCAGCGCCGGGTGACCGTTCGAACATGCACGCCGCATCGACGCGTGACCTCCTGCACCGTCAACGCCTGGTACCCGACCTCGACCAGCACCTCGCGGACGACGTCCAGGATCGCCCGGTCGATGGATGGATCGCGGGGCCGGCCGACGCCCGGCTTCGTGGCCGCGACCAGATCGCCAGATCCCGACATCGACGTCACACTAGCGGAGGTAGCGAATTAGGGCCAAGCATTGACATGAATTGCCTGGCGGCGGTATCGTCGCCGGCGAGAGGGAGGTACCCATGACCACTGTTGACCTTCGGACGCGGTTCCAGAGCGACGCCATCGACATCGATCCGAGACGCTTCGTGGGCGACCTGGCGCCCGAACTCGTCGACGCGCACGGCGCCGACGCCGGCCGGGGCGCCACGCAGCTCGGGCTGGCCCCACTGACCCTCGACGTCGACGGCGAGGTCTTCACGTTTGCCGCCACGGCCGGGCGCATCGACGTGAGGAGCGGAGCCGATCAGGCGCTCGTCGTCGGATTGGACCGCAAGGCCTTCGCCGACCTCGTGGGCGACGCGGCGTCGACGTTCGGGCTGAACATGCTCGGCCGGGCCGAGATCAGACGCGGGTCGATCGACGACTTCATCGCCTGGGAACCGGTGTTGCGGACCCTCCTCGACGGCCGACCCGTGTACGAGCCCGGATCGATCTCCTTCCACGAACGTGACGGCTCGCCGCTCGATCTGCACCGCTCGTTCCACGTCGGTGACGACCCCGACGACATCGGCCACTTTCTCGGGCAGGCCGGTTTCGTGCACATCGAAGGCATGTTCACCCAAGCCGAAATGGCCGACGTGTCGGCCGACCTCGACGACGCCGTCGCGGCCGCGACGTTCGACGATGGACAGTCGTGGTGGGCGCGCCTCGACACCGGCGATTGGTACGCAGCACGCATCCTCGGCTTCAACCAGAAGTCGGCGGCTCTGCGCGAACTCCTCACCAGCGAACGATTCACCGCCATCGCCGGCCTCACGGACGACGAGTGGGTCCAGCGCGATCCCGAGGTCGGTGACTCGGCAGAAGGCTTGCTGAAGAAGATCGGCGTAGTGGAGGGAGCGTCTGACGTGTCATGGCACAAGGACTGCGCGCTCGGCGGGCACAGCCGCACGTGCTGCGGCCTCACCGTCGGTATCTCGGTGACCGGCGCGGGCCGCGAGAACGGCGAGCTCGGCGCCGTCGCGGGCTCGCACCGCGCCAACATCGCCCTCATGGGGATCGACGGCCTGGATCTTCCCCGCGTGCCACTCCCGACGCGCACCGGTGACATCACCGTGCACTGCTCGTGCACATTGCACATGAGTCGCCCGCCCGTCTCGGCCGAGCGACGCGTCGTCTACACCGGCTTCGGGCTGGCGCCTCGGCCGGGCGACCATCGACCGGAGCGGTCACAGGAGGAGATCCGGCGCGATCGAGCCGCGCTCAACGACCGAGTCCAGGGCGCGGCAGGGCACCAGCACGTCGAGTTCACGTACCGCCAGCTTCGAACTCTGAAAGGATCGGAGGGTGGCCACGACAACGGTTCGCGACGGATATCGGTCGGTGACGCCCCGGATCGTGGTGGATGACGTCGAAGCCCAGGTCCGCTTCTTGCGGCAGGTCTTCGGCGCCATCGGTGACGCCAATCCCGGCCGGCCCGCAGAAGTGCGCATCGGTGATTCGCTGCTCATGATCTCGTCGTCGGCCGAGCGCCCGTCGTTTCCGGCGTTCCTGTACGTCTACGTGGACGACGCCGATGAGGCGTTCGCTCGCGCGATCGACGCCGGTGCCACCGTCATCGAAGATCCGGTCGACACCCCGTACGGAGACCGTCGAGCGATGGTGTCCGACCCCTTCGGCAACGTGTTCCAGATCGCCCATCGACTGACCCCGGCGTCCGGGGGCGCCGACGCAGGGGTATCGCCGAGCTGACGCCGTCGGTACGTTGGTGCGATGAGCGAGGTCGAGGCAACCACCGTCTTCCGGGTCACCGTTCGTGGCCAGTTCTCCGGGCTCACCGAACAGTCGCGGGCGTTCTTGGCCCGTTCGCAGGCCGACCACGACATCTTCCTGTCCGCGTACACGCCCGAGGGCACCTTCACCTACGATGCCGCACTCGCCTTCTTCAACCTGCGCTACGAACTGCGGGCGTCCGGCCCGGACGCTGCCGAACTCGTCGAGCTCGAAGCCCTCGACGAAGCCGAGCGGTTCCTCGCCACGATGGGTTTCGGCTCCAAGAACCTCCGGGCGAGCGTGGTCGACATGTCGGCCATGACGAACGACCCTCGCCGTCTCCGCTGAACGCACGCCCGGAACGGGCCATGCCGTCTGTCATGCTGAGAGTCGTGAAGACGCCGTGGAAGACGTTGGGGATGCTCGAGTCCGACCGTGAGTATCTCGTCTTGGCATCCAGCATTCCGCCTCGGAGCATGTCATCGACGTGGTCGATGTTTCGAGGGTCGCGCATCGTTCGTCAGCAGCTCCTTCGTGCCGACGGAGTGCTGGGTTTCGCACTGCTCGCCGAGCCCTTCCGCAAGAACTACGCGACGTTGTCGGTGTGGCGCGACGACGAGGCCTTGAACGCATTCGCCGGCACCGATCCCCACGCTCGGCTCATGGCGGAGCTGGCACCGTCGATGAACGCCCCGAAGTTCGTTCGTTGGAAGATTTCGGGGAGCGACGGCACGCCGTCGTGGACCGACGCGCTCGACCGCCTGCAGTAGCAGCCTGGCGATCACGGGCTGTTCGGGCTATTCGTCGGTCGATCGCTCGTAGGTGATGTGCACCGCGTTGCCCGACGGGAGGACGTCGCCCTGGCGATACCGCTGGCGGGTCCCCGGGCGGAACAACGGCGTGCCTCCGCCGAGGATCAAGGGCGCGAGGTGGACACGGAACTCGTCGACCATGCCCTGCTCCAGCGCCTGGCCGATGACGTCACCGCCGCCCATGATCACGACGTCACCATGGGTCGCCGCGGCCCGAGCCTGACCGACAGCGGCCTCCAGATCGGACGCGAACGTGAATCGCAATCCGAGTTCCGCTTCCAGCCGGACGTGTTGCGGCGGCGAATGGGTGACGACGAAGAACGGAGGCGTACCGACCTGGTCCGCGCCGTAGCCCATCTCCGTCGACCAGCCGTCAGGGCCGTCGACGGTGTCGAACAGCCGTCGACCCATCACGACGGCGCCACTGGCCGCCGTCGCACCCTCGAGAATCTGGGCGTCGACCGCGTCCTGCTCGCTCACCCATGCGTGGAGTTCCGGCGCGTCTCCCAGCCCGTGTTCGCGATCGGCCCCCGGTCCCGTCACGTATCCGTCGAGCGACATGGTGATGTCGGCGATGACCTTCGGCATGACGCCCTCCCCTCGGGTAGTGCTGTCGACTGTAAACGACGACGACGCCACCACGGGCCGTGTCAGGATGCGTCGATGACGCGGATCGAGGTGAAGGCGGCGGCGCCGGAACGGTGGGACGACGTCGTCACCGTGTTCGGCAAGCGCGGTGCTGACCCCGACTGGTGCTGGTGCCGGCGCATCGTCGGCCCGCTCGGCGATGACGACCCTCCACTGTCGAATCGGGACGCCCTGCATCGGGAGATCACCACCGCGTCGGTACCGCCAGGTGTGATCGCCTACGTCGACGGAACGCCAGCGGGCTGGAGCAGGATCGGCCGCCGCGCCGAGATGTCGGCGGTCGCCGCCAACCGCGCCTTGCGTCGAGTACTGCAGGACGAACCGGGCGCGTGGTGGATCGCGTGTTTCGCCGTCGATCGACAGTTCCGCAACCAGGGTGTGGCATCGGCGCTCGTGGGCGCGGCGGTCGAGCACGCCAGAGGTCAGGGCGCCACGTCGATCGAAGCCCATCCCGTCGACACCACCGCGCTGCGAGCGGACCACGTCGCCGGGTCGGCGCTGTTCACCGGCGCCATGAGCACGTTCGTGGCCGCCGGCTTCGTCGAGGTCGCCCGCACCTACCCGAGCCGCCCGGTGATGCGGCTGCTGCTCTGACGCCTGATCATCCGGTGACGATGTCTCAGGTGATGTCGCGGTTCTCGAACTGCTCCAGCACCTCGATCACGTGACGAGTATCTGAACGGTTGAATTCCCGCGGCACGGGGAACGAGGACACGTGATGATTCAGCGGGCCCGCCACCTCACCGTTGGCCGCGGTCGACGGCGCGGTGCGATCGCGACCATCGCGTTGGCATCGATCGGCCTGGCGACGGGATGTTCGTCACTGCCGGCAATGGACAACGGTTCGCCAGCGGCCGCCGCCGATGAGGTGGTGATCGACGAAGCACCGATCGTCACCCCTTCGACCGACGTCACCGCCCCGCCGGCGCTGCCCACGCTGGACGACGTGCTCGCGCAGGATCGGTTCGTCCCCCTGGGAGTGGCGCTCGAACGCACCGGCCTCGACGCGGTTCTCGATGGTCTCGACGACTTCGTCCTCCTCGCACCAACCGCCACCGCGTTCGCCTCGAGCGGCGCTGACGTCGGCATCGACTACTCCACTCTGATGAACAACACGCTGTTGCTCGAGGGGATCATGCGGTACCACATCGTCGCCGATCCATCGACGAACGGGTCCTGGCGAACGTTGAACGGCGCCGCACTCGACGTCGACGGGGCCGACGCCAACACGATCGAACGCGTCGACGGCGTCGACGTGGCCGACCGGATCCCTGTGCGCAACGGGACGGTTGTCGTGATGCCACGTCTCCTGCTTCCCGCGCCGGAGCCACTCGTCTCGAGCACGGTTTTGCAAACCGACGACTGATCCGACCATGCGTCCCACCTGGTGCTCCGGGGCCGTGGCGCGAGGATCGCATCGGCCACGGCTTCACGCAACGCAGAACTCGTTGCCCTCGGGGTCGAGCATCACGACATGTCCGAGGTGCTCGCCGTACGACTCCTCGCGTACCACGGTGGCGCCGATGGTCGCGAGCCGTGCGACCTCGGATCGAATCAACAACGCTCGCCGCGCCATGTCCCATGGCGGGTCGCCCGCGACGCGAATATCGATGTGCATTCGGTTCTTCGACGTCTTCGCCTCCGGCACCTCGAGGAATCCGATGGCCGGTCGCTCGCCGTCCGGGTCGATGATCGACGCGCGGTGGGGCTCATCGAAACCCGACTCCTTGACGTAGCCCAGTGCACGTGCCCAGAACTCCGCGACCACCTGCGGATCACCGGCATCACAGCCCAATGTCCAATGCATGGCCACGCGCGGACGATACAACCCTGACGATCGGCGGGGAGGCGGATGCGTACGCGGTGATCGACAGCGGAGGAAGTCAGCAGATCATGTCCGCGGGTACGGCGAGTTGGTCGTAGATGCGCTGCAGTTCGTCCCCGCGTGCGGGATCGTCGATGACGGATCGCGAGATCGTCCATCAGCAGGTCGAAGTCCGCGCCGGTCTTGTCGTCGTAGCTGTCCTGCATCGGTCCCCACTCGTCCCACGGCAGCATTTCGATCTTGCGCGCCACGGCGGCGAGGTCACGCATCGCGTTGCCCCGCACCTCACCGGGCCCCCAGTTCTCGGTGCCGAAGACACCGAAGTCCATCGGGTCGGCGAGGCCCGATCGGATCATTTGCCACGACTCGCCGGCAGTGAGGAACTCTCCGGGACGCAAGTCGTCGGTATGGGCCGCGCCGGGCGTCGCCAGGTCGAGGTACTCCGGGTCGGTGCGGATCCAACGCTGCCGTGGATCGGACCAGTGCTCGACGACCCAATGGTCCACCTTTCTCGGTGGCACGAAGTACGTCGCGAATCCGCATCGCGCGCGCGCCGGAGTTCCGACCGCTCGGAGGAACGCCGTGGCCATGACCGCGAAGTGACGGCATGTCCCGACGACTCGTCGTTCTGGCACTCGCGGCTCGTAGAGCGGCGTCAAAGGGTCAAGCTCGAGGACTCGCTGCAGGAGGTGGGTCGCTGATCGGGTGTTGCGTTCCGCCATGCGCGAGACCGACAATCCCGCACCGGCCGCGTCGGGCGGCGAGACGAAGAGGCGTTGCGCCACTCGGCACAGATCGTCCGTGCCGAGCGCAAGACCGCGAATCATGTCGGCCTGCTCGGACGACAACTTCGTCAGCGGCCCCGCGACGGCGTAGAACTCGACGTCCACGTCGCGTGACCGTACCGCGTGGACCATGCCGACTTCTTCGCCCGCCCCGGCCGCGACCGGTCCGACCCGGTGGGGTCGGACCGATCCACTCACCGGCCGAAGGGTTCGTAGTAGCTGTCGTACTCGTCGTGATCGTCGCGCCGCTGGTCGTCGTAGTCCGGGCGCCGACTTGACCTCGTCCTTGGTCATACCGATGTAGACCTTTTCGTCGTTGACATCGACGCGTTGCACGACGCCGGCGGGGATCAGGCGCTTCTTGCCGAAGATCCAGAAGCCGGTGTCGACGACCATGTGCGCGCGGCCGACCTCGTTGCTGGCCTCGTCGATCTTGCCGATGTGGCCATCGGTCGCCTCGACGTCGTAGCCCACGACATCTCGGTCGGCTGTAGCGACACCGGAGGGATAGGTCCAAATGGAAGTCATTGCTTTTCTCCTCAGTGATGTACCCGCTGTGAACCAGAAGTTCCCGATGATTCAGAACGGCAAACCCCTCGTACGGGTGAAGAGCCGTGTCTGCCAAGATCACACTATTGGCGCGCGACGACGTCGCTCCTTTGCGTGGAGCATCAGGAGCGGTGGAGGCCAGATTTGGTGATGATGGATCCGCCGAAGTGCGGCAAAAGCGAGGGGCCCCGATGACCGTTCATCGGCCGAATCGAACCGATTCGGCCGACGTACGCCTGAGGCCCCCCGCTCTCGCTCCCCGCGAGCGATCACCTCTTGGATCGTCTGGGCGAGTCATCGCGTTACACACTTTTTCGGCACACGTGGGCCGAGATTCCTGCCCGGCATGGTCCGGGGGAACAGGTGGGGCCGACCGCGCCTCAATCCTCGCTTGCATCGCGGCCGTCCAGGCCGAACTTCGATTCCAGCAGGGTGATCGCCAACAGCCGTTGCACCGCTCGCGGCGGGATTCCGAATCAGCACGCTCCCGCCGGTGGCTTCCACCCGCCCCGCCAGCTCGAGGAGTACGTGCAGACCGCTCGAATCGATGAACGTCACGCCCGACAGATCGAGCTCGACCGTCCGCCCGTCCCCGTTCGACACCTCGGCGAACGTTGCCGCCAGCATCGGACACGTCCAGGCGTCGATCTCACCGGTCACCACCCAGCCATGCGGCGACGTGGTGACCTCCACACGGGACCCGCTGAATTGCACGACGCAGATCTTGACACATGAAATGGTCGGCGATCCACCGAACCGACATTGTGGAACCGTGGCCCAGACATCACCCCACAGCGCACGAATACTCGTGATACCAGCCGAGTCCGTGAGCTGCGGTCGGAGAAGATCCTTTGCTGGCCCGTCCACCCGGATCTGGCAGTTTGCTGGTCCGCCGGAATGGGCACAGAAGGACGGCGGGTGCGAGAATCAGGAGAGACAGGATGACGTCGATTTGGGACTACCCCGCGGGGATGTCCAGCCGGAATCTCGTTGGA
Organism: Ilumatobacteraceae bacterium; assembly: GCA_963695145.1. Lineage (GTDB taxonomy): Bacteria > Actinomycetota > Acidimicrobiia > Acidimicrobiales > Ilumatobacteraceae > Sva-07. The sequence goes on along the minus strand of CAVOGB010000013.1, from coordinate 282,130 downwards.
TACGACGTCGAAGCGTCCGACGGACACATCGGAACGATCGACCGAGCCAGCAACATCGTCGGCAAGGCGCATCTCATCGTCGAGACGGGGTCCTGGATCCTCGGCAAGAAGCGCATGATCCCGGCAGGCGTCATCCAACGCATCGACGACGCCGCGGCGACCGTCCACGTCAGCCTGACCAAGGCCCAACTCGCGGCAGCTCCCGACTTCGACGCCGCACGGCGCAACGAACGGACCGAACACGACCGCTACTACGAACCCTTCCTACCCGAGGCGACGCAACAACAGCCGGCGCGCAGCATGGTCACCGTCCACGCTCGACCGTGACGTGCGGGTTCACCGCGACGTGAGCTCGAGAATGTCCGCTGGGGCGAGCACGTTCCCTGATCGGATTCCTTCGACCAACGCCTCGGCGCCCGTCGTCGCGCGGAGCACCTCGAGCCGCCTTGCGGATTGGGCTGCTCCGCTCGGGGTCCGGCGGGTACGCGCGCGCCGTCGGAGCTCGTCGGCCGCACCGACGGTGACTGCGGCGTCGATGTAGCGGTCATCGGCAATGAGCACGTCGGCGAGGCCATCGAGTGCATCGGCGACGGCACCGAAGTTCCGGAGGCGCTCCGCAGCGGTGACGATGGCACGCTGCGCCTCAGTGGCGGCCGGGAGGTCTCCTTCGGCGAGGCGGATTCGCCCGAGCAAGGAGAGCGCCGCGAGGCCTCCGGAGGTCGATCCGATGCGTTCCGCGAGGGCGATGGCTTGTTGGGCACGGACCGCGGCCGCCCGGTAGTCGCCGGTCGCCAGCAGCGCGTAGGCGAGGTGGTCGAGTGCGACGACACCGACCCAGTCGTCCTGGGACGTTTCGAGGTCGTCGACGGCCGCTGTCGCGATGTCGACGGCATCAGGATCATCGAGGTCGCTCAGGGTGCGGGACAGTCGGGCCAACGCGAAGCCGCGCCCGCGAACGTCGCCGCGTACGTCGAAGATGTCGGCGGCGCGGCGTAGCACGGTCGCCGACAGCTCGAGGTCGCCCACACCCCATGCGGCGCTCCCCCAGGCAATCGCACAACTGGCGGCCAGCTGGTCGATGCCGGTCCGCCGATCTGCTCACCCCCGCCGATGGCCTGGGCACACTTGCGGTCTACGCAGCCATGGATCGTCGTGATCGCCGTCGACGCCGCGATGCGAGCACTCCGGTCGCTCGTCGGCGCGCTCGCGTGATGCGTGGGCACGCCGGTCTGCTCGTCGCCGCGTTCGGTTGTCTGCTCCTCGGCTGTCGACCGGCCCGGTACAGCGCGCCGATCAGAGCCACCCAGAGCGCCTCGCGCAGGGGGTTCGCCGCGGCGAGCGGCTCGAGCCATGCCGCCGCTTCGTCATGGCGACCGAGCCGGTCGAGCAGCACTCCACGTTGTTCCGACGCAACGATCCGGAGTTGCTCGAGGCGGTGATGGTCCGCTTCGACGACGGGAACATGCGACGCATCGGCGTGCGCGGACCCTCGCCAGAGGCCGAGCGCCGTTTCGATTGCCGTCAGCGCGGCGATGCCGTCGGGCCGGGTCAGATCGCCGGCCATCTTCGCCGACACGTCTGCCACGGTGTGTGCGAACCGCGTTGCGTCGATGACGTCGGGGGCGGCAACCAGTCGGTAACCCACCCCGTCGCGTTCGATCCGGATCGATTGACCGAGCGGGCGGAGTTGTCGCCGCACGTACGACACCTGAACCTGCAAGGCGTTGGCCGGATTGACCGGGATCGTGTTCACCCACAGCTGATCGATCAGGACGTCGGCCGGCACCACTTCGCCGATCCGCACGAGCAGTGTCGACAACAGCACCCGCGGGAGGCCGCGGCGAATCTCGATTCGACCGGCCGGACCGATCAGTTCCAACGGTCCCAGCACCCGGACGTCGATCGTGCCGTACCGCGCCGGCAGCGCGCTCTCACTCACTGGCCAATGATGGCCGATCCGAGCACAGTCGACGCGGGGCCATCCCCACCAGCTTGGTCTCGTCGGCTGTTGCCGCGCTGTCACGGCGCCGCAACAGATCCGTTGCAGGCAAGGCCCGCACGATGGCGCCATGACAACTTCCACCGAAACCACTTCCACCGAAACCACTTCCACTGGTTCCACGTCGGCGACGCGTCCCGTCGGCGGTGTCGAACTCCCGGTCGTGGGCGACTGGGCCGTCGACCCCGGACACGCCGAGGTCGCCTTCATCGGTCGCCACTTCATGCTCACCAAGGTCCGGGGACGCTTCACCGACATCACCGGCACGATCCGGATCGCCGACGACCCCGCCGACAGCACGGTCGAGGTCACCATCGGTACCGCGAGCTTGACGTCAGGTTCATCGGAGCGCGACGACCACCTCCGCTCCCCCGATTTCTTCGACGTCGAGCGCTTCCCCACTGCCACGTTCGTGTCGACCGCGGTCGACCGGCACGGCACAGCCGCCAAGGTCGTCGGCGATCTGACGATTGTCGGCATCACCCATCCGGTGACCCTCGAAGTCGAGATGCTCGGCGCGATGACCGATCCGTGGGGAGCCGATCGAGCGGTGTTCTCGGCATACACCGAGATCGACCGCGAGGACTGGGGCCTGACCTGGAACGTCGCCCTCGAGACCGGCGGTGTGCTCGTCAGCAAGAAGATCCGCATCGAGATCGAACTCGAAGCAGTCCGCCAGTCTGCCCCTGCGTGACCGGGTGAGCCGCGCCGGCGGTGGGCCACCGGCCGTTCGACGCCCGGCGGCGCGTGCTACGACCCGACGAGCTCGAGTTCGGCCACGTCTCGTTCCGACGCTTCGCCCCCGGATGACCCGTACCACCAGGCATGGCGCAGTCGGCCGGGTTCCGGCACCGCCACCACGACCTTCATCGGGTAGGGCACCGGGCCGTCGCCCGGTTCGAACACGCCGGGCTCGGTCTCGCGCAGGATGGTGAGGCCCGAGCCATGGGTGTGGGCGATCACCATCACGGTTCCGCCATCGTCAGCAGTGCCGACCACGGTGTGCTCGGCGTGTCCCAGAACGGGACCCGGCGCGAGACCGTTGAGAATCTCGTAGTCGAGACTCACCCCGGCGCCACCAGGCAACACCGTGACCAGGATTCGCGCCGCTCCGATCAGATCGCTCCCCACGACACCATCGGTGCCGACGTAGAGGCCGGGATTGCGGAGCAGGTCGTCGACGATCCCCATGGGGCAAGGGTAGTTCCGACGATCAGGCCTCGAGGAGAACGAGTGCGACACCTCGCACGCTGACTGTCGTTGTCCAGGTTGACGTCGAAGTCTTGTCCAGGTATTGTCTCAGACATGTCGGGCTTTCATTCTCCCTCTGTCCACGGTCTGGGCGCGGAAACCGCGATGTTGAACACTGCGGAGCGCGTGGCACGGGTGGAACTGCACGGAGAATTGGACACCGCGATGGTGCCGAGCGTGCGGAAGCGACTCGCGGGGATCGAAGGCGACATCGAGCTCGACTGTGCAGGGCTGGTGTTCATCGATTCCGCCGGCATCAGTCTCTTCGTCGAGATGTACCACGATTGCTTTTCCCGAGGTGCGAAGCTGAGCGTCGTGAACGCCCCGCGCCGTGTGACCCGCCTGTTGGAACTGACCGGGGTCGACCGCTTGTTCGCGGTGCGATCCGAAGACTCGGTCGCGTGACCGACGCCGAGGGTTCCGGGTCGGGGCGTCAGCCGATCTACTCGATCGGTGCGGTGGCATCGATGCTGGGCGTCGAGACGGCGACCGTTCGGAAGTGGGAAGACCGCTATGGCGTCGTCGTTCCGGCGCGGAGCAAGGGTGACCAGCGCGTCTACTCGCGTGACGAACTGGAACAGTTGCGCTTCGTCGTCGATCTGGTGGAGCGCGGCACCACGCCTGCGGAAGCACACCGCATGTTGGTCGAGCGATCCCGCGGTGAGGCATCGAGCAGCGGCGATGACGAGGGCGTCAGGATCATGGTGCTGCTGGCCGAACGCGACCGGTACGCAGCCGAGTTGCTCGAGTACTTCCTGCGCACCGAGGGCTACGAGGTGTGTGTCGCATTGGAACCCGAACGGGCCGAGCGGCTGTTCGTCGAACGTCGTCCTCATCTGTCGATCATCGAGCTGATGATGTCGGGCGGAGGCCTCGACCTGTGCTCCCGTCTGGCGGCGGGAGGCTCACCCGTGCTGGCGATGTCGGCTCTCGACCTCTCCGATCAGGCGATGGCGGCCGGGGCCAGTGCGTTCCTCGCCAAGCCGGTGGTGCCGTTGCAGTTCGTGTCGACGGTGCGCGACCTGTTGGGCTCGAGCGCGTTGACCCGACCCTCGAAAATCCCCGTCTCCTGATGCAACGCCTCTCGACCGGCAACCCGCGACTGGACGAAATCCTCGACGGCGGGCTGATCAACGACGCGATCACGCTCGTCGTCGGTGCACCCGGAACCGGCAAGACGATCCTGGCCGAACAGTGCCTGTTCGCCAACGCCACGATCGAACGACCCGGGCTGTATCTCTCCACCGTGTCGGAACCGTTCGACAAGCTGCTGCGCTTCGGGCAGGCACAGTCGTTCTTCGACATCGACCAGATCGGGCGCTCCGTGTTCTACGACGACCTCGGTGACGTCGTGCATCAACTCGGACTGCCCGCGGTGACCGAACGCATCGATGCTCTGATCAAGCAGCATCGCCCGGGCATCATCGTGATCGACAGCTTCAAGGCGCTGCGGACGTTCGCTGCCAGCGACGCCGACTTCCGCCGCTTCCTGCACGACCTCGCCGGGAGACTCAGCGCGATTGCCGTCTCGTCGTTGTGGGTCGGCGAGTACGAGCCCGACGAGGCGACGAACTCACCCGAGTTCGCCGTCGCCGACGCGGTGATCGGGGTCGAGACGAAACGGACCCTGGAACGCTCGATCCGCTACCTCAGCGTCCGCAAGCTGCGCGGCAGCTCCTTCCTGTCCGGCGACCACGTCTACCGCATCACGTCCGACGGGCTGATCGTCTTCCCGCGTCTCGCCGACCAACATGACAGCAACCTCGATGCCCCTGCCGGTGAGCGCGTGTCGACCGGCATCGGCGCGCTCGACGACGCGCTCGAGGAGGGCTACTGGTCGGGATCCACGACCCTGATCGCCGGACCATCGGGCGCCGGCAAGACCCTGATGGGGCTGCACTTCGTGTACGCCGGTGCCGCCCTGGGCGAGACCTCGCTGTTCGTCACGCTCCAGGAAAGTCGCAGCCAACTCGCCCGTGTCGTCTCCCGGTTCGGCTGGACCATCGACGACCCGCACGTGACGATCATGGACCGCTCGCCCGTCGACATCTACATCGACGAACTGGTCTACGACGTCCTCGACCACATGCAGGAGATCGGAGCCCGCCGGCTCGTCATCGACAGCCTCAACGACCTGATCGCTGCAGCACCCGACCCGATGCGCCTGCGCGAATTCCTCTACTCGCTCGTTCAGCGTTGCGCCAGACAGAACGTCAACGTCATGTTCACCTACGAGACGATGGAACTGTTCCGCATCACACGACTCAGCGAACTCGGCATGTCGCACATCGCCGACAACGTGATCCTCCTCCAGCACGTGCAGGACGGCGCGGAGATGAAACGCGCCCTCAGCGTCCTGAAGGCCAGAGGCTCGAAGAACTCCTCCGCCATCAGCGAGTTCCACATCTCGTCGGAAGGCATCACACTCGGCGACCCACTCGACGTGCGGGCGCTGTCGCGCTGACGCCGGCGACCGGAGCGCGAACGAGCCGACCCGTCGGACGGTGTCGATCAACCCTCGAAGGCCGCGGCCACCTTCTTCGGGACGCACATGCGCCACGCCTCGACCAGGAGCTCACGGAGTTCATCGACGTCGAGGGCATCGAGACGGACGCACACCCACTGGTACCGCATGTCCGCAGGGTCGGGCATGAGGAACTTGTCGGGCTCCGAGGCCACGAGCGCCTCGCGCTCCTCCCGGGGGAAGGCGAAGCCCATGATCGTGTCGTCGCGGGAGAATGCGGCATAGACGATGCTGCCGACGCGGAACTTGACCCGGTCGCGAACGAGCGCCTCGTAGGAGCGCGGAAGCGGAGCGACGATGGCCCGGGCGTCGTCGATGCTCACGGCCATGGGCCGCTCAGGTTCTCGCGGCGGGTCGTCCGAACGCCCACGCCACCATCAGCGGGAACTCCTGCTGCCAGAACGGGCCGCCGTGCGACCCGACCCGCTCGGTCATGACGACGTCGACACCGGCGTCGCGCAGCGCGTCCGCCCAACGGGTCGCGTTCTCGTGGAAGAACGGCTCCGACGTGCCCGCGACGAGATACGTGCGCGGCATCGACGGTGGCATCGTGTCCGGCGGTCGGTAGCCCGCGCCCGGTGAGGCGCAGAGGATCGCGCCGTACACGTCCGGATGTCGGAGCCCGACCGCGAGGGCCAACTCGCCGCTCGCCGAGACTCCGAACAACGCGGTGCGCTCTGCGGGCAGCGCCACACCGAAGCGCGACCGCACCCACCGCCGCACGTCGTCGACGAAGAACGTCTCGTGCGCGGCGAACCGTTCCGGATCGAAGCCCGGCGAGTACTCGTGGAGCCGCAAGGTCTCATCGGCTGCCCGATGCACGCCGACGATCATCGTGGGCGCGATGTCAGCCTGCTCGAGCGCTCCGCCCCACTGTGAGATCAGCTGACCGTCACCGGCGAACACCACCGCCTCGGGCGGATCCCGAGGCACGTACACCGTGACGTCCCGACCACCGTCGTACTCGAACGATTCGGTGACCAGCTCTCCAACAAGACGCCGGTTGCCCACCGCGCAACACAGTATTCGTGCGTCCCCTCGTCCGCCAGCTCCCGCTCATCCGAGGACGTCCGTCACTGCTGCATCCGCGGATCCTGGGTCGGGTCGGCATACCTGGGAGGGCAACCGACGTCGATCGCCGCCGGGCGCAGTTCGTAGTGCCAGGATTCGTTGTCGTAGGTCCGGCACAGTCCGTACGCGGCGCCGTGGTCGGCGAGCCACGCCGTGGCGTCGGAGGAACCGATGTCGACGGCGTCTCCGGAAACGTGGGCGGACGTGTCGGCCGTCGCGACCCACCGGGCAGCTTCCGCAGCCGAGCCGTATTCGGAGACGGCCTCGCGCCGCAACTCGTTCTGGTACTCCGGGGAGCGCCACCCGCTGTTGACGGAGAACACGATGCCGTCGTCGGCAGCATCCGTCGCGGCGGCACGCAGGGCACGGAGCAGATCGGGGTCGAGGTTGGCGACGCCGGGATACCGGTCGTCGAACGTGCTGACCCCGTCGGGAAGGACACCGTCGGCCGCAGTGAGGGCACCGTCAGCCTCGCTCGCCGTACCGCTCGGTTCACGGTGTGGGACTTCGCCGAACGAGGGCGCCGACGACGAGGCCGGCTGGTGAACGATCGATCCGACGAGTGCGGCGGCCACGACGACGAGGCCGACGGCCGCAGGCAAGGGCGATCGGTGGGCTGTCGTCCGCGCCGACGATGTCTGACTCATGCGGCCAACCAACACGGCCTCGTGTTGCCGGCACGTCTCCGGTTTTCGGTATGCCGACGATATGCGCCGGCTCGTAACATCGGGGTCGGGCGATCCGGGAGCGCACCCGCCTGTCGCCACGGTCGAGCTCCCGATGCCGGCTGTGACAGAGGAGGAAATGGTGCGTGTGCTGATCGTCGAGGACGAGCCCTTCATGGCAGAGGCGATCCGCGACGGGTTGCGCCTCGAAGCCATCGCGGCCGACATCGCCGGCGACGGCGACACGGCGCTCGAGTTGCTGGACGTCAATTCCTACGACATCGCCGTCCTCGATCGTGACATTCCCGGACCCTCCGGCGACGAGGTCGCGGCACGCATCGTCGCCGCCGGCACCGGCATGCCGATCCTGATGCTCACTGCGGCGGACCGGCTCGACGACAAGGCCTCCGGGTTCGGGCTCGGTGCGGACGACTACCTCACCAAGCCGTTCGAACTGCGCGAGCTCGTGCTGCGCCTGCGAGCACTCGATCGCAGGCGTGCGCACAACCGGCCACCCGTCCGCGAGATCGCAGGTCTGCGCCTCGATCCGTTCCGGCGCGAGGTCTACCGCGACGGCCGGTACGTCGCGCTCACCCGCAAGCAGTTCGCCGTGCTCGAGGTCCTCGTCGCCGCCGAAGGCGGCGTGGTCAGCGCGGAAGACCTGCTGGAACGAGCGTGGGACGAGAACGCCGACCCGTTCACGAACGCCGTGCGCATCACGGTGTCGGCGTTGCGGAAACGGCTCGGCGAACCCTGGATCATCGCCACGGTGGCGGGCGTCGGCTACCGCATCGACACGGGGCCGAACGACGGGAGTGAGGGTGGCGAACGTGGCTAGGGCGCCGGGTTTGAGCGTCCGCCTCAAACTCACCCTCAGCTACGCCGGCTTTCTGATGGTCGCGGGTGCCTTGCTGCTCGCGGTCGTCTGGGTCTTCCTGTTGCGTTACGTCCCCGACGTCAGCGGCGGCCCGATCTTCGGGCCCAGCCGCTCCGACCTGCAGCGCGCCTTCGTTCCCAAGGCCGTCATGGCGCTGGCCTTCCTGCTGGTGTTCGGTCTCGTGGGGGGCTGGGTCCTCGCCGGCAGCATGCTCGCCCCGCTGACGCGCATCACCCATGCCACACGGCTCGCCGCGGACGGGTCACTGTCGCACCGGATCCGGATGGAGGGCCGCAACGACGAGTTCCGCGAACTCGCCGACGCGTTCGACACGATGCTCACGCGGCTCGAAGCACACGACGCGGAGCAGCAGCGATTCGCGGCCAACGCCTCCCATGAGTTGCGCACCCCGCTGGCGATCACCCAGACACTGCTCGACGTGGCGCGCAACGATCCGGACCGCGACGCCGGCGAACTCGTCGAGCGACTGAGCTACGTCAACACCCGGGCGATCGAACTCACCGAAGCACTGCTCCTGCTCAGCCGCGCCAACCAGCGGTCGTTCCGCCGGGAACCCGTCGACCTGTCACTCCTCGCGGAAGAGGCCACGGAGACACTGCTTCCCCTCGCCGAGAAGCACGGCGTCACCATCGAGACCGCCGGGGACGTCGCCCCCACGATGGGCTCGTACGCCCTGCTGCTGCAGATGACGACGAATCTCGTGCACAACGCCATCGTCCACAACCTCCCCGAGCACGGCATCGTGCGGGTCGACACCTCCGTCGGGCTCGAGTCCGTCACACTCACCGTCGAGAACAGCGGCGAGACCATCAGCCCCCACCTGGTCACGACGCTCACCGAGCCGTTCCAACGGGGCACGCAACGCATCCGCACCGACCACGCCGGTGTCGGCCTCGGACTGGCCATCGTCAAGAGCATCGCCCAGGCGCACGAGGGGACGCTCACCATCACGCCCCGCACCGCGGGCGGGCTCCGCGTCGCCGTGCAACTACCGGCTACGACGTGATGTCGCGGCGAGCGACCACGGCGAGTGTGATGCCCGCCGCCAACGCCACGTAGAGCGTCGCCCGCACGACCGCTTGGCTCAGCCCGAGTTCCGTCGTGCCTCCGGCGATGACCGACCGCAACACCTGGCCGGGGAACACCCGCAACCCCGTCGACCACGAGTCGACGGTGATGTTCTCGAACGGCCCTGCCCAGGCCACGCCGAAGGCGAGCGCGATCGGGACCGAACGGAACACGACCGCCAGGAAGGTCCCGAACACCATCCACCCGGCGAGGCCGGCGAAGGTCGAGGCGAAGTCGCCCGCCGCCCCGCTGATCCCTCCCAGCGAGAACCACGCATCCGTCGGGACGTCCTGCCATCGGGCCGCGAGCAGCGAGGTCAGGAACGTCAGCGCCTCCGCGGCGAGCAGTATCCCGGCGAGGACGATCGCCAGCCCGATGAACTTGCCGGCGATGAGCCGGATCCGCCGAGGCTCCCGGAGCGCGAGCGATCGGAACGTCCCGTTGGCGAACTCGCTGCCGATGAGGGCGATGGCACTGACCAGGGCGAGGAGCGCGGCGAAGCTCGCGCCGACGGCGAACGCCTCGGTACCACCGCCCGCGGCGGTGAGCTGGGCGAGCGTCGTACCACCCTGCGTGGACCGTGGCCCGACGCTGTCGGCGGCGGCGAAGATCGCGAAGGCGGCGAGGAACGAGAAGGCGACGGCCACGGCGCCACCGATGACGATGGTGCGCCGTCGCACCAGCCGGTACAGCTCGGCTCGAATGACGTTGGTCATGACGATGCTCCGTTCGTAGTGGTCGGTTCGAGTACGGCGGCCGTGCCCACGAGCGACAGGTACCGCTCTTCGAGCGTGTCCCGCACCGGGGCGATCTCGACCAGCACGAGGCCGGCTCCGAAGGCGGCGGCGTTGACCTCCGCGGCGAGGTCGGATCGCTCGCGGCCGCGCAGCGGGATGATCACCCGCTCGGCGTTGCGCTGGGCGGGCAGGCCGCTGCCGGTCACCACCCTCAGGAGCGCGTCGAGATCCTCGGTCCGTTGTGGGGCGATCGCGAGTGCGGCGCCGTCCTCGAGGAAGTCGGCGGCCGGACCCTGGTAGACGGACCGGCCGGTGTCGATCAGCACGAGCCAGTCGCACACCTGCTCGAGCTCGCTGAGCATGTGCGACGACACGAGCACGGTCCGATCGGCGCGGGCGAGGCGCTCGATCAGCTCGCGCATCTCGCGCATCCCCTGCGGATCGAGCCCGTTCGAGGGCTCGTCGAGCACGAGCAGTTCCGGATCGCCGATCATCGCCGCGGCGATGCCGAGACGCTGCTTCATGCCGAGCGAGTACGTGCGATAGCGGTCGTCGCCGCGGTCGGCGAGGCCGACCAGCTCGAGCAGGCCACGGTGATGTCGGCGTCGTCGTGGCGGCCGGCGATCGCCAGGACGCGCAGGTTCTGGGCGCCGGTCAGATTGTTGTAGAACGCCGGGCTCTCGATCAGGGCACCGACGCGGCGGCAGTACGACGCCGGGTCGTCGATCGGCGACCCGAGCACATGGCCGGTTCCGCTCGTCGCTCGGACGAGGCCCAGGAGCATCGCCATCGTCGTCGTCTTGCCCGAACCGTTCGGTCCGACGAAACCGGCGACGACGCCGCGTGGCACGTCGAGGTCGAGACCGTCGACGGCCGTGCGTTCGCCGAATCGTTTGGTCAGGCCGCGCGCCGAGATGGCGGGCGACGTATCGGTGCGTACCGGGGATTGCATACCGCCATCATCCGCGCCGCCGGCCCGGTTGTCGTCCGCCGTGGGGAGCATTCGCCCCTACGCCCGCCAGCCCACCTGACACGTTCGGGGTCAGGCACCGGGCGTTTCAGGTTCGCGGTCCACGCGCTGGTCAGCCCGGCTGGTCGGACCAGCCGGGGCGCACGAGGCCGGCCTCGTAGGCGAACACGACGAGTTGGGCCCGATCGCGGGCGCCGAGCTTGATCATCGCCCTGCTGACGTGCGTCTTGGCGGTCGCCGCGCTGACGAACAGGCGGCCGGCGATCTCGTCGTTCGTCAGACCCTGCCCGACCAGCGCCATCACCTCGCGCTCGCGGTCGGTGAGCGCCTGCAGCGACGGTGATGCCCCCGGATCCTTGGCCCGCAGGGCGAACTCGTCCATCAGCCGTCTGGTGATCCGCGGCGACAGGAGAGCGTCGCCGGCGACGACCGACCTGACCGCGTGCAGCAGCTCGACCGGTTCGGTGTCCTTGACCAGGAAGCCGCTCGCACCGACCCGGATGGCCTCGAACACGTACTCGTCGAGGTCGAACGTCGTCAGCACGATCACCCGCACCTCGGCGAGGCGGTCGTCGTCGACGATCCGGCGGGTGGCGGTCAGCCCGTCCGTACCCGGCATGCGGATGTCCATCAGCACGACGTCGGGCCGGTGCTCCAGCGCCAGCCGCACGGCGTCGTCACCATCGGCCGCCTCGCCGACGACCAACATGTCGGACTGCGCGTCGAGGAGTGACCGGAAGCCGGCCCGCACGAGCGCCTGGTCGTCGGCGAGCACGATGGAGATCGGGTCGCCGGTCACGGCAGCGACTCACCAGCGGCCGCCAGCATCGCGTCGGCCAGCGGAAGGTAGGCCCGGACGCAGAAACCGCCATCGGTTCCCGCGCCGGCCTCGAATGTCCCACCGAGCGACGTCGCCCGTTCGCTCATGCCCGTCAGCCCGCGCCCGTCGACGCTGCCGATGCCCGGGCCGATGCCGTCGTCGTCGACGACGACATCGATCCCGTCGTGCGGTGCACCGGCTCGACGGCTGACCGTCACGCGGGCCCGCGTCGCTCGGGCGTGGCGGGTGGTGTTCGTCAGCGCTTCCTGCACGATCCGGTATCCGGCCAGTTGCACCGCAGCGGGGGCACCGCGGACGTCGTCGACGTGCAACTCGACCCGGAGCCCGCCGGCGCGGACCCGGTCGACGAGTTCGTCGAGGTCGGCGAGCGTCGGGCTGGGCGCACGCGGCGCGTCACCGGCGGCCAGCAGGTCGAGCGCGGCCCGCAGCTCCCGGAGTGCGTCGCGGCTGGCCATCTTGATGTTCGCCAGGGCGTTTCTCGCCTGCGCAGGATCGTCGTCGATCAAGTGGAGGGCGACCGACGACTGCACGTTGATCAGCGAGATGTGGTGGGCCAGCACATCGTGCAGGTCCTGGGCGATCCGCACGCGTTCGGCCTCGGCCCGGGCCTGCTCGGCTTCGATCGCCCGCTGTCGGCCGCGGGCGATCTCCGCCCGTCGGACCCGCGCCAATTCGGAGAGCGCGAGCACCACCGCCATCCAGCCACCGACCAGGGCGAGATGGACGGCGTCGAGGCCGTCGGCGAACGGGTCGACGACGCTGGCCACCACATAGCCGGCGTAGCCGAGCCCGGCGATCCCGAAGGCCGCGCGGCGCCGCCCGTACTGCACCGCCCAGTACAGGCCGAAGACCACGCTGAGGAAGACCGGGCCGTAGGCGTAGCCGAGCGCCAGGTACACCGCCGACGTCGCGAGCGTCACGGCGGCCACCCCGATCGGCCAGCGTCGATGGACGAGCAGTGCCAGCGGGCCCGCCACGACGAGCAACAGGCTGAGCGGGCTGACGCCGTACCGGTCGGAGTTGGACGAGGCGCCGAACGTGCCCACGATCTCGACGAACAGCACGACGATCACGATCGCCCGCGTGCGCGCGTCTGGTCGCCAGGAGTCCACACGCGAACGGTACCGGCGGGCGTCGCACCCGTCGTCCCCCTCCCGCTGTATCGCGGGCTACGCCCACCGCCGTACACCCGGACGTCTCGGGGGCGCCGCGAGCGACGAAATCCGGCCGGTGGTCGACGGGATACCGTGCATCGATGGTCAATCTCCGGTTCGATCAGATCAATGTCGTCCTGGCCGACGTCGCGGGCGCGGCTCGATTCCTGCGCTCGCTCGGCGCGGACGTCGAAGAGCCAGAGGCCGAGTGGGGCGACTGGGCGGAGCACCATGTCGGATTTCCGACTGTCGGCGAGGGGTTCGACGCGGACATCGACAGTTCCGCCTTTGCGACCTACTGGGGTGCGCTGCCGGACGACTTCGTCGGAGTGGTCGTGAACCTGCGAACCGAGGACCGAGCGGCGGTCGACGCCACGTTCGAGCGGGCGTTGGGGCTCGGCGCCGACGTTCTGCGCGCTCCCTACGACGCGTTCTGGGGTGCGCGCTACGCGGTGGTCCGAGCACCCGGTCCGATCGTTGTCGGGCTCATGAGTCCCGCCGATCCGGCCCAGCGCGCTGGCGGGACCTGCCGTGTCCGACTTCGCCTGAGCGATCGGTCCGAATCCGGCGATCTCACACCGTCGCGGTGGCGACGCGACATCCGGGTGTCTCGGCACGGGTTCTGTAGATGGTGCCGCCGAGCGCGGGGTCGGCCGTGTTGTCGCCGGTGACGATGTACAGGTCGCGGCGATCGGGCCCGCCGAAGCACACGCTCGTGACCATCCGGGCCGGCACGTCGACACGGCCGACCTCGGCACCGTCCGGCGCGAAACCTCGGACCGCGCCCGACCCGGACACGTCGGCCACCCAGACGGTGCCGGCCTCGTCGACGGCCAGGCCGTCGGGTGAGAGGTCGTCGCGTTGGATGAACAGGCGACGCTCGGTCACCCGGCCGTCGTCGTAGTCGTGCGCCCAGACACCGCGAGTGGTGTCGGAGTGGTACAGCACCGTCCCGTCGGGCGAGAGCCCGATCCCATTCGCCAACGCGACGTCGCCGTAGAGCTCGGTGGCGGTTCCATCGCCGTCGACCAACCAGCACTCCCCCGCCGTGCGTGGTCCGTCCGTGGAGAACGGATCGGAACGCATCGTGGCGCAGATCACCCGTCCCGCGGCATCGACGAACAGATCGTTGAGCCCGGGCGCGTCCGGTGCGAACACGATCCGCGTCTCGCCGTCGCGGACGTGGCAGATGTTCCGTCCGGAGATCACCAACCCGCCGTCGGTGTGCAGCGCGATCCCGCCGACGCCTCGTCGCTTCGGAACGACCAACTCGATCGTGCCGTCGGCTCGCCGGCAATGGACGCCGCCGTTGTGCACGTCGGAGAAGTACAGGGTGCCGTCCGCATCGACCCGCGGCCCTTCGACCAACCCGTAGCCGGACGCCAACATCTCGATCTCGCTCATTGCGACGACCCGGCCCCGGGCACCCCGGCCTCGTCGCCGGCCAGGAGCACTGACAGCTTGGGGAGTACGACGTCTCGCCATCCGGGTCCCATGTTGTCGAACGCGAAGCGATGCTGCGGGTTGTCGAGATCGAACCCGGACTGCTCGAGCACCACTCGGGTGCCGGTGCCTGCGGTCACCAGCTGCCAGGTCAGGCTCCAGCCGGCGAAGGTGTAGACGAGTCGCTCGTTCGGCACGGACTCGAGGATCTCACACTCGACGTTGCCCCAGCCCGGCATTTCCAGCAGGAAGCGGTGGCCGACGCGCGGCTCGATGTTTCCCGGCACCCACCACTGGGCGAGCAGCTCGGGGGTGGTGATCGCCTCCCAGACCGTCGACGGTGGTCGGGGGATGAACTGATCGACGATGATCGATTCGGTGGTCATTGGCCGGTCTCCTCTGACTGGTGACTTCGACTGGTGAGTGTGCCGCATCACACTGGCGGATGACTCGCGCCTCACACGACCGGGCGCGCCTCGCCGACGGGCCCGCAGTGTGCCCACTCGACGAGATCTCCTGGGGCGAGTTGGCCGACTCGCTCGGCGTATCGCCTCCGCCCCTCGTCGTCGAGGAGGTCGTGCCACTGACCAGTCCGGCCGCTCCGGAAGAACGCTCGATTGCTCTGCAGCAGGCCTTGGGTGGAATCCGGCGCGAGTTCGTCCGCTCGTTCCCGCATCGTGTCGAACCCAGCTGCGCCCGCGAGCTCGCCCACGAGGTCATCGTCGACGTCGATGTCGAGCCTGTCGGCGAGGCGACGCATCTGCCCTGGGAGATCGGCGCACAGATCCTCGTAGTGGACGAGAACGACGTTCGGTCGCTCACGCTTCTCCCAGAAGGTGGCGAGGTGATGCATCGTCGACGCCAGGTTGACGCTTGTCAGGTCATCGGCCGTCGGTTCGTCCACCCACTGCCAGAAACGTTCGAGCGGATCGGTCGGAGCAGGTTCCCACCCCCGGAACATCTCCGCGAGATCCTCGTTCCCGACCGCGATGTCGCGAGCGGTGAACATGGCGACGAGATCGACGTTGTCCGAGTGTGCAGCCCACGAGATCGCAACGTCGCGGGGATCGCGTCCCATGCAGATGTACGTCACCGACTCGTCGTCGGGCAACCCGTCGAGCGGGGTGTGCGACTTGATGAAGCGTCGATGCTGTTGGGCTTCGAGGTCCGCGATCACGGCACCGATGTCACGGGTCTGCATCTCGAGCCACGGCGACACGAGATCGAGCGACCGTTGCAAGGTCGTGCGCTGAAAGATGAGCAGCGCACAGATCATCTGCATCCAGGTGGTGCCGCACTTCGGTGGACTGCTGATGATGATGTCGCCCGGCCGCGAAGTGAACGACTGCCACCGATCGTTGTCCCAGACCGTCGATCGATACCTGATCATCCCGTCCCTCCCTGGTACCACAATGGCGGCACGGTGCCGACGGCGCAAGGGGCGCTCCCGCCCTGCTAGAAACATGTGGCTCGTGCGGGGGTGCACGAGCTGCTCGAGGGAGGCCGCTGCCATGTTGAAGCTCGTCTACTGTTTGCGGCGCAAGCCGGGCATGAGCGTCGAGGAGTTCCAGCAGTACTGGCGCGAGGTCCACGCGCCGCTCGTCGCCGAACGAGCCGAGGTGCTCGGGATCAAGCGGTACGTCCAAGCCCACACTTCGTTCCCCGACCTGATCCCGGTCTTCCAGGCACGCAACGGCGGCTCACCCGAACCGTACGACGGCGTCGCCGAGATCTGGTTCGAGACGCTCGAGGCCCTGAGCAGCGAGGATCCCGCCGTGCAGCAGGCGGCGGCCGATCTGCTCGCCGACGAGGGCAACTTCATCGACCTCGCGCAGTCGCCGCTGTGGATCGCCCAGGAGAACGCCGTCGTCACGTGACGGCTGTCGCGCCACTGGTCGTCGTCGGTGCCGACGCCGGCTATGACGTGTCGTTCGGAATCATCGACGCGGCCGCAACGTCAGATCCAGCGCGGCGGTGCTGAGCGCGGAAGCGCTGCCGCACGACCCGTCGTCGTAACCGGCAGATCCGACTCATCGGGCCGGCTCGTCGCCCCGCAGGAGTTGTTCGATCGCTCGCCCGACGCCGTCGTCGTCGTGCCCGGTGGTCGTCCAGGTCGCCGCGGCCCGCACGCTCGCATCGGCCTGCCCCATGGCGACGCTGGCGCCGGCGACCTTGAACATCTCGATGTCGGTCTCCGAGTCGCCCATCGCCACCACGTCCGACACATCGACACCGATGTCCCGGCACGCCACGCCCAACGCGAGGCCCTTGTCGGCCTCGCCGCCGGTGAGGGTCAGGACACCTTGGCCCCAACCGGTCATCGAGTTGAGGAAGCGCACGTCGTTGCGCCAGTCGTTCTGGAAGTCGGCAATGATGCGCTCGCCCAGTTCGGTGCCGAACACGAGCACGCCGCGTGGGGTCGGGTCGGCCGCACCGACGAGGGACGTCACGTGGCGCATCTCGGGTGCGGCGGGGCCGGGGGCCATGGGGCTGCGCAGCACGACGTCGTGGTCCTGATACGCCATCACCATTCCGTCGGCCGCGTCACACGTCGTGTACAGCTCATCGACGAACCGGGCGGGCAAGCGCACGTCGAACAGGTCCGCACCGTCGCTCAGCCGGCGGACCTCGGCGCCGGAGCAGGCGATCACGGGGTCGACGAGGCCGAGTTCGCGCGCGGTGCGTTCGGCGAGCTGGTACCAGCGCGCGGTGGCCAAGATGACGTGCCAGCCGGCCGCCACTGCACCTTCGACGGCCGCACGGTTGCGCGCGCTCACGGCGCCGTCGGGGCCGAGCAAGGTGCCGTCGAGGTCGAGCGCCAGGGCGCGTGGAGTGGTCATGCCGGCGGTCCGTGGGTTCGTGCTGGTCAAACCTTCAGCTCGCGATCGAAGACCACCTTGGCCCGCTCGTACGAGCGGTCCGCCGCGGCTTCGTGGAGGGCGGGGCCGTAGACGCCGAAGCCATGGTCGGCGCCGTCGTGGATCTCGGCCTCGCCCTTGTCCAAGGCGTTGGTCGCGTCGATCAGCGCCGTGTTCGCCGATGCGGGTTGCATCGTGTCGGCCGAGCCGAAACCGATGTACAACGATCCGGTGTACGACGGCACGGCGAGGTGCGGCGAGTCGGGATCCTCCGTGGTGCAGAAGGAGGGGTGCAGGCCCACACCGGCCCGGAACTGCTCGCCACGGTCGCGGAGGGTGCACAGGACCGACCGCGCCCCGATGCAGTAGCCGATGCAGCCCATCGCACCGGCGCGGGCCGCCGGATCGGACGGCAGCCAGGCGAGCAGGGCGGTGAGATCCTCGGCGACCTGATCCTCGGTCGTGCCGAGCACCAGGCCGAACATCTTCCGGACCTCGTCGTCGCTGCGGCTCTGCATCGTGTACCACGGCTCGGCCCGGTGGTAGCGGTCGTGCGCCACCACGTAGTAGCCCCACTCGGCGATGCGCGCCATCGTCTGCTTCGACCCTGCGTCGAGCCCGGGCCCGTGATGGAAGAACACGATGACGGGGAACGGGCCGTCACCATCGGGACGGACGACGTGCACGCCCATCGGCCCGCTCGGCGTCGTGATCTCTTCGGTCCGCGTCTGCATCCCGCCACTCTTGTCGCTGGGAGCGTCGCGGCCGCAGCCGGCCGGGTGTCGTGGACCCGCCGGCCTGGACGTCCGCGTTGCTCGATTCGTGCATACTTCGCACGGTGACGGGGGATCCACTGGACAGAGCGGTCGGTGCGCTCCTCGGTCTCGCCATCGGTGACGCGATCGGCACGACGCTCGAGTTCCGTGCCCCCGGCACGTTCACACCGATCGGCGACATGGTCGGCGGTGGGCCGTTCGGTCTGCAGCCAGGCGAGTGGACCGACGACACGTCGATGGCGCTCTGTCTGGCGGAATCGATCCTCGACACGGGCGCGATGGACCTCGCCGACCAGCTCCGCCGCTACCTGCTGTGGAAGGACGAGGGATACCTGTCCTCCACCGGGCGGTGCTTCGACATCGGCGCCACCACCCACGGTCAGCTCGAGCGGTTCCGACGCACGGGCACTGCGGTTGATCCGCGGCCCGACCCGGAGGCCGCTGCCAATGGATCGTTGATGCGACTGGCCGCCGCTCCGATCCGCTGGCACGCCGACCCTGCGGAGGCGGCGGCGCGCTCGGGCGAGTCGAGCCGCAGCACGCATGCTGCGGCGCGGCCGGTGGATGCCTGCCGACTGATGGGCTCGATGATCGCGGCCTTGATCGCCGGCTCGACGTTCGACGAGGTCGCCGATCCGACGTTCTGGCAGTGGGGAGACCTCCACCCGGAGGTGGCGCGGATCGCCGCCGGGTCGTGGCGGGACAAGGAGCCGCCGCTCATCAGGGGTACCGGCTACTGCGTCGACGCACTCGAAGCTGCCCTGTGGGCCGTTGCCGGCGCCGAGCACTTCGACGGCGCGGTGTTGCGCGCCGCCAATCTGGGCGACGACGCCGACACCACCGCGGCGATCGCCGGTCAGATCGCCGGCGCCCGATGGGGAGCATCTTCGATCCGTGCCGAGTGGCGCCTGCGGGTCGCGGCCGGCGATCGCATCGCATCGCTGGCGCGGGGGCTGTTCGCCGCCGGTGGCGGCAACGTCGACGAGGGCTGGCCGTACGACGCGTTCCTGCACGCCTGGTGGGTCGAGCCGGGACGGTTGCTCGCCGGTGAGTACCCCGGGCACACCGACTCGACGCGGGCACGGCACCAGGTCGATGTGCTCGTCGATGCCGGGATCCGGACGTTCGTCGACCTCACGACACCCGGTGACCGGCTCAGACCGTATGGCGGAATCGTCGCCGCCGCCGCGGCGGCCAGGCAACTCGACCTGCGCCACGTCTCCTTCCCGATCCCCGACCTCGGCGTCGTCGAGGACGAGGCATACGACACGGTGACGGCCGCGATCGACGAGGGACTCGGACGCGGCGGGGTGTTCGTCCACTGCTGGGGTGGCATCGGCCGCACCGGCACCGTCATCGGCTGCGTGCTCGCCGATGAAGGCCTCGACTACGACGCCGTCATCGATCGTCTCGCCGTGCTCCGTCGGGGCACCCGCAAGGAGGACCGCGACGCACCGGAGATGCGGGTGCAGCACGACGTGATCCGCCGGCGGGCGCGGGATCACGCGTCGCGGCGCACGTCCTTCGACTGAGCCGGCTGCGTCAGCTCGGAAATCCGTTCAGTCGTCCCACCGCCATGGCCACCGCCGCCATGTCCGCCGCCGTCGCCTCCTTCGTCGGACATCGTGTCGAGTGCGGCGAGCAGGGTGTCGCGCTCGGAGTCGTCCAGTCGGGCATCTCGATGGATCATCACGTATCGGCTGAGGGGCATACGGCCCCCCTCGATCATGTCGATCGCATCCTCGGCGTCGTGCGGATCCCAGTCGGAGAAGTTGAACTTGTTGCGACCCTTCTCCACGTCGTAGCGGACCAACCACGACATCGGAGCGACGTACGAATAGGCCGGCCACTCCGTCTCGTTGCTGTGACAGGAGTAGCACGACGTGCGGGCGATCTGCTCACTCGCCTCGTCCGGCCAGGGCGCGTCGTGGACGACCGGCGGATTGTCGTGCCACCAGCCGTACGGAACCAACTGCATCAGCCCGAAGATGATCACCGCCACCAGCGCGACACGCGTCACGACGACTCGCAGATCCGTCCATCGGCGTGAGGAACCGTTCGTCGTCTGCTCTGTCATGCGGTCCTCGCTACCCGAACGCGGCCACCGCCGAACTCGCAGATCGGGCCGTCCGCGGAAGCGGATCGGTCAAGAGTAGTCACCGTCTCGCCGACGGATCGCACGTCGGCACCGCACCGCACGACCTGGGTCAGGTACGAGCGATGAGGATGCCCTCTCCACCGGCCGCGCGCAGCCCGTCGGTGCGCCCTGCGAGATACGGCTGCGCGAGGTCCGCGGTCGAGACGGTCTCGACGTGGGCGAAGCCCGCGTCGCGGGCAAGCGCCGCGATCGCATCGGGTGGATAGAGGCTGATCCACGGCGTTGCGGACGCTTCGGCACCTCGCGCTGCCGCTTCGAGGCCGGGGCGATCGACGTCGTCGACGAGATCCAACGGGAGCATGAACGTCATGATCACGATCGAGCCGGGCGCCAGTCCGACGAGCCGGCGCAACGTCGCGGCGGTCGCCTCCTTGCTGATGTACATCGAGACACCGCTCGACGACACGAGGGTCTTCGCCGTCGTGTCGAGCCCCGCGTCGAGGAGCGCGTGCCACCAGTCGGCGTCGGCCTCGAAGTCGACGGGGACGAGGTGCAGGGAGTCGGCGACGCCGAAACCGAGCGCCTCCAACCGTTGACGCTTCCACGCCTGCGGGCCGGGCTGGTCGACCTCGAAGACGGCGACCTGCGCGCCGAGCTCCGGATGGCGCTGGACGAAGGTGTCGAGCCCGGCGCCCAGCAGGATGTACTGCGGGATGTGTTCGTCGACGAGCAGGTCCTCGACGTAGCGGGTGCGGGCGACGATCCCGGCTCGATACGGCCGGGTGCCGAGGGGATGCATGTCGGGGCGCTCGCGCCAGCCGGCGTCGGGCGCGGCCAGCGCAAGGCCGATCTCGTCGTCGATGAGGTGCGGCGGTTCGTCCACCTCGACGTGCAGCGCCCGCCACAGCGCGGTCCGTACCGCACTGCTGTCGGGTTCGGCGTTCACCGACCGTCCGACGCGGCGCCGGGCGCCTGGAGGCTCCACATCCCTCCGTCCGGGTCGCGCACGGTCATCTCCTCGGTACCCCAGTGCGTCGGCTGGAACGGCGTGATCACATCCATCGCCGACGAGGCCTTGAACGCAGACGCGTCGTCGACGCCGAACACGACTTGCACGCCGGTCGGTTGATCCTCGGGGACCTCGGCGACGAACAGGTACGGGCCGTCGCCGTTGCGCAGCTGCCCCGAGTTGTGGTCGGTCTCGAACTCGAGCTGGTAGCCGAGCGCCTGGAAGAACTTCACCGCCTTGCCCCAGTTGTGGGTCTCCACGAACAGGCCCTCGACGCCTCGGGTGGTCATGTCAGTTGTCCTTTCTCGGTCGCAGGTAGTTCTCCAGCGCCGACGTCACGATCGCGGACAGCGACTGCTCCGTGTCGACGGCGTGGTGTTTGACCCGCTTGATGAGCTCCACGGGCAAGTAGACGTTGAATTGTTTGACCTCGTCACCTGCCATGGCAATGATGCTAGCATACTAATAAGCAAGCGTCAAGTCCCGGTGTGCAACCGACCACACGGTGTGGTCGAGATGTCACCGTGCGTTCACCGACGGCGACGGTCAGAGCAATCCGGGCTCCACTAACATGCGGTCGGCGCGGGCTCGGATCTCAGATGGGGGATGTCATGCGTACACGTGCGGCCCGCACGCTCGTCGGCCTGCTCGCGGTGGCGCTCGGCGCGTCGAGCGCCCTGGTGCTGGAGGCGGCGGCCCCCGCGTCCGCGGCGGGGTTCGGCTCCGGTGACATCGTGGTGGTGCGGGTCGGCGACGGGAGTTCGGCCCTGAGCAACGCCGCCACTGCCGTGTTCCTCGACGAGTACACGCCGTCGGGCACGCTCGTCCAGTCGGTCGCACTGCCGACATCGGCGGTCGGTGCGGACCGTCGGGTCACGATGAGCGGCACGGCGACGTCCGAAGGCGCCCTCGCGCTGTCGGCGGACGGGCGTTACCTGAGCCTGGCCGGGTTCGACGCCGCGGTCGCGACCCCGAGCGTCGCGTCGACGACGGCGACGGTCGCCAACCGGGTCGTGGCGCGGGTCGACGGCAACGGCGTCGTCGACGCATCGACGGCCATCACCGACGCGTTCAGCGGAGCGGACATCCGCGGTGCGGTCACCGACGACGGCAGTCGCTTCTGGGCTGTCGGAGCCGGTGGCGGCGTGCGTCTCGCCGCGTTGGGCGGCGCCGGCACGACCACGGCGATCAACAGCACCGGTCCGACGAACCTGCGCACGGCCGGCATCAGCGACGGTCAGCTGCGCGTGTCGACGGGAAGCGCGTACGACGCCAGGGGTGTACGCCGTCGGATCGGGCCTGCCGACCACCGGTGGCCAGGTCCCGATCCCACTCGCCGGGTCTTCGAGCCCGTACGGATTCGTGGCGCTCGACCGCGATCCCGGCGTTCCGGGCGTCGACAGCCTGTACGTCGCCGACGATTCCGGCACCGGCGGCGTCCTCAAGTACTCGTTCGACGGCACGGTCTGGGCGCCGCAAGGATCCTTCCGGCCGGCAGGGAGCGGGGCGCGCGGCATCACCGGCACCGTCACCGCCACCGGCGTCACGCTCTACGCCACGACCAGCGCAACGGCGAACCAGCTCGTCATGGTCAGCGACTCGGCGGCGTTCGACGCGCCGATCGCGGCAACGTCGGTCACGCTCCAGAACGCGCCGGCCAACACGGCGTTCCGCGGCGTGGCGTTCGCCCCGAGCGGCGGCGGGGGCGAGGTCGTCGCGCCGACCATCGGCACGCAGCCGCAGGACGCGACGATCACCAGCGGTGACGACGGCGACCCTGACCGTCGGCGCGACCGGGACCGGTCCGCTGACCTACCAGTGGTACACGGGCGTCAGCGGCGACACCAGCACTCCGGTGGGCACGAACGCCCCCTCGTTCACCACGCCCGCCCTGACGGCGAACACGTCGTACTGGGTGCGCGTCACCGGACCCGGTGGCACGATCGACAGCCGGACGGCGGTCGTCACCGTCGGTCCCCCGACACTTCCGTGCACGAGCGACGTCGTCAGCGTCGGTTCCGTGCAAGGCACCGGCGACATCTCGCCCGCTGCGGGGCAGACCCGATCCGTGCGCGGCACCGTGGTCGCCGACTACGAGGGCCCGCAGCCCGCGCTGCGTGGTTTCTACCTCCAGGACTCGGGCGATGGCGACCCCGCCACGTCCGACGGCATCTTCGTGTTCGACAACGGTGCCGACCTCGTCGCCAACGGCGATGTCGTCCAGGTGACCGGTCCCGTTTCCGAGTTCCAGGGCCAGACCCAGCTGACGGCGAGCGCGGCGGGCGTCCAGTCGTGCGACCAGCAGGCGACGGTCAGTCCCGTGGACGTGACGTTGCCCCGCGCCTCGGCGGCCGATCTCGAGCCGTACGAGGGAATGCTCGTCCGCCTGCACCAGACGGTCTTCGTCACCGAGCACTTCCAGCTCGGTCGCTTCGGCCAGGTCGTCGTGTCGTCGGGTGACCGGCTGCGCCAACCGACCGCCGACATCCGGGCGACCGACCAAGCGGCCGTGCAGGCGGCGCAGCAGGCCAACGACCTGAACCGTCTCATCATCGACGACGCCAGCCAGGGCCAGAACCCCGACCCGATCGTCTTCGGGCGGGGCGGCCTCCCGCTCTCGGCCACCAACACGCTGCGGGGAGGCGACTCGCTGACCGATGCCGTCGGCGTGCTGACCTACACCTGGGCCGGCAACGCCGCCAGCGGCAACGCGTATCGCCTGCGTCCGGACGGCGCCCTGGGCGGAACCGCCGTCTTCGAACCGGCGAACCCCCGGCCGAGCGAGCTGCCCGACGTGGGATCGGGTCCGATCAAGATCGCCAGCGCCAACCTGCTCAACTTCTTCAACACCTTCTCCGGCTGCCGCTTCGGTACGGCGGGTGGGGCGGCCGACTGCCGCGGCGCCAACGACAGCGTCGAGTACGAGCGTCAGCTGGCCAAGGAGGTCGCGTCGCTGCGATTCCTCGACGCCGACGTCATCGGCTACATGGAGATGGAGAACGACGGGTACGGCCCGGACAGCGCCGTGCAGGCGCTCGTCGAACGCCCTCAATGCCGCGGATGGCCCGGGAACATGGGCCTTCGTCGATCCTGACGCCGCCCTCGGAGTCGTCGACGTCGCAGGGACCGATGCCATCAAGGCCGGGGTGCTGTATCGGACCGCCTCGGTGTCGCCGGTCCCCGGCGCGACGTTCGTCGACCAGAACGACCTGTTCGAACGCCGACCCGTCGCCCAGACCTTCGAGACGCGGGCCGGCGACCGGTTCACCGTGATCGCCAACCACTTCAAGTCCAAGGGGTCGTGCCCGGCGACCGTCGGCCCCGACTCCGACCTCGGCGACGGGCAGTCGTGTTGGAACGCCCATCGCACGGCGCAGGCCAACGAGCTGGCCGGCTGGGTGAACAGCACCGTGATCCCGGGCGCCGGCGATGCCGACGTGGCGATCGTCGGCGACCTCAACTCGTACGCCGGCGAGGATCCGATCGCCGCGCTGGAAGCGGCCGGATTCACGAACCTGGTCAAGGCCTTCCACGGCGACGACGCCTACTCCTACGCGTTCGACGGCCAGTGGGGATACCTCGACTACGTGATGGCGTCGAGTTCGTTGCTCCCCCAGGTGACCGGCGCCGGCGACGTGCACCACAACGCCGACGAGCCTTCGGTCATCGACTACAACACCGACTTCAAGTCGGCGGCGCAGATCGCCTCGCTCTATGCGCCGGACCGGTTCCGCACGAGCGACCACGACCCCGTGCTCGCCGCCCTCGGGTTGGGCGACGCCGCCACGATCGCCGGCAGTCCTCCGGGGGGCACGGTCGGTGTCGCCTACTCGTACGCCTTCACGTTGGGTGGGACCGCCCCCGTCTCCGCGGTGGTGACGAGCGGGTCGCTGCCGCCGGGCCTGGCGCTGTCGACATCAGGCGAACTGACGGGCACACCCACCAGCGCTGGAAGCTTCCCCTTCACGATCCGCGCCACGAACGCCATCGGCTCGTCCGATGGGACGTTCACGATCAGCATCGGCCCGGCCGCCACGACGACCCTCGTCGGCTCGTCGGCGAACCCGTCGACCATCGGCGGGACCGTGCAGTTCACTGCGAACGTCTCCGGCGCCGCCGCGGACGGCACGGTGCAGTTCGCCGTCGACGGTCAGGCGTTGGGCGGTCCGGTTCCCGTGGTCGACGGTGTCGCCACCAGTCCGGCGACGTCGACACTGTCGCTCGGGTCGCACGCGGTGACGGCCGACTACTCGGGGAGTGCGTCCTCACTCCCGAGCAGCGGGGCGCTGACGCAGTTGGTCCGCGTCGGTGTCAGGGTGCTTCTCCCGACCGACGGTGCCCGCTTCCCGGCCCGGTCGATCGTCCCGATCGTGTTCCAGCTCACCGACGTCAGCGGCCGACCCATCGCCGACCGCCTTGCACTGCAGTTGTTCGCCACGCATCGGGTGTCGGTCTCGGCCGGCGGAGCGCAATCGCTCGCCGCATCACGCCCGGTGTACGACGCGCTCTTCACCCATGCCGCCTTCTACGCGTGGAAGACGGCCAAGCGTCCGACCGGAGCGGTGACGATCTCGATCTCGATCACGTACCCGAACGCTCCGACGCAGGTGGTGACGATCCCCATCGTCCTCACCTGACGGTCCACCGATCGTCCTGCACATCCGGTCGCCCACGTCTGGGTCGATTCGCCGCCGCCTTCCGCACGTGATCCGACCCAGACGTTCGGGCGCGGCTCCCGACTGGGACCGAGCGCCCACGCCCCCAGTGTTCGGCGCTACGTCTGGGTCGGTTCGCTGCCGCCTTCCGCACGTGATCCGACCCAGACGTTGGGGCCACCACGAGCAGCTCGGCGCGCATCGAAGCGAGATCACAACGTGTCGACGAAGTCTTCAGGCGTCTCCCGCGACCCTCAGCACGAGCAGGGCGATGTCGTCGTCGCGACGGTCGAACGTGAGAATGCTCTCCAGCGACTCGTGGATCTGCTCGGCGGTCGCGTCGGCGGTCGCCCCGGGCGCGACGGCCTGTTGCACGAGTGCGCGGAACTCGGCGATGTCGAGGTTGTGGGGAGGATGGACGTCGGTTGCGCCGTCGGTGTGGAACACGATGACATCGTCGCGTCGGAGGTGGCGTGTCTCGGTCGTGAACTCCACGTCGTCCAGCATGCCGAGCAGCGTGCCCGGGCTGCCGACCTCGACCGCGATCCCGGTCGCCGCGTCGACGAGCACTGGAAGCGGATGGCCTCCGGACGTGACGGTCAGGGTGGGCACCTGGCCGGTGGTGTCGATCGTCGCGTAGATGGCGGTGAGGAACGTGCGGGTCGCCGAGTTCTTCACCGCCCGGTGGAGCGAACGCAACACGTCCACCGGGGCGTCGCCGTGCCAGGCGCTCTCGCGGATCGAGTGCCTCGCCAAGCCGGTGAGCGCGGCGGCTTCGGCACCGGTGCCGCAGACGTCGCCGATCACGAGCGCCCAGTGACCGGGTCGCTCGAGTGCGAACACGTCGTAGAAGTCTCCGCCGACCTCGTTCGCCTCTCCCACCGGCCAGTAGCGCGCGGCGACGTCGATGCCGTCGACCACCGGCAGCGTGGGCGGCAGCAGACTGCGTTGCAGCGTCTGGGCGATGGTCCGCTGTTGATCGTAGAGACGCAGGTTCTCGATGCTGGAAGCGATGCGGTCGGCAACCGATTGTGCCAGCGCCAGGTCGTCACTGGTGTAGCGACGTGACCCGCTGCACATCGCGAACTGCAAGGCACCCAGGATGCGCCCGCGTTTGCGCAACGGCACCGCGATCGTCGACCGGAGATCGAGCTTGGCGATCGTCTCGCGCAGCTCGTCGTCGGCACCCAACGCATCCAGTTCCTGTTCGGTGATGTCGGGATGGAACTCTGCGTCACCGGTGCGGATGACCCGGGCGACACCGAACCGAGCGTCTGGATCGTACGGGAACCGTGTTCGCAGCTCGCGGGCCGCCAGGCCCATCTCCGGATCGACGTGCCCGACCTCGACCTGCGGCACGGTCCCATTGGTGAACGGCAACACGTGGATCGTGCACCAATCGCCGAGTCGCGGTACCGCCGTGCGAGTCACGTTCGCCATCAACTGCCGGCGGGTGTTGGACATCGAGAGCGCGGCGTTGATCGCGCCGAGGAACTCGAGGCGCTCACGATGCAGTCGCTCGACGTCCGCCGCCTCGGACGCGAGCCGTTGCTGCTCCAGTTGCAGGAGCATGTGGTCGGTGATGTCCATCGAGCAGCCCACCGTGCCGGTGACCTCGCCGTCGGCGTCGGTCGTCACTCCCCCGACCCGCGCGTGCCAATGGATCGACCCGTCGGGCCACACGACCCGGTGCTCCACGCGATACGTCGACGACGACGCCAGCGAATCGAGCACGGCCGCCACCACTCGGTCGCGGTCATCGGGGTGGAGCAACGACGTGAACGTGTCGAAGCTGCCGTCGAACCCTCCGGGCGGCAGCCCGAACAACGCTTCCAGCCGTTCGTCCCACACCATTTCGCCCGTGACCGCATTCCACCGGAACGTGCCCAGGCCCCCGGCCTCGAGCGCCGCATGCAGCTGCTCGGACAGATCCCGCGACCGCTGTTCGGCTCGATGGAGTGCGGTGCCCTCCTCGAGCCAGTGCACGATCGCGTGGACGACGCCGTCGCCGCCCACGAGCGGTCGAGACCTCGTGGCGACACGGACCGTCGATCCGTCGCGACAGACGACCGACCATTCGTCCGTTGCCGCACCGTTCCCCGCCTCCCCACCATCTCCTGCGGTGACGTCGGCCGGACCCGCCAGCAGTGTCGACATCGAGCGACCCACCACCTCGCTCTGCCGCCACCCGTACGATCGCTCGGCGGCCGCCGACCACGACACGATTCCGCCGTCCGGATCGGTGACCACCACCGCACCCGGCAGCGCGTCGATCACGTCGCGCTCCTGCAACCGACGTGGATCGTGCCTCTCGTTCACGGTCTGTCGATTGTAAAGTCCCCGATCGCGTTGCAGTGCCCCGATGGCGTCATTGCACGTTGGCGTTGACCGTGACGTCGGCGTTCGCGGTGAACGTGCAGGTCTTCGTCTTGTTGCCCCCGCTGGAGCAGGCGCCCGACCAGATGGCGTCGCGACCGCTGTTGACGCGCAACGTGATCGAGGTTCCGATCGGGAACGAGGACGTCCCGCTGCTCCCGACGTTCACGCTGATGCCCGTCGGCGTCGAGACGATGCGTTCGCCGCTCCGACCGGAGGCCGTCACCGTCAGCGTGACGTTCTGGGTGGGCGGCGGCGGTGGAGTGGCGGGGTTGACGTTGACGGTGTACGTGCGGGAGATGCCGTCATACGTCGCCGTGATGATGACCGGCGTGTTGGTGCTGACGCTGGCGGTCGTCACCGTGAAGCCGGCCGCTGTCGTGCCGGCACCGACCGTCACGCTCGCCGGGACGCCGGCGACGGCCGGGTTGCTGCTCGTCAACGACACGACCGCTCCTGCCGACGGTGCGCCCCCTGACAGCGTCACGAATCCGGAGGTCGGCGAGCCACCGACGACGCTCGGCGGGCTCACCGTGACGCTCTGCAGGGTCGGACCAGTGGGGACCGACGGCGTGACGGTCAGGGTTGCGCTCCGCACCACGCCGTTGGCGGACGCCGTGATCGTGACGGTGGTGTTCGCGGTGACGGCGGCGGTGTTGATCGCGAACGTGCCCGTGAACCCGGTCGCCGTGGTGGTGGCGGGCACGCTGGCGACCGCCGGGTTGCTGCTCGACAACGAGACCACGAGTCCGTCGGGCGCTGCGGTCGTCAGCACGACGGTGCCGCTCGACGCGTTGCCGCCGACGACGGTCGTCGGGTTGATGTCGAGGTTCGACAACTGCGACGGCGGCGGCGCGGCCTCGGGCGTGAAGCTGCGCACGGCCGACCACGCTCCGGCGACACCCGCGGAGTTGACGCCGCGCACGCGCCAGAAGTGGGTGCGTCGTACCCAGGCCGGTGGTGGCGTAGATCGATTGCACGACGCTGACGTCGCGGACCAACGGGGCCGTGAACGCGCTCGAGTCGTCGATCTGGATGGTGTACGACACCGCGCTCGCGGCATCGTTCCAGTCGAACGTGATCGGCTGTGGTTGCGAGGAGGCGTCGAACGGCGACACGAGCACCGGCGCGTCGGGGACCGCCGGCGGTGCGGGCGGCGTCGAGCCATTGGCGTCGATGTCGAGCTTCGTGATGAAGGCATCGCCCCAGAAGATCTGCAGGTCGCCGTTCCAGATCCGGTCGAACGCTCCGACGGTGGCCGGGAAGTCCTGCGAGAACGTGCTCCCGGTGACGTAGACGTCGCCGGTCGGATCGCGGGCGATGTCGGCACCGCCTTCGGCGTTCGAGCCGCCGAGGAACGTCGAGAAGAGCAGCGCCGAACCGGTGGGGTTCAGCTCGACGATCGTCGCGTCCCCGACCCCGTTGAACGTCGGGTCGGGCGCGCCAGCGGTGGCCGGGAAGTCGGCCGAGTTCGTGCCGCCCGTCAGCCAGGCGTTGCCGGCCGCGTCGAGGACGACCGAGCTGAACGAGTCGAAGTCCGATCCGCCGACGAGCGTCGAGAACACCAGCGCGGAACCTGCGGCGTTGAACTTGGTCAGGACGGCGTCGCCGTTGTTGAAGGTCCTGTCGTACGCGCCGGCGGTCGTCGGGAAGTCCGGCGACGAGGTGCTGCCGGCGACGTAGGCGTTGCCCGCGGCGTCGACGACCAGACCGGCCCCGCCGTCGGAGTCGCTGCCCCCGAAGTACGTCGAGTAGACGAGCGCCGAGCCGGCCGGGTTCAACTTCGTCAACGTTGCGTCGAACGTGCCGTTCGCCGTGGTGTCGAACGCGCCGGCGGTGACCGGGAAGTCGGTGGAGCTCGTGGAACCCGAGCACGTACGCGTTGCCGGCGCTGTCGACGGCCAACCGCCCGCCATTGTCGACCGCCGTACCGCCGATGAACGTCGAGTAGACGAGCGCCGAGCCGGTGGGGTTGAGCTTGGTGACGAACATGTCGTACTCGCCACCTCGCGTCCGGTCGAACGCGCCGGACGTGGTGGGGAAGTCGCCCGACAGGGTCTCGCCTGCCACGTAGGCGTTGCCGGATCGGTCGACGGCGATGCCGCGGGCGGCGTCGTAGTCGGTGCCGCCGAGATAGGTCGAGTACGTGAGCGCCGAGCCGGCGGCGTTGAGCTTGAAGACGAAGTTGTCGGTGTTGTCGATCCCGCAGCGCGGGCAGTTCCCCGGGATGTTCAGGCTCCGGTCGAACGCGTTGCCGGTGGTCGGGAAGTTCGACGATTTCGTCTGGCCGGTGACGTACGCGTTGCCGGATCCGTCGAGCGCCATGCCTTGCGCGAACTCCATGTCGCTGCCGCCGACGAAGGTCGAGTACACGAGCGCCGTGCCCGCTGGATTGAGCTTGGTGACGAACACGTCGGCGAAGTTCGACGCGGCGCCCGTGCGGTCGAACGCACCGGTCGTCGTCGGGAAATCGGGTGACTGCGTGGTCCCGGCGACGTAGGCGTTGCCGGCCGCATCGACCGCGATGCCGACCGGCGTCTCGGCGCTGTTGCCGCCGAGGAACGTCGTGTACTGCACCCCGGGATCGATGACCAGGTCGCGGTCCCGCTGGTAGGTGCCGACCTCGAACGAGAATCGATCGTGCGCGCCGTCGTCGAGCAGGTAGCGGCTCGCCACGGGAACACGGGCGCCGTCGATGTCCTGGTACGACATCGGCACCGAATCGGCCAACGTGCCGAGCGGGGTCGCGATCTGCAGTGCTCCGCTCGCGCCGACGGCGAGTCCGTCGGCACCGCCGTATGCGAGTCGGATGTCCGACGGCGAGGCACCGGGGTGCACGTGGAATTCGTACTTGAGGACGCCTGACTGGCCGTGCAGGCGCATGTCGATGTCGGGCCACAGATCCGGATAGACCACGTCGCCGTACTGGGCGATGCCCGTGTGCCACGCGCTCGGATCGGTCCCCCGCAGGTCGTTGATCACCCCTGGTGCGCGCTCGGCACCCTCCGGCTCGACGTCCGGGTTGCCGCCGACGAACTGCAGGGCGAGCGCCAGGCCGGCCGGCGTGCCCTTCGCCGCCGCCTCCCTGGCGAACGACATCATCACCTCGGTGGGTGTCACGAAGAAGCTGTAGCCATGACCCTGCGCGAAGTAGCGCACGCGCCCGTCGGTCTGGCCCTCGTTCGAGACGAACGACACCGGCAGTTGGGCGTACCCGACCGCCGCCCGATGTTGCGGCGCGGCGAGCGCCGGCACCGCAACCTCGCTGGAACGGCCCGCCTCGTCGGGGGATGGACTGGAACGACCCGCGATCTCGATCGCTGGTGCCCGTCATGAACAGACCCACGGCACCGGTCGCCAGCAGCAGCTTGAAGCCACGCATCGCGAACCCCTCCCACTTCATGCCGAACCCGGTCCGTCCAGCCGGCGCATCGAGAATACCCGTTTTCTCGATGCCTGAAACGCCGCGGTCGAGCGACTGCCTGAGTCAGGCGTTCGTCGGTTCCCCAGCCAGTTGACCGAGCCGGGCAAGGCCGCTCTCGACCACGGCCGCGGCCGCAGTGGCCCCGGCGATCACCGCGGGTTCGGTGCGTTGCGCCGGGGTGATCCGCGCCGGATTCAAGGCGACCGCGTTGGCCCACGTCGCGATGTCGGGTTCGGCTCCGTACGTCCGGGCCGCGAGCGTTCCCCGGATCTGCATCTGCGCCCAGCTGGCCGGGTCGTCCGGCAGCGTGTTGGGAGGACACAGGCGGTTCCGTTCGCGGTCGTCGTCGCGGGTGGCCTCGACGTACCCGGCGAGGGCGGCGCAGAAGCACGGGAAACCGACGCGGATCGTCTGCAGGCGGATCATGTCGGGGCGCCACACGGGCACCATCGGGGGATACTGCAGGCCCGACGCCGCGCAGTGCACGATGAGCGCGTCGGCGGCGAGCGGAACCGTGCCCTGGTCGAGGACGATCTCGCGTCTCGACACCTGCCTGACGTGGCCGAGTCGAACGACGTTCTCGATGGTGCGCAGGAGGTCGAGCTCCCACCTCCCGAGCGTCGGCGTCTTGGCCATCGTCGGAACCTCGGCCGTGTCGATCCGCAGCATCACGCCGGCATCCTCCAGACGCAGGAACAGGTCGTCGAGGGACTCGGCGTCGGCGGCGGCCGTCATCGTGTCGGTGGCGAGCCGCAGCGCGATCACCGGGTCGGGTTGCACCAGCGCGCGATCCAGCATCCACGGCTCACGCGGGCGGATCCAGACGATCCGGTCGGAGTGCACTCCGTTGGCGAGCAACCACACGATGCCGTCGGTGGCGGTCTTCCCGGACCCGACGATGACGAACGAGCTCGGCGGTTCCGGCACCGAGGGCAGGTCGTTGATGGCCACCGACGCGCACCCCGTCGGCG
Source organism: Ilumatobacteraceae bacterium (assembly GCA_963695145.1). GTDB lineage: Bacteria > Actinomycetota > Acidimicrobiia > Acidimicrobiales > Ilumatobacteraceae > Sva-07. The sequence continues at coordinate 249,342 of CAVOGB010000013.1, read as the reverse complement.
ATCCCGAACGGTGGCGGTGTCGTCGCCGGAATGGTGGGTGACAGGTAGGTGGCGTCGACCACGCGACGGCGCACGTCGACGCTGGTCGTGGCGCCCGAGACGCGAGACGTCACGAGATGCGACGAGCCGTCGTTCGTGGTACTCGCTACCGGCGAGGAACGTGACGCGGCCGGAGCCGATGAATCGGCGCTGAAGGATCGAGTCGTAGTAGTGCTGGATCTCGGCACGGCGGGCCCGTTCCTGCAGCCCGGCCTCGGGGCCGTCCTGCTGCACCTCGCCACTGCCGAGAACCGTGGACGCGACGCCGTAGAACAACGATGCCTGATGGAGCTGCACGAACGGATACGCATCCTGCCAGTGACCGCCCGGGGCGTGGCGACGGTCGACGAGCGTGACATGGACGTCGGCATGGTCGATGAGGGCGTCGGTGAAGGCCATGCCCATCGCGCCCGCACCCACCACGAGGTAATCGGTCTTCAGCGAGCGCATCGTCGGACCGCGTCCTGGCTGCCCAGCCCCATCGACGACCGACGCTATCCGTCCGAACGTCGGCGTTCTTCCCGGCGTCGGTCCCGGAAGCCGGGACCGACGCCGGAAAGAAGCGCCGCGAAACCTCCTGCTGACGGCGAGGTCGCGTCGGTCAACATGATGAGATGAGTGGCTTCACTGTGATGGTTCGTCGTGTCCGGCCGTACGCGGGCACGATGGGGCTGGTACCGACTCGCTGACGAGTTCGCGGAGGCGCTCGTCGACTCGAGCGCCGTGCGCGCGGGCGACCTGGTTCTCGACCTCGGCGCCGGCGGGGGCGCGATCACGCATCGCCTCGCCGCGCTCGGGGTGCGGGTGATCGCGTTCGAACTCCACGAGGGGCGCGCCGCACAGCTCGACGCCCGGTTTGCGGGCGTGGACACCGTGAGGGTGGTCCAGGCCGACATCACCGACCTGCGTCTGCCCCGGCGACGGTTCCACGTCGTCGCCAACCCGCCGTTCGCACTCTGCTCGCCGGTACTCAGGCAGTTGACGGCGCGGCCGAGCGCGCTGGTCGGGGCGTCGCTCGTCCTGCCCAATGACGTCGCCGCACGATGGCAGCAACGCTTGGGCGAGCGCCGCTCACCGTGGAACCTGACCATCACGTCCCGCATCCCGAGGTCGGCGTTCACGCCCCGCCCGCGCGTCGATTGCTGCATCGCCCGCCTCGAACGATGAAGCGATGGGCCGAGCTCGGCGAAGCGCTCGCTGCTCGCGGAACTACTGTCGACGTTCTGGCCATCGATCGAGCTCGTGTGCACGGCCGATGGCCGGGGTGGGCGATCGTTGCCGGGCTCGTGGGTCTGATCGTTTCGACCGCCGCGGCCTCGGCGGACGCACCGAGTTCGGCCGAGGTCACAGTCTTCCGATGGTTCAACGACCCTCCACGCGCCGCCGGCGCCGTGATGGCCATCGTCAACCCGCTGCTGCGGCCCGCCGGACTCACCGTGCTGGTCGTCGCCGCGCTCGTCGTGCTGTTCCTCACCAGCCGCGACGTCTTCTGGCCGTTGGTCGCGTGCGCAGGCAGCGCCGGGATCCTGGCCTACGTGCTCGACAACGTCATGAAGGTCGTCGTCGACCGGGGCCGGCCGCCCATCTACCTCTCGGACGTGCTCTTCCACGGTTATCCGACCGACCCGCGGGGCAGCGGCTTTCCGTCGAGCCACACCGCGGTCGCGGTCGCCGTCGTCGTCGGCGCCTGGCCCTGGCTGAACCGACCGTGGCGGGTGGTCGGTGTCGTGGTGGCGGCGCTGATCGGTCTGAACCGGATGTACGTCGGCGCGCACTTCCCCCTCGACATCGTCGGTGGCGTCGCCGTCGGCTTGACGGCCGCCGGGATCGTGCTCGTCGTCGCCCAACGACTCGTCCAGCGGAGTCACGCCGGAGCGTGACCGAGCCCGAACGCGGGGCGTCAGCCATACTGGCTCGTGCATCAGCCCCTGTTCGGTCGTGACGGCGAGGTTTCGTCGCTGCTCGAGCTCCTGCACGGTGGGCTCGAGGGCCGCAGTGGCTGCCTCGTCGTCCACGGAGAGGCCGGCAGCGGCAAGACGGCACTCCTCGACCGTGCCGCCCGCGCCGCGGCCGGATTCGCGACCGTGCAGGTGGTCGGCTTCGAAAGTGAGATGGAGTTGAGCTTCGCCGGGTTGCACCGGCTGCTGGCATCGCTCGACGAGCCCCGCCGCGATCTCCCGGGTCGTCAACGCGAGGCGCTCGACTTCGTGTTCGGTGAGGGCCACGGCGCATCGATCAATCCCTTCATGGCGGGGTTGGCTTCGCTGACGGCGATTTCCCGGCAGGCCGTCGAGCAGCCGCTGCTCTGCATCGTCGACGACGCGCAATGGCTCGACCACGAATCGCTGGTCACGCTCGCGTTCGTGGCGCGCCGTCTCCTCGCCGACCGGGTGGTGATGCTCTTCGGTGTTCGAGCACCGGCCGTCGAGAGCGTTTCGCTCCTCGCCGGCATTCCGCAGATGCAGGTCTCGGGTCTGGCGGACAGGGAGGCGCGGGCCATGCTCCGCTCCGCGGTCGACGTCCCGATCGCCGCGTCGGTCGCCGACCGGATCACGGCGGAGTCGAATGGTTCACCCCTGGCGATCGCCGAGCTGGCGATGAGCCTGACCCCGGCGCAGTTGTCCGGTACGAACGCCCTCCCGGCGGTGCTGCCCATCGGCCCGCGGCTCGAGGCGCACTTCCTCGAACGCGTCCAGGCGCTCCCGGAGCCGACACAGACCTATCTCCTGCTGGTCGCCGCCGAGCCGTCGGGTGACCCGCGGCTGCTGGACGACGCGTCGAGGCATCTCGGACTGCCGTCGGACGCCGCCGAGCCCGCCGTGCGTGCCGACCTGCTGATCGTCGCTCGCGACGTCCGGTTCCGCCATCCGCTGATCCGCTCCGCGGTGTACAACGGCGCCAGACCAGCCGTGCGAAGGGCCGCGCACGGCGCGCTCGCGGGATCGGAGCGGCTCGCACACCAGCCCGACCGTCGTACCTGGCACCTTGCCGCTGCTGCGGTCGGTCCGTCGGAGACCGTCGCTCGGGAGCTGGAGAATTCTGCCGCTGGCGCCCAGGCGCGCGGCGGATTTGCCGAAGCCGGAGCGTTCTACGCTCGTGCCGCCGAATTGAGCCCGGACCGGGCCACCCGGGTGGAACGCGGACTGGCTGCGGGTTGGGCGCTGTACCTGGCAGGACGTCCTCAGGCCTGCGTCGAGTTGCTCGGACACCTCGACCCGTGGCTCGTGGACGACCGGGATCGGGCGCGGGCGCAACGTGTCCGCGTGCTCGCCGGCTACAACCTGGGCCGTTCCGCGCAGAGCGTCGTCGACCTCCTCCGCGCGGCACAGCACATCCAGCCGTACGACATCCGCGCTGCTCGGAGCACGTTGTTGGTGGCGCTGGTCGGGGCGATCGGCGCGACACCGGGACCTGCCGTCGCGGGAGGCGGTCTCGTCGACGTGGCCATGGTCGGGCGCTCGATGTCGCTGCCGTCGACGCTCGAGCCGACCGCTGGCGATCTGATCTGCGATGCGATCCTGGGCTTGTTCGCCGACGGACACGCCGCGGCGTACCCGGCGATGCGTGACGCCCTCGATCGATATCTGGCGAGGACGGAGGAACGGGCGACCGAGTCCTCGTGGGTGTCACTCGTCGGATGGTTGGCGGGCGCGCTCGGGGACGTCGGAGCCCTCCACGAACTGGCCGGCCGCCTCGTCGATCGCAATCGCGAGGAGGGTGCAATCGGTGAGTACTCCGCCGCCCTCCTCTACCTCGGGCACGCGGAACTCGTGCGAGGTTCACTGCGCGAGGCCCGGGCACACTTCGCCGAGTGCGCCGAGCTCGTCGCGATGATGGTCGCCGATGCGCCCGATCCCGGAAGCCTGCTCGTGATGGCATGGGAGGGTCGGGCCGACGAGACGTACGCCGCCGCCGACTCGGTGCTGGCGGCGTCACGCTTCCCGGGCAACAACTGGCTGGCGCCCTACGCGGCCAGCGCACTCACCGTCCTCGAGTTGGGTTCGGGCCGCTACGGCGCGGCGTTCGCCGCTTCGTCGAAGGACTACGACGACAGCCCGTTCCTCAGTGGCATGAGCTTCACCGACCTGGTCGAGGCGGCGGTGCGCTGTGGAGAGCGAGCGGCTGCACGTCGGGCCTGTGACGACTTCGCCGCGCGCGCGGTCGTGAACGCCACGCCGTTGGCGCTCGGTCTGCTGGCCCGGGCCCGCGCCCTCGTCGCCGCCGACGCCGACGCCGAACGGTGGTACATCGAGTCGTTGGAGTTGCTCGGGCCGTGCGAGGGTCCGGCACCGGCGGCACGCAGCGAGCTGGTGTACGGCGAGTGGCTCCATGGGATGGGGCGCAGCGTCGATGCGCGCGCTCACTTGCGCAGCGCCCACGAGGCCTTCGCCCGCATGGGCGCCCGGGCCTTCGCCGATCGCGCCCGCCTGGCGCTCCTCGCGGCCGGCGAGCACACGGCGCGGCCCGTCCGTCCCGTCTCGACCGACCTCACCGCGCACGAGCGTCGCGTGGCGAGGCTGGCTGTCGCCGGCGCCACGAACGCGGAGATCGCAGAGCAACTCTTCATCAGCGCCAGCACGGTGGAGTACCACCTGCGCAAGGTGTTCCGGAAGCTGTCGATCAGCTCCCGCCGCCAGCTGACGGATCAGCTGGTCGACGCCTAGCGGGACGGTCAGCGCCGGGCAGGCCCGAGTCGGGCGGACGGCATCGCGTCGTCGAGTTCGCGACGCGAGGCGATGTCGAGCTTTCGGTACACCTTGCGCAGGTGGTACTCGACGGTGCTGACGCTCAGGAACATCTGCGACGCGATCTCCGCGTTCGTCTCCCCCGCCGCGGCGAGACGGGCGACGTTCGCCTCCTGGGGCGTGAGGTCGGTCGCCAGGTCGTCGGTGCGTTGCCGGGCGTGTTCACCCGTCGCCAGCAGTTCGAGTCGCGCCCGCTGGGCGAAGCCGGTCGCTCCCATCGCTGCGAACGACTCGTACGCCTCGCGTAGCTGATCCCGGCCATCGATCCGGCGGCGTCGGCGGCGGAGCCATTCACCGTAGAGCAACCGGCTGCGGGCGACTTCGAAGGTCGCCCTGGTCGACTCCAGCAGGTCGATCGCCTCGACGTAGAACGGCTCCGGATCGTCGTCGACGAGCGCGCGCGAACGGGCGAGCAGTCCGAGAGCGAGCGGTGTTCCGCTCGCGGTCGCCCGGGCGCGGAGGCGTTCGACACCTCGGCGTGCCGCCACGGCGTCCCCGCCTCGAACGGCCGCCTCGACGAAGTCGGGGAGAATCGTGTTGCCGAAGGGAACGGAGTCGTGCTCGACGATCGCTCGGGACAGATCGAGCGCCTCGTCGTAACGACCGAGGCCGAGGTCGAGCGTCACGATGGCCGAATCGACCTGGTCGATCACCCGTGCCAGTCCCGTCGCTCGGGCCACCGTCCGACCGGCTTCGGCGGCGACGCGGGCATCCGACTCGCGACCCTGACACGCCGCGAGTTCGAGATCGATGAGCGAGTCGGACCACTGACGGCGACCCGCGGCGTCGGTCACCTCGATCGCTTCGGAGATCAACGGCGCGGCGGCACCGAACTCCCCTCCGGCCATCGCCGCGCTCGCCGCCGCCTGCAGCGCAACACCGGTCCGGCGCAGTGCGCCGAGGTCCCGTCCTCGCTGCGCGATGCGGTTCATCAGCGCGGCCTCGCCGTGGCGATCCCACATCGCCCGGGCGGCATCGCTGCCTGCGCGCATCCAGCGCATCAACTGGGGCGGCGCGAGATCGTCGGCCGCCATTGCCGTCCCGAACGCGCGGAGGTCCTCCACCGCATCGACGAAGCCGACCGCGACGTACGTCCCGAACGCCTTGAGCGCGAGTTCGACCAGCGCATCTCGGCCCGGCGGACCGGCCAACGCCGACTCGGCGATCGCCGTGCGCAGAGATCGATCATCGTCGGTGGCGTCACCGGCGAGGATCGATTGTTCCAACGCCTCCACCAGCGTCTGGCGGCCGAGGTCCGGATTGGCCGTTCGCAGTCCGTTCGCCGCAGCGAACAGGATCGGCGCCGCCAGAGCCGGCCTGCCTGCCCTCGACCACGCGTTGCCTTCCACCCGCCGCGCGCGGGCAATCGAGTCGTCGCTGCAAAGGTGCGGCATGGCGTCGGCGACGATCGCCTGAGCCTGCGCCACGGCGCCACCGGCGAGCGACGCCTCCGCGGCGAGCAGCCGATCCTCGGCCGCGCGCCGCGGATCGGCCGTCAACTCGGCCGCCCGCGTGAGCAACGACACGGCGGCGGCCGTGCCACCGCGCACGCTCGATCGCCGGGCGCACTCCTCCAGCACCGTCGCCACGCCCTCGTCCGTGCTCACGGCCGCCGACGCGAGATGCCAGGCGCGACGCTCTGGATCGTTCGTCGGATCGGTCGCCGCGGCGAGGGCGGCGTGCACCATTCGACGATCCGCCGGCGGTGCGGTGGCATAGATCGCCGACCGGATGAGCGGATGCGGAATGACGACTTCGGCACCGATCGTCAGCAGCCCCTGCGCCTCCGCGGCGTCCGCGGCCTCCGGCTCCACGCCGAGCTGCGACGCGGCGGCCCACAGGGTGATCGGATCGCCACTCGATTCCGCGGCCACGAGCAGGAGCAGAAGCTGCGTTTCGGCCGACAGCGATCGCACGCGACTCGCGAACCGCTGTTCCACGATCCGGCTCACGGCGAGCGGCTGCAACCCGGCACCGACCCCGATCGTCTGATCGATACTGAGATCACGGGCGAATTCGGCGAGAGCGAGGGGGTTGCCGCCCGTCTCGGCGACGATGCGATCGGCCACCTCCGAGTCGAGGCGGAAGCCGACCGACTCGTCCAGGAGTTCGCGTGCCGCACCGGTGTCGAGGCCACCGACCTCGATCACACGGAAGTCGTTGAGCGGGCTCGGCTCGTCGTTGTCCCGCCGCTCGGCGAAGATCACCGCCGTCCCCTCGGCATGGAGCCGCCGAGCCCAGAACGCGAGCGGCGTCATCGACTCGCGATCGATCCACTGCGCATCGTCGAAAACCACGAGGAGCCGCTCCCGGGCGCGAGCCGCCGTGGCCGCCAGCGTCATCACCCCGAGCCCGAGGAGGAACGGATTGGCCGGCGGACCATCGGCGAGGCCGAGCGCACTGTTGAGTGCATCCCGTTGCGGACGCGGGAGGCGCTCGATCTGGTGCAGGATCGGGAGGAGGAGGCGGTGCAGGGCGGCAAAGCCGAACTCCCGCTCAGCCTCGACACCGGCGAGCCGCACGACCAGGAAGTCGGGTGCGGACTCGACGGCGAAGTCCAGCAGCGACGTCTTGCCGATCCCGGCCTCACCGCGGAAGACCAGCACGCTGCTGAGACCCGTACGCGCCGCATCGAGCACGCCCCCAACGGCAGCACATTCTTCGTCGCGACCGCGGAGACTCACCCCGTCCGAGACTAGTGGCGTCCCTGGGTCCGCGTCCTGAGGTCGATGTCGGCACCCCAGTCGGCACGCGGTCGCCGCACTCGGGTCGGCGCGCCCCGGGGACTGGGGTCCCACCGGGATGCGAGGGGGCGCATGGGTGGCGCACGATCGAGCGACACCCGCCACCACCACTCAGGAGTCAGTCATGCAGTCGAGTCATCCCAGGCCCCGAGCGTCGCGCTTGATCACGTCGATCCTGGTCGGCGCCAGTCTCCTCGTCGCAACACTCGGGTTCGCCGGATCCTCCGCGAACGCCCAGCCGGCGAAGCAGACCGTGAAACCGACGATCGTGCTCGTGCACGGTGCGTTCGCAGATGCGTCGAGTTGGAACGGCGTCACCGCACAACTGCTCGACGCCGGGTACCCGGTGATCGCCCCGGCGGTGCCACTGCGCGGGCTCAGCGCCGACAGCGCCTACCTCGCCAGCATCCTCGCCACGATCGACGGGCCCATCGTCCTCGTCGGCCATTCCTACGGTGGGGCGGTCGTCACGGACGCGGCCACCGGCAACGCCAACGTCGTGGCGCTCGTGTACGTCGCCGCTTTCGTCCCGGACTCGGGCGAGAGCCTCGCGGACATCGCCGCGCAGTATCCCGACAGTGACCTCGGACCCGCGCTACGACCGAGGCCGTATCCGATGGCCGACGGCACGACCGGCATCGATCTCTACATCGACCCGACCGCCTTCCGCGACGTGTTCGCCCGGGACGTGTCCCGGGCCACCGCAGCGACGATGGCGGTGGCGCAACGTCCGCTCAGCCTCACCGCCTTCACGGAACCCTCGGGGGAGCCGGCGTGGAAGTCGATCCCGTCGTGGTACCTCGTGGCCGGGAACGACCGGGCCATCGACCCCGTGGGCGAGCGGGCGATGGCGGCCCGCGCCGGGTCGAGCGTCGCCGAGGTCCGTGCCTCCCACGCGGTGCTCGTCTCCGATCCGAGCGCCGTGACCCGTCTGATCACCACCGCCGTGCGGGCGACTCGCTGAGGCGAGCCGACGCCGACCCAGTCCTCAACAGTCACCTCGAAAGGAACCCGCATGACCACTCACCAGAACCCAGCCGGTCACCAGAACCCAGCCGGTCACCAGAACCCAGCCGGTCACCAGAACCCAGGCCACCAGGATCCCGAAGGCGGATCGGACACGACGAGCCCACGGCCGGCGGTGTTCATCCACGGCCTCTGGCTCCACGCGTCCTCCTGGGCGCCGTGGCTCGACGCCTTCTCCGCCGCCGGCTACGAAGCGTCCGCTCCGGGATGGCCCGGCGAACCGGACACGGTCGCCGGGGCCCGGCAGGATGCGGACAGTCAGGCGGGCACGGGCATCGACGACGTCGTCAGACACTTCTCGTCGTTGATCGACGCCATGCCCGTTGCACCCGTGCTGATCGGCCATTCGTTCGGCGGCATGATCGTCGAGCGACTGCTCGGCGAGGGCAAGGGTGCGGCGGGGATCGCCATCGACGCCGCGCCGATCAAAGGCGTCCTCCCGGTCCCGATCTCGTCGCTGCGCTCGGCGTTCCCGGTCCTGAAGAAGCCGGGCAACAAGGACCGCGCGATCTCATTGACCGAGGATCAGTTCCACTTCGCCTTCGGCAACGCCATTCCGCGTGAGGAGTCCGACGAGCTCTTCGAACGATGGGCCATCCCGGCGCCGGGCAGGCCTCTGTTCCAGGCGGCGACCGCCAACCTGTCGCGCCACTCCGAGGCGGCGGTCGACACCGACAACGAGACACGCGGCCCGCTCCTGCTGATCGCCGGCGGCAAGGACCACACCGTCCCGCAGGCGATCTCCCGGTCGACACTGAAGCAGTACCGGCACTCCACCGCGACGACCGAACTGGTCACGTTCGCCGACCGCGGCCACTCCCTCGTCATCGATCACGGGTGGGGTGAGGTCGCGGAGACGTCGCTGAACTGGCTCCGCACGCAGCACCCGGCGGGCGTCGACCCTGAGCGCAGCCGTCAGTCCGTCTGACGGCAATCAGGACCCGAGAGGACAGCCATGGATCTCATGCTCGACGACAAGGTCGCGGTCGTCACCGGCGCCGGCCGCGGCATCGGCCTCGCCATCACGCAGGCCCTCGCGGCCGAAGGCGCGCTCGTCGTCGCCGGATCGCTCACCGCCGCGAGCCTCGACGGCCTCGACCGGGTGACCGGCGTCGCCGTCGACCTCGCATCCCCAGCGGGCCCGCAGGCGCTCATCGACGAAGCGGTCACCCGCCATGGCCGGATCGACGTCCTCGTCAACAACGTCGGTGCCGTCCGGATGCGTCTCGACGGGTTCCTCGGGACCAGTGACGACGAGTTCGCGTGGGCGATGCAGATGAACTTCTTCACCACGCTGCGGGCCAGTCGAGCGGCGTTGCCGCACATGATCTCGCAGGGGTCGGGTGCGATCGTCAACATCGCCTCCGTCAACGCCTTCTTCCAACCGGACGCCGGCACGATCGACTACGGAGCGGCGAAGGCCGGCGTGGTCAACCTCACCAAGACGCTCGCCCAGGAGTTCGGCAAGCACGGCATCCACGTCAACGCCGTCTCACCCGGTCCCGTCAGCACCGAACTGTGGCTCGGCGAGCACGGTGTCGCCGCAACGGTCGCCGCGGCGACCGGGGTCGACCGGGACACGGCACGCGCCAATGTGGTCGCCAGCATCGGCGGGTTCGCCACCGGTCGGTTCACCACCCCCGAGGAGGTCGCCACCCTCGCCGTGTTCCTCGCCTCACCACGCACCGCCAACGTGACCGGAGCGAACTTCGTGATCGACGGCGGGCTGATCAAGACCACCTGAGGATCACCCCGACCCGTCCACTTCGGCCCACCCCCGCGCGCCATTCCGGCCCGCCCATTCCGAACAGGAGAACTCTCATGCCATCAGTGCTCGTCGGACACGAGAACAGCGCGCCGATCGCGCTCCACTACGAAGACCACGGCGACGGGCCGCCGGTGGTCCTGATCCACGGATGGCCGCTGAGCGGACGCTCGTGGGAGGCGCAGGTGTCGGCCCTCGTCACCGCCGGCCACCGCGTCATCACCTATGACCGGCGGGGGTTCGGACAGTCGTCCCAGCCGTGGACGGGCTACGACTACGACACGCTCGCCGCCGACCTCAACACCCTCATCGACCACCTGTCGATCACCGGCGTCACGCTCGTCGGATTCTCGATGGGTGGCGGTGAAGTCGCTCGATACATCGGCACCTACGGCACCAGCAGGATCGCCAAGGCGGTGCTCGCCGCTGCGGTCACGCCCTACCTGCACCGTTCCGACGACCACCCGGACGGTGCCATGGACGATGCGACCATCGCTGCGATGCAAGGCGGCGTGACCGCCGATCGCATCGCCTTCGTCGACGGGTTCGCCACCGACTTCTTCCGGGCGGGCGAACGGGTCGACCTCGTGAGCGAGCCGTTCCGCGCCTATCAGCGCGACATCGCCAGTGCCGCCTCGCCGCAGGGAACGATCGACTGCATCGCCGCATTCGGACGCACGGACTTCCGGGCCGATCTGGCGGCGTTCACCATCCCGACCCTCGTCATCCACGGTGATTCGGATGCGATCGTGCCGATCGAGATCAGCGGCCAGCGTGCCCACGAAGCGGTCGCGGGAAGCCGGCTCGTCGTGATCGAGGGCGGACCGCACGGCATCAACGCCACCCACCCCGCCGAATTCAACGGCGCCCTCATCGACTTCCTCCACTCCTGACGCAGCAGACCACCCCCCATCAACGTTTGCGTCGGAAAAATTGTGCGCCGGTCCGCAGAAACTCCGACACAAACGTGAATTGGGCACAAACGTGGATTGGGGAGCTCGGGCGCCAATGTCGTTGGGCGGACCGTGGTCGAGCGGTCAGGGCATGATTGGTCGATGAGCACGTCCAGCCCGGCCATGTCGGCGGCGCCCGCCGAGTTGCGGTACGGCTCCGGACGCGGCCGCGCCGCGCTCGTCGCCACCGTCGCGGCGAGCGCGATGGGACAGCTCGATGCGACCGTCGTCAACGTCGCCCTGCCCCACATCAGCGCCGACCTCGACGTCGACGTCTCCGCGCTGCAGTGGGTGCTCACCGGATATCTCGTCACGCTCGCCTCCTTGACCCTCCTCGGCGGTGCGCTCGGCGACCGCTACGGCCGCCGGCGGATCTTCCTCGTCGGCACCGTCTGGTTCGCCGTCGCGTCGGTGCTCTGTGCGGCGTCCCAGCAGTCCGGCGTCCTCATCGCCGCACGCGTGTTGCAAGGAGCAGGAGCGGCGCTGCTCACACCCGGCAGCCTGGCGATCCTGCAAGCGAGCTTCGCCAAGGACGATCGGGCCCGCACCGTCGGCGCCTGGTCGGCGCTCGGTGGTGTCGCCGGCGCACTCGGTCCGTTCATCGGGGGCTGGCTCGTCGACGGGCCCGGGTGGCGATGGGCGTTCCTGATCAATGTTCCGGTCGCGGCCCTCGTGATCGTCTGCTCCAAGGCGATCCCCGAGAGCCGCGACGAGCACGAGACGCACCTCGACGTGCGCGGCGCCGTCATCGCCGTCGTCACCCTGGCGGCGACGACGCTGGCGCTCACCGAGTCCCGCCCCGCGGGTGGTCCGACGCCGTGGTGATCCTCGCTGCAGTCGTCGGCCTCTCCGGCATCGTCGCCTTCGTCGTGCACATCCGTCACTCGAGGAGCCCACTGGTGCCGCCGCATCTGTTCGCCGACCGCGCCTTCACCACCACGAACGTGGCGACCTTCGCGCTCTACGCCTCGATCGGTGTCACGTTCTTCTTCGTCGCCTACCAGTTGCAGGTCGCCGCCGGCTGGTCGGCGCTGGAGTCGGGAAGTGCCCTGTTGCCGGCGACCGTCCTGATGCTGCTCGGGTCCGCGCGATCCGGTGCGCTCGCGCAGCGGATCGGGCCGCGAACCCAACTCACGGCCGGACCGCTGATCCTCGCCGCCGGGTTGCTGACCCTGAGCCGCGTCGGCACCGATCCGTCGTGGATCCGCGACATCCTGCCCGGCGCAACGCTCTTCGGTCTGGGTCTCGTGACGTTCGTCGCACCGCTCACCGCCACCGTCATGGGCTCCGTCGACGCCGACCATGTCAGCGTCGCCTCCGGGGTCAACAACGCGATCGCCCGTACCGCGACCCTCACCGCCCTCGCCATCATCCCCGTCGTTGCCGGCCTGACGACGGCGAGCGATCCCGACGCCGTCACCGCGGCCTATCGGACCGGCCTCACGATCGCCGCGATCTGCGCAGCGACGGCGGCGCCGATCGCCTTCGTCGGTCTCGCGTCCGCCACCCCGCTCGGATCCTCGTGTCGGCGCCGCTACTGCCCCGTCGACGGTCCACCACTGCAACCGGTCCCCGCGGGCGTGCACCGCGACGCACCCGAAGGGTAGGAGGAGGAGACAAGCATCGGCGTCGGGCTTCGCCGCGGCTGCGTCACAGCCCCCGCCGGACCTCGATCCGGCCGTCGCGTTCGGCGGCCACCAACGCGTCGTAGTCGCGTTCGTTCTGATCGGCGTACGCCTCGGAGAAGTCGACGAGCGCCCGGTCGAAGCTGTCGCCGTGACCGAGGTAGGAGGCGATGGCGATCCGGTCCCCGGAGCGGGCGTGGGCCCGCGCGAGGGTGCGCCCACAGAGCTTCCCGTAGAACGCCATGTCCCGCGGCGACATGGACTCCACGACGGCCGAGCCCTTCCAGTCGCGAAGTTGCCGGACGTAGAAGTCCCGCGACGCCCCGTCGACGCCATCGACACGCTGCCAGCCCAGGAAGATGTCACTGTTCGCCTGCATCAGGTGCTGGCCGTGCACGACCCGTTCGGCGTTCGACTCGTGGCGGCTCGGCCCGATGAACTCCTGCAACACCGACGGTTGCGCCTCCTTGGCCTGCAGGAACAGCGGGTCGTCGTCGTCCCGGCCGAACAACATCAGGATCCATGCTCGGGTGCCGACGCTGCCGACCCCGACGACCTTGCGGGCCACGTGGGCGAGCCGGAAGTCTTCGAGCAGGTGGCGCCGATCGCTCTGCAACGTCGACCGGTAGCCGCGGAGCAGTCGGCGGACCAGCTCCATCAGCTCCTCGTGCTCGACCCCTTCGAACAGTTCTTCGATCGGCTCGATGAGCGGTGGATCGCTGATGATCCGCCGCTCGCCGTCGACGACATGGGACAGCTTGTCGAGGGCGCTCATGCTGTCGCGGGTGCGCGCCTTGGCGATGTTGGCCTGCGATCGTCTGCGGGACGTCGAGTCGGCCTGGGCACGAAACTGCACGAGCGCGTCCTCGACATCGATGTGGTCGTACCACACCGCGAGATTCGGCATCGCCGCGTACTCGTGCATCGCCGTCCGGTACGCCCACAGCGCACTCAACAGCACGTTCCTGCGTTCCTTGGCGGTGAAGCCGTTGTCCCGACCGGCGATGGCGAAGCTGGCCGCCAACCGCTTCACGTCCCACTCCCACGGACCGGGGAACGTTTCGTCGAAATCGTTGAGCCCGAAGGCCAGCCTCCGCTCCGGCGAGGCGAACGCTCCGAAGTTCATCAGGTGGGCGTCGCCGCACAGTTGCGTGGTGATGCCCGACCGCGGTGTCCCGGCGAGATCGCGGGCCATGATCAACGCCGCCCCGCGATAGAACGTGAACGGCGAGACGAGCATCCGCCCGTAGCGGATCGGCACGAGTTCCGGCACCCGGCTCGCGGCCTGGCTCTCCAGCAGCGCAACCGGATCGGGCCGCGATCCGCCCGCGGTGAATCCGGCATGACTCGATCGCGGCACCTCCCGGCGTGCCGCCCTGCCGCGTGCCGTCCGCTCCGCGACGGTCAGGTGCGGTACGACCTTGCCGTGCTCGTAGCGCATGCCGGGCGGCAGTGGCGCCGATTCGTCGACCGTCTTGCTCGATGGGCTGCTCGATGGGCCGCTGGGCGGGTTCGTGGCCATGGTCCCCCTCGTCTCTCTCAGTGGTTGCGAAGACTCGGTACGAGTCGCTTCTCGTCGCGCTGTGCCGCGAGGACGGCCTGGAGTTGGCCCAGTTCGTGCGCCGCGTCGCCGGCCCGGTTGCGACGTTCCTCGGGATCGCTGGTGAGGTTGTGCATCTCGAACACGGGCTCGGCCGCCGGCGGGGCGAACGGGTTGGACGGGCGCCCCTGGTCGGCGTTCCACTCATCGAGACGTTCGTAGTAGTGGTTGAGCTTCCAGAGTTCGGCGGACCCGCCGTCGCCGGTGGGCAGTGTGGCGATGACGGACTCGATGTTCGACGGATGTTCGACCGGTGCGTAGGCCTTGCCCGTCAACACGTTGGTCTCGTTGAGCCCCCTGGTGATGTCGTCCTCGGTCATGAAGTAGACCGGCGTCGCGATCGACTCGGCCGAGGTCGTTCCCGTGATGACGCCGCTGAGGTCGCGGCCGGGCAGCGGACGGACCTCCGCGTGGTGCGCGGCGACCCCTGCCGCTGCTCGTTCGACGTCGATGCCGGCCAGGCCCATCAGCGTCGGGAGCACGTCGACGTGACTGGTCGGTGTGTTCACGCCACCGGCAACGGATGTCACTCCGGGGCCGCGCACGATCATCGGGACGTGCGTCGCTTCGTCGAACGCGCTGCACCACTTCTGTTGCATGCCGCCGTGCGCGCCGAGCAGATCACCGTGGTCCGAGGTGAGCACCACGATCGTGTCGTCGGCCATGCCCGACGCCTCCAACGAGTCGAGGATCCTCCCGATCGCCTGGTCGACGAGCTTGTGCAGGTAGTAGTAGAGCCGGCGGTAGGCCAGGTCGGTCGGCTGCTCGGCGATCATCTGCGGCCACACCTGCTTGAACCGCTCCTGGCACCCGGGACGGCCGGCGAACGAGTCACGTTGCGACGGCGGTTCGGGGATGGCGGGCACGGTGTCGTCGGACGGCTCGAAACCGAGCAGCAACTCGTACAGCCCTCCGGCAAACGCGATGTCGTGGGGGTTGACGAACGAGGCCACCGCCAGCCACGGTCGGTCGCGGGCAGCCTGCGCCAGCTCACCGAACAAGCTCACGACCTCTTCGGCGAACACACCGTCGCGAACGGTGCCGCAGTCCGATTTCGCCGGTCCGTGCGGCTCACGGCCGACCCACCCGGAGAAGCCGAACGGGTTCAACCGATCCGCCCTGCGGTAGGCCTCGACCGCTTCGGGGATCGGCCGGCCGTCGTCGTCGCAGGCCCGGATGCTCTCGTGGGTGCCCGGGATCGTCAGGTCGGCGTGACTGACGTGCCATTTGCCGCGGTAGTGGGTCTCGTACCCGCCGGCTCGGAACCAGTCGCCCATCGTCGGCACCTGATCGGGATCGAGCCAACCGATCGCCGGATCGCTCGCCTGCTTCGCGGTTCCGTTCGTCCTGGCGACACCGTGCAACGACGGGTACTGCCCCGTGAAGAGCGTCGCCCGGCTGGGCACGCAGGCCACCGAACCCGCGTAGTGCCGGTGCAGCTCGAGTCCACCGTCACGGAGTCGTTCCCGGTTCGGCATCTGGTTGCGGCGGTAGGCCGTGACCTCGGCCGTCTCGTACGGCGGCGGGTACCGCTCCTCGTCCGTCATGATGAACAAGATGTTCGGCGAGGGCATCCCCGCAAGTTACGCCTCCTCGTCAGACGGAAAATCCGCCATCGCCGACGACGTCGTGTTCGCTGAGCATCGCCGAGATCGGGTCCCCGCCCATGTGTGCGCACGCTGCGCCGAGGGTGCGCCGGCCAGGTGACCTACGGACCGTCAGCCAACGTGTCGGCTTCGATGGTGAACGATCCGTCGCCGTCGCCCAAGGTGTCGACGACGACATGGTGGGTGCCTTCGCCGGTGAGCAGTGCGACCAGCGGCTGATCGGTACCGGGCGACTCCACGACGGACGGATCCTCGCCATCGGGGCTCGAGATCGTCAGGGTCAGTGTGTCGCCGCCCTGCGGAGTCACGACGAGAAGGCCGCGCTCGCCGGCGGTGACATCGATGTCGAAGTTGGTCGGAGCGACACCGTCGACCGGTGCGCTACCGAGCGCCAGTCGGGTGGATTCGGCGGCACGCAATGTCGCCGTGACCTCGGGGCGCGCCCCCGACGAGCTGACGATGAGCCGATAGCTGCCCGGGATGCCACCGATGCTGACCTGTGCCGGCTCTCCGGCCGACGGTGACGTCCCCACGGTGCCGGTCGGGCCGTCGGTGTTCTCGACGGATACTGAGAGCAAGACGTCGGCCGATTCCGGTTCGGCCGTGAAGGTGAGCGTCTGTCCTTCGATCACGTCGACATCGAAAGCGGCCGGTGCCGCCACCGAGACGGTCTCGTCCTCGCGGAGATCCTGCGCGGTCACGGGTTCGAACGATGCGGTGAAGTCGGTGTCCGGTTCGGCGGAACCCACGATGAGCTTGTAGGTCCCGGCTGAGGTGCCCTCCAACAGTGCGGTTGCCGGCTCCCCTGCGTCGGAGGAAACGCTTCCTCCGGTGTCTCGGCCGTCAGGGTCGATGATCCGGATGCTGAGCAAACTCTCCGGATCATCCGATTCGACGACGAAACTGAGGAGTTCGCCGGATCCGACCTCGACCTCGACCGCCACGGGTGTCGTGGCCGCGACCGAATCACCCTGGGCCAGTTCGCCGACGTCCAACGGGGCGGCGACGATCTCGAACGATCCGAGGGTCCCTTCGTAGCCGCTGACACGAACGAGGTGGTGGCCCGCTCCGGTCAGATCCGCCAGCTCGGATCCCCCAGGACCGAAGTGATCGATGAAGGTGCTCTCGCCGGCCGGATCGACGACCTCGAGCACCGCGTCGAGATCACCGCTGGGCGTGACGGTGACACCGACGTCGCCGTCGGCCGGGACGTCGAGGGCGTACGACGCAAGATCGCCGGCCGATCCGACCTCCCCATCCGCGGCTTCGTCGAACTCCAGAGCAACGGAGGGCACGTCGCTCGCAGTGATTTCGAACCCGCCGGTACTCGTGAGATAGCCGCGCACGGCGATGAGATACCGGCCGGGATCCCCGAACAGCGTCGCGCGTTCCTCGTCGCCCTCGACCCCGTCGTCGATGACGGTGCCGGCGCCTGTCGGTCCGAACACTTCGAGGACGGCATCGAGGTCTCCGGTCGGCGTGACGGATACACCGACATCGCTTCCGGCCGGCAGGTCGACGGCGTAGACGGCAGGAGCATCGGTCGATTCCACATCTCCCTCCACCTCCTCGCCGAATGGCAGTTCCGTGTAGGTCACCGCGTTGGCGGCGATCTCGAATCGACCCGTGCCCGCGCCGTGATCGCGAACGACGACCAGGTACCGACCAGGTGGCCCGTCGATGGTCGCCCGTTCCCCATCGCCGGCAGCCTGCAGGTCGGTGGATGTCGAGGCACCGATCGGATCGATGACCTCGATCTCCACATCGAGGCCCGGGTCGGCCTTCTCGCGTGCCTTCCCACTGGGGGCTTCGGGCGTCGTCACGACGATCTCGACGGACGACCCGGAACCGTCGTTCGTCGACACGTCGCCGACGTCGAGGCTGTAGACGGCGAGACCGCCGGCGTCATCGATCGAACCGCTGACCGTGTCGCTCGCGTCGTCCCCCGGGACGAGGGGGGTGACGGACAACTCGTCCTGTGTGATCTCGAACGCACCGGTGGACGCGTCGTTCGAGCTGACCGCCACGTCCAACCGTTCGCCCGTCCCGGCGGGCACGACGATTCGCTCCGCCTCACCGCCCCGGAGGTGGTCCGCATCGCGCCGCGCCTTCGCCGCGTTGGTCAGCGTGACCGCCGCGTCGAGGGTGCTGTCCTCCGACGGTTCGACGACGACGAGCGACGGCAGCTCGCGGGCGACGACGTGAAAGCGTTCGATGTCGCCCGGGTCTCCGACTTCTCGCTGCACGGAGGTCCCGAACTCGAGCGACGTGACCGAATCGCTGCCCTCGTGGAATCCGATCCGATAGGCGAGAAGTCCGAGCACGAGCACCGCGGCAACCCCACCGGCGACGAACGCGAAACGGCGGTGCCGACGTGACCTGGCCTGACGACGTTCCGCGCGGTCGGCGAGAATCGGTCTGACCAGCGTGTCGTGGGACAGTTCGTAATAGGCACTCCCCACGCGGGGCTCCACACGGAGCAGACGCTGGTCGACGAGTTCATCGAGGGTCGCCGACGTCACCTCGTAGTTCGCGGCGATCTCGTCGCGTTCGATGCTGAGGCGGCGCCCGCTCTTGCTGATCAGGCCTTCTTCACACAGTCGCTGCACCGATCGTTGCGTCGCCGGCGGGAACGAAGCGACGGTCCTGCGGTAGAAGTCACCGAGGACGCTGCGGAGCCCTTCGGTGCCGCCGAGATCATCGGCTTCGATGGTGACGACCTGACCGGCGGGCGGGATGCCCTTCGTCGGGAGCACGCGTCGCTCGACGTACTGACAGACGATCTGGAGCTGTGACGGATCGACGAAATGCTCCGTGTTGGTTTCGGCGAGACGCAGGATCGCGGCGCGTTCGGTCTCCTGGAGGAAGTCGAGGATCTGACGAGCAGCTCCCTCGCTGTATTCGAACCGCGGCGTGTCGAGCAGGCCGTCGTCGACCATCGCCGGCTCGCGGATCGCCAGTTCCGCCTGGGCCGCGTCGAGTGCACCCAGCCGGAACCGGTTCTGCATGATCTGGGGGACATCGTCGGCGAGCGCCTCGAGCTGCCCGAGTGCGTCCTCCCGGATGACGATGCAGAACTTCACGTTCGGCACCGGGACCGCCGACGCCTCGGCGGGCTGTTCACCGTCGACCGACCGGTGCCCGCGGACCACCTCACCGAACTCGGCGATGAACCGTTGGCGGACCGCTGCGTTCCAGTCGAGGGTGAACAGTTCCTCGAACTGATCGAGCACGAGCACGAGCTGCTGGAGCCGATCGCCGCGCCAGACCTCCAGCGAGCCGAGCAGATCCCACAGCGTCGTTTCGGCGGTGATCTCGAAGTCGAGGCCCGGGGTGCGTTGGACCTCGACCTCGGTGTCACGAATGTCGGCCTCGGCGATCTGTCGGTCGATCGCCTCGACCGGGCTGAGCGTGGTGTCGTTGAGGCGCACGTTGACCGGCCAGTACCCGCGCTCGCGAAGGCGATACAGCACGCCGGCGTTCAGCAGCGAACTCTTGCCCATGCCCGACACCGCGTAGAGCAGGAAGATGTCAGCACTGAGGATCGAGTGGAAGACCTTCTTGGACTCCAGATCGCGACCTTTGAAGAGCCGCCGATCGAGGTCGACGTCGCGGAACGGGGGAGATCCCGGGTACCGATAGCTCCGCTCACCGGCCACCGCGCTCGGGGCGGGGAGGTCGACCGGATGCTCGCCGGTCGGGGGCGCCATTGTCGTGGTCATCCCGTTCCTCGCACCTGGACGTCGAGGTCACGTCTGATCGTCTTGACCAGTTCGGTCACACCGGCGGGCGGTGCCACGTTCACCGACTGCAGATGGCCGAGCATGTCCAACCGATTCACGGGGTCGTCGATGATCACCGGGATCAGGAACACGCGCGGTGGCCGATGGAAGCTCTGCCGGTCGAGAGCGAGGTTGATCTCCTTGTTGACGTAGCCGACGTCCTTGTGGAGCATCGCCGAGCTCTGCAGGACGGCCACGTACTGCACGTCCTCCTTGAGCAGACGTTCCACCGTGTCGTTCCACTCCTCGCCACCGCGCAGGCTGTCCTTGTCCAACCACGCGCCGATCCCGGCCGCCCGCAACCCTTCCGCGACTTCGAGCGCCGCGGCAGCGTCTTCGTTGGCGTGACAGATGAACACGACCGGCGCTTCTGGCGACACGGGAGCAGGAGGAACCGGAGCAGGAGCGGCCGCAGGCGCGGAAACGGTGACGGCGTGTTCGGGTTCGCTGCGGTGCTCGGCCTCGTAGCGCTGGCGCAGCTCGGCGCAGAACGTGGCGAGATCACCGGAGAAGAAGTGGATCCGGTGGCTCGTGCGGTAGAAGTCGCGGGTGTCGAGGTCGACGGGCGCGGAATCGAGCTCGTAGGCGAACGACGTGTAGTTCCGCGTGGCGTTGTCGGACAGGATGTGCAGCAGCACCTTGAAATGCCATTCCGACAGGTCGAAGCCGAGGAAGAGGAATGAACGGTCGGTGTCGTGCAACGTGCTCGTGAGGTTCACCGGCAGGGCCGGTGAACCCCGCGCCACCTTGACGATGAAGTCCAACCGATCGGTGTCCGAGAGGATCATCGAGCGAGGATTGTCCAGCGTTCCGTAGAGCTGGTAGATCACCGGCGCGTCCGGCGAGCCGTCGGGCAACATTCCCGGGTTCTTGCCGGTCCGGTCGTAGTACGCCGATTGTGCGCCGGGCTTCACCCGCTTGAAGATGTCGAACACGGGCGTGTCGGGCGACGTGTTCAGGACGAGGTCGAACCCGAGCGCGGCGAGGTCGAGGATCGGCTGCTCGTCGCTGACGAACTTCGTGCGGAACTCGTCCACCCAGCGCTTGATCTGGGTGGGATCGGCCTCGCGCAGCACGACCTGGGCGAGCGCCGCCGGCTTCCACGGATCGAGCCGTTCGAAGCGGGATCCCAGTTGCTCGCGCAACTCGGCCGGCAGTCGTTGCTTGATGTAGGTGGCCATCGCCACGTGCACGGGGAGGTGTTCACCGTCGAGCGTTCCCGTGATCGCCGCCGGGCCGAGCATCAGCGTGCACGTGCCCGCCGACAGGATCGAGACGAGCGAGTACCAGTTGTCGTCGTCCATGGGATCGCCGCTGTCGCCTGACATGAACCTCGCCCCCTCCGTGGAAATCTTGCCACACTCCGAGGTCGTACCGTCACGGAGCGAGCCCGTCGGGACGTCCCGAGGCGCCGGTGCGCGATGCGCCCGCGGGGCCGGTTACACGGGGTGGAGACCCAGCGCGGTCCAGGTCATCTTGCCGACTCGGCCGTCGGGCGTGAGGCCGTGCACCGTCTGGAAACCGACGGCCGCGGTTGCCGTGTTCTTCCCGAAGTCGCCGTCGACCTTGAGGTCGTGTCCCTGCGCATTGAGCTTCCACTGCACCGCACCGACCGCCTCGCCCTTGGCGCCCTCCACGAGTTCGCCGGGAAACGGGACCGCCATCATCTTGGCGTCGGTGGCGGCGATGGCCTGCCAGTCGACGGGCGCTGGCGCCGCGGCGGGCGCGGGTGCCGCCGCCGGAGCGGCCGCTGCAGACGCGAACCCCATTCGCGCGGCCTGGGGCGCGCCGACGGACGCCGGCGCGCTGATCGTCACGCCCGCCGGGACGTCGTCGCCGAGGCAGTACGTCCAGTGCCAGTTCTCCGATTGCACCGTGTTCCAGTAGCCGAAACTCGGCCCGTGTTCGGCGAGCCAGGCCAACGATGGCCCGCAGATCGGGACCGACGGGGAGTCGCTGAGATCGACGGCCAGTCCGAGGCCGTGATTCGACGTGCCGGGCGCCGCGGCCATGGCGACCTTCGGCTTCTGCCAGTAGGTCCGTCCCTCCCAGGTCTTCGTCTTGCCCCCGTTGTTCGTGGTGACGTAGCGGTCCAGGAACATCGCCTTCTGCTGGTCGTAGCTGCGCCATGTCCCGGTGGCCGACAGCGCGACGCCGTCACCGCTCGCGGCCGCCACCATGGCCCGCATGGCGCCGGCGGCGGGCTCGACCATCACGAAGTTGCGCAGCCCGCACGGCACGAGAAGTTCGGCCGGCACCTTCCCGTTCGGCTGACCTTTCAGACAAGCCGGCAGTTTGGCCGCGGTGTCGGATTTGTATGGCAGCTTGACGGTCATGGTGCCCTCCCATGGTCTCGACTGAATGTGGATTCTTTCACATTTCGCGGCGGTGCCGTGACGCTCGGTGGTCGGCGCTCGATGCCGTGTCGTTGCCGTTCGACGAGCCGCTCCACTGCAGCGCAGCCGATCACTGTCGGAGGATGGGCGGCGCCCTCGACGGTCACCGAGTTCGTCCGCACGTAGGTTGGGGGTTCCATGACGCGCAACGAACTGTTTCCCGATCCGTTGTTCGTCGAGCCGTACGTCGACGTGGACGAATGGCGCGACGAACCGTTACGGCATCGATACGTCCACGGTGGGTTCACGTCGACCGATCTGCGGTTCTCGATGTACTTCCCGGCCGAGGGCTACGACGGTCGGTTCGTCCAACCGCTGATGCACATCGCGGGAAACGAGAACGTTGCCGTCACGGGAGAACTCGCAGGGCTCGGCAACCACGCGATCCAGTTCGCCTTCGATTTCGGTGGCTACCTCGTCGAGTCGAACATGGGATCGACGATGATGATGGGACCCGCCGACATCACGGGGTTCCGCGCCAGCGCGGCCACGGCGCAGTACTCGCGAGTGCTCGCCGAGGAGATGTACGGGGACACGCACGGCGAGCATCGCCCGTACGGCTACGTCACCGGTGGCAGCGGCGGGGCGTACAAGACCATGGCCTGCTACGAGAACGCGCCCGGCGTGTGGGACGGCGCGGTGCCGTTCATCCACGGCAGCCACCAGTCGATGCCGAACGTGTTCACCGTGCAGGCGCACGCGTTTCGCGTCCTCGACGGGGTGTTCGACCGGATCGTCGACTCCGTCGAGCCGGGCGGCGGAGACATGTACGAGGGCCTCGGCGACGAGCAACGTGCGGCGCTCGAAGAGGTCACCCGCATGGGCTTTCCGCCGCGCGCCTGGTTCGCGCACGAACGCGTCGCGCTCTCCTACACCGGGGTGTTCGCGGCGATCTTCGGCACGCTGGCCGCGGGTGACCCCGGGTACTTCGAGGACTTCTGGACACTGCCCGGGTACCTCGGCGCTGATCCGCCGGCTTCACTCGTCGAGGCGCGCATCCAGTCCACGACGACGGTCGCCGCACTCGTGTCGACGGCGGAAGTGCGCGACATGGGTCTGCCCGTTTCGATCACGGCCGGCACCCGCGACTCGGCGCCTGCCGCATTGCGTTTCGCCGAACTTCCAGCCGACCTGGCCGAGGGCCGGCTCCAGGGCGCCTTCCTCACGCCGACGAGTGGGGCCGCGGCCGGCCAGCGTCTGATGATCACCGGCGTCCTGGACGGCCTCGTCATGCTCGGCTTCGGCGGCATGAGCATCCCGGTCCTCGAGACCATCCAGGTCGGTGACACGGTCGAGATCGACAATTCCGACTACCTCGCCGCCCAGACCTACCACCGCCACCAGGACCCCGGACCGGAGTACTCCGTCTGGGACCAGTTCAAGGCGGCCGACGGCAGCCACCTGTACCCGGTGCGACCGCTCCTGCGCGGGTACGACCAGGTGGGCGAAGGCAACTCCTGGCAGAGCGGCAGGTTCGACTGCAAGGTGATCTCGGTCAACTGCCTGATGGACGAAGCGGCGTTCCCGTGGCAGGCCGATTGGTACCGGCAGCGGGTGATCGCCAACTACGGGCCCGACTTCCTCGACCGCTACCGCCTCTGGTTCGTCGACCGGGCGATGCACGTGAACCCGAGTCGCTACCTGTCGCCCAACGAGGGCTTCGAGCAACAAGACGACCACGGACCCACCGACACCCAGATCGTCAGCTATCAGGGTGTGCTGCACCAGGCGCTGCGCGATGTGGCGGCCTGGGTCGAGCGCGGCGTCGAACCTCCCGGCGAGACGAGTTACCGACTCGTCGACGGGCAGATCGAGGTGCCGCCGACCGCCGCCGAGCGCGGTGGTGTGCAACCGGTCGTCACGCTCAGCGTCAACGGTGGTGAGCGCGCCGACGTGGCGGTCGGCGTGCCCGTCGAGCTCGTCGGCGACATCGAGGTGCCCGCCGGTGCCGGCGTGGTCGTGTCCGCCGAGTGGGACTACGACGGATCCGGGACCTACGACGACGTCGAGCACTTCACCAGGGGCCCCAGCGTCCAACGGCTCATGCGCAAGCACCGCTTCGACGAGCCCGGCACCTGGTTCGTGACCCTGCGCGCCGCTTCCCAGCGTGCCGATGCGGCGGGATCGCCGTTCGGCCGGGCGGCCAACCTGGCTCGTGTCCGCGTCGTGGTGACCTGATCGATCGTCCGCGACGTCGCGGCGACACGCCGGTTCGTGGGCGATGGCGATGTCGGGTCAAGAGCGCCCCACATCTACATCGCTTCGCCGGACCAGCCGGTGATGCCGACGACGCGCAGCACGAGCACACGAGCGAACGGCTGGTCCCGGTACTGCGCGTAGCGGCCGGCCAGCAACGCGGCGAGCGCCTCCTGCCGGTCGACGGCTTCTGCGCCCTGCCAGCGCAGTTCGGCGCGCACCCACCACAGGCGCGACCAGTCGTCGCGGTCCCAGTGCTCGACGAGCAACGTCGCCCGCGGATCGGCCTCCAGGTTCCGCTCCCGCTGCAACCGCATCGAGGCCTTCGGTTTGACCCGATCGACCGGCACCCCGACGAAGCCCTCCTCGTCCACCACGTACGCCACCGGGACGGCGTCGACGCCCCGCTCGGCGTGCACCGTGCAGAGCGTCCCGTGGTCGTGCGCCACCAATCGGGCCCGCGCCTCGTGCTCGGCGAGCCTCATCGGGCGGGCGCCTCGGCCATGCCCGGGACGCTACTCTGACGCCGTGTCGGGGCACCTGCGCCGCCGTCCGATGACGGCCCGCTTCGAGAGCCAGGTTCGATGAACCCGGCCGTCTGGGTCGAGCGCCACGGTCGCCTCCGGCCGGATGGCGCGGCGCTGGCCGAGGGCGAGCGTGTGCACGCCACCTGGGGCACCTTCGCCGCGCGAACGGCGGGCGTGGCCGCCGGCCTGCGCCGCGACTTCGGGGTGTCGCCCGGCGATCGCGTGGCCATCGTGATGCGCAACCGGCCCGAGTATCTCGAGGCGCTGTTCGCCGTGTGGCACGCCGGCCTCGTTGCGGTTCCCGTCAACGCCCGCCTGCATCGCGACGAGATCGCCTACATCCTCGAACACAGCGGCTCGACGCTCGCGGTGACCGATGCCGAGCACGCCGACGACGTCGAGTCGTTGATCGGCACCGTGGCCTCCCTGCGCGCCGTGGTGGTGGCGCCCGGTGAGCGCTGGAACCGGCTGACGACGTCGTCGCCGGCACCGCTGGTCGACCGGCGGCCGGAGGACCCGGCCTGGCTGTTCTACACGAGCGGCACGACGGGCCGGCCGAAGGGCGCGACGCTGACGAATCGCAACCTGTTGACGATGTCGCTCAGCTACTTCGCCGACATCGACCCGGTGCTGCCGGGCGACAGCATCCTGCACGCCGCGCCGCTGTCGCACGGTTCCGGCCTCTACGGACTGCCGCACGTTGCTCGCGGTGCGACGAGTGTCGTTCCGGAATCCGGCGGCGTCGACGGTGACGAGATCGCCGCCCTCCTCCCCCGTTGGCCCGGTCTGACCTTCTTCGCCGCCCCCACCATGGTCAAGCGGCTCGCCGGCGACCCGGCCGTCAGGAGTGGCGACCTCTCGAACCTGAAGACGATCGTCTACGGGGGTGCGCCGATGTACCTCACCGATCTCGAGGACGCCCTCGAGGTGTTCGGCCCGCGCCTCGCCCAGATCTACGGGCAGGGGGAGGCGCCGATGACGATCACCGCGCTCTCGAAGGCTGATCACGGCGACCGCGATCATCCGCGGTGGCGCGATCGCGTGCAGAGTGTCGGCGTCGCCCGCACCGATGTCGACGTCCGCGTCGTCGGCGAGGACGGCCACCCCCTCGTCGTCGGCGGGATCGGGGAGGTGGTCGTGCGCGGCGACGTCGTGATGGCCGGCTACTGGAACGACCCCGACGCCACCGCCGAGGCGCTGCGGGGAGGCTTCCTGCACACGGGCGACGTCGGCAGCTTCGACGCCGACGGGTACCTGACGCTGCGGGACCGGTCGAAGGACCTCATCATCAGCGGTGGCATGAACATCTACCCGCGGGAGGTCGAAGAGGCGCTGCTCCGCCATCCCGCCGTCCGGGCGGCAGCCGTCGTGGGCCGGCCCGACACGGAGTGGGGCGAGGCCGTGGTGGCCTTCGTGGTCACCGACGAGGGCGCCGCACCGCCCGCGATCGACGACCTCGATCGGACGTGCCTCGAACACATCGCCCGGTTCAAGCGACCCAAGGAGTACCGGTTCGTCGATGCCCTGCCGACGAACAACTACGGCAAGGTCGTCAAGCGTGAGCTGCGCGACCAGCTGGGATCCGAGGCTGAGGGGGCCTGGTAATCTCGACCTGCCGAGGGGAGGCCGTTCCATGAAACTCGCTCTGTACCTGCCGAATTTCCGCGACAAGGTGACCGTCGAGGAACTCGGGGAACTCACCGCCCTGGCCGAGGATCTCGACTTCGACTCGGTGTGGACGCTCGACCGGATCGTCGTTCCGGAGGCGTCCGATCGCGCGGAGCTCCAGTACTCGTTCGGCATGATGAGCGAGTTCCCGAAGGCGTTGCCGGTGTCATCCGGTGGCGAGTGGCTCCAGGGTTGGCCGCTGATCCCCTGGCTCGCGGCGAAGACGTCGAAGGTGCGGATCGGGATGAGCATCACGGACACTCCGTACCGGGCACCCGCCGTGCTCGCCGCCGAGATCGCCACCGTGGACCAGCTCTCGAACGGCAGGGTCAACGTCGGCGTCGGGTCCGGCTGGATGCCGGAGGAGTTCGCCGCGGCGAGCGCCTCGCACATCTTCCCCAAACGGCACACGCACGTGCGCGAGACGATCGAGATCATGCAGGGCATCTGGACGAACGACCTGTTCGAGTACCACGGCGAGTTCGCCGACTTCGAACGTTGCGGGTTCGGGGCCAAGCCGGTGCAGCAGCCGCATCCGCCGATCTTCATGAGCGGGCTCAAGGACCCGAAGCGCTCGGCGAGTCGCATCGCCAAGTACGGGCTGGCGGGATGGATCGGGATCCAGGACACACCGGACGAACTGCAGACGTGGCGGGGTGCCATCCAACGCGAGCTCGAGGAGCTCGGGAGTTCCCGCTCGATCGACGACCTCGAGATCTGCAGCATGATCTGGTTCGTCATCACCGACGAGGAGACCGATCAGACCCCGCAGGGCAAGGGCAGCAACCTGCTGGTCGGGACCGCGGGGCAGATCACCGACATCCTCAAGCGCTACCGGGAGGCCGGGCTCACGATGCCGCTGCTGTGGCCGCCCTTCGCCGACGTGCCGGTGTCGAAGACGCTCGACGACCTCAAGCGCCTGAAGGAAGAGATCATGCCGCAAGTCGACGCCATGTAAGGCGGCGAACGGGCCAACCGCGTTTGTGTCGCGAAAAGTGGGCGGGCGGTCCTCCAAAATCCCGACGCAAACGGGGATTGGGGAATCACGCGGGGGTCCAGGAGGGGGCGTAGGACGTGTCGGGGTCGATCGGGCCCTTGTCGGCGTGTCGTCGGAGTTCGAGCTTGGCGAGCTGGTTGCGATGGACCTCGTCCGGACCGTCGGCGAGCCGGAGCAGGCGGGCGGTGGCGTACATCGCCGCCAGGCCGTAGTCGTTGTTCGTGCCGGCCCCGCCGAACGCCTGGATCGCCCAGTCGACGACCTTGCACGCCATGTTCGGGGCGGCGATCTTGATCATCGCGATCTCGCGCCGGGCCGCCTTGTTGCCGACCGTGTCCATCAGGTACGCCGTCTTCAACGTGAGCAACCGGGTCTGTTCGATGGCGATGCGCGACTCGGCGATCCGCTCGAGCGTCACGCCCTGCTCCGCCACGGGGCGCCCGAACGTCACGCGGTGCTGCGTGCGTCGACACATCATCTCGAGGGCCCGTTCGGCCAGACCGATCAGCCGCATGCAGTGGTGGATGCGGCCAGGACCGAGGCGGCCCTGGGCGATCTCGAACCCCCGCCCCTCCCCGAGCAGCATGTTCGTCGCCGGCACCCGCACGTCGGTGAACTGGACCTCGGACGCCCGGTCGGGCATCCCGTAGAAGTTGAACACCGGCAGCGGCCGGATCACGTCGACGCCGGGCGTGTCCGTCGGCACCAGGATCATCGACTGCTGACGGTGGCGGTCGGCGTTGTCCGGATCGGACTTGCCCATCAGGATGATGATCTCGCAGCGCGGATGCGTGGCGTTCGTCGTGTACCACTTGCGGCCGTTGATGACGTACTCGTCGCCGTCGCGCACGATCGAGCACTCGATGTTGGTCGCATCGCTCGACGCGACGGCCGGCTCGGTCATGGCGAACGACGAGCGGATGTCTCCCGCCAGCAAGGGCACCAGCCAACGCTCCTGCTGTTCGGGCGTGCCGTAGCGGGCGAGCACCTCCATGTTGCCGGTGTCGGGCGCCGAGCAGTTGAACACCTCCGGCGCGAGGTGCGAGCGTCCCATCACCTCACACAGCGGCGCGTACTCGAGGTTCGTCAGTCCCGGGGTCCGGTCGTGGTGCGGCAGGAACAGGTTCCACAGTCCGGCCTCCCGGGCGAGCGGCTTGAGTTCCTCGACGACCGGCCACACCGCCCACGGCCCGAGCTCCATCGACTCACGGAAGAACCGCTCCTCGTTCGGATACACGTGCTCGTCCATGAAGGCCTCGAGCCGGGTGCGCAGCTCACGCGTCCGGTCGTTCTCGTCCAGGTCCATCGGTCCTCCTCCTCGTCGCCAATCGCTTCGTTCGCCGGTTGCTTCGTTCGGGTCGCTTCGTTCGGGTCGTGTCGCGGATCAGACCTGCTCGGCCGCGAGCGGCTGCTCGCCTGTCGAGGTCTCGGTCGAGGTCTCGGTCGACGTGTCGGCCGGGGTGTCGGCCGTTCCGCCGGTACGGAGGCGTTCGATCCACCGGCGGCGCCGTTCGATCTGCACGACGGAGATCGATCTGGCCGTGTCGCTGTCGCCCCGCTCGAGTGCGTCGAGGAGCATCCGTTGGTGCGTCAGTGCGATCCCTCGACGTGCCGGATCGGCGCTGAGCCAGGCGCGACGCACGTTCTCGCCGCGCATCTGGAGCGCGCGCAGGACCGAACTGAGCGTTTCGTTCCCGGTGGCGTCGTAGACCAGCGACCCGAACTGGTCGTGCAGGCGGGCGATCTCGTCGGGATCCGTGGCGACATCGAGCTGATCGATCACATCGTGCATCGCGCTCAGTTGTTCGACCGTGACCCGCTGCGCGGCGAGCGCCGCCGCCGGCGGCTGCAGCAACCGACGGACTTCGACCACCTCGTCGAGATCCTTCGTCTGGATCAGTTCCAACGCGAACACCATGCCGGACAACAGCTCGCTCGGAGCGAGGCTGGTGACGTACGTGCCGTCCCCTCGGCGGACGTCGAGCACGTTGATCTGCGACAGCGCCCGCACGGCTTCGCGCAGCGACCCGCGGGAGACGCCGAGCCGATCCGCCAGTTCCTGCTCCGGCGGCAGCCGTTCGCCTGCTGCGAGTTCGCCCGAGCGGATCATCTCCCGAATGCTGTCGATTGCCTTCGTCGTGACGCTCATGGCAAACCTCCAATGTTTCGGGTGCGGACGGCCTCGGGACGTGCAGGCGCTGGGTCGGTTCCAGATTCGCAGGCCGGTACGAACAGCGCCAACTCCGCTGAGACATCAGATGTCTTCGAACTAGCGTGCCGTGTGTGAACTCGCCACTCCACGAACAGCCGCTGCTGCCCGATCTGATCATCCGCAGCCTCGCCGCACACGACGAGGCTCCGTGCATCTTCCTCGCCGGACGGATCGCCACCTATGCCGAGGTCCGACGACGAACGAGCCAGCTGATCCAGGCGCAGCGGTCCCGGGGAGTCGGCCGCGGCACGCGCATGGCCGTGTTGTCGAAGAACCGGCCCGAGGTGCTCACGAACCTGACGGCTTCCCTCGTCAACGGCTGCGTCCTGACGCCGCTGCATCCGATGGGGTCGCTCGCCGACCACGCGTACGTGATCGGCGACGCCGAGATCGAGTGCCTCGTGTTCGACGCCGACAACTTCAGCGAGCGTGCCCGCGACATCAGTGAGCGCTACCCCCATCTCACACTGCTCGGCTTCGGACCGAACGACGTCGGCGACGACTATCTCGCGCTCGCCGACGAGTTCGAACCCGGTCCGCTCGAGGCACCCGAGACAGCGCTCGACGATCTGTGCACCGTGGTCTACACCGGCGGCACGACGGGACGGCCGAAAGGCGTGCTGATGACCCATCGGGTCTGGCAGGCGATGACGTGGATCCAGATGGCGGAGTGGGAGTTCCCCGACGATCTGCGGCTGGCCATCGCCACGCCGCTGTCGCACGCCGCGATGTCGCTCGTCGCACCGGTGCTGCTGTCGGGCGGGGCGTTCTACGTGATGGACGGGTTCAGTCCCGACGGCTTCTTCGACCTCGTCGAGGAGCACCGCATCACCGCCACGCTGATCGTGCCGGTCATGCTCTACGCCCTCCAGGGACATCCCCGCTACGCCACGGCCGACATGTCGTCGATGGAGACGATCTTCTACGGCGCGTCGCCGATGAGCCCGGCCAAGCTGGCGCAGGCGATCGAGCACTGGGGACCGATCTTCTTCCAGTTCTTCGGCCAGACCGAGGCGCCGATGGTCATCACCCACCTGAAGAAGGCCGAACACGATCTCGCCCACCCCGAACGGCTCGCCTCGTGCGGCCGGCCGGTGCCGTGGATGCACGTCGCCCTGCTCGACCCCGAGAACCGACCGGTGGGCCCCGGTGAGTCGGGCGAGATCTGCACCCGCGGTCCGCTGGTGATGAACGGGTACAAGGATCTCCCGGACGAGACCGCCGAAGCGCTCGCCGGCGAGTGGCTGCACACCGGTGACGTGGGCCGCTTCGACGACGAGGGATTCCTGTACATCGTCGACCGCACCAAGGACATGGTGATCACCGGCGGGTTCAACGTGTTCCCACGTGAGGTGGAAGACGTGCTGACCACCCACCCCGCGGTCGGCATGGTGATGGTCATCGGCGTCCCCGACGACAAGTGGGGCGAAGCCGTCAAGGCGGTCGTCGTCCTGCAGCCCGGCCACGAACCCTCCGACGCGCTCACGCACGAACTGCAACAACTCGTCAAGGACGTCAAGGGTTCGCAGCAGTCGCCGAAGTCGGTCGACTACGTCGACGCCCTCCCGCTCACACCGGTCGGCAAGCCGGACAAGAAGGCGGTGCGGGCGCAGTACTGGGACGACGGCGCCCGATCGGTCTCGTAGGTCCGATCGGGCCGGTGATGGCACCGGCCCGATCGGCGCAACGTGTTCGATCAGTCGGGGGCCTTGCCGGTGGCGAGGTCGCTGACGTCTTCGAACTCGGTCGTCAGCGGCACGACCTTGCCGTTCTCCAGCTTGCTGAAGACCACGCTGCGGTTGAACAGGCGGTTGTAGCCCTCGAGGCCGTCGGTCCACTCCTTGGTGAAGTCGAGCACCGGAACCATGCCGTTGAGGTCGAGGGCGGTCGTCGTGTTCGCCGCGTCGTAGAACGACTCGGCCGTGATGTCACCGTCGATCGTCTCGGCGATCTGGGTGAAGCCGACGAAGGCCGCCCACGTGCCCATGCCGCCGAGCGAGTTGTAGTCGAGGCCGTCCTTGTCGAGCCCGGATTCCTCGAGTGCGGCCCGGTACTCGTCCCACGGCGCGGTCGAGAGGTCGGGGTACATGCCGACGATGATGTTGCCGTCGGTGGCCTCCTCGTTGCCGGCCGCCGAGATCTCGTTCAGGTTGCCCTGCGGGCCGTACTGCTGGGCGTCGGTCCCCGACTGGCTCCACGCGGTGTTCCACGTGATGAACGGCGTCTCGGAGATGATGCTGATCACGCAGTCGGCGTCGGTCGTGGCCTGGGCCACCTCGGCCGAGTAGTCCTGGGCGGTCGGCGGCAGGATGATCACGTCACCGAACTCCCGGCCGTACGCCGTCATGGCGTTCTCCATCGGCGGGATGAAGATCTGGGCACCGTCGATGATGACGGCGTTGATGTTCTTGCAGCCGTCCTCGACCGCCTGCTGCACCGCGCCGACGGCGTACATCGGCTGGTTGCCGATGTTGAACGAGTACGGACTCGTCAGCTCGGACGGCGTGATCGGGCAGCACGCGCCGAACCAGGTGATGCTCGACTCGGCGATCACCGGCACGATCGACTCGGCGAAGAACGTGAACGAGCCGACGATCGAGACCATGTCCTCGTCGACGGCTTGGCGGGCGCACGTGGTGGCGACGGCCGGATCGAACTGCTCGTCGCACACCGTGACCTCGAGCGGCCGGCCGGCGATCCCGCCGCGGGCGTTGATGTAGTCGGCGTAGAGGTTCGCCGTGTTGGCGATGTTCTCGTACGTCGGTCCGGCGGCGTTGAGCGTCGTCACCGTCATGACCTTGAGCGGCTCGCCGGTCGGCGCCTCGCCCGTTCCTGTCGGTGGCGGTGCCCGCCGTGCTGTCGGCCGGCGCCGCACTGTCGGCCGTGCTGTCCGCCGTCGTACCTGCCGTGCTGTCGGCGGGTGCCTCGGAGGTGACGGCGTCGCTCGTGGCCGCGCCGGTCGTGTCGGCCGAGTTGTTGTCGTCGCTGCCGCACGCGGCGAACGCCAGGCCGGCGACCGTGAGGAGCGCGAACGCGCGTCCCCACGAGCGCCTCGTCGCAATCGGACGCGGCTCTTTCGATGTTGACATCATGTCCCCCATTACCGATATCGCGGGCGCCGGACGCGCACCGACTCCTGACGTCTAGCACAATACATCCGATGTTCCAGACCCGGAGGGGGACGGACCTGATCCCGTTCCCGCCGATCCACCGGCGCGGTCAGCGGTCTGTCAGCGTGTCGCAGCGCCGCTTTCCGGCTTCCGGTAACGACGCGACGCCCACGACACGGTATGGTCCGGAGCGCGCTGACCGGTCTGATGTTTCGCGACGCAGAGCGGGGGGATCCGCGAGAGGGGGACGATGAACGAAGTCATCAGATTCGCGTTGCTGGGCCTCGGGGTGGGCGCCCTCTACGCGCTCGCCTCCCAGGGTCTGATCGTCATCTACCGCGGCACCGGCGTCCTCAACTTCTCCCTCGGCGCGACGGCGATCGCCGGCGTGTTCATGCAATGGGAGTTGCAGAACGAAGCCGGCTGGCCGTTCCTGTTGTCGGCGGCGGTCGGCGTCGCGTGGTCCGCCTTCCTCGGAGGCCTCACGCACTGGGTGGTCATGCGGCCGCTGCGGCGTGCCAGCTCGCTCGTGCGCGTGATCGCCACGCTCGGGGTGCTGATCACGATCCAGGCGGCCGTCGTGCTCCGCTACGGATCCAACTCGCGTCAGGTCGACAGCTGGCTGCCGACCGACCGGGTGACGCTGTGGGGTGACGTCGGCATCACCGCCGACCGTCTGATCCTGCTCGCCATCGGCTGCGCCTCCGCCTTCGGCCTGTGGCTGCTGTACCGCTCGAGCCAGTTCGGCCTGGCCACCGAGGCGGTCGCCGAGAGCGAACGGTCGGCGTCGGCGATCGGTCTGTCACCCAATCGGATCGCCCTGCAGAACTGGGCCCTCGGTTCGGCCATTGCCGCCGCGGCGGGGATCCTCGTCGTGCCGATCATCACGTTGCAGGTGACGGCGATGACCGCCCTGATCCTCGCCGCGATGGCCGCTGCCCTGGTCGGCGACTTCCGGTCCTTCCCGATCGCCACGGCGGCCGGGTTCGCGATCGGCATCGGTCAGGCGTTGGTCGGACGGTTCGGGAACCAGGAGGGCCTCGGGGCGTCGCTGCCGTTCCTCGTGATCATCGTGGTGCTCGTGTTCCGCGGCCGCTCGCTGCCGCTCCGCGACCACTTCCTCCAGCAGCTGCCGATGGTCGGCAACGGTCGGATCAGGTGGTCGTGGGCGCTGTTCGCCTGCGGCGCGGTCGTGTTCATCATGGTCACCAAGGACACGAAGTGGATCGATGCGATCACCGTCTCGCTCGGCGTCGCCATCGTCCTGTTGTCGATCGTGGTGCTCACCGGGTACGCCGGTCAGCTGTCGCTCGCGCAGTACTCGATCGCCGGCTTCGGCGCGTTCGTCGCCGGTCGTCTCGTCGCGGTCTTCGACATCCCGTTCCTGCTCGGGCTCCTGGCCGGCGTCGCCGCCGCGGTCCCGCTCGGGCTGATCTTCGGGCTCCCTGCCGTGCGGACGCGCGGCATCAACCTGGCCATCGTCACCCTCGGCCTCGGCAGCACGATCGAGCTGATGCTGCTCAAGAACCGCAACTACACGGGCGGCGTGCAGGGCACCCAGGTCGGCAACCCCGACCTGTTCGGCTACGACATCGGGTCGATCACGTTCCCCGAGCGCTACGGCATCTTCACCCTGGCGATGCTGATGCTGGCCATGGTGGTCGTCGCCAACGTCCGTCGCGGGCGCAGCGGTCGCCGCCTCATCGCCGTGCGGACCAACGAACGCGCCGCGGCCGCGCTCGGCATCAACGTGATGGTCGCCAAGCTGTTCGCGTTCTCGTTCGCCTCGGCGATCGCCGCCCTCGGCGGCATCGTGCTGGCGTTCCGGCTCAGCTCGATCAGCTACGGCTCGTTCAGCAACTTCACGTCGATCACCTACGTCGGGCTGGCGCTGCTCGGCGGCGTCGGCCAGCTGCTCGGCGCGGTCGTCGGCTCGACGCTCGCCACCGCCGGCATCACCCAGGAGATCCTCGAGACGACGTGGGAAGGCGTCGGCAAGTGGATCCAGCTGATCAGCGGCGTCGGGATCCTGCTGACGCTCGTCATCTACAAGGACGGCATCGCCGCGGTGTGGCTGCGGATGTCGCGGGAGATCAAGAAGACGCGGAAGTGGAGCCAGCCCTACACGATCGAACTCGCCGACGTCGCCGACACGACGTCCGAACGCGATCACAAGGAGCGGGTGCCGGCGCACACGCTGACGGTCGACTCGCTGAGCGTGCGCTACGGGACCGTGGTCGCCGTCAACGACGTCAGCTTCCGGCTCGAGCCCGGCAGGGTCACCGGCCTGATCGGACCGAACGGCGCCGGCAAGACCTCGCTGATCGATGCCGTCAGCGGGTTCGCCTCGTCGCAGGGCAAGGTGCTCCTCGACGACGTCGACCTCTCGAAGCGCTCGGCGATGCGCCGGGCCCGTGCCGGCGTCGCCCGGTCCTTCCAGTCGCTCGAGCTGTTCGAGGACTCGACGGTGTTCGAGAACCTCAGCGTCGCCGCCGATCCCCAGGACCTGCGCTCGTACTTCCTCGATCTGATCTGGCCGGTCAACCCGAAGCTCCGACCGGAGGTCGTGCGGGCGATCACCGAGTTCGACCTCGACCAGGACCTCCACCGCGACGTGCACGACCTGTCCTACGGCAAACGGCGACTCCTCGCCATCGCCCGCGCGGTGGCGATGCACCCCAGCGTGCTGCTCCTCGACGAGCCCGCCGCCGGCCTGAGTTCGTCCGAGAGCGTCGAACTGGCGCGCGTGGTGCGCCGCCTGGCCGACGACTGGGGCATGGCGATCCTCGTGGTCGAGCACGACATGAACTTCGTGATGGGCGTCTGCGACCAGGTGATCGTCCTCGACTTCGGCAAGCTCATCTCGGCGGGATCCCCGGAGGACGTGCGCACCGATCCGGCGGTGATCGCCGCGTACCTCGGTACCGAGACCGACGAGCAGCTCGAAGCCGAGAGCCTCGACCCGACGCAGTCGTCGCCGGCATCGGTCGGTGCCTCTGTACCGGGCGTGGGAGGTGCGTCATGAAGTCGCCGCTGCTCGAGACCCGCAACCTCAAGGCCGGGTATCTCGGACGCGAGGTGGTGCGGGCGGTCAACCTCAAGGTCAACGCCGGCGAGGTCGTGTGCCTGCTCGGACCGAACGGTGCGGGCAAGTCGACGACGCTGCTGACGATCGCCGGCGAGCTGGCACCCGTCGACGGCATCGTGCTGTTCCGCAACGTCCCGACGTTCACGGCGATGGACCGGCGGGTGCGCGATGGCGGCATCGGCCTGATCACCGAGGATCGGTTGGTGTTCACCAAGATGTCGGCGCGCGACAACCTGCGCCTCGGCGGTGGTTCGGTCGAAGGGGCGCTGGCGCTGTTCCCCGAGCTCGAGCCGCGGCTGTCGGTGCGGGGCGGGATGCTGTCGGGCGGCGAGCAGCAGATGTTGGCCCTGGCCCGCGCCCTGAGCCGCAACCCGTCGATCCTGCTCGCCGACGAACTGTCGCTCGGGCTCGCGCCGAAGATCGTCGATCGGCTCCTGGGCGCGGTCCGCTCGGCGGCCGACGAACGCGGCACCGGCGCGTTGATCGTCGAGCAGCACGCCCACAAGGCGCTCAAGTACGCCGACCGGATGTACCTGATGGCCCGGGGCCAGATCCTGCTCGAGCTCACCGCCGCCGAGGCGCTGCAACGGATGGGCGAGATCGAGGACGCCTATCTCCGGGGCACGTCGGAGACCGAGGAAGACCACATCGAACGGCTGCGCCAGAAGAACAAGCGCAAGCAGTGGAAGCGCCAGCGGGTTCGTGAGCGCGAGCTGCAGCGGCTGACCGGAAAGATCGCATCCACCAGGAGGGCAGAAGACGATGACCTGTACTTCGAGAAGGAACGCCGGTTGCGTTCCTTTGCCAAGCGAGTGAGGCGGTAGCAGATCATGGGTTACAGAACCGCGGAACTCCCACCGGTCGAACTCGACGAGTTCGCCAAGATGCCGTTCTTCGAACGGATGAAGATGCTGCAGCTCCACTGGGTGCAGTACGGCTTCGGCACGCCCAAGCAGACGATCAACTTCTACGTGTGGAAGATCTTCTTCTACGCGCTGTTCGGGTCTGATCATCTGCGGTGCGTTCACCAAGGGGCTCGAGTTCGACAACATCGCCGGCTGGTGGGACGAACCGATCCTCTACCAGAAGCTGATGGTGTGGACGATCCTGCTGGAGATCCTCGGGCTCGCCGCGACGTGCGGTCCCTTGGCGTTCCACTTCGATCCGCCGATCGGCGGCGTCCTCTACTGGTGGCAGAACGACACGATCCGCGTCCCCCCGTATCCGAACACCGTGCCGTTCACGAAGGGCAACCGGCGGACGCCGTGGGACACCGGGCTGTACAAGCTCATCGTGTTCTGGCTCGTGATGATGCTGTTCCTGTCGGGCGAACAGGTCGACGGCCTGCCGACCGGCTCGGCCGGCGTGATGCCGCAGTGGGCGCTCGTCACCTACTGCTGCCTCATCATCCTGATGGGGTTCCGGGACAAGATCGTGTTCCTGTCGGCGCGCTCGGAGCAGTACGTGCCGACGATGCTGTACTTCGGACTGTTCACCAATTTCGTCGACATGGTCGTCGCCGCCAAGATCTGCATCGTCGTGATCTGGATGGGCGCCGGCTTCTCGAAGTTGCAGCACGGGTTCTCGTCGACGGTGGCGATCATGGTCCAGAACACGCCGTGGATGGTGTCGCAGAAGTTCCGTCGGGCGACGGTCAAGGACTACCCGAACGACATCAGGCCGTCGAAGGTCACGCACCTCTTGGCACACATCGGCGGCACGACGTGCGAACTGGTGATGCCGCTGGTGCTGCTGTTCTCGCCGTGGGCATGGCTGACGTGGATCGCGGTCATCTCGATCTGGATGCTCCACTCGTTCATCCTCTCGACCATTCCGATCGCCGTGCCGCTGGAGTGGAACGTGTTCTTCATGTTCGTCGTCGCGTTCCTGTTCCTCAACTTCCCGGCGAGCGGCGGCTACGCGGTGAGCGACATGAACCCGGCGCTGCTGGCGATCGTCGTGGTCGTCGCGCTCTTCCCGATCGTCTTGGGGGCGCTGAGACCGCAGTACGTGTCGTTCCTCGTGGGCATGAAGCAGTACGCCGGCAACTGGGCGTCGGGCTCGTTCTCGTTCCGCAACAAGGAGATGGAGGACCGCATCAACGAGCGCATCGTCAAGGCCGCCGACAACCAGATCGACCAGCTCGACCCGTTGTTCGGCAACGAGATCTCCGAGATCTTCGTGCAGAAGGCGGTCGCGTTCCGCATGATGCACCCGATGGGGCGCATGCACATGTCGGCCCTGATGCGCCACACGCCGGGACTCGACGACCGGATCCAGCGCGAGGGCGAGTTCGTGAGCAACGTCCTCACGGGCTGGAACTTCGGCGACGGCCACTGCCTGGACGAGCGGCTGATCGAGGCGTTGCAGGAGCGCTGCCAGTACGAACCGGGCGACGTCGTCGTCGCCTGGACCGAGTCGCAGCCGGCCTTCAGCAAGAAGGTGCAGTACCGGGTGATCGACGCCGCGCTCGGCACCGTCGAGAAGGGCTGGTACCACAACGACGACGCCTACAACGAGCAACCGTGGCTGCCGAACGGCCCGATCCCGCACACCATCACGTGGACCCGTCCCGGGTACGTGGCCCCCGGTGTTCCGCACCCCGGCACCGGCGGCCGCGTGTGACACCCGGCGAACGCGTGAACAATGTGCGCCGGATGGGCGCATGTTGTTCACGCCTTCAGCGGTGGGTGCCGATGGCGCGGCTGACGGTGGACGGTTGACGTCGGCGGTCGTCGTCGGCAGCGGGCCCAACGGGCTCGCCGCGGCGGCGCGTCTCGCCCGCGCCGGGCTGGAGGTGACGGTGCTCGAGGCGAGCGATTCCATCGGTGGTGGAACCCGCAGCTCCGAGATGATCGTGCCCGGCCTGTTGCACGACCACTGTTCCGCCGTCCACCCGATCGCCGCGGGATCACCGTTCCTCGGCGCACTGGATCTCGCCGCGGACGGGCTCACCTGGTTGCAACCGGAGATCGACTGCGTCCATCCGCTCGACGACGGCTCGGCCGGCGAGCTGTACCGATCGATCGACCGGACGGTCGACGGGCTCGGTGCCGACGGTCAGCGATGGCGACGCGTCTTCGGCCATCCGACGACGCATTTCGACGACCTGTTCGCCGACGCGTCGCAGCCGGTCCTGCGGCTGCCGCGGCATCCGTTGACGCTGGCGCGTTTCGGCGCCGGGGCGATGCTGCCGGCGACGACGTTGGCAAGGACGTGGCGGACGGACGAGGCGCAGGCGCTCTGGGCGGGCATCGCCGCGCACGTCTTCTCCCGCCTCGACCGCCCGATGACGAGCGCCGTCGGGCTGATGCTGATCGCGGCGTGTCACGCCGAGGGATGGGTGGTGGCGCAGGGTGGCTCGCAGGCGATCGCCGACGCGCTGGTGGCCGACATCGAACGCCACGGTGGCACGATCGAGACCGGCGTGCGCGTGCAGTCCGCCGACCAGCTCCCGGCCAGCGATGTGGTGATGCTCGACGTGTCACCGTCGATCGCCGCCGACATCCTCGGCGATCGTCTCCCGCGCCGGGTCGCTCGCTCCTACCGGCGGTTCCGCCACGGACCGGCCGCGTTCAAGGTCGACTTCGCCATCGAGGGGCACGTCCCCTGGACCGCATCGTCGGCACGTCAGGCGGGCACGGTCCACCTCGGCGGCGGCGCCGCGGAGATCGTGGCCAACGAGCGCGCGGTACACGGGGGCACGATGCCCGAGCGGCCGTTCATGCTCGTGGGGCAGCAGTATCTCGCCGACCCGACGCGGTCGGTCGGCAGCATCAACCCGTTGTGGACCTACGCCCACGTCCCCCACGGCTACACCGGCGACGCCACGGAGGCGATGATCGCCCAGATCGAACGATTCGCACCCGGTTTCCGCGAGCAGATCATCGGCACGGCGGTGCGTTCCACCACCGAGATGGCGGTCCACAATCCGAACTACGTCGGCGGCGACATCATCGGTGGTGCGTCGTCGCTGACGCAACTGCTGTTCCGGCCGCGGTTCGCCGTCGATCCGTACTTCACGGGCGTCCCCGGCACGTATCTGTGCTCCGCCTCCACACCGCCGGGCGCCGGTGCGCACGGCATGTGCGGGGCCAATGCCGCCGCGCGCGCACTGACCCGGCTCGAGCACCGAATCGATGCTTGAACCGGGTCAGCGCCTCGTCGAACATTGATGTCTGTCGAACCCAGGAAGGAAGCCCCCGATGAACCAAGAGCCTGAACCTGCTGCCCGCCGCGGCGCCGGCCGCGACGGCCTGGCCGCGCTGGCCATCGCACTGCTCGCCGCAGTGCTGATCGCCGTCGTCATCAACAACATCATCTAGCCCGGCGACACCAACGATGCGATGAGCGAACGGACCACCCCTCGGTCCGTTCGCTCATCGATCCAGGGAGCGACTCCTCGCCGGCCCTTCACCTCACCGGCCCTTCACCTCAGCGGCTGAGCGTGTGGTGTGCCCCTCGACGCTGGATGGCCCGCCAGATCAGCAGAGCGATCACCGCTCCGATCACCGATCCGATCAAGCCGGAAGCTTGCAGTGCACCGTCCTGGCTGTCCTTGTGGAACAGCAGGTAACCGATGAACCCGCCGATGAACGAACCGACGATGCCGAGCAGGATGGTCTGCCAGACGGTCATGGGATCGCGACCCGGTACGAGCAGTCGTGCGAGGAATCCCGCGACGACACCGATCACGAGCAGGAACAA
Source organism: Ilumatobacteraceae bacterium (assembly GCA_963695145.1). GTDB lineage: Bacteria > Actinomycetota > Acidimicrobiia > Acidimicrobiales > Ilumatobacteraceae > Sva-07. Next base: position 208,555 of record CAVOGB010000013.1, on the reverse strand, counting down.
CAAGAATCCGATCACGACTACCTCTTTCTCTGGGGGTTGATTGTCGGGCCCTTGTTTTCCGCAATCGGTTGCCGTCAAACATCGGGGCGGCGTCGACCAGGGATGGGGCGATGCTTGACCCGCGCGACCAGTGGGTAGTCGCTGGGCCATGGCGAAACGACCGAGTGTGTCGGGCGTCAGATCGAACCTGTGGTTCATCCCGGTGATGTGCGTGCTCGCCGGGGTCGTCCTCTCCCTGGGAACGCTGACGATCGACCGGGTGACGGGTTTCGACCTGATCCCGCGCTGGATGACCGGCGGACCCAACGCCGCGCTCGGCATCTTCACGACGATCGCGTTGGCGATGGTGTCGTTGGCGACGCTGGTGCTGACGATCACGATGGTCGTCGTCCAACTCGCCATGGGCCAGTTCTCGCCGCGCATCGTCCAGACATTCCTCCGTGACCGGCCGAGTCAGCTGGCGATCGGCTTGTTCGTCGCCACGTTCACCCACGCCATGTTGTCGATGCGCGAGGTGCAGTTCGACGGCGAAGGCCAGGTCCCCGGCATCGCCGTCGGCGTCGCCTACGTGCTCGTGCTGGTGAGCATCGCCATGCTCGTGCTGTACGTCGATCACATCGGCCGGTCGCTGCGCGTGTCGTCGCTCATCGAGCTCGTCGGCGACGACACCCGACGTCTGCTCGACGCGCAGTACCCCGACACACTGCCCGCCGATCCGTCTCCCCCGTCGGTCCTCGTGGCCTCCACGTCCGGTGTGGTCACGTCGATCGACCGCCGTGCCCTCGTCGAGCAGGCGGCGACGGCCGACTGCGTCCTGCACGTCGTGCCGGCTGTGGGCACGTTCGTGCCTGCGGGAGCCGCGCTGATGCGCATCGAAGGGCACCCCGACGGCCTGGATCGGCAGGCCGTCGCGGACTGCGTCGAACTGGGCCTCGAGCGCACACTCGACGAGGACGTCGCCTACGGCTTCCGGATGCTCGTCGACGTGGCGGAGCGATCGCTGTCGGAGTCGCCGTTCCTCGACCCGACGACGGCCGTCCAATCGATCGACCGCCTGCACGATGCCCTCCGTCAGCTGGCCGTCCGCGTCATCCCGGACGGCCAGTGGCATGACGACGACGGCGCACTGCGCGTGACGGTCCCCAGCATGGATTGGGACGGCTATGTCCACCTCGCGTTCGACGAGATCCGCCTCGTCGGTGTCGGCTCACCGCAGGTCACCCGTCGCCTGCTCGCCGCACTGACCGACCTGATCGATCACGCACCGGCGGAGCGCCGCCCCGTGCTCGTGGAGCAGCGCGAGCTTCTCCAGGAGGCGATCTGCAAGCTCTCGCGTGACGGGCGCGATCTCCGTCGTGCGGCGCTGGCCGACGCCCAGGGTCTGGGCCCGGCGACGACCGCGACCGCGTGAGGGTTCTCCGGCTGACGCCGCTCGGCCCCGCGTGTCACGGCAGGTGGAAGACCTCGTCGAGCCGGCGCATCATCTGGTCGGCGTGGTCGCCGCTGCCCTCGAAGTACGGCGCCATGAGATCCTGCCATCTGGCGTTGATCGGTTCGGTCGACATTGCTTCGACCGCCTCCTCGAAGGAGCCGGGCGTCTCGAAGTAGCCCACGAGCATCCCGTCGGCCTCGAGGAACAGCGAGTAGTTGTGCCATCCGGTCCGCGACAGTGCCTCGAGCATCTCCGGCCAGACCCGCTGATGCTGCTGCCGGTACTCCTCCAGCATCGACGGCTTGACGCGCAGGGTGAAACACACTCGGTTCATGCTCGATCTCCTCGAACGTCGTTTCGGTGCCCGTCGGCGGGATCGGGTTGGCCCGATCCCGCCGACGGATGTCAGCCTGGTGCCCGGGGCGTCAGAGGTTGTTCTCGTCGTAGACGCTGAACGGTCCCATCACGATCCGCAGCCCGTTGTCGCGGGTCGGGTCCTTCTCGATCGTGTACTCCCCCATGCGACCGGCCGTGAAGGTCGTGCCCTCGGCCGGCTCGATCTGACCCGTGGCGATCCCGTAGGCCGCGTAGTAGGTGAGATAGCCGAGGTCGACGAAGGACCACAAGGCGAACTCGGGCGCGCAACCGGCGGTGGTGAAGTCACGCATCTCGTCCGGCAGGCCCAGACCCGACACCTTGACCGTGTCGCACAGGCCCTCGTCCTGCATCGCCTTGGCCGCCGCGGCGATCCCCACGGTGGTCGGCGCCATGATCAACTTCAGATCCGGGTTCGAGTCGATCAGGCCCAACGCCTGGTTGTACGACTCGTCGGCGTCGTCGTTGCCGTAGACGGTGTCGACGAGTTCGAGGTTGGCGTACTTGTCGTCGGCGGCGAGCGCGTCGTTCAACGCGGCGATCCAGGCGTTCTGGTTCGCGGCGTCGGGCGTCGCCGACAGGATGGCGAACTGACCGCCCTCGTCGCCGAGGATGTCGAGGGCCATGTCGGCCATCACCACGCCCGTCTCGTCGAAGTCGACCTGGGCCACGAACAGGCTCTCACCCTCGCCGGAGGGAATCGGAGAGTCCCACGCCACGACCGGGATCCCGGCGGCGGCAGCATCGTCGACGGCCGTCTGGACCTGATCACCGGCGTTGTTCGAGATCATGATGGCGTCGACACCCTGGGTGACCGCGTTCGTCACGAACTCGATCTGGCCCGTCGTGTCGGCACACGACGCGGGGGCCGAGAACTGCGGTTCGGCAGCTCCCAACTCCCCCGCCGCCTCGATGGCGCCGTCGTTGGCCTGGTCGAACACCGCGTTGCCGGTGCACTTGGGCAGCAACAGCGCGTTGAAGTCGCCGGCGGCCTCGATCGTCACCGCGTCGCCCGACGCTGCGGCGCCGGTGCCGGCGGTCGAGTCGCTCGGCGCATCGGTCGTGGCGGTCGAATCACCGGTGACGGCCGGTTCGGTGGCGGCTGGTTCGGTCGCCGCCGGTTCGGACGCGGCCGGTGCGCTGCCGGCCGCTTCCGTGGCTGCTGGTTCGGCGTTGTCGTCGCTGCCGCAGGCCGCGATGAGCAGCGACCCTGCGGCGACGAGCGTCGCAATTCTGATCGTTCGTGACTTCATGGCTCGGTTCCCCCTTGTACAAGTGGTTGGTTGGTGTTGCTGAGCTCTGGTGTCAGACGGCGGGCGCGACGGTTGCGATGTCGGCGGTCGCCTGTTGTCGGTGTCGACGGGCGGTGATCCGCCCGAGTGCGTTCTGGACGAGGACGGAAGCGATCAGGATCACGCCGATCACGCCGACCTGCGTCGTGCCGTCCACGCCGGCCAGTCCGAGGCCGTTGCGGATGTTGAGCACGATCAGGATCGCCAGCGCCACACCCGACATCCGGCCGGATCCCCCGAAGATCGAGACGCCACCGAGCAGCACGATGGTGATGATCTCCAACTCGAAGCCGTACGCGAGATCGGCGCGAGCCGTGCCGAGGCGTGCCGCGAACAGGACGCCGGCGAGCCCGGCGACCGTCGACGAGGCGACGAAGAGCAACGTGCGGACGCGATCCACTCGCACGCCCGAGTACCGCGCCACCTCGGGCTTGTCGCCGATCACGTAGAGGTACCGGCCGACGATCGTGCGATGCAGCACGACCGCACCGATCGCGATGATGCCGGCGAACAACAGGATGGCGAACGGCAGGGGGCCGACCAGGTCGTCCTGCCCGAGCGAGTTGAACCACGCTGGGTACTGCCCGACGGATCGGTCCTCGACGAGGATGCGGGCCGCTCCCCGCCAGGCGATCAGTCCCGCCAGCGTGACGACGAGCGACGGCAGCTCGAGCATCGTGATGATCAGCCCTTGCACGAGGCCGATCAGCGCCGACACGACGAGCGTGATGAGCAGGATCATCCAGAACGGCAGCCCACTGCGTTCGTGGAGAGACGCCATCACACACGCCGCGAAGCCCATCACCGACGCCACGGACAGGTCGATCTCGCCGGCCACGATCACGAACGTCATGGCGACGACGACGATGATCTTCTCGATCGAGAGCTCGAACAGGTTGACGAAGTTGTTGACGCTCAGGTACCCGTCCGACTGGGCGATGTTGAACACGACCGACGCCAGCAGCACCGCACCGAGCAGCACGTTCCAGGACCGTTGCAACAGCCAGTCACGCATGGGCGGCTCCCGACCTGAGCGCTGCGGTCTGCGCCGCGACCCGCCGGCGGTACCGCTTGTTGACGACGACGTCGAGGATCACCGCACCGATGATCAGGACGCCGAGGATCGCGTCACGCCAGAACTCGCTGACCTGGGGCACCCGGACGAGGCTGAGGTCGAGGATCTCGATCAGGATCGCCCCCAGCAGCGCTCCGATCACCGTGCCCGATCCGCCCTGGATGCTGACGCCACCGACGACGGCGGCCGCCACCGCGGCGAGTTCGAAGCCGGACCCGGCGGTGACGTTCACCGTGCCGAACTGGCCGAGGAACATGAACCCGGCCAGCCCGGCCAGCGAACCGCACACCGTGAACGCGACGAGGATGGTGAGCGCCTGGGGCAGCCCGGCCTGGCGGGCGGCATCCGGATTGGAGCCGACGGCGTACAGGATCCGCCCTCCCCGCAGGCGGGCGAGGACGAGCTGCAGCAGGAGCGCGACGGCGAGGGCGACGACGAACATCGTGCGCAGGTCGAGGCCACCCCAACTGAGGACCGACGAGCGGGGCAGATCGACGAGCCAGTCGGGAAGGTCGTTGGTGACGATCGTCGAGCCGCCGGCGATCTCGGTGAGCACGGCCCGGTAGATCGCGAGCGTGCCGAGGGTGACGATGATCGAGGGCACCTTGGCGTAGGCGACCAGCAGACCGTTGATCAACCCGAGTCCCGCCCCGATCATGACCGCCAGCAGGATCGCCAGGACCGGGGAGAGGTCCTGATGCGATGACAGCACGTCGCCCGTCACGAATGCGGAGACGCCCAGGATCGATCCGACCGACAGGTCGATCTGACGGGCGATGATGACGACCGCTTCACCTGCCGCGAGCAGTGCCGTGATCGCGACGCTGATCTGGATCCGGTTGAAGAGCCGGCCCTCCAGGTAGTTCTCGATCACGAGGTTGAAGAGCACGAGCGCCACGACGATCAACCCGAGGAGCGTGAACTCCTTCACGCGTTCGGGGCTCAGACCCCGTCGACGGCGGACGACCGGGACCGCCGTCGCCGGCACGACTCCCTCGGTCGTGGTCGCGGTCATGGGCCACCGACCGCGGCAGCCATCACACGCTCCTGGTCGAACTGTTCGCGTTCGATCAGCGCCATCGGGCGGCCCTCGCGCATCACCAGGATCCGGTCGCTCATCGCCAGCACCTCGGGCAGGTCGGACGAGATCATGATCACGGCCATCCCCTGCGAGGCCAGGTCGTCGATCAACCGATGGACGTCCGCCTTGGCACCGACGTCGATGCCCCGGGTCGGCTCGTCGAGGATCATGATGCGCGGCTCGGTGTTCAGCCACTTGGCGATCATCACCTTCTGCTGGTTGCCGCCCGACAGGTTGTCGACCGGCGTGTCGAGCGACGGCGTGCGGATCGAGAGGGCCGCTCGGAACCGTTCGGCCGTGCGCGACTCGGCCGACCGATCGACGAGCGGGCCCGGGCCGGTGTAGCGACTCATCACGGGCAGGGTGATGTTGGCGGCCACCGACTGCGGCATGCTCAGCCCGAGCTTGCGTCGATCCTCGGAGAGGTAGGCGATGCCATGGTCGAGGGCGTCCTGGGGCGAGCGAATCGTCACCTTCTGGTCGGCAACACGGATCTCGCCCGCGTCGGCGGGCGCGATGCCGAACAAGGCGAGCGCCACATCCGTTCGTCCGGAGCCCACCAGCCCCGCGAACCCGAGGACCTCCCCGTGACGCACTTCGAACGACACGCCGGAGAAGACGCCGGTCCGCCCCAGGCCGTCGACGCGCAGCGCGACCTCGCCGCCCTTGGTGTGCGTGCGGGCGAAGAAGTCGCCGAGCTCGCGCCCGACCATCTCACGGACGACCAGTGCCTCGTTCGTCTCGGCGGTCGGGCGCGTCGAGATGTGGCGACCGTCGCGGTACACGGTGATCCGGTCGGCGACCGAGAACACCTCATCGAGGCGGTGGCTGATGAACAGCACCGCCACACCCGACCCTTTGAGCCGATCGACCTGACGGAAGAGCCGCTGGACCTCGTGTGCCGACAGCGCTGCGGTCGGCTCGTCCATGATCAGCACCCGCACGTCCTGCGACATCGCCTTGGCGATCTCGATGGCCTGCTGCTCACCGACCGTCAACGCGCTCGCCGGTGCCGTGGGATCGATGGGCACGTCGAGCCGAGCGAGGATTTCGGCGGCATCGCGCTGCATGCGCCGCCAACTGACGACACGACCACGATCGCGATGACCGATGAAGATGTTCTCGGCCACGGAGAGGTCGGGGAAGATCAGGGGCTCCTGGTAGATGGCGACGATTCCCTGCCGTTGGGCCTCGGCCGGAGAGGACATGACGACGCGTTCGCCATCGATGAGGATCTCGCCGTGGTCGGGATGGTGGAGCCCGGTGATGATCTTGATCAGCGTGGACTTTCCCGCCCCGTTCTCACCGAGCAGCGCTTGGACCTCGCCCGCGTGCAGCTCGATCTGCGCACCGTTGAGCGCCAGCGTGCCGCCGAAGCTCTTCGTCACATCCCGGGCGACGAGCACTGGGGGCGCCGACGCGACTCCGGCGATCTCCGACAAGCGATCCTCCCCTCGAATGCTCCGTCATTTTGAAACGCTTCAGGTCAGACTAAGGAAGGCCACGCGCCGTGTCAAGATGCGTGGTTCGAAGCGCGGCCGGCCCCGTGCCGCGTGATCGCCTCGACCGCGAGAGCGTGCTTCAGAATAGGACGACCACCTCTCTGCGGGCCGCGCACGGAGGATGCGGAAGGGGTGCTGGATGGAACTGAGCACGCAGGTGCTGGAGCTGCTCGATGCGCAAGCGATCGAGGTGCCGTCGTGGGCGTACGGCAACTCGGGCACCCGGTTCAAGGTGTTCGCCCAGGCGGGCGTCCCCCGCGATCCGTTCGAGAAGCTGAGCGATGCCGCTCAGGTCCATGCGTTCACCGGGTTGGCGCCGAGCGTGGCGCTCCACATCCCCTGGGACGAAGTCGATGACTTCGCCAAGCTGCGCGAGCACGCCGAGTCATTGGGTGTTCGCCTCGGGACGATCAACTCCAACACGTTCCAGGCCGACATCTTCAAGCTCGGCAGCCTGGCCCACCCCGACCGTGCGGTGCGGCAGGCGGCGATCGACCATCACTTCCGATGCATCGAGATCATGCACGAGACCGGATCGGCCGATCTCAAGATCTGGCTGGCGGACGGAACCAACTATCCGGGTCAGGACGACATCCGTGCTCGACAGGAGCGGCTGACCGAAGCACTGGCCACCATCTACGCACGGTTGAGTGACGACCAGCGCCTGGTGCTCGAGTACAAGTTCTTCGAGCCCGCGTTCTACCACACCGACGTCCCCGACTGGGGCACGTCGTTCGTCCACTGCACCGCGCTCGGCGAACGCGCCGTCGTCTGCCTCGACACCGGTCACCATGCACCGGGCACCAACATCGAGTTCATCGTTGCGCAGCTGCTGCGGCTCGGCCGGCTCGGGTCGTTCGACTTCAACTCCCGGTTCTACGCCGACGACGACCTCATCGTCGGCGCCGCCGACCCCTTCCAGCTGTTCCGCATCCTGCACGAGGTGAATCGCGGCGGCGGGTTCGACGCCGCGTCGGGGGTCGTGTTCATGCTCGACCAGTGCCACAACGTGGAAGCGAAGATCCCCGGTCAGATCCGCAGTGTGCTCAACGTGCAGGAGATGACCGCCCGCGCCCTGTCGGTCGACGGTGCCGCGCTCGCCGCGGCGCAACGCGACGGTGACGTCCTCGGAGCGAACGCCGTGCTGATGGACGCCTTCTACACCGACGTGCGGCCGGCACTCGCCGACTGGCGCGAGCAGCGCGGCCTGCCGCGCGACCCGATCGACGCCTACGCCGCATCCGGGTACCAGGCCGAGATCGAATCGACACGCGTCGGCGGCACGCAGGCCGGCTGGGGTGCCTGACGCGATGGTGGCGAACGCCCCCGCCACCGGCGGTCCCGGTGTCGCCGCCGCATTCTCCCGCTGAGCGAAGATGAACGTCGTCGCCGCGGTCGACTGCGGTGCCACCTCGATCCGGGTCTGCCGGGTCGATCTCGATGCCCCGCAACTCGACGCGACGGTCGTCCATCGCGTCGGCCATGCGCCGGTGCGCGACGGATCGGGACACCTCCGCTGGGACTGGGAGTTGATCGTCGGTGCCGTCACCGACGGACTCGAGCGGTGTCTGGAGCATGGTCCGCTGGCCTCGATCGGCATCGACACCTGGGCCGTCGACTACGGCCTGCTCGATGAAGACGGACACCTGCTGAGCGCGCCCTACTCCTACCGCGACCATCGCACCGATGGCTACCGCACGATCGTCGACCGCTTCGGCTCGTCCAACCTGTTCGCCATCAACGGACTGCAGTTGCAGCCGTTCAACACCATCTTCCAGCTGGCGAACCACGACCGTGACGAACTGGAGCGGGCGTCCCGACTGTTGTGGCTGCCCGAGCTCCTCCTGCACTCGCTCACCGGCGTGGCCGTGACCGAGCGCACGAGTGCCGGCAGTTCGGGGTTGCTCGACGTCGGGCGCCAGGACTGGTCCGCGCCGCTGCTCGACATCGCCGGCGTCGACCGCGCCCTGCTCGGCGCCGGCATCGAGCGCGCCGGGCGGTTCGTCGGTGCGTGGCGAGGGGTACCGGTCGCACTCGTCGCCGGGCACGACACGGCCTCGGCGGTTGCCGGAATGGGCGCCACGTCACGACATGGATCGGCGTTCGTCGCCACCGGGACATGGATGCTCGCCGGGATCGAACGCACCGAGGCCGACACGAGCGAGTGGGCGCGGGTGCGCAACTTCACGAACGAGGCCGGTGCCCTCGACGGCGTGCGCTTCCTGCGCAACGTGACCGGCTTCTGGCTGCTCGAGGAATGCCGTCGGCGTTGGGGCGACCCGCCCCTCGAGCGGCTCCTGCAGGACGCCGAGCGACACGACGGCGAGATCCCTGTCGTCGACGTCGACGACGATCGCCTCCGCGCCCCCGACGACATGGTCATGGCCTACACCGACCTCGCCGGCCTGCGGGCCGATGCCGCGCCGGCGCTCGTGACGCGCAGCATCGTCGAGTCGATCGCCGTCCGGACCGCCGAGGTGACCGCGCAGCTCGCCGAGGTCGAGGAGTTCGGCGACGTGATCCTGATCGGTGGGGCGGCGCGCATGTCCCTGCTCACCCGCCGGCTCACCGAACTCACCGGGCGCCCGATGCGGGTCGGGGCAGCGGAAGCCGCCGCGCTCGGCAACGCCATCGTGCAAGGGGTGGCGTTGCAGGTCTTCGGCGGCATCGACGAGGGCCGCGCCAGGATCGGCACCGTCGACCCATGATCGCTGCGAAGTGTGAGCCACGCGGTCGATTTCCGGCGTGTGCGCTCGCACTTCACGCGTGCGGACGCCGGGACTAGCGTTTCGTCATGACGCAGGAACTCCGCACCTTCTTGACGTTCCAGGGTGGCGCCGCCGCAGGGGCGCTCGATCACTACCGGGACGTCTTCGACGACTTCGAACTGCTCGACATCGAGCGGTACGGCCCGGGCGAAGGGGCACCGGAGGGCACCGTCAAGGTGGCGCGGTTCCGGCTCGCCGACAGCGAGTTCAGCTGCGCGGACAGCCCCATCGATCACGCGTGGGGATTCACCCCCGCGGTGTCACTGTGGATCGAGTGCGACGGCCCGGACGAACTGCAGCGCCTGTTCGATCGACTGTCCGACGACGGCACCGTGTACATGCCGCTCGACGACTACGGATTCAGCACCCGCTTCGGATGGGTCGGCGACCGGCACGGCGTGACGTGGCAACTCAACCTCCGCTGATGGACCTGCGGTGACCGGCACCTGATCCTGCGCCTGCCGTAGCGTTCGGCGATGGCGCTCAAGGACTACATCGTTCACGAGGTTGCTCTCGACTGCGAGGAGGGACTGCTCTCGCGACGCGAGGCGTTGCGTCGTCTCGGACTGATGGGTGTCACCGGTGCCGCGGCGATGGCCCTCCTCGCGGCGTGCGGCGACGACGGGGCCGCGCCGACGGCTGCGCCGGCATCGAGCTCCCCAGGAACGGTGAGCAGTGACGTGCCAACTCCTGCCGCTGCGCCGACGGGCGAGGAGATTCGTTTCCCGGGTCCCAACGGGGAACTGATCGGCGTCGTCGCCGAGGCGAGTGCACCGAGCGGCGCCGTGCTGGTCATCCACGAGAACCGCGGTCTCACTCCCCACATCCGCTCGATCCCGCCCCGTCTCGCCGCCGACGGCTACACGGCGCTCGCCATCGACCTGTTGTCGGAGGAGGGCGGCACGGCCAGCCTGCCGTCGGAGGGCGATGCGACCGCGGCCCTCGGCAACGCCCCGGCCGAGCGGATGATCGCCGATCTGCGGGCCGGTCTCGACGAACTCGGCCGTCGCGCCCCGGGGGCGGAGCTGGCGACGATCGGGTTCTGCTTCGGCGGTGGGATGACGTGGCAGCTGCTCGCGGCCGGCGAGCCGCGCCTCGCCGCGGCGGTCCCCTTCTACGGGCCGTTCCCCTCCGGCGCCAGCCTCGCCGGCTCTCCGAACGCCGCGGTGCTCGGGGTGTATGCCGGTCTCGATGACCGCGTCACCAGCACGATGGACGATGCCGAAGCCGCGCTCACGAAGGCGGGCCTCACGCACGAACTGCGCGTGTTCGACGGTGTCGATCACGCCTTCTTCAACGACACCGGGCCGCGCTACGACGCCCAAGCGGCGGCCGAGGCCTACGCGGCGATGCTCGACTGGTTCGGCCGACATCTCGCGACCTGAACGGTGCCGGCACGGAGGGGGTCAGCGCAGCTTCTGGATCAGGTCGTCGAGGGCCTCGCGCAGCAATGAGGCTTCGGTGCGGTTGAGCCGGCCGGCGAGCTTCGAGAGCCGGTCCAGAGAAGGCCGTGTGTAGTAGTTGCTCTTGAGCACCATCTTCTCCTCGACGTAGATGGCGACCCGTCCACCGCCTTCGCGCTTGCCCCTGGCGAGCGCCACGTTCGCACAGCGGAAGAGTTCCGCCGTCTCGGTGGCATGGGGTGGCCTGGAGGCGACGCCGAACGTGGCATTGATCGTCCACCCGTCGACCGGATGTTCCGAGAGGTGCGCACGGATCTCCTCGAGCAGGATGAGGGCGTTCTCGGCTGATGCCTGCGGTATGGCGATCCCGAACTCGTCGCCGCCGAGTCGTCCGATGATCGAGTCGGCGGGCAGCGACCGCGTCAGCGTTTCGATCCACACCTCGAGCACCCGATCACCAGCGGCGCGGCCGTGCATCTCGTTCAACGCGCCGAAATGATCGAGGTCGGTGAGGGCGACGGCGACCGCATCGCCGTCCACCTGGCTGTCGATCCTCGCCACGAGGTCGTCGATGTCGACGGTCTTCTCGTGCCCGTGCCAGTTCAGCGCAATACTCATGACATATATATGTGACGCCGATATATGGTGGTGTCAAGTGTCTTCTGCGGGAACGTCGGCCGCGGTGGGAGCTGACGTCGCGCTGCTACCGCGGTGATCGTCTGCCCAGCGCCAGGTAGGCGATCGGCCCGACCGGCTGCACGAAGCACGTGAGCATCCAGCGCAGCTTGGTTCCCCGCACCTGACGGGCGGGTCGGCGGGCGAGGTCGACGAGTGCCACGGTGGTGAGCACGACCTCGACGGTCGAAGCGAGCACGACCGCGACACGTTGGCGGCGGCTGAGGTCTTCCCAACGTTTCTTGCTCGTCATCCGAGTGACCCTACTGACCGCTGCGGCCGAGGGCCCGGTGACCGGCGCGTCAGTGCTGCTCCGCGTACTGGGCGAACGCCTCCGCCCCGGCCCAACGGGTGTACGTCGGTGACTGCGGCCAGCCCTCGGGCGAGTCCTGCCACTCCTCCTGGCGGCCGTAGGGCAGGAGATCGATCAACGGGAACGTGTGGCTGAGCTGCTCGGTGCCGCGGCCTTGGGTGTTGTAGGTGCGATACACCGTGTCGCCGACCCGGAAGAAGACGTTCACCTGGAAGCCACCACCGGGGGGCGCGCCCATGTCGGCGCCGAAGGAGCTGTTGGCGGTCGAGTACCACGTCATCTTGTTGCCCACCCGCTCCCGGTACGCGAGCGCGTCGTCGATCGGTCCCGGGGTCACGATGACGAAGCGGGCGTCGTAGTTGTCGAGGAACTCCAGGCGAGTGAACTGGCTCGTGAAGCCGGTGCAACCAGGACACTGCCACTCCTCGCCGTCGAACCACATGTGGTGGTACACGATCAGTTGCTGCCGGTCGCCGAACACGTCGACGAGGCGAATCGGCCCGTCCGCACCCTCGAGCACGTAGTCGGGCAGCTCGACCATCGGCAGCCGCCGGCGAGCTGCCGCGATCGCATCGAGTTCGCGGGTCGCCGCCTTCTCCCTCACCCGCAGTTCGGCCATGGCGGACTCCCAGGTCTGCTGGTCGACGACCGGCGGAACGCCGGTCCGGTCAGCGGCATTGTCGTGCGCGGTCGATGTCGCCATCACGGGCTCCTCTCGAACGGCGCCTCCCCGAGACGCCGCGTGGTCAGGAAAGAGTGGTCAGGAAAATATGTTGGCACCTCACTCCGACGACGTCACCCCTCCCGGCATGTGTCACACCAGTTCGAAGGCCGGCACGGCGCGGGGAACGTGGAAGGGACAGGCGATCGTCCGGACGGCCGCGCCGGGTGGTCGTACGATCCGGCGATGACCCGCTACGTGATCGATGCACCGACGATGCTGCATCTCGTCGCCGACGGTGTGGAAGTCGATCCCGGGCACCAGCTCGTGGCGCCGAACATCATCCGCTCACAAGCGCTCGCGCTCCTGTTCGAGAGCGTGCGCCAGGGCGACCTGACCGAGCAGGTCGCCCTCGAGCTCCACGAGCGTTGCACCGCGTTGAAGATGCGCCTGCTCGGGGACCGGGTGTCGCGCCGCACCGCCTGGCGGATCGCCACCGAGCACGGCTGGGCGACGACCTTCGATGCCGAGTACCTCGCCGTCACCACCCTCCAGGCGGACGCCCTCGTCACCATCGACGCCGCGCTGGCAACCAAGGCCGCGAACATCGTGCCGCTGGCACCGGTGGCGGCGCTCACCGCACGCTGAGCGAACGGCGTCGGCGGCCGTCAGGTGGCGGTCGCGGCGAGTACGACCAGGTCGGTCATCACCTCGATGGACAGCGAGTCGCTGTTCAGCACGAGGTCGTAGTGCGTCGGTCGTTCCTCACCGACGCCGTAGAACCGCTTGAGGTACCCGGCTCGCTTCGTGTCACTGTCGGCGACCGCGCGGGAAGCCTTCTTGTCGTCGAGGGACGCCGCCTGCGCCACCCGGTCGGCGCGCGTCTCGGTCGACGCGGTCACGAGGACGCGGAGCACGGCAACATCGTCGGCCAGCGCATGCGAGGCCCCGTGCGACACGATCACCACGTTCCCGCGCTCGGCCGTTTCGTGGATCGACTTCTGGATCATCGCCCGCAGGGACTTGGGATCCGCGCTTCCGAGGCCGAAGTCGGTGGGAGCGACCGGCCCGAGCGACATCGCCCCGGCCGCACCTCCGGCGAGGGTGAGATTCCGGATCAACCCGTCGATGACCTTCGTCCGCTGCTCGACGTCGGCGAGTTCCTCGACCGACACACCGCTCGACTCGGCGGCCTGCTGCAGGATCTCCTCGTCGACGAGCCGATAGCCCAGACGCTCGGCGACGGCGCGGCCGACCACTTCGCCGCCCGCGCCGACCGGTCGTGCGATGCACACCACCCGTCGCGCCATCGGCGCACCGTAGGCGCGGTCGTATCAGCCGTCAAGCCCGACGTTCGCCTGATCGCCGCACCACGGCGTGCGTCGATCCGGCGGCATCCGAAGCGGCGATGCGCAGTGTTCACCGCGGGCTCGCTCGCAGTTCATCCCGATGCAATTTCGGGCTACTAGAACCGGCGGCGTTCCGACGACAGCAGAGGAGATTGCCATGGGTTTGTCCCGACGAGAGGTTCTGACGTGGTCAGCCGTAGGTACCGGTGCGGTGGCATTCGGCAACATGGGAAGTCTGTTGGCGGCCAGCCCAGCCGTCGCGGCCGCCCCGAGCATCGGCGAGCCGGTGCTCGATCCGGCGGGGATACTCGACCTGCCGGCCGGCTTCTCGTATCAGGTCGTGTCGCGTGCCGGTGACCCGCTGCCCGAGGGCGGCATCACACCGGGCCGCCACGACGGCACGGCGGCATTCGACGGCCCCCATGGTGGCGTCCGGCTCGTCCAGAACCACGAGATCGGCAACAGCGATCCGAACCCGACGCTGGCTCCGGCGGAGCTGACGTACGATCCGAAGGCCAAGGGCGGCACGACCACCTTGACCCTCGACAACCACCTGAACCGGATCGACGAGTACGTCAGCCTCGCGGGAACGTGGTCGAACTGTGCCGGTGGACTCACCCCGTGGGGTACGTGGCTCACGTGCGAGGAGACCGAGACCAAGGCCGGCCAGTCCGGCGCCGACCGCGATCCACGGCTTCGTCTTCGAGGTGGATCCGAACAGTCCGACGAACAACGTCACGCCCGACACCGCTGACGGCGCTCGGACGGTTCGCCCACGAAGCGGTCTGCATCGACCCCGAGCGCGGAGACCTGTACCTCACCGAGGACGCCAGCGGGCCGAACGGCCTCGTCTACCGCTTCGCACCGACCGATCGGAGCCGCGCCTACGGTGCCCTGCGCAACGGCGGCACGCTCACGGCGATGAGCTGCAGCCTGCGCGGCACCCACGTTGCCGACCTGTCGGTGTTCTCGACGCCGGGAACCACGCTCAGTGTCGAGTGGACGGTCGTGCCCGATCCGCAGGCGCGAGACGGTCTCGATCCGCAGACAGTTGGAGAACACGCTGGTCACGCGCAGCCGCAAGTTCGAAGGAGCGTGGTGGGGCGACGCCACCAGCAACAAGGGGAACGGTTCCGACGCCGGGAAGGGGCGCGGCAACCGCAAGGCGGAGAAAGCCCACATCGTGTGTTCGTTCGCCCGGGTCAGCGACGGCTCCCTCGCGGAGCACGACGGCCAGGTGTGGGGTTACGACCCCGACGACCAGACGTTGACGCTCGAGTTGTACCTGCCGGTCAACCCCGACCCTGCTTCGGACATCCCTGACGGGCCCGACAACATCTGCGTGTCGCCGTACGGCGGCTTCTTCCTCGCCGAGGACGGCGTCGGTGTCCAGCACCTGCTCGCCGTCGACCCGAAGGGCAACGTCGCACCGTTCGCCCGCAACCAGCTCAGCTCGTCGGAATTCACCGGCGTGAACTTCGATCCCAAGGGCAAGGTGTTGTTCGCCAACATCCAGGATCAGGGGATCTGCTTGGCCATCACCGGGCCGTTCAACAAGCTCTGACGTCGATGGCTCGAGGTCCCGCGAATCACGCTGGCACGTCCAGATCGATCAAATTCATTTGATTCGATAGCGAGTCGTGCGGTAGGCTCGGCGGAGTGAAGCCGCACGTGACAGCCGGGCCGGCCGCTGACGATCCGCCGGCGTTCCTTCGTCTCGCCTCGCACCCACTGCGGTGGTCTCTGTTGCAGGGCCTCGTGCAGAGCGACCGGACCGTGCGGGAGTTGATGGCGCTGGTCGGCGAACCGCAGAGCCTGGTGTCATACCATTTGCGTCTGCTCCGCGAAGGCGGGCTCGTCACGGCGCACCGGAGTTCCGCCGACGGCCGCGACAGCTACTACACCGTCGACCTCGTCGCCTGCCGCGAGGCTCTGCAGGGCGCGGGCGCAGCGCTCCATCCGTCGTTGCGACTCGTGGCCCCGACGGAGCAAGGGCCACCGCCGGCGAGCGCTCGGAGCGGCTCACGTGTGTTGTTCTTGTGCACCGGCAACAGCGCGCGCTCCCAGATCGCCGAGGCGCTGCTGACACGGATGTCGGCCGGAGCCGTCCAGGCGCTGAGCGCCGGCAGTCATCCGAAGCCGCTGCATCCCGGTGCGGTCCGCGTGATGAACCAGCGCGGCATCGACATCAGCTCGAACCGCACCAAGCACTTCGACGAATTCCGCGCCGAGCGTTTCGACACGGTCATCACGCTGTGCGACCGGGTCAAAGAGGTCTGTCCGGAGTTCCCTTCCCGCCCCGAACTCGTCCACTGGAGCGTCGTCGACCCCGCGCTCGACAGTGCCAGCGCCCGCTCGTCGTCGCGCGCCACCGCCCGGGCGTTCGAACGCACCGCGGTCGAACTCGAGACCCGCATCGGCTTCCAGCTCCCCCTGTTCATGAACACGGCTACCCCACGGAGGTCATCCCATGCCCAACGCTGAAACCGTCAATGTTCGATACATGGTCGACGACGTCGCCGCGGCGGTCGAGTTCTACACGGGCCGGCTCGGGTTCGAGGTCGTGACGAGCTTCCCGCCGGCCTTCGCCGACGTGAAGCTCGGCAACCTGCGCCTGCTGCTCTCCGGACCGAAGAGTTCCGCCGGCCGGCCGATGCCCGACGGTGCGACGCCCGGACCCGGCGGGTGGAATCGGATCCACCTGATCGTCGACGACATCGACGCCGAGGTCGGACGGCTCCGCGACGCCGACGCGACCTTCCGCAACGACATCGTCGAAGGACCGGGCGGCAAGCAGATCCTGCTCGTCGACCCGTCCGGCAACGTCGTCGAACTCTTCCAGCCAGCCGACCGCTGACCGGTTCGTCCGGGCCGCGCACCGCCGTCCCGGCACCGTTTCCGTCCGACCAGAAGTTTTCCCACCCTTGTGCGATTGTGCGCGAGGATGATCCCCGGCGCGCTGGAGACCCCGGCGCGAGGGGGAGGAAACCCATGGACACGCAGATGCGCCCGACGCGGCGCCAGGTCCTGATCGGCATCGCCGGGAGCGCGGTGCTCGTCGCACTCGATCCGACCGCCGTCCTTGCCGCGACGCGACCACCGACGCTGTCGGAATTCATGGATCTCAGTCGTGCGCTGACCGACAACGAGTTCAGCCTCCGAGACGAGGTCGGCAGGCAGTACCAGGCCGCGATCGATCCAGCCGCCTTGCGCAAACTCGTCAACGCCACCAAGGGCAAGAAGACGTTCAACGACATCTTGAGGTCCGGTGCCCTGAAGGACGACGGCAATGCCCTCACGGCCCAATCGATCCTCACCTACTGGTACAGCGGGCTCGTCAACGACCGCACCGCCGACTATCTCGAAGCGCTGGCCTGGGAGTCGCTCGTGGACGACCACCTCGCCGTGGTGTCCAGCGAACCGTACGGGTACCCGAAGTGGGAGGACAGGCCATGATCCGCACGGATGTCGTCGTGGTGGGTTCCGGCGTGGCCGGCGCGCTCGTTGCATGGCAGCTCGCCAAGGCGGGAGCCGATGTGACCATTCTCGAGGCAGGGCCCCCGATCGACCGCGATGCGGCGGTGGAGGTGTTCCGAGCGGCGACGGCGAAGGTGCCGGAATCGCCGTACCCGAACACCGACTGGGCACCGCGCCCGTCCGTCTTGGACATCGGCGTTCCCGGCTCCGGCTACTTCATCCAGGAAGGTCCCGATGCGTTCGGCTCCACCTACGAGCGCATCGTCGGAGGGACCACGTGGCACTGGCTGGGGTCGTGCCCGCGCCTGCTGGTCACCGACATGCTCATGTTCAGCACGTTCGGCGTGGCCGTCGACTGGCCGATCACGTATGCCGAATTGGAACCGTGGTACGTGAAGGCGGAGTACGCCCTCGGTGTGGCCGGTGACGATCGAGCCGATCAGGGCTCACCGCGCTCTGCGGGTTTCCCGATGCCGGCAGTGCCGATCAGCTACCTCGACAAGGTCGTCGACAAGGCCGCCAATCGCCTCGGTCTGCGAGTCGAGGCGACACCACAGGCCCGCAACACCGAGACGTTCAACGACCGTCATCACTGCGTCGGGAACAGCAACTGCATCCCGATCTGCCCGATCGGGGCGAAGTACGACGCCATGGTCCACCTCGACCTCGCGGTGGAGGACGGGGCGCATCTGATCCCCAACGCGGTCGTCCACGACATCCCGCTGAATCCCGACGGTTCCGCCGCGGGCGTCGTCTACCGTCGACCTGACGGCACGGACGAGACCGTGCTGGCGCGCATCGTCGTGCTGGCGGCCAACGCCATCGAGACACCGAAGATCATGCTGATGGCCAACGGCGGTGCCGGCGTGGGCAACTCGTCCGACATGGTCGGCCGCAACCTCATGGATCATCCGATCCAGCTCTCCTACGCACTCAGCGGGGAGCCGGTGTACCCGCAACGCGGCCCGCTGTCGACGGCCGGGATCGAGTCGACCCGACGGGTGCGGACCCGCGGCGACCATTCGGCGTTCCGGGTGGAGATCGGCAACGACGGATGGAAGTTCCCGATCGGTGACCCGACGTTCGAGTTCACCAGCCAACCCGATGGTGGCGGCACGTTCGTGCAGCTCCGCGAGGGCGGCAAGGCGCTGGCTGATCGCTGGCGTGATCACATCAGCAAGGAGATCCGTTTCGGCTCGCTGATGGAGCAGTTGCCGAACCCGGAGAACCGGATCACACCGGCCTTCGACTCGTTGGACGCCATCGGGATCCCCCGGCCCCGGATCAACTTCACGATCGGCCGGTACGTGCGTGACGGTCTGGCCGAGGCGGCGGTTCTCCACGAGCGCCTCTTCGAGGAACTGCACGCCACCGAACGCCACCATGTCGGCTTCCCGTTCGGTGCCGGCCACATCATCGGGACGACGAAGATGGGCGACGACGCGACCGACTCGGTGGTCGACAGTGACTGCCGGTGCCACGACGTCCCCAACATGTTCGTCGCCGGCTCGAGCGTGTTTCCCACCGAGGGAACGGCGAACCCGACGCTCACCCTGGCGGCCCTCGCACTGCGCACCGCGCAGACGATCCGCCAGCAGCTGTGAGCCGCCGCGCGCCCGGTTGAGATGCGGCCGGTTGAGATGCGGCCGGGTCCGTAGGCTCGGGGACGTGTACGTCCCTCGATTCGCCGCGGTCGACGACGACCGGGCGCGGGCAATCGTGTCGGCAGCCGGCAGTGGATGGCTCGTCACGGGCACCGGTGACGGGCCGCCGGCGGCCACGCTGATGCCGGTGCTGTGGCGCGGTGACCGGCTCGTCGCCCACATGGCCAAGGCCAACGAGCACTGGCGCTCGATCGTCGACGGCATGCCGGCGCTGGTCATCGTCACGGGGCCCGAGGCGTACATCTCGCCGTCCTGGTATCCGTCGAAGGCCGAACACGGCCGCGTGGTCCCGACCTGGAACTACCTGGCCGTGCATCTCACCGGAACGGTGTTCGTCCATCGCGACCCGGAATGGTTGCGCGCCCTGGTGACCGACCTGACCGAGCGCCACGAACGCGAGCGGGCCGAACCCTGGCACGTCACCGACGCGCCGGACGACCACATCACCGCCCAGCTGCACGCGATCGTCGGCATCGAGATGCACGTCGAGCACGCCGAGGGCGCCGCGAAGCTGAGCCAGAACCGCTCCGCCGCCGACCACGACGGCGTCGTCGCCGGACTCGAGCACGACGCGGCCGCACGCGCGAGCGCGACCGTCGCCGACGCGATGACCCGGGACGTTGCGATGAGCGAACGGACCACCCCTCGGTCGGTTCGCTCATCGCCGGCATCGACCGACGGGGCCGACGGGACTGGCCATCGCGTGTTGCCCACGACAGAGGGTCGACGGCATGGGTGACCCGACGGACGATCTCGCGGAACTCTGGCGTTGGTTCGCAGAGACGCAGTTCCGCGACTATTCACCGATCTACGAGCGCATTGCTGCCGCGGTCGCCGACGATCGGGACACGCTCGAACTGCTCCGCGCCGCGCCGCCGGCAGCGCACTTGCCGATGGCCCCCCTCGCGGCCGCTCGTTATCTGCTGCTCGACGGTCTCGATCATCCGCTCGGCGACGTCTACCACGGCCGATCCGACGCCGACCCGGGTCCGCTGTTCATCGACCTCTGCCGCCAGCAGCGCGGGCCGCTGCTCGCCCTGTTGGAGACGCGGCGGGTGCAGACCAACGACTGCGGGCGCAGCGCACTCATCGGGCCCGCGCTCACCTGGGCGGCGCGACGACGGCCCGGCCCACTCTGTCTCGTCGATGTCGGCGCGAGCGCCGGGATCAACCTGCTCTGCGATCGCTACCGGATGGACTACGGCCCCTCCGGCGCAACCGGCCCGATCGACTCGCCGGTGCACATCTCCTGCGAGGTGGCGGGCGGCGAGCCACCGATCGCCGACCGACTGCCAGCATTCGTCGAACGAGTCGGCATCGACCTGTCG
This sequence comes from Ilumatobacteraceae bacterium, assembly GCA_963695145.1. Taxonomy (GTDB): domain Bacteria; phylum Actinomycetota; class Acidimicrobiia; order Acidimicrobiales; family Ilumatobacteraceae; genus Sva-07. The sequence continues at coordinate 188,160 of CAVOGB010000013.1, read as the reverse complement.
CCCATCGACCTGACCGACCCGTCCGACGCCCGCTGGCTGCTGGCGTGCGTCTGGCCCGACACCGGTCGCGCCGACCGGGTGGCGGCCTCGATCGCCCTCGCCCAACAGGACCCACCGACACTGATCGCCGGTCGCGCCAACGAGGTGCTGCCCTCGGTGCTGAATGATCTCCCCGCCGGTGCAACGGCGATCGTCGTGACGACCTGGGCGCTCGCCTACTTCTCGACCGACGAGCGGGCGGAGTTCGTGCAGATACTGCAAACCGCGTCGGAACGACGGCCGGTCGTCTGGATCTCGGCGGAGAGCCCCGGCGTCGTGGTCGCGCTCGACACGAGCGGATCGGCGACCGAGTCGGGCGACGACATCCTGGGCGCCCTGCTCATCGACGGCGGGGTCGTCGAGGCGCACCTGCTGGCACACGTGCATGGGCACGGCAACTGGCTCAACTGGGCCGGTGCGACGTGACCGGCCGCCGATCCGGGTCGTTGCGCAGTGCGACGCCCACGCCGAGCACCAACGTCACCGCGTAGGCGGACGCGAGATAGGTCTCGGAGAACGCCGGGAACGCGGTCAGATCGAGGTAGGCGAGGCCGACGATGCGCACGAGGACGAGCAGCAGGCCGACGCTCAACAGCGTTCCCATCGTCCAACCCGGCGGGCGACGATCCCGCACGGCCGAGTACACCCGCATCACGGCGATCACGATGCCGACGACCGCGAGCAGACGGTAGAGCCAGCGCACGGCACTGATCAGATGCACACGGCCCGTCGTCAGGAAGCCGTTCGGCCCCGGCGCCAGCGGTTCGTTCGTCACCCGTGCGAACAGCGCGCGGTCGGCGGCCGTCCCGTCGCCGTCCGGCGACAATGCGCTGAAGGCGCCGAGGTCGACCGTCTTGCGCAGACCGGTGGCGGTCCGCGACACCAGCCCGGGAAGATTGCTCCACTCCCAGGCGGGCGCGATACCGCTGTGCGGGGGACCGCAACGGAGCCGACCGTCGTCGCACGCCTCATCGATCTCGGCGCCGATCGAGCGGAACGTGTGGTCGAGATCCCTGGCGGTGGCGGCGCCGCCCGTCGTGGCGATGGCATCGAGCACGACCCACTGGAACACCTGGCCACCGAGGTCGCGCACACCGTCGGGGCGGACGGACGCGAACCGGTCGCTGCCTCCCGCCTCGATCTCCCCGCGCAGGGCGGCGAACGTCGGGCTCACGTCGTAGAGCAGCTCGCGTGTCTCGGCGGTCACGGGAAACTGGTCGAACGTGGTCGCCGGATCGACGCGGAACATCGGGCCGAGACCGGCCGACATCGACGTCTGTTCGACGTTGGTGATGGCCACCCCGTAGTGCGTGTCGTTGACGTGCTCGAGCCACAGCGTTCCGACGACGATCGTCAGCGGGATGCACACCACACCGAGTGCGGCGGTCACGCGCCGACCGACGGCGATCGGGGCCCGCGCCAGCCGCACGACCGCCAGCACCAGCCCGCACACCAGCGCCGGCAACAGCAGGATCCACTCCTCGCGCACGGCCCAGAGCGCGCCGAGCGACAGGGCCGACCCGGCCGCCCACGCCCACGTCGCCCACCGAGGTCGCCCGCACGACGACACGAGTCCGACGAGGGAGGCGAGCAGCAGCACGGTCAGTGCGGGATAGATGCCGGCGCGGTCGACGCGCGCCGAGATCGGAGTGTTCATCGTCATCGGGTTGAACAGCAGCAACGCGAACGCGCCCAGCCGTCGCGACCGGGAACGGATCAACGGCCGGAGCGCCACCATCATGATCGCCACGGCGACGACGTACAGGAGTTGATGGGCGAGCAGCAGCGGCACCCTCGCGGCGTGCGCGGCGGCGACGAACAACGGGTAGCCGGGCTGTTTGATCAGGGTGTAGGCGTCGAACGGGCCGAGCCATTCGCCTGCGCCGATCCGTGCGGCACGCTCGACGAACCATTGATCGTCGATCGTCAGCGATCCGTACGCCGTCAGGCGCTGCCCGTCGACCAGCCACAACTTCGCCAGTACGAGCCCCACCCACGGTGCCGCCCGAACCGCCCAGCGGATGGATTCGCGACCGTTCGGTCGGTGGATCGGAAGGTCGCTCATGCTCGCCCTGGCAAGAGTACGCGGCAATCCCTCCTCACCCTGATGGTTACGCTACCATCAGGGTGAGGGGTGCTCGGACGTCGACCGTCCGCGAACCGATCCGCCATCCAGAGGGGAGTTCCGATGAGAGTCGCCGAGCTACGCGCCGAAGCGCACCGCAGCAACGTGATCGGGATCGGCGAAACCTCACCGCGGCTCTCGTGGATCACCGAGACGGACACGATGTCATGGGTGCAGGCGGGCTACGAGGTCGAGATCGACGGACGCTCGGCCGGTCGGGTCGACTCGGACGCATCCGTGCTCGTCTCCTGGCCGGACACCCCGATGGCCTCGCGCGCTCGCCGCGACGTGCGCGTCCGCGTCTGGGGAACCGACGGCAGCGAGACGTCGTGGAGTGAGCCACTGACGATCGAGACGGGCCTCGTCGAGCCCGCCGACTGGAGCGCCTCGTGGATCACGTCGCCCGTCGAGGATCCGCGTGAAACCTCGAGCCCGGCGCCGCTGTTCCGGAGACCGTTCGACGTCGCCGATCGCGCGATCGAACGCGCCCGCCTGTACGTGACGTCGGCCGGTGTTCATCGGATCCACCTCAACGGACAGGTGGTCGGCGACCACGTGCTGGCGCCCGGCTGGTCGAGCTACGCGAACCGCCTCCGCTACGACACCCACGACGTCACCTCGCTGCTGGTCGGCGGGGAGAACGTCCTCGGCGCCGTCGTCGCCGACGGCTGGTGGCGGGGTTTTCTGAAGTGGGACATGCTCCGCAACGTCTACGGCGAGCGTCTCGGACTGCTCGCCCAGCTCGAGATCACCTACGCCGACGGCACCACCGACGTGACGGTCACCGACGAGGACTGGCGCACCACCACCGGCCCGTTCCTCACGGCCGACCTCTACCAGGGCGAGACCTACGACGCCCGGATGGAACTCGACGGGTGGGATCGCGCGGGCTTCGACGACCGGTCGTGGCAGCCGGCGTCGGGTTTCGACCCCGAGGTCGGCCGGCTCGTCGCGCCGCCGGGTCCGCCGGTCCGGCGCATCGAGGAGCTGGCGGTGCGTGAGGTGCTCACCACGCCCGCGGGCGCGACGGTGCTCGATTTCGGCCAGAACCTCGTCGGTCGCGTGCGCCTGACGGTGAACGGCGAGGCGGGAGCCATCGTCACGCTGCGTCACGCCGAGGTGCTCGAACACGGTGAGCCCGCCTACCGCCCGCTGCGCAACGCGGAGGCGACCGACCGCTACACCCTGCGCGGCGGGGGACCCGAGACGTACGAACCCACCTTCACGTTCCACGGCTTCCGCTACGTCGAAGTCGACGGCTGGCCGGGCGACCTCGATCCCGATTCCATCGTCGCCGTGGTGCTCCACTCCGACATGGAGCGCATCGGGACGTTCACGTGCGACAACGAACTCCTCGATCAGCTCCACTCGAACGTCGTGTGGGGCATGCGCGGCAACTTCCTCGACGTCCCCACCGACTGCCCACAGCGCGACGAGCGGCTCGGCTGGACCGGCGACCTCCAGGTCTTCGCACCCACCGCGGCCTACCTGTACGACGTGCGCGGCATGATCGGCAACTGGCTCGAGGACCTCCGCGCCGAACAACGCGAAGACGGCACGGTGCCGATCTACGTCCCGACCGTGCCGCCCGAGTACCTGACCCGCACGGCCGGTTGGAGCGACGCCGTCACGGTGGTGCCCGAGGCGTTGCACACGGCGTACGGCGACACCGGCGTGCTGGCGACGATGTTCGACGCAATGCGCGCCTGGGTCGACTTCATCGAGCGCGAGGCCGGGCCGGGACGGCTCTGGGTGGCGGGCGGCATGCAGCTCGGTGACTGGCTCGACCCGATGGCGCCACCGGATGCCCCGTTCCTGGGGCGCACCGACTCCAAGCTCATCGCCACCGCGTACTTCGCCCGTTCGGCGCAGATCGTCAGCGACGTCGCGGGCGTGCTCGGCCGCACCGACCTCGAGGCTGCCTACGCCGACCTCGCGGCCGACGTGCGGCGCGCCTTCAGGGCCGAGTACGTCACCCCGCACGGCCGAGTGATGTCCGACACGGTGACCGCGTACTCGATCGCGCTGGAATTCGGCCTGATCGAGGATCCCGACGACCGTGCGCGTTCAGCCGCTCGGCTCACGTCGTGCGTGGCGGAATGGCAGTACGTCATCACCACCGGCTTCCTCGGAACCCCGGTGGTGCTCCCCGCGCTGAGCAACAGCGGCAACACCACGACGGCGTATCGGCTCGTCACCCAGACCCGGCGGCCGTCGTGGTTGTACTCGGTGCTCCTGGGAGCGACGACGATGTGGGAACGCTGGGACAGCATGCTCCCGGACGGATCGGTCAACGCGGGCGAGATGACGTCGTTCAACCACTACGCGTTCGGCTGTGTCGGCGAGTGGATGCACACCACGATCGGCGGGATCGCCGCCGCCGAGCCCGGCTACCGCCGCCTTCGAGTCGCCCCGGTGCCGGGCCACGGCGTGACCGCGGCGACGGCCACATTGCGCACGCCGTACGGGCCGGCCGCGTGCGACTGGACGTTGGACGGCACGCTCCTCACCCTCGCCGTCGACGTACCGCCGAACACGTCGGCGGACATCGTGCGTCCCGGCCTGTCCGAGCCGATCGAGGTCGGCTCGGGCCACCACGAGTGGACCTACGACGTCGCCGACGAGGTGGTCGCGGGCTGGCGCGACGAGTCGTGGAACCCCGGCCCGTGAACCTCGTACAGCACTCGACGCGCGGCGTCTGACGTAAGTTCCCCGCCGTGAGCCGCAGCCGTCAGACCCCGGTGATGGCGGACGTCGCCAAGCTCGCCGGAGTGGCGCCGATCACGGTGTCACGGGTGATCAACCATCATCCACTCGTCACCGCGGCCACACGGGCCAAGGTGCAACAGGCCATCGACACGCTCGGCTACCGCAGCAACATGGCGGCACGAACGCTCGCCGGTGGCCGGTCGCGGGTGCTCGGCGTGATCAGCGTCGAAGCGGAGTTCTACGGACCATCGAGAGCCTTGTTCGGCATCCACGCCGCCGCTCGACGATCCGACCACAGCATCGTCTTCGTCACGCTGCGCGAGGCGAGCGTCGATGAGATGCGCGCCGGGCTCGACCACCTACGCGATGCGCACGCCGAGGGCGTCATCATCATCGCCCCGGTCCACGAAGCAGTCGACGCACTCGACGTCATCCGTCCGAGCGTTCCGTTCGTCGTCACCTCCGACACCAGCGGTGCCTATCCGGCCGTCAGCATCGATCAGGTCGAGGGTGCACGGCTCGCCACCGCCCACCTGCTGGACCTCGGCCACGAGACGGTGCACCACCTCCAGGGACCGAAGGGATGGCTCGACGCCGAAGCCCGAGCGGCAGGATGGAGAGAGGAACTGCGCTCGCGCAAACGTCGCATTCCGCGACCGCTCCGAGGGGATTGGAGTCCCGCTTCGGGATACCGCGCCGGGCAGACACTCGCCGCCGATCCGAGCGTCAGCGCGATCTTCGTGGCCAACGACCAGATGGCACTCGGCGTGATTCTCGCGCTCCTGGCCGCCCGTCGGGTCATCGGCAGCGACGTCGCGCTGGTCGGCTTCGATGACACCCCCGAGTCCGAGTACTACGCGGCGCCGCTCACCACGATCCGCCAGGACCTCGACGAGGTCGGCCGACGAGCGGTCGAACTGCTGCTCGACCTCATGGCCGGGGGCGAGAGTCGGCAGATCCGCATCGAACCGAGCCTCGTCGAGCGCTTCAGCTCCACCGGCCGTCGGGACTGATCGCCCCGATCGTCCACGTCCGGTACTTGCGTTTCGCTGTGACTTCTGTCATGTTGTAAACGTTCTCGACAACGATTGCAGCCGTGGGGGCCTGCAGCGCGAGAGCGGCGTCGAGGGGGATGAACGCAACGATGTCCAGCACGATGATCGACGGGTCCCGAGTGACGATCGCCGACGTGGCCGCACGCGCCAACGTCTCGATCGCCACCGTGTCGCGCGTCGTCAACGAGCGCTACGGGGTCGCCGCGAGCACGATCACCCGGGTCCAGGACGTCATCGACGAACTCGGCTACGAGTCGAGTCTCGTCGCCCGCAGCCTGCGCAGCCAGCGCACGAACGTCATCGGCGTGCTGGTCTCCGACATCGAACCATTCAGCGCCGAACTGCTGAAGGGCGTCGCCCGCGCGCTCCACGGGTCGGACTACGAGCTGGTGATCTACTCGGGGATGAGCGCCAAGGAGGGCTGGGAGCGCCGTTACCTCTCCCGCCTCAGTGGCACACTCGCCGACGGCATCATCCTGGTCGCACCGACCGTGGTGGAGGTCAACGCCACCCATCCCGTCGTCGCCGTCGACCCGCACCTCGGCGGATCGTTCCTTCCGACCGTGGACGCACAGAACTTCGAGGGCGCCGTCGCGGCGACCGAACATCTGCTGGGGCTCGGACATCGCCGCATCGGATTTCTCGCTGGACGCGCCGATCTCGAGTCGGCGCGCCGTCGCGAGGCGGGGTACCGCTTCGCGCTCGAGCGGGCGGGCATCTCGTTCGACAAGGAACTGGTCCAGGAGGGTGGGTTCACCGAGGAGACCGCCGAGGTCCCGGCGCGCACCCTGCTGTCACTGTCCGTCCGCCCGACGGCGATCTTCGCCGCCAACGACCTGTCGGCCATCCAGGTGATCCGCACGGCGAACGAGCTCGGCATCGACGTCCCGTCGGACCTGTCGGTCGTCGGCTTCGACAACATCCCCGAATCCGCACTCACCGATCCGCCGCTGACCACCGTGGACCAGTCGATCCAGGGCCTCGGTCAGGAAGCGGTACGGCTGCTGATCGAGCTCATCGACCAACCAGGCCGGCGGAGCGAACCGCCCGCCCACGTCAAGCTCCCCACCCACCTCGTCGTCCGGCGATCGTCGACGCCGCCGGTCGGCTCCTCATGAGTCGGGGGCAACCAGCACACCGGTCGCGCCGCTTCTGAAATCGTTTACAACACCCAGCCCAAGCAATGCATCAATCAATCCAACGAGGGGGATTTGAGATGAAGACGACCCATCCATCACTGCGACGCCGGGCATTCGTGCTCGTCGCCGCACTCGGCCTCGTGGCCGCGGCGTGCGGAAGCGACGACAACACGTCGTCCGACACCGCAGCACCGGCCACGGACGCCGCCACAGAAAACTCGACCGCCGCCGACTCGGGCGGTGATGGCGAGGCAGTCGAGATCGACTGGTGGCACATCCAGAACAACGATCCGGGCCTCTCCGATTGGCAGGCCATGGCCGACACCTACATGGAGGCCAATCCGAACGTCAAGATCAAGATCACGGTGATGGAGAACGAGGCGTTCAAGGCAGCCCTGCAGACCAACCTGCAGTCTGGTGACGTGCCCGACCTGTTCCAGTCGTGGGGCGGGGGTGGACTGCGTGACCAGGTCGAGGCCGGCTTGGTGCAGGACATCACCGACGCCTCGTCCGACTTCGTCGGCGACCTGAGCGAGGGCGCGACCAGCCTGTACCAGGTCGACGGCAAGCAGTACGGCGTTCCGTACAACGCCAGCATGGTCGGGGTCTGGTACAACAAGGACCTCTTCGCGCAGGCCGGGATCGACGCGCCGCCGGAGACCTGGGACGAACTGCTCGCAGACGTGCAGACGCTGAAGGACGCCGGGATCACCCCGATCGCGGTGGGGGCCGGCGACAAGTGGCCGGCCCACTTCTGGTACTCGTACCTCATGATCCGCCTCGGCGGGGCCGAGGCGATGAACCAGATCGCGGCCGACAACAACTTCAGTGTCCCGGCAGTGATCGAGGCCGGCGAGAAGGTCGGCGACCTCGTCGCACTCGAACCGTTCCAGGCCGGGTTCCTCGGTGCCGGTTGGGATGCTCCTGACGGAGAATCCGGCACGATGGCGAGCGGCGGGGCTGCGATGGACCTGATGGGCCAGTGGGCGCCAGGCGCGTTCGCCACCCAGGCCGGCGTCGACGGTGCCGCCAACCTCCCCTTCGAACTGGGCTGGTTCCCGTTCCCGACCGTCGACGGCGGGGCCGGCCAGCCGACCGACGCCTTCGGCGGCGCCGACGGGTTCGCCGTGGGCAAGGATGCGCCACCGGAAGCGGTCGACTTCTTGAAGTTCATCACGAACCAGGAGAACCAGGAGACGTGGGCCGCCGACAGCGGCCTGCCCGTCAATAAAAAGGCCGTCGGTGCAGTGACCGATCCGAACATGCAGGCGGTGCTCGAAGGATTGAACAACGCCTCGTTCATCCAACTCTTCCTCGACCAGTTCTTCACGGCCGAGGTCGGGAGCCAGGTCAACGATCAGGCCGCGCTGCTGTTCGCCGGCCAGACGTCACCACAGGATGCAGCCGACGCCATCACCGCAACTGCCGGCGGCTGACGCGCCGGTTCCCCGACGCGGGTGGGAGGCTGCGAGCCTCCCACCCGCCGTGCCTTCGATGAGAGCGCCCACCACAACCACTCCCGCCGCGCGCCAACCGGCGTCGCGCCTCGGCCGTGTCCCGAAGACGACCGTGCTGCTGTTCATGCTGCCGGCGCTGACGCTCTACGGCGTCTTCGTGATCTACCCGATCATCCAGAGTCTGCGCTACAGCTTCTACGACTGGAACGGCCTCGAGCCCCTCGACAACTTCGTCGGGCTCGACAACTTCCGGCGGGCATGGTCCGACCAACTCTTCCGCGGCTCACTCCGCCACAACGTGATCATCCTGGTGCTGTCGGTCGTGCTGCAGGTGCCGTTCGCGCTGGGGCTGGCGTTGTTGCTCAACTCGCGGATCCACGGCCGGGCGATCCTGCGCACACTCTTCTTCGCCCCCTACGTGCTGTCCGAGGTCGTCACCGGCGTCGTGTGGCGACAGATCCTGCGCCCTGACGGGCTGCTCGACCAAGGCCTCGACGCCGTCGGCGCCACCGGCCTCACCCACGAGTGGCTGGCCGACCCGAAGCTCGTCCTGTACAGCCTCTTCTTCATCATCTCGTGGAAGTACTTCGGCTTCCACATGGTGATCATCCTCGCCGGGCTGCAGCAATTGCCACGCGAATTGCACGAGGCGGCATCGATCGACGGCGCCACCTCGTGGCAGTCGTTCCGGCACATCACACTGCCCCTGCTCGGACCGACACTGCGGGTCTCGATCTTCCTGTCGATCATCGGGGCCCTGCAGTTGTTCGACCTCGTCTGGGTCACGACGAAGGGAGGCCCGATCGGTGCATCGTCGACCATGGCCACGTTCCTGTACGACCAGTTCCGCAAGGGCTTGTTCGGCTACGCCAGCGCCGTCTCCATCGTGATCTTCGCCCTGTCGCTCGTCGTCGCGCTCTTCTACCAGCGGGTCGCGCTGCGGCGGGACCTCGAAGGGACTGGTCTCGTTGGTTGACCTCGCACTCGCCCCGCCGGCCGTCGAGGCGCGCTCCCTGCGGCGCCGCAAGTGGGTCGGCCACGGGGCCCTCTACCTCGTCGCGTTCTTCGTCCTGTGCGCGATCATCATTCCGCTCACGTTCTCCGTACTCGGCGGGTTCCGGACGAACCAGCAGTTGGTGCAGGACCCGGTGGGGTTGCCCAACCCGTGGACCGGCTCGAACTACACCTCGATCCTCCAATCGGGCAAGTTCTGGCGCCAACTGGGCAACAGCACGGTCATCGCCTTGCTGACCGCGGCGATGGTGCTGCCCGCCGCGTCGATGGCCGCGTTCGTCATCGCGCGGTATTCGTTCCGCGGCCGCGAACTCTTCTACGGCTTGTTCACTCTCGGCCTGTTGTTCCCCGTCGCGGTGGCGATCCTGCCGCTGTTCATCGTCCTGCGGCAGGTGGGTCTGCTCAGCAACCCGCTCGGCGTGGCGCTGCCCCAGGCGGCCTTCGGGCTGCCGATCGCGATCATCATCATGCGCCCGTTCTTCCGGGCGATTCCGAAGGAGCTCCAGGACGCGGCGTCGATCGACGGCTGCACCCCGCTGCGGTTCTACTGGTCGGTGCTGCTGCCGCTGTCGCGTCCGGTGCTGAGCACGATCGCCGTGATCACCATCGTCGGCAGCTGGAATGCGTTCTTCCTGCCCCTGCTCGTGCTCGTCGATCCCGACAAGGCGACCCTGCCGATCGGCGTCAACAACGTCTCGACACAGTATTCGACCGACTTCGCCCTCGTCCTCGCCTACACGACCTTGGCCATGGTGCCGGCGCTGATCTTCTACGCCATCGCCGAACGCCAGATCATCGGCGGACTGACCGCGGGCGCGGTGAAGGAATGAGCCGTCAAGGAATGAGCAGGCGACACCGAATGAACCCCGACCAGCGAACGATGACCCCAGATCGATGACAACAGGATCATGACGGCCACAGCGGACCCCACACTCCCCTACCGCGACCCGGCCACGACGGTCGACGACCGCGTCGCCGATCTCCTCGACCGCATGAACCTCGACGAGAAGCTGGCGCAGTTGGGCAGCGCATGGGTGTTCCAGATCGCGGGGCCGCACGGGCTCGACGACGAGCGGGCGGCGCAACTCCTCGCCAACGGGATCGGACACATCACACGGATCGGCGGCGCCAGCAGCCTCCGTGCGGCCGACTCCGCCGACCTGGCCAACCAGATCCAGCGCCATCTCGTCGAGCACACCCGCCTGGGCATTCCGGCGATCGTCCACGAGGAGATCTGCTCGGGCCTGATGACCCGCGAGGCCACCATCTTCCCGCAGGCGATCGGTGTGGCGAGCACGTTCCGGCCCGACCACAACCGGAACATGGCCGACGCCATCCGCCGCCAGATGCGCTCGGTCGGCGCCCACCAAGGTCTGTCACCCGTCCTCGACGTCTGTCGGGATCCGCGTTGGGGTCGCTGCGAGGAGACCTACGGGGAAGACCCGGCGCTCGTCGCCGCCATGGGCAACGCGTTCATCGACGGCCTGCAGGGCGCCGACCTCGTCGACGGCGTGGTCGCCACCGCCAAACACTTCGTCGGGTACGGCGCCTCGGAAGGGGGGCTCAACTGGGCGCCCGCCCATCTGCCCGAGCGTGAACTGCGCGACGTGTACCTCTGGCCGTTCGAGTCGGCGGTCCGTGACGCCGCGCTGGCATCGGTGATGAACGGCTATCACGAACTGGATGGTGTGCCCTGTGGCGCCAACCGCTGGCTGTTGACCGACCTGCTGCGCGGCGAATGGGGATTCGTCGGCACGGTGGTGTCGGACTACTTCGCCGTCCGTCAGTTGGACGACTACCACCACGTGGCGGCCGGCCCCGAGGCGGCCGCCGCGACGGGTCTGCACGCCGGCATCGACGTCGAGTTGCCCGGCACCGACTGTTACGACGCGCCGTTGCGCGCGGCCTTGGCATCCGGTCGGATCGACCTCGTCGACGTGGATGCGGCCGTCGCCCGGGTGCTCGACACCAAGTTCCGCCTCGGGTTGTTCGAGCAGCCGTTCGTCGACACCGGTGCGGCGATGGTGCACACGCGCACCCCGGCGCAACTCGATCTCGCTCGGGCGATCGCCACCGAGAGTCTGGTGCTGTTGAAGAACGACGGCGTCCTCCCGCTCACAGCACCGCGGACCATGGCGGTGATCGGTCCCAACGCGGCGTCGTCACGCAACCTGCTCGGTGACTACAGCTACATCTCCCACGTCGAGTCGCTCAACGAGGTGTTGAGGAGCGGGCGCAACGTGTTCGCGATGCCGATCGAGCACGGCGTCGACGTCGACACCGAGACCGACCTCGCCCACGTGCCGACCGTCGTCGACGCGCTGCGGTCGAGGCTGCCCTCCACCGCGATCACCTACGTCGAGGGATGCACGATCTCCGGCGCCGATCGATCAGGTTTCGACGAGGCCGTCGCGGTCGCGTCGCAGAGCGATGTCGCCGTGCTGGTGATGGGCGAACGCGCCGGACTGACCGACGACTGCACCACCGGCGAAAGTCGTGACGTGGCATCGCTCGACCTGCCCGGGGTCCAGGAGCAACTCGTGTCGGCCGTGGCGGCGACCGGCACGCCGCTGGTCCTGGTCCTGCTCGCGGGGAGACCGATCGGTTCGCCCGCCGTGCACGATGCCTGCGGGTCCGTGCTCATGGCGTGGCTGCCGGGCGAGCAGGGCGGCGTGGCCATCGCCGACGTGATCACCGGTGCCGTGAGTCCGGGCGGCAAGCTGCCGATCACCTATCCACGCAGTTCCGGACAGATCCCGATCTATCACGGCCACAAGGTGTCCGGCGGCCGATCGCATTGGAAGGGGGCGTACGTCGACCTGTCGAACGAACCGCTCTACCCGTTCGGGCACGGGCTCTCGTACTCGACGTTCACGCTCGGAGTCGAAACGCTCGACGGGCGCGTCGTCGGGCCTGGCGAAGTCGTCCACGTGACCGTGACACTCACGAACGTGGGAGCTCACCGCGCCGACGAAGTGGTACAGCTGTACAGCCGCGATCGCGTCGCCAGCCTCACCCGGCCGGTTCGCGAACTCCAGGGTTTCGCGCGGGCCACCCTCGAGCCCGGGGCGTCGACCCGGATCACGTTCCACGTCGCAGTCGAGGCGCTCGGGTTCACCGGCCGTGCGCTGGCCTACGGCATCGAGGCGGGCGAGGTCGAGTTCGTGGTCGGCACGTCGGCGACCGATGTGCAGCCGGCCGGCAGCGTGGTGATCGGCGGGCCGGCGTGGACCGCGGTCACCCGGCGCGGCGTGAGAGCGGCGACGCTGGATGATGGCAACCGTCCCTGACACGATGACTCGATGACCGGGCCCGAACGGAACTGGGCGGGCAACGTCACGTTCACGCCGCAGACGGTGGTGACGCCCACCACGGTCGATCAACTCCGGCACGACGTGGCGACGGCGGCCGCGGCCGGCCGACGGGTGCGTGCCGCCGGCGCCCGCCACTCCTTCAGTCCGATCGGTGTCACCGACGGCACGCTCGTCGTGATGGACGAACTGTCGGCGATCGTCGGCATCGACGGCGAGGCGGGCACGGTCACCGTCGAGGCGGGTGTTCGGTACGCCGACCTGGCACCGGTTCTCCACGATGCAGGGCTCGCCCTCCACAACCTGGCGTCGCTCCCCCACCTGTCGGTCGGTGGGGCCGTCGCCACGAGCACGCACGGATCGGGCGTCGGCAACCAGAGCCTCGCGGGTGCGGTCGTGGCGATCGAGCTGGTGACCGCGTCCGGCGACCTCGAACGCATCGAGCGTGGCACCGACATCGGGGCGGCGGCGATCGCCGGCCTCGGTGCCTTCGGTGTGGTGGCCCGCGTGTCGTTGCGGGTCGAACCGACCTTCGACGTCGCCCAGGACGTGTCCGTCGATCTTCCCTTCGACGCTGGTGTCGAGCATCTCGACGAGATCATGGAGTCGGCCTACAGCGTGAGTCTCTTCACCGACTGGCGCCACGGCGTGTTCGGCCAGATCTGGCAGAAGCGGCGGAGCGACACGACGGACACCGACATCTCACGCTTCGGCGCCGCTCCGGCACTGGTACCGCTGCATCCGGTCGTGGGCATGGCGGCGTCGGCGTGCACCGAGCAGGGCGGCCGGCCGGGGCCGTGGCACCGTCGACTGCCCCACTTCCGCCCGGATGCGGTGCCGAGCGTCGGCGCCGAACTGCAGAGCGAGTATTTCGTGGCTCGCGCCGACGGCCGCGACGCGCTGCGAGCCGTTCACGAGCTGCGCCATCTCCTCGTCGACCTCGTGCTGGTCACCGAGGTCCGGTCGGTGGCCGCCGACGACTTCTGGCTGAGTCCGGCCCAGGGGCGTGACAGCACGGCGATCCACTTCACGTGGCGGCCCGACTGGCCTCGCCTGCGCGAGGTGCTCCCGGCGTTGGAGGCAAGCGCTGGCTCCCTTCGACGCCCGTCCCCACTGGGCCAAGGTGACGGCCATGTCGGACGGCGACGTCAGGCAACGGTTCCCGCGCTTCGCCGACGCCGCCCGTCTGCGAGCGGAACGCGATCCCGGAGGGTTGTTCCTCAACGACCACCTCGCGCGCCTCTTCGACGGGCGGTGAGCGGTCCAGCTGCTCGACCTCTCGGCCGTCGACACCTCGGTGGCGACCTATGTTTGGCTGCCGTTCCGGTTCGACGGCGCTGTCCCGACGTTGGACTGGCGCGACGAATGGTCGATCGACGAATTCGACTGATTGCACGCCCATCCGAGACGAGGACTCATCATGACCACGACGAACGGTTCACAGGCCATCGACCCATCGCTGAACGGTGTACGGGTGGAGGAACTGCTGGCGCAGATGACCGCCGAGGAGAAGGCGGGGCAACTGACGCAGTACTTCCACTTCGGCTCGATGATGGGCGAGGTCGATCCCGAGGTCGACCCCCTGGGGGCATCGATGGCGCAGCTGCCGAAGATGGTCGAGGCGACCGTGCAAGCCGGTGGCGCGGGGTCGCTGCTGTTCGTCACCAAGCCCTCGGAGATCAATCGCCTGCAGCGACTGGCCGTGGACGACACCCGGCTCGGTATCCCGTTGCTCTTCGGGTTCGACGTGATCCACGGGCTGCGCACGATCCTCCCCGTCCCGATCGCGATGGCCGCGTCGTGGGATCCCGACACGATCGAACAGGGCCAGTCGGTGGCCGCCCGCGAGGCGCGGGCCGTCGGCATCCATTGGACGTTCGCGCCGATGGTCGACATCGCCCGCGACCCGCGCTGGGGTCGGATCGTCGAAGGGGCCGGCGAGGATCCCTACCTCGGCGCCGCGGTCGCAGCGGCGCAGGTACGTGGCTTCCAGGGCAGTGGGATCGGCGCTGCGGACCGCGTCATCGCCGGGCCGAAGCACTTCGCCGGGTACGGCGCAGCGATCGGCGGCCGCGACAACGAGGAGGTCAACCTCTCCGACTCGGAACTGTGGAACGTCTACCTGGCACCGTTCAAGGCGGCGATCGACGCCGGCGCCGGCAACGTGATGACGGCGTACATGGACCTCAACGGCATCCCGGCAACCGGCAACGCGTGGTTGTTCAGCGAGGTGCTGCGCGACACGTGGGGCTTCGACGGCTTCGTCGTGAGCGATGCCAATGCCGTTCGCAGCCTCGAGACCCACGGCTTCGCCGCCGATCTCGCCGACGCCGGGGCGCGCGCCGTCAACGCCGGGGTCGACATGGAGATGGCGATCTTCGACGCTGCGTACACCCGGCTCCCGGCGGCGATCGACTCGGGGGCGGCGAACCCGCGAGCCGTCGACGACAGCGTTCGACGCGTCCTCACCGCCAAGGCTCGGATGGGCCTGTTCGACGCTCCGTACGTCGACGAGGAACGGGCACAGGAAGTGCTCGCCGATCCGGCCCACCGCGAGGTGGCGCGCCGCACCGCGGAGCGGTCCGCCGTGCTGCTGCGCAACGAAGGCGATCTCCTCCCCCTCGATGCCGGCAGTGTGACGTCGATCGCGGTGATCGGGCCGCTGGCCGACTCGAAGCGCGACACGCTGGGCCCGTGGGTGTTCGATTTCGACCTCGACGAGACCGTCACCGTGCTGGACGGCATCCGGGCGCGGGTCGGTGACGGGGTCAGAGTCGATCACGCACCCGGTGTCACCACCGCCGAGCGCCTGTTCCCCTCGCCGTTCGATCGGATGGACCGGCTCACCACCGGGGCACCGGCGGACTTCGACGACGACGCCGAGTTCGCCCGCGCCGTCGAACTGGCCGGTGCCGCCGACGTCACGATCGCCGTGCTCGGCGAGCGGCAGAACATGATCGGCGAAACGGCCTCACGGTCGTCGCTCGATCTGCCGGGGCGGCAGCTCGAACTGCTCCAGGCCGTCGTGGAGAGCGGCACACGCGTCGTCCTGGTGTTGATGAACGGTCGCCCCCTGGACCTTCGTTGGGCGTCCGAACACGTCCCGGCGATCCTCGAGATCTGGTATCCGGGCACCCGTGGCGGCGAGGCGACGGCGAACCTGCTTTTCGGCGACGTCTCACCCGGCGGCAAGCTCCCGTTCACCTGGCCTCGAACCGCGGGTCAGGTGCCGATGATCCACTCGCACACCACGTCGCACTCGCCCGAAGATCAGGGCCGCCGATACTGGGACGAGGCCAGCACACCGCTGTTCCCGTTCGGGCACGGCTCGAGCTACGGGCGATTCGAGTACGGCGAACTCGGCATCGATCAGGCGACCACCACCACCGACGGCACGGTCACCGTGTCGATCGCGGTCACGAACACCGCCGATCGAGAAGCGGACGAGGTCGTCCAGCTGTACCTCCACCAGCGGTACGGCACGGCGTCGCGACCCGTGCGCGAACTCAAGGGCTTCCAGCGGATCACGCTCGCCGCGGGTGAGTCACGGACCGTGCAGTTCCCGATCGGGCCCACCGAGCGGCGCTACTGGAACGCTGCCGTCCGCGACTGGGTGACCGATGCGTCGACGTTCGACGTGTGGGTCGGCGGTGACTCGACGGCCGAACGCTCGGCGACGTTCGAGGTGACCCGCCCCTAGCGGCCCGCCATCCGGCGCGATCACGTGTTGACCCCTGGGAATGACAACGCTACCATTGGGCGTCGACGCACTTGGGGGACGTCGTTCGCCGAACGACCACCAGGCTGCTTGGCGTGCATCGTCGACCGTTCCACGGCTTGGTAATCTCATTCTCTTTTCTGAGAATAGTGCTTGCTTCCGATGCGGCCGCGGTTTAAGGTTCACGGTGACAACAGGGGGAAGAGAGCCACTGCACACGCGCCGTCGAGCGACGTTCGGGTGGGCCGGTTCTTGCGCTGGAGGGGGCGACGTGTCGTACACGTCACGGCCTCACATGGCGATACCAACATCCGAAGAGGGAGACAGAGTGCGCAAACTCACCATCACATTGATCGCCACGGCGCTGGCCTTGGCCGCGTGTTCGACGTCGTCCGACGACAGCTCTGATGCGACCACGCCCCCAGCGACGGAGGGGACGGTCGCCGACACGGCACCGGCCGACACGGCCGCCGGCGGCACGACCGCCGACACGACGGCAGACACCACCGCTGACACGACGGCGGACACGACCGCGGACACGACGGCGGACACGACGCGGCCGGCACCGACGTTCCCGCCGGTGACCGACGATCGTGCGCCGGGTGTCACCGACACCTCGGTCAAGGTCGGCGTGATGTACCTCGACCTCTCCCAGGCCGGACCGATCCTCGGGATCAACCAGGGCGACTACCAGGCTGCCTACACGGCTGCGTTCGACGCCGTCAACGCGGCGGGCGGCGTCAACGGGCGCACCCTCGAACCAGTCTTCACGCCGATCGTGCCGGCCAGCGCCGACCAGGGCACTGCGGCGTGTACCGCCCTGACCGACGACAACAGTGTGTTCGTGGTGCTCGGCAACTACGTCGACGAGAACGCTCCGTGCATCGTGACGACGCACGAGACCCCGCTGCTCGGCGGCGACCTGGCGATGAACGACGAATCGCTCGCCGCGTCGAAGGCGCTGTGGTACGCCGTCGGCGGTGGCGCAGGCCAGCAGAATGCCGGCCTGCAGAAACTCGTCGACGACGGTCTGCTCACCGGCAAGGTCGGGGTGGTCGGCGCGCTCGGCCTCGAGTCGCTGTACGAAGAAGGGGCCAAGCCGATCCTCGAGGCCGGCGGGGTCGACGTGGCCGATGTCGCCTACCTCGACATCATCAGCGGCGCGCAAGATCCCAACGCCCTGTACGCCGCGGCGGAGACGATCGCTCTCAAGTTCCAGTCGGAGGGGATCGACCAGGTCATCTTCAACACCGGTGCCGGGCGGATCTTCCCGAACGGCCTCGCCCGTACCGACTACCGACCGCAGCTCCTGTACGACACCCTCGGCGACGCGGCGCTGTACTACAACGGTGAGGGCAGCGACCTCTCGGTCCTGGAGAACGCAGTGGCCGTCGGTCCGTACGACAGCGCCAACCTCTTCCCCGACATGGGCGGGGTGACCGCGGAGTGCATCGCGTCGCAGGAGCAGGCGCTGGGCGTCACGATCCTTCCCGCCGCCGAGGTGCCCGACGGTGATCCCGACTACTGGGCGAGTTCTTCGGTGGCCTGTTCGCTCGTCGGGCTCCTCACCGCTCTGCTGGACGCCACCGGGCCTGACTTGAACTGGGGGACGTTCACGTCGGCCGGATGGAACCTCGGCGACGTCGATTTGGCGACCGCGCCCGATCCGTACTTCTTCGACAAGGACCATCCCAACGGCTCGCCGATCCTGTACACGTACAACTGGGATCCGGCGTCCGGGGTGATGGTGCCCGGGGAGGGCTGACCATTGAGCGACGACATCGAGGAACGTTCCGGCGGGCTCGCCGGGGCGTTCCTCGACATGGAGGACGAGCGGCAGCAGGCGATCGCGGATGGGCGCGACCTCGGCGATGACGTGATGCCCGGCATGGGCGAGGGCGCGATGACGTTGCGCCAGGCGCTGGCGCGCGGTGGTGCGGTGACGTTCGCGACGCTGGCGGCGATCGTGGCGGTCGACAATCTCGAGGCCGCCACGATGGGCACGTTGTCGCCCGACATCCGCGACTCGCTCGGGCTCAGTGACGGGGCGATCATCTTCATCGTCTCCGCTTCGTCGGCGTTCCTGATCCTCGGTGCGCTGCCGATGGGGTGGCTGGCGGACCGGTACCGCCGTGGGCGCATCATCGGGTTCACCAACCTCTTCTTCGGCGTCATGACGGCGCTGACCGGGCTGGCGACGACCGGTGTGGCGCTGTTCTTCGCCCGGCTCGGTGTCGGTGCGACGAAGTCGAACACGTTCACCGTGCAGGCGACCCTGCTGGCCGACACCTACCCGATCACGTCGCGCGGGCGCATCGGCAGCACGCTGAGCATCTTCGGCTCCGCCACCGGCACGCTCAGCCCGTTGCTCGTCGGCGGGCTCGCCACGTGGATCGGTGGACCGAGCGCGTGGCGCTGGGTGTTCGTCATCCTGGCGATCCCGATCTCGATCGTGTCGATCTTCGGGTTCCTGCTCCCCGAGCCGCCGCGCGGGCAGTTCGAGAAGCAGGACGTGCTCGGCGAGGTCATCGAGGAGGACGATCCACTGCCGATCTCGGTGGAGCATGCGTTCGCCCGATTGCTGCAGATCCGCACGATGAAGGCGGTCATCACCGCGTTCGCGGCGATCGGTTTCGGCCTGTTCACCGTGCCGATCCTCGGCAACCTGTTCATGGAGGACGAGTACGGGCTGGGTTCGTTCGGACGCGGCGCCGTCGGCACCGTGAGCGGTGTTGCCGTGATGTGCACCGTGCCGTTCGTCGGCAAGTTCTACGACGGGCAGTACCGCAAGGATCCGAGCAAGGCGTTGCGGTTCGTCGGCTGGCTCGTGCTCCCGTCGGCCCTGCTGGTGCCGGTGCAGTACTTCATGCCGGGCCCGGTCGGCTTCGCGATCCTCGCCGTGCCCACCGCGGTGATGACGGTGTCGGCGTACGCGATGGTCGGGCCGTTGCTGACCTCGGTGATCCCGTACCAGTTGCGTGGAATGGGCCAGGCACTCGGCGCGCTGTACATCTTCTTCATCGGCGCCACGGGTGGGGCGTTGCTGGCCGGTCTGCTCTCCAACGCCTACGGCACGCGGACGGCGATCATCGTGCTGTACGTGCCGTCGACGATCGTCGGCGGGTTGTTGATCCTGCGGAGTTCGTCGTTCATCCACGACGACTTGAAGATGGTGTCGCGCGAGCTGCGCGAGGAGCAGGACGAACACGAGCGGCGGATGGCCGATCCCGACCAGGTCGCGGCGCTGCAGGTCAGCCAGGTCGACTTCTCGTACGGTCCGGTGCAGATCCTGTTCGACGTCGGCTTCGAGGTCCGCAAGGGCGAGGTGCTCGCCCTGCTCGGCACGAACGGCGCCGGCAAGTCGACGATCCTGCGCGTCATCGCCGGCCTCGGCACCCCGTCGCGCGGCGTCGTTCGGCACCACGGACGCTCCATCACCTACGTCACCCCGGAGATGCGGACCCGGCTGGGGATCCGCATGCTGCCGGGCGGCAAGGGTGTGTTCAACGACTTGTCGATCCGCGAGAACCTCGAGGTCGCGGCGTACAACCTGCGCAAGGACCGCGCCGCGATGAACGACGCCATCGACGGTGCGCTGGCGATGTTCCCGGAGTTGGCCGAGCGAGACGACGTCCCCGCGTCGGCCCTGTCGGGCGGGCAACAGCAGATGCTGGCCCTCGCCCAGGTCCTCACCACCAAGACCGACATCCTGATCATCGACGAGCTCTCGCTCGGGCTCGCGCCGATCATGGTCGAGCGGCTGGTCAAGGTCATCGAAGCGCTCCGCGAGCAGGGCATGACGATCATCGTCGTCGAGCAGTCGCTCAACGTGGCGATGGCGATCGCCGATCGGGCGGTGTTCCTGGAGAAGGGTCACGTCCGGTTCCAAGGTGACATGAAGGAACTCGCCGGCCGCGACGATCTCGCCCGGGCGGTGTTCCTCGGCACGGACGGCGGCTGATGCTCGCCGCCTGGGTCACGTCGCAGATCGTCTTCAACGGCTTCGTCCAGGGCTTGGTGTACGGCCTGCTGGCCATCGCGATCGTGCTCGTCTACCGGTCGAGCAAGGTGATCAACTTCGCCATCGGCTCGATGGGCCTCATCGGCTCGGGCCTGCTGGTGTTGCTCACCGTCCAGTTCGGTGTCCCCTACTGGATCTCGCTGGCGATCGCCCTGCTCGCCGGTGTCGTCTACGGAGGGATCATCGAGCTCGCCATCGTGCGCCGGCTCTTCACGGCCCCCCGCGTCATCCTGTTGGTGGCGACCATCGGCGTCAGCCAACTCAGCGCGGCGATCCTGCTCGCCTATCCCGACATCGACAACGCCCGTGCCGGATATCCGCTGCCGTTCGAGCGCGAGTTCTCCATCGGCGATCTGCGGATCAAACCGGCGCTCCTCGCCGTGATCGTCGTCGTCCCACTCGTCGCACTCGCCCTCGGCTGGTTCCTCAACCGCACCCTGCTCGGCCGCACCGTCCGCGCGGCGGCCGTCAACCCCGACCTCGCCCGGCTGCGTGGCGTCAACCCGAAGACGATCTCGACGCTCGTGTGGGCGCTCGGCGGCGGTGTCGCCACCGTGGCGATGATCCTCATCGGCGGCATCGACGGATCGGCCGGCACCCTCAGCGACCTCGGCGCCGGAACACTGCTGCGCGCCCTCACCGCGGCACTCGTGGCCCGATTCACGTCCTTCCGGATCGCCCTCGCCGCGGGAGTCGTGATCGGTCTCGTCGAGGGCGTCATCAGATTCAACTTCCTCACCGATCCCGGCCTGGTCGACGTGTTGCTGCTGGTCACCGTGCTGATAGCGGTCGCGGTCACGCCCCGCGAACGCGGGGGCGACGCCGTGTTCTCCTTCAACCCCCGCGTCGACGTCATGCCCGACCGTCTGCGCTCGATCTTCTGGGTCCGCCACCTCGACCGGATCGCCATGCTCACACTGCTCGCCCTGGCGATCCTCGCCCCGTTCGTGTTCACGCGGGCCTCCCAACACGTGGTCTACGCATCGATCGCCGCCTTCACCATCTGCGCCCTGTCGCTGACCGTCCTCACCGGATGGGCCGGACAGCTCTCCCTCGGCCAGATGGCATTCGCCGGCCTCGGCGCGTTCACCGGTGCGGCGCTCACACGGGGACTCACGATCGACTGGTTCTTCTACATCCGCTTCGAACCGATGCCGTTCGCCCTGTCGATCCTGCTCGCCGCCGTCTTCGTCGCGGCGATCGCCGCGCTCATCGGATCGGGCGCGCTGCGCGTCACCGGACTCCTGCTCGCCGTCAGCACGTTCGCGTTCGCCGTGACCGCCGGCGCGTACATCTACCAACTCGACGTGTTCACACCCGAACAGACCACGCTGTTCCCGCGTGGGTCGCTCTTCGGCATCGATCTCACCGACGAACGCACCTACTACTTCGTCATCCTCGCCGTCCTCGCCGTACTCGTCGCCGTCCTCGGTCGACTCCGGCGGAGCCCGGTCGGTCGCGTCACGCTCGCCGTGCGCGACAACTCGACCACCGCCGCCGCCTACACCGTCCGGCCCGCCATCGTGAAGCTCCGCACGTTCGCCCTGTCCGGGGCGATCGCCGGACTCGGCGGCGGCCTGCTCGCCGGCGTCGCCCAACGGGTGTCGTTCGCCGACTCCCGATACGCCGTCGCCGGATCGCTCCTGCTCGTGTCGGTCATCGTGATCGGCGGCATGAGCTCGTTGGCCGGTGCCATCATCGGGTCGGTCTACGTCGTCGGCATCCCGGCACTGTTCCCCGGCAACGAGATCGTCCCGCTCCTCACCTCCAGCCTCGGCCTGCTGGTGTTGCTGCTCTACTTCCCGGGTGGCCTCGCCAACGTCGTCTACCGGATCCGCGGCGCCATCTACCGCAAACTCGAATCCGCTCTGCCGCCCATCACCAAAGCGGCGACCGTCGCACCATCCTCCATCCGCCGTGCCGCCGTCCGCACGGACACCCCCGACGTACCGCTACGGACCCACGGGATCGCCGTCACCTTCGGCGGGGTGCGCGCCAACGACGACATCTCCATCGAGGTCCGCCGCAACGAGATCGTCGGTCTGATCGGCACCAACGGCGCCGGCAAGACCACCCTGATGAACGCCATCGGCGGCTTCGTCCCCTCGTCGGGCGGCGTCGAGCTGATGGGCGCCGACGTCAGCGATCTGGGCCCGGCGCTGCGGGCCCGGCGTGGACTGGGACGGTCCTTCCAGGCGGCCGCCCTGTTCCCGGAACTCACCGTGCGCGACACCATCTCCGTCGCACTCGAAGCGCGCAGTCGCAGCGGCATGATCGAAACACTGTTCTTCTCACCCCGCGCCCGCCGGATCGCGGCGACACAACGCAGCGAAGCGTCGGAACTGATCGACTTCCTCGGGCTCGGGCGCTACGCCGACCGGCCCATCTCGGAACTCTCGACCGGGACCCGGCGGATCGTCGAACTCGGCGGGCTGCTCGCGGTCGGACCCGCCGTGTTGTGCCTCGACGAACCGACCGCGGGCATCGCCCAGCGCGAGGCCGAAGCGATGGGCCCGTTGCTGATCGACATCCGCAAGGAACTCGACGCCGCGATGCTCATCATCGAACACGACATGCCCCTCATCATGAGCATGAGCGACCGCGTCTACTGCCTCGAACTCGGCCGGGTCATCTCCGAAGGCGCCCCTGCCCACGTTCGCAACGACCCCAAGGTCATCGCCAGCTACCTCGGCATGGACGAACGCACCATCGACCGCAGCGACAGCAAGGTGGCGACGTCCACGCCGACCCCGACGGAAGTGTGAGCCCACACGGCCGATCACGACACACGGGCTCACACTTCGGTCGCGGTGGCACGAGCCACCAGGGATGGGCGGGCCACTAGCCTCCGGCCGTGGATCTCCGTGCGTTGCGCGTCGTGGTCGCGATCGCCGAGGAGGGCAGCGTCACTCGGGGGGCCAAGGTCCTGCACCAGTCGAGTTCTGCGGTCTCGCACACCTTGTTGGGTCTCGAGGCCGAACTCGGCGTCGACCTGTTCCATCGCCTCCCCCAGGGCATGGCGCTCACCGATGCGGGTCAGGCGTTCATCGACGCTGCTCGCCGGGCCCTGCACGAAGCCGATGTGGCTCGTGGGAGCGTCGATGCCGTCAAAGGCCTGCTCAGCGGACACGTGCGCGTCGCCACCGTGTTCTGGTTCGAGACTCCCCTTGCTGATCTGGTCGGCGAGTTCTGCCGCCGTCACCCCGACGTGATCGTCAGCGTGTCCGCTCCCGACACGACCGACGCCGTGACCGGATTGGTGCGGAGCGGCGCGTGTGATGTCGGTCTCACGTCGGCCCCCAACGTCTCCGACGACCTCGTGGGCATCCATGTGTTCAGCGATCAGGGCGTGATCGTGGTGCCGGCGGGACACCGCCTCGCCGGCCGCTCCCAGATCACGATCGCCGATCTGGCCGGGGAGCGGATCGTCGCTCCCCAGGAACGGTCGATGATGCGACCCCTGTTCGACGCGGTGTTCCGCCACGGCGGAGTCGAGCCGCGCATCGCGGCCGAAGTGGCGACGAACGACATGGCCCTCGAACTCGTGCGTGCGGGAGTGGGATGCGCGGTCACCGTGGCATCGAGCGTCGTACCAGTCGATGGCCGGGGGGCGGTCGCCGTGGAGATCGTCGACCAGGCGCCGATCGAGACGCTCCTCGTGATGCGCTCACGGCAGGACCCGACCCCTGCGGCACGAGCGTTCCGCGACCTCGCCGTCGAGCGCTTCAAGCGCTGACGTTTCCACCGCTGACGGGCGTCGTCCCGGTCTGTCGGACGGTCCGTCCGCATCTTCGCGATTCCCTCGCGCCGGACCGGGTGGTTCAATCACGAGGCCCGTCTTCGTCGACTGGAACGACCGGGCCACTGGGGATCAAGCCGCGTGAGGGAGTGACGTGCCGAAGTTCGACAAGCCATCGGAGGGGTCGTGGACGCAGCACTTCCCCCAGTTGGGCACCGGTCCCATCTCCTACGAGGACTCGATCTCGCCGGAGCACTACGAACTCGAGCGGCGGGCGATCTTCGAGCGGACGTGGCTCAACGTCGGGCGGGTCGAGCAACTATCCAGGCCCGGGAGCTACTTCACGAAGGACCTCGACGTCGCCCGCACGTCGTTGATCATCGCCCGCGGCCTCGACGGTGAGGTCCGAGCGTTCCACAACATGTGCCGGCACCGGGGCAACAAGCTCGTGTGGCAGGACTACCCCGACCAGGAGACCCAGGGAGTCGGCCGCCAGTTCACGTGCAAGTACCACGGCTGGCGATACGGCACCGACGGCGCGTGCACGTTCGTGCAGCAGGAGAGCGAGTTCTTCGACTTCGACAAGGCCGATCACGGCCTCGTCCCGGTGCACCTCGACGTGTGGGAGGGCTTCATCTTCGTCAACCTCGACAAGGAGGAGCCGCAACCGCTGCGCGACTATCTCGGCGCGTTCGCCGCCGGCCTCGACGGGTACCCGTTCGGCGCCATGACCCAGGTCCACAAGTACCGCGCCGACGTGCACGCCAACTGGAAGCTGTACATCGACGCGTTCGCCGAGTTCTACCACGCCCCCGTCCTGCACCAGAAGCAGTACACCGACGAAGAAGCACGCAAGCTCCAGGGCTACGGATACGAGGGCTTGCACTACGACTTGGACGGACCCCACGGGATGCAGTCGACGTGGGGTGGCATGGCCCCGCCGAAGGACCCCAGCATGGTCAAGCCCATCGAGCGGGTCCTGCGCAGCGGCAACTTCGGTGCCTGGGACCGACCCGACATCCCCGGCCTCGACCCGCTGCCACCCGGGATCAACCCGTCGCGTCACAAATCGTGGGGGCTCGACTCGTTCGTGTTCTTCCCGAACTTCATGATCGTGGTGTGGGCGCCCGGCTGGTACCTCACCTATCACTACTGGCCGACGGCCTACAACCGCCACACGTTCGAAGGCACCCTCTACTTCGTGCCGCCGGCGAACGCGCGGGAGCGCATGCGCCAGGAACTGGCTGCGGTGACGTTCAAGGAGTTCGGACTCCAGGACTGCAACACCCTCGAAGCGACCCAACGGATGCTCGAGTCACGCGCCGTCACCGAGTTCCCGCTCAACGACCAGGAGATCATGCTCCGCCACCTGCACCAGACCGCCGGCGACTACGTGGCTCGGTACCAGCAGGATCGCGACCGCCGGCTCCACGTCGAACCGGTGGCGGGGTGACCGCCGTGGCGAACCAGCTCCCGGCCGCATTCGAAGATCTCGAACCCTGGGCCGAGTGGGCGTTGCCGACCGAACCCGAACGGTACGCCAAACGTCTCGCCAGCACGTTCGAGGAACTGCAGGCGTTCTACGACGCCGCCTTTCCCCGCCTCGAGGACGCCGCCGCCCATCTCGATCAGCTCCCGCTCGACGATCTCCCCGACGACGCCACCCGACTGCTGCAACTCACGTATTCGCTGATCAACGTCTCGTTCCCGATCGAGGCGTGGCGGCAACCGCGTGTCCCCGACAGCGGCGCATCGATGCTCGACTGTGTCGTCGAACCGGCGATCTAGGACGACGACGTCAGGAACGGAGACGCTCATGGCCAGGATCCCACCCCTCGAGCCGCCGTACGACCGCGACACGGGTGAGCAACTCGCCGGGATGATGCCTCCCGGCGTCGACCCGATCCTGCTGTTCAGGACGTTCGCCAAGAACCTGCCGATGACCGCGGCGATGGGAACGTGGGGCGCCTACGAACTCAGCCGCGAGCTGAGTGTGTCGTTACGCGATCGAGAGATCCTGATCGATCGCACGTGCGCCCGGTGCGGATGCGAGTACGAGTGGGGCGTGCACATCGCCTTCTTCGCCGAGCGGGCCGGCCTTGCTCCGGAGCAGATCGCCTCCCTCACCCACGGTGGCGCACACGACCCGTGCTGGACCGACGAACGCGACCGACTGCTCATCCGGACGGCGGACGCACTCCACGACGCCTCGACCATCGACGACGATCTGCACGGCGCCCTCGTTGCCGAGTTCGCCGACCACGAACTCCTCGACATGTACATGCTGTGTGGCTGGTACCACGCCATCAGCTTCGCGGCGAACGCCGCGGGCGTGGCCCTCGAGCCGGGAGCGGCGAAGTTCGCCGACCATCTCCCGGGCTGACAACATGCAGCAACGGAGGGTTCCATGACACCTGCAGACGTCGAGTTCGATCCGTTCTCCGACGAGTACTTCAACGACCCGAGCGACGTCTACCGCCGTCTCCGTGACGAGGCGCCCGTCTACTTCTCGGAGCGCTACGGCTTCTACGCACTCTCGCGGTTCGACGACGTCGTGACGGCTCACCGCGACTGGCAGGGCTTCAGCAGCTCACGCGGGGTGGACCTCGCCTCGCTCAGTACCGATCCGGAGTTGTTGCGCCACCGCCGGATGATCATCATGATGGATCCGCCGGAGCACGACGTGATGCGCGCGTTGGTCAGCCGGGTGTTCACGCCCCGAGCCATGGCCCTGGTCGAGCCGATGGTTCGCGAGGTGATCTCGTCGTTCCTCACGCCGCTCGAGACACGCGACGAATTCGATGTGGTCGCCGAGTTCTCCGCGCCGTTCCCGATGGAGATCATCGCCCGGATGCTCGGCGTGCCGGAGGCCGATCGACAGCAGCTCCGCGAGTGGCAGGATCGCAGCCTGCATCGGGACCCGGGCTCGATGTACCCGGACCATGGTGGCATCGAAGCCATGATCGCGTCGACCGAGTACTACGCGGCGTTGGTGGCCGACAAGCGCGTGCATCCGGGCGACGACATGCTCACTCGCCTGACGCAGGCGACGATTCAGCGTGACGATGGCAGTTCGGCGACGCTGACCGATCTGGAGATCATCGGGTTCGCCGGACTGCTCGGTGGTGCCGGCGCCGAGACCGTGACGAAGCTGGTCGGCAACGCCATCGTGCTGTTCCATCGCCATCCCGACCAGTGGCAGCGCGTGGTCGAGGATCCGGCCTCGATCCCCAAGGCGGTGGAGGAGATCCTCCGGCTGCTCCCGCCGTCGCAGTACCAGGGCCGGTACTCCATGGAGGAACGCACCTTCGAGGGCGGCACGATCCCGGCCGGGTTTCCGGTGCTTCTCGTGACCGGCGCGGCCACCCGCGATCCGCGGGCCTTCGACCGGCCCGACGACTTCGACATCGATCGTCCCCCGAGTGTCGCCATCGGGCTCGGCCATGGTGTGCACAGTTGCCTCGGAGCGGCGCTCGCCCGGATGGAGAGCCGCATCGCGATCGAGGAGTTCGTCGAGCGCTGGCCTCGCTTCGATGTCGACGAGTCGGGGCTTCGTCGGGTGCAGATGTCCAACGTCGCCGGATACCAGAACGTGCCGGTGAGCGTGAGCCGCTAGCGCACGCTTCGCGTCGATCGCGCCCGCGCCGTCAGGTGTTGCGTCCGCCGTTCACGCCGAGCACCTGCCCGGTGACGTAGCCCGCCTCGTCGCGGCACAGGAACGAACACATGGCGGCGATGTCCTCCGGCCGGCCGGCGCGACGAACGGGAGTCGACTTCGCGTGGTCCTCGATGTCGGCTCCCAGCAACCCTTTGGCCTCGGAGTCCCGCAACATCGGCGTGTCGACGAAGCCGGGCGGGATCGTGTTCACCGTGATCCCCTTCGGGCCGAACTCGAGCGCGAGCGATTTCGTCAACCCGATCACCGCGGACTTGGCAGCGACGTACGGCGCCATGAACGGCTGGCCGCTGTGCGCGCTCGACGAGGAGATGTTGACGACGCGCCCCCATCCCTCCTCGATCATTCCGGGGATCACGACCTGACAGCAATGGAACGTTCCGGTGAGGTTCACGTCGAGGACACGCTCCCAGTCCTCGACGTCGATCGTCAGGAACCGCTCCGTCCACGGCAGCCCGGCGTTGTTCACGAGAATGGTCGGCCGCCCGAGTCGTTCGTCGACCTCGGCGACGCCGTGCTCGACCCCGGCACGGTCGGTCACATCGACCCCGAGACCCAGCGCCTTGCCACCCGCCGCCTCGATCGACGAGGCGGCCTCGGCGGCACCGTCGGCATTGCGGTCGAACACGGCCACCGCATTTCCATCCGACGCGAGCCGGTGGGCGATCGCCAGGCCGATGCCGGAGGCACCCCCGGTCACGATGGCGATGCGACTCACCGGAGCCTCCGGGTTGACATCCTGCGTGGTCATCGTTCGCTCCTCATGGTCGTGGCGTCATCGCGGGGAGCGCATGGTCGCGGCCCTCGACCTCCAGTTGTACCCGCTGCAGGCCGCTACGTCAGGTGCGTTCGAGCCGCGCCGGCACGCTCTTGTGCCAGGGCGTGCCGGCGAACCGGTCACGGTGGAACGAGCCGGTCAGTTCGTTGGGCGCGACGCCGTCGACCACACGCTCGCCGTCATCGAGCCGATCGGTGCCGGTGCCGTTGGGCAGGGCGAGATGGCCCGGGTGCATCGCGTCGTCGATCGCCACCCCGATCGTCGACGCACCCCGTTCCGTCACGATGCGGACACGATCGCCGTCGGACAGCCCGAGGCGTTCCGCGTCGTCGGTGGCGATGCGCAGCGCGTCCTGCCCGCCGCGCTTGCGCCACGCCGGGTCGCGGAAGATGGTGTTGGCCGTGAACGAGCGGCGCTCCCCGGCGGACAGCAGGAAGGGCCATTCGTCGCTGGTGCCAGGCGGATCGCCGAGCACGTCGAGTTCCGCCAGCAGCTCGGGGATCTCGAGGTGCACCATGCGGTCGGGTGTGGCGAGGCGCCGCCACGTGGCGTCCGGCTCGTCGTCGGTGATCACCACCCCGGAAGGGCTGGCGAGGATCGCATCGAACAGCCGATCGGCCGCTCCCGGGCCGGTGCCGAAGCCGGCGCGCTCCACACCGGAGGGATTCAATTGTGCGCAGCGTTGGGCAGCCGCCCACAGCGCTGCTGCAGCAGCGGCTCCGTGCGGCAGGGTCGGGCCGAGCGTGCGGTACAGGAGGACCGACGCGACCGGCCCGAGCGACGGCTTGGCCGCGATGGCGGCGCCGAACGCCTCGGCGAACTCGTTGCGGTCGCGCTCGGCCGCGGCGCGCAACGGCTCGACGTCGGCGGCGGTGATCATGCCGGCGGCCTCGAGGATCCGGGCGTGGATCTCCGGCTCCGGGAGCGGTCCGTCCGGGGGCTCGACGACCGGGTGGCGGAGGTGGAACACGTTCTTCGGGAACTCGAAGTTGAAGAACGTCGCCTCGAACTTCTCGAACTGGGTCGTCGCCGGCAGGACGTAGTCGGCCTGCCGCGCGGTCTCGGTCATGAACACGTCGATCACGAGCACGAAGTCGAGCGCCTGCAGCGCCTCGCGCATGCGGGCACTGTCGGCGATGGAGTGGGCCGGGTTGCCCGACTCCACGATCAACGCCCGGTACCGGGAGGGATGATCGGTGAGGATCTCCTCCGGGATCACGTTGCACGGCACGAGTCCGCCGAACATCCGCGCGCCGACGACCGGGGTGCGCGGTGCACGCTCCGCGTCGAGTTCGGCCGACAAGGCCTTCACGAGCGGCACCATCGTGGAGGGGATCTGCTGGCCGCCGTGGTTGGCGAAGTTTCCCGTCAAGGTCCACACGAGCTTCTCGAGGTAGCTGACGAGCGTCGAGTGGCGGTTCATCTGGATGCCGAGGTCCTCGAACGCGGCCACGCTCGATGCACGCGCGAGGCGTCGTGTGGCCCGCCGGACGAGGTCCTCGTCCACACCGGAGATCGCGCAGTATGCGGCGACATCGATGGTGGCGAAGCGGGCGTTGACCGCCTCGAGTCCGGTGGCGTGCTCGCCCAGCCATGCGTCCGCACTCAGCCGCTCCTGGACGACGATCGCCACCATCGCCGCGAGCAGCCACGCGTCACGCCCCGGCGTCACCCGGAGATGGAAGTCGGCGAGTTCGGCGGTCTCGGTGACCCGGGGATCGATGACGATCATCGAGCGGTGCTCGTCGTTGGCGATCGCCTTGAGCGTGGTGCGAGCGTGCGGGATCCCGTGGCTCATCCACGGGTTCTTGCCGACGAAGAACGCCACCTCGCACTCGTCGAACTCGCCCCGCACGGCGTTGCCGAACATGGCGCCGTTGACCCAGATCTCGCCGCTCTTCTCCTGGGCGATGGCGCTGCTGCGGAACCGGCCGCCGAACCCCTTGTGCAGCGCCGCGCCGTACGAGCCACCGAGGTGGTTTCCCTGGCCGCCGCCGCCGTAGTACAGGATCTTGTCGCCGCCGAACGCATCGCGAACGGCGCCGAGACGCTCGGCCACCTCCCTCGCCGCGGTGTCCCAGTCGACTTCCTCGAACGTGCCGTCGTCGCGGCGACGCAAGGGGTTGAGCACCCGTTCGCCACGGCCGTTCTGGTAGTGGTCGAGGCGGAGCGCCTTCTCGCACGTGTAGCCCTGCGACGCCGGGTGCTCCTTGTCGCCGCGCACCCGATCGAACGAGCGCCCGTCGGGCCCGAGACGGATCTCGACGCCGCAGTTGCACTCGCACAGGATGCACGCCGACTTGTGCCATGTCGGTTCCATCCCGAGGTCGGTTCCACCGCCCCGGAATCGGTCGCGGTCACATCGAGAACGGTCATGCCGGTGCTCCTTCGGTGGTGGTCGGTCGTTCGGTGTCGATCTGCTCGCCGGCGCGTGCCGCGAGTGCGAGCAAGCGCTCGAGGTCGGCGACCTTCCGGTCGAAACCGCCGTCGACCCCGACCCGCAACGTGGTGACCCCGCTGCGTTCGTAGTCGACGAGCCGCTCGACGATCAGCTCGGATGGCCCGACGAGGTTGGTGCCGAGGCCGATCTCGACCGGGACCCGCGCCGCCGCGCCGTCGCGGTCGCCCGCCGCCCAGAGGCGCTGCACCTCGGCCACGTCGTCGCCGTAGCCCTGACGGGTGAACGCGTCGTTGTAGAAGTTCTTCGTGCCCGAGCCCATCGCGCCGAACGTGAACGCGTAGCCATCGGCATGGCGACGGCCGGCGGCGGCGATCGCCGCGGGATCGTCGGCGGTGAACTCGAGGCCGACGGCGACGACGCGGTCGACGTCGTCGAGCGACCGCCCCGCCGCCGTCGCCCCCTCGCGGATCGGGTCGAAGAACGCGTCCGCCGTCGCCGGGAAGAACGAGTTGCCGATCCAGCCGTCGGCGAGTTCGCCGGTCAGACGGAGGTTGGCCGGCCCGAGGGCGGCGATGTACACGGGGATCGGTGCGGTCTCGGCCCGTGAACGGATCGCCTTGCCCACCCCGCCGGGGAGTGGGAGCTGGTGGACGCTGCCGTCGTAGGTGAGCCGCTCCCCTGCGGCGATCATCCGCACGATCTCGATCGTCTCGCGAGTGCGCTGCACCGGGCGGTCGAACGCCACGCCGTGCCAGCCCTCCATCACCTGCGGCCCGCTGGCACCGATCCCGAGGATCAATCGTCCGTCGGACAACTTCTGGACGCCTTGGGCGGTCATCGCCAGCATCGCCGGTGTGCGGGCGCCGAGCTGGGCGATTCCCGTGGCGAGTCGGATCCGGTCGGTGACCGCGGCGATCGCCGCCAGCGGCGTGAACGCGTCGTACGCCCAGTACTCCGCGACCCAGACCGAGTCGACGCCGATGCGTTCCGCCTCGCGTGCGAGTTCGAGCAGGCGAGGCATCGCCGGATCGACCGACAGTCCGATCCTGAGCGTCATGACGGGCCGTCCGACTCGGCGAGTTCCTTGACGCCGGCCACGACTCGCTCCATGTTGACCCGGTGCTCCTCGAGGCGGCGGGCGACGATGCGTTCCTCCTTGTCGGGCATCGCCTCGATGGCGTAGTTCAGCCCGCCCCGGCCAGGGCCCATCTGGAACCACTGGTCCAGGCGCACCGAGCCGTCGCCGAGGTCACCGATCGTGTAGCGCCAGATCGACGACACGTCGTCGTCGCGTCCGATCACGCTCCATTCGAACAGGCGCTCCGGCTCGAAACCGGTGACGATGCACGTCGTCGTCCACTGCCCGATCGCATCGTGGGCGCTGTGCCCCGCGAAGCGAGCGCCGAGCGCCGGCCCGTCGTGGCCGTCGAGCCACTCGGCGCCGCTCACCTCGGTGGAGAACCGCGACGACAACGCGATGTCGGACACGAGTTCCCACACCGCGGCCGGCGTGGCGGCGATGTCGATCGACACCTGCACGGTGGGGCAGTCGGCGTACTTCATCGGACCGGCGCTGCCGCGAGCGCAGGGTAGAGCGCGGTCAGATCGCCGGACAGTGCTGCCCGAACGTTTCGGCTGACCTCGTCGGCCAGCACCTCGAACGCGCCGGCCTCGAGGCCGTCCATCACCTGCGCGGCAACGTCGGCGGGCGACGACTTCGGCACATCGAGGGCTGCGGTCATGTCGGTGTCCATGAAGCCCACGAACAGTGCCAGCACCTGGGTGTGCTGCGCCTGCAGTTCGAGGCGGACCGAGTTCGTCAGCGACCACGATGCCGCCTTCGCCGCGCAGTACAGCGCCGAGCTCGGTGCGCTGAACCAGGCGAGCACCGACAGGACGTTGACGATCGCCCCGCCACCGTTGGCGCCGAGGATCGGAGCGAACGCCTTGGTCATGGCGAGCGGGCCGAGGACGTTCGTGTCGAACTCGCGATCGGGCCATGTCGGCGGCGTCGTCCGCCAGCGCTGGTGTGCCGGTGCCGATCCCCGCGTTGTTGACGAGCAGTGTCACGTCGCCACACCTCAGGGCGGCAGCCTCGATGTCGGCCGGTGAGGTGATGTCGAGCGGGATCGGCTCGACGCCGTCCATCGTGACCGAGGAGATGTCGCGTGCGCCGGCATAGACCTTCGCCGCTCCCCGCTCGAGCAACGACGTACACAGTGACTTGCCGAACCCGCGGTTGGCCCCGGTGACCAGGGCGACCGATCCCGTGATGTCCATGATTCCCCTTGCTGCTCGATCCGACTGCTGGGAGTGACCCCCGATTTGGGTTACCTTAGTTCCATGATGGAATCCAATACAACAGCCGAACGCGATCGGCATCCCCACGGCGAGGTCCGCTCCGAGATCGTCGACGACCACATCCTGGTCATCACGGTCGACCGCGTCGAGAAGAAGAACGCCTTCACCCCGAAGATCATGGACGAGTTGCAGGACGCGCTGACCCTCCTCGACGACGACCCGGACCTCTTCGTCGGCGTGCTCACGTTCGCCGGCGACCACACGACGGCCGGGCTGGAGATGCCCTTGTTCTTCAGCGATGACGCACGGCGCGCCGCCGCCGAGCGCAAGGCCACCCGGACGTCGGAGCCGGTCGACCCGTTCAGCCTCGGTCGACGGTTGACCAAACCCCGGATCACGGCGGTGCAGGGCATCACGTTCACGATCGGCATCGAGATCGCCCTCGCCGGCGACATCGTCGTGGCCGCCTCCGACCTGCGGATGTGCCAGCTGGAACCCAAGCGCGGCCTCGCCCCGCTCGGCGGCGCGACCGTGCGCTACGTCCAGCGCGCCGGGTGGGGCAACGCGATGTACCACCTGCTCCTCGCCGACGAATTCGGCGCGGACGAGGCCCACCGGATCGGACTCGTGCAGGAGGTCGTCGAGCCGGGCGCACAGCGCGACCGGGCGATCGAACTGGCACGAGCGATGTTGCAGTGCTCGCCCTCCGCGCTGCGGCACACGATCGCCAACGCTCGCGTGGCACTCGACGACAACGAACTCGCCTCCATCGCCGCGATCCCGGCGATGGAGCGCGCAGTGCAGGCCACCGAGGACTTCCAGGAGGGCATCGCGTCGTTCGTCGAGCGACGCGCCGCAACCTTCACGGGCCGCTGATCCTCGAACGGTGACTATGTTCACCGGCATGGCACTCGAGGTGTTTCCGGAGGACTGGGAGCGCGGGCTGGCGGTCGTCGCCCATCCCGACGACATGGAGTACGGCGCGGCCGCGGCCGTCGCGCGATGGACCCGACAGGGCAAGCGGTTCGCCTACGTCCTCGTGTCGGACGGCGAGGCGGGGATCGCCTCGATGGACCCGGCCGAGGCAGGTCCCGTGCGGCGGCGGGAGCAGCAGGCGAGCTGCGCCGTCGTCGGCGTCGACGACGTGACGTTCCTCGAGTGGGCCGACGGGACGATCGTCGAAGGTCTGGACCTGCGCGCCGATCTCGCCGCCGAGATCCGCCGTCACCGGCCCGAGGTCGTCGTGTCGATCAACTTCCGTGACTCGTGGGGCCCGTCGAGCTGGAACCATGCGGATCACCGCGCCGTCGGTCGGGCCCTGCTCGATGCCGTCCGGGACGCCGCCAACCCGTGGGTGTTCCCCGATCGTGGCGATCCGTGGGAGGGCGTCCGTCTCGTCGCGTTCAACGCCAGCCCGGAGCCGTCCCATGCGGTCGACACCACGGAAACGTTCGACGTCGGCGTCCGGTCGCTGGCCGAGCATCGCACGTACCTCGAGAACCTCGGTGGCGACATGGCCTCGCCCGACGGCTTTCTCCGGGAGGCGGCGGAGGCCGCCGGGGCGGACTTCGGCGTCGGACTCGCCACCACGTTCGAAATCATCGGCGCGTGATGGGGTACAACTGACGCCATGACCGACGAGCAGGACATGGCCGAGAGCGTGGACGAGGAAATGGTCGGCACCGATGCCGTCACGAGCGACGAAGTCGGATCGTTCGACGACGCACCCGACCAACCCGTCGGCCTGCCGTACGCCGACGCCGATGTCACCGACGAGTCGCTCGCCGAGCGGGCGGCACGCGAGGTGCCCGAGGAAGTGGACGACCCGGACCAGCCGTTGCGCCTGGTCGAGCCGGACGTGCTCGTCGACAGCGACCTGCTCGAACAGATCGACGACGACGGCGACATCGCCGAACCCGACTGACCATTCCCTGCGATGAGCGAAACCACCGGATACGGGGATCTCGCTCATCGCAACCCGAGCCACCGACCCTGCGATGAGCGAAACCACCGGATACGGGGATCTCGCTCATCGCAAGGGACGGTCGGGTCAGTCGGGGAAGGCGATGTGCACGTCGCGGGGCGCGGGTGCGCCGGTGCCGGTCTCGACGAGCGCCTTCAGGCTCAGCAGGTAGGTGGCCCACTTCGTGCTGCAGTGGTGCATGAACTCGACCGGCTCCTTCCAGCCCTGATGCTCGAACAGCACGATCGTCATGTCGTCGTCCTGGCGCAGTTCCCAGTCGACGGTGGTGCCGACCCACTCCTCGGGCCCGTCGACGACCTTCCAGGTCACGTGTTCGCCCGGACGCTGGTCGACGACCTCCATGTCGAAGCCTCCGGGCGGGAACCGGAACTTGATCACGCCACCGACGTCGGCGTCGCCGGTCGTGTCGTCGGTCCACCAACCGGCGAGACCTTCGACGGTCGTGAGCGCCTCGTAGACCTTCTCCGGTGAGGGCGTCTCGACGCCGACCCGATGCAGAATGTCAACCATTGTCTTCTCCTTTGTTGTGTTGATTCGTTGTTGTCGTGATTCGTTGTCGTCGTGACGCCGTTCAGGCGTGCTTGCGGCGTTCGATCGCCTCGGCGATCTTCCTGATCCGCTGCAGCCGGGCGTCCCAGGCCGAGCCGACCGAGGCCAGCTGCGCGACGGCTCGGGCGAGCTGGGCGTCGTCGACGCGGTAGCGCTTCTCCCGGCCCATCGGGGTCGACCGCACCATCGCCACCCGGTCGAGGACGTCGAGATGCTTCGCCACCGCCTGCCGGGTGACCGGCAGCTGCTCGCTCAGCGTGGTGGCGGTGCCGTCGCCGTCGGCGAGCAGCAGGTCGAGGATCCGTCGCCGGGTCGGGTCGCCGATCGCCGACCAGAGGTCGTCGTCGATGCGCTCCGCGACGCCGGCCGTCACGGCCGCACCCCCAGGGTCTCGACGTACGACACGAGCCGCGGCAGATAGAAGTCCCAACCCGTGTTGTGCTCCTGGTACTGCTGCTCGAGGACGGCGACCTCCCAACCCATCTCGCGGAAGCCGGTCTCGGTCATCTTCAGCAGGGTGCCGGCGCCGGATGGGGTGAGGTCGAAGGTGACGAGCAGCGAGTTGCCGGCCGCCGGCGATTCACCGAACGGATGCGTCCAGCGGAACGAGAACGTCCGCGGTGGCCGCGCCTCGACGACGGTGAACTGGACCACCGCCCGGCCGTCAGCCTCTTTGGCGCCGAACACGATCTCGCCGGTCGCCCCGGGAGTCGGCTCGTAGCGCGCCTCGTCGGGCCACCACTGCTGCACGTGATCCGGGCTGCTCACCACCTCGAAGACGACCTCCGGTGATGCCTCGACGTAGATCTCGCGCTCGATGGTTCCGAATTCCATGGTGATCCTCCTGCAACGTTTGGTTGCATGTCACCGTACCGCAGCGTCACTCATTGCGCAACCATTGGTTGCATCTTTCTCGAGCGCATCCTGTCGAGAGCGGGTGGCGAACGCTGGCTACGTTGTCGACGGTGACCGTCCGGCAGCGCATCGTGGTGGCCCTGCTCGTCGGCGCGGTCGCACTGGCCTTCGCCGACGCATCGGTCGTGGCCCTCGCACTCCCCGACCTGTACGGGGAATTCGACACGTCGATCGTCGGCGTGTCCTGGGTGCTGACGACCTACGCGCTGGCGGTCGCCGTCGCGGCCGTCCCGATCGCGCTGCTGCACCGTCGGGGTCGGCCGCTCCATCTCGTGGTCTCCGGCGCCGCCGTGTTCACCGTGGCCTCACTGGTGGCCGGGCTGGCGACCAACCTCACCATGCTGCTCGCCGCGCGCGCCGCGCAGGGCGCCGGTGCTGCCCTGCTCCTCGCCGGCTCGCTGCCCGTGCTCGTCGCACTCGTTCCCGGGCCGGGACGCGGCCGGCGCTGGTGGGCGCTCGCGGCCGCCGTCGGGGCGGCGATCGGGCCCGCTCTCGGAGGCGTGCTGACCGAACTGTTCTCGTGGCGGGCGATCTTCCTCTTCCAGGCGCCGATCGTCGCCGGCGCACTGGCGGTGGCCGCGGATGAACGGGCACGGGTTCCCCGCGACCCGGCCGGCGACCGGGACCGCACGACGTCGCGCACCGACGTGACCATCGCCAACGTCGGCTTCGCCCTCGTGTTCGCGGCGCTCGTGGCCGCGCTGTTCCTCGGCGTGCTGATGGCGATCGAGGTGTGGCGTTACGACCCGGCGCAGTCGGCACTGCTCGTCAGCGCACTGCCCCTCGGCATGCTCGTCGGTCGCGCCGTGCAACCGGCGCCCGGTGCGGCGATCGCCATCGGTGGCGCCGGCCTGCTCGCGGCGGGACTCGTCATCCTCGCGTTCGTGCCCGGCGCGGCGCCGGTCGTGGCGGTGGCTGCATTCGCCCTCTGCGGCGTCGGCTTCGACCTGGTGCACGAGGTGCTCGACGGTGCCGCCGTACCGGCCGACGAGCCGCCGGTTCGTGCCGGTGCGGTCACGATCGGCGCGCGCCATGCCGGGCTCGTGCTCGGGCTGGCGCTGATCGCGCCGGTGTTGTCGTCGAGTCTCGCCGCGGGCATCGAACGGGCGACGCTCGGTTCGACGCAGACCATGTTGCTCACCGAGCTGCCGTTGTCCGACAAGGTGCCGGTGACGTGGGCGCTGCGCGCGGCGATCGAGGAGGCCCCTCGCGGGCAGGTGCCCGACCTCGCCGCCGAGTTCGACGAACGGGGCGCCGAGAACGGCAACGCCATGGCCCGTGCCCGCGACGAACTCATGGACACGGTGACCGACTCCGTCACCCGTGCGTTCCGTCCGGCATTCATGATCGCCGCCGTGCTGGCAGCACTGGCGGCCGTCCCGGCGTGGTTCGTCGTGCGCCGTCGACCGCCACCCGAACGGGAGTGGTCCCGGGCTCGACGCCGCCGGTCGGCCGTGGCGCTCGGCGGAATCGGCGCGATCGCCCTCGCCCTGATCGCCGGGACGGTGTCGAGTGGCGGCGACACCGGAACGTTCGTCGCCGACGACCCGTGCACGGCGGCGCCCGATCAGTTCCCGGGCGACGGGCTCGACGCCTCGGTCCAACGCATCGCGTTGTCGGCCCTCGACGGCGCGGCGTGCGAACTCGACACGACACGCGAGCGGCTGGTGCTGTCGCTCGACCCGAACAGCTCGTTCGACGACGTGACGTGGGACCACGACACGATGGAGCAGGCGTTGCGCGTCGGCGCGCACCGGGCGATCGACGACGCCAACGACCGCGACGCGATTCCGGGCTGGGCCGCGGCCGCGCTGGGGTTCATCGTCGAGCGGGCGCCCGTCGACTGGCTCGTCGAGCGCATCCCCATCCCAGGCGGCTGACCGGCACACCCAGATCGACCAATTAGTTGCATGATGGAACTCGGTCTGCCATGATGGCCTGATGACCACGACGTCCACGCCCGTCGCCCAGGCGCCCAGCCGCGGATTCGATCGCCACGAGAAGGTGACGTTGGCGGTGGCGTCGCTGGCAACCCTCGCCACGTTCCTCGACACGACGATCCTGTACGTCGCGTTCCCCGACATCTCCGCCACGTTCTCGAGCGCATCGCCGACGACGCTGTCGTGGGTCCTCAACGCCTACACGATCGTGTTCGCCGCCCTCCTGATCCCCGCCGGCAAGATCGCCGACCGGTTCGGGCACCGCCGGGCCTTCCTCGCCGGGTCGACGCTGTTCACGATCGCATCGATGGCGTGCGGCTTGGCGCCCACGATCGAGTTCCTCATCGCCTTCCGCATCCTGCAGGCCGCCGGGGCGGCCATCCTCATCCCCTCGTCGCTCGCTCTCGTCATGCACGCCTTCCCCCGCGACAAGGTGCCGCAGGCCGTGGCCATCTGGGGAGCGACCGGTGGCGTCGCCGGTGCGCTCGGACCGACGTTGGGCGCGGCGATCGTCGAAGGGCTCAGTTGGCGGTGGGCGTTCTTCATCAACCTGCCGATCGGCGTGTTCACCGTCGTCGCCGGCGCCAAGCACCTGAAGGAGTCGTCCGACCCCGAGACCCGGGTGCCGTCGATGATCGGCGTCGCGTTGATCATCATCGCTGCGGGTGTCCTGTCGTTCGGGGTGGTCGACGCCGACACCGACGGCTGGATGTCACCGCGCACGATCGGCACGCTCACCCTCGGCGCGATCGCCCTCGCCGTGTTCATCCTCCACCAGCGACGCACCCGCTCCCCCGTGCTCGATCTCGAGCTGTTCAAGATCGGCAACTTCCGCTGGGGCAACATCTCGATGTTCGTCTTCGGCCTCGCCTTCTCGGCGATGTTCTTCGGCTCGATCCTGTTCCTGACCAACGTGTGGGGATGGTCCGTGCTGCAGGCCGGCTTCGGCATCGCCCCTGGTCCCGCCTTCGTGGCGATCCTCGCGCCGCGGATGGGCAAGCTCGCCGGCAGGATCGGCCAGCGACCGATCCTCCTCGTCGGCGGACTCGTCTACGCCGCGGGCGGCCTCTGGCGCGTGATCTTCCTCGGACCGGAGGTCGACTACTGGACCCACTACTTCCCGTCGATGGTGCTCACCGGCATCGGTGTGGCGTGCTGCATCCCGCAACTGTCGAGCGTGGTGGCGCAGGCGCTGCCCCCGAACCGGATCGGGGTCGGCGGCGCCGCGCTCCAGGCGGTGCGCCAGTTCGGTGGCACGTTCGGCGTGGCGCTGACGATCGCCCTCCTCGCCGCACAGACCGGCATCGACGGCTCACTCGCCGCGTTCGAACGCATCTGGTGGATCGTCGTGGTCGGCGGTGTCGGCGTCACCGTGCTGGCGCTGCCGCTCCGTACGGGCCGTCGGACCGCCGCCGCAGACTGATTGCATTCCATGATGCAACCCAGCGGCTCCGGATGTCTAGGCTGATCGTCATGAAGCGCACCGACACCTCCGAGTGGCCCTGCACCATCGCCCGCAGTGCGGCGGTGCTCGGCGATCACTGGAACCTGCTGATCATCCGCGAGGCCTGCCTCGGCACCCGGCGCTTCGACGACTTCCAGGAAGCGCTCGGTATCGGACGCAACATCCTGACGATGCGCCTGAACGCGCTCGTCGAGGAGGACGTGTTGCGGCGCGTCGAGTACCAGCAGCATCCGGTCCGCTACGAGTACCGGCTCACCCCCAAGGGACGCGACGCCTATCCGATCCTCGCGGCCATGGCGGCGTGGGGCGACCGCTGGCTCGTCGGTGAGGAGGGCACACCGCTGGTGCTGCACCACACCGCCTGCGAGCACGACATGCACGCCGTCGTCGTGTGCAGCGAATGCGACGAACCGCTCGACGTCCGCGAGATGCGGGCGAAGCGTGGTCCCGGCGCCCGCTGATCCTGTCGATCGATCCCGGCGTCCGAACCCGCCGACGTCAGCCGGCGGCGAGTTCCCTGAGCAGGGTGCGTGTCCGCGCCCGCGAGGCCGAGCCGTCGGGACCGACCGGGAACGGCGCCGCCCACACATCGGTCGCGCCGGCATCGAACAGCTCGGTGATCTGCGCCGCCACGCTCGCCTCGTCACCGACGATGGCGGCATCGGCCGGCTGGTCGACGCCACCTTCCTGCAGCAGCCGGAGATAGTTGGGCAACGTGGCGTAGACCGCGAACTGCTCGGCGGCGGCGGCCCGCGCTTCGGCCACGTCGTCGTGGACGGCGATGGGCAGGCCGGCGACGATCCTCGGCTCCGGGCGACCGGCGTCGGCGGCGGCCTTGCGGATCCTCGGTGCGATGTGGCCATCGATCGCCGCCGCATTGCCGAGCCACAGGATCGTGCCGTCGGTGTACTGCCCGGCGACGCGCAGCAGCCGCGGAGCGAGGGCGCTGACGAGCACCGGGATCGGCGCGCCATCGACCAGCGCCGGCGGGCCGGCCACGCACCGGAACTCCTCGCCGCGGAACGACACGGCCTCACCGCGCAGGAGCTGGGTGACGATCTGGACGTACTCCTCGGTGTGCCTTCCCGGCGTCTCGTACGACATGCCGAGCGCCTCGATCACCGGAGCGTGCGACGGACCGAGGCCGAGCGTGACGCGTCCCGCGGTCCCGATCGCCATCGCCGCCGCCGCCGTCCGGCTCGCCTGGAACACCGGGTGGACCAGATACGACGGGAGGATCGCCGTGCCCAGTTCGATGGTCGAGGTCGCCCGGCCGGCGATCGTGATCGCCGCCAGGGCGTCGCCGAGCACCTGGCCCGGATACCACAGCGAGCTGAAGCCCTCGGCCTCGGCGCGCTCGGCCTGGCGGATGATGCCTTCCGCGTTCCCGGCGCCGCCGGTGAGCCCGATCCTCATGACGCCTCCCCCGCGTTGCGGCGGTACTCGTGACGAGCTTCCTCGACGAGCGGAGCGACGTCGCGTGGCAACAGCACGCCGGCGGCGACCGAGCGCTCGGCGGCCTCGGTGAACCGGGCGACGTAGGTGTCCTCGTCGCCGTACAACGAGTCGAGTTCGGCCCGATCGAACGGCCGGCT
Organism: Ilumatobacteraceae bacterium; assembly: GCA_963695145.1. Lineage (GTDB taxonomy): Bacteria > Actinomycetota > Acidimicrobiia > Acidimicrobiales > Ilumatobacteraceae > Sva-07. The sequence continues at coordinate 146,229 of CAVOGB010000013.1, read as the reverse complement.
CGACCCCCACAGCATGCTGTAGATGTCCTGGCCGAGCGGGATGGCGCTGTTCTGCGCCACCGGCGCGTCGGCCTGGGGCAGACGGACGCCCCCGACGGCGATGCCGTGCTCGTCACGGACGGGCTGTGGCGGATCGCCGGCGAACTCGATCAACGGTTGGACGGGAGGTGGCTCGCCGCCGCCGACCCACCGGTTGAGATGGTGCAGCGCGGCGTCGTAGAGCGGCGTGATGGCGATGCGGTTCATCTGCTGCATGATCGGCTGTGGCGTCCCGAACTCGCGCTCGTACTTCGGCGCCCGCACGTTCATCGACTGGATCGACACGTGGCACGTGCCCGCCGACTCCCAGTACCGGAACCGGTCGGTGTCGGGCTGGCGGACGGCGTAGCAGGCGATCGCTTCGAGCTCGGAGTTGACGATCATCACCGGCACGTCGAGGTCGTCGCGGATCAGGTTCGTCCCCCGCAGGCCGACCCGCGACCCCGTGCCCGGTGCGGTCGGCGCGTTGATGTTGACGATGGCGTCGCCGACCTCGAGCGCCGTGCCCGCGCCGAAGTAGATCTGCAGGAGGTAGCCGTCGTACGCGTGCTCGAGCGGATGGATCGCGTTGACGTAGGTGGCCAGCCGGGCCGCGGACTGCGACGCTCCCATGCCGATGACCCGTTGCACGTCCAGGCCGGCCACGGGGTCGATCGCCGTCCGGTCGCGGTTCGCGCCGACGGCACGGGCCACGCGGGTGAAGATGTCGTACGACGCATCGTCGGTCGGGATGCTCAACGAGCCGTAGCGCGCCGGGTCCCACGCCGCCAGCCCCTGGCTGTTCTCGGGGAAGCCGGTGACGCCGACGCGCTGCACGGTCGCCGCGACGACGGCGTAGCCACCTTCGAGGAACTCGTCGCTCTCGGCGCCGAACAGCTCGTAACCCGCCGTGACGTTGTTCCACGACACCACGACGGTGCCGTTGAAGCGCGCCGGATCCGCCGGCCGGTAGACGAGGAGACGCGTCGTGAACGGCACCGTCCCCTTGGGCTCGGCACTCCAGTGCCCGTCGCGCCCCCACTCGGTGCCCGGCACCTGCCGATACGTGACCGCGTCGCCCGAGAGGAAGAACTCCTCGGCCACGTAACCACGTTCGGCCAGGTCGAACAGCGGCCGGCCGAACGGCCAGCCGTGATCGCCGCCCGTGATCGGTCCCTCGACCGTGAGTCGACTCGTCGTGTCGGTCATCTTGTGTGCCTCCTGGCCAATCGTCGCAACGGGGAACATCACAGCACGCGACGTCATCGTCCCCAGAGCCGGAGGCACCCGAAAATGGAGCAGATGTCGCGCTCAGCGCGACATCTGCTCCATTTTTCTGAACTTGCAGGGTCAGGCGAGGTCGAACCGGTCGAGGTTCATCACCTTCGTCCAGGCCGCCACGAAATCGGCGGCGAACTTCGGTCCGGCGTCGTTGGTGGCGTAGACCTCGGCGAGGGCCCGCAGCTCGGAGTTCGCCCCGAAGATGAGGTCGATCCTGGTGCCGGTCCAGCGGGAAGCACCGCTGCTCCGATCGCGGCCCTGGAACTCGTCCTCGGCTTCCGACGTCGCCTCCCACTCGGTGCCCATGTCGAGGAGGTTGACGAAGTAGTCGTTCGTCAGCGTCCCGACGCGATCGGTGAGCACGCCGTGGGTGGAGTCGCCGGCGTTGGCCCCGAGCACGCGCAGGCCGCCGACGAGGACCGTCATCTCCGGCGCGGTCAGCGTCAGCAGGCACGCCTTGTCGAGGAGCAGGTGCTCGGCGGCGAGGTCGTGACCCTTCTGGAGGTAGTTGCGGAACCCGTCGGCCGTGGGCTCGAGGACGGCGAACGCCTCGACGTCGGTCTGCTCCTGGGTCGCGTCGGTGCGACCCGGCGTGAACGGAACCTGCACGTCGTGGCCGGCCGCCTTCGCCGCCTGCTCGACGCCGACACCGCCGGCGAGCACGATCAGGTCGGCCAGCGAGATCGCCTTGCCGCCCGACTGCGAGCCGTTGAAGTCCTGCTGGATGCCCTCGAGCGCGGAGACCACACGCGACACGCCGGAGGAGACGTTGACGTCCCACTCGGCCTGCGGCGACAGACGGATCCGGGCCCCGTTGGCACCGCCACGCTTGTCGGTGTCGCGGTAGGTCGATGCCGATGCCCACGCGGTGGACACGAGCTGCGACACCGAGAGGCCGGCATCGGCGATCTTGCCCTTCAGGGCAGCGACGTCGGCGTCGTCGACGAGGTCGTGATCGACCGCGGGCACCGGGTCCTGCCACAGCAGCTCCTCGTCGGGCACCCACGGACCGAGGTAGCGGACGACCGGGCCCATGTCGCGGTGGAGCAGCTTGTACCAGGCCCGGGCGAACGCGTCGGCGAACTGGTCCGGGTTCTCGTGGAACCGCTTCGAGATCTCCAGGTAGACCGGGTCGGTCTTCAGGGCGATGTCGGTCGTGGCCATCATCGGTGCCGTGCGCTTCGAGGCATCGTGCGCCACCGGCACCGCCTCCTGGGCCTCCGGGTTGGTCGGGCGCCACTGCTGGGCGCCGGCCGGGCTGCGGGAGAGTTCCCAGTCGTAGCCGAAGAGGTTGTCGAAGAAGCCGTTGTCCCACTGGATCGGGTTGTTCGTCCACGCACCCTCGAGGCCGCTGGAGATCGTGTCGTCGCCCTTGCCGCTGCCGAAGCTGTTCTTCCAGCCGAGCGCCTGCTGCGCGAGCGGTGCACCCTCCGGCTCGTCGGTGACGTACTTGTCGGGATCGGCGGCGCCATGGGCCTTGCCGAACGTGTGACCGCCGGCGATCAGCGCCACGGTCTCCTCGTCGTTCATCGCCATGCGGCCGAACGTCTCGCGGATGTCGCGCGCCGAGGCCATCGGATCGGGGTTGCCGTTCGGGCCCTCGGGGTTGACGTAGATCAGGCCCATCTGGACCGCGCCGAGCGGGTTGGCGAGCTCACGGTCGCCGCTGTAACGCTGATCCTCGAGCCACACGCGCTCGGGGCCCCAGTACACGTCGTCCTCCGGCGCCCAGATGTCGGCGCGGCCGCCGCCGAAGCCGAACGTCTTGAACCCCATCGTCTCGAGCGCCCGGTTGCCCGTGAAGATCAGCAGGTCGGCCCACGAGATCTTCTGGCCGTACTTCTGCTTGATCGGCCAGAGCAGGCGGCGGGCCTTGTCGAGGCTGACGTTGTCGGGCCAACTGTTCAGCGGGGCGAAGCGCTGGGCGCCGGTGCCGCCACCGCCGCGGCCGTCGGCGATCCGGTACGTGCCCGCGGCGTGCCACGTCATGCGGATGAAGAAGCCGCCGTAGTGGCCGTAGTCGGCGGGCCACCAGTCCTGGGAGTCGGTCATCAGCGCGTCGACGTCGGCCGCGAGGGCGTCGAAGTCGAGGCTGTTGAACTCCGCGGCGTAGTCGAAGTCGCCGCCGAGCGGGTCGGAGGCCGGATGGTTCTGGCGGAGGATCCGCAGGTTCAGACTGTCGGGCCACCAGTGCTGGTTCGCCGTGATGCCGACCGCCTGGTGCGCGGCGCTCATCACCGGGCACGTCGCTGTCGACGGTTCGTCGCTCGTCGTGACCGTGCCGTGGTCTTCGTTGCTCATGTCTCTCCCGTTGTGTGTGGATGCGATGGATGGTGGGTTCTCGAACCGTGCAAGATCACGCCCTCGCCTGCCTCTCGACAGTCTGGACAGCGCCCCCAGTAGATGACTTCGGCCTCGTCGATGACGTAACCCGCATCGTCGGCCGCGGTCAAGCATGGCACGGCGCCGACGGCACAGTCCACGTCGACCGTGCGGCCGCAGGTGCGACAGATCAGGTGGTGATGGTTGTCGCCGACCCGAGCCTCGTAGCGCGCCGGCGAGCCGGCCGGCTGGATCCGGCGGAGCAGTCCCGTGTCGACCAGCATGCCGACGGCGTCGTACACCGCCCGCTGGGAGATCGTCCCGATGTCGGCGCTGACCGCGGCGTACACGTCGTCGGCGGTGAGGTGCGGCGTGCTCGACACCGCCCGCAGCACCGCCAACCGTTGCGCGGTGACCTTGAAACCGTGCTGCCGAAGGACGTCGGCCGGGTCACCCGTCATATCTGCAACCCTTGCAAACTTGCACCCGCTTGTAAAGAGGTGCCCTCCAATCCTCGTTTGCGTCAGGATTTCGGCGCCCCAGGCGACGGAAATCGCGACGCAAACGAGGATTGGAGCGGTCCACCATCGGGGTCGGGGCGGTTGGGTACGGTTCGGAGTGATGGATCTCACCCGTGTCGAGGCGCTGAGCTTCGACTGCTACGGCACGCTCATCGACTGGGAGACGGGCATCCTCGCCGTGCTCCGGCCGTGGGCCACCGAGGCGGGCATCGACGCCGACGACGAGTCGTTGCTGGCCGCGTTCGCCGAGAGCGAGGCGGCGGCGGAACGAGAACTGCCGACGCTGCGCTACCCGAACATCCTGGCCGAGGCGTTCCGCCGGGTGGGCACGCGCCTCGGCGCCGAGGTGAACGACGAGTGGGCGTCTCGCCTCGGTGGATCCGTCGGCGACTGGCCGGCGTTCGACGACTCGCCCGCGGCGCTGGCCACGCTCGCTGCGCACTACACGTTGATCATCGTGTCGAACGTGCATCGCGAGGGCTTCGCGGCGAGCAACCGGCGACTGCACGGCAGGTTCGCCGCCGTCATCACGGCCGAGGACGTCGGCGCGTACAAGCCGGCCGACCCCCACTTCGACGCGCTCGACCGGACGATCGCCGAACTCGGCATCGAGCCCGACCAGTCGCTGCACGTCGCCCAGAGCCTGTTCCACGACCACGGCCCCGCGCGTCGACCGCGGAATGCGGTCGGTGTGGATCAACCGGCGCGGCGGTCGCATCGGCAGTGGGGCGACGCCGGCCGCTCCGGACGAGTACGGCTACGAGGCGGAATACGCGTCGATGGCCGAGTTCGCCGCCGCCGTGCAGGCGGCATTCGACGGCACCGCCTGATCGGCGGTCGCCGACGCGCGTCGGTCAGCCGGTCGTGCGGCCGTGACGATGCGTGGTGCGGCTGACCGACTGTTCGTGCACCCAGTGGCGGAGTTCGAGCCCGCCGTCGCCGACCGGCGGCGTGTCGTCGACGACGAGGCCGGCCCGGTGGAGGTCGCGGCGGGCGTCGTCGTCGATCGGGCAGAGGAGCCGGACGCGGTCGACCCGCGACGCGACACATCGAGCGGCGAACTCCCCGTCGGATTCCTCCTCGGTGATCGAAGGGAGCAGTTCCACGCCGAGGACCGCCGCTGCCGCATCGAGCAACGCGCACTCCGCCGCCTGGGCGCGGGAATGGCGGACGGCGACCCGGTGGAGCGGGCGGTGGCGCAGGACGTTCGACTCCGCGGCGAGCCCGCTCGGGTCGTGCTCGGTGCCGACGAGGTCCGCGGCAGCACGTTCGAACGACCGTCGCGCCGTGTCGCCATCGAGCGCCGGGTCGTGCACTCGAGCGAACTGGGCGACGTACCCGGGTCCGCCGGGCTTCGCTCCCCCACCGATCGACGAATGCTTCCAACCGCCGAACGGCTGGCGTCGCACGATGGCCCCGGTGATGTGCCGGTTGACGTAGGCGTTGCCGACCTCGACCTGTTCCAGCCACCGCTCGATCTCGGCCGTGTCGAGCGTGTGGATCCCGCCGGTGAGACCGTACGGCGTGCCGTTCTGCAACGCGATCGCATGGTCGAGATCCCGCGCCCGCATCAGTCCGAGGACCGGACCGAAACACTCGGTCTGATGGAACCACGAGCCGCCCGCCACGTCGAGACGGACGCCAGGTGTCCAGAGGCGGCCGCCGGGATCGGTACCGAGCGGGGAGGGTTCGAGGAGCCACGACTCGCCCGCATCGAGCGTGGTCAGCGCCCGCAGGAGTGGGCCGGCCGGCGCCTGGATCAGCGGGCCCATCATCGTCTCCGGCGCGGTCGCCGGGCCGACGCGCACGCTCCGCACGGCTTCGCGCAGCCGGGCCCGGAACGTCGGATCGTCGTACAACTCACCGACGACGATGCCGAGACTGGCCGCGGAGCACTTCTGTCCGGCGTGGCCGAAGGCAGAGCGGACGAGATCGGCGATCGCCAGGTCGAGGTCGGCCGACGGCGTGATGATCATCGCGTTCTTGCCGCTCGTCTCGGCGAACAGTCGCATGGCGGGCCGCGCGTCGAGGAACGACGTGGCCGTCTGGTACGACCCCGTGAGCACGACGGTGTCCACCGCCGGGTGGGTCACCAACCGCGTGCCGATCGGCCCGTCGTCGCAGACGACCAGCTGCAACACGTCCGGTGGGACGCCGGCCCTCCGGAACTGTTCGACGATCCACGCACCCGTGGCGACCGACTCGGGAGCCGGCTTGAGGATGACGCTGTTCCCCGCGGCGATCGACGCGGCGATGCCACCGGTGGGGATGGCGTAGGGGAAGTTCCACGGACCGACCACCACGACGACGCCGCGTCCGGCGACAGCGCAACCACCCGCCTCGGCGACATCGAGCACGTGGCTCCCCTCGGTCGCGTCGTAGCGGCAGAAGTCGATCGCCTCGCTCACCTCGGGGTCTCCCTCGTGCACGGTCTTGCCGACGTCGTGCGCCATCAGCGCCACCGTCGCCGCCCGCTCGGCGTGCATCACGTCCGCGGTGTCGAGCAGCCACTGCCGTCGGACGTCGCGTGAGTGCGCCAGGTGCGAGAACGACGCCGCTGCCCGCTCGACGACCGCGTCGATCGCGGCGACCGCGGTGACCGGCTCGACGGCCGGTCGGGGCGGATCGGCCATCGCCGCGGCGAACGCCGCCCGCACCGCCGGATCGGTCACGTCGCTGTCGGGCTCGTTGCCGAACGCCCGACGGCCGCGGTCGACGGTCGGCACGGCCGGTGCACGGCGGCGGACGGTGGAGACGGAGCGACGGTGCTCGACGGCGGCGCGGAAGCGGGCGGCTTCGCGTTCGAACGCGGGCGAGTCGGGCACCATCGTGAACAGGGCGCGCAGGAAGTTCTCCGGCTGTGTGTTCTCGTCGAGGCGACGGGTCAGATAGGCCAGACAGGCCGTGAAGTCGTCGTCGGACACGACGGGCGCGTACATCAACAGGCCGCCGGCGGCGGCGTGCACCTGGCGCGCCTGGGCGGGCGCCATCCCCTCCAACATCTCGAAGTCGATCCGCTCGTCCGCGTCGCACTCGTCGGCCAGGCACAGCGCCCACGCGACATCGAAGAGGTTGTGGCTGGCCAGGCCGATGCGCAGCGCCCCGGCCCACTCCGGACGCAGCGCCGACTCGAGGAGCGCCTTGTAGCCGGCGTCGACCTCGGCCTTCGATCCGTACGGCGCCGCGATCCAACCGTGCAGCTCGGCCTCGACGGTCTCCATCGCCAGGTTGGCACCCTTGACGAGGCGCACCTTCGTCGTCCCGCCGCCCGCGGCACGGCGGGCCGTCGCCCACGCACCGAGACGCTCCAGCGCCGCGTGCGAGTCGGGCAGGTACGCCTGGAGCACGATGCCGCCATCGAGCGGGCGGAACTCCGCTTCGTCGAGCACGCGCATGAACGAGTGCAGCGTCAGTTCGAGGTCCCGGTACTCCTCCATGTCGAGGTTGACGAACGTCCGCGGTGTCGCCGCGGCGGCACGTCGGTAGAGGCGGCGGAGGCGATCGGCGACCCGCTCCACCGAGTGCTCGAACGCCAGCGCGTCGAGGTTGGCGGCGATCGCCGACACCTTCACCGAGACGTAGTCGACGTCGGGTCGATCGATGCACTGCTCGATCTGGCGCAGCCGTTGGTCCGCTTCCGCGTCGGACAGGATCGATTCGCCGAGCGGGTTGACGTTGATCCGCACGGCATCGGCGGCCCGCTCCCGCAGGTGGCGGGCGAACCCCGGATCCTCGGCGGGGAGCACGATGCCGCGGGTCTCGTGCCGGATGCGCCGCACGACCATCGGCATCACGACCGTCGGCATCAGCGGCGCCAGCCACGCACCACCGCGCAGGAGCAGCCGGTCGAACGCCCCCAGGGCTCCGGTCGGGTGCTGTCGCACGACGGCGGCGAAGCGACGAGCGGCCCGTCCGGGGTCGTCGATGCGGACCACCTCGTCGGTGAGGCCGAACAGGAGCTCGCGGCCCTCCGGGTCCTCGAGCAGCCGACCGAGCCGCCGCTGGCGACGCCGCTCGGAGCGAGCGGCGTCCGCCAGGCTGTCGGCGAGCATCCGCCTCGCGAGCGAGACGGCCTGCTCGACCAGTGCCGCGTCGGTGGTCACGTGCCCATCTGAGCACGTGAACCGACGATCACGTCACTGTTTGACGACGCGGCCCTCGACGACCGGATTGACCGGCGAGTTGGCCGTGACGTAATCGATGGCCACGGTCAGGAGTTCGTCGCCCGGCTGCTGCACGTCGGTGCCCTGGGCGAAGACCGTGTATCCGTCACCGCCCGTGAACATGAAGTCGTTCGTGACGAAGCGCACCGAGTCGGTCGGGCCGATCGGCGTCTCGGGTTGCCCGATCCCGCCCGGTGTCTTCCACATCCCGGTCACCACCGGCGTGATGCCGTTGCAGGTGTACGTGACGCGGAGTCCGGAGATCTGCGGGAACCGTCCCGTGCCGCCGGCGAAGTTGGGATCGCACGCCGGGGTGAACCCGTTCAGGAACGCCTGCTCGAGTTGGGCGCCGGTGATCGTCTCGATCACCGTCCGGTTGCCGAACGGCAGCACCGAGAACATCTCGCCCCACGTGATCTCACACGGCTGCTCGCCGGCCGACGGAGGCGCACAGCGGACATCCTGCCGCAGCCCGCCGGAGTTGGTGTAGGCCGCGTCGACGCCCGGGTACTTCGCCCGCATCGCGTCGGTCACCAGGTTGCCCATCGCCGACTCGAACAACCGGGTCGGTGCCCGGAGGATGTCGGCGGCCTGCGTGCCGATCACCTGGTTGCGCAACACGGCCGTCTGGGCGTTGGCGTCATCGACGATCGCCTTGACGTCGGCCCGCGGCGCGACGCCGAGGTCCTTGGCGACCCGCGTCGCCGCACCCACCCACTCGACGTCCTGGCCCTTCACGACCATCTGGAGCACCGAGTAGCTGCCGCCGGCGTTGACGCCTTCGGCGATCGTGATGTCGCCGACCTTGAAGTTGGCGATGCGGTGCGTGTGGCCGGCGATGATCGCGTCGACGGTCGTGTCCTGAATGGCGTTGGCGATGCCGACGATCGGGCCGTCCCATGCCACCGGCGGCTTGCCGTCGATCGCGTTGGCACCGACCTCCGCGCCCTGGTGGATCAGCACCACCTGCACCTTGACACCCTGCTGGCGCAGTTTCTCCGATTCGGTCTTGATCGTCTCGGCCTCGTCGAGGAACTTGAGCCCCGCAGTCGCTCCCGCACTCACGAGTTCCGGGGTGCCCGACAGTTCGATGCCGATCACGCCGACCTGGATCCCGTCGTAGTCGAACACGTGCGTGCCCTGCACCCAGTTGGGGTTCAGCCCGGTCGTCTCGTCGACGATGTTGGCTCCGAGGAACGGGAAGTGGGCCCGCGCCTGATGTTGCTGGAGACGTGCGATGCCGTAGTCGAACTCGTGGTTGCCGTACGACGTGGCATCGAGGCCCCACGCGTTCTCGACGTCGATGGCGGGTCGGTCCTCGAGCAGGCCCGAGTTCGCCGGCGAGGCGCCCACGTTGTCGCCCGCGGCCAGCATCAACGCACCGTCGGGGAAGGCCGCCGCGTCCTCGTCGAACATCGTGGCGAGCTGCGCTGCTCCACCCGACCGGAACGCTGAGCCCGTCGATCGTCGTCGTCGTCGGGTCGAGCTGACCGTGGAAGTCGTTGAGACCGAGCAGCGGCACGAGCGTGCGTGAGTTGCCCGCCTTCAGAACGTCGAGGCGCACCTCGCCCTGGGTCTGCTGCGGTTCGGGGACGCCGAGCACGTAGGCGATCGTCGGCGCGATGTCGATGGTGCGGATCCCGTCGACCTGGCCCTTGGCGATGCCCGGTCCGCCGGCGAGGAACGTCGCCCGCATGTTGACGCTGGCGTCGAGTTTCTGCACGTCGGGGACGTAGCCGTGCTGCCCGAAGAACGCCGACCGGGCGATCAGCGTGCCCGGGGTGGCGGCGTCGAACTGGTACGGCGGCGTGGAGAACACGACGAGGTCGCCGGTCCGTGTCGGGTGCGCCATGTCGGTCGTCGAGTTCGGGCCCGTTCGGGATGTAGCGGGCCTCGGCCTTCGTGAACGCACGGTCGATCACCGCCCAGCCCTCCGGAACGCCGTCGCCGGTCCAGTCGTTGGGGTCCTTCAACCCGAGGAACGCCGCCTTGATCTGAGCGACTGTCGCGGCCTCGTCGACGGCGGCGACCTGCTGCAGCCCGCCGCCCGCCGGGTCGCGCCCCGCGAGGTTGAGGTAGATCTGCACGGCGCCGCCGGCCCAGCAGGCCTTGGCCTTGCCGATCGTCTCGCCCGTCGCCGGACGGCAGTTCGACGTCTGGGGCTTCGAGAGCAGGCCGAGGTCGACCAGGACCTTGCTGGCGTCGATGGCGGCGAACTGCGGCGCGAATCCGTGGTCGGAGGCGACGAACGTCGTCGGCTTGCGCAGCAGGTCCTGAGCGAGCGCCATGAAGCGGTCGGCACCCTTGTAGGCGGTGCGGATGAACTCGGTGCGCTGCGCGACGCGCCCGTCGGGCGTGCCGTTCACCTGCACGTCGTCGTAGGCCGGGTTCGGTGCGCCGTTGGGCAGCGTCGGCACGGTGAGTCCGAGGAACTGGTGCTGGAACTCGTCGGTCGTCGGGTAGCCGACGAGGGCGAGGTCCGGGTGGTACGCCTTCATGATGTACTTCAGCGCCGGTGTGGCGAAGGTCTCCCACTTGAGTCCCTGCTCGACGTAGGTCTCCTCGCTGACGACACCGGACTCGAGTACGGCGAAGTCGGCGGCGGTCGAACTCGGGAACTTCTGGGCGAGGTATTCGTCGAACGCGCCGGTGAAGCCGGCTTCGCCCGGCCAGGTCGGCCACGAGGCGACGGCCCGGGCGACGGAGGTGTGGAAGAGCCGCACCTGGGAGAGGTCCTTCGTGAGGGTCTCGACCTTGACGAGGAACCCGGCGGTCTTGCCGTCGAGCAGCCCGCCGGAGATCTTCACCTTCACGTCGGCCCACTCCCCCTGACGCAGCGTGCCGACGCCGGCGTTGCCGTCCTTCGTCGGGGAGAACAGCACCTTGTCGTAGTTCACCCGACGGTCGTTGGTGCTGTCGAAGAGGTACGCATTGAGTCCGTACTTGTCGATACCGAAGTCGAGCACGCGCAGGCGCATCTCCATCGCCGGGCTGAACGAGCGCGGGGTGTTGGTCCAACCGGTGGCCGCGACCGGAGCCGCGCCGGCGAACGGGTGCTTGGCCGGCGAAGCCGGCGGGATGGTCGAACTGGACACCGAACGCGGCGACGAAGTTGGCCAGGTCGGTCGGCGCGACGTAGTTCGTCGCCACCCCGCGGCCCGAGTGGAACGTGCGGAAGTCGACCGTCGGGCCCTGGATCGGGGTCTCGGCGCCGCCGGCGTATTCGAACTGGACGACCTTCTTGCCACCGCGCTCGGCGGACTGGCCGATCGACTCGGCCTGGGGCACGCCGGCCGTGAAGGCGCTGGTGCTGTTCGAGAACGGCTGACCGTTGACGTGGAACGTGTTGTTCGTCGACCCGTGGACGCCCGGCCAGGCGCCGGTCGCGAGGCTGTACCAACCGGCGCCGGTGTTGGGCGGCGCCTGGGTGAGCAGGCCGCCGCCGGAGGCCGATGATCCGTGCTTCAGGAGTTCGGCCATCGCCGGCATGTCGCTGCGCCGGTCGTCGTGGCCCTTGCCGTCGTTCCCGCGCGTCGAGCGAACTGCTCGACGAGGTCCTGGCGCATTCCGTCGGCGACGAAGAACAAGCACCGGCGATTCGTTCCCGTCCCGCCGGTCGTCGTGGCCGCCGTGGTCGTCATCGGACCCGCCGGCGCCCGCCGGGGCACCGACCGTCGACACGGCGAGGGCGGTGGCGGCGCAGGCAAAACCGACGGCGATGGACAGACGACGGCGAAGCGTTCGCGAGCGCATGTGGGTCCCCCAATGTGAATCGGCCAGTCGATGGCCTGCTGTTGATTGATGCGTCCCGCTACCAGTGCCCAGCAGATCGTGAAACTAGGCGTCTCCATCGCCTCGCGCAAACCGACCGACGCAACCGGCCAACTTGCCCCGTCAGCTGAACCGGGCGGCGTACCGGGCGCGCAGTTCGGCCTTCTGCACCTTCGACATGGCATTGCGGGGCAACGAGTCGGCCGCGACGTACGTCTTCGGATGCTTGAACCGGGCGAGCACTCCGTCGAGGCGGCTCGCCAGCTCGTCGTCCGACACCTCGACGGTGCCGTCGCGCACGATGATCGCCACGACCGCTTCGCCGAAGTCGGGGTGCGGCACACCGATCACGGCCGATTCGAGCACGCCGGGCACCGCGTCGAGCACGAGTTCGATCTCCTTGGGGTACACGTTGTATCCGCCGCTGATGATCATGTCGCTCGAGCGCCCTTCCAGGGTCAGCCGCCCGTCGTCGTCGACGGAACCGACGTCGCCCGTGACGAACCACCCGTCGTCCCGGAACTCGGCCGCCGTCTTGTCGGGCAGCTGCCAGTACCCGGCGAACAACCCGGGGCTGCGGATCTCGACGACACCGGTCTCGCCGACCCCGACGGGATGCCCGTCCTCGTCGGCGATCCGGAGGTCGACGCCCGGGAGCGCGAACCCGACGGTGCCGGGGACGCGCTCGCCGTCGTACGGGTTCGACGTGATCATGCCGGCCTCCGTCATGCCGTACCGCTCGAGGATCCGATGTCCCGTGCGGGCGGTGAACTCGGCGTGGACGGGCGCGGTCATCGGCGCCGACCCCGAGGTGAACAGGCGGATCGACGCGCAGACGGAGGCGTCGAAGCGATCGTCGGCCAGCAGGCGGGTGTACTGCGTCGGCACGCCCATCATCACGGTCGCCTCGGGGAGATGCTGCAGGACCTCGTCGACGTCGAAACGGGGCAGGAAGATCACCGGTGCGCCGCTGAGCATCGCGCAGTGCAACGCCACGAACAGCCCGTGCACATGGAAGATCGGCAGGGTGTGGAGCAGCACGTCATCGGGAGCGAACCGCCAGATCTCGTGCAGCGCGACGGCGTTCGACTCGAGGTTGGCGTGCGTGAGCATCGCCCCCTTCGAACGGCCGGTCGTGCCGGATGTGTACAGCATCGCCGCGAGGTCGTCCGGACCACGTTCGACGACGTCGTCGAACGGTGGCACCGCATCCGCGAGGGCGGCCAAGCTCCCGGTGCCGTCCGCGCCGAGGCCCTCCACCGCAACCGGCAGGTGGTCGAGCGTGGTCGGCCGCGACACCACGAGCGCCGGCGTCGCGTCCTCGACGAAGAACTCGACCTCGGCCGGCGTGTAGGCCGTGTTGAGCGGCAGGAACACCGCGCCGACGCGGAGGCACGCCAGGTACAACGCCACTCCGTCGGGTGACTTGTCGACCTGGACGACGACACGATCGCCGACGGCGACACCGCGCTCCCGCAGGGCCCCGGCCATCGCCGCCGAACGCGCCTCGATCGCTCGGTACGTCCACGGAGCGCCGCCGGGAACTCGCAGGAACGTCGAGTCGAGCCGCGGTCCGTACGCCCGGCGCAACGTGCTGAACAGGTTGGCGTTCATCGTCGACGACCCTTGCACATCAGGACGTACGGAACCCACGGGTGCGCTCATCTTCACCGCGTGGCCTGCACGGTGTGACACGCTGCCCGAGGTGGAAGTCGAGGATGCGCGCGAACTCCGGGAGGCGGTCGAACGCATCGTGGCCGACGTGGGGTTCTCGGGAACGGTGCGTGTCGACCGCGGTGGACGCGTCGCGTTCGAGTGTGCGACAGGGATGGCCCATCGCGGGCTGGGGGTGCCGAACTCGACAACGACGCAGTTCGGTGTCGCCAGTGGTACCAAGACGCTGACGGCGTTGACGGTCATGACGCTGGTCGAGCGCGACGAGATCACGCTCGACACGACGGCGCGGTCGTTGCTCGGCACCGATCTTCCCCTGATCGACGACGGCGTCACCGTCGAGCACCTGCTCGTCCACCGATCGGGCATCGGCGACTATCTCGACGAGGACGTCGTCACCGACTTCAACGAGAACGTGCAGCCGGGACCCGTCCACGAACTGGTGACGACCGAGGACTACCTGCGCGTCCTCGACGGGCATCCGACGAAGTTCGCGCCCGGGACGCGGTTCTCGTATTCCAACGGCGGCTACGTCGTGCTCGCGCTCCTCGCGGAACGGGCCACCGGCACGCCCTTCGACGAACTCGTCGCAGACCGGGTCTGCGGGCCCGCCGGCATGGTCGACACGGCGTTCCTGCGTTCGGACGAGCTCCCCGGCCGCGCCGCGATCGGTTACCTCGACGACGACGGATTGCGGACGAACGTGTTCCATCTCCCGGTCCGCGGGAGCGGCGACGGCGGTATCTACACGACGACCGCCGATGTCCACGCACTCTGGGAGGCCGTTCTCGGCGGCCGCGTCGTCGCCGCGGCGACGGTCGACGAGATGGTTCGTCCACACACCGACGTGACCGGGGAGGAGGCGGTGCAGTACGGCTTCGGCTTCTTCATCGACGCACGGACCGGCCGCCTGTCGATGCACGGGTTCGACGCCGGTGTCGGGTTCGTGTCGGTGCACGACCGGGCTCGAGGCATCACGCACACCGTGATCTCGAACCAGACCCGCGGGGCGTGGCCGGTCAGCCAGCGGATCGACGCCCTCGTCGGCACCACGGTGTGACGCGCCGGCCGCCGATCCTGCTCGGCTTGCTGCCGGTCGATCGCTCGACCGTCGGCAGGGAGGCGATCGCCGGCGTGACCCTCGCCGCGCTCGCCATCCCGGAGGTGATGGGCTACGCCACGCTGGCCGGCATGCCCGTGGTCACCGGGCTCTACACGATCCTGTTCCCCATGCTGGTGTTCGCCGTCTTCGGCGCGTCGCGCCACCTGGTCGTCGGTGCCGATTCGGCCACCGCCGTCGTGATGGCCGCCGGCTTGGCCGGGCTGGCCGCGGCCGGCTCGTCGCAGTACGTCGCCCTCGCCGGTCTGCTCGCCCTGATGTCCGGAGCGTTGCTGATCGTCGCCCGCCTGCTCCGCCTCGGGTTCATCGCCGACTTCCTGTCGCGAACCGTGCTCATCGGCTTCCTGACCGGAGTCGGCATCCAGGTGGCATGTGGACAGGTCGCCGGGATGCTCGGCGTCCCGAAGGGCGACGGCATCACGGTGCACGGGCACCACTTCACCGGCACGATCTCCCAGCTGCTCTCCACGCTGCAAGGGATCGGCGACATCAGCTGGACGACCGTCGGCGTCGCGGTCGCCGTCATCGGCGTGATCATCGGGCTGAAGGCGGTGACCGGGAGGATTCCGGGCGCGCTGGTCGCGGTGATCGGCGCGATCGTCGTGAGTCGGGCCGCCGATCTCGCCGCCCACGGCGTGACGACGGTGGGCCCGCTGGCGGGCGGCCTCCCGACGCTCGGCCTGCCCGACGTGGCGTGGGCCGACGTGCGACCGCTCCTCGGCATCGCGGGGTCGATCGTCGTCATCATCCTCGCCCAGAGCGCGGCCACGTCCCGCGCCTACGCCGCGAAGTACAACGACGAATTCGACGAGAACATCGACCTGGTCGGTCTCGGAGCGGCCTGTGCCATGGCCGGCGTGTCCGGGACGTTCGTGGTCAACGGCAGCCCGACGAAGACCCAGATGGTCGACGGTGCCGGGGGGCGCAGCCAGCTGGCGCAGGTGACCACGGCGCTGATCGTGCTCGTCGTGCTGGTGTTCCTGACGGCTCCGATCGAGTACATGCCGAACGCCGTACTGGCCGCGATCGTGTTCCTGATCGGGATCGAACTGGTCGACATCGCGGGGATGCGTCGCGTGCTGGCGCGGCGCCCCGACGAGTTCGTGGTGGCGGCGGTCGTGGCCGCCAGCGTCGTCCTCGCCGGCGTCGAGGCCGGGATCATCATCGGGATCGTCGTGTCGATGATCGACCACCTCCGCCGGTCGTACCGGCCGGTGACCGCCGTCCTCCAGCCGAGTTCCGGCACGGTGTGGACGACCGCACGCGTCGCGTCTGATGTGCGAAGCCTGCCCGGGCTGGTGGTCTACCGCTTCGGCGGGAGCCTCTACTACGCCAACGCCAACCTGTTCCTCCAGCAGGCCAACCTGCTGTCGGCCGGCCCCTCGCCGCTGCGGTGGTTCTGCATCGACGCCGCGGCGATCCCCGACATCGACTACACCGGCGGCGAGACGCTGCGCCAACTGCACGGTGCGCTCGCCGCCCGCGACATCCGGCTGGTCATCGCCGCCGCACTCCCCGCGGTGGTCACCGAGCTCGACCGGTACGGGCTGACGCCCGAGCTGGGTGACGGCGCGATCTTCTCGTCTGTCGACGCCGCAGTGGCCGCGTTCCGGCAGTCCGACGACCGGGCAGGGTGACGCTCGCGAGCACCGGCCACCTACGATCGGTGCATGGACGAAGCCGCCAGTCCCGCCACGGTCACCGACGCGTTGGTGATGCTCCGTGGGCTCGGCTACACCGCCGACTTCGCGCTGGTCGCCGGCGTGCTGGACAGCGGTGACGCCCGGTGCAGCGTCGACCAGGTCGTCGTCGAGCACCTCTTCCGCTTCGAAGGGCCGAGCGACCCCGGCGACGAGATGATCGTGTTCGCCGTCCGCGATCCCGCAACGGGAACGCTCGGCACGTTGGCCGCGGCGTTCGGCCCGAGCGCCGACCCCGAACTCCACCAACACCTCGCCGGTCTGCGCTCCCGCTTCGGCTGAACCGGCGCGACGGGCGCAGCCCATCCCGTTGCGATGAGCGAACGCGACCGGGGTTGGGCGCTTCGCTCATCGCAACGGGTGGGGGTCAGCGGGCGGGGAGGCGGCCGCGGACGTCGGCGGGGAGGATCCGGCCGTCGGCGATCAGCCGGTGCGACACCACCACCGTGGCGGTCTCGGCGGCGAGCAGCCCGATCAGCACGAGCACCTGCGCGGCTGCGGCGTCGGCGGCCGAACCACCGCCGAGCAGCACGCCGACGAACGCACCCGGGAGCGTGACGAGGCCGACCGTGCGCGTCTGATCGATCACCGGCACGAGGGCCTCGGATGCGTGCCGGTCGATCAGGTTGGCGATGGCGAAGCGGCGCTCGAGCCCGAGGGCCAGCGCGGCGTCGACCTGCCCCGGATCCGAGCGCAGCGCGGCGAAGGCGCGGCGGCCCGCCAACGCGTGTGCCGTCATCGAGCCGCCGATGACGATGCCGGCGATGGGGATGATCGCCGGACCGGTGAGTTCGACCGCCCCGCTCCCGAAGATGACGAGGAGCACCGGTGCCACCCCGGCGCCGATCGCCCCCGCGACCCAGGCGAGGTCGCGGCGCGCCTGCACGCGACCGGCCGCCGTCCACGCGGCGATGGCGAACATCACCGTCGCGAACAACATCGACGACCACACTTCGCGCAGCACGACGGCGATGACGGCCGACACGGCGACGAGTTGCACCACCGCACGGACGGCGGCGATCACCAACTGGCGCGAGATGCCGAGCCGACCCCACACGGCGGCCGCCACGGCGAGCGCCAGCAGGATGACGAGGGCGACGCACAGCGCCCACCCGAACGCCGGTCCTCCGGTCACGTCGCCAAGGTACCGGTCACCGCGTCCGCAGCAGGTGCACGGCGTGGCCCTCGAGGGCCACGTACAGGCCGTCCTCGACGAGTTGCGATCGGTCCCGGACGTACCGCTCGCCCGACAGGAGGTCGTCGAACACGACCGCTGCCGACGGACCGTCCCGTGGATCGTCCCCGTGATCGGCCCGTGGATCGTCCCAGTCGAGGCGCACCACGCCGTCGGCGCGCTCGCCGGACAGGTTCACCACGACGAGATGACGCGACGCGTCGCCGGTCCAGCACCACGCCGCGAGGCGTTCCGCACTGTCGTTGTCGGGCCAGCCCTCGACGCGCACCAGCGTCCAGTCGCCGTGACGGAGGCCGCCCGCCAACGCGTCGAGCAGGCGATCGACGAACTGGCGGAGAGCCGCATCACGTGGTTCGAGCGGTCGGCGTCCCAGCGTCACCGGCACCCGGACATGCCGTCCGTCGGCTTCGCCCTCGTGGAGCAGCGCCACACCCGGGAGCGTGAAGACGGTCACGAGGGCGGCACGATGTGCCGCGGGTTCGAACGCGGCCGCCGCCCGCGGCTCGTCGTGGTTCTCGACGAACCGGACCGTGCGTCGTTGCAGGGCGGGATCGGCGGACACGTGGGCCCGCACCTCGGCGGCCGGCGCTCGGCGCACGAGGAGGTCGTACAGCCGCTTGTCGTAGCAGGCATCGAAGCCCTGCTCGAGCAGGACCGGCTCGAGGTCCCAGTACGCCTCGGCCCAGAACGCGAAGTCCGGGCGGATCGCCCGAGCCGCTCCGATCACCGTCGGCCAGTAGCCGCGACCTCCGTCGGGCGCCGGTCCTCCCGACGCGCGGTCGCCCCACGTGCGGTGGAACACGTCGTCGAGCATCAGCATGGCCATGTCGCAGCGCAGCCCGTCGCAGCGATCGGTGAGTCGGGCCACGAGCTCGGCGGCGGCCGTGCGCAACGCGGCGCTCGACGCGTCGAGCTGGAGCACCTCCGGCCAGGCGGGGAAGAACGGGTCGCGCCCGCGGGCGAACACTCGCCCGTCGACGTCGAGGAACGACGCTGGTTCGCGGTCGAGATCGTCGCGTGACCCGTGGACGAACAGCTCCGGCCGGCTCCTCACCCACGGATGATCGGGTGCCACGTGATTGGGCACGAAGTCGAGGACGAGGCGGACGCCCCTCGCCGCCAAGGCTGCCCGCGCCGCCGTCAATGCCTCGTCGCCGCCGAGACGGTCGTCGACGACGTAGTCGCGGATGCAGTACGCGGATCCGACCACGTCGGCGTCGGTCCCGTCGTCGAGCGCGGCGCGCTGGGCGTCGACCATCGAGGGTTCGGAGCGGGCGATCGCCGCGCCGAGCGGGCTGCGTTGCCACACCCCCATCAGCCAGACGGCGTCGATCCCCGGGCGCGCCACGTCGTCCCACACGTCGTCGGGCACGTCGGCCAAGGTCATCGGTCGACCAGCGATGCGTTCGAGGTCGGCCAGCCACACCCACGTGAAGACCTCGTGGACGACGGGATGTTCGGGCCAACCGGCCGAGCTCGCGCCGCGTGGACCCACGAGGAGCATGGTAGGCAGCCGGGGCCGGTCTGCGCGGACCGCACCCGGTCGTTCGAGACCAGGTCCGGTCCCGTCGATGCGGTGAGGGTGCCTAGTCTCCCGGCGTGGACCAGCACGCGGCCGACCCGGGCGAGTCGACACGGCCCCGAGCGGGACGCGACAGTGTCGCCATGACCGAACGTCTCTCCTTCGCCAAGGCGGCTCCGGAGCTCTACCGCCAGATCGCCGCGCTCGATGCCCATGTGGCCTCACAGATCGACCCGGTGCTGTACGAGCTCGTGAAGCTGCGGGCCTCGCTCCTCAACCAGTGCGCGTTCTGCATCGACATGCACAGCGCCGACGCGCTCGCGGCCGGTGAGTCGGCGGCGCGGCTGTTCGGCCTCGGCGCATGGCATGAGACACCGCTGTACACGGAGCGCGAACGAGCCGCACTCGGCCTCACCGATGCGGCCACCCGCTTCGGCGACCACGGCGTACCCGACGAGGTGTACGCCGAGGCCCGCCAACACTTCGACGAGCGCGAGCTCACCTATCTCGTCGGCGCCATCGCCATGATCAACATGTGGAACCGCATGGCCATCACGTTCCAGACGACGCCGAGGAGCGCCCGCGCCCGATGAGCACGCTCGACCCCGGTCCGGCCGGGGCCCGCGACGTCGCCCCGGAGACGGACGGCCCGGAGACGGACGCCGAGATCGACGAGGAGGTCCGCCGGCTGCGGTCGATCGCCCTCACCGGACTCAGCAACGCCCCGGACTCGACGATGGATCGGCTGGCAGGCCTGGCCGCCCGGCTGCTCGGAACCGACGTCGGCCTCGTGTCGCTCGTCGACGACCACCGGCAGTTCTTCCCGGGACAGCTCGGGCTGCCCGTCCCGATCGACCACGAGCGCGAGACACCGCTCCCGCAGTCGCTCTGTCGAACCGTCGTGCGGCGCCGCGAGCTGCTGCAGATCGACGACCTGACCACCGACGACCGGTGGGCCGAGCACGAAGCCTTCACCGTCCTCGGCGTCGGCAGCTACCTCGGCGCGCCGATCGTCGACGCCGAGGATCGGGTCCTCGGAACGCTGTGCGCGCTCGGACCGGCTCCTCGCTCGTGGACCGGCGACGAACGACAGCTGATCGCCGACCTCGCGCTCGCCACGTCGTCGGAGATCCAGGCGCGCATCGCCGTCGCCGAGGCCAACTCGGCCCGCGACCGCTCCGAGCAGTCGCTCGCCCGCATCGAGATGATGGCCGACGTCAGCAGCGCGCTGATCTCGACGATGGACCCGGCGGCATCGATCGAACGGATGCTGGAGGTGATCGTCGAGCGCTTCGCCGAGTGGTCGTTCGTCTTCATCGCCGCCACCGACGAGGAGTCCGCACAGGCGTTCGTCCGCCATCGCCAGCCTGACGTGGCCGACGCGATCGAGGCGGTCACCGGGGATCCGGAGCGACGCCTGCAGGACATGGCGATGACCCGCGCCGTGCTGGACGGGTCGCGGCCGTTCGTCATCCTCGACGGCGAGGCTGCGAGGCAAGCCGCGAGCCACGCCGGTCCATCGGTGCCCATCTTCGACGAACTCGGGATCGGCCCGTTGATGCTCGTCCCGATGTCGATCGGCCGGCGCGTGCTCGGCGTCCTCGCCATCTTCGGTGAGCCGCAGCGTGAGCCGTTCGATCACGTCGACCTCATCCTCGCCGCCGACCTGGCGCGACGGGCGGCGCTGACGTTCGAGCACCGCCGTCTGTACGCCCGCGAGCGGTACATCGCCACCGAACTCCAGCACTCGCTGCTTCCCCAACTCCCCGAGTTGGAGAACCCCGAGGTCGATGCGCTCTACACCGCCGCCACCGGAGCCGATGTCGGCGGCGACTGGTACGACCTCGTCCAACTCGACGACGGTTCGTTCCTGATGGTGGTCGGTGACGTCACGGGCCACGGTGTGCAATCGGCGGCCGCGATGGGTCGGATCCAGTCACTGATGCGTCACCTGGCGGCGAGTGGTGAACCGCCGAGTGCCATCCTCGACCGGGTCGCGACGACCGCTCGGGTGATGCTCGGCACGCTGCTCGCGACCTGCGTCACGTGCCACGCCGTGCCGCACGATCGGCAGCCGAACGGACCCGGTGGGAGCGACGGCGGCGGGTGGACGCTGACGTTCGCCAATGCGGGCCACCTCCCTCCGGTGTTGATCCACTCGGACGGGTCGACCGATCTCGTGGAGCTCCCGCCCGGCCCGCTGATCGGTGCCACGCTGCCCGCGCCGCGCGAGACCAGGACGGTCGAAACGAGCCCCCGCGAGACCAGAACGGTCGAGATCGAGTCGGGAACGATCCTGCTCATGTACACCGACGGGCTGATCGAGAGCCGCGACGAAGTCATCGACGACAGCATCGAGCGCCTGCGCGCCGCGGCCGCGGAACTCGACACGACCATCCTGTCGACGTTCTGCCGGCGGCTCACGACCACGGTCGAGCCCGACGGCAGCGACGACATCGCCTGCATCGCCGTCCGCTTCCACTGACGCGCGCCAGTCCCCCATGTGTCGGGCTGTGTACGGTGACGCCATCGACAGAGCGGCGCACCAGCACGAACCGCACACGGGATCCCTGGCCTCCCGGCTCAACTGGCTCCGCGCCGGGGTGCTCGGCGCGAACGACGGGATCGTCTCGATCGCCGGGCTCGTGATCGGCGTCGCCGCCGCCACGACCAATCGCTCGGAGATCGCCACCGCCGGCATCGCCGGGCTCGTGGCCGGGGCGGTCTCGATGTCGCTCGGCGAGTACGTGTCGGTGAGCACCCAGCGCGACAGCGAAGAGGCGATCATCGCCGAGGAGCGCCGCGAGATCACCGAGATGCCCGATGTCGAGCACGCCGAACTGGTCGGCATGCTCCGCCTGCGCGGCCTCAGCCCCGACCTCTCCCGCGCCGTCGCCGACGAACTCACCGAGCACGACGCGCTGCGCGCCCACCTCGACGTCGAGTTCGGCATCGATCAACACCATCTCGTGAGCCCGTGGGCGGCGGCCGGCTCCTCGGCCCTGGCCTTCACGATCGGGGCACTGCTCCCGCTCATCGCCATCCTCGTCCCACCCGAGTCGGCCCGCATCGCGGTCGCCTTCGTCGCCGTCCTCGTCGGGCTCCTGATCACCGGCGTGCTGAGTGCATCCGTCGGCCGGTCGCGGCGGGTCGTGGCAGTGGTCCGCCTCGTCGTCGGGGGCGCGCTGGCCATGGCGGTCACGTTCGGGATCGGCTCCCTCCTGAACTGAGGGAGCCCTGAACCGACTCGGGCCTGCGCCGCCAGGTGCTCAGTCGGGCGAACTCTTGTAGCTCAGCCGGAGCTTCGTGCGAAAGGCGATGATGTCGCCGTCCTCGATCAGCACGTCCATCTCCACCACCTCGCCGACGCGCACGTCCTGGTACGCCTTGCCCGCCTCGCGCACGGCATTGCGCGCCGCCTCCTCCCACGAGTCGCTGCTCGACCCGATGAGCTCGACCACCCGATACACGCTCGAACCGCTCATGACTCGATCCTCCTTGCCTGGCTCCTCGTTGACTGGCTCAGGGTTCTCATGACGCATCCTTCCGACTCGGTGACGCGCGGAACCGCGTCGACAACTTCAGCTCCGTCTCGAACTCCAACTCGCCGTCCGGCAGCACGTGGCAGCGGAGCCGGCTGACCTCGCCGACGCGCGCGTCGTCGTACTTCCGACACCCGTCATCGACGGCCCGCGCCGCGGCGTGCCGCCAACTCATGCCCGTCGCGCCGTGCGTGGTGACGCGGTAGACGCTCTCGCTCCCGCCCCGGATGAGCGGTGGCCGACTCGACGAGAAGTCGGCGGAACGCGGCTGCGTCGTCATCGCCGCGATCGCCGCCATCACGTCGTCGAGCATCTGCTGACGACGCTTCCGGCTCCCGCCGTGGCGGTAGTCGGCGGGGTCGATGGGCTCGCCGAAACGGATCGTCACCGGACCGGTGAAGGGACGAGGTACCGACGAGCCGATCGGCTGGACGCGCTCGGTGCCGATCAGGCCGACCGGGATGATCGGCGCGCCGGACATCATCGCCAGATGGGCGACGCCCGAGTGTCCCCGGTGCAGGAACCCGTCCCGCGAGCGTGTGCCCTCGGGGTAGATGCCGACGAGTTTGCCCTCGGCCAGCAGTTCGGCGGCGGTGGTGAGCGCCGCCATCGACGCCTTCTTGACATCACGCTTGATCGGCACCATGCCGACGGCCGGGAAGACGAACTTGGTCAGCCGGGCGTCCATGTACTCCGCCTTGCCGAGGAACACGACGGGTCGGGGCGCCATCGTCATCAGCAGCGGCGAGTCGAAGAACGAGCGGTGATTCGGGCTGATGATGGCCGGGCCGTCACGCGGGATGTGCTCTGCTCCGAGCACCCTCGCCCGGTAGAGGAGCCTGATCGCCGGGCGGGCGGCGACGCGCGCCGGGCCGGCGAGCGCGCCGACACGCGGATCGTCGTCGGTGCCGAAGGCCCGAACCTTGAGATCCTCGAGCCTCGATCGCAGCGTCTGGTCGATGTCCACGATTGTTCCATGTTCCGCGGTCCCGCCCGGCCACGGCGCGACCCGGCCTGCAGCGACCGGTTCAGGCTGACCGGTTGCACCCCGGCGGCGCG
Organism: Ilumatobacteraceae bacterium; assembly: GCA_963695145.1. GTDB lineage: Bacteria > Actinomycetota > Acidimicrobiia > Acidimicrobiales > Ilumatobacteraceae > Sva-07. Next base: position 122,341 of record CAVOGB010000013.1, on the reverse strand, counting down.
AATGCCCGCAGCGGGCAGCGGCGCCGACCGCTCAAGTGGTCGACGAGCCGGTCGACGTCGCACACACCCTCCACGAGGAACACGTCCTTGGCCACACCGTCGACCGTCGAGATGCTCGCCGCTTCGACCGACACCTCGTGGGCGGCGAACCACCGGCAGACGGCCGACAGCAGCCCGATCCGGTCGGGCGCCGTCACGCGCACCACCGAACGACCGTCGCCCTCGCCGGTGACCGACACGTCGGCGCGGCCCGTCGCGGAGAACGGCGCCTCGACCCGCTCACCCGCGCCGACGTCGCGCAGCCGCGCCCCGATCGTCGCCCACCGTTGCTGGTCGAGCCCACCGCTCGCCTTCACGGTCAACGAGTGCAGGGCGAGGCCCTCGCTCGGCCAGGTCATCGCCGACGCCGACACGACCGAAGCGCCCTCGATGGCGAGCACCGCCGCGGTGTCAGCGAGCAGACCCGGCCGATCGCGGGCCACGACCGTCAAGCGGTGCAGGTTCGACGAGCGGATCGATCGGGCGACGGCGCGGACTTCATCGCGTTGCAGCTTCGGATGACAGAGGGTGAGATCGGCGGCCAGCACGGCGGGAGGCGCGCTGAGCACCCACAACGGCGACACGCCCTTCAGGAGACGGCGCGTCACCGCGTCGGGCACGGTCGTCTCGCGCAGGAGCGACCGCAGCTGATCGACGCTGGCCGTGGCTGCCTGTTCGTGGTGTTGCAGCGCCTGGACGTGGACGATGTTGTCGAGCACCTGACCGAACACGTCGGGGCGGGCCAGGAGCCACGAGTGCCCGCCGGCGACGACCTGACCGTCGGCGCGGAACGTCGAGCAGAACGTGTCGAACGCCGACAGCGGGATGACGCCGTCGTGGTCGCTCCAGAGCACCAGTGTCGGGAGGCCCCTGGCCGCGAGCGCCGTCATCTCGTCGCCGAGATCGGCCGCCATCGCGACGCGCGCCGCGGCCATCATCGCCAGCGGATCGCGCAGGATGTTCTCCATGAACACCCGCGGGATCAGACGCGCCGTGGAACCGGACGAGTTCGGCATCGCCAGCTGGACCATCGGATCGACGAGCGCCCGCACGTCGAAGGCCCGGCTCAGCAGGTTGCCGACGATGGCGCTCGGATCGCCGACCGAGTTGAGCACGACGAGATAGCGGGCCAGCTCGCCGTGATCGTGGGCGAACTTCGTCGCCACCCCGCCCCCGAAGCTGTGGCCGAGCACGACCATCGGGTCGGCGACGCCGATCGCCGCCACGAACTCGGCGACCCAGTCGGCGTAGTCGGCGAGGGTCCTTCGCCCGGGCGGCAGGGCCGCGGTGCCACCGAAGCCCGGCAACGACGGTGCGATGACCCGGCAGCCTCGGGTGGTGAGGCGCCTGAGCGATCGCTGATAGGCCCGGTGGTCGAGGCCCCAGCCGTGCAGGAACAGCACCGGCAGACCGCGACCGCCGGATGCGTACACGGCGGGCCGGCCGCCGACATCCACGCGGTGTGTGACCATCTGGTCGACGTGCCACCGCGAACGAGCGTTCGGCGGCAGATCGGTGATCACGTGCGCGACATCCCCCATCGCGACCAACGTAGGCATCTCGTGATTTCGCCCGTTGAACGGATGATGAACGCCGTGCGAAATCGACGCGGTGCCGGTCGGGCCGGCGAGCGAGCCCGCCATCGTCGGATCGACCGCACTCGTCGGACGGGTCCGGCGCTGGATACGGTCCGCAGACATGCGACTCAACACCATCCGCCGAGGGGCCGGCGCACCCATCGTGTTCCTCCACGGCCTCGGCACGTCCGCCGACACGTGGTCGACCTGCATGGATCTGCTCGCCGACCGGTACACGGTGGTGGCGATCGACCTCCTCGGCCACGGTGGCTCCCCGGTGCCGGAGGATCCCGCCGAGTACACGCGGGATGCGGCGCTGAACGACATCGACGAGGTGCTCGCCGAACTCGGCGGTCCGGCGGTGTTGGTCGGCCACTCTCTGGGCGGCTACCTCGCGCTCGCCCATGCGGCCACCCGACCCGGCGCCACCCGCGGGGTGGTCGTCCTCAACACCGGGCCGGGCTACCGCGACCCCGTGAAGCGTGAGGAGTGGAACGCCCGCACCCGGCGGAACGCGCATCGCTTCGGAGTCCCCGAGCAGGTCACGACGCTGAACCTGCAGGAGGACTCGATCGTGATGGAGCGGCTCGCCGAGACGGACACGCCGACGCTCGTGCTCGCCGGATCCGAGGATCGCCCCGAGTACACGGGCGCTGGTGAGTACCTCGAGCGCAAGATGCCCCACGCCCGTCTCGTCGTGGTCGACGAGGGCGGTCACTCGATGCACGAGGACACCCACGCGGAGGAGGTCGCCGACCTGATCGCCGGCTTCGTCGCCGCTCTCGACCCCGTCTGAGCCTCGCCACCTCCGTCGACTGCGTGAACAATGTGCGGCGCAGGTGCGCAGATTGATCACGCATTCGACCGGTGATCGGGTGTCGGGTGATCGGGTGATCGGGCGGGGCGTACGCTGCCGACATGCGTGCGTTCGATCTCGCTCAGTTGAACGTCGGGCGGCTGCGGGCACCGACCGATTCGCCGATCGTCGCCGAGTTCATGGACGCGCTCGAGCCGATCAACGCGCTCGCCGACAGCAGTCCGGGTTTCGTGTGGCGCTTCCAGACCGACGAGGGCAACGCCACCGCCGAGCGGCCGTTCGACGACGAGAGCGTGCTCGTCAACTTCTCCACCTGGGAGTCGATCGACGCCCTCGCCGACTACGTCTACCGCACGGCCCACACCGAGTTCCTCCGGCGCCGGCGCGAGTGGTTCGAACGCTTCGACGGGGCGATGGTCGTGCTGTGGTGGGTGCCCGCGGGGCATCGTCCGCCGGTGGCCGAGGCCATCGAACGCCTCGCCCACCTCGAGGCCAACGGCCCGACGCCCTACGCGTTCACGTTCCGGCACCGCTTCGAGCCGGGCGACGTCGACCCGTCGCCGGCGAACGAACTCGACGTCTGCCCCGCCTGACCTCGTCCCGTCGACTGCGTGAACAATGTGCGGCGCAGGTGCGCAGATTGATCACGCATTCGGCGGCGTCGACTCGATCAGGCGAAGCCGGCGATCGCGTGGGGCGTGTAGGGCTCCTCGAGGCGGGCGATCTCGTCGGCGGAGAGCTCGATCTCGACCGCTTGCACGGCATCGGTGAGGTGATGGGGCTTCGTGGCGCCGACGATCGGCGAGGAGATGAACGGCTTCGACAGCATCCACGCCAGGGCGACCTGAGCGCGCGACACGCCGCGCTCGGCGGCCACTTCGGCCACGCGCTCCACGATGATCCGGTCGCTCGGCGCCGTGTCGTACAGCGTGCGCCCGAACTCGTCGCTCTCGGATCGCTCCGTGGCCTCGTCCCAGTCGCGGGTCAACTTGCCGCGGGCGAGCGGGCTCCAGGGGATCACCCCGACGCCTTGATCCGCACACAGCGGCATCATCTCGCGCTCCTCCTCACGGTTGAGGAGGTTGTAGTGGTTCTGCATGCTGACGAACTTCGTCCAGCCGTGCCGCTCCGCGGTGTACTGCGCCTTGCTGAACTGCCAGGCGTACATCGACGACGCCCCGATGTAGCGGACCTTGCCGGCCTTGACCACGTCGTGCAGCGCCTCCATCGTCTCCTCGATCGGCGTGCGCTGGTCGAAGCGGTGGATCTGGTAGAGGTCGATGTAGTCCATGCCGAGCCGCCGCAGGCTGGCGTCGACCTCGGTCATGATCGACTTGCGCGACAGGCCGATCGCATTGCGGCCCCTCCGCATCGGCCCGTTGACCTTGGTCGCCAGCACGACCTCGTCACGGTTGGCGAAGTCGGCGAGCGCCCGGCCGACGATCTCCTCGCTCGAGCCGAGCGAGTAGACGTTCGCCGTGTCGAAGAAGTTGATGCCGGCGTCGAGGGCGTCCTTGATGAAACCACGGCTCGTGTCCTCGTCGAGCGTCCACGTGTGATTCCCGGTCGCCGAATCACCGAAGCTCATGCACCCGACGCAGATGCGGGAGACCTCGAGGCCGGTGCGGCCGAGTTTGGTGTACTTCATGGGCGTGCCTCCGCAGGGTCGGGTGTCGTGGGTCCGCGAGCGAACCTACGCCACCCGACCCGCACGGGGGAACGTGTGCGCCCGTGTCGTGTCCTACGACGACGCTTCGGCTTGGGCGTCGGGCGGGCACCACAGACCGAACACCGAGCCGTCGGGGTTCGCGGCATACCCGAACGTCAGCCCGAAGTCGGTCTTCTCGACGTCGGCGATCATCGAGCCGCCGTGCTCCTTGACCGCCGCCAGCGCGGCGGCCACGTCGGGAACCTGCACCATGAAGAGGGCGTGGTCGGGATACTCACCCTTGTTGTCGGCGATGCCGCCACCGATGGCGGCGCCCTCACCGAGGCCGATCGTGGTGTATCCCGGCGCGGCGTCGTCGAACGTCCAGCCGAAGACCGCTCCGTAGAACGCTTTGGCCCGTTCGGGGTTGGCGGTGTGGATCTCGAACCACGTGACCGGGTTCGGTGTGGAGTTGGTGGTGTTGGAGGTTTTCGTGTCGTTGCTCATGGCGCCCAGGATGCGCGGGCCCGGCGACAGCCCTGTGTCGGTGTTTCGCGGCGATCCGGTGAGACGTCCGTCACGTTCCGAAGATGCCGCGGCCGATCAGATCGGGGATCTCCACCTGGCTGGGGTCGAGCCCCCGCTCGGGCGAGCGCTCGTCGAGCATCACGGCGCCGGTGATGCGATCCAGCCGGAACGAACGGGTCGATTCCCGCAGGCGGCACCAGGCCCACAGGTACCAGTTCGGATGGAGGCCGAGCACGGCGATCGGCTCGACGATCCGAGCGGTCTCGTCGCCCGTCTTGTCGACGTAGCCGATCTCGAGCACCCGCCGCTGGACGATGGCGTGCTCGATTGCAGCGGGAGGTCGCCCGTGGCCGACACGACCGCCGAACAGCCGGATCCGGCCGGCCAGCTCGCGCGTCCCTTCGGCATCCACTTCGCTCAGCACGGCGAGGATCTTCTGCAACGCGCTGCGGCCGGCGTGCGTGAACGGCGTCGAGGAATCGACCGCCAAGGCCGTGGCGACGGCCGCGACCTCCGCCGCCGTGAGGTTCAACGGTGGCAGGGTGTGCTGCGTGTCGATCGCGTACCCACCCCGACGACCGGGTGTGGCATAGATCGGCACGCCGGCCTGCTGCAGCGCCGACAGATCGCGCTCGATCGTCCGGCTGCTCACCTCGAACCGTTCGGCGAGCGAGGTGGCGCTGCGCCATGCCGGCGACGCGGCGCGGAGTTCTTCCACCAGCGCGTACAGCCGATCCGTCCGGTTCACCACCCCAGTTCACCACACACTCGTTTGCGTCAGGATTTCTGCGGGACGTCCCGCAGAAATCGCGACGCAAACGATGATTGGGGGACTGGATAGGTTGCGGGCGTGTTCTTGTACGGGGTCGTCAACGCCAGTCCCGACTCGCTCGCCGATGACTCGATCGCCACGAGTCCCGAGGCCGCAGTCGCACGGGCGCGGCAGCTCCTCGCCGACGGCGCCGACGGCATCGACCTCGGCGGGCAGGGATCCACCGACGTCGCCTCGGTCGTCGACTGGAACGACGAATGGGCACGGGTGGAACACATCGTGCCGGCACTGGCCGGGCTCGGCGTCGAGCTGTCGATCGACTCCTGGCGGCCGGAAGTGGTGCGGCGGGCGCTCGACGCCGGAGCCACGGTGATCAACGCCGCCGACGGGATGCAGTCCGACGAGATGTGGAAGGTGGCGGCCGACTACGACGTACCGATCGTGGTGCCGTTCCTGTCCGGCCCGAACCCCCGCGAGATGGCCCGCGTCGAGCACGATCCGATCGCGGTCATGATCGAGTTCTTCGAACAGCGTCTGGCCGACGCCGACCGTTTCGGCCTGCGCGCACGCTGCATCGTCGACCCCGGCACCGGCTTCGCCCCGTCGAACTGGCCGTGGGAGGAGCGCTTCGTCTACCAGAAGCAGGTGTACTCGAACCTCGACGAGCTCCGCCGTTTCGGCCTGCCGCTCTACATCGCGCTCCCGTGGAAGGAGACCGCGCAGCACGACGAACTGCTCGAGATCGTGGTCCGCCAGCAGCCCGAGTTCGGCCGTGCCCACTACCCCGCCAAGATCCGTGAGGTCGAACGGCGGCACGCCGCGACCTGAAACGCTTGGTGCCTGACCCCAGGCGTTTCAGGCGTAGCGCTCGATCGTTTCGGCGGGGACCGGTTCGGTGGGCAGGAGGCGGACGCGGTCGCCGTCGGGGCGCAGCTCGCCGGTGGCGGCGGCGAACGCGAACCAGCGTGCCTCGAGGTTCGTGAGCTGGCGCCACTCCTCGCCCGCGGCACGTTCGAGCGACGTGATCAGCCCGCCGTGCGAGACGACGACCATCGAGCGGCCGGGATGGCGATGGGCCAGGTCGCGCAACGACCGGATGGCGCGAGCGGCGATCTCCTCGTCGGGCTCGTACCCGGGAGGACGGCGGCGCTGCGCCAGCCAGTTCGGGTACCGGGCGTCGATCTCCGAGCGCAGCAGCCCCTCCCACTCCCCCGCCGACCGCTCGATCAAGCCGTCGACGGCGTCGCCGAGCTCGATGCCGGCATGGTCCGCCAGCAGCTCGCCGGTCCGCCGCGCCCGCGCCAACGTCGAGGTGACGACGATGCCGAACGGACCGAGCGGCGCGAGTTCCTCCGCGGCCTGACGGGCCTGGTCCTCGCCGAGCGGCGACAGCGGCGCATCGGCGCGTCCCTGCCAGCGTCCGATCGCGTTCCACGTCGACTGGCCGTGGCGGACGAGCAGGAACCGGGTCGCCGCCGCCGAGCGCTCACCCACGGTGCAGCCCGAGATCGCGCAACGACCGACGCGACCCCAGGTTCAAGGGCACCTGCGATCCATCGGCCCGACGGAGCGTCAGCTCGTCCTCGCCCGCCGGCGGTTCCACTCCGGCGCGCGAGAGCATCGTGGCCATCACCTCGGCGGCCTGGACCGACAGCGACTGCAGTGACCGGTTGCGGTGATCGCGCGTGCCGAGATCGACCTGGGCGATCGCCTCGGGTCCGTACAGGCGACAGATGTCGATCAGCATCGCGATCTCGACGCCCCAGCCCTGCTGGAACACGAGTCGCTCGAGGACGTCGCGGCGCCCGGCGTATTCGCCCGACAGCGGCTGGGCCAGGCCGGTGAGTTCCGGGAAGTACATCGACATCAAGGGGCGGGCGACGAGCTCCGTCGTCCGTCCGCCGCCGCCGTACCGGGTCGGCCGGTGGTACAGCGCCTTCACCAACGCCACCGACTCGTCGTCGAGCATCGGGGACAGCAGTTTCACCACCCAGTTCGGTTCGAAGCTCGTGACGTCGCCGTCGCACCAGACGACGAAGTCGCCGTGGCTCACGAGCAGCGTCGCCCAGAGCGCGTTGCCCTTGCCGTGACCCCATCCGTGCACGGCGTGGACGTCGTCGATCGACACGACCCGGGCGCCCGCGTGCGCGGCGACGCGCGCCGTGTCGTCGGTGCTGCGGTCGTCGAGGACGATCAACTCGTCGACGATGTTGTCCCTGCCCATCAGCTCGCGCCGGATCACGCTCACGAGCGGGCCGATCGTCGCCGCCTCGTCGCGGCACGGGATGCAGACCGACACGGTCCGCCCCGCCTTCGCCGCGGCGAGCAGGTGGGCTGCGCAGTCGTCGACCTCGAAGGTCCGGATGCCCGTCATGCCACTTCGTTCGCTCAGCTCAGCTCGAGCGGGCCCAGCGCCGTGATCCCGGCCGGCTCGAGGCGCTCCTCCCACCCGACCGGACACCGCTGCGGGGCGATCTCGGCCAGCGGCGTGAGCACGAATCGCCGCTCGGTGAAGTACGGGTGCGGCACCACCAGATCGGCCGTCTCGATCACGGCGTCGTCGTACATGATGATGTCGACGTCGAGCGTGCGCGGGCCCCAGTGCACCACGCGCTGACGCATCGCCTCGCCCTCGATGCGCTGACAGCGCCGCAGGAGCGCGAACGGGTCGAGCGGCGTTTCGATCTCGACCACCATGTTGAGGTAGGCCCCCTGGTCGTCGGGCCCGCCGACCGGGTCGGTCTCGTACACCTGCGACATGGCGACGACCCGTTCGAGCCCGGCGACCCCCATCCGCAGGAACGCACGACGGTCGCCGAGGTTCGACCCGAGGGCGATGAACGCGCGATGCGACGACTGCGGCGCCACCGCCGCCGTCGTCCGGGTGCGGCTGATGCGCACGGCCGTGCTGGCCGCGTCGACCGCGATCGGCGGGCGCAGCTTGGTGAGCGTGACCGTGACGGCCTCGACGCGATCGAACGTCAGCACCTCGTCGGCCACGCGTGCGGCCAACCGCTCGAGCAACACGTCCTTCGACTCGGACACGACCGCCACCACCTGGTCGGCGACCCACCCGTAGTGCACGGTGTCCTCGAGATCATCGGACCGGCCGGCGTCGCCGAGGTCGACGTCGAGCGTGAGGTCGATCTGCAACGGCTGGGGGATCTCACGTTCGTGCGGGAGCGCGCCGACGATCGCCACCGTGCGGATGGCGGAGATCTCGATCTGGTCGGTCATCGGGCAGCACCTCTCGGCTCGCGTACGCCAGAAACCTATCGGGACGCTGCGCCAACACTTCGGGGCGAGGGGCGCTCCACGGTCACTCGGAGCGATGGCGAGAGGTCGCCGGACCGTCAGGTGTGGACCGGCCATCGGTGTCAGCTGCTCATCCGCATCAGATGCCGACGGCGAGCGTGGCGCTGTATCCGCCGGTGTTGTCGCCGGTGATCGTGGCCAACTGGTGGATCGCACCGTCGTCGCCGAACACGTTGTCGGACTGCAGCGACGTGCGCGACAGGTTCTGGCTGCTCTGCGGGTAGCGGCTGTCCTGATAGGCCACCTCGCACATCTCCTGGGTGAGCGCCAACTGCGAGGTCTTGATGCTGCTCGAACCCTGCTGCGCCGACGACAGCGCGTCGAACACCTCGAGGTGGATGTGCGGCCAACGACCCGAATAGCAGCCGGGGACGATGGTGGTGAAGTGCACCTGGCCCTGCTCGTCGGCTTCCTGCACGCCGCGCAGATAGTTCTCGTCGGTGGCGCCTTCGGTGTACAGCGAGTACCTGCCGGCGGCGTCGCAGTGCCACACGTAGACCGCGGCGCCCGGCATCGGTGTACACGTGGCCGTGTCCTGGATCGTCAGCGTCACTCGGAGCGGGATGCCCTCGGCCACATTCGTCGACGAACCGAAGCTCGACGTGATGTCGCTGCGCACGACGCCGTCCTCGCTGAGCACGTCGGGACCGTTGCTGCCGTCACCGGGGAACGGCCCGCCGGTCTCGTCCGGGATCTCGTCGACACAGGTCGCCGCCGCCTCCGCCGCCGTGTTGTCCGCGACGGTCGAAGCCGTCGTGCCCGCCGTGGCGGCGCTCGTGGGCGCGTTCGCGGCGCTCGTGGCGGTCGAACCCGTGGTCGCCGTGGATGCGGTCGAGGCCGAGTCGACGGTGCCGCCGTCGCCCGATCCGCAGGCGACGAGCGCCAACGCTCCGAGCCCGGCGCCGCCGACGGCGAACAACATGCGGCGACGGCTCATCAGGGTCCCGACGTCGTACACGAGCCCTCGTTCGAACTCGTCGTCGTGCGTGTCGTCGTGGGGGTCGAGCGGAGAGGTCATGTGGGCAGTCAACGTGTGGGAGGTCAGTCGGAACCAAGTGTTTCCTGTGAGTTTGCCGTGAATCGTGCGCCCGCTTCGGCACCGGAACCTCGCCGGCGCGAACGTGCAGGACATGCCCGACACCGCGACCGCCTCCGATCGACCCGCCGGCCGGCTCGCCGACCGGGTCGCCGTCGTGGTGGGAGCGGGACAGACGCCGGGCGAAACGATCGGCAACGGTCGCGCCATCGCCGAGACGTTCGCCCGCGAAGGCGCCGTCACCCTCTGCGTCGATCGCCGGGAGGACCGCGCCGCCGACACCGTTTCGGCGATCCGTGGAGCGGGCGGCGAGGCCGACGTGTTCGAGGCCGACGTGACCGAGGCGGGGTCAGGCGATGCGATCGTGGCGGCGGCGCTCGAGCGTTGGGGCCGGATCGACATCCTGGTCAACAACGTCGGCATCGGTGGACGCGGCGACGGACCGGCGCACTCGGTCGACGACGAGGCGTTCGACCTCATCCTCGCAGTGAACACGCGGGCGATGCTGCGCACGTGCAAGGCGGTCCTGCCGAGCATGCGTGAGCAGGGCCACGGATCGATCGTCAACATCTCGTCGGCCGCGTCGTTCGCCGGCGGCTTCCAGATCGCCTACGAGGTGTCGAAGGCGGCCGTCAACCGGTTGACCACGAGCATCGCCCAGTCGAACGCGTCGCGCGGCGTGCGTTGCAACGCGATCGCGCTCGGCCTCGTCGACACGCCGATGGCGGTGGGCGGCATCGCGGCGGCGCGTCAGGTGCCGACCGACGTCGTGCGGGCCGAACGCAACCAACGGGTGCCGCTGCGCGGTGGAATGGGCACGGCCTGGGACACGGCGAACGCCGCGTTGTTCCTGGCGTCCGACGACGCTCGGTACATCACCGGCGTCGTGCTGCCGGTCGACGGTGGCCTTGCGGTCCGGATCGGTTGAGCCGGCGTCCTCACCGCCTGGCCTGATCTGGGTGCACTGGCCTTGGTGTACTGGCCTGGGTGTAGTGGCCGGCGAGTCCCGACATCCGTGAGAAATCGGTCAGGTTCTGCCAATGTGTGCGGATAGACCCGCGGGTGCAACCCGCCGGAGTCCGGTGACAATCGAGAAGACCCAGGGAGGGTTCGTGATCTCACGCCAGGTGCGTCGTTCGTTGTGCGCGTTGGTTGCCGTGGGGGTGGTCCTGGCCGCGTGCTCGTCCGACGACGGTGACAACGCCGAGACCACGACGGTCGCTCCCGAGCCCACCGACACGGTGACGACCGACACCGCGGCCGCGGTGCCGGTCGACACGGGCCTCACCGGTGACGGCCTCGCCGTCGGCGTGCTCGCCCCCTCGCCCGGACTGCTCACCACCCTGTTCCAGGGCCAGGAGCGCGGCATCGACTTCGCCGTCGAGGACATCGCCGACGGCGGCGGTGTGTTGGACGGACCGCTCGACGCCACCACGACGGCGGCACCCCTCGACGGCTCGGAGGCCGACCTGGTGCCCACCGCCGTCGACGACGGGGCGCAGGCGCTCATCGGCCCGACCGGATCGACCGATGCGTTCGAGTACCGCGACGCGGTCCAGAACGCCGACAGCATCTCCTGCAGCGCCTCGGCGTCCGTGCCCGGCCTCACGTCCGGCCAGGAGACGTTCGGGCTCTTCCGCACCGCGCTCCCCGATGACGTGACGGTCGGCTACCTGACCGACGTGGTGATGGATCGCCGTGACGAGCAGGCGCCGGGCGAGGCGTGGAAGGTGGCGATCGTCGCTCGCAACGACGACTACGGCCTCGCCATCGGCAACGGCCTCGCCTATGCCCTGCAGTCGCACGGGCTCGCCCCGACCGTCGTCGCGTACAACGCCCACCGGGTCAACTTCACCGGCACCGGCTCGGAGGTCACCGAACTCCAACCCGATCTGACCGTCATCGTGTCGTACGAGGAAGGCGCGCCGATCGTCACCGAGCTGGTCCGTGACGGCGTCGACCCGGCTTCGATGATCGGGCTCGAATCGTTCTTCCGGCCCCGCATCGCCACGCTGGCGGCACCCGACGGCAACGCCGAACTCGTCGACGGCTTCACGATGGTCGGCACCACCGGCGACCGGGCCTTCCTCGAGCGCCTCTACGAAGCCGACCCCAACGGCCAGATCGCCAACTCGGCGCAGGCCTACGACTGCACGATGGTGCTCGCCCTCGCCAACGAGGCGGTGGCCGACGGATCGTCCGACTCCGTCAGCGCAGGCGGTCATCGACGTCACCGCCGACGGCACCACCTGCACCACCTACGACGACTGCCTCACCAAGCTGCAGGCCGGTGAGAACATCGACTACGACGGCGCCTCCGGTCGGATCGCCATCGACGAGAACGGCGACCCCACGTTCGGCCGCTTCACCAGCGCCACGATCCAGGACGGCAAGGTCGGCAACATCGAGACGTCCGACATCGACGTCGCCGAACTTCGTCGCGAGCAGGCCGCGTTCGCGGCCGCCGCGTTCAACACCAAACTGCAGCAGGCGCTGACGTTCCTCGGCTTCTACGACGGCCCGATCGACGGGCTCGAGAGCCCGGAGCTCACGGCGGCGCTCGCCGCGTTCCAGGCGTCCGTCGGCCTGCCGCCGACCGGTGTGTTCGACGCGGCGACCGACGCCGCGCTGCGCGCCGCACTCGGCGAGTACTCCGATCTGTTCAACACGTCGACGCGCGACCTGCAGATCCTCCTGACGGACCTCGGCTTCTACAGCGGTCCGATCGACGGCATCTGGTCGCCCGAGCTCACCGAAGCGGTGCGGGCGCTGCAGCGTGAACTCGGCGTTCCCGAGACCGGTGTGATCGACGCCGCCACCGTGCAGGCGATCTACGAGCGCGGCATCGCCACCGGATCCACCACGACCGTCCCGGAGGCGCCCGACACCACCGCCGCCCCCGCGACGACCGCGGCACCGACCACCGCCGCCCCCACCACGGCGGCCCCGACGACCGCGGCACCGGACACGACCGCACCGCCTACCGCGCCCCCGACCACCGAGGCACCCGGCGCCGCCGAAGAGCCCGACCTGCTCGCCACGCTCCAGGCCGACCCCGACTTCTCGACCTTCGTCGAGCTCCTGCTGCAGTCCGGGTTCGACAACGACGTCGAGCGTCCGTCCCTGTACACCGTGTTCGCACCGACGAACGAGGCCTTCGAGGCGGACGAAGCCACGCTGGCGGCCCTCAGGGCGTTGCAGCCTGGATCCAGGGAACTCGCCGACTACCTCTCGTACTACATCGCCGAGGGTCGTTCACGACCTGCCACCATGCCCGCACAGGTGACGAAACATCTACGGCGATCTGACCTGACGATCACGGGAACCGCTCCGAACCTGAGCGTCAACGACGTCCCGATCGACCCCGCCAAGCAGCGACATCGCCAGCCATCGAACGGCGTGATCCAGGGACTGACCGGATTGCGTCGACGTGCCGCCCGGCGGCCGACGACGCGGTCGTCGTGCCCGAGAAGCCCGTCGAGACCGACGCGCCGGTGGAGACCGACGCGCCGGTCGCGACGGAGCCGAAGCCGACCGGCTGACCGGCTGACCGGCGTTCTTCCCGTCGTGGGTCCCGGATTGCGGGACCCACGGCGGAAGAAGCACCGACTCGGGCAGAGCCGGCGGCTCAGGCGAGGACGCGGGCGCCGAACATCTGGCGCAGCGCGGCGGCGATCTCGACGCGGGCGTCGGCCGCTGAGGTGATCATGCCCACAGCGGGGATCGACGTGTGCACCAGTCCGGCGCATGCCAGGTGGCGCGTCTCGACCCCCGCGGCGGCGAGGGCCTCGGCGTAGGCCGCACCCTCCTCGGCGAGCGGATCGAACTCGCACGTCACGACGAGTGCGGGCGGCAGCCCGGACAGGTCGTCGGCCAGCAGCGGCGCCGCCCGCGGATCGGTGCGATCGGACGGGTCTGCGTAGTGGTCCCAGAACCACGTCATGAGGTCGGTCGTCAGCAGGTAGCCGTCGCCGTTGGTCCGGTACGACTCGCGGGTGAGATCGCTGTCGGTGACCGGGTTGATCAGCACCTGGCCGCTGAGCGCCGGTCCGCCTGCATCGCGAGCGGCCTGGGCGGCGACAGCCGCGACGTTGCCGCCCGCGCTCCAACCGCACACCGCCAGCTTGCCGGGCTCGCCTCCGAGGTCGGCGGCGTTGGCGGCCACCCACCGCACCGCCGCGACCGCGTCGTCGGCGGCCGCCGGGAAGCGGTCCTCGGGGGCATGGCGGTAGTTGACCGACACGATGATCGCGTCGGCGTCGAGGCACAGCTGGCGGCAGAACGGATCGTCGGAGTCGAGGTTGCCGAGCACCCAACCACCGCCGTGGAAGTAGACGACGACCGGGTGCGGACCGTCGGTCGGCGGCCGATAGAGGCGGTACGGCAGGTCGCCCGCGGCACCGGTGAGGGTGCCGTCGAGCACCTCGCCGACCTCGGGTCCCGGCGGGCTCATCGCCCCGGACGCCAACATGAACGCGCGGGCGTCGTCGACGGGGAGCGAGTCGAGGGTCGGCAGACCCAGCGCCGCCATCGTGTCGAGCACGATGCCGACGTCGGGCTTCAAGGGCCGGATGACCCCGTCGTTGCACTGTGGCGCGGCGCCGTCGAGGGCGAAGCCGAGGTAGCCGCGCTCGACGACCTCGTCGCAGATCAGCCGGTACGGACCGACCCCGCCGACATACGGGAGGAACACCCGTGGCTTGCCGGGCACGTTGGCGCCCATGTACCAGGAGTTGGCCGACGGCATGAGCGTGAGGTCGGCGTACTCGTTGACGTGTTGGACCCAGCGGGCGACCGCCGTCGGCGTCGGCTCGATGGTGGTGTTCCCCGCATCGCGGAGATCGGCGAGACAGTCGGCGACCCACTCGACGTGCTGCTCGATCGACACGGCCATGTTCGACAGCACCGACGGGCTGCCGGGCCCGGTGATCATGAAGAAGTTGGGGAACCCGACCGCCATCAGGCCGAGATACGTCTCGGGTCCGGCGGCCCATTGCTCCGCGAGCGTGACGCCGTCGCGGCCCGTGATGTCGACCGAGACGATGGCGCCCGTCATCGCGTCGAACCCGGTGGCGTAGACGATGGCGTCGAACTCCATGCTCTCCGCGCTCGTGTCGATCCCGGTCTCCGTCACCGTCGTGATCGGTGTCTTGCGCAGGTCGACCAGCCGGACGTGGGGCAGGTTGTACGTCTCGTAGTAGTTCGTGTCGAGGCACGTGCGCTTGGTGTTGATGTAGTGGTACTTCGGACACAGCGTCTCGGCGGTCTCGGGGTCCTCGACGATGGAGCGGATCTTGTCGCGCACGAACTCGCTGACCGTCTCGTTGGCCTCGGCGTTGGTCAGGACGTCGCTGAACTCGGCGCCGACGAGGAGCAGTTCGCTGCCCTGCCACATCCGCTCGTTGGCCGCCTGGCGCTCCTCGGGCGTCAGGGCGAGTGCGCTGACCTGGCTCGGCTCGCCCATCGGCACGCCGGCGGCCGACAGGCGGGCCTCCGCGTGGTACGCCGCGGGATCGGCCTCGAAGCGCTGGCGGCGCTCCTCGGGGAGCGGGCCGTTGCGCGCCGGGATCGAATAGTTCGGCGTGCGCTGGAACACGGTGAGCTGCGACGCCTGGCCGGCGATGAGCGGGATCGACTGGATCCCCGACGACCCGGTGCCGATCACGGCGACGCGCTTGCCGGTGAAGTCGACGCCCTCGTGGGGCCAGCTGCTCGTGAAGTAGACGTCGCCGGCGAACCGTTCCGCACCCTCGATGTCGGGCGCCTTCGGCAGCGACAGGCAGCCCGTGGCCATCACGTAGTAGCGACAGGTGACCGTGCGGCCGTCGCTCGTCTGCAGCGTCCAGCGGTCGGTGCTGTCGTCCCAGACCGCCGAGTCGATGCGGGTCGAGAACTGGATGTCCCGGCGCAGATCGTGCTTGTCGGCCACGTGTTGCAGGTAGCGCAGGATCTCCGGCTGCGCGGCGTAGCGCTCGGACCATTCCCACTCGACCTCGAGTTCGGGATCCCAGGTGTAGGAGTAGTCGACGGTCTGGATGTCGCAGCGGGCACCGGGGTAGCGGTTCCAGTACCACGTGCCCCCCACGTCGTCGCCGGTCTCGAACACGCGGACCGAGAAGCCGAGTTCGCGGAGCCGGTGCAGCTGGTACAGGCCGGCCATGCCGGCACCTGCCACGACCACGTCGAAATCGGAGGCGGCGCCGTTGCTGTCGGGTTGCGAGTCGCTTGTTGCCATGCGGCCGATTGTTGCAGTCCGTCGGCCCGCAGGACGATGCGGGCACCAACGGTCGGCGTCGGGACGGCGCCGCCGGTCAGGCGCCGGTGGGGCCGACGCCGGCGGGCGTCACGAGGCCCGTGGGAACTCGGCGGAACGCCTCGGCGAGCCGCGGCAGGAACGCATCGAACGGGCTGGTCTCCCGCCAGAACATCGAGATCTGCCGGTGCGGTGCGGGTGCCGTGAACGGCACGAGCGCCACACCGTCGGGGTTGGAGACCGGTGGGTGCACCGCCAGCGAGGGCAGCAGGGTGACGGCCACGCCGGCCGCCACCATCTGGCGCAGGGTCTCGAGGCTCGTCGCCCGGAACCCCGCCCGCTCCACCGCCCCCACGATGTGACAGACGCTCAGCGCCTGGTCGCGCAGGCAGTGGCCCTCCTCGAGCAGCAGCACGTGTTCATCCGCGAGCGCGCCGACCGAGACGGGTTCGCCGCGGGCGGCGAGCGGATGGTCGGCCGGCGTGGCGAGCACGAAGTCCTCGGTGAACAGCGGTTCCCCGTGGAGACCGTCGTCGACGATCGGCGTCGCCACGATCACCGCGTCGAGGCGGCCGTCGCGCAGTCGTCTCAGCAACTCCTCGGTCTTCTCCTCGACGAGGAGCAGTTCCAGTTCGGGCAGTTCGCGATGCAGCGACGGGATCACGTGCGGGAGCAGGTACGGCGCGAGCGTCGGGAAGATGCCGAGGCGGATCGTGGCTGCCGCCGGGTTCTGGCTCGACCGGGCGATCTCGCGGATCGATGCCACCTCCACGAGCACCGCCCTCGCGCGGGCGATCACGTCGCGGCCGACGTCGGTGGGAAACGTCTCCCGCGTCCCGCGCTCGAAGAGGGCGACCCCGAGCTCGGCCTCCAGCTTGTGCACCTGCGTCGACAACGTCGGCTGGCTGACGAAGCACGCCTCGGCCGCCCGGCCGAAGTTCCGATGATCGGCGAGAGCGACGACGTACTCGAGGTCGCGCAGGTTCACGCCGCTGAGTCTTCCAGCTCCTGCTCGACCGTCTCGTCGGCCGGCGCCGACGTGCGGATCAGATGGTCGAAGGCGCTCAGACCGGCGGTCGCACCGGCGCCCAGCGCGATCACGATCTGCTTGTACGGGACGACGGTGCAGTCGCCGGCGGCGAACACGCCGGGGACCGAGGTCCGGCCGCGGTCGTCGATGACGATCTCGCCGCGATCCGACAGCTCGATGCTGCCCTCGAGCCATTCGGTGTTCGGCAGCAAACCGATCTGGACGAAGATGCCGGCGAGGTCGACCTGATGCCCGCGATCGGTGTGGCGATCGCGGTACACGAGCCCCGTCACGCGGGAGCCGTCGCCGAGCACCTCGGTCGTCTGGGCGCTCGTCACGATGTCGACATTGGCGAGGCTGCGCAGCTTGCGTTGCAGCACGTCATCGGCGCGCAGCGCGCTGTCGAACTCGATCAGCGTGACGTGCTCCACGATGCCGGCGAGGTCGATCGCCGCCTCGACGCCGGAGTTGCCGCCGCCGATCACCGCGATGCGCTTGCCGGCGAACAGCGGGCCGTCGCAGTGCGGGCAGAACGCCACGCCCTTGTTCAGGTACTCGGTCTCACCCGGCACGCCCATGTGCCGCCAGCGGGCGCCGGTCGACAGCACGACCGTGCGGGAATGCAGGGACGCACCGCTGTCGAGCTCGACGGTGATGAGTCCGCCCGGTTCGGCGGCCGGGATCAACCGGCTCGCCCGTTGGAGGGTCATCACGTCGATGTCGTGCTGGCGGACGTGTTCCTCGAGCGCGGAGGCGAGCTGGGGGCCCTCGGTGTGCTGCACCGACACGAAGTTCTCGATCGCCATCGTGTCGAGCAACTGCCCACCGAAGCGCTCGGCGACGACACCGGTGCGGACTCCCTTGCGCGCCGTGTAGACCGCCGACGCCGCACCGGCGGGTCCTCCCCCGACGATCAGTACGTCGAAGGGGTCCTTGCCGTCGATGTCGGCGAGCGCCGTACGCGGCGGCTGCCGCTGTCGAGCATGGCGACGATCTGTTCGACCGTCATGCGGCCACTGGCGAACGTGTCGGTGCCGCGGAACACGGTCGGCACCGCCATCACCCCGCGCTGTTCGGCTTCGTGCTGGAACAGCGCGCCGTCGATGGCGACGTGGCGGATGTTCGGGTTGAGCACGCTGATGACGTTGAACGCCTGCACGACGTCGGGGCAGTTCTGGCAGCTGAGGGAGAAGAACGTCTCGAAGTGGTGGCTGCCCTCGATCGCCCGGATCTGCGCGGCGACGGCCTCGGAGACGCGAGGGGGGTGACCGCCGACGTGGAGGAGGGCCAGCACGAGCGACGTGAACTCGTGGCCGAGCGGGATGCCGGCGAACGTGACACGCACCGGCGTGCCGACGCGCACGATGTCGAACGACGGGACGCGCCCGTTCGTGCCGTCACGACGAACGGACACGAGATCGGACAGGCCGGCGATCTCGTCGAGCAACCCCGCGAGTTCGCCCGACTTGGCCGAGTCGTCGAGCGTGGCGACGAGTTCGATCGGCTGGCGGAGCGAGGTGAGGTGCTGGCGCAGTTGTTGGGCGAGTGCGGCGTCGAGCATGGGGGGTCGACCTTCCTGGGAGGTGGGAACGTGTCACGAAGGGTCAGACCCTTCGTGACACGTTCGTGTCAAGCGGGGCGGATCAGAGCTTGCCGACGAGGTCGAGCGACGGTGACAGGGTGTCGTCGCCCTCTTCCCACTTCGCCGGGCAGACCTCGCCCGGATGGGTGCGCACGTACTGTGCGGCCTTGATCTTGCGGAGCAGTTCGACGGCGTTGCGCCCGATGCCCTCGGCGGTGACCTCGGCGAACTGGATCACGCCGTCGGGGTCGATCAGGAACGTTCCCCGGTTGGCGAGGCCCTGCTCTTCGCGCATCATGCCGAAGTTGCGGGTGATCTGGCCGGTGGCGTCACCGAGCATCGGGTACTCGATCTTGCCGATCGTGTCGGACGTGCTGTGCCAGGCCTTGTGCGTGAAATGGGTGTCGGTCGACACCGCATAGACCTCGACGCCCAGACGCCGGAACTCGGCGTAGTTGTCGGCGAGGTCGCCCAGCTCCGTCGGGCAGACGAACGTGAAGTCGGCCGGGTAGAAGAAGACGACCGCCCACTTGCCGGCGAGGTCGCCCTCGGTGACGTCGACGAAGGCGCCGTTGTGGAATGCGGTCGCGCGGAAGGGCTGGATCGTGGTGTTGATCAAAGACATGCCGTTGCTTTCTGGTTTGGGGGGTTTGGGGGGTGGAGGGTGATCGGCGGCCAGGGTAGGCACGACCTGAACCGAAGAGGACAGATATTGATTCTATGAATTCGATCGGCAGTGACTATCGTCGGTCGGGCGGCAACTGGCGGCCGACCGCTACTGTCGAGCGTCGGTCACCAGGTCGCCGCGTGACGCGGCCGACACCTTGGAGACGCGATAACGCAGCAACGGCGGGGTCACGATCGTCGACAGCAGCAGCACGAGCAGCAACGCGCCGTATCCCTCGGCGTCGAGCACCCCGTTGGCCAGCCCGATGCTGGCGAAGATGAGCCCGACCTCGCCGCGCGGCACCATGCCGATGCCGATCGTGAGCTTGTCGACCGGCAACCGGCCGACGCCGTAGGCCGACACCAGTTTGCCGGCGACGGCGATGACGAACAGCGCTGCCGCCAGCCCGAGGACCGACGGCTCGAGCATCGCCTGCAGGTCGGCGGCGATGCCGATGCTGACGAAGAAGACCGGGATGAAGATCTTGCCCACCGCCCCGAGGTCGGTGACGATCCGCTCGTGCCCCTCCACACGCCCGAGGGCCAGACCGGCCATGAACGCACCGATGATGAACGCCAGTTTCGTCACGTCGGCGACCGCCGCGAACGCGAGGATCAGCATGAACGACACGACCACGAGCGTCGAGCCGCCCTTCGCGTACCGGTTCACCAGACGGATGAAGTGCGGCACGATCACCAGGCCGACGATCCCCGCCCCGACCAGGAACAATGCCGCCAGCCCCAGCGTCTCGATCACCGTGCCGACCCCGACGGTCCCGCCGGTCACCGATTTGACGACCACGGTGAGGATCACGAGGCCGAGCACGTCGTCGACGACGGCGGCACCGAGGACGATCCGCGACTCGTCGGCGTTCAGCGTGCCGAGGTCGCCGAACACCCGAGCGGTGATCCCCACGCTCGTCGCGGTGAGCGCCGCCCCGATGAACACCGCCGGTTTCGTCTCCTGCCCGAGCGCCAGCGCCACGCCGAAACCGGTGGCGAACGGCACCACCACGCCGATCACGGCGACCGCGGTGGCGACGCCGCCCACACGTCGCAGGTCGATCAGGTCCATCTCCATGCCGACGAGGAACAGCAGCAACAACACGCCGACCTGGGCGAGCACCTCGATCGACACACCACGATCGCCGGTGAGTTCGACCCATCCGAGCACCGAGGGACCGATGATGATCCCGCCGATGATCTCGCCGAGCACGGCCGGAGTGCCGATCCGCTCGGCCAGTTCGCCGAACAACACGGCGGCCCCGAGGACGACGAGCAGGTCGAGCAGGAGGCGGGCGATGTCGACGGCGCCTTCGGTCTCTGCGAGCACGGAGGCGAACAATAGGTGGCCATCGAGCGGCGTGCTCGGGGACGGTACGCTCGGCGACTCGCCCCCGCCGGCGATCCGACCCTGCTGAGGAGCACCGTGACCTACTGCCTCGCCCTTCGACTCCAGGAAGCGCTGATCTTCGTGTCCGACACGCGGACCAACGCCGGCCTCGACAACGTCGGCACCTATCGCAAGCTCCACGTCATCGACGCCGGGTCCGACCGTGCCTTCGTGCTCCAGTCCGCCGGCAACCTCGCCACCACACAGGAGGTGCTCGATCGGATCCGCCAGGACCTCGCCACACCGGGCGAGCACGGCAGCCTCGCCACCGTCAACCACCTGTTCGAGGCCGCGCTGTACATCGGCAAGCTGAGCCAGGAGGTGGTCGGACGCCATCGCGAGGGCCTGTCCCGGGTCAATGCCGACGCCACGGCCACGTTCATCCTCGGCGGGCAGGTCAAGGACGAGGCACCCGACATCCTGCTGCTGTACCCGGAAGGCAACTACATCCGGGCCTCCGACGAGCGTCCGTTCCTGCAGATCGGGGAGAGCAAATACGGCAAGTTCATGCTCGAACTCGGCGTGCGCGCCCACGTGTCCGGCCGGGCGGCGATCAAGATGGCGCTCAGTTCGATGGTCAGCACGGCGCATGCCAACCTCGGGGTCGGTCCGCCGTACGACGTCGGGGTGTACCGCCCCGACGCCTTCGCCGTCGAGAACTACCGCATCGGCGCCGAGTCGGGCTACCTCGACCAGCTCCAGGACGCGTGGGTGCAGCACATGCTGGAGGCGGTCGAACAGCTGCCCCCCATGCCCGAGGACGTCAGGCACACGATGGGGTTCGACTGACATGACCGACGCTGCCGACGACCGGTACCGTCACGTCGCCACGATCCTCCACGACGTCGCCAAGCCGATGCGCGTGTTGTCGGCGCTGTCCTGGGACGCCTCCGTCCGTGAGGAGTTCCTCGCTTCCGGTGGCACCAAGCTCCCGCAGCCGACGTACCAGCCGATCGACCCGAACCCGGTGCTCGACGGCGTGGCCGCCGCCCGCCGGCTGCTGCGCCAGGGTGTCGTCGACGACTGGCTGAGCCGCGAGGCGTCGGCGATCGAGGCGACGGCGCTGATGTTGTCGTCGTTGGGTACGCCGTCGTTCCACGCCTACAGCCGCCAGCTGTACGGCGTTCCGACGCAGCCGCTGCGGTTCGATCCCGCCACGCCGCTCGAACTCGCGCAGCGCGTGCAGGAGAGCCTGGCGGAGTTGAAGGCGGTGCACCTGATGCGTCCGCCGGTCCGCTCGCGCACGGGTGAGGAGGTGGCCACGCAGCTGCGAGCGGCCGTCGACGAGCACTTCGGCGACGACGCGCCCGAGATCCTGCTCGTCGACGAGTTGTCGGCCAACGCCGTCGCATCGACGAGCCGGATCAAGATCCGCCGCGACGCCCAGTTCACGTCGAAGGACACCGCCCAGCTCCTCAACCACGAGGCCTACATCCACGTCGCCACCGGCAAGAACGGCCGGCTCCAGACGGACATCCCGATCCTGGCGATCGGCCATCCCGGCACCACCCGCACCCAGGAAGGCCTCGCCGTCTACTCCGAATACGTGTCCGGCACGCTCGACCTCGACCGCCTCCGGCGGCTCTCCGAGCGGATCCTCGCGGTGCAGATGGTGATCGACGGCGCGGACTTCATCGAGGTGTACCGCTGGTTCCTCGAACGCAGCGCCGGCCCTGAGCAGGCCTTCGAGTCGACCCGGCGCAACTTCCGCGGTGGGGTGATCACCGGCGGTGCACCGTTCACGAAGGACTGCTCGTACCTGTCGGGATACCTCAGTGTGTCGACGTTCATCCGGGCGGTGTTCACCGCGGGACGCCCCGACGTGCTCGGGCTGCTCTTCGCCGGCAAGCTCGACCTCTGGTCGATCGGCGCGCTCGCCGAGCTGCGCAGCCGCGGGTTGGTGAAACCGGCCAGGCACCTGCCGCCGTGGGCCAGCGATCCCGGGTGGGTGCTGAGCCACCTGACGCTCAACAGCTTCCTCGCCAACGTCGACCTCTCGGCAGTCGCCGACGCGGTCGGCGAACTGTTCGAGCAGATCCCCACCGTCGACATCGAACTGCCCGACTGACCACATCCTCGTTTGCGTCAGGATTTGTGAGGGACAGGTGGCCCGAATTCGCGACGCAAACGTCGATTGGAGGGGTCGGCGGCGTCAGTTCGCGACGGTGACGGGGTCGGAGGGGAGGGTGACCTCGAGGAGTTCGAAGTCGTCGCTCCAGTCGCTCCATCGCCACCGAGCGCCGGGCGGGATCGCCACCGCGTCACGAGTGCCCACGTGTTCCACTCGCTCCCCCGACCCGTCGTCGACGCGCAGGACAGCCGCGCCGTGCAGCGCCACGTCGAACAGGAACTCGCCGTCGTGGCCGAGCCAACCGACGTTCGCCGCCGGCCGTTCGGCGCGGATCACGCGGACGCCGGCCAGGCCGCCGGTGGCACGAGCCACGCCGGTGGTCCTCGACCGGAGGCCGCCGAGCAGCCACGGCTCCCACTCGGCCGTCGCGGCGACGTCGCGGACGAAGCGTTGTCCACCGAACGATCGCTCGGCGTCGACCACCGGCGTCGGCAGCGCCAGGTCGTGTTCGATGAACGTGTCGTGGACCGCGGGGCACCCGATCTCGATGACCTCCAGCCCTTCCGATGCGTGCAGGACGCGGTGGCGGATCTCCGGTGGCTGCACCACGCAGTCGCCCGCCTCGAGGCGGAACGGAGGCCCCTGGTCCTCGTAGACGACGTCGACCCAGCCGCGGGCGCAGAAGATCAGCTGGAAGCGGATGCGGTGGTAGTGCACCGAGTCGGCGACGTCACCACCACCGGGGATGCGGATGTGCGAGACGATGAACCGTCCGCCCCAGCGGTCGGGCAGGAGGTCGCGGTACTCCATCCCGGCTCGACCGACGCCGAACTCGTCGCCGTCGACGTCGGGTGCGCGGACGATCGACAGCGACGGCGAGTTGTCGGGCAGGGCGACGCTGGTGCCGTCGGTGATCAGGTCGATGCGCGTGCCGTTCGGCGCGGTCAGTGTCTCGCCCGCCCGTTCGGCCGGCCCGGCGAACGTGAGACGGCCGGCCACGTCACGCGTGCTGCGCACGACGCGGATCGACGCACCGTGACCGGACAGCGTGATCGTGGCAGGGTTGTCGGCGGGCGAGATCGTGTCGATACGCAGCCCGAGTTCGGCCGTGAGGAACGACACCGTCGCATCGAGGTCGATGCATTCGAGCACCGTGTCGAGGCGGCCGGTGGCGGAGTCGATCATCGACCGGCGCCTCGGATCGCTCGCGTCAGCGACGGGCGAGGTCGTGCGGTCCCGACTGCATGTACCCCAGTCCGTCGCGCACGGTGGCACCCCACGGCTCCAGGATCGCGCACAGTTCGCTCCCGGCGTCGCCGAGCGCGTCGAGGACCGGTGCCATCTGCTCGTCGGTCGCCACCTCGATCGCTTCGCGGGCGTCGCGCCCGGCGTCCGACAACCCCGCGCCGTCGAGCAGGCCGCGCTCGCGCAGCCCCGCCTCGGCGGTGTCGAACTCCTGCTCGGTCCAGCCCCGCGTCCGGCTGTAGCTGCGCATCTCGAGGCCCCAGTAGAGCTCCGACACCAATCCGATCTCGGTAGGGGTGAAGCCCGCCGACACCCACGCTGCGTTGTGCGAATCGCCTCGGTACTCGCGCAGGAAGTCGCCGTGGTGCCAGGCCGCGGCGAGCGGGTCGGTGGGGACCTCGAGCGAGCGGATGCCGGCCGCCAGCGGCTTGCCGGCGATCGCCGGTGCCGCCGCGGCGACGGCGAGCAGTTCGGCGGCCCGATCGACTCCGTCGGGCGCGTCGCCGAGCAAGCGGCGCAGCTGGTTCACCGCGCCCTCGGCCCGGGCATCGCGGATCGTCGCGGCGTCGGTGCGTTGCCACGCCTCGTCGACCAGGGGGACCACGATCGCCGGGCTGAACACGCCGAAGGCGGCGGCGATCACCTCGCCCGGCACCTGCCCCATCACGCTGCCACGACTGGCGAAGTACGACGGGCCGTCGGGCAGTGCGACCCCGTTGGCGGCACCGGGGCTCGCAGCGAACCCCAGGGCGACGTAGCCGGCGTGGCACTCCGGTGAGAAGTACACCTGGCCGACCACCGGTTCGAGCGCCGAGGCGAGTCGACGAGCCAAACGTGAACGGTCGCTGAGTTCCATGGCCGGGCACCGTACGCGGTCGCTCGCGAGCCCGACGAGCCGGGGCACCGCCACCGCGCCAACCACGACGACCACACCGACGACACCGACCACGCAGGCCACGCCGGCGTCCGGGTGCACGACGCGCTCGTGCTACACCTGCAGGCATGACGACGAAGGTCTTCGTCCACGGCAACCCCGAAGTCGACGCGATCTGGACGCTGCTCGTCGACGAACTGCGCGCCCGCGGCGTCGACGACGTCGTGCTCCTTTCCCCTCCCGGGTTCGGTGCGCCGACCCCGGCCGGCTGGGCCGGCGACGTCGCTGCCTACCGGACGTGGCTGATCGGCGAACTCGAGCGGATCGGTGACTCGGGGCAGGCCATCGATCTCGTCGGGCACGACTGGGGTGCCGGTCACGTGTTCGGCGCCGTCGCCGAGCGCCCCGATCTCGTCCGGTCGTTCGCGGCCGACTGCGCCGGCCTCATCCATCCCGACTACGTGTGGCACGACATGGCCCAGGTGTGGCAGACGCCGGGAGCCGGCGAGGACATGGTGGCGAGCATGGTCGATGCGCCGGTGCCCGACCGCCAGGCGATGTTCCAGTCGCTGGGGGCTCCGGGCGACATCGCGCAGGCGATGGCGGAGGGCGCCACCGACGACATGGCGCGCTGCATCCTGACGCTGTACCGCGACGCCGCGCAGCCCGCGGCGATCGAGCTGGGTGAGCGGTTGGCGGCAGCCTCGCGGCCGCCGGCACTGTTCATCGTGCCGAGCGACGATCCCTACGTCTCAGCCGAACTGGCGGTCGAGATGGCGACGCGACTCGGCGCCGAACAGCTGCCGCTGCCGGGGTGCGGCCACTGGTGGATGTTCGAGGAGCCGGGCCGGGCGGCCGACGGGCTCGTGGCGTTCTGGTCCGGTGTGGAGAACGATTGACCGAGTAGCGATTGACCGGGCAGCGATTGACCGGGCAGCGACGCGTCAGGCGTCGGCGGCGACGGGCGTGACGTCGATCGTCTTGCGGCCCTTGCTCTGGCCGAAGGAGACCGAACCGTCGACGAGGCTGAACAACGTGTCGTCCTTGCCCTTGCCGACGTTCTTGCCAGGATGGAACTTGGTGCCACGCTGACGGATCAGGATGGTGCCGGCGGTGATGTTGGTGCCGGCGAACACCTTGACGCCCAGGCGCTGGGCATTGGAATCACGACCGTTGCGGGTCGAACCGCCACCTTTTGTCTTTGACATGACGCTGGCTCCTCAGATGCTGATCGAGGTGATCTCGACCACGTGGTAGTTCTGGCGATGTCCGTAGCGACGGTGCTGGTTGGTGCGCTTCTTGAAGGTGTACCCGTTGATCTTCGGGCCCTTCGTGCGACCGATCACCTTGCCGGTGACCGTGGCACCCTTCAGCTCGTCGGGCGTGGCGAACACGGAGCTGCCGTCGACCACCATCACGGGGGTCAGCGACACGTCGCTACCGTCTTCGGCATCGAGCAATTCGACCCGGACCTGCTGGCCTTCGGCCACTTTTTCCTGTTTGCCGCCCGAGGCGATGACTGCGTACATAGCGGGAACCGATGCTAGCGGCCGGCCGGCCGATCTCAACCGGCCGATCTCAACCGGCCGATCTCAACCGGGTGGGTCGAAGGTCACTCACTCGAGCAGGCTGTAGTCGACCATCACGCCGCGACCCTGGCATTCCGGGCACTCCTCGGAGTACTCCCGCAGCAGGCCCTCGCCGATGCGCTTGCGGGTCATCTCGACGAGACCCAACTCGGAGATGTCGAAGATCTGCGAACGGGTCTTGTCGCGGGCGAGCGCGTGGCGGAACGCCTCGACGACCTTGGCCCGGTTCTCCCGGATCTCCATGTCGATGAAGTCGATCACGATGATGCCACCGATGTCGCGCAACCGCAGCTGCTTGGCGATCTCCTCGGCGGCTTCCATGTTGTTGTGGAACACGGTGGCTTCGAGGTTCGACGTGCCGACGTTCTTGCCGGTGTTGACGTCGATCACGGTGAGCGCCTCGGTGTGCTCGATGATCAGCGACCCGCCCGACGGCAGCCACACCTTGCGGTCGAGCGCCTTGTGCACCTGTTCGTGGACGTGCTGCTTCTCGAACAACGACAGCCCGGTGGCAGCGGCGTCGTAGTACTCGATGCGATCGGCAAGATCCGGGTTGAACGCGGCGACGTACTTGCGCACGTCGTTGTACAGCCGTTCGTCGTCGATCATCACGCCGCGGTAGTCGGCGTTGAACTCCTCGCGGATCACCCGCACGGCCAGTTCCGGCTCGCGGTAGAGCAACGTCGGTCGCTGTGCCTTGGCGGCACGGGCGGCGATGTCCTCCCACTGATCGAGCAGGATGGTCATGTCGGCGCGCAGCTCCTCCTCGGTCGCCGCCTCGGCCGCGGTGCGCACGATCAGGCCGTGCTCGGCCGGCTTCACCCGGTCGAGGATGCCGCGCAGGCGCTTGCGCACGTCGTCGGGCAGGCGCTTGGAGATGCCGTACGTGGTCGAGTTCGGGATGAGGACCACGAACCGTCCGGGCAGCGACACCTCCTGGGTGAGGCGGGCGCCCTTGTGGCCGATCGGGTTCTTCGTGACCTGGCAGATGATCAGCTGCTTGTTGCGCAGGATGTCCTCGATGCGCGGGTTCTTGCCCGCCTGCTCGATGTCCTCGGCGTCGTACTGCACGTCGCCGCGGTACAGCACGGCGTTCTTCGGCGTGGCGATGTCGACGAACGCCGCTTCCATGCCCGGCAGGACGTTCTGCACCCGGCCGACGTAGATGTTGCCGTGGATCTGGGCGACGTCGTCGGCGGGCCGGCTGACGTAGTGCTCGATCAGGTTGCGACCCTCGAGGACGGCCACCTGGGCCATGCCCGGACGCACCTGCACGGCCATGAAGTACCGGCCGACCGGCTTGCCGTTGCGCTCGCGGCCGCGACGCTGCTCGAGCATCGCCGCATCCATCGCCTCCTCGCTGCGCCCACCGTCGCGGCCGCGACCACGACGGGGCCGCTTGGCCGCGCCCTTGCCGCCGCCGCCGCCGCCGCCGGTTGCGGTGTCGTCGCCGAACTCGTCTCCGCCGCCGGAGCGGCCGACCGTCGCGTCGGCGTCGGATCCGCCGCGCCCATCGGTGCGTCCGCCACCCGAGCGCCCACCACCGGAGCCACGCCGCTTGCGGCGCTTGGCACCACCGGCGTCCGCCGCGTCGTCGTCGGCCACCGGCTTGCGGGCCGGGCCAGGGGGTGGCGAGGTGGGGATCGGCATCGTGTCGCCGATCTTCGGGCGTCGCACGAGTGCCCGTTCCGCCGCCTCGACCGACGGTCGGCCTTCGCTCATCGGTTCGGGCAGTTCGAAGTCGTCGTCGAGCTCGCCGTCGATCCCGTCCTCGGTCTGGGCCGGCTCGCCGGCGTCGGCCGACGCGGGTCGACGCCGCTGTCCGCCGCGGGTGCCACGACGCCGTTTGGCGGGATCGCGAGGCGTCGCGTCCGAGTCGTCACCGCCGTCGCCGGCGGGATCAGGGACGGTGCCGCTCTCCTGCTGGTCGGTGCTGGTGGCCGCAACGGTGCTGGCCGCAACGGGACTGGCCGCAACGGGACTGGTCGGGCCGGTGCCGGCGTTCGGGTCGATGCTCGCTGGTGGTGTCGTCGAGGCGGCAGGGCTGCCGGCGTCGGCGTCGAGATGTTCCATGGGTTGGGGATTCCCTTCTGAGGAGCGCCGGACGGCGGCGCTCGGTGCGCGAGATCATTTGCCCTGTGCAACAGACCTGCGCGACGCGATGTGATTCCGTCGAGGTCGCCAGCGCACGGCGCGGCGATCGTTCGATGGTGAACGCTCGACGAATGGACATTGAACCAATGACTCTACGCGTCGAGCGCATCCGGGAATTGTACCCCCGGGGTGCCCGGATCGCCGGTCGACCGGCGTACCGCCCGCTCGAGCGCGGTCAGCGCATCCGGCGCATGTGCACGCTCTGCACGAGGCCGAACATGGCGAAGTAGACGATGAGACCCGAGCCGCCGTAGGAGATGAACGGCAGCGGCAATCCGGTGACGGGCATGATCCGCAGCGTCATCCCGATGTTCTGGAACGTCTGCCAGAGCACCATCGTGAACACGCCGGCACACAGGTAGGTACCGAGCGGATCGCGCGACAGATGGGCGATCCGCCAGATCCGCACGAGCGCGACCGCGATCAGGGCGAGCACCACCGCGCAGCCGACGAGGCCGAACTGCTCCCCCACCGCGGCGAACGGGAAGTCGGCCCACATGACGGGGATGTCGCGACCGTTCGTGAGCGGCCCCTGCAGCCATCCCTTGCCCCACACCCCGCCCGTACCGATCGCCCGCATCGCGTTCTCCGCCTGGTAGGTGGCGTCGGTGCCGGCGGCCGCCGGGTTGAACAGGGCCCGGATGCGCGCCGCCTGGTAGTCGTTCACCAATCGCCCGACGAAGGCCGCCAGGACGGTGGTGATCGACAGGAACGTGATCAGCACGATGTAGCGCGCCTTCGCTCCGGCGACGAGCAGCACGCCCATCGCGATCGAGATGATCACCGACGCCGAACCGAGGTCGGGCTGGATGATCACGAGCACGGCCGGCGCGCCGACGATCATCAGTCCACCGAGGAACCGGGCGTACGACACCTCTTCGCTGCGTTCCTCCGCGAGGTACGACGCCAGCATCAGCAACGTCGTGAACTTCGCCATCTCGGCGGGCTGCAGGTTGAGCGGACCGAGGTCGAAGGAGATCTTGTCCTCCCCCGACGCCACGCCGAGCAGGAACAGCAGCGTCAGCAGCACGAGCGTCAGGCCGTAGAGGAACGCGGCGCGCTCCTTCCACCACTCGTAGTCGAACGACATGACGATCGACATCACGATCACCGCAATGATCGCGAAGATCATCTGCCGGGTGACGAACGCGTACGGGTCGGCGGCGATGCGGGTGCGCGAGGCCGAGAACACGACGAACATCCCGACGATGGTGAGCGCCGCCTGCGCGGACATCAGCACCCAGTCGATGTTGCGGCTCGGGTCCCCTGGGCTGGCGCCGATGTTCCCGAGCCCCGAATCCGGCTTGCGGGACAGGAACGAGGTGGCCATGGCCGTTACTCGACGCCCTTCGTGGCGCCGAACCGGCCGTTGAAGCAACTCGTGTCGGACAGGTGCTGCGGTTGGGCCGCCAGGTCCGACGACGTGTCGAGCTGATCCGACAGCACGACCGGGTCGGTGTGGGCGTCACCGGACAACTGCATGAACATGCATTTGACCACAGGCCCGGCCGCCTGGGAACCGTACCCGGCCTTCTCGAGGTAGGCGGTGACGGTGTAGGGGCGCGTCGGATCGGTGCTGAACGCGGCGAACGCCGACGAGTCGTTCCACGGATAGTTGCCCGCGCCCTGCGCCGTCCCGGTCTTGCCGGCGATCGGGATGTCGCTCGACGGGTAGTAGTAGAAGAGGTTCTCACCGGTGGTGTGGTGGTAGCTGTCGCTCGTGGTGCCCGGCCCGACGATCACGCGCCGCAGGCCGTTGACGATCTCGTCGTGGATCTCCGACGGCATCGGGATCTGCCTGACGACCTCGCCGTCGACGTTGGGTTCCTCGGCCAGCCGCGCCTGGGAGAGATCGGCGTAGCCGGACTCGTGGGCGTCGGGCACACCGGGCTGGTAGATCGCCATGACGATCTCGGGCTTCATCACGAAGCCGGAGTTGGCGAGGGTGGAGTAACCGACGGCGAGCTGCAGCGGCGAGGCCGACAGCAGACCCTGACCGATCGCCAGCTGGACGTTGTCGCCGGTGAAGTAGTCCTGCCCCTCGTCCTCGCTGATCACGCCGAGGTCGGCGTACTCCTTCTTCAACGCCTTGTCGGGCACCGTCCCGTCGAACGCGAAGGGCAGGTCGATCCCCGGATCGGAGCCGAATCCGAACAATCGGACCTGTTCCTGCAGGACCGGTTGGAAGTTGTTGCGCGTCATCATCAGCTCGCCGAGCCGGTAGAAGAACGCGTCGCTCGAAACGGCGAGCGCGGTTTCGACGTCGACGTTGCCGTACACGCACGGCCGTTGCGTGCCGGCACAGGTGGCGTTCTTGTACACGCAGCGGACGAGGCCGGAGTTGCACTTGTCCTCGGCCACCGATTCCATCGTGTAGCGGCCGGTGTCCTGGTAGTAGTCGTTGACACCGATCAGGCCGGTGCTGAGCGCGGCGTAGGCCGTGAACGGTTTGAACGTCGAGCCGAGGTTGTACCGCCCCTGGATCGCCCGGTTCGTGAGCACGGACGTGTCGGGGTCGACCTTGCCGGTGACCGGGTCGACGACGGTCGGGAAGACCTTTTCGAACTTGCCGTCGCCGAGATCGGATTCGAACCATCGGTTGTCGAAGGTCGGATAACTCGCGAGGGCGATGATGTGGCCGTTCTCGTAGTTCTGCACGACCACCGCACCGGCCGGTGCCTTGTAGGGGACGTCGGCGGGGAACCCGGGGAACACGGGCGTCTTGAAGTTCGTCTCGGGATCGAGTGGGTTGTGCGCCAACTCCAGCCGACGGGTCTCGAGCTGCGTCTCGAGCGCCTGCTCGGCGAACTGCTGCTGATCGAGATCGATCGTGAGCTGGATGTCGTTGCCGTTGATCGCCGGGACACGGTTGACCTCGCGGACGATGCGGCTGGCGTTGTCGACCTCGTAGGTGACGTAGCCCCACTTGCCGTGCAGCTCGTCCTCCATGCTCAACTCGACGCCGAACTGACCGACCCGCTCGTTGAGGTAGTAACCCGCCGACGTGTAGGTGTCCTTCGTCTCGGCGGTGATGCGGCCCATGTAGCCGACGACATGGCTGGCGAGCGGCGCGTACGGATACACGCGGCGCGACTCCTCCACGATCGACACACCGGGCAGATCCTCGACCCGCTCCTGGATCGCGGTGGCGGTCCGTTCGTCGACGTCCTCGGCCACCGGCATCGGCAGGAAGGGGCTGTACACCTGGCTCTGGAAGCGCGCCTCCATGTCCTCGACCGGCACGTCGATCCAGCCCGAGAGGCGGCGGAAGATCTCGGCACGGTCCTTGTCGCGGCGCAGGACCGACCAGTCGACGGCGACGGTGAGCACCCGCTGGTTGTCGGCCATGATGCGGCCGTCGGCGTCGAAGATCCGACCGCGTTCGGGCAGCAACGGCACGGTGCGCAGCTTGGTGGTGTTGACCTTCTGTTGCAGCGACTCCTGCTCGACCGTCTGGAGGAACCAGAGGCGGGCACCGATGAGACCGAACAACAGGGTGCCGACGAGCGCGAGCACGCCCAACCTCGTTGCCCGCTTGTCGATGGCCATCAGAACCATGTTACAAACGTGTTGCGACGAACCTCGGCCACCGACAACCGCCACACCTGTCCCTTACATCCGATCGTCCGACCGATGAGCGAAACCCCCGGATACGGGGGTTTCGCTCATCGCAAGGGTCAGATGGGCGTTTCGGCGATCGGCTGCTTCCACTCCGGGGTCTTCATCCGCAGACACCATCGCGCGAGCGGGATCATGATCGGGCTGAGCAGGGCCCCGGCGCCGGCCATGACCGGCACGATCACGTACAGATCCGTGGTGAACGGGTGTTCCTCACCGATGAAGACCCGCACGAGGGGCACGGTGAGCACCCCCGCGGTCGTGCCGAGCGCGACGAACAGGGCACCGAGCCACCACTGCGGGTCGGCGGCCACGAGCGCCAGCAACCCGGCCACCGCGCCGGCGACGGTCATCGCGATCGCCGTCGACCCGAGCGGCGTCCCTTCGGCGAGGTCGAACATGATGCCGAACACGAAGCCGAACAGGGCGCCGCGTTCGCTGCCACCGGCCACGCCCGCCGCGGCCGATGCGATCATCATGATCTCGATCACGACCCCGGCGACCTTGTAGTCGACGAACACCGTCCGTTGGACGGCGAGCAGGATCAGGCCCACGGGGATGATCCGCAGCAGGGGGCCTTGGACGAGTGCCGCCAGCACGGGCTACGGCTGCTCGACTTCGGACAACGGCTTGTAGATCACGACCCGCACGAAGTTGAGGCGTGTCAGGTCGGCGTTGAGTTCGACGTCGAGCAGCGGCCCGCCCGAGCCGGGCCGGTCGGCCCGGTTGGCGACGCGGCCGACGGGGATGCCGGGCGGGGCCAGGCTCTCGGAGCCGCCGGCCGTCTCGACGAGGTCGCCCACCTGCAGTTCGGCGAGCGACGGGTTGTCCTGCACGAACCGGATCTGCGGCAGCAGCCGGCGACCGCGGCCCTCGAGCGATCCGTACTCCTTGCGGACCACGACCGGTTCGGTGGTGGTCGTCGTGTTCCCCGCGGCCGCAGCGGCGGCGGCCTCGGCGGCGGCGGCCGCGGCCGCGTCGGCCTGCTGCTGCGCGGCGATGGCGAGCAGTTCCTCAGCCGAGACCGGTTCGCCGGTCACGGGATCGACGAAGTTCGGGATCGGTCCGCTGCTCGCTCCCGGCAGGGTCGTGTCGGGGGTCGGTGGACCGGTCGGCGCTCCGGAGCCGCCTGCCACCGTGGTGGTCGGACCAATCTCGCCCGGAACGGTCTCGCCCGGACCAGTCTCGCCCGGAACGGTCGTCGAGGTCGTGGTGGTGGGGTTGGCCTTCTCGTCGATCTGTTCGGGGGTCAGCCCGGACGGTGACGTCGTCACGGGGTCGGCGCCGGCCCCGCCCTGGGGGGCCGTGTCGTCGACGGCCGCCGCGGTGACCGTCACGCCGACCGCGTACCGCGGGTCGGTGACCAGCATCACCCGGGCGCTGGTCTCGGTGACACTCGTGACCTTGCCGATGAGGCCGGCCTGGTTGACCACCGGCATGCCGACCTCGATGCCGCTGTTGCGGCCCTTGTTGATCTCGATGATCTGATCGATGTTGTTGGCCGCGCCGCCGACGACCTGGGCGAGCTCGGTGGGGATCCCGGCGAGCGCAGGCAGGTTGTTGAGCGCCAGGATCTCCTGCGCCTGCAGCACCGCCGCCTCGCCCGACACCTGGGTGCCGATCAGCCGGTCGACCTCCTCCTGGAGGGCTTCGTTCTGGTTCTCGAGGTCGTCGTAGTTGACGATCCCGTTCCAGGCCCGCTCCACCGGCGTCGCGACGACACCGACGGCGGTGTCGATCGGATCGATCACCACGGCCATGACGTCGCGGGCGCGATCGGTGACGGGATTGCCCCGCAGGTCGAGTGTCAGCAGCAGCGCTGACGTCAGCAGCAGCGCGAGGATGACTCGTCGGCGACCGACGGAATAGATGGCCATCAGCGTTGTCGGGGGGTTTCCTGACGGTCGAGCGTCAGTCCTCGCCGCCGAGCGACATCAGGCCGCGCATGGCGTCGATGTTCTCGAGCGCCCGCCCGGAACCGATCACCACGCTGTACAACGGCTCGTTGGCGATGCGGATCGGCATGCCGGTCTCGTGGGCGAGCCGCTGGTCGAGGCCGAGGAGCAGCGCCCCACCACCGGTGACGGTGATGCCGTCTTCCATGATGTCGGCGGCCAGTTCGGGGGGCGTCTTGTCGAGTGTGGTCTTCACCGCGTCCACGATGGCAGAGATCGGTTCGGCGATGGCTTCGCGGATGTGTTCGGTGGTGATCTCGACGGTGCGCGGGAGACCCGAGATGAGGTCGCGCCCGCGGATGTCGGCGGTGAGTTCGAGGTCGAGCGGCCACGCCGAGCCCATCTGGATCTTGATCTCCTCGGAGGTGCGTTCGCCGATGGCGAGCGAGAACTCCTTCTTCACGTACTGCAGGATCGCCTCGTCGAGTTCGTCGCCGGCCACGCGGACCGACTGGGCGGTGACGATGCCGCCGAGCGAGATCACTGCGACCTCGGTCGTGCCGCCGCCGATGTCGACGATCATGTTGCCGGAGGGCTCGTGGACCGGCAGATCGGCGCCGATCGCCGCGGCCATCGGCTCTTCGATGATGTGCACGGGCTTGCGCGCCCCGGCGTATTCGGCGGCGTCCTGCACGGCTCGCTGCTCGACGCCGGTGATGCCCGATGGCACGCAGATGACCATCCGCGGCTTGCTCCACTTCGATGCGTGCACCTTCTGGATGAAGTAGCGCAGCATCTTCTCGCAGACCTCGAAGTCGGCGATGACGCCGTCCTTCAGCGGCCGGATCGCCTTGATGTGGTTCGGCGTCCGGCCCATCATCCGTTTGGCCTCGAGGCCGACCGCGACCGGGCGCCCGTCGTTGGCATTGATCGCCACGACCGAGGGTTCGTCGAGCACGACGCCGTGGCCACGGACGTAGATGAGCGTGTTGGCGGTGCCCAGGTCGATCGCGAGATCGCGACCGAGGCTGAGTGGGTTGTTGCGGGCCATCGCGTGGCCCTCCTTTGCGAGTTCTGTCAGTTGTCCCGTGCCGGCTCTTGCGGGCCGATTCTCGGGTGCGAGCAACGAGGGTCCGACACGTCTCGACGCTTCACGTCAACGGTGCCAGGAACCGAGTTCCTGGAATGTTACAGATTCGGGAAGAAAATGCTGATCTCGCGCTCGGCCGAAGCCAAGGAATCGCTGCCGTGCACCAGGTTTTCGGTGAACAGGATCCCGAGATCGCCCCGGATCGTGCCGGGCGCCGCCGTGCGCGGGTTGGTCGCACCCATCATCGCCCGCACGACCTCCCAGGTGTCCTCCGGGCCTTCGATCACCATCGCCACGACCGGGCCGCGGCTCATGAAGGCGACGAGGTCGTCGTAGAAGCCCTTGCCGACGTGCTCTTCGTAGTGGCGGGCGAGCGTGTCGGTGTCGAGCCGGCGGAGCTCCATCGCCACGACGTCGAGGTTCTTGGCCTCGAGCCGCGAGACGATCTCGCCGACGAGCTTGCGCTCCACGGCATCGGGCTTCAACAGGACCAGCGTGCGATCAGACATGGCCGAGCAACCTACCGCCCGACCACCCCGAAAAATGCCTGAGAACGTTCGCTGACCGCACGATCCGAGGCCCAGTTCGGAGCGGCCCGTCGAACGGTGCCGAAAAATGCCCGAGAACGCGCGCTCACCGCACGATTCCAGGCATTTTTCGGATGTGGGTCGGGGGGCGTTGTCAGTTGGCGATGCGTTGGAGGACGGGGCGGGCGGCGCCGACGGTGTACAGGCTGCCGGTGACGAGGATCGCGTCGTCGCCGTCGGCGTACTCCATCGCCCGGGCACAGGCGGTCTCGACCGAGTCGAACACGGCCACGTTGTCGCAGCCGAGCCGACGGGCGGCGTCGGCGACGTCGGCTGCGGGCACGCCGCGCGGCGACGGCGCCGTGCAGGCGAACACGATGTCGAACTCGTCGGCGCGCAAGGCGGCGAGCATGTCCGCCGGGTCGCGCAACGTCCCGACCACGAGGATGCGACGGCCGTCGGGCTGGAAGTCCTCGAAGAACACCCCCGCACACGTGTCGGCCCCGGCGGGATTGTGGGCGCCGTCGACGATCACGAGCGGCTGATGTCCGAGCACCTCGAACCGGCCGGGCATGACGACCTCGCCGAACCCCTCCATCACCACATCGAGCCCGAGCGGGGTGGCGAAGAACGTCTCGACGGCAGTCAACGCCAGGATCGCGTTGTCACCCTGGTGCTCGCCGTGCAAGGGCAGGTAGACGTCGGGATAGATCGTCGTCGGCGTCCGCAGTTCGAGCAGGCGGCCACCGACCGCCAGGCGGCTGCTCGACGTCTCGAAGTCGATCCCGCGCAGGAGCATCGTCGCCGCGCCGGCGTCGCGGAAGATCTCCACCAGGTCCGGATCCGTCTCCCCGACGATCGCCGCCGACGTCGGCTTGATGATCCCGGCCTTCTCTCGCGCGATGTCGCCGAGCGTCGGGCCGGCGAACTCGTTGTGATCCATCCCGATGTTGGTGACCACCGCGACGTCGGCGGTCGCCACGTTGGTCGCGTCCCAGCGACCGAGGAGGCCCACTTCGAGCACCATCACGTCGACCGCCACGTCGGCGAACCAGCGGAACGCCGACGCCGTGAGGATCTCGAAGTAGCTCGGACGGATGCCGACGAGCAGCTCG
Source organism: Ilumatobacteraceae bacterium (assembly GCA_963695145.1). Classification (GTDB taxonomy): domain Bacteria; phylum Actinomycetota; class Acidimicrobiia; order Acidimicrobiales; family Ilumatobacteraceae; genus Sva-07. The sequence goes on along the minus strand of CAVOGB010000013.1, from coordinate 85,507 downwards.
AGATCGGCGACCGCGGCGATCTGCTCGGCCAGCTCCTCGTCGCTGATCGGCTCGCCGTTGCGGGAGATCCGCTCGTTGACGCGCTCCAGGTGCGGGCTCGTGTACGTGCCGACCGTCAGCCCCGACGCCTCCAGCAGGCGGGAGATCATCTGCGCCGTCGAACCCTTGCCGTTCGTCCCCGTGACGTGGATGACCGGTGCCGCTTGCTGCGGATCGCCCATCGCCGCGCAGAACGTGGTGATCACCTCGAGCGACGGCGACTCGATGCGACCGGTCGTGTCGTACGACGCGTGCTCGTCGAGATAGGCGAGCGCCGCCTGGATGTCGATCATGGGTGCGACAGCCGCGGCGTCAGGAGGCGGCTTTGCGCTGGCGTGCCGGCGTGCGAGGCACGAGCGTCGGGTTCACCCGATCGTTCACGGTTTCGGCATCGATGACGACCTTGCCGATGTCGGTCCGGCCCGGCAGGTCGTACATCGTGTTCAGCAACACTTCTTCCATGATCGCCCGCAGGCCGCGGGCGCCGGTGCCCCGCAGCAGCGCCTGGTCGGCGACCGCTTGGAGACCGTCGGGCGTGAACTCGAGTTCGACGTCTTCGAAGCTGAACACCTTGGCGTACTGCTTGACCAGGCTGTTCTTCGGTTCGGAGAGGATCTTGACCAACGCCTCGCGGTCGAGGGAGCCGACCGCTCCGATCATCGGGAGCCGGCCGATGAACTCGGGGATCATCCCGAACTTCACCAGGTCCTCGGGCAGCACCTGGGCGAACAGCTCGCCGGGGTCCCGGTCGATCCGGGAGCGCACGACGCCGTTGAAACCGACGCCCTTGTGGCCGATGCGCTGCTCGATGATCGACTCCAGGCCGGCGAACGCGCCACCGAGGATGAACAGCACGTTCGTCGTGTCGATCTGGATGAACTCCTGGTGCGGATGCTTGCGCCCGCCCTGCGGCGGCACCGACGCCTGCGTGCCCTCGAGGATCTTCAACAGGGCCTGCTGCACACCCTCGCCCGACACGTCGCGGGTGATCGAGGGGTTCTCGCTCTTGCGGGCGACCTTGTCGATCTCGTCGATGTAGACGATGCCGGTCTCGGCGCGCTTGACGTCGAAGTCGGCGGCCTGGATCAGCTTCAGCAGGATGTTCTCGACGTCCTCGCCGACGTAGCCGGCCTCGGTGAGCGCGGTGGCGTCGGCGACGGCGAACGGCACGTTCAGTTGGCGGGCGAGCGTCTGCGCGAGGTGGGTCTTGCCGCACCCGGTCGGGCCGAGCAGCAGGATGTTCGACTTGGCCAGTTCGACCTCGTCGCGCCGGCCGACGGTGGTGGCCTGGTTCTGGTACTGGATCCGCCGGTAGTGGTTGTACACGGCGACCGAGAGGATCTTCTTGGCGTCCTCCTGACCGACCACGTAGTCGTCGAGGAACGCCCGGACCTCACGCGGATTGGGCAGGTTGTCGAAGCTCAGCTCAGCCGTTTCGGTGAGCTCCTCTTCGATGATCTCGTTGCAGAGCTCGATGCACTCGTCGCAGATGTACACGCCCGGCCCGGCGATGAGCTTCTTGACCTGCTTCTGCGACTTGCCGCAGAACGAGCACTTCAAGAGTTCGCCGGTGTCACCGAATTTGGCCACGCTGGATCCCCTCTGCTCGTTCTGGTTCGTTCGGTCTCATGGAGTCCGACAGTGTGTCGTACTCCCCTCTCGGATCGGTGGATCCGGTGGTTTCGACTCGCTCAGCGGATCGGACCGGTGCGGTCGACCACGTCGCGCGACGAGATCACAGAGTCGATGATGCCATATTCCAGCGCCTCGTTCGCCTCCATGACGAAATCGCGGTCGGTGTCCTTGGTGATCCGCTCGATCGGCTGGCCCGTGTGGTACGACAAGATGCCGTCGAGGAGCTCCCGCATGCGCATGATCTCCTTGGCCGCGAGCTCCAGATCGGTGACCTGTCCGTAGCCGACCTGACCCCACGGCTGGTGCAGCAGCACCCGGCTGTGGGGCAGCGCCAGCCGCTTGCCCTTGGTGCCCGCGGCGAGCAGCACGGCCGCCGCCGAGGCCGCCTGGCCGAGACAGATCGTGGCGATGTCGTTCTTGATGAACTGCATCGTGTCGTAGATGGCGAACAGCGCGGTGATGTCGCCGCCCGGGCTGTTGATGTAGATGTTGATGTCCTTGTCGGGGTTCTCCGACTCGAGGTGGATCAACTGGGCGCACATCAGGCTGGCGATCTGGTCGTCGACCGGCGTCTGCAGGAAGATGATGTTCTCCTTGAGCAGGCGGCTGTAGAGGTCGTAGGCGCGCTCGCCACGGCTCGTCTGCTCGACGACATTGGGGACCAGGTAGTTCCTCGCATCGAGGTTCATGAGACCGTCTCCGTTTCCGTTTCGTCTTCCGAGTGGGCGTGATCGTGACCGTCGTGATCGTGACCGTCGTGATCGTGACCGTCGTGATCGTGATCGTGACGTCGTGATCGTGATCGTGGTCGTGATCGTGATCGTGGTCGGCGTGGTCGAGGCCGGGGAGATGGTTGCCCTCGGCATCGTGGGTGTGGCCGAGCAGGGTGTCGCGGTCGATCGCGTTGCCGGCGGCATCGACGAAGGCGACGTGATGGACCAACCAGTCGAAGGCCTTGGCCTTGCGGATCTGCGCCGCCAGCTCGGCGACGGCGTCGTTCTGCTCGTAGATCCGCCGGACCTCCTTGGCCTTCTGGCCGAACTGCATCGCCATCCGGGCGTACTCGGCGTCGAGATCGGGCCCTTCCACGACGAGCTCTTCGGCCTCGGCCACGGCCCGCAGGGCGAGGTCGATCTTGACCGCTTCCTCGGACCGGGTGCGCATCACCTCCATGAACTCCTTGGGGTCCTGGCCGGTGGCGGAGAGCCATTGCCCGACGTCGACACCCTGCGCCTGGAACTGCTGGGTCATGTCCTGCAGCCGCTGGTTCAGATCGTTGTGGATCATCGCTTCGGGCGGCTCCACCTCGACCAGCGCACCGACGGCGGCGGTGACGGCCTTGGTGAGTTCCTGGCGGGACTGGTTGAGCTTGATGTTGCCGAGCGACTCGCGCAGCGACTCGTCCCACTCCTCGAGCGTGTCGAACTCGCCGAGATGCTCGCTGACCCACTCGTCGTCGAGTTCGGCGAGTTGCATCTCCTGCACGGCGGTGACCTTGACGACGAAGTCGGCCTCACCCTGCGTGCCCTTCGGGGTCGACGTGAACGTCAGTTCGTCGCCGACCGAGGCACCGACGAGCTGCTCGTCGAAGTCTTCGGTCACCCAACCCTGGCCGACCTCGTACGACCAGTCCTCGGTGTTCAGGCCGAGCACTTCCTCGCCATCGCGAGTGGCCGCGAGATCGAGCGTGACGTAGTCGCCGGTGGCGATGGGGCGGTCGGCGTCGACGAGCGCCGCGTGCTTGCGCTGCTCGGCGGCGTGGGCCTCGGTGAGGTCGTCGTCGGTCACCTCGATGGCGGGCAGCTCGACCGAGAGATCGGCGTACCCGTCGACCGTGATGATCGGCCGGATCTCGCACGTCGCGTCGAACTCGACGGGTCCCGACTCCTCGCCGTCGGTGATCTCGACCTCCGGTGTGGCGATCAGGTCGACCTGGTGCTCACGCACTGCGCGGGCGAGATACTGCGGCACCGCGTCACGCAACGCCTGCTCGCGGGCGGGGCCGACGCCCACGCGCGCCTCGAGCACCTTGCGCGGCACCTTGCCGGCGCGGAAGCCCGGCAGGTTGACCTCCTTCGCGAGCACCTTGAAAGCACGGTTGATGTCGTGCTCGAACTCGTCCTCGTCGACTTCGACGTACAGCTTGACCTTGTTGCCCTCGAGGGCTTCCAGCGAACTCTTCACAGGTCGGCGAGTGTATCGGCGGGTGCTCCGTCCGAACCCGGGCGCCGGCGTGGCGAGCGAACATGGCGTTCGGCGCGTCGACCAGGCAGAATGGCGGCCAATGGAGCAATGGAAGCCGCACCAACTCGCGTCGCCACACAAGAACCAGCTCTCGCTCAAGATGGGCGACCAGGTCCGCAGCACCGCCGACATCCACGGTGTCCCCGTCGGTACCGAGGGCAAGGTGATCCTGGCCAACGGCTTCAACTGGCAGCGCTATCGGATCCTGTTCACGAACGGGATGGAGGTCGGTGATCTCGATCACCGCAACCTCGAACCGATCGGGAAGACGGCCAAGCGCCTCGCCAGGCAGAAGTAGCGGACCGGCGTGCCCGCGCTCGTCCTGGGACCCCTCCTGCGCCACGTCTCGACGACGTCGGCCACCGTGTGGGTGGAGGTCGACGAAGCCTGCACCGTCACCGTGCTCGGTCACGATGCCCGCACGTTCTGCGTGCACGGCCATCACTACGCACTGGTCGTGATCAAGGGGCTCGAACCGGGCTCGTCGACCCCGTACCGGGTGGAACTCGACGGCGCCTCCGCGTGGCCGATCATCGGCTCGCCGTTCCCCGACAGCACGATCCGCACGCTCGACGGTGACGGACCGCTGCGCGTGCTCTTCGGCAGCTGCCGTGCCGGCGCACCCCATCACCCGCCGTTCGATCTGGAACCGGGACGCGATCCGCGCCAACGCGGCGTCGACGCCCTTCGGGCCCACGGCGTGCGGATGCTCGGCCAACCGCCGAGTGAATGGCCGCACCTGATCATCTGTCTCGGCGATCAGATCTACGCCGACGATCCGTCGCCGGCGGCCCAGCGCCGGATGAAGCGCCGGCGTCGACGGCTCCACGAGGAAGCGCCGGACGACACGACCGCCGACTTCGAGGAGTACCGCAACCTGTACCTCGAGACGTGGACGCCCGACGTCGAGCGATGGCTCCTGTCGGTCGTGCCGTCGACGATGATCTTCGACGACCACGACATGATCGACGACTGGAACATCTCGCGGTCGTGGGTCGAGGACATCCGCGCCGAGCCGTGGTGGCGCGAGCACATCATCGGCGGGCTGATGTCGTACTGGATCTACCAGCACCTCGGGAATCTCGATCCCGACCGCATCGAGGAGGAAGGCCTGCTCGCGGAGCTGCTCGGCGAGGACGACGGCGAACCGGCGCTGCGCCGCTGGGCCGAGGCGTCGGAGGAGTTCACACCGGTGCCCGGCGGCTACCACTTCAGCTTCATGCGCGATCTGGGCCGGACCACCCTCGTCGTCGTCGACTGCCGCAACGGCCGGAACCTCGACCACGACGCCCGCCGCATGGTCGACGTCGAGGAATGGGCGTGGATCACCGAGCAGTGCCATCGCGACGCCGATCACCTCCTCATCGCGACCTCGCTGCCGGTGTACGTGCCGGGCGGCCTGCACGGCCTGCAGCAGTGGAACGAGGCGCTCTGCGAGGGCGCCTGGGGACGCCCGATCGCCCGGCTGAGCGAACGCCTCCGCCGCGCCCTCGACCTCGAGGACTGGCCGGCGTTCAACACGTCGTTCCACGACTTCAACGATCTCGTCGTCGACGTGGCGACGGGTGAACGGCCCCCGGCGACCATCACGGTGCTGTCCGGCGACATCCATTTCTCCTATCTCGCGAAGGTGGAGCTGCCCGAGATCGGCGGGCGATCCGCGCCGCTCGACGGTCAGGAACCGGGCACCACCGTGCACCAGGCGGTGAGTTCGCCGGTCCGCAACGCGCTGCGGCCGCGGGATCGCACCGTGTTGCGTTTCGGGGTGTCGCGCGTCGGGCGGTGGATCGGCGGCCGGCTCCAGCGATGGGTCGGTCGCAGCTCGGGCCGGGTCGCCTGGGATTTCGTCGACGGCCCGTTGTTCCACAACGGCATGGGTGAGCTCACCCTCGACGGCAGGTCGAACCATCTGGTGCTCGAACGCGCCGCCCACGACGAGCGCGGCGAACCGGTGCTCGAGGTGGCCGCGGAGCGTGAACTGGCGGTGAACGCCGGCTGAACGGACGGCGTTTCGAGCCCGCCTCGTTCGGGCAATGTCGTCGTCGCATGAGCGACACCGTGGGCACCACCGTCACGCCGACCACCACTTCCACCTCTGGCGCGAGCAAGGGCAGAGGGATCGAGCGGTCCGATCGGCCCGAACTTCTCGACGTCACCCTGCGATGGTCGGATCTCGGCCTGTTCCTGGCCTGCTACGCGGCGATGGTCGTCGTGTGGGTCGGCATCGGCGAGTTCATCACGCACTCGTCGGCGATCGAGGCCCGCGACCAGTCGGTGGCCGAATGGTTCGTCGACACCCGGACCGCCACGCTCGACACCCTCTCGGCGCTCGGATCGAACCTCGCCGCCACCATGGTGAAGATCGCCGTCACGGCCGTGCTGGCGATCATCATGCGCCTGGTCTGGAAGCGATGGCGAGAGCCGCTGATGATGGTGGTGCCGCTCGTGCTCGAAGCGAGCGTCTTCATCACGGTGACCTACATCGTGTCGCGGCCCCGACCCGACGTCGAACGGCTCGAGTCGTCGCCGGTCGACAGCAGCTTCCCGTCGGGACACGTCGCCGCCGCCGCGGCGTACGGCGCCCTGATCATCATCGTGTTCTGGCACGTCCGCAACCGGCTCGCCCGCGGACTCATCATCGCCCTGTGCGTCGCCCTGCCGTTGATCGTCGGCTGGGCCCGCATGTACCGGGGCATGCACCATCTCACCGACGTGATCGCCGGACTGCTCCTCGGCATCGTGGCGGTCGTCCTCAGCTGGTGGATGATCCACCGGGCGGTCGAACGGACCCGTTCGACCCACGCGATCGGATAGGCGGCGACGCGATGTCCACCACCGTCGCCGTCATCCTCGTCAGCCTCCTGGCCGCGGCGGTGCTCGTCGCGCTCGGCAAGCTCCGCGGCACGCCGCGTCGTCCGGACGACGTGATCGATCCGGACGAGACCGAGCACTGGCTCCTCCAACGGGTCAAGGACCACCCGCGCCTGCGCCGTGTCCTGTCCACCATGGACCACCGGGTGATCGGCGGCGCGGCGGTCGCGGTGTCGTTCGTCGTGCTCTTCGTGGCCGCCCTCATCATCGGTGCGGTGTTCGACACGGTCGACACGACCCGCGGCTTCGCCCGCTGGGACCAGTCGGTGTCGCAATGGGGTCCCGAACACGCGAATACGACGGCCGCCGCGTTCCTCCGCGGCGTCACCAATTTCGGAGCCACGGGATACCTGCTGATCGTGATGACCATCATCGGCGTCATCGACTGGTTCCGGCGGCGCAAGGTCAGCTCGCTCCTGTTCCTCCTCACGGTCGGTGTCGGTGTGATGCTCATCAACAACGGCCTCAAGCTGCTGATCATGCGCGAGCGTCCGCCCGGGGCCCATCTCACGCACGCCGCCGGGTCGTCGTTCCCGTCGGGTCACTCGGCCGCGGCCGCCGCGTGTTGGCTCGCCATCGCGCTGGTGGTCGGCCGGTGGGTCCACCCGCGGTTCCGGCCGTACATCTCGGCCGCGGCCGTCGGCATCGCCTGCATGGTCGCCACGAGCCGGGCGCTGCTCGGTGTGCACTGGCTGACCGATGTGATCGCCGGCGTGTTCGTCGGCTGGGCGTGGTTCATGATCGTCGCCATCGCCTTCGGTGGCCGAAACCAGGAACTCGGCCAGCCGGTCGAGCAGGTCGCCAAACAGGAAACGGAGCCACCCGTGCACGAGCATGAGATGCCAGAACACGAGATGACCGCACAGCGAAACGAGGAACCGCGCATGACCAAGCCGCGCGCAACCAAGGTCGGCGTCATCGTCCACCAGGACAAGGTGCTCGGCGGCGGGCTCGAGGAGCTGCGGTCGGCACTCGCCGACGCCGGACATCCCGACCCGGCCTGGTACGAGATTCCCAAGAGCAAGAACGCTCCCAAGCAGGTCCGCAAGCTCGTCCGCGACGACGGCGTGGACCGTGTGCTCGTCTGGGGAGGCGACGGCACCGTTCGCCGATGCATCCAGACCGTGATCGAGGACGGCCTCGACGCGGCGATCGGCATCCTGCCCGCCGGCACCGGCAACCTGCTGGCCAACAACCTCGGCGTCCCGATCGAGGTCCGCGGGGCGGTCGACGTGGCGGTGCACGGCGAGCCGCGCCCGATCGACGTCGGGATGATGAACGATCTCTACTTCGCGGTGATGGCCGGGACCGGTTTCGACGCGCTGATGATCCGCGACGCCGACGAGAACGCGCTGAAGGAGCGGTTCGGACGCGCCGGCTACGTCTGGGCGGGGATGAACAACATCGACGTCACCCCGGCCCAGGCCGAGGTCGAGGTCGACGGCCTGCCCTGGTACAAGGGCGATGCCACCTGCGTCATCGTGGCCAACGTGGGCACGATCCTCGGCGGGGTGCAGGCCTTCCCGGATGCCTCACCGACCGACGGCCGGCTCGAGGTCGGCGTCGTCCAGGCCCGGACGAAGGCCGACTGGGCGCGGCTGATGGCGAGCGCCGTGGCCCGGCGTGCCAGCAAGTCGTCGCTGACGGAGATGGTCACTGCGGAGCAGGTGACGATCCGCCTCGACCGCACGTTCCCGTGGGAGGTCGACGGCGGCGACCAGGAACGCACCGACCAGTTCGAGATCAAGTGTGTTCCGAACGCCGTGCGCATCTGCCAGCCCCGGAGCAAGGAGACGCCATGACGACCACCGAGCGGGACACGGACGACGAGGTCGGCAGCGAGCACGCCGAGGAGTTCGCACGCAAGCACCCGGGTCTGGTCAAGTTCGGCCGCATCGGCTGGATCGCCAAGGGTGTCGTCTACGCCCTCACCGGGTTCCTCGCGCTGCTGATCGCCTTCGACCGACTTCCCGGCGCCGAGGCGCAGGGTGACCCGAGCCAGGAAGCCAGCCAGAGCGGCGCGATCGCCCGCATCGCCGAGCGCACCGGTGGCGTCCCGCTGCTGCTCGTGATCGTCGTCGGTCTGGTGATCTACTCGTGCTGGCGCATCGTCAGTGCGCTGCTCCCGGCCGACAGCGACGCAAAGAGCTGGATCACCCGCATCGGCTACCTGGTGAGCGCCGTGACATATCTCGTGCTCGCCGGGCTGGCGTTGTCGATCGCCCAGAACCACGGTGAGGCCGTACAGGACGGGACGAAGAAGACCGAGGACTCCAAGGTGGAGTCGTTCACCATCGACCTGTTGGGTCGCTCGCACGGGCGGACGATCGTGTTCCTCCTCGGTGTCGTCCTGATGATCATCGCCGCGACGTTCCTGCTGAAGGCGATCACGGCGAGCTTCCGCAACCAGATGGCGCACCGTGGGGTCGGACCGATCTCGTTCGACACGCTGGTGCTGCTCGGTCGGATCGGGTGGATCGGTCGCACCGCGATGATGGGGCTGATCGGGTTCTTCCTGTGCCGCGCCGCCTGGTTGTTCGACGCCAACGAGGCGCAGGGCCTCGACGGTTCGCTGCGCAAGGCGGCGACGTCGGGTCCCGGCACCGTGCTGGTCGTGGTCCTCGCGGTGGGACTGCTGGTCTACGGGCTGTTCTGCATCCTCAGTGCGCCGAGGCAGCTGCTGGTCGCCGCCGACCGCTGACCCTCGCTCCCCTCCCTCCCTCCCTCCCTCCCCGAAAATGCCTCGATCCGCGCGCTGAGCGCGCGGATCGAGGCATTTTTCGGGTCAGGATGGGGGATGGAACATCTGGCTTGACATATATATGGCTTGACGTATACTGACCGGAGTGAACGTAGCGCTCGACGTGCTCCAGGTGATCGCCGAGCCGACACGGCGCCGCATCCTCGACCACGTCCGGGAGCACGACCGTTCGGTCGGCGAGCTCGTCGAGCTGACGGGCATGCATCAGCCCGGCGTGTCCCGGCACCTCCGCGTGCTGCGCGACGCTGGGCTCGTCGGCGTGCGCGTCGACGCCCAACGACGCATCTACCACCTGCGCGCCGAACCGCTCGCCGAGCTCGACGAATGGCTGGCCCCGTATCGAGCGCACTGGTCGAGCCGCCTCGACGCGCTCGAGCGACATCTCACCAACACCAGACACATCCCGAAGGAGACATCATGACCACCTCATCCCTCCGACCGGCGGCCGATCCCGACGGCACCATCGAGTCGACCGAGTCCGGCGGTGTGATCCGCTTCGAACGCCGGCTCCCGCATCCCGTCACCGAGGTGTGGTCGGCGATCACCGAGCCGCAGCGGCTCGCCGATTGGTGGCTCCCGTTCGACGCCGACATCACGGTCGATCTCCAGCCGGGCGGTCTGATGGTCATGTCGGCCACCGGCGACGAGCCGATGACGATCACCTGTGAGATCCTCCGCGTGGAACCACCACACCTGCTCGAGCACACCCACGTCGACCCCGGTTCCCGCGTGCTGTGGGAACTCGAGGCCGACGCCGACGGAACCGTCCTGCGCCTCAGCCACTTCGTGCTCGACCCGGCTCTCGCCATCGCCAACTGCTACGTCGTCGGCCTGCACACGTCGCTCGACCGGCTCGGCCCGGCGCTCGCCGGGACGCCGGCAGCCGTGGGACTGGGACGCCTTCGCCGATCACCAACGCCGCTACGCGGCCGCTGGGCTCGCCGCCGAACCGCAGGACTGACGCATGCCCAGCAACGGCCAGAAGCTCGTCGTCAACGGCCTGTCGATGTCGATCGACGGCTTCACCTCCGGCATCAACCAGCGGCTCGAGCAACCGTTCGGCGACCACACCGATGGGCTGACCGACTGGATGTTCGCCACCCGCAGCGGACGCGAGATGTTGGGCATCGAGGGCGGCGAGGAGACCGCCGACGATCCGTACGTCGCGCACAGCTTCGACAACATCGGCGCCGTGATCCTCGGCCGCAACATGTACAGCACGTCGCGCGGCCCGTGGACCGACGACGGATGGACCGGCTGGTGGGGTCCGGATCCGCCGTACCACGCGCCGACGTTCGTGCTCACCCATCATCCGCGCGATCCGCTCCCGATGGAGGGAGGCACGACGTTCCACTTCGCCACCGGCGGCATCGAGGACACGCTCGACCGCGCCTTCGCGGCCGCCGACGGCAGGAACGTCCGGGTGATCGGTGGCGCAACGACGATCCGGCAATACCTCGCCTCGGAGCTGATCGACGAGTTCAACGTCGTCCTCGTGCCGATGCTCGTCGGCCGCGGCGAACGGGTCTTCCCGGAGACGTCGCCGCCTCCCGGCTACACGTGCGTGGAACACGTGGCCACGGCGGCCGTCACGCACCTCCGCTTCGAACGCAACGGAGTGGCCGCCCGCTGAACCGTCGGGTCACTCCTGCTGCCAGGTGTCCCAGTACCGCTCGAGACGCCTGGCGAAGCGTCTCGGCGGCTCGGCATAGAGCTGCACGGCACGGGCGACGCCCGCCTGCTCGAAGTCCTCGCGGTGGCGATCGAGCAACGCGAGCGCGTCGCCGACGCTCGCCTTTCCGCCGAAGGCATCCGGATCCTGCTCGAGCTGGGCACGGAGCACCGCGAGATCATGCGCGCTGCCGAGGCCATCCGCGAGGCGGTCGAACTGCTTTCCCAACGGTTCGAGGATCGCCGGCGCCGAAGGAGTGAGCAGACGGATGTGGTACCACGAGTACTTGGCGCGCTTGCGCAGCTCGTGGAAGTTGTCGGCGGTCGGGTCGTCGCGCACGACGTCGAGGGCCTCCCGGCCGCGGCCGTAGGTCTTGGCGAGTCCGCCCCGCACGGCCTTCCAGCCATCGGCACCCAGGTCGGCGTCATCGAGCCGTTCACGACCGGCGCGGAGCAGATCTCGGGCCCGCTCGAACGCCGACTCGTCCCCGACCTCACCGTCGGCACCGGCCCGCCGAGCGAGCTCGTCGCGCACGATCTCGAGACCGTCCGGGGCAGGCCGGTCGGACGACGCCGCCACCACGTCGTCGAACGTGGCGAGGAGCGCCTGCGCGTCGCGCATCTCCGACAACCGCCGCGCCGCGTCGCGGAAGGCCTCGTTGGCCACTTGGTAGGTCTCCGTGTCGAGCACCGGACGGACGAGGCGGATCAGACCCCGCACCTTCTTGCAGCTCTTGCGGCAGGCGTGGATCGGCTCCGCGTTGTCCGCGCTCGCCGCCGCGGCTTCGACGTTGTCGAGGGCGTCATCGGACTCCTTGCGCGCGATCCGCCGGAAGGCGTCGCCGACCGTCTCGTCACGTTCGAGGCAGTAGCCCATCGCTTCGCGCTACCCGTTCCGCCGCACGACGAATCGGCACCGGCCCGTCATCCGAGCGCCTGCGACAGGTCGGCCCAGATGTCGTCGACGTGTTCGCAGCCGACGCTCATGCGGATCAGGGTCGGAGGGATGCGCTCCTGTCCGGCCAGAACGGCACGGCGTTCCATCGTGGATTCGACGCCGCCGAGGCTGGTGGCGTGGTTGATCAGTTCGGCGCGGGCGCAGACCGCACTCGCCCGTTCTCCGTCGCCCGTCGTCTCGTAGGACAACATCGCCCCGAACCCGTTCATGAACGACTTGGCCACGTCGTGGGTGCCATGGCTCGGCAGGCCCGGGTACAGGACCCGCGTGATTCCCGGATGGTGCTCGAGCCGCACGGCGAGCTCCATCGCGTTCTGCTGGGCCCGCTCCAGGCGCAGCGCCAGGGTGCGTGCGCCGCGGATGGTGAGGAACGCCTCCATCGCGCCGATCGTCGCGCCGTGCAGCAGCCGGCGGCGGTGGAACTCCTCGAACCGGGCGTCGTCGCGGGTGACGAGCACGCCCGCGAGCAGGTCGGAATGCCCGCCGATGAACTTGGTCGCCGAGTGCATCACGACGTCCGCGCCGTAGTCGAGCGGCCGCTGGACCAACGGGGTGGCGAACGTGCTGTCGACCGCCACGATCGTGCCCACGGGGCGGGGCGCGCCGCAGATGGCCGGCAGGTCGGCCACCGTGATCAGCGGATTCTCCGGCGATTCGAGCCACACGAGTTGGCACTGCTGCACGGCGTCGAGCCACGCGGGCGTGTCGGCCTGGTCGAGGCGGCGGACCGTCCAGCGCCCCTGCGCCTCACCCTCGGCGATGAGCCCGGCGACACCGTGGTACGGGTCGGACGGCACCGCGATCTGCGCGCCCACCGGCAGCCCGTTGAACACGACTGCGGCGGCCGCCATCCCCGACGCGAACACGAGGGCCCGGCCGCCCTCGAGGCCGCCGAGCAGAGTTTCGAGCGCGTCGGTCGTCGGCGTTCCGTCGGTCCGGCTGTAGAGCCGGTCGTCGGGCAGATAGAAGTTCGATGCGAACACCGGTGCCACGTTCAGCGGCTCGCCCGGCGTCCGACTGCGACCCGCGGCGATCAACCAGGTGTCCGGGCTCCAGTCGGGCATGCCGGCACGCTAGGTCGGCTTCAGCTGGTCGGCGAGCCCGCCGGCCCACGCGGCACAGAATCGTTCCTGGTCGTCACCGATCTGGTGGAAGTACAGGTGGTCGACGCCCGCATCGATCGCCTCCCGCGCCTGCTTCACGAGCGCCCCCTCGTCGGCGCCGAGGAGCACCTCCTCGGCCAGATCTTCGCGACGGACGATCGAGGCGGCCATGTCGAAGTGGGCCGGCGTCGGCAGGTCCTGGCTGAGCTGGCCCGGCACTCCGGCCGTCCTCCAGACCCGGGCCACGGTGTCGAGTGCGTCGTCCTCGTCGTCGGCCCAGCACAGATCGATCTGCGAGTACACCGGGCCGGCTCCGCCCGCCGCCTTCCACGTCTGGATCGTCTCGGACGCACCACCCGTGGTCCACAGGCCGTCCGCGGCGCGTGCGGCCAGTTCGGCCGCGCGGTCGCCGAACGCCGACATCACGATCGGGATCTCGACGGGCGGAGCGTCGTACAGCCGTGCGTTCTCCACGGTGTAGTACTCCCCCGCGAACGACACCTCGTCGCCTGACCACAGCTGCCGGATGACCTCGAGGGCCTCCTCGAGCATCGCCAGGCGCTCGGGTGCCGGCGGCCACTTGTCGCCGAGGATGTGCTCGTTCAGGGCCTCACCGGTCCCGACGCCCCACGTGAACCGGTCGCCCAGGAGGTGGGCGGTGGTCGCCGTGGCCTGGGCGAGGATCGCCGGATGGATGCGCATGATCGGACACGTCACGCCGACCACCACCTCGAGCGATGTCGTGCGCTCGGCGAGCGCGCCGAGCATCGTCCACACGAACGGGGAGTGTCCCTGATCGTCGAGCCAGGGGTGGAAGTGATCGGAGATCGACACGAAGTCGAACCCGCTCTCCTCGGCCAGCTGGGCGATGTCCAACAGCCGGGCGGGATCGTGTTCTTCGCTCGACAGGGTGAGACCGAACTTCGTCGTCATGCGTGCTGTGTACCCGGCCGCAGCGCGGCGTAGTCACGGCGAGCCCTCCGATGGGTGCGCGCGGGCGCGCCGGCGAATGGCGGCCGGCGATTGGGGGAACGAGTCCAGGCAACGAGCGACTCGTACACGACGAACCGCCGGATGATCACAAAGGAGAGGCTCATGCCACGAGCGTGGAGTGACAAACGCGAGCGCCAGTACGAACACATCAAGGACAGTGCCCTCGAGCGGGGCGAGAGCGAGGACGTCGCCGAGGAGATCGCCGCCCGCACGGTGAACAAGGAGCGGGCGCGGGCGGGCGAGGCCAAGGAATCGAGTCGTTCGTCCACCGACGACATCTCCTCGAGCCGGCGCGGCGGACTGCGCTCCCACAAGGGCGCCGCCGGCCGGACGCGCGACCAGCTCTACAACGAAGCCCGCCAGCGGGGCATCAAGGGCCGATCGAAGATGAACAAGGCCGAACTGGAACGAGCGGTCGGCCGTTGATCCGGTCGGGGACACCCGGGTTAGGTCAGCCGGCTCGTGGGTACGGGGAGGGCATGACCAACGACGGATCCATCACCGACACCGACATCACGAGCGGCCCGACCGAGGGCGACGAGAACGTCGACGCACCCGGCGAACACTCCGGCGACACCGGTGACCAGCCGAGTGAAGGCGACGAGAACCTCGATTCGCCCGGCGAGCACTCGAAGGACTCGGGCGACGAAGCCTGATTCCGTGCCGCTGACGTCACCGCTCGAACGCTGTGTCGGTGACGTCGACGAATTCGTGCTGAGGTGGGGTCAGCGTCCCGCAGTGTGGCGGGGCGCTGACCCGTGCGGTTTTCGGGAGATTTTCGGTCTTGCCGACGTCGATCGCATCATCTCCACCGCGGCCCGCCCGCCGACCGTGCGGATGGTGCGCGACGGGGTGCCCCTGCCGACCCATCAGTACTGCACCCCACTGCGCCTCGGCGGCAAACCCGTCGACGACGTCGTCGACCCGCGCAAGGTGACCGACTGCGTGCGATGCGGAGCGACCCTGGTGCTGCAGTCACTCCACCGCACGGTGCCGTCGGTGGCCGAGTTCGTCGGCGACCTGCAGCGCCAGATCGGCCATCCGGTGCAGGCGAACGCCTACCTCACTCCCGCCGACGCGGCGGGACTCGCGGAGCATGCCGACGCGCACGATGTGATCGTGCTGCAACTCCACGGGTCGAAACGCTGGGTCCTCGACGGGCCGGACGGGAGTGGTCCGGGCGACGTGGAGGTCAGTGCCGGCGACTCGATGTACATCCCGGCCGGGAGCCGCCATCGGGCGTCGACGACCGGCGAAGCGTCGCTGCACCTCACGCTCGGCATCGTCCGCGTGACGTATCGCGACGTCCTCCAGCGCGTCCTGGCGGACGGGCCGGACCTCCTCGACCGACCGTTGCCGATCGGCTACCACGATGACGGCGGGCCGGTCCGGCGGCAGCTGGAGTGCGACACGGCGTCGATGCTCCACGACGTGCGGCGGTACCTCGGCGGCGTGGACGTCGCGCGGCGCGTGGCCGACGAAGTGCAGAGGCGGCGCCGATCGCCCTTCATGGCCGGCCACCTCACGTCGCTGATCGACCGCGGCGAGATCACCCTCGACAGCCGACTGCGGTGGTCGGCACCACGGCCCCTCGGACGGCGCGCACCGAGCGAGCCCTGGTGCCCGCTCGACGCCCTCGTCACCGACGATCCCCGCCGGGACGATCGGCAGCTGCAGGTCCACCTGGGCGACCGCGTGCTGACCGTCCCACCGGTGGTGCTCGACGCCATCCGCATCGTGAGCGGCGGCGATCCGGTGGTCGTGAACGATCTCCCCGGCCTCGATCCGCCGAGCCGCATCGTCCTCGCCCGGCGGCTCGTCGAGGAGACCGCCTGCGTCGTCGAACGGGAGCGGCCGCCCGCTACGGATTCGCCGGTGCCGAATCCTCGGTGATCTCACCGAACATCGGCTCCAGCCCGGTGATCTCGAACAGACGACGCACCGAATTGGAGGCGCTCGACACCACGACCGTGCGTCCCTCTGCCGTCGCGCGTTCGCTCAACGTGATCAGGATTCGGAGTCCGCTCGAATCGATGAACGTCACGCCGCCGAGGTCGAGGTCGACTGGCGCGTTTCCTGGCGGGAGTTCGGCGAAGGCCTCGCTGAGCGACTGCGACGTGCTGGCGTCGAGTTCGCCCGCCACACGCCAGCCGCTCGGGAGACTGTCGATGGAGATCCTGCCGTCCAAGTCCACCCGCCCATCGTGTCACACCGCCCCGTCCGACGGACAACGCCGGCGCGTCCAGCCCAGCTGATCGGTCGGCCGATCAGTCGGTGGGAACCACGTAGAACTCGTGATCCCAGGCGAGGGGCTCGAGCAGTTCCGGGGTCAGCAACGGCTCGGCCAACTCGTCGGAGATCTGGCTCCGGTGCTTCGCGATCGCGTGCGCCCGTTGCTGACGGACGTGCGGCGGGATCGTGAGTCCGACCAGCGAGCACCCGTCGAGGCTGTCGGGCGGCAGCCGGTGCCAGGTCCAGAACAGCCCGAACAACAGCTCCGTCGTGGTTCCCCCGACGGCGTCGGCGGCGGCTCGACCGCACGCCTCGTGGTCGCTGTGGAAGTCGTGGGTCCAGGGCGCCACGACCAGCGGGAAATCGGCCGCCATCGCGGCCAGTCGCCTGGTCAGTTCCGGGACGTGACCGGACACCTCCCCGTCGGGGATGCCCAGCCGCGTGATCGACAGGCGCGACACCCCGAGCATGCACAGTGCCTCGGTCTGCTCGCGGCGGCGGACCTGGGCCAGGTCACGGGCGGGAACGCGCAGCGGGAGCCCCGCATCACCGTCGGTGACACCCAGTACGTGCACGTCGATCCCGCGTTCTCGTTGCGTGGCGATCAAGCCGCCCGTGAGCAACACCTCGTCGTCGGGGTGGGGCACCACCACGAGCGTCGGCACCGGCGGAGGATCCCACGGACGGGCGGATGCGTGGGTCGACCCCCACCGAGCACCGACGCTGGACGTCGACAGCGGCCGCACCGCCGAACGCCCGGTCGGCGTCGATCTCGGTGTCTCGGTGAGCGCCATCGACTCTTCATTCCCCGAAATGCGACGAATCATGCAGGCGGGGCGAATCCTCACGGTGCCGTCGGGACGAGGGCATCGGCCCTCGCCGACAGCGCCAGTTCGACCGCTCGACGAAGGCCGGGGAGCGCGGCGTCGGCCCATGCCGCGTGGCCCACGGGACCGGGATGGAACAGGTCGGGCGTGAACACCCTCCGATCGCGAAAGATGTCGTCCGCTGCGGTCACATCGATCAGTACGGCGCGCTCGTGCGATCGCACCACGTCCTCGATGACCGAGCGCATCACCTGCGACCGGGCGCGCAACACCGTGCTGAGCGGTGGAGGGACCCGAGCGATGTTGCCGAGGTTTCCGACGTTCGCCGCGGCCACCACCGGCGCCACCGCGACGAGCCGCCCGACCAGGTCGTCGAACTCGGCGCGGAACTGACGCCGACGCGTCCCGTGGAGGGCGTCGTTCGCCCCGACCGCCACCACGACGAGGTCCGGTTCGGCGGCGAGCGCGGCATCGACGAGGCCGGCGACGTCGGCGGCACGGGAACCTCCGACGGCCAACGACGTCAACTCGATGGGCCCCTCGTGACCCACGCGCGCCAGGCCGACGCGCAGCCAGACATGGTCGGCAAGCGCGAGACCCGGCCCGGTCAGCGAGCTGTCACCGAGGGCCACCACCCGCAACGGCGGCTGATCGGCGTCCGCCGGCACGAGCCCGGACGCGTCGAGCCCGGTCATGGTCGGCAGCGGGCGGAACGCGGCCCAACACAGTTCCCCGGCGATCATCGCCGCCGACAATGCCGCCACCGCCACACCCGAGCCGGTACCCCAACGCAACATCCGACCGGCCACGTCTCGAGACGATCTGCGTCCGACGTGTCGCCGACTCACGGAGGCCAAGGACGACACAGCGTGACCCGTTCGTGCATGTCGCAGATCTGGAGCACACGCTCGGCGATGAGGCTGGGGTCGTGAATCGCGAGTGAACGCTTGCGCCGATCCTGCAGCACCAGCAACCACTCGAGGAACCGCACGCCGGCGCTGTCGATCATCCGTACTTCCGACAGATCGAGCACGAGGGAACCGGCGGAGCGCGACGCGTCGCACACGGCATCGCGGATCCGAGCCGATTCGAAGGCGCACAGGTCGCCGGAGACGGTGATGAGGGCGGCGCGGCCGCGGCCGTCGGACCGGCACGACGAGACGCGAAGCTCCAGCCGGGTGCGGGACGGATCCGAGGGATCGGGCACCCGGCACAACAGTCGCTCGTCGGAGGAGGACGCGTGGCGCTGTCCGCAGCAAGCCAACGGGTCGCGAGCCCTCGGCTGATCGATGTCGAACACGGACATCACACCCACCCCTCGACAACAGCGGGATCCGCCCCCAGATCCTGCACCGTACGGTGGGCGACGCGGCGCCGGAACCCGAAAAGAGAGGGGTGCGATCCCCCCAGCGGAGGTGGCCAGCGGGGGTGCCCGGCGTCGGTGGTGCGGGCTGGCGGATGCGATCAGCGCCCCCAGTCGCTGACGATCTCACGCGCCCGCGACGACAGCGCGTGCGTGGCGTGGGCGAGCGAGCGTTCGACGGTACGCAGCAGTGGCGTCGGCGCCGCGGCTCCGCGGGCAGTCCGGTCGGACCGAGTCGAACGGTGGGGAGGGCGGTGGAGTGGTCTGCTCGCCCGGAGCGGCTCCGACGGGGCGGTCGTGGCGGTGAAATGGTCGAGCAGACCAGGGGTGAACTTGTTGGCCTGCACGGCGATCCAGTTGCGGGCGCCGACGATCCGTTGCCGGCGGGGTCGCTCGGCTGCGGCGACGATGGCTCGCGCCGCGGTCTCCGACGCCGCGTCGTCGAGATGGATCTGCACGATCTGCACCGCGGACTGTTCCTGCAGCAGCTCGGTGCGAAGTGCGTCGTGGAAGGCCCGCGAGGCGGACAGCGCGCCGCTGTCGGCTGCCCGCCTCGGAGCCGGCCTCGACGACGAGGGTGAACCCACGCTGATGACCACACCCCGGTTCCGCCCGCGCATCCGGCGTAGTGCGGCGCAGGTGCCGTACACGGCGCCCAGATAGGCCCGTTCGGTCACCCGCGCCACCTCGTCCACGTCGAGCCGGTCGATCGGGACCGGCTCGCTGTCGCATGGCAGATTGACCCAGATGTCGATCGGTCCGAATCTCGATTCGATCCGCCGAACCGCCCACTCGAAGCTGCCCGCATCGGTGCGGTCGATCTCGATCGAGATCGCCCGACGGCCGAGCAACGTGACCTCGGCGACCGTTGCGGTGGGATCGACATCGGCACCGCACAGCAGGGCGACGTCGAAGCCCCGGGCCGCGAACCGCTGCGCACACGCCCGCCCGAGGGGATCGGTCATTGCGTTCACGACCGCCACGACGGACGGCGTTCGGACCTCCTGTGCGGCGTCGGATTCGGGCATCACGACGATTCCGTACCCGCCGGTCCGGACGGCCAACCGCGATCGGTGTCCTCCTCAGGGCAGGTCTCAGGGAAGGTGAGGAAGGGAAGGTTAGGAGGCCGTCAGCCGGGGTATCGAGGCCTCGCATGAGAATCGCACTTGTCTCTCCCCTCTACGAGGCCGTCCCACCGACGGCCTACGGCGGCACCGAGCGTGTCATCGGCGCCCTGGCCGACGAACTCGTCGCTCGTGGCCACGACGTCACACTGTTCGCCCCCGGTGGTTCGCAGACCGCGGCGACGCTCGAGGCCGCCTGCGCCGCACCGCTGCGGATGACGATGACCCGCGCCGAGCTGCAGGAGATCGCTCCCCATCTACACCTGCAGATGCTCGCCGACGTGTACCGGGACGCACCGGATCGCTTCGACATCGTGCACGCCCACACCGACATCTGGACCTTCCCGTTCGCCCAGTCGTCGCCCGTGCCCACGGTGGTCACCATGCACGGTCGGCTCGACCTGGACGTCGTCCGCGCCGTGCTGCCCAAGTACCCCGACACACCCCTGGTCTCGATCAGCGACGACCAGCGGCGCCCCCTCGCCGACCTCCCGCTGCGATGGGCCGCCACCTGTCCGAACGGGCTCGACCTCGACAACTACTTCGCCACACCCAAGCCGGCATCGACCGACTACCTCGCCTTCGTCGGCCGGATCACGCCCGAGAAACGCCCCGACTGGGCGGTCGAGGTGGCGCGTCGCGCCGGGCGCCCGTTGCGGGTGGCCGCCAAGATCGACCCCCTCGACGTTGACTACTGGCACAGCGAGATCGAGCCGTTGTTCCGCTCCTCCGACGTCGAGTTCGTCGGCGAGATCGGGGAGGACGAGAAGCCCGAGTTCTTCGCCGGTGCCGCGGCCACGCTGTTTCCGATCGACTGGCCGGAACCGTTCGGCCTCGTCATGATCGAGTCGCTCGCCAGCGGGACGCCGGTGATCGCCCTGCGCAACGGCTCGGTGCCCGAGGTGCTCACCGACGGCGTGTCCGGTTTCGTCTGCGAGTCGCTCGACGGCATGGTCGACGCCGTCGGTCGCATCGACTCGCTCCTGCCCGCCGACTGTCGCCGCGAGGCGGAACGGTTCACGGCTCCCGTGATGACCGACAACTACCTCGCCGTCTACGAAGGACTCGTCGACGAGCTCTGTTCCGTCACCACGCTCCCGTCCCGGGTGTTCGGCCTGCCATCGGTACCGACCGCCTCGTGATGCTCGATCCGGAGGTACTCGGTCCCGTCGCGCTCGGCGATGACGGGCACGAGGTACCGGCCGCAGACCTCGAAGGTCTGATTGCACTCGACACACGTCCAGATCGCTCCCCACGCCGGAACCAGTTCGCCGTCGCACTGGGCGCAGCGCAGTGAGAAAATGCTCGTCATGTCCACTCCGTTCGGATCCGAGGAATCGGTACTGTTCCCATTCCCCGTCGCGGTGAGATCGAGACATCTTTCTGCCCGACCGATCGCGGGTCCACCGGCCTCTCGTCCACCGCTCGAGGGTCGGGTCGGACGATGAGCAGCGCCGATCCCTTCGACGCCGACGCGGCCGACGTCGTTTCGTTGCGCGACCGCATCACGCTGGTGAACGGCCGGACGTTCACCGTCGCCCGTCCGGACGGGTCGATCCGGTCAGGCAGCGAGGGCACCGTGTTCGAGGACCTGCGGATGCTGTCGCGGGTCGTGTTCGACGTCCGGGAATCGTCGGGAGCCCCGCTCCTGCCGCGTCAGCACCTCACGTCGTCGACACCGACCCCCTTCTCCGCCGTGTCCGTGTCGCGGCGCGAGCCCGGGTCGAACGCCGATCGCCACGAGCCGACCGAGTTCTTCGCCCATCGTCAATGGGTGGGCCGGGGCGTGCGCCACGACTTCGAGATCCACAACAGCGGCGCCTCGGAACTCACGCGAGTGGTGTCCTTGACCATCGCCAGCGACTTCGCCCATGTGTTCGAGGTGAAGGCGGGCGAGCCCGGCGGCGTCGACGGCGTGATGGTCGTCGACGACGATGCCTCCCTCGGCCTCGTCGATCCCGACCGGTCTCGCGATCTCCGCGTCGTCATCGCCACCGATCCGACACCGACCGGCGTCGACGTGGGCGCGGGGCGGCTCGAGTGGAGCGTGCGGTGTCCGGCACGGAGCATGCGCCGTGTGTCGGTGACGTTCGAGCCGGTCTGGCACCGTCGGCGCACGCAGCTGTTGTTCCCGCTCGGCGATCGACCGCAGGTCGAACCGGTCCTCGCGAACGGGCGCCGGGTGGTCGAGGACACCGGTTTGCGGCTGGACACGACCGACGAGCGTCTCGCCCGGGCCTTCGATCGATCGCTGACCGACCTCGCCTCGTTGCGCATCTTCGATCCCGCCGCGCCGACCGACGTCGTGGTCGCCGCAGGCGCTCCATGGTTCATGACACTGTTCGGCCGCGACTCGATCCTGACGGCGTGGATGGCTCTCCCGTTCGTTCCCGACCTGGCCGTGGGCGTGTTGACGGTCCTCGCCAGCCTGCAGGGCACGGCGACGCGGCCCGAGTCGGAGGAAGAGCCCGGCAAGATCCTGCACGAACTCCGGCGCGAGGGAGGATCGGACGCGTTCGCCCAACGTGGGCGCTATTACGGCACGGTCGACGCCACCCCGCTGTTCGTGATGCTCGCCGCCGAGACGCACCGCTGGGGCCAGCTCGACGACGACACGCTCGAGCGACTGTGGCCCAACATCGTCGCCGCGATCGAGTGGGTCCGCCGGTCGATCCGTCGGGCGCCGAGCGGCTTCCTCTCGTACCAGCGCAGCACGGCGGTCGGCTTGACGAACCAGGGTTGGAAGGACTCCTGGGACGGCATCTCCTTCGCCGACGGCCGCCTCCCGTCGGGCCCGATCGCCCTGGCCGAGGTGCAGGGCTACTGCTACGCCGCGCTCCGGGGTGCCGCCCATCTCTCGACGTTCGTGCGTGACGCCGAACTCGACGCGCAGGTGCTCCTCGCCGAAGCCGACGTGCTCCGCGAGCGGTTCAACGACTTCTTCTGGAGCGAGGCCGCATCGTCGTTCGTCGTCGGCATCGTCGGCGACGCGACGCCGATCGATTCCGTGACCACCAATCCGGGACACGCCGTGTGGTGCGGGGTGGCCGACCGCGATCTGGCCGGCCGGTACCTCGACCGCTGTCTCGACGAGCTCTGGACCGGTTGGGGGTTGCGCACGCTGTCGCCGACGGCCGCGGCGTTCAACCCACTCAGCTATCACAACGGATCGGTGTGGCCGCACGACACCTCGCTGGTGATCGCCGGAGCGGCCGCACTCGGACGGCGCGATGCGGTGGACACCCTGATCAACGGGTCGCTCGACGCGGCCGAATTCTTCGGTGGCCGCCCGCCCGAGCTCTTCGCCGGGACCGACCGCGCCGATTTCCCGTCGCCGATCGATTATCCGAACTCGTGCGCGCCGCAGGCGTGGGCGTCGGCCTCGATCCTGATGAACCTGCGCTCGAGCCTCGGCCTGGCGCCGCCGGCGCGCGCCGGTGATCCGCCCGTCGTCGACGGTGCACCGGGACACTCCCTCGACCTGTCGTCGCTGTCGGGTCTGTGCGCCGGCGGCGAGCAGTACCGCCTCGACGTCCCCACCCGAAAAATGCACCGAATCGCGCGCTGAGCGCGCAGATCCCGGCATTTTTCGGTGGGGGCCGAGGGTTGGCGGTCGGAGATCGGGGTACAGGACGGCCGTGCCCAAGACGCCCAAGCCCTCCGCCCCGACCACCAAGGCCCCCGCAGCCAGGACCCCGTCGACCCAGGCCCAGTCGGCTCGGGGCAATTCGGCCCGGACCGAATCGGGTCGCGGCGGCGAGACCCACCAGACGGCGGGAGGACCCGTCGAGTCGCTGACGACCCGGAACGGGGTGCCGATCTCCGACGACCAGAACACGCTGACCGCGGGCGAGCGCGGGCCGCAGCTCCTCTCCGACTTCGTGATGCGGGAGAAGATCTTCCACTTCGACCACGAGCGGATTCCCGAGCGGGTGGTCCACGCCCGGGGCTTCGGCGTGAAGGGCTTCTTCGAGCCGTACGAGTCGCTGTCGGACATCACCAGCGCCGACCTGTTCCAACGTCCCGGCGAGCGGACCGAGGTGTTCGTCCGGTTCTCCACGGTGGCCGGCAACAAGGGCTCGGTCGACCTGGCCCGCGACGTCCGCGGCTTCGCGGTCAAGTTCTACACGAAGGAGGGCAACTGGGATCTCGTCGGCAACAACATCCCGGTGTTCTTCATCCAGGACGCGATGAAGTTCCCGGATCTCATCCACGCCGCCAAGCAGGAACCTGATCGCGGCTTCCCGCAGGCGCAGACCGCGCACGACAACTTCTGGGACTTCATCGGCCTGATGCCCGAGTCGATGCACATGGTCATGTGGATCATGTCCGACCGCACGATCCCGCGCTCGTTCCGATTCATGGAGGGCTTCGGTGTCCACACGTTCCGGCTCGTCAACGACGCCGGTGAGAGCACGTTCGTCAAGTTCCACTGGAAGCCGAAGCTCGGTCTGCAGTCGGTCGTGTGGAACGAGGCCGTGAAGATCAACGGTGCCGACCCGGACTTCCACCGGCGCGACCTGTGGAACGCGATCACGGCCGGTGACGCACCGGAATGGGAACTCGGCGTGCAGTTGTTCGACGACGCCTTCGCCGACTCGTTCGACTTCGACGTCCTCGACGCCACCAAGCTCATCCCGGAGGAGCTCGTGCCCGTTCGTCCGATCGGGCGGATGGTGCTCGATCAGGTGGTCGACAACTTCTTCGCCGAGACCGAGCAGGTGGCCTTCTGCACGCAGAACGTCGTGCGGGGCATCGACTTCACGAACGACCCCCTGCTCCAGGGCCGGAACTTCTCGTACCTCGACACCCAGCTGAAGCGCCTCGGCTCGCCCAACTTCACGAACATTCCGGTCAACGCACCCCGCTGTCCCGTCGCTCACTTCCAGCAGGACGGACACATGGCGATGGCGAATCCCGTCGGTCGGGCGAACTATGAGCCGAACTCGTGGACCGAGCAGGCCGACGTCGACGGCGGGCCACGCGAGGATCCCCAACGCGGCTTCCAGAGCTACGTCGATGCCGTCGCCGGCGACACGCGGCGCATCAGGCCCGAGTCGTTCGCCGACCACTTCAGCCAGGCGCGGCAGTTCTACCTGAGCCAGACCGACGTCGAGCAACGTCACATCAGCGACGCCCTCGTGTTCGAATTGTCGAAGGTGCAGACGCCACGCATCCGCGAGCGCGTCGTCGCCCAACTCGTGAACATCGACACCGACCTGGCCGCGTCGGTCGCGGCCGGGCTCGGTCTGGCGAGCGTCCCGGCGGCGATCGAACCGGCCAAGGCGCCGATCGACCAGCCGGTGTCCGACGCCTTGAGCATGTTGAAGAACGGACCGGCGCGGTTCACCGGCCGTCGCGTCGGGGCGCTGGTGTGCCAGGGCGCCGACGCCAAGATCATCAGCGGGCTCCGCGCCTCGCTCGAGGCGGAAGGGGCGCAGCTGATGCTGATCGCTCCGACGATCTCGGGCGTCACCGACAGCGCCCGTGCCACGCTGCCCATCGACGAGACGGTCGCCGGTGGCCCATCGGTGCTGTTCGACGCGATCGCCGTGATCCTCACCCCGGACGGTGCGGCGGCCATGGCGCAGGACCCGGCGGCCAAGGACTTCGTCACCGATGCGCACGCCCACTCGAAGTTCATCGCCTACTCCGCGGCGTCGATGCCGTTGTTCGAGGCCGCGGGGCTCGGCGAGGACATGATCGACGGCGGGTACGTCGCCATCGAGCGGACGAAGAAGTCGACGGATGCCTTCGTGCGGGAATGCCGTGCACTGCGGTACTGGGCCCGCGCCAACCCGGCGTGATCTGGTCCGGCGTGATCGGCCGGGCGTGATCCGGCACGTCATCGTCGTGGTTCCCGCCCACGACGAGGTCGACACGATCGGAGCGTGTCTCCGCAGCCTCCACGACGCGTGCCGGCGGCTCCCCGATGTGGTGTCGACCGCGATCGTGGTGGTCGCTGACTCCT
The DNA here is from genome assembly GCA_963695145.1 of Ilumatobacteraceae bacterium. Lineage (GTDB taxonomy): Bacteria > Actinomycetota > Acidimicrobiia > Acidimicrobiales > Ilumatobacteraceae > Sva-07. The sequence continues at coordinate 59,715 of CAVOGB010000013.1, read as the reverse complement.
GCCGCGACCATTCGCCCGACGTCGCCCGCGCCCTCTCGCGATCGGGTGACGACGTGGTGATCGAGGCCGACGACCGGTGCGCCGGATCCGCTCGACGGATCGGCGTGTCGGCCGCGTTGCTCCGGGCGCCCGTCGGGCCCGCCGAGGTGTGGATCGCCAGCACCGATGCCGACACCGTGGTGCCGGTCGACTGGTTGAGCAGGCAGGTCACGCTCGCCGATGCCGGTTTCGTGGGCGTCGCCGGAACCGTCAGGATCGATGCCGGCCACGAGTTGTCGGCCCGGTTCACCCGGTCGTACCCGATCGCCGTCGACGGCTCCCACCACCACGTCCACGGCGCGAACCTCGGCTTCCGGGGCGACGTCTACCTCGCCAGCGGCGGCTGGAACGCCCTGGCGACCGCCGAGGATCACGACCTGTGGAACCGCGTGCGCGAATGCGGCCGGACATTGACGACCTCCACCACGTGCGTCACGACGTCGCACCGCATCGTCGGACGGGCACCGCACGGATTCGCCGCCGACATGGCCCACCTCGACATGGCCCACCTCGACACGGCACAACGGCACATGACCCGCCGGGAGGAGGCGGTCGCATGACGGCGAGCCGGCCCGGCAGCCGCCCGGCACCTCGATCGGCACCTCGTCCGGCAGCGCGCCCGGCTCCTCGTCCGGCAGCTCGACCGGCGGGGCCACCTGGAGCATCGTTCGATCGCTGATGGCCGACGCCCGCGCCCTTCCGCGCCCGGCCTGCGGGGCCACGGCGGAGCGCCATCGACAACTCGTCGAGGTCGCACGGACCCACGACGTCTCGGTGGCGCGCCTCTACGAAGCGCACGTCGACGCCCTCGCCATCCTCGCCGAGGCCGACCGCGAGGCGCCCGCCGACATCCTCTACGGCGTCTGGGCGTCGGAGGGCGGTCCCGCGCCGCTGCGTTTCGACCCCAGGCGGGGGCGCCTCGAAGGCACCAAGCCGTTCTGCTCCGGGCTCGGCCTGGTCGACCGCGCCCTCGTCACCGCCCGGCTCGACGACGAAGCCCACGGTGCGCGAGGTTCGGTGCTCGTCGACACGAGCGTCCGGCCGGCGGACACGATCGCCATGTCCAGCGCCGGGTGGCGATCGGACGCGCTCGTCGACACCGCCACCGGAGCCGTCGACTTCCACGATCATCCCGGCGAACTCGTCGGTCAGCCCGACTGGTACCTCGAGCGACCCGGCTTCTGGCACGGGGCCTGCGGTCCGGCGGCGTGCTGGGCCGGCGGGGCGATCGGACTCGTCGACGAGGCCCGCGTGCGGATCGACGACGATCCACACCGGCTCGCCCATCTGGGTGCGATGGTCGCCGCGGCGTGGTCGCTGCGCGCCCTGCTGACCCAGGCCGGAAACGAGATCGACCGTGAGCCGACCGACACGGTGGCCGGAGAACGACGGGCGCGGGCGTTGCGATGGACCGTCGAGCGCAGCGTGATGGATGTGATCGACCGGTTCGGCCGCGGTTTCGGGCCCCGGCCCCAGACCGAATCGACCGCCGTGGCCCACCGGATCGCCGACCTCCAGCTGTACGTCCGTCAACACCACGCCGAGCGGGAGCTCGCCGTGCTGGCGCGACTGGCATCCGGGACCGGACGGTCGTGAAGCTCGACCCGGACGGCCGCCTCAGCGCGCTGACCCACCGCCGGACCTACTTCGACGAGCTCTACCGGACCGACCTCGATCCCTGGGGATTCGAGGCGAGCTGGTACGAACGCCGCAAGCGCGACATCACCATGGCCGTCCTCCCCAACGCGCGTTACCGGCGTGGTGTCGAGCCCGGTTGCTCGATCGGGACGCTCACCGAACGGCTCGCCGACCGCGTCGACGAGCTGATCGCGTTCGACTTCGTCGCCGAGGCGGTGCACGCCGCCCGCCGTCGAGTCGAGCGTCCCGAGGTCACCATCGTCGAGGCCGCGTTCCCGGTCTACTGGCCCGCCGGCACGGGCGACCTGGTGGTCTGGTCGGAGGTTGCCTACTACCTCACGGAGTCGGGTTTCGACCTCGCCATGAAGGGCCTCGCGCGGTGGCTCGAACCGGGCGGTCACCTCGTCGCGGTCCACTACACGGGCGTCACGGACTATCCCTGTACCGGGCATCAGGTGGCGATGCGGATCGATCAGGACGACACGCTGCAGCGGCTGGCCTCGATGACCGATCCCGACTTCGAACTCGTCGTGTGGGAGCGACGCGTCGAATGAGGTCGCCGTGACGCCTTCGCGCCGGGACCTGCGGGCGGTTCAGGCCGTCAAGAGGTTCTCGAGGCCGACCACGTCGAACAGCCGCCGGACGACCGGCGAGGGGTTCACGATCTCACAGCCCAGCCCGCGCGCCGCGAGACGCTCCTGCGTCGTGAGCAGGAGCGACAGGCCGCGGCCGTCGATGAAGGTGACGCCCGACATGTCGATGGCGACCGGCGCGGGTGACGCCTCGGCGACCTCCGCGATCAGGTCCCGCACCCGCTGCACCGTGAGGGTGCAGAGCACCCCGGCCAGATCCAACGAGGTGACCTCCTGCTCGTCGATCGCCCACGTGATGGTCGCCTCGGCAGGCGGCTCGTCCCGCGCCGACACCCAGACGGTGCGGTTCGAGCGTCGCCCGGCGGGTGACGCATCACGCAGTTCGGTCATCAACTCCTCCAGTTCCCACCCGCGACGAAGCGTAGGAACCAACCGGTCGCTCGGGCACCTCACCGCAGGGGGATCGGCACCCCCGAATGGAGGTCAGGTCTCATCCGGCCGATCGAGTGCGTCGGGAAGGCTGATGACGCCGTACCGATGGGCCAGCACCACCGCCTCGAGTGCGCTGTGGGCGCCGATCTTCTGGAACAACGACTTGACGTATCCACGACAGGTCGGCAGCGTGATCCCGAGATGGCGTGCGATCTGCTTCGGCTGATGACCGAGACCCAGTTCGCCGAGGACCTCGAGTTCGCGCTGGGTGAGTTCCGCCACGCCCGGGGGCGCACTGCCGGGACTGGCGTGCAGGATCGACGCGAGCGCATCGGGGTCGACCTGCATGCGGCGGCTCCCCGTCGTCCTGATCGCGTCGAGGATCTCGTCGATCGAGGAGTTCTTGAGCAGGAAGGCGCTCGCTCCGGCCGCCGCGGCGCGGGCGAGCACGGTCGCATCGGGACGGCCCGTGAGAATGATCACCCGTGTCCCGGGCACATCACCGAGCAGGAGGGTGGCGATGTCGACGCCGTCGCCGTCGGGCAGGCCGACGTCCATGAGGACGACGTCGGGCCGGTGACGGCGTGCCTGGTCGAGGCCATCGGCGCCGGTCCGGGCCGTGGCGACGCACTCGAGGTCGCGCTGGGCGTCGATCACGAGAGCCATCGACTCGACGAAGGCTCGTTGATCTTCGACGATCAGCACCCGCGTCACCGCGAAATCCGGCGGATCCGGGGCCTCCGGCACGGTCTCGGAGGACACCCTGACAGTGTGACACGATGAGATGACGTCGAAACCGAACGGAGCGCCCCAGCACATGCTCGAATCCCAGGCAACGATCGCGGGCGGCGACACCGGCACGAACGACACTGGCACGAACGACATGGCACGGACATCAGCAGGTTGGTCGCGGCCGTCGGCCACGACCTGCGTCATCTCGTCGGCGCCCTGTCACACCAGATCGAGCTGCTGTCCGGCGGGGATCTCGACGCGTCGCTCCGTGAACGCTGCCTGCAGTCGATCGTGCAGACCGGTGCGGAACTCGATCGGTTCGTCGACGGCCTGGCCGACCTCGAGCACACGCTCCGGCAGGAGTACGCAGTGCGACCCGAACACGTCGATCTCCGCGCGATGATCCGCACGGTGATCGTCGATCGCTCGGACGTCCCCGGTGCCCTCGCCGGTGCCAATCCTCCGGACGCCACCGTCTGGGTCGATCCGACGATCGCCCGGCGCGTGCTGCAGATGCTGGTCGCCGAGTGCGAGGCCATGTCCGATGCGGTGACGGTCGATCTGTCGACCATGCCGCACTCCGTCGAGGTCGTGATCACCGGCGGCACACGCCGACCGATCGAGCACCGGCACGACGTGCGGCCGATCAGGGAGACCGACGGGCTCGCACCCTGGATCGCCAGCCGGCTGGGAGAGGTCGGGGGCATCGACGTCGTGATCGACCCGAGGTCGCCGTCGTTCCTCGTCCGGCTCCCGTCCGCGTCACCGTCGGAGGACTGAGTTCCCGATGCTGCCGCCCGGGACAGAGGCGCCGATCACCATCGTCGGCATCGGTGCGAGCGCTGGTGGCCTGGCCGCGCTGCGCGAGCTGTTCGAGCGCCTGCCGAACGACACCGGGCTCAGTTTCGTCGTGGTGGTCCACCTCGCGCCTGACCACGAGAGCCATCTCGCCGATCTGCTGCAACCACACTGCTCGATGCCGGTCCAGCAGGTGAACCAGACGGCCCCGCTGCGCGCCGACCACGTCTACGTCATCCCGCCCGGCTCCAACCTGGCGGCGGTCGACACCCACCTGCGACTGTCGGAGATCGAGCCGGATCGCCGCAGCCGCGGGCCGATCGACCATTTCTTCCACACGCTGGCCGAAACGCACGACGGCAACTCGATCGGCATCGTGCTGACCGGGACGGGCACCGATGGGACGGCGGGGTTGGCGTCGATCCGAGCGGCGGGCGGCCTCACGATCGTGCAGGATCCCGCGGACGCCGAGTACGACGGCATGCCGCGCAGCGCGCTGCTCGCCGGCGTCGTCGACCTCGTCAAGCCGCTCGACGAGATCGCTGACCTGCTGCGCGCGGTGGCGCAGCAGACCGATGCGGCGATCGGTCACCCCGGCGGTGACGAGCCGTCGCCGGAGGTGCATGACGTGCTGCAACAGATCTACGCGCAGATCCGTGACCGCACCGGCCACGACGCAACGGGCTACAAGCAGTCGACGATCCTGCGCCGCATCCGGCGCCGTATGCAGCTGCATCAACTGCCGACGTTCGAGGAGTACCTCGGCCGCCTGCGCGAGGACGCGGGCGAGGTCGACCTGCTCTTCAGCGACGTCCTGATCTCGGTGACGAGCTTCTTCCGCGATCCCGAGGTCTTCGAGGCGCTCGCCGAACGCGTCGTGCCGGCGATGTTCGCCGGGCGCGGCCCGGACGAGACCGTCCGTTCGTGGTCGGTCGGGTGCTCGACCGGAGAGGAGGCCTACAGCCTGGGCATGCTGCTGCTCGAGCACGCCGCCGGGCTCACCGATCCGCCGGCGCTGCAGATCTTCGCCAGCGATCTCCACGAACGCTCCCTGCAGCAGGCCCGGGAAGGCGTCTACCCGCCGTCGATCGAGGCCGACGTCTCGGCCGAGCGTCTGGAGCGCTTCTTCGTCCGCCAGAACGGCAAGTACCGCATCTGCCAGGAACTGCGCGAGATGGTGGTGTTCGCCCCGCACGGCCTGCTGCGCGATCCGCCGTTCTCGCACATGGACCTGATCGTGTGTCGCAACCTGCTGATCTACCTCCAGCGCGACACCCAGCACCTGGCCGCAACCGTGTTCCACTACGCCCTCGAACCGGGTGGCCACCTCCTGCTCGGCAGTTCGGAGACCATCGATCGCTCGGATCTGTTCACGACCGTCGACAAACACCTGTGTCTGTTCCGGCGCCGTGAGCAGCCCGGCACGCGCGAGCCGCCACTGCCGACGTTCATGTCGTCGTCGCGGGCAGCCGGACCGCGACGGCCGCGGGGCGTCCGGGCATCGCCCGCCCCGGCGTCCGCCGGCCATGCCCTGGTGCACGCACGCCTGCTCGCGGCGCACGCGTCGCCGAGCCTCCTGATCGACGGGGACAACCGGATCGTCCACTTCTCCGAGTTCGCCGGCCCGTACGTGACCCAGCCCGGTGGCGTGCCCACCGCGGACGTGTTCCAGCTCGTCCCCGACGATCTCCGCCTCGAACTGCGCAGCGCCGTGCACACGGCGCGCACCGACCACGAACCGACCGCCGGTCGTGCCGTGTCGACAGTGATCGACGGCGAGGAGCGCGCCGTGCGGGTCCACGCGATCCCGGCCGACGCGATCGAGTGGAGTGACGACGACGACCTCGACGGGTTCGTGCTCGTCGTCTTCGAGGAGACCGCACCTGACGGTGTCCGCCTCCCCGCGGTCGTTGACGAACGGGAACTGAACGTGCTCCAGGCGCTCGAACGGCAACTCGACCTGACGCGCCGGCGGCTGCAGACGGTGATCGAGGAGCACGAGACCGGCCAGGAGGAGATGCGGACATCGAACGAGGAACTGCAGTCGACGAACGAGGAACTCCGCTCGACGATGGAGGAACTCGAGACCTCGCGCGAGGAACTCCAGTCGATGAACGAGGAGCTGGCGACGCTCAACCAGGAGAACCGCCACAAGGTCGACGAACTCGGGATGCTGTCGAACGACCTCCAGAACCTCCTCGTCGCCACCGACATCGCCACGCTGTTCCTCGATCGGCAGCTGCGCATCGTGCGTTTCACCCCTCCCGTCACGGCGTTCTTCAACATCGCCGCCAGCGACCGCGGTCGTCCGCTCACCGATTTCACCCACCGGCTCCGGCACGACGGGCTGTCGGACGACGCCCAGCGGGTCCTCGACCGCCTCATCCCGATCGAGCACGAGATCCAGACGACCGACGGACGCTGGTTGCTGACCCGGCTGCTCCCCTACCGCACCGCCGACGACCGGATCGACGGCGTCGTGATCACCTTCGTCGACATCACCCGGCGTTTCGAGGCCGAGTCGTCGTTGCGGGCGAGCGAACGCCGCTTGCGCGCCTCCCTCGACGCGTCCGCGATGGGCTCGTGGTCGTGGGCCGCGTCGACGCGCCGCGGCACCGCCGACGATCGAGCGCGGTCGATCGTCGGCATGTCGAGCTCCGCGCCGATCGACGGCTCGAACGATCTGATCGCCTGGCTCCGTTCGCACCTCGATGCACCGGCGGTCACCGAACTCCAGCAGCTGCTCGAGTCGGGTGAGCGGACGCGACGACAGTTCCGGATCGAACGGCCCGACGGCGCGCGGGTGGTCGTCGAGATGACGGCGCGCCCCGCCGACGACGACGGTGAGGCCGGTGCGGCGCCGGACGAGGTCATCGGCACGATCGCCGACGTCACCGACGAGGTCGACCGGAGCAGCATGCTGGCGCAACGCAGCGAACGCCTGTCGCTGCTCTCCGAGGCCGCCGCCCAGCTCCTGCGCGGCGCCCAACCGGCGAACCTGATCCAACGCCTGTTCGACGACATGTCGACGGTGCTCGATCTCGAGGTGTTCGAGCGCTACGAGCTGGACGACGCCGGCCGAATGCGACTCGTCATGTCCGGCGCCACGGTGGTGCAGGGTGCGAACCACCGACCGGGGTCCAGTGGGATCGGGCAGCTCCTGAGCGAGCAGGCCGTCGGAGCGCGCGCCTCGATCATCCGCAACGACGTCGCCACGAGCGACGACCCGGCGGTGGCCGAGATCCGTGCGGCCGGCCTGAGCGCGTACGCGTCGTTCCCGATGATGATCGGCTCGGAGGTTCGTGGTGTGCTGGCGTTCGGCACCCGCGGCTCGCGACGCTTCGACGACGATCTGGTCGCGGTGGTCGAGACGGTCGTCGACTACTTCGCCCTCGCCGATCAACGATTGCGTACCGAGGAGGAGCTGCGACAGCTCAACCAGAACCTCGAATCGACCGTCGAGGCGCGCACCGCCGATCTCGAACGGCGTGACCGGCAGCTGCGGTCGCTCACCACCGGCCTCGTCCGCGCCGAGCAGGAGGAGCGTGAGCGCATCGCTCAGGTGCTCCACGACGACCTGCAGCAGCTCCTCTACAGCGCCCAGATGCGCCTGGGACTCGTCGAGGACGAACTCGGCACGACCCGTTCGGAGCGCATCGAGACACATCTCTCCGAGATCGGCCAGCACCTCGACGACAGCATCGCCCTCGCCAGAAGTCTCTCGGTCGACCTCGCGCCCCAGGTGCTGCACGCCGACGACTTCGGCGAGGTCGTGCGCTGGCTGGCGCACCAGATGACCGAGATGCACGGTCTCGCGGTCGAGGTCCAGATGCCGCGTCCGATCGTCGTGGCCGATCCCGACCTGCGGATCATGCTGTACCAGACGATTCGTGAGCTGCTGTTCAACGTGGTCAAGCACGCGTCGGCCGACGGCGCCTCGATCACGATCAGCAGCCACCCCGCTGACCTCGACGAAGCCGGCGACCTCGACGTCCCGGGTCACCTCGATGTGCCGGGTTACCTGGATGTGCCGGGATACCTCGATGTCGAGGTGTCCGACACCGGGCGCGGATTCGACGTCGACGTGTTGGACGACCCCACGCGGAGTGGGCGCGGCCTGCTGCACATCCAGCACCGTCTCGACCTGCTCGGCGGCGAACTCGACGTGGAGTCGATCCCCGGCGACGGCACCCGAGCGCGGTTGCGCTTCCCGCAGCAGGTCACGAGCGAGGCGGGCGAGTCCCGATGAGCGGGGTCGTCGCACGATTGGCGATCGTCGACGATCACGCCAAGTTCCGCACGGTGCTGCGGGAGGTGATCGAGCAGATGCCCGAGGTGACCGTGGCGTGGGAAGCCGACGACGGGCTCGCCGCGCTCGACCGGTTCGCCACCGATCCCGTCGAGTTCGTGGTGATCGACCTGTCGTTGCCCGGCATCAACGGGATCGAGTTGACCCGTCGCATCGCGCGAGCGGTGGCCGTCCGTGACGACACTCGTCGTCACGGGACACACGGAGCAGACCTACGTCGAGGAGGCCTTCGCCGCCGGCGCCAGCGGCTACGTCCTCAAAGGCCGTCCGGCCGAGTTGCGCGCCGCGGTCGCCGCCGTGCTCGACGACCGCCGATACACCTCGCCGCGCGTCCAGGCACCCGACACGCCGTCCGGGCCACGCTGAGTTCGAGGCGGTTGCTGCAACCGTTCGGTGGGAACAGTCGGCTCCATGGCGAGCGACATCGCATCCACGAGTTCCGGTCACGATCGAATCGCCAGTGACGCCGGGCTGCAGTACCTCACGGACGACCGCCCCGGGATCGAACGTCGCCGCCGCGGCCGAGGGTTCACCTACGTCGACCACCGCGGCCGGATCGTCGACGGAGCCGAACGATTCCGTCTGCAGGCGATGGCCATCCCTCCCGCGTGGACGAAGGTGTGGATCGCCGGGGAGCCCGACGCCCACCTCCTGGCGACCGGCTACGACGATCGTGGCCGGAAGCAGTATCTCTACCATCCGGCGTGGCGCGAGGCCTCCGATGTCGCCAAGTTCGAGCGCCTCTGGTCGGTCGGCGGCGGGCTGCCTCGTCTGCGCCGTGAGGTCGACCGCGAACTGCGCGCCCGCGGCACCGACTGGCGGACGGCGGCGGTCGTCCGCCTGATCGACGACTCGCTGATCCGCCCCGGGAGCTGGCGACGCCTCGTGGAGAACGGATCCGTCGGCGCGATCACGCTCGGCGTCGGGGACGTGGAGATCGAGGGCACGCGGATCGCACTGCATTTCGAGGGCAAGTCAGCCGTCGAACAGCAGACGGAGATTCGTGACCCGCTGCTCGCCCGACGACTGTCGACGCTCATCGACGAGAGCACGGCAGGGACCGGCGAGAACGACGAGGGGATGCTGTTCGTCGACTCCGATGATCGCCCGATCACGGCTGGGCAGGTCAACCGGTACATCGCCGCCCACTCCCGCGCGGACATGAGCGCCAAGGATCTCCGGACGTGGGGCGCGACGTGTGCGGCCGCCGATCGCCTGCTCCACGCCGACGGCGACGACGTCGACGCCGCGGTCCGGTTGGCGATCGAGCACGCCGCCGACCGGCTCGGGAACACCGTCGCCGTGTGCCGCTCCTCGTACATCGCGCCGCGTGTCCTGTCGGCGTTCGAGACCGGCGAGTTGCAGCAGGAGTGGCAACGCTCCCGGCGGGCCAAGTGGCTCAGCCGCGTCGAGCAAACTGTCCGGCGTGTCGTGCGCGGCTGACCTCAACGACAGGCCGCTCGCCACACCCCACTGCGCACGTCTGGCGAACGCGCTCGACGGGTACAGCCTCGCCGATGGCGACATTGCAGGTCGAGCGGCCCCACGGAGATCGAACCGTGAGGTAGACGCGCCCGACCCGGCCGAGGTGGACTCGTGAGAGAGATGCGCATGAACGTGACGAAATCCGAGATGGCAGCACTGGAAGCCCGGGACGCACTCCACGCTTGGATGTTCGACGCCGGCTGTTCCGAAGCGGTCATCTCCGATGCCCTGATCGTGGTCAACGAACTCGTCACCAACGCCGTCATGCATGCCGACTCCGATTCGGTGGTGATGGCACTGCTCGACGACATGCGCTTGCGACTCGAGGTGCACGACAGCGATCCCACGGGCCCGGTGCTCGTCGAGCCGACCAGCGCCGGTGGGTTCGGCCTGGCCATCGTCGACGCGCTGTGCGACTCGTGGGGCTGGGAAACCACCCGCTACGGAAAGCGGGTGTGGACCGAGACGCTCTGCTGATCTCATCCGTTCGGGTGAAAGCGAGATGCACGGTTTTCGTCGCACCGCCGACGGGTAACCCTGGGCCCGTGGATCGATCCTGCAGGCCGAAACGATCAGGGGATCGTGAGGAGCCCGCTCGGGAGGTTCCGGGTCGGCACGAGTCGGACTGGGACGACGTGCGCGCCCGATTCGAGCGTCTGCGGGAGACCGGTGATCTGCGCATCCGCGACCAATTGATCATCGACCACCGCTGGATCGCGACACAGTGCGCCAGCCGCTTCCGTTATCGGGGTGAGCCGGAACTCGATCTCGTCCAGGTTGCACTGCTGGGCCTCGTGAAGGCGACCGACCGGTACGACCCCGGCCGGGAAGTGCCCTTCCACGCGTTCGCCATTCCCACGATTCTCGGTGAGTTGAAACGGCACTTCCGCGACACGACCTGGGCGATCGGTGTGCCGCGCAGCGCGAAGGACCTGATGCCTCGGTTGCGGGCCGCCACCGAGGTGCTGGATCAACGGCTCGGGCGCTCGCCCACGATCGACGAACTCGCGGCGGAACTGCGCGTCGACCGGGAGGTCGTGATCGCTGGTCTCGCGGCGCGTGGTGCGAACCGGACGAGGAGCCTGTCGGAGCCGGACGCCGTCAACGTGCAGGCGATGGGGTCGTCGAACGGCGACATGACCGCCGAGATCGAGAACCGCCTCGCGGCGCTCGATGCCTTGGCCCATCTCGACGAGCGCAGCCGGAAGATCATGGTGTGGCGCTTCTACGAGGAGCTCACCCAACGCGAGATCGGCGAGCGTCTCGGCATCGGCCAGGTGCAGGTGTCGCGACTGTTGCGCAGCGCCCTCGATCGGCTCCGCACCCAGTCAGCGGTCGCCGAATCAGGCCGTACCGAATCAGGCTGTATCGAATCGAGCGAGTGACTCGAGGAACCGCAGCCGCTGCGGTTCGTCCTCGAAGCCGACCACCGACCAGTAGTCGGAGTGACCCGCTCGCCGAAGTCCCTCGATGCGGTGGTTGCCGTCCTCCACCACGAACTCCCCGTCCCGGTACGACACGATGACCGGCGGCGGATCCCAGCCGTCGTCGAGGCTCTCCTGCATGTCATCGACGCGCTCGAGATCGTCGTCGCCGAGACGGACGAGCGTCGGCTGATCCGGAGGGCCGGCGAGCCGCTGGAGCTCGTCGAACGGCAGCCGGACCGGGCCGTACCACGTCGACTGCTCGCTGCGCAGTTCCGCTCCGAGCACGGCGTTGTCGCTCCCCGGGCTGCGGAGGAACTCCTGCACCCAGTGCCCGAGTTCACCGCGCTCCGACGCCGATCTGGCCCCTTCGACGGTGGGGTCCACGGTCGGCTCCACGGTGGAATCGACGGTGGGCTCGGCCGGGTCCGTCATCTCCCGGCGGTACCCCGACGGTGAGGGTCGACAAACGTCGACCTCAGAGCTCGAGTGTGCCGTCGCCGCCGAGCGCGGCGAGATGCCGCGCGTCGTCGTACGTCCGCAGCGTCCATTGACCGGACGTCTCGTCGAAGTCCCACTCCGTCAAGCCGGTGTTGGTCGGCATCAGGCGAGGTCCGCCGGCCGGCGCGGCACCGAAACGCACCCGCAGCGACGCGGCGATCACCCCGGAATGACAGACCGCCATCACGGTCGAGCCGGGATGGTCACGGGCGAAGCGGTCCATCGCCAGTCCGACCCGGTCGTGGAAGCTGTTCCAGCTGTCGCCTCCCGGAGCGAACGGGCGATGGGGTTCGGCGAGCATGTCCACGGTGCCGAACCGGCTGGCGTAGTCCGCCCAGTCGAGCCCGTCGGCTTCGCCGGTGTGCACTTCGCACAGGTCGCAGTCCTGCGGCACCTCGGCGAATCCGAGGGCAGGGGCGATGATGCCCGCCGTTTCGATCGCCCGTGGCAGCATGCTCGTGACCAGCACGTCGACGCTGAAGTCGGGATCGGCAGCGATGGAATCGTGGAGCGCCTGCGCCTGCCGGCGGCCGAGATCGGTGAGACCGAGACACCCCAGGGGTCCCGGGATCACACCGCGGAGACCGGCGAACGCATCACCGTGACGGACGAAGATCAACTTCATTCCGATCAATCGTAGGGTCCCCGGCGATTGCCGTCCGGCCAGGCAAACCTGTGCATTCGCCCATCCGTCCTGGGGTCGGGGCTCTGAACGGTCACTCCCCGCGCAGCAGGAGCTTGCTGTTCGTCGCCACGATCCACGCCTGGATGTCGTCCAGCGACCAGCCGTACTGATCCGCGAGCAGCACCGCGAAGCTCACATCCGACGTGGCGCTGAGTGTGGCGACGGCGGCGTCGACCGTGACCGACGGATCGAGCGCATCGAGGTCGGCGAGCTGTGTGACGATCCGGCGCGCTCCGTCGACGTGACGGCGGTTGCCCTCCGCCAGCACCTGGGCCAGGTCGGGCTCGGCGGCGGCGCCGGTGACCAGGGCGCGCAGGATGTCGCCACAGTGCTCGAGGATCGAACGGGTCACCGTGGCCTGCACGGCGAGGATCTGCCGGGGGTCGTCCGAGCCGGCGGCGGCGCCGACGATGGCGGCGATGTCGGCTTCGGCGTCGATCAGGTCGTTCAGCCGAGCGACGATCGCCTGCTTCGAGCCGATGCTGTCGTACACCGTCTGCGCCGACACGCCGGCCGCCTCGGCGATGTCGCGCACCGTCGTGCGGCTGTAGCCCTGCTCCGCGAAGAGCCGCCGGGCGGCGCTCAGGATCTCGTCCCGGGTGAGTTGCGCCTGACGGGCCCGCAGGGTCGGAGGGTTCTTCGGCATTTCTCCGGTCTATCACTTGACATTTGTACAACTCACTTTATAGTCGTTCAAGTCAACCGACACTCACTCAACCCACAAGGAGATTCCCATGTACCTCACCGCTTCACCCGACACCACCGCACCCGCACCGTCGCCGCACCGCACGGCGCACCGGACCGCGCCGCAGATCGCCGGCCCGCCCAGTCGACACGTCTCGCCGGTTTCGGCGCGCTGGCGTTCGTCACCGTCGTCATCCTGCAGAACGTCGTCCGCGGCTCCTCGGCACCCGGCAACGGCGCGTCGGCGAGCGAAGTGGTCGACCACTTCGCCGACACGCGAGGCATCACGTTCCTGCTCGTGAGCATGTTCGTGATCAGCGGCATCAGCCTCGCCACGTTCCTCGGCGGCACGATGCGCCGCCTCGCGGCGAGCACTCGACCCGGATGGGCGGGCACCGGCTACCTCGGCGGTGCCGGCATCCTGATCCTCTTCGGCGTCCTGCTGGCGTGCGAGCAGGCACTGTCGGTGGTGGCACACGGCGACCACCCCGACCTCGCCGCCGTGTCCGCGCTCTGGGCGCTCCACAACAGCGTGTTCACCGTGCTCCTGCTGTTCATCGGCATCGCGCTGTTCGGTCTGTCCCGGGCCGGCGTCGCGGCCGGCATCACGCCCCGCTTGTTCGGCTGGCTCGGCCCGGTGGGATCGGCCATGCTCGCCGTCTCGTGTGCCGCCGGCCCTGCCACTGCCGCCGGCGAACTCGGTGGCCTGCTCGGGCTCGGAGTTCTCGGCTTCGTGATCTGGCTCGCCTTCGTCGCCTCCACGGGGTTCCGCCTCGTCCGCAGCACCCTCGCCGGCAGCGAGGAGGTCGCGTCGTGAACACCGTCACCGACCCGATCACGGAGCCGACGACGATCGCCACCGCACTGTTCATGCATCTCGAACGCACGTGGAATCGATCGGATGCCACGACCTACAGCGAAGCGTTCGCCATCGACGCCGACTTCGTCGACATCCGCGGCGTCCACCACATCGGCCGGGCCGCCATCGCCGCCGGCCACCGGCAGATCTTCGACACGATCTATGCGGGCAGCACCGTCCACTACGAACTCGATCGGGCCCGCGAGATCACGCCCGGCTGCGTCGTTGCGGTCGTCGCGGCGACCCTCGACGCTCCCCACGGCCCCCTGCGGGGCGTCAACCACGCCCGTTACACGCTCACCATCGCCGAGGGCGACGAGGGCTGGCAGATCAACGCCTTCCACAACACCCTCTTCCCACCGGCGCACTGACGCCGTCATCCCAGCCACACACCCGAACCCAGCAGAAAGCACACCATCATGCACACCGCTCACCTGTCCACCCCGACCACCACGACCACCACGACCACCACCGGAACGACGACCATCGACACCGGCGAGATGGGCGTCGTCCACTCCATGTTCCGCCGCGAGGTGCGCCTCGCCGGCGACCTCGTCCGCCGGGTCGACACCGGCGACACTCGCCGCAGCGGCGTGGTCGCCGCCCACCTCGACCTCATCGACCGTTGCCTGCACCATCATCACGTCACCGAGGACGAGCTGCTGTGGCCCCTCCTCCTGGCGAGGGCGGCGGCCGATGTCACGCCGATCGTCGACCTGATGGAGTCGCAGCACCACGAGGTGGCGACGCTGCTCGCCAGGAGCGAGGACGTGCGTGCGGAGTGGGCGGTGACCGCAGACGCCGCCGGCCGCGACGAACTCGCCGCGCTCTACGACCGCCTCGCCGTGGCGCTCGTCGAGCACCTCGACGACGAGGAGTCCCGCGTGCTCCCGATCGCAGCGACATGCCTCTCGCAATCGGAATGGGATTCGCTCGGCGACGCCGGACGGAAAGGCCCGCAGCGATCGGAACGAACGCTCGTGTTCGGCATGATGCAGCACGACGGCGATCCCCGCGTGGTCGCCACCATGTTGGGCGATGCGCCCAAGCCCGTGCGCCTGCTGATCCCCCGGCTCGCCCGCCGGGCGTTCCGCAAGCACTCGCTGGCCGTGCACGGCACCGCCACCCCCTGATTCCCACTGGTGCGGGGCGGCGGACCGGACCGGTCGGAGCCCGGCCTGACCGTCACTTCCCTCGCTCGCTTCCGGTCCGGGGCACATTTCGATCGGATTCCGAACGGAATGTGCCCGAGAGCGCGAGGCTCGACGCGAAGTGGCTCACGACGGCGGGCCGACATGGCAGGAAACGATTGCCATCTAGAGTGTGGAACTGCGAACCCGGAGGGTGTCGATCATGAGTGACGAACTGAGTCCAATCGAAGCGATCATGTGGAGGGTCGGACAGGCGGGATCGTTGCGCATGACGGTGGGCGCCGTGCTGATCGTCGACCAGCTGCCCGACCGGGACGCAGTCCTCGAACGGCTCCGGTTCGCCGGCCAACACGCCGAACGGCTGAACCAGCGACCTGGGGGGCAGGCGACGTTGCGGTCCCGTCCGTCGTGGGTCAGCGGGCCGTTCTCGCCCGAGCACCAGCTCCGATCGCTGTCGGTCTCACCTCCGGGCACGATGCGCGAGGTGCTCGACCTCGTCGGTCTGCTCGAGTCGGTCCCGTTCGACCCCGAATGTTCGCCGTGGGACGTCACGTTGATCGACGGACTCGAGGACGGCAAAGGCGCGATCTACCTGCGCGCCCATCACGTGCTCACCGACGGCGTCGGCGGAATCAGGCTGCTCGGGCTGCTCCTCGACGAACCGGAGTGGCCACGGGCCCCGCTGACACCGTCGGCGCCGACGGCCCCGCCGCCGCCACGTGTCGCGGATCCGGCCGAGCCGCGCCGCCCTGGAACGATTTCGTTCTCGGCGACCTTGGACGGTCCCGAGATCATCGGCCGTGCCCTCGGGCGGATCAACTCGGCGCGCGAGGTCGACCCGGTCGAGTCGGCGGTGCACAGCGTGCAGTGGGCCCTCGACGTCGCCAACTCGGTGTCCCGACAGCTCATGGTGACCGGCGGTCCGTTGTCGTCGCGCCCGACGACCCGATCGATGCTCAGCCGGTTCGAGGTCGTGTCCGTCGAGGGGGCCCGCGCTGCGGCACTGACCTTGGGCGGCAGCCGGAACGATCTGCTGATCGCCGCCGCCGCGGCCGGCATCGGGCTCTACCACGAGCGGCTCGGTGAACACTGCGCCGAATTGCGACTCGCCACGCCGGCGAGCACGCGGGGCAGTGACGATGCGGGCGGCAACTGGTTCGCACCGACCCGTCTCTCGGTGCCGACGGCGATCGGTCGCCCCGGACCGCAGTTCGGCGTGGTGGCCGAACGCCTCGACCAGGCCCGGAAGGAACCGGCGTTGCGTGTCGCCTCCGCGCTGGCCACGTCGTTCCGACTCCTCCCCACGCGGTTCCTGTCGGCGGCTCTCAACGCCCAGGCGGAATCCGTCGACTTCGCCGCCACCGCCGTCCCCGGTCTCCGCGGCAAGCGGCACATCTGCGGCTCGGTGATCGAAGCGGCCTATCCCCTGGGGCCTCGCCTCGGCTGTCCGCTGAACATCACGGCGCTCGGCAACGACGATCGCCTGGACATCGGGATCGCACTCGATTCGAGTGTCATCCGTCAGCCGTCCGTCTTGATCGCCTCGCTGGCCGAAGCGTTCGGCGGTTTCGGAGCGTCGGTCGCCGACCTCGACGGCGGAAGTGAACCCACCGCGACCGCCGGTGACGAGGCGCCCGAACGAAGTACGCGAGCGCGCACGATCGTCACCGAAGAGACCGACTGACGACCACGGTGGCTCGGGGTCAGCGCCGACATCGGACGCGTCGTGAACACTCGGGTCTGCTCGACTCGGTGTTCGAGAGCGCCACGGAGATCGTGCAGGCCGTCGCCTACGAAGTCACCCCGATGGTCGTCAGTGCGCTCGACGTCAACGGCGTCGTCGAACGGGTGGACATCCAGGCGATCGTCGAACGGATCGACGTCGAGAAGGTCATCGACCGGATCGATCTCCAGGAGGTTCTGGAGCGCGTCGACCTCAACGCCTTGTTGGAAGAAGTCGACCTGAATCTGTTGATGGATCGTCTCGATCTGAACCGACTGCTCGAACGGGTCGACATCGATGCGATCGTCCATCGGACCGACCTCGGAATGATCGTCTCCCGTTCCGGATCTGCGGTGATGATTCGAGCGATCGACGGGATGCGGGCCCAGGCCATCGG
This sequence comes from Ilumatobacteraceae bacterium, assembly GCA_963695145.1. Lineage (GTDB taxonomy): Bacteria > Actinomycetota > Acidimicrobiia > Acidimicrobiales > Ilumatobacteraceae > Sva-07. Next base: position 42,265 of record CAVOGB010000013.1, on the reverse strand, counting down.
GATCGACTCGCTGCTGCACGGTTGGATCGACCGGTTGCTCCGCCGGAGCGCGTCCGTCGGCCCGCCCCGTCCCGGTCAGCGCACGGAGCAGCCCGGATGAAGCACGCCGACGTCGAGTTGTCGCTGCGCAACGACCTGTTCGGCCACAGCGCCGGGGTGGCGACGCGATTGTTCGCCTTCCTGGTCGACTTCATCACGATCACGCTGCTGTTCACCCTGGGTGGCCACGTGGTCGTGTTCGTCCTGTCGATCGTGCTCGGCAGCGACGTCAAACTGTTCGAGGCGCCCCTGGTCTCGTCCCTCGCGCTCTTGTTCTGGGCGTTCGCGTACTGCGCCTTCCTGCTCGCGGCGTACGGCTGCACGCTCGGCATGGCCCTGTTCGGTATCCGAGTCGTTCGCCGCGATGGCGGGGAGATCGACACCGGCCACGCCGTGGCCCGAGTGCTGGTCTTCCCGCTGAGCTTCGTGGTGTTCTGCTTGGGGTTCGTGCTCATCGTGCTGCGACGCGACCGATGCGCCCTGCACGACCTGATCGCCAGGACCGCGGTCGTCTATTCGTGGGAAGCACGTTCGGCGAATCTGGGTTTCCTGGCGAAGCGACGACCGCTCGAGATCGACACCGGCTCGACGACGGCCCGACTCGTCGACTCCGAACCGAGCGCCCGGCCCGTCGAGTAGATTCCGACTCGTGCCTCGCAGGCGGCGACCGAAGTCACCGAAGCCCCCACCACCAGACCCCGTCGCGCAGTTCGCGGCGATCTTGCGGGCATCGGCGGAACATGAGCGGGCCGAACGTGAGCGCCTCCAACTCGAACGCCAGCAGGCCCGCGACGCGGCGCTCGCCGCCGCCGAGCACGCCGCGGCGCTGGTTACGGCGCGCCGGGAACTCGAGCAGGCGATCCGCGGCGTCCGCGAGGCGCGCCGGGCCGGTTCGGGTGTCGCCGCCAGCGACGCCGTGTGGCGTCAAGCGAAGTTCCGGGTGATCGAGTTGGAGACCGGTGCACCGCCGGAGTGGGCGCGTCACGACACCGCTGATGGCGGCGAGGCCATCGCCGACGAGAGCGATCCGTCCGAGACGCGTCAGCCGATGGAAACACCCTCCGCAGAGGGTCGCTGACTCAGGTTCCGGGTCGGTCGCCACGGATTCATCCGGGAACGACGCCGAGCGTTACGGTCGGCGGCCGAAAGGACTCCGATGAAAACCACTGCCGCCGTTCTCCGTTCCGCCGACCAGCCGTACTCGATCGAGACGATCGAACTCCCCGAGATCGCCGACGACGAGGTGCTCGTCCGGATCGTCAGCGCCGGGATCTGCCACACCGACTCGATCCTGAGGAGCACGGCCTCGATGCTGCTGCCGATCATTCCGGGCCACGAGGGCGCCGGTGTCGTCGAAGCCGTCGGAGCAGGGGTGACGTCCATCGCCGCAGGCGACCATGTCGTGTTGTCGTTCGACTCGTGCGGACACTGCCGCAACTGCGCCGACCACCTCAACCCGTACTGCGACCAGTTCGCGATGAAGAACTTCATCGGTTCCAAGCTCGACGGGTCACCACCGGCGACCGACGCCGATGGCAAGCCAGTCGCCTCACGCTGGTTCGGACAATCCTCGTTCGCCACGTTCGCGATCGCCACCGAGCAGAACACCGTGGTCGTCGATCCCGACGCCGACCTGCGATTGCTCGGCCCGCTCGGATGCGGCATCCAGACCGGTGCCGGTTCGGTGCTCATCGCCCTCGACGTGCAAGCGGGCGAGTCGATCGCCGTCTACGGGACCGGTGGCGTGGGCATGGCGGCCATCATGGCGGCCCGCGTCGCGGAGGCCGGCACGATCATCGCCGTCGACCGCCACCAGCACCGCCTCGACCTCGCCGTCGAGCTCGGGGCCACGCACACCGTCCTCGCCGCGGATGGTGTCGATGTCGCCGGCGCCGTCGTCGCGGCATCGGGCGGTGGCACCGACTACGCCTTCGACACCACCGGCGTTCCGGCCGTGGTGACCGCAGCGGTGGCCGGGCTGCGACCGACGGGCGTCTGCGGCCTGGTCGGTGCCGGCGGCGAGGCACTGGTCTTCGACCCGAACGCGTTGTTCGGCAAGACCGTCGTGGGCATCTTCGAGGGCAACGCCGACCCGAAGCAGTTCATCCCGCGCATGATCGAGCTCTGGAACCAGGGCCGTTTCCCGTTCGACCGGCTGATCAAGACCTACACCCTGGCGCAGATCGACGAAGCCGAACAGGCGTCGCTCGACGGCTCGGTGATCAAGCCGGTGCTCCTCCCGAACGACTGACGAAGCCCCTCCCATCGACGACCAGCGATGACGGAGGGACGATCTCGCGGATCGCTCCGGTGCGGACACCTACATTCGTCCCATGCCGTACGTCGCCGATCCTGCTCGCTACGACTCGATGATCTACCGCCGTTGTGGTCGCAGCGGCCTTCGGCTACCGGCCATCTCGCTCGGTCTGTGGCACAACTTCGGCGACGATCGGCCGTGGGGCACCCAGCGCGAGATCTGTCGCCGAGCCTTCGATCTCGGCGTCACCCATTTCGACCTGGCGAACAACTACGGCCCGCCGTACGGTGCCGCCGAGTCGAACTTCGGGCGCATCCTGGCAACCGATTTCGCCGCCCATCGCGACGAACTGGTCATCTCCACGAAGGCCGGGTACGACATGTGGCCGGGCCCGTACGGCGACCTCGGATCGCGCAAGTACCTGCTCGCGTCACTCGATCAGTCACTCGGACGGATGGGTCTCGACCATGTCGACATCTTCTATTCCCATCGCGTCGACCCGGACACGCCGATGGAAGAGACGGCCGGCGCGCTCGCGTCGGCCGTCACCCAGGGCAAGGCCTTGTACGTCGGGATCTCGTCGTACTCCTCGGAACGCACGCGACGCATGGCGGAACTCCTCGCCGAACAGCGGATCCCCTTGCTGATCCACCAGCCGTCGTACTCGATGCTCAACCGCTGGACCGAAGCCGACCATCTGCTCGACGCGCTCGAAGCGGTCGGCGCCGGCTGCATTGCCTTCTCGCCACTCGCCCAGGGGCTGCTCACGGATCGCTATCTGCACGGGATCCCACCGGACTCGCGGGTCGCGAAGGGCGGGGCGTTGCAAGCCGAGACGATCACCGAGGAGCGGTTGGCGCGCGTGCGCGCGCTCGACGAGATCGCAACTCGCCGTGGCCAGAGCCTGGCCCAGATGGCATTGGCGTGGTCCTTGCGCGACCCACGGATGACCTCGCTGGTGATCGGCGCGAGCAGCGTGCAGCAACTCGACGACAACATCGCCGCGCTGCAGAATCTGTCGTTCACCGCCGACGAACTCTCCGAGATCGATCAGCACGCAACCGAGGCGGACATCAACATCTGGAAGCAATCGAGCGACGAGTAGGGGGAAGCCGGCCTGAGCCGTTGGCGCCGACCGGGCGTCAGGTGCGCGTCCACGGAGGCGGCGGGACGTCGATGCGCGGCAACGGCGAGGCGACCTGACCGAAGCGCTCGCTCGCTGCGGTCCAGTCGGCGTGGGCGGCGCTGACCTCGTCGCGGGTGCGGGCGACGTAGTTCCACCACATGACGAGACGGTCGCGGCAGGGGACCCCGCCGATCAGCATCGCTCGCGTCGGTGTGTCGGTGGTGAGGTCGAGCTCGTCGCGACCGACGCCGAGGTAGGCGAGCTGCCCCGGAGCGACGACCGCGCCCTGCACGGCCACTCCCCCGTCGAGGACCACGAGCGCGTGCTCGTAGTCGGTTCGCAGCGGCACGGTCGTGGCGCCGGGTTGCAGGTCGAGCTCGAAGCCGCCGTGATCGGTGTCCCGGCGCGCCGGCGATCCGACCCCGCCGAGACTGCCGATCAGGATCGTGACCACTGCCCGATCGAACTCGACGCGCGGGAGCTCCGCGTGATGTTCGAACGCGGGCGGGCCGTGCCGGGTCTCCTCCGGTTGCGCGACCCAGAGCTGCACGCCGTGCATGCGCCCGCGGTAGCTCCCCGTTGCCTCTTCGGAATGGGCGACGCCGTGTCCGGCCGTCATCAGGTTGAGCTGACCCGGTGCGATCACCTGCTCGGTGCCGAGTGAGTCGCGGTGCAGCGCCTCGCCTTCGAGCAACCACGTCACGGTCTGCAACCCGATGTGGGGGTGAGGCCCGATGTCGAGCCCGTGCTGCTCGTCGACGACCGTCGGGCCCATGTGATCGAGGAAGCACCAGGCTCCGACGGTTCGGCGAATTCGCTGCGGCAGCGCGCGTCGCACCGAGAAGGCACCCACCTGGCTCACGCGACTGTCGGTGATCTCGACGACGTCGGTGTGCACGGCCGACCCCTCCCCGACCGGCGCCTCGTCGACCGGCCCCGGCCCGACCGGCCCGGCGTCGTCGGTGGTGACCGGTCCACTCACGAGGGAACGCCCTGCCCTCGATGCCAGCGTCGCGGCGTCATTCGGCCATTGTGACATGGCGCCGGAGACTGCTCGTTCGCCCGACCCGGTTCGGGTAGACCAGGGACATGACGCCAACCGCATTCGTCGGCCACGGCAATCCGATGAACACGCTCGAACACAATCGCTTCACCGATTCCTGGCGCCGGCTCGGGCAAGCGGTCGGGCGGCCGCGGGCAGTCCTGATGGTGTCGGCACACTGGTACATCAACGCCACTGCGGTCACGGCCATGGCTGCACCGCGCACGATTCACGACTTCTTCGGATTCCCCGATGAACTGTTCGCGGTCGAGTACCCGGCGCCGGGAGCACCCGACGTCGCCAACGAGATCGTCGAAGTGGTGAAGCCCGGTGTTGTCGGACTCGACCACGACAGCTGGGGTCTCGATCACGGCACCTGGTCCGTGCTCGCTCACGTCTTCCCCGACGCCGACGTACCGGTCGTCCAACTGTCGATCAACGCGGCGAGGCCGTTCGAGTACCACTTCGACCTCGGGCGCAGCCTCGCGCCACTGCGAGACCAGGGCGTGCTGGTGATGGCCAGTGGCAACATCGTGCACAATCTCGGCCGCGTCGCCTGGCACCAACCCGACGCGGGATTCGACTGGGCGCAACGATTCGACGACGCCGCGCGAGACGTACTCGCCAACCGGCCCGGCGATGTTCTCGAACTGGCGGGGCATCCGGACTTCGCGCTCGCCGTCCCGACGCCGGATCACTTCATCCCACTGCTCTACTTCGCCGGGCTCGCTGCCGAAGCGGGTGCGACGACGCGACCGTTCGTCGACGGATGCACCCTCGGCTCACTGTCGATGACGTCCTACGCCCTCGATTGCAGCATCGACGGCACGGATGAGTCATCGGCGACACCCACATCGCTCACACCCGACGTCCCAGCGACACAGACGAACATGTGACCACGCTCACGTCCGGGCCGGGGGGCACTGTCGGTCATGGTTCGTTCGTCGGCGTCTCGGTGGACGGGTAGGGATTGACGAACCAGCAGCTCTCCTCGACGAGATGCCTGCTCTTCCATCCGGCAGCGGTGCGTACGAAGTCGTGGTGGTAGTAGCCGCCGCATGCGCTCGGGTCGGGGAGTCCGGGCAACTGCATCGGGTTGTAGAAGGCGGCGCGCACGTGGGCGGTGTCGCCGTCGAGGTCGATCTCGACGTTGGTGACGTAGTGCTGCTTCCAGGGCAGGAACGGCATGCTCTCGGCGAGCCAGTCGGCGGTGTCGTCGCGGCCGGCGGCGGGCCGTCCGTTGGCCGAGCTGTAGTCGATGACGGCGTCGTCGGTGAACACGCTGCGCCACAGGTCCCAGTCGTGCGTGTCGACGCCGCGTGCATAGCGGGCGAGCTGTTCGGTGATGGCGAGTTTGTCGGCGACCTGGCGGGTGGGATCGGACATGGTGGCTCCTTCAGCTGACGGTGAGTCCGTTGTCGACGGTGTAGACAGCCCCGGTCACGGCACGGGCCTCGTCGGAGGCGACGAACACGACGACGGAGGCGACATCGTCGGGTTCGGCGATGCCCCGCTGGCCGCCCATGCGGGACACCAGGTCGATGTCGAGGTCGGCCGGGAAGTTGGCGTTCATCGCCAGGTTGGTGCGCGTGCCCGCTGGTGCGACGGCGTTGACGCGCAGCGGCTGCTTGAGGTATTCGACGGCCAACGCCCGCGTGAGCTGCAACAGGCCACCCTTGCTCGTGGCGTATGCGCTGGCGTACGGCACACCCTGGATCGCCGAGTTGGACACGACGTTGACGATGTTGCCCGATGTCTCGAGCAGGTGCGGGATCGCCGCCTGCGACAGGAAGAACGGACCGTCGAGGTTGACGGCGAGCACGCGCCGGTACTGCTCTGGTGTGTGGTCGGTGAAGTGACCGGCGTGGAAGATGCCCGCGACGTTCGCCAACACGTCGAGACGCCCGAACGCATCGACCGCCGCACCGATTGCGGCCGCGCACGCCGCCGGATCGGCGATGTCGGCCACGTGCGCGACGATCCGCTCCGGCTCGGCGGCCTGGGTCTCGGACAGCCGATCCGCGACGACATCGACCGCGAAGACGCGAGCACCATCCGCGGCGAGGCGCAGGGCGACCGCTTTGCCGATGCCGGATCCGGCCCCGGTGACCAGCGCCACCTTGCCGTCGAAACGATCGCTCATGGATGTGAACTCCTGTGGTGTGATCTGACTGATGCGTCGGCTACCAACGTTGGCGCGCTTCCTCGGCAAAGCCTTGGAGACCCGCGAACTCCAGTTCGATGCCGTCGTCGGTCCGGAGCCGCCCCGACCAGGTGCCGAACACCTGATGGGTCTCGCTGCCGAACTCGCCCGCGTCGGCCGCGCTGTGCTTGTCGAACCGCGGGGTGAGCACCATGTCGAGCTGTCCGCCCGGATCGACGATGTGCCACGGCTCCATCGGGTCGTCCCACGAGTAGTCCCAGCGCAGCTCGCGACCCAGCTTGCTCACCCGTCCGTCGACGATCAGCGCGTTCTCGGTGAAGCCCGAACCTTCCGTCCACCGACCGCCGATCTGCAAGCCGACGACGTGGTCACCGGCGCGCCCGGCACCACCGCCCCAGTTCCAGGTGATCTCGTGGGGCCACCGGCCCCGACCGACGTCGAGCACCCCCCACGCATCATCACCGTCGGTCCCGCCGATCGACCACACACGCTCCCCGATCGTGAGGCGCCCGACCGCCGGGCGCGCGTGATGCTTCGAGGTGAAGTTGAACACCGTGTCGCTCCAGGGGATGACGACGTTGAGCGACTCGTGACCCGCCGGCAACTCGACCAGTACATCGAGGTGACCGGGCCGGCCGTCGGCCTCCACCCAGTCGGCCGTCAGTCGGGTGCCCGCGTCGTCGTCCACCATGGCGAGAGCGAGCCCGTCTCGATCGACCAGCAGGGGCGCGGTCCCTGGGTGCTCGGGCAACTCGATGGCATCGGCCGGCGTCAGGATGCCCTTCCCTCCGGTCTCGCCGGTCACCAGGTCGACCCACCAGACGTCGGCGAGTCCGAAGTGGTCGATGTTCGAGTACACCGCTGACACCACCAGGTCGCCGGCCAGTACCGCCCAGTAGTCCCACCGCTTGTTCTCCCCGAAGCACCCGTCGAGGTTCGCCCGGTGGAGCGGGTGGCGCGACCAACCTCGGGCGGCCGGGTCGAGCGACGACCCGTCCGCCACACAGAGATCCAGGCGTTCGGTCAGCTCGCGTTCGGACGTCGTCACGGGAGCGTTCTATCGCAACGCGGCGTGCAGCCGAGCACGGCGACGCCGGCGGCCTGGGCCTGCAGATCCTCGCTCAGTGCGTCCCTCGGGCTTCCGCCGCATCGAGCGCGGCGAGCACGATCTCGGCGGCGTCGCCGATGGTGTCGAGCTGGGCCGGGGTGAGCCGGTCGATGAACAGGTCGCGGACGGTGGCGACGTGGCCCGGGCGCGGCGGCTTCGATGGCGCGGCGGCCCGGTCGGGCGACCACCACGTAGGCGCCGCGTCGGTCATCGTCGCACTTCTCCTTCGTGACGAGCCCGCGGTTGGCCATGCGACCGATGTGGTGGGAGAGCCGGCTCTTCTCCCATCCGAGCACGTCGGCGAGTTCGAACAGCCGCATCCGACCGTCGGGGCGGTCGGTGAGCGCGACGAGCACCACATAGTCCGGATACGACAGGCCCGAATCAGCGGCGAGTTGCCGCGCCAGTTCGCCCTCGAGGCGCATCTGCATGAACTGCCACGCCCGCCACGCCCGCTCCTCGCGGGCGTCCAACCATCGCGAATCTTTCATGTCGACATGCTAGTTGCGGAATAGATGATGCGTCCACTATGTTAGATGATATGTCCACCACTTCCCAAGGAGCAAGCATGACCACCGCAACCGCCACCAGCACCACCAGCATCCCGACCGGCACCTACGCCATCGACCCGACGCACAGCCGGATCGGGTTCGTCGCCCGCCACGCCATGGTCACCAAGGTCCGCGGCTCGTTCAACGAGTTCGACGGCACCGGCACCTTCGACGCCGAGAACCCGGCGGCCTCACAGCTGCAGCTGACCATCCAGGCGGCCAGCATCGACACCCGCAACGCCGACCGCGACGGCCACCTGCAAGAGCAACGACTTCTTCGACATGGACACCTACCCGGAGATCACGTTCGCCTCGACCGCCGTCGAACAGACCGACGACGACGAGTACCGGGTCACCGGCGACCTCACCATCAAGGGCGTCACCAAGCCCGTCACCATCGACTTCGACTACGAAGGCACCGCCGTCGACCCCTACGGCAACACCCGCATCGGCCTCGAGGGCAAGACGACCGTCAACCGCAAGGACTGGGGCGTCAACTGGAACGCCGCCCTCGACGCCGGCGGCGTCCTCGTCGGCGAGAAGGTCACTCTCGAGTTCGAAGTGTCCGCCATCCGTACGACCGCCAACTGAACCCGAGCCGGAGCGGGTCACCGCCCGCTCCGGCTCCTCATCCCTGTGGAGCCTCCCGTGTCATTCTCACCTGTTCGTCTCAACCATGCGGTGCTGTTCGTCGCCGACCTCGATCGGTCGCTGCGCTTCTACACCGACCTGTTCGGCATGGAGATCGTCGCCCGCGAACCGCGCGCCAACGCCGCCTTCTTGCGCCTGCCCCGCTCGGGCAACCACCACGACCTCGGCCTGTTCGGAGTCGGCACCGCCGGCGGCCCCAAACGCCGCGGCGCGATCGGCCTCTATCACCTCGCTTGGCAACTCGACACGGTCGACGAACTCGCCGCCGCCCGCCAAGCCCTGCTCGACGCCGGCGCCTACACGGGCGAATCCAGCCATGGGGCGACCAAGAGCATCTACGGCGCCGACCCCGACGGCAACGAGTTCGAACTGATGTGGATGCTCCCCCGCGAGCAGTGGGGCCCGTACGAGAACTCGGCACCCATCGACCACCTCGACCTCGACGGCGAAGTCCGCCGGTGGACTGGTGTTCGCACCGCCGGGCAGGTCACCCCCGTCGCCGAGCAGGCACCGGCATGACCGCCTTCGCTCCGCCCGTGGTCGCCTGGCGCGGCGAGCGCCACGTCGACCATCCACTCGTGGTCCTGCTCCACGGCCGAGGATCGAACGAGACCGACATCATCGCCCTCGCCGACCACCTCCCCGCCGGTTCCACGTACGCCGCCGTGCGGGCCCCGATCGCCGAGGGCGGCGGCTACGCCTGGTTCGCCAACCGCGGCATCGGCCGTCCCGTCGCCGAGTCGCTCACCGAGACGATGGGTTGGTTCCGCACCTGGCTCGACGACGTCGCCCCGACCGGCAGCCCGGTCGTCCTCGTCGGGTTCAGCGGCGGCGCCGCATTCGCCGGCGGCCTGATCCTCGACGACCCCGACCGCTACACGGGCGCCGCAATACTGTTCGGGACGCTGCCCTTCGACGCCGGTGTGCCCACCACACCCGATCGCCTCGAGGGCCTCCCCGTCCTCGTCGCCCACGGCGACAACGACACCGTGATCCCGCGCGACGACTGCTCGCACGAGCGCACCCGACCGCTGGCCCGGGCCTCTTCCACAGCGCCCGCCGCGGCTGCATCAATCACCGGGCGTGGCGAGTTCCCGGCGAGCAGCCGCTGGTGCAACCGGCGACAACGTCGTGCCCCCCACCATCTCGCCCCTCCTCGTCCTCGTCCTCGAGCGGCTCACTGTAACCGCGTGGCCCAACCTGGACCTGCGCTCGCTCCGAGTCGACAAGCCCGAGCGGGTGTACAGGTCTCGCACTCGTCGTCCGGTCGTCCGGCGCTACCGGGCTGCCTCGACGGCGCCGAGGATGGGGTGACTGCCCATCCATTCGGGGAAGCGCTTCACGAGTGCTCGTGGGCCTGCCAGTTGGACGCGTCCGTCGTGGATCGCGCTGGCCATGGTGATGTCACCCATCCAGACCATCGTGAGTGGGCGGAGTTCGCTGCGCACTGTCAGGTCGACGACAAGTCGCGGATCGACAAGGCACAGATCGACGGTGTCGTTCACGACGAGCCAGTAATGCGACCGGCCCGGCGGTGCGGCGACGAACTGGAACTCGACCACAGTCTGACCGTCAGCGAGTCCCGTCGGCTGCAGCATGCGGCGCATGTCCCACATCAGGAATCCAGGATCGAGTTCGTCGGGCGTGTAACTGCTTCTTGCCCACCGCTGACCCCAGACCCCCATCGCCTCGAGGATCGGATACAGCTCCCAACCGGCTGTTGTCGGCGCATAACTCGAGTGCGGACCGTCCATCGACCTGCTGATCACCCCACACTCTTCGAGGCGTCGTAGACGCTTGGTGAGCAGCGTCGGTGAGATGCCGGGCACGCCACGCTGGATCTCGCTGAATCGACTGCTTCCGCACAGCACCTCGCGCAAGATGAGCGGGACCCACCGCTCGCACAACACCTCAGCGGTCTTGGCCACGGGACAGAACTGGGCGTAACCCGTCACAACGCCAACGTAGTTCAGCCCGATTCCGCGGAGCTACAGAATCTGTACTGGAACGATTCTCGGTCGTAGCTCACCATCGATCATGAGCGATCAGGGAGGCCTGAGCGCCGACCGAGAGCGACTCCGAGGAGGATTTCATGAGCAACAAAGCAGTCATCAGTCTCACCACCGGGCTCGAGGACGCTGAGAAAGTCACCGTTGCGCTGCTGGTGGCGGTCGGTGCCGCCGAATCGGGTCGGCCGACGTTGATGTTCCTCACGAAGGAGGCCGTACGACTCGTCGTCGACGGCGTTGCCGTCGGAACCGCTTGCGAGGGTTGTCCATCGATCACCGACTTGCGGGATCGGTACACAACAGCGGGTGGACGGTTTCTCGTCTGTCCGATCTGCTTCGACGCAAAGCGACTCGACCAGCACACGCTCATCGACGGCGCATCGCTTGGTGGCACGGTCCCGATGTGGGAGTGGATCGGCGACGAAGCAGCCACCACGTTCAGCTACTGACCCGAATGGCGCGACGCTCTCGCGGCGAGGACACGCTTGGGTCGACTTGTAGGCGACAGGCCACGTTCGAGTGCAACGCACATTGCAACGGCGTCCGTGTGAACCTCCGAACCCTTGCATCTGACCTTGGTCTTACTATAACCAGTGTATGATTGAAACCATGGGTACTGCTGTACCATGGTCAATCCACCGAACTTCATCACTCGTAGTTCGCCAGCGCCGAATGCCCCGTAGGGCCCGGCTCGCACGCCCCTGTTGGCGCACGGATCGCCCGATCTGCGCGCCCGTACTCGATAGAGGACGGCCACCGTCCCACCACCAACGCCACCCAGAGGAAGCGCAATGATCATCACACCGGACAGCTACCGAAAGCTGCCCCACCACCGCGCCATCGCCAACCACATCATCACCACCCTCGGCCTCACCCCAGACAAGGTCATGGAGATCCGAAGCGACGAGACCGGCACCGAAGTCGACTGGACGCGGGACCCAGACCCCGCCATCCGAACTCTGAGCCGCCGACCCGCGTGCTCACAGGTGCTCGGTCGAGAAACAACCGCTCACGCTCGACCCCAATTCTTGGACCCTCGGACGCTCCCTTTCGGCCAGGGCCATCGTCCGACTGAGCGCTGCACCCGATCCAGGTGATGGTCACACCTATGCTCGAGCGCACATGCGCGTCATGCGGATCACCCGGTCGTTCGACCTTCCCCAACATCGGATGAGGCGCTTGAAACGACACGCGCTCGCGACTGCGGTGCTGATCGCGGTCCTGTCGACCGCCACCGCGTGCTCGAGCGACTCCGACGACTCCACAGGAGACACCGTGACGCTGAGCGGGAACTGCAGCATCACCGACCACTCTCTCGCCCCGGAGGCCGTGGTCTCGGAGTCCATGGTGGAGAAGCTGCTCGGATCCGACGACTGGACCGCTCGGCGCGGGTTGTCGGTCTCCCCCCAGGGCACGCTCGAGAAGGCTTTCGTCGGCAGCTGCGCCATCACGCCCGTCAGCGAGAAGGACGACGAGCGGCTCCGCGTGAGCATCGTGCCCAAGAGCGAGCCGGCGTATGCCGAGGCCCAGCGCGTCCTGGCCTCCGGGACCGGCAAGGACACCGCGTTCACCAAGGTCGCCGAGGACGCCTACGTCACCCCCGATGTGACCGGCGACAGTGACGGCAACCGGCTCGAGGGCGCCAAAGGGGTCAAGGTCACCCCGGACTACGCCGTGGTGGTGGAGATCCTGCACCCGGCCGAGGGCGTCGATGCGATGAAGGAGGCCGGCCCGACGGTGCAGGCGGTCGCCGACAACCTCGCCCATCTCGGCTGAGCCTGCATCCGGGCTCAGCGGCGCTCACTCCGGCCAGATCACCTGGACGCGCTCGGCGGTGCCGGTGCGCAATCGGTTTCTCAACGAGGCTGGGGCGGTGCCTGGTGGTCAGCGCGGCAGGGCGAGGACCATCAATGTCGTCCACGTCAGGTGGGTCAGCATGGGGGCGAGGACCCCGCGGCTCGACAGGCGCTCGACGCTGAACAGCGTCCCCATCACGACCGCCGCGATGACGAGGGCGACGTTGCCGGTGGCTGCGGTGACCACGACGTAGACGATGGTCGAGGCGAGAGCAGGACGGTGCGGCTCGAGCGCGGCGTGCAGCGCGCCGCGGAAGAACAGCTCCTCGCCGGCACCGTTGATCAGCGCGACGAACAGCACGACGGTGATGGAGCCGGCATCGGCCGTGGCCAGCACACCGTCGAGGGCGGCGCCGACGAGCGGAAGGTGCCGGGCGACCAGGTAGGCGGCGAGGAACACCACGAACGCGGCGACGCCGGCCACGACGGGTCCGATGACGGTCGACCATGTCACCTTGCGATCGGGCTGGACGGGGATCGGTCCGGAGATGAATGATCCGACCGTCCAGCTCGCCGCTACCAGCAGGCCCAAGACGGTGAACCACCCCGAACCGCGGGGCACGCGCAACGTGGCCGCCAGTAGCACCGTGCCGACCACGAGCGTGACTGCGACGACGGCACGTCGGCGTCGGCGCGCCGCCGGCCGATCGGCGATTGCTGGCTTGCTCGACGGGACCAGCAGGTCAGGGACGCGCACGGACCTCGGCGGCCGCCCGACGCGCAACTCTCGCCGCCAACGCCTTGCCTGCGGCTTCGGCAAACGTCATCGGTGTGTGGTCCAACAGCTCATCGAGCCGGTGATCGCGCACCACGACCTCGTTCGTCAATGAATCGACCAGCGCCCGCGCCGTGGTCAAGTCGACGTCGGTGATCAGCCGCAACCAGTGTGATGACAACCGGGGCGACAACAGCGGCACGCCGACGATCACCCGATGACGCTCCATGACCCGGCTGGCGATCAGCATCATCTCGAGATACGTCAGGACCTCCGGTCCGCCGATGTCGAAAACCTCGCCAATGGCGTCAGGCCGACCGAGGACGCCCACGAGGTCGACCAACGCGTCGTCCAGGGCGATCGGCTGTGTTCTGGTCTGGACCCAGCGCGGCGTGATCATGACCGGCAACCGCTCGACAAGCTGGCGCAGGATCTCCCAACTGATGCTCCCGTCACCGATCACGATCCCAGCCCGCAGCGCAGTCGTCGGGACCGCGTCGCGCAGGATCGACTCGACCTCGCGCCGGCTGCGCAAATGCTCGGAAAGATCGTCCCGATCGTCACCGAGACCGCCGAGGTAGATGACCTGGCTCAGCCCGGCACCCGTCGCCGCGGCGGCAAAGGCGGCCGCACCCCCGCGATCCCTGGCGGCGAAGTCCTCGGAGGCCAGGGAGTGCACCAAGTAGTAGGCGGCGTCCTGGCCGTCCAACGCCCGGCGCAAACTCGACACGTCGGCGACATCGGCGCGCACCGCCCGCCCAGGACCGGTGTAGTCACCGGGGCGCCGTGTCAGCGCCGTCACATCATGACCATCCTCCGCCAACGCCTCCACGAGGGCAGCACCGACAAACCCCGTCGCCCCGGCAACGGCGACCCTCATCCTGCGCTCCGACAGCTCAGTTGCGGCGAACGTTGCCTGAATACCATGCGTCACCGTACCCGCGGGTCGGAACCTGACGACACGAATCACTGGGTGGGAACGCTCCACTGAAGCCATCGCGCACCCCGTGGCATCGCGGCCCGAGCCGAGCACCGGGTGACAACACTGTCAATCCGGTGTTGGGACTCGGTGCGATGGTCAAATCCAGGCGACGTCGAGAAGCCGAGCGATACGTTCCAGCGCCTCGGCCGGATCGAGATCGTCAATGGCCACGTTCGCGTCGGCAAGGCCCGCTCGGTCCACGATCCCCTTCTCGTTCAACGCCCACTCACCCGCTGCGGCGAGACGAGCCTGCGCGGCGGCAAGGACCGCCTGGCCGACGTTCGCTGAGGACGCAACGAGATCACCACGCGCAAGATGAAGACGGGCGAAGTGCATCGCTCCGCCTGCGAGTCGGTTCCACCGTGCCGGCGCTGACTCGCGTAGTGCGTCGGGGAACGATGGCCTGGGCAGTTCGCCTTCGAGTACGTCGTTCACGGCGAGTTCGCCAGCAAGAACGTACGTTGCGATGCCGGCGACGTAGCCGACCTCGCGTTGGATCTCGAACCGTCCGCGCTCGGCTTCGGTCGTCCACCTCTCGACCTCGTCCAGATCGCGGTAGATGAGATCGACTCTCTGGCCGTCGACCTCCAACCAGGCGCCTCCGTTGACGATGCGACCCCAGTCGCCCGGTTCGAAAACGCGCCCGGACCATCCGAGCTGTCGGATTGCGTCGGTGTCGATGTCGCCGCGGTAGTACAACCCGAAGTCCCAGTCGGACTCCGTCGTCGCCGTGCCGGTTGCTCGAGAGCCGCCCAGGGCAACGGCCACGACGCCCGGGATCTGGATGAGGTCCCTGGCGAGGTGGCGCATGCCCACGGTTTAGTCGGCGCTGGAAGCGACGGGCGTCTCAGATTCGAACACTCTGAAGTCTCCGTCAGTCAGGCCATGATGCAGTCGACCGGTCAGGCCGAGAGCGTCGCGTTCTCAGCGACCTCCAGGGCGAAGCGTCGCAGCTGCTCGACATCGCTGGCGAGCTGGACCAGGACATAGCCGACACCGGCAAGGCGGAGCTCCTCGAGGCCTTTGCGGATCTCGTCAGGAGTTCCGAAGAGGGCATGCGCTTCGGTGTTGGTGTATCCGAGTACGTGCGAGCCGCTCGCCGTCTGAGGCGCGCGTGACACGTCGATGGTGCGCCGAGTGAACGCTGCCTGTCGAGCGAGTGCGTCGTCCGCCTCTGCTCGGCTGTGTGCGACATACACCTGGCGCGCCACCGCTACCTCACCCGGCCCGAACCACGCGATGCGTTCGGCGATCTGGCCGACGGATGCGTACTGGTCCAGCAGGAGATTGTGCCCCCACCCAGCTGCCCGCCGAATGGACGTCTCACTGGCGGCGGCGATCCAAATCGGTGGAGCGGGAGTCTGAACCGGTGACGGCTCGACTCGAATGTCATCGAACGTCCAGTAGCGGCCGTGATGGGAGAAGCGTTCCCGCGTCGTCCACGCTCGAACGAGCACCTCGAGGGCCTCCTCGAAGCGGGGATCGGCTTCTCTTTGATCGACGTTGAATCCCCGAAATTCCGAGTGCCGATAGCCCTTTCCGACGCCAAGATCGACGCGGCCGCCCGAGATCACGTCCAGCGTCGCCGCCTGTTCGGCGACCAGCACGGGGTTGTGCCACGGCAGAACCATCACGCCGGTGCCCAAGCGAAGTGATGAGGTACGAGTAGCGACGCACGTCTGCAGCATCAGCGTCGCGGCAACCTGGTTCCAGCCGCTGAAATGATGCTCCACGAGGAACGACGAGACGAATCCCAACGCCTCGGCTTCGACGTTGAAATTCACGTAGTCGATGACCGACTGCGCGGAATCGACGCTCGCCGTACAGAGCAGCCCGAAGCGCACCGGGCGGGTTCCTCGGCTGGCCAGCGGGTCGCCGGCCCGGTCATCGCGTCCTCGCGATGTCGAACCGGGAGCACCAGTGACTTCGTGCGGCATCGGTCGAGTCTTGCTGCCACAGCGTCGTCCGAACGACCGACTTCGAGACGGCGCACACGGGACGACATCGTCGTCCCCACCTCAGCGGTATGGCCGCTCACGGACGGCGTATGGTGTCGCGGTTCCGCGGCCGCACGGCCCCTCGACTTGGAGACCCGATGTCCGACATCACCGCGACCCCCCGGTTCGAATCGGTGGACCTGACGGACCCATCGCTGTACGACGATCCGTGGACGTTCTACGCCTGGCTGCGCTCGGAACATCCGGTGTGGTTCGATCAACGATCGGGTCTGCACGCCGTGTCGCGTCATGCGGACGTGATGACCGCGTCACGAGACACCGACCACTTCAGTTCCGCCGAAGGCGTGCGGCCGGTGAACTTGGTGCCGTTGTCGATCGTGTCGATGGACGACCCGGAGCACTCCCGTAAACGCCGCCTGCTGTCGAAGGGGTTCACGCCTCGACAGGTGCGCTCGATGACCGATCACGTCCGGGAGCTGACCAACCAGGTGATCGACGAGGTCGAAGGTTCCGGCGAGATCGACTTCGTCGCGGATCTCGCAATGCACGTCCCGTTGATCGTCATCGCGGAACTGCTCGGACTCGATCCACGGATCCGCCACACGCTCTACGAGTGGTCCGATGCCATGATCGGCGGAGAAGCGGCCGGAGTCGACGGGGGCGAAGCCGGGGAGAAGGCGGCCGTGGCGTTCGGGGAGTACACGGCGCTGCTGAGCCACGTCGTCGAGGAGCGCCGGGTGAACCCAGCCGACGACTTCATCTCGATTCTCACCGCCGCCTATGACAGCGGCGAACTCTCGTACGACGACGCGACCCTCGGTCGCTACGACAGCGCCGACGTGTCGGAGCTGACGAACGACGAACTCTTGATGTTCTGTGTGCTGCTGATGGTCGCCGGCAATGAGACCACCCGCAACGCCATCGCCGGTGGTCTTCGAGGCTTCAGCCAGTTTCCCCGCGAACGCGACCGACTCGTGGCCGACCCATCGCTGATCGACGGTGCGGTGGAAGAGATCCTGCGCTGGACCTCGCCTGTCCTGAACTTCGTCCGCACCGTCGTCGCACCGGTGACCCTGGGTGGCGTCGACCTGGCGGTGGGCGACCGGGTGCTGCTGCTCTACCAGTCGGCCAACCGCGACGAAGCGGTGTTCACCGACCCCGACGTGTTCCGGATCGACCGTGCCCCCAACCCTCATGTGGCTTTCGGGTTCGGCAGCCACTTCTGCATGGGAGCCAACCTCGCCCGAATGGAGATCAAGGTCGTGTTCGAGGAACTGTTCCGCCGGCTGCCCGACATCGCCGTCGTCGACCCGCACGGCCCCGTCGATCGCAGCCCCTCCGCGTTCGTCGCCGGCATCCACCGCATGCCCGCCCGGTTCACCCCGGCCCGAGCGAACTGACCCCGCGCCGCGCCTGGCGGGCAAGGGGCGGAGCTGCGCGAGCCTCGCCGTCCACCACCGCAAACAAGCGCTTACGGAGAGGGCGCATGATCACCTGGCAGAGTCATCGCTGAGGGATCGGAGTTCATGTCGTAGTCGAACCCGGAGTTGGGCGATGTCTCGTCACGCGACCGGCCATTGCGGGCACGTGGCGTGGTAGGGCTCGTTTCGCGGGCCGTAACGTTCCCACTCCTGTTGGGTCAGGTTCCGGCCCGCCGCCTGGCAGGCGAGCTCGCGGTAGTGGTCGACGTCGAAGCGCCAGATCTGCAACAGCCCGCCGGTCATCGCCACGTAGCGCGGAACGCTGCCTCCGAGCACCTGCTGGCGGGATGGGACATTGCCGAGATCGACCGGATCGCCGATCGCATCGCCGATCGGTTCACCCGTCGCCAGATCCCACAGCCTTGCATCGGCCGTCGAGCGCAGTGAGCAGGTAGCGGGAGTCGTCGGTCATGGCCAGACCGGATCCGAAGATGATATTTGTTGTGGTCCCCGCTCCGCTCAGCGACCGCTCGGCCTTGAACGTCGACGCGTCTCGGATCGAGACAACACCTGACGTGTTTGCGGTGAGCAATGTGCCATTCGCGCTGAAGACGGCATCGGCGACCTCGTGGAGGTCGCCGGCGAGTGAGGCCATCGTCCAGGTGGTCGTGTCGATCGTTCGAGTGGGGCCCCCATAGCTGTCGACGAGGAGGAGCTGGTTCGGCTCGGCGGTTCCGGTGAGCCGAAGGAAGACGAGTCCCAGCGGCAGTGGCCCGAAGAGCAACCTCCAGTCGGGGAGGGCATGGACCTCGAGCGTCCCGCGCAGATTCGCGTCGTACGACGCGAAGGCAACCCAGGCTCCACTCCGGGGCACGAAGACGGCGCTCGGCAGGACGTATCCAGCCGCAGCCCCGGAGCCGCGCACTACGCGCGGAAGATCGAGCGCGACGGGCGGCGTGCCGTCGTCGATGTCGACGAGCAGCGGATCGAAGGTGTTCCCGAGCACGACCTTGGTGTCGTCCGATTCGAGGGGCGCGATGAACTGCGAGGTCTGCGGTGCCGCCACGTGTTCGAAGGCTCCGATTTCATCGCCCGACGTCATGTCGAACGCTCGGACGCCTCGCGACCGACTCACGTAGATCTTCGTGCCCGATGCGTTGAAGACGACGAATGCCGCTTCCTCGGGGCCGGTCCCGTCTCCGGTGGATGTCCAACGAGGATCGGTTTGGCCGTCGTCGAACACGAGCACTTCACCGGCCGTGTTGACGACGACGAGCTGTCGTGTTGGGCCGTTGATCCCCACTCCCACGGCATCTGCCGTGCCCTGACTCGTCTGATCGCCGGTGACGAGATCGGTGGTCCACACACCTCCGCGCTCGTCGATCCATGCAACCTTGTCGCCGCCGATTGCGACGTCGCGCGTACCCCCGTTGATGGTCGCCGCGGCCGAGACCGGAAACGAGCGAACCCGCGAATGGGTGACGCTGTCCCAGACGACGATCTCCTCGTCCCAGCTCGAGCCGGAGGGCGTGCCGCCGAAGGTCACGATGTTGCCCGCCGTGTCGTAGCCGACCTGCTGGAAGAGGTAGCCGGGCCGGGTCGCGTCAGGCCTGATGTAGCCGAGGGTGTTCTCGGCGGCGAGCACGTCCTGTAGCGCCCCCAGCGTGTTCGGGTTGCTGTTGTCTCGACCGTTGGCCTCTGCGGCGAGTAGTAGTCCGAGTGTCGGGTCGGTCTTCGCGAGTTTGGGAGCGAGCGCGGCCATGCGCTCTGTCTCGGCGCTGAACGCTGTTTGCTGTGCGGTCTTTCGCTGTGCGCTGGCCTCAGCGGTGGCTTGTTCGGCGGCGCGACGTTGTCGATCGCCCTCGGTCGCTGAGACTCGAGCCGCGTCTCGCTGTTGGGTCGCCTCCAAGGCGGCTGCATCAGCGGCCCTCCGACTGTGTGTCGCTTCGCGCTGCTTTCCCCACGCCAGACCGCCGGCTATCAGCGCGAATGCAGCGATGGTGGCCACGGCGACGAGTGAACGACGGAGCCGCCGCGCTGAACGCAGCGCGGCCGCCTGCGTCGCACGATTGAGGTCCTCGGATGCGGCGATGAACGCCAGTTCGGGCTCGTTGAGGTCGACCGGGTGTTGCGCCATCCATTGCGCGGCGGCCTCGAGGCGTGCGCCGCGATACAGCTCACTTTCATCGCGCCCGCTCGCCTCCCAGCCCGACACTGTCGTGGTGAGGTGTCGGTGAAGGCGCAAGCCGTCGCGGTCCTCATCGATCCATGAATGCAGCCGCGGCCACTCGCAAATCAGTGCCTCGTGGGCGACTTCGACGGTCTGCTCCGCGAGGTCGGGTCCCTGTCGAATGTGAGCAGGCGCGCCGCACCGAACCGATCGATGGCCGACTTCATGTCGGAGGAGTCACCGAGTTCGGAGCGCTTCACCCTGCGGCGAGTGTCCTCGGTGCCCTCGCCCAGGGTGACCAGCCGGGTGAATAGTCGGCGGATCGCGGTCTGCTCGTTGTGGCTCGCGGCTGTGTACAGCTGCTCGCCGCGCTGTGCGATGACCCCCGTCAACCCGCCCAACGCCTCATAAGCGCCGGTCGTGAGCACGCCGGCGTCGTGTCGCTCGAACAGTTCGGTCAATGCGTACTGCAACAGAGGCAGGGCGCCCGGCTGGTCGACGACATCGGCGACGATCCGGGGGACAAGGCCACGTTCGAACTCGCGCCCAACGCCCCGCGCCGGTTCGATGATTGCGGCTTCGAGTTCGTCGGCGCCGAGCGGAATGACAGCAACCGCGCTGCGCTCCACGAGCGATGCGAGCTCGCGGAATCGCAGTGGCCGATCGAAGAAGTCGGCACGCAACGTGAGTACGAGCCTCAGCCGAGAGCGCGGCTCGGTGACTGCTTCGACGAGGCCGGCGATGAAGCGGTCGCGTTCGTGTGAATCGGAGCACAACGTGAACAGTTCTTCGAACTGGTCGATCAGCAGCAACAGCTCACAGGCATCGTCGTGGACGAGGCGGCGGACACTCCGAGCGATCCCGCGCCGCTCGGACCCCATCGTCTCCGCGGTTCCCACCACCGTTTCGATCGCCACGCGGGACATTGCCAGTTCGAGCTCTTCGAACGGACGAGCGCCGGGCACCATCGCAGTGATGAACCATTGGGCTGAACCCGCCACGGCTCCGGCACGCAGACGAGGTAGCAGCCCAGCCCTGACCGCAGACGACTTGCCCGACCCCGAGGGGCCGACGACCGTCAAGATCCGGCCGTTCACATCGTCTCCGCGCAAACGCTCGACGAGACGATCGACGAGCCGGGCTCGGCCGTAGAAGTCACCCGCATCCGCTTCGTCGAACGGACGTAGACCTTTGTACGGGTTTCGCAACAGCCCGTCGGTCGCGGTCGCGACAGCGTGTTCATGCTGCTGCGCCGATACGGGCGACTCGACGCCGTCCACGGCGCCCAGGAAGTCGGCGAGGAATTCGTCGACCGACGAATGCCGATCCGCAGGATTCTTGGCGGACGCCCGATCCAACACGGCACTGACGCGAGCATCGGCGCTGGGAGCCCATCGGTCGGAGGACGATTCCACGGCCGGAAGCGCATCGTTCGGTCGGTACCGCAACCGTTCGACCTGTGTGGTCGAGCCGGCAACGGGCAAGTACCCCGACAAGGATTCGAACACCGTGATCGCCAGACCGTGCACATCGGCGGCTGGTCCGACCGGCTGGCGCTTCAACTGTTCGGGCGAGGCGTGCGTCGGCGAGCCGACCGACAGCGAATCGATCGCGACGTGCCCGACCATCGCCTCGTGGGCGATCCCGAAGTCGCCAAGGTAGAAGTTGCCCTGCGCGTCGACGCAGATGTTCGCCGGCTTCACATCCCGATGCACGACGCCGGCGGCGTGAGCCGTTGTCAGCGCGGCACCGATCTGACGTACGAGTCTGGTGACGTCATCGAGCTGCAAGGGTCCCTGGAGGATCAGGTCCTCGAGCGTGCCCTCAGGGAACAAGCGCATGACGAGGTACGCACATCCCGGTGTCCGCCAGAAGTCGTACAACGGCACGATGTGCGGGTGCTCGAGGTTGGCGACCAACTGGGCCTCGGTCTCGAACCGCCTGACGAACTCGGGCCGGTCGGCGAGCTCCGAGCGGATCACCTTGATGGCCACCTCGCGTTCGACCGAGCGCTGGCGCCCGCGATACACGACTGCGAACTTCCCATCGCCGATGCGCTCCAGCAGCACGTACCCCGGCACGGCGCGGCCACCGCTGGCCAGGTCGGGCGACGCTCGCTCGCCGCTGGCGATCGAGCGATCCAACTCCTTGATGCCGTCTCCGGGATCCAGCCCGAGATCGGTAGCCAGGCGGCGGCGGTACTGCTGGAAGACTCGCAGCGCTTCGGCCTGGCGGCCACTTCGCTGCAACGCAGTCATCAGCAGCGCATGGGTCCGCTCCCGAAGCGGACCGATCGACGCCGCTGCTGTGAGCAGCGGTACGGCGGCCGTCGCATCGCCAAGTGCCAGCAGCGCCTCGGCGCGATCGTCTTCCGCGATCGCGCGCGATCTCCTGCAGCCGCGTGGCGTCGGGGCGAGCCCACTCGCGATCGTGGAATCCGTCGAGGGCCTGCCCGCGCCAGAGCGCAAGCGCTTTGTCGAGTACCTCAACCCTGCGAACGGCGGAGCAGCCCGGCTCGCCAGCCGAATGCACGAGCGCTTCGAAGAGCCCAACATCGACGTCGACGGGCGCAACGCCGAGGGCATATCCGCCATCTCGAGTGACGATCGAGTCGTGCCCGAGCGCGCTGCGAATGCGCGACGCGTAGGTGTGCACCGTCGGACGAGGGTCGGTGGGCATTGCGCCACCGCGCTCCGCCATCGGCCACAGCGCATCGATGATGCCGTCAATCGGGCGGCTGGTTCCGGGTGTGAGCGCGAGATACGCAAGCAACGTCCGCAATTGCTCGCCGCGAAGATCGACACGCGTTCCGTCGCGGTAGACCTCGACCGTTCCGAGAAGCCGTACTTCGAGTGCCACAGCGATCCCCTCCCCGGCATCTCGAATTCGCCACTCACGAGATGTGTGCCATGAGGTCGGCCCCGGGGCACGTTCCGACATTTTGCCACAGGCCCCCAGCACCACTTGCGGGCGATTGTCGGCTCCTTACAACTCGATGCGTGTGCCCTTGGCGCTGCCCTCGAATCGGAACACCTCGCTACCACTCGCAGCGTCGAACAAAGTCACCACGTACGGATTCGTGAACGTTCGCCGCGTGAAGGTGCCCGAAGCCATGGCACGAGCCCTGACTGCAGGTAGTCCACTGGCCGGGTCGGGCGGAAGGGCAGTCCACATCTCGAACTGGTACGTCCGGCCAGGCCCTGCGATCCACGCCCCGATCCACACCGGCCCGGCGGGGAAGGTGTCTTCGTAGTGGATCGTTCCTCCGGCCGAAAACGAACCGACACCGAGATGCGTCTGGTTCAATGCCGGATCAACTCGCTCGACCAGCCACCCACCGAGCGGGCCGGCGTCGAGATCCCCGCCAGCGCTCGCCGGCGAAGCAACCGCCGTCGAAACAAGCAACGTGCCGCCCGTGATCAGCCCCGCACGCTTCAGCGCCTGTCGGCGCCCCATTGGCTCTTCGTTCATAACTGCTCCATTTCAACCATCCCGGACGGTACGAATAGGTCCGCTGACACATTGAGGCACCTGCGCCCTTGCAAATTCCTTTCATCGAGCGCAGGAGGCCGGGGCGCAGCCGGGAGTGCGAGTACGACGGGCTTTCGGCGTACTCGGATGCGGCGTAGGCCGCGTTGCCGAAGCGCCTGCTCGTTTGGGGGGCCGACGATGAGTGTGAGCGCCGATCCGTCAGCGATGAACGCAAGGGACGCCAGGACGAACACGGCGCATCCGAGAACGGACGCAGGCCCTTCGCTCGACACACCGCAGTGAGTCGGTGCCGCGGCAAGTTTCGGACCCGCGTTCGGTGGCTGTTGGACGACATGGGGACTGTCGATGGGAAATACTCGAACGATTCGTCCGGTTGTCCACTGTGAGATCGGGGTCAGTTCGGCACCGACCGTGGAACACCTCCACGACGACAAGCAGGACGAAACCTGCGCAAGGGCCATCCAATGCAAAAGCTCATCGCACTACTCACGCACCTCGACAACCGTGTCCCGGCAGCAGCCTGTCGGGACTACTTCGGGTCGTTCGGCGATGACATTTTCGGCGACGACTCGGATGACCCCTCGACGACTGCGGCCGATCAACGTCGCAGGACTGCAGCACGGGCGCGCCTCGTAACAGAACGACGAACACTCAATCGATCGCAGCACCCGCTGGCTCCTCGGCACCGCGAGCGGCGACGTGAACAACAGCCGCTGAGGCCACGAGACCCCCGATAGCACACCTACGGGCCGTCGCCGGGAGCGTCGTCGCGGAAGACACCTCGTCTGACAAGATTCCGTGATGGCGGACGTGTTCTCCGCGATCGCAGAGGATCGCCGAGCGGCGGCACTCGCCGCGATCGCGTCGGTCGCTGACCCGGGCGTGGTCACCGGGATCCGCCCGACGACGACCCGCGGGGCGTCGGGCGCCTCGACGCTCCGGATCGACGCCGGCTCCAGGGCATACCTGCTTCGGCTCGAGGTCGGCCGCCGGGAAGGCTTCCGGAACCCGAAGCGCAGCTATCCGTGTCTACGCGCCGCGGCAGAGGCCGGCATCGCGCCAGCCGTCCACCACGCCGACGAAGAAGCAGGCGTAGTGCTGATGGACTTCGTCGTCGAACGTCCGTTGACGCACTTCCCCGGCGGCGAGCCGGCCCTGCTCCGCACGCTCGGCGAGATGGTCACCCGGCTCCAGGCCACGGCGCCGTTTCCGCGGGTCATGGACGACTTCGGCGCGCTCACCGAGGCCTTGCTGAACCTCGTGCGCGACGGCGGGCTGTTCGCGCCCGGCGTCCTCGACGGCCACGTCGCCGGCTTGGCCCGCCTCCGCGCCGAGTACCCCTGGACCGCCGCGCAGGTGTCCGCCCACCACGACATCAACCCTCGCAACGTCCTGTTCGACGGAGAGCGGCTGTGGCTCGTCGACTGGGAGATGGCGTTCCGCAACGACCCGCTCGCCGACCTCGCCAACATCGCCAACAACTTCTCCGAGGTGCCGAACGTGGACGCGCTCGTCCTCGAAGGCTGGCTGGGCCGGTCGCCCGACGACGAGACCCGGCACCACCTCGCGCTGATGCGCGACCTTCATCGACTGTTCTCCGGCTGCCTGCTGCTCGCCGAATTCGTCGGACGGCGCGAGCCGGAGGCCGAGCTCACCGCACTGACGCCCGACGAGTTCCGCGCCGCGATCGGGCGTGGCGAATTACGAGGAACGCCCGAGCTGCTCGTCGAGGTCGGCAAGATGAACCTCGTCGGATTCACGGCCGCGTACGAGTCGTGAGGACCCCCACTCGGCCGCCGAGCCATGATGACCCGATGGACCACCCGAACGAACGACGTGCCGGGATCGCTCCGAACGGCAAGCCCTACGAGTCGGTGTGGGACTTTCCCCGACCACCGCGGCTCGAACTCGTGGACTGGCACATCCTCGCTGTCCACGCGCATCACGTGGTGGTCGATGCCCCGTCGGCATGGCGCGTCCTCGAGACGAGCCAGCCACCCGCCTACTACGTGAGCCCCGATCATGTCGACACGACCCGGCTCCGTCTGACGTCGCGCCGGACCGTATGCGAGTGGAAGGGCGTGGCGACGTACGCCGATCTCGTCGACGACGCCGGCCGCACGCTGGTGACCGACGCGGCATGGACCTATCCGGAGCCCGTGCCCGCATACGCCGAACTCGCCGGGCACTGGGCGTTCTATCCGCAACGGATCGACGAGTGCCGGGTCGACGACGAACGCGTCGAGCCGAACGAGGGCGGCTTCTACGGGGGGTGGATCACGGCCAACGTCACCGGCCCGTTCAAGGGCGGTCCCGGCACGCGCAACTGGTGAACGAAATCCGGATCGCCGGTACCCGGCGTTCGGAGACACTCGATAGCGCCCGCCCGACAACCCGGTTCTGCCACGACAGCTCGCGCCGCATCGCGGCCCGTACTGCGCGCCACGTAATCCGCTGCTCCAATCCGGCGTTTCGTGACACTCCAAACCTGTCCGACAGGGCAGCCGCGCTAGCCCGGTGGGGTGACGCGTGCTGCGTTGCGGTATCGGCCGGGGGTGAGTCCGAGGCGGCGGCGGAATTGGCGGGTCAGGTGGCTTTGGTCAGCGAATCCGGTGTTCGCGGCGACTTCGCTGATGGTGGTTCCTACTGCGAGAAGGCGACGGGCGTGCGCGACGCGGACGCTCACGAGGAACTGGTGGGGAGTGACACCGATCTCGGCTCGGAAGCGGCGAAGCAGGCGGAACTTCGTGGTACCGGCGATGGCGGCCAGGGTGTCGAGATCGACCGTTTGCAGGAAACTGTCGCGCAAGTACTCGACGGCGGTCGTGACGGCGGGGTCGCCGAACGGCTGACGGTCAGCGCTGCCATTGGGAGTGAGCTCGTCGAGGAGGGCAAGCAGCGCGCATTCCCTCTGCAGGCGCGATGCTCCGGCTTGGCTTGCCTGATGAAGCTCGAGAAACCTCCGGCTGAGCTCGGGCGTCTCGATCACCGGGTCATCAATGGTGGACCGCAGGAGTGCGGGGATCTCGTCGAGCGTGGACCAGAGCAGCGCGGCGGGGAGCACCAGGAGGCGGCCTTGCCACGGGCCGTCGGAGGTCTGGGTCCCGCTGTGTGGGTGTTCCGGGTCGAGTACAACCAGCTCGCCCGGGCGCACGAGACGCGTGCAGGACTTCCGGTGGAGTTGGTAGCCCACCGCGCCGACGGCGAGCCCGATGACGTACTCGTCAACGGGTTCCACCCTGTACTCACTGGCGGCTCCGTGCATCCAAAGCACCCCGGGGAGCGTGTCGTCGTGCCAGACGTGCGGCTGGTCGATGCTTCGTTGTGCACGATCGTTCAAGACAGGCCATCCCATGTCGTCGTACGTTCACACCATGATTACCGTGCACATCATCGTGAGCGACGCGGCGGCCGCGTCGGCGTGGTATCAGGACGTGTTCGGGGCGGTGGAGCGGTCTCGGATCGTTCTTCCCGACGGCAAGCTCATCCACGTCGACGTCGATGTCGACGGCACCTCCCTGATGCTCGCCGACGAGTTCCCTGACCACCACGCCTTCTCACCCGCGACGACCGGTCATACCTCTGCTGTGTTCTATGTCGAGTGCGGCAACGTTGATCACGTCTGGGAGCGGGCCACTGCGGGGGGTGCGACCGTGGTGCGACCACTCGCCGACGTGTTCTGGGGCGAACGCGAAGGCCAGATCATCGACCCCTTCGGACACAAGTGGGGACTGACGCAACACATCCGCGACGTTCCACTCGACGAGATGACCGCCATCGCCGCCGAAGTGTTCGGGCCGTCATCGGCCAGCTGAGCAGCCCTCGCCGGTGGTCGACGCGTCGGACCACCGATCATTCCTGACGATTTCTTCGTCGGCGCGTAGCCCCCGAGTGGGCCCGGAACCCATCATCGAACGGGTTCGTGACACGCCACCGAGGGTACGAACACTGCATGGCTGGAGTCGCCATCATCACCGAAGCATGCATTGGCACGAAGGACCGTGCGTGTGTCGATGTCTGCCCCGTGCAATGCATCTACGAATACGACGTCCGCACGAACGCACTGATCTCGGAAGAGGAAGCCGGCAGCGGAATCGTCGTGAACACGCATGCCGCGGCAACGGACTCTGTCGCCATCTTCGGTGACACCATTCTTTACGTCAACGTGGATGAATGCACGTCCTGTACGGCGTGTTACGAACCTGACGTCTGTCCGGTGGGTGCCATCTATGCCGAAGACCAAGTGCCAAACGGGACAACCGTCACCAAATACAACGCAAGCGATACATCAAAGGGCCACGACCACAGCTTTTTCGTAGAACTGACTCGTGCAGTCTTTGCCGACTGACCGTCGAGTTCACCTGTTCGTGGTACCGAACCCGGCACCGGGCGCACCAGCGAGGCCCACGAACCACGGCCAGCTGTTGCGAACGGCACCGCCCACGTCCGAGGCGGCGTGGCGCGACCCAACCGCCGCCAGCGCGGATGTAGCCCAAGTCCCGCACTGCACTTTCGCGGCCATCTTGTGGCTGGCGAGTTCTCTGGGCGCAGTACGGTCGGCGCCGTGGACGACGTGGACGCTGCCGTCGCGTCGGAACTCGAGTTGCTTGACCCGGCGTGCCGCATCGATCCTGATCGGGTCGCAACGCTGCTTGCCGACGACTTCGTCGAGATCGGCAAGTCGGGGCGTATCTGGAGCCGTAACGACATCGTGGCAGCGCTCGCCGCCGCGCCGGGCATGGACGGCATCGCCGTCGGTCCGATGAACGGGCAACGAATCGCTGCCGGACTCGTCGTGGTGCGGTACACGACCCAGCATCAAGATGGCTCGGGGACCGTCCATCGCAGCGGATTATGGCGACAGACGACGAGCGGATGGCAGTGCTGTTTCCATCAGGCCACCGTCGTGCCAGAGCCGGTCGGTGAGGCTGCCGCTGTCGCCAGAGCGGACCACCCCGTCACCCAGGCCGACATCGAGACGTCGCTACGCGCGGTCGGCGTGACGTCGGGTTCCACGGTGATCGTGCACTGCTCACTGTCCGAGCTGGGATGGGTGGTCGGCAACGCGGTGGCTGTGGTTCGTGCGTTGCGGTCGGTCGTCGGCCACGATGGCACGATCGTCATGCCGGCCCAGACGGGGCTCAGCGACCCGTCGCTTTGGCAGGCTCCACCGGTGCCGGAGAGTTGGTGGCCGACGATACGGGTGAACTGGCCGGCCTTCGACCCGATCAGCACACCGCTACGAGGGATGGGGGCCGTCGCCGAGTGCTTCGCTCGACTTCCCGGTGTGGTGCACAGTGGTCATCCGGCAGTCGGGTTCATTGCCCAAGGACCACGGGCCACTGAGTTGATGAGTTCGCACGATCTGGAAGATGGCCTCGGGGAGCGATCGCCGCTGGCGAGTCTTGAAGCGGCCGGGGCGGACATCGTGCTCATCGGTGTGGGCCATGGCAACAACACCGCACTCCACCTGGCCGAAAGCCGTGCTCTGGGCGCTGCGGCGCCGAGAAGGCGAGATGGTGTTCCGATGTTGGTCGACGGCCAGCAGCGTTGGGTGGAGTACTCCCATATCGATTTCGACGAGAGCGACTTCGTGACGCTCGGCGATGCGTACTCCGCCTCAGGCGGGACCGAGATGAGAGCTTCGCTCGGCGCCGCCGAGATCCGACGGCTGCCGATGCGCGAGCTGGTCGAGTTCGCCGTCGACTGGATCGCTGCGCATCGACTGCAACGGTCCTGACCCGAAGTCGACCGCACACTCTTGCGTCCAATATCACATGCTCACCGGCAGCCGGCGCGCCACTGAACGGCCCAAGCAGCGCGCCGCCCGGAGACCGACGAAGCCCGTGACGGGAACGCCGAAACCGTGTCGACGAGATTGTCCCGGATGAGGGTGAGCGCCTTTGACGCGGCTGTGGGACACTGCGTGGACGGTCACACTCGGTGGTCGAATGGTGAAGGAGCGCCGGATGGCGACATCAGCAACGGACCTCGATCCGCAGCCACCGGCAGGTGCGGCCCCGCTTGATTCGCGCCGCTGGGCCGTTCTCGGTGTGTTGTGTTTCGCGTTGATGGTCGTCGGTATCGACGGGTCGATCGTCAACATCGCGTTGCCGACGCTGGTCAATGAGCTCCACGCCACCTCGAGCCAGCTGCAATGGATCGTCGACGCGTACACGATCGTGTTCGCGGGCTTCCTGCTGATCGCCGGCAACACGGGTGATCGTCTGGGTCGGCGGCGCTTCTTCATCATCGGCTTGGTCATCTTCGGGGCCGGCTCGTTGGCTTGCTCGCAGGTCGACTCGGCGAGTGCGCTGATCTTGTTCCGTGGTGTGCAGGGGTTCGGTGCGGCGTTCATCATGCCGGCCACGTTGTCGATCATCGCCAACGTGTTCACCGACGAGCGCGAGCGGGCGCGGGCGATCGCTCTGTGGGCAGGCGTGTCCGGCTTCGGGGTGGTGATCGGCCCGTTGGCCGGCGGCTACCTGCTGGAGCACTTCTGGTGGGGATCGATCTTTCTCATCAATGTCCCCGTCGTGATCCTGACGATCATCGGTGCGATGGTTTTCGTGCCGGAGTCCAAAGACGCGCATGCGGCCCGTCTCGACATCCTCGGCGCACTGTTGTCGATCGTCGGGTTGATCACACTGCTGTTCGGGGTCATCGAAGGCCCGAGCAAAGGCTGGACCGATCCGCTGGTGATCGGCGCGTTCGTCGTGGCGGTCGTGTCGTTGGTGTCGTTCGTGTTCTGGGAGCGTCATACGGATCATCCGATGCTCGAGATCGGGTTCTTCTCCAATCCCCGGTTCACGGCGGCGTCCATCGCGGTCACCTTCGTGTTCTTCGCCATGTTCGGGTCGCTGTTCTTCGTCAGCCAGTACTTGCAGTTCGTGCTCGGCTACTCGGCGCTCGAATCCGGGGTCGCGTTGTTGCCGCTCGCCGCGTCGTTGATGATCGCCGCACCGGCGAGCGCCAAGTTGGTGTCGGTGTTCGGCACGAAGATCGTCGTCACCTTGGGTCTTGTCCTGGTGGCGGCGGCGCTGTTCGTCTTTTCGTTCGTGTCCGAAACGAGCGGCTACCCGTTGGTCGCGGTCGTGTTGATTCTCGTCGGGGCCGGAATGGGTTTGGCGATGGCACCAGCGACGGAGTCGATCATGGGTTCGGTGCCACCGGAGAAGGCCGGGGTCGGCTCGGCCATGAACGACACGACACGCGAGATCGGCGGCGCGCTCGGCGTGGCGATCCTCGGCAGCATCACCGCGGCCGTCTATTCGTCCACGATCTCCGGTGATCCCGGCTTCGCAACGCTGCAGGCGGCATCGCCCGAGTTGGCCGACGCCGTCAAGGACTCGGTCGGCGCGGCGTCGTTCGCCGCGGCCGAGCTGCCCTCCGAGATGGCGAACCTGATCACGACGGCAGCGAACTCGGCATTCATCCATGCCCTCGACCGCACCGTGATCGTCGGTGCGGTCGTCGCCCTGCTCGGGGCGTTCATCGCATTCCGATACCTTCCGGCACGGTCCTCGGACACCGACATCGAGCGCCTCGTCGAGGGAGCTGCGCAGCGGCTCCCCGATGATCCCGAGCAGCGGCTCGGCCTCGCCTATGCGACGCTCGGACTGCTCGCCGATGCAGGCATGTCGAGCCTCAGCTACAACGGGATCGCGTCCCAATCGGGCATCAGCACGGCGACCCTGGAGCGATATTGGGGATCGCGGGTGGACGCCGTGACCGACGCGGTCGCCGAGGTGTTCGCCGCTCATCAGATACCGGACACCGGTGACCTCCGTGTCGACCTGCGCGCCTACCTGCTCGACACCAGCCAGGTCCTGTCCGAGACGCGCACACGGCAGATCATCGGTGCGCTGGTGTCAGAGGCTGCCTCCGACCAGTCCCTCGCCGTGGCCCTGCGGGAACGTGTCAGCGAACCACGCCGACGCGAGCTCGAATCCCGCCTCCAGGCCCACGGGGCGATGATCACCGTGCCCATCAGCACGGCCGTCGATCAACTCGTCGGCCCGATCTACTACCGCACGGTGATAACCCAGTCGGCGTTCGACGAGGAACTCGTCGACGCCGTCCTCGACGCCGTGCTGCGGCCGAACGAGGACGTGATCGACGCCACGTCCCGGTAGCGCTGAGTACCCGGCATGTGCGTCTGACGCAAATGTCGATGCCAGCCCACAGACCGCTCGAACAAGCCGGCCCACCGCCGGATACGGAGGTCGCCGTCTACTGTCGGCACCCATGAAAGCTGTCGTGTGCGAGACGTTCGGACCGCCCGAGGCCCTGGTCGTTGTGGAGATGGACGACCCGACGGCCGGTGACGGCCAACTGCTGATCGAGGTGAAGGCGTCGGCGGTGACGTTCCCCGACACGCTCATGCTCGAGGACAAGTATCAGTTCCATCCGACGCCGCCGTACATCCCCGGCGGCGAGGCCGCCGGTGTCGTCGTGGCCGTCGGCGACGGCGTTTCTGGCTGGTCGGTTGGCGACCGTGTCGTCGGTGGGCTCGGCACGACCGGTGGCTACGCCGAACTGCTTGCGATTCCCGCTGCCACCGCGCGTCGGCTCCCGGATTCGGTCGACTTCGATGTGGCCACTGGGCTGAGCTACGCGTACGGCACGACGCTCTACGCCCTCAGGCACCGGGCGAACATCCAGCCGGGCGAGACGATGCTCGTGCTCGGTGCCGGCGGCGCACTCGGCGTGTCGGCGGTGGAGATCGGCAAGCTCATGGGCGCCCGGGTGATCGCCGCGGCATCGACCGAGGAGAAGCTCGA
This sequence comes from Ilumatobacteraceae bacterium, assembly GCA_963695145.1. Taxonomy (GTDB): domain Bacteria; phylum Actinomycetota; class Acidimicrobiia; order Acidimicrobiales; family Ilumatobacteraceae; genus Sva-07. Next base: position 9,941 of record CAVOGB010000013.1, on the reverse strand, counting down.
CCTGTGCCGCGAGCGAGGCGCCGACGAGACCATCAACTACGCCACCGAGAACCTCAAGGAACGCGCCAAGGAGCTGACGAACGGTCAAGGCGTCGACGTCGTGTACGACGCGGTGGGCGGCGACAAGGCCGAGCAGGCGTTGCGGGCGATTGGTTGGGAAGGCCGGTTCCTCGTGATCGGGTTCACCGGTGGCATCCCGTCGATCCCGCTCAACTTGGCGCTGCTCAAGGGCTGCCAGATCGTCGGTGTCTTCTTCGGCGCGATGACCGCACGCCAACCGGAACTGAATGCCAAGATCAGCGCCGAGCTGATCCGACTGGTCGCGTCCGGTGAGCTCCGACCCCACGTGTCGACGCGCTATCCGCTCGAGCAGGCCGGCGATGCGCTTCGTTCGCTGATGGACCGCACCGCGGTCGGCAAAGTCGTCATCACGCCCTGAGCCGTCTTGGGCGCGTTCAGTGCCACCCGGCCCCGAACTGCTCGGTGGTGCGCGGATGACCGGCGTGGGGTGAGGAGCGACGTCACACCAGGCGGCACGCGTCCGAGCGGCAGCTCGGCTCGGGCTAACGGTCCGACACGCGACGGTGACGAAGCGTCAGTGCCAACGTGACTCCGAGCCAGAGCATCCAGATCCCACTGAATCCGAGCAGAACGCGTCGCACCGCACTGTCGGACATGAGTGCCAACGTCAAGAAGCCAAGTCCTGAGACGACGTAGCCGATCGCAGCGACGATTCCGCGGGTTCGTCCACGGTCCGATTGCCACTGCGCTGCGTACCACGGAGCCGACATCGGCGAATCATGTCACAGCGCTCCGAGCGGCGGATCGGTGTGCGCATCGCCGTGACGACGGCTCGACGACCGGATCGTTGTCGTCACCGACGTCACCGCCTCGGCCGCTCGCCGCGACGCATCGGTGAGGCCGACCATCGAGCGGCGCTTCGGTGCTCACCGTCGCCGAGCTGGTACTGCAGATCTAAGATTCGGCGATGTCCTTCGGTGGGTACATGGGGAACCCGAATCCGCAGAAACAGGCCTATGTGTGCCAGATCTGTGGTGCTCCCCGACCGCCATATCAGTTCTATTGCGACAAGCACCTGAAGGACGGCGAACGATACGACAAGCCGCTCCTGATCGACCGGTTCATGAATCGGCAGCTCGGGCGTTCATACGGCAAGCCGCTCCTGATCACCCGGTTCATGAATCGACTGCTCGGGCGTTCAACCGTCAAGCCGCAGGATCCTGTCGAGGCCGAACCCGCGCCGCTGCACGACGAATAGAGACCGTCCGCCGGGAGCGCATGCTCCCTACTTCTGCCCAGACACCGCACTCGGAATCACCCAATCGTGCTGATGATCGGCCAGTCGAGAGGTAGCGCCTGTCGGCAGGGTCCCTCTCCGTCGTCGTGCTGGTGCTGACATAACCTCACCGGCGTGTTCGACGGCGAGCCGATCTTCTTCCGCGCTCCGCACGAGTTCCGCGACTGGCTGGAACGCCATCACGCGACGGCGACCGAGTGCGTGGTCGGCTACTGGAAGACGCACACGGGCAAGCCCTCCCTCCGATGGGCCGACGCCGTGCGCGAGGCGCTGTGCTTCGGCTGGATCGACGGGCAGGGCCGCTCGATCGACGACGAACGCCACATGCAGCGGTTCACGCCACGCAAGAGCCGTCGCTGGAGCGCCGTGAACGTCGCGCTCGTGGCCGAGCTCGAGGCCGACGGCCGCATGACCGAGGCCGGACGGCGGGCGTTCGCCGCACGCGACACGAGCGAGGAGCCGTACTCGACGTCGAAGCGGCCCAGCGGGCTGCCGCCCGAGTTCGACGAGCGCATGCGCCGGGACCACCCGAAGGCGGCCGCCTTCTGGGACTCCACGCCGCCGAGCTACCGCAAGATGCGCGCCTTCTGGATCAGCGAGGCGAAGCGCCCCGAGACACGCGAGCGGCGATTCGGCCTGCTCGTCGAGGCCTGCGCCGCGGGCGAGCGGCTCCGGTAGTCCGCCGGGGGTCCGAGCCGAAGGGAGGCGCCCGATGGATCTCGCCTCGAATCGGTAGCGCCACACGGTTGACTCGCGGCCCCTGGCAGGGTGCTACGTCGGATGACTCATGCCGAGATGACCGTGTAGCGCCTTACAGTGTTACGTGCTCCCGGGGGACCGTCCGCCCGCTTCCCCGGGAGCACTGGTGGGAGCAGGACCGCTCGATCTGCGCCAATGTGCGCGTTGCAGCGGCAGGCGCGCGACCCACGTGGCGACAGTCGCACGCGGCGGAGCCGCCTTCGCGGGTCGTGCGCACTGATGCGTTTCATGACACCTCCGACCCTTGCGAACTCCCAGCTCACCGGGTTAGCTTCCGCATGCGGGCGATGAAGTCACCAGACCAAATCGCGACACGGAAGGCCAGTCATGACTCGCACTGCGCGCCCGCTGCTCACCCTCGTACTTGGAGGCGTCCTCGCCGCAGGACTGTGTGTCGCGGTCCCGTCGGCCACTGCGTCGCCCCCGGTCGCGAGCCCCGCGCCGGGCGCCCCTGGCACCATGTCGCACTTTGGGCTGGCTCGCAAAGACTGCGTCGGCACCGCCCGCAACACATCGTCGAAGGTGTGGTTCACCGTGGCCGGTGGCGTGCTCTCCGACGTCTACTACCCGACGATCGACAACACGAACATCGAGACCCTGCAGTACATCGTCACCGACGGCTCGACCTTCACCGACCTGCAGACCCGAGACACCACCTACACCGTGAAGTCGCTCGACGACAGCGGTCTGTCGTGCCGGATCACGAGCACCGCGAAGAACGGCAAGTACACGCTCGTCACCGACTACCTCACGGACCCACGCCGCAACAGCGTGGCGATGGAGACAACGCTCGAGCCGGCACGAGGGGTCAAGAACCTCGAGGTCTACGTGCGGATGGACGCGACCGTCAACGGCAACGGCGGCGGCGACAGTGGCACCCCCGCGCCCCAGAACGGCGGCGCCGACGATGCGGTCATCGATACGTCCACCGGCGCGCCGGTCCCCGTGTCGATCGATACCGACACGGCGACCAACGCCGCCAATCGTGACTACGCGACGCCGGTCTACGTCGCCCTTCGGGCCGACCATCCGTTCAAGGCGGCGTCGAGCGGATACGCCGGGACCGCGAGCGACGGGCTCGTCCAACTCGACACCGCCCGGCGCCTGAGCACGACCTACACGAACGCCACCGACGGCAACGTCGTCCAGGTCGCCCAGGTGGACGTCCGCGCCAACCGTTCCTTCACCCTCGCCCTCGGGTTCGGCAACGACCAGCGCCAAGCCGTCCGCGAGGCGGGCCGCACTGCCTCGACCAAGTTCAAGGAGTTGTCCAGGCGCTACTCCGATGGCTGGGAGGACTACATCGACAGCCTCGTCGGGCCTGGGAGGCCATCTGGCTTGGACCGGCATGAACGGGCCGAGATCGAGCGCACGTACCGCACGTCGGCAGCGGTGCTGAAGGCGAGCGAGGACAAGACGTTTCCTGGGGCGATCGTCGCCTCCCTGGCGAGCCCGTGGGGTCAGGCGGTCGCCGCCGGAGATCCGGCGCAGACGTACTTCGGCTCCTACCGCGAGGTCTTCGCCCGCGATCTCTACGAGACGTTCACCGGACTGCTCGCCGCCGGCGACACCGCCACCGCTGAGGACACGGTTCGCTTCCTGTTCGAGCGTCAACAGCTCTCGGACGGTTCGTTCCCACGCAACAGCCTGATCAACGGCAAGCTCGCCCCCGACTCGTTCGGCATCCAGCTCGACGAGGTCGCATATCCGATCCTGATGGCGCGAACCGTCGGGTTCGACGATGCCGACTTCTACGTCAACGAGATCCGGCCGGCTGCGGACTACCTCATCGCCCACGGCCCGGCGTTCGGGTCCGAGCGGTGGGAGGAGCAGGCCGGCTGGTCACCATCGACGATCGCGGCCGAGATCGCCGGCCTCACCGCCGCCGGTTCCATCGCCGATCTGAACGGCGACACGGCCAGAGCACGGCTCTACCGCGCCACGGCGGACCACTATCAGCGCTCGATCAAGGGCTGGACGGTGACCAGCAACGGCCCGCTCAGTGCTGACCCGTACTTCATCCGACTGTCGAAGAACGCCCTCCCGAACACGGAGTTCTTCTACAACCTCGGCAACGGTGGGCCCGATGCCGACCAGCGGGCGATCGTCGACGCCGGTTTCCTCGAGCTGCCGCGGCTCGGAATCCTCCGGTCCGACGACCCCGATGTCGCCAACTCGATCGGCGTCGTCGATGCCGTGATTGCTGCCACGACGAACAGTGGCGACGGGTTCTACCGCTACGGCACCGCTCGAAGCCGGAACCGAGGACGGTTACGGCGACTGCGACGTCGACGATGCCACGGACTGCACGATCCAGGGCAAGCCCTGGGCTGGTGAGTGCGGTGATCAGGAGCAGAACAAGGGCTCGGGTCATCTGTGGCCCGTGCTCTCCGCCGAGCGCGGCGAGCACCAGGTCGCCGACGGCGATACGGCGTCGGCTTCGGAACTGCTGCTCGGGATGTCCCGCACCGGTTCCGGCGTCGGACTCATTCCTGAACAGGTCTGGGAGAACGCCGACCTGCCGGCGTCGCCCTTCGGGACGCCACCGGAGTGCGCGTCGATCGGGTTCGTCAACGGCAAGGCCGCCGGAAGCGCCACCCCGCTGACGTGGTCGGCGGCGTCGTTCGTCCGGCTCAGCCGCACGATTCGCGACGGTGAGATCACCGAGCAACCAGAGGACACCGTCGCTCGCTACATCGAGAACACCCAGGGTGCCACGACGCTCACACTGACCTCGCCCGCCAACGGCAGCCTCGTGACCGGCACCACGATTGTCAGCGGGACGACAGCACCGAACGCCGACGTCGACATCGATGCCGTCAACATCGACATCGACGGTGCGGCGATCGTGACATCGACCGTCGCCGGCGCCGACGGTTCGTTCTCGGTCGAGGCACCGGTGCCGCCAGGTGCCTCGACGCTGACGGTCACCGCCACCGCACCCGACGGCGCCACTGCGTTCGCGCAAACGACGGTCATTTTCGACGTCGTCCCGGGCACGCTCGTCTTCGCCGCGAGCGACCCTGACGGCGACGACAACGGGCCGGGAACGTACGACTACCCCAACTCTGCCAACTTCGTCGACGGCGCCTACGACCTGCAGGCGTTCGAGGTCTACGACTCCGGTCCCGACACCGTGACCTTCCGAGTGCAGACGCGGGATCTGACACCGACCTTCGGCAGCCCGCTCGGTGCACAGCTGGTCGACGTGTACCTCCACGATCCAGCAGCCACGACGACCTCGACGGCCGCGTCGTTCGCACAACGCAACTACACGATCGAACCGGCGGCGGCATGGAGTCGTCTGATCGAGGTGCAAGGCTTCGGGCAACGGTTCATCGATGCCTCGGGCGCCACGGTCGGCACGGTTGCGATCCGCGCCACACAGGTCACGCGGTGGATCACGTTCACGGTGACAAAGGCTGCGCTGGGTGGCACGCCCGGCGCGGGCTGGTCGTTCGCCGTGGTGCTCACCGGCCAGGACGGGTTCAGCAGCGACCAAGCTCGCGGGTTCCAGCCACAGTCGGAGGACTTCCAGTTCGGTGTCTGTACACCCGACGCAGTCGCCGCCGGCAACCCGATCTGCGCCGTCGATCCGAGCACCGTCCCCAAGGCGATGGACATCCTCACGCCGGAGGGGACGACACAGGCGGATGTCCTGAACCCGTTGGACCCGCCGGTCGTCATCCCGGCAGTGACGATCCCGTAACTGACCAACCGCTCGAGCTCGCCCACGCGTGCCGGAAGTGCCCTTCGGTGGTGCCGCTCGGCCGAGGCCGTTAAATGTCCGGACGTGGGTCGAAATACATGAACCGCGGCGGAGCACTGACGAAGTCAGCAAGAACGTCGAACATGCCCTGCTCTTGACGCCAGCCGAGATACTTCTGGTGCGCAGCACGCTCAGTCCACTTCTCGACCATCAAGATATGACCCGGCTCGTCCTGATCGACGAACAGGTCATGCCCCTCGCAACCCTCGTAGGCCCGGGTGTCAGGAAGCGCCTCCCGAAGGATCCCCAGCAACTCGTCCACCCGATCCGGCTTGATGAACAGATCGGCAGTCGTAAGCACGCTCATTGTTCCCCCTCAAGAGTTCGCTCGACCGTAGCAGCAGACGTCGCGGCGCCCGACAAGCCCCGAAACCGCAATTCCACGCGACCTGACGCCGGCACGTCCGTGCGCCACGAGTCGCGCTCTCGAGGCGGGCGAACGTGTTGGGAGAATTCTGCGGGTTCAGAAGCGACTCGCTCGTCGGACGGCGCGGGGGCGTCCGTCGGGGTCGACCACCATTCGGTGGAACGGCTCGGCCCACAAGGCCGCCCGGCGGCCGACCGGCTCCGGGCGGTGCATGCGGAGCCGTCCGGCTGGACGTGGCCGGATGCCTGGATTCTCCCGCCAGGCGTCGAGCTCAGCGGCCGAGCGACGGAGGATCTCGATCCCGGCAACACCATCGACGAGATCGTCGACATCGCCGTCCTCTCGGCCGAGGTGCTCTCCCCACAGCCGGGTGCGGGTGGATCTGGCGAGACGGCGTGCCCCGTCGCCGTGGCCCCCCGGGTCGAGCGGTGAGCGGCCGTCTCGCTCGTGGTCGATGACCGCGCAGGACAGCTCCGAATCGTTGGTCCACGAGCGGAGGTTGAGGTTGTCGCTCCCCACGATCATCCACACGTCATCGATCACGCAGACCTTGGAGTGCACGTAGATCGGCCAGCCCGACGGCGCTTCGAGGTCGAAGACCGTCACCCGTTCTCCGCCGGCTCGGCGCAAGTGGTCGATGGCCCGCTGCTGACCGATCCGGTACGGCGGACCCGAGAGGCGGCCGTCCCGATCCGGAAAGCGCGGTACGACCGCGACGAGGTGGAGGCTCGGCTCGACACGCAACCGCTCGCCGAGGAACTCCGCTGCGGCGCCGGACCACAGGTATTGGTCCTCGACGTACACCAGCCGTGTGGCGCGCTGGAATGCTCTGAGATAGGCGCGGGCGATGCTGCGTTCACCGTCAGGGGCGAACGGGTGGGCCGGGCGTTTGGCCGGATACGTGCGCAACACCTGCACGGCGTGGTCCCCGATGGGGGACGGGTCACGAGGCATCGGCGGCAACGGGTCGGGCCGACGCGGTTCACCCGACAGACGCCTGATCGCGGCACGCCAGGGGTTGCGATGGTCGAGCGGGGTCGGGTCTTCCCATCGCTCCCGGAACGTCCACGCCAGATCGGCGACAGCCGGGCCACGTACCTCCAACTGGATGTCATGCCAAGGCGGGCGCGGTCCATAGCGGGGATCGAGGTCGATCGCCTGTGGGTCACCATCGTGGTTCTCGTCGTCGCGCCGGCCGTGACACAGGTCGATCCCGCCGACGAAGGCGACATCGTCATCCGGCGCATCCGGGTGGCGGGCGACGAACAATTTCTGGTGGTGGCTTCCGTCGCGTCGCACCCGCTCGTCGAGCAAGACCTCACCGCCGGCTTCGTTCACCGTGTCGACGAGGTGGAGGTTCTCCTGCTCACTGAAATGCGCCTGATCGGCGTGGGAGCGCCAGACGAGACCTCGGACCATGACGCCAGCGGCGGCCAACCTGGCGAGGACCCGTGCAATCTCCGTCCCCGGTCCAGCGAGCCGTTCGTCCGGATCCCCCCGCCAGTCCGTGAAGAGAATCGACCCGCCCGGCCGTAACCCGTCCAGGGCAGCCAGCAACCGCGCGAAATAATCTGCCCCGTGGATCAGTACCCGGACGTGGTTGCCGTCGGTGTACGCGACCTCGCCGCCGCGACGACGATCGATCTCGGTCGCCGGATTGCCCCGCTCGTCGGGCGACAAGAACCAGTTCGCAGGGGCCGAATCCACGGGCACCCCGACGTCGGCTCGGCCCGTCATGTTCTCGGCTGCACGTCGTCGCGCCCGACGCGCTCGGTTGGCCGAGCAACCGCGCCATCACAGCGGGCACGGTCGTTGGGCGCTGGCGACCCGCAGTTCACCCGGCGATCATGTCACGCGGAACGAACACCTCCGGCTCCACCTTGCTGCTCGATCGGGTGCGGCCGGCAGGCGCGTTGCTGCCGCGGTGGGTCCGGTCTGGTGGCCGAAGAGCGCATCCGAGCCGATTCCACCCAGCTCGCGAAGAACGTCGGGGAGGCGACGATGCACCCTGTCGGTTCAGAGGGGTGGTTCGCTGACCATGGTGATGTCGGCGGCGCCACTGTCGGGGACGCGTGGTTGGCGCCAGGCTTCGACCGGGAACGACGCTTCGCAGAAGGCGAACGTCAACAGCAGCAGGTTGCGGACGTCGTCGGGCAGGTCGTCGAGGTCGAACCCGTTGGCGTAGTCGATGATGTCGGTCATCCGCGGCAGGATCGCGTCGTAGAACGTTTGCATCTCGTCCATCGTCGACGCCAGCCGCTTCTCGTAACGCGGGCGCCACGTGTCGAAGATCCAGTCGGTGAACGGTGCGAGGTCGGCGAACTGGGCGGGCAGTTCCTTCGGTGCCGGCGTTGTAGCGACGAAGACAGGTGTGATGGTGTCGGTCATGGGTGTCGGTCATCGGTTCTCCTGCGTTTCAGGCGTCGGCCGGTTCGGGCGTGGCGGCCGGCATCCACGGATAGCTGGCCGGACGGCCGCCCGCTTCGACCTGGGCGCGCACCGCGGCGTGGTGGTGGCGGCACAGCACTTCTTGGTCGTTGAGCACGAACGTCTTGACGACGCCGGTCTCGATCATCGACTGGGTGGCCTCGAGGGTGTTGGCGTCCTGGAAGGCGTACTCCTTGAACGTCGAGAACGCCATCTCCTGAGCGATGCGGTCACCGGCGTTCTTCGGTGGCACGAAATACAACGCCGTCTCGAACAGGTGCTCGCTCGGACCGGTGGGCCAGTAATGGTACGTGAGGTACCAACCCGGCTCCCAGATGAGGATCATCATGTTCGGCCACACCATGAACGTGTCGGTACCCCACGCCTTGTGGCGGGCCGGGTTGACCAGCGGCGGCAGGTTCTCGTTGTTGTTGATCACCTCCGGCTTGTCCCACGGCCCGAACAGGCCGCTGCGCATCGCGTTCTCCGACGGCTTGACGATGCTCGGATCCTTCGGCGGAGCCATCCCACCCCACGACGACACCACCGAATGCGGGCTGAAGATGTCGTAATGCAACGCCTCGAACCCGTACCCGGCCAGCTTCTGAGCCTCCTCCGCGGTGGCTTGCTTCATGTGCAAAATCGGGGCGTGGTAGAACTCGATGAAGGCATCGATGAACAACTTCCAGTTCGCCTTCACCTCCGACTTCGCCCGGTACACCTGGGTCATCTCACCGAACGGGTAACCAGCCAGACCCTCACTGAACGGATGCAACGCCTCCGTCAACGTCTGGGCCGGCTCATCATCGAGATTGACGAAGATGAACCCCTCCCACACATCACACGCCACCGGCACCAGACCCAGGTTCTCCTTGTCGAGATCGAAGAACTCCGACTCCTGCTGCACAAAGTTCAAACTGCCGTCCAGGTCATACCGCCAAGCGTGGTACTTGCACGTGAACTGGCGACACGTCCCCGACGTCTCCTCCTGCGGATAGTCATCCCACACCAACTTGTTGCCCCGATGCCGGCACACGTTGTGGAACGCGCGCACCGTGCCATCACGATCCTTGACGATGATGATGCTGCGCTTCGCCCAAGCGAACTCCTTGGTGAAATAGCTCCCCACCCGCGGGAGCTGCTCGACACGCCCCACGTTCAACCACTCCTTCGTGAAGATCGTGTCGATCTCCTGCTGCCAATACCCAGGATCATACGAATCCTCATACGGCACCGGAGCCGTGCCGAGACCGGGATAGTGCTCGGTCCAACTACCTTCGACGGGCTTCGGGAATTTCGGC
>CAVOGB010000012.1:0-684609 GCA_963695145.1 Ilumatobacteraceae bacterium | reverse complement strand
GGGCGGCGCTGACGTGGTCTACTCCGCCGCTGGCGGTTCCGGCCTCGGTGCCTTCCAGGCCGCCGCTGAAGCCGGAGCTCCTGGCGAAGTGTGGGGCATCGGCGTCCACTCCGACCAGTACAACCTGGTGCCGGCCGAACTGCAGCCGTACATCCTCACGTCGATGCTCAAGCGGGTCGACGTCGCCACGTACAACACCATCGATGCGTTCTGCAAGGACGAGTTCGCCGCCGGCACGCAAGTGTTCGACCTGTCGGTCGACGGCGTCGGCTACTCCACGACGGGTGGATTCATCGATGAAATCACCGATCAGCTCGACACGTTCAAGCAGCAGATCATCGACAAGAAGATCGTCGTCCCGACGAAGCCCTGACGTTCCTCGCCGACACGTCACCGGCAGCTCGCCGGTGACCTGATCGCTGAGCGAGCAAGGTAGAACGAAGCCCGTCCGGCGCATGCCGGGCGGGCTTCGGCGCGTCAGTGCCGCGATCGGCTAAACATCACTCGATGAACTCCGCGAGCGGGATCTGTCGAACGTCGCGACCATGGCGCCGGCCATCGAGTTGCGGGACATCGTCAAGCGGTTCCCCGGCGTCGTGGCCAACGACGGGGTCGACCTGACCGTGCGACCTGGTTCGGTGCACGCGATCGTCGGCGAGAACGGGGCGGGCAAGTCGACATTGATGAAGACGCTCTACGGCTCGCACCGGCCCGACGAGGGAACGATCATCGTCAACGGCGAGACCGTCGATTTCCACACCCCGCGCGATGCGATCGCCGCCGGGATCGGCATGGTGTTCCAGCACTTCATGCTCGCCGAGAACTTCACCGTGTGGGAGAACATCGTGCTCGGCCAGGAACCCGGGAGCGTGTTCTCGCTCAAGCCGGCGAAGGCGAAGGCGCGGCTGCCGGAACTCGGTGAGCACTACGGCCTCGAGGTCGACCCTGACGCGATGGTGAGCGACCTCGGCGTCGGCGACAAGCAGCGGGTGGAGATCCTCAAGGTCCTGTACCGCGGCGCTGCACATCCTGATCCTCGACGAACCGACCGCCGTCCTCGTACCCCAGGAGGTCGACGAACTCTTCCGCTCGTTGCGCGAACTCACCACTGCCGGCACCACCGTCATCTTCATCTCCCACAAGCTCGACGAGGTCCTGAAACACGCCGACGCCATCACCGTGATCCGGCAGGGCAAGACGGTCGGTGAGATCGACGACCCGACGACGGTCACGTCGCGGGACCTGGCGGAGATGATGGTCGGCTCCGAGTTGCCGACCCCGGAAACCCGGGCGAAATCGGTCACGGACATCCCCGTCCTCGACGTCGACGATCTCGTCGTGCACGACGAGGAACAGCATGAACGGCTCCTGGTCGATCACGTGTCGTTCACCATCCACCGCGGCGAGATCGTCGGCATCGCCGGCGTGGAGGGCAACGGCCAGAGCGAACTCGTGCGGGCACTGATCGGCCTCGAGAACTCGACGGGCGCGATCACCCTCAACGGCGACGACGTCACCAGACTGTCCACCCAGGAGCGCCGGGCCGCCGGCATCGGCTACATCGCCGAGGACCGGCAGAACGACGGCCTCGTGCTCGCCTTCAGCCTGTGGGAGAACGCCGCGCTCGGGCACCAGCGGGTCAAACCGTACGGCAAGGGCCTCTGGATCGACCGGGCCGGCGCCCGGCGCCGGACCGAGCAGATCATCGACAGCTTCGACGTTCGCACGCCGGGTCCTGACGTGCCGATCTTCACGCTGTCGGGAGGCAACCAGCAGAAGCTGATCGTCGGGCGCGAGATCACGGCCGAACCGTCCATGCTCATCGCCTCGCATCCCACCCGCGGGATCGACGTCGGCGCCCAGGCGATGATCTGGGACATCCTCCGCAATGCCCGCAGCAACGGGCTGGGCACGCTGCTCGTGTCCGCCGATCTCGAAGAGCTGATCGGGCTGTCGGACCGCCTCCTCGTCATGCTCCGGGGCCATGTCGTCGCCGACCTCGATCCGGCGACGGTCACGCCGGCCGATCTCGGGTCGTACATGACCGGAGCGCGCACGGAGGCCTCCTGATGAAGGGCCTTCGCTGATGTTCGAGCGGATCTGGCGGGCCTCGCTCGCTCCGTTGGCGGCGACCGCGGCGGCGATCATCATCTCCTCGATCGCGCTGCTGATCTCCGGCAACAGCCCTATCGACGCGTTCAAGGAGATGTGGCAGACGATCGACTCGACCGAGTCGGTGGTGCTGATCATCAACCGGGCGGTTCCGTATTACATCGCCGGTGTCGCGGTGGCGATCGGGTTCAAGATGAACCTGTTCAACATCGGCTCGAACGGCCAGTACCTGCTCGCCACGTTGATCGCCGGTTGGGCCGGCGCAGAGGTGTCGCTCCCACCACCGATCCACGTTGCCTTCGTCTTCCTCGTCGCCATCACCGTCGGCGGCACCTGGGCACTGTTCGCGGCGATCCTGAACGTCACCCGCAACGTCAACGTGGTCATCGCCACGATCATGCTGAACTACATCGCCATCGGGCTCGTGGCGTTCCTCCTGAGCGAGGTCCTCGCCGACGAGAGCACCGGCGGGCTGGTGAAGAACACCAAGGTGATGCCCGCCTCCGCCCGGCTCCCGTCGCTCAACCGACTGATCGAGCTCACGGGGTTCAATTTTGCTCCCGGCGTGACCCTGTTCGGCTTCCTGCCGTTCGCCATCCTGCTCGGGGTCGGCTACCACATCCTGCTCAACCGGAGCCGGTTCGGGTACGAACTGCGCCTGTCGGGTCTGAGCCCCGAGGCTGCCCGTTCCGCCGGCGTCAGCCCGAAGCGGATGGTGTTGATCACGCTGTTCATGTCCGGAGCGATCGCCGGCATGATCGGACTGCCGTACCTCATCGCCGACCCGAACTTCCTGAAGTACGGCGACGCGTTCCCGACGACCATCGGCTTCACCGGGCTGGGCCTCGCCCTGCTCGGTCGGAACAGTCCGATCGGCATCGCCGCCGCCGCCATCGTGTGGGCGACGATCGAACGGGCGACGCAGCGACTCGCGCCGATCGGGATTCCCCCGGAGATCGGCAAGATCCTCCAGGGAGCGTTCCTGCTCACCGCCGTGATCGCCTATGAAGTGATCAACCGGCGCAACGCGGCGGCCGCCGCCAGGGCCGCCGCGGCGGCCACGGGCCGGCTCAGACTCGACGACGAATCCCCGCCGCCACCACCGCACGCGAATCCGATCGCTGGAGCACCGGCATGACCATCGTCGCCGACTCATCGGCTCCGTCGATGGCACCGAGAACGACGGCGTCGAGTTGGCGCTCGTCGCGCTGGTTGCCGCTCGCCGCTGTGCTCGGCGCGTTCGCCATCCTCTCGACGACGCGGATCCTGTCGGACACGGCCGACCTCACCTCGAGCGGCACGTTCGGCGTGGCGCTACGCACGGCCGCACCGATCGGCCTGGCAGGCTTGTCCGGCCTGGTCGCCGAGCGCAGCGGCACGATCAACATCGGCCTCGACGGCATGATGGTCCTCGGCACGATCTTCGCCGGATGGTGGGGCTGGGAGTACGGGCCGTGGGCCGCACTGCTCGGCGGGATCATCGGCGGCATGATCGGCGGGCTCGTGATGAGCCTCGCCACCACCACCTTCGGCGTGAACCACATCGTCGCCGGCGTGGCGATCAACCTGATCGCGCCAGGAGCGGCGCGGTTCATGGCCGGTGAGCTGTTCGTCGACACCCAGGGCGGGGCGATCACGACGTCACCGGGCAATTCCGGGAGCATCGGTGCGTTCACCGTGCCGTTCCTGTCGGGTGGCGATCTCTTCGGCTGGAAGTCCCCCGACATCCTCGGCTGGATCGAGGACCACGGCTGGTTCCTGGTCGCCGACCTCGCCGGCGTCCTGAAGGGCATGACCACAGCCGTGACGTGGGACGTCGTGCTCACCATCGTCGTGTTCTTCGGCGTGGGCTACCTCCTGTGGCGGACCCCGATCGGCCTCCGGTTGCGAGCCGCCGGCGAACGCCCGGCGGCCGCCGACTCGCTCGGCGTGTCGGTCCACCGGATGCGGCACCTCGGCATGGGCCTGTCGGGTGCGCTGGCCGGCATGGGCGGAGCGGTGCTCGTGCTGTTCTCCAACCGGTATCAGGAGGGCCAGGTGGCTGGGCGCGGGTTCCTCGGCCTCGCGACGATGATCTTCGGCAACTGGATGCCGGGCGGGACGGCCCTCGGCGCAGGCCTCTTCGGCTATGCCCAGGGGATCACCCTGCGCACCAATCCCGCCGACCTGGTGTCGGCGCTGATCCTCGCCGCGGCGATCTCGCTCGCCGTCCTCGCGGTGTGGATGGCGTTCGGCAAGAACTGGCGGTCGATGGGCTTCATCGCGGTGTTCACGGCCATCACGTTCTGGGCGTTCTTCGCCGCGTCGCAGCCCAACAACCAACTCGTGTTCATCACGCCGTACGTCGTCACCCTGATCGCCGTGTCGGTCGGGGCGCAACGTCTGCGACCGCCCGCCGAGGAAGGCATTCCGTGGTTCAAGGGAATGCAATGACCCACCAGGACGGAATGCAATGAGGTCGCCGGGTCAGCGGGTCAGTTCGGCGACGGCTTGCACTTCGATGCCGCCTCGCGGGCGTTGTGTGAGCGTGACCGTGACGCGTTCGGGCTGCGCCGTCGTCATGATCTCGCCGGCGATCTCGGCGGCCAGGGCCTCGGCGAACACCGCGCGATCGCGGAATCCCCACAGGTAGAGCTTCAGACTCTTCGACTCGACGCACCATTCGCCCGGCACGTACTCGATCACGACGTTCGACAGATCCGGCTGCTCGGTCACCGGACACATCGACGTGACCTCGTCGTTGGTGAACCGGACCGAGGTGACGTTGGCCGGGGCCGGGAAGACCTCGACATGGTCGATCGGGTGGCGGACGGTCGAGCCGAGCACGGTGAGATCCACGTCCCGGAGGCTAGCCACGTGCCCGAACGGTACGATCCGGGCGTGCTCGATCGGGATCAGGTGGCCGCCTACCGTCGCGACGGTTTCCTCGTCGTCCCGGATTTCGTCGCCCCCGCGGACCGCGGACGACTGCGGCAACGGGCCGTCGACATCGTCGACGCCTGGCAACCGAGCGAGGTGCGCACCGTGTTCACCACCAACGAACAGGAGCGCACGTCGAACCGCGAGTTCCTCGACAGCGGGTCGACCGTGTGGTGCTTCTTCGAGGAGGATGCCTTCGGCCCGGACGGCGAGCTGACCCAGCCGAAGGAGCTGAGCATCAACAAGATCGGCCACGCCCAACACGATCTCGACGACGAGTTCGAGCGGTTCGCCTATCAGCCCCGGCTCGCCGAGGTCGCCGCCGATCTCGGCCTCGTCGACGCACTGGCGCTGCAATCGATGTACATCTTCAAGCAACCGCACATCGGCGGCGAGGTGGGCTGCCACCAGGACGCCACGTTCCTGTACACCGATCCGATGACCGTCACCGGGTTCTGGTTCGCGATCGAGGACGCCACGCTCGACAACGGTTGCCTGTGGGCCGCGCCCGGCGGCCACCTCGGTCCGCTGCGCCAGGTGTTCAAGCGCAACGCCACCGACGACGGCACCGTGTTCGAGCCGCTCGACGACACGCCGCTGCCCGCACCGCCGCCGGCGGGCGACACGCTCGTGCCCCTCGAGGTGCCCGCCGGCACGATGGTCGTGCTGCACGGTCGCCTCCCGCACTGGAGCGCCGTCAACACCTCCGCCCACGAGCCGCCACGCCTACTCGCTCCACTGCATCTCGGGGACCGCCGAGTACCCCGACTGGAACTGGCTGCAACGGCCGGCGGACATGCCGCTGCGGGCCCTCGGGAGCGCCGCCTGATGGCCGTCGTCGACCTGCTCCCCGGCGCGCCCAAGGCGCTCCTCCACGATCACCTCGACGGCGGGGTGCGGCCGCAGACGGTGATCGAACTGGCGAGCGAGTACGGCTACGCCGACCTGCCGACGACCGACGTCGACGACCTCGCCACCTGGTTCAACCGGGGCGCCAAGCGCAACGACCTGGTGCTCTACCTCGAGACGTTCGCCCACACCGTCGGCGTGATGCAGGACCGCGACGCCATCGAACGCGTCGCCTTCGAATGTGCGCAGGACCTCGCCGCCGACGGCGTCGTCTACGCCGAGGTCCGCTTCGCCCCCGAGTTGAGCACCGAGAAGGGCCTGACGCTCGACGAGGTGATGGAGGCGGTCCTCGACGGATACCGGCGGGGGTCCGCCGGCACCGACCTCACGATCTACGCCATCGTCTCGGCCATGCGCACGGCCGCACGCAGCTACGAGATCGCCGAGCTCGCCGTGCGGTTCCGCGACGCCGGCGTGGTCGGGTTCGACATCGCCGGTGCCGAGGCCGGCTTCCCGCCCACCCGCCACCTCGACGCGTTCCAGTACGTCAACCGTGAGAACTTCCACTCCACGATCCACGCCGGCGAGGCGTTCGGGCTGCCGTCGATCTGGGAGGCGCTGCAGTTCTGCGGCGCCGAGCGGCTCGGCCACGGTGTGCGCATCGTCGACGACATCGACCCGGGTCACGGCTTCGGCAGCGAGAAGCTCGGCCGGCTGGCCACCTACGTGCGCGACCGGCGGATCCCGCTCGAGCTGTGCCCCACGTCGAACGTCAACACCGGTGTCGTGCCGACCATCGCCGACCATCCGATCGGCATGTTGCGCCGGCTGCGGTTCCGGGTGACGCTGAACACCGACAACCGGCTGATGAGCGACACCTCGATGACCAAGGAGATGGTGCAGCTCGCCGAGGCGTTCGGCTGGGGCATCGACGACTTCGAGTGGCTCACCGTGAACGCGATGAAGTCGGCGTTCGCGCCGTTCCCGGAACGTCTCCGCTTGATCAACGGTGTGATCAAGCCGCGCTACGCGATGCTCCGGGCCCGAGACTCACTGGGAGACAGCTGACATGGCGATCACGACCACCCTCGTCGACCACCCGGTGGTCGCCGACGCGCTCACGCGCATCCGGGATCGCGACACGCCGAACGCGTTGTTCCGCCAGAACCTCGAGCGCATCGGCACGCTGCTGCTCGCCGAGGCGACCCGGACGCTGCCGACCGTCGACGGCACCGTCGAGACGCCGCTGACCACGGCGCCGGCACGCCGCATCGCCAGCCAGCCGGTCGTGGTGCCGATCCTGCGCGCCGGGCTCGGCTTCGTCGGTGCCGCCCAGGAGCTGTTGCCGAACGCCGACATCGGCTTCATCGGCATGGCCCGCAACGAGGACACGCACCAGCCCGAGCCGTACGTCAACAAGCTGCCCGAGTCGCTCGCCGGTCGGCCGGTGATCGTCATCGATCCGATGCTGGCCACGGGCGGGTCGTTGATCGCGGCGATCGAGTTGCTGCGCGAGCGTGGGGCGCCCGAGCCGATCACCGTCGTGTGCGCGCTCGCCGCGCCCGAGGGCATCCGAGCGCTCGAGGCCGCGGGGCTGTCGATCGACCTGTTCACCGCGGCGATCGACGATCATCTCAACGAGCACGCCTTCATCGTCCCGGGCCTCGGCGACGCCGGCGACCGCCAGTTCGGCACGCCGGCCGCGCCGATCCCGTCGAGCTGACCGCGCCGAGGTTGAAAGGGCCCGTATGCGTTCACGTGACGGCGGGATCGACCGGATCCCGCTTCCCGACGGCGTGCCCGGCGCGCTGTGGCTCTGCGGCAAGCACCACATCGCCGACGACGTCGACGCCGTCGTCGAGCGCACCGGTGCGACGACCGTCGTGTGCCTGACGCGTCGCGACGAACTGGCGGACCGGTACCCGCGATACGTGACGTGGCTCGAAGGCCGTGCATCGGTGGGGCTCGATCGAGTGGGCACCGATGCACGACCTGGTGCGATCTGGTTCCCGATCCACGATCTGAGCGCGCCCGATCTCGACGTCTACCGCCCGTTCCTCGACGATCTGGCCCGGCGCCTGCGCGACGGCGAGGTGCTCGTCGTCCACTGCGCCGCCGGCATCGGCCGCGCCGGCACGACCGCCGTGGCCATCCTGGTGCTGCTCGGCGTCGACGTGGAGACGGCGCTGCAGACCGTGCGCGCCCACCGGCCGATGGCCGGCCCCGAGGTCGGCTCCCAACTCGACGTGATCACCGCACTCGCCCTCGACCTCTGACACCCTGCCGTTCTCGGACCCGGTCCGAAAAGGCAGGGTCAGGTCGGGGCGGAGGCGGCGAGGGCGGCGAGGAGGTCGGCGAGCACGGCTTGCTCGACGTCGACGGCCTCGCCGTACAGCTTGACCTTCGGTTCGGTGCCGCTCGGGCGGATCTGCAGGCGGAAGCCGCCCTCCAGCACGAGGCGGACGAGGCCCGCCTCGGGGTACGACGACACCGACACGACCGGCCGGCCCCCCACCTCGGCGGGCGGGTCCGCCTCGATCGCCCGCACCCACTCCGCACCGATGGCGGGATCGAGCCGGACCGACAGTTCGGCGGTGACGTACCGGCCGAAGCGCTCGGCGATCGCGTCGAGCCGGTCCTGCAGCGTCACGCCCTCGGCGAGCGCCAGCCCGCTGATCTCCGCCATCAACACCGCCGCACTGATGCCGTCCTTGTCGAGCGGACGGTGCGTCACGAGGTAGCCGAGCGCCTGCTCGTAGCCGAACACGAACCGCAGGCCCGGCCGTTCGGTGACGATCTTGCCGATCCACTTGAACCCCGTGAACGTCTCCTCGCAGTGCACGCCGGCGGCCTCGGCCATGCGGGCGAGGAGCGACGACGAGACGATCGTCGTGATCACCAGCCGGTCGTCGCCGGTCGTGTTGGACAGGATGTGATCGGCGAACAGCCATCCGATCTCGTCGCCGGTCAGCCGCCGCCACGACCCGTCGGGCTGCGGGATGGCCGCCCCGAGCCGATCGGCGTCGGGATCGTTGGCCAGCGCGACATGGGCGCCGCAGCGGCGGGCCACGTCGAGCAGCAGGTCCATCGCGCCGGGTTCCTCGGGGTTCGGGAACGACACCGTGGGGAACGTGCCGTCCGGCCGGTGCTGCTCGGCGACGACGACGGGCGGGTCGAAGCCCGCGGCGTCGAAGGCCCGCTCGAGCACCGCACCGCCCACGCCGTGCAGTGCCGTGTAGGCGACGACGCCGCCGAGCACCTCCGGCCGCAGACGCACCGCGGGGATGGCGTCGACGTAGGCGTCGACCCACGACGTGTCGAGATAGGTGATGTGCGGATCGTCCTCGGCGGCGAGGACGATCGCCAACGGATCGAACCGATCGATGCATTCGGAGATCTGGCGATCCACCGGGTCGACGATCTGCGAGCCGGTGGCGAGGAACACCTTGTAGCCGTTGTCGGCCGGCGGGTTGTGCGAGGCCGTGACGACGACCCCGGCCGCCGCGTCGATGCCGGTGATCGACCACGACAGGACCGGCGTCGGCTGGACACCGGGATGGAGCATCGAACGGATGCCCATCGCAGCGAGCACCCGTGCCGTGTCGAAGGCGAACAGATCGCTCTTGCGCCGGGCGTCGTAGGCGATCACCACACCGCGCCGCGTCGCGTCCGGGATCGCCCCGGTCTCCTCGCCGTCGAGCAGCCACTCCCCGAGGCCCGCCGCCGCCTGACGGACCACCAGCCGGTTCATCCGCATGGACCCGGCACCGACGGCGGCACGCAGGCCGGCGGTGCCGAACTGCAGGCGCCCGGCGAACCGGGCGGCGAGGTCGGCGGCGGCCGTTCCATCCGCGGGTGGCCCGTCGGGTTCGGCCGCGGCCCGTTCGATCAGGTCGGCAAGCTCCACGGCGATGTCGGGATCAGGCTCGACCGCCAGCCAGCGGTGGGCGGTGTCGAGGATCGCGTCGGTCGGATCGCGGTGGTCGTCAGCCATCGCGGACGAGCGTACGCAACTCCACCAACGGCCGGGGACCGACGTGGCTGATCACTTCGGCCGCGGCGATCGAGCCGAGACGGCCGCAGGTGTAGAGATCGCGCCCGGTCGTCAGGCCGTGCAGGAACCCGGCGGCGAACAGGTCGCCGGCCCCCGTGGTGTCGATCACCGACGCCACCGGCTCGGCCGGCACGTGGATCACGTCGGACTCGGTGACGATCACGCAGCCGTCGGCACCGGTGGTGATGGCGGCGAGGTCACACTCGGCACGGACCGCGGCGATCGACTCGTCGAACGTGGAGGTCTGGTAGAGGGCGATCAGTTCGTCGTGATTGCCGAACAGCAGGTCGACGTCGTCGCGCACGAGCGAGCGGAAGTCGTCGCGATGGCGCTCGACGCAGAACGAGTCGGACAACGTCAGCGACACGATCCGCTCATGGGAGTGCGCGACCTCCGCGGCCCGACGGAACGCCTTCTTGGCGTCCGGCCGGTCGTACAGGTAGCCCTCCATGTACAGCACGGTGGCGTCGGCGATGACGGCCTCGTCGAGGTCGTCGACGTTGAGCAGGCTCGACACGCCGAGACAGGTGTTCATCGTGCGTTCGGCGTCGGGGGTGACGACGATGACGCAGCGGCCGGTCGGGGTGCCGTGTTCGATGCCGCCACCGCGGAACGTGACGCCGACCGCCCGCATGTCGTGGCCGAACACCTTGCCGAGCTCGTCGGTGTCGACCTTGCCGATGTAGGCCGCCCGCCCACCGAAGCTGGCGAGACCGCACACCGTGTTGGCCGCCGAACCGCCGCTCATCTCCACGGCTGTGCCGAGCGCGGCGTAGAGCTCGGCCGCCCGATCGATCTCGACGAGGGTCATCGACCCCTTCACGAGCCCGTGCTCGACGAGGAAGGCCTCCGTCGACGGCGCGATCACGTCGACGAGCGCATTGCCGATCCCGGTGACATCGAACCGCCCCGGGACCCTGCCGTTCATGATCGCGGGCATGATCGCAGGCGTCATCTCGGGCACGGGCCGACACGCTAGCGCCGGTACCCTCACGCCATGTCTGACACGGCTGCGCTCCCCGACCTCGACTCGCTCGATCCGTTCCGTCTGCCCACGGTCGCCCGCCCCACCCGCTACGACCTGCGCCTCGCGCCATCCCTGCCCGACGCCAGCTTCGTCGGCAAAGTCACCATCCAGCTCGACGTCGAGCACGAGACGCCCTGGCTGGTGCTCAACGCCGCCGAACTGACGATCGCCGGTTGCACCGTCGACGGTGCGGATGCGGCGTGGTCGCTCGACGAGACGAGCGATCGTCTGGTCGTCACGCCGGCGGCACCGATCGCCGCCGGGACCAGCACGCTCGCCATCGAGTTCGCCGGCATCCTCAACGACAAGTTGCGCGGCTTCTACCGCAGCACCTACGTCGACGAGGACGGTGTGGAGCAGGTGATCGCCACGACCCAGATGCAGGCGACCGACTGCCGGCGCGCCTTTCCGTGCTGGGACGAGCCCGAGTTCAAGGCCGTCTTCGGCGTGACGCTCGAGGTCGAGGCCGGTCTCACCGCGATCTCCAACGGCCCCGAGACCGACCGGCGCGACGTCGACGGCCGGACCGTCATCCGCTTCGCCGACACGATGGTGATGAGCTCGTATCTCGTGGCGTTCGTCGTCGGCCGTCTCGAGACCACCGAGTCGATCGACGTCAACGGCATCCCGCTGCGGATCGTGCACGTGCCCGGCAAGGGCCACCTCACCGAGTTCGGGCTCGACGTGGGCGCGTTCAGCCTGCGCTGGTACGAGGAGTACTACGGCATCAAGTACCCGAGCGACAAGGTCGACCTCGTCGCGTTGCCCGACTTCGCCGCCGGTGCGATGGAGAACCTCGGCTGCATCACGTTCCGTGAGAACCTGCTGCTGCTCGATCCCGCCACCAGCACCCAGAACGAGCGCGAGGCCGTCGCCGACGTCGTCTCGCACGAACTGGCGCACATGTGGTTCGGCGATCTCGTGACGATGCGCTGGTGGAACGGCATCTGGTTGAACGAGGCGTTCGCCACGTTCATGGAGATCGCGGCCTGCGACGCCTACCGCCCCGACTGGGACCGCTGGACGAGCTTCGGCCTCGAGCGCACGATCGCCTTCGAGACCGATTCGCTCGCCAGCACGCGCCCGGTCGAGTTCGAGGTGCGGTCGCCCGCCGACTGCGAAGGCATGTTCGACGTCCTGACGTACCAGAAGGGCGGTGCCCTGCTGCGGATGCTCGAGCAGTACCTCGGCGTCGACCGCTTCCGCGCCGGGGTGAGCCACTACCTCCGCACGCATTCCTACGCCAACACCGAGACGAACGACCTGTGGGACGCGATCGAGGCGACCTCGGGCGAGCCGGTGCGGCGGATCATGGACTCGTGGATCTGGCAGCCGGGGTATCCGATGGTCAGCGCCGCGCTGGTCACCACCGATGACGGCTCGACGGCGCTGTCGCTCTCCCAGCAGCGGTTCCGTTTCGCCGCACCCGGCGAGGACGGCGGCGAGACGCTCGACCGGTCCGTCTGGGCGATCCCGGTGCACGTCAGCAACGGCGGCGTGACCACGTCGGTACTGCTCGACGACGCCGAGCTGGCCACTCCCGTCCCGCTCGCCGATCCCGACGGGCCGGTCATCGTCAACGCCGGTGGTCACGGCTTCTTCCGCGTCGACTACGCCGAGGAGCTGCGCGGCCGGCTCACCCCCGACGTGCTGGCGTCGATGACGACGCTCGAGCGGTACAACCTCGTCGACGATGCGTGGTCGTCGACGCTCGCCGGACGACTGTCGGCGGTCGAGTTGCTCGAGTTCCTCGAGGGATTCCGCGACGAGCCCGATCATCCCGTCTGGCAGGCGGTGGTGATCGCCCTGCGCGGGCTCGGCCGCATCGTCGGCGAGGACGCGACCGAAGGGTTCCAGGCCCGCGTGCGCTCGCTCGTGGTCCCTGCCCTCGAGCGATTGGGAGAACCGACCGACGCCGACAGCGACCTCACGAGCAAGCTGCGCGGCCTGCTCGTCGGGGCGGCCGGCGTGCTCGGCAACGACGTCGGCACGCAGGCGCGCTGTCGCGAGTGGTACGACGCGGCGAGCCGCGATGCGACCACCGTCGACCCGGAACTGACCGCGGCAGCGACGTCGGTGATCGCCTCGACCGGCGGCGCCGACACCTACGAACAGATGCTCGAACGCTTCGGCAACGGGGCGACCCCGCAGGAGCAACTCCGCAACCTGTACGCGCTGACCGAGTTCGACGACGAGGCGCTGCTGCTGCGCACGTGCGAGTTCGCCATGAGCGACGCCGTGAAGACCCAGAACGCACCGTTCGTGCTCGCCC
Source organism: Ilumatobacteraceae bacterium (assembly GCA_963695145.1). GTDB lineage: Bacteria > Actinomycetota > Acidimicrobiia > Acidimicrobiales > Ilumatobacteraceae > Sva-07. Next base: position 671,376 of record CAVOGB010000012.1, on the reverse strand, counting down.
AGGCGATCGGCAACCGTCACCACGGTGCGGCGGCGTGGGCCTTCGTCCGCGATCACTGGGACGAGGCGAACGAGCGTTTCCCGACCAACACCATCGTGCGCATGGCGTCGGGGGTCCGGCTGCTCAACACGCCCGAGGCGGTCGACGACGTGCAGACGTTCTTCGCCTCCCACCCGATCGCACAGGCCGCCAAGACGCTCGAACAGATCCTCGAGCGCCAACGGGTCAACGCCGCGTTGCGCACCCGCGACGCCGACGCGCTGGCGGCCCACCTCACGAACTGACGCGTTCGCGGATTTCTTTCGGGATCGTTGTCGATCCTGCCGACCTCGTTCGTGGTAATGGTGTCGGCACCCGCCGACACGACCACCACCGTGAGGAGACCGATCATGACCCAGTACCTGCTGTCCGTGTGGCACGACGACGTGTACGACGCGAACGACATCAGCGACGCCGACACCCAGCGCATGTTCGCCCAGGTCGGCGCGTTCAACGACGAGCTCCAGGCGTCCGGGGCCTGGGTGTTCGGCGGCGGTCTGCTGCCGACCACGTCGGCGACCGTGATCCGCGCCGCCGCCGGCAGCGTGTCGATGACCGACGGGCCGTACGCCGAGAGCAAGGAGCAGATGGGCGGCTTCTGGGTGATCGAGGCCACCGATCTCGACGCCGCCCTCGACCTGGCCGCCAAGGCCGCCACGGCCTGTGAGGGCCCGGTCGAGGTCCGACCGTTCCAGGGCGGATGACGCACCGGGCGGGAACGAGGTGGCCAGGAACGAGGGGGACGTCGACGAGCTGGCCGGGATCTACCGGCGTGAGGTCGGGCGTTGCACCGCCACGCTCATCCGCATCTTCGGCGACATCGACCTCGCCGAGGATGCGGTGGCCGAGGCGTTCGCCATCGCCGCGCAGCGGTGGCCCGTCACCGGCATCCCGCCCAACCCGGGCGGGTGGGTGACGACCACCGCCCGCAACCGGGCGATCGACCGGCTGCGTCGCGAGGCGACCCGCACCGACCGCTACGTCGCCGCCCACCGTCTGTACCGCCCCGACGAGCAGGACGCCGGAATCGACGACCACTCCATGGACGACAGCGGCACGAACCCGGAGCGATCGGACGACCTCGACGACTTCGTCGACGTCGTGGCCGACGACCAGCTCCGGCTGATGTTCCTGTGCTGTCACCCCGCGCTGTCACCCGATGCCCAAGTGGCGCTCACGCTGCGGCTGCTCGGCGGCCTGGAGACGCCGGAGATCGCCCGGGCGTTCCTCGTCAGCGAGCCGACGATCGCGCAGCGGATCGTGCGGGCCAAGCGCAAGCTGCACGACAACCGTGCCGCCTACCGCATCCCACCCGCGGCGGAGCTGCCCGACCGGCTGCAGGCGGTGCTCACGACGATCGCGCTCGTGTTCACCGAGGGCCACACCGCCACGTCGGGTGATGACCTCGTGCGCACGGACCTGTCGCAGGAGGCGATCCGGCTCGGCCGCGTGCTCGTCGACCTGATGCCGGACGAACCCGAGGCGGTCGGTCTGCTCGCGCTGATGGTGCTCACCGACGCCCGCCGGCCGGCGCGCACGGCGAGTGACGGGTCGCTGGTGCGCCTCGCCGATCAGGACCGCGACCTCTGGGACCGCTCCCTGATCGATGAGGGACACGCGCTGGTGCGCGGCTGCCTGCGCCGCAACCGACCCGGACCGTTCCAGATCCAGGCCGCCATCGCCGCCGTCCACGCCGACGCCCCGAGTGCGGCGAGGACGGACTGGCACCAGATCGTGACCCTCTACGACCAGCTCCTCGTCTACCGTCCCGACGCGGTCGTGGCGCTCAACCGGGCCATCGCCATCGGCGAACGTGACGGTGCCGCCGCCGGTCTGGTCGAACTCGACGGCATCGACGCGGCGGCGCTCGACGGCTACCAGCCGTTCCACGCGGCCCGGGCCGATCTGCTCGGGCGAGCCGGAAAGCCTGGCGACGCCGTGGCCGCGTACGACCGTGCCATCGAGCTGACCACCAACGCGACCGAACTCCGCTTCCTGCGCGACCAGCGCCGCAGGGTCGTTCGGCCCTAGCCGACAGCGAGCGTTCGGCAGCATGGTGGAGAGGTGTCGCTCCACCACGAGGAACTCCACGTACTCGACGAATCGGCGTGCCGGTCGCTGATCGCCGGCGGCCGGTTCGGTCGGATCGCCGTGACCGACCGCGCCCTGCCGATGATCCTGCCCGTCGTGTTCGCCTGTCTTGGTGTGGACATCGTCGTGCGACTCGTTGCCGGCCCGCTCGACCGGGCGGCCGACGCCGGCCAGGTCGTGTGCTTCCAGACCGACGGAGCGGGCGGTGCAGCCAGCGAGATGGGAGCCATGTGGAGCGTGGAAGCGATCGGTCTGCTGCGGCGCGTCGACGACCCCGCCGAGGTCGAGTCGTGCCTCCGGCTCCAGGCCTGGGGTCGATCCGACGGGCCCTTCGGCGCGCTCACGCCCCAGCTGATGAGCGGGCGGTTGCACACGCTCTGAACCGGCGAACCCACCCGACCGGAAGTGTGAGAACAGCCGGCCGAGATCGACCGCAGCGCTCACACTTCGCGTGGGCGCGGGGTGGCGCTACGGCTTGGGCGGCGTCGGGTGGCGGGCGGCGTACACCGCGGCCTCGGTGCGGCGGTGCATCCCCATCTTGGCGAGCAGGTTGCTCACGTAGTTCTTGACCGTCTTCTCGGCGAGGTACATCTCGGACGCGATCTGGCGGTTCGTCTTGCCGTCGGCGAGCAGGTCGAGCACCCGGCGCTCCTGCGCCGTGAGCCCGGCGAGGCGCGGATCCTGCGCCGATCCGGCCCGCAGCCGGTCCATCACCCGGGCACTGAGCGACGGGTCGAGCAACGAACGGCCGGCGCCGACCTGGCGCACGGCATCGATGATGTCGCTGCCCTTGACCTGCTTCAGCACGTAGCCGGCGGCGCCGGCGACGATCGCCTCGAACAGCGCCTCGTCGTCGTCGAACGACGTCAGCATCAGACAGGCGATCTCCGGGTGCGACGACCGGAGCTCACGGCACAGCTCGACCCCACTGCCGTCCGGGAGCCGGACGTCGAGCACCGCCACCTGCGGGTCGGTCGCGGCGACGCGGCGGAGCGCTTCGTCGACCGAGCCGGCTTCGCCGACGACCTCGATGTCACCTTCGGCCTCGAGCATGTCGCGCACGCCGCGCCGTACCACTTCGTGATCGTCGACGAGGAACACCCGCAGCGCTGCCATCGGCGGGATCCTTCCACATCGCCGAGGTGCGCGGCAGGGCCGAAGGTCCCACCGATTCGGGCCCGACGCCCCTGCAACGGCGACGGGCGTCGCCGTACGTTCGAAGCAGAAGACGCAGCACGCAGAGTGCACCAACGCAGGAGGTAGTGCCCATGTCCACCAAGATGGTTGAACAGCCGGTCGACCAGACCTCGGCTCCAATCGGCAACGAACCCGCGATCCGAACGAACTCCCGGCCCGAGTCGGCCGAGCCCGACACGGTCGCCGTACGCCGGCGGACGATCGACAAGATCATGATCGGCATCGGCGTCGTCGCCACCGCGGCGTTCGTCGTCGCCGGCGGGCTGCTCGCCTATGGCGCCAACTTCTCGTCCGACTACGTCCACGACGAGCTGGCCTCGCAGCACATCGAGTTCCCCGATGCCGACGCGCTGAACGGCCAGGGCCGCGCCGACCTGGTCGGGTTCGCCGGCCAGCAGGTCACCACCGGCGACCAGGCCGAGGCCTACGCCAGCTTCATCAACGGCCACCTCGAGGCGGTCGCCGATGGCCAGACGTACGCCGACCTCGGTGGCGTCGAGCGGGCCGCCGCTGCAGCAGTCACCGAAGCGGTCGACGGCGGCAAGCCGCAGGCGACCGTCGACCAGCTGCAGGCGAAGGCCGACGGTGTGACGGCGCAACGAGACACGCTCTTCCGGGGCGAGACCCTGCGAGGCCTGCTGCTGTCGGCCTTCGCCTGGTCGACCGTCGGCATGATCGCCGGGTATGCGGCGATCGGAGCGTTCCTCGCCGCCGCAGTGATGGCGGGGTTGGTGGTCCTCGGGTTCGTCCACCTGCGGAGGACACCGGCGACGACCTGATCGTCGCCCCCAACCCGTCCTGGTGGGTCCCCGGCACCGTCCCGAGGTGCCGGGGACCTGCCGCGTACGCTGACCGGGTGGAGCGCGGCGACGACCGGCAAGTGGATCGGCAAGCCGACCGGCAGCGGGAACGGCTGCTCGACGCGGTGCTCACCATCGGCTCCGACCTCGACCTGCACACCGTCCTGCACACGATCATCCAGACCGCGACCGAGTCGGTCGCCGCCACCTACGGTGCGCTCGGCGTGCTCGACGAGGCCGGCGCCCGGCTCGTCGAGTTCGTCACGATCGGCGTCAGCGACGACCTGCACGCCGCGATCGGTGAGCTCCCGCAGGGCCACGGGATCCTCGGGTTGCTGATCGCCGAACCGAAGCCGCTGCGCCTGCCGGACCTCACCCGCCATCCCGCGAGCTACGGGTTCCCGCCGAACCACCCCCCGATGAGGTCGTTCCTCGGTGCGCCGATCGCCGTGCGCGGTCAGGTGTTCGGCAACATCTACCTGTGCGACAAGGTGGGCGGTGGCGAGTTCACCGAGGACGACGAGGTGTTCGTCGTCAACCTGGCGTCGGTGGCGAGCCTCGCCATCGAGAACGCCCGCCTGCACGCGCGGGTGGCCGAACTGGCGACCCTCGAGGACCGCGAGCGGATCGCCCGCGATCTCCACGACACCGTGATCCAGCGCCTCTTCGCCGTCGGCCTGAGCCTGCAGGCGACGCAGCGGCTCGTCGACGACCCGATCGTCTCGTCGCGCCTGCGCACCGCGGTCGACGACCTCGACACGACCGTGCGGGACATCCGCGCCGCGATCTTCGAACTCCAGGTGGCGCATCGCAGCGGGCCGTCGGTCCGCCAGCAGCTGCTCGACCTGGCCGCCCAGTCCGCGACGGCGCTCGGCTTCGATCCCGTGATCCGCTTCGACGGCCCGATCGACGCCGCCGTCGAGCCGTCACTCGCCGAGGAACTGCTGGCGGTGCTGCGGGAGGTCCTGACGAACGTCGCCCGCCACGCGGCAGGCGACACGCGCCGAGATCGGCGTCGACGTCCACGATCAACGGTTGTCGCTGGTGGTGACCGACGACGGAATCGGCTACGCACCCGAGCGGGCCCACGGCCGGGGCATCGGCAACCTGCGCACACGGGCGGGCCGTCTCGACGGGGAGTTCACGATCGTCAGCCCCTGCACGACCACCGGAGCGCCGGGCACCGAGGTGCGCTGGACCGTACCGATCCGCTACACCGAGCGTTGAGGGCGCGAAAAAGCCCCAGATCCGATGGATCTGAGGCTTCGGCGTGGAGCTAAAGGGAATCGAACCCTTGGCCTCGACAGTGCGATTGTCGCGCTCTACCAACTGAGCTATAGCCCCAATGGGACGAGAAAAGTCTAGCGGCGCTCAGTAGCGCTCGGACCACCGAGATGGCGGGCCGGCCTGCTGGTTCACGTACTGCGGCTGGTACTGGGGCGACGGATCGACATCGGCGCGCTCGCGTTGGCGCAGTTGCGCCAGCAGGTACACGTATCCGCAGAGGGCGAGGAACGCCAGCGCGAACACGTAGAGCAGCGCGGCCGAGCCGGTGGTGGCGGCGAGGAACATGCTGCACGCGGCGACGATGACGAGCACGAACAAGACGTTGCTGCGGCGGCGCTTGATCTCACCGCGCGGATCGAGCGGGCGGGCCATCTGGGTCTGGCGGTGCGGGCGGGTCTGGCGGTGCGGCCGGTTCTGTCCACCCGACGGGTCGCCGTGGGCCCGCGACGACGCAGTCGACGCGGCGGGCGCCTGCGGTGCGGCGCCGACGTGCACGGCGGCCTGACGATGCAGATGCTGACCGGGACGACCGGCGGCGGCGGGACGCTGCAGCGGTGACTGCGTGAGGGGCCGGCCCATCGCCCGCAGTGAACCACGCGCCGGCGTGGACGTGCTCTGCAGCGTGTTGAGTTGGCGGCGGAAGTCGGTCACCGAGGAGTTCGGATGATTCTCGACCCTCGACCGGAGCATCGGTGGGATCAGAACAGCGGCCCATGCAGCGGCGACGACGAGAAGAACGAGTTGAGCCATGAGTGAATCAGTGGTGACCGGTAGGTGACGTGACGGTGAAGGAGTCGGTTTGGATGCTGACGAGGAAGGGAATCAGGACGGAACGTGCGCCGTATCGGGCGCCGCTGTCGAAGTATGACGATTCTACGACGTTTGTGACGATGGAGGCAATATAGACCGAGTCGGATGTCACAGCGCGTCACTCGCGCCGGAAGACGCCGGAGCGGCCGCCGGTCTTCTCCCACAGTGCGAGTTCGCCGATCACCATCGCCCGGTCGGCCGACTTGCACATGTCGTACACGGTCAGCGCGGCGACGCTGCACGCGTGCAGGGCCTCCATCTCGACACCGGTGCGGTCGACCGTGTCGACCTGCGCCTCGATCGCCACGAAGTCGTCGCCGATCTCGAAGTTCACCGACACGCTGCCGACGAGCAGCGGATGGCACAGCGGGATCATGTCGGCGGTGCGCTTCGCCGCCTGGATACCCGCCACCCGTGCCACCGAGAGCACATCGCCCTTCTTCACCTCGCGGTTGGCGATCGCCGCCGTGGTCTCCGGTTGCATGAACACCTTGCAGCGGGCCACCGCCCGCCGGTGCGTGGGTTCCTTGGGCGTGACGTCGACCATGCGGGCACGGCCGAGGGGATCGAGGTGGGTGAACGAGAGGTCACTCATGTGGATCGCCACGCTAGTCGCAGGTACGTTGCGGCGATGCCACTCGCCTACGACGCGCTGCAACTGATCCGCAACGACGGAGTCGGGTTCCTCGACATCGTCGAGCACTACCCTCCGACCACCCCCGTCGCCGCCTGCCCCGGCTGGGATCTCAGCGACCTCGCCTGGCACGTCGGCGAGGTGTGGGACTTCTGGGGGCGCATCGTCGAGGAGCACATCACCGACGACGAGGGCGTGCAGGCGTTGCCCGAGGCGCAGCGGCCCGAGGCGCACGAGTTGCTCGAATGGGTCGCGGCCGCCCACACCGCCATCTATGCGGCGCTGATCGACGGCCGGCCGCAGCGCGAGGTGTGGACCTGGACGGGCACCACGCAGGACATCGAATGGGTCCGGCGCCGCATGGCCCAGGAGACCGCGGTGCACCGCTGGGATGCCGCCCACGCCGTCGGCCAGCCCGACGACCTCGATGCGCTCGTCGCGTCCGACGGCATCGACGAGTTCCTGACGTACTTCGCCAACACCCGCGGCGGGGCGGCTGATGTGCTCGAGGGCACGGTCCACCTCCACTGCACCGACACGGCGGGCGAATGGTTCGTGTCGAAGCTCGACGCCGACGGCATCGACTTCACCCGCGAGCACGCCAAGGGCGACGCGGCGATCCGTGGGCGGGCGAGCGACCTGCTGCTCTGGCTGTGGCGGCGCGACGCCCGTCCCGTCGACATCGTCGGCGACGCCGCGCTGGCCGCCCGCTTCCAGCAGTTGTCCCGCCTGGAATGAGGTTCAGCCGCCGATCTGGCTCATCGACTTGCCGGGGCGGACGAAGTTCACCTGGTTGATCCGGTGGCCCGCCCACTTCGCGGCGACGGCGGCCTCGATCAGCGCGGCGATGTCGTCGTCGGTGCCGCCCGAGCGCAGCACGTCGAGCAGCGTGACCTCGGACGTGGCGAACAGGCACGTGCGGAAGTCGCCCTCGGCCGTCAGCCGCACCCGGTCGCAATCGCCACAGAACGGCTTGGTGACCGTCGGGATCACGCCGACCGTGCCACGACCGTCGAGGTAGCGGAAACGATCGGCCGGCGCCGCACCGCGCGCCGGCATCTGCTCCACCGGGTACACGTCGTTGATCGCCGCGACGATCTCGTCCTGGCCGACGACCTGCGCGTTGGCCCAGTGTCCATCGGCGTCGAGCGGCATGAACTCGATGAACCGCACCTCCACGCCCTGCTCGCGGCCGAACGTGGCGAGGTCGACGATCTCGTCGTCGTTGACCCCGCGCTCGATGACGGCGTTGATCTTGACCGGATCGAATCCGGCCTCCTGGGCGGCGGCGATCCCGTCGAGCACGTTGACGAGTTCGTCCCGGCGCGTCATCTCGGTGAACTTCGCCCGGTCGAGTGTGTCGAGGCTGATGTTGACCCGCCGCAGCCCGGCCTCGCGCAGCGTGCCGGCGACGAGGCGCATCGTGGCGCCATTGGTGGTCATCGCCAGGTCGACCGGCCCGTCGGCGTTGCGGAGTGCGGCCAGCTTGGCGACCAGCACGGGCAGGTGGGCCCGCACGGTCGGCTCGCCACCGGTGAGCCGGATGCTCTCCACGCCGTACCGCTCGACGAAGACCCGCGCCAAACGCTCGATCTCCTCGAACGTCATCACGTCGGCCCGTGGCAGCCAGCGCATCCCCTCCTCGGGCATGCAGTAGGTGCAGCGGAAGTTGCAGCGGTCCGTGATCGAGATCCGCAGGTCCTTGATGACCCGACCGAACGAATCGACCAGATCCTCGGCTGCATGCTTCGCCGTTGCCACTCGCCCAGTCTACGGACCGAGCCAGCGTACGGACCGAGCCAGCTACGGACCGAGCCTGCCTACGGACCGAGGAGGACGACGTCGACGTCGCCGCCCGCGACGACACCGGATCCGTCCGGGAGCACGGCGATCGCATCGGCGGTGGCGGTGGCGGCCAACTGGTGACTCCCCTGGGCCCCGACAGGCCGCACGTGGTAGCGCCCGTCGTCCTCGAAGCCGCCGTTGACCCGCAGCAGGTGCGTCTTGCCGTCGACGTGGCGGCGCAGATCGACGTCGGCGACACCGACGACCTGCGTCCGCAGCGGCGACGGATGGCCCATCATCGAACGCAGGGCCGGCCGGGCGATCATCTCGAAGCTCACCATCGAGCTCACCGGGTTGCCGGGCAGCCCGAAGATCGGTGTGCCCTCGATCGTGCCGAAGGCGAACGGCTTGGCCGGTTTGATGGCGATCTGCATCCAGTGCATGTCGGCGATGCGACCGAGCACGGCCTTCACCACGTCGTAGTCACCCATCGAGACCCCACCGCTCGTGACGATGGCGTCACAACGGGATGCGGCCTCGCGCAACGCCGCCTCGAGTTCGTCCTCGTCGTCACGGACGATGCCGAGGTCGACCACGTCACAGCCGGCCTCGTCGAGCATGGCGGCGAGCATCGTCCGGTTGCTCTCGCGGATCTGTCCCGGTCGCAGCGGCGAGCCGTCGTCGACGAGCTCGTCGCCCGTCGACAGCACCGCCACGGTCACGCGGGGATACACCGCCACCGTCGCGGCATTGACGCTGGCGAGGACACCGGCGACCGCGGGCCGCACGACCGTGCCGGCACGGAACAGCACGTCACCGATGCCGACGTCGTCGCCGGCGCGACGCACGGCGACACCCTCGGCCACCGGCACCGCCAGCCGGACGCGGTCCGGCCCGACCATCTCGGAGTCCTCGACCATCGCCACCGCCGTGGCGCCCGGGGGCAACGGGGCGCCGGTCATGATGCGGATCGCCTCGCCGGGACCGAGTGCCCGGCCGGCGGCGGCGCCGGCCGCGGTCTCGCCCACGACGACGAGTTCGGTCGGTGCGTCGACGACGTCCACGGCGCGCACGGCGTAGCCGTCGACCGCGCTGTTGTCGAACGGCGGGACGGTCTCCCGCGACACGACATCGGCGGCCAGCACGAGCCCCAGGGACTCCCGTCGATCGAGGTCGACCGGCGTCGGTCGCGGGCAGGTGGCCCACACCAGGGCCTGGGCCTCGTCGAGTGGCGTCACCCGACAGACCGTATCCCCGCCCCACTCCCGAGCGATGAGCGAAACCTCCGGATACGGGGGTTTCGCTCATCGCCGGCGCCTCGGCCGACGTCCCGGGCCACGTTTATCCTGAGCGGGTGAGTTCCGCGCTCCGCGCCTTCCCCGCCGACGGGTACACGGCGCGCTGGCAGCGCTGGGACCACGACGGCGACGAGACCCTCACGCTGCGGTGGGAGAACGAGGGCTGGACGGCCACCGGCGAGGTCGGACGCGAGGCGGTCACCTACGTGCTGCGCCTCTCGCCGACGTGGCAGGTCCGCCAGTTCCTGCTGTTCCGCGACCTCGACGAGCCCGATCTCTGGCTCGGCACCGACGGCCGCGGCCACTGGGGCGAACTCAACGGCGCCCACCGCCCCGACCTCGAGGGCTGTCTCGACATCCATCTCCCCTGCACGCCGTTCAGCGCCACGCTGCCGATCCGCCGGTCGCGGCTCGAGATCGGCGAATCGATGTCCGTCACCGTGGCCACCGTCGACGTGGAGACGCTGGGTGTCGTCGCCGTGGAGCACGCCTACTCCCGCGCCTCGTCGCGGCGCTGGCAGCACGTCGACGAGTCGGGCGTCACGGTCGACTTCGACGTCGACGAGTTCGGCCTCGTCACCGATCTCCCCGACCGCTTCCGCCGCCACTGACCCGATCAACCGCCAAGGTTCGTCCGGACCCGTCCCCGACGAACGTTGCTCAGAGACGCAGGGAGGCGAGGAAGGCCTTGAGCGGGGCGGCGTAGTCGGGGTGGCGCAGGGCGAGTTCGATCGACGACGTGAGGAAGCCGAGCGGCGTGCCGGTGTCGTGGCGGCCCTCCGACGACACGACGGCATGGAACGGTGACCGCGCCGCCTGGGCGCGCAGGGCGTCGGTCAGCTGCAGCTCACCACCGCTGCCGGGTTTCAGGTCGGCGATCTCCTGCCACGCGTCGGCGGTCAACACGTACCGGCCGGTGATCACGAAATTGCTCGGGGCGTCCTCGATCGAGGGCTTCTCCACCAGGTCACGCACGGCGATCACCCCGTCGGCGGACAGCTCGCCGGCCGGATCGATCACACCGTACGAACTGACCTGCTCGCGCGGCACGTTGACGACGGCGACCACGCTGCCACCGGTCGAGGCGCAGACGCCGTTCATCTGTGCCAGCAGGGCGGAGGACCCCATCAGTTCGTCGGGCAGCATCACGGCGAACGGCTCGTCGCCCACCGCCTCGCGGGCACATCCGACGGCGTGGCCGAGCCCCTTCGGATGGTCCTGGTAGACGATCGTCGCCCTCCAGTCGCGACCGATCGAACGCAGGCGATCGGCCAGCTCGGTCTTGCCCTTGTCCTCCAGCTCGCCGATCAGCGCGTCGTCGCGCCGGAAGTACGCCTCGATCGCCGGCTTGTCACGGCTCGACACGATGACGATGTGATCGACGCCGGCGCCGAGCGCCTCGTCGATCACCACCTGCAGGGCGGGTTCGTCGCCGATCGGGAACAACTCCTTCGGCACCGCCTTCGTCGCCGGGAGGAAACGCGTCCCCATTCCGGCCGCGGGAACGACGGCACTGCGGACCTGCATCTGTGGGACGATATCTTTTCAATTCCGATGCCAACGTACGTGTACAAGTTCGTCGAGACCGGCGAAACGATCGAAGTCCAGCAAGCGTTCACCGACGCGACCCTCACCGAGGTCGCCCATCCCGAGTCGGGTGAGGTGTTGCCCGTCAAGAAGGTCTTCACGCCGGTCGGTGTGACGTTCAAGGGATCCGGGTTCTTCAAGACCGACAACCGCGAGAAATCGACGAAGTCCGATTCCGCCGCGTCCAAGGATTCGGGGGCCAAGGACTCGGCGTCCAAGGATTCGGGCAAGGATTCGGGGTCCAAGGATTCGTCGAGTTCCTCGACGTCCGATGGCTCCTCCTCGTCGGCCGGGTCCTCGTCGCCGTCCTCCTCGTCGTCGAAGGACACCGCGACGCCGTCGAGTTCGAGCACCAAGTCGGACAGCTCGAAGCCGGCGAGCACCTCCACGTCCACGAAGACCTGATGCTGATCCCGCTCGCCGATCAGGCCACCGATCTGGGGGCCGAGATCGGCGTGTTCGGCGGGTCGGGTTTCTACGAGTTCCTCGACGACTGCACCGAGATCGAGGTGGCCACGCCCTACGGGGCAGCCGCCTCACCGGTGAGCGTCGGCACACTGGCCGGTCGGCGCGTCGCCTTCATCGCCCGCCACGGCCGCCACCACTCCTTCGCCGCCCACCGCGTGCCCTACCGCGCCAACGTGTGGGCGATGGCCTCGGTCGGCGTGCGCTCGATCATCGCGCCCTGCTCCGTCGGCTCGCTGCAGCCCGACCTGCACCCCGGCGACATGGTGATCGTCGACCAGATCGTCGATCGGACGAAGGACCGCGCCGACACGTTCCACGACGTCGGTTCGGGCGACGGCCTGCCCGGGTCGGATGCCGCGGTGCACCACCAGACGTTCGCCGAGCCGTACGCCGCCCCGCTGCGCTCGACCCTGCTCGACGCGGCCCGCTCCCTCGACGGGTGCACGGTGCACGACGGCGGCACCATGGTGGTGATCAACGGCCCCCGGTTCTCCACCCGCGCCGAGAGCCTGTGGTTCCGCCAGATGGGCTGGCACGTGGTGAACATGACGGGGTACCCCGAAGCCGTCCTCGCCGCCGAAGCCAACATCCCGTACGCCGCCGTCGCGCTCATCACCGATTACGACGCCGGCGTCGACGGCCACGAACCGGTCACGATGGACACCGTGTTCGCCACGTTGCGCCACAACGTCGCCAACGTGCGCGAACTGATCCTCGCCGCACTGCCCGCGCCTGCCGTAGCCGGCGCGGCCTGATCGCTCGCCGATAACCTGCAACACAGGGAGCAGATCCCGATCGTTGCAGGCGGTCCGACCGCAGCCGTTGATCGACCGACGTTCGTCGTGTCCTCCGGTTCCGTCCCGTTCGTGGGGGTCAACATGCACGTCGTCGTCAAGGTCCGCCGGGTTCTCGCCGTCCATCCCTGGATCCACTGGGCCGTGTGCGGCGGGCTGGCCGTCGCCGCCGGCGTCGCGACCCACGGCTACATCGACCGACTCGACGCCGAGCGCCGCTCATGGGGCACCACCAGCCAGGTGTGGCTGACCGTCGACGACGTCGCAGCCGGTGAACCGGTACGGGCGACCGCCGCGCGAGGTGCCCGTCGCGGTCGTGCCACCCGACGCGCTGACCGCCCCACCGGACGGTGCGGTGGCCCGCCAACGCGTCACCGCCGGGGAGATTCTCGTCGGCGCCGACGTGGCGACGGCCGCCGGGCCCGCTGGTCTCGCCGCGCCGGGCACCGTCGTCGTCGGGATCGTCGACCCGCTGGCCCGCAACGTCGCCGTCGGTTCGACCGTCCAGGCGAGCGCCGACGGGGTGGTCGTGTGCGACGAGGCGACGGTCGTGGCGATCAGCGACGACGTCATCCAACTCGCCGTGCCCGAGCGCGATGCGCCGATGGTCGCGGCCGCCGCCCACGACGGTCTGGCCAGCATCCTCATCCGCCCGTGAACGCTCGTTCTCGTGAACTTCTTGCGCACGCGGGTGCGCAAGAAGTTCACGAGAACGGCTGGACTGAGGGCACGATGCGGGGGGACCAGGGGCGCGCCTCGTCCCAGTGGTGGCCGACGACGACGCCGCCGCGCAACGCGGCGAGGAACCCGGCGGCGTCGGCGAAGTCGACCATCTCGACGAACGCCGAGCCGATCGCATCGGGCACGTGGGCGTCGCTGCCCGCACCCCGGGCCAGATCGAACTCGGCCGCGAACTCGGCGGCTCGGCGGTTCAAGCTCGCCAGCGACGTCTTGGCGTTGTGGACCTCGACCGCGTCGATCAGGCCGAGTTCGGCGAGTTCGTGGAGCGCGGGCTCGGCCAGATTGCGGCGCATCGGGTCGAACGGATGCGGGATGTAGACCAGTCCGCCCTGCTCGCGGATGGCGCGGGCCGCCTCGACGTGGCCGACCCCGCTCGGCACCCGCTCGGTGAGGAACAGCCCGATGATCTCGCCGGCCGCCGTGCGCAGTTCCTCGCCCACGACCACCCGGCACGGCAGCCGGTCGGCGAGTTCGACCGCACCGGCGATGGCGTTGTGGTCGGTGATGCACAGCACGTCGATCCCCGACTCGACGATCGAGGCCGCCAGCTCGTCGGGCATCGTCGTGGAGTCGCCGCTCCACATCGTGTGGCTGTGCAGGTCGACGCGCACTCGTCCGGCGGCGACCGGAGCGGCGAGATGCGGATGACGTTCGATCGCCGCCGGAGCGGCAGTGGTGGGTCGCGACGGAACGATCGGCACCCGGCGCGCCCTCAGGCTCCCGACATCGTGACGTCGCTGATCACGAGGCTCATGCCGGCCGCCCGCATCGGCAGCCAGTCGAGGTCGCCGCCGACCTCGACGATGTCGAGCAGCATGCGCTGCAAGGTCGACGCGATCGGTGAACTCGCGCACGGGCGCACCGACGGCGCCGTTGGTGATCAACAGACCGGCGGCGCCCGTGGAGAAGTCACCGCTGATCGGGTTGACGCCCGAGTGCAGGCCCTGCATCTGCTGGACGAGCAGACCGTCGTCGATGTCGGCGATCAGCTCGTCCTGCAGGCGCGTGCCCGGCACGAGCGACAAAGCGAGGCAGCCGACGCCGGGCGTCCCGGCGAACCCGCCGCGGATGGCGTTGCCCGTCGACACCGTCCCCGCCCGGCGGGCCGAGTACGAACTGTGCACGAACTGCCGCAGCACGCCGCCCTCGATCAGCACGTTGCGCCGGGCGGCGAGACCCTCGCCGTCGACGTCGGTGGCCGTGTAGGCCTTCGGGTTCGTCGGGTCGTCGATCAACGTGACGAGCGGGGAGGCCACCTGTTCGCCGAGGCGGTCGCGGAACAGCGACCGGCCCTTGACGACCGCTTCCCCGTTGAGGGTGGAGGAGATCACCCCGAGGAACTGGGCGGTCACGTACGGGTCGAGCACCACCGTCAGCCGCTTGCTCGCCGGCTTGGTCGCCCCGAGCAGCCGGGTGGCCCGATCCGCGGCTTCCTTCGCCGCCCGCTCGAGGTCGAACTCGTCGGGCGACCGGCCGACGGAGAAGCCGAACCCGGTCTGCGTCTCGGCATCGTCGCCCTCGCCCTCGTCGGCCAGCGTCGACACCGACACGTAGCACCCGTTCTCCCGGCCGGACATGCGAATGCCGGTCGTGGTCGCCACGGCCGACTCGCCGTAGGCGTCGGCGTAGTTCGAGTCGTCGACGCGGATGCGGTGGTCGATGCCCGACGTCAGCTTCTCGAGTTCCTTGGCGAGGTCGATCTTGTCGTCGGTCGGATACGCCGCCAGGTCGTCGTTCCACAGCGACTGCTCGGTGACCGCAACGCCGTCGGGCTCGGCCAGCGCGGCGTATTCGTCGACGGTGCCGAACTGCACGTTGTCGCGCGCCTGGGCGAGCACGTCGGCGATCGCGTCGTCATCGAGCGTGCCGGCATAGGCGAACCCCGTGCGACCACCGACGATCACCCGGATGCCGATGCCCTCGCTCTGGGCCGACACGAAGTGCTCGACGTTGCCCTCGTACACGCGCACCTCGGTCTCGCCACCGCGGGCGACGAACGCCTCGATCTGCTCGCCCGAGCCCGCCCGCTCGACGACCCGGTCGGCGATCGCCTGCAGGTCCGATTCGAACGGTGCCGGTCGCGCGGAGGCGCTCATGCGCTCGTCCCGCCGATCGTCAGCGACTTCACCCGCAGCGTCGGCTGGCCGTCGCCGACGGGCACGCCCTGGCCGTCCTTGCCGCACGTGCCCGGGCTGCCCATGGCGAAGTCGTTGCCGAGCATGTCGATGTCCTGCAGCACCTTCGGGCCGTTGCCGATCAGGTTGCCCTCGCGCAGCGGTTCGGTGATCTCGCCGTTCTCGATGAGGTACGCCTCGGTCATGCCGAACACGAAGTCGCCGCTCGCCGTGTTGACGCTGCCGCCGCCGAGCTTGGCGACGTACACGCCGTGTTCGGTGGAGGAGATGATGTCGGCGGGATCGTCGGGGCCGTCGAGCACGAACGTGTTGGTCATCCGCACCATCGGCAGGTGCTGGTAGCTCTGGCGGCGGCCGTTGCCCGACTGCGGGCGACCGTCCTTGCGGGCCCGCAGGTAGTCCCACATGTAGTCGGTGAGGATGCCGTCCTGGATCAGCACGTTGCGCTGGGTGATGTGGCCCTCGTCGTCGAACCCGAACGTCCCCCACTCGCCGGGCATCGTGCCGTCGTCGACGAGGGTGACGAGCGGGTTGGCGACCTGCTGGCCGACCTTGCCGGCGTAGACGCTGGCGCCCTTCTGGATGTGGTCGGCCTCGAGCCCGTGGCCGCACGCCTCGTGGAACAGCACGCCACCGGTGCCGTGCTTGATGACCACGGGCATCGCGCCCGACGGTGCCGGACGGGCGCGGAGCTTCGTGATCGCCTGGCGGGCCGCCTCGCGGGCGAGTTCCTCCACGTCGACCGTGTCGAAGATCTCGAAGCCGACCGTGTGGCCCATCGACTGGTACCCGGTCTGCATGCCGGTGTCGCCGTCGGCGACGGCACTGATGCGCAGCAGCGTGCGCACGACGTCGTCCTCGGCGAAGACTCCTTCGGTGTTGGCGATGATCACGCGCTTGTGGCTGTCGCCGTAGCCGGCCGACACCTGGACGATCTCGGGTGCGTAGGCGCGGGCCGCTTCGTCCATCCGTTGCAGGAGCTCGACCTTGGCCGCCTTGGCGACGGAGTCGGGATCCTGCTCGATCGTGTTCGGCCGGTGCGGCGCCGACCTGGTCAGCGACACCGTGCGCACGCCGCCGCCGCCCTGGCTCGCCGCGGCTGCGGCGGCCGACGCGGCCCGCTCGAGACCCGACTCGGACAGGTCGGACGTGTAGGCGAACCCGGTCGTCTCCCCCGCGACGACACGGATCCCCGCCCCGCGGTCGCGTCCGCTCGACACCTGCTCGACGCGGCCGTCGTCGAGACCGGCCGAGGTCGATCGTTTGTCTTCGGCGTACACCTCCGCGAAATCGGCGCCCGTGCGTACAGCACCGGCGAGCACTCGTTCCAGGACATCGCTGTCGATCACGTCCACGATCCTACGGGAGGGCGTTAGCCTGGTGACCCGTGAATCTCGAAACCGGCTTGCGCGGTGACGCCAAGATGACCGTCACCGACGCCGACACCGCCCGGGCCCTCGGCTCGGGGGACGTCGACGTGCTCGGGAGCCCCCGCTTGATCGCGCTCTGCGAGGAGGCGACGATCGCCGCCGTCTCCAACTCGCTCGACGCAGGGTCGACGACGGTGGGCATGCGCGTCCAGTTCGACCATCTGCAGCCGACCGCGATCGGCGTCGACGTCACCGCCGAAGCGGTGCTCGAACGGATCGACGGACGGCGGCTGGTGTTCAACGTGTCGGCGACCGACCCGGGCGGCCTCGTCGCCGCGGGCAAGATCGTCCGCGTGCTCGTCGACGTCGAGCGCTTCATGGGCAAGTGCTCCCACTGACCTGACGTCGACCCGCTCGCCTGACCCGCTCGACCGGCTCCAGGGGAGCGGTCATGAAACCGTCACGCGGCAATAAGGTGGGGGCCGATGCAGGTCGCCGAGCCCGTCGTGGCACCCGAGCGGGAACATCGGGTCTACTGGTGGAAGGAAGCGATGATCGTCGCGCTCTTCTACGCGTTGTACTCGTGGACCCGCAACCTGTTCGGCTCGAACAAGATCGCCGGCGACGGCATCCCCGATCAGGCGTTCACGAACGCGGTGCGGGTGATCCGGGTCGAGACCGCCCTCGACCTGTTCCACGAGGAGACCATCCAGGCGTGGTTCCTGCCGTACAAGTGGTTCATCCAGTTCTGGAACACGTGGTACGGCACGATGCACTTCATCATCACGCTCGGCGTGTTCGTGCTGTTGTTCCTCAAACGCCGCGACGTGTTCCCGCAGTGGCGCAACACGCTGGCGGCGATGACCGCGCTGGCGATCCTCGGGTTCGCGTTCTTCCCGTTGATGCCGCCGCGTCTGCTCGACGAACCGTGCCCGGCGAACGATCCGACGAGCTACGGCGGCGCGTGCATCTACACGTCCGAGCGCCCCGAGGGTGGTTGGGACTTCGTCGACACGCTCGCCGACTACGGCGGTCCGTGGTCGTTCGACTCCGACACGATGGCGTCGATCTCGAACCAGTACGCGGCGATGCCGAGCATGCACATCGGCTGGTCGACGTGGTGCGCCGTCGCCGTCTGGCCGCTGCTCAAGCGCCGGTGGATGAAGGGGCTCGTGCTCCTCTACCCGATCGCCACGCTGTTCTGCATCATCGTCACGGCCAACCATTTCTGGCTCGACGGCGCGGGAGGCCTGCTCGCCTTCGGGGTCGGTGCGGTCATCGGCTGGGGCCTGCACCGCTGGAACCAGGACCGTCTTGACCGACGGCACAGTGCGATGTCACCCACGGCAGGCGCGACCGCCGTATCCTGAACAGCGATGAGCCAGATGCGCTTGAATCCACTCAACGGGCGGTGGGTGACGATTGTGCCGGACCGTCAACGACGCCCCAACGACTTCGCCCCGCGGGACCACACGATCGAGCTCGAGGCCGAGCGACCGTGCCCGTTCTGCCCCGGCAACGAGGAGGAGACGCCACCAGCCATCGAGACCACCGAGGCCGACGGAACCTGGTCGATGCGCGTGGTGCCGAACCGGTATCCGGCCTTCGACGGCGACGACCTCTTCGCCGTGCACAACCTCGGTCCGGTGTTCGTCAAGGCCGAGGCCAGCGGCATCCACGAGGTGTTCGTCTACACGCCCGATCACGACGGCGGCCTCCACCGCCTCGACGACACCCACGCCGCCGAGTTCATGTTCCTGCTGCGCCGCCGGCTGGTGGAACACGCCGCGCTGCCGTACGTGCGCTACACGCAGGTGATCGTCAACCACGGCAGCGAGGCCGGGGCGTCGATCGCCCACCCGCACGGCCAGATCCTCGGTCTGCCGTTCGTGCCGGGCGAGATCCTCGACGAGGAGCGCGCCTTCGCCCGGTTCGCCGGTGGCTCACTGCTCGAGACGACGATCGAAGCCGAACTCGCCGCCGATCAGCGCATCGTCATCGCCAACGACGACGTCGTCGTGCTCTGTCCGTTCTGGAGCGGCGTGCCCTACGAGATGATGATCGTGCCGACCGAGCGGCAGTCGCACCTGCAGCACGCGTCCGACGACTCCCTCGCCGCGATGGGCCGCGCGATCCGCGACACCATCGCCCACCTGAAGGGTGCGCTCGGCGACATCTCGTTCAACCTCGGGTTCCACACCGCACCGCACCAGCACACCGGTGAGTACCAGTGGCACGTGCACGTGTGGCCGGTGCTCGTCACCCAGGCCGGCTTCGAGCGCGGCACCGGCGTGATGATCAACGTCGTTCCTCCCGAGGAGGCGTGCCAGGTGTTGCGTTCCGTCGGTGCACCGGTCTGACCGGCGGCCGTCACCGGCCCCGTCGATGAGTGCGCGTCGATGAGTGCGCGTCGATGAGCGACGTCACCGTGTCGATCGACATCACCGCGACGCCCGACACGGTCTGGTCGGCGGTCGAGGCCGTCGAGCGTCACGTCGACTGGATGGCCGACGCCGTCGCGATCCGGTTCGAGAGCGAGCAGGAGCGGGGCGTCGGCACGAGGTTCCTGTGCGACACGAAGATCGGGCCGCTCCGGCTGACCGACCGCATGGAGATCACGCGCTGGGAACCCGGCGTGGCGATGGGCGTGCGCCACTCGGGCATCGTCACGGGTTCCGGCGTGTTCACGCTGGAACCGCTCGCCGGCGGCACCCGCACGACGTTCACGTGGACCGAGTCGCTCGACTACCCGTGGTACCTCGGCGGCCGGTTCGGCGCCGCCGTGTCCGGCCGGCTGCTGCTGACCCCGCTCTGGCGGCGCAACCTGAAGCGCCTCCAAACCCTCGTCGAAGCCCCCTGACGCGATCCGGTCCGTCGTCCCCCAACACCCGTTTGCGTCGCGGTTTTCGGCGCCTGGGGCCCCGCAATCCCGACGCAAACGATGATCTGGGGTCAGGGGGCGGTGCTGGCGAGCCAGACCATCGACATCGGGCCGACGTCGAGTTGGCCGGACGTCTCGAGCGACTGCCACGGGAAGGCCGGCTCGGAGGCGGTGACGATGTCGTCCTCCAGCCCGCGCAGTCCGCTCCCCCAGTACGCCGCGTTGTCGGTGTCGAGCACGACCCGCCAGGCGCCGCCCCACGGCAGGCCGACGCGGTAGCCCGGACGCGGCAGCGGCGTGAAGTTGGCGATGCAGATGACGGCGGCCGCGCCGTCGGTGTCCCAGCGGGCGAACGTGTACATGCTGTGATCGGCGTCGTCGGCCTCGAGCCACTGGAATCCGCCCGGCTCGTCGTCGCGTCGCCACAACGCCGGCCATTCGTCGGCCACGGCATTGATCGTCTGGACGACGTCGTGCACGCCCCGGTGCGCGGCGTGCTCCATCAGGTGCCACGGCAGTTCGGAGGCGTCGTTCCACTCCTGCCACGGGGCCAGCTCGGCGCCCATGAACACGAGCGGTGACCCGGGCAGCGCCCACTGCCATGCGAGCAGGGCGCGGAGCCCCGCGAACCGTTGCCAGTCGTCGCCGCCGATCTTGGCCAGCAGGCTCCCCTTGCCGTGCACGACCTCGTCGTGGCTCAGCGGCAGGACGAAGCGCTCGTCGTAGGCGTAGAGCAGCGCGAACGTCATCTCGTTGTGGTGGTGACGACGATGGACCGGGTCGAGGGCGAGATAGCCGAGCGAGTCGTGCATCCACCCGAGGTTCCACTTGTGGCTGAAGCCGAGCCCGCCCGCCGACGTCGGCGCGGTCACGCCCGGCCAGGCGGTCGACTCCTCGGCGATCATCAGCACGTCGGGGAACTCCTCGCCGACCACCGCGTTCGTCTCGCGCAGGAAACGGATCGCGTCGAGGTTCTCACGGCCGCCGAACTCGTTGGGCACCCATCCGCCGGCGTCACGGGAGTAGTCGAGGTACAGCATCGACGCCACCGCGTCGACGCGCAGACCGTCGATGTGGAACTCGTCGAGCAGATAGAGCGCGTTGGCGACCAGGAAGTTGCGCACCTGATTGCGCCCGAAGTCGAAGACGTACGTGCCCCACTCCGGATGTTCGCCGCGGCGCGGATCGGGATGCTCGTAGAGCGGTGTGCCGTCGAACCGTCCGAGGCTCCACTCGTCGCGCGGGAAGTGGGCGGGCACCCAGTCGACGATCACGCCGATGCCGCGCTGGTGCATCGCGTCGACGAAGCGCGCCAACCCGCTCGGCTCACCGAACCGGGCCGTCGGCGCGTAGTACCCGGACACCTGATAGCCCCACGAGCCGCCGAACGGGTGCTCGGCCACGGGCAGCAGTTCGACGTGGGTGAAGCCCAAGGACGCGACGTGCGCACCCAACTGGTCGGCGAGCGTGTCCCAGTCCGAGACGCCGCGGCGCCACGACCCGAGGTGCACCTCGTACGTGCGCATCGGCGCGTCGCCGCGCACCGTCACGCCGCGCCCGTGCATCCACTCGTCGTCCTGCCAGCTGTGGCGGGCGCCGCTCGGCACCACGCTGGCGTCGCTCGGCGGGAGTTCGGTCTGCCGAGCCATCGGATCGGCCTTGCGCAGCGTCCGGCCCTGCGCCGTCACGATCTCGAACTTGTACCGGTGACCCGTCCGCGCGGCCGGTGCCAGACCCGACCAGATCCCGGTCGGTCCGTTCGACTCGAGCATCGTCAGCGCGTCGGGGCTCCAGTTGTTCCAGTCGCCGACCACCGACACACGCGAGGCGTTGGGGGCCCACACCGAGAAGCGCACGCCGTGGGCGTCGCCGTTGCCGTCGATGACGAGCCCCTGGGGGCCGAGCAACTCCCAGAGTCGCCGGTGGGTGCCCTCGCCGAACAGATGGAGATCGAGCTCACCGATCGGCCGAGCGACGTTGGACATCACGCCCAGAGTAGAGGGTGCCCACGGTGGCGCGGGGCGGACGCCGAACGGGCCGGTCCGAACCCCACTCCCGAACCGCCATCCCCCAACCGCCAGCCCCGACCGGCAGTAGGGTGCCAGGCCGTGCGAGTGCTGATGCTGTCGTGGGACTTCCCGCCGCGGGCCACGGGAGGGACGGCGGCGCACGTCGAGGGCCTCGCCACGAGCCTCGCCCGCGCCGGCCACGAGGTCGTCGTGCTGACGATCGCCGAACGGATCACCGACACGGCGAACGCGCCGGGCAGCCCGTTCCGCGTGTTGCGGACCGCCGTCGACCTGCCGTGGCTCCCGCCCGTCGAGACGGTGGCGCGCACGGCATCGGCCAACCACGCCTTCGTCAAGCTCGGGGTGACGCTCGCCGACCACGACCCGACGCTCGGCGGTTGGCGGCCCGACATCGTGCACGGACACGACTGGCGCACCGGATGGGCGGCCGACACGCTGGCCACGATCCACGGGGTCCCGTTCGTGTCGACGATGCACGGCACCGAGCGGATGCGGCACGGCGGTCAGCTCCCGCTCGGCGATCCCACCGACATCAACTCGATCGAATGGTGGCTCGCCTTCCAGGCCGATCGACTGATCGCACCCACCCACTTCATGGTCGAACAGCTGATCACGGGGTTCGAACTCGGCGTCGAGCACGTGGCGCGGATCCCCAACGGGGTCGACCCGGTCCTGTGGGCCCCGCCCGCGGTCCGCACGAGCGGACGCGAGCAACTCGTGGCCTCCTGGGGCAACGTGCAGTTCGAGAAGGGTTTCCAGGTGCTCGCCCGCTCGATCAACATCGCCCGCGGTCGGCTGCCGAACATCCGGGGGGTGATCGCCGGACGTGGGAGCTATCTGCCGGAGCTGCAGTCACAGGTCGACGTCGAGGGTGTGAGCGACATCGTCGACCTGCCCGGCTACGTGCCCGACGCCCAGCTGCGCGCCATCGCCCACCGGGCCGGTGTGGTGGTGATCCCGTCGCTGTACGAGCCGTTCGGCATCGTCGCCCTCGAGGCCCTGGCCGCCGGGGCGCCGCTGGTCGCGGCCCGCACGGGCGGGCTCGCCGAGCTGCTCGCCGACACCGATGCCGGGCTGATGTTCGAGCCGGGCAATCCCGAGGAACTGGCCCGCTGCATCACCTCGATCCTGACCGACGACGAGCTGGCGGCCCGGCTGACGGCGAACGGGCGGGCGCTCGTCGAGCAGACCTACGCCTGGGACGCGATCGCGGCGGCGACGGCCGAGGTCTACGACGGGTTGCTCCTCAGCGCACTCGGCTGAGAATCGGTACCCTCGCGGCCGATGCGCCCCCAGCACGAGTTCAACGTCGTCAGCCGTCTCCCGCCGTCGCTCGAGCCGCTCGTCGATCTCGCGGCCAACCTCCACTGGGTCTGGGACCGCCGCCTGATCGACCTGTTCGACCGGCTCGACGGCGCCGTCGACGAACGGTCGTGGCGGACGACGGGACAGCATCCCGTCGACCTCGTGCGCCGCACGTCACCCGCCTGCTGGGAGGAGCTGGCGGAGGACGACGAGTTCGTCGCCGCCGTCGCCGCCGCCGATGCCCGACTGCGCGATCTCCTCGACGGATCGGACCACTGGTTCGCGACCCATTCCGGTGATGGGTCGGAGGCGGCCGGAAGAGGCGAAAGCGGCTCACCGCTCGATCTCGTCGCCTACTTCTCGCCCGAGTTCGGCATCACCGAGGCGCTCCCGCAGTACTCCGGCGGGCTCGGGGTGCTCGCCGGCGACCACCTGAAGGCATCGTCCGACCTCGGCGTGCCGCTCGTCGGCGTCGGTCTGCTGTACGCCGAGGGGTACTTCCACCAGCACCTCAACGCCGACGGCTGGCAGGAGGAGACGAACGCCCGCATCGATCCCCCGGCGCTCGGCGCGCAGCCGACCGGCGTGCAGATCACCGTCGATCTCGCCGACGTCGAGGTGCAGGTCCGGGTGTGGCGAGTCGACGTCGGGCGCATCCGGCTGTACCTGCTCGACACGAACGTTCCCGGGAACCCGCCCGAAGCGATCGCCGTCACCAACCGCCTCTACGGCGGCGACGAGCAGCACCGGCTGCGCCAGGAGATCGTGCTCGGCATCGGTGGCGTGCGGGCCCTGCGGGCGCTCGACCTGCACCCGCAGGTGTTCCACACGAACGAGGGCCACGCCGGCTTCCTCGGCCTCGAACGGGTCCGCGAGTGGACCGAGCAGGGCCTGTCGTTCGCCGAGGCGATCGAAGCCGTACGGGCGGGCGGGTTGTTCACGACGCACACCCCCGTGCCCGCCGGCATCGACCGCTTCCCGCGGGAGCTGTTCGAGCCGTACTTCACGAGCTTCGCCGAGGCGTGCGGGGTGACGTTCGACGACCTGTTCGCCCTCGGCACCCGTGCCGACGAACCCGACGGCAAGTTCAACATGGCGGTGATGGGACTGCGGTTGGCCGCCCGGTCGAACGGTGTGGCCCGGCTCCACGGTGACGTGTCGCGGGAGATGTTCGGCGGCATGTGGCCCGAGCTCCCCGCCGTCAACGCGCCGATCGGACACGTCACCAACGGCGTCCACGCGCCGAGTTGGGTCAGCGACCGCGTCGACGAGATGCTCACCGACACGCTCGGCGACGGGTGGCACCTCGCGTCGGCCGACGACTGGGCCCGGGTCCATCAGGTCGACCACTCGGTGGTCTGGGACATCCGCAACGCCGGCCGCCTCGAACTCGTCGAGATGGTCCGTGACCTGCTCGGCCACGACCTGCTCGATCCCGACGTCCTGACGATCGGCTTCGCCCGCCGCTTCGCCACGTACAAGCGCTCCACCCTGCTGCTGCACCAGCTCGACCGGCTGAAGGCGTTGCTGCTCGACGAGCAACGGCCGGTGCAGTTCGTGTTCGCCGGCAAGGCCCACCCCGCCGACCAGCCGGGCAAGGCGCTGATCCAGGAGATCCACCACCTCGCCCGCGAGGAGGACGTCCGCCACCGCTTCGTGTTCATCCCCGACTACGACATCGGGATCGCCCGGACGATGTATCACGGCTGCGACGTGTGGTTGAACACGCCCCGTCGGCCGATGGAGGCGTGCGGGACGAGCGGGATGAAGGCCGCGCTGAACGGCGTGCTCAACTGCTCGATCCTCGACGGGTGGTGGGACGAGATGACCGACGGGACGAACGGCTTCGACATCCCGTCGTTCGATCACGACGACGACGACAAGCGACGCGACCACCGCGAGGCGAACGCGACGTTCGACGTGATCGAGAACCGGATCGTGCCGATGTACTACGACCGCGGCGACGACGGCATCCCGCACCGTTGGCTCGAATTCGTGGCCAACAACTGGGCGACGCTCGGGTGGAACGTCAACGCCAGCCGGATGGTGCGCGACTACGTGACCGAGTTGTACGAACCGGCCGCCGCGTCCGCCCGTGCCCGGACCACCGACGGCGGCGCCGGCGCCCGCGAGCTCGCCGACTGGAAGGCGCGCGTCGCCGCGGCCTGGCCCACCGTGCACGTGTGGCTCGTGACCGACGTCGACGCACTGGCCGGGCCGACCGCCGGCGAGCCCCGCGAGATCGTGGCGGAGCTCGATGCCGGTGAGCTCGATCCGGCCGAGCTCATCGTGCAGTGCGTGCACGGTCCGCTCCTCCCGGACGGATCGTTCGACGAGGCCCGCCTCACCGTCGAGTTGCTCGAACGCGACGGGAACAAGTGCTCCGGTTCGATCGAGCCGCAGGGCGCCGGCCCGTGGGGCGTCACGGTGCGGGCACTCCCGACGCACCCGGGTCTGTCGAGCGTGTACGACACCGGCCTCGTCGCCTCCGGCTGACACCCGCCGAGCGATGTCGATGTCGTGCACGGGCGCCGCTACATCGACATCGCACCTGGTCGACGGGCGGGGCGAACCCACTCCTTGATCCCGCGAGGTCCTCGGTAGGGTGCCGTTCATGTGGCTGAACGCGCACCGTGGCGAGCGGACGCTCGAGGATCCTTCCCCGCCGTCGCCGCGCCTGCTGTTCTTCGCCTTCGGCGGGCTCATGGCCACGCTCGCCGCCGGGTACGGCGTGCTGTTCACGATCGTCGACGACTACCGCGACAAGTACGGCATCAGCGAATCCTCGATCGGCATCGTGATCGGCATCGGCTTCCTCGCCGGGTTCATGTCGCAGCTGCTCGTCGCGCCGCTCGCCGACCGCGGCCACGCCCGCCGGATCGTGTTGATCGGCGTGACCGTCAACGTGATCGGCCTGGTGCTGATGGCTCTCAGCACCACCCTGCTGCCGATCCTCATCGGCCGTTTCATCAGCGGTGTCGGCGTCGGCGCGGCCGCTCCGGCCGTCCGGCGCATCGTGATCCTCGCCGATCCCGACAACCTCGGCTCCAACCTCGGCCGGCTGCTCGCCGCCGACGTGTTCGGCTTCGCCCTCGGCCCGGCGATCTCGGCGGTGCTCGTCGGGCCGTTCGGCATCGCCGCGCCGTTCCTCGTCGTCGGTGGGGCGACGATGCTCCTGTTGCCCGTCGTGGCGCGCGTCCGTGTGCAGGAGACCGTCGACCCGACCAGCCGCCGCCTGGCCGTCGACCTCCTGCGCATCCGCCCGTTCGCCGGCGCTGTCGTGATGGGCGCCGCCGTGTTCGTGATGATCGGCACGTTCGACGCGCTCTGGGCGCTCGTCCACAAGGACCTCGGCACGAGCGAGTGGATCGCCAACCTCGGCATCACCCTGTTCGCCCTGCCGCTGATCGTGCTCGGCCCGATCGGTGGCCGCCTGGCCCAGACCATGGGGCCGTTCCGGCTCGCCACGCTCGGGCTCGTCGGGGGCGCGACGTTCATGTTCCTGTACGGCGTGATGCCGACCGGCGGCGCCATCTTCGCCGTGGCCATGATCCACGCGGTCTGCGACGGCATCACCGTGTCGAGCACGGGCGTGGCGGTCGGGCTCACGGTGCCGATCGAACGTCAGGCCGGCGCGCA
The DNA here is from genome assembly GCA_963695145.1 of Ilumatobacteraceae bacterium. Classification (GTDB taxonomy): domain Bacteria; phylum Actinomycetota; class Acidimicrobiia; order Acidimicrobiales; family Ilumatobacteraceae; genus Sva-07. The sequence continues at coordinate 644,485 of CAVOGB010000012.1, read as the reverse complement.
GGGCGTGCTCGGCGCGGCACAAGCGGTGTCGGCCGGGGCGATGGCCATGCTCACGGGCACCCTGTACGAGGCGTTCGGCCGCACCGCGGCGTACACGATGTGCGCGGTCGTGATGCTCACCATGGTCGGCTCCGGACTGTGGATGGCTCGGAACGCGTGGTCGATCCGACGGCCGTTGGCGACCGAGCTGACCGGCGACACCCTCGTCCCCCTGCACTGATGGCGACGACCCGAGTCACCCGCACGATCCGGGCGACCCCGGAGGCGGTGTACCGGGCGCTGATCGACCCGGTGGCGGTGCAGGCGTGGATGGTGCCCGACGGGATGACCAGCACGGTCGAGCGGTTCGAGGCGCGGGTCGGCGGGTCGTTCCGCATCTCGCTCACCTACGACGCGCCGACGGCCGCCGGCAAGACCGACGCCGGGACCGACACGTTCGAGGGTCGTTTCGTCGCCCTCGACCCGGGCCGGCGCGTCGTACAAGCCGTCGAGTTCCAGACCGATGACGCGTCGACACAGGGCGAGATGACGATCACGTACACGCTGCGCGCGACCGAGGGCGGCACCGAGGTCGTCGGTCTCCACGAGCACCTGCCCCCGGGCGTGTCGCCGGAGGACAACGAACTCGGTTGGGCCATGTCGCTCGCCAAGCTCGCCGCGCTGGTCGAGCGCGGCGCCGGCGCGGTCGGCAACGGCTGAACCCCGTCGTCAGCGGCCGGTGAAGTCGGCCTTGCCCGGGCCGTGCTCGAGGAAGCTGGCGACGCCGATGCGTGCAGTCGGCGGAGTGGAAGACCTCGACGAAGTTGGCCCGTTCCACCGCCAGCCCGTCGGCGAGCGGCACCGACAGGCCCTCGTCGATCGCCTGCTTCGTCAGTGCCTGGGCGACGAGCGCACCGCGGGCGACCTCGGCCGCCAGCGCCAGCGCCCGTTCGTGCAGGTCGTCGTGGGGCACCACCTCGTCGGCCAGCCCGATGCGCAGCGCCTCCTCGGCGCGCACCTGACGCCCGGTGAGGCAGAGCTCCTTGGCCCGGCTGGCCCCGACCGCTCGCGCCAGGCGCTGCGTGCCGCCGCCGCCCGGGATGATGCCGAGCAGGATCTCGGGCTGGCCGAACACGGCCTTCTCCGAGACGATGCGGTAGTCGCAGGCGAGCGCCAGCTCGCACCCGCCGCCGAGGGCGTAGCCGCTCACCGCGGCGATGACGAACCGCGGCAGGGCGGCGATCGCGTCCAGGGCGTCGTGGAACCCGGCGGTGATCGTCGCCGCCTCGTCGGGCCCGCCGAACTCGGAGATGTCGGCGCCGGCGGCGAAGATCCGCTCGCCGCCGGTGACCACGAGGGCGCCGGGCGGGTCGGCCGTCAGCGCCTCGGCCGTCGCCCGCAGCTCGGCGAGCAGCGCCGACGACAGCGCGTTGACCTTGCCGTTGGCGAGGGTGATCACGGCCACGCCGTCGTCACGGCGGTCGAGGGTGAGCAGCGAGGTGTCGGTCATCCGCCCGATTCTTGCCGCCGCAGCCCGACTCTCCCGAAAAATGCCGGGAATCGCGCGCTGAGCGCGCGATTCCAGGCATTTTTCGGGGGTGGGGTGCTCCGGTGTCAGGCGTCGACGGCGGCGAGCATCTCGTCGGCGGCGGTCCAGGGATCGGTGGCACGCGCCACCACCTCGTCGGTGAGCTGGTCCCAGCGCTCGCCCGAACAGATCTCCCGGGCGCGACGTCCGAGCCGCTGCGCCACGATCTCGCGCAGCTCCTCGCGCAGCCGGAACGTGCGCCGCGCCGCGAGTTGGCCGGACGACTCGGCGTAGCTGCGATGGGCGAGCACGGCGTCCCAGACATCGGTCACCCCGGTGCCGGTGGTCGCCACCGTGGGAACGATCGGCGGCCGCCAGGCATCGTCGCCGAACGCGGAGAGGTCGAGCATCTGCAACAGGTCGCGCGTCGTCTCGTCGACGCCCTTGCGGTCGGCCTTGTTGATGACGAACACGTCGGCGATCTCCATCAGGCCGGCCTTGTTGGCCTGCACGCTGTCGCCCCAGCCGGGGTTCACCACCACGACCGTCGTGTCGGCCTTGCCGGCCACCTCGACCTCGACCTGACCGACGCCGACCGTCTCGACGAGCACCCAGTGCCGCCCGATCGCGCCGAGCAGGCGCACCGCCTCGGGCGTGGCGAGCGAGAGCCCTCCGAGATGACCGCGCGTCGCCATCGACCGGATGAACACGCCGGGGTCGGTGGCATGGTCCTGCATCCGCACGCGATCGCCGAGGATCGCGCCGCCGGTGAACGGTGACGACGGATCGATCGCCAGCACGGCCAGCTCGATGTCCATCGATCGGAGGTGACCGATGAGCGCGCTCGTCAGCGAGCTCTTCCCGGATCCCGGGGCGCCGGTGAACCCGACCGTGTACCCGTCGCTGCTGCGGCGGTACGCCAGGCGGCCGATCGTGCGGGCGTCCTCGTCGCCGCGTTCGATCAGCGACAGGAGGCGGGCCAGCGCCCCGCGGTCACCGGCGAGGGCCGCCTCGAACAACTCGGCCGGCGGCCGCGCGGTTCGACTCACGCAGCGGCCTCGGCGACGTTCACCACTTCGGTGACGCCGTCGACGCGGTCGCGCATGATCCGTTCGATGCCCGCCTTCAGCGTCGAGGTGGACGCCGGACACGTTCCGCAGGCTCCGACGAGCTCGACGGACACGATGCCGTTCACTTCGTCGACATCGAGCAGGACGATGTCGCCGCCGTCGGCCTGGAGGGCCGGACGGATGACTTCGATGGTGGCTTCGACCTGTTCACGCATGGCACGTTCATTCAATCAGCGATACCCGTACGATCGATGCCGTGTTCGCCGGGGCCGCGATCCTCGCCCATCAGGGCGGCTGGGACGAGATGCTGCTCGTCGCCGGCCCGATCGTGCTGATCGCCGGCCTGTTGACACTCGCCAAACGGCGCGTCGAGCGGGCGGCGGCGGCAGAAGCGGCCGAGGCCGAGGCGGCGGAACAGCGCCCCGTTCAGCCGTCGGAGTCGGAGCCGCCGGGCACCACCAGCCGGTAGCCGACGCGGAGTTCGGTGCGGATGATCGGCCGCCGCGGGCCGGTCCCCAACAGCTTGCGGATCTTGCTGACCGACACCCGCCACGGGTTGCGCTCGACGGGGCTCGTACGGCCCGACGCCAAGGCGCGGTCGAGGGCGGCATACGTCAGCACCTTGTCCTGGTTGCGCACGAGGATCGCCAGGAGCTCGAACTGGCGCGTGCCGATCTCGACGGGTTCGCCGTCGATGCGCAACTGGTACGCGTTGAGGTCGAGCGTGACGTCGCCGGCGTGCAGGACCTGCTCGTCCACCAGCGCCGCGGCGACGCTCCGGTGGCGCAACGCGACCCTCGATCGAGCGAGGAGCACCGGCATGCTGAACGGCTTGGTCACGTAGTCGTCGGCACCGGCGTCGAGCGCCTCGACGACCCGGCGCTCGTCCGAGTCGGCGGTCACGACGATGATCGGGCACGGGGTGCGGGCCCGGAGGTGACGGCACAACACGAGGCCGTCGACGTCGGGCAGCCCCAGATCGAGCACGATCAGATCGGGTTCCACCGTGTCGACGAAGTCGAGCGCCACGGCCCCGGTGCCCGCCACGTGCACCTCGTGGCCCCGCGCCTCGAACGCCGCCGAGAGCACCTCCTGCTGGGCCCGGTGATCCTCGACGACCATCACGATCGTGTGCGCCTCACGCACGGGGCACCGTGAACCTGATCGTGGCACCCCGTCCGGCCGAGACCTCCGGTCGCGCCTCGTCGATCCACAGCGTGCCGTCGTGCGCCTCGACGATGGCTCGGCACATCGCCAGACCGAGGCCCGACGTCGGGCGCGACGGGTGGAAGGGTTCGAACACCGTTTCACGAGCCGACGGCGAGAAGCCGGGACCGTCGTCGTGCACCGACCACTCGACCATCCCGTCGGTCACCACCGCACCGATCGTGACACACACGTGCGGGCCGGCGTGGCGCACGGCGTTCTCCACGAGGTTCGTCAGCACCTGGTCGATCTGCACCGGGTCGACGTCGACGTCGACGTCGGGGAGCGGCTCGGCGATCTCCAGCCGGTCGCCCGATCCGCCGATCAGCCCGAACCGCGCCTCGCACTGCTCGACGATCTCGGTGGTCGACATCGGCTCGCGCTTGGGATCGAGGGCACCCGCCTGCAGCCGGCTCAGGCCGAGCAGGTTGTCGACGATGCGATCGAGCCGGCGCGTCTCGTCGATGACGAGGCCGAGCAGCCGTTTGCGCGTCGCCTCGTCGTAGTCGGCGCCGTCGTAGAGCTCCGTCGTGGCACCGAGGATCGAGTTCAGCGGGTTGCGCAGGTCGTGGGACACGCTGCGCAGCAACATCATCCGTTCGCGACCGATCAGTTCGGCGCGGCTGGCGATCGACCGGCGGCTGACGAGCACGCTCACGACGATGGCGACCGCCGTGAACGTGATCGTGATCGTCGCCTCCTGCGTGTAGCCGAGGCGGAACGTGCCGAACGGTGGCAGCACGACGAAGCCGTAGAGCAGACCGGCGATGAGCGCCACGGGCAGACCGACGCGCCAACTCGACAGCACGCTGGCGAGCGTGATCGGTACGAGCAGGATCAGTGCCGGCACCTCGGGCGGCACCGATTCGAGCGGACCGGCGAACAACACCACGACCACGACCACGCACGACAACGCGATGACGAACGCCGCGAGCGGGGAGCGCAGGCGAGGGCCGGGTCGCACCGGCTCAGTATGTCGATCGCCCTCGGGATGCGACCGTTTTTACGTGCCGGAAACAATCGATCGTCATCGGAGAAAGCTGACCTGGGGTTTTGCGGCGCCGTACACGCCTCGTTAACACGCCGGAAATCGCGGCCCAGCAATGTGTGCCGGCAATCGTCCGACTCACGGACGCGGGATGGGAGGTTTTGTGGACATCGGCAAACTCAGGTCGAGAGTGCGAGACAAGGACAGACAGAAGTTCTTCGTCGTGTACCTCGCGGGCAAGATGATCGGTCTCGTGCTCGCGCTCGGGGCGGTCCTCGGGATCGGGCAACTGGTGGTGGGCGAGTTCGCTCATGCCCAGGACGACACGGCGGCACAGTTGACCTCGGTCATCAACGGCACGAACACCGCCTGGGTGCTCGTCGCCGCGTTCCTCGTGTTCTTCATGCAGGCCGGGTTCATGATGCTCGAGGCCGGCTTCTCCCGGACCCGCGAGACCGTCAACATCCTCCAGGAGTGCATCGTCGACACGTGTCTGTGCGCGCTGCTGTTCTGGGGCTTCGGCTTCGCGTTCATGTTCGGCGTCGGCAACGGGTGGATCGGCCACGAGTTCTTCTTCCTGAACGGCGCGCCGGCGACGTACACCTACGGTGGCAACTTCGACACCGGGATCGCGTTCATGGCGTTCTTCCTCTTCCAGTTCGCGTTCGCCGACACGTGCTCGACGATCACGTCGGGGGCGATGGTCGGGCGCACCGGGTTCAAGGGCGACCTCGTGTACAGCCTCGCCGTGAGCGGGTTCATCTACCCGATCCTCGGTCACTGGATCTGGGGACCCGGCGGCTGGCTGCAGACGGTCCGCAACGGGGTGTTCATCCGCGACTTCGCCGGCTCGACGACGGTCCACACGATGGGCGGCGCGATCGCCCTGGCCGGTGCGATCATGCTCGGACCCCGCCTCGGCAGGGTGTTCAAACGCGACGGCGGCGGGCTGCCACCCGGTCACGACCTGACGATCGCTTCGCTCGGTGGCGTGATCCTGTGGTTCGGCTGGTACGGGTTCAACCCCGGCAGCACGCTCTCGGCCATCGACAGCGAAGGCATCGGCCGAGTGGCCACCAACACGACGCTTGCCGCGGCTGCCGGAGGTCTGGCCGCCATGGCCTGGGTCTATCCGCGGGCCAAGAAATGGGACATGGGCATCACGATCAACGGGTTCCTCGGCGGGCTCGTGGCGATCACCGCGCCGTGTTACTGGGTCAACTCGTTCGGCGCCGTCTGCATCGGCCTCGTCGGCGGCGTGATCGTCGTCCTCGGCATCGACCTGATCGAGCACCTCCGCATCGACGATCCCATCGGTGCCGTCGCCGTGCACGGCATGGCCGGCATCTGGGGCACCTGGGCCGTCGGGCTGTTCGCCACCGGCCAGTGGGGTGTCGATGGCCTGTTCTGGGGTGGCGGCACCGCCCAGCTCTGGGCGCAGATCTGGGGCAACGCCGTCATCGGCCTGACCGCCTTCTTCGTCGCCCTCGCCGTCATGTACGGCTGCAAGAAAGCCAAGATCCTGCGGGTCTCGGAGGAAGGCGAGCGCGAAGGTATCGACATCCACGAACACGGCTCGCCCAGCTACCACCCTGAAGCCGCTTACATGGGGAAGGGACTCTGACCATGCTCGAACTCATCACTGCCGTGGTCAAACCGCACGTCGTCGACGACGTGCGGGCGGCGCTCATCACCGCCGGCGTCGAAGGCATGACGCTCACCGAGGTGCGCGGCTTCGGCCGCCAGAAGGGCCGTACCGAGACGTTCCGCGGCGCGGAGTACGCCGTGCACTTCATCCCCAAGGTGAAGCTCGAGGTGATCGTGCCGTCCGAGATCGCCGATCGGGTCGTCGAGGTGATCGCCGCGGCCGCCAAGACCGGCAAGATCGGTGACGGCAAGATCTGGCGCATCGACGTCGCCGACCTGCTCCGGGTGCGTACCGGGGAACAGGGCACCGACGCCGTGTAGCGCGGGCTGGGTCTTGTCCGGTCGGGCCCGTCCCGGTCGAGATGATCGGGGCGGGTTCGCTCCGGCCGGACAGTTCAGCTCGTGGAGGGCACCCGCTCGATCGAGGCGCCGACGCCTTGCAGACGACCGACGAGGTCGTCGTAGCCACGATCGATGTGGTGCACGCCGGAGATCACGGTCTCACCCTCGGCGGCAAGTCCCGCGACGACCATCGCCGCACCGGCGCGGATGTCGTGGGCGCGCACCGGAGCGCCGGACAGCCGAGGGACACCGCGCACCACCGCATGGTGGCCACTCGTGCGCACGTCGGCGCCGAGCCGCTGCAGTTCCTCGACGTAGCGGAAGCGACCGGGATAGAGGTTCTCGGTGACGATCCCGACCCCGTCGGCCACCGACAGCATGGTGATGACGAGCGGCTTGTAGTCGGTGGCGATACCGGGATACGGCAGCGTCGCCACGTCGATCGAGCGCAGCCGTTCGGGGGCCGACACCCGCATCCGGCCGTCGACGCAGGTGATCTCGAGGCCCATGTCGGCGAACCGTTCGAGGAGCATCGCCATGTGGTCGTGGCGCGCGCCCTCGATCGTCAGCGAACCGCCCGTCACGGCGACCGCGGCGATGTACGTGGCGGCCTGGATCCGGTCGGGGACCGTGTGGTGCCGCACCGCCCGCAGCGAGCCCTGCTCGACGCCTTCGATGACGAGTGTCGACGTGCCGATCCCCGAGATGTTCGCGCCCATCGCCACGAGGAACTCGCACAGGTCGGCGATCTCGGGCTCACGCGCCGCGTTGTCGATGCGCGTGACGCCATCGGCCAGCACGGCGGCCGTGAGCAGGTTCTCGGTCGCCCCGACCGACGGGAAGTCGAAGATGATGTCGGCGCCGTGGAGCCGGTCGGCGAACGCCTCGAGGTACCCGTGGCTGAACTTGAACGTGGCGCCCATCGCCTCGAGCCCCGACACGTGCATGTCGATCGGGCGGGAACCGAAATCGTCGCCGCCGGGCAGCGACAGGCGGACGTGCCCGCAGCGCGTGAGGAGCGGTCCGAGCACGTTGATCGAGGCGCGGATCCGCTCGACGAGCTCGTACGGCGCGACGGGCACGATGTTGCCCGTGTTGACGAGTTCGAGCCGGCCCGGCGCGGGGCGGGTGATCGTCACCCCGATGGCGGTGAGCAGATCGCCCATGATGGCGACGTCGGCGATGTCGGGCACGTTCGAGAGCTGGTACGTCCCATCGGCCAGCAGGCTCGTCGCCATCAGCTTGAGGACCGAGTTCTTGGCACCGGGCACGGTGACGACACCCTCGAGGGGTCCGTTGCCCCGCACGACGATCGTGTCGCCCTGGTGCGCGCCCGCGACGGAAGAGACCTGATCAGGCGGGTTCATGGCCCACCAGTATGCTCCGGTCGTGGAGCCAGGCGGGCGCATCGTCACGCGGCGCTGGCCCGACGACCCGGTACATCAATCCTTGGTCGAACATCCGCGCGACGACCTCCTGCTCGAGCGACCCGAAGCCGAGGTGTGCCCGGACGCCGGGCGCCCGAAACCGGCCGCCTGGCGCGCCCTGGCCTTCACGCAGGAGCAGGGGCCGTTCACCGCCTACCGCCGCACCGTCGAACGCGACGGCGACGAGTTGGTCGAATCGACCGAGTACGGCGTGACGATCCCCTGGTTCGGCTGGTTGTTCCGCTGGCCCGTCCGGGCGGTGCTGCGGCGGCAGATCTCGGCGCAGGGGTGGTGGGCGCCACCCGACCGGCTCGACCCCACCCAACTCCTGGTGCTCGGCCTGCTGGCGGCCGCGTCGATGAGTGCGGCGTTCGTCAACACGCTGTTCACCCAGACGGTCAGCTTCGCCGCCGACGATTTCGGCGTCGACAACACCGGCGTCGGCATCGCCGGTGCCTTCGTCCGCGTCGGCATCGTCATCGCCCTCCCGGCCGCGCTGATCGCCGACCGGATCGGACGCCGCCGGGTGATCGTCTGGGTGGCGTGGCTCGGTCCGCTGCTGTCGGTGCTCGGCGCGCTCGCCCCGACGTTCGGCGTCCTCGTCGTCACCCAGACCCTGGCGCGCCCGATGGGCATCGCGCTCGCCTTCCTCGTGGGCGTCGTCGCCGCCGAGGAGATGCCGCGCAACAGCCGCGCCTACGCGATCAGCATCCTGGCGATGGCTGCCGGCTTCGGTGCCGGTGTCGCCGTGATCGCCCTGGTGCTGGCCGACGTCGGCCCGAGCGGCTGGCGCCTCGTGTACGTGGTGTCCCTCGTGTGGTGCCTCGTGGCGCTCGACCTCGCCCGGCGCCTCCCCGAGACGCGCCGGTTCACCGCCGCCCACATCACCAAGACCACGCAGCGGCCACCGATCAACCGCCGGCGCCTCGGCCTGCTCGCCGCGGTGGCGTTCATCGGCAACATCTTCATCGCACCGGCGAGCTTCTTCCAGAACCGCTACCTCACGGACGTGCAGGGGTTCAGCGGCGGGATGATCGGCCTGTTCTCGATCGCCGTGGGCACACCCGCCGGCGTCGGGCTGATCGTCGGCGGGCGCATCGCCGACACGAGCGGGCGACGCCGCCTGATCGCCGTGGCGCTGCCGGTGTCGACGATCGCCATCGTCGGGGCGTTCATGGTGAGCGGCGTGTCGTTGTGGATCCTCTCGCTCGTCGGTGGCGTCGTCGCCAGTGCCGCCTATCCGGCGCTCGCCGTGTACCGGGTGGAGTTGTTCCCGACCGGCAATCGCAGCCGGGCGGCGGGGCTCGTGACGGCGGCGTCGCTGATCGGCGGGGTCATCGGCCTCATCTCGATGGGTGCCCTGCTCGACGCCGACTGGTCGTTCGGCACGGTCCTGGCCCTGCTCGGGATCAGCCAGCTGATCGTGACCGTGCTCGTGGTGGCGGCGTATCCGGAGACCGCCCACCAGGAGCTCGAGGCGTTGAACCCGGAGGACGTCGCGCTCAGCCCGGCGATCGAGCTGTGAACCTCAGTGGCGGGATTTGTCAGGCCGTGATGCGGGCGACGAACGCCGCGGTGGCCTCGGCGATCGCCGCATCGGCGCCCTTGAGGTCGTGGCCCTTGCGTTCGATCCACAGGTGGGTCACCGGGGCCGGGATCGTCGCGGTCCATCGTTCGAGTTCGTCGGGGCCGGCGAACGGGTCGTTCGTGCCGGAGATGAACAGGCACGGCACATCGATCGCCGGCAGATGCTCCACCCGCAGGCTGTCGGGCTTGCCGGGCGGGTGCAGCGGGTAGCAGATCAGGATCAGTCCGGCGAGGCGGGCGACGGGGCCACCACCGTCGACGTCGGCGGCGACCATCGTCGTCATGCGACCGCCCATCGACCGTCCACCCATCACGACCGGCCCGCGGCGGCGGGCGATCCGGGCGAGGTCGTCGCGGATCGACGCCATCAACTTCGGCGCGCGGTCCGGGGCCTTGCGGCCCTCGCGGCGGTACGGGAAGTCGTGGCGCTGGACGTCGACCGACGACCCGTGCCCGAGCGTGGCCTCGACCCGGAGGAGGCTCGAGTGATCGCGGCTCGAACCGGCGCCGGGATACAGCAGCAGCGTCGTGCGGGCCATCGTCAGTCGTCCGTTCGGATCAATCGGGCTTGGTCGACAGGACGCGCCGGGCCTCGGCGAGGTCGCTCATCGCCTTGGCCGCATCGATGCTCGCCCCGCCGTGATCCGGATGGACGTCGCGCATGCGGATCCGGAACTGGGCGGTGATCTCACGCTTCGAGGGTGCCTTGGCCCCGACCTCGAAGCCGAGGATGCCCATCGCCCAGCCGCGGGGATCGGCCAGCGCCTCGAGCGTGAGCGTCTGGGAGCCGGCGAGGTGCGTGATCAGCGCCGAGCCGATCGGACCCCGCCAGCGGGCCGCCTTCTGCAGCAGCGGGCCGATCTTCCGGCGGTACTCCGGGGCGAGCCGTTCGGCCGCGTACACGGCGCCGAGCACCTGGGCCAGGTCGGTTCCGATCGTGTGGTGTTCGAAGGCGATGTCGTCGCCGTCGCCCACCAGGCGATGACGGCTGACGGCGAGACCGTGACGGTCGACCTGGAAACGATGCCGCAGCCGCGGTTGGACGATGCGCTCGCCGCGCTCGACCTGGCCGATCAGGCGGTGGACGTCGGGGACGAGATCGTCGTTGATGCCGGGCAGGTGGGCCGCCACGATCGAGCCGAGCAGCAGGCCGCCGAAACCCGGCGCCGGGTCGACCGGCAGCACCATGTGCCCGAGCGCGACGCGGCGCGTCGGCACTGCGGGACGGGTGTGCCAGACCTCGAGCTCAGCGAGCAGCATCGGGCGGTCGCTCGATCGCTCGGCCGCTCAGACGTACGGCCGGACGACCGAGCGGAGTGCCTGGGCGCGCCCGATCATCTCCGACTCGTCGACGCCATGACCCGACTCGCCGTCGGCGACGATCTGCTCGTTGATCGCCTGGACACCGGCGACCGCCGACTTCCAGACGCGCGGGGCCAGACCGTAGGGCGGGTGGGCGGCGTCGATCTGATCGGCGAGATCGAGCAGGCGGCCGCGCGCCTCGACATCGACCGGGTCCTTCGCCAGCTTGTCGGCGGTGACGAACATCGTGCCGAGCGCCCCGTCGGGTGGTTCGATGCCGTCTCCGGTGGCGAGCAGTTCACCGGCTTCGATCGCGTCGAGCAGATCGTCGACGGCGTGCTCGGCGTCGGCCGCGACCAGCACGGTCGTGTCCTTCCAGCGGTGCGGGATCTCCGCCTCGATCAACGAGTCGCTCAACGTGTTCCGGTCGGCGAGCGACCACTCGTCGAGATCGAACGTCGTGAACGGCTCGTCGTCGGCGAGCACGATCGGGAACGGGCCGAGTTCCTCGTCGAACCGTTCGAACAATGCGTCGACGGTCTCCTCGATCGCTTCGGGGATGACGAGTTCGTCGCCGTCCCACGTGTGCGGCAGTTCGGCGGCGGCGAGCGCTTCGGACAACTCGGCGCGCTGGTCGAAGTTCCACGCCTCGAGGTCGTAGTGGACCTTGACCTCGTCGGGATCGTTCGGGTCGAAGTCGATCGGTTGGCCCGAGTCGGCACGCTCGCTGCGCTGCTCGTCCTCGCCCTTGTTGTTCACGAATGCCACGTGAGCACGCTATCTCCCGTCCGGTCCCGGATCATTGCGATGAGCGATGAGCGAAATCCCCGGATACGGGGGTTTCGCTCATCGCAGGGGAGGGACCAGGGCGTCGAGGAAGCGTTCGGTGCGCTCGTACTCGTCACGCTGGTTGGCGGGGTCGCGGAAGCCGTGGCCCTCGCCCTCGTACACGACGTAGTCGACCGTGCCGCCCGCCGACCGCACCCGTTCGACGAGCACGTCGCTCTGGGCGATCGGCACGACCGGATCGTCGGTCCCGTGGAACACGAGCAGCGGCTTCGTGATGCGATCGGCCCGGGTGATCGGTGACAGCTCGGCATACCGATCGCGACAGCGACCGACCGGACCGACGAGCGTGTCGGTGTAGTGCGCCTCGAAACGATGGGTGACCTCGGTCAGCGCCAGGAGATCGCTGACCGGGTACGACGTGACGCCGCCCGCCACGAGGTCGCTGTGGTCGGCCAGGAGTCCGAGGACGGTCAGCCCACCCGACGAACCGCCGATCACCACCGTGGAGGCCGGGTCGGCCCAGCCCCTCGCGTGCGCCGCCGCCACGAGGGCCGCCGTGTCGTCGACGTCGAGCCGGCCCCATTTGCCGTTCAACGCCCGCTGGTAGGCGCGCCCGTGGCCGGTCGAGCCCCGTGGATCGACCACGAGCACGTCCCAGCCGCGGCTCCACCAGTAGGCGAGGCGCGGGCGGAAGTCGACCTGCCACTGATCGGTCGGGCCGCCGTGGACCCACACGAGCAGGCGGCCCGTGCCGTGCGCGTACCGCCGGGCGTGCAGGATCGTGCCGTCGTGCTCGACCGCCACGAGTTCGGGCTCGGGGAGGTCGAGCGCATCCCAGCCGGCCGCCGGGCCGACCGCGAGGACGGTGCGTTCGTACGTCCGCGCGTCGTAGCGCACGATCTGCGTGGGGGTGCGGGCGCCGGAGCGCAGCGCCACGATCGAGTCGCCGGCCCAGGACACCTGGCCGTGCACGCCCCGGCCGATGTCGGTCGAATTGCGCTCGGCCGCCTCGGCGGCGAGCTCGACGACCGTCAGCCGGCCGAAGCCGAGTTCGTTCCGGCAGAGCGCGACCGCTCCGTCGTCGGGTGCCACCGCGTAGGTGCGCAGGCCCATGCCCCACGTGGGTCCGGCCTGTTCGATCGGCTCGGGCAACACCGGTCGATCCCCGACATACACGTTCGACCAGCCCGTTCCGTCGTGGACACACGTGGGCGCCCCGCCGGCGGTGTAGCGCGGTTGCTGGACCGCCCCATCGTCCGGGCGCCGGCGGTCCACGCTCCCGGTCGAGGCATCGGCGAGGTGCCGCCGGCACACATGGGCTCCGTCCCACGGCATGTCCGGTGGACTCCACGCCTGCCAGCACACCTCGTCGCCCGACGGTGCGACCGACGGGTCGAAGCAGAACGCGTCGCCACCGTCGTCGAGCCGGCGGGGCGCGGCGACGCTCCCGCCGTCCGAACCGTCCGGGTCGACCGGCACGAGCCAGACCTCCGCCTCGTCGACGACGGCCACGACGAACGAACCGCCCAACGGTCCGCCGGACGCGACCGCCGGCGCGGCGCACGATCGCTCGAACGACGTCAGCCGACGTGGGCCCCCCACGCGCGGCTGCAGCCACAGTTCGCCGTCGACACCCACGTACACCACACCGGAACCGTCGGCCAGCCAGTCGAAGCAGCCACCGCCGGTGCCTCGTCCCGGCCGTGGATCGGGCGTCGTGGTGAGCATCCGTTCCGGGCCGCCGCCGACGTCGACGATCGTCACTGCCGCCCGCGCTCCCCAGCGCTGCACGAACGCCACCGTTCGTCCATCCGGCGACAGTCGGGGTTCGGTGAGTTCACGCCCGGCCGTCACCAACTCGATCGGGATGGGTCCGATGGCGGCGGGGAGGGTCGACACGGCACGAGACTAGGACGGGACGGACGCGTCGAAACTCGCTTGATCGGGGTGGGCCGCGGGATGCACACTGCACTCTCACCGCGAAGGGAGGTGCCCCGATGATTGACCAGAACTCGACGAAGCCGACGACTCGCACCACGATGTCGCCCGTTGTTCGTACCGCTGTGACCACCGTCGTGGCCCCCTGCGGCGACGCCCTCACCGGCGCCTGAGCGACCGCGCGGCGATCGAGCCGCCGACCGGTCCCCACGCCCCCGCCCGTCCCTGGCCGCCATCTGGCCGTCGGCCGGCCGTTGCTTCGTGACTCCACCTTCTCCGTGCGCGCCTCGAACGCGCGCGGCCCCATCCCCCCAACACACCAACACCAACACCAACAGAAAGGGAACACCATGTTCCAGGCACTGCATCCCGAATACGAACTGGCAGTCGTGCGTGAGCGTCATGCTCACCTGCGTCGCCAGGCCGAGTATTCACGCCAGTTCCGCGAGTTGAAGCAGCCTCGCCGCTTCCGCTCGCGACAACGAAGGCCGTAGCGAGCGCACCGGGTACGTTTGGCGATCATGACCGCGACGTCACGCCAGCAGCCCGACCGCAACCTCGCGATGGAACTCGTACGCGCCACCGAATCGGCCTGCCTCGCTGCGGCGAGGTGGGTCGGTCGGGGCGACAAGAACGCCGCCGACGGCGCCGCCGTCAATGCGATGCGGCTGTCCCTGTCGACGGTGACGATGGACGGCATCGTCGTGATCGGCGAAGGCGAGAAGGACGACGCGCCGATGCTGTTCAACGGCGAGCACGTCGGTGACGGCAGCGACCCGGCCGTCGACGTTGCCGTCGACCCGATCGACGGCACGACCCTGACCGCCCAGGGCAAGACGAACGCACTGTCGGTCATCGCCGTCGCCGACCGCGGCTCGATGTTCGATCCGGGCCCGTCGTTCTACATGGACAAGATCGCCGTCGGCCCCGACGCCGTCGGCTCGATCGACATCACCGCCGGTCCCACCCAGAACCTCCGCTGGATCGCCAAGTCGAAGCGCGAGGAGGTACGCGACCTCACGGTGATCATTCTCGACCGTCCCCGCCACGCCGACCTGATCGCCGAGGTCCGCGCCAGCGGCTGCCGGATCCGCCTCATCACCGACGGCGACGTGTACGGATCGGTCGCCACCTGTTGGCCCGACGCCGGCGCCGACGTGCTGTTCGGCGTCGGCGGCACACCGGAGGGCGTCATCTCGGCGGCGGCGATGAAGGCGATGGGTGGCGAGATCCAGGCCCGCCTCAGCCCGCAGAGCGATGCCGAGCGCGACGCCGTCGTGGCCGCCGGGTACGACCTCGACGCGGTGCTCACCCAGGACGACCTCATCCGCAGCGACAACTGCTTCTTCGCCGCCACCGGTCTCACCGACGGGGCGCTCCTGCGCGGCGTCCGCTTCGGCCGCGACGGCGCTCGCACCCAGAGCCTGGTGATGCGCTCACGCAGCGGCACCGTGCGCATGATCGACGCCACCCACCGCTTCAGCAAACTCCGCGAGTTCGCCGCCATCGACTACTGACCCGCGAGCCACCCCCGAACCGCGCAATGCGTGAACAATGTGCGCACGTGGGCCGCAGATTGTTCACGCAGTCGCCGGACGTGGGGGCGGGTGGGCGGCGGATCAGGCGCGGCCGACCATGCCCGAGAAGCGGCGCGTGATGAACCGCGGCGTGATCGACACCGCACCGACCATCCCCTTGTAGAGCGCGCCGGGCACGGCAATCGCACGATTCTTCGCCACGTCGGCGAGACCCGTCGCGGCGACCGACTCGGCCGACGTCCAGACGAAGTCGGGGTAGGACGACGAGTAGCTCTGCGTGTTGCTGCGCTGCTGGAACTCGGTCTTCGTGAGCCCGGGACAGAGGGCGGTGACGTGCACGCCGCTGCTGTGGACCTCCTCGTGGAGCGCTTCGGTGAGGCTGGTCACGTAGGCCTTCGTCGCCGAGTACACCGCCAGCCCGGGACCCGCCTGGAAGCCCGCCACGCTCGACACGTTGAGCAGGTAGCCGCGGCGGCGTGGCACCATCACCGACAACGCGGCGTGGCTCAGGGTGGTCAGCGCCGACACGTTCAGTTCGATCTCGTCCTCGAGGCGCTGCACGTCGAGTTCGTGGAACACGCCGCTGGTGCCGAAGCCGGCGTTGTTCACCACGAGGTCGATCGGCTCGGTGGTCGACATGATCCGCTCGGCGCACGCCGCGCGACCGTCGGCGGTACCGAGGTCGGCCTCGAGCACCTCGAAGTCGTCGTAGCGATCGGCGATCTCCTGCAGGCGGTCGAGCCGGCGCGCCACGAGCACCGTCGGGATCCCCGCCTCACCGAGCAACCGCGCCATCTCCGCGCCGATGCCCGACGATGCTCCCGTGACGAGTGCGGACGTGAACGGATAGCCGGCCATCCCGCGACGCTACCCACGAGGTCCGCGCGACGGGCCCAGCCGACGTTTGCGTCGCGATTTCGGCGGGGCGTCCCCGCAGAAATCGCGACGCAAACGAGGATTTGGGTGGCCGGAACCCTTCAGGCCGTGAAGCTGGTGCCGGTGGCCTTGAGGCGGGCGATCGCGCGATCGCGGCCGCAGACCGCCTGGGCGATCTCGTTCTCCATCTTCTCGTCGCGGAGAATGTGGAGATGGTGCTCGAGTGCCGCCTTGGCGCGCTCGACGTCGATGTCCTCGGCCAGTTCGGCCGTGTCGGACAGGATCGACACCTTGGTGGGCGTGCCGCTCACCTCGACGAAGCCGCGGTGCACGGCGATGTCCTGCACCTTGCCGTCGGTCTGGAAGACGCGCGTGTGGTTCTCCGCCAACGTGGCGAGGAACGGCGCGTGCCCCGCCTGGAAGGCGATCTCACCGCCGCCCTCGGTGCGCGTGATCACCATGTCGGCCTCGCCCGAGTAGAGCACCTTCTCCGGCGACACCACTTCGACGATGATCGGCTCAGCCATGACGACTCAGCTTTCCTGGAGCTTCTTGGCCTTCGCGAGGACCTGCTCCACACCGCCGACGTTCAAGAACGCCTGCTCGGGGACCTCGTCGAGCTCGCCCTTGAGGATCGAGTCGAAGCTCTCGACGGTCTCGTCGACCGGCACGAACTCGCCCTCGATGCCCGTGAACACCTTGGCGACGAAGAACGGCTGCGAGAGGAACTTCTGGATCTTGCGCGCCCGGTTGACGGTGAGGCGGTCCTCGTCGGACAGCTCGTCGAGACCGAGGATGGCGATGATGTCCTGCAGCTCCTTGTAGCGCTGGAGGTTCTCCTGCACGCGGCGGGCGACGTCGTAGTGGTGCTGCCCGACGACTTCGGGGCTGAGGATCGTCGACGTCGAGGCGAGCGGATCGACGGCCGGGTAGATGCCGAGCGACGGCGACCTGGCGCGACAGCTCGGTGGTGGCGTCGAGGTGCGTGAACGTCGTGAACGGCGCCGGGTCGGTGTAGTCGTCGGCGGGCACGTACACGGCCTGCAGCGACGTGATCGAGCGACCGCGGGTCGACGTGATGCGCTCCTGCAGCTGGCCCATCTCGTCGGCGAGCGTGGGCTGGTAGCCCACCGCCGACGGCATGCGGCCGAGCAGCGTCGACACCTCGGAACCCGCCTGCACGAAGCGGAAGATGTTGTCGACGAACAGCAGCACGTCCTGGCCCTGGACGTCACGGAAGTACTCGGCCATCGTCAGCGCCGACAGGGCGACGCGCAGGCGCACGCCCGGCGGCTCGTCCATCTGGCCGAACACGAGGGCGGCCTTCTCGAACACGCCCGACTCCATCATCTCCAGACGGAGGTCGGTGCCCTCACGGGTGCGCTCGCCCACGCCGGCGAACACCGACACACCACCGTGCTGGGAGGCGACGCGGTTGATCATCTCGGTGATGAGCACCGTCTTGCCGACGCCGGCACCGCCGAACAGGCCGATCTTGCCACCCGCCACGTAGGGCGTGAGGAGGTCGATCACCTTGATACCGGTGGGGAACACGCGAGCCGACGGCTCGAGGGCGTCGAAGTCGGGGGCGTCGCGGTGGATGGCCCAGCGCTCCATCTCGGCGAAGCCTTCCGGCTCCTCGTCGAGCGGCTGGCCCCACACGTTCCAGATGTGGCCGAGCACCTTGTCGCCGACCGGCACCTGGATGCCATGGCCGAGGTTGCGCACCGGCGTGCCACGCACGAGGCCGTCGGTCGGCTTCATGCAGACGGCGCGGACGCGGCCCTCGCCGAGCTGCTGGGCCACCTCGGCGAGCACCTTGATGGTCTCACCTTCGAGCTCGATGTCGAATTCGACGGCGTTGTTCAGCTCGGGCAGGGCGCCACGGGGGAACTCGACGTCGATCACCGGGCCGGCGATGCCGACGACGCGGCCGTCCTTGCTGCCGGCCTCGCTGGAGGACGAGGTCCCTGGTGTTTCGGTCATGGTCATGTTCATGCTCCTGGGGTCGCTGATGCGTAGAGGTCGCCGAGTTCGATGTACGGCAGGGCGGTCGAGTCGGAGTCGAGGGCTTCGGCGCCGCTGACGATCTCCATGATCTCGGTGGTGATCGAGTCCTGACGGGCCCGGTTCATGATGCGGCTGAGCGACTTGATGAGCTCTTCCGCGTTGTCGGTGGCGGCCTTCATCGCCCGCTGGCGGAAGGCGTGTTCGGACGCCGCGGCGTTGAGCAACGCGGCATAGATGCGGGCCTCGATGTAGCGCGGCACGAGCGAGTCGAGGATGGTGGTCGGGTCGGGCTCGAACTCGTACTGGCTGCCCGGGCCCTCCTCGCCGGCGGCGGCGGGACGGCCGTCGCCGCCCGTGATCGTCTCGCCGTGCAGCGGCACGAGGGGACGCAGCACGACTTCCTGCGTACCGGCCGACACGAAGCGGGTGTAGACGAGTTCGACGGAGTCGACCTCGCCCGAGGTGTAGAGCTCGACGACGTGTTCGCCGATGGCCGCGCGCGCCGCGTACGTCGGCTGGTCGGAGAAGCCGGTGAAGCTCTGCCCGAGGTGATACCCACGGAAGCGGAAGTAGCCCTCGGCCTTGCGGCCGACCGGGATGATCACGTAGTCCCGGCCGGCGAGCACGTCGGCCTTGACCTCGCCCTCGGTGGAACGCTGGATGCCCGAGTTGTAGCCGCCGCACAGGCCGCGGTCGGCGGTGATGGCGACGTAACAGGTCTTCTTGATCTCGCTGCGACCGGCGAGCAACGGCGAGTCGCTCGACGCCCCGCTCGCCGCCAGGTCCCTGACGACCTCGGTGATCTGATCGGAGTACGGAACGGCCGCGGTGCACGCGCTGCTTGCGCCTTGACGATGCGGGACGCGGCGATGAGCTCCATCGCGCGCGTGATCTTCTTCGTCGCCTGGATGCTGCGAATGCGCTCGCGGAGGATTCGTTCCTGACCACCTGCCATCTAGATCACTCCGTCGCGAGGGTCTTGTTGGAATGGGCGTCGCCGAGGGCGGCGGCGTCGGTGGCGGTCGGATCGACACTGTGGCCGGTGTTCGAGACGGAGAAGGTCTCCTTGAACGTGGCGATCGCGTCGCCGAGCGCGTCGGGCACGCCGCTGGTCTTCAGTTCGGCGAGCAGCCCGCTGTGGGTGGTGCGCATGAACTCCATGAGCTCCGACTCGAAGCGGCCCACGTCCGAGACCGGCAGATCGTCGAGGTAGCCCTTCGTGCCGGCGAAGATCGACACGACCTGCTCCTCGACCCGCATCGGGCTGTTGAGCGGCTGCTTGAGCAGCTCGACGAGGCGGTAGCCGCGCTCGAGCTGCGACTTCGACACGGCGTCGAGCTCGGAACCGAACGTGGCGAACGCCTCGAGCTCGCGGAACTGGGCGAGGTCGACCTTCAGCGTGCCGGCGACGGCCTTCATCGACTTGATCTGCGCCGCACTGCCCACGCGGGACACGGAGATGCCCACGTCGACGGCCGGGCGGACACCCGACTTGAACAGGTTGTCCTGCAGGTAGACCTGGCCGTCGGTGATCGAGATCACGTTCGTCGGGATGAACGCCGACACGTCGCCGGCCTTCGTCTCGATGATCGGCAGGGCGGTGAGCGAACCGGCGCCGAGCTCGTCGGACAGCTTGGCGGCCCGCTCGAGCAGACGGCTGTGCAGGTAGAACACGTCGCCCGGGTAGGCCTCGCGGCCCGGCGGGCGGCGCAGCAGCAGCGACAGCTGGCGGTACGCCTCGGCCTGCTTCGACAGGTCGTCGTACACGACGAGGGCGTGCTCGCCGTTCTCCATCCAGTGCTGGCCGATGGCGCAGCCGGCGTAGGGGGCGAGGTACTTGAACGGGGCCGGGTCGGAGGCCGGGGCCACCACGACGACGGTGTAGTCCATCGCACCGTTCTGGCGCAGGGTGTCGACCGTCTGGGCGACCGTCGAGCTCTTCTGCCCGATCGCCACGTAGATGCACTTCACCCCGAGACCCTTCTGGTTCAGGATCGTGTCGATGGCGATGGTCGTCTTGCCGGTCTTGCGGTCGCCGATGATCAGCTCGCGCTGGCCGCGGCCGATCGGGGTCATCGCGTCGATCGACTTGATGCCCGTCTGCAGCGGCTCGTCCACGGGCTGACGGCCCATGATGCCCGGCGCCTGGATCTCCATGCGGCGCAGCTGCGTGCCGGTCGAGGTCGCCCCTTGCCGTCGATCGGCTCGCCGAGCGCGTTGACGACGCGGCCGAGCACGCCGTCGCCGACGGGCATCGACAGGATGCGTCCGGTCGCCCTGACGGTCTGGCCCTCTTCGATGTTGTCGACGTTGCCGAGCACGACGGCGCCGATCGAACCTTCGTCGAGGTTCAGGGCGAGGCCGACCGAGCCGTCCTCGAACTCGAGGAGCTCGTTCACGCCGGCGTCGGGGAGGCCGTGCACGGTGGCGATGCCGTCGCCGACCTCGGCGATGCGGCCGACGGTGCGGGCTTCGAACGACGGCTCGTAAGCCGTCGAGGTTCTTCTTCAGTGCCGATGCGATGTCGGCGGCAGAAATGGTCAGCTCAGCCATGGTGGGGTCCTTTACAGCCGGCTCTTCAGCTGGTCGATGCGGGTGCGAACGGTGTCGTCGATGACGGTGTCGCCGACGGTGGCGACGATGCCGCCGACCACGGTGGGGTCGACGATGGCCTTGAGGTTGAGTCGCTTGCCGGTGGCGTTCTCGAGGGCGGCCTTGAGGCGGTCCATCTGGTCGTCGGTGAGGGCCACGGCGGTGCGGACCTCGGCGACGTCGAGGTTCTTGGCGCTCGAGGCGCGCTGCACGAGGCTGTCGACGATCGCCGGGATGTCGCGGCCGCGGCCGGAACCGACCACCATCGACACGAGCTGCACCGTGGTGGCCGTGGCCTTGCCGTCGAGCAGGTCCTCGACGATCGCCTGGCGCTTCTCGGCGGGCAGGTTCTCGTCGGTCAACGTGGTGCGCAGCGCGTCGCTCGACTCGTACGAGCGGGCGAAGCGGAACAGTTCGTCCTCGACCTCGTCGAGCGTGCCTTCGGCGCGGGCGATCTCGAACAGGGCCCGGGCGTATCCTTCGATGCGTGCGTCGCTCATGAGCTTGCTCCTGTGCTGGCGCCGACTCGTTGGATGAATCCTTCGATCAGCGCTTGATGCGTGGCGTCGTCGAGCGTCTCGTTGACGATGCGCTCGATGGCGACGCTCGAATGGCGGGCGATCTCCGAGCGCAGTTCGTCGGTCGAGCGTCCGGCGGCAGCGGCGATGTCGGTCTCGGCGCGGGCTTCGAGCTCGGCCATCTCGGCTTCGATGCGCAGCCGACCGTCGGCGATCAGCTGCCTCGGCCTGTGCCGCCGCCTCGGCCTGCAGGCGCTCGCGTTCGGATTCGATGTTGCCTTGCGCCCGACGGATGCTCGACCGCCTCGGCCTCGGCCGTGACCTTGGCCGCCGACGAATCGTCGAGTTCCTTCTGGATGCCGGCGGTGCGGTCGTTGAAGCTCTTCTTGATCGACGGCCACGCGTACTTCCACGAGGAGTCCGAACACGATCAGCGACGCCAGCGGACGCGATGACCAGCTCCTTGGTCGGCGCGAGGATCGGGTTCTCGGTGTGGAACCCCTTGTCGTCGAACGGCACGTCCTCGGCCGCGGGGAGCAGGCCGTACAGGACGGTCGATGCGGACAGCACGCTCATGCCGGCACCCCCTGCTGGCTTGGTGGGCTGATTGTGCTGCTGGTTCATGGCGTCGTGGACGGCGGCGCTGACGGCATCGGGCGACGGCGTCTTGCCGGTGGCGAGCCGGCCCGCCAGTGCGGCGACCTCGCCGACGGCCGCTTCGACCTGCGACCGGGCTGCCGTCTTCGCCGCTTCGACCTCGGCCGCGGCGGCCGCACGCTTCTCGGCGATGCGGGCGTTCACTTCGGCCAGCCGGGCGGTGCGCTCGGCCTCGATCGTCGCTCGGGCCGCTTCGACCTGCCGCTGCGCCTCGGCGCGGGCGGCGGCGACCTGGGCGTCGTAGTCGGCCACGTCGGCACGCGCCGACGCCGTCATCGCGTCGGCCGCTTCGAGATCACCCTGGATCAGGTTGTACCGAGCGTCCATCCCGTCGCGCACCTTGCGGAACAGGAACAGGCGCATCGCCAGCGCGAGCACGACGAAGGAGCCGAAGCCCCACACGACTTCTTTGACTTCGGGGAAGATCGGGTTGAGGTCCTTTTCGGGGACGGCCTCCCCTTCCTCGGTCCCTTGTGCCGGCCCCGTGGCCGCCGTCGCCAGGACACCCTCGACGAGGGTGACCTGCACGGTGGCGCCAGAGGATGTGACGACGGCTGTCAGCACGTCAACTCCTTACGATCGATTCTCGGAATCCCGGGTGCTCGCGATCAGGCGAACTTGAGGAGGATGAAGACCACGAAGCCGATGAGGGCGAGGGCCTCGGTGAAGGCGATACCGAGGAACATCGTGGTGCGGACCATGCCGGCCGCTTCGGGCTGGCGGGCCATCGCCTCGACGGACTTGCCGACGAGGTAGCCGATGCCGATGCCAGGGCCGATGGCGGCGAGGCCATAGGCGAAGCCTGCTCCGGTCGCGGCGGCGGTGTTCTTGGCGTCGGCGGGATCGACGGCGGCGTCGGCCTGGGCGATCAGTGCGCTGAGTGCTTCCATGGGGTTGATTTCTCCTGTGTGCTTTCGGTAGATGGGAGATCGGGGCGATCAGGTGGTGGTCGAAGTCGGCGAGCTCAGTGCTCGTCGGCGTGACCCGTCGTCGAGTTGTTGATGTACACGGCGGCGAGGATCGTGAAGATGTAGGCCTGCAGGAAGGCGACCAGCACTTCGAAGCCGGTGAGGAAGATCAGCATGCCGAACGGCAGGATGCTCATCGGCACGAGGAAGGCCTGCTTCGTCTCGGCGAACAGCAGCGCCTCGGTCAGCAGGGCGAACGTCACGAGCAGGATGTGGCCGGCGAGCATGTTGGCCATGAGTCGGACGGTGAGCGAGAACGGCGTCACGATGATCGTCGAGATGAACTCGATGGCACCCACGAGCGGCTTCAACCCCGTCGGGACCCCCGGCGGCCACAGCAGGTGGCCGAAGTACCCGAGACCCTGGTGCTTGATGCCGGTGCCGATGTAGATCACCCAGACGAGCAACGCCAGCGAGAGCGGGATGGCGATGCGGGCGGTCGCCGGCATGGCGATGATCGGGATGACGCCGGGGATGTTGCAGAGGAAGATGAAGATGAACAGGCTGAGCAGGAAGGGCGTCCAGCGCAGGCCCGACTTGCCGAGGGTCTGCATCACGATGCCCTCTTCGATGAACTCGATCGACTGCTCGGCGAGGTTGCGGGCGCCGGTCGGCGCGACCAGCGGGTCCTTGCGGGCGGCGAGCAGGAACAGCACGATGCCGATCACCGCGGCGGCGACGGCGATGAGCGCGATCTTGTTGAAGGTGGGGAAGATGTCCTCCCACCGGAGGAGTTCGTTGATCGGCGGGAACTCGAGTGCGAACACGTGATGTCCGTTTCAGTCGTGAATGGGCAGAGGGGCGAAGGTGCTGGTCATGTCGGGTCTCACGGCGCGGTCGTCTTGAGTCCGGGTTGGGAGAGCGACAGCGCGACATATTTCATCTCCCAGAACAGGAGACCAAGGTGCGTCACGATGATGGTCGATCCGAGTGCCGGAAACGAAATCCACGAGGCGTCACGCACCATCCACACGGCGAGGAAGATCAGTCCGAGGCGGATCAGGTAGCCGAACATCGTCGCCGCCATCATCAGTCCGAGCGAGATGCGGGCGGCGCCGGCGATGATCGCCGCGGCGAGCGCGAAGTTGACGAGCACGATGGCGAGGCCGTACGCGCTCGACCAGGCGCCGGCACTCCCCCAGATGACCGCACAGATCCCGACGAGCAGCGGGCCGACCAGCAGCCCGCGCTTGATCATGTCGCGCGACACCTCGACCTCGGGGGCCGGACCGTCGAGACGTGTCGTGAACAGGTCGGGTGCCGGCACCGTGTGGCTGGAGCTGGGCCTCGTGTTGGGCGTCGGGACGTTCGGGTCCGACATCACGCCGCGTCCTTCTTGTCGGAGGAGCGGCCCTGGGCGGCCGCGGCGCGCTGGCGACGGGCTTCGTGTTCGGCCATGTTGGCGTCGTAGCGGTACCAGAAGCGGGCGAACACGCCGACCGCGCCGACCAGCGTCATGATGATCATGAACACCGGCCTCGTCCCGAGGAGCCAGTCGAACAGGGCGCCGAGGCCGAAGAAGAGCATCAACACGACGGCCGCGTCGAAGCCGAGGCCGAGCGGTTCGCTCGTGTTGACCTTCTTGGTCGTCGTCAGACGGTTCGTCGGGAGCAGCTTCATCGATCCATGTTCACGCCGACCCGAGCAGGTCTCCCGCCTCGTTGCGGGAGCGGCACGACGGGCTTGTGAACGCATGCACAACCTAGTGGGCACGGCCCTCGGTGACAACATCCGAGCCCAGGATGACGACCGGGATCACGACCGGGATCACGACGTGAACGCGACCGCCGGAGTGTACGACCCGCGCTTGTGCGATCGTGCATCGTCGCCGCCGCTCCGTGCCGGCGAAGTCAGACCTCCGAGTGCTCGACCGGCGAGCCCGCGGGATCGGCGGGATCGACCGGCTCGGGCGGCACCTCCTCGCGGCGCCGGGCGCGCACGCTCGGATGGAGGATCGTGTAGAGGACGATGGCGAGCGCGGCCATGGCGAACGGCAGATAGGCGGGGTTCGATCCGGTGAGCGTCGGATACAGCACGAAACCCGACAGCAGCGCGGTCCAGGTCCAGAGGATCACGACGCTGCGCCGATGGCCGTGCCCGAGGTTCATCAGACGGTGGTGGAGGTGGCCCTTGTCGGCCGTGGCGAGCGCCCGGCGACCGGTGGCGCGGCGGACGATGGCGAACAGCGTGTCGAGGATCGGCACGCCGAGGATCAGCAGCGGGATGGCGAGCGGGGCGAGGAAGAAGTACGTCTGGCCGATGAACTCGTCGGAGAACGAGTCGGCGCGGCCGCCGACCACGCTCGTCGACACGGCGAGCAGCAGCCCGAGGAGCAGCGCTCCGCCGTCGCCCATCATGATGCGCGCCGGGTTGAAGTTGTGCGGCAGGAAGCCGACGCACATCCCCGTGGCGATCATCGCCAGCAACGGGCCGACGTTCCCCGAGTCGAGCAGCCCGAGGTCGGTGAGCTTCTGGCTGTAGAGGAAGAAGGCGAACGCACCGATGGCGACGATGCCGGCGGCGAGCCCGTCGAGCCCGTCGATGAGGTTGATCGCCTGGCTGATCCCGAGCAGCCACAGCACGGTGATCAGGGGCTTGAGGTCGTCCGACAGGATGATCGGCCCGTCGTAGAACGGCAGCCGGAACGAGAACATCACGACGCCGAACCACACGAGCGCGACCCCGGCGGCGACCGTGCCGATCACCTTCGCCGGCGCGGAGATCTCCTTGATGTCGTCGATGAAGCCGACGGCGAAGATCGCCGCCGCCGCGAGCAGCACGCCGAGGGGCTCGGAGTTGTTGTCGAAGACGACGTCGAAGCTGCCGAGCAGCCACGCCGTGAAGAGCGCGGCGACGAACCCGACGAACATCGCCAGCCCGCCGACGTCGGGCAGCGGGGTCTGGTGGACCGTCCGGTCGTTCGGGAGGTAGACCCACCCGCGGCGGCGCGCCAGCCACCCGACGACGGGTGTCATCACGAACGTCACTCCCGCGGCCACGGCTCCGATCACGAGATAGGAGCTCAGCTCGGGCACGGTCGATCAGCCTACGGCGTAGGGCCCATTCGGGTAAGCGGGGAAGCGGGCGCACAGCCCGTTGACTTCCTTGCGGACGACCTCGAGTTCGGCCGCGTCGTCGCGGCCGCGCAGGGCGCGGGCGATCAACGACGCGATGACCGGCATCTCGGCCTCGGTCATCCCCTGGGTGGTGACCGACGGCGTGCCGATGCGCAGGCCGCTCGTGACGAACGGGCTGCGCGGATCGTTCGGGATCGTGTTCTTGTTCAACGTGATGGCCGGCCTCGTCGAGCGTGCTCTGCGCCTGCTTGCCGGTCAGTTCGGCGTCGAACGGCGTGAGGTCGACGACCATCAGGTGGTTGTCGGTGCCACCCGACACGAGGCGGAAGCCCTCGTGCACGAGCGCCTCGGCGAGGGCCGACGCGTTGGCGACGATCTGGCGGGCGTAGACCGCGAACTGCGGGTCCATCGCCTCGCGGAAGGCGATCGCCTTGCCGGCGATGACGTGTTCGAGCGGGCCGCCCTGCCAGCCGGGGAACACCGCCTTGTCGATCGCCTTGGCGTGTTCGGCGGTCGACAGGATGCAGCCGCCGCGCGGGCCGCGCAGGGTCTTGTGCGTGGTGAACGTGACGATGTCGGCGAACGGCACCGGGTTGGGGTGGGCCCCGCCGGCGACGAGCCCGGCGAGGTGGGCGATGTCGAACATCAACAGCGCGCCGACCTCGTCGGCGATGCGGCGGAACGGCTCCGGTTCGAGGCGCCGCGGGTAGCTCGTCGTGCCGACGACGATCATCTTCGGACGATGCTCGAGCGCCAGTTCGCGCACGTTGTCCATCTCGATCCGGTCCTCGGCGCCGACGCCGTACGAGACGAAGTGGTAGAGCAGGCCGCTGGCGTTGACCGGCGACCCGTGGGTGAGGTGGCCGCCGTGATCGAGGCTGAGCCCGAGCACGGTGTCGCCCGGCTGCGAGGAGCGCCTGGTACACGCACATGTTGGCGTTGGCCCCCGAGTGCGGCTGCACGTTGGCGTGCTCCGCCCCGAACAGTTCCTTGGCCCGGTCGATGGCGATCTGCTCGACCGAGTCGATCACGGCGTTGCCGCCGTAGTACCGCTTGCCGGGGTAGCCCTCGGAGTACTTGTTGGTGAGCACGGAACCGACGGCGCGCATCACCGCCGGCGAGGTGAAGTTCTCGCTGGCGATCAGCTGGAGTCCGGTGGTCTGGCGTTCGATCTCACGCTCGATGAGCGTCTGGACCTCGGTGTCGGGGTCGGTCTCGGATGGGTAGGGCATCAGCGGGTCCTCGTGGTGGCGGGTCGGGCGGGCGGAAGTGACGGGCTCAGAAGTCGGCTTCGAGCTCGATGATCTCGTCGACGCGGCGGGCATGGCGGCCGCCTTCGAACGCGGTGGACAGGAACAGCTCGACGATCTCCTCGGCGAGACCGACACCGACGATGCGGGCGCCGATGGCCAGGACGTTGGCGTCGTTGTGGGCCCGGGCCATGCGGGCGGTGTAGAGGCAGTTGCACAGCGCGGCGCGCACGCCGCGCACCTTGTTGGCCGAGAGCTGCTCACCCTGACCGCTGCCGCCGAGCACGATGCCGAGGTCGGCATCGCCGTCGCGGACCGATCGGCCGACGCCGGCGCAGATCGGCGGGTAGTCGACCGACTCGGTCGAGTGGGTGCCGTGGTCGTCGACCACATGTCCCTGGCCGAGCAGCATCGTGACGAGATGCTGTTTGAGTTCGTAGCCGGCGTGGTCGGACCCGATCGCGATGCGTTGTCCGGTCCTCGAGTCGGTCATCGGTCCCGAGTGTAGGACCGCGGCGTCTGACGCCCCCGATGCCGTTGACGAAACGTCAGCGCTCCGTTCGTTCCGGACCCGTCCCCGCGCGAACGGAGCACCGTTGGGATCGGCGGGCCGCTGATTCATAGGGTGCGGCTGGTGACTCTCGATCCGCGCACCCCCGTCATCGTCGGCGTCGGCCAGTTCCTCCATCGCGCCGACGGCATCGACGATGCCCTCGAACCGGTGGCCCTGATGGAGCAGGCGGTGCTCGCCGCGGCGAGCGACGCAGGGCTCGACGGGCCGCCGCCGGCCGACTCGATCCGTGTCGTCAGCCTGCTGTCGTGGCGCTACCGCAACCCCGCCCGGTTCCTGGCGGCACGGCTCGGCATCGAGCCGGCGGAGCTCGGCTACACGGCGATGGGCGGCAACAGCCCGCAGTCGCTCGTCAACGCGACGTCGCTCGACATCCAGGCCGGCAAGCTCGACGTGGCGATCCTCACCGGCGGCGAGTCCTGGCGGACGTTCATGCGCGCCCGCAAGGCCGGGGTCACGCTCGACTGGCCGAAGGCGCCCGAAGGCGACGAACCGGTGATGATCGGCGACGAGCTCGACATGAACCTGCCGGCCGAGACCGAGCGCGGCATCTACATGCCCGTGCAGGTGTACCCGATGTTCGAGACGGCGTTGCGCGCCGCCGCGGGGCGGACCCCCGAGGACCATCTCGCCCACCTCGGGTCGCTGTGGTCCGACCTCAGCCACGTGGCCGCCGGCAACGAGTACGCCTGGATCCGTGATGCCAAGTCGCCCGAGGAGATCACGACGACCACCGCCACCAACCGCATGATCGGCCTGCCCTATCCGAAGTACATGAACTCGAACAACGACGTCGACATGGGCGCGGCGATCATCATGTGCTCGGTCGAGGCCGCCAGGCGGATGGGCATCGCCGAGGACCGCTGGGTGTTCCCGCAGTCGGGCACCGACTGCCACGAGCACACGTTCGTGTCCCACCGCGACACGTTCGCCCGCACGCCGGCCATCGAGCTCGGCGGGCGGCGCGCCCTCGAGCTCGCCGGTGTGGGCATCGACGACATCGCCATCATCGACCTCTACTCCTGCTTTCCCGCCGCGGTGCAGCTCGGCGCGGCGTCGCTCGGCATCGACCTGTCGCGCCAGTGGTCACGCACGGGCGGCCTGCCGTTCGCCGGTGGCCCGTGGAACAACTACGTGATGCACGCCATCGCCAGCGTCGTGACCGACCTGCGCCAGCAGCCGGACGAACACGGGCTGGTCTGGGCGAACGGGGGCTACGCCACGAAGCACGCGTTCGGCGTGTACGCCACGACGCCGCCGGCCACGCCCTTCCGTCACGAGAAGCCACAGGACGAGATCGACCGCCTGCCGCGCCGCGAGCTGGCGCTGCCGGCCGAAGCGGCGGGACCGGCGACGATCGAGGCGTACACGGTGATGTTCTCGCGCGACGGCGAGCCCGAACAGCCGATCGCCTCGTGCCTCCTCGCCGACGGCCGGCGGGCCTGGGGCTCGTCGACCGACCCCGACACGGCCGCGGCGATGTGCGACGGCGAGCACGTCGGCACCGCCGTCACCCTCTCCCCCGACGGCACCCTCCACCTCACCTGACGCCGAGCCCGGGGCTCCAATCCCCGTTTGCGTCGCGATTTCGGGCGACCTGTCCGGCAGAAAACCTGACGCAAACGAGGATTTGGGGGGCGACGGGTCAGGGTTGGTCGACGACGTCGTTGCCGGCGAGGAGGCCCTGATCCGGGCAGTGGTCGGCCAGGTAGGCCGACGTCAGGGGCGTCTGCGCATCGGTGATCAGCGCCGGGTCCTCGACGATCGACGGTCGCGCCGCGGCGAGCGCGGTGACCGCCTCGTCGAAGCGGTCGACGACGCCGGGATCGAGCGCGAGGTCGTCGATCGGCTCCTCGAGGCCGGTGGCGGTCAGCGTCGCCAGCCACACGTCGCCGATGGCGGCGATCTCGGCGGTGGTGAGACCGGCCGCGGCGAGCGCATCGACCGCCGCACCGGCACGGCGCGCCAGCGGCCCCACCAGCCCCACGGTCAGCGCCTGACGCTCCGTCGCCAGTTCGTCCGGCAGGTTCTCGTCGAGACCCGCCGCGGCGGCGACGACCGTCGGCGATGCCGCCACCTCCGCTCGGGCCGCGTCCCGCGGGTCGGTCGCCAGCGAGGCCGACAACGCCACTGCCTGGAACGTGCCGGCGAACTCGCTCCACGAGCGGCAGAACGCGTCGTCGCTGTCGAGCCCGGGGACGCCGGTGTCGGCCACGACGGCCGCGAGCGTGGTCGTGGCTTCAGGCGCATCGGTGGACGGTGCGCTCGAACCGGCAGTGACCTCCGGCCGGGCGCCGGTGTCCACCGGCGAGGACGATCGGTCCGCGCTGTCCGCCGCATCGTCGCCGCCTCCGTCGCCGCCCGAGCAGGCCGGCAGCAGCAGCATCGACGCCGCGGCACACACCACCAACCGCGAGAATCCTCCGGGCCACGAACGCACCCCGACAGTGTGCACGTCGGGGTGGCATGCTCGGCAGCATGTCGCAGACACAGGCATGTCCAGTACCGCGCCGGCGATGATCCTCGACTGCGACCCGGGACACGACGACGCCGTGGCGATCATCGCCGCCGCCCGCTTCGCCGACCTCGTCGGCATCACCACCGTCGCCGGGAACGCACCGCTGGAGCGGACCACCCGGAACGCCCTCGTGATGCGTGACCTGCTCGGCATCGACGTGCCGGTCCACTCGGGCTGCGATCGGCCGCTGGTCGAACCGACACATTTCGCGCCCTTCGTGCACGGCGAATCGGGCCTCGACGGTGCCGACCTCCCGGCGCCCACCACGCCGCTCGACGGGACCGACGCCGTCACGTTCATCGTCGACACCTGCCGGGCGACCGAGGGGATCTGGCTCGTCCCGGTCGGACCGCAGACCAACATCGCCCGGGCGCTGCAGGCGGCGCCGGATCTCGCCGGACGGATCGCCGGCATCTCGATGATGGGCGGCGGGACGTTCGGCAACCGCAACGCCGTGGGCGAGTTCAACATCTGGGCCGACCCCGAGGCCGCGGAGATCGTGTTCGGGTCGGGTGTCCCGCTCGTGATGGCCGGCCTCGACGTGACCCATCGGTTCCAGGCGACGCCGGAGCGCATCGCCCGGATCCGCACGATCGGCGGTCAGCTCGCCGAGGTGCTCGCCGACCTCTTCGACTTCTTCTCCGGCACGTACCTCCGCCGCACCGACCCGGGCGCCATCGACGGCGCGCCGGTGCACGACCCGCTCGCCGTGCTGGCCGTCACCCACCCCGAGGTGTTCGCCCGGGTCGAGCGCCACGTCGCGATCGAGACCGCCGGCACCCACACCCGCGGCATGACCGTGATCGACGAACGGCGCCTCGTCGAGCGTCCGGCACCGAACTGCTCGGTCCTGACCGCCGTCGACGCCGACGCCGCGTTCGATCTCGTCGTCGACGCCGTCACGCACTTCTCCCGCTGACCCGCGACCGATCTCTCTCCGATCTCTCTGCCGAAAATGGAGCAGATGTCGCGCTGACCGCGACATCTGCTCCATTTTTCGGGTCGGGGCGGTGGGGCTCGGCCGCCTACTGTCGGCACATGCGCGCTGCTGTGATGACGAACTGGAAACTGCGAGTCGACGACATCGACGAGCCGACACCGAGCGAGGGCCAGGTCCTCACGAAGGTGCTGGCCTGCGGGATCTGCGGCAGCGACCTGCACCTCGTGCGTCACGGCGAGGAGGCTCGCCGCCTGTCCGACGAGCTGAGCGGGGACGAACCGGAGAATCCGCTCGCACCCAAGCCGTTCGATCCCGCCGGGAACCTCGTGATGGGTCACGAGTTCTGCTGCGAGGTCGTCGAACTCGGTCCCGGCGTGAACAACCTCGCCGTCGGCGACGTGGTCGTGTCGATGCCGATCACGTTCGACGCCGGCGGGATCCACGCCATCGGCTTCTCCAACACGTATCCGGGCGGCTACGCCGAGTTGATGGTGCTCAACGAGATGCTGGCGATGAAGGTTCCCACCGGGCTCCCCCACCGCATGGCGGCGCTCACCGAGCCGCTCGCCGTCGGCGTCCACGCCGTCGCCAAGTCGAAGATCGCCAAAGGCGACGCGGCGCTCGTCATCGGGCTCGGTCCGGTCGGGCTGGCCTGCATCGCGGCGATGAAGATGCTCGGCCTCGGTCCGGTGATCGGCGCCGACTTCTCCCCCGCCCGCCGCAAGCTGGCCGAACACCTCGGTTGCGACGAAGTGGTCGACCCGGCCGTCGAGGCGCCGATCGCCGCGTGGCGCCGCATCGACGGGGTCAAGCCACTCGTCGTGTTCGAGGCCGTCGGCGTGCCGGGCATGATCGAGCAGACGATGCGCATGGCCCCCAAGGACGCCCGGGTCCTCATCGTCGGCGCCTGCATGCAGGAGGACACGATCCACCCGATGCTCGGCATCACGAAGGAACTCAACCTGCAGTTCGTGCTCGGCTACCAACCCGACGAGTTCGCCGCGTCCCTCGACGCGATCGCCAACGAGCGCGTCGACCTCGCGCCACTGCTCACCGGCGTGGTCGACATCGACGGGGTTCCGCAGGCCTTCGTCG
Source organism: Ilumatobacteraceae bacterium (assembly GCA_963695145.1). Taxonomy (GTDB): domain Bacteria; phylum Actinomycetota; class Acidimicrobiia; order Acidimicrobiales; family Ilumatobacteraceae; genus Sva-07. Next base: position 612,072 of record CAVOGB010000012.1, on the reverse strand, counting down.
ACCTCGGCAATCCCGAAGCGCACGCCAAGATCCTCGTCGAACCATGAGCGACCACGTCGACCCCGCCAGCGATGAGCGAACGGACCGAACGGTGGAGCGTTCGCTCATCGCCGGGGGTGGGGGCGACGACACGTTCCCCCGCCAGTACGCGCGCACACAACGGTTCACGCTCGGTGAGCCCCGCAACCTCGAGGTGAGCGCCGACGGCCGGCGCGTCGTGTTCCTGCGCAGCGCCGGTGGGAGCGACCCGGTCAACTCGCTGTGGGTGTTCGACGTCGCCACCGGCGAGGAGCGGCTCGTCGCCGACGCCCGCACGTTGTCCGGCACGCCGAGGACGACAGCGAGGGCGCCGACACGATGACCGACGCCGAGCGGGCGCAGCGAGAGCGTCTCCGCGAGAGCGCGGGCGGGATCACCTCGTACGCCACCGACGCCGACACCACCGTCGTGGCCTTCGCCGTGAACGGCACGCTGTTCGCCGGCGGCCTGCTCTCGGGCCGGGTCCGCCGGCTCGACGTGCAGGGCCCCGTGTTCGACCCTCGTCCCGATCCGACGGCGCGGCGCGTCGCCTACGTGTGCGGCCGGCAACTGCGCATCGGTGAACTCGACGGGCGTTCACGGACGCTCGCCGGCGACGATCCCGGTGACGGCGAAACGGTGTCGTGGGGTCGCGCCGACTTCATCGCCGCCGAGGAGATGGGCCGCTTCCGCGGCTACTGGTGGAGCCCCGACGGCACCGCGATCGCGGCGTGCCGTGTCGACGAGGCACCGGTCGCCGAGTGGGTGATCGCCGACCCTGCCACCCCCGAGGAGCCCGCCCGAACGATCCGCTATCCGGCCGCCGGGACCGCCAACGCCATCGTCACGCTGCACGTGCTCCGACTCGACGGCGCCCGCCTCGACGTCGACTGGGATCGCGAGTTCTTCCCGTACGTCGCCTCGGTCGACTGGACCGACGCCGGCCTCGTGATGCTCGTCCAGTCACGCGATCAGCGCAGCACGATGGTGCTGCGCGTCGACACGGCCACCGGCGCGACCGCCGTCGTCTCGAGCGAGTACGAGCACGAGTGGATCGATCTCGTGCCGGGTGTTCCGGCGTTCCTGCCGGACGGCCGTCTCGTGACGACCGGCGTCGAGCGCGGCACCCGACGGCTGTTGATCGGCGGCGAGTCGGTCACCCCGATCGACCTCGAGGTGCGGTCGATCGTCGACGTGTCGGACGCCGGCGTCACGTTCCAGGCCAACCCGCGCGGCGACGCCACCGAACTCCACGTGTGGAGATGGCGCGCCGGCGACAACGGCGAACCGGGCGACGGCGAACTGGCAGCGATCACCACCGAGGCCGGCGTCCACGGGGCGGTCGTCGGCGGGCCGACGACGGTGATCCGCAGCGCCAGTCTCGGCGTCGCCGGCAACCGGGTGGTCACCCTCGGCACACCTGGCGGCGGCCACCGGCTGACGTCGCTGGCCGAGACCCCGCTCGTGAAGCCGAACGTCGAGATCTTCCAGGCCGGTGTGCGCTCATTGGCCACGGCCGTGCTGCTCCCGCACGACCACGACGGTTCGAAACTCCCCGTGCTGCTCGACCCCTACGGCGGTCCCCACGCCCTGCGGGTGCAGCGGTCGTCGAATGCGTTCGCCTCGTCGCAGTGGTTCGCCGACCAGGGTTTCGCCGTGATCGTGGCCGACGGCCGCGGTACGCCGGGCCGTGGCGCGACGTGGGAGCGCACCGTCCTGCGCGACCTCGCCAGCCCCGCGCTCGACGATCAGATCGATGCACTGGCCGCCGCGTCGCAGCGCTTCGACGTGCTCGACCTCGACCGGGTCGCGATCCGCGGGTGGAGCTTCGGTGGTTACCTCGCCGCGCTGGCGGTGCTGCGCCGGCCCGACGTGTTCCACGCCGCGATCGCCGGCGCGCCGGTGACCGACTGGCGGCTCTACGACACGCACTACACCGAGCGCTATCTCGGCCACCCCGACGACGACGATGCCGGCTACGACGTGAGCTCGCTGATCCCGCTGGCCGCCGATCTCACGCGCCCGCTCCTGTTGATCCACGGGCTGGCGGACGACAACGTGGTCGCCGCGCACACGCTGCGGCTGTCGTCGGCCCTGCTCGCCGCCGGCCGGCCGCACGAGGTCCTGCCGCTCGTCGGCGTGAGCCACATGACGCCGCAGGAGCAGGTCGCCGAGAACCTGCTGCTCCACCAGCTCGACTTCCTCCGCCGATCACTCGGCATCGCCCGCCCGACTGGAGAACACGATGGATGACCGCCTGGCCGACCTCTACCGCGGCGTGGCGGTTCACGCCACCGCCGACCAGGAGCATCAGGCCGCGCTCGAGCTGCTCGCCCTGGTGATGCTCTCCGACTCGCACATCACCGACTCGGAGGTGGCCACCGTTCGCGAGATCAGCACGGAATGGCACGAGCGGGAGTTCGCCTTCGAGGACTACCTGCGACCGGCGATCGAGCACGCCCGGCGGGCCATCGAGACCGACCGGGTCGACTCGTTCCTCGATCAGATCGACGCCCGGATCAGCAGCCGCGTGCTGCGCAACGCGCTGTTCTCCGCCGCCCGGGAGGTGGCCGACATCGACGACGACGTGACGCCGGAGGAGAACAGCCTGCTCGCCCAAGTGGCGGTCCGCTTCGGCTGAACCGCCCCAGACGTCGCGATCAGACGTCGAGATCAGACGTCGAGGTGCAATCGGACGGTGACCGTGTCGCCCAGCTCGAGGCGCTCGGCCTTGCGGACGGCGTCCTTGACGGGTACGTAGTACGACTCGCCCTTCGGGAACAGCGACGTGCGGAACTCGGTGTCGCCGATGCGGACGACCGCCGGGATCGCTCCCCATCCGTAGGTCACCAGTGACGCGACGGCCTCGATCGCCGCGCTCGGTTCCTCCGGGGTCTCGACGAAGTGGAACGGCGAGGGGCCCCGCCAATGGATGATCTCGCCGCTGAACTCGAGGTCCATCGGGCCAGCCTACGAACTCCGCCGCGCGAGGAGGTCGGGTCCAGTGCCACGCCGGGCGATGGCGATGCGATCGCGATCGGCGAGGTCCCGCCTGATCTCGACGTCGTCGTAACCTCGGGCGAGGAGTCGGTCGCGCACGGCGGTCCCCTGGTCGGAACCGATCTCGAGGACCAGCCAGCCACCCGGCACCAGGCGCTCGAAGGCGTCGCGCACGATCGCGCCGATGTCGTCGAGCCCGTCGACGCCGGCGAACAGCGCGGCGCCCGGCTCCCAGTCGAGCACGGACGGCGCCAGGTCCGCCGAACCCGTGGCCACATACGGCGGGTTCGACACGATCACATCGAAGCGCAGGTCGGCCGGCACCGCGTCGAACCATCGCCCTTCGCCCACGCGCACGTTGCGTCCCTTGCGGCCGAGTCCGGCGATGTTGGCCCGGGCAACGTCGAGCGCGTCGGCGCTGGCGTCGGTGATCCACACGGTCGTGCCGTCGACCGGGAGTTCGGCGGCGAGCGAGAGCCCGATCACGCCCGAACCCGTGCCGAGGTCGACCACGGTTCGCGACGTGGTGAACGTGCGGGCCTTGTCGATCGCGATGCCGGCGACGAGTTCGGTCTCGGGACGCGGGATCAGCACCCGGCGGTCGATCGCCACCTCGATGTGCCGGAACGACCACTGCCCGAGCACGTAGGGCAGGGGCTCACCGGTGGCGAGCCGGGCCGACATCGCGTCGAGGTGGGCGATCATCCGCTCGGTCGCCGGCTCGTCGAGCATCGTCATGAACTCCGCACCGTCGACGGCCGAGGCGGCCACCTCGCACAGCCACATCGCCTCGTGCCGTTCTCCGACCCTGGCCGTGGTCTCGGCCCAGAGTTCACGCCAGGTGACCATCGCGGTCAGCCGTGTGCACCCTCGGCGCCCTCGGCGAGGAGGCGGGCCCGTTCCTCGGCGGCGAGCGCGTCGATCACCACTTGGAGATCGCCGGCGAGGATCGCCGCCAGGCGGTACACGGTGAAGCCGATGCGGTGATCGGTGACCCGGTTCTCCTTGTAGTTGTACGTGCGGATCTTCTCGCTCCGGCCGCCGCCGCCCGTCTGCGCCCGGCGCTCGGCCGACAGCTCGGCGCTGCGCTCGCGCTCGGCCAGCTCGAACAACCGCGCCCGGAGCACGACCATCGCCCGCATCCGGTTCTGCAGCTGCGAGCGCTCGTCCTGCATCGACACGACGAGCCCGCTCGGGCGGTGCGTGATCCGCACGGCGGAGTCGGTCGTGTTGACGCCCTGACCGCCGGGCCCGCTGGCGCGGTAGACGTCGATGTCGAGGTCGCGATCGTCGATCTGCACGTCGACCTCGTCGACCTCGGGCAGCACCGTGACCGTCGCCGAGGACGTGTGGATGCGACCCTGGCTCTCGGTGGCCGGCACCCGCTGCACCCGGTGCGGCCCGCCTTCGAACTTGAGGTTGCGCCACGCCGTGGCACCGGCGACCTCGAACGTGATGTCGTTGTAGCCGCCCATGTCGCTGACCGACGACGACAGCACGGTCACCTTCCACCGCTGCCCGGCGGCGTAGGCCAGGTACATCTCGGCGAGGTCGCGGGCGAACAGGTTGGCCTCCTCGCCACCCTCGGCGCCGCGGATCTCGACGATGACGTTCTTGCCGTCGTGCGGATCGGTCGGCAGCATCAGCTCGCGGAGCTCGTCGTCGAGTGCGGCGAGTTCGACGTTGACGTCGTCGATCTCGGCCACGAGGAGATCGCGCTCGTCGCCGGTCGCCTCGGGCAGCATCGAGCGGGCCGCGTCGGCGTCGGCGGCCCGGGCCTCGCGGCGGCGGAACGTCTCGACCACCGGGCCGAGCTCGGTGTAGCGCTTCGACAACGTGCGAAGACGATCCGGATCGGCGAGCACCTCGGCATCGGACAGCTGCGCTTCGAGGGTCTCGTACTCGTCGACGATCTGGCGGAGACGCTCGTGCATGGCCGGATCGAGGCTACTGATCGACGATCGGGACGGCGCGGTGCGGCAGCGGCCCGCTGGCGCGACGGAGATGGCCGTCAGTCGACGGCGACGAGCGTCACCGGCGTGCGCAACAACGCCGCCAGGTCGCGGGTGATCGGCACGAGGTCCCGGCTCGGGAGCACGACGACGACCGGGTCGGCGGTGGTGGCCTGCACGTCGGCGACGAACGGGATCAGGTCGACGTCGACACCCACGGAGCACACGACGCGGCACGTCTCACCCGCATCGTCGACGCCCGACGCCACACAGGGTGCGACCTCGTTCAGGCCCTGCCGCGGCAGTGGCGGCGCCACCGGATCGACGCGGCGGAGGCCGATCAGTTCCGGGGCCTCGGCGAGCCGCGCCCGCAGCAGCCGCTCGGGCACCAACCGGTTGAGCGGATGCGGCGGCGCCCCGACCGAGCGGTGACCGGCGACGGTCGCGACGACTTCGGCGAGCGCGTCGACGGTCGGGAGGTCGCCGTGGATGATCCGGAACGCTTCACGATCGGGCCCGCCGACGCCGACTTCGACCATCACGCCGCTGGCTGCACCCTGCTGCATCGCGAGCACGTTGGACAACGAGCTGATCGGCCCACCCGACCCACCGCCGAGCGGATCCTCGTCGAAGTAGCCGGTCGTCGGTTGATCGACGACCCGACACACCTCCAGCCCGCGGACCTCGCCGGTGACCACCCCGTGCTCCACGACGAGCGTCGCCCCGGACCCTTCGATCACGTCACGGACCTCGAGATGCGACGGGGCGGCCGCTGGTTCGACCGGGAGCGGCTCGGCGACCGCCGGGAGCAACGATCGATCGACGGGGTACCAGACGGCGATCGGGAAGGCGAAGCGTTCGGCGCGGTCGCGCCAGCAACCCCGTCGCCGACTCCGCGATGAGGTCGAGTGATGTCGCGTCGTGGCGGATCGCCCAGGCGAGCGCGCCGCCGAGCGCACGGCGGGCATCGCCGTCGACGAGCACCCATGCCGCGCCGTCGAGCACCACTGCCGACCCGCCGGCGACGGGTTCGGGAACGGCGTCGACCGCGCGGCCGAGGTGCTCCGCGACGAGTGCCCGCAGCTTGATCGCGAGCAGCTGGCTGCGGCGGTCAGGCACGGCGCGTGTGGTGGACCGGATCAGTCCTCGGCGGGGGTGGCCGGCGCGTTCTTGCGCGAGCCGTAGCGCCGGTTGAACCGCTCGACGCGGCCACCGGAGTCGACGAGCTTCTGCTTGCCCGTGAAGAACGGGTGGCACTCGTTGCAGAGTTCGACCGTGAGGTCGCCGCTGACCGTCGACTTCGTGACGAACGTGTTCCCACAGGAGCACCGCACGGTGGTGTCGGTGTACTCGGGATGGATGTCGGTCTTCATGATGATCCTTTCGAGGATGGCTGAACGGGCTGCCCTTGTGCCCCCGATCGTCATCCGAGATCGACGTACCAGGCTATCGGCGTCCGGTGCCGTTCAGACCTGGTGCACTGGTGCCTGGCACCATGCAGCCGGTCACATCGACGGTTGCTTGGCGATCTCGGCGAGGAACTCGTCGTTCGTGCGGAACGTCCTGAGGCGGTCCATCAGCAGTTCGAGGCCGGCCGCCGCGCTGCCGTCGGCGGCGAGGCCGGACAGGACGCGGCGGAGCTTCCACACCTGCTGCAGCTGCTTGCGGTCGAACAGCAACTCCTCGTGACGCGTCGAGGACGCATCGACGTCGATCGCCGGGTAGATGCGGCGCTCGGCGACCTTGCGGTCGAGGCGCAGCTCCATGTTGCCGGTGCCCTTGAACTCCTCGAAGATCGCCTCGTCCATGCGGCTGTTCGTGTCGACCAACGCCGTGGCGAGGATCGTGAGCGAACCGCCCTCCTCCACGTTGCGGGCCGCACCGAAGAACCGCTTCGGCGGGTACAACGCACCGGCGTCGATACCGCCGGAGAGGATCTTGCCGCTCGCCGGTGCGGCGAGGTTGTAGGCGCGGCTCAGGCGGGTGATGCCGTCGAGCATGATCACGACGTCCTTGCCCTCCTCGACGAGGCGGCGCGCCTTGGCGATCGCCATCTCGGCGACGTGGGTGTGCTCGTCGCTCGGCCGGTCGAACGTGGACGAGATGACCTCGCCCTTGACCGAACGACGCATGTCGGTGACCTCCTCGGGCCGCTCGTCGATGAGCAGCACCATGAGGATCACTTCGGGGTTGTTCAGCTCGATCGACTTGGCGATCGTCTTCATGATCGTCGTCTTGCCGGCCTTCGGCGGCGACACGATGATGCCGCGCTGACCCTTGCCGATCGGCGACACGAGGTCGATGATGCGGGCGGTCATGTTCGTCGGATCGCTCGGGTCCTCGAGCGTCAGGCGCTGATCGGGGAACAGGGCGGTGAGGTCCTCGAAGTTCGGACGACGCCGCGCCAGTTCCGGATCGCCACCGTTGATCGTGTACACCTCGAGCAGGCCCGGGTTCTTCTCGTTGCGGCCCGCCGGGCGCACCTTGCCCGTGACGTGGTCGCCCTTGCGCAGGCCGTACTGACGCGCCAGGCGCAGCGGGATGTAGGCGTCCTCCTTGCTCGGCAGGTACCCCTTCACGCGCAGGAAGCCGTAGCCCTCGTCACGGATGTCGAGATAGCCCCCGACGTCGACGGCGTCGAGCACCGCCTCGGACACGAGATCGTTCGTCTCGAGCAGCTCGGCGTCCTCGCCCTGCGGGCCGTCCTGGCCGCCACGGCCCTTGCGCCGGCGCCGACGGCGGCGATTGCCCTCGCCGCCTTCCCCGCCCGCCTGACCACCGTCGTCTGCCTTGCGGTTCTGGTTCTGGCCGCCACCGCCGCCGCTGTTGTTGCGGTTGTTGTCGTTGCGATTGCGGTTGTTCTGGCCACCTTCGCCGTTGCGGTTCCGGTTGTTCCGGTCCTCGCCGTTCTTGTCGTCGTTGTTCCGTCCGTCGTTGTTCTGGCCGTCGTTGTTCTGGCCGTCGTTGTTCTGGTCGTCGGTCCGGGTGGGCGGCGCGGCGACGTCGGTGCCACCCTCGGTGCTCGGCGCATCCGCGGCGGGCGACTCGTCGCCCTGCTCCAACAGGGCGATCTCCCAGTCGGCGAGCGGCTCGCCGTCGGCACCGAGCCGCACCGCAGCGGCAGGAACGGACGTGGTCGACGTCGACGGACTCGCCGGCGTGCTCGGGGCGGGCGTGTCGGCCGGTTCGGTGGCGGGATCGGTGGCCGGAGTGGCGGCTGGCGCGCCGTTGGCCGAGGCCACGTCGTCGCCGGTGTCGGCCTGGTCGGCATCACGCTCACGCGTCGGCTGCCACGATCGGGTGGGTGACCCGGAGCCATTGCCGTCCGGGCTGCCCGATGCGGGTGTGCCGCTCACCGGGCCAGTCGACGCCGGCGAACGCTCGGCGCCGATGCGCCGGCCGCGGCGGGGCTGCCGGACCCGGTGGTGTCGAGGATCTTGTCGATGATCTCGCCCTTCTTCAGGCGAGCGCTGGCCTTGACGCCGAGCGCCTTGGCCATTTCCAGGAGGGTGTCCTTGTCCTTCGATTCGAGAATCGATTGTTCGAGTGCCGCAGCGGCCACGGGTGTTCCTCTCTTCTCGCGGCCATGTGGAGTGACCAGGCGAGTGATGGAGTTTCAGGAGAGGGTGGCCGACCGATGTCGCCCGAAGATCGATCCCCTGAACAGAATTCGCACACGACCGAGAACTCGGGGTGCGGCTCGGATGACCGAGCACTGTGCACGTTATCGACTGCGGACCGTTCGATGCAACGTCAGCGACCGACCAGCGCTTCGACGAGACGCTGCACGGCGTCGAGGTCGTTGGCCACGTCGTGGGTCACCTCGGGCCGATCGAACAGGTCGGCGAGGTGGTCGGGCAGCTGCGGACGGCTGCCGATCGCCGCTTCGACCGCGTCGGGGAACTTCGCCGGGTGCGCCGTGGCGAGCGCCACGATCGGCCCGGACGACTCCCCGGCCGCCGCGAACCGGCGGGCCGCGGCGACGCCGGTGGCCGTGTGCGGGTCGAGGACCATGGCCGACACGGCCTGCGTGTGGCGGATCTCCGCGGTGGTGGCCGCATCGTCGAACGCGGCCGCCCGGAACGTCCCGTCGATGTAGCGCGCCCGCTGGTCGGCCTCGATGTCGAGGCGGCCCACGGTGCGGAACCGGCCGAGCTGCTCGGCGGTCATGCCACCGTCGCGCCCGTTCATCTCGAACAGCAACCGCTCGAAGTTCGACGACACCTGGATGTCCATCGACGGGCTGAGCGTGGGCACGACATCCCGGGCCGTCATGTCGCCCGAGGTCACGAAGCGGGTGAGGATGTCGTTCGTGTTCGAGGCGATCACGAAATCGCTGATCGGCGCTCCCATCTCCCGGGCGATCCAGCCCGCCAGCACGTTGCCGAAGTTGCCGGTCGGCACGCTGAAGGTGACCGGTCCGTGTGTCGGGGTGGCCAGCGCCTCGGCGGCCACGACGTAGTACACGATCTGGGCCATCACGCGTGCCCAGTTGATCGAGTTCACCGCCGACAGGCGGTTGCGCTCGCGGAACGCGGCATCGTTGAACATCGCCTTGACGAGGTCCTGGCAGTCGTCGAACGTGCCGTCGACGGCCACGGCGTGAGCGTTCGGTTGGGCGACCGTGGTCATCTGGCGGCGCTGCACCTCGCTCGTGCGACCCTGCGGATAGAGGATCACGATGTCGACGTGGGCGCAGCCGGCGACCGCGTCGATCGCCGCCGAGCCGGTGTCGCCGCTCGTCGCGCCGACGATCGTGACGCGCTCGCCGCGCTCGCCGAGCACCTTGTCGAACATCAGCCCGACGAGTTGCAGCGCGACGTCCTTGAACGCCAGCGTCGGGCCGTGGAACAGCTCCTGCACCCAGAGCTGGTGGTCGAGTTGCACGAGGGGGGTGATCGCCGGATGGCGGAACGTCGAGTAGGCCTGCTCGCACAGTGACCGCAGCGCCGCCGCATCGAGGTCGGGCTCGACGAACGGCAGCATCACCTCGACCGCCCGGTCGACGTAGGTGCGCGGGCGGCCGTCGAGCGACGCACCGGCGGGGGTCAGCGCCGGCCAGACCTCCGGCACGTACAGCCCGCCGTCCGTGGCGAGGCCGGCGAGGAGCACGTCGCTGAAACCCAGCTCCCGCGCCGAGCCACGGGTGGAGACGTAGCGCACGTTCAGTCGCCGATCACGCGCAGCAGGCCGCCGACACTGCGCACGACGTCGAGCTCGCGCAGGGCACGGACCGTCGCCTGGACATCCGCCTCGCGCGCCTCGTGGGTGATGAACACGAGCCGCGCGTCGGGGCCGTTGCCCTCCTGCTCGGCGACGCGGATCGACACGTCGTGGGCGGCGAACACGCCCGTCACCGCGTGGAGCACGCCCGGACGGTCGGCGACGTCGAGGCCGAGGAGGTACTCGGCGCGGGTCTCGTCGATCGGGCGCACGGTGGCGGTGGTCAGCGTGCCGAGCGAGCCGTGGGTGCCGGCGCGCAGGTTGAGCGCGGCGTCGACGACGTCGCCGAACACCGCACTGGCGGTCGGCGCGCCCCCGGCGCCACGGCCGTAGAACATGAGTGAGTCGACGAAGTCCCCCTCGACGAACACGGCGTTGAAGCTGTCGCGGACGGCGGCGAGAGGGTGTTGGCGCGGCACCATCGTCGGGTGGACGCGCACGCTGATCTCGTCGCTGTCGGCGGTGCGCTCGACGATCCCGAGCAGCTTCACCACGTAGCCGAGGCGGTGGGCGATGGCGATCTCCGAGGCGGTGATCTTGCTGATCCCCTCGTGGTAGACGTCGCCGGCGACGACCTTGGCACCGAACGCGACCGTGGCGATGATCGCCGCCTTCGCGCCGGCGTCGAAGCCCTCGACGTCGGCCGTCGGGTCGCGTTCGGCGTAGCCGAGCTGCTGGGCCTCGCTGAGCGCGGTCGGCGTAGTCGGCGGTGCCGCCCGCCACGACGGAATCGGTCATGCGGGTGAGGATGAAGTTCGTGGTGCCGTTGATGATGCCGAGCACGCGCCGCACCGGCTCACCGTGGAGGCTCTCGCGCAGGGCGCGCATGATCGGGATGCCCCCGGCCACCGCGGCCTCGAACAGCAGGTCCCGGCCCGCGGCGTCGGCGGCTGCGTACAGCTCGGCGCCGACGTTGGCGAGCAGCTCCTTGTTCGCCGTGACGACCGGCTTGCCGGCGGCGAGCGCTTCGAGGATCAGGCTGCGGGCGGGTTCGATGCCGCCGATCGCCTCGACGACGAGGTCGACGTCGGGATCGTTGACGACGCCGTGGGCATCGCGGGTGAGCACCGTCTCGTCGACGTCGACGTCGCGTTGGGCCGACAGATTGCGCACGGCGACCCGGGTGATCTCCAGCCGGATGCCGGTGCGCTGCTCGACGGCGCGCTGTTGCGCCCGGACGAGTTCGACGAACGAACCGCCGACGTTGCCGCAGCCGAGCAACCCGATCCTGATCACGCCGTTCGTCCCGATCTCGCCGTTCGTCACGGCAGGCAGGCTACGGGACCACCCCCCTCGGTCCCGATACCAGTTCCCGCCGAGCCGATCTCGTGAGTCGGGTATTTCGTGTCGTCGGGTGTTTCGTGCGGGGCGTGGGTGCTCGAAATACCCGACTCGGGCCTCGCGGCCCGGTCGTGATCGTCAGGTGGCGGTGCGGCGGAGGGCCTGCCGCCAGGTCAGGCGGCTGCCGCGGTGCAGGAGCGTGCGCGAGTACACCGATCCGGCGAGGCGCACCATCGCGAAGACGGCGGCGACGAGCAGGACGGCAGCAACGACGATCTCGACGATCGACGCCGCACCGGTCACCATCCGCAACGGCATCAGCAGCGGCGCGAAGGGCGGCAGCACCGACAGCACCCGCGCCGGGGTGCCCTCGGGGTCGGAGCCGAACGTGAACACGAGGACGTAGCCGAGCGTGAAGGCCATCGAGATCGGCGCGGCGGCACTCTGGGCGTCCTCGACGCGCGACACGAACGATCCGGCGAGCGCGTACAGCGTGCTGTAGAGGAGGAAGCCGCCGATGAACCAGCCGATCGTCGCCGGCAGGCCGACCCACAACTCCGACGGCACGTCGATCCCCGAGATGCGCAGCGAGACGAGCCCGGCGAGCACCGCCGCGGCGAACTGGGTGAGTGCGACCGCACCGACGCCGAGCACCTTGCCGCCGAGCAGCTGGTGCGCGCGGACGTGCGAGAGCAGGACCTCGACCACGCCGGTGCTCTTCTCCTCGACCACACCGGTGAGGACGTAGCTGCCGAACGTCGTGATCGAGATGAACAGCAGCACGGCGCTGACGAAGCCGACGAGGGTGCCGATGCCGGGCTCGTCGCTGGGGTCGATCACCTCCGACTGCAGTGGAGGCGGGTCGAGGATGGCCGACACCTGGGCGTCGTCGAGGCCGGCCGACGTGGCAGCGGCGGCGGCCTGGGCGGTGCGCCACGACTGGTCGAGCACGGGGCCGAGCGTGTCGCTGGCGTCGCCCTGCCACGTGACCGATTCGGCGTCGCCGTCGACGACCGCGTCGATGTCGCCGTCGGTGAGCGCCTGCCGGGCGGCGGCCGCGTCGTCGAACGAGTGCAGGTCGACGGTGATGTCGGCCTGCCCGGACGCCACCTCGGTCGCCGGCGCGAACAGTTCGGGGATCGCGCCGACCGTCCCGACGTCGTAGCTGGGCCGGGAGTCGTCGTTGAAGACCTTGTAGAGGATCCCCGAGGCGAGGATCGCCGCGACGAGCAGGCCGGTGAAGGCGAAGAACGACGGCCGCCGTACGCGGGTCCGGATCTCGCGCACGGCCGACAGCACGACCGGTGACGAGCTCACGACGCGCCTCCCGCGCGTGCCACGTCCGGCTCGTCGGCCGCTTCCATCGCTGGCTCGGTCTCGGCCTCGGTCCGGCCGACGGCGCGCAGGAACACCTCGGACAGCTCCGGCGGACCGAAGCTGAGATCGACGATGCGACCCCGATCGACGCCGTGGTCGACGCTCCCGGCCCCCGCGAGTTGCGCGAGGACCTCGTCGATCGTCGTCGATGCCGGAACCCGCAGCCGTTCGGGCTCGTCGCTCGATTCGTAGCGCACCACCACGTCGCGGAACGGCGACCGGCCGCGCAGCTCGTGCACGTCGCCTTCCAGCACGATGCGCCCGCGGTCGACGATCACCACGTCCCGGCAGATGTCGGTCACGAGGTCGAGCTGGTGGCTGCTGAACAGGACGGCGACACCGCGGGCGACCTGCTCGAGCAGCAGCTCCTTCATCGTCTCCACGGCGAGCGGGTCGAGTCCCGAGAACGGCTCGTCGAGGATGAGCAGCTCGGGGTCGTGGGCGAGGGCGATGGCGAGCTGCACGCGTTGCTGGTTGCCGCTCGACAGCGCCTGCACCTCGTCGCCGGCACGGTCGGTGAGCCCCAGTCGCTCGAGCCACTCGTCGGCGGCGGCGTTCGCCGCGGATGCACTCCGGCCGGCGAGGCGGGCGAAGTAGACGAGTTGCTCGTGCACGCGCATCTTCGGGTACATGCCGCGTTCGGCGGGCATGTAACCGAACCCGTGCCGGACGTCGGCCGTGACCGGTTGGCCCTTCCAGCGGACGTCGCCGGCGTCGACGGAGATCAGCCCCATGACCGAGCGCATCGTCGTGGTCTTGCCTGATCCGTTCGGGCCGAGGAAGCCGACGACCTCACCCTCCGGTACCTCGAGCGACACGTCGTCGAGCGCGACCGTCGCGCCGAACCGCTTCGAGACGTGGCGCACCTCGAGCATGAGCCGCAACTTATCCGCCCGCGCGCCGCCCATGTCCGACGTCATTCCTCGTTTGCGTCAGAATTTCCGCACACAGGTCCCCGGAAATCGCGACGCAAACGAGGATTGGACCCGTGCTCGGGCTCGGGGTCGGGTTCGGTGGGGGTCGGTGGGGTCAGCGGCCGACGATGTCGTGGTAGCGGGCGACGGCGTCGACGACGTCGTCGAAGTGCGATCGGGAGAGCGCCGAGCCCTCGCGACGGACCGCCTTGGGATCGACGGTGAACAGTTGGTCGACCTTGGCGAAGCTCGGCCGCCCACTGCGGTCCCAGGCACCCGTGCCCACCGCGATCTCGTCGCCGCGATGGTGGTTCTTCGACGTGAGCGGCACGCCGGCGAGATCGGCACCGGCCCGGCCGATGATCACGACGGGCCGGTCCTTGCCCTGCGACGGATCGTCCTCGTACGGGACCCACGCCCACACGACCTCACCGGGGTCGGCGTCGCCGTCCATGTCCGGCGAGTACTCGATCGTCACCCGGCCGGGCTCGCGACGCGCCGCCGCCGGCGGCGTGACAGCGGCTCGACGGCTCGTCAGCGCTCGACGCACCGACGCCCCGAACCGTCCGATGGCACTCGACATCCGGCGAGCCTATGGGTCCCGACCGCGGCCTACGCTGCGCGACGGTGCTGATCAGGAACGCCGTGCTCGAACGCATCGCCGCCGGTGAGATCGACACGCTCTTCCGCCGGCAGATCCGGCCGACCGTGCGTTCCGGCGGCACCCTGCGCACCGCGATCGGGATGCTCGACATCGTCGAGGTGACCCCGGTCGACGTCGGCTCCATCAGCCTCGACGACGCCCGGCGTGCCGGCTTCGCGTCGGTCGACGACGTCGTGGCGATGCTCGACGCCAAGGCCGCTGGCACCGACTACATGGTGCGCGTCCGCCCCGGCGGGATCGACCCTCGTGTCACTCTGCGCGACGACGATCGGCTGTCGCCCGAGGATCTCGACGCGATCACCGCGCGCCTCGACCGCCTCGATGCACGCAGCACGCACGGCCCGTGGACCCGCACCACCCTCCGCCTCATCGCCGAGCGTCCGCACGTGCGCGCCCCCGATCTCGCCGCGTCGGTCGGCCGCGAGACCGCGCCGTTCAAGGACGACGTCCGCAAGCTGAAGGCGATGGGCCTGACGATCAGCCACAGCCCCGGCTACGAGTTGTCGGCCCGCGGCATTGCCGTGCTGCGCCATCTCGACGCGCCCGGCCGAGCTGCGGGCTGATCAGCCGACGTCGGTGGCGAGCAGGTCGTCGAACGTCTCGCGGCGCACGACGAGGCGCGCCCGGCCGTCGGCGACGAACACGACGGGAGGCCGGGTGATCTTGTTGTAGTTCGACCCCATCGAATGGCCGTACGCGCCGGTGACCGGCATGGCCAGCAGGTCGCCGACGGCGATGTCGGCCGGCAGGCGGGCCTCGAACGACAGCACGTCGCCCGACTCGCAGTGCTTGCCGACGAGCCGCGCCGTCAGTGATCGCTCGGCGTCGACCGTCCGCGGCAGGAACGATTCGTACCCCGACCCGTAGAGGACCGGACGCGGGTTGTCGCTCATCCCGCCGTCCACGGCGACGTACGTGCGCACGCCAGGGATCGCCTTGATCGTGCCGACGGTGTACACCGTCATCGCCGCCGCGGCGACGATCGCCCGGCCGGGCTCGACGCTGACGTTCGAACGCACGCCGAGCGCGGCGCAGGCGTCGAGCAGCACGTTGCCCCACTGCGTGATCGACGGCGCCTCTTCGCTCTCGACGTAGGCCACACCGAGCCCGCCGCCGAGCACCAGCTCGGGCAGATCGAGCGGCACGGCGAAGTCGGCCATCACCTCGGCCGCCTTGGCGAACGACGACGCCTCGAACACGTTCGAGCCGATGTGGCAGTGCACGCCGACCAGCTCGACCGCCGCCGATCGCCGCGCCCGGTCGACCGCCCGCAGCGCGTCACCGTTGCCGAGGTTGAAGCCGAACTTCGAGTCGTCCTGGCCCGTGGCGATGAATTCGTGGGTGTGGGCGTGGACGCCCGGCGTGACCCGCAGGAGGATCTTCGGGGCGGGCCCGACGCGGCCCGCGGCGAGCGCATCGAGACGTTCGAGCTCGTCGAAGGAGTCGACGACGATGTGGCGCACGCCGGCCTCGATCGCCATCCGCAACTCACTGACCGACTTGTTGTTGCCGTGCAACGTGCAGGCCGACGCCGGCACGCCCGCGGCGAGCGCGACATGGAGTTCGCCGCCCGAGGCGACGTCGAGCAGCAATCCCTCGTCGTAGGCCAGCCTGGCCATCGCCCGACAGAGGAACGCCTTGGTCGCGTAGATCACGCGCTGGTGGCCGAACGCGGCGACCGCCTCGCGGCAGCGGTTGCGGAGATGCGCTTCGTCGTACACGAACAGCGGCGTGCCGAACTCGGCCGCGAGGTCGGCGATCGAACAGCCGCCGACGGTCAATCCGCCATCCGCACCGACCGCGGCCGTGTCGGACAACAGCCGCCGGGGGATCGCGCTCAACGCCCCGACCGTCCCGCCAGCGATGAGCGAGATCGCCGGATACGGGGGTTTCGCTCATCGCAACGGGCAGCGCCGGCCGAGCGATGAGCGAGATCGCCGGATACGGGGGTTTGGCTCATCGCTGGCTCACATCTGGTCCGGGACGTCGATGCCGAGCAGGCCGAGCGCGTGGGACAGGACGCGGGCGGTCAGGTCGGCGAGCGCGAGGCGGCTCGAACGGAGTGGCTCGTCGGCCTTGAGGATCGGGCACTGCTCGTAGAACGACGTGAAGTCCGACGCCACGTCGTACACGTAGGTGGCGAGCTTGTGGGGGCTGAACGAATCGAGCGTCGAGGCGAGCGCCGTCGGATACGCCAGCAGGCGCAGGGCGAGCGCCCGTTCCTGCGCGGTGTCGAGGAAGAACGGCTCGGTGCGCACGCTCGCCCGGTCGACCTCGGCCCGCCGGAAGATCGAGCAGATCCGGGCGTGTGCATACTGCAGGTAGGGCGCCGTGTTGCCGTCGAACGCCAGCATGCGATCCCAGTCGAACACGTAGTCCTTGATGCGGTCGGTCGACAGGTCGGCGTACTTCACCGCACCGATGCCGATCGTGCGCGCCAGCTCCGCCCGCCGGTCGACGGACAGATCCGGGTTCTTCTCGGCGATCGCCGCGGCGGCCCGCTCGACGGCTTCGTCGAGCAGGTCGACGAGCTTCACCGAGTCGCCCGAGCGGCTGCGCAGCATCTTGCGATCGTCGCCGAGCACGTTGCCGAACGCCACGTGCACGGCCTCCCTCGGCGGCACCAGCCAGCCGGCCATCCGGCACACCTCGAACACCATCTGCAGGTGCTGCTGCTGCGGCGCACCGACGACGTAGAGCATCAGGTCGGCGCCGAGCCGTTCGACGCGGTCGAGCACGCAGGTGAGGTCGCTCGTGGCGTAGTTGAACCCGCCGGTCGTGGCCTGGATGATCAGCGGCAACGGGTCGCCGTCGCGGTTGGTGAAGCCGGGCGGGAACACGACGAGCGCGCCGTCGCTGTGCTGCAGCAGCTCGGTCTCGGCGAGCCGTTCGACCGTGCGGTCCATCAGCGGCTGGTACATGCTCTCGCCGGCGATGTCGTCATCGGTCAGCAGCACGCCGAGCTTGCCGTACACGACGTTGAAGTAGTCGGTCGACATGTCGACGAGGCGATGCCACAGCCGCGCCGTCTCCTCGTCGCCGCGCTGCAGGAGCACGACGCGCTCGCGGGCGCGGTCCTGGAACTCGGGCGACTCGGCGAACTTGGCGTTGGCCTGCTTGTAGAAGCCGTCGAGGTCGCCCTGCGACAGACCGTCGGCGGCGACGTCCTCGCCGAGGTCGAGCAGGTGCTCGATGAGCATCCCGAAGGGGCGCCCCCAGTCGCCGATGTGGTTCTCGCGGATCACGCGGTGGCCGAGGAACTCGTGCATCCGCACGAGCGCGTCGCCGATCACGGTCGAGCGGAGATGGCCGACGTGCATCTCCTTGGCCACGTTCGGCGCCGAGTAGTCGACGACGACCGTCTTCGGCGCGACGGCGACGGGCACACCGAGGCGCTCATCGGTCGCGACCTCGGCGAGCGCGGTGGTGATGAAGTCGCGCGAGAAGTTGACGTTGATGAACCCGGGCCCGGCGATCTCGGCGTCGGCTGCCGCGGCGGCGAGGGCACCCGACGCGATCACCCGCTCGGCGATCTCGCGCGGGTTGGCGCCCACCGCCTTGGCGAGGGGCAGCGCCCCGTTGATCTGCACGTCGGCGCGGTCCGACGGCCGGACCGTCGGATCGGCGGGTCGGCCGTCGTTGATCTCGGCGAAGACGGGCTCGAGCAGCCGTGACAGGGTGGCGATGGGGTCCGACATGGGGACGCCATTCTTCCCGAAATCCGCCCGGAACCGACCGACGATTGCCGCATTGCCGACAACCGATCGGGACGGGCGCGCGCCAGGGGTCGGGTCCGGTGGCGCGAGATGGGGTGCGGGCGCGAAGATCGAGGGCGTGCCGGACACGTTTCCCACGCTCCGCGCCGTGGTGCTCGATGCCACCGACGCCCGCGCGCTCGGCGAGTTCTACCGCCAGCTGCTCGGCTACGAGTACCGCCCGGGCGACGAGCCGCCCGCCGGCGGTGCACCCGACCCGCACGGCGACGATTGGCTCGTGCTCCGCGACCCGAGCGGCTCGGCGCGCCTCGCGATCCAACGCGTCGACGAACTCCCCGCATCCACCTGGCCCGAGCCCGCCGTGCCGCAACAGCTGCATCTCGACATGACGGTGGCCGACACCGACGACCTCGCCCGGCAACACGATCGGGCCCTCGCGCTCGGCGCTACCGAGCTCGAGGACCGCTCGCGCAATCCCGACGAACCGCTCTACGTGTTGGCCGATCCGGCCGGCCACCCGTTCTGCATCTTCGTGTCACCGGATCATCCCTGAGCGGACGGCGGCGGGTCGTCGAACTCGTCGTGCCGCCGGTACCAGAACTCCCAGGGCGCCCGTGGCCAGCCATCCGGAACGTCCTCGTCCTCCCCCTGCCCCCCGTACGGGGTGAGCGAGAACAGACTCCACACCGACCCGATGGTCTGCACCATCGGTCCGTGCTGGAGGAAGTAGGTGCGGTGGATGACGTCGCCGTCGCGCAGGAAGACGTTGAGGCCGAACCACTCGTCGACCCCGAAGTCGGCCGAGAACTCATCGGTAACGATGGTGTACCAGGGCACCTCGGCCCAGCCCATGCGCTCGGCGTAGCGACGAAGATTCGCCTGCGGCGCCGGGGAGGCCATGGCGAAGGTGATGTCACGGGCGTGCAGCAGACCGAGTTCGGGGATCCCGTCGGCGAACGACGAGCAGCCGGCGCAGCCCGCGTCGGGCCAACCGCGCGACACCCTCCTCGAAGAAGAACCGGTACACGATCAGCTGGCTTCGTCCCTCGAACAGATCGAGCAGTGACACCTCCCCGTCGGGGCCCGCGAAGCGGTAGTCCCGGTCGACGCGGACCATCGGCATCCGCTTGCGGGCGGCGGCCAGATCGTGCATCGCGGCCGCCACGCGCTCCTCCTGCTCGGTCATCGACGCCAGCGCAGCCGTCCACTCCGCCTCGCTGACCACCGGCGGACGAGCGATGTCCATCACCCGAAGGTACCTCGGCGCCCGCGCTCCACGGGCGCCGGTCAGTCCGGCCGGTCGACGAGTGATCGGCGCATGACGACACGCAGCGACGGGTCGAGACCCCACGTCGCCTGCTCGTCGACCATGGCCTGCAGGGCGGGCGTCAACGTCGGAACGACGCGAAAGCCGAGTTTCTCGTAGTACGGCGCATTCCATGGCACGTCGCGAAACGTCGTCAGGGTGATCGACGTCAGCCCCTGGGCGAGCGCCCACGCGACCACCTCGTCGACGAGCGCTCGTCCGACACCGCGTCGTCCGTGTGCCGGCGTGACCGCCAACTCGTCGAGATGGCCTTCACCGTCGACGACCCACGCCACGGCGAACCCGACGATCGACGCCCGATCGTCCACGGCGACCCAGGCTCGTCGCTCGGTGCTGGCCCGCTCCAGCCCTGCCGTCCAGTACGGCGGAGCGTCGGCAGCGCGAGCGATACGGGGATCCTCGATCTCCCGGAACCGCGCTCCGCCGCGACCTCGGCGGCCTGCATCGCAGCCACGTCGTCGACGGTCGCCGGGCGAACGTGGATCGGCTCGCTCACGACACGATCCGCTCCACGCCGCCAGATTGCACCCGAACGGACGACGGATGCAAGGACGGCCGTGGTCTGCTCGACGTTTGCTCGCTGCGCAAACCGGCAAGCCTGTGGACCTGGAGCACGCGAGCGAGATCGCGCAACGCGCGGAAGCCAACAGGGAAGAGCCAGATGAACAACATCGCTTCGGTCGGTCCGGTGCTGGGCTCCCGTTACGCGCTGGATCACCGGATCGCGGTCGGTGGAATGGGCGAGGTCTGGACGGCGACCGATCGGGTGCTGCAGCGCGCGGTGGCGGTCAAGATCCTCCGCTCCGATCTCGCTGACTCCGACGCCTTTCGGCTCCGCTTCCGAGCCGAGGCGTGTCTCGCCGCCGGCCTGTCGCACCCCGGCATCGCCCACGTCTACGACTACGCCGAAGACGTCGACGACGATCACCTGGTCGCGTTTCTCGTGATGGAGTTGGTCGACGGTCAGCCGTTGTCCGACCTGCTGGCGCAACCTGACCCCCCGGACGTCGAGCGCACCGTTGCGATCCTCGACCAATCGGCCGAGGCGTTGGGCGCCGCTCACCGCCTCGGCATCGTCCACCGCGACGTCAAGCCCGGCAACTTGATGATCACGCCGGATGGCCGCGTCAAGGTCACCGACTTCGGCATCGCTCGTGCGATCAACTCGGCGAACATCACCGAGGTGGGCCAGGTGATCGGCACCGCGCGGTACATGTCGCCCGAGCAGGCTCGAGGCGAGGAGGCGACGCCGGCGAGCGACGTCTACTCACTCGGCGTGATCGCGTACGAGATGGTGACCGGCCACACCCCGTTCGACGGCGACAGCCCGTTGGCGATCGCCTACGCCCACGTGCATGCGGCACCGCCGGCGCTCCCGGGCTCGGTGCCGGCCGGGCTTCGATCACTGATCGCCCAGTCCCTCGCCAAGCTGCCCGAACAGCGACCGAGCGACGGAGCGGCGTTCGCCAGTGCGCTGCACCACGCCGCCGTCGGTCCGACGTTCGCCCCGGTCGCCCCGACGCCTCCGAGTCGTCGGCGCCACGGCGATCCAGCCGGCCGCGACGCGCGCCGTGCCGCCGACCGCCGTGTTCGCACAGCCGACGACGCACGTCGACCGACTTCCCGATGATCACGCCACCGAGATCGCCGCGGCGACGGCGGCCAGTTGGCTCCCAGCCACTTCCCTCGATGCCGCCCCGCTCCCGGCCGCCCTTCTCCTGCCCCCCCCGTCGCGCCCGTCCCTGCCGATCCCGTCCCTGCCGCCCCCCTCCCTGCCGACCCCGTCGCGCGCCCGCCGCTCGACGCCCCGCTCCTCGCCGACGGCTGGATCGCCGCGCAACGCCGCCGCCGGCGCATCGCCGGGTGGGGCGCCGCGATCGCCGTCGCCGCGTGCCTGCTCCTGTTGATCGCGTTCAACCGCCGCGCCGACGGCGATCCGTCATCGAGCGCCTCGAGCGTTCCGGAGACGACGGTCGCGGCACCCGCCGCCGCGGCAGCCGACGTGGTGACGGTCGATCCGGCGGCCTACCTCGGTCGCCCCGAAGCCGAGGCCCGCGCCGCGCTGTCGGCCGCCGGCCTGAACGCGGTGACCACGGTCGCCGCGAGCACTGCCGATCTGACGGGCGCCGTGACCGACATCCAACCGACCGGACCCGTTGCCCCCGGCTCGACCGTGACCCTTACAATCGGCGACGGCACGCTCACCGTCGCCACGAACCCACCCGCCGCCAACCCACCCGCCGAAGCCGCTGGGCACGGTGCGGGTCACGGCGAAGCGAAGGGCAAGAAGAACAAGCACGGGGACTGACGGGCCGTCCTCCGATCGCACCGTGCTACGCGGTGGGGGCTCGGTGACCCTGCTCGACGGCGGACGACACCAGCGGCGTGACGAGCCTGGCCACCGCGGCGAGCGGCTCGGTCGAGCGCTTGGTGCGACAGAGCACGAAGCATCCCTCGGTCGTCGTGACGAACAGCGTGGCGAGGTCGACGGCGTGCGGTCGTTCGATCCCTGCGCCCACGAGGGTGTCGGTCGCGGCGCGGATCCAGCTGTCGAACGCCGCCTCCGCCGCCCCGCGCACGAGCTCGTTCGTGCTCGCCACCTCACGTGCCACGGTGCCGATGGGGCACGGGTCGATGAAGTCCGACTCGACCAGGACGTCGGCGGCCCCGGCGAAGAAGTCGACGAAGGCGGCGGCGACATCGTCGGCCTCGGCGGCGATCGCTTCGAACAGCTCTCGGTACACGGCACCGGTGCTCTCGATCACTGCGGCCGCGAGCGCCTCCTTGCCACCGGGGAAGAAGTGGTAGATCGAACCGATCGTCGCCGGCGCCGCCGCGGACACCTGGCTCAGCGTGGTGCCGTGGTAGCCGTGGCGCCGGAACAGCTCATTGGTCGCGGTGATGATGCGTCGACGGGTGTCCTCGGCCACCGCCCCAGTCTAGGAGCGTGCACTAGAAGGTTCGTTCTAGGAGCGCTAGAGTGATCGTTCTAGACGAAGGGAGACGGCGATGTACAAGGCCACCGTTCGGGCGCTCATGCGCCACGCCATCAAGCAGCTGAACGCCGGCGACTACTCGTTGCTGCTGAAGATGGCGAGCCCGGACCTCGAGCTCGTGTTTCCCGGCGACAACTCGTGGGCGACCACGTTCAGGCCGGTGGAGCGAGGTCGTCGACCGCACGTCACGCACCGCGGGATCGAGGAGGCAACCGCGTTCGCGGAGCGCTTCGTCAGCGAGGGGATCCAGTTCGCCATCGAGGACATCCTGGTCAACGGAGGGCCGTGGCGGATCCGGGTCGCGCTGCGTGTCCAGGACTTCATCCCCGGCACCGGCGGTGCCCCCGACGTCTACAACAACCGGGTCGCCGCCTTCCTGGAGATCCGCTGGGGCCGGCTCGTTCGGTGGGAGGACTACGAAGACACCCAACGCGTCGCCGACTGGGACAACCGCTCCCGCGCCGGGATCACGCCCGGGTCCGCGCCGCCTCTGGTCGGCGGGACGGCGATTCGCTGACACCTCCTCCGCCACGCGGACCGCGTCCGGGTTGGCGGGCGGCGGCCGCGGAGCGGTGGCTCAACCCCAGCGCGGTGCTTCGTCGGGGTTGATGCCGAGACAGAGCTTGCCGATCAGCTCGTGGGCGAGCAGGGTGTTGCCCGGGTGGAAGCGTCCCATGCTCGAATCGCGGAACAGTTGCTCGAGCCGGCTGCGCTTGAACGAGGCCGAACCGCCCGACACGTCGAGCGCCCACCCGACGATCGCCATCGTCTGGTTGATGGCGAACTGGCGGGCGGCGACGAGCCGCACCGGCCAGTCCTCGTGCGCCACCCCGGTCGCCCAGTCGGTTGCCGTGCGGTCGACGACGGCGTCGATCGCGTCGAGGGCCATGCGCATGTCCGCGACCAGGTGCTGCACCTCGGGGTGGTACGCCATCGAGCGGGTGAGTGCGATCGAGGACCGCTGCGGGGCCTTCTCGACCGTGATGTCGAAGGCTCGATGGGCGATGCCCTGGTACACGGAGGCGAAACCGAGGAGCGCCCAGGCGAAGATGCCGACCTGGAACATGCCCGCGCCGGCGAACCCGGCGGGGCACACGAGTGCCACCTGCGAATCGGGCACGAAGACGTCGTGGAACATGGTGTCCTGGCTCTGTGTCGCCCGCATGCCGAAGGTGTCCCACGTGTCGACGACGACGAGGCCTTCGGCGTCATGGTCGACGAAGCCGTGGACGATCTGCGGTCCCGACGGATCGTCGGTGCTCATCGCGTGGAACCCGGCGAGGGTCCACACCGGGGTGAGCGAACCGAAGATCTTGTGGCCGTTGATCTTCCAGCCACCGTCCACCCGCTCCGCGGTGCTCGTGGACAGCAGCAGCGGAAGGTCGTTGCCGGCCTCGCCGTGCAGCGCCGCCAGGACCTCGCCGCGCACTGCGGCGTCGAGCAGGAAGTCACAGGAATGATCGCCCGCCTTGCGCAGGTCGGATGCCACGCCGGTCCAGTACAGGTGCATGTTGACGCCGAGCGCGGTGGGAGCCGCGTAGTAGCCGAGCCGGCTCTGCAACTTGACGTACTCGTCCAGGCCCAATCCGCCGCCGCCCATGTCACTGGGGACGGTGGCGAGCAGGTAGCCCGAGTCGCGCAGCGCCTCGAAGTCCTCGCTGAAGAACGTGTTCTCCCGGTCGTAGGTCGCGGCCCGTTCGTCGAACTCGGCGAGCATCTCGTCGGTGAGCAGGCGCGTGACGTCGTGGTCAATGGTGGTCATGGTGCGTGGCCCCTTTCCAGGGTGTGATCCGTGGATCGATGTGTGTCGGCCGGTGGTTCCGGCCGCGTCTCAGACCGGTGCCGGGCCGAACTGCTCCACGGCGACGATCTCATCGGCGGGGACGCCGAGTCGTGCGGCGGCCTCGCGGATGGCTTCGGCGCTGGGCGCTTCGTACAGGCAGTAGGTCTTCTTCTTGTCCGCCGAGAGGAACGAGTAGAGCCAGCGGATGCCCACGTCATCGTTGACCGCCTTGATCCCGGCGTGGTCGAGATCGGCCACGTCGAGCATTTCGGCGAATTGTCGCTCGATGACGAACAGGCTCATGGCCTCTCCTTTGTTGCTCGGATGTGGACCACGGTAAAACGCCGTCGGTCGCGTGTCATGACCGGTTCGGGCCATTTGTCTGTTTTCTTGCGCTCCTCGGTGGGTCACAATGGGATGGTCAGACCTGACTAGTGGGCCGTTCCTCAGCGGAGGAAAGGGGTCGATGGTGCCGACGACCATGTCGATGATCCGCTGCACCGATGCGGCGGCGTCGACGTCGCTGCGAACCGAACCGAGTGGATGCGGCGCCGAACGGATGGGCCGCGACCATCGACGGCGCGTGCGGGAGATCGAGTGACCCAGGTCGGCGGATCCACGCCGGCCGGGCCGTTCGCGGTCGGGTTGCCATCGGCCTTGGCGGTCGAGAGCAGCGTGCCCTTCGTCGGTCGCACGGACGAATGGGAGACATTGCTCGAGGCCTGGGCGGCGGTGGGCGCCGGAGCACGGCACGCGGCACTGATCGGTGGTGAGGCCGGCGCGGGCAAGACCCGGCTGGCCGTCGAGTTCGCCCGGTGGGCCGGTGCCCGTGGGGCTGCCGTGGCGTACGGGGCGTGCGACGCCGAGTTGGCCGTGCCCTACCAACCGTTCGTCCTGGCGCTCGACCACCTGATCCGGGCGATGCCCGACGAACTGCTCGAACTGCACCGCGACCAGGTCGCCGAGATGACGGTCCTGCTCCCCCAGATCGAGCGCCGGATCCCCGGTCTCGGACGGGCGCCCAGCGCTGACCCCGACACCGAGCGCTACCGCTTCTTCACCGCGGTCGACGCGATGCTCGGGCTGGCGGCGGCGGGACGCCCGGTGGTGATGCTGATCGACGATCTGCACTGGGCGGGCCACCAGACGCTGGCGCTCCTGCGGCACCTCACCCGGTCGAGCACCGACGTGCCGCTGCTGCTGGTGGCGACGTTCCGCGACACGGTCGCCGAGATTCCGGATTCACTGGCGACGCTGCTGGCGGAACTCCGGCGCACCAACACCACACGGCGCATCTCGCTGTCGGGCCTCGACCCGTCGAGCGTGGAGGACTTCGTGGCGACGACGGTCGGTCACGACCTCGATCGTGACCTGCGCATCCTCGCCCACTCGCTGGCGGCGCGCACGGGTGGCAACGCCTTCTACCTGGGCGAACTGTGGCAGCACCAGATCTCGTCCGGGCGGGTCGCCTGCGTCGGCGGCCGTTGGACGGTGCAGGACGACCGCGGCATCGATGCCGTGCCCCAGAGCGTGCGGGAGGTGGAGTCGGCCCGGCTGGTGACATTGTCGGCTCCGGCGCGTCACGTCGTGGAACTGATGGCGATCGGAGGCCAGCGGCTGCCGCTGCGCGTGGTGACCGTGGCGAGCGACCTCGCACCCGAAGCGCTCGATGCCGGCGTCGAGGAGCTGGTCGACGCCCGGCTGCTCGTGGAGGTCGGCGGATCGTTGCCCACCTACGAGTTCGCCCACGCCATCGTGCGCGACAGCGTCGCCGAGACCGTGCGCACGGCGGCCCGAGCCCGCCTGCACCACCGACTCGCCGTGGCCTTCGAATCGGTCTTCGAGGGCGACCGGCGGCCGGTGCTCGCCGAGCTGGCGCGCCACTTCACCGCGGCCGCATCGATCGCGGGCCCGGCGAAGGCCGTGTACTACTCGCGGCGGGCGGCGACGCAAGCGATGCGATCGGTGGCCTACGACGAGGCGATCGCCCACCTCCAGTCGGCGCTCGCCCTGAGCGAGGCCGACTCCACCGAGGCGATCGACCTCGATCTCGAACTCGGGTCGGCGTTGAGCCGCAAGGGCGACAACCGGCAGGCGATGCAGGTCTTCCAGCGGGCCTTCCGGGCGGCGCGCGAGCGAGGGCTGGTCGAGCAGGCGGTGCAGGCTGCGGAGGGTTTCGACTTCGCCGTGCAGATCCCCGGTCTGCCGGGTGACGAGTCGGTGCGCATCATGTCGGACGCGCTCGAACTGGTCGGCGAGGAGGACAGCCCACTGCGCGGCCGGGTCCAGGCATCGCTGGGGTTGGCGCTGGCGCTCGCCGGGCGGGCGAAGGAGGCCAAGCCCGTGGGCGATGCGAGTGTGATCGCCGCACGGCGCCACGGCGACCCGGCGGTACTCATGTCCACCCTGCAGTGCGCGTTGATCTACGAGGAGAACGCGTTCGTCCTCACCGAGACCGCAGCCGAAGTGTGCGAGCTCGCGCTGGCGCTCGACGACCTGTGGGCGTACTGCTATGCGCGCGGGTCGTACATGCGTGGGCTGCTGCGCCTGGGTCGGGTGGCGGACGCCCGCGCCGCGCTGCCGGAACTGCGCGAGGCAGCCGATCGGGGCCAGTTCGTGATCTACCGCTACCAGTCGATCACGTTCGACGTGACGTTCGCCGTGATCGACGGGCGCCTCGACGAGGCGGAGGAACTGGCCGAGCGGGCGTCGGCGTTCGCGGCGACGGCGCACACCGAGTTCGGCGCCGGCGTGTACGGGGTGCAGATGTATGCCATCCGGCGCGAGCAGGGCCGGCTCGAGGAAGTGGCGCCGGCGATGCGAGTCGCCGCCGCGCTGCAGGCCGATCAGGCCTTGTGGCGACCGGGTCTCACCGCACTCTTCGCCGACGTCGGCATGCTCGACGAGGCCCGCAGGGAGTTCGCGACGCTCACCGCGGAACGCTTCGGGACGGTGCCGCGCGACGCCACCTGGCCGGGGAGCCTCACCTACCTCTCCGAGGTGTGCACGGCGCTGGCCGACCGCGAGCACGCCGACGTGCTCCACCGCGAACTCGACGCCTACGCCGGCCAGACGATGCAGGTGGGCTTCACGGTGAACCTCGGTCCGGCCGACCGGCTGCGTGGCAATCTGTCCGCACTCCTCGGCCGGCCTGCCGACGCGGAGTGCCACTTCTCGGCGGCGATGGAACTCGCCGTCGCCGCCCGCTCACCGGTGTGGCGGGCCCGGATCGCTCACGACTGGGCCGTCGCGCTGGCGCCGCAGCGGGCGTTGCTGCGTGAGGCCGAGGAACTCGCGGTGCAGATCGGCATGGCGGACCTGGTGCGCCGCTGCCGGCGCGCACTCGGCACGCTGCCGAGCCCATCCACGGAGCCATCGGCCGCGTCGTTGCCGGGGAACTTGTCGTCGCGGGAGGTCGAGGTGTTGCGTCTCGTGGCGCAGGGCTGCTCCAATCGGGAGATCGGGGCGCAGTTGTTCATCAGCGCCAACACGGTGGCCAACCACGTACGTTCCGTACTGCAGAAGACCGGCACCGCGAACCGCGCCGAGGCCACGGCCTACGCCGCCCGGCACGGCCTGCTCGTGTGAGCCGGCCGTCATCCGGACAGACGTCGCGCCCGAAGCGGTCGAGTCCCTGGACGTCGCCCAGGTTTCGTGGTACGAATGAAATACCCCTAATACCTGCGGGCCCGGTGTTGCGACGCCGGGCCCGCAGCGCGTGGTCCGTTCGCCCGGAGACGTCTCAGCGCGTGAACGCCACCACCGGCGCGCCGACTTCGGCCAAGCGGGCAACGGTCGCCGCCTCACCGGCCGCCACGATGGCCGCGATGGCGCCGACATCGGTGTAGCCGAAGCGGGAGACGTCCGGCCGGATGTACAGATCGGCCTTGGCGGCCTGTGCCGGTTCCACGCTCTTGCTGCCGATCTCGAGCGATCGCATGAGCACGTCGAGCATCCCGGGAGCGACCAGCCGCTCGGCGAACGGGTTGAGGCGCCCGTTGAGCACACGGGCCAGCGGGAGGCTGTCTTCGTAGTTGTACGCCTCGTCCGCGTCGTAGAAGGCGGTCGCGACGTTCACCGCGACGAGGAGGCCGACGTGGCCCATGCCGAGCAGTGGGTCGACCGGAAGGTTGTTGACGATCCCGCCGTCCGCGAGGAGGTGGCCCTCGTGGATGACGGGAGGAAAGAGCATCGGGAGCGAGCAACTCGCCCGGATGAACGGTCGCAGCCGTCCGTGGCGATGGAGCCGCGGCTGAGCGGCGGTGAGATCGGTGGTGGTGCAGGCGAACTGCAGCCAGAGGTCCTCGAAGCAGACATCGCCGAACAGGTCGTCCAGCACGGCGTTGAACCGCGTCCCGCCGAACAGCGACGTGAACGGCGGGACGAGGTCGAGGAGCATCCGCCCCAGCGCACCGAACGCCTGCCGGTCGCGTTCGATGATCCGGTCGGGGTCGAGACCCATGGCCAGCTGGGCGCCGACGACCGCACCGGCGCTCGTCGCCACGATGACGTCGACCGGTATGCCGGCGGCGCGCAGGGCGCGGAGCACGCCGAGGTGGGCGAACGCACGCACGGCGCCCCCGCTGAGCGCCAGCCCGACCGGCGTGCCGGTGACGAACCGCGCCAGCCGGCCGAGATGGTCGGGCGAGGCGAGGTGGACGTGGTGGCAGCGGTCGACGGCGCGCGTGCGGAGCCAGCGATCGGTTCCCGTGGGGATGCCCGTGGCCGTCGGTTCGACGACGACCAGGTGCCGTCGGGCCCCGATGGCCGGCCGGGCGGCCTCGAAGACCGCCTCCTCCAGATCCGTGACGAGAGGCGCCGCACCGGCGCGGCCGACGAGGAGCACCAGGTCGGCCTCGCGGACGCACTTCAGGCTCCACGGCGTGACGGCCTCGTCGGCGAGCAGGAGGAGATGGCGGTGACGCTCCTCGAGCTCACCGAGGTGGTGCTGCACCCGGACGCCCAACGGGGACGCCGGATCGGCGTCGACCGCACCGGCGCCGACGGCTGCATCGACCGACGCCGATGTGACGAGCGCGGTGGGCACCTCCCGGTTCATGGTCACGGCCAACGCCTCGGCGAGCTCGCGACCGCAACCGCCCACGCCGACCGAGATGACCGCGATGTTCTGCGGCGCCGAGTGCACGGCCCCCGGGGCAGGGTGGTTGAGCCGCCCGGCGAGCGTCGCCAGCATCGTGCGAGTGACGTCAGGATGAGACCGACCGGTCCGTTCGAACTCGTCTTTCCCGAGGCGGTACACGACGGCGTCGCGGATGGCGACGACCGTCCCGTTCCGGGGGTCGCCAGTGAGCAGCGCCAGCTCGCCGACGGTCTGCCCCGGTCCGAGCTCGCGGACGAGCGCGTCGCTGCCCGCGTCGGTGACGACGAGGCGCAGTCGACCGCGCACGATCACGTACAGGCTGTCGCCGGGATCACCCTGCGTGAACAGCGTCGTGCCGGCTGCCAGGTCCACCCGCTCGAGTGCGCGCGCCAGTGCGGCCCGGTCCGTACCGTCGTCCGAAGCGGCCCCGTCTGCATCCCCGGTGGCGAGGTCGCGCCGGCCGATGGCGCCGAGCACGAGCGGAAACGAGCGCAGGGTGTCGCCGAAGCGTTCGAACACGAGCGCCGCGAAGGCGCGGCGGGCCGCGCCGTCGGTCGGCACGAGGTGGCGCCATCCGTCGACGGTGAGTTCGAGCACGGCCGCGTCGACCGGCTCCGATGCGACGTCGGCCGGCTCGCCGTACGGCGCGCCGTCGACGAAGATCGCCACGGCCCGCTGCAGCTCGACGTGGAGCACGGCCGCCTGCCGGGTGATCGCCGCCAGGGCGTCGGCCGCGTCGTGGGCGTCGTCGGCGACCGTCATCGGGGTCTCGTCACCCAACGGTCATCGACCCGCGGCCTCGTAACCGACGTACCGTGCCGCACGCTCGTCCCACAGCTTGAGATGGCGGGCGGCGAGGCTCTCGCGCAAGGTGAAGCTGTGCTCGGCCTGCAGCTCGGGATGTTCCCGCGCGCAGCGCGGCAGGTTGTAGTTCGGGATGCGGGCGTCCAGATGGTGGAGGTGGTGGAAGCCGATGTTGCAGGAGACGAACTGCAACACCCGGCCGAGGCGCAGGTGGGAACTGCCCCGCATCGCGGCATCGACGTACCGCCATTGGTCGCGGCGAGACCAGTAGGCGCCCTCGAAGCAGTGCTGTACGTAGAACAGCCAGATCGCGCCCGAGCCGCCGATCACCAACGCGGGCAGCTGCACGGCGAGGAAGGGCACCGGACCGACGAGCACCACCATCAGGGCGACGAACGCGGCGATGCCCACGTTCGTGACGTACACCGAACGCGTGATCCGCCGCGGCGTCGTGTCGGGCAGCGCGACCATCCGTTGGAGCAAGGCGAACTTGATCACCGGTCCGACCGTGAACATGATCCAGGAGGAGTGGTACGTCCGGTAGTACCGCCGTCGTGACGGTGATGCCGAGCGGTATTCGTCGAGGGTCATCGTCCACACGTCGCCCAACCCGCGGCGGTCGAGGTCCGACGACGTCGCGTGGTGCATCACGTGGGCGTAGTTCCAGTGGCGGAACGGGGTGAAGACGAGGACGCCGACCATCGTGCCGACGAGATCGTTGAGCCGGCGCGAACGCGAGAACGAGCCGTGACCGCAGTCGTGGAAGATGATGAACAGCCGGATCACGGCGACCGAGATCAGCATCGAGCCGATGAGCGACAGTGCGTAGTTGACCTCGAACAGTCGCACCGCGAGCACCCAGCCTGCGGCGAACATGGCGAGCCCGCCGGCGAGCTGCACGGCGCTGCGGGCATCGGAGCGTTCGTAGGGCCGCAGCACCGGGCGCCAGGCACGGGCGCCGGCGAGGGACTCGGACGTCAGGTCGGCAGCCTCGACGGTCAGGCCGATCGGCGAGGCCGCGGTGGCGACCGTCTCGTCGACGTGCTCCGCCCGCTCACCGCCGACGCCGGTCACGCTCGGCCCCGTCCTGTCCCCATCGGGTCGTGTCCGCGTCGGCCCATCTGCGCCCCGACTCTAGTGGGGTGGGAGACTCGCCGCCGTGGGGGACCGAACGGCGTGATCAGACGTGTTGTGAGGCTCGTGCCGGCGGCGGTCGGGATCGCGCTGGTCGCGGTGGCGGTCGATGTCGGTGTCGCCGTGGTTCGTGCCGTGCGATCCCCTCCTCGCGTGGTCGAACGGGGAACCGGCCGGATGGTCGACGAACCCCGACCGTTCGCCGAGTCGGCGCAGATCGTGCTCGCCTGGACCACCGTGATCGGCGGTCGCGTGCTCACTCGCTCGACGCGCGTCTCGCGGGGCCTGGAACGGCTGACGGTCGCCCACGGGGAAACGATGGATCAGCCGGCGTCATCCGACGACATCGATCGGTTCATCGCCGCGTACTCCATCGACGTCAGTGTCCTCGACCGTCACCCCCACGACTTCGCAACGATCAACCAGCTGTTCGCCCGGCCGCTCCGGCCCGGCGTACGACCGGTGGCCGGCGCCGGGGACCCGACCGTGGCGGTGAGCCCCGCCGACTGCCGGTTGACCTGCGTCGAAGGTGGCGATGAGCGGACGCGACTCGCGGTGAAGGGACGCACCTACGACATCGCCGGCCTGTTGGGCGCCGTCGACCCGCCGAGAGGAGCACCGGCCGCCGCGTTGGACCACGTCCGGAACTTCTACGACACCGCCGCCGCCGACGGGTTCGCGGTGTTCCGGTGCCGGCTGGCGCCCGGTGACTATCACCGGTTCCACTGGCCCGTCGACGGCGTCTGGGATCGAGACCTCGTGCTCGACGTTCCGGGCGAGTACCACTCGGTCTCGTCACGGGCCGTCGCCGGACCCGTCGACGTGCTCGGCCGGAACCGCCGGTGCGTCGCCGTCGTGGAGTCGAGCGCGTTCGGCAGCGTGGCCGTCATCGCGGTCGGTGCCGTCAAGGTGGGCAGCATCGACCTGACGGCGCCGTCGGGCACCGTGACCAAGGGGCAGGAGATGGGCTGCTTCCGCTATGGCGGCAGCACGGTCGTGCTGCTCTTCCGCCGCAGTGCGATCCGCGTCGACGACGAGCTGCTGGCGAACTCGGAGGCCGGCGCCGAGACGCTCGTCCAGGTCGGCTCCGTCATCGGGCGGGCGAGGCTGCCGTCACGCCCGGGCACGTAGCCGGCGCGCCAGCACGCGGGCGATCTCCGACATCACCTCGGGGCGCCGGTCGGCGAGGGCCAGCACGGTGGCGCGCGGTACCACGAGCAGGTCGACCTCGGTGACGGCGGTGACGGTGGCGCTGCGGGGTGCCGGGTCGAGAATCGCCAGCTCCCCGAAGACCGTTCCCTCCTCGAGCAGCGACGTCGCGCCATCCGCCGTGCGAACCTCGACCGTGCCGCGGGTGATCGCGTAGAGCTCACGACCGAGCGATCCCACGTCGATCACCGTTGCTCCTGGGTCGACGGTCTGCGACTGCACGCCTTCGGCGAGTTCGAGCAGGCTGCCGTACGACAGCGTCGAGAAGATGTCGATGCCGGCGAGGGCGAGTACTCGTGCGGTGATGGGGTCCATGTCGGTGCAACCGTCCGATCGGGTGAGTGAGGTGTCGCGTCCACCGCCGGCCACGCGGCGGGTCCACGGGGTCAGACGGCGGTCCGTGGCCAGTGACTGCATCCAGTCGGCGACGGGGCGCGACGGGGGGAGGCCCGCGAGCGACGCCACGGCATCGGCGGCATCGACCGGCTCGAGCGCGGCGACCACCGTCCGGCGGTGATCGGCGGCGAGCAGCACGTCGAGCGCCTCGATGGCGTTGGCGCGATCGTCCTCGCTGCCCGTCCGCACGAGTGTCTCGATGTCGGCCAGGCGTGTCGAGTCGTACTCGACGCCGAGCGCCGCGTAGATCGAGCGGCGGGCCAGGAGGAACTCCTGCTCGAGCGCGGCCGTGACGACCGGTTCGGCGTTTCCGAGGTCGCGCCCGGCGGCGACCAGCATGGCCACGAGCGCGAGGTCGTCGGCGAGGTGGTCGCGGATGGGGACACTGCGGTGGTCGCCGGCGAGGGCGAGGTACCCGGCCCGGCGGACGACCGACGCCGCGTGCGGGGCGAGGCACTGCGCGACGACCCCGTCGTGATCGCCCGCCGGCGCGAGGACGTGCTCCACGACGTCGGCAACCACTTCGTCGGGAAGCTGCGGGAGCGCGGCCACGGCCAGCTGTCGCGCCGCGGCGTCGGCACCGGCGAGCACCGCGATGGCGCGCCGGCGGTGCAACGGCTCCGCGAGACAATCGACGGCGCGGGCGGCGATCGCCGGGGTGGCCTGGCCGATGGCGGCGTCGAGCGCGGCGTCGACCTCCTGCGCGTCGCCGTGGTCGAGCAGGTCGAGCAGGCGACGCTCGGCGTCGGCCCGGAGGTCGGGATCGGCGAGCGCGACGGCGAGCGCGAGGTCGGGAGCCTCACCGCTCAGGATGGCCCGTGAGCGCGCCGTCGCCCGCTCGGGATCGAGCTCGGCGAGCGTTGTCAGCGCGAGGACACGGGTGGACCTCGGGAGCTCCGTGCGGTCCAACACGTCTTCGACGTCGTCGGCGGCGGAGCGATCACCGGATCGGGCGACGGCGCCGAGCGCCAGCTCCACGACGTCGGGGCTCCCGTGCCCGATCAGGCCCGACCACAGCTGGTCCGCGCCGGCGCCGAGCGTCGAGAGCGCGACGGCAACGGTGTCTCGCCCGTCGTCGGGCACGAGCGTTTCGCGGGCGAACCCGATCGTGGTGATCCCACGCAGCGCGCCGACGTAGTCGCGGTACTGCAGCACCGCCATCACGACACCGACGAGGGCGATCGCCGCCACCACGAAGAGGTACGGCGCCATCGAGTCGCTGTCGAGCGCGTTGAACGCCAGGAGCAGCAGCCCGGCGAACAGCAGCGCGACCGAGCCGAGCCATCCGTCGACGGCCAGCCGGACCCGCATCCGCCGGGCCTGCGGTATCGGTTGGAACAGGACGGCGCCGGCCGGTTCGCTGATCGCGTTCCCGAGGACGTGGTTGGTGGCGAGCACACCTGCGACCAGCGCGAAGAACACGGTGTCGACACCGACGAGCGTGCCGTACAGGCCGGTCGGCACCGCGATCAGGAGCATCCCGACCGGCAGGGTCAGCGTCGCCGTTCGGATCCCGAAGCGACCGATGTAGCGCCCGGAGACGAGGCCGGTGACGAGCACCATCACGATCGTCATCGAACCCATGAAGAGGCCGAGGAAGCCGGCCAACGAGTCCTCGGTGTCGAACGTGCCGGCGGCCTGCTCGTAGAAGACGTACTCCGAGACGTACAGCAGGAGGATGGTCACCGACTTCATCCACACCAAGCGTCTGCTGTAACGGTCCGACATGATCTCGCGTGGCGTCGCCGCCGCGGCCGTCTCGCCGTCGTCGCGCCGGCCGACCTCGTAGCGCCGCAGCAGTCGACGGAACGCGATGGTGTAGAGGGTGAAGCACGCCGCGGAGACCCCGATGAGGTTGACGGTGCCGAACGCGGCCGTCAACGACGACGTGGCGATCCCGCCGACGACGAATGCGAGCATCATCCCGAGGGCGACGGCGGCGAACAGCCGCTTCGCCTGACGGATGTCGAACACGGCCGAGGCGATCTCCCAGAGGCCCAGCACGGCGAAGATGAACAGCAGGCGAAACCAGACGGCCATCGCGAACGCCACCGCCCGACCGTCCGACAGGACGGCCCACACCCAGAGGGCGAACACGCTGACGGACATCGCCCCGGCCAGTCCGACGAGCGCCTGGTCGACGCGAACCCGGCTCGACCACGCGCCGTACACCAGACCGACGACGATGACGACACCGGCGTTGACGATGTACACCCACGGCAGCGCGGTGATGTCGTACCGGGTGAGGAACACGGCGTTGCCGGCGCCGTAGAAGAGCACGAGGGCGGTGCCGAGCAGGAACGACACACCCATCAAGCGGCGGACGCGGTCGACCTCGTCGGGTCGTACGCCGAGCAAGGACGCCACCCGGCCGCTGCCGCCGTCAACGCCCCCGGGCCCATCGTCTCGTACCGCGGCGACAGTAGCTGCCGTCGTCGGCTCGCGCTCCGATGTCAACGATTAGGGTGGGAACGCATGTGGTCCAAAGGGCGGGACTGGCTTCCGAACGTGTGCACGTTCGGATGCTTGATGCTGGGTTTCGCGGCGATGACGCTGATCCAGGACGGCCGATACGAAACTGCGGTCTGGGTGCTGTTCCTCGCGGTGTGCGTGGACGTCGCCGACGGCGCGCTGGCTCGGGCGCTCCACGCCGCCACGCCGTTCGGCCACCAGCTCGACTCGCTCGCCGATCTGGTGGCCGCCGGTGTCGCTCCGGCGTTCCTCGTTCACCAGGTGTACTTCTCCTCGTGGGGCATCGCGGGTGTACTCGTCGCCGGGTCGTGGGCGGCGCTCGTCGCCGCCCGCCTCGCACGGTTCAACACGACGACGAACCCCGACCGCTTCCACTTCATCGGGGTGCCCTGCCCGATCGCAGGGACGCTCTTGTGCCAGTACCTCCTCTTCTGCCGTGCGACGTGGGGCGACGACGGCTCGGCGTGGGTGTGCGCCGGACTCATCGTCGCGCTCGGCATCCTGATGCTCAGCCGGGTGCCGTACTGGACGTCGGCCACCATGCTGCCGAGTCAGTTCTTCCGCCACCCCTTCGGCCCCGGCGCGGCGACGATGGCGCTGCTGTCGATCCCGTTCCCGAGCCAGGCGATCTTCGTCACGCTGGTGCTGTCGATGGTCTTCGCGGTCACGATGCACACGATCCGCCAGCCCCGGTTCACCGGCCCGGTGGTCGCTCCGCACGCATCCTGACGCTCACCTGCGGCCGTGCCGCACGAGCCGGTGTCGACTCGTCGATCTGGCGCCAGAGTCTCGTGTTGTTGTGCCCCCGGAGAGATTCGAACTCCCGCACATGGTTCCGGAAACCAATGCTCTATCCCCTGAGCTACGAGGGCAGGGACCGGTCAGGCTAGCGGTCCGCCGTGCCAATCACGTCGAGGCATTCGACGGCGGAACCAATTCGGCGAGGAGGGCGTCGAGCAGTCCCGAGGCCCCGAAGCGGAACGTTGCCGGCGTGGCCCAGTCGGGCCCCATCGCACCGTCGACGAGCGCGAGATACCGCTCGGCGTCGTCGAACGTGCGGATCCCACCCGACGGCTTGAGGCCGACGGTCCGCCCGGCGTCGGCGACGGCACCGAGCATCGTCGCCACCGCCTCGAGCGAGGCGCCGCGGGCCGTCTTGCCCGTCGACGTCTTGAGGAAGTCGGCGCCACCGTCGATGGCCAGGTCGGCGAGCTCGCGCACCGTGGCCGCATCGGCGACGGCGCCGGATTCCAGGATCACCTTCAGCGTGCCCTCGCCGGTCGCCCCCCGCACGGCGGCGAGGAGGTCGACCGCACGGGTGGTGTCGCCCTGCAGCACGGAGCGCCAGGGGATGACGACGTCGATCTCGTCGGCGCCGGCCGACCGGGATCGCTCCACGAGCGCGACGACTTCGTCGATCGGGTCCTCGCCGCCGGGGAAGTTGACGACCGTGGCCACACGCAGGTCCGAACCGGCGCCGGCCTCGGCGCAGCGCTCGACGAACTCCGGCCACACGCACACCGCGGCCGTGCCGTGTGCGACGGCCCGTTCGCAGAGGGCGTCGATGCCGTCGGGAGCGTGCTGATCGTCGAGATCGGTGAGGTCGATCATCGAGATCGCCCGGCGGGCGAGGGCCGTTCGGGTCGCGCGCTCGACGTCCATCACCGCGACGGTACCGCCCGGTCAGGCACGCGAACCGCTCCCCCACTGGACCGCAGGGACTGTAAGCGCTTACAATCGAACGTCGAGGGATCGGGACGACATGGACAGCACCACATCACCGCGTCTGAAGCGGGCCACGATCGAAGACGTCGCCACTGCGGCGGGCGTCTCGGTGGCGACGGTCAGCCGGGCGCTACGCGGCCTGCCCAACGTCGCCGATTCCACGCGCGATCGGGTCTCGGAGGTGGCGTCGTCGCTCAACTACCAGCCCGATCCGGCGGCGTCGCGACTGGCGGCCGGGCGGACGCGCACCGTCATCGTGCTGGTGCCACACCTGTCGAGCTGGTACTTCTCCAACGTGGTCGCGGGCGCCGAAGCGATCTGTGCCGAGGCCGGATACGACTTCATGGTCGTCGGTGTCGGCAGCATCGACGCGTGCGCGCGGCTGCTCGACGAGTCGCACCACCTCGAGCGGCGGACCGACGGCGTGATCCTGGTGAACCTCCTCGCCAGCGACGAGCAGATCCGATCGCTGCGTGCCCGCGGCGTGTCGCTGTCGACCGTCGGCACCATCGCCGACCGCTGTCCGTCGGTGCGCGTCGACGACTACTCCGTGGGCATGATCGCCGCCGGACACCTTGCAGGGCTTGGGCACCAGCGCATCGGGCTGATCTCGGGCATCGGCGACGATCCGATGAACTACGACGTGCCGCGCCTGCGTCACGA
Organism: Ilumatobacteraceae bacterium; assembly: GCA_963695145.1. Taxonomy (GTDB): domain Bacteria; phylum Actinomycetota; class Acidimicrobiia; order Acidimicrobiales; family Ilumatobacteraceae; genus Sva-07. Next base: position 574,317 of record CAVOGB010000012.1, on the reverse strand, counting down.
GGGCTTCGTCGACGGCCTGCGGCGCTACGGACTGGTGCTCGATCCGCAGCTCATCGCCAGCGGCAACTTCGGGATCGACGGCGGGCAGGAGGCGATGGCGACGCTGCTCGATGCCGACGAACCACCCACGGCGGTGTTCGCGATGTCCGACGAGATGGCGTTCGGCGCGTTGATGGAACTGGGCGAACGGGGCCTCGCCGCGTCGCGGGACGTCTCCGTGATCGGCGTCGACGACCACGAGTTCGCCCGGGTCGTCGGACTCACGACGGTGCGCCAACGGGTCGCCGCGCAGGGCGCGGCGGCGGCGCGGGCGCTGATCGACTCGATGATCGGTGACCCTGCCGAGGCGGGAATCACGCGCGCCGAGGACTCCCCGATCGACCTGCTCGTGCGGACGACGACCGGTCCCGTCGCCGCCGCTGCCGGCGCGCCGGACACTCGTCCTTGACGCGGGCCGACATTTATGTAAGCGTTTACATCCAGCCGGCCCAGTCAGCCGGCTTCCAACCAAGAGGGGGAGGACCCATGAGAAGGCAATGGCTGAAGCTGGCCGCCGTCCCGATCGCACTCACACTCGTGGCCGCAGCATGCGGCAGCGACGACAACAGTGCATCGAGCGACACATCAGCGAGCACCGACACCGGAGCGCCCGCCGACACCACGGCGGCCGGTGGCACCGCAGGAGCAGCGACGGGAGACTTCGGCGGCGCGACCGTCACCGTCACCGGTCCCGAGCGCGACGATCCGTCGATCGCGGCGATCCAGGACACGCTGCAGGCGTTCGGCGACACGGTCGGCATCACCGTCCAGTACTCCGGCGACGCCGACTGGGAGGCCAACACGCGCACCCAGGTGCAAGGTGGCAACCCGCCGAGCATCGGCATCTTCCCGCAGCCCGGTCTGCTCCGGGACTTCGCGACGGCCGGCTCGATCCTGCCGCTCGACGACGAGGTCAACGCCACCCTCGACGAGAACTGGGCCGACAACTATCAGGCCGACGGCCAGGCCGCCGACGGCACCCAGTACGGAGTGCCCGTCAAGACCGACCTGAAGTCGCTCGTCTGGTACGTGCCGAGCGCGTTCAAGGCGGCCGGCTACGAAGTGCCGACGACGTTCGACGAGTTCACCGCACTGATCGACCAGATCAAGGCCGACGGCAAGGGCAAGCCACTGTGTGTCGGCATCGAGTCCGGCGGGGCCACCGGTTGGCCCTTCACCGACTGGACCGAGGAGATGGTGCTCCGCCAGGACGGCGGCGACGTCTACGACCAGTGGGTGTCGCACGAGATCCCGTTCACCGATCCCAAGATCGAACAGGCGATGCAGACCGTGAAGGACCTGTGGAGTGACGACAACGTCTACGCCTCGGGTGGCTCGATCGCGGCGACCGCGTTCCAGGACAATGCGCAGCCGTTGCTCGACGGCGACTGTTTCATGCACCGTCAGGCGTCGTTCTTCGCCGGTCTGTTCCCGGAGGGCACGACGTTCGCCGACGGAAAAGACGGCTCGGTCGACGTCTTCTACTTCCCCGACATCAACGGCGACAAGCCGGTGCTGACGGCGGGCACGCTCGCCGCGGCGTTCAACGACGACCCCGCCACGCAGGCCGTGTTGAACTACATGGCCACGGGTGACTACGCCGCGGCACGACAGAAGGCCCAGACCGCCGAACTCGGCGGTGCACTGTCGGGCTTCCTGTCGGCGGCGAAGAACCAGGACCCGAGCGTCTACCAGCCGCTCGAGCAGAAGTTCCTCGACCTCCTGGCGAGCTCTCCGTTCACCCGCTTCGACGCCTCCGACCAGATGCCCGGCGACGTCGGTTCCGGCACGTTCTGGACCGAAGGCGTGTCGCTGGTGAACGGTGACGAGACCGTCGACGAGGCGGCCAAGAAGATCGACGCCTCCTGGCCGAAGTGACATCGCGATACGGACCGGCCTGATCCGAGCGGATTAGGCCGGTCCGTTCGACAACCTCACGGGGCACTGGCACTACGGTGTCAGTGCCCCGTTGTTTTTCGAGAGGCACGAATCGGGTCGAGGGGGACTCATGGACACGCTCGAACAGACCGACCGAGCGTCGGCTCAGCCGCCGATGCCCTACAGCGCCGACCCGATGGGCGCGCCGCCCGGCACCACGAGGCGACGCATCCAGATGGCGATCGGCATCCTGCTCCTCGCCGGCCTTGCGTACTGGTCGTTCGTCGAGCCGAAGATCTTCACGACCGTCGTCACGATCATCGTGGCCACGGGGCTCACCGCGGCGCTGTGGATCGCCGCCAACCTGTTGTTCGACCAGGTGCGGTACCGCTGGGTGCGCTTCAACGTGCTCGCCTTCGGCGCGCTCGGCGCCCTCTACGGCGTCATGCTCCACGGCAACCAGATCACGATCGGATCGGGCCGAGGATTCCTGACCTGGGTGCTCGGACCGGTCGTGGCCGCCGCGGCCTTCGCGCTGCTGGCCGGCGCGCTGGCCCTCACCGACGATCCGGTCCGTCGTCGCTCGCTCGCGCTCGGCGGATCGATCGCCATCGGGGTCGCCACCGGCCTGCTCATCCGCCCGCGCTACCAGCCGGATCTCGACCTCGCCGCCACCGCCATCTACACCGCGGTCGGCATCGTCGTCGGGGCGGGCCTGAGCTGGATCCGCAAGCGACCAGTCATCGGCGGCATCCTCACCGGCGCCGCGATCGGGTGGGTCGTCGGGGCATGGGGCGGTGCCGACCTCGGCGCCGGTTCCGTGCTGACCGCAGTGATCGCCTGCGCCGTTCCCGCGGCGCTCATCGGGTGGCGCCTCGGCCTCACGTCGAACGCGGCGTACGCGGGACGGGTGCGCATCGACGACCGCTCGCGGGCCGTCATCTTCGTCGGGCCGGCACTCGTGTTCGTGCTGGTGATGCTCGTCATCCCGGCGATCCGCACGTTCTACCTGTCGCTCTACGACCGTAACTCGGTGGAGTTCGTCGGCGGCGCCAACTACAAGCAGGTGTTCACCGACCAGACCAGCTTCGACTCCTCGAACTGGACGAACATGTTCACGAGCCTCCCGTTCATCGTCGGCGTCGTGCTGCTCGTGATCGCCGCGATCACGGCGTTCTTCATGAAGAAGCAGACGGGGCGGGCGCTGGAGGTCGGCAATGCCACGGGTGCCCCGCTCGTGGTCGGCGTGCTGCTGCTCTGCTTCGGCGTGTTCACCGCTCTGCGGGGCACGCTGATCAACAACCTGTGGTGGGTCGTCACGGTCACGTTCCTGTCCACAGCGCTCGGCCTCGCCGTCGCCGTCCTGGCGGACAACCGCGGCGGCGAGCGTGCCGCCAAGTCGCTGATCTTCATGCCGATGGCCATCTCGCTCGTCGGCGCATCGATCATCTGGCGGTTCGTCTACGCGGCGCGCGACGTCAACAGCCAACAGACCGGCCTGCTCAACCGGATCTGGATCGCCATCGGTCGATTGTCGACCGGGTCGGGACTGCCGACGATCATCGTCACCATCGCCATCGGCTGTGCGCTCGCGCTCTCGCTGGCGTTCCTGGCGCGGGCCCTCGTCAACCGACGATGGGGTGCCATGGTGCTGCCGGGCATCCTCTCGATCCTGATCGGCTGGCTGTTCATCCGGTTCGCCGGCATCATCGGCGGCGGCATGGGCGGTTTCAAGGTCAACGCCGACGGCAGCACCTCTCCGCAGACCGTGCTGTTCGTCCAGGAGTCGCCGTACAACAACTTCTGGTTGATGATCATCCTCATCTGGATCCAGGTCGGCTTCTCGATGGTGATCCTGTCGGCGGCGATCAAAGCGGTGCCGACCGAACTCATCGAAGCGGCGAAGATCGACGGTGCGACCGACAGCCAGGTCTTCTGGAGGGTGACGCTGCCCCAGATCGGCACCACCATCGGCGTCGTCGTCACCACCCTGATCGTCCTGGTGATGAAGGTCTTCGACATCGTCAAGGTCGTCACGAACGGCAACTTCGGCACCCAGGTGCTCGCCAACAACATGTACGACGCGGCGTTCAAGTTCTCCAACCGCGGCCTCGGTGCGGCGCTGGCGATGGTGATCCTCTTCCTCGTCCTACCGGTGATGTATTTCAACGTCCGCAAGATGCGGCGGGAGGCCTGAGCCATGACGATCCTGACCGACCCCGATCTGAGCTCCTCCGCTCCCACCGCCGGCGAGGTGATGGGTGCCGGCGACCGGCCGCAGCCATCACCCGTCGACCACGTGTACGGGTTCCTGCGCCGCATCCCCACCGTGATCCTCTGGCTGATCGTGGTCGTCTGGAGCATCCCCACGCTCGGCCTGCTCGTCAACTCGTTCCGCTCCCGCGACGCCCAACGGTCGAGCGGCTGGTGGACGTTCCGGTTCCACGAGTTCACCAGGGACAACTACGACGTGATCTTCGGCGCCCGCAACGGGCTCGGGAACTCACTGCTCAACTCGGCGGCCATCGCCCTGCCGGCGACGATCATCCCCATCGGATTCGCCGCGTTCGCCGCCTACGGGTTCGCCTGGATCGACTTCAAGGGCCGCAAGCCGCTGTTCATCGGCACGGTCGCCCTGCTGGCGATCCCCCTGCAGGTCGCCCTGATCCCGCTGCTGCAGCTCTACGTCGGCGGTGCGAAGTTCACGATCCCGGGCATCGACAAGACGATCACGCTGTTTCCCGACCTCGACCTCGCCGGCACCACGAAGGCGGTGTGGATCACCCACATCGGCTTCGCCATGCCGTTCGCCATCTTCCTGCTGCACAACTACATCAGCGGCCTGCCGAAGGACCTGTTCGAGGCGGCGCGCATCGACGGGGCGAATCACTTCACCACCTTCTGGCGTCTCGTGCTGCCGTTGTCGGTGCCGGCGCTGGCGTCGTTCGCCATCTTCCAGTTCCTGTGGACGTGGAACGACTACCTCGTCGCCACGACGATGATCGGTGCCAACGTGCGCGAGCAGCCGACGACCGTGCTGATCGCCAACCTGGCCGGCGACTTCGGCAAGAACGAACACATCCTGCCGGCCGCTGCGTTCGTCCAGGCGTTCTTCCCGCTGCTGGTGTTCTTCGCCCTGCAGCGCTACTTCGTACGCGGCATCCTGGCGGGCTCTGTCAAGGGCTGAGGGTCACGGGCTGAGGGTCACCGGCTGAGGGTCAAGGGCTGAGAATGTCCGCCGGGGTCTGTCCCCGGCGGACGTTCCTCAGTCCCAGATCGCGAGGCGCGTCTGCGGGTCGAAGAAGTGCATGTTCTCCGACGTGACCGCAATCGTGATCGCGTCGCCGATGCGGGCACGCGAGCGGGGATGGAAGCGGCCGACGGCGTTCGACGTGCCGCCCTCGTCGACCGCATCGGGATCGCCGGAGTCGACCGGTGGGGCCTCGAGATGGAAGTGCACCATGATCTCCGAGCCCAGCGACTCGGTGAGTGCCACCGTCGACGTCATGTGCTGTGTCGCCGGAATCTCCGGCGCGAACTCGGCGTCCTCGAAGTCCTCGGGGCGGATGCCGACGATCACCGGTTTGCCGCCGTAGGCCTTGATGCCGGGCCGGGCCGCGAGCAGGGCGGGCGGCAGCGCCACCGCCTGATCGCCGAGCGTCACCGACCCGTGGTCGCCGTCGATGCGCAGCGTGCCCTCGTACAGGTTCATCGACGGTGAGCCGATGAACGCGGCGACGAACACGTTGTCCGGGTGGTCGTAGAGATTCTGCGGCGTGTCGACCTGCTGGAGATACCCGTCCTTCAGCACGGCGACGCGGTCGCCCATCGTCATCGCTTCGATCTGGTCGTGCGTGACGTAGACGGTCGTGACGGCGAGGTCGCGCTGGAGGGAGGCGATCTCGGCGCGCATCTGGACGCGCAGCTTGGCGTCGAGGTTCGACAGCGGCTCGTCCATCAGGAAGGCCGCCGGCTGGCGGACGATGGCCCGGCCCATCGCCACCCGTTGGCGCTGGCCACCGGACAGTTGCCCGGGCTTGCGGTCGAGGTAGGTCTCGAGTTCGAGGATCGAGGCCGCCTTGCGCACCCGCGTGTCGATCTCCTCCTTCGGCACCTTGGCCAGCTTCAACGCGAAGCCGATGTTGTCGTACACGGTCATGTGCGGGTACAGCGCGTAGTTCTGGAAGACCATGGCGATGTCGCGGTCCTTCGGCTCGACGTCGTTGACCACGCGGTCGCCGATCCGCATCGTGCCGGCGGTGACGGTCTCGAGCCCGGCGATCATGCGCAGCGCGGTCGACTTCCCACATCCCGACGGCCCGACGAGGACGAGGAACTCCTGGTCGGCGATCTCGAGGCTGAGGTCGTGGATCGCGTGGAAACCGTTCTCGTACACCTTGTTCACCGCGTCGAGCGTGACGGTTGCCATTGGTTCGCCTCCTGTAGTCCCCGTTGTCTGAAGTGCCGGTTGTCTGAAATGCCGGTTGTCTGAAATGCCGGTGTCTCGCGGTGTCCCCGTGTTCCCCGTGCCATCGAGCCCCGCATTCGGCGCGACCATGAAAGCGCTTGCACGTTAGTCCACGCGCCGGGGGTCCATCGGAACCTGTGGCCGGGCCGGTTGGCGCCCGCAGCCGGTAGCGTCGCGGCGCGTGAATCAGATGAAGAACCGGATGCAGGCTCTCGGCCTGCTCGACCGCTCGTTCAAGGCCGCCACCGACGCGGAGCTCGCCACGGCGATCGAAGCCCTCGACGACGACCACCGCGAGGGCCTCGACTCGTTCGTCGATTCACTCGATCCCGACGGCATCCGGGCGGCCGTGAAGTCGGGTCGCATCGACGGGGGCATGGAGGCCATCGCCGCCGTGCTGACCGACGCCTGTCTGGCCGACTGCATCACCGAGCTCGGCGACAACGCCGACAACCCCTCGACCGACGAGCTCAAGGCGGTGCTGCCCGGCATCATCGAGCGTCACGGTGTGGCGTCGACGCGCATCATGCTCGCCGCGACCGTCGCCGGCGAAGCCCCGGCCTCGGCGATCATCCGTGACCTCCTCAAGACCGACGACGAGGTCGCCCTCCCGAAGGTCGAGCCGACCGAGATCACGCCCGTCGTCGACCATCGCAAGCGCTCCGACGAGGAGCAGGCCGAGATGCGCGCCAAGCGTGCCGCCGCCAAGCAGGCCAAGAAAGACGCCGATCGCGCCCGCCGGGCGCAGTCGGCCGCCAGCCGCCACCGCGCCTGATCACGCCGCGCCTGATCACCCGGCGCCTCAGGCGGGGCCGAAGCGTTCGTGGTCGAGCAACCAGGCCTTCACGTCGAGGCCGCCGGCGAAACCGGTCAGCGCACCGTTCGAGCCGACCACCCGATGGCACGGCACGATGATCGAGATCGGGTTGCGACCGTTCGCCGCGCCGACCGCCCGCGCCTTGCGACGGTCGCCGAGCCGTTCGGCCTGCTCGCCGTAGCTGACCGTCTCGCCGTACGGAATCGTGCGCAGCGCCGCCCACGCCTGTTGCTGGAAGGGCGTGCCGACGGGATCGAGCGGCACGTCGAACGATCGGCGCGTCCCCTCGAAGTACGCCTCGAGTTCCTCGGCCGCCTGCTGCAGGATCGTCTCGGCGGATCCGGGAGGAGCCATGGAGGGTCGCGGCGACAGCTCGTCGAGCGTGGCGCCGCCGACGCGGTGCGCGTCGTCGGGCGACCAGAGCACGGCGCGCAGTCCGCGCCCCGACGCCACCAGGATCAGCGGGCCGATCGGCGTCGGCAACAGCGTGCTGGAAGTCATGGGCGGGTCGTCATCTGCTGATCGCCTGGCGGGCACCGAGATGGGCCCAGATGTGATGGACAGCGTACGACCGCCACGGTGCCCAGGCGCTCGGATCGGGTCGGCCGCCGGTGACGGCCACGAGGTCATCGAGGCCATGACGCACGCCGAGATCCGAGTCGAGGAACACGTCCGGATGGCCCAGGGCGCGCATGGCGACGTAGTCGGCGGTCCACGGTCCGATCCCCTTCACCGCGAGGAGCGCCGCTCGGGTCGCAACGAGATCCGCGCCGGCGTCGAGCACGATGTCGCCGTCGGCGATGGCCAGGGCGAGGCGGCGCAGCGTGTCACGACGGCTGGCCGGCATCGGGAAGGCGGCATCGGGCGCGCCGACGACGGCATCGGGGCTCGGGAACACGTGCGTCAGACCGGGATCGTCGAATCCGAGCGGTTCGCCGACGGCGCGCACGAGCGACGCCGCAACCGTGCGCGCGCCGGCGACGGAGATCTGTTGTCCGATCACGGCGCGGATGCTCGTCTCGAACGGATCGACGGTGCCAGGTGCCCGCCGGCCCGGGCGCACGGCCACCAGGCGGGCCATGACCGGTTCCGCGGACAGCCCGGCGTCGACCGCCACGGGGTCGGCGTCGAGGTCGAGCAGCCGGCGGACCCGTTCGACGGCGGTGTCGAGATCGCTGGAGGACGCGAGCCGGAAGTCGGCCGCCACGTGGTCGTCGGCGGCGCGCAGCGTGACCGTGCCGTGGCCGCCGGGGAGCGTCATCGAACGTCGGTAGATCTCGCCGTCCCACGTCTCGATCCCGGCGATGGTCCGACCGCCGATGAACTCGAGCACTTCGGGCCCGGCGAACGGCGCACCCGTCGCAAGGCGCAGCGACGCGGTGCCGGGCACGACGATCAGTCGCCGGCGACGGGGATGTACTCGACGCGCGGGATCGGCACGCGGATCGGTCCGGCGTCGGGCGAGCCGGCGGGAACGAGTTTGGTCCGCAGCACCCAGATCCCGATCGCACAGAAGGCGACGCCGCCGAGGAAGCCGATCTGCTTGCCGACCATCTGGGCGAACGCACCGATCACGAGACCGCCGATCGCACTGCCGACCTCGAAGAACATCGTGAACGAACTGATCGCCATCGCCCGGTCGCGATCGCTCGCCCGGTTGATCGTCAGTGCCATCAGCGACGGATAGTTGAACGCCACGCCGACACCCATCACGGCGGCCGCCACCCAGAGCGCACCGGTGGCCGGGACGAGGGCGAGGATCGACAACGAGACGAGGATGTTGCCCAAGCCGATCGTGACGGCGCGTCGGGGGCCGAGTTGCTCGGGCCAGCGGGCACCGACGACACGCACGATGAGCGACACGACGGCGTACACGGCGAACAGTCCGCCCGACTCGGACAGACCGACGTCGCGGGAGTACTCGGGGATGAACGCGCTGAAGGCGGCGAACCCGGCGACGCTGCAGGCCAGCACGAGCCCGGGCAGCAGGGCGACCGGATGGATCAGCGGCCGCTTGCCGCGCGGAGCGTCGGAATCGTTCGTGTCCGGCTCGGCGTCGGGCGACACGACCCGCGACGGGGCGAACAGGGCGACCACGGCGCCACCGACGGCGAACAGCGAGGCGTACGTGAACGCCCGGCCGAAGTGGTCGCCTCCGAGCAACCGCTCGCCGAGGATCGGTCCGATGCCGAGCCCGCCGAAGACGGCGACCGAGAAGTAGCTCGCACCCTCCGCCCGACGATCACGCGGCGAGAGATCGGCGATCAGCGTGGCGGCGCCGACGAAGACCGCCGCTTCGCCGATGCCCATCAGCCCCCGCAGTGCGAGGAGTTGAGGGAGTGAGACGGCGTGCGCGGAGAGCGCCCCACCGGCGGCGGCGATCAGGGCGCCACCGACCATCAGGACGCGACGCCCGTACCGGTCGGCGATCCGACCGACCACCGGACGGGCCAGGATCGCCGTGAGGGCGAACACCGCCACGGTGAGGCCGATCCCGAATTCGCCGGCATCGAGCGGCCCCTCGATGAACAGCGGGACGATCGGCACCATCATGCCGACGTAGACGAAGAAGATCAGGGCGACGGCGGTGACGAGCACGAACGGCCGCGTGACGAGGCGCGCTCGACCGTGCTGCAGTTCCGTGGGCGCCGACATCCATTCCATCCTGGCGTGGGGAACGGCCGGGACCACGGTGTGATTCCCGGACTGACCGATGTCACAGCATTTCCGGCCGACCTGCAACGTCAGAGGCGGTGCACGTCGACCGACACCGTCAGCGTCTGTGGCGTCGCCGGGCCGATCGTCACGCCGCGCAACGGCGCCACGTCCGCGTAGTCGCGTCCCCAGGCAACGGTGACGTGGCGGTCGGGTGCGACGACGCCGTTGGTCGGGTCGAAGTCGAGCCAACCGTGGTCCGGGATCCACACCGAGCACCAGGCGTGTGAGGCGTCGGCGCCGATCGTGCGGGGCTCGCCGGGCGGCGGATCGGTCTCGAGGTAACCGCTCACGTAACGGGCGGCCAGACCGAGTGTGCGCAGGCAGCCGATCGCGAGGTGGGCGAAGTCCTGGCACACGCCGCGGCGGGCCTCGAGCACGGTCCCGAGCGGTGTGCTCACGTCGGTGAAGCTGGGATCGAACCAGAACGACTGGAAGATCGAGGTACAGAGACCCTCGACGGCGTCGAGGATCGGACGTCCGGGCCAGAACGACTCGCCCGCCATCCGCGTCAGCGCGTCGCGATGTTCGGCGACGGTGACGTAGCGGGACGCGGCGGCGAACGGCGACGTCTCGAGCACGAGGGGGCCGCGCAGCGCGGCGACCTGCGCGGCGACGCGCTCCCACGGTTGGTTCGCCCGCGGGCGCTCCTGACGGTACGTGACGACCTCGGACACGGCCTCGACCACGAAGTCGGTGTGCGGCTGGTGCACGCCGAGCTGCACCATGCGGTTGCCGAACACGTCGGGCCATTCGTCGTACTCGTCGACGCGGGGTTCGGTCGAGATCACCGACGAGAGGACGCGCTGCGACGGCGTGGGGCGCGTGAGGAGGTAGGCGACGCTGTACCCATCGGCCATCGTGGCCCCGTACGCGTACTGCGTGCGATGGGTGACGACGTAGCGAGTGCCGGCCGGCGCGTTGATGTCGCTGTTCATCGCCGGCTCATTCCGAATGTCCCATCACCCGCGGATCCAACGGCGAGGCCAGGAACTCACTGACGATGCCGCGCGCCAGCTGGTCGGCGCCGCTCCAGAGTTCGCCGAGCATCGTCATCGTCGAGGCCACCGTGTCGTGGGTCTCGGCCGCCACGAGGTCGACGAGTCGCGTGGCCAGCTCGACACCGGCGGTCCACCCGAGCGCTTCGGCCTCGGCGCGCACGATCACGAGGGCCGCCATGGCCGCCCTGGGGTTCAGACCGTCGGAGATCACGAGGTCCATCGCCAACCCGAACTCCACGTCGCTGCGATACCGCCGACGGTAGGCGACGAGGCTCTCGTTGGTCGCCAGGACGATCTCGATCAGTCGTTGCCCGTCGTACTCCTGGTGCAGGCTCGCCGGGTCGATCGTCGACAAGGCCAGCGCCCCGCGCACGCCGTCGATCACGCCGAACACCCGCTCGAGCCGCCGGCCGATCTCGCCGAAGTGCCACGCCGGCCCACGGACGACACTCTCGTTCCACAGGCCGATCACCGACGAGAGGTCGTTGGAGATGCTGTCGAGCAGGCCACGGTCGATCCGCGCGGCGCGGATCGAGCCGCCGCTGGCCTGCAGACCCTGCAACGTCGAGCGGGCCGCGGCGAGCCGGGCGAACGCCCGACCGGCACTGGTCGAGAAGAACTCGCGCACCGACGACACCTCGGCCAACACCGACCCGAGCTGGCGGGTCAACGCGGTCAGCGTTCGTTCGACGACGTCGTTGGCGTTCGGCACGACGTCGATCGACTGACCGCGGGGATGCAATCCGGCGATCTCCAACAGCATCGCCGACGACGGCGCCACCCACGGCTCGGCGGTCTCGGGATCGACGACGCTCGTCGTGCGCTCCAGCACCACCTCGAGCGAACGCGTCAACAACTCGGCCCGCTCGAGCGCCCGCCCGGCCCAGAACAGGGCCTCCGCGGCACGGGTCGGGACCGAGGCGATGAGATCGACCTGCGGGAGCGGGCGTCGCCGGCTCAGCGACGGCGGCGCCACCGTGCCGCCGACCACCCAGACGTCCTTGGCCGTGGCGGCCGTCGGCAGCGTCGGGTCGTCACCGGGGGCGAGCACGGTCGCCGAGGCGCCCTGCATGACCTCGATGCGGCGGTCGGACGCCACGAGCTGCAGGCGGACCACGACGGCGCGCTGGACGATCTCGCCGCCGACGAGACATGGCGTCGTCTCGAACTCCGTCGTCGACCGTGCGGCCGCGCGCAATCGTTCCAGCGGTGCCAGCGAACCACCACGGCGATGGCGGTCGGCGATCCAGTCGCCCGCCTCGTCCCAGCACTCGGCGAGCACGGCGTCCTCGAGCACACCGGTGCCGTGGTTGTTGGCCAGGCGGACGCCGCCCGCCCGGACGGCATCGAGGAGGCCGGGCACGCCCATCACGCCGTGGGCGTTGACCTCCATCGGATCGATGCGATGGCCCTCGAGCCGGCGGTGGACGACATCGACCGGTTCGAGGCCGGCGAGCGAGCGCAGCCAGAGCCGGCGCTTGCGCACCACGAGGTCGGCACCCTCGGCCAGGTTCAGACCGAGACGGCTGGCGAGATAGGAGTGGCCGACGAACGACTGGTGCTCGACGCCACCGGTCATGGCGACGATGCGCGGGTTGTCGGTGGTGGCGAGATCGGCCAGCGCGTCGCGGAGCTGGTCGGCGAACGGATCGATCGAGCGGAGACCGGCACCACGCGGCAGCGCCGACACGACGTCGCGGTGCACTCGGGCGAGCACGTTGCGTCCGAGGAACGTGTACCCGGCCCCTTGCGGAGCGTCGGTGAGGTCCTGCACGACGTGCCAGTTGCCCGCCGTGTCCTTCATCACGTCGACCGCGTAGGTGGTGAGCCAACGCGGCGCGGCGTGCTGTCCGATCGCCGCCAGCCGGTAGCGATTCGAAGCCCACACGTTCGCCGGCTCGAGGACCCGATCGGTGAGCAGCGTGCGACTCCCGTAGATGTCCTCGAGGACCGCCTCGAGCATGCGCATGCGGGCCACGGCCCGGTCGCCGAGCAGATGGAACTCGGCGGCATCGATGACGAGGGGAATCGGGTCGAGCCGCCACGGCCGCGATTCGAGTGACACCGCCCGGCCGTCGGCGCGTACGGGGAGGTCGTGGACGATGTGGCCCGCGCCCTCGGCGGCGAGGAGGCGATCGGCCTCGAGCTGGCGGGCGGTCAGGTCGGTGCGTCGTGCGAACTGCTCCACGAGACGCTGGGCCGTGACGAGCGACTGGGGGCCGGCCGTGTCCATCGCGTTCGGCGTCATCGGGCGTCCCGGATCATCGGGCGGTCTCGCACCATCAGTGGACGACGTACTGCTCGTACATCACGTCGTTCAGCCGGCCGAGGGCTGATTGGACACCGTCCATCGCGGCATCGAGCGCCACGCCGTCGTCGGCCGCCGGACGGCTCCGGCGCAACGCCCGGTCGACGGACTCGACCGTGCCGAGCACCGTGGTGTGCGACGGCATGCGCAGCGTCGAGGCGCGGATCTCGGCGAGGCAACCGGCGACCGAACGCGGGAAGCGATGATCGAACAGGAGGAACCGCACGACCGCGCTGCCGTTGATCGGCCCGCGGGTGGCGCGCTGGTACATCTGCAGCGCCGACAGCGACCGCAGCACCCCCATCCACTGCACCTCCGCGAACTCCTCGGTCGCCCCGGCCGGCAGGGCGAGCAGGGACGCGGCGCGCACGCCGAGCACCCGGGTGGTCATGTCGGCGCGCTCGAGATAGCGGCCGAGGCGCCACATCTCGAACGCCTCGTCGCGGGTCATCGCCGACTGCAGGACGCCGTCGAGCCGGCGGCTGTCGTCGATCACCCGCGTCAGCAACCGTTCCCGACGGCGTCGATCGATCGACGTCGCCGCCGCGCCGCGCACGAACAACGACAGGTCGTTGACCGCGACCCACGCCTCCCGTGGCATCACCTCGCGACACGTGCGGAGGTTCTCCCGTGAGCGTTCGATCGACACGGCGATGCTGTTGGAGTGCTCGCGATCGGCGAGGAGGTAGTGCACGACCGCCGACTCCTCCGAGGGCACGACGTCGGCGGCGTCCTTGCCACCGGCGCCGGCCACCGCGACCAGCGAGCTCCACTGCATTCCCGAACCCGGATAGTCGGCGAGCACGTCACCGAACGAACGCAGGACGCGGGAGGCGTCCTCGGCACGCTCGAGGTAGCGGGCGCCCCAGTACAGGCGCTCGGCAACGCGCGACAACAACGCCATCAGGTGGTCGCCTCGGGATCGGCCGGTGACGGCGACTGCGACTGGCTCTGGCCGCCCTGGGTCCCGGACTGGGACTGGGACTGGCTCTGGCCGCTCTGGGTCTGGGTCTGGCCGCCTGGCTCTGGCTGCGGGTCCGGCCGAGATCGTCGAGCAGGGGGAGAAACGTCTGCGGCGTGGTGAACCGGGCGTTGAAGTCGTCGTCGAGGTCGACGATCCAGGTGTCCTTGCTGCCACCACCCTGCGACGAGTTGACGATCAGCGAGCCTTCCTTGAGCGCCACCCGAGTGAGGCCACCCGCGGTCACGTAGCTGTGTTCGCCGGTGAGGATGAACGGACGCAGGTCGAGGTGCCGGGGGGCGATGCCGTCGGCGACGAGCGTGGGTGCGGTGGACAGGTCGAGGATCGGCTGCGCCACCCAGTTGCGCGGGTCGCTGCTGATCGACGCCGCGACCGCCTCGAGTACGTCCGGAGCAGCCCGGTCGCCGATGACGATCCCGTAGCCACCGCTCTCGTTGGCCGGCTTCAGCACCAGCTGGTCGAGATGGTCGAGCACGTAGGCCCGCTCGTCGTCGTACATGCAACGGAACGTCGGCACGTTGGCGATCAGCGGCTCCTCGTTGAGGTAGTAGCGGACCATGTCGGGGACCCACGCGTAGACGCACTTGTCGTCGGCCACCCCGGCGCCCGGGGCGTTGGCGATCCCGACGTTGCCGGCCTTCCACGCCCGCATGAGGCCGGGCACGCCGAGCATCGAGTCGGGGTTGAACGCCTCGGGATCGAGGAACAGATCGTCGATCCGACGGTAGATCACGTCGACACGCTCGAGGCCCTGCACCGTCTTCATGTAGACGCACTCGTCGTCGCCCACGACCAGGTCGGCGCCCTCGACCAACTCGGCGCCCATCTGCTGGGCGAGGAACGAATGCTCGAAGTACGCGGAGTTGAAGATGCCGGGCGTGAGCACGACGAGGTTCGGGTCGCGGCGGCCGGCCGGGGCGAGCGACATCAGGAGCTTGTTCAGTTCGTCGGTGTAGCCGTCGACGGGCCGGATGAGGTGGCGCTCGAACAGCTCGGGGAACGCCCGCTTGGCGACGACCCGGTTCTCGAGCACGTAGCTCACGCCGGACGGGACGCGGAGGTTGTCCTCGAGCACGTAGAACTGGCCGTCACCGGCCCGGACGAGGTCGGACCCCGAGATGTGCGCCCACACGCCGAACTTCGGATGGACGCCGCGGCACTCCTCGCGGAAGTTGGTCGCGTCGTCGAGCAGTTCGCCGGGGAAGATGCCCGCGGCGATGATCCGCTGCTCGTTGTACACGTCGTCGATGAACATGTTCAGCGCCCGCAGGCGTTGCATCAGGCCGCTGGCGACCCGTTCCCACTCCTCGCCGGAGATCAATCGGGGAATGACGTCGAACGGCCACGCCCGGTCGATGTTCTCGCCGTCGGAGTAGATCGTGAACGAGATGCCCATGGTGAGGATCTCGACGTCGGACATGCGCTGCCGTTCGCGCAGTTCGTCGACGCCGAGCTGGTCGAGCAGCTGCATCAGACCACGGGCGACGGGACGGGGCGCACCGTCGTCGTCCAGCAGTTCGTCCACGGCCCCCGACGGTACCGCCTGCCCTCGCGACCGAAAGACGCGGCAGTGTTGCCACGATGTGAATTCCCCGGCCCCCCGACCCGGAGCACCCGAGCCATCGAATGCGTGAACAATGTGCGCACCTGCGCCGCACATTGTTCACGCATTCGGCGACTGGCGTCGTCCGGATGGGCGTGGCGCCGTGTGTCGCACCCCGCTGCGCATGATCGGCGTGCGGGTGTGTCGATCGCTCGCCACTCGGACCTGCGGTCCCGTTCGATCCCCGACGACCGAAAGGAACGGCGATGACCGGAATGTCGCACATGCTGAGCGTGCAGATCTCGCAACGTCACGGTGTGGTCACCGATGCGCAGCTGCGCGCCGATGGTGTCAACCTGCACGTGCGCCGCCATCTCGTGACAGCGGGCCTGCTCCTGGCGGTGCACCAAGGCGTCTACCGGGTTGCGTCTTCACCCGACACGTTCGAGTCCCGGTGCGTCGCGGCGTGTCTGGCCGATCCCACCGCCGTGGTCACCGGCCTTGCCGCGGCGCGACTGTGGGAATTCCACCACGTTCGCCCGTGCGATCGGCCGGTTGTCCTGGTCGCGCACGACCGGACGCCCCTGACGTCGCGACGTCGTGCTCCGGCGGACCAATCGTCTCGATCCGGGCGAGGTGGTGGTCCGGCCGGACGGTATTCGCCTCGCCAGTCCACCGCGAGCTTGGTTCGATTGCGCCCGCGACCTCGACGATGCGCGTTTCGAGCGGCTCACGGAGTGGGTGCTCGATCACCACTGCACCGTCCCGACGCTGTGGCGCCAGGTCCGGTCACTCACACAACGCGGTCGACCCGGGCTCGCCCGCGTCAACCGTGTGATGAGCCAGCGATCGGACTGGCAGCGTCCTGCCGGATCGGGACT
This sequence comes from Ilumatobacteraceae bacterium, assembly GCA_963695145.1. GTDB lineage: Bacteria > Actinomycetota > Acidimicrobiia > Acidimicrobiales > Ilumatobacteraceae > Sva-07. The sequence goes on along the minus strand of CAVOGB010000012.1, from coordinate 557,685 downwards.
CGAGTTGCGTGTTCTCGATGCCCTCGCCCGGACGTGGTGTCGGAACCCTCGTCCGGCAGTTCCCGTTGCGGCTGCCGACGGGTGCACTGATCCATCCGGACGGAGCGGATCCGACCGTCAAGTGGGCGGTCGAGGTCGATCACGTCACCTGGCACGGCGGGCGGTTCGACGCGCAGCGTGACAAGGGGCGTGACCGGAACGCCCGCCGCATCGGATGGCAGGTCGACCGCGTGACCGATCGCGAGCTGGCCGACGATTTCGACGCCGCCATCGACGAACTCGTCGACCTGTGGCGGCTCCGACGCCACGAGCTGGGTCTCGCAGCCTGACCCCCGGCCCGCCCGGCGGCTGCGCCGAATGCGTGATCAATGTGCGGCCCTGGTGCGCAAGATTGTTCACGCATTGCCCGACGAGCACGCGCCGGCGGGCGGGTGGCTCAGTTGGAGTCGTTGGCGGGGCGGGGTTCCTTCGGCAGGCCGAGGACGCGCTCGCCGACGATGTTGCGCTGGATCTGGCTGGTGCCGCCCCAGATCGTCTCGGACCGGGAGAAGAAGAACGCCGACATCAGCGGGCTGACGGGATAGCCGTCGCGCCGCTTGTCGCGCGCCGCCGTCGCCGGCCACGCGCCAGACGCCGGTGAGGTGTCGACCAGCATCGAGTCGGCGCCGAAGATGTCGAGCGCCAGCTCCATCGCCGCCTGGTGCATCTCCGACCAGAACATCTTGTTCGTCGCGCCCAGGATCACCGATCCCATGTCCTTGGATCCGCTCAGCGTCGCCGACAGGTTGCGCAGTCCGTTGATCCGCAGGATCTGGATCTTCGTGTAGTACTCCATCAGGCGCTGACGGATGAGCGGGTCGTCGATCGTGCCGTTGGCCTGCGCCGACTCGACCATGATGCGGTACTCCTCGGCGAAGCGCCGGTATCCCGTGGTCGCCGACTGGCCACGCTCGAAGGCGAGCGTCGTGTTCGTGACCTTCCAGCCGTTGTTGACGCCGCCGACGACGTTGTCCTTCGGGGCACGGGCGTTGTCGAAGAACACCTCGCAGAACTCGGCGGTGCCGTCGGGCTGCGTGATGCCGCGGACCTCGATGCCGTCCTGGCGCATCGGCACGAGGATGTAGGAGATGCCGGCGTGCTTCGACGCGTTCGGATCGGTGCGGGTGAGCAGGAAGCAGTAGTCGGCGTGGTGGCCCTGGGTGGTCCACACCTTCTGACCGTTGATGACCCACTCGTCACCGTCGAGCACGGCCGTGGTCTTCAGGCTGGCGAGGTCGGACCCCGAGTTCGGCTCGGAGAAGCCCTGGCACCAGCGCGTCGTGCCGCTGAGGATGCCCGGCAGGAACTGCTTCTTCTGCTCCTCGCTCCCCCACTGCAGCAGTGTGGGCCCGACGAGGGTGTCGCCGAAGAAGTCCCCGCGCATCGGCGCCTTGGCGTTGGCGAACTCCTCGGCGAGGACGACGCCCTGCATCGTCGTCAGACCCTTGCCGCCGTATTCGGCCGGCCAGGTGGCGCAGATCCAGCCGCCCTCGAACAGCTTCTGCGGCCAGTCCGCGTTGAACGCCTTGCGCTCGTCGTCGGTCATCTCGAAGCCCTCGTCGAACCAGCCGTCCGGCAGGTTCTCCACCAGCCACGACTTGATCTCGGTGCGGAATTCGTCGGCTTCGGGCGTGTAGCTCAGATCCATGGCCTCCATTGTGCCCCCAAACTTGACCCACGGGTCAAGTTTCGAAGACTCCCGAGCCGCGAAGCGGCTATGGCGCACGTCACAGCCCGCTGAAGCCGGGTTCACCGTCCGTTCACGCCACGCCCAACTGGCGGCAACACGCCCCCTCTACGGTGTGTCTCCAGCGGTCGCCCCGCCCCGAAGCCCAGGTGCCATCCCCCTCGAGTACCCGGCGAAGCCAACGGGCGGGCGACCGCCCAAGTCGCGCCGCGAAGTTCCACCCTCCTCCGCACCGGGCCTCGTCGTGCCGGATCGCGTACAGTCCAACCATGACCACAGTCGAAGCGGACGCCCCGCTCGTCCCACCCGCTCAGGCCGGGCGCTGGACGGAGCAGTGGAAGGAGCTCTACGCCGAGGTCATCACGACCGGGTTGTGCACCGGCTGCGCGGGCTGCGTCGTCACGTGCCCCCACGACGTGATCGGCTACGAGCACGAGGAGGGCAAGTACATCCCGTTCCATCTCGAAGAGGAACTCGGACCCGACAACTGCATCCACGGCTTCGGCGAAGGTGGCGGCTGCACGACCTGCACCCGGGCCTGCCCGCGCTTTCGGGCGTGGGAGCCATCGGCCGACATGCACCTGTTCGGCCGGGTCCGCGAGCCCGACGAGATGGCCGGCGTGTGGCGCCAGCTGTACCTCACCCGCGCCAGCGACGACATGGTGCACAAGATGGGCCAGGACGGCGGGCTCGTGTCGGCGATGCTGATCTGGCTGCGCGAGCACGACTACATCGACGCCGCACTGGTCAGCGGGGTCGAGGACGACGATGCCTGGAAGGCCAAGCCCGCCGTGGTGTCGACGAAGGAGGAGATCCTCGCCACCGCCGGCAGCCGGTACACCTACTGCGCCAACCCGCTCGCCCTGCCCGAGGCGAGGGAGAAGGGGTACGAGCGGCTGGCCCTCGTCGGCATGGGCTGCCAGACGTCGTCGCCGCCGACGATGTGGGATCGCAAGGCCGGCAAGGTGTCCAAGCCGTTCCTGTTCAACATCGGCCTGCTGTGTTCGAAGACCTTCGACGACGCCATCTTCACCGAACTCTTCGAGGCCAAGTACGGCCTGAAGAAGCAGGACATGGTGAAGATGAACATCAAGGGCGTGTTCCAGATCTGGATGAAGGACGGCTCGTACCACGAGATCGACCTCAAGGAGTGCCACGGCTGGACCCGTCAGGGCTGCAAGAACTGCCCCGACTTCGCCGCCGAGCACTCGGACGTCGCCACCGGCGGCATCGGCGAGGACAACGACTGGACGCTGACGATCGTGCGCACCGAACTCGGTGAGGAGGTCATCGAGCGGATGATCGCCGACGGCTCGATCATCGCCCGCCCCGCCCAGACCGACGAGACGGCGATGCGTCTGCTGCGGCTGCTGTCGATCGTCAGCCGGCGCCGCTGGCCCGAGTTCGCCGACCGGGCACCCGCGATCGGCGTCCCACCCCCCAAGGTCAAAGCCGCCGCTGCGGCCCCGTCACCACCCGCCCCGACCGACTGAAGCAGCCCGCCCCAACAACTCGTTTGCGTCGCGATTTCTGCGGAACGGGCCGCAGAAATTCTGACGCAAACGTGGATCGGGGGTGGCCGACTACTTGATGCAGGATTCGAGCTGGGTCTGGAGCTTGTCGAGTTCGGCGTTGGCGGCGGCCTTGGCGGCCTCGTCGCCATTGGCGGCGTCGTCACCGATCTTCTCGAGATCGCCCTTGCCGTAGGCCTCGACCTTCTGGAGCATGCAGTCGCGCTCTTCGTCCGTCTTGGCCAGGGTGTTGATCAGGTCCTCGGCGACACGCTGGGCGCTCGGCTGCGACCGGCACGCCGACACACCGAGGGTGGCCACCATCAACACGGCAGCGGCGCGGAGGATCGGACGAGACAACGGGTTCACAGCGCCGACACGATAGTGGCAGGATTCGCCGATGCCCCTGCACCCGGAGGTCGTGTCGCTGCTCGAATTGATGGAAGCGGCCGGGGCACCGTCGGCCGAGGAGCAGGGTGCGGTCGCCGCGAGGGCGGCGCGACGGGCCCTCCTGCGCCCGCCGACCGAGGACTGCTTCGAGATCCTCGACGTCGACGCCGGCGGCGTCCCCGCGCGCGTCTACCGCGCCGCGCCGGGCACGTCGAGGCCGGGGCTGCTCGTCTGGTTCCACGGCGGCGGTTGGGTCCTCGGCGACATCGACACCCACGACGACGTCTGCCGCACGCTCAACAACCGCACCGGTCACACGGTGCTCAGCGTCGACTACCGCCTCGCCCCGGAGCATCCGTTCCCGGCCGGCCTCGACGACTGTGTGCAGGCGACGACCTGGGCCTTCGAGAACGCCGACGCCCTCGGCATCGACGCCGCGCGGATCGCCGTCGGTGGCGACTCGGCGGGAGGGAACCTCGCCGCCGTCGTGTGCCAACTCCTGTCGGACACCGCTCCGATCCGCTTCCAACTCCTCGTGTACCCGGTGGCCGACGCCCGCGCCGGCACGCCGTCGTACACGGAGAACGCCGAGGGGTACTTCCTCACCGCGGCCGCCATGCGGTGGTTCATCGACCAGTACCTGGCCGATGGTGCCGGAGCCCGTGACGATCCTCGCGTGTCGCCGCTCTGCGCCGAACCGGCCGCACTTGCCGCCACGCCGCCGGCGCTCGTGATCACGGCCGGGTTCGACCCCCTCCGCGACGAGGGCGTGTGCTACGCCACCCGGCTGATCGACGCGGGCGTGGTGACGACCCACGTCCACTTCCCTGGACAGATCCACGGCTTCTTCTCGATGCCGGAGTTCCTCTCCGACGCCCGCGTCGCCCATTCGATCGCCGCCGAGGCGCTCCTCGCCGCCTTCCGTTGAGCCGTTCTCACGACGATGCCGAGACGGTGACGAGTTCGAGGGCCCGGGCGAAGATCGAGTCGAACATCGGCTCGGTGAGGCGCCGCGTGAACGTGTTCTGCTGACTCGGGTGGAACGAACACAGCAGCGTGATCGGACCGGAGAATGTCCGCCGGGGTCTGTCCCCGGCGGACATTCTCACGTCGACCTCGACGCCGTGGCCGAACTTGGGGCGGGGTCGCAGCCCGAAGTGCCGGGCCGCCGCTTCGTAGCCGAACGATCCGAGACACACGACCACCCGGGCGTTCGGCAGGGCGGCGAACTCGCGCTCCAGGAACGGCGCACACGTGTCGCGCTCGGACGGCAGGGGCTTGTTGTCGGGCGGGGCGCACTTGACCGCCGCGGTGACCCACGCGTCGGTGAGCGTCAACCCGTCGTCGATCGACGTCGACTGCGGCTGGTTCGCCAGGCCCGCCCGGTGCATCGCCCGGAACAGCCAGTCGCCGCTGCGGTCGCCGGTGAACACCCGGCCGGTGCGGTTCGCACCGTGGGCGGCCGGCGCCAGGCCGAGCACCACGATGCGCGCGGCCGGGTCGCCGAATCCGGGGATCGGCCGACCCCAGTACACCTCGTCGCGGAACGACGCCCGCTTCTCGGTGGCGACCTGCTCGCGCCACGCGACGAGACGGGGACAGGCGCGACAGCCGACGACGTCGGCTTCGAGGCGTGCGAGTGGACCCACGAAACCCGACAGTAGGTTGGAGCCACCTCATGGCCACGACGAAAGCAACCCCTCGCCCGCGATCCGGTACGCAGCCGAAGCATCCTGCGCCGACCACCGTGCTCCTCGTGCGGCACGGGCAGACACCGACCACGGGCAAACTGCTGCCGGGCCGGGCGGCCGGCCTCCACCTCGCCGACGAGGGACGGGCGCAGGCCGAGATCGCCGCCGAGCGGATCGGTGCCCTCAAGCGCGTCGACGCGATCTACAGCTCGCCGCTCGAACGCGCCAAGGAAACGGCCGCTCCGATCGCCAAGGCGCGCGGCTTGCGCACGAAGATCGACCGCGGTCTGTTCGAGTGCGACTTCGGCGAATGGACCGGAGCGGAACTGAAGAAGCTCATGAAGCTGCCGGAGTGGGGCACCGTGCAACGGGCACCGTCGACGTTCCGCTTCCCCGGTGGCGAGAGCTTCACCGAGATGCAGACGCGGATGGTGTCGACGCTCGATCGGCTCCGGGCCGCACATCCCGGCGGCACGATCGTCTGTGTCTCGCACGCCGACACGATCAAGGCCGCGGTCGCCCACGCCCTCGGCACGCACATCGACCTCTTCCAACGCATCGTCATCAGTCCCGCTTCGGTCACCGCCATCGCGTGGGGGCCTGGCGGCCCGGTCGTGCTGGCCGTGAACTCGACCGGCCGACCCCTGACCGATCTCCAACCGAGCTGACGACGATGGGTGTGTTCTTCGAGTTCGACGACGTCGACGCCTTCACGATCGGCACCGAGGGCCGGCCGGGTGAGCGCGTCTTCTACCTCCAGGCGCGGGCCAACGGGCAACGCGTCACGCTCAAGTGCGAGAAGCAACAGGCGGCGGCGATCGTCCAGTACCTCCGCCGCGTGCTGAGCGACCTGCCGCCGGCGGACGACAAGCCGATGCCGAGTGCGCTCGAACTCGTCGAGCCGCTCGAAGCGTCGTTCGTCCTCGGCCCGATCGGTCTCGGCTACGACCGGGCGACCGATCGCCTGCTGATCCAGCTCGAGGAGGTCGGTGAGGTCGACGAGGACGGCGAGATCATCGACGACACCGACCGGGGCCACGTCCGGCTGTACGTCAACCGCGGTCAGGCGGTCGCCTTCTGCGAACGCGCCGACGACGTGATCGAGGCGGGCCGGCCCACGTGCCGGTGGTGCGGCAACCCGATCGATCCCGACGGGCACCTCTGTCCGAGGATGAACTGAGCCGTGAGCTCGTGGGCGGACGGCGCCCCTGCCGACGACCCGGGCGACGAGTTCGACGACGAGTTCGACGACGATGAATTCGACGGTGACGAGTTCGACGACGACGATGACGACGACGACGATGACGACGAGCCGGGCACCGTCGTCCTGCGCGTCGACCCGGTCGACGATCCGGTGCGGCACCTGCGCCTCGGCGAGATCACCGTCGAGGGTCGGATGCCCTACAGCAGCAACGCGACGTTCCTCGTGCACGTCGAACACGAGGGCCGCTCGCACCCGGCGATCTACAAGCCGATGCGGGGCGAGCGCCCGCTGTGGGACTTCGAGCCCGGCCTCCACCGCCGTGAGGTCGCCGCCTACCTGCTCAGCGAGGCGCTCGGCATCGGTGTGATCCCGCCGACGGTGCTGCGCGACGGGCCCCTCGGCGAGGGGTCGGTCCAGTGGTTCGTCACGGCCAACCACCGGCACCACTACTTCACGATCTATGAGGCGTACCCCGAGCTGCACGACCGGCTGCGGGCGATGGCACTGCTCGACATCCTCGCCAACAACACCGACCGCAAGAGTGGGCACTGCCTGCTCGTCGAGGCGACCGACACGGCACCGGCGTCGGTGTGGGGCATCGATCAGGGCCTCTGCTTCGCGCCGGAGTACAAGCTGCGCACGGTGATCTGGGAGTTCGGCGGCGAACCCATCCCCGACGCCTTGCTCGAACCGGTGGCGCGTCTGTGCGCACGGGTGCCGCTCGAGATCGCCGCACTGCTCAACGATGCCGAGGTCGAAGCGATCCGCGGCCGCGCCGCGTGGTGCGTCAAGGAGCGGGCGTTCCCGACCGACCCGAGCGGTCGGCGCTACCCCTGGCCGCTGGTCTAGGGCCGCAGGTCGAGGCCGCTGGGTGAGCGCCGACGAGCCGCTCGACGAGCTGATCCACCGCGCCGACCTCGACGGCCTGGTCCGGATGATCGACGACCGGTGCTCGGCGCGCGACTGGGACGGGCTGCTGCGGGTGCGCGACCGGGCGCGCCATGCCGTGGAGACCGGTCGCCAGCTCTGGCCTGCCGCCACCCTGGCCGAGTATCGCCTCGCCCTGCTCGCCCCACCGCCGCACGTCGCCGCCGTGCTCGACGAGTCGGACGGGCTGTCGGGCCGGTTCACCATCGGCCCGTTGACGGAGGTCGCCGCCCAGGACCACACGTGGGCCGACCTCGCGCCGGTGCTCGACCGCGGGCCACGCGCCGCGTTCGTCGCCCACGAACGGGTACTGCGCGGCGAGGACGTCGGCGGCGCCACCGATCTGCCCGCGGTGCTCGAGCTCCCGCTCGACATCCAACCGTGGGAACCGGCCTACTCGCTCGCCGTCTACAGCGACGTCGGCGCCGAGTTCCCGATGCCGGACCTGCCCGACGACTGGACCGAGATCACCCCCACCGACGCGGAACGACTCGACGATGACGTCGACCTCGCCGTGCGCCAGCTCGTCGAGCCGTGGCTGGCGAGTTCGAACGGCCAGCTCGACGTCACCTGTGTCGAGGGCGACGTCGCGGCGGCGATCGGCGCGATCGGTGTCCGCCACGCTCGGGTGGTCGTGCTCGACCCGGCCACCGCGCTCGGGTGGATCGCATGGGCCGGAGCCAGCGGCGGCGCCCACGGACGCCGGCGGGGGGCGGCGTCGGGTCGCTTCGGTGCGTGGTGGTTGCTGGCGACGCTCGGCGACCTGGCCGAGGCGTGGCCGGTGCCGCCGGACGACCTGGGACGGCTGGCGACGGAGTTGACGTGGTACCGCTGGGACGCCTTCGAGCCGGCGCTCGGCTGGTCGCTGCAACTGGCGATCGCCGACGAGGCGAACGGCACCGCCTGGGCGATCACCGCCCGCGACGCCGTGTGACCCGTCTCGCACAGAAAAATGCCCCGAATCGCGCGGCGAGCGCGCGATTCGAGGCATTTTTCGGACGTGACGGGGCGGAACCCGTCGACAGGTTCAGCTGCGGGACTTGAGTGCTTCGAGGAGCTGCGGGAGCACCTTGTGCACGTCGCCCACGATGCCGAGATCGGCGATGCCGAAGATCGGGGCTTCCTTGTCCTTGTTGATGGCGATGATGTTCTTCGAGCCCTTCATGCCGACCATGTGCTGCGTGGCACCGGAGATGCCCGCGGCGATGTAGACCGTCGGCTTGACGACCTTGCCGGTCTGGCCGACCTGGTAGCTGTAGGGCACCCAGCCGGCGTCGACGATCGCCCGCGACGCACCCGGCGCGCCCTTCAGCGCCTTGGCCAGGCTCTCGATCATCTCGAACTTCCCGGCCTCACCGAGGCCACGGCCGCCCGACACGACCACGGCCGCTTCGTCGAGCTTCGGACCGGTGTGCTCTTCGACGTGCACTGCGGTGACGGTCGCGCCACCGGTCGAACCGAGGTCGCCGACCGGGGCCGACACGACCTCGCCCGCCGCGCCGGCGCCGCCCTCGGCGACGAAGCTCTTCGGGCGGAAGGCGGCGAGGAACGGCTTCTCGCCCGTGAACGTCGAGTTGACGAGCTTGCTGCCACCGAAGATCGGCGTCTGGACCGTGACCGCATCGCCGTCGACCGTGATCGACGTCGAGTTGGTGAGCACCGTGCGGTCGAGCTTGACCGACAGCCGGCTCATCACGTCGCGGCCCTCGTAGCTCTGCGGGAACATGATCAGGTCGGGAATGTCACCGCCGTTGATCACGGCCTGCATCGCCGACGCCACGGCGACGCCCGGCAGGGCGCCGGCGAGATCGCCCGTGGCGTAGACCTTCGCCGCGCCGTGATCGGCGAGCACGGCCGCCACCGCGCCGCCGTCATCGGCAACGAACGCCGAGACGTTGGCCGCCGAGGCGAGCGGGCCTTGGTGAGCAGTTCGAGCGTGCCCGTCGTCGGCGCGCCCTCGCTTCCCTCGATTTCCTGTGCGAACACCCAGATGTTGTCGATTCCCATGACTGCCTCAGATCACTTTCAGGTTGTCGAGGAACTCGACGATCTTGTTGAACGACTCGCCGTCGTCTTCGATGATTTCGCCGGCCTCGCGAGCCGGAGCGTTCTCGACCGACACGATCTGCTGGGCCCACGACACGGCCTCGACGCCGAGGTCGGCGGTGGTGACGGTGTCGACGGGCTTGGACTTCGCGGCCATGATGCCCTTGAAGCTCGGGTACCGGGGCTCGACGACGCCGGCGGTGACCGACACGACGGCCGGCAGCGAGCAGGTGACCTCGTCGTAGCCCTCCTCGGTCTGACGGTCGACCTTGAGGGTGCCGTCGGCGATCTGCACGGTCTTGGCGAACGTGATCGAGGGGAGGCCGAGCACCTCGGCGAGCTGCTCGGGCACGGTGCCGGTGTAGCCGTCGGACGACTCGGTGCCGGCGATGATCAGGTCGAAGTCGCCGGCCTTGCCGACGGCTCCGGCGAGCACCTTCGCGGTGGTGAGCGCATCGGCGCCCGCCAGCGACGGATCGGACACGAGCACGGCCTTGGCCGCGCCCATCGCCAGTGCGGTGCGCAGGCCCGACGTCTCGTCGTTCGGGGCCATCGAGACGAGGCTGACCTCGCCGCCGCCGGCCGCGGTGACCAGCTGCAACGCCATCTCGACGCCGTAGCTGTCGGACTCGTCGAGGATCAGCTTCCCGTCGCGCTTGAGGGTGTTGGTGGAGGGATCCAGCTCGCCGGGGAGTGCCGGATCGGGAATCTGCTTGACACAGACGATCACGTTCATAAGGCGTCAAAGTTACCGGGCGGTCAAGACGGCTCCCAATCCCCGCCGCCCGAACGCACGGGCGTGTGACGAGTGGCCGAGCATGTCGCCGGCGGCGGGCTACCGTCCGAAGCCTTGAAGGTCCTGCTCGTGGTCAATTCCTTCGCCTCGTCGGTCACCGCGCGCAACACCGTGGTCGTCCATCGCCGGTTGAGCCGCGGCCACGACGTCGAGATCGTCGAGACCAACCGGCGCGGCCATGCCACGCGCTTCGCTCACGACGCGGCCCGGCGCGGCCTCGACGTCGTCGTCGGGTTCGGCGGCGACGGCACGCTCAACGAGGTCGCCACCGGGATCGCCGGCAGCGACACCGCGCTCGGCGTGCTCCCGGGCGGGTCGACGAACGTGTTCGCCCGCACGATCGGCATGCCGAACGACCCGGTCGAGGCGGTGGAGCTGCTGGCGGGCGGCATCGACGCCGGCGACTTCCGACCGATCGGCCTCGGCAAGGTGAACGGCCGCTTCTTCTGCTTCCACACCGGCATCGGCTTCGACGCCGCCGTCGTGGAACGGGTGGAGCGCCGGGGCTCGCTCAAGCGCTGGCTCGGACACCCGCTGTTCATCACCGCCGGCGTGACCACCTGGTTGACGGGCTACGACCGCCATCACCCGCACTTCCGGGTGTCGGGCGACGGTGGCCGGGACGTCGACGACGGCTATTTCTCGATCGTGCTCAACACCAACCCGTACACGTACCTGGGGAACCGGCCGCTCGACCTGTCGCCCGCGGCGACGCTCGACCGTCCACTCGTCGCCATCACGTTCAGGACGATGAGCGCCACGGCGATCCTCAGTTCGCTCGCCGGCGCCCTGCGCGGCGGAGGGGTCAAGCCCGCCGCGCACCTCGACATCCGCGAGGACGTCCGCCGGCTCGTCGTGGAGAACGACGAGCCGTTCCCCTACCAGGTCGACGGCGACGCCCTCGGTTCCACCCGCCGGCTCGAGTTCACCCACGTGCCCGATGCGGTACGGCTCGTGTTCCCGACGCTCCCCGCTCCGCCGACTATCCCCGCGTCCCAGGCGGCCGATTGAGCGCAGCCGAGCGCGATCGCCGGCACATCCGTGCACACCGCGTCGACGCCGAACGCCGCCAGCTCGGTGAGGCGTTCGGGGTCGTTGCACGTCCAGGTGTTCACCCGCAGTCCGGCGTCGTGGCAACGCTCGACCGTCGCCGCATCGAGGGTCCGCTCCCACGGGTGGACCGCGGCGTGTCCCGCGGCGACGACCCGGTCGATCCCGGGCGCGTCGATCGTGATGCACAGCCACGCCGTCGGGATCTCCGGCGCCAGACGGCGACAGGCCTGGATGGTGGCCCACGAGAACGACGAGATCAGCCAGCGCTCGGACCATCGCTCGCCCCGGTGACGGAGCGTCTCGACCGTTCGCTCCACGATCGACATGGTCGGGTCGAATCCGCCGTCGGAGGCGAGGTTCTTGATCTCGACGTTCACGAGCATCCGGTCGCCACATGCGTCGAGCACGTCATCGAGCGTGGGCGGCGGTGCGGCGTCGTCGACCGCGGGGAGCGGGTCGTGACGGACGAACAGGCGGCCCGAGCGGTCCAGGCGCACGTCGAGTTCGACACCGTCGGCTCCCTGCTGGTCGGCGAGGCGGAACGCCGGTGGCGTGTTCTCCGGGGCGTCGCGTGACGCTCCCCGGTGGGCGAGCACGAGCATCGGCACAGTGTGGCAAGTCCGCGAGCCCCTCCGCGCCGCGCAGGTCACAGAATCGGCCCTTGTCATCGACGTCCCGGGCAGGTAATTTTGCTTGGCCGAAGAAGCAGACGATCGCTTGACTTGGCCGCCCGCCACTCCCCCGGGGCGGATTCCGCCCGCCAATCTCTCTCATCGAGGAGCACCCAACGTGTCGATCCTTGCGTCCGGCCTCACGCTCGGCTCAGCTGACTACGAGTGGCGCGACGACGCCATCTGTCGCGACACCGATCCGGAGCTGTTCTTCCCGGTCGGCACGACCGGGCTGGCGCTGGTCCAGATCGACCGGGCCAAGCAGGTGTGTGGCGAATGCGGCGTCGCCCAGGCGTGCCTCGACTTCGCCCTCGACACGAACCAGGATTCCGGCATCTGGGGCGGCTTGACGGAGGAGGAGCGCCGGGTCATCCGTCGCCGCCGCGTCGCCGCCTCCCGCGCCGCCCGCGTCGGCTGACCCCCTTCGCAGTCGACCTGGTCAGTCGTCCGTCGGCACGCTGAGGCGGATCACCGTGCCGTGACGCGTGCTCGGGCCTTCGCCGAGGCCGGCAGCGTCGAGATCGTCGGGTGTCGCCGAACGGATCGAGATCGTGCCGTTCAGCTCGGTGGTGACGAGCGTCCGCACGATCGACAGCCCGAGTCCCGTCGCCTGGTCGAGATCGAACGACGGGTCGACACCGCGCCCGTTGTCGATCACCCGGATGTCGAGACGACGATCGCGGTTGGTCAGCAACACCACCACCTCGCCGCCGGGCCCACCCTCGGGGAACCCGTGGTCGACGGCGTTCTGCAGGAGTTCGGTGAGCACGACCGACAGCGGCGTGGCCGTGTGGGCCGGGATGCGCCCCCCGTCGCCGGCCACCGTGAACCGCACCGGCCGGTCGGGCGACTGCAACCCTTCCTCGGCGAGGCGGAGCAGCGGCCGGACGATCTCGATGAAGGCGATGTCCTCGCCCGGTTCGCGTGACAGCGACTCGTGCACGAGGGCGATCGTGCGGATCCGCCGCACCGAGTCCTGCACCGCCGCCTTCGCCTCGGGGTTCGTGAGCCGGCGCGACTGCAGGCGCAGCAGCGACGAGATCGTCTGCAGGTTGTTCTTCACCCGGTGGTGGATCTCGCGGATCGTCGCGTCCTTGCTGAGCAGCAACCGGTCGCGCTTGCGGAGTTCCGTGACGTCGCGCACGAGCAGCAGCCCGCCGTCGATGCGCGGCGGCCCGTCGCCGTTGGGGACCAGGATCGGCACGCAGCGACACAGCAACGTCACGTCGCCGCCCTGCTCGAACTCCTCGACGATCGGCTCGCGGCGTTCGAACGCCTGGCGCACGGGCCCGTCGTGGAACCCGAGTTCGGCGAGCCGCATGCCCACCGGGTTGGCCTGGATCCCGACGCGGTGCAGCGCCGAGTTGGCGTTCGGGGAGACGTAGGTGACCGTGCCCGAGTCGTCGACGGTGAGCACGCCGTCGCCGACCCGCGGTGCGGCGCTGGAGTCGGCGACGCGACCGGGGAACGGGAACAACCCGGCCTCGATCATGCGGGCGAACTTCTCGAACATGATCGAGTAGTGGCGTTCGAGGTCGCCGGCGGTCCGGCCGGCGCGCGTGCGCCATTCCTTGCTCAGGACCGCGATCGTGCGACCGTCACGGCGCACGGGGATCGCCAGCATCCGCCCGACCGTCGGTTGTTCGCCGTCGGCGTTGATCTCGCCCTCGACCTTCACGCCGTTCGTCGCCGCCTCGGACAGGATCCCCGACTCGGTCGTGTCGGCCCACGAGCCCACGTAGTCGGTCGCGTACATCGTCTGGTTCGTGGCCGGGCGGACCTGGTCGACGACGAGCCACCGTTGGTCGTCGGCCTCGATGTAGAGCAACAGATCGGCGAAACAGAGGTCGGCCAGGAAACCCCACTCGGCGACGAGACGGTGCAGGTGGTCGATGTCGTCGCGGCTCAGCGCCGAGTGCTCGCGTGACAGTTCGGCGAGGGAGGTCATCACGATGATTCTGCACCATCGGCTGTCGTCATGCCCGCCATCGGGTTCAGCCACGACGCGGCCCGGCCATCAGCACGCGCCCGATCCACGTTTGTGTCGGAAAATTTGTCGGCCGGCGCCCCGAAATCGCGACGCAAACGGGGATTGGGGTCAGCGGGCGGTGACGCGGTCGCGGAGGTGATCGGCCAACGCGGCGAGGCCGGCGAGATCGTGGATGTCCCCCGCGAGCCACGGCACCGACAGCAGCATCGGTGCCAGCGAGGCGAGTTCGGCGCGCCGCTCCGACTCGGCGGCCGCCACCATCGCCAGATCGTCGAACTGGGCGCCGACGGCGGCGAGCACCGGCGCCACGGCCTTCGCCGACACGCCCGGCAACGCCCCGGCCACTTCGCGGGCCAGCGCACCGTGGGCCCGGTCGACGAGGGCCTGCGCGCTCCGCGACGCTTCCGTCGACGCCAGGCCCGGCGGCAGCACGCGGTTGGCGACGATCGCCCCGAGCGACATGTGCCGGCGCTCCAGCTCACGAGCGAGGTACCGGGCCTCGTGACTCGGCGCCGTCTCGAGCGTGGTGACGACGACGAACGCGGTGCGCGGGTCGACGAGGAGATCCTCCACCTCCCGCGCCCGCTTGACGAACCCTGGCTCCATCGCCTGGAAGAGGACGAAGAAGTCGGCGATGTCCTGCAGGAACCGCGAGCCCAGCACCCGGTCGGCCACCTGGTAGAACGGCTTCGAGGCGGCGGTGAACAACCGTGACCGGTACGGAACGGTCAGCCAGCGCAGCAGGCGGCTGCCGAAGAAGTCGGCCATCCGGCTCGGTGCGTCGAGGATCGACAGCGCGTTGCGCGAGGGAGGCGTGTCGACGATCACGAGGTCGAACCGCCCCGTTGCGTGCAGGTCGTGGAGTTGCTCCATCGCGAGGTACTCGTGGCTGTGCACGAAGCGGCTCGTGATGTTCTCGTACAGCGGATTGGCCAGGACCGCGTCGCGGGTGGCCGCGTCGGGCGCATGACGGCGGATGAGTTCGTCCCAGCCGGCCTTCGTGTCGAGCATCGCCGCCCACAGCTCGCCACGCAGTGGCATCGACGGATCCGCCGGCACCCGCACCGGCGTGTTCCCGAACGACTCCAGACCGAGCGCCGTCGCCAGCCGGCGCGCCGGATCGACCGTGAGGACGAGGACCTTGGCGCGCTGACGTTGCGCGGCGGCCACGCCGAGCGCGGCGGCGATCGTCGTCTTGCCGACGCCACCCGACCCGGCCACGAGCACCATCTCCCGGCTGGCGAGCAGATGGTCGAGCTCGCTCATCGCGAACCGGCCCGGGGAAGGTCGTCCGCATCGAGTTCGTCGTCGAGCGTGTCGGCGACGAGTGTGACGACGCGGGGACCGGACGAGCGGGCGAAGAGTTCCGGCACGGTGATGATCGGCAGGCTGGCCAGATCGGCAGCGATCGGCCCGTCGGCACCGGCGTCGAGTGCGCTGCGCAGCCGGTCGAGGTGGTCGGCACCGGTGCTGCGCTTGGCCTCGGTCAGCCGGGCGGCGTCGAGCACGATCGGTGCCGCCGGGCCGATGGCGTCGATCAGCACGGGGAGGGCCTCGTCGAGGCGGTCGACGATCGCCTGTTCGCGCCGGTTGAACAGCGCGGGCAGCACCCGGTTGGCGATGACCGCCGCCGGATGGACGCCGGTCTCGTCGGTCAACCGGGCGAGCAGATCGATCGTCTCGGTGACCGGCATCTCCTCCGGTGTCGTGACCACGGCGACGCCCGTTCGCGACGGATCGTCGAGGATGTCGAGCATCCACTGCGTCTGGTCACGGACGAGGCCGACCTGGACGAGGTCGCGGATCACGCGCGGGGCACCGACCTGGCTGACGACGTGGCCCGAGGCCTCGGCATCCACGATCACGATGTCGTAGTTGCGCTCGCGCACCTCGTAGCAGAGCTTGCCGACGGCGAGGATCTCCTTGACGCCCGGCGCGGCGTCGGCGACGAAGTCGAACGTCTTGGCGAGCGGGCCGATGCGGCCGAGCAAGGGGATCCGCACGAACAGCCGCAGGTATTCCCGCAGCGCGTCCTCGGTGTTCATCGTCATCGCCGAGAGGTTCGGCGCCACCGTGGTGGGCTCGAACTCGAGGGTGCCGACGTCGAACGCCTGGCTCAACGCGCCCTTGGCGTCCATCTCGCAGACCAGGGTGCGGCGACCGTGACGGGCGGCGATCTCGGCGAGCGCCGCGGCGACGGTCGTCTTCCCGACCCCACCCTTGCCGGTGACCCAGACGAACTGGAGGTCGAGGAGCGACGGCGGCGCGGCCAGTTTCAGCCTCCGAAGCCGATGCGCCGGTCGCCGTCGGACGAGCCGAGCTCGATGTAGGCGATCTTCGCCGACGGGACGCCGACGTCCTTGCCCCGCTTGTCGAGGAGCCACAGCACGTCGCTCGCACCCGCCAGCGCCGCTTCGACCCTGGCCTTCAGTTCGTCACGGTCGGCGTCGTCGGCGAGTTCGATGTTCAGCTCGCGGGGGGCCTGGGTCACTCCGATGCGTACGTCCACCGGGCGCACGCTATCGCCGGGGTGCGTTCCGTTCGCCGGGGACGGGTCCCGACGAACGGAGGCCCGCACCGGCCTGTGGCGGGAATCGTGGGGTCTGTGGCATTGACGCCATCGCCCGGGTGGCGCACAGTGGTGCCCATGCACCGGGTGGCGATCTTCGCGTTCGACGGCATCCAGTCGCTCGACGTGGCGGGCCCGGCGGAGGTACTCGCCGGCGCGACGCAGATGCTGCCGGCCGAGGAGGGGTACGACGTCACGATCGTGTCGATCCGCGGCGGGACGGTGTCGACCCAGAGCGCCGTCGGCCTCGACACCAGCGCCCTCGATGCGTGGACCGCCGGCCATCCGGGCCCGATCGACACGCTGATCATCCCCGGTGGCTCCGGCATCCGCGCCGTCATCGACGACCCCGCGGCGGTGGCGGCGGTGACCGCGCTCATCGACCGCTCGATCCGCCTCGTCACCGTGTGTTCCGGTGCGCTGATCGCCGCCGCCACTGGCGCCCTCGACGGACATCGCGTGACCACGCACTGGACCCGCGCGACCACGCTCGCCGAGCGCTGGCCGGCGGTCGATGTCGACGCCGATCCGATCTACATCCGCAGCCTGCCGCCCACCGATCGCCCGCCGGCGCGGGAGGTGTGGTCGTCGGCCGGGGTCACCGCCGGGATCGACCTCTCGCTGGCCCTGGTGGAACACGACCACTCCACCGCGATCGCCCAGACGATCGCGCAGTACCTCGTGATGTTCCTGCGCCGGCCCGGCGGGCAGTCGCAGTTCGCCGCGCCGACGTGGATCCGGCAGGCGCCTCCCGGGCCGATCCGGCAGGCGCAGGAGATCGTGATCGACGACCCCGGCGCGGATCACCGCGTGGGCGAACTCGCCCGGCGCGTCGGGATGAGCGAACGCCACTTCGTCCGCTCGTTCAGCCGGGAGGTGGGGGTGCCGCCTGCTCGGTTCGTCGCCCGCATCCGGGTCGACACCGCCCGCCAGGCCCTCGAGTCGTCGACCGACACGGTCGACTCGATCGCCCACCGCTGCGGGTTCGGCACCGCCGAGACGATGCGCCGCACCCTCGTCCGCCACATCGGCGTGTCGCCCGACGACTACCGCCGCCGCTTCCGTCACCAACCTGAAAGCAGACTGCCATGACCGACATCGTCATCCCCCTGTTCCCCGACTTCACGGCGCTCGACGCCATCGGGCCGTACGAAGTGCTCCAGCGGATCCCGGAGTTCGAGATCACGTTCATCGGTCACGAGCGCGGCGTGGTCCGCTCGGACAACAAGATGCTCGGCATCGAGATCGACGGCACGTTCGAGGACCATCCCCGGCCGGATGTCCTCGTCTTCCCCGGCGGTTTCGGCACGCGGCGGTTGATGCACGACGAGCGCGTGCTCGACTGGGTGCGCACCGCGCACGAGACCACCACGTTCACGACCTCGGTCTGCACCGGCTCGCTCGTGCTCGCCGCCGCCGGCCTGCTCGACGGCCTGACCGCCACGACCCATTGGAGCACGCTCGACACGCTCAGCGAACACGGCGCCATCCCGACGAGCGACCGCGTCGTCGAACACCTGGAGCGGCGCATCATCACCGCCGCCGGCGTGTCGAGCGGGATCGACATGGCGCTGCGCCTCGTGGAGATCCTCGTCGACCGCACGGCGGCCGAGGCGTGCCAGCTGATGATCGAGTACGACCCGCAGCCGCCGTTCGACAGCGGCTCGACCGCCAAGGCGAGCGAGGCACGTCGTCACCCGCGTGATCGAGTACGCCCAGCACCGCCAGTAGTCACGAAGTGTCTGACCCCACCGTGACTAGACGGCGGTGGAGCAGAACGTGTCGCCGCGGGCGAAGCTCGACTCGGTGGTGACGTCGCCGAGTTCGTCGTCGAGGTCGACGAGCGCGCCGAGCATCCCCTTGACCATGCCGCGGTCGACGGCGCAGATCACCGGATGTTCCGTGGCGACCTCGCCGAACGGGCAGTGGTTGTTGATGATCCGCAGTTGGTCGTTGCGGCCCTCGGCGTGGGCCGCGAAGCCGTGCGCGGTGAGCGCGTCGGCCACCGCCTGCATCGCCGATCGCAGCGATCGTCGGCCCGCCGTGAGTGCGTCACCGGTCAGTCCGTTGGCCATCGCCCGGCCGTACTCCTGACCGACGTCCTCCGCGATCTGTTCCGCCTCGTGGTGCGGCAGGCGGTCGAGGGCGCGGCCGAGCAACGACAACAACAGGTCGTCACTGCGGACCGGGAAGTCGACGTCGCTCATGCGCACGGTGTCGGCCACGACCACGTAGCGCTTCGACGGACGACCGGCGCCGGCTCCCGCGACACGGCCGCTGACCACCTCCAGATATCCGCCGGCGGCGAGCTTGTCGAGATGGTGACGAGCCACATTGGCGTGCACACCGATCTCGGCGGCGACCATCGAGGCCGTGACGCCGCGATCGCCCGATTCGGTGTCGGCCGGCTCGGGATCGCCGGAGTGATCGCGGGCGAACAGGTAGATCGAGCGGCGGGTGGGATCACCGAACGCGTCGGTGATCGCCGACACGGTTGCGGTGAACGACGGGCTCGACGCCATGACCGGATTCTATCCGGGTCGAATTGTCCCTACGCGCGTAGTGGAAATTGGTGCAATTGCCGATGGCCGTCGCCACAATGGACGGATGGCCACCCCCGTCACCGAAGCGCAGGTCGTCGAGGCACTGCGGCCGGTCCAGGACCCTGAACTGCACCGTTCGATCGTCGATCTCGGCATGCTCCGCGGCGTCGACATCCGCCCCGACGGCGTCGTCGGCGTGCTCATCGCACTGACCGTTCCCGGGTGCCCGCTGAAGAACGAGATCCAACGACGGGTGTCGGACGCGGCGACCGCACTCGACGGCGTCGAGTCGATCGACCTCGAGTTCACCGTGATGACCGACGGCGAGCGCGAGGAACTGCGCAAGAGCCTCCACGGCGACGCCGCGGCGACCGCCGGCCAGGGCGGCCCGGCCCACGGCCACGCCGAGGGTCGCATCATCCCGTTCGCCCAGAACGGCTCGAAGACCCGGCCCCTGCTCATCTCGTCGGGCAAGGGCGGCGTCGGCAAGTCGAGCGTCACGACCAACCTCGCGGTGGCGCTCGCCCAGCAGGGGTACTCGGTCGGCGTGGTCGATGCCGACATCTACGGCTATTCGATCCCCCGCATGCTCGGTGCCGATCGCGATCCCACGGTGATCGACGAGATGATCGTGCCGCCCGAGGCGTGGGGCGTCCGCTGCATCTCGATCGGCTACTTCATCCCCGAGGGCCAGGCCGTCATCTGGCGCGGCCCGATGCTGCACAAGGCACTCGAGCAGTTCCTCACCGATGTCTTCTGGGACGAGCCCGACTTCCTCCTCATCGACATGCCGCCCGGCACCGGCGACATCGCCCTGTCGCTGTCGCAGTACCTCCCCCGCGGCGAGGTGTTCGTCGTCACCACACCGCAGCCGGCCGCCCAGAAGGTCGCGGCGTTGTCGGCGGCGATGGCGGCCAAGGTCAACCTTCCCGTGCGCGGTGTGATCGAGAACATGTCGTGGTTCACCGGCGACGACGGCAAGCGCTACGAGATCTTCGGCTCCGGCGGCGGCCAGGCCCTCGCCGACGACCTCGGTGTCCCGATGCTCGGTCGCCTCCCGCTCCTGCCCGAACTGCGCCAGGGCGGCGACGACGGCAAGCCGATCACCGCCGTCGATCCCGACTCCGAGGCCGGCCGGACGTTCCACGAGATCGCCCGGCAGATCGCCGTCGACATGCGACCGAAGAAGGTCTACAGCGACGCCCTCAAGGTGCTCTGAGGGCGACCTACCGACCGCCGATGGACCCGGTACCGCGCTACCGCTTCGACCGGATGGTCAGCGAGGCGCTCGACGCCCTGCCGCCAGAACTCGATCACGTGCTCGACAACGTCGTGGTGCAGGTGCGCGAGCGCAACCACGAGGAGCCGGATCTCCTCGGCCTGTACCAGGGTGTGCCGCACACCGACCGCAGCGGCATCGAAGGACCGGACATCATCTCGATCTACCGGCTGGCGCTGTGCGACGCGTGCGACGACCTCGACGAGTTGGCCGACGAGGTGTACGTCACCGTGATCCACGAGGTGGCCCACGCCGCCGGGATCGACGACGATCGGCTCGACGAACTCGGCTGGGGATGACGCGCCTGGTCGCGCTGGCGATCGCCGACGGCGTCGGGGCGGCGATCGTCCCCGTCGAAGATCCCGACTCGCCGACCGATGTCTCGCCGAGATGGATCGACTGGCCGGCGGTCGCCGGAACGATCGCCCGCATCGAGCGCGACGAGTCGCCGCGCTGGGTGTGGTGGCCCGAGGAGACACCACGCCAGCTCGTCGCCGCGGGAATCCGCCCGGCGCGGGCGTGGGATCTCGGCGCGGTCCACCGCCTGCTCGTCGGCGGATGGCGCAACTCGCCGGCCGCGATCTGGGCGCACTGCCACGGCCTCGACAGCGCTTCGGCGCCCGGTCCCGCCACCGCACCCGACCTGTTCAGTGCGGCGGCCGAGGTGGTCGACGAGGACGATCCCCTGCACGCCTCGGGTCATCTGTCACCGGAGTGGCTGGCGGGCCGATGGCAGTCGACGCCCGACCGCATCGTGCGCCACGCCCGCCTCGCCGCCGAGTGCTTCGTGCGGCAGCGGCAGGCGGTGGGTCTGATCGGCGACGCGCCGGCGATGGGGGCCGGCACGATCACCGCGGCGATCACCTCGACGGTGCTCGGCACGATCTACTCCGAGTCGGCCGCCGAAGCGCTGTGCGCCGAACTCGAACACGACGGGCTGCCGATCGATCTCACCGTCGCCGAAGCGCTGATCGCCGGGTTCATCGGGCCGCGGCCGACCGACGCGGCGCACGCGTTGCGGCTCGCCGGCGATCGTGACGAGCGGGTGCTGCGGCACATCCCGGTCGAACAGCGGCTCGATCTGCGCAATCCCGCCAATGTGAAGGCACTGCTCCGACGCGTCGGCATCGAGGTGTCCGACACGCGGGCCTGGCGGCTCGAGGACCTGCGAGACGACCATCCGTTCGTCGACGACCTGCTCACCTGGCGGCGTGCCGAGCGCATCGCCACCACGTTCGGGTACGGCTGGCTCGACACGCACGTCGGCGCCGACGGACGCCTGCGCGGGCGCTGGTCGGGATCCGACGGCGCGGCGGGACGGATGACGGCGACCGCCGGCCTGCACAACATGCCCGCCGACCTGCGCCCGGCGATCGTGGCCGAGCCGGGGCACGTGTTCGTCCGCGCCGACCTGGGTCAGATCGAGCCGCGCATCCTCGCCGCGGTGTCCGGTGACGCGGCGCTCGCCGCGGCCACGCAGGACAGCGACATGTACGCGCCGGTGGCGGCCCGGCTGGGCGTCGACCGCGACATCGCCAAGGTCGCCGTGCTCGGCGCCATGTACGGGCAGACCACCGGACGGGGTGCCGAGGCGTTGCGCGGCCTCGAGACCAACTATCCGGTCGCCATGGCCTACCTGTCGGACGCCGCGCGCGCCGCCGAGGGCGGCAACGATCTGCGCACCCGCGGCGGGCGGCTCGTGCGCATGGGAGCGAGCGACCTCGACGCGTCCGATGCGCAGGGCCGCTCCCGGGCCGCGGCGCGCGGGCGGTACGGCCGCAACGCGATGGTGCAGGGCGCGGCCGCCGAGTTCTTCAAGACATGGGCGGCGGTCGTGCGCGCCCGCCTCCCGGCCGTCGACGACCGGGCACGGATCGTCCTGTGCCTCCACGACGAGCTGGTCGTGCACGCGCCGACCGAGTCGGGCGACGCCGTCGCGAGCGGGCTCGGCGAGTGGTTGCAGGAGGCCGCGCGTCGCTGGCTCGCCGGATCGGTCGACGGGCACCGCGTCCGCTTCGTCGCCGACATCAGCGTGATCGCCCGCTGGTCCGACGCCAAGTGACGGCGCCTGCGAGCGACCGCGCGACCTCAGCCGAGAGACCCTCAGCCGAGAGATTTCGAGAAGTCGGCGCTGCGCCACTTCTCGGGGGTCAGCCGCACGACGACCGACTCCTCGGTACTCGGGTTGTTGTCGGCGTACCACCGGCCGAGTTCCGCTCCGAGGTAGCGGCTGGCCATCGAGAAGTCGTCGCGCTGTTCGGCGGCGACCGTGACCGGCCCCTCGACGCTCACGTAGCGGTACGGGGCGGTCTCCGTCTGCACGGTGAGGGTCGCCCGACCGGCGGCGCGCAGCAGCCTGGCCTTCAACGAACCACCGCCCATGCCGATGATCACGTCGCCGTCCTCGTACTGGTACCAGATCGGCAGCGCCAGCGGACCGTGCCCCTCGTGTTCGATCGCCAGGATGCCGACGTGCACGTCGGCCAGGAAGTCGGCCGCTTCGGTGTCGCTCATCGAGATGTCCATGAGGGCAACGTACTCAGTCGTTCGTGAAGCGCTGCTCGCGGAACGGGTCGCCGTACATGTGGTAGCCGTTCTGCTCCCAGAAGCCAGGGGCGTCGCCGGCGATCAGCTCGAGTGAACGCACCCACTTGGCCGACTTCCAGAAGTAGAGGTGGGGCACGACCACCCGCACCGGACCGCCGTGCTCCTCCGGGATCGGTCCACCCTCGTACGCGTAGGCGATGATCGCATCGTCGGTGGTGATGTCAGCGAGCGGGATGTTCGTCGTGTAGCCGAACTCGGCGTGCTCCATCACGTGTGTCGCCTCCGGTCGGATCCCGGCGCGGGCGAACAGGTCGCGGACGCGCACACCGGTCCACGTCGTGTCGAACTTGCTCCACTTGGTGACGCAGTGGATGTCGAACGTCGGCGTGATCGCCGGCATCGACCGGAGTTCGTCGAGCGTGATCGTGAAGGGCGTGTCGACCAGTCCGGTGATGGCGAGGTCCCATTGGCCGGGTTCGTAGTCGGGGATGTCGCCGACGTGCAGGACCGGGAACCGGTCGGTCGTGTACTGCCCGGGCGGGAGACGGGCGGGGTCGATCCCCTGCTTCACGAGGTTGGCGCGGTTGCGGTCGAAGAAGCCCATATGGCTCAAGTCTGCCGGGCAAGTACCCGGCCCGGTCGCCGCAGATCATCCACGGGACGGAGCTAGCCTCGCCCGCAGTGTCCGACGTTCCTCCACCGCCGAGCGCCCCGCCCCCATCACCCCCGTCCCCAGCACCGCCCCCGCCGCCGTCGTCGCTGACCCCGCCGCCGCACGTCCCGGCATCGCCGGCACCGCCGCCGGGGTACGTCGCCTACGGATCGTCGCCGACTCCCCTCGCCTCCCTGCGGCGCGTGCGCGGGCTGTCGATCGCCATCATCGCGCTCACCACCGTCGCCGCGATCGCCACCGTGCTGACGACCATCCTCACCGCCGCCGTCGCCGACGACGCCCGCAACTACCTCGACGGTGAGCTCAGCGACGACGAGTTCCGCAGCGCGATCGGGCCCGTCAACGCCGTCCAACTGATCACCGGCGTCGCCACGATCGCCGTGTTCGTCGTCACCGTGATCTGGATGTACCGGATCGCCACCAACGTCCGCGCCTACCAGCGCGACACGTTGTGGAGCCCGCTGTTCTCGATCTTCGGCTGGATGCTGCCGCCGTTCGTGCTGTACATCATCCCGTTCCTCGTGCTGCGCGAACTCTGGAAGGCGTCGGACCCGACCGACGCCAACGACACCGAAGGGTGGCGACGCAGCGCCGACAATCCGTTCATCTGGGCATGGCTCGTGTTGTACGGGATCGCCCCGATCTTCCTCCTGCTCTTCTCGGTCGGTTCGTTCCTCGACGGTGGCCTGGCCTCCGGAAGCCTCGAATCGCTGGCCGACAGCCTCGACGAATTCGGGGCGTTCGCCGTGGTGTCCGCCGTGGTGAACGTCGCCGCCGCCGTCGTGTGGATCGTCTTCGTGCGCCAGCTCACGTCCCGCCACGTCCGCCTGACGAACGAGCGCTGAGGCCATGCCCCATTCGGTCATCTACCTCGTCCGGCATGCCAAGGCCGGCGAACGGCGCATGTGGACGGGCGACGACCTCGACCGTCCGCTGAGCAAGGCCGGCTGGAAGCAGGCCCACGCACTCGGCAAGCGGTTGGCGAAGAAGGGCGTCGGTGAACTGGTGTCGAGCCCGTACGTGCGCTGCATGCAGACGCTCGAACCGCTGGCTCTCACGATCGGCGCCGCCGTGCGGCCCGACGATCGTCTGCTCGAGGATTCGCCGTTCGAGGGCGTGCTCGACCTCATCGGCGAAGTCGGCGACGGGGCGGTGCTCTGCAGCCACGGTGACGTGATCCCGGCCACCGTCGAAGCCCTGCTCCGTCGCGGGATGCAGCTCAAGACCGAGCCCGACTGGCGCAAGGCGAGCGTGTGGATCCTGCGCCGCAAGGACGATCGCGTCGTCTCCGCCACCGTCTGGCCGCCACCCACCTGACCGACCGGTCCGACCGGCGATCTCAAATCCTCGTTTGTGTCGGGATTTCTGCGGACCGGTCCGCAGAAATCGCGACGCAAACGATGGTTGGAGGGGTCAGCCGGTGGTGGTGCTGGTGACGTTGCCGCGGATGTCGTCGATGAAGGCACCGATCAGGTCGGCGACCTCGCTCGGCGGGTTGTTGGCCTGGCACTGCTCGGCGAAGGGGAGGGCGGCGGCGGGATCCTCGCGGAACTGGAACTCGATGATCGCCTGGAAGCAGTACGGATCGGCGTAGTCGGGCTCCATGTCGATCGCCTGGCCGAGCGCCAGTTGCGCCGCGTCGAGCCGGGCCGAAACCGCCTCGGTGTCGGGATCGCCGACGGAGACGAGGGCCAGCGTCCAACCGAAGTAGGCGATCGCCTCGGCGTTGTCGCGACCCTGATCGCGTTCCATCTGCACCACCTGGCCGAACAGCGAGTTGGCCAGCGTGTAGTCGCCCTGGTTCATCGCCTGGCGGGCGTTGGTCATCAGCACCCGGGCATCGTCGCCGGGCGTGAGGCCGGTGATCTGCTGGCCGGCCTGCCGCTCGCCGAACGCGCCGGCGAGGACGAAGCCGATCCCGATCGCCGCGGCCACCACGACGGCGGTGATGGCGACCGTGCGTCCCCAGCGCCGAGGCGCCTTCGACGGCAGCTGCGACCGTCCGGTCTCGATTTCGCGGAGCACCGCCGCGGCGCGCACGGTGTAGCCGTCGCGCAGGGTGGCGTAATCGACGTCGTCGATGTCGCCGGCGTCGTGTTCGCGTTCGAGGTCGGCGAGCGAGCGCAGCAGGAACCGGCGTTCCTCCTCGCGTTCGGCGAGCTGATCGAGATCGACCTGGCTCACGCCGTCACTCGGTCTGGTCACCGGAAGCGGCCATCGCTTCCGCGACGAGTTCGCGGTCGGCGGCGGTCGGCTCGGCCGTTTCGGCCGCCTCACGCTTCCAGCGGCGGAACACCACGGCGAGCCCGGCGACGCCACACACGAACCCCACCGCCGGCAGCACCCAGATCAGCGCGTCGAAGCCCGACGATCGCGGCACCAACAGGACCTGGGCGCCGTAGCGGGTCTCGATGAAGGCGATGATGTCGTCGTCGCTGAGATCGTTCTCGGCGACGAGGTCGCCGATCTGGCTGCGGATGGCCCGTGACGCGTTGTTCTGCGACACGTACACGCTCTCGCCGTCGCAGATCGGGCACGCCACGCGTGCGGCGATGGCGTCGACGCGGTCGGCCGGCGTCTCCGGCCCCGTCGATCGGAACGCGCCGACCGCGAGGAACCCGGCCACGACGAACACGAGCGCCACCCATCCCGGCCAGCGCTTCACGGCCTTGTTCCACTCGCGGGCGCTCATCCGGTGTACTGCTCGCGGTACTGCTGCAGGATCGTGTCGAGCTGTCCCGCGGTGACCTTGGAGATGAGCCGGAGCTGCACGACGCCGCTCGGATCGATGATCCACGTCTCCGGCACGGCCGACACGCCGAAGGCGACCGGGAACTCGTCGGCCTTCGGAGTAGATCTGCGGCCAGTCGCCGCCGTGCTCGGCGAAGAACGCGTCGACCTTCTCGCGGGTGCCCTGCGTGATCACGGAGTAGAACTCCGCGCCGTCGTTGCCGAGTGCCGCCTGGTCGTCGACGAACTGCACGAGTTCACCGTGCTCCTGCTGGCACGGGATGCAGTCGGGATCGAAGAAGTTGAGCACCACCCAACTGCCCTTGCGGCGGGACAGGTCGAACGACGAACCGTCGTCGAGGGTGCCGACGGCTTCGGGCGCGGGCAGGCCGAGCAGGGCCGATCCCGACGACTCACCGTGTTCGGCCTTGGCGCCGGCCAGCACGACGAACAGTCCGGCCACGACGACGAACACCGCGAGCACGATCCACGGAGCGACGCGCCGGCGACGACGGGCCGGCCCGGAATCGCCGCCGTCGGCTGCTCATGTCGGGGGTGCTGTCGAGCGCGCTCACACCGGCACCGTCTCGTCGTCGACGTCCGGTTCCGGCTGAGCGATCCGCTCGGGCTCGGCCACGGGCGCCGAGACCGGATCGATCGCGCGGCGACGGCGGGTGCCCGGGAACGCGGCGAGCAGCGTGCCGATCGCCATGATCAGACCGCCGATCCACAGCCACAGGATCATCGGCTTGACGAACACGCGGATCGTGGCGGTGCTGTCGCCGGCGGCGGACCCCGGATCGAGCGTGAGGTAGAGGTCCTCCGTGAGACCGGTGCGCACCGACGGCGTGCCGACATCGACACCCATGTTGAGATACGTGGTGGTCGCGGGGCGATACGTCTGGCCACCGTCGAGGACGACGTTGGCGGCCAGGACCCGCTTGCTGTCGTTGTCGTTCGTGCGCACGTCGACGGAGGTGAGTTCGAACGTGTGGCCGGCCCAGGCGACGGTGCGGCCGGTCTCGAGCTGCAGCGTGGCGGAGTGCGTGAAGCTGTTCGAGGCCGCCAGCGCGACGGCGATGATGATCACACCGATGTGCACGACCATGCCGCCGTTGGCCCGGCCGACGAGGCCGCCCAGGCCCTGGCGGCGGGTGGCGAGCACCAGCTGGCGCAGGGCCGACCCGGCGGCGAAACCGCCCAGCCCGAACGCCACCAGCGGTGCCCAGCCGTCGGCCCCGACGGCCACCGCGAGCGCGATCGCACCCGCGCCCATCCAGGCCGGCCAGAACAACCGCTGGCGGAGCAGCTCACCCGACGCCTTGCGCCACGGCAGCACGGGCGCGACGCCCATGAGGAACAGCAGCACGAGCCCGAGCGGCATCGACAACCGGTCGAAGTACGGGGCGCCGACGACGGTCCGGCGGTTCTGGAACGCTTCGACGAGCAACGGGAAGACCGTGCCGAGCAGCACGACGAACGCGAACACCGTGAACAACACGTTGTTGGCGAGGAACGCTCCCTCGCGCGAGATCGGCGAATCGATCGCACCGGGCGACCGCAGCCGATCGCCGCGCCAGGCGATCAGCCCGAGCGACACCACCACGACCACGCCGAAGAACGTCAGCAGCCAGGCACCGACCGGCCCGTCGCCGAACGCGTGCACGGAGTTGATCACGCCCGAGCGCGTCAGGAACGTGCCGAGGATCGTGAGCGAGAACGTGGCGACGAGCAGGCTGAGGTTCCACACCCGCAACATGCCGCGCCGTTCCTGCACGAGCACCGAGTGGATGTACGCCGTGCCGGTGAGCCAGGGCAGCAGCGACGCGTTCTCCACGGGGTCCCACGCCCACACGCCCGACCAGCCGAGCACCTCGTAGCTCCACCAGCCGCCGAGCAGGATGCCGATCGTGAGGAACGCCCACGAGAACAACGCCCAGCGCCGGGTCTCCATCAGCCAGCCCTCACCGAGCCGGCCGGTGATCAACGCGGCGATGGCGAAGGCGAAGGGCACAGCGAACCCGACGTAGCCGAGGTAGAGGATCGGCGGGTGGAACAGCACCAGGATGTGGTTCTGCAACAGCGGGTTCGGGCCCGGACCCGACGTGACGCCGGTGGCGCCCGCCCCGAACGGGTCGGCCGGCCCGAAGCTCAGCGCGGCGAAGAACGCGGCGATCGTGAACATCACCACGAGCGCCCAGCCGACGAGGACGTCGTTCGTGCGCTTGCGGAACCGCCACGCGACGGCCGCGAGGTAACCGCCGAGGATCAGCGCCCAGAGCAGGATCGAACCCTCGAGGGCCGACCACATCGCGGCGAAGTTGTAGAGCCGTGGCGTGTCGGCCGAACCGACCTGCTGGATGTAGGCCATCGAGAAGTCGCGGGTGATCAGCGCCCGCTGCATCATCACGACGGCGAGGACGACGCCGCCGAGCGCCATCCAGCTGTACCGGGCTCCCTGGCGCAGCAGCCGCTGGTCGCCGCGGCGGACACCGACGAGCACGGTCAGCGCACCCATGATGCAGGCCGCCAGCATGAGCAGCAGCCCCGCCCGCCCGAGGGCGGCATTCAGACTCGCCGCGATCATGGCGAGGCGGTACCGCCTTCACAGCCGGCGGCTTCGGCACCGGCGACGCGGGCATCGTTCGCCGAGACGTACTCCTCGGAGTGCTTCACCTCGACCTGATCGCCGCGCAGCGTGCCGTCCTCGATCACACCGTGGACCACCACGGGGATGCACTCCTTGAAGATGCCGCCCGGTTCGCCGTCGTAGACGACCGGCATCGTCACGCCGTTGAACGAGATGGTGAACGCGGTGGCGTTGCCGACCTTGGTGACCGATCCCTCGTCGACGGTGCCCTGCAGGCGGATGCGGCGGTCGGCGTTGCAGCCGTCGCGGGTGCCGACCTCGTCGACGTTGCAGTAGTAGTCGACCGCGGACGTGAGGAACTGCGTGACGATCACACCGCCGGCCACGATGACGAGCCCGAGGACGAGGATCGGGAGCCAGCGCCGTCCGGAACGGCGCCGCGCCGGTTGCTCGGGCGTCGCCCGCGGGGAGAGGTCGAGGTCGGTCATCGCGGCGGTCAGGTCCAGTACTTGTCGGCGTCGGGCGTGCGCTTGGCGAGACGGCGCCCACCGCGCAGGACCCAGCCGGTGAGCAACCCGACCACGGCGAACACGACCACGTAGCTGCCGATGATGAACCCGGCGTCTTCCATCAGACAGTCCCTTCCAGGCGGCGGGCCGCCAACGCGTCGTCGAGACCCCGGTCCTCGAGGGCATCCTCCATCGCCATCACCCGGGTGCGGTGCAGCATCAACCAGACGTAGAACAGCGTGAAGGCGATGACGCCGATGAACAGGCTGAAGGCCATCAGGCCGTCGATGGTCGGATCGGCGTTGACCCGCAGCACCGTGGCCTCCTGGTGGAGGCTGCGCCACAGCTTCACGCTCCAGTGCACGAGCGGGATCTCGAGCACGGCGATCAGGCCGATCACGGCGCTGCGCGTGGCGCGCTGCTGGTGCGTCCCACCGAGGCGGCGCACGGCGAGATAGCCGATGTAGGTGACGAACAGCAGGGCGGTGGTGGTGAGCCGGGCGTCCCACTGCCAGAACACGCCCCACGTGAGGCGGCCCCACAGTGCTCCGACGACGAGGGTGACGGCGACGAACGCCGTGCCGATCTCGGCGCTCGCGCCCGCGACGCGGTCCCAGCCGAGTGGCTTCGGGCGACCGCCGCGCCCGCGGTAGAGCACCATCGCCGACGACACCGCGGTGACCACGAAGGCCATGTAGGCCACCCAGATCGTGGGGACGTGCATGTAGAGGATCCGCACCGCTTCGCGCTGGTCGCGGTCGGCCGGCGAGAAGCCCAACCCGAACGCCACGAGCCACGCCATCGACACGATCGTGGCGATCCCGAGGATCCGGGTGCCGCGGGTGCCGGTCGACAGCACGACCGGGGCCGACGCAGGGATGCCACCGGCCAACGCATCCGTCGGGTCGGGATTGGTCGTGGTCATCGAGATCCTGTCATGGTGCGGCTATTCATCGACGAGCGGCCCGAACGCCAAGGCGCCGCCGACACCGAAGGCCACGGCGAAGACGACCAGCAGGCCCACCCAGGGCCAGCCGTCCGACACCACCGCACCGACCGTGCCGAGCGCCGCTTCGACGGCTCGGGTCGCTCCGATCAGAACGGGCGCCACCGCTGGCAACGTGAGCAGCGGGAGCAACGTCTCGCGGCCCTTGATCCCAGCGGCAAGGCCTCCGTACAGGGTACCGACCGCGGCCAGTCCACACGTCGCGGTGAGCAAGGTCGTGACGAGCAGCACAACGCCCCCCGCCGGGACCGTCTGGCGGTAGAGGACGATCGCCAGGACGAGCAGCACGACCTCCAGGAGCAGGAGCTGGGCGGACAGCGCCAGCGCCTTGCCGACGAAGATCGCCCTGGCGTCGACGCCGGCGACGCGCAGCGCGTCGAGCGCCCCGTCGTCGGCCTCGATGCCGAACGCCCGCTGGACGAGGACGAGCAGGCTGAACATCGTCGCCAGCCAGATCAGGCCCGGGGCGACCTGTTCGAGCACGGTCTCCTTGTCGAGGGCGAAGGCGAAGATCACCATGGTGATGCCGGCGAACGGCAGGACCTGATTGGTCACGACTCGGCTGCGACGCTCCACCCGGAGGTCCTTCGAGGCGATCAGCCAGCACATCCGCCAGAAGGGCGGGATGGCGCCGGTGGAGGTGGCGGTCGTGCCGGTGGCGGGGCTCCTCACGGTGTCGCCTCGCGGGTCTGACCGGCGACGACGTCGACGCAGCGGGTGGCGAGCGATCCCGCCCGTTCGAGTTCGTGGCTGGCGACGATGATCGTGGCCCCCGCGGCTGCGGCCTGGCGCAGGGTGTGGTCGAGTTCGTCACGGGCCGCCGCGTCGAGGCCGGCGTGCGGTTCGTCGAGCAACCAGAGTTCGGCCCGCCGCGCCACCAGGCACGCCAGCGCGGTGCGCCGGCGTTGCCCGGCCGAGAGCTTGCCGACGGCCACGTCGCGGATGCGTCCGTCGACGCCGAGACGCGCCATCGCCGCCGCGACCTCCGCCTCCGTGGCCCCGACCGTCGAGCCCCAGAAGCCGATGTTCTCGGCGACCGAGAGGTCGCGGTAGAGCCCGTTCTGGTGCCCGAGCAGCCCGACGCGGCGACGCACCGCGTCACGCTCGGTCGCCAGGTCGTGGCCGACCACGTGGGCGGTCCCGCGGGCGACCGGCACCAGGCCGGCGCACAGCCGCAGCAACGTGGTCTTGCCGGCCCCGTTCGGGCCGCGCAGCAGCACGATCTCGCCCCGCGCCACGTCGAGCGTCGCACCGGCGAGCGCGGGGAAGTCGCCCAGGACCGCCACCACCTCGCGGAGGGCGACAACAGGTTCCATCGGTCGGGCGTCGGTGGGCATGGCGTTCGGGACGCAACGCTACGGCCGAAGTCCGCGCCGCAGGCTGCCGGTGCGGTCGGGTCGGCGGTCCCCGCAAGTAGCGTCGACGCAGATGGCGGCTCCGGACACGACGACCGACGGCCCTGCACCGGTGCCGGGCAAGGCCAGCAAGCCGAAACCCAGTAAGCCGAAACCCAGCAAGTGGGACCGCCCGCATCCGCCGAAGGACTGGCGGTACTGGGTCGGTGGACTCGGCAAGGTCCTCATCGCCACCGGACTGTTGATGTTCGCGTTCGTCGCCTATCAGCTGTGGGGCACGGGCATCGAGACCGCCCGGGCCCAGAATGGGTTGGAGGACGACTTCAACGCGTTGCTGGCGAGCACCGTGCCGGCCGTGTCGACCACCGTGCCGACGAGCGCTCCGACGACGACGAGCCCGTCGACACCATCCCCGTCGACACGACTCCCGCCGTCGCGCCGACGACGACCGCCGCCCCGGTACCGGTCGAGGCCCAGAACCTGCCGGCGTTCGAGGAGGGCGACGTGGTGGCGCGGCTCGAGATCCCCTCGATCGGCGTCGACTGGTACGTGGTCGCCGGTGTCGAGAAATCCGACCTGAAGAAGGGTCCTGGCCACTATCCGGAAACGCCGCTGCCGGGCCAGCTCGGCAACGCCGCCATCGCCGGGCACCGCACCACGAACGGTCAGCCGTTCTACGACATCGATCAGGTGACGCCCGGCGACGAGATCATCGTCACCACCCCGACGGGCCGGTACGTCTACATCGCCACCGGCCAACAGGTCGTCAGCCCGGACGACTACCAGGTGGTCGCCACGACCGATCCGACGGTCGCCACGTTGACGCTCACCTCGTGCACCCCGCGCTACACGGCGCGCGACCGGATCGTGATCACGAGCGAGCTCGACCCGACGCAGTCGGACCCGGTCGGCGAGCCCGTCCTCAACTACGGCCGTCCGCTCGAACCGGCCGCCGCGACGCCGACCGTCCCCGGCGACGACCCGACCATCTCGGCGCCCGCCGACACCACCGCGGCCACCACCCCGACCGGCACCGATGCCGCCACGGCGACCACCGCCGTGCCGACCACCGGTCCACCGACAACGGGAGCCGGCGACGACGTCCAGCCACAGGTCGCTCCCACCGCGGTGAACGACGACATCGCCGACACGTTCGCCGAGGGATGGTTCAGCGAGCCCGGTGCAAACGCCCAGGTCGCCCTGTGGGGGGTGGTGCTCATCCTGATCAGCGTCGGCTCCTACCTGCTCAGCCGGAGGGCGCGACGGGACTGGGTCGGTCTCCTCGTCGGGATCGTGCCGTTCACGATCGCGCTCTACTTCTTCTTCCAGAACGTCAACCGCATGCTGCCGGCGGGGTGATGCCGTCCCCGACTCCGGGGCGATCACGCTGGCCGGGATGCAACCGCTCGACACCGACGGCACACTGCTCCGCGGCACGACATACGACAGCCGGCCGCTGCCCAAAGGCGCGATCGGCGGTGTCGTCGTGATCGATGCCGCTCCAGCCGGCTGCGTGAGGTCGGCCGCCGATGTCACGATCGGAAAGACAGAGTTGCGCATGCTCTGCGGCCTGATTCCGGGAGCGTCCGGAGGGGGCCTGTTCGCCGATCATGATGGTGAGCTGACGCTCGTCGGGATCACGTCGACGGTCACACCAGACCTCCTCGAGAACGGCCTCGTGCCCATCGCCGCCGTGCACACCCTGCTCTCGAACCCCACGCGCTACACCCACGAGGTGCCGCTCGTTCGTTCGAGCCGGGCGGTCGGGAACATCACGCGGTCCTGATGGTGCAAATTCCCGGACCAACGATCACCCCGGTCAGGCCGGCGGTCGCCACTGCGGGTCGCGCCCGCTGACGCCCAACAGCCGGTCGAGTTCCGGCGCATCGCCGGGCACGGGCACGATCGGGCCGAACAGGCGCCCGTCGCGCGGTGCTTCGAACGACGTCACGAACGTCATCGCCGCCTCGATCTCGGCCGCCGTGGGCGCATACGGCTGCCCGGTGGCGACGGCGATGTCCCATCCGTGCACGACCAGTTCGTCGAGGACGACCAGACCGGCGACCGCCGCCGGGAGCTCGTTGCTCCCGGCGAACGTCGACCCTTCCCACGCCTGCGGGTCCTGCCAGGCGTCGGCCAACGCCAGCAGATCGCGCTCGAGGCGCTCCCGCCAACCCACCTCGAGGTTGGCGGCGCTGGGAGGCGGTACGGGCGGCAGCGGACCGTCGGTCTCCTTGCGGGCCGCCACGACGAACCGCAGCGCGAACACGCCGAGGTGGTCGATCAGGTCGCCGACGTTCGCCTCGGGACACGGCGTCGGCAGCCCGAGCTGCTCGTCGCTCACCGAGCGGAGCACGCCGGCGGTTCGCTGCGCCGCGGGACGGATGTCGATCATCGACCACCCACGCTACGACACGGTCAGCGGCCGGTGAAGTGGGCGGGGCGCTTCTCCAGGAACGCCGTGCGACCCTCGACCGCGTCGTCGCTCGCCCAGGCGGCGGTTCGTGCTGCCTCGACCGCCTCGACCGGCGCGGGTTCGGCCGAGCGGTGCTCGAGCGCCACCTTGTGCCCCTCCATCGTGAGCGGCGCCAGCGTCGACAGCTGTTCGGCCCAGGCGACCGCGTCGTCGAGCCCGCCGAGGCGGTGGACGCCGCCGAGTTCGTGCAGCCGCGCCGCGGTGTACGTCTCGGCACCGACGAGCATCGCCCGGGCCACCGGTGGGGTGAACTCGTCGGCCAGGCGGCGGACGGTCCAGTGATCGACCACGAGCCCGAGCTTGGCCGCCGGGACGCCGACGACACTGTCGGGGGTGGCGATGCGCAGATCCGCCGCGACCACGAGCTGTGCTCCGGCCCCGAGTGCCGGACCGTCGATCGCCGCGATCACCGGGATCGGGAGATGGCCGAAGCCGCGCAGGACACGGCCGAGGTCGGCCGCGAACTGACCCTCCTCGACCCCGGTCAGGTCGGCACCGGCGCTGAACGCCGGCGGCGCGCCGGTCAGCACGAGCACACGGACGAGCCGGGCCGTGTCGGCCAGCAGCTCGGCCTGCACCGCGGCCAGCTCGACGAGGGTCGCCTGGTCGACGGCGTTCCGGCGTGACGGCCGATCCAAGGTGACGAGCATCACCGCGCCCGACATGTCGGTGGTCTCGACGCGTACCGTCATGTCGAACCGTGCGGACCGTTCATGCCGAACCGTTCATCGGGCCGCCCGCGCCTCTCGGGACCTCGTTCGGCCGCTCACTCGTAGCATGGCGCGACTGTATGTCGCCCTCCGATCCGTCAGTGCGCCCGACCCCCGACCCGGTCAGGGTCCGCCGCGCCCAGATCGCGAAATGGACGCTGCTCGCCAATCGTGTGGGTTATCTCTTCGTGGCGCTGGCCATGGCGCTGTTCTTCATGGCGTTCGTGTTCGACTTCAACGCCACGATGGCCACCCTGATCGTCGTGTCGTTGATCATCGGATGCGCGTTGCTCGCCCCCTCGATCATCCTCGGATACGCCGTGAAGGCGGCCGAGCGCGACGACGTCGAGCACGGCCGGTAGTCGCACCCGCGGTCCGCGGACCCGACCGGCGAGGAGGCGGTTACCATCGGGTAACACATGTCCCAACGACTCTCCGCCACCGCCCGTCGGGAACAGATCCTCGATGTCGCGCTCCAGGTCTTCGCCGGCGCCGGCTTCCACGGCGCCTCGATGAACGACATCGCCGACGCGGTCGGGGTCACCAAGCCGGTGCTGTACCAGCACTTCGACTCCAAGCGTGACCTGTACCAGGCCTTGATCGACGAGGTCGGCAGCCGGCTGCTCGCCAACATCGCCAAGGCGGCCGCCGAGGCGACCGACGGCAAGAGCCAGACCGAACTCGGGTTCCGCGCCTACTTCCGGTGGGTCGCCGAGGATCACGACTCGTTCCGCTTCCTGTTCGGCTCCGGTTCGCGCCGCGACGAGGAGTTCAACGACGCCGTGCGCCGCATCACGGCCGAGGCCGCCACCGCCGTCGCCCCCCTGATCGCCGTCGACATCTCCGCGGAGCACCGCAAGACGCTGGCGCACGCGCTGGTGGGCCTCGCCGAGGGTGCGAGCCGGCGGCTCGTCGAACTCGGCGACGAGTTCGACCCCGACGAGATCGCCGCCGAAGTGTCCGCCCTCGCCTGGGCCGGCCTCCGCGCCATCCAACCCCGCGACTGAAATCCACGTTTGCGTCGCGCGTTGCGGTGACCTGTGCTCCATAAATCCTGACGCAAACGAGGATGTAGGTTGACAGGTGTTCACTCATCGTGTTGAGTGATGCCATGACCGATACCGCAGCACGGCACGCGAACGACGCGGACATCGCACTCGCCCGCCCGAACGACAACATCTACCTGGCCGGCAACATGGTGCCGGTCGAACACGAGATCACCGCGTACGACCTGGCCGTCGACGGTGAGATCCCCGTCGAGCTCGAGGGTCGATGGCTGCGCAACGGACCGAATCCGTTCGCCACCTTCGACGGGCCGCCGCAGCACTGGTTCGTCGGCGACGGCATGGTGCACGGCGTGCGCCTCCGGGGCGGCAAGGCCGAGTGGTACCGCAACCGGTACGTCCTGCCCGACGGTCGCGGCCCGAACACGAACGTCGGTGGCTTCGCCGGCACCACGTGGGCGATGGTCGAGGCCGGATCACCTCCCGTGGAGATGAGCTACGAGCTCGAATCGCTCGGCGTCAACCGCTTCCACGACACCCTCACCGGCCCGTTCAGCGCCCACCCCAAGTACGACCCGGCGACCGGCGAACTCCATGCGATGGCGTACCACTGGCCCGACCTCGTCGACCACGTGCACTACGTCGTGGTCGGCAGCGACGGGCGGGTCACCAAGACGCTCGACGTCCCCGTGCCCGACATGCCGATGATGCACGACATGTCGCTCACGCCGACGTACGCCGTCGTGTACGACCTGCCCGTCACCGTCGACTTCGACGCCGTGATGGCCGGCAGCACCTTCCCGTTCGCATGGCAGCACGACCGGCCCGCCCGCGTCGGCCTGCTCCCCCGCGACGGCACGGCCGAGCAGATCGTGTGGTGTGACGTCGACCCGTGCTTCGTGTTCCACCCGCTGAACGCGTTCGACGCCGACGACGGCACCGTGGTGGTCGACGTCTGCCGCTACGACACGATGATGGTGTCCGACCGGCTCGGTCCCGTTCGGCGACTCACTGGCGACGTTCGACCGATGGGTGATCGATCCGGTCGCCCGGCGCGTCACCGAGACCCGGATCGACGACCGGCCCCAGGAGTTCCCGCGCCACGATCCGCGGGTCGGCCTCCGACGCCACCGCTACGGCTACACCTCGGAGGTCCGCACCGACGGCGTCAACCTCCACGGCGCCACGCTGAAGGTCGACGTCGACCGCGGCACGACCGAAGCCCACGAGTACGGGCGCGGCCGCGGTGGCGCCGAGCCCGTGTTCGTCCCCAAGGCCGACGGCACGGCCGAGGACGCCGGCTGGATCCTGTCGGTCGTGTACGACGCCACCACCGACCGCAGCGAACTGTGCATCCTCGACGCCGAGGACATCGCCGGCCCCGAGGTCGCCCGCATCCATCTCCCCCAACGCGTGCCGTACGGGTTCCACGGCAACTGGGTGAGCGATCGGTCGGTCGCCGCTCCCTGACACATCGACGAGGTGCGAACGATGGAACGTCCCGCCATGCGCATCTCCGGGCCGACCTTCGACTCGGCCGATCCGATCGCGCTCGCCGAGTTCTACGAGCGCCTGCTCGGCTGGCCGATCGTCCGGCGCGAGGGCCCGCGGCCCGGCAATCCTGCGACGGACGGATGGGCGATGCTCGGTTCGCCGGCGGGCGATCAGAAGATCGAAGTGCAGTGGGAACCGTTGCACCGGCCGCCCACCTGGCCGGCCCGCGCCGGGGAGCCGACGATGATGATGCACCTCGACATCGGCGTCGCCGATCTCGACGCCGGGGTGGAGTGGGCGGCGGCGCAGGGCGCCCGGCTGGCCGACGAACAACCGCAGGAGGGCGTGCGCGTGATGCTCGACCCCGACGGCCACCCGTTCTGCCTGTTCTTCGACGACGAGCTGTGAGCGTCAGCCGCGCAGGACGAGGCCGCGATAGCCGTCGGTGAACCCGACGGACCGCAGGCGATCGAGCACCTCGGCGGGCGCATCGGCGAGCGCGGCACCGTCGACCTTGCGGACCTCGACGGACGCCGCCCGGCCGTCCTTCACGAGCGACACCAGCGCGTCGGCCCAGGCACCGTCGGTCGACGCGGCGGGGAACGTGACGAGGTGACGACCCTTGCGATCGAACCACGCCAGGGCCACGCCGGCATGGAGCACGACGAGCGCGTTCGCCGACCGTGACGGCCGGCCCGGAGTGTCGGGCCACGCCAGTGCGGCACCGTACGGCTGCGCCGGATCGGTGGCCGCGAGGACGATCGGCGCGGGGACGTCGTCGGGACGGATGCTCGGGTCGGGCGTCTCGCGCACCGCGCGCAGGCGATCGACGGCGCCGGGGAGGGCGAACTGGGCGGCCCCGAGCCCGTCGACGAAGTACCCGCGGCGGACCTGCCCGCGCTCTTCGAGCACCTTCAGCACGCCGTACACGTTGGCGAACCCGCCGACGATGCCCTCGGCCAGCACCGCCTCGCGGGTGACGACGCCGTAGCGCTCGACCAGCTGCAGCGCCTGGGCGTGCACCGACTCGGTCGTCGTCGGCGCCGGCAGCAGCAACGGCGCCACCAGACTCCAGCGCCCCTGCCCGGCCGGGGGGCCGATCCGGTTGAGCCGGCCCGGTCGCGGTCGGCCGCGCAGGCGTGCCGCACCGCCCCTCGCCCCACCCTGCGCAGCGGCGGCCTTCGGCGACGCGCCGCCGAGCACCGCCCGGATCGGGGCGAGCGAATCGTTGGTCACTTCGCCCGCCCACACGAGGTCCCACAGGGCGGCGAGCAGTTCGGCGTCGCTCGCCGGCACCCCAGCGGACGGACCGGCGGCGCGCAGCTGGCCCCAGAAGCTCGCCCCCTGCGCCGCGAGGAGGGCGCGCAACCCGTCGTGCAGCGGACCGGTGGGCGGGTCGCGCTGCTCCCACGACGGCGCGAGCACGGCCAGCTGGTCGGCGAAGCACAACCGGATGCGTCCGTCACGGGCACCGAGGGCGCCGGCGCCGACCCACACGACCTCGCCCGACGTGCACAGCTCGTCGAGCAACGGCGGCCGGTACGCGCCCACGCGAGCCGGGAGCACATCGGTCTCGATCGACGACGCGACCAGTGCCGTGCCCGAGAGAATGGCCAGCGCCTCGACGAGCGCCTCGAGGCCGCGCCGATCGGCGGGGATGTTCTGCCAGGCCGGAAGGAAGCGGGCGAACGCCGCTTGGTCGACCGCCTCGACCTCGCGCCGCAGCGCGGCCAACGAACGCCGTCGCAGCTGGCGCAGCACGTCGACGTCGCAGTATTCGCGAGCGACACCGTCGGGACGGAACTCGCCGAGCACCACGCGCTCGTCGGCTTCGAGGGCGGCGATGGCGCCCGCCACCCGTTCGTTGGTCGACCCGAACCGGCGGGCCACGTCGGACACGAGGAACGGGCCGTGGGTGCGGGCGTACCGGCCCACCAGTTCCTCCAGCGGACGGGCGACCGGATCGGTGAACGCCATCGGCAACCCGAGCGGCAGCGAGCAGCCGAGCGCGTCGCGGTAACGGGCGGCGTCCTCGCCCGCCACGTACCGGGTCTCGCCGCCGACGGCGACCTCGATCGCCCGCTTCTCGACGAGCAGCTGGTCGATCCACGCCGCGGCCGACCCCTCGCACCGCAGATCGACCTCGGCGGGCGTCAGGTCACCGACCTTGCGCAGCACGTCGTGCAGCTCGTCGACCGTCCGCGCCCGCCGGCCGTCGGCGAGACACTGCAGCTCCAACTCCACGTCGGCGAGCACGTCGCCGTCGAGCAACTCGCGCAGCTCCTCGGCCCCGAGCAGGTCGCGCAGCAGGTCACGGTCGAGGGCGAGCGCCGCGGCGCGCCGTTCGGCCAGCGGCGCATCGCCTTCGTACATGTACGCCGCGATCCAGTTGAACAGCAGGCTCGATGCCATCGGGCTGGCCGAGCCGGTGTCGACGTTGACGACCCGGATCGCCCGCGAGCGCAACTGGCCGAGCACCTCACGCAGGGCCGGGACGTCGAACACGTCCTGCAGGCACTCGCGTGAGGCCTCGAGCAGGATCGGGAACGTGGGGTACTTCGCCGCCACGGCCAGCAGATCGGCGGCCCGCTGACGCTGCTGCCACAGCGGCGTGCGCCGGTCGGGCCGCCGGCGAGGCAACAGCAGGGCCCGCCCGGCGCATTCGCGAAAGCGCGACGAGAACAATGCGGTCTGCGGCAGCGTCGACACGACGAGTTCGTCGATGTCGTCGGGATCGATCAGCAGCGCGTCGAGCGGCAACTCGTCGGCCGACTCGGGCAGCCGGATGACGATGCCGTCGTCGCCCCACATCGACTCGACCGGCAGGTCGAACTGGTCGGCGAGCCGGCGTTCGATCGCCATCGCCCAGGGGGCGTGGACGGGTGTGCCGAAGGGACTCAGGATGCACACGCGCCAGTCGCCGATCTCGTCGCGGAACCGTTCGACGACGATGGTGCGATCGTCGGGTACCGCGCCCGTGGCCTCCACCTGCTCGGCGATGTACTGCACGAGGTTGTTGGCGGCGAACGCATCGAGCGAGTAGTGCGACATCAGCCGCTCGATCGCCGCCGCCGGATCGAGATCCCGGATCTCGCGCACGAATCCGCCGAGCGCCCGCCCCAGCTCCAACGGGCGGCCGGGTCGGTCGCCGTGCCAGAACGGCATCTTCCCCGGTTGGCCCGGCGCCGGGCTGACGGTGACGCGCTCGAACGTGATGTCCTCGATCCGCCACGTGGACGCACCGAGCACGAACGTCTCGCCCGGGCGCGATTCGTAGACCATCTCCTCGTCGAGTTCGCCCACCCGCGTGCCGTCGGGGAGGAACACGCCGAACAGGCCGCGGTCGGGGATCGTGCCGCCGGAGGTGACGGCGAGCCGTTTCGACCCGTCGCGGGCGCGGAGTCGATCGTTCACGCGGTCCCACACGAGGCGCGGGCGGAGCTCGGAGAACTCCTCGCTCGGATAACGCCCGGACAGCAGGTCGAGCACGTTGTTCAGCAGCTCGTCGGAGATCTGGGCGAAGTTGGCGCAACCCCGCACGAGCCGGGCGACCTCGTCGACCGAGCACTCCTCGACCGACGCGACGTGGGCCACGATCTGCTGGGCGAGGACGTCGAGCGGGTTGCGCAGGAAATGGGTCGACTCGATGAGCCCGTCGATCATCCGCCTGGTGACGATCGTCGCTTCCACGAGGTCGCCGCGGTGCTTGGGGAAGATCGAACCCCGCGACGGTGCGCCCACCGAGTGACCGGCCCGCCCGATCCGCTGCAACCCGCGGCTGACCGCCCCGGGCGACTCGACCTGGACGACGAGGTCGACGGCACCCATGTCGATGCCGAGTTCGAGCGACGACGTGGCGACGATGGCGCGCAGCTCGCCGCGCTTGAGCTGGTCCTCGATGACGACCCGCTGCTCGCGGGCGAGCGACCCGTGGTGGGCCATCACCAGCGAGAGTTCGCCCGTGTCGCCGTCGCCACGCTGCTCGTCGTACAGCTCGTTGAGCTTGGCGGCGAGGCGCTCGGTGGCGCGGCGACCGTTGCAGAAGATGATCGTCGAGCGGTTGGCGAGGATGCGGGTGAGGATCTCGGGATAGATGCTCGGCCAGATCGAGCTGCGCCGTTCGGTCAGGGCGGCCGACGCCGGTCCGGGCGTGAGTTCGACGCTGACCTGACCGAGCTGCGACATGTCCTCGACCGGGATGACGACCTCGATCTCGAGCGCCTTGCGGATGCCGGCATCGACGATCGCCACCGGGCGCTTCACCCCCGGCCCCGAGTAGCCGCCGAGGAACTCGGCGACCTCCTCGAGCGGGCGTTGGGTGGCCGACAGACCGATCCGCTGGGGCGGGCGTTCGGTGACGAGTTCGAGCCGCTCCAGGGTGAGCGCGAGATGGGCACCGCGCTTGGTGGCGGCCATGGCGTGGATCTCGTCGATGATCACCGTCTCGACACCGGCGAGCGTCTCGCGCGCCGACGACGTGAGCATCAGATAGAGCGACTCGGGCGTGGTGATCAGGAGGTCGGGCGGCCGACGGATCAACTTCTGCCGGTCGTTGGCCGCCGTGTCGCCCGTGCGCATCGCGACCTCGGGGGCGACGAACGGTTCGCCCAGCCGCTCGGCCGCCAGCTCGATCCCCTTGAGCGGCGCCCGCAGGTTCTTCTCGATGTCGAACGCCAGCGCCCGCAACGGGGAGATGTAGAGCACCCGCGTGCGATGCGTGCGGCCTTCGGGGCGGGGCGTGGTGGTCAGCCGGTCGATCGACGTGAGGAACGCCGTGAGGGTCTTGCCCGAACCCGTCGGGGCGCAGATCAGCGTGTGCTCCCCGGCGACGATGCGCGGCCATCCTTGGATCTGCGGCGGCGTCGGCTCGGGGAACGACGCCGCGAACCACTCCCGAACCGCCGGCGAGAACGCCTCGAGAACCTGGTGATCGGCGATGCCCCCAACTGTACCGAGGGGGTCTGACAGCGAATCCGCGGTCAGTATCCCGGCCGTTCCTCCGGTGCTTCCTGCAGCGTGTCGGCGGGGGCGTCGAGCGGGCGCACCTCGGCCTCGACGGTCACCTGCAGGCCGGCGGAGCTGCCGTCGTCGAAGGCGAACGTCACTTCCACCGGCGCCACCACATCGCCCGCCTCGACGCCGTCGAGCATCACGTGGGTGCCGCCCGGTTCGAGGACGACCGAATCGCCCGCCCCGATCGTCAGGCCGCCGGCGGGCTCGTCCATCGACATCGTCCCGTCGCCGGCGATCATCGTCTCGTGGACCGACACGTCGTCGGTCAGCGGGCTCGTGGCGTCGAGCGAGCGTCACGGCATGGTCGGTTCCGTTGACCACGGTGGCGTACGCGGCGACGCTCGTCTGACCCGCGGCCGGCTCCCGGACCCACGCGTCCTCGACCGAGACCGCACCCGATCCGGTGGACGTGCTGTCCGACCCGCACGCGGCCAGGGCGACGAGCAGGCCGGCCACGCCGAACGCCACGCCGATCGATCGCACGGAGGACATCGTCTGCAGGTCGTTCCCCGGCTGGGTTCCGTTCCCGGCCGTCATGCCATCACGTCGGACACGATCCGCCCGGCGTCGAGTTCGATCGAGCGGGTGATGCGGGTGCGCTCCAGCAGCGCCCGGTCGTGGGTGACGAGGAGGA
Source organism: Ilumatobacteraceae bacterium (assembly GCA_963695145.1). GTDB lineage: Bacteria > Actinomycetota > Acidimicrobiia > Acidimicrobiales > Ilumatobacteraceae > Sva-07. The sequence goes on along the minus strand of CAVOGB010000012.1, from coordinate 514,548 downwards.
TCGTGCCGGCGAACGTGTCGAGTGCCTGTTCGAGCTGCTCGATGGCCGGCAGGTCGAGATGGTTCGTCGGTTCGTCGAGCACCAGCAGGTTCGCCCCGTTGGCCATCAGCAGGGCGAGCGACGCCCGCGTGCGTTCACCCGGCGACAACGTTCCCGCCGGGCGCGTGACGTGATCGGCAGCCAACCCGAACTTCGCCAGCAGCGTGCGGGCGTCGGGCACGTTCAGCCCGGTTTCGGCCATGAAGACCGTCAGCATCGTCGGCTCGCCGACGAAGTGGTTGCGGGCCTGCTCCATCTCCCCGACGACCACACGGGAGCCGAGCCCGGCCTCACCCTGATCGGGACGGATCCGTCCGAGCAGCAGCTCGAGCAGGGTCGACTTCCCCGCACCGTTCGCACCGACGAGGGCCACCCGTTCGCCGAGCGTGAGTTCCACGTCGACGGGACCGAGCCGGAACGCGCCTCGGTCGACGATCGCCCGTGACGCGAACGCCACGAGGTCGCCGCTGCGGCCGGCGAGCGGGATGTCGAGGCGGAGTTCCCACGGCGTGCGCGGCTCGTCGACCTCGTCGAGGCGTTCGATCGCCCGCTCCGTCCGCGCCGCCTTGCCCGCCAACTGCTCGGTCTGGTTGATCCGGAAATTGCGGATGTGCTTGTCGGTCTCGCCCGACGTCCTGACCTTGGCCTGGCCCTGGCTGGCCCATTCCCGCTCCCGCTGGGCCCGGCCGAGCAGCGAGCGCCGCTTCGTGTCGAAGTCGTCGTACCGCTCCTGCGCGTGCTGCCGTTCGAGTTCGCGTTCGGCCAGGAACGCCGACCATCCACCGCCGAAGCGGCGGGCCCGATGGGTGTGGAAGTCGATCTCGACCACGTCGGTGACCACGCGTGCGAGGAACGTGCGGTCGTGGCTCACCACCACCACGCCGGCGCGCAGGCCGAGCACCCACTGCTCGAGCCGCGCGAGACCGTCGAGATCGAGGTCGTTGGTCGGCTCGTCGAGGAGGAACACGTCGAACCTCGACAGCAGCAGGGAGGCGAGCGAGGCCCGCGCCGCCTCGCCGCCCGACAGCACGCTCGTCGGCCGATCGAGCAGGTCCGCCGACAGGCCGAGGTCGGCCCACACGTCACCGACACGGGAGTCGAAGTCGGCGGCGCCGAGCGTCATCCACTGCTCGAAGGCCGTGCTGTAGGCGTCGTCCGCGCCCGGAACTGCCGCGGCGAGCGCGGCGGTGGCCGACTCCAGACGCGCCTCGGCGTCGGTGATCCCGGTGCGTCGGGCGAGGAACGCCTTCACCGTCTCGAGTTCGGATCGTTCCGGCTCCTGCGGGAGCAGGCCCACGACCGAGTCGGGCGGGGCGGCGTCGACCGTCCCGGCATCGAGCGCGACCCGGCCGGCGAGCGCGGCGAGCAACGTCGTCTTGCCCACGCCGTTCGGTCCCACGAGGCCGATCCGTTGGCCTGGTGCGACGGTCAGGTCGACGTCGGCGAGCACCAGCGACGGGCCCTGCGACACCGTCACACCTCGGGCGAGCAGCGAGGCGACCATCGCTCCAGTGTGGCGGATCGATGCACCGCAACGGGCACGGGATTCGGCCGGGGCGCTCGCCGTGCGGTGGCCGCCCGCACGACGTGCGGGCGGCCACGCTGGTCAGGAGATGGGTGCTCCACCCGGTTGGACGACCCCGTTCACCGACAAGACGTACGGGGCGTACTGCTGAACCTGCTCGGTCGGCTCGTCGTAGGCCACGATGGCGACGACCCTGTCGTACGGGCTGAACTGCGCGAGTTGGCCCTTGGCCAGTTCGAGGTTGGTGCGACCGTCGAATTCGACCTGCAGGACCTTGGGCACCTTGCCGTCCTTGATGCCGACCAACCGCACGTTCCAGTTGTCGACCTGCACCGGCAGGATCTCGGTCGGTGAACTGAACGGGGCCAGGCTCGACCCGTCACTGACCACGGTGCCGCCGACGGTGATGTCATCGACGAGCAGGCCGCCCTCGTTGACACCGCCGTCGCTCACGTAGCGGATACCGACCAGGATCGTCTGGCCGGCATAGGCCGACAGGTCGTACGACTCCTGCTCGAAGCCGGTGGTCGTCCCATTCAATCCGGGCCCGAGCGGGGCATCGACGGTGTGGTTGCCGGGGATCGTGGTGTACGTGGCACCACCGTCCGTCGACACCTGCACGTATCCGTAGTCGAATCCGAACTCCGCGCCGTACTTGGCGACGAACCTCAGGGTGGGATCGGTCGTCGGAACGGACACCTGCGTGACCGCAGTGGCGTCGGTGTTGTTCGCGTTGCCCGACCACAGCACGGGGTTGCCCGGGCGATCGGGGTCGTTCGTCACGATGGTCCAGGCCAGCGGGGTCGACGGCAACGTCTGGGCGCCGGTGAACGACAGGGATCGCAGGTCACGACCGTTGAGCGGTTGACCGTTCGCACCCTGCAACAAGACGTAGTCCGCACCGTTGGGGGCGGCACCGGGATCGTCATTGGCATCGGGGTTGGCGAGGTTGACCGTCGAACGCAGACTCGGCGTGGTCACCCTGGACTCGGGAACACCGTGGACGACCGCATTCTTCGCGTCGCCGACGATCTTGTCGAGCAGGACCATCGACTGGAAGTCGTGGATCACCGAGTACATGTCCGAGACGCCCTCGGCCTCCAGTGCGGCGTCGAGGCTGGCCAGGCCCTGCAGTTCGCCGTCGTTGTGCAGGGTGGTGAGGATGTCCGGCCCGTACCGGTCGAACAGGAACAACATCATCGAGAACGCGTTGCCGTAGTCGGCGAGGACGGCATTGGGATTGTCGTCCTCGCCCCACAGGTTCAGGGAGTTCTCCGGCCCGCCGCAGTCGCGCGGGTTCGGGTTGAACGGCGTCTGCACGGTGCCGAATCCCTGGAAGCAGTAGAGGTGGCTGTCGGCGCCACGATCGAACACCGTGGCGGTCGAGTCGACATATCCCGTCAGGGTCTGGGCGATGTCGGACAATCCCTCGTTCATCCACGTCGTCTCGAACGGGTCGGTGTAGTAGTGCAGCAGGTGCTGCCACTCGTGGGCGAACACGCCTTCGTACAGGTTCGGGCGGGCGGGGCGGCTCGTGCAGAGGTCGGCCGTCGGCTCGTCGGCCGGGTTGGCGGTGGTGCGGTGCAGCCAGTCGAACGCGTCGATCGTCATGACGTTGCGGTCGAGCAACTCGTTGAACTGCGAGCTGAAGAAACCGGCGATGTAGGTGGGGGCTGCGGGGAACGTGTAGAAGTTGTCGTCGCGTACGTTGTCGACCAGCGTGACGGTCTTGTTGCCGCCGCCGGTGTAGACGCCGCCGTTGCCGTTGCGCGTCGGGTCCGAGCTGGGCGTTGGTGCCGTCCCGGTCTGGAGGCGTGCTGAAGATGCCCGTCTCGGTCGGGTACATGTTCGTGTCGAACTCGCTGATGAGGTGGGCGACCTGGTCGTCGGTGATCGTCGTCGACGTCGCGATCTGCGACCGGCAGTCACCGGCCGGAAACGCGAGGTCGTTGGCGACCCAGACCTCGATGTTGGTCGCCGACGCCGCGCAGCGTGTAGTTCTTCCGGTACAGACTTCCGAGGGCGTCGTCGAGGCCGAGCCATTGCCGGACCGTCCCGACGGGCGGGGTCTCGGCGACCGCCAGGGTGGGCGCAGCGGCGCGCGCCGGACACCTGGCCGAGTCCGAGTTCCGCGGTCGAGTACTTCTGGTCGACCGGCAGCTCCCGGATGTCGCTCGGTGGCGACGTGGTGGTCGCCTGCGTGACGGGAGCGGCGCTGGCCGGCATGTTCACGAGCGTGGCGATCGCCACGACCGAGGCCAGTCCCACAGCGAGGTACGGACGCTTCATCGAATCCCCTTCGGTTCTGCCGCCCTGTGACGGCAGGCGCACGCTCACCGAGCGTGCTCTGCCGATCCGGCCCGTTGTACCCGACTGGGACACCGTTCAAACCGCGGGATCGCAGACCGTCCGTCGGGAGGCATCAGGGCGAGGGACCCACCGAGCCGCACCGACGCGCCGGGGTAGACTCGGGCCATGCCGACTCAAGGAGAACACCACCCGGCGTTCGAGGAGTACTGCGAATGCATCTTCGAGCTCGGCGAGGACGACGTCGAGATCATCCAGGCCCGCATCGCCGAGCGGCTGCAGATCAGTCGCCCGGCGGTGAGCGAGATGATGAAGCGGCTCGAGGCCGAGGGGCTGATCGTGTCGGAGGACGGCATCCAGCTCACCCCCACCGGCCAGCAACTCGGCGAGCGCATCGTGCGCCGGCACCGGCTGGCCGAACGCTTCCTCACCGACATCCTGAAGCTGTCGTGGGCCGACGCCCATCACGAGGCGGGCCGTTGGGAGCACGTGATCAGCGACTCGGTCGAGAAGGCGATCAACGACCTGCTCGGCGACCCGACCACGTGCCCGCACGGCAACCCGATCCCGGGCTCGAACTACCAGGCGCCCGATTCCGAGCCGCTCTCCGACGTGCTCGTCGGCGTGCCGTTCATCGTGCGTCGCATCACCGAAGAGCTCGAGTTCGCGCCCGGTCTGCTCGAGTTCCTCGAGGAGTCGGCGATCCAGCCCGGCAACATCGGGACCGTCACCGCCGCGTCCCCCGATGGCACGCTCACCGTCGAGATCGACGGCCGCCACGTCGGGGTCGGCTCGTTCGCCAGCGAACGGATCCTGGTCACGACGTGACCCGCGCCGTCTGGCTGGTCGGCATCGTCGTCCTCGCGGCCGCGTGCACCGGCACCACGACCGACGACTCGGGATCAGCGCCAGGATCGACGACGCGCCACGACGGTCACGCTCGATCCGCGGCTCGTGCCGACGACGACGATCGTGTTCTCGGGCACCGCGGTGGAGCTGCTGCCGCAGCTGGCGTGCCGAGATGAGCCGGCTCGAGCGCGCAGATCTCCGAGGACGGCGACGAGGACAAGGCGACGCTGGCACGGATCGTCGCCATCTGGGCCGCCGTGCAACCCGAGGTCGAAGCCGCTCGACCCGACCTGCTCGACCGCTTCGAGACCACCGTCGACATGGCCTTGTCGGCGGTCGAACGGAACCGCCCCGCCGATGCCGACAAGGCCTTCAGCAACCTCACCGACCTGATCGACAACTACACCGCCGACAGCTGATCACGTCCCAGCGATGAGCGAACGGACCGAGGGGTGGAGCGTTCGCTCATCGCACGACCGCCGCGGTGACGGACGACCGTTCAGCGGAGGGGTTCGGGCAGCGGGGCGGCGTGGACGACCGTGAGCCGTTGGGTGGAGCGGGTGAGCGCGACGTACAGCGAGCGCATGCCCTGCACGAGATCGCTCACGATCTGGGTCGGTTCGACCACGACCACGCCGTCGAGTTCGAGACCCTTGACGACGCTGACGGGCACGAGCGTGACCCCGGCATCGAGGCCCGTGCGCGTCGCCGTGCCGTGGTCGATGCCGGCCTCCGTGAGTGCACGCCGACAGCTCGGGGATCAACTGGTCGGGGGCGACCACGCCGAGGCTGCCGTTGGGCAGCGCGTCGACATCGCACGCACCTCGGTCGCCACCGTGGCCGCCAGCTCGGCCGGGTGACGGCGCGCGACGATGACGGGAGCCGAGTCGCCGACCCTGACCGACCGCGGCGGCCGCAGCGACGGCGTGGCGTACTCCATCACCCGGTCGGCGAGCTGCATGATCTGCTGCGGGATGCGGTAGCCGACCGACAGCCCGATCACCCGCGCCGGCTTGCGATCGGGCAGGTAGCTCGAGCACGTCGTCCCATCCGTCCGGCGCCAGCGGCCCGGTCGCCTGGGCGATGTCGCCGACGATCGTCATCGACCCGCTGAGCGAGCGACGCGTCGCCATCTTCAGCTGCATCGGCGTGAGGTCCTGCACCTCGTCGATCACGATGTGGCCGTACGTGCGGATCTCGTCGTACTCGTCGACCTTGCCGTTCTTGCCGAGCCTCGGGCCGAGCACGTCGCGGGCGTCGTCGAGCAGGGCGACGTCGGACGGCGTCCAGCGCACGTCGTCGACGCGCTCGGAACGCTCCCGGAACAGCAGCAGCGCCTCGTGGTCGTCGAGCACGCCACGGCCGGCCGACTTGAGCAGCGCCTTCGAGCCGAACAGGTCGTGCAGCAGCTGCGCCGGGGTGAGCACCGGCCACATCCGATCGAGCGCCGCGCGCACCTCGTCGGTGCCGCGCAGCGTGTCGCGGACGGCCCGCGGCGCCGACGTCGTCGTCACGCCAACGTCGCCGGCCAGCGCCGCCCACAACTCCGACTCGACGTAGCGGCGGCCGCTGTTGTGCCGGCGGAACCGTCGCCGTGCCGTGCGCACGATCCGCGCCGATTCGTCGGCGCGCAGCCGGACGTACCCGGTGCGGAACGGCAGGACGAGGTCGTGCCGCAGCGGTCGCTGCCGGTCGCTGATCGCCTGGTCGATCACGTCGGACATCCGGGGATCGCCCTTCAGCCGAGCGGCTTCGGGCCAGTCGTCACCGTCGTCGCCGGGACGGAGGAACTGCACGTCGGGCACGAGATCGGCGAGCACCACCTGCTCGATGCCGGCCTCGCCGAGCGACGGCAGCACCCGCTCGATGTAGCGCAGGAACACACGGTTGGGGCCGATGACCAGCACGCCCTGGTCCTCGAGCGGGAACCGGTGGGTGTAGAGCAGGTACGCGGCGCGGTGCAGCGCCACGACCGTCTTGCCCGTGCCGGGCCCGCCCTGCACGACCAGCACGCCGGCCTGCGGGGAGCGGATGATCTCGTCCTGTTCGCCCTGGATCGTGGCGACGATGTCGCCGAGCGTGCCGGTGCGGCCCCGTTCGAGCGAGGCCAGCAACGTGGAGTAGCCCCGGATCTCGGGCATCCGGTCGGTCGAGGGCGACCCGTCGAGCCCCTCGTCGTGGCCGACACCGAGATGGCCCTCGCCGAACAGTTCGTCCTCGATCCCGAGCAGCTGCTGGCCCTCGACCGCGAAGTGACGGCGGCGGGCGAGGCCCATCGCGTCGCGACCGGTCGCCCGGTAGAACGGTTCGGCGACCGGTGCCCGCCAGTCGACCACGATCGGCTCGCGTGACTCGTCGGCCACCGCGAGACGGCCGATGTGGAAGCTCTCGAGGGCATCCGGCGACTCGGCGTAGCGGTCGATGCGGCCGAACACGAGCGATGCGTTGCCCAGGTCGAGGTCGGTGAGCCGCTTGACCAGGGCCTCGTCGAACGCGTTGCGCTCGAAGCGGGCCTGGAACGTGCCGCCGAGATCGGCCTCGGTCATGTCACGCATGCGCCAGGCGGCTTCACGACTGCTGTTCAGACAGTCGTACGCGTGATCGATGTACGCCTGCTCTTCGGGGAGATCCGGGTGCTGCTGGGTCATATCAGGACGCGTCGATGCTATCGGCGAATCGGCCAGCGCCGGTCGCGGGCCATCACCCATCGAGGATCAGCCGGACTCGGCCTCCACCTCGCGATGAGCGAAACCACCGGATACGGCGGACGTCGCTCATCGCCAGTAGCGTCGCGGGCGCGATGGGTGTGCCGACCGAGACCGAGACCGTTCCCTTCCTCGACGCCGCGCGGGGACGGCCGGTGACCCGAACCCCGGTGTGGTTCATGCGCCAGGCCGGCCGTTCGCTGCCCGAGTACCGGGCGATCCGCGGCGAGGGTTCGATCCTCGACGCCATCAAGCGGCCGGACCTGGCGGCGGAGATCACGCTGCAGCCCGTTCGGCGCTACGGCGTCGACGCCGCCGTGCTGTTCAGCGACATCGTCGTGCCGGCGCACGCCGTCGGGTTCGGCATCGACGTCGCCCCGGGCACCGGTCCCGTCGCCGAGCATCCGCTGCGCACGCCGGGCCGATCTCGACCGTCTCCGCCCGCTCACGGTCGACGACGTCGACTACGTCGTCGACACCGTCCGCCTGCTGACCACCGAACTGCCCGCCGACGTGCCGCTGCTCGCCTTCGCCGGCGCGCCGTTCACCGTCGCCAGCTACCTGATCGAAGGCCGGCCGAGCCGCGACTACCGCCACACGAAGGCGCTGATCCACGGCGACGAGGTGCTGTGGCACGACCTGATGGAGCGCCTCGCCGAGTCGGCGATCACGTTCATCGATGCCCAGCTCAGCAACGGTGCCGGCGCCTTCCAGCTGTTCGACTCGTGGGCCGGCTCGCTGAGCCGGCGCGACTACGACCGGTACGTGCTGCCCCACTCGCGGCGCGTGTTCGACGAGCTCCGCGCCCGCCATCCCGACGCCCCGGCGATCCACTTCGGGATCGGCTGCGACCACCTCCTCGAATCGATGCATGCCGCCGGACCGACCGTGCTCGGGCTCGACTGGCGTACGCCGATCAGCGACGCCCGCCGCCGCCTCGGCGACGACCTCGTCGTCCAGGGCAACCTCGACCCGGCGCTCGTGCTCGCCGGGATCGACGCCGCGCTGGCCGGAACCCGCCAGGTGCTCGCCGACAACGGCGGCGCGCCGGGTCACATCTTCAACCTCGGTCACGGCGTGCACCCCGACACCGATCCCGCGGTGCTGCAGGCGGTCGTCGATCTCGTCCACGAGCCGGTGACACGTCGGACCGCATGGCGGGAGCGGCCGGTCGGCGTGGTCCTGATGGCGTACGGCACGCCGGGCCACCCCGACGAGATCGAGGCGCTACTACACCGACATCCGCCGCGGCCGCCCGCCCACACCGGAGGCGCTCGCCGACCTCACCGCCCGCTATGCGGCGATCGGCGGCGTGTCGCCGCTCGCGGAGCTGACCGCCGCCCAACGCGACGCGATCCAGCTGCCGCTCGACGAACGGGCCCCGGCGACGTTCGACGTCGTGCTCGGGATGAAGCACGCCGATCCGAAGGTCGACGCGGCCACGCGGGCGGCGGTCGAGGCCGGCGCCGAGCGAGTGGTCGGGCCTGGTGCTCGCCCCGCACTACTCGTCGTATTCGATCGGTGACTACCTCGCCCGCTGCCAGGCGGGCATCGACGCCGCCGACGTGGCGCCGGTCGAGCTGCGCGGCATCGAGAGTTGGGCGACCGAGCCGGCTTTCGTCGACTTCCTCGCCGGCGATCTGCGACGCGACTCGAGGCGATGCGCGCCGCGACCGCTGGCAACGTGCGGGTCCTGTTCACCGCCCACTCGCTCCCGCAGCGGATCATCGACGGCGGCGACCCGTACCCCGACGAGCTCCGGTCGACGGCGGTGGCCGTCGCCGACCGTCTCGGATCTGGCGAGGGCGCCGACTGGTCGATCGCCTGGCAGTCGGCGGGACGGACTCCCGAGCCGTGGATCGGGCCCGACATCCTGCAGGTGATCGACGACCTCGGCGCGTCGGGCGACTACGGCGGCGTGATCGTGTGCGCCTGCGGGTTCGTCGCCGACCACCTCGAGGTGTTGTACGACCTCGACATCGAAGCCGCGGCAGCGCGCCGCAACGGTGCGGCCTCGCCTTCGATCGCACGGCCAGCGTCAACGCCGATCCCGCCGTGATGGCCGCGCTCGCCGCGCGTGTGATCGTCGAGGCCGCGCCGTCCGTGAAGCCCCGTCGATGAAGCCCCGGCGCATGACCGACGCGGCCGGGTCGCCGTGGTCGGTGCGGGCATCGCCGGGCTCGCCGCGGCGTGGGAGCTCGCCAGTCGCCACGCCGCTCGAGGTCACCGTGTTCGAATCGGCCGATCGCGTCGGGGGCCGGATCGACGGAACGGGCTTCGCCGGCGTCGACCATGATCGACAGCGGTGCCGACGCGTTCCTGGCCCGTGTGCCGGACGCGACGACAGCTCGCCGCCGAGGTCGGCCTCGCCGCGGCGCTGGTGTCGCCCGAACCGGTGCACGCCGCGGTCTGGTACGACGGCGTTGCACCGGATCCCCGACGGCCTCCTGCTCGGCGTGCCGGGACAGCTCGCGCCGCTCGCCAGGACCCGATTGTTGTCGTGGCGGGGCAAGGGCCGCGCCGCACTCGAACCGTTCCTCCCGCGGACGTCGATCGATGACGACTCGATCGGCCGGCTCGTGCGCGCCCGGTTCGGCGACGAGGTGCAGGAACGCCTCGTCGACGCGCTCGTCGGCAGCATCTACGCCACCGACACCGACCGCTTCAGCCTCCGCGAGGTGCCCCAGCTGTTCGACCTCGCGTCGAGCGGACGCAGCCTCCTGATCGGCGGCGGCGCCGCCGCAAGGGCGGCGCAACGGGCGGAACCGGGACCGCGGCCGCCGGACCGATCTTCGCCACACCCCGCGGGGGATGGCCCAGCTGATCGCCGCCACGACCGAGGCGATCACCGGTGCCGGCGGCGCCATCCGCACGTCGGCACCGGTCGAGCGGATCGAACGGCGAGACGGCGGATGGGACGTCGGACGGCGAGCGCTTCGATGCCGTCGTCCTCGCCGCCCCCGCCCGAGGCGCGGCACGACTGGTCGCCGACGCCTCCCCGGCGACCGCTGAGCTGCTGGGTCGCGCCGAGACCGCCGACGTCGTCATGGTGACCCTCCACGTGCCGGCGGCCGAGTGGCCCGAGCGGCTGCACGGCCTCAGCGGATATCTCGTGCCGAAACCGGTGCAGCGTTCCGTCACCGCCGCCTCGTTCGGCTCGCAGAAATGGGCGCACTGGCAACCGCCGGACGGCGGCCAGATCCTCCGGGTGTCGGTCGGTCGCGACGGCGCCTCGCCACTCGACCGCAGCGACGAGCAGCTCCTCGACGTGGTCCTCGACGACCTCGCGCTCCACGTCGGCGTCCGGTTCACGCCGCTGACGCACCGGATCACCCGCTGGCCGGGCGCGTTCGCCCAGTACCGGCCGCACCACCGCGACTGGGTCGACGCGGTCGACGCCTCGCTCCCGCCGGGTCTGCTCGTCGCCGGCTCGAGCTATCGAGGCATCGGTATCCCGGCGTGCATCCGGGACGGGAGATCGGTCGCCCGCCGGACGACGGCCGAGGTGACCGGTCTGGCAGACTGAGCGGCGTGGATCCCGCACCCACGCCGCCGCGGCACGCCGGGAGGCAACGCGCCGGTCTCGGCGCTGCGGTCGCCGCGCTCGTCGTCATCGCCGATCGCGGTGGTTTCGCCTCGTCTCGCGTGGCGACGACCGCGAGCCCCCTGTCGCTGCCGCCGCCGCCACGACCGACGCGCCCCCCTCCACGTCGACCACCACGACGACGACGATCCCCTCGACCACCACGACGGTCACGAGCGCCCCGACGACCGCGGCAACGACGACGACGACCGCCTGGCACATCGCCGATCGAGCCCACCACGGCGGCGCCGGCGGCGCCGCTGCAGGTCACCAGCCCGATCGCCCCGCCGCCGGATCCCAACGGAGCCGAACCGCTCGTCCAGGTCGGGTCGATCTCGATCCCGAAGATCGGCCTCGACGCCCCGATGTACGAGGGGATCCGGCTGACGACGCTCAACCACGGTCCGGGGCACTGGCCCGGTTCGGCGTCGCCCGGTCAGGTCGGCAACATGGTCGTCGCCGGTCACCGCACGAGCCACGGCGCGGAGTTCCGCCACATCGATCGGCTCGTACCCGGCGACGTCGTCACGTTCACCACGCCCGACGGTGTGTTCGACTACACCGTCATCGGGACCGACATCGTCGGCCCCGACGCGATGTGGATCATCGACCCGTCCGACACCCCCACGGCCACGCTGTTCGCCTGTCATCCGCCGGGGTCGACGCGCCAACGCATCGTCGTGCGCTCGCCTGGCCTGACCGCCGTCTGGTCGCCGTCCGCGACTGACGCTGAGGGAGGCGCCGTTACCGTGTGCCCGCCATGTCCTCGACGACCATCGAACCCGAGACCCGCGACGGTGTCGACGCACCAGGCCTGATCAGCCGCATGGCGCGTCCGGCGCTCGCCCTCGGGGCCGGGGCGCTCGTCGCGTTGGCGATGCCCCCGTGGGGTTTCTGGCCCCTCGCCGTCGTCGGCGTGATGCTCTTCGAGATCGCCCTCGGCGCCACGCCGAGCCGCCGCGAGCGGTTCCTGCTCGGCTACCTCTTCGGCGCCGGGTGGATGTACCTCGGGATGGGATGGATGATCCAGCTCACGCTGCCGGGTTATCTCGTCGCCGGGTCGGTCTACGCGTTGTACCACGCCGTCGCCGCCCTGATCGCCCCCGACGGCCCGTGGCGGGTGATCGGCCGCCCCGCCGCCCACACCCTCGCCGAGGCGCTGCGCTTCTCGTTCCCCTTCGGCGGCGTGCCGCTCGCCTCGCTCGGCATCTCGCAGGTCGGCGGCCCGTTCCTCGACGTCGCCCGCCTCGGCGGTGTCATCCTCATCACCTGGTTGATCTTCCAGCTCGGGTTCGCGCTCGCCGGCCCGGCCCCGGCGATCCCGTCGTTCGCTCGCCGTTTCCGTCCCGGCGCCACCGGTTCCCCGCTCGGTCTGTTCGGATTCCTGGCCGTGCTGTGCGTGTTCGGCCTGTCGTTCGTCGCGCCGACGGGTCACCCCACGGGGGAGACGATGAGCATCGCCGCCGTGCAGGGTGGCGGCGAGCAGGGAACGAGTGCACTCGAGGTCCCCTCGTCGCTCGTGACGCAACGACACCTCGAGGCGACCGCGACGATCCCCGACGACGCCGGCCTCGACCTGGTGCTGTGGCCGGAGAACACGATCGACATCACCACTTCGAGGACTCGCTGTACCACCGGGACATCGCCGCCGAGGCCGCCCGCATCGGCGCGCCGATCGCCGTGGGCGTCACCGAGGACGCCGACAACGGTGAGCGCTTCGTCAACGCCCAGGTGGTCGTCGCCCCGAACGGCGACATCGTCGACCAGTACGAGAAGGTGCGCCGCGTCCCGTTCGGCGAGTACGTGCCGCTGCGCGGTGTGCTCGAAGCGTTGGGGGCACCCGTCGACCAGATCGGCCGCGACGCCGTCGCCGGCACCGGTCCGGCCGTCGTCGAGCTGCCCGACGGCACGAAGTTGGCCGTGGTGATCTCCTGGGAGGTGTTCTTCGGCGGGCGGGCCAGGGAGGGCGTCAAGGCGGGCGCCGAGGCCATCCTCAACCCGACGAACGGGTCGAGCTACACGGGCACGATCGTGCAGACCCAACAGGTGGCCTCGAGCCGGCTGCGGGCCGTCGAGAACGGCCGCTGGGTCGTGCAGGCCGCACCGACCGGCTTCACCGCGGTCGTCGACGCCGACGGCACGGTGCTCGAGCGCACGTCGATCAGCGAACAACGTGTCGTCTATGCGGACATCGAGCTGCGCACCGGGCGCACCTGGTACACCGACATCGGCGATGGACCGATCATCGCGGCCCTGATCGTGGTGCTGCTGATCTCGATGTGGTTCGGCGGGCGTCTCGACCGGCTGCGCGGCCGTCTCGGGCGCCGTCCGGTCAGAACACCGACAGCAGGTCGAACACCATGACGAGGTCGGCGCCGGCGGGCATGCCGAGGCTCTCGTCGCCCTGACCACCGAAGGCGAGCTCGCCCGGGATCACGACCTGCCGGCGGCCGCCGACCTTCATGCCGGTGATGCCCTCCTCGAAGCCGTCGAGGTACAGGCCGCTGCCCAGCTCGAGCACGAGCGGCACGCCGCGTTCCCAGCCGCTGTCGATCTGCGTGCCGTCGGTGCCGTTGAACGCCAGGTACTGCACGGCGACGGTCGAACCGTCGACCGCCTCGGCACCGGTGCCCTCGACGAGGTCGGTCGTCGTCACCTCGGTGGCGCCCCCGGTCGGCTCGACGGTGACGTCGGGCGCCTGGTCGGCGGTGGTTCCCGGGATGACGGCGCGCACCTCGATGAGGAACGTCAGGTCGTCACCGGCCTGGATGACGTCGCCCTGGGGCTGGTCGCCGTAGGCGAGGGCGCTCGGGATGTCGAGTTGCACGGTCGATCCGGCCTGCACGCCGACGAGGCCCTGGTCCCAGCCGGCGATCGTCCCCGAGTCGCCGAGCGGGGCCACCGTGAAGGGCTGGCCGCGGTCGTAGCTGTTGTCGAACTCGGTGCCGTCGGCCGATCGCACACCGGTGTAGTCGACGACCACGGAATCGCCCGCGACCGCTGCCGGGCCCGTGCCGGGTTCGATCACCGTGACGGCGAGTTCGGTCACCGGGACCGTCGGCAGCGAGTCGACCGTCGGCCGGTCGACGGGGGTCTCCCCCGCCACCGTGTCGCCGGTCGCCGTGCCGTCCGTCGCCGTGTCAGCGCCGGCGGTGTCGCCGGTCGCCGTGTCACCGGTCGTCACGACGGAATCGGCCGGGGCGGCGGAGTCGCTCGACGGGGAGTCGGATCCGCAGGCCGCCAGCAGGATCGCTCCCACGACGAGAGCCGAGGCGGCGGTGCGGGCGCGGGCGCGAGGCTGGCTGATCATGGCCCGCAACCTACCGAGGTCGGCCTCGGGCACCCCCGATGCCGTGCGGAACTCTGTCCGAGCTCTCACCCAGCACGAGCGAGAATGTCCGCCGGGGACTGTCGCCGGCGGACATTCTCCTCACAGCTCGAGCAGCACGGTCACCGGACCGTCGTTGACGAGTTCGACCTGCATGTCGGTGCGGAACCGGCCGGTCGCCACCGTCACGTCCCGTCGTCGCAGACCGCTGACGACCGCATCGACCAGCGGTTCGGCCGCGTCCGGGGGTGCCGCCTCGATCCAACTCGGCCGGCGACCCTTCGTCGTGTTCCCGTACAGCGTGAACTGGCTCACGACGAGGACCGCCCCGCCGACGTCGAGCACCGAGCGGTTCATCACGCCGTCGTCGTCGTCGAAGATCCGCAGCCCGGCGATGCGATCGGCCATCCGGTCGGCGATCGTGGCGTCGTCGGTGTGGGTCGCGCCGACCAGCACGCACAGGCCGTGGTCGATCGCACCGACCAGCACCCGGTCGTCGTCCGGCGAGGGCCGGCTGGTCACCGACGCCCGCACGACTCGCTGGACCAGGGCACGCACGTGCCTAGCCTCGCATCCGATGACCATCCACAGCGAGCGAACCGTGCACCTGCGATCCGGCGACGTCGTGGTCACCATCGAGCCCGCCGCCGGCGGCCGGATCGGCCAGATCGCCGTGGGACCCGAATGGTTGCTGTGCGACGACCCGGCCGCCGGGGCGGTCGGCTGGGGGTCGTACCCGATGGCCCCGTGGGCCGGGCGGCTCCGCGCCGGACGGTTCACGTTCGACGGCACGCCGCACCAGCTGGCGCTGAACCACACCGACGCCGACGGCACCCGCCACGCCATCCACGGCACGGTGTTCGACGCCGAATGGACCGTCGACGACCGCAGCCCGGACGCGGCGACGCTGCACTGTCCGCTCGACACGGCGCTCGGCTGGCCGTTCGCGGGCACCGCCCGGCAGACGATCACGGTGACCGACGACGGACTCACCTGCCGGCTGTCGGTCGAGGCCGACGCCGATCCGTTCCCGGCCTCGATCGGCTGGCATCCATGGTTCCGCAAGCCGGACCGGCTGACCTTCGAACCCGACGCGATGTACGAGCGGGTCGGCATCGGCCTGCCCGGCCCGGCGCTCGTGCCACCGGTCGCCGGACCCTGGGACGACTGCTTCGTCAACCACCGCCCGGTCACGCTTCACTACAACGAGAACCGGGAGACCCGGACGGCCGCCACCGCGGTGACCGTCACGTCCGACTGCGACCACTGGGTCGTCTACGACCAGCCGGCCCACGCCACCTGCGTCGAACCGCAGTCCGGCCCGCCCGACGCCCTCAACGTGGCCCCGGTCCTGGTCACGCCGGGTGAGCCGCTCACCCGCACGATGGCCGTCACCTGGCGTTGACCTCGGCGAACGCGTGAACAATCTGCGGCCCCTGGGCGCACATTGTTCACGCATTGCCCGGATCCGGTCCGGGCCCGGTCCGGGTCGGTCGGGGTCGGGGCGTCCTTACCCAGGGGTAACCGGACGCCGATAGCCTCACCCGAATGTCGCCGGCCGGACTCGATCCAGACTCGCCGCTCAAGATCGCCTACCTCACGTACCGGGGAAAGCCCCACGTCGGGGGCCAGGGTGTCTACACCCGCCACCTGACCAAGGCGCTGTGTGATCTCGGGCATTCCGTCGAAGTGTTCGGCGGTCAGCCGTACCCGATCCTCGACGAGCGGGTGAAGCTCACCAAGCTGCCGAGCCTCGACACGTTCAACGACTACTTCCCCGGCCGCCTCCCCGGGTTCTGGGAGGTCAAGACCCGCGCCGACCTGCTGGAGTACGGCCAGTTCATCACCGGCACGTTCCCCGAGCCGCTCGCGTTCAGTTCGCGGGCCGCCCGCGAGCTGCGCCCGCGCCGGCGTGAGTTCGACCTCGTCCACGACAACCAGTGCCTCGGCTACGGGATCCTGAAGATCGAAGAGCAGATCCCGACGATCGTCACGCTCCACCACCCGATCACCAAGGACCGTGAGCTCGAGATGAGCCACGCCAAGAACTGGTACAAGCGCTGGTCGGTCGGGCGCTGGTACTCGTTCGTCAAGATGCAGGGCAAGGTCGCCTCGCAGATGCCGCGGATCGTCGTCGTCTCGCAGAACTCGATCGACGACATCCACACCGACATGGGTGTGGAGATCGATCGCATGCGCCTCGTCCCCGTCGGTGTCGACCCCGACCTGTTCAAGCCGCTCGACAACATCGAACGCCGCCCCGGCCGGCTCCTCACGACGGCGTCGGCCGACGTCGCCCTCAAGGGCCTGTCGTACCTGCTCGAGGCGATGGCCAAGCTGCGCACCGAACGGGACGTCACGCTGACCATCATCGGCAAGCCCCGCCCCGGCCATTCGATGGACCTCATCGAATCGCTCGGCCTGCTGCCGTACATCGAGTTCGTGTCGGGCGTCAGCGACGAACGGATCGCCGAGCTCTACGCCGAATCCGAACTGGCCGTCGTGCCGAGCCTGTACGAGGGTTTCAGCCTGCCGGCGATCGAGGCGATGTGTTCGGGCACGCCGCTCGTCGCCACCGACGGCGGCGCCCTCCCCGAGGTCACCGGCGTCGACGGCGACACGGTCTTCGGCTGCAAGGCCGGCGACGTCGACTCGCTCGCCGCGGCGCATCCGCCGCGGCCTCGACGATCCCGATGCCCGGGCCCGGATCGGTGCCGCCGGTCGCCAGCGTGTGCTCGAGCGTTGGACCTGGAAGCGGTGTGCCGAGATGACCGTCGACCAGTACCGCGAAGTGCTGGCGATGCCCGACAACGTCGCCAAGCTCCGTCGGAACGGCCGGATCTGACGTGTTGACGATCCGCTTCGACGAGCTCGGGCTGCGACCGGGCGATTCGGTGCTCGACGTCGGTGCCGGCTTCGGTCGCCACGTCTTCGAATGCGCGCGCCGCGGCGCCAACGTCGTCGCCCTCGACTACGCCGAGGACGAGGTCGTCCAGACCCGGGCGACGCTCGGGGGCATGGTCGACGCCGGCGAGATCCCGATCGAGCGCTTCAAGGGCGTGCTGCGCGGCGACGCCACCCGCCTGCCGTTCGCCGACGGCTCCTTCGACGTGGTGATCACCTCCGAGGTGCTCGAGCACATCCAGAACGACGTCGCGGCGATCGCCGAGATGGTGCGCGTCCTCAAGCCGGGAGGCACGTTCGCCGGAACCGTGCCAGCATGGTTCCCGGAGAAGATCAACTGGATGCTGTCCGACGAGTACCACGCCCCCATCGCCGAAGGCGGACACGTCCGCATTTACTCCGCCACCGAGCTGGCGGCGAAGCTGCGCGCCGCCGGGCTCGACCTGCGGGGCCATCACCGCGCCCATGCGCTGCACTCGCCGTACTGGTGGCTGAAGTGCGCCGTCGGCCCGCGCAACGACGAGCACCCGCTGGTGGTCAAGTACCGCGAGTTCCTGGAGTGGGACATCATGAAGCAGCCCACGTCCACGCGGATCGCCGACCGCGTCCTGTCGCCGGCGATCGGCAAGAGCATCGTCTTCTACGGCGTCAAGCATCCGGTCGACGCGTGAACGAACTGCCCGAACTCGACGGGGTGGTCTCGGCCGACGAGGTCCACCGCACGGCGGCGCATCTCGCGTCGCTGCAGCTGCCCTCGGGGATGATCCCCTGGTTCGAGGGCGGGCACTGCGACCCCTGGAACCACGTCGAGTCGGCGATGGCACTCGACGTCGCGGGCCATCACGCCGAGGCCCAGCGGGCCTACGAGTGGCTCGTCGACACGCAGCTCCCGCTCGGCGGCTGGTACGCCTACTACGGCAACGACGGATCGACCGAGGACGACAAGATCGACACCAACGTGTGTGCGTACATCGCCGCCGGCGCCTACCACCACTACCGCAGCACGTGGAACCGAGCGTTCGCCGAGGCCCTGTGGCCGACCGTCGAACGGGCGCTCGAGTTCGTGCTCTCGATGCGCCGCCCCGACGGCCTGCCGCTGTGGGCGGTCGAGATCGATGCGCAGCCGTGGGACTACGCCCTGCTGACCGGCACCGCGAGCATCCAGCACTCGTTGCGCTGCGGCGCCGCGTTCGGGGCCGTGCTCGGGACGCCGCGGCCGGCGTGGATCGCCGCCGCCGACTGCATGACCGAGGTGATCCGCACCGACCTCACCGCGTTCGAACCGAAGACACGCTGGGCGATGGACTGGTACTACCCGGTCCTCACGGGTGCGCTCGTCGGCGAGGAGGCCAAGGCCCGCCTCGCCGAAGGCTGGGACACGTTCGCCATGGAGGGGCTGGGGATCCGGTGCGTCAGCGACGAGCCGTGGGTGACCGCGTCGGAGACCGCGGAGTGCGCGCTGGCCTTCGCCACGATCGGCGACCTGTCGACGGCGACCGATCTGCTGCGCTGGACACGGCACCACCGCCGTGCCGACGGTGCGTACTGGACCGGTGTCGTGCACCCGACGGGCGAGCTGTTCCCGCCCGACGAGCACACGTCGTACACCGCCGCCGCCGTGCTCCTGGCGGTCGACGGCATCACGCAGACGACGCAGGCGTCCGACCTGTTCGCGCCGCAGCACGACTGAGTCGATCGGCTCGGCGTCCGGTCGAGTCCCACAACCGCTGCGGCGCGTCGGAGTACGGTTGACGAACCGCCGACCGCAGGAGGTTCACCCGTGAGCAAGTTCCCGAAGATCGTCGCCATCATCATGATCGTCGCCGGCGCCGTCATGATCGTCGCCGGAGCCGTGACGTACTACCAGGTGCACCAACAGTTGGCCGACGAGAAGATCGTCGTGTCGGACGATGCCGACAATTTCGCCGGCAAGGACGTCGGCGGACCCCTGACCGCGTACGCCCAAGCCGAGGTCATCAAGAAGCATGCGTCCGAGATCGCCGATGGGCAGACGTACGCCCAGCTCGAGCAGGACGACCCTCGACGCGACACCGTGATGACGTCGTCGTTCCTGCGTGCCTCGCTGTTCACGTCGGTCCTGGCGTTCGGCGTCGCCGTGCTGGTGATGGGGCTCGGCGTGCTGTTCATCCTGCTGGGGATCGCCATGTTGGGGATCATCAAGCGGCTGGTGGCCGAGCAGGTCGTCGAGACCGACACCGTCGCCGTGCCCGACTCGGAACCGCTCGTGGTACCACCACCCCCCGGCACCGCCGTCGTGTGACGCCCGGGCCGGCCCGTCGGATCTGAGCACGCGACGCCGCGGAGTAGGCTCGCTGGTCCATGCGCTCGACGGTCGCCCGTACGGTCTTTTCGGTCTGGAGCTGGTTCGCCCTCGGCATCATCGTCCTCGTGTGGACGCCGATGGTGGCGATCACCCGGCTCGTCACGATGCCGTTCGACCGCGGTGCCTACGCCGCGGGCTATCTCTTCCGCAAGCTCACGGTGGTGCACCAGAAGCTCACCCCGCTGTGGACGTTCCGGACGTCGGGTGAACTGCCCGCCGACATGCGTCGCCCGTACGTCGTCGTGTCGAACCACGAGAGCTTCGTCGACATCCTCCTGATCTCGCATCTCCCGACGGAGATGAAGTGGATGTCGAAGGTCGAGATGCTGCGCATCCCGCTCGTGGGATGGATGATGCGCCTGGCCCGCGACATCCCCCTCACCCGCGGTGACTCCGGGTCCCGGTCGGCGGCCCTCGTGGCCTCGCGGGAACGTCTCGACTCGAAGGTGTCGGTGATGATCTTCCCGGAGGGCACGCGGTCGAAGACCGGCGAGCTGCGCGAGTTCCACGCCGGCGCGTTCAAGCTGGCGATCGACGCCCAGGTACCGATCCTGCCGCTCGCCGTGTGGGGCACCCGCGACGCGCTGCGCAAGCACGACTGGCGGCTCGGCTACGCCAAGGCCGAGGTGCGTGTCCTCGAGCCGGTCGACACCGAGGGCATGACGGTCGCCGACCTCGACACGCTGCGGTCGAAGGTGCGCAGCATGATCGTCGCGGCCCGCGAGGATCTGCGCAACGAGTTCGCCCTCGCCGAGGCCCGCTGACCGGCACTCCCGCGCGGCGCGACCCGATCGGGCGACCGTCAGTCGACCCGGTGCAGCACGCGCAGCGATCCGGTCGCCGACCGGAGTTCGAACCGCCCCGACTCCAGCGCCGGCACGAAGATCTGCTCGTACGGCGGACGGCCGCCGTCGGCCGGGTCGGGGAACACGTCGTGGATGGCCAACGTGCCACCGACGGCGACATGGGGTGTCCATCCCTCGTAGTCGAGCCGTGCCGGTTCCTCGCCGTGTCCACCGTCGATGAACAGGAACGACAACGGCGTGGTCCAGCTGGCGGCCACGGTCGGCGAGCGGCCCACGATCGCCAGCACCGACGCTTCGAGCCCCGCATCGTGGATCGCGGCGCGGAAGAACGGCAGGGTGTCCATCTTGTCGATGCGCGGGTCGACGACCTCGCGGTCGTGATGGTCCCAGCCCGCCTGATTCTCCTCCGAGCCGCGATGGTGGTCGACGGCGAACACGACGGTGCCCGTCTGCTCGGCGGCGTCGCCCAGCCAGATCGTCGAGCGACCGCAGTACGACCCGACCTCGAGCATCGGCCGGCCCGGCACCGCTCGCGCCGCGGCGACGGCGGCGTCCCACAAGGCATCGCCCTCGTCGGGCGGCATGAAGCCCTTGGTGCGCAGTGCCAACGCGCGCCGTTCGGCGGTCAGCACGTGGCTCGGTTCGTTCGGGGACGGGTCCGGACGAACGGAGCGTCGTGGCGCGCGGGGGTCCCCGGAATCACCAGGTGTCCCAGTGGATGATCGTGTCGGGTTCCGGGCGCCGCGCCGGCTTGAAGTCGGTGCCGATCGTGTACGCCAGCGGCGTCAGGCAGGCCTGCTGGACCTCGGCGAACGGGATGCCGACGACGTCGGCGATCGCCTGTTCCATCATCAGCCCGACGGTCGTCCACGCCGTGCCGAGCCCACGGGCACGCGCCGCCAGCATGAAGCTCCACATGCCCGGCAGGACGTTGCCCATCGACGACACGGCCATCATCGACGGGACGGCGTCGAGCCGACCGGCCGTGCAGGCGATGACGAGTGCCGGCGCGTCACCCATGTGATCGGCCAGGTACAGCGCCGAATCGACGACGCGGTCCTGTTGGGCCTGCTCGACGTCGGTCTCCTTGGCGATCGAGCCCGCGTACACACCGGGCAGCGTCTTGTAGATGTCGAAGCACTGGCGGTAGATGTCGCCGATCGCGGCGCGCTTGGCGGCGTCCTTGACGACGAGGAAGCGCATCGTCATGTTGTTCGAGCCCGACGGGGCCTGCATCGCCGCCTGCACGCACTCGCGGATCACGTCGTCGTCGACCGGCTTCGTGAAATCGAGCCGCTTGCGCACGGCACGCGTCGTGTGCAACAGCTGGTCGGGCGTCAGGTCGAGCAACGTCATGGGCGTCACTGTACGGATTCGACGCGTCGGGGCACCGATCGGCAGCTCTTGCACGATGGTCGTGGCACTATGGCAACGCCATGAACGACGATCCTCCTCCCGCACCGTCATCTTCCTCGGCACCGATGGCGTCGCAGCAGGCGCTCGACGACCTGGTGGCGCTGCTCGATCTCGAACCGATCGAGGTCAACCTCTTCCGGGGGATCTCTCCCGACGAGAACCGCCAACGCGTGTTCGGCGGCCAGGTGGCCGGGCAGGCACTCGTGGCCGCGGCCCGCACGATCGCCGAACACTCCCGCCTGGTGCACTCCCTCCACGCCTACTTCCTGCGCCCGGGCGACCCCACGCTGCCGATCCTGTACGAGGTCGACCGCATCCGCGACGGGCGCAGCTTCTCGACCCGCCGTGTCGTGGCCATCCAGCACGGGCGGGCGATCTTCAACCTCCAGGCCAGCTTCCACGAGCACGAGCCCGGTCCTGACCATCAGCTGGCGATGCCCGAGGGGATGGGTCGCCCCGAAGACCTCGCCGACTTCCAGACGCGCATGGCCCCGTACGCCGACCAGCTCGGTGAGCTCTATCACCGGCCGCGACCGATCGATCTGCGGTACGTCGACGGCGATCCGATCAGTCGCAAGGGCAAGCCGTCGACCTCACAGCACGTCTGGCTCCGCGCCGACGGGCAGCTCCCGGACGATCCCGTGCTCCATGCCTGCATCGTCACCTACGCCAGCGACATGACGTTGCTCGACACGACCGTGCTTCCGTTCGGGCTGTCCTGGGAAAGCCCGGGCATGCAGATGGCGAGCCTCGATCACGCGATGTGGTTCCACCGACCGTTCCGGGCCGACGAATGGCTGCTGTACGACCAGCTGGCCCTGTCGACGGCATCGTCACGCGGGCTGGCCGGCGGCTCGATCTACACCGCGGACGGCCGGCTGGCGGTGAGCGTCGTCCAGGAGGGTCTCGCCCGGGTCGGCCAGCAGTGATGCGGTCGCTGCGACCATGGCTCCCCGGCATCACGCGCCTGTCCGTCGCGGCCGGGCTGGCGCTGGCCGCCGTCGGTTGTTCGAGCAGCGGCAGCGACCAGGTCGCTCCCGCCGAGACGTTCGAGACCGTCCCGCCGAGCGACGCCGTCACGACCGTTCCGGCGGGCGACACGAGCGTGCCTGCCGACACCGGCACACCGGCGACCGGGGCTCCCTCCACGGGCGAACCGACCACCGTCACGCCGACCACCGCGGCACCCACCACTGCGCCCACCCCCGCCGCCCCCCTCGTCGAGCCAGCCGTCGGCCTCCAACCGATCGGCACGTTCGCGCGGCCCGTCGACGTCGCCTTCCGACCCGATGACGACCGGGTGTTCGTGATCGAACAGCCCGGGACGGTCACGGCCACCGACGGCACGTCGACCGCGGTGGTGCTCGACGTCACGGATCGGATCACGTCGGCCGGCAACGAACAGGGTCTGTTGGGCCTGGCGTTCCACCCGACCCTCGATCTGGCGTACGTCGACTTCACCAACACGCAGGGTGACACCGTCGTCGCCGAGTACGCGATCGACCCCGCGTCGGGCGTGTTCGATCCGGCGTCGTATCGCGAGGTGCTGACCGTCGATCAGCCCTACGACAACCACAACGGCGGCCAGCTCCGGTTCGGCCCGGACGGCCTGCTGTACATCGGGCTCGGTGACGGCGGCGCCGGGGGCGACCCCAACCGCAACGCGCTGAATCTGTCCACCCGGCTCGGCAAGATCCTGCGCATCGATCCGGCCGCGGCCGACGGAGCGCCGTTCACCACCCCGGCGGACAACCCGTTCGTCGGTACCGACGGCGCCGACCCGACGATCTGGTCGTACGGCCTGCGCAATCCGTGGCGGTTCTCGTTCGACCCGGTCGACCGGCGATCTGTGGATCGCCGATGTCGGTCAGAACGCGTTCGAGGAGATCGACCACGTCGCCGCCACCGGCGGTGTCGACGCCGGCAAGGGCTCGAACTTCGGGTGGAGCGCGCTGGAGGGCGACACGCCCTACAACGCCGATCAGGTCGCCGACGGCGCCGTGGCCCCGGTCTACGTCTACTCCCACGATGCCGGCGGGTGCTCGGTGAGCGGCGGGGCCGTTGCGTCCCCCGACGCGATCGGTGGCCTGGCGGGTTGGTACGTGTTCGGCGACTACTGCACCGGCGACATCCTCGCCCTCGACCCCTCGTCCATACCGGGGGCATCGGCGCAGGGCGGGGAGCCCCGGGTCGTCACGATCGGCAACCTCGCCGGTCTCAGCGCGATCTCGGCCGGCGCCGACGGTGCCCTCTACGCCACCTCGAACAACGGCGAAGTCACCCGCTTCGTCCCCGCCTGACCCTGCCTTTTCGGACCGGGTCCGAAAAGGCAGGGTCAGCCGACGCGGGTGAAGGCGACGGTGCGGGTGACCGGGTCGGCGTTCAACAGGCGCACCCGGATCGGGTCGCCGGGGTCGACGCGATGGGCCGCGACGCGGGCGACGGTCGCCGGTTCGGCGATCTGGAACTGCACGCCGCGCTGGTCCTCGTCGGTGACGACGGCATCGAACACTTCGCCCTCGCGACCGTGGAGCACGACCGCCTCGGCGAGATCGAGCGCCATCCGGTCGGCCCGCTTGGCGAGGATGTCGCCGCGGGCGATGGCGGCCGGCAGCAGTTGGAAGGCGTCGACCAGCGGTTGCGGCACCGGGCGTCCGGCCGCCAGCGCGAGCGCGGCCTCGATGACGTAACGATCACCGAGGCGGCGCAGCGGTGCGGTGGCGTGGCAGTAGGTGGCGGCGACCGCCGCGTGCCACGGCACGAGACCCTCGCGGTACGGCTCGTAACGCGCACTCCCGCCGGCGCGGCGCACGGCGAGCTGGAACGCGCCGGTGCGCGGGTCGTCGAGCGGCAGCGTGCGGATGTAGTCGCGGAGCGGGAGCCGGGGTCGCCAGTCGAGACCGAAGGCACGGGCGATGTGATGCAGGCGGCGCAGTTGTGCGTCGTCGACACCTTGCATCGTCCGGAACAGTCCGGTGCGCGCCGCGAGCAACCGGTCGGCCACCGCCATGTTGGTCGCCAACGACAGCGCCGCGCTCTGTCGTTCGATCTCCGATCGCGGCCGGAAGCGGAGCATGAACCCCGACTCACGCCGCAGCACCTCCTGCTCCGGCGCTTCGATGCGATCGGCACCGCGGCCGGCCTCCGCCAGTTCGATGCGGCGCGCCAGCTCGGGGAAATCCGGCGGGAGATCCGCGAGGGTCACCGACACGTACGCCAACTTCGCCCGGCTGCGGATCACCGAACGCTCGACGGCGTCGAGGTGCACGGCACCGTCGGGACGGACGCGCACCCGGAACACGATCGCCGGGCGCTCGACGTCGGGCAGCAGGCTCGCCGCATCGTCGCAGAGCCGCCGCGGGTACAACGGCGCCCGGCCGTCGGGGAGGTAGACGGTGACACCGCGCCGCCAGGCCTCCTGATCGATGGCACCGCCGGGTTCGACGAAACGGGCCACATCGGCGATGGCGTACGACAGCACGACGTCGTCGGCATCCATCTCGATGAAGAACGCCTGGTCGAGGTCGGTGCTCGTGATCGGGTCGAGCGTGACGAACTCGACGTCGCGACGATCGATCGGCCGAGCACCGTCGACCGGCGCGAAGAGATCCGCCAGCACCGCATCGGCGGCTCGATCGGCTTCGGTCAACACGGCGGCCGGGAAGTCGCCGGGCAGCTCGAGCTCGGCCCGGATGCGATCGAAACCCGCTCGGAGTTCCGCCGCCAGATCCGTGGACAGCGGCTCGAACGTCAGCGCCGCGCTCCCATGAACATGCCCTTCAGCGCCTCGTAGTGCTCGATCACGTGGCCGGCGCCGAGCACGACGGCCTCGAGCGGCACGTTCGACATGCGCACCGGCACCTCGGTCTCGCGCTCGATGCGCTCGGCGAGGCCGCGCAGCAGCCCACCGCCGCCCACGAGGTACATCCCGCGCACGAGGAAGTCCTGCGACAGTTCCGGCGGCGCCTTCGACAGGCAGCGGATCACGGACGCCACGATCGAGGAGATGACGTCCTCGATGGCGAACCGCACCTCCTCCGGCGTCAGCAGCACCGTCTTCGGCAGGCCCGACATGAGGTCGCGTCCGCGCACCTCGGCCTGGTTCTCGTCGTGCGTCGGGTCGGCCGATCCGATGGCGACCTTGATCTCCTCGGCCGTTCGCTCGCCGATCGCGATCCCGTGCTCGCGACGGACGTAGTTCTGGATCGCCGCGTCGATGTCGAACGATCCGACGCGCACCGCTTCGAGGGCGACGATGCCGCCGAGGCTGATCACGGCCGTCTCGCTCGTGCCGCCGCCGATGTCGATGACCATGTTGCCCACGGGCTCGTCGATCGGGAGATCGGCACCGATCGCCGCGGCCATCGGCTGTTCGATCAGGTTGGCGTCGGCGGCACCGGCGCGACGGGCGGCGTCGGTGACGGCTCGCCGTTCGACCTCGGTGATGGCCGACGGCACGCAGATGACGACCTTCGGTCTGGTGAAACGGCTGACGCCGACGCGTTGCAGCAGGAGGCGGATCATCCGCTCGGTGATCTCGAAGTCGGTGATCGCGCCGCCCCGCAACGGGCGGACCGCCACGATGTAGCCGGGTGTGCGACCGATCATCTGCCAGGCCTCGCGGCCGGTGGCGAGCACCTCGCCGGTCTGGCGGTTCAGCGCGATGACCGAGGGCTCGTTGAGCACGATGCCGCGACCCTTCATGTACACCAGGGTGTTGGCGGTGCCGAGGTCGATGGCGAGGTCACGCGCCATGGTGCCCTCCCCGTGGCGCAGCGGTCATCGAAAAACGGGCGTCACGGGGCATCGTCACCATCATCGTCCGCCGGTGATGGTTCCGGTGGGTTCATCTTGCCGATCGTGGGACGCCGGGCCTGCGGCGACAGCGCGTCGATCTGGCGCCGGAACGAGTCGACATGGTCGTCGGGCGTCCGCCGGCGCAGGTAGGCGGCGACGATCAGCACCAGCGCGGCCAGCGCCACGGCGACCAGGATGACGATGCCGGCATTCACTCAGGCCCCGCCGACCCGTTGGCCGTGCGTGCCGGCGGTGTCGTTCGCCCCGGAGATTTCGCTCGGCTCGCTGATGTCGCTCGCACCGGTGCCCCAGTCGGCACCGTCGGCCCACACCTCGTGCTTCCAGATCGGGGCCGACTCCTTGAGCGCGTCGATCGTGAACCGGGCCGCCTCGAACGCCTCGGCGCGATGCGGTGCCGACACGACCGTGACGACCGACGATTCGCCGACGACGAGGCGGCCGGTGCGGTGCCACATCACGACCCGTCCGGTGGCGGGCCACCGGCGGCGCGTCTCGGCACAGATCTCGGCGAAGCGCTCCAGCACCTTGTCCTCGTAGGCCTCGTACGTGAGATGGTCGACGCCCTCGCGGCCGTCGGCGTGGTCGCGGACCGTGCCGCTGAACACCACCACCGCGCCGCAGTCGGGCCGGATCGCCCAGTCGTAGGCCGTTCCGACCGCCAGTTCGTCGGGACCGAGCACGAGCCAGTCGTGCTCGGACTTCGTCTCGATGCGGCCACTCACCCGTGCGATGGTACCGATGATCCGTGGACGATCACGCGGCGAGCGACCGACGGCGGCAGCGCCGGTCGTCACCGGTGCCCGCGGACCGCCGGCCCGACGGCCGAACTACGATGCTGAACTCGTGGAACCCGGCCCGCTCCCCCCGCACGAACGGACGTGGCGGCACCCCTCCGAGATGGGACCCCGGGCCTCCGACGCGTCGCTCGCGCCCCGGCGCGGTCACGGCCTGGTGATGGTCGCCTCGACCGGCACGATGGTGGTGGTCATGATCGCCGTGCTGGTGGTCGCCACCACGCCACGACCGATGAGTCACACCTCGAGCATGACCGCCACGACGTTGCCGGCCTTCGTCGTCACCACTCCGGTCGCCATCGTCCGTCCCGAATCCCCCGCGGTGCGGGTCGCGGCGCCCACCCTGCTCCTCGCCAGCCTCGTGGCGATCCCCAACGAGATCGCATCGGCACCGGTGTTCACGGGCCATCGGCCGCGGGTCGCCGAGCGAGCCCCCACCGCGAGACAACGGGTGATCGTCCAGACCGACGACGTGACCTATCGCTGCAGGTGGGCCCAGGTGGCGATGGCGGGGATGCCCGACGGCGCGATCGTGGTCGACCTCTCCGGAGCGCTCGTCGCGTACGTCGACGACGGACACGTCGTCGAGGTCGCCGGCCGTCCCGACGACTGAACGTCACGAACCGCGGGGCGACCGACGGCGGCGGTAGCTCCGCCGTCCGAGCAGCACGGCGACGAGGATCGCCGACAACGCACCGACCACGCCGGCACCGAGGGTCAGTTCCTGGCGCCGCTTCGGCGAGATCATCGTCCACCACTTCGACTCGGTGCTCTCGACGTACGCCTGCTCGTTCGTCACGGTGGGCGCCCACCCGCTGCTGCGCAGCCGGCCGTTGGCGACGACCCACGACTCGAGGGTGTACGAGCGGAGCCCGGGCGGGATCGGCCCGCGTTGGAACCGCCAGCGCAGTCGGCTGACGAGCTCCGCGGCCCGTTCCGGCAACGGAAGTCGGGGGCGCTCGCCCGACAGGGCGCGCACCCGCTCGCCCTGGACCCAGCCGTCGGGCGCGACGTTGAACACGCCGTCGAGTCGCTGCTCGACCGCCGTGGCGATCGCCGCCGCCAGGTCGTCGAGATGCAGGAACTGCGACGGCGGGTCGTCCTCGGCCAGCCGCCGGCCGAGGCCGGACACGTACGCCGTGGCGAGTCGCGAGCTGCCGTCGCTCGCCACCGCGATCGCCGGCCGGAGCACGGTGGTCGAGCGGCCCGCTCGGGCCAGACGCCACTGCTCGACGAGTTCCTCCGCCGAGGCGAGCTGGCGGGCGAACACGAACTCGACGTCGGGTCGCAGTACGGCTTCCTCGGTGAGCGGCACGGCGTTGTTCGACGACGCCCCGTACACCATCGCCGACGACACGAACACCACGTGGTCGGCGTGCGCGGCGTCGGCCGCGGCCAGCGTGGCCGCGGTGAACCACGTGGTGCTCTCCCGCTGCGCCGCACGCGAGTCGTAATCGCTGCTGCCGAGGTCGACGATCACGTCGACGGCGGCGATCTCGCCGAGATGCCCGCCGACGGTCAACTCGTCGAGGTCGAGCAGTTCGACCTGCGCTCCGGTCTCGCCGAGCCGCCGCACCACCCGCTCACCGAGTGGGCTCGCCGCACCCGTCAACGCGACACGGGCAAGTCGCTCGGGAGCCATGGCAGCACGTTAGAGCCCACCCCCATGAGTCGGGGAAGCGCCGGCGACGAGGCGACTCTCGGCCGACCCCGATCACCGCAACAAGACCCGCCGTGAGGCCGGGACAATCATTACGTCCCGTAGCATCGACCTCGTGGCCGATGACGACGATCCGGACGATGCCATCAACCCGTTCGCCGGCAACCCGTTCGCCGGGCTGCCGATGTTCGGCGACCTCGCCAAAGCGCTGTCCGGCCAGGGCCCGCTCAACTGGGATGCGGCCCGCCAGTTCGCCCTGCTGTCGGCCTCCGGAGGCAGCATGCTTCCCGGTTCGTCGGGCGCGGCCACCCCGCCGAACGTCGACCCGAGCGTGCGCATCAAGTACGCCGAGCTCGCCGACATCGCCCGCCTCCACGTGAGCGACGTGATGCAGCTCGACGTGCCGGCGATCGAACCGTCCGTGGCCACACCGGAGCAATGGGCGCTGCAGACCCTCGAGGCGTACCGGCCGCTGTTCACCGACCTGGCGACCTCGCTCGGGCCGACCGACGACCTGCCCGCCACCGCCGACGACGATCCGATGGCGCAGATGATGGCCGGCCTCGGCCGGATGATGGCGCCCGCCATGCTCGGCATGAGCGTCGGGTCGATGGTCGGCAATCTCGCCCGCAGCGCGTTCGGCGTGTACGACCTGCCGATCCCGCGAGCGACGCCCTCGCTCGTGTTCGTCCCCTCGACGATCGACCAGTTCGCGGCCGACTGGTCGATCCAGCTCGACGAGATGCGGCTGTGGGTGATCTCCCACGAGCTCGCCGGGCTGACGCTGTTCTCGATCCCCCACATCGCCGATCACCTGCGGTCGCTCGTGCAGCGT
Organism: Ilumatobacteraceae bacterium; assembly: GCA_963695145.1. Classification (GTDB taxonomy): domain Bacteria; phylum Actinomycetota; class Acidimicrobiia; order Acidimicrobiales; family Ilumatobacteraceae; genus Sva-07. The sequence continues at coordinate 484,635 of CAVOGB010000012.1, read as the reverse complement.
CATGTCGGTGCGTTCCGGCCCGATCCGTCGGCGATCACCGACAAGCTCACGTCGTTCGACGTGGCAGGCACCGACCCGATGGCGGCGATGCAGGCGGCGTTCGGCGACCCGGAGGTCCTGCTCGGGGCGGTCCGTTCGCAGGAACAGATCGACATGGAACCGCTCCTCGACACGGCGGTGGCCGTCACCATCGGCGTGATCGACTGGGTGGTCGACGCGGTCGCCGTGCGCATCATCGGAGGCAGCGCGTTGCAGATCGCGGAAGCCGCCCGCCGCCGCCGCGCCGAGACGACACCCGACGACATCTTCGTCGAACGCCTGCTCGGCATCAGGCTCGGCGTGGAGCAGACGGCCCGCGGGAAGCAGTTCGTCCAGGGCGTCGTCGACCGCGCCGGCGAGAACGGGCTGGCGCCGTTGTTCACCTCGGCTTCGGCCGTGCCGACGCCGAACGAGATCGAGGCCCCTGGCCTCTGGCTCGCCCGGGTGAACGACCACTGAATTCGCGGCCGTTGCGCCGGGCGATCACGTAGAGCACGGTCACCGCGGCGACGACCCCGACGATCAGGAAGCCGACGCTGCCCGGCACCTGGATGGCGACCGCCAGGAAGGCGCCGATCGCCCACGCCAACTGGAATCGCGACTCGAACCGGGCGAACGCCCGTCCCTGGTTGGCACCCGGGGCGTCGCGCTGCACGATGCTCTCGAAACTGAGCCGGCCGAGCGCGGCCGCCAGGTTCAGGACGCCGGCGAGGACGATCGCGCCGATCGGCCCGCCGAGCACCGCCACGGCGAGTCCGGTCGCGGCCGACACGAGGAGACAGACGCGCAGCATCGACTCCTCGCTCAGGCGCGTCCGCACCCTGGGTGCGATGGCATTGCCCGCCATCGATGCCAGCGCCGCCACGCCGACCACGGCGGCGAACCACGCCGCACCCTGGTCCTGCGAGCGCAGCCAGAACGCGAGGTGGAAGAACGTGAAGCCGACGATGGCGCGCAGCACGGTCATGGCGATCGCGCCGAGCTGCAGGCTCGATGCCGTCAGCTGCGTCGTCTCCTCCTGATCGGCATCGTGTTCGGCGACGACCTCGGGCGGCAGCCGGGTGGCGGCGAACGCCGCGAGGGCGAAGATGATCGCGCCGTACCAGAGCGTGGCCGGCGCGCCGGCGAGCTTCAGCAGGGCGCCGGCCGGTACGACGGCGACGGCGCCGGTGATGCCGGCGATCAGGCCGAGCTTCGAGTTCGCTTCGACGAGTTCGTCGTGGGTCCGCACGGTGGAGGGCACCAGTGCCGACTTCGACACGATGTACGTCTTCTGCAGCACGAGCGAGACGAACACGAGCGGGAACAGGGCGAGGTTGTCGATGTTGCTCGCCATGAGGATCATCAGGACCACCCGGGCCGCGGCGTCGAGTTGGATCACCAGCCGGCGGCCCCCGGCGACGCGGTCGATCAGCGGCCCGATCAGCGGGGCGATGACGAGGAACGGGGCGAAGCTCAACGCCAGGAACAGCATCACCCGCGACCGCGCCGCGTCGAGATCGATGTTGAAGAACAGCGAGTCGGCGAGGGCGACCACCATCGCCGCATCGCCGCCCATCATCAGGGCGTGCGTGATCGCGAGCCGGCGGAACTTCGACGCCGGCGGTCTCCGATCAGTCCCTGCCACCCACCCGAGACTACGAGACCGGTTGTCGGGCTCAGACGCGTTCGTACTTGTAGCCGAGGCCGCGGATGGTGACGATCCGGGTGGGGTTGGCGGGGTCGGGCTCGATCTTCGAGCGGAGGCGCTTCACGTGCACGTCGAGGGTCTTCGTGTCGCCGACGTAGTCGGAGCCCCACACGCGGTCGATGAGCGTCTCGCGGGGCAGCACCCGGCCGGCGTTGGCGAGCAGCAGATGGAGCAGTTCGAACTCCTTGAGCGGCAGCGAGACGGCGGCGCCACCCACCGATGCACGATGTTCGTCCGGATCGAGACGCACGTCGCCCACCTCGATCGTGCCGGGACTCATCCCCGCCACCGGCACCGTCGCGTCGGCACGCCGCAGGACGGCCCGGATGCGCGCCACCAGCTCTCGAATGCGGTACGGCTTGGTGACGTAGTCGTCGGCACCGACCTCGAGGCCGACGACCGTGTCGATCTCGGCGCTCTTCGCCGTCACCATGATGATCGGCACCTGCGTGCGCTTGCGCAACTGCCGGCACACCTCGAGGCCGGTGACCTTCGGCAGCATCACGTCGAGCAGGACCAGATCGGGCTGCACGGCATCGAAGCGCTCGAGCGCCTCGGCGCCGTCGACGGCCACCACGACGTCGAAGCCCTCACGCCGCAGCCCGATCGACAGCGCCTCGACGAAGCTCGCCTCGTCCTCGACCACGAAGATCGTCGCCTCGCTCACTCCGACATCTCCGTCTCCGAACCGGTACGTCCCGGATCGACCGGCTGCGGATCGCTGCCGTCCGGGTCGGGGAGGCGGTCCGGGACGACGAGCGTCGCCGGCAGGCGGAACACGAACGTCGAGCCCTCGCCCTCCTCCGACGACACCTGCACGTCGCCGCCGTGATTGGAGGCGACGTGCTGCACGATGGCCAGGCCGAGGCCGGTGCCACCCGTGTCGCGGCTGCGCGCCTTGTCGACACGGTAGAAGCGCTCGAAGATCCGGTCGAGGTCGCGAGCCGGGATCCCGATGCCCTGGTCGGCCACCATGATCTCCACCCAGGGTCCGGTCAACCGGGTGCGGACCTGCACGACGCCACCGTCCTTGCTGTACTTCACGGCATTCTCGACGAGGTTGCCGATCGCCGAGGTGAGCTGGCGTTCGTCGGCGAGCACCAGGATCGGCTCGGGCGGATCGATCGCCGTCACCTGCACCCCGCGGCCGCCGTCGGCATGGCGTCCACGACCGATCGCGGACTGCACGACGCCGGCGAGCTCGACGACCTCGTCGTCGGTGCGCGCCGACTCGATCTGCGAGAGCCGCAGCAGGTCGTCGATCGTGTTGACCGCCCGGTGCGCCTCCGTGACGATCCGTTGCAGCACCCGATGCACGACCTCGAGGTCGGTCTCGCCGTCGATGGCGTCGGCGAGCACCGCCAACGCACCGACCGGGGTCTTCAGCTCGTGGGAGATGTTGGTGACGAAGTCGGTGCGCATCGCGTCGGTGCGCATGCGTCCGCTCACGTCCTGGGTGGTGACGACGGCGCCGCCGGCGGGGAGCGGCTCGGCCTGGATCGCCAGCCACGTGCGCGGCGGGCCGTGCAGCTCGACGAGACGGGTGGTGCGCTCGCCGCGGCGGGCGGTCTCCAGGTTCGCCTCGATGTGTTCCTCCACGAGGACGCCGATGTGCGTTCCCCGCAGGATCGTGGCGGAATCGTTGCGGTACACGATCGCCCCCGATGGTGCGCACACGACCACGCCGATGTCGAGGTGCTGCAGCGCGTCGCGGAACAGCCCCGCGACCTCGGCGCCCGATCGATCACCGTCCCGGCGCAGCCGTTCCGGACGCGACGGCGACCGTGTCGGCCGACGGAGCGCCCGCCGCCTCGGTCGGGCGGGCGGGCTCGGCGGCGTCCGCCCGGCGACGAGCGACGCCGAGTCCCACCGCCGTTCCGATGCCGATGCCGACCAGCAGGGCGAGCACCAGACCGATCACGGTCGCGCCATCACTCGGGGCGCGACAACTGCGCTGCGGTGGGTGGATCGTTGTCGCTCTCCGCGTACGGCTTGCTGGGCACCCACCCGCTGACGATGTACTGCGTGCGATCGCCCATGTTCACCGCGTGATCACCGATGCGCTCGTAGAAGCGGGCCACCACGGCGAGTTGCACCGCGACCTGCAGGTCGATGTTGTCGTCCGCGTGGCTCTCGAAGATGACCTGGATGAACTGGCGATGCAGGTCGTCGAGGTAGGAGTCCATGTCGCGCAGCGCCGCGGCACGGGGTCCGTCGAGGTTCAGGTACGCCTCGGTCGCCTCCTTGAAGAGGGCCTGGGCCTGGTTGCCCATCTTCTGGATCACGCCCCGCAGGTGCGGATCGAGCTGGTGGCCGTAGATGCGCCGCGCCGCCTTGCAGATGTTGACGCACAGGTCGGCCGAGCGCTCGACATCGGCGATGATCTTGATCGCCGACACGACGGCGCGCAGGTCGACCGCGACCGGCGCCTGCAGGGCGATGATCCGGAAGCACGCCTCCTCGAGCTCGACCGACTTCGCGTCGTAGGCGTCGTCGCCGAGGATCACGTACTCGGCGCTCTCGAGATCGCCCTCGAGCAGGATGTCGGTGACCCGTGGGACGAGCTCGGTGACCCCGGCGGACAGGCGGGCGATGCCGGTCTGGATCTCGTCGAGTTGCTCGTGGTAGCCGGCGCGCAGGTCGGTGGTCATCAGCCGAACCGTCCCGTCACGTAGTCGACCGTCGCCTGCTCCTTGGGGTTGGAGAAGATCGTGGTCGTGTCGTCCATCTCGATGACGTGCCCGGGCTGGCCCGTACCGTCGATGCTGAAGAACGCCGTCCGGTCCGACACGCGTCCGGCCTGTTGCATGTTGTGCGTGACGATCACGATCGTGTACGTCTGTTTGAGTTCGTTCATCAACGACTCGATGGCGAGCGTCGAGATCGGGTCGAGCGCCGAGCACGGCTCGTCCATCAACAACACGTCCGGCTCCACGGCGATGGCCCGGGCGATGCACAGGCGCTGCTGCTGTCCGCCCGACAGGCTCGAACCCGGCTTGGCGAGACGATCCTTCACCTCGTTCCACAGGTTGGCCCCGCGTAGCGACTTCTCGACCAGATCCTCGGCCTCGGCCTTCTTGATCCGCTTGCTGTTCAACCGCTTGCCCGCCAACACGTTGTCGGCGATCGACATGGTCGGGAACGGGTTCGGCCGCTGGAACACCATGCCGACCTTGCGGCGCACGGCCACGGGGTCGACGCCGGGTCCGTACAGGTCGAGTCCGTGGAGGAGGACCGATCCCTGCACGTGCGCGCCTTCGATCACCTCGTGCATGCGGTTGAGCGAGCGCAGGAACGTCGACTTGCCGCAGCCGGACGGTCCGATCAGGGCGGTGACCGAACGCGGCTCGATGTCCATGTCGACGCCCTGCACCGCCAGGAAGTCGCCGTAGTAGATGTTGAGGTCACGCACGATGATGCGCTCGTTGTCGGCGACCGACACGGTCGGGCGTGCCCGGCCGACGACAGCAACCGCCTCGGTCTGCTCGGTCATTGCTCGATCTCCAGTCGTGGACACTGCAGTGCCATCGTAGGCAGGTTGGGCGGCGGACGTCACCGGGAGGGAGGTGGTGGAGGTCGTTCGGATCTCGGACATGGCGTCAGCGCAGTCCCTTCGGCTTGAGGACGGTGGAGAGGATGCGGGCAAGGACGAACAGCACGATCACCAACAAGATGAGGACCAGTGCTGCCGTCCATGCCCGGTCCTGCCCGGCCTCGGGGGGAAGGCCGGGTTGGACGTACTGGTAGTAGATGAACACCGGCAGCGTCGTCATGCGGCCGTCGAACGGGTTCTTGTTCATCCCCTGGGCGAGGCCGGCCGTGACGAGCAGGGGTGCGGTCTCGCCGATGACACGGGCGACCGCGAGGGTCACACCGGTGATGATGCCCGAGATCGCCGTGGGGATCACGACCTTGGTGACGGTCTTCCACTTCGGCACGCCGAGCGCCAGCGACGCCTCGCGGAGCTCGTTCGGGATCAGGCGCAGCATCTCCTCGCTGGAACGCACGACGACCGGCGTCATCAGGACGGCGAGCGCCACCGCACCGGCCAGGCCGGAGCGGGTGCCCGGTCCGAACGCCAGCACGAACAGCGCGTAGGCGAACAGGCCGGCGACGATCGACGGGATGCCCGTCATCACGTCGACCATCGCCGTGATCGCCTTGGCGAGGCGGCTCCTGCCGCCGTACTCGACGAGATAGATCGCGGTGAACACGCCCAACGGCACCGACATGATCGCCGCCAGCCCGGTGACGAGGATCGTGCCGACGATGGCGTGTGTGATACCCCCGCCTTCACCGACCACGCTGCGCATGTCGGAGGTGAAGAACTCGGTGTCGAACCGGGCGGCGCCCTTCGACACGACCGTCCACACCACCGAGACGAGCGGAAAGGCCACCACGATGAACGCGCACGTGACGACGGCGGTGACGAAGCGGTCGGTGGCGCGGCGCTTGCCCTCGATCCGCCGGGACGCGGTGTAGATGCCGGCGCAGTAGGCGACGATGCCGACCACGATCCAACGGGCCCAGTTCGGTGCTCCCTGGGGCACCCAGGAGAGCGCTCCCAGGGCGACCGCACCGACGCCGATGCCGATGTGCAGGCCTCGGCTGATCGATCCGTGGACCATCGAACCGTTCGGTGACGGCGGGACCGCCGTGGGCCGTTCCGCGGTGGCGAGGCTCATCCTTCCCTCCCGGAGAAGCCGGAGTTGGCGACCCGGCGAGCGAAGATGTTGACCCCGAACGTGATGACGAACAGCACGAGTCCGGTGGCGATCAGGCGATTGACGTCGAGCCCGGACGACTCCGGGAACTTGAGGGCGATGTTGGCGGCGATCGTGTTCGGGTTCTGGTTGCTGATGACGTTGAACGTGATGATGTCGGCCGGCGACAGGATGATGGCGACCGCCATCGTTTCACCGAGCGCACGACCGAGCCCGAGCATCGCCCCGCTGATCACGCCCGACCGACCGTACGGGAGCACGGCCTGGCGGATCATCTCCCAGCGGGTCGCCCCGAGCGCCAGGGACGCCTCCTCGTGCAACCGTGGGGTCTGGAGGAACACCTCGCGGGAGATGGCGGTGATGATCGGCAGGATCATGACGGCGAGGACCATCCCCGCGGTCATGATCGTGCGGCCCGACGACGACGCCGGACCCTTGAAGAGCGGGATGAACCCGAGGTTGTCCTCGAGCCACGGGTAGACGCTGCGGGCCAGGATCGGCGCCAGCACGCTGATACCCCAGATGCCGTAGACCACGCTCGGGATGGCCGCGAGCAGGTCGATGAAGTCGCCGAGCACCCGGGCGATGCGACGCGGCGCGTAGTGGCTGATGAAGAGCGCCACGGCCACGGCAAACGGCATGGCGATGAGCAGGGCCAGGAACGCCGCCCAGATCGTGCCGAAGACGAGGGGGGCGACGTACGACGTGAACGACTCGGTGAACTCGTCGGCGTTGGTGAACGACGGGGCGGCCTCGGCGAGCAGGAAGATCGCCACCGCGGCGAGCGTGATGAGGATGAGGATGCCGGCGCCCGTGGAGATGCCGCCGAACACACGGTCACCGAGTCGACTGGTCGACGCGGCTTCGCCGCTGACGGGTTGTTCCTCCGTCGGTAGGTGAACTGTGGTCACGAGCTGTCTCCTGGCGAGGGCGTGATGGTCGAGCGTTGAACGGTAGTGGGCGGGCCGGATCATCCGGCCCGCCCACCGCTGGGGGACTCAGGGGTTCAAGAGGCGGACCTCAGGAACCGACCGTGATCTCGTTGATCGCTTCTTCGAGTTGCGACTGGACGTCGGCCGAGATCGGGGCCGAGCCGGCGGCCTCGGCGGCCGCCGCCTGGCCCTCCTCCGAGCCGACGTAGGTCATGAAGGCCTTCACGAGGTCGACCTTCGCCTGGTCGTCGTACTGCAGGCAGACGATGTGGTAGCTGACGAGTGCCAGCGGGTAGACGCCGGCCTCGGTGGTGTCACGGGCGAGCTTGTACGAGAAGTCGAACTCGCTGCGGCCCGGGACTCGCTCCGAGACGTCGATCAGCTTGGCCGCCGCCTCGGGGCTCACGGGGACCCACTCCTCGCCGACCTTGATGTTGGCGGCGGAGAGATCACCGAGCTGCGAGGCGTCGGCGTAGCCGACCGAACCCTCGCCGGCGCCGATGGCCGAGATGACACCCGAGGTCTGCGGTGCGCCTTCGCCGCCACCGGGGCCGTCGGTGTCCCACGTCTGGATGGCGCCGTAGGTCCACACGTCCGGAGCCGTCGCGCTGAGGTAGTCGGTGAAGTTCTGCGTGGTGCCGGAGTCATCCGAACGGTGGACGGCGTTGACCGCCGTCGACGGGAGATCGGCGTCGGGGTTGTCGGCGGCGATCGCCGCGTCGTCCCACGTCGTGATCGCTCCGGTGAAGATGCCCGCGAGCACCTCGGGCGACAGGTTCAGATCATCGACGCCGGGGAGGTTGTAGGCCACGGCGATCGGCGAGATGTAGTGGGGCAGGTTGATCGCGCCCTGGTCGCCGGCGCAGGTGTCGACCGATGTCGTGAACTCCTCGTCCTTGAGCGGCGCGTCGGAGCCGGCGAAATCGGAGCCGCCGGCAAGGAACGTCTCGCGTCCGCCGCCGGACCCCACCGGGTCGTACTCGACCGTGGCGTCGGGGTTCAGCGTCTGGAAGCCCGCCTGCCAGCCGGCCATCGCGGCCTGCTGTGCCGACGAGCCGGCGCCGATCAGCGTGCCCGACACCGGCTCTGACGGAGCGGCGGCGCCGGTGTCGGTTCCGGCCGGAGCGTCGCTCGTGACGGCGGCATCGGTGCCCGCCGGCGCCTCACTGGTCGCCGTCGCTGCGTCGGTCGCGGCCGGAGCAGCCGAGGCGGCGGTCGTGTCGCCACTGCTGCTGTTGTCGTCGCTGCCGCACGCGGCGGCAACGAACGCGAGCGCAATGGCGCCGGCGAAGATTCTGCGCTTGGAACTGTTCACGCGTTGACTCCTTGGGGGTCGGTTCATTTGTTGTTCACGGATGTCGTCCGGATCCATTCCCGAATCGACAGCGCGACCGTAGGGATCGAAGGTGAACCACCACCCCGGTCGGAGTGAACGAGAGATGAACAGTGGGCATCGCGCCGGGGAACTGTGCCGCTGCGCCCGATGTCAGGGCCGCACCGTCGCCGACGTCGTGCGGGGTCGGTCAGACGCGACCCTGGAGCTGTTGTTCGAGCGTCCAGCGGTACATGCGTTCCTGCGGGTGTGGCACGAACTCGTCGCGCGGTCCGACGCGCTCCCAGCGGTCGTCGCAGCGCAGCTCCCAGCCGACCACGTCGTCGGCGAGCCCGAAGGCGAGCGCCTGGTCGAGCCACGCCGTGTGCCGCGGGTGGATGATCGGCACCAACACCTCCACGCGACGGAGCAGGTTGCGCGGCATCAGGTCGGCCGAGCCGATGAGATGGATCGCGTCGGCCATCGCGCCCTCGACGCGGCGGTGATCCGGCCGCGAGCGCTCGGCCCCGGTCGCGCCCGCCGCGGCGTTGCCGGACGTGGTGCTGTGGGATTGCTCGTCGAGCACGTTGCCGTGGGCGAAGCGGTAGATCCGGCTGTGTTCCAGGAACCGGCCGAGCACGCTGCGCACCCGGATGTTCTCCGACAGGCCCGGCACACCGGCGCGCAAGCAGCAGACACCACGCACGAGCATGTCGATGCGCGTGCCGGCGCTGCTCGCCGCGTAGAGCGCGTTGATCACGTCCTCGTCGGCGATCCCGTTGCACTTCAGGATGATCGAGCCCTCGGAGCCGAACGACGACTCGTGCTCGATGAGATCGATGATCTGGCGCTTGAGGTCGCGGGGCGCCACGAGGAGCGTGCAGTACTCGTCCGTGCGGCTGTATCCCGTGAGGTGGTTGAACAACTGCGCCACGTCCGCACCGATCTCGGCGTCGCACGTGAGGATGCCGAGGTCTTCGTAGATCCGGGCGGTCTTCGAGTTGTAGTTGCCGGTACCGATGTGGCAGTAACGACGGAGCCGGTCGCCGTCGTCACGGACGACGAGCACGACCTTCGAGTGCGTCTTCAGACCGACCATGCCGTACACGACGTGCACACCGGCGCGTTCGAGCTGTCGGGCCCACTGGACGTTCGTCGCCTCGTCGAAGCGCGCCTTGAGCTCGACGAGCACCGCCACCTGCACGCCCCGTTCGGCGGCGCGGATCAGGCCGCGGATGATCGCGCTGTCGCCACCGGCGCGGTAGAGCGTCATCTTGATCGACTGCACCCGCGGATCGTCGGCGGCCTGGCTGATGAACGCCTCGACGCTCGTGGAGAAGCTCTCGTAGGGATGATGGACGAGCAGGGCGCGATGGCGCACGACGTCGAACACCGGCCGGTTGCCGGCCTCGGCGGCGGCGATGCGACCGGCGGTGACCGGCGGCCACGGCGGGTCCTTCAGATCGGGGCGCTCGAGCTCGAGCAGTTCCCACAGGAAGCTGAGGTCGATCGGTGAGCGGTGGAACGTCACGTCGTCCGGCGTGAGCTCGAGCTCGCGCACCAACAGCCCGAGCAGGTCCTCGCTCACGTCGTGGGCGACCTCGAGGCGGACGGCTCGTTTGAACCGGCGACGGCGCAACTCCATCTCGACCGCTTCGAGCAGGTCGTCGGCCTCCTCCTCCTCGAGCGTCAGGTCGGCGTTGCGGCTGACGCGGAACGGCGCCCATTCCTCGATGACCATGCCGACGAACAGCCGGTCGAGGCGGGCGGCGATCAGCTGCTCGACGGGCAGGTAGCGGCCGGGCGAGATACGCACGAGCCGGGGGAAGACGTTGGGCACCTTGAGCCGGGCGAACCGTCGGTCGCCGGTCTCCGGATCGGCCACGGTGACCGCCAGCGACAGGGCGAGGTCGGAGATGTACGGGAAGGGGTGGCCGGGATCGACGGCGAGCGGGGTGAGCACGGGGAACACCCGCTCGTCGTAGAACACGTCGAGCGAGCGCTGTTCGTCGAGCGTCATGTCCTGGTACGACACGATGTCGATCCCTGCGGCGCGCAGTTCGGGCACGAGCCGATCGAGGAACGCCGCGTCGAGTCGTTCGACGAGGCGCGGGATCAACTCGCCGATGGCCGTGAGCTGCTGGGTGGGCGTGCGCCCGTCCATCGATGCCCGGTCGATGCCGGCGACGATCTGGTCCTTGAGGCCGGCGACGCGCACCTGGAAGAACTCATCGAGGTTCGTCGACGTGATGGCGCAGAACTTCGCCCGCTCGAGCAGCGGGATCCCCGGCTCGGAGGCGAGTTCGAGCACCCGCTCGTTGAACGCGATCCAGCTCAGCTCCCGGCTGAGGAATCGCTCGTCGGCCATCTCGTGCGCCGACGTGTCAGAACTCGTCGTCGGTGCGGCCGAGATCCCACTCGAGCGTGATCAACTCACGTTCGGCGTCACGGACGATGCGCTCACGGTTGCGGCGGAACTGCGGGTCGTCACGGGGCAGCAGCACGAGACGGGCGAGCACACGGGCGCGGAACTCGTCGAGCAGCTGCCGGTCGCCCCAGTCGCCGTAGACCTCCCAGTGCGGCGCCACCGGGCCGTGGTACACGATCCGGGCATGCGCTCGCGGTGGTTGCGTCTCGGCCAGGTCCGTCATGGCTCCGGACTCTACCGGTCACCGAGCGGGCCCGGGCGGGCTCCGGCCGACCGCCTGCTGGACGTAACGTTACGAATCTGTTACACTCCAGCGTCAATATCAAGACGACCTCGAACCCTTGGCGGGACCAGTCGACACGAAATCTTGGTTACAACGGGAACCGAATGGGCACAGGGAACGTCTACACCATGATGAAGGCGGAATGCGGACCACGATGATGACCAGTCGCAACCTGCTCCGTCGAAGAACGCCCACATCGAACATGCCGCACCCGGCAAGCCCATCGGGCCGCTGGGGCGCTCGTGTCCAGGAAGGACTTTCATGATCAAGCGAACGTTGCGCTCCCGGCGAAACGATCCTGCGGTGGACGACCGGTCAGCGGAGGCGGAAGGCAGGGGCACCGTGAGCACGAACGAGTTCGGGCGACCGCTCGAGCTGTGCGTGGTCGAACCGGATCCCGATTCGCCGACCGCCTGGATGGCCGAGGGCAATTGCCGCCTCTATCCGCCGGCGGTGTTCTTCCCGAGCGATGGGGTCGGCGTCGACCGGGCCCGCAAGATCTGCCGTGACTGTCCGGTGTCGTCACGGTGTCTCGAGTACGCCCTCGACGAGCGGATCGAGCACGGTGTGTGGGGTGGGTGCAGCGAACGCGAACGCCGACGGATCCTGAAGCGTCGTCGCGACGAAACCGACACCCTCGTCGCCCTCGCCTGAGGGCGACCGGTTGCGGTCAGATGGCCGGCGGCGGCGTGGGGGGCGCCGGCGGAGCGGGCGGCGGTGCCGGCTGGTCGACTTGCGGTGACGCCGTCGCTACCGGCGTGGCCGGCTTGTCGGCGTCGCCCATGCCGTCTTTGAACTCTTTCTGCGCCTTGCCGAGGTTCTTGGCGAGCTTCGGCAACTGAGAGCCGCCGAAGAGCACGAGCACGATGACGAGGACGATGACCATTTCGCTGGATCCGAACATGGTCTCAACCTATCCCGAGATCGACCCACTATGATAGCGCGTCGCCCTCACTTGCCGAAAATCGGAAGAACGTCGAGATGCGCCGGCCACGACCGGTCGGCCGGTCAGGCTCCGATGGTCAGGCTCCGATGGTGCTGCGGGCGACCTGCGCCCGCTGGCGCCGGATGCGACGACGCTCACGCTCCGACAATCCGCCCCAGATGCCGAACTTCTCGCCGTTCTGGAGCGCGAACTCGAGACAGTCGTGGCGCACCTCGCACCCGCGGCACACCTCTTTGGCCTCGCGGGTGGATGCGCCGCGTTCGGGAAAGAACAGATCGGGGTCGACCCCGAGGCAGTTGGCGTGATCGTGCCAATCGGCGTCGGGTTCGACGGGCACTGCGCTGACGGTGATGCTCGACGTGGTGATGAACTGCATGATGGAGGACCTCCTGCCAGGCCCGGATTCACTGAGAGGTAATCACCCGCTCGTTCGGCGGCCGTGACCCGGTTCGAACGGATTCGGATCGGGACTCGGCCTGGACAGCGCTGTAATTACAATGACGTCATTCTGCCATAGCACATGCGCTTGCGCAAGGGGTGCATACCGAGATTCGCGCGCAGCGCGCGAAGGTGTCGCGCCGAGGCTGGATCGCGGGCGGGCTCAGCTCGCCCGACGAGTCCGCCGAGCGAGGGCCCGCTTGCCCTCCATGAAGTCCACGAGCACGTAGTCGCCGAGGTTCTCGGGCGTCGTGAAGAACGCCCGCCCGTGGTTGATCTGGGTCATCTGCTCGATGAAGGCCCGCAGCGATCCGTCGGCGCCGAGGCCGAACGTGTTGATGCGGATCTGCTCGCGCGTGCACCGCACGACCTCACGCAGCGTGGCCTCGACCGTCTCCCGGACGGGCGGATAGTTGAAGAACGGGTAGCCGTCGGCGGTGATGTGGGCGGTCGGTTCACCGTCGGTGATCATGATGATCTGCTTCGTCCCCGACTCGCGGGCGAGCAGCTGGCGGGCGAGCATGAACCCGTGGTGCATGTTCGTGCCGTAGACGAAGTCCCACGACACCTCGGGCAGCTGCGCCGCGGTGAGCACCCGTGCGGTCTCGGAGAACCCGACGATGCCGAGGTAGTCGCGGGGGAACTGCGAGCTGATCAGGCTGTGCAGCGCCATCGCCACTTTCTTCGCCGGCAGGAAGTTGTCGCGCATCGGCATCGACAACGACAGGTCGAGCATCAGCACCGTCGCCGACCGGGTGTGGTGTTCCGTGCGCTCGATCTCGAAGTCGTCCGGGTGCAGGAGGACCGGGGTGCCACCGCCCGTCCGCCGCAGCGCGTTGCGGATCGTGCGGTTCAGGTCGAGTTGGAACGGATCGCCGTACTCGTAGGCCTTCGTGTCGTACGTGCGCTCGTGTCCCTGGCCCAACTGGCTCGTCTCGTGCTGGCCGACCTTGTCCTTGGCCAGCTTCGAGAACAGGTCGCGCAGGGCGTTGGAGCCGATGCGGCGCAGGCCCTTCGGTGTCAGTTCGAGGCGCCCCTCCTTCTGCTCGATCAGACCGGCCTGTTCGAGCATCTTGGTGAGCTCGGCCAGCCGTTCCAGTGACCTCGCCGCGTCGTCACCCATCAGGTCGCGCACGCGGTCCATGTCGGCCTCCGCCAGCGCGCCGGGGTTCGACGCGTTGCGCAGGAGGTTCTCGAGCTGGTCGAGGTCGCCGAGGTCCTGCATCGCCTGCATCGCCTGCGAGAACCCCATCGGATCCTGCCCGTCGAAGTCGTAGCTCTGCTGCCAGTTCATCTGCGGGAACATCTGCTGCAGGTTCCCGGACAGCTGCTGCATCTGCCACTGCAGGTCCATGTCCTCGAGCAGTTGGTCGGACAGCTGCTGGAGCTGGGCCCGCTGCTCGGGCGTCATCGAGTTCATCATCGCCTGCATCGCCGCCATCCGCCGGGCCATCTGTTCGAGCAGTTCGTCGACGTTCTGGGGGTTCTCGGGGAAGAAGTCGCCGAACTGCTCCATGAACTCCTCGAAGCCCGGGTCCTCCCCCCGCTGGTGCTTCTCGAGCATCTCGTTCAGCGCCGCCATCATGTCCTTCATGCGGGCCATGTCGGCGGGCGTCATGTTCTGCATCGCGCCGCTCATCTGGTCGACCATCTGCTGCATCAGCTGCTCGCGCAGCTTGTCCATCAGTTGATCGAAGCGCTGCTTGGCCTCGGCCGACTCGAAGTTGTAGGCGTCGAGCTCGCGGACCTTGCCGGCGAGGTCGTCGGGCAGCAGGTCGAGCCGCATGTGGCGGTCGTCGGCCGCAGCCTGTGCGTTCTGGGCCCGGCGTTCGTCGCCGGAGTTCTGGGCGTCACGGCGGGCGTTGTCGATGGCGTGGCGTTCCTCGTCGACGATGTCGTCGAGCTCCGCCTTGATCTCGTCGTACACGCCGCCGAGGTCGTGCCGGTCGAGCCGGTCCCGGCGCTCCTGGCGCAGCTGTTCGAGCAGCTCGCGCAGTCCCTGCAGCTGTTCGCCGTTGCGATCGCGCAGCCCCTCCTGCATCATCCGGCGCAGGGCGGCGTTGACATCGCCGTGGTACAGCAGCTCGTCGGTCAGTTCGTCGAAGGCCGCATCGGCGTCGAACTCGAAGCCCTGCTGCGTGCCGTCCCACCTCGAGTAGGTGAATCCGGGCCGATGAGCCGACCGACGAAACGGTGCCATGGGTCCAACGTAGTGCGTAACGCGCAACTCATCACTCTCACCTCATCGATGGGTCCGACCGAATAACATGGGTGGATGCGTGTCCCCCGCACGTTCGTCTTCGTCGACCTGTCCGGCTTCACGAACTACACCGCCGCCTTCGGCGACGACGCGGCCGGACGGCTGCTCAGCACGTTCCGGGCAATCGTTCGCGACGTGGCCTCCGAACGCGGTGTGCGGATCGCGAAATGGCTGGGTGACGGCTGCATGGTCGTCAGCGTGCAGCAGGCGGACGCGCTGACGTTCGTGCTCGATCTGGAACATCGCGCCGCCGACGTGTGCGCGCCCCTCACGGTGCGTGCCGGCCTGGCCACCGGTCACGCCCTGCTGTTCGAGGGCGACGACTACATCGGCTCGGCGGTGAACATGGCGGCACGTCTGTGCGACTACGCCCGTGGCGTGGAGGTGCTGATGCCGACGATGCAGATCGAGCGGCTCCCCGAAGGCGTGATCGCCCGGCCGTACGGCGACGTCGAACTGCGCGGGTTCCCGGGCCCGGTGAACGTCGTCGAGCTCACCGGCACGCCGGCCGCGGCCAGCGTCGACGCGGGCGATCTCTGGACGCGTACGCCGTTCATCTGAACGGTTCACCTGACACGGCCGTGACCTTCGACCGGGGCGCCAGCCTCACCACTGCCACCACGCTGGGGTTCAGCGACGCCGCCGACCTCGGGCCGACAGCTGGCAACGGGTTCTTCGAGCGTTGGCCCGACGATCTCGCGGTGCTGTCCGGGCTCGGCCTCACCGCCCTGCGGATCCCGCTCGACTGGGCCCGCCTGCAACCGAAGCCCGGCGCGATCGACGGCAACTGGGCCGAATGGTTCGACGACGTCCTGACCGCCGTGGAGGCGATGGGACTCCAGGCGTGGGTCACGTTGCACGAGACCGGCATCCCACGGTGGTTCGACAACGAGGGCGGGATGGACGATGTCGACGCGTTCACGAGATGGTGGCCGCGTTGGGTCGAGCGCGCCGCCGACCGGTTCGGCGATCGCGTCGACGCGTGGATCCCGTTCGCGGCGATGCCGGCCGTCGGGATCAAGCAGCCGTGGCCGATGCAGCCGTGGCGCGACACCTGGGGCATCCTCGGCGGCGCCGGCACACCGGTCGTCGCCGCCATCGATGCCCGCCCGGAGAGCCTCGGCACGTTCCAGTACGTCGAGCGCTACCTCGGCCTCACCGACCGGCTCGGCGTCGACCTCGCGGGCCTGCTGGGCGACCAGCGCGAGGCCGCGACGACCGACGGCGGCAGCGCCGATCAGTTCGCCGAACGCGCCGCCGAGGCCATCGGCCGTGCCGTCCGGGAGATCGCCGAGCGGGCGGGCTCGACACCCCTGACGATCACCGCCGTGCCGACCGGCGACGCCTCCGACGCAGCGGCGCTCGTCGAGGTCGCGGTGGCGGCTGTCGACGACGCGCTCGCCGACGGACTGCCGATCGACGTCGCGTTCGTCGAGCCGGCGATCGGCGCGCCCGACGGCGACGCCGGCCTGCTCGACGCCGACCGGGCACCGACGGCGGTCACCGAGGCGTTCCAGATCGCCCGCTGACCGGTGGAGCGATGAGCGACGTCCCCGCATACGGGGATCTCGCTCATCGCAAGGAGTGGCTCGGGTCGATCAGGTGCGGCCGCGGTAGGTGGCGCTGGCGCCGCTCGAATCCTTGTTCAGCCGCTTGCTGAGGTGCAGGCCCTCGAGGACGAACTCGACGGCCGCGCCGACGGCGGCGGGTGATTCGTCGCCGCCCGTCAACGCGGCGACCGGCGCCCGCAGCGCGTCGACCTGTTCGACGAGCCTGGCCAACTCCTCGCTCGTGACGCCCTCGCCGGTGTGCGCGACGGCGCCCTCCTCGAACGCGTCGACGACGGCTCGCGTGTGCTCCGGGGGCACGACGTCCTTGAACACGGTGAGCACGGCGCCCTTGATGAGGTGCTCCATGATCGCCCCGTCCCGGCCCTCGTCGAGCGATTCGATCTCGATCTTGCCCATCGAACTGGCGGCGAGTGCGTCGAGATCGTCGACGCGGGCGACGATCGATCGTTCGCCGGAACGCAGGCCACGGCGCAACGCGTTCGCGGCGAGCGCTTCGTAGTTGCTGACCGACAAGCGGACGCTGACGCCGCTGCGCTGGTTGACCTGGTTGCTCGCCCGTGCCAGGTGGCTGAACGTGGCGACCACGTCGGTCAGGTAGTCGGGCACGACGACCTTGATGTCACCGGTCGGGAGGCTGACATCGAGCGGCGCCGCCTCCTGGCGCATGATCTCGACCTCGGTTTCGACGTCGAGCGGATAGTGCGTGCGGATCTGGCTGCCGAAGCGGTCCTTGAGCGGCGTGATGATGCGGCCGCGGTTGGTGTAGTCCTCGGGGTTGGCGGAGGCGAGGAGCATCACGTCGAGCGGCAGGCGGATCTTGTAGCCGCGGATCTGCACGTCGCGCTCCTCGAGCACGTTGAGCATGCCGACCTGGATGCGCTCGGCGAGATCGGGCAGCTCGTTGATCGCGAAGATGCCCCGGTTCGTGCGCGGCACCAGGCCGTAGTGCAGCGTCAGCTCGTCGGACAGGTAGCGGCCCTCGGCCACCTTGATGGGGTCGACCTCGCCGATCAGGTCGGCGATCGAGGTGTCGGGCGTGGCGAGCTTCTCGCCGTAGCGGTCGTCGCGGTGGACCCAGGTGATCGGCGTGTCGTCGCCCAGCTCGGCGACGAGATCGCGAGCGTGCCGCGACACGGGGTGATACGGATCGTCGTTGATCTCGCTGCCGGCGACGATCGGCATCCACTCGTCGAGCAGGCCGGTGAGCGAGCGGATCATGCGGGTCTTCGCCTGCCCCCGTTCGCCCAGGAAGATGACGTCGTGCCCGGCGAGCAGGGCGTTCTCGAGCTGCGGCATCACCGTGTCCTCGTAGCCGGACACCCCGGCGAAGAGGGCCTCTCCCGCGGCGACCTTCTCGATCGCGTGCTCACGAACTTCCTGCTTGACCGGCCGCGACACCCACCCCGATGCCCGCAGTTCGCCAAGTGTGGTGCTCGGTTTGTCTGCCATGTCCCGAACCTACCGTGCCCCACCTGCGCCTGCTCATCGCTACGGCCGACCCGTTTAGGCTCGGCCCCGATGGAACTTCCCGGGCCGTGGGTCGCCGCCGAGGCCAACGACGACATCCGTCGCAACGGGATCGGGCTCGACCCGATCGGACCGGAGTGGTGCGAGATCGACGTGCCGGGTCACTGGCAGCACCACCCGAAGTTCGCGTCGAGCAACGGTCCGGTCGTGTACCGCACGAACTTCCACGCTCCGGCGCCGGCCGACGGACGCCGGCGGTGGGTCACGTTCGACGGCGTCTTGTACCAGGGCGACGTCTGGCTCGACGGGGCGTACCTGGGCGACCCCGAGGGCTACTTCGTCCCGCACAGCTTCGACATCACCGACCTCAGCCGTCTCGACGACGAGCACGTGCTCGCCATCGAGGTCACCTGCACGCCGCAGGGCGACGTCCGGAATCGCCGGAACATCACCGGCGTGCTGCAGCAGTCGGAGTGGTTCGATCGATCGTTCAATCCGGGCGGGTTGTGGCGCCCCGTCCGGCTGTACGACACCGGGCCGGTGCGCATCGATCGGCTGCGGGTGCTCTGCCGGGACGCCGATCCCCGCCGCGCCCACCTGCGCATCTCCGGCCGGCTCGACAGCGACGCGCAGCGACCGATCGGGATCCGCACGTTGATCGACGGGGTGCCGCACGCGGAGACCACACACGTCGTGGCGAGTGGCGACAACGACCTCGAGTGGAGCCTCGATCTGGCCGACCCGGCCCTGTGGTGGCCGCGGGCACTCGGGGAACAGCCGCTGACGATGGTCACCGTCGAGGTGCTCGTCGACGGTGAGTTGAGCGATCGTCGGCAACGGCGCACGGGACTGCGCCAGGTGAGTTGGGACGACTGGGTCTGTTCGATCAACGGCGAGCGGATCTTCCTGAAGGGGGCCAACCTGCTCCCGACGAGCAGCGACCTGGCCCATGTCGAGCCCGCGGCGACCCGCAACGACATCGAGTCGGCGATCGATCTCGGCCTCGACGCCCTGCGCGTGCACGGGCACGTGGCCCATCGACACACCTATGACGCCGCCGACGAACTCGGCGTCCTGCTCCTCCAGGACTTCCCGTTGCAGTGGCGGTATGCCCGGTCGGTCCGCTCGCAGGCGGTCGATCAGGCGCGGGCCCTCGTCGACTCGCTCGGCCACCATCCCTCGATCGTGTCGTGGTCGGCCCACGACGATCCCACGCTCACGTCGATCCGTCCCGGACGCGATGCCAGGGCGGCTGACGGTGTGCGCGCTGCGCTGCGCGCCGCGGCCGCGCAGCAACTGCCGTCGTGGAACAAGTCGATCCTCGACCGGTGGGTGAAGCGGTCGTTCGAGCGCTCCGACCCGACGCGGACCACCGCCGCCCATTCCGGCGTCGTCCCGCACCTGCCGCAACTCGACGGCACCGACAGCCATCTCTCGTTCGGCTGGCGCCGTGGCGAGGCGAGCGAACTCGCCGGCTTCGCCAAGCGCCTGCCGCGCATGGTGCGCTTCGTCAGCGAATTCGGTGCCGAGTCGGTGCCGACGACCGCTCCGTTCATCGACGACGAACTGGCGGTCCACCCCTGGCCCGACCTCGACTGGGAGCGGATCGCGCAGGAGAACGCCTACGACCTCGACACGTTCGAGCGGCTGTTCCCACCCGACGGGTTCGCCACGTTCGAGGAGTGGCAGCGGACGACGCAGTACTACCAGGCCCACGTCCTGAAGGTGCAGATCGAACTCCTGCGCACGCTGAAGTACCGCCCGACGGGCGGGTTCTGCTTCTCGAGCCTGGCCGACCCGGCGCCGATCGTGTCGTCGAGCGTGCTCGACCACGAGCGCGTGCCGAAGGTCGCCTACGCGATCGTCCGCGCGGCGTGTGCGCCCGTGCTCGTCGTCGCCGAACCGCCGCCCGATTGGGTCAACCCCGGCAGCCGGCTGGAACTCGACGTGCACCTCGTCAACGATCTGCGCACCGACGTCGACTTCGCCGTGGTCGACGCGGTGGCGTCCTGGGCCGGCGGATCGCGACGCTGGCGGTTCGGGGGGCCGGTGCCGGCCGACGACGTCGTCAAGGTCGGCACGATCGACTTCGTCGTGCCCGCCACCCTCGGCGAACTGGCGATCGAACTCGAGATGACCGCCGCACCGCACCGCTCGTCGAACCGCTA
This sequence comes from Ilumatobacteraceae bacterium, assembly GCA_963695145.1. Lineage (GTDB taxonomy): Bacteria > Actinomycetota > Acidimicrobiia > Acidimicrobiales > Ilumatobacteraceae > Sva-07. The sequence continues at coordinate 464,377 of CAVOGB010000012.1, read as the reverse complement.
CACCACCGCCGTCACCCTCCCCCGACCTGACCGCCATCCACGTTGCGATGAGCGAACGGACCGAGGGGTGGGCCGTTCGCTCATCGCAACGGACCAGCGGACGATCGGTCAGAGGGCGCGGCCGGTCGCGAGGTCGAAGAGGTGGATGCGCTCGACGTCGACGCTCATCCGGAACGGTTCCCAGCGGTTGACCGGGGTGCCGGGGTCGAGCGCCACCACGATCGTCGTCCGGGGCGCCGGATCGACCGCCGCACCGCCCTGGGCGGTGACGCGCACGCCATGGGCGTCGAGTTCGACGTGGACGAACTTGCGGAGATCGACCACCTCGCTCGACACGACGCTGCCGAGCAACGGGCCGTCGGGGACAGGGGCGCATCCATCGGCCCGGAACCCGAGGACGACCGTGCGGCCGACGAGGTCGCGAAGGCGCGGTCGGCGGGCCACATCGCGGTCGGCGAGCGGCACCTCGTGCCGGCCCACGCGGAGCGCGTAGCCGCCGTCGTCCGACTCGACGACCGCCGCCTCGACGAGATTCATCGGTGGCGTGCCGACGAACTGGGCGACGAACACGTCCTGCGGATGGTCGTAGACCTCGATCGGGACGTCGCACTGCACGAACGCACCGTCGCGCATCACGGCGACGCGGTCACCCATCGCCATCGCCTCGTCCTGATCGTGCGTGACGTACAGCGTGGTCAGACCGAGCCGGCGCTGCAGCCGCATGATCACCAGCCGCGTCTGGATCCGCAACTTGGCGTCGAGGTTCGACATCGGCTCGTCCATCAGCAGCAACCGCGGGTCGCGCACGATCGCCCTGCCCATCGCGACGCGTTGTTGCTGGCCGCCCGACAGCGTGCTCGGCCGGCGGTCGAGCACGTCGTCGAGCTGCAGTGCTCGGGCGACCTCCTGGATGCGGCGTTCCACCACTGCCTCGTGCAGGTGGGTGACACGCATCGGGAAGCCGATGTTCTCGGCAACGGTCATGTGCGGGTACAGCGCGTACTGCTGGAACGCCATGGCGATGTTCCGCTCGTTCGGCCTGACGCGGCCGAGGCTGGCGTGATCGAGGAGCACGTCGCCCATCGTGACGTCCTCCAGGCCGGCGACCATGCGCAGCAGCGTCGACTTGCCACACCCCGACGGTCCGACGATGACGAACAACTCGCCGTCGCCGACTTCCAGATCGACGTCGCGCACCGCCCAGTCGCCGGTGGGGAACCGCTTGCTCAGGTGCCGCAGTTCGAGCGTCGACATGGCCGCTCGCGCCGTCTCGAATCAGGTCCGGGCGAGCGACTTGCGGTTCTTGAACTTCGATTTCAGGTAGTCGGCGTTCATCATGGCGATCGTGTCGATCGAGATCTCCTTCGGGCACGCCGCCTCGCACTCACCGTGGTTCGTGCAGGAACCGAAGTACTCCTCCATCTTCTCGACCATGGCCTCGGTGCGCTTGAACCGCTCGGCCTGACCCTGCGGCAGCACGTTGAGATGGACGAGCTTGGCCGACGTGAACAGGTTGGCGGCGCCGTTCGGGCAGGCGGCGACGCAGGCACCGCAGCCGATGCACTCGGCGGCGTCCATCGAGGCATCGGCGACGGGCTTGGGGATCGGGATGAGGTTGGCGTCGGGCGCCCCACCGGTCGGCGCGGTGATGTACCCGCCGGCCTCGACGATGCGGTCGAACGGCGAGCGGTCGACCATCAGGTCCTTGATGATCGGGAAGGCCCGCGCCCGCCACGGCTCGACGACGATCTCGTCGCCGCTGGCGAACACGCGCATGTGCAACTGGCACGTGGCGGTGCCGCGCTGCGGACCGTGGGCCTGACCGTCGATCATCAGCGAGCACGTGCCACAGATGCCCTCGCGGCAGTCGTGGTCGAAGACGATCGCATCCTTGCCCTCCTCGATCAGGCGCTCGTTGAGGATGTCGAGCAACTCGAGGAACGACGCCTCGTCGCTGATCTCGGGGATCTGGTGCGACTCGAACCGGCCCTGTTCGTCGGGGCCGTCCTGGCGCCAGATCTTGAGCGTGAGGTTCGTCAGGGCGGTCACTTGTAGCTCCTCGTGGCGAGTTCGATGACCTCGTAGTGCAGCGGTTCCTTGTTCTCGATCGGGGCGAGCGGATCGCCCGTCCATTCCCACGCGCTCACGTAGGCGAAGTTCTCGTCGTCGCGGAGGGCCTCGTTCTCGTCCGTCTGGTACTCCGAGCGGAAGTGTCCGCCGCAGCTCTCCTCGCGGTTGAGGGCGTCGCGGCACATCAACATCCCGAGTTCGAAGAAGTCGTCGACGCGGCCGGCCTTCTCGAGTGTCTGGTTGACGCTCGTGTCGCTGCCCGTGACCTTGAGGTCCTTCTTGAACTCCTCGTGCAGGGCCGGGATCTCCGACAGCGCCTTCTCGAGCCCGGTCGCCGTGCGATCCATCCCGCAGTAGTCCCAGATGATCTTGCCGAGTTCGCGGTGGAAGTGGTCGGGACCGTGCGTCCCGCCGATCGCCATGTAGCCCTTGAACCGGTCGCGGGCCTCCGTCTCGGCGGCGACGAACGCCTCGTGCGAGGCGTCGGGGATCGGCTTGTTCAGCCAGCCGGCCAGGTAGTTGGAGATCGTGTTCGGCAGGACGAAGTAGCCGTCGGACAGACCCTGCATCAGCGCCGACGCGCCGAGGCGGTTGGCGCCGTGGTCGGAGAAGTTGGCCTCGCCCGCGCAGTACAGGCCGGGGATCGTGGTCATCAGCTCGTAGTCGACCCAGAGCCCACCCATCGTGTAGTGGCTCGCCGGGTAGATGCGCATCGGCATGTCGTACGGGCTCTCGCCGGTGATGCGCTGGTACATCTCGAACAGGTTGCCGTAGCGCTCCTCGATGACGTCCTTGCCGAGCCGGTTCATCGCCTCGGAGAAGTCGAGGTACACGCCGTTCTTCAACGGCCCGACGCCGAGGCCGGCATCGACCATCCGCTTGGCGGCGCGCGACGACACGTCGCGCGGCGCGAGGTTGCCGAAGCTCGGGTAGATCCGCTCGAGGTAGTAGTCGCGATCAGCTTCGGGGATGTCGGCGGCGTTGCGGGACTCGTCGGGGTTCTTCGGCACCCAGATCCGGCCGTCGTTGCGCAGCGACTCGGACATCAGCGTGAGCTTGGACTGGAAGTCGTCCGATTGCGGGATGCACGTCGGGTGGATCTGCGTGTAGCACGGGTTGGCGAACGCCGCGCCGCGCCGGTGGGCCCGCCACGCCGCGGTGACGTTGCAGTTCATGGCGTTCGTCGACAGGTAGAACACGTTGCCGTAGCCGCCCGTGGCGAGCACGACGGCGTGGGCCGAGTGCGACGAGAACTCGCCCGTCATCAGGTCGCGGCAGACGATGCCGGCGCAGCGACCGTCGACGTTGACGACGTCGACCATCTCCATGCGGTTCCACAACTTGACGTTGCCGAGACCGATCTGGCGGGCGAGCTGCTGGTAGGCGCCGATCAGCAACTGCTGGCCGGTCTGACCCCTGGCGTAGAACGTGCGGCTCACCTGGGCGCCGCCGAAGCTGCGGTTGTCGAGCAGACCGCCGTACTCCCTGGCGAACGGCACCCCTTGGGCGACCATCTGGTCGATGATGTCGACCGACACCTGGGCGAGCCGGTAGACGTTCGCCTCGCGGGCGCGGAAGTCGCCGCCCTTCACCGTGTCGTAGAACAGCCGGTAGATGCTGTCGCCGTCGCCCTGATAGTTCTTCGCCGCGTTGATGCCACCCTGGGCGGCGATCGAGTGGGCACGGCGGGGCGAGTCGTGGAACGTGAACGCCTCGACCTGGTAGCCGAGTTCGGCCATCGTCGCCGCGGCGGAGGCGCCGGCCAGCCCGGTGCCGACGACGATCACCTTGAACTTGCGCTTGTTGGCCGGGTTGACGAGCTTCTGGTGGGCGATGAAGTTGTCCCACTTCTCCGCCATCGGCCCTTCGGGGATCTTCGAATCGAGCGTGATGGTCATGAGCCGGCCTCCGTCTGGTCGACGCAACACGTGATCGAGTCGGGATTGAAGTCGATGATCCCGGCCTGCACGGCGATCGGGATCGACACGTTGCCGACCACGATGACCGTGGCGACGGCCGCGGCGAGACCCTGGCGCCACTGGTTGAAGCGCGGGTTGTTCCAGCCGAGCGACTGGAACAGCGACCACGTGCCGTGGAAGAGGTGGATGCCGAGGGCGATGTTGGCGAGGATGTAGAAGATCGCCACGGGCAGCCGCGAGAGCGAGGCGTCGAGGTTGCGGTAGACGGCCCCGCGGACGAAGTCGGGGTTGGCGAACCCCCACGTCAGATCGGCGAGGTGGAAGGCGAGGAAGAGCACGACGATGATGCCGGTCCAGCGCATCGTGCGGCTGGCGAAGTTGGCCACCTGGTAGTCACGCGCCGTCTGGTACTTCACGGGGCGCGCCTTGCGGTTGAGGATCGTCAACGAGTACGCCGCGTGGAGGTGGAGCAGCAGGGCTCCGATGAGCAGCAGTCGCAGACCCCACAGGAAGTACGTGCGCGGCACGATCGGCACCAGCATGTCGCGCAGGAACTCGCCGTAGAGGTCGATGTCGTAGGCCCGCTCGTCGCCCTCGACGATCACGCCCAGGTAGACCTTCAAGTTGCCGACCATGTGGCCGATCACGAACAGGATGCCGATGATGCCGGTGACGGCCATCACGTACTTCTTGCCGACGGCCGTCGAGTACAGGTCGATGAGGAAGGGACGCTTTTTCCGCTTCCCGGTGGCCGTGCCCGAAACCGGGCCGCGGCTCAGCGTTTGTGCCATGAGGTGAAAGTTATCCCTCCGGGTCGGCCCGCCTCCCAATCCGCGGCGGCTGCTACTCGCCGACGAAGTCGATGAGGCGTTCCACGGCACCGACGAGTTCGGGTCGGAGGTCGGCGAACGTCTTCACCTGGTTGCGCAGCCGGGGCCAGAATCCGTCGAACGGCACACCGAGGGCGGCGCACACGCCTTCCTTCCACGGCACATCACCCTTGGGCACGTCGGGCCAGTCGTCGAGGCCGAGCACCTTCGGCCGGATCCCCGCCCAGACGTCGACGAACGGATGGCCGGTCACCAGCACGTTCGGATCCCGCACGGTCTGGGCGAGGCGCGTCTCCTTCGATCCGGCGACGAGGTGGTCGAGCAGGACGCCGAGGCGGCGCTGCGGGCCCGGCCCGAAGTCGGCGACCAGCGCGGCGAGGTCGTCGGCGCCGTGCATCGGCTCGACGACGATGCCGAGTTCGCGGAGGTCGTCGCCCCACACGTGCTCGACGAGTTCGGCGTCGTGCTTGCCCTCCACCCAGATCCGGCTCGCCTGCGCCGTCCTCGCCCGCGCCCCGGCGCCGGCGATCGACCCCGAGGCGGTGACGCGATGCGCGTTGGCGGTCGCCACCGCCGGGCGGACGAGGGTGACGGGAAGCCCGTCGATGCGGAACCCGCCGGGCTTCCAACCGAAGTGGCGGAGATGCTCGTGGCGATCGCGCAGCGTCACCCCTTCGGCGCTCCAGCGGACGACGTCGCCACAGAACCCGCTGGCCCGATCCTCCACGACGAGGCCCATCTCGACGGCCACGTCGGGATACGACGGCCGACGCCGTTGCTCGGCCGCGTACTCGTCGAGGATGTCGCGCATCGTCCGATTGTCGCATCCAGCCCCCGCTCGCCCGAGCCACCACACCGCTCAGATCCATCGTTTGCGTCGCGATTTCTGCCGTCCAGCGCACCGAAATCCTGACGCAAACGTGGGTGGGAGTCCGCCGCGGGTGCTGTGCCAAGATCGGCCCATGGACAGCTTCGAGGGAAAGATCGCCGTCGTCACGGGCGGAGCGAGCGGGATGGGCCGGCAGTTGGTGCTGCAGTTGGTGGAGGCGGGATGCCACGTGGCGACGTGCGACCTGTCGGCCGACGAACTCAACGAGACCCGGGCGATGGCCCTCGAGACGGCCCCCGACGTGCGGGTCACGACGCACCTGTGCGACGTGTCGTCCGAGGAGGCGATCCTCGCCTTCCGCGACGAGGTCGTCGCGCAGCACGAGACCGACCACATCCACCTGCTCTTCAACAACGCCGGGCTGAGTGGCGGCGGCAGCCTGTTCACCGACACGCGGGCGTCGTGGGACCGCTGCTTCGAGGTGTGCTGGGGCGGCGTGTACTACGGCACCCGGGCGTTCCTCGACCTGCTGGTGGCCGCCGACGAGGGCCACATCGTCAACACCTCGAGCGTCAACGGGTTCTGGGCGAGCCTCGGCCCCGACCGCCCGCACACCGCCTACTCGGCGGCCAAGTTCGCCGTCAAGGGTTTCACCGAGGCGCTCCTCACCGATCTGCGCGTCAACGCGCCGCACGTCAAGGCGTCGGTGGTGATGCCGGGTCACATCGGCACCTCGATCGTGCAGAGCTCGATGCGCCACGGCGCCAACGAACTCGACGACGAGACCCGTGCGCTCATGGAAGCGGTCAACGAGATGTTCCGCGACAATGCTCCGATGTCGGCGGCCCAGGCGGCGGCGGTGATCCTGCAGGGTGTGCGTGACGAGCGGTGGCGCATCCTCGTCGGCGACGATGCGGTCGCCCTCGACGAGCGGGTGCGCGCGGATCCCGAGCACGCCTACGACACGATGCTGCTCGGCGACGAGTTCGGTGAGACCATCGAGCAGGTGCCCCCGGTCTGAAGCCAGCCGACTCTCGCGGGCTACGTCCCGTCCGCCTTCGGTCGGGTCGCCGGTCCGTTCGCTCGTCGGTGCCAGCCACGAGGAGTGAGCACGAGGTCGCTGGTGCTGCCGTCCGGGAACGCGAACGGGGCCCGCACGCCGGTGTGGGCGACGGCCACCGGGAGCGCGAGCGGTCCGAGGCCGGCGGTCACGTCGGCGCCGGCCACCCAGCGATGCCACCGCTGGGCCGGCACCTCGACGAGATCGATGGCGGGTTCCCCCTGCACGTCGATCGTCCCGTGGACGACTCCGTACTGCTCGTAGCCCAACTCGGAGCCGGCGCGGCCGGCCGGCGGTTCGAGCGGGTCGGTGGCGCGGTGGCGTACCACTCGAGATCGAACGCGATCGGAGTCGGATCGCCGTAGGCGCGCCCGAGCGCTTCGTCGGCATCGTCGAGCGACGCCGCGTAGGTCTCGTTGCCGATCGACCACTGTTCGAGCGGGGCGACGCAGTGGTGCTCGGCCCACAACGCCTCGCCCTTGACGATGAACGGATCGGCGCGCACCGGCACGTGGAAGTCGGTGACGTGCAGGAGCGGCCGGCCGACCCGCGCCAGCGCGGCCCAGTACCACGCGACACGCCCGACGACGCGGTGACCGGAAACGACGCCGGTCGCGCCGTCGGCGGTCCAGGCGGCGAACACCCACTCCTCGATCGCCGCGTCGGCATGACGGGCATCTTCGAAGCGGGCCATCATCGGGCAGACTACGGAGCCATGATCCGATACCTGAGCCTGGCGTGGATCGACGCCCTGTCCGCGGAGGTCACCGCCAGCGATCATCTCCGCGAGCTCGCCACCAACCATCGGATCAACGTCACCCAGGTCGTCCGCGACGGGCCCGAGGGCGACGTCACGTATCACCTGCGGGTGGGCGACGGAGACGCCACGTTCGGCGCCGGTGAAGCCGACGACGAGGACGTCCGCATGGAGCAGCAGTGGTCGACCGCCGTCGCCGTCGCCACCGGCGAGCTCAACGCCCAAGAGGCGTTCATCTCCGGGCAGATCCTGCTGTTCGGTGACCAGCAGAAGCTCCTCGAGGCGCAGCCCGTGTTCGGCGCCCTCGACGCCGTGTTCGCCTCGGTGCGCGATCGAACGAGCTACGAGTAGGAGACGCGGCCAACGGATGCCCGAGATGCCCGAGATCCAGGCGCACGCCGAACGGCTGACCGATCGGCATCGTGGGCGCGTCCTGGCGAAGTTCGTGCCGTTCAACTTCACCGCCCTCAAGACGGCGCTGCCCCGTCCGGACGAGGCCTACGGACACCGACTGGAGCAGGTGGGGCGGCGCGGCAAGTACCTGCTCCTCGAGTTCGGCGAGACGACGTTCGTCGTCCACCTCATGCAGGGCGGCCGGCTGCTCGAGGACCCGAAGCTGTCGGTGAAGCCACGCGGCGGTCAGGCGCGGTTCCTGTTCGAACCCGTCGAGCACGGCGACGACGTGCTCGCCTCCGACGCGCTCCTGCTCACCGAACAGGGCAAGGAACGGCGCGCCGGCGTGTGGTGCACCACGACCGCCACGATGCTCACGAGCCCGCCGCTCGACAAGCTCGGTCCGGAAGCGGCGACCATCACCGCGGAGGAGTTGGCGCAGCGTTTCGCCGCCAACTCGATGCGCGTGCACGGATTCCTGCGCGATCAACGCATGGTCGCGGGCATCGGGCGGCGACTGTCGAACGAGATCTGCCATCGCGCCCGGATCTCTCCGTTCGCCAACACCCGCAAGCTCGGGGCGGACGGTGCGGCCCTCGTGGTGCAGGCCACGCAGGAGTGCATCGCCGAAGGCCTCGCCTACGAACGAACGCGGACCGACATGAGCTCGTCGAAGGACCGGCCGAGCGCCGTCCACGCCCGCACCGGCGAACCCTGCGACGTGTGCGGTGACACCATCCGCGCCGTCGAGTACTCCGGCTACACCGTGAACTACTGCCCCACCTGCCAGACCGGCGGCAAGATCCTCGCCGACAACACGACGAGCAAGTTCCTCAAGTAGCGACCGCTCGTTAGATTCGGCGCCATGCCGATCCACCTGCGTGCCGATGCCGGCGACTACGCGCCGAACGTGCTCTGCCCTGGCGATCCGCTGCGGGCGCAGTACATCGCCGACACGTTCTTCGAGCCCGGCTTCCGGCAGGTGAACGCCGAACGGGGGATGCTCGGTTTCACCGGCACGTTCGAGGGCCGCCCGATCAGCGTGCAGTCGACCGGGATGGGATGCCCGAGCGCGGGGATCGTGTTCGAGGAACTCTGCATGCTCGGTGCCGAACGGCTCGTCCGGGTGGGGACGTGTGGTGGCATCCAGCCGACCATGTCGATGGGTGACACGGTGGTCGCCATCGCCGCGTCGGCCGACGACCGGACGCCGTTGCGGTACGCGCAGATGGACGGCTTCGCGCCCAGCGCGACGTTCGTCCTCGCCGAGCGCGCCGCGGCGTTGAGCCGCGACAACGCACGAGGCGATGTGCACGTCGGTTCGGTGGTCACGTCGGGGGTCTTCTACGACCCGGACACCGAAGCGTTCAACCGCTGGCGTCGACTCGGGCATCTCGGCGTGGAGATGGAGGCGGCGATGCTCTACGCGGTGGCCGCGGTGCGACGCATCGAGGCGCTGGCGATCATGACCGTGAGCGACGTGATCGGTGTCGACCAGCCGCCGATCCGCATCAGCGACGACGAGCTGCGCACCGGCGTCGACCAGATGATGCAGATCGCCTGCCGCGTCGCCGTGTCATGATCACCTCTCGCAACCCCGTGGGGAACTGCTCGTGCAGGGAAGGCGTCCAAGCATCGTGAAACGATCCCTCATCCTCCTCGCCGTCCCGCTCGTCGCCGTGCTCGGTGCGTGCGGCAGCGACGCGACGTCGTCCGACACCAGCACCCCAACCGCAGCATCGGAGGCCAGCGTGCCCGCATCCGACCTCGACCTCGACGGCCGGACGTTCGTGTCGACCGCCACCGACGGCCATGATCTCGTGGCGGATTCGGAGATCCGCCTGACGTTCCAGGACGGCTCCGTGAGCATCAACGCCGGCTGCAACACGCTCGTCGGGAGCTACACGGTCGAGGGCGACACGCTGCAGACACCCGTCCTGGCCACGACCCAGATGGCGTGCGATCCCGCGTTGATGGATCAGGACGCGTGGCTGTCGGAGACCTTCTCCGGCTCGCCGACGCTCGCCCTCGACGGCGACGACCTGACCGTGACCGCCACCGACGGATCGACGATCACGTTCCTCGATGCGGCGGTCGCCGAGCCGGACCAGCCACTCGTCGGCACGCGTTGGGTGGTCGACGGGCTCCTCGCCAACGAAGGGATCTCCACCGTGCCGATCGGTGCGGCGGCGTCGATCACGATCACCGACGGCACCGCCGCCGTCGAGGCCGGCTGCAACACCGGCTCGGCCCCGGTCGAGATCACCGACACCACCATCACGTTCGGACCGCTGGCGCTGACCCGCATGGCATGTGGACCCGAGCAGACCGAACTGGAGACGGCGGTCGTCGCGGTCCTCACCGGCGAGGTCGGATACACCATCGCGAGCGACACGCTGCAGTTGCGCACCACGGCGACGAACACTGCCGGCGACACCGGCGAGATCGGACTCAACCTCGTCGCCTCGTGATCGGAGTCTGATCGATCAGCCTCCGGATTCGATGTCGATGACGAGCCGTGCCGGGCCGTCGGGAATGAACGCCGTGAACGGATACTGGGCGTCGAGGCCGATCGCCCACGACGTCATGCCGTCGGCATTGGCGACCTGCCGCAACTCGAGGATGTGGGCGACGTCGACCGGCACGATGTCGGTCGGGCCCGAGTACCCCTCGCCGTCGGCATTCGGCATCGCCGACGACATCTGGAACAGCAGCGTCGCCTCGCCGGCGAGGTCGACCGACTCGCCCGTGATGGCGTCGGTGACCGGGCCGTCGACGTAGCCGACCGCCCACGCGGGCGCCTGCGACGGATCCGTCCCGCTTTCCACGAAGATCGTGACCTGTTCACCGCACGACTTGGCGGTGGCGGTGATGTTGTTGCCGACGAGCGGCGAACGGTTTGTTGCCAGGTCACCGCTCGTCTTGTCGGCCAGGTCGCCGATCGCGCGGCACTTGGAGACCGACGTGGTCGTTTCGTCGGCGGACGCCTCGGTATCGGTGGGCGCGGTCGTCGTGGCCGGTTGCGTCGTCGCCGGCTCCGTCGTCGCCGGTTGCGTGGTGGCCGGTTCGGTCGCTGCCGGCTCGGTCGCGGTGGGTTCGGTGATTGCGGTCGCGTCGGAGTCCGAACCGGAGCACGCAGCCACGGTCAGGGCGAGCGCCGCGAGAAGAAGTCCAGCCCGGTACATCGGGCATGCTTAGCAGTAACGGCGCGAGCGCCGTGTCATCGTGCGTGTCAGATCAAGCCGAGCTCGTCGACGGCGTCGCGTTCGCTGACGAGTTCGGCCGCCGTCTCGTCGATCTTGGCGCGGCTGTAGTCGTCGATGTCGAGGCCCTGCACGATCTCGTACTTGCCGTCCTTGCAGACGCAGGGGAACGACGAGATGATGCCTTCGGGCACGCCGTAGCTGCCGTCGCTCGGGATCGACATCGACACCCAGTCGCCCTCGGGCGTGCCGAGCACCCAGTCACGGACATGGTCGACCGCGGCCGATGCCGCCGACGCTGCCGACGACGCCCCGCGCGCCTCGATGATCGCCGCGCCGCGCTTGGCGACCGTGGGGATGTACGTCGAGTCGTACCAGTCGTGGTCGCCGACGAGCTCGTACGCGTTCTTGCCGTTGACCTCGCAGTGGAACAGATCCGGGTACTGCGTCGTCGAGTGGTTGCCCCAGATGGTCATCTTGGTGATGTCGTTGACCGACACGCCGAGGCGCGCCGCGAGCTGCGACTTGGCCCGGTTGTGATCGAGGCGGGTCATCGCGGTGAAACGGCCCGGATCGAGGTCGGCCGAATTGCGCATGGCGATGAGTGCGTTCGTGTTCGCCGGGTTGCCGACGACGAGGACCTTGACGTCACGTTGCGCGGAGCGCGACAGCGCCTCGCCCTGCGGCTTGAAGATGCCACCGTTCGCCGAGAGCAGATCGGCGCGCTCCATGCCGGCCTTGCGCGGCATCGAACCGACGAGGATGGCGATGTCGGCGTCGCCGAACGCGGTGTCGGCGTCGTCGGTGCAGACGACCTCCGACAGCAGCGGGAACGCACAGTCGTCGAGCTCCATGCGGACGCCTTCGAGCGCACCGAGCGCCGGCGTGATCTCGAGGAGTTGCAGCGCGACCGGCGTGTCCGGCCCGAGCATCGAGCCCGATGCGATACGGAAGAGGATGCTGTAGCCGATCTGGCCAGCAGCACCGGTGACAGCGACGCGTACAGGAGTGGTCATATCCGCCGAGCGTATGCCGATGCGCCGTCAGCGCCAAGCGCGTCAGGCGAGGCCGAGGACCTGGCCGATCAGGCTGGTGTAGTAGTTCTGGCCCTGCTGGTTGAGGTGGATGCCGTCGTCGTAGAAGCAGTCGCCCGGACACTGCGGGCCGAGCACCTCCCAGTCGAGCACGGTGACGTTCGGATGAGCTGGCCGGCAGGGCGCGGACCTTGGCGTTGTTGCCCGCCACCCACTCCCGATCGGCCTTGCTCGTGAGCACGACGACCACCGGGACGTCGGCGAGGATCGCCATCATCTGCGCCAGCGTGTCGTCGCTGAACGAACCGTTCGTGCCGAGGTGCACGACGACGACCGGCCCGAGCAGCCCGTTGTCCTTGATCGTCTGCATGTCGGGCAGGTAGTTCTTCATCTGCCGGCTCACCTGGGCATCGACGACGAATCCGAGCGCACCGAGTTCCTCGGCCGCCCCGAGCATCACCGAGTCGCCCATCCCGACGAGCGGGAAGCCGGGCAGCCCTTGCGGGATCGACAACGGCGTCACGGTCGACATGTCGTTGATGACGCCCAGCTGGGTCACCGGCGCCGTCGTCACCGGCGCCGTCGTCGCGGGCACTGTCGTCGCCGGCACGGTCGTGTCGGGCGCGGCGATCGTCGTCGCCGTCTGGTCGACGGGCGCCGCGCCCGCGACACCCGCGCCGGCGGGATCGACGGGGCCTGTGACGACGGGGACGGTCGTCGGTGCCGGACCGCCGTCGACGAACCTCGGCCGTGTGGTCGAGCGCACGAACTCGGTCGTCGTGGTGACGGCAGCCGGCGCGTCGTCGACGTCGAGCAGGTCGGTCGTGAAGCGCTCGTTCTCACCGAGCGCCACGGCGATCTCGTTCTGCTTGAGCGGCGCCGTCGCCAGGCTCACGCCGGCGAACAGTGCCACCCCGACGTACGGCCGCCGTCGCCCACACCAGCCGGGCCCGTGACGGCGGCGTCAGGACGGACCGGTGTCCGCTCAGCCACCGGCGCAGACCGCCCCGGCGGATCGGTGTCTCCACCCAGCGGAACGACAGTTCGGTGAGACAGACGGTGGCAGCCATGCCCATCGCGAACTGGCGCACGGTCATCGGATTGCCGGCGACCCCGCGGATGATCATGAAGATCGGCCAGTGGTAGAGGTAGAGCCCGTACGAGCGGAGCCCGACCCACACCAGCGGACGGATACCGAGGATGCGGCGCGAGTACGTGCCACCGTGGGTGACGGCGGCGATCAACACGAGCATCGCCACGCCGACGATGAACAGCCCGCCGCGGAACAGCGACGCCGTGGCGCCGTCGACGGTGACGAGGTGGATCTTCACGACCATCCAGGCCAGTGCCAGCAACGACAGGACGGCGCCGACGTCGAGGATCCGGCCCTTCGACCGCAGCGGCCCGCGCATCACCGCGTAGGGCCGCCAGACCAACGCAAACGCCGAACCGAGGAGCAGTCCGCCGGCGCGGGTGATCGTGCCCAGGTAGAGCGTGTCGAGCTTGGCGATCGAGCGTCCCCCGATCGACCAGTACGCGCCCGGCGTGGTGGCCGGCGTACCGATCGGGCCGTGGTGGTAGGCGAGCGCGATCACGACGGTGATGGCGATGGCGGCGAGGAGCAGCCATCGGCTGACGTCGGCCACGCGTCGCGTTCCCGAGCGCCCGAGCAACAGGATCATCACCATCGGCCACCACAGGTAGAACTGCTCCTCCACCGCGAGGCTCCACAGGTGACGCAGCGGCGCGAAGTCGCCGGACGCGGTGTAGCCGAGGCCGACCCAGATCTGGTACCAGTTCGACACGTAGAACGACCCGGCGAGCACGTCGCCGCGGAGCTGGCCGAGCGCGTCGCGCTCGAACACGGCCGTCCACAGCGTGACGAGCAGCATCATCATGAACACCGCGGGGAGGAGCCGGCGCGCCCGTCGGAGCCAGAAGTGGCCGAGCGAGATCCGATAGTTGCGCTCGCGTTCGGCGATCAGGAGCAACGTGATCAGGTAGCCGGAGATGACGAAGAACATCTCGACACCGAGGAAGCCGCCGGGGAGCCATGCGTTGTTGGCGTGGTAGACCATGACCGCGACGACGGCCAGCGCCCGCAGCCCGTCGAGGCCGGGCAGGTACGGCACGCGGCTGATCCGGGCGCGGTCGCTCTCGGCGACAGGAATCACCCGCGGCGGGGCGGCGGTCGACATCGGCCGTCCAGTATCACCGAACCGCGTGAGAACGACGCGTCACAACTTCATCGAGTCGTGGCACCGTCGGAGGCGGTCCAGTGGTCCCGTCACCCAGCGGGCTTCACGAAACTGCCGATCACGTCGGCGTAGTACTTGGCACCGGTCGATTTCATGTGGATCCCGTCGGCGTAGAAGCAGTCACCGACACACGCCGCGGCCAGCCCGCCCCAGTCGACGAGCGTGGCGTTCGGGTGCGTCGCCACCGTGTCGAAGATCAGGCCGTTGTTGTCGTTCTTGTAGTCGTAGCGCGCCTCGTCCGGCAGCGACGTCGTGATCAACATGACCTGCGGCACGTCGGCGAGCGCGTTCATCATGTCGTCCATCTCGCCCTGCGTGATCGGACCATTCGTGCCGAGGTGGACCGCGACGACGTCGCCGAGCAGGCCCTCGGCCTGCAGCGTCTCCACCACGTCGACACCGGAGGAGAACTGACGGCTCTCCTTGGCGTCCACCGTGAAACCGATGTCGGCGAGCTCGGAGGCGGCACCGAGCATCACGGAGTCACCGAGGGCGAGCAGCGGGATCGGTTCGGGGGGCAGCGTCGTCGTCGGTGCGAGCGTCGTGGGCGCGACGGTCGAGGCGGAGGGATCGACGACCGGAGCGGGCGTCAGGCCCGGGGTCGAACCGGCGGCCGGGTCGCCCGTGGACGGGATCGTCGTCGCCGTCCCGCACGTCGGGTCCACGATCACGTCGCACGTCGCCTCGGCTCCCGCGTCGAGCGACTGCTGCACCGCGTTCTGCTTCAGCTCGGCGGTGGCGAGGCTGGTGACGCCGAAGATGGCGAGCGCCGTGCCCAGGAACGCGCCGGCCAGCACGGCGTTGCGACGGCCCGGATCGCGCGCGTCGCGCACCTTGGCCCACGACTTGGAGAGTGCGCCCTTGCGGATCGGGGTCTCGATGTAGCGGTACGAGAGCTCGGTGATGACGAGCGTGATCCCCATCGCGATCAGGAACTCGTGGAACTTCATGTGCCGGCCGGCGATGTGGCGCATCAGCTGGTACACGGGCCAGTGATAGAGGTACAGGCCGTACGAGCGCAGCCCGATCCACACCAGCACCGGGACGCTGAGGGCGCGACCGGTGAGCGTCCGCGGATGGGTGACCGCGGCGATCACGGCCAGGGTGGCGATCGCGGTCACGAAGAATCCGCCGCGGAACAACAGGGGGTCGGCGCCACGGGAGCCGACGAATCCGACCGACCACATCAGCAACGCCAACGTCCCGAGGCCGGCGATGCCGATGCCGTCGAGCATCGCACCGCGGGTGCGCAGCGGCCCGCGCATCAGCGCCAGCGGGCGCCAGATCATCGCGAACGCGGAACCGAGCAGCAGGCCACCGGCGCGGCTGAACGTCGACAGGTACAAGAAGTCGGCCTTGGCGATGTTGCGGCCGAAGATGTGCCAGTAGGCGCCGGGCGTGACGTCCGGTGTGCCGATCGGGCCCTGGTGGTACAGCACCGCGAGCAGGATGGTGATCGCCAGCGCGATGCCGAACAGCCAGCGGCTGAGGTCGGCGACGCGGCGGCTGCCCATGCGCAGGAGGACCGCCATCACGATCGGCCAGATCAGGTAGAACTGCTCCTCGACCGCCAGGCTCCACAGGTGGCGGAGCGGGGCGAAGTCGTTGGCCGCGCTGTAGCCCTGGCCCGTGTACACCTGGTACCAGTTCGAGCCGTAGGTGAGCGCGGCCACCACGTCGCCGCGCAGTTTGCCGAGGGTCGACCGCTCGAACAGCGCCGTCCAGATCGTCAGCATGAACAGCATCACGAACAGCGCCGGGAGCAGGCGGCGGGCGCGCCTGATCCAGAAGTGCTTCATGTCGACGCGGTTCGTCTGCTCCTTCTCGGAGATCAGCAGCAACGTGATCAGGTAGCCGGAGATGACGAAGAACACCTCGACGCCGAGGAACCCGCCCTTCAGCCAGTCGCTGTTGGCGTGGTAGATCATCACCGACACCACGGCGAGGGCCCGGATCCCGTCGAGGCCCGGCAGGTAGGGGACGCGGCTGATGTTCGCCTGGACCTCCGGCCGCGTCAGGCCCCCCGTGTACGCGGTGGTGCGGTCGACGGACGGGGCGGACATCAACGTCCAGTATCGCTCAGCGGGATGCCAAATCGAGGTTGCCACAGATCGCGAGCACCGCGTCCGGGCGGTTGAGCGCGTAGAGGTGGAGGCCGGGGACGCCGGCGGCGAGGAGATCGGCACACAGCGTCGTTGCCACGTCGACGCCGATCTTGCGGACCTCAGCGGGATCGTCGGTGGCGTCGAGACGGTCCGTGAGCCATCCCGGGAGCGGCGCGCCGCTCATGTCGGCCATCCGCTTGACCTGGCTCGTGTTCGTGATCGGCATGACGCCGGGCAGGATCGGCTTGTCGACGCCGAGCGCCGACAGCTCGTCACGCATCCGGTTGTACTCGTCGACATCGAAGAAGAACTGCGTCATCGCGAAGTCGGCGACACGCAGCTTGTCGGCGAGGTACCGCCGATCCGAGGCGCGGTCGGGTGAGCGTGGGTGCACCTGCGGGTGGGCGGCGACCGCGGCGGCGAAACAACCGGCCGCCACGACGTCTTCGAGGAGTTCGATCGCGTACCGGTAGTCGCTCGCCTCGGGCTGGCCGTCGGCACGCGGGATCGCCGGCGAGGGCGAGGATGTTCTCGATGCCGATCTCGCGATACAGGTCGAGGAGCGCGGTCACGTCGTCACGGGAGTGGCCGTAACACGTGAGGTGCGGCATCGGCTCCCACTCGGTCTCCGTGCGCATCCATTCGACGACGTCACCGGTGCGATGACGGTCGGATCCGCCGGCGCCGTAGGTGATCGACACGAAATCCGGTCGGAGTGGCTCGAGCGCGGCGACCGTGCGGCCGAGTGTGAGGTGGCCCCCCGGCGTCTTGGGCGGGAAGAACTCGAACGACAACGTCCGCCCCGTCGCGAGAAGGTCCGAGATCCGAGCCATCCCGAGACGCTATCCGCGGTTGGTATTTCAGTGGCGGAAGTGGCGTTCGCCGGTGAAGACCATGGCGATGCCGTGTTCGTCGGCAGCGGCGATCACCTCGTCGTCGCGGACCGAGCCGCCCGGCTGGATCACCGACGTGATCCCCGCCGCGGCCGCCGCATCGAGTCCGTCGCGGAAGGGGAAGAACGCATCGCTGGCGCACGAGCCGCCCTTGGCCCGACCGGCGGACCGTTCGGCCGCGATGCGGGCCGAGTCGAGGCGGTTCTGCTGGCCGGCACCGATCCCGAACGCCTGCAGGTCCTTGACGTAGACGATGGCGTTGCTGCTCACCGCGGCACAGACCTGCCACGCGAACTCGAGATCGCGCCACTGGTCGTCCGATGGCCCGACGCTCGTGACGACCCGCCAATCGGCGGTCCGCGGGCTCACCACGTCGGGCTGCTGGACCAGCAGGCCGCCGTCGACGGGACGCATGTCGTACGGCAACGGCCCCGGCGCGCCGGCCGAGATCACACGCAGGTTCTTCTTCGCCGCCAGGACGGCGAGCGCATCGTCGTCGAAGGCCGGGGCCACGATCACCTCGGTGAAGACCTCGGCGAGCGCGACGGCGAGATCGGCCGGGACCGTGCGGTTCAGTGCCACGATGCCGCCGAACGCGCTCACCGGATCGCAGGCGTTCGCCCGCACGTAGGCGTCGGTGATGTGGTCGGCCACGGCCACGCCGCACGGGTTGGCGTGCTTGACCACGACACACGCCGGGCCGTCGAACCGCTGGACGAGTCGCCACGCCGCTTCGGTGTCGAACACGTTGAGGTAGCTGAGCTCCTTGCCTCCGTGCTGCGTCATGCTGTCCCACCAGCTCACGCTGCCGGCCTGGCGGTACCGGGCTCCCTGCTGGTGCGGGTTCTCGCCGTACCGCAGCGGCTGTGCCAGCTCGAGCGCGAGGTGGATCGTCGGCGGCAGCACCGCCGATGCGTCCGCTCCCTCGGCCGCCGCCGCCGTGTCGTCGAACCACGTGACGATCGCCGCGTCGTAGGCGGCCGTGTGGGCGAACGCCGTACGGGCGAGGCGCCGCTTGGTGGCATCGGTGATCGGCGCCCTCGGCGCGGATCTCCTCGAGCACGGGTCCGTAGTCGGCAGGATCGACGACGATTCCGACGTGGGCGTGGTTCTTCGCCGCGGCGCGGACCATCGCCGGTCCGCCGATGTCGATCAATTCGATTCCCGGCTTCGAGCTGAACGGATACAGGTTCACCACGACGAGATCGATGGGCTCGATGCCGTAGGCGTCCATGTCGGCCCGATGATCGTCGAGCGTGGGGTCGGCGAGGATGCCACCATGGATCTTCGGGTGCAGCGTGACCACGCGGTGTCCGAGGATGGCCGGCACGCCCGTCAGTTCGACCACGTCGGTGACCTCGATACCGGCGTCGGCGATCACCGCCGCGGTACCGCCGCTCGACACGAGCTTCCAGCCGAGCTCGCTCAGGCCGAGCGCGAACTCGACGATCCCGGATTTGTCGAAAACGGACAGCAGCGCGGTGGGCACGCCCCGAACGTAGTCACTCCGCCGGGCCCGCGGGCAATGTCACGACGGTCCGATCACGTTGCGCAATGGACCCGAGGGCGGACGATCGGGGGACTACCGTCGGGAGTCGTCGCTCGACACGGGACGGCGCTCGCACTCTGGAGGTTCTGTTGGATTTCAGCAAGTTCAAGGTTCACGACTGGCTCATGATCGGCGGCGGGGCGGCGATGCTCATCCTCGGGATCGGCCCTCGACTGGACGAAGCGTCGACATCGGCGGATTCTCCACCAGCGGCGACGGGCCGTTCGACTACTTCTTCACCGGCGGCATCGCCTGGATCCTCGTGGTCGGCCGTCGGCGTCCTCGCCCTGCTGAACCATACTCGGCAAGCTGTCCCCGTCACAGCCGTGGCCGCTGATCATGCTCGGCGCGTCCGGCCTCGCCGCGATGCTCATGATCCTGCGCCTCCTGCTCGGCGCTCGCTTCGACGGTACCGATCGCGGCGTCGGCATGTACGGCGGCCTCGTGTGGTCCCTCATCTCGCTGGCCGGTGCGTACATGCACTTCACCGCATCGGGTGGGAACGTCAACGACCTCAAGGACATGAACAAGCTCAAGGCGAGCTTCGGTGGCGGCAAGGCGAACGACAACTTTCCTCCGCCCCCACCGCCTCCTCCGCCGCCCCCTCCCCCGGCACCTCCGGCGGGCTGATCGGCAATCCCGCCGAACGCGTGAACAATGTGCGCACCTGCGTGCGCACATTGTTCACGCGTTCGGCGGTGAGGTCGGCTACAGGGCGGCGACGATCTCGGCCATCAGCTCGCCGGCCTCGGTCGGGTTGAGCCCGACCTTCACGCCGGCGGCCGACAGTGCATCCATCTTGCCCTGGGCCGTGCCCTTGCCGCCCGACACGATGGCGCCGGCATGGCCCATCTTCTTGCCCGCCGGAGCGGTGACACCGGCGATGTAGGCGCTCATCGGCTTGGTGACGTTGGCGGCGATGTACTCCGCCGCCTCCTCCTCGGCCGAGCCGCCGATCTCGCCGATCATCATGATGGCGTGGGTCTCCGGGTCGGCCTGGAAACGCTCGAGGCAGTCGATGAAGTTCGTGCCCGGCACGGGATCGCCACCGATGCCGACGCACGTCGACACGCCGATGCCCTTCTGCTTCAGCTCGTAGAGCGCCTGGTACGTGAGCGTGCCGGAGCGGCTGACGATGCCGACGTTCGGGCCGTCGCTCGTCGGGACCTGGGCGATCTCACCGGCGGTGATGCCGATGTTGCACTTTCCGGGGCTGATGATGCCCGGGCAGTTCGGGCCGAGCAGGCGGGTGTTCGGGTGGTCGCGGAGCAGCGTGTTGTAGACCTTGGCCTCGTCCTGGGCCGGGATGCCCTCGGTGATGCAGACGATGAACTCGATGCCGGCCGCGGCCGCTTCCAGGATCGCTGCCGACGCGGCCTTCGGTGGCACGGCGACGAACGATGCGGTGGCGCCGGTCGCCTCGACGGCGTCCTTCACCGAATCGAAGATCGGGATGCCGTCGACGTCCTGGCCGGCCTTGCCGGGCGTGACACCGCCGACGATCTGCGTCCCGTAGTCGCGGTTGCGCAGGCCGTGGTACTTGCCCTGCCCGCCCGTGAGCCCCTGGACGATGACCTTGGTGTTCTCGTTGACGAAGATTGCCATGACCGTTCCTCAGTTCCCGTTCGCGAGCGCTACGGCCGCGCGCGCGGCCTCCAACATGGTCGGCTCCGAGCGGAGCTTGTCGGCGGGGATGCCCGCGTCGAGCAGGATCTGGCGGCCCTCCTCGGCGTTCGTCCCGTCGAGTCGGATGACGATCGGCGCCCGCAGATCGACCCGGCCCATCGCTTCGACGATGCCCTTGGCGACCTCCTCGCCGCGCGTGATGCCGCCGAAGATGTTGATCAGGATCGACTCGACGTTCTCGTCGAAGTTGATCACCTCGAGCGCCCCGGCCATGACGTCCGCGTTGGCGCCACCGCCGATGTCGAGGAAGTTGGCCGCGGTGCCGCCGACCTGGTTGACGACGTCGAGCGTCGACATCGCCAGCCCGGCGCCATTGGCGATGATCCCCACCGACCCGTCGAGGCCGATGTACTGGAGGTCCTTCTCCTTCGCCAGCTGCTCGCGCTCGTCGAGCACCTCGGTGGCGCTGAACGCCTCCCACTCGGGATGGCGGAACGCGGCGTTGTTGTCGAGCGTGACCTTGGCGTCGAGCGCGTGCACCTCCCCGGTCGGCTTGAGGATCAACGGGTTGATCTCGGCGAGGTCGCAGTCGCCCTCGGTGAAGCAGCGGTAGAGCTTGACCAGGATGTCGGCGGCGCCGTCGAGTGCCCGCTCGGGGAGCTTGGCATCGACGCAGGCCTGGCGCGCGGTGGCGGCGTCGAGGCCGTCGACCGGGTCGATGTGGAGCTTGATGATCGCGTCGGGATTCGTCTCGGCGACCGTCTCGATCTCCACGCCGCCCTCGGCCGACAGCATCAGCAGATGCTTCTTCGCCGCCCGATCGAGGGTGAAGCTGGCGTAGTACTCCTCGTCGATGTCGGAGGCTCGCTCGACCCAGACGCGCTTGACGACGTGGCCCTTGATGTCCATGCCGAGGATGTTGCCGGCATGCTCGCGCACCTCTGCCTCGTCCTTGGCCAGCTTGATGCCGCCGGCCTTGCCGCGACCGCCGACCTGCACCTGCGCCTTGACGACGACCGGATAACCGGCCCGGTTCGCCTCGCGCACGGCGTCATCGACCGTGTCGGCCGGCCCGCCCGGACTCACCGGGATGTCGTATCGGGCGAAGTACTGCTTGCCCTGGTACTCGAAAAGATCCACGTACGCTCACTCGCTTTCTGATGCGGTCATGTCGATCGTCCCGAACGCCCTGTTCGACGCGGGCCGCTCGGGAGACAGGCCCGATCGCGAGGCGGTCGAGCGCGTCGAACCCTACGTGGTCGCGGTCGAAGCGGGCCAAACCGCAGGCACACTGTGGCCGTGCCGCCCGCCCCCCGTGGACCGATCCGCCTGCGATCGCCGCTCGCCCGGGCGGTGGTTCCGGTGCTCGGAGGGCTGCTCGTGATCGTGGCGATCGGCTTGTTCACGTGGGGCATCGCCGCCTACATCTCGCGGGGTGGCGCCGAAGTGAGCGAGCGCCTCGCCCCGTCCCGGTTCGAGGTGGCGAGCATCCAGACCGCCGCGCGCATCGTCGCCGATGACGGCCCGATCATGCTGCCCGGCCTGAACACGACGACCGGCGAGCGCACGTTCGTCGTCGATCACGAAGGCGACGACCCCGCCACGGGCTGGGTCGTGTACGCGGCGTACCCGGCCGACGGCGATCCGGCGTGCACCGTCGAGCAGGTCGTCGGCACGAGCGAGTTCGTCGACTGCGACGGCAACCACATCGACGTCACCGCCCTGGCACCGCCGCCCGCCGGCGTGAATCCCGTCGTGGAGAACGGCCGCACCCTCATCCTCGACCTGAGCGGCGTCACCGAGCCATAAATCCCCGTTTGCGTCAGCATTTCCGGGGACCGGTCCCCGGAAATCGCGACGCAAACGAGGGTTGGGCCCGTCAGACGGGGGTGGTGGTGCCGGGTTGGGTCGCCATGGCGGCGACGAGGCGCTCGGCGAACACCTCGGTGTGGGCGTCGAGCTTGCTGCGGCTCATCGCCAGCCCACCGATCACGTAGGCACCGGTGTCACCGAGGGCCCGGTCGAGCTTGTCGAGCGCCTTGCCCGGATCGAGCGCGAACGTGCAGAACGCGGCGGCCCGCTTGCCCCGCATCGCCGGCAGGTTGGCGATGCTCGACGCCGCCCAGGGCGCCTGCCCGAAGATGAACGCGCCGTGCACCCAGGTGCCGACGAGCACGAGATCGGCATCGTGGATCGACTGGTGGTCGGGCCGCTTCACCTTCGACAGGCCGGTGATCGTCCACCGCTCCTGCTGCAGCAGATCGGCGACCATCTCGGCGGCCGTCCACGTGTTGCCCGTCAAACTCTCGACCAGAATCGCTGCCTTCACGCCCGACATTGTGACAGACCGTCCGCACGAGCGATGTAGATGTGGGGCGCCATTGACCCGACATCGCCATCGCCTCGGCGGGGAGGGGGCGGATCACACCTTCTTGAGGGGGGCCCACGCGAGGGCGAGGTGTTTGGTGCCGACCCCGGCGAAGTTGATGATCGCCTCGGCCTTCTCGCCCTCGCCCGAGATGCCGATGATCACTCCCTCACCGAAGGCCGGATGCTCGACGTCGTCGCCGATCTTCAACCCGAGCTCCTGGCTGTTCGACGGGTGCCGGCGGCGTGACCGAACCCGAGCGGATCGCGGCGTCGACGACCCGCTCGCGATGGGCGTCCTGGTCGGCGCGGATGTCGGCGTTGATGTCGCGCCCGCCACCCGAACCGCCCCGCCGGTAGGGCGGCGGGCTGCCGTACGAACCGCCGCCGCTCCGATAGCTCTGCCGGCCGTAGCTCGACCGGCCGCTCACGTTGCCGGTCGACTCGATCAGGTGCTCGGGGATCTCGTCGAAGAAGCGCGACGGCGGGTTGTACTGGGTCGACCCGAACAGCTGCCGGCTCCACGCGTGCGACATGTACAGCCGGCGCATCGCCCGGGTGATGCCGACGTAGGCGAGGCGGCGCTCCTCCTCCATCTCGACCGGCTCGGTGAGGGCGCGGATGTGCGGGAAGATCCCCTCCTCCACGCCGATCAGGAACACGACCGGGAACTCGAGGCCCTTGGCCGAGTGCAGCGTCATCAACACGACCTGGTCCTCGACCTCACCATCGGGGAGTTCATCGGTGTCGGCGACGAGGGCGACCTGTTCGAGGAACTCGTCCATCACCGTGAACTCGCGAGCCGAGCCGACGAGCTCGCCGAGGTTCTCGATGCGGGTGTGGGCCTCGACCGTGTCCTCGGCCTCCATCTCGGCGAGATAGCCGGAGTCGTCGAGTGCCGCCTGGAGCACGTCGGCCGGGCCCTTCGACTCGTCGGCGGCGAGCACGCCGAGCCGGTCGATCAACCCGACGAACGAGGCGATGCCGCGAACGCCTGGCCCACTGACGTCGGCTTCGTCGGCACGCCGCAACGCGTCCATGAACGAGATGCCCTCCCGGGCGGCGAGGGCGTCGAGCTTGGTGACGCTGGCGTCGCCGATCCCCCGCTTGGGGACGTTCAGGATCCGCTTGACGCTCACCTCGTCGACCGGGTTGACCACGGCGCGCAGATACGCCATCGCGTCCTTGACCTCGCGGCGGTCGTAGAAGCGGGTGCCGCCCACGACCTTGTACGGCACGCCGAGGCGCATGAACGCCTCCTCGATCACGCGGCTCTGGGCGTTCGTGCGGTACAGCACCGCCATCTCGCGCCAGTTGATGTTGTCGTCGCGCTGCAGCTGCCGCATCGTCGAGCCGACCCAGCGGGCCTCGTCGCCCTCGTCCTCGGCGTGGTAGCGCACGATCCGCTCGCCGGCGCCGAGGTCGGTCCACAGCGACTTCGGCTTGCGCTCGGTGTTGTTGTCGATCACCGCGTTGGCGGCGTCGAGGATCGTCTGCGTGCTGCGGTAGTTCTGGTCGAGCACGACCGTGGTGACGTCGGGGAACGCCTGCTCGAACTGCAGGATGTTCCGGAAGTCCGCGCCCCGAAAGCGGTACACGCTGTTGTGCACGAGCACGCCGTTCGCTCCGTACGTGTGCGTGACGTCGACCTCGAGGTCGTACACCGGGCCCGAATACGGGACGAGTTCGGCATGGTCGACGATCGCCGGTACGAAGTGTCCGTCCTGCTCGACGAGCACCTCCATGCCCGGCATCACGTGGGCCAGCGGCATCAGATCGTAGATCGTCCCGGCATGCGCGAGTCGTCGACGAAGGTCGAGCCCGCCCGTGGCGGCGACGCGCTTCGCGTCGTCGAGGGCTCGGCGGTAGTCCTTCCACGACGTCTCGTACCGCACCGACCGATGCTTGCTCTGACGCAGAGTGACGCCGCCGCGCTCGAGCCGCTGGATGACATCGGCCCGATTCGACGACCATTGCACCCGGTGGTATCCCACCGAGCTCCGGCGATCGGAGAACATCGTGAGATTGATCGTCGACCGTCGCGTGCCGTTCTGCGGACGGTGGTGCGGGAACTCCGGATGAAGCAGTCGATCCTCCATGAGCAGCTTGGCCCGCGTCTCCGTGTCGATCGACTGGTAGAGGCGTTGCAGCCAGGTGTCGTCCATCGCCAGGCTGCGACCGAGCGAGTGGAAACACGCGGAGGGCAGTCCGTACTCGGCGGCGAAGAAGGACTCGAAGTAGGCGGCCTCGGCCATGCTGTCGCACGACTTGAGGATCCAGGCGGCATCGGCGTGCTCCTGGTTGCACCGCACGACGAGGCCGTGTTGCACCTTGCCCGCTTGGGGCGGCCGCGCCCCGGTGGTTCGACCGATGCGCCAGCCACGGTCGGCGCGGTACATCAGGTAGACGAGATGGCGGTCGGGTTGCGGGACGAGCCGGGCGGGAATCAGATGGTGTGGCGTGGCGGTGATCGTTCGGCCACCGACGCGGACCGAGACGAGCTGGCCGTCGAAGCGCCCTTCGTGCACGTGCGCCACGGTTCCGGGGTGATGCTCGGTGCCACCGGCGGCACCCAACACCTCGTCGCCGGCAACGATCTGCTCGATCGGCACGGGTCCGCGGGGCGTGGCGACGAGCGTCCCCGGCGGCAGGCACTGATCCGTGTCACCCACCACGCAGACGTTCTGGTGGCCGCCGGCGAGCAGGAGGATCATCTCGTTCTGGGCCTGGTTCGTGTCCTGGTACTCGTCGACCAGGATGTGTTCGAACCGCTGGCGGTAGTGCTCGAGGACGTCGCCGTGCTCACGGAACAGCACGACGGTCTTCATCAGCAGGTCGTCGAAGTCCATCGCGCCGGCCTTCACGAGGCGGGCCTGGTACTCGGCATAGATGTCGGCGTGCTTGCGATCGAAGATGTTCGCCGCCCGGACCCGCGCCTCGTCGGGGTCGACGAGTTCGTTCTTCCAGTTGCTGATGACCGCGTGGACGCCACGCGGTGTGAACCGCTTGGAGTCGAGCCCGAGGTCGCGGATCACGTAGCCCGTCAACCGGGTGGTGTCGGCCTGGTCGTAGATCGAGAACTGCCGGGGATAGCCGAGGACGTCGGCGTTGGCGCGCAGGATCCGCACGCAGGCCGAGTGGAACGTCGACACCCACATCGTGCGCACGACCGGCCCGACCAGGTTGGCGACGCGCTCGCGCATCTCCGCGGCGGCCTTGTTGGTGAACGTGATCGCCAGGATCTTCGACGGCTGCACGCCCTGGTGGACGAGATGGGCGATGCGGTGCGTGAGCACGCGCGTCTTGCCCGAACCGGCGCCGGCGACCACGAGCAGCGGACCGTTCTCGTGGACCACGGCGTCGAGCTGGTCGGGGTTGAGCCCGGTGGCGAACGGCGACGGCCCCTTCCCGCCCGCGCCGAACGGGCCCTGATCGGGATCGTCGAACTCGAGTTGGTCCTGCGGATCCGCCTCCGGTCGATCGACGGGATGCGGGACGTCGCCGAAGAGTTCGTCGTCAGTCACGGGCACAGTCGCTGGGCACGGCGGGGTTCATGGCAGCTCCATCCTACGGACGGGCTGTCACAGCCCCGGCGGCCACGAGCGGTGCTCAGACGCGGATGACGAGCGCCGCGATCTCGTCGGCGGCCGCCGTGACGAGCGGCGCGAGCTCGTGCAGCCGGGCGGGCGTCAGGCGGACGCTCGGGCCCTGCACCCCGACCGCCGCGTGCGCGACCCCGCGGCGCGCCAGGATCGGGGCGGCGATCCCGCAGACCCCCACCTGTCGCTCCTCGACGTTGGTCGCCCACCCCCGTTCCCGGATCGCCGTGAGCTCGGCCACCACGAGGTCCGGCGCGGTGATCGTCCGGTCGGTGAACCGGTCGAGCCGCCCCAGCAGTGCGACCTCACGCTCGATCGAGCGCTCCGCGTTGGCGAGCAGCACCTTGCCCATCGCCGACACGTGCATGGCGATCTCGGCCCCTGCGGGATGATCGAACCGCAGGGCCGAGGCGCTCGCCGCGCGCTCGATCACCACCACCTCGTTGCCGCGACGGGTCCCCAGCGTGACCGACTCGCCGGTGCGCGCGCTGAGATCGTCGAGCACGGGTTGAGCGACGTGGTACCCGGCGTGTTCGAGCGCCCGCTGACCGAGCACCGCGATCCCCAAGCCGAGGCGGTACTGCTCGGTCGTCGGCTCCTGTTCGACGTACCCGGCGACCACCAGGGCGCGCAACAAGCGGTGCGTCGTGCTCGGTGTGAGGCCGACGGCGCGGGCGATCTCGGACAGTCCGAGCGAACGCTCCGAGGCGCCGACGAACTCGAGCAGCGCCACCGCCCGCTCGATCGACTGGGTGCCCGAGCGAGGTGGTGCCGGTGCGTCCGACCCCGGCACCGCGGAGGTCGCATCGGCAGGCACGACCGCAGAGTCTTGCACTCCTCCCGAGCGGCTCCTGCGACCCTCGGGAGTGGCTCCGGAATTGGTGATGAAAGAAGTCAGGTTTTCCACGTTGCGAAACACACTTCCACATTGTTATCTTCAGCGCCCATGCGAACCGCACGACTCCCCCTTGCTCTGCTCGCCGCCGGACTGCTCGTGGTCACGGCGGCCTGCGGCAGCGACGACGCGTCATCCGACGCCACCGCCGCCCCGGCCGCCACGACCGGCGACACCGTCGCCCCTGCGGGCACCGAAGCGACGAGCGACACCACATCGGCTGACACGGCCGCTCCGGCCGACTCGGCCACCCCCGCCGACACGGAGGCTGCGGCCACCCCCGCCTCGGACGCTCCGGCCTCCGACGTCACACTGCGCCTCGGCTACTTCCCGAACGTCACCCACGCACCGGCGATCATCGGCGTCGACACCGGGCTGTTCACCGACGCCCTCGGATCGACCGCCACACTCGAGACGTCGACGTTCAACTCGGGCACCGAGGTCGTCGAGGCGATCTTCTCGGGAGCGCTGGACGCCAGCTTCATCGGCCCGAACCCGGCGATCAACGCCTACGCCAAGTCGAACGGCGATGCCATCCGCATCGTCGCCGGCACCACGTCGGGCGGAGCGTCGCTCGTCGTCCGCGACGGCATCGACACGCCGGCCGACCTCGCCGGGCTCACGCTGGCGACGCCGTCGCTCGGCAACACCCAGGACGTCGCATTGCGGGCCTGGCTGCTCGAGCAGGGCTACAAGACCGACACGAGCGGCGGCGGCGACGTGCACATCACGCCACAGGAGAACGCCGACACGCTCGCCGCGTTCCAGTCCGGAGCACTCGACGGCGCGTGGGTTCCCGAGCCGTGGGCGACCCGCCTCGTGCTCGAAGGTGGCGGCCACGTGCTCGTCAACGAGGCCGACCTCTGGCCGAACGGCGACTTCGTCACCACCCACCTCATCGTCGCCACCGAGTACCTGAACGATCACCCCGACGTGATCAAGGCCCTCATCGTCGGCCTCGCCGACTCGATCGACGTCGCCAACGGCGATGCGGCCGCCGCCCAGAAGACCGTCAACGCGGGGATCGAGAAGATCACCACGAAGCCCCTCGGTGACGACACGATCGCCGGCGCCTGGGAGAACCTGAGCTTCACCCTCGATCCGATCGCTTCCTCGCTCCAGAAATCGGCCGACAATGCCGAATCGGTCGGGCTGCTCGACGCGGTCGACCTCACCGATCCGGGCATCTACGACCTGACCCTGCTCAACGAGGTGCTCGCCGACCGCGGCGAGGAGCCGGTGACGGGACTCGAATGAGCGCCGACGTCGCGTCCAGCGGTGAGGCCGTGCGCTCGGCGGTCACGCTGCGTTCGGTCACGAAGACCTTCGGGTCCGGCAGCGATGCCGTCACCGCCCTGCGCGACGTCCAGCTCGACGTCGCGGCCGGAGAGTTCGTGTGCCTGATCGGCGCCTCCGGCTGCGGCAAGTCGACCATCCTCAACCTCGTCGCCGGTCTGGACCAACCGACCGGCGGCGAGGTGGTCGTCGACGGACGCACGGCGATGATGTTCCAGGAGTCGGCGCTGTTCCCGTGGTTGACGATCTCCAAGAACGTCGAGTTGCCGATGCGTCTCGCCGGCGTGTCGAGGGCGGAGCGCAAGGAACGTGCCGCCGAACTGATCCGCACGGTGCACCTCGACGGCTTCGGCGACAAGCGTCCCCACCAGCTGTCGGGCGGGATGCGCCAGCGTGCCGCCCTGGCCCGGGCGTTCGCCCAGGAGGCCGACGTCCTCCTGATGGACGAGCCGTTCGGCGCCCTCGACGCGATGACCCGCGACGTGCTCCACGAGGAGCTCGACGCCCTCGTCAGCGACCGCCATCTCACCGTGCTGTTCGTCACCCACAACGTGCGCGAGGCGGCACGGCTCGGCGACCGGATCGTGATCATGTCCCCGCGACCCGGCCGCGTCACGGCCGAGATCGCCGTCGACATCGAGCGCCCACGGCGCATCGATCAGCCCGCCGTGAGCGCCCTGGCCGCCGAGGTCACCGACCGGCTGCGCGAGGAGGTTCTGGTCCATGCTCGAGCTTGATGA
This sequence comes from Ilumatobacteraceae bacterium, assembly GCA_963695145.1. GTDB lineage: Bacteria > Actinomycetota > Acidimicrobiia > Acidimicrobiales > Ilumatobacteraceae > Sva-07. The sequence continues at coordinate 434,954 of CAVOGB010000012.1, read as the reverse complement.
CAAGATCTCGGCGATGGCGCCCGAGCTCTCCCCCGACGAGGCGCTCGCCGTCGACTCCCAACTCGACGATCGCGCCGTCGCTCCCGTCGTCCGGCCGACCGGCCGCCACCGCGCCCGCCAGATGTGGCTGGCGGTGTGGCCGAAGGTGGCCGCGGTCGCCATCGCACTCGGACTGTGGCAGCTCGTCGTGATGTCGGGCTGGCGGCCGGAGTACGTCCTGCCCGCACCCGCCACCGTGTTCGACCGGCTCGGCGAGCTGATCGCCGACGGCACGGTGTTCGACGCCCTGCGCGTGACCGGCGAACGTGCGCTGTACGGGTACGCAGCGGCGCTGATCATCGGCGTCGTCCTCGGCTCGCTCGTGGCCTCGTCGAAGATCGTCCGCTCGGCGGTCGGCGCGATGATCACCGGCCTGCAGACCATGCCCTCGATCGCCTGGTTCCCGCTCGCCATCCTCCTGTTCCAGCTGTCGGAACAGGCGATCACGTTCGTCGTCGTGCTCGGCGCCGCACCGTCGATCGCCAACGGTCTCATCACCGGCGTCGACCACACGCCGCCGCTGCTGCTGCGGGTCGGCACGATGATGGGCGCCAACCCGTGGCAACGCCTCCGCCATGTGATGCTGCCGGCCGCGATGCCCTCGTTCGTCGGCGGGTTGAAGCAGGGCTGGGCGTTCGCCTGGCGCAGCCTGATGGCCGGCGAGCTGATCGTGATCCTCGGCCCGTCCGTCGGCTTCCTGCTCCAGCAGTACCGCAACCTCGCCGACGCGGCGGGGCTGATCGCGATGATGATCGTGATCCTGGTGGTCGGCATCCTGATCGACGCGCTCGTGTTCGGCACGCTCGACCGCATCGTGCGGCGCCGTCACGGCCTCACCGACGAGCGCTGAACCAGCGCGCCACGCGCGAAACCCACCGGGGGCGGCGAGTGGCGGCGGACTACGGTGGCGTGCACGCCGAGCGAGTCCATCGATCGGGCCGAGCGAGAGGAGGATGACCATGACCGTGTCCGTGCATCGTTCATCCGGCCGCGCGCCCGCCCCGCCATCGTCGACGTCCTCGTCACGCTGACATCTCCTCGCAGGCGCACGACGGCCGGCCGTTCCCCGCCGTTCTGCCCTGAAGGGGTTCCATGTCATTCGTTCCACCGCGCGACGCGCCGTCCTGGCTCGTCGACGAACCGTTCGACGAGATCGAACACGGCCCGGTCAAGTCGGGCAAGGAAGCCCAGATCGACCTCGTCGAGCGCGTCGGCGCCGACGGTCGTACCTGTCTCGTCGCCCGCAAGCGCTACATCCCGCGACACGTCACGTCGAAGGGCCAGTTGGAGGCGATGGGTTTCCAACGGGCATCGGCGTTCCGTCACGACGTCCAGTACCGGGAGGGGCGACAGTTCCGCAAGTCCCGCGATCGTCGTGCGGTCGAACGCATGTCGACCTACGGCAAACACCTGTTGCAGGACCGTTGGACCGATCACGAGTTCGACGTGATGCGCCGCCTGTGGGAAGGCGGCACGAACGTGCCCTATCCGATCCGGTTCGCCAACGACGCCCTCGAACTCGAGTACATCGGCGACTTCGACGGCGTCGCTCCGCAACTGGCCGCGGCCCGCCTCCCCGACGACGAGGTCGACGATGCGTATCGCCAGCTCATCGAGGGTCTGCGATCGATCACGCGCGCCGGCTTCGCCCACGGCGACCTGTCGGCGTACAACCTGCTGTGGTGGCAGGGCGAGCTGTGGTTCATCGACTTCCCGCAGGCCGTCGACATCGCCGCCAACCTGCAAGGGGTCGATTTCCTGCACCGCGACGTGCTCAACGTGTGCACCTGGTTCCGCCGGCGGGGCGTCGACACCGACCCGGAGGAGGTGTTCGCCGAACTGCTCAGCCATCTGTGACCTGGCCGCTGCGATGCGAGCCGCCGTGGGCGGACCGTTCCCGGGCGGTACCTTGACGGTCCATGCTCTGCCGGCGATCGACCACGACCACTTCGCAGACACGGACCCGGGCGTCGCTGTGATCGCTGCGGTGATCGACATCGAATCGTGGTTGAGCACCGGCGGGCTGGCGCTCCTCGCCGCCATCGTGTTCGCCGAGACCGGGCTGCTGATCGGCTTCTTCCTGCCGGGTGACAGCTTGCTGTTCATGGCCGGCTTCCTCTCCTCGTCGGCCGGGGGGCACGTGCTCCCGCCGCTGCCGATCACCGCGCTCGTCGTGTTCGTCGCGGCGGCGCTCGGTGACCAGGTCGGATACCTCATCGGTCTGCGGATCGGGCCGAGCTTGTTCAGCCGTCCCGGAAGTCGCCTGTTCAATCCGCTGAACGCGGTGCGCGCCCAGGCGTTCTTCGACCGTCGCGGCCCGTCGGCCCTCGTCCTCGCCCGCTTCGTCCCGATCGTGCGCACGTTCGTCCCCGTCATCGCCGGTGTCGGGCGGATGCGCTACCGCACGTTCCTGACCTACAACCTGATCGGCGCCGCCATCTGGGGCGTGGGCGTCACGACGCTCGGCTACTTCCTCGGCGAGGTCGAGATCGTGAAGCACAACCTCGAGCTGGCCGCGATCGTGATCGTGGCCATCTCGTTGATCCCGGTCGCCGTCGAGTTCTTCCGGGCCCGCCGGGAGGCTGCGACGCACGTCGACTCGACGGTCGACACGACGGCGTCCGAACGTCCATGACCGCGCCCGCCGACGCCGATGTCCCCGACACAGCGCGGCGGAACCGCCGTCTCGGGCTCGGGCGTCGGCGTGCTCGTGGCCCTCGTCGTCGCCGTGCTGCTCTCGCTCGGCACCAAGGGTCCGCTCACGCCGCTGAAGGCGATCGTCCTGGGCGGCGTGGAAGGGTTCACCGAGTACCTGCCCGTGTCGTCCACCGGGCACCTGCTCGTCGTCGAACGGCTCCTGGGCCTCGGCCACGGCGCCAACAAGCTGGCCGCCGACACCTACGCGATCGCCATCCAGATCGGGGCCATCCTGGCCGTCGTCGTGCTGTACTGGCGCCGGCTCGGCCAGCTGGCGGCCGGTGCCGTCGGACGGGACACCGACGGCCGTCGTCTGCTGCTCCGGTTGCTGATCGCTTTCGTCCCGGCCGCGGCGGTCGGTGTGATCGCGGGCGACACGATCAAGGACCATCTGTTCGGGCCCTGGCCCGTCGTCGTCGCCTGGCTCGTCGGCGGTGTGTTCCTCGTGTGGTGGGACCCGCGGCCCGGCACCATCGGTCTCACGTCGTTCACCGTCCGCCACGCGGCGATCATCGGTGCGGCGCAGATCCTCGCGCTCTGGCCCGGTGTCAGCCGCAGCCTGGTCACCATCGCCGCGGCGCTGGCGATCGGCGCGTCGATGGCCGCCGCCGTCGAGTTCAGCTTCCTGCTCGGCCTCGCCACCCTGTCGGCGGCCACGCTGTTCGACCTCGCCAAGGACGGCGGCACGCTGCTCGACGACTACGGCTGGCGCACGCCGCTGCTCGGCGCGCTCGTCGCGTTCGTCACCGCGGTCATCGCCGTGCGCTGGCTCGTGTCGTTCCTGCGCACCCGCCCGCTGTCGATCTTCGGTTGGTACCGCATCGGCATCGCCGTCGCCACCGTCGTCCTGATCGCCGTCGGCGCCGTCTGACCCGACCACCCGAACCCCTCGATCCCGAACCCGAAACCGAAAAATGCCTCGATTCGCGCGCTGAGCGCGCGATTTCAGGCATTTTTCGGAGTGAATCAGCCGTCCTGGCCTAGTTGTCCTGGAGGGCGGCGAGTTCGAGCCAGGCGGTCTCGTGGCCGTCGAGTTCGCGCTGCGCGTCGGTCAGCTCGGCGCCGATCGCGCTGAGTTCGGCGTGGTCGGTCAACCCGACGAGGCGGGCCGCCAACGCGTCGACGCGTTGTTGCGCCTTGGCCATGGCGCGTTCGGTCTCGCGCAGCCGGCGGTTCACGGTCGACGGGCTCGGCCCGCCGGTTCGGGGGCGCGGGTGCCAGAGGATGGTGTTGCGGTCGATGGTGTTGCGGTCGATGGTGTTGCGGTCGACGGCCTCGCCGTGGAGGAACGATCGGGGGTGGTCCGACGTGGGCCGGCACCCGCCGTACCGCGGCCCGCCGCCGCTCGTTCCTGCAGCCAGCCGGACACGCCACCGGGCACACGGCGGACGCCGCCGCCCGGATCGATCGCCAGCACGTGATCGGCGACACGATCGAGGAACGCCCGGTCGTGGCTGGCGACCACGAGCGCGCCGGGCCAGTCGTCGAGGAACGCCTCGAGCGAGCGCAGCGTGTCGAGGTCGAGGTCGTTCGTCGGCTCGTCGAGGATCAGCAGGTTCGGTTGCGTGGCCAACACCATCACGAGCTGCAGCCGACGGCGCTCGCCGCCCGACAGCATCCGCACCGGCGCGTACTGCGCGGTGGTGTCGAACCAGAACCGTTCGAGCAGCGCCCGGTCCTCGAAGTCGGGCTCGCGGTGCGGGCCGGCGACGAGCTTGCGGACGATCGCGTTCTGGTCGAGATCGGACGAGTGCTGGTCGGCGAATCCGACGACGACCGTCGATCCCCGTTTCACCGTCCCGGCCGCCGGCGCACGCCGGCCGGCGATGACGTCGAGCAGCGTCGACTTGCCCGAGCCGTTCGGGCCGACGATCGCCAGCCGGGCACCCGGTTCGATCGTCAGGTCGACGTCCCGGAACACGGTGTGGTCGCCGAAGCGCTGCGCCACGCCGTCGAGTTCCACGACCTGATTGCCGAGCCGCTTCGTGCCGGCGCCGAGTTCGAGGTCGTGTCCGCGCACGCCGACCGGCGCCGGACCTCCGCTGACGATCTCGTTGGCGCTGCGCAGGCGGGCCTTGGGCTTCGTCGATCGAGCCGGTGCGCCGCGGCGCAGCCAGGCGAGCTCCCGGCGGGCGAGGATCTTGCGGGTCGACTCCTCCTTCGCCTCCCGCTCGATCCGCTCGGCGCGCGCATCGAGGTAGGTGGCGTAGGCGCTCGACCCGGCGACCGCGTGGTGGACGAAGCAGCGGCCACCGTCGAGTTCGACGACCCGGCTCGGACCGACCGCCGTCGTGAGACGGTCGAGCGCGTGGCGATCGTGCGTCACGAGCACGAGCGCCGACTTCATCGCGATCAGGCGCGACTCGAGCCATTCGATCGCCTCGAGGTCGAGGTGGTTCGTCGGCTCGTCGAGCACGACCATGTCGTCGTCGCCGTGCTCGTCGTCGGCCAGCACCTTGGCCAGCGCGACCCGCTTCGCCTGGCCACCCGACAGCTGATCGGTCGGACGGTCGAACAGCGGCAGGACGCCGAACGACGTCGCCGTGGCAGCGACCTCCCAGCCCTCGCCGAGCACGTCCCGCACGACACCGGCCGGCAGCGTCGGGTCCTGTTCGAGCGAGGCGATCCGCACTCCCCGCCCGAACCGGACGTCGCCGCGGTCGGGCTGCAGGCTCCCGGTGAGGATCCGCAGGAGCGTCGTCTTGCCCGAACCGTTGACGCCGACGATGGCGACACGATCCCCGGTGGAGATCGTCAGGTCGACGTCGGCGAAGAGCACCTTGTCGGGTTGGCTCATCCCGACGCCGGCAACGTCCACGCAGATCACGCCACGACGCTACGGCCCGAACCGGTCGGGCATTTCGTGCCGCCGGGTATTTCGCTCGGGGACGGTTGGCGAAATACCCGACGGACACGATCACCGGCAGGCGGCAACTGCGGGAGGTCAGTTGCCGGTGGTGACGGGAGCTTCGGTGGTGACGGGGGCGTCCGTGCTGGTCGGGGCGCTGCCGGGCGCCTCGGTGCTGTCGTCGTCGGGCGACTCGGTGTGGCCACCGGAATGGTGGTCATGACCCCCGAAGTCGCCGAAGTCGCGGAGAGAACCGTTGACGAGATCAGTCAGGTGACTCTCCAGATCGGCCTCGAGCTGGGTGGCTCGGTCCGCGTCGATCCGGCCGTCCGTGACGGCTTGGTCGATCTCCACCTGCGCCTCGGCGACGAGGGCGTCGATCACCGCCTGGGGGTCGACGCCGTTCTCGGTGGCGATGTCGGCGAGCGACTTGCCGGCCATCAGATCGGTGCGGAGCGTGGTGGCGTCGATGCCGAGCACGCCGGTCACCACATCGGATGCCTCACTCAGGATGTGGCCGAACTCGCCGCCTCCTCGGTGGCGCCCGCCGCCGGGCCCGATCCGCCCGCCGTGCTCGGGAATGCTCTTCTTCAACTGGGCGACGACCGCATCGGCCTGTGCGGCGGTGATGGTGCCGTCGTCGACGAGTGGCTGCAGGGCGTCACGCAGGCGGGTGCCCGAGTCGGCGTCCGTCGTCGTGTCGTCGGACGTCGAGTCAGCCGGTGTCGAGTCAGCCGGTGTCGAGTCAGCCGGGTCGAGTCACCCGGGGTCGTGTCGGCGGTCTGCTCGACGACGCTCGGCGACTCTGCGCTCGACAAGCCGGGCACGCCGAAGACGAACCCCGCGGCCGCACCGCCGACGAGCCCCGCCGCAAGGCCGATCGCCAAACCTCGTGACAGGAACGACTTCGTGGCCGGCTTGTCCGGGTCGCTCGTGACCTGCATCTCGTTGTCGTCGTCCATCGTCGTTGCTGTCCTCTCGGGAACTCATTGGTCGGAAGCGTGGGAGTGTCGACGGCCATCCGCGCCGCCCACGTCACCAAACACGACCCAGGCAAGAGGTGGGTGAGAACGGAGGTAAGAAAGTTCGATCTGGCAGCACAGGCCAACGCGGGCAACGGTCGAGATCCGCCACCGGGCGGCGGTGACTACTGTCGTGCATCGATGGTGATCAGGCTCGTCGTGGCCGAGGACTCCCTGCTCGTGCGCGAGGGCATCGTCAAGCTGCTCGGCGCCTACGACGACATCGAGATCGACGAACTGTGTGTCGACCTTCCCGAACTGCTGGCCGCGGTCGATCGTTGCGAACCGCACGTCGTGCTGACCGACATCCGCATGCCTCCGACCGGCACCGACGAGGGGATCCGTGCCGCGACCGAACTCCGTGAACGACATCCGGACGTCGGAGTGGTCGTGCTGTCCCAGTACGTCGAGCCGACCTATGCCCTGAGGCTCTTCGAGGGCGGTTCACAAGGACGGGCGTACCTGCTGAAGGAACGATTGTCGGAAGGCAGCCAGCTGATCAGCGCGATCCGCGAGGTCGCGGCGGGTGGATCGGTGGTCGATCCGAAGGTCGTCGAAACGCTCGTCGACGCCCGCAGTCGCGCCGCCAGTTCACCGCTCGCGCTGCTCACCCCACGCGAGCTCGAGGTGCTGTCGGAGATCGCCCAGGGCGAGAACAACGCGGCCGTCGCCCAGAGTCTGGTGCTCTCCGAGCGGGCGGTGGAGAAGCACATCAACTCGTTGTTCTCCAAGCTCGGTCTCGGCGAGGAGCCCACCGTCCACCGACGGGTCAAAGCCGTGCTGCTCTATCTCGCCGATCACAAACCGGTGAGCTGAACTGTCGAGACGCGTTACCGGAGGGTGTTGCTGGCACCCCCACCGTGACGCAGGGAGACGCCCTCGCCCATTCGCTCGCGAACCGTCAAAGTGGCTGCCATGGGCGCAATCACCGTCTTTCTCGCCGACGACAGCGCGATCATCCGGGCCGGGGTGACCGCGATGTTGCAGCTCGATCCTGACGTCGAGGTGGTCGGGACGGCCGATGACTACGACTCGCTCGTGGCCGGTGCCGAGGCCGCGAACCCCGACGTGATCGTCAGCGACATCCGGATGCCCCCGTACTTCGTGTCGGAGGGGATCGACGCCTGCAAGGAGATCCGCAAACGTCACCCCGGCACCGGGGTGGTCATACTCAGTCAGTACGACGACCCCGACTATGCCGTCTCACTCCTCGCCGAGGGGTCCGCCGGCTACGCCTACCTGTTGAAGGACCGCATCGCCGAAGGCGACCAGCTCGCGCGAGCGATCCGCGAGGTGGCCACCGGAGGTTCGATGCTCGACCCGGTGATCGTCTCGGCGCTGATCAACCCGGTCCGCCGAACGGGCGGATTGAGCACGGACGACGAGGAACTGCTCGAGTTGGTGGCCAACGGCCGCACGATCAAGGCGATCGCCGGCGTGTTGAACACGACGCCGTCAGCCGTCGACGATCGGGTCGAGCGCTTGTTCGTCAACCTCGCAGCAGGGGTTTCGGACGGGCAGGCAGGGGCGCTCGACCGGCTGCGACGCCTCCACCAAGCGATCGTCCAGCGCGAGGAGCAGGGCGAAAGCCTCAGCCGTCTCCTGCCGACGGGTGTGGCCGACCAGCTCCTCGCCGGCGGTCGTGCGATCGGGGAGACCGAGACGCTCGAGGTGACCGTCGTGATGAGCGACATCCGCGGGTACACCTCGATCGCCGAGCACGCCGATCCCGCGGTGCTGGCCCAACAGTTGAACCGGCACCGCGCCGAGATGAACCGCGCCATCCTCTCGGAGGGAGGAACGGTCATGCAGTACGTGGGCGACGCCGTGATGGCCGTGTTCGGCGCACCCGTCGCCTCCGAGGACCATGCCGACCGCTCGTTGACCGCGGCACTCGCGATGCACCGCGCCCAGGACGCGGTCAACGACGAGTGGATCGAAGAGGGCCGCACCCCGTTCGGCCTGGGTATCGGGCTCAGTACGGGAACGGTTGCCGCCGCCTTGTTGGGCAGCGAGGAGCGGGTGGAGTACACGCTCGTGGGCGATGCGGTGAACCTGTGCCAGCGCCTTCAACAGTTCGCCGAGCCCGGCCAGACCATCCTCAGCGAACCGACCTGGAATGCCCTCACGGAGCGGCCGACCGACTTCGAGCGCCTCGATTCGCAACTCGTCAAGGGGCGCGACACACCGGTCGTCCCGTTCCGACTGCCGAAGCAGGACCACCTCGCACCCGAAGGAGTGTCGACGTGACCGATACTGCCAGCATGACCGACGCCACCGAAGCGGCCTCGACACCGGCCCCCGCAACCGATCTGGCCCTCGCCACCGATCTGGCCGTCGAGGTCATCGCCGTGTATCGCACGTTCGAACAGGACACCGCTCCCGTGCGTGCGCTGCGCGGAGCCGACCTCGCGATCGAGCGTGGGGAGTTCGTCGCGGTGATGGGGCCGTCGGGTTGCGGCAAGTCGACGATGCTCAACCTCGTCGCCGGCCTGGACGTACCCGACGAGGGGGAGGTGATCATCGCGGGCGAGTCGCTCGCCGGCAAGGACGAGAACACCCTCGCCATCATGCGCCGCGAGCACGTCGGCATCGTGTTCCAATTCTTCAACCTGCTCGAGGGCATGACCGTGCTCGAAAACGTCGTGATGCCGGCGATCATCGCCGGACGCAAGCGCAAGGTCGCCGAATCGCGCGCCCGCGACCTGCTGGATCTTCTCGGCATCGGGGACAAGGCCAAGCAGGCGCCGGGTGTGCTGTCCGGAGGGCAGCGCCAACGTCTCGCGATCGCGCGGGCGCTGGCCAACGAACCGACGATCCTGCTCGCCGACGAACCGACCGGCGCGCTCGACAGCGAAGGGGGCGAGGAAGTGCTCGAACTGTTCCGCCGCCTCCATCACGGTGGCCAGACGATCTTGTTGGTCACGCATGACCAGCCCGTGGCCGACGCCGCCGAACGCATCGTGCGGATGAAGGACGGACGCGTCGACGACGACGGGCTGGGCTGACGCGCCGACGCGCCGGTGGTCGCCGGTGCACGGTGATGCTGGCACCCCCGTTGGCCAGGAGGTGACACCCTTGCGTCCGATCCCCGAAGCGAGTCGACTGGAACCGATGAACGTCGTCGCCGCTCCGGGAGTGCCCAGCGAGGTGCCCGTCGGAAATTCGCGCACGGCCAGCGTCGACGGCGAAGCGCGGCTCGGGCCGGCGTGGTGCTTCCTGGCTGCGCCGGCGGCGGCGGCGCTCGCCGTGGCGGGCCTGATCATCGGGGCCGGCGACGGCGGCCCGACACCGACGCAGATCATCGGAGCCATCCTCGTCGGCCTGTGGGCCGCGGCAGGCATCTTCCTCGGGCTTCGCCGCCCCCAGGACCGGCTCGGCCCGATCGTGCTCGCCGGAGCGGTTGCGGGAGGGGTGCTGTCGCTGGCGCAGTCGCTCACCGCCCATGCCGAGTTCGAGGGCACGACCGCGGAGCCGGCGGCGATCGCCGTTCGTCTGACCGCCTGCCTCCTGCCCGCGTTGGCACTCCACCTGTTCACCGCGCTTCCCGATGGCCGGCTCGCGAGCCCGGGCCGTCGAGCAGGGGTGATCGCCGGGTATCTCGTGGCGCTCCTGGTCGGCGGCGTGCTCTGCAGCGATCTCGACGACGTCACCGCGTGGCCCGTCGTCGCCTTGTGGACCGCTGCGCTGGGCTTCGGCGTCTACGCCACCTCTCTGCGCTATCGCACGGCCGGCGCCGTCGAACGACGCCGCATCCAATGGATCGGATGGGGTCTGACGGTGGCGGCCGAGGCCGTGCTCGTCGTCATCGCACTCCGCCTCCTGACCGATTGGCCGCACGCGCCGGGCGCGGTTGCGCTGGCCGTCACGGGACTCGTGCCGATCGCGATCATCGCCGGCACGGCGCCGAAGATGGTGGCGCGCGTCGATCGTCTGCTCACGCACACGGTCGCCCTCGCCGGGTTGACCGCGTTGATCCTGGGGATCTACGTGATGGTGGTGCTCGGTCTCGGCCGGACGCCCGAGGGTGGCGAACGGACGCTGTTGTTGCTGTCGATGGTGGCCGCCGGTCTTGCGGCGCTCCTGTACCTGCCGGCCCGGCACTGGTTGACCGAGCGGGCGAACCGGCTCGTGTACGGCGCGCGCGTGGCCCCGGACGAGACGTTGAGGACCTTCGGCCAACGCCTCACCCGTTCGATCCCACTCGATGAGCTGATGCTCCAACTCGCCGAGAACCTGCGCAGTTCGATGGCGCTCGTCTCGGCAGAGGTGTGGACGGGCCAGGACGGTCATTACGAACGCACTGCGGGTGTTCCCCACCGTCGACCGGAGCCCGTCACGCTCGGCCCGAAGGAACTTCCCGTCGTCGCGCGGGCGGGTGTGAGCGGCGGAACATGGCTCGACATCTGGGTCCCGCAGCTCGTCGGCCCGACCGGCAGCTCGACGATGCGCGTCGGCACCCGTGGCCCATGCCGGTCTGCTGCTGGGATTCATCGTGGTGACCCGCCGCGCCGAGGGCGAACCGTTCACGGAAACCGAGGACACCGTACTCACCGAGATCGCCCGCCAGATCGGTCTCGCGCTGCACAACGTGCAACTCGACACGGCACTGCAGGCCAGCCTCGATGAACTGCGCGTCAGGAACCGGGAGTTGCAGGAATCGCGCGCCAGGATCGTGGCGGCCGGCGATGCCGAGAGACGCAAGCTCGAACGGAATCTGCACGACGGCGCGCAGCAGCATCTGGTCGCTCTCGCGGTGAAGCTCCGCCTCGCTCACGACGCCGTCGAGGACGACCCGGCGGACGCAATGGAGATGATCGACGAGATCAAGGGTGACGTGCAGACGGCGATCGCCGAGCTGCGGGCTCTGGCACACGGCATCTTCCCTCCCCTGTTGGTGTCCGGCGGACTGTCCGAGGCCCTGCCCGCCGCCGCCGGACGTGCCGCACTGCCCACCACGTTGGAACTCGACAATGTCGGCCGCTACGGCAACGACATCGAGGCCGCGGTGTACTTCTGCACCCTCGAGGCGCTGCAGAACGCCGGCAAGTACGCCGGAGAATCCGCGACCGCGACCGTGCGGGTCGCCGACGCGGGCGGGGTGCTGCGGTTCGAGGTCCGTGACGACGGGGCCGGTTTCGAGGTTTCCGGCGACACCACTCACCACGGCCACGGCTTCGTCAACATGGCCGACCGCCTCGGCGCCTTCGGTGGAACGGTCTCGGTCGTGTCGGCACCCGGCGGCGGTACGACGATCACGGGCATCATCCCGTTGCCGGAAGCCGTACCGATCCAGACCGCGGCGCCGAGGTAGGCCGGCATGGCGGCCGTCTGGTATCGACTACGGATCGCGATCCGGCAGCGGCTCGGCGCGTTGTCGATCACGGCCATCGCCGTCGGATTCGTCGTCGGGATCGTGCTCACGATCGCTTCCGGCGCCCATCGCACGGCCACGGCTCCCGACCGGTACGTCGCGGAGGTCTCGAACGGGCTCGACGCGATGATCACGCAACACAACGCCGGGCTCCCACGGACCGACGAAATCGCCGCCCTTCCCGGTGTCACGGACGCGAGTTCGTTCACGTTCGTGTTCGGCGGTCTCGCTGACCACGCGACCGGTCAGTCCATCGACGCGATCGTCTTCAGCGGAACGACACGCGGCCTCGGCACACGCCTCGTCGAGGGACGTGATGCCGACCCCGCCAACCGCGCCGAGTTCGTCGCCTCGCGTTCGTTCGTCGACGCCACGGGCGCCCGGATCGGCGATCAGTTCGACCTCGCCACGCTGACCCCGCAACAAGCCGCCGAGTCCGGCTTCTCGGAGAATCGAGCCGGAGGGGCCCGGCTTCCCCGTCGCACTCGTCGGAGTGTTCGACGGGCCGCAGCGGCTCGACGATCCGACACCGACGGTGGTGGTGTCGCCAGCGCTGCTCGACGACCCGAACGTCGGCATCGCGGTCACGATGATCGCGGTCGACCTGGAGCCGGGCACCGACATGGCAACGTTCCGCCAGGAGCTCGACCACGTCGCCGAGGGTGAGTCGCTCAGCATCGACGAGGGGAACTTGGTCGTGAGCGACACGGTGCGGCGAGCCATCGCCACCCAGGCACGCGGGCTGTGGGTCCTCGCGATCACCACTGCGTTCGCCGGTGTCGTCGCCATCGGCGTCATCGTCACGCGTCAGGTCCGTCCGAGCCCGTTCGAACGGCAGGGGCTGGCGGCGATCGGATTCACATCGGCGATGACGACGAGCGAGGCCTTCGCGACCGCGCTCGTCCCGATCGTGGGTGGGTCGCTGCTGGGTGCGGCGGTCGCGCTCGCTACCTCCGACCTCTTTCCGCGCGGCTTCGCGCGAGTCGTCGAGCCGGATCCGGGTTCCATGCCGGACTGGGCGGTGGTTGCCGCCGGTGCGACGCTGCTCGTGCTCGGCTGTGCGGGTTGGGTCCTCGTCTCGCTGGCCGTGACGCGCAAGTCCGCATCGGTCGCGGCATCGCCCCTGATCGAGTCGATCGCGACCCACACGTCACCCACTACTGCCACCGGCATGCGGCTGGCGTTCGTCCGCTCATCGAACGCGGCGGCGAGCGGACGCGGGGCGTTGATCGGCATCACCATCATCGTCGTCGGCGTCGCCGCATCGATCACGTTCGGCGTGAGCCTCGATCGACTCGTCGACCAACCGTTCCGGTATGGCGCCAACTTCGACGGATTCATCGGCGACAACGGCGCGGACACGTTGGACGCCGGTCTGCGCGACACACTCGTCGGAAGTCCCGAGGTCACCTCGCTCGTGATGTACGCGGGCACCACGGCCCGCGCCGCCGACACCACGACACCGGTGATCGGGTTCGATTCCATCCGCGGTGGCGCGACGCCATACCTGAGCCGCGGGCGGCTTCCCGCCGCCGATGACGAGATCGCATTCGGCCGGGTGACAGCCGCCGATCTCGGCGTGGGCCTGGACGACGAGATCACCTTGACCGGGCCGACGGGTGCGGCTGATTTCACCGTGACGGGAATCGCGGTGTTGCCGTCGCTGGGCTCGAGCGACGGGATGGGGGGCGGCGGTCTGGTCACGATGGGCGGCCTCGGTCGTGTCGACGCACAGGCCCCGCCGACCGGGGCGGCGATCAGGGTGCGCGGTGACCTCGAATCCTTCGTCGGGTCGACGCTTCCCGAACTTGCTGCGCAGGGCATCCTCGAACCCCTCGCACCGTCGGCGATTCGCAACCTCCAACGGGTCGCCGCGATCCCCTTCGTCCTCGCCGGGTTGTACGGGCTGCTGGCGCTGCTGTCCGTCGGACAGGCGGTGGCCGCCTCCACACGGCATGCCCAACGCGATCTCGCCGTGCTGCGCGCGCTCGGCGCGAGCGGGGGATGGGTCGGCAGGGCGGTCCATTGGCAGGCAACCTTGTTCACGCTGTCGGCCATGGTGATCGGCGTCCCGATCGGCGTCGTGGTGGGGCGCCAGATCTTCAGGCTCTTCGCGGACAACATGGGTGTCGTCGACGCCCCGGCGCTGCCGATCACGGCTCTGGCGGCCGGTGCGGCGGTGACCGTGGGAGCGGCGAACATCGCCGCCGCGTTCCCCGCCCGACGCGCTCGCCATCGCCGGACCGCAGCACTCCTCAGCCCCGAGTAAGTCGTTCCATCGCGGCCCGACCCCGCCGCAACGACTCTGGAAGTACGACTCAGGACGGAAAATCGGCCGCGGCGAGCCAGGCGGGGTCGCCGCCGGCTTCCCACAGCCGGCGGATCATTCGCGGCGACAGCTCGTCCTTGTTGACATAGGCGACGGCTCCACTCGTGCGCGCATCCGGCGGCAGATCGTCGAGGGTGTAGGTCGACACGAGGATCACCTTGGTGGTCGGGTTGGACTGCGTGATCAGCTTCGTGGCCTCGATGCCATTGAGCTCGCCCATGTTGATGTCCATCAACACGAGCTGGGGCCCGAGTTCGTTGCTGGTCGCGACCGCTTCCTCGCCCGACGCGACCTCCGCGATCAATTCGAAGCCGGCAACACGATCGACCACGGCCCGTGCCGCGGCCCGGAACGGGGGTTGATCATCGACGATCATCACGCTGACCCACTCAGTTGGTCCGTCGGACACCGTTCCTCCTCACGCGAAAGTCTCGCATCGGGCAGGCTGCCCGAACAGCGTGCCACCTTGCGAGTCGATGGTGGTGCCATCACCCCCGCCGCGGGCGGGTGTGTGCGGCACGGCGTTCGACGCCGTCACGACGTTCAGTTCGGCATCGAACGCAACACCTCGTGGGCGGCGTGCCAACCACACATGCCGTGCACGCCGCCGCCCGGTGGTGTGGAACTGGAGCAGAGATAGACGCCCGGGAGCGGCGTCCTCCACGGGTGGAGGCCGAGGCGCGGACGGGCGACGAACTGTCGGAGGTCGGCAACACCGCCGTTGATGTCACCGCCGATGTAGTTCGGGTCGTGCGCCTCGATCGCTGCCGTGTTCATCGTGTGGCGGCCGACGATCCGATCTCGAAAGCCGGGAGCGAAACGCTCGACCTGAGCCTCGAGACGCACCGTCATGTCCACCGTCGAACCGTTCGGAACGTGGCAGTAGGCCCACGCGGTCTGGAGACCGGCGGGTGCTCGGCTCGCGTCGAACAGCGTCTGCTGGGCGAGCAGGACGAACGGACGCTCGGGAAGCCGACCGCGTTGGACCTCGCCTTCCGCCGCGGCGATCTCCGCCAGTGTGCCGCCGAGGTGCACGGTGGCGGCGCGTCCGACGTCGCCGTTGGCCCACGGGATCGGGCCGTCGAGGGCCCAATCGACCTTGAAGACACCCGGCCCGTACCGAAACTTGCCGAGCGTGCGCGCATAGCGGCTCGGCAGGGAGTCGCCGGCCAGGGCGATCACCTGGCGCGGCGTCAGATCGAGCAACACGGCGTCGGCGGCCCGCACTTCGGTGAGCGATTCGACACGGTGGTTGCATTCCAGTGTCCCGCCCAGACCCTCGAGCACCCCGACGAGCGCGTCGGCGATCCGCTGGGATCCGCCCCGTGCCATCGGCCAACCGACGACGTGGGCGAGGACGCCGAGCATCAACGCGTACCCAGCGGTCACCGGCGCTTTCAACGAGAGGATCGAATGCCCGGCAAGGCCGGCGAACAGAGCCCGCGCCTCGTCGCTGTCGAATCCGTGCTTGGCCACCGTGTGCGCGGGCAGGATCCCGACGGCGCCGTATCGACCGAGCGTGATCGGGTGCTTGGGCGGGATCGTCAGCGGCGACAGCAAGGCATCGGTCAGCTCGAATCCGGCCGTCACGAACGGCCCGAACAACCGACGATACGCCGCACTGTCGTTCCCGAGCCCTGACGCCGTCTCGTCGACCGATCGGTGGAGCACCGCGGCCCGGCCCCCGTCCAACGGATGGACCAGCGGCACATCGGGATGGACCCATTCGAGTCCGTGATCGGTGAGGGAATCGAGTGCGGCGATCTCGCGGAACGCGGGCGATCCGACGGCGAGCGGGTGGATCGCCGAGCACACGTCGTGGATCGCGCCGGCGACGGTGAGTTCCTCCGAACGCATGCCGCCGCCGGGGCGCGATGCCGCCTCGTAGACCGTGACGTCCCAGCCGGCGCGCGCCAGGGTGATCGCCGCGACCAGTCCGTTCGGACCCGCGCCGACGACGACGGCGCGACGGCCATCGGTCGAGCGGCCCGTCACCTCACGCGCTCCTCGACATCTGGGCGGACCGCACCGCATGATCAGACCACGTCGGCGCACTGCCGACAAGGACGCTGGTGTCCCGCGGCCAGGGGTGCTGGCACCACACCGAACACACTGGGCTGTCACCTCGTTGCGCTCCTGCGATTCCCGTACGTTCGAGATCGAGAGTCGAGCGCTACGGCGAGGCTCCACATCGACACACGGAGAGTGACGTGATGCGCATCGAATCGAGCGTGACCAGCCTCAGCTGGATTCCATCCGAAGCCGTGACGGGCCTGAACAAGGTGGCGTTCGGGTCGGGGTTCACCCACTACGACGACCCGCCGCCGGACGTCATCCATGATCTCGAGGCCTTGCGGGACGCCGACCGGTTCCGGTTCGCCAACCACCTCGTCGGATGGATCGAACTCGACGGGGGCCGCGTCGTCGACGCCGGCTACGACGGAGGTTGCGTCATGGGGACGACCACGGTCGCCGTCGGCCACAGGCAGGCGAGCTTCGCCGCCGTGGCCTTCGAAGACATCCAGCGTGAGATCGAGTTGACCGAGACGTCGGCGACGTTCGTCCAGACGGTCGGTGGGCACACCGCGGTCCCGGCGCCACGCCGCGTCACCAAGCCGCCGTTCGTCAAGTTCGAGGCACCGACGGTGTGGTCGACGTTGTCGCTGACGATCCATGCCGACGGAACGAGCGAATCCGAACTGGTCGGTGCGAGCACCTTCCCGCGCCATTGGGTGTACGACGAGTCGGGCAAACTCGCCGCAAAGGCCGGCCTGGCCGACTTCAAGGACTGGTGGCGACACGCGTTCGGCAAGCACACGCCCTGGGGAGACGAGGATTCACCGGCCCTCGTCACCGCCGTCGAGACCGCGCTCGAGCGCGAGCTCGCCGCCAACATCATGCGCGGCGGCGAGAAGCCGTCGGTCCGCAAGCTCAAGCAGGGGGCGTTGCTCACCGAGCAGGGCCAGCAGGCCGACGAGGTCTTCCTGCTGCTCAACGGCGTGGTCGCCGTCGAGGTCGACGGTGAAGCGATCGCCGACGTGGGGCCGGGGGCGATCCTCGGCGAGCGTTCGGCACTGGAAGGCGGCGCACGAACGTCGACGCTGCGGGCCTTGACGAAGGTCACCGTGGCCGTGGCGAGAACCGATCAGATCGACGCCGAAGCCCTGACCGAGCTGAGCTCCGGGCATCGCCGTGAGGACTCGCTCACCGAATGACGGTCGGTGGGTGCAGTGGTCCGTTCCCGCCGGCTTGTCACGCCCCGGCGGGTGGCATCGCCGGCGGGACGGACGGCGCGGCGGCTCCTCCGGAGGGTGGCATGAACGGCGCGTTCCGGTCGACCGGGCCCGTCACCGCGGATGACGGCTCCACCGGTGATGGTGCTCGAGCGGCGGATGGGCTGGCGGTCGGCACGTCGAAGCCGATCGCCACGCCTCCGCCGGATCGGTTCTCCGCCCGCACCGTGCCGCCCATTCGTTCGACCACGTCGCGCACGATCGCCAGGCCGAGGCCGGAGCCGGGCATGCCCCGTGCCGTGTCGGCGCGATGGAACCGGTCGAACACCTTGGCGAGGTCGGCCTCGGGGATGCCCGGACCGCGGTCGAGCACGGTGAGCGATCCCGCAGCGACGACGACCTCGATGGGGCCGGCGCGTCTGATCGAACTTGCAGGCGTTGTCGATCAGGTTGGCGATCGCCCGGTCGAGCCCGGCCCGTGGGCCGTTGACGATCGATGGCCGGCCGGACGAGTCGCCCGACACGCTCACCGTCACCTCGCGCGACCGGCGCCGGCTGACCCGCGTCGCCACATCGGCCGCCAGCTCGCCGAGTTCCAGCGCCTCGATCGGCTGATCGGTCAGCTCGCCGCTGGCCACCGTGACGAGTTCGTTCACGAGGTCGGTCAGTTCGACGACCTCGAGGTCGAGGTCGTCGAGGATCTGGCGTTGCATCACCGGCTCCATGTCGGGGTGGCGGCGGAGCACCGACAGGTTGGTCCGCAGGCTGGTGAGGGGTGTGCGCAGCTCGTGGCCGGCGTCCTGCACGAGGCGCTGCTGCTCGGCGCGCGACAACGCGAGCGCGTCGAGCATCCGGCGGAACGCGGTGCCGAGACGGCCCACCTCGTCGCTGCCGGTGCCGGGCACCTCGATATCGAGTCGACCGGACGTGCCGACGTCCTCGGCTGCCTTCGTCAGGCGACGCACCGGCGCGGTCACCGTGCCGGCGATCAGCCAACCCATGGCCGCCGCAGCAACGGATACCAGGAAAACCAGGATGAGCGTGCGCCGGCGAACGTCGTCGAGCACGGCATCGACCTCGTCGAGCCCGCGACCGATCTGTACCGCACCGATCGGCCCGCCGGATCCGATGGTGTAGATCCGGTACTCCTCGCCATCCACCGAGGTCGTCGCCCAGCCCGCACTGTGCGGGTGGCCGACGATCTCCTTCGCCGGGTCGGTCACCGGAAAGTCGCCCGAGAAATTGGAATCGATGGTCTCCCCGTTCGGGTCGAGGAATCGAACCGAGTAGACGTTGAAGAAGTCCCGTCGAGGAGCGTCGTGCCCCATCGCCGTCGCCGTGATCAGCTGATCGGCGGCGGACGCGATCGAGCGGTCGAGCTCGTCAACCAATCGCGCGCTGGTCGAGCGGTAGCTGATCACGCCGACGGCTGTCGTGGCGACGAGCGCGACGGACGCCGACGCCAGCGCGATCTTCCACCGCAGGTTCACGGCGCGGCCACCACGGTGGTTCGCCGGGCGGACGACGGCCGGCTCGTCACGATCTGCTCGGGCGACATCGGTCCGGCGATCCCTCAGCCGAACGGCGGCCCGTCGATGCGCGCGGTGTAGCCCACGCCGCGCACGGTGTGCACGATGCGCGGTTCACCGTCGAGCTCGGTCTTGCGACGGAGATAGCCGATGTACACCGCGAGGTTCTTCGAGTCGGGACCGAAGTCGTAGTGCCAGATCCGGTCGTAGATCGTCGAGTGATCGAGGACGATCCCCTTGTTGCGCACGAGGAGTTCCAGGAGGTCGAATTCGGTCTTCGACAGCTCGATCTCGCGGCTGCCCCGGAACGCCCGGCGGGCCGCGGCATCGAGCCGGAGGTCACCGACGACGAGTTCCGCCGGCGCCGCCGCCTCGTCCTCGTAGGTCGAGCGGCGCAGGAGCGCCCGCACGCGGGCGAGCAGCTCGTCGAGATCGTAGGGCTTGGGCAGGTAGTCGTCGGCGCCGGCGTCGAGGCCGGCGACGCGATCGCTCGTCTCGGTGCGGGCGGTGAGCATCAGGACCGGCACGTGGTTCTGTTCCGATCGCAGGACGCGGCTGACGGTGAGGCCGTCGACGAGCGGCATCGACACGTCGAGCAGGATGATGTCGGGTGGCGCGACGCGCACGGCATCGAGCGCCTCGGCGCCGTTCGACACCGCGGTCACGCGGTAGCCCTCGAGCACGAGGGCGCGGGCGAGCGACTCACGCACCGCGCGATCGTCTTCCGCGATCAGCACCTCGACGTTCGACTCACCCGGCATCGGGTCCATTCTGGCCCACGCGAGCCCGCGCCCGGCGTGAGAGATCGGTGTGAACCCACCGCAGGTCACGACCCCGCGATCGCACAACCGACCGCGGCGGTTTGGTACGAACAGGAGGTGGACCGCGCCCTCGCCGACCGAACACGGGAATCGGTGGCGACGGCGGGACCCTGGCTGGCCGTGGCCGTCGGCGGTGCGATCGGGGCGGCCCTGCGCTGGGCCGTCGGCGCCGGATGGACCCACGATCGGGGCGGGTGGCCCTGGGCGACGCTCGTCGTCAACCTCGTCGGCTGTGCCGCCATCGGACTCGCCGGCGCGACGGCTGCACGTGGGCACGGTGGCGTGGGCGTTCGCCGTCACGGGGGTGCTCGGCGGGTTCACGACGTTCTCGTCGTTCGCCGTCGAGGTCGACCAACTCATCGACGCCGACCGGCTGGGTGTCGCCATCGGCTACGTGATGGTCACGATGGCCGGCGGATATGCCGCGACGTGGCTCGCGTATCGCGATCGGCCGCCGACGTGACGCCGGTGTGGTTCGTCGTCGCCGCGAGCTGCGGGGCACTGGGGCGTCAGGTCGTCCACCAGCTGGCACCGAACTGGCAGGCGCTGCTGATCGTGAATCTCGCCGGCAGCTTCGTGCTCGGCATGGTGGTCGATGCCGACCTGTCGTTGCACACCACGACGGTGCTCGGCGTCGCGTTCTGCGGATCGCTGACCACGTTCTCCGGCGTCGCCCTCGAACTCCGACATCAGCGCGCCCGGACGGCGATCGGCTACGCGGCGTTGATGGCGGCGTCGACGTGTGCCGCCGCCGCGCTCGGCATGTCGCTCGTCTGAGCCGGTTCGGGATGCTCAGGCGGTTTCGAGGATGCGGATCGGCATCACGCGCGGGCCGCGGACCTGGCCGATGCTCCAGCGGACGTCGCCGGCGAGTTCGAAGTGCGGGAAGCGGGCCACGAACTCCTCGATCGCCACCTTCAACTCCAGGCGGGCGAGGTTCGAGCCGAGGCACCGGTGGATCCCGAGGCCGAACGCCGCGTGCCGGTTCTGCTCGCGGTCGATGATGAACGTGTCGGGATCCTCGAACATGTGCGGGTCGCGGTTGGCGGCCGGGAACGGCAGCAGGACGTAGTCGTCCTTCTTCATCGGGCAGCCGTGGAAGTCGACGTCCTTGGCGACCATGCGCGCCATCGTGACCGGGGCGTAGGCCCGGAGGAACTCCTCGAGGGCGAACGTCATCACCTCGGGATCGTCGGCGAGGCGCTGACGGTCGTCGGGGTGCTGGGCGAGGTGCCAGATCGACGAACCGATCGCCGACCACGTCGTGTCGATGCCGGCGACGAGCAGCAGGAGGATCGAACCGCTGACGTGCTCCGGGGCGAGCTTGTTGCCGTCGATCTCGACCTCGAGCAGGTAGCCCGTGAGGTCGTCACGCGGGTGGTCGATGTGATCCTGCACCTGGCCGAGGATGTACTGGTCGAGGCGCTCGAACGCCGCGGCGCGGGCCTCGGGCTCGTCGTTGATCCGCTCGAGCGTGGTGTGCACGAACTCGCGGAACAGGTCCTCGTCCTCGGGCGGGAAACCGAGCATGCGACCGATCACGTTGACCGGGATGTTCTGGGCGTACTGGACGGCGGCGTCGATGACCGTCTCACCGGGGACGATCTCACCCATCTCGTCGAGCAGCTTCTGGCACAGCAGGCGGATCTCGTCCTCCCACGGCTCGATCTGCTTCGGCGCGAACGGCGGCAGCAACAGCCGACGGGCCACGCTGTGGAACGGCGGGTCGCTGGTGATCGGCGGCGCGCCACCGATCGGCGCCGGGAGCGCGAGATCGCCCGGACGGGTGGTGCTGACGACGACGGCGCGGCTCGTGAAGTTGTCGGTGTCGTACGCCACGTCGTGGACCGTGTCGTGCGTGAGCGGCACCCACATCCCGCCGTACCGGTCCGTGTGGGCGATGGGGCAACCCGACTCGCGCAGTTCCTTCCACACCTCGGGCGCCTTGGCGTTGTACTCGGCGCTGCCGTGGTCGAAGTCGGTGGCGAAGTCGGTGACCGGGCCGTAGTCGGCCGGGTCGTAGGGCGAGCGCTCCCAGAACTCGTGCCCTTCGGGGCGATCGCCGGGGGCGACGTAGGTGGTCGCGGGCTGCGCGTTCGAGGAGGTGTCGAGCGTGTCGGTCATGTCGTCGGTCCCTGGTTGGTCAATCCGTGATGGTGATGGCGTACTCGGGGCAGTTGGAAGCGGCGAGGCGGGCCTTGTCCTCGAGGTCGGTCGGAACGTCGCCCTCCACCAGGAGCACGGCCTGGCCGTAGTCGTCGACGTCGAACAGCTCGGGTGCCAACGCGTAGCAACGGTTGTGGCCCTGGCACTTCTCGGCATCGAGGTGGACTCGCATACGAAGACTGTAGGGGTCCTCCGCGCGGATGAACAGGCCTGCGGCGAACTTTTTCGAACAATGTGTCAATCCGCGGCGGCCCCGGCGGTCGACGGCGCGTTCGATCGGGGCGGCGGCAGGCGCACGTAGGTGATCGCCAGCCCGACGATCGCCGCCGGCACGAGCACCACGGCCATCGCCTGACCGACGCCGAAGCGCGCCGTGTTGGCGAGAGAACCGATCACGATGCGGCACGATGATGCCCGTCGAACGCTGCCCGATGAGCATCGCCGCGAACCCGGAACCCGGCGGGCCGGGCAGGCGCGCCGCCTGGTCGTAGAGCTGGGGGAACAGCACCGAGGTGCCGAGGCCGGCGACGAGGAAGCCGACCAACGACACGGCCTCGACCGGGATGAGCGTGGCGAGGATCGAACCGATGCCGGCGATCGTCACCCCGAGACGCCGCAGCGACATCGACCCCACCCGCACCTGCACCCAGTCGCCGCCGAGGCGCCCGATCGTCATGCCGATGGTCATGAGGAGGAACGCCGCGCTCGCCACGCCGGCGCTCGAGTCGAAGTCGATGCTCAGCCGGAACGCCGCCCAGTCGCCGTTGCCGACCTCGAGCATCATGGCCGTCGCGCCGCCCAGGCCGAGGACGAGGGCCGCCGGGCCGAACCAGCGGCGGCGGATCGCCCGCTCGACCTCCGCCGTCGCCATCACCTCGCTGCCGTGGAGCCCCTCGCCGATCGGTCCCAGGCCCGCCGGTTCGACATGGTGGGGTTCGTCGACGCGCAGCAGCCCCGGCACGACGAACAGCGCCGCGGCCAGCAGCGCCACCGCCACGACCGCGAGGTGCACCTGCACGCTCACGTCGGCGCGGTTGACCAACACCGTCACGATGCCACCCGACACCGTGCCGAGGCTCCACAGCCCGTGGAGGCGGTTCATCACCGGCGTGCGCCGCCGCGCCGAGAGCGCGGAGCCCTGCACGTTCATCGCCACGTCGATGAAGACGTCGAAGAACAGCAGGCCGACCAGTCCCACGACGAGCATCGCCGGGGTCGTGGCGAATCCGACGATCGGCAACGAACCGATCGACAGGATCGTGCCGACGATCACCACGTTGCGCGTGCCGAAGCGGGCGATCACGCGCCCGGTCAGCAGGCTCGAGACCAGACCCGAGATGCTGGCGAGCGTGAGCACGAGCCCGAGGCCGCCGATCGAGATGCCCACCCGCTCGCGGATCTCGGGCAGCTCGGGGATGAACGACGCGTACACGACGCCGTTGGCGAAGAACTGGACCGAGACCGACTGGAGCGCCCGGCGGTCGCCGGGGCGTTCTCGTCCCACCGGTGCACGGGTCTCCATGCGGGACGATCCTGTCAGGCCGGACGGTGGAGCGAACGCAGCGCGTCGACGGCGTCGTGCGCCGCGGCGTCGATGATCGCGGCGATCGGACCGTCGTCGGCGGACGCGACGGCGAGCGGGCCGCCGCGCACCGCGCCGGACGTGAGCACGACGACGTCGGTCGCCGGGTCGAGCTGGCGGGCGATCGACGCCTTGGCGATCGTCTTCCACACCGCCTCGATCCGTGCCAGCCCGGGCCGGGCCGGCGTGTGGACGCCACCGAGCTCGAACAGGCGGCGCCGCTCGATCGGGGCCGGTGGCGGCGAAGCTCAGCGTGACGCCCGGCGACACCTTGACGACCTCGTCGACGTCCGTGTACCCGGCGTCCTCGAGCAGGCGGCGCGCCATCTCCTTCAGCGTGCGCCCGTCGAGCGGGGCGACCGGAGGCAGCGAGGCGACGCGCTCGCGCGCCTGGCGGATGTAGGTCTCGTCGGTGTCGTAGCCGACGTAGTGGCGACCCGTGTTCGCCGCCGCGACGGCGGTCGTGCCCGAGCCCATGAACGGGTCGAGCACGACGTCGCCGGCGAACGTGAACAGGTGCAGGCAGCGTTCGACGAGCGCGACCGGGAACGGCGCCGGATGCCCGACGCGCGTGGCGCTCTCGGCGGCGATCTCCCACACGTCGAGCGTCGCCTCCATGAACTCGTCGCCCGGCACGGTGGCCTCGCCGCGGGGACGGTCGGTCGAGCCGGCGACGCGGTCGAAGCGGCCCTTGCTGGCGATGATCACCCGCTCGGTGGTGTCACGGAGCACCGGATTGGCCGGGGAGCGGAACGACCCCCACGCGCACGACCCGCTCGCCCCCCGCTGCTTCTGCCACACGACCTCGCCGCGCAGCAGCAGCCGGAGGTCGTCCTGCAGGATCGACGTGACGTCGGCGGCGAGGTTGCGGTACGGGCGGCGGCCGAGGTTGGCGACGTTGACGGCGATCCGACCGCCCGGTTCGAGCGTGCGGACGGACTCGGCGAAGACGTCGCGCAACATCGTCAGGTACTCGATGTAGTCGGCCGGCACATGGCCCTCGCCGAGCGCCGTCTCGTACTCCTTGCCGGCGAAGTAGGGCGGCGACGTGACCACCAGCGCCACCGTCGCATCGGGCACCTGGTGCATGTGGCGGGCATCGCCGACGTACAGCACGTCGACCTCGCCCCGCGTGCCGAGCGTGGCGTCGTCGCTGATCTCGGGCGCCTCGAAGCGGGCGTAGAAGTCGCTCGAGTCGTGCGACTCGCGTCGGCCGACACCGAACGAGGAGGTCGACGTGCCCACGACCGTCGCCCTCAGCCCGCGCCGAACAGCGTCGGGTTGGCCTGCGACTCGGCCCGTTCCATGCGCTCGACGGGAGCGTGGCGCATGTCCTCATGGGTCAGGATCCAGAACCGTTCGGCGACGATGGCGTCGAGGACCTGATCGGCGATCTCGCCGGCCGGCATCCCCGTTGCGACGCCCGTGCGCAGCATCTCACCGATCATCGAGCTGAGCGATCCGTCGCCCTCCCCCGGCTCCTTCACCATCAGGTCGGTCTTGACGAAACCGGGGCACAGCACGCTGACCCGCAACGGCGAGCCGGTGGCCACGAACTCGAGATACAGCCCCTCGCTCAACGCGACGACGCCCGACTTGGTGACGTTGTAGGGCGCGGCCCCCGGCAGCGCGGTGAGGCCGGCCATCGACGCCGTGTTCACGATGTGGCCGGCACCCTGCTGCTCCATGATCGGCAGGAAGGCCCGGATCCCGTGGATCACGCCGTACAGGTTGATCCCGATCACCCGCTCCCACAGTTCGAACGGATCGCGCCACGCGTCGCCGACGCCGGCGATCCCGGCGTTGTTGCAGAGCACGTGCGCCGCGCCGAACCGTTCGATCGTGAACTCGGCGAGTTCGTTCACCGCGGTGTCGTCGGCGGTGTCGCAGACATGCGTCGCGACGTCGGCTCCGGCCTCGGTGAGTCGGGCCTCGACGTCACGCAGCTTCGGCGCGTCGATGTCGGCCAGCACGACCCGCATCCCCTCGGCGATGAACCGTTCGGCGAGGGCCAGGCCGATGCCGGAGGCCCCTCCGGTGATCACTGCGACATTGCCGGGCGCGATCACGGACATCGGACAAATCTAGAGCGGGAGCTACCGTCGGACGCGGTATGGCATTCCGCTACCTCTGGACCCCGTTGCAGCTCGGCCCCGTCGCGACGCGCAACCGGATCGTGTTCTCGGCGCACCTCACGAACTACGCCGCGGGACGGCAAGCCGACCGAGCAGCACGCCGCGTACTACGCAGCGCGGGCGGCGGGCGGGACCGGGCTGATCATCACCGAGGAGCACTCGACCCACCCGACCGACTGGCCGTACGAGAAGCTCATCCACGGGTTCCACCGTGACGTGATCCCCGGGTACCGCGCCATCACCGACGCCGTGCACCGCCATCGCACGCCGATCTTCGCCCAGATCAACCACAACGGTGGGCAGGCCTCGTCGATGTACTCCCGCCTGCCGGTGTGGGGGCCGTCTCCCGTCGCCGATCCGCTGTTCCGCGAGGTGCCCAAGGCCGTGACGCGCGCCGAGATCGACGAGATCGTGGCCGGCTACGCCTTGGTCTCGGAACACTGCGCCGAGGGCGGCTTCGACGGCATCGAGCTGCAGTGCTCGCACAGTTCGATCGTCCGCGGCTTCCTCTCCCCCGCCACGAACCGGCGCACCGACGAATACGGCGGGACGCTCGAGAACCGGGCGCGCCTGCTCGTCGACATCGTCGCCGCCGTGCGCAAGGTGATCGGGAACCGGCTGGCACTCGGCGTGCGGCTGTGCGGCGACGAGCTGATCGAGCACGGCACGACGATCGACGATGCGGTGCGCGTGGCCCAGATCGTCGAGGCGACCGGTCACGTCGACTACATCAACACCTCGATCGGTGTCGCCACGGCGAGCCTGTTCATGATCGAGGCGTCGATGCACATCCCGCCGGGATACGCCATGTTCATCCCCTCGGCGATCCGCAAGGCGGTCGACCTGCCGGTGATCGGTGTCGGTCGCTTCAAGGATCCGCTGCAGGCCGAACGCGCCCTCGCCGACGGCCACTGCGATCTCGTCGGGGTGGTGCGCGGGCAGATCGCCGACGCCGACTTCGCGGCCAAGGGTCGCGCCGGCGCCACCGAGGAGACCCGGCTGTGCCTGTCGTGCAACCAGGAATGCGTCGGGCGGATGGGCCTCAACCGCTGGCTCGGCTGCATCGAGAACCCGCGCACCGGCCGCGAGTCGGAGGGTGTCGGGTTGGCGCGGATCACGGCGAAACCGCGCTCGGTGATGGTCGTCGGCGCCGGGCCGGCCGGCCTGCAGGCGGCGATCGCGGCGCGGCGCAACGGGCACCGCGTGACCGTGTTCGAGCAGCGCGCCGAGGCCGGCGGGCAGGTGACGATCGCCGCCTCCGTGCCCAACCGCGCCGAGTTCGGCGACATGATCCGCAACCAGCTCACCGAGTGCCGGCGCCTCGGCGTGGAGTTCGAGTTCGGCGTCGGCGTCTGGCCCGGCCTCGTCGAGGAGCGGCGGCCCGACCACGTGATCGTCGCCACCGGCGCCGAACCGGCCCGGCCATGGTGGGTGCCCGCCGACGCGGCGAACGTCGCCGACGTCCGCGAGGTGCTCACGGGCGCGGTCGATCCGACGGGCGACGTGGTGATCTTCGACGAGTTGGGCTTCCACCAGGCGACGTCGGTCGCCGAGGTGCTGGCCGACCGCGGGTGCCGCGTCGAGATCGTCACGCCCGGCATGGTCGTCGGGCAGGACCTCGGCATCACGCTCGACATGGAGAACTGGTGGATCCGCGCCGGCGAGAAGGGCATCGTGCAGTCGACCGACCTCGTCCCGATGGGCATCGAGGGCCGCACGCTGCAGTTGCTGCATCACATCACCGGCACCGAGGTGACGCGCCAGCCCGACTGGATCGTCCTGTCGGTCAACGCCGACCCGGTCGAGTGGCTCTACCGCGATCTCAAGGCGGCGGGCGTGAGCGTCGAGCGGGTCGGTGACTGCGTCGCGCCCCGCCGCGCCCACAGCGCCGTGATCGAGGGCGAGCGCGCCGGCAGCGCCGTCTGACGCGCCCAATCCTCGTTTGCGTCGCGATTTCTGCGGGGACGTCCCGCAGAAATCCTGACGCAAACGGAAATTGAGGCAGGATCGCGGGGTGATCGACGTCGACGCCGCCCTGGCCGCCCTCTCACTCGAAGACAAGTGCCGCCTGCTGGCGGGCAAGACGACGTGGCGCACGAAAGCGTTCCCGCACGCCGGGATCCCCGAGGTGAAGATGTCCGACGGGCCCAACGGCGTCCGCGGCGAGGGCCACGGCGGATCGAGCACGCCCGGCGTGGTCGTGCCGTCGGGGATCACGCTCGGCGCGTCGTGGGACCCGCAGCTCCTCGGCGAGATCGGCGAGCTGCTCGGCACCGAGGCCCGCCGCAAGGGCGCCCACATCCTGCTCGGGCCCACCGTGAACATCCACCGCACCCCCGTGGGCGGTCGCACGTTCGAGTGCTACAGCGAGGATCCCGAACTCTCCGGCATCCTCGCCGCGGCCTACGTGCGCGGCGTGCAGTCGAAGGACGTGGCCGTCACCGTGAAGCACTTCGTGTGCAACGACACGGAGATGGACCGCATGTCGGTCGACGTGCAGGTCGACGATCGCCCGCTGCGCGAGATCTATCTCCGCCCGTTCGAGCGGGCGGTGAAGGAAGGCGGCGCCTGGGGGATCATGAGCGCCTACAACCGTCTCGGCGCCGAACATTGCGCCGAGAACCGTGGCCTGCTCACCGACATCCTCCGTGACGAGTGGGGCTTCGACGGCTTCGTCGTGTCCGACTGGTTCGGCGTGCACCACACCGTCGAGGCGGCCAATGCCGGGCTGAACATCGAGATGCCGGCTCCGGTGCGGGTGTACGGCACGAAGCTCGTCGAGGCCGTCAAGGCCGGCGACGTCGACGAGGCGCAGGTCGACCGGCTGGTTCTCGACGTGCTGGCGATGATCAACCGCGTGCGCGCCGACGAGTTCCCGGCGACCGACGAGGAGCAGTCGATCGACGACCCGGCCGAACGGGCCCTCACTCGCCGCGCCGCCATCGGCGGCACCGTCCTGCTGCGCAACGAAGCCGTGTCCGGCGAGCCGGTGCTCCCGTTCGATCCGGCGTCGATCACGAGCATCGCCGTGATCGGGCCCAACGCCGTCACCAACCAGTGCATGGGCGGTGGGTCGGCGAGCCTGACCCCCTTCGACCACCGGACGCTGCTCGCCGCGCTCACCGACCGGCTCGGCCCCGGCTCGCCGACCGGCGCCACCGTCACGTTCGAACCCGGCGTGCGGACCGACCGGCTCACCCCGGTCGCCCGCGGTGGACAGCTGCGCCAACCGAACGGTGAACCCGGCCTGTTGCTCGAGTACATGAACGGCCGGACGTGGGACGGCGAGGTCGTCGTCGAGGACGTGTCACCGAGTTCCCTCGTGCGGTTCTTCGGATCGATCCCCGCCGGCATCGACCCCCGGGCGTTCGCCGTCCGCGTGACCGGCGAGTTCATCCCCGACACCGACGGGAC
The DNA here is from genome assembly GCA_963695145.1 of Ilumatobacteraceae bacterium. Classification (GTDB taxonomy): domain Bacteria; phylum Actinomycetota; class Acidimicrobiia; order Acidimicrobiales; family Ilumatobacteraceae; genus Sva-07. The sequence goes on along the minus strand of CAVOGB010000012.1, from coordinate 405,765 downwards.
CCACCAGGTCGGTGTCGTGTCGACCGGGCCCGTGAAGGTCACAGCGGGCGGAACGGTGGTCGTCGACGATCCCGAGGCCCAACTCCCGCGCAGCCAGGAGTTCTTCGGCTACGGCAGCGTCGAAGTCGTCGAGACGATCGACTGCACCGCCGGCGTGCCGGTCCCGCTGCACATCCTCTGGCGGACGGTCGCCGAGAACGGGTTCGCCGCGATCCGCGTCGGGATCCGCTCGCCCGAACCGGCGGACCTGATGGACCGCGCCGTCGCCGCCGCAGCGGCTGCCGACGTGGCCGTGGTGATGGTCGGCACGAACGACGAATGGGAGACCGAGGGGTTCGATCGCACGACGATGGACCTGCCGGGCCGCCAGGACGAACTCGTCCGGCGCGTCGGCGCGGCGAACCCGCGCACCGCCGTGATCGTCAACGCCGGCTCGCCGGTGACGATGGACTGGGCGACGGGCTCCGACGGTGCACCCGCGGTCCTGACGTCGTTCTTCGCCGGCCAGGAACAGGCCGAGGCGCTCGTCGACGTGCTGCTCGGGGTCGCCGATCCGGGCGGGCGTCTGCCGTTGACGATCCCGGTGCGGCTCGACGACCATCCGGCGCGCGAGAACGAGGGCACCAGCGAAGGCATGTACGGCAAGCCGGTGCAACGGTACGAGGAGGGCCTCGACGTCGGCTACCGCGGCTACGAGCACCGCGGGATCGCGCCGCGGTTCGCGTTCGGCCACGGCCTGAGCTACGGCACCGCCACGTGGGGCGACCCCGCCGCCGACCGGACCAGCGTGGCGACTGCCGACCCGGCGGTCACGGTCACCGTCCCGATCACGGCGAGCGGCGATCGCCCGGCCACGGTGGTCGTCCAGGGCTACGTCGCCGCCGTCGACCCGAAGGTCGAGCGTCCGGCGAAGGAGCTCCGGGCGTTCGCCAAGGTCGTCGTCGAGCCCGGCACCGCGGCGATCGCGACGCTGGTGTTCGACGACCGGGCATTCGCCCGCTGGGACACCGCCGGCGCCGAGTGGGTCGTCGATCGCGGCGAGTACGACCTCGTCATCGCCGCCTCCGCCACCGACGAGCGCTCCCGCGTCCGCGTCACCGTCACCTGAGAATGGCGGAGGGCGGGGCACACCGGTCGGCCGTACATTGTCCAGCCGTGACGACCAGCCGCACCGCGCACCGCGCCTCGACCCACTGGTGGCAGGACGCCCTCGTGTACCAGGTGTACGTCCGGTCGTTCGCCGACACCACCGGTGACGGCGTCGGCGACCTGAACGGCATCCGGGCGCATCTCGACCACATCGCGGCGCTCGGCGTCGACGCGATCTGGCTCAACCCGTGCTACCCGTCGCCGCAGAAGGACCACGGCTACGACGTCTCGGACTACTTCGACATCCACGACGAGTACGGCAGCCTCGACACGTTCGACGGCCTCGTCGCCGATGCGGCCGCCCTGGGTGTCAAGACGCTGATGGACGTCGTGCCGAACCACTGCAGCAGCCGCCACCAGTGGTTCCTCGACGCGCTCGCCGCGCCTCCCGGCAGCCCGGAGCGCGCCCGCTTCTACTTCCGCGACGGTCGGGGCACCGACGGCACGGAGCCGCCGAACAACTGGCAGGCCGCGTTCGGCGGATCGGCGTGGACCCGGGCCAACGACCGGACCGGCGACGGGCAGTGGTACCTCGGCACGTTCACCCCGCACCAGCCCGACTTCGACCAGACCAACGTCGATGTCCAGGCCATGTTCGCCGAGGTGCTGCGCTTCTGGTTCGAACGTGGTGTCGAGGGCTTCCGGGTCGACGCCATCACACCGGTCGGCAAGCACCCGGCCCTGCCCGATCAGCCGCCGGTGGGCCCGGAGATCGGCCCGCTCGACATCACCTGGGTCAACCCGTACACGGTGTTCCGCGAGGAGGGCCACGACGTGTGGCGACGATGGCGAACCGTGATCGACGAGTACGGGGCGGCGCATCCCGAACGCGACCTGATGATGGTGGCCGAGGCGTACGCGACCCGACGTCCGGAGCTGACCCGCGCCTTCACGCGCCAGGACGAGTTCCACCAGATGTTCGCGTTCGACCTGATGCTGACCCCGTGGCACAAGGAATCGGTCGAACGGGCTCTCGCCGACATCATCGGCATCCTCGACGAAACGGGCGTGGCGCCCGCGTGGACGTTGAACAACCACGACACGCAGCGCATCGTCACGCGGCTCGGTCGGCCGGAGGCCGAGGATCCCGACAGTTGGACCGGGAACAACCTGAGCACCACGGGCAGCGATGTCGACCTCGACCTCGGCGCACGACGCGCCCGCGCCCTCACCGCGCTGGCGTTCGCCGTGCCAGGCAGCCTCTACCTCTACCAGGGCGAGGAGCTCGGCCTTCCCGAGGTCTTCGACATTCCCGACGACCGGCGTGAGGACCCCGTGTTCCAGCTCACGAACGGCGAGGGCCTGGGCCGCGACGGCTGCCGGATCCCCCTCCCGTGGACGGCCGATGCGGCGACCTCGTTCGGCTTCTCGGATCCGGCTCCGGGCCCTCGGCATCGCGAGCCGTGGCTCCCGCAACCCGATGGATGGGGTGCCTACGCGGCATCCGACCAGGCCACCGACGACGCATCGATGCTCGCCTTCTACCGGCGCCTCGGGGTCGCTCGCCGCGCCCATGCGGTACCGAACGGCCTCGACACGCACCTGGTCGACTTCGGCCCGGGACTCGTCGGGCTCCGGCGGGGTTCACTCGTCGTCGTGACGAACGTGACCGACGATGCCATCGAGCTGCGACCGGCGGGCGGGATCGACGTGTCGACGGCGACGATCGTGCACGACTCGGCGGCGGCCATCACTGCCTCGGCGGCGGCCGGCGCACCGGGATCCATCGGCGCCTGCTCGACGGTCTGGTTCGACCTCGGGCGGTAGGGTCGAGACGATCATGGTCGCGAACATCATCACCGACGTGACCAACTGGATCGACGACATCTCGTCGAACTGGTGGTTCCTGATCATCGTGTTCGTCATCGCGTTGCTCGACTCGGTGATCCCGATCGTGCCGAGCGAGACCGCGGTCATCGCCGGCGGTGTCGCCGCCGGGGCCGGCAACCAGCAGATCGTCCTCGTGATCCTCGCCGGGGCGTCAGGTGCGTTCATCGGCGACAACATCGCCTACACCATCGGGCACGTCTTCGGGCCCCGCGTCCGCCGGTGGGCGGAACGAAAACCGGATCGCCAACGCCGCCTGGACGGGGCGGCCGAGCAGATCCGCAAGCGCGGCGGGCCGCTCCTCGTCACCGCCCGCTTCATACCCGGCGGTCGCACGGTGCTGACGGTCTCGTCGGGGCTCACCGGCCAGCCGCGCCGCTGGTTCATGTTCTGGATCGCCATCGCCTCGGTGATCTGGGCGACCTACGCGGCGCTCCTCGGCTACGCGTTCGGGGCGGCATTCGAGGACAACCACACCATCGCCTTCCTCGTGGCCTTCGGTGCTGCACTGTCGATCACCGCGCTCGTCGAGCTCATCCGTTGGGCCCGCGACCGCGGCAACGACGACGCCGACGAATCGGATTCCGCGAGCTCGTCGGCCGTACATTGAGGATCGATGATCGCGCTCGTCCCCGTCCGTGATGGCGTCCTGCCCGCCGGTGCCGACGAGGCGATCGCCGAATGCGGCGGCCGGGTGGTCCTCGCCGGTTCCGCCGTCGATGCCGTGCCGCTCGAGGGCCTCGCCACCGACGTCCGGCGGGTGGAACTCGGACCGTTCGCCGTGGCGCGGTGGACCGCAGCGCTGGTCGCGATCGTGGCCGAACTCCCCGACGCCGGCGAGATCGTGCTGCCCGCATCGCCCGACGGTCGCGATCTGGCACCTTGGCTGGCGGCTGCGCTCGGCCGCCCCCTCCTGGCGGGAGCCACCACGGTGACACCGGCCGTCGTGTACGTCGCCCGCGGCGGAGGCCTCGAACTCCACCAGATCCACGCCGACGGGCCGTTCGTCGCCACGCTGCAACCGGGCGTGCGCGGCACCGAACCGTTCCCCGGCGAACCGGGGGTGGTCGACTGCCCGGTCGGCGACGAGGGTGCGGTGTCGGGACCCGACGCCGTCGTGGTCGAGGTGCTGCCACCCGACGTCCGCACGATGGATCTCGCCGAAGCGCGCCACATCGTCGGTGGCGGTGCCGGCCTCGACTCCGCGTCACGCTTCGGCCAGCTCCAACGGTTCGCCGAGGCGATCGGCGGTGTGATGGGGGCGACCCGCGTGATCACCGATCGCGGCTGGGTCAGCCACGACCATCAGATCGGCACCACCGGTGTCGTCGTCGACCCGACGCTGTACGTGTCGTTCGGCGTGAGCGGCGCGGTCCAGCACACGAGCGGGCTCGGCGCCCCGGCCCACATCGTCAGCGTCAACATCGAGCCGCACTGCCCGATGATGGCGATGTCGGACCTGGCGATCGTGAGCGACGCCAACGAGACCCTCGACCATCTGCTGGAGCTGACGGACCGCCTCGTCACGCACCGGCGGTCCACCAACCGGCCGGCGTGCCATGAGCATCGACGTCGACGTCGTGGTGGTCGGCGCCGGGCCGGCCGGGTCGTGCGCGGCGACGGTGCTCGCCCGGGCGGGCCGTTCGGTCGTGCTCGTCGAGCGCGGCGCGTTCCCCGGTGCGAAGAACATGTACGGCGGGGTGGTGTACCCGCGGATCCTCGACCAGCTGCACCCCGAGTGGTGGGAGGAGGCGCCGGTGCAGCGGTGGATCACCCGGCGCTCCACGATGATCCTCACCGCCGACCAGGCGCTCACGGTCGACTTCCGCGCCGCGTCGTGGGGCCGCCCGCCGTACAACGGTGCGACCGCGTACCGTCCGGACTGGGACCACTGGTTGGCGGCGAAGGCCGAGGCGGCGGGTGCCCATTTGGTGTGCTCGACCACCGCCACCGGGCTGCTGCGCGACGAGCGGGGCGTCGTCGCGGGCGTCGCCACCGACCGCCCCGACGGCGACATCACCGCCCGGGTCGTGATCTCGTGCGACGGCGTGAACAGCTTCCTCGCCAAGGAGGCCGGCCTGTACGGCCCGGTCGACGCGGCCAACTACACGCTCGGCGTGAAGGAGACGCTCGGCCTGCCGAAGGACGTGATCGACGAGCGTTTCGCAGTGCGCGGGCGCGAGGGCGTCGACATCGAGATCCTCGGCGGCACCGGCGGCGTGAACGGCGGCGGCTTCGTGTACACGAACCTCGACACCGTGTCGATCGGTGCGGTGCTCAAGCTCCCCAAGCTGGCCGCCCAGCAGCGGCGGCCCGAGGAGATCATCGCCGATCTCAAGAACCATCCGGCGCTGGCGCCGCTCGTGGAGGGCGCCGAGGTCAAGGAGTACTCGGCCCATCTGATCCCGGAGGCCGGCCTGTCGATGATGCCGAAGATGACCGCCGACGGCCTCCTCGTGGCGGGCGACGCCGCGGCGATGTGCCTCGCCGCGGGGATCTGGCTGGAAGGGGTCAACTTCGCGATGGCGAGCGGCATGTACGCCGGCGAGGCCACCGCCGAAGCACTGCGCGCCGACGACACGTCGGCCGCCGGGCTCGCCGGGTACGAACGGCGCCTCGGCGACACGTTCGTGCTGCGCGACCATCGCAAGCTGCGCCGCGCCCCGTCGCTCGTCCTGTCCGACCGGGTGCAGCACCTCTATCCGGCGATGATCACCAACACCGTCGAGCGCATGTTCCGCGTCGACAACCCGACACCCAAGCCGGGCCTGCGGCGCATCCTCAACGAGGAACGCAAGCGCGCCGGCGTGAAGCTGAAGGACCTCGCCCGCGACGGGCTCGACGGGCTGCGGAGCTATGGATGAGGAGCCGGGGATGGAGCCGGGATGAGCGAGCGTTGGCCCGAGCTGTCGTTCGAGGACCTGATCGGCACGACGCGCTTCGACGTCCACGAGCGCGCCCACATCACCGTCGACGACGACATCTGCGGTGGCTGCACCACCCGCGAATGCCTGGTGGCGTGTCCGGCCAAGCTCTTCGTCGCCACGAGCGACGGGGGGATCCTGTTCAACTACGAACAGTGCTTCGAGTGCGGCACGTGCTACCTCGTGTGCAACAAGGAGGGCGCGATCACCTGGACGTACCCCGAGGGCGGCCACGGCGTGGTCTTCGCGCACTCGTGACACCGTCATCGATCGACCCCGCGCCGATGAAGATCGCCGTCTGCTGGAAGTGGGTGTCGATCGGCGATCCCGGTGGACCCTCGTCGTCCGACACGCGCTGGGCCGGCGTCTCGGCGGCCGACGAGGCGGCCCTCGAGACCGCGCTCCGGTTGCACGACGCCGGCAGCAGCGTCAGCGGCGGCGACGAGGGATCGGTGACCGTGGTCTGTCTCGGCCCACCGGCGGCGGACGACGCGCTCCGCAAGGCCATCGCCGCGGGGGCGTCGCGGGCCGTGCGGATCGACGGGTCGACGTCGCTCGACAGCCGGAACGTGGCCATCGAACTCTCCGCGGTGGTCGGCGGGTCCGACCTCGTCGTGTGCGGCGATTTCTCGCTCGATCGGGGCACGGGCTCGGTCCCCGCGTTCCTCGCCCGCGAACTGGGAGCCGCCCAGGCGCTCGGCCTGCTCGAGGTCGCCGTTCCCGCGGGCGGCGGGACCCTGCGTTGCCTCCGCCGGCTCGACGGAGGCCGGCGCGAGGTGCTCGACGTCCGTGCGCCCGCCGTCATCTCCGTGGAGGGTTCGGTCGCCCGGCTGCGGCGGGCATCGCTCGGTGCGGTCCTCGGCTCCAAGGACGCGCCGCTCACGGTGGTGCGAGCGGGTGCCGACGAGCACGCGACGGCTGCCGTCGTGTTCCCGTACCGGCCGCGGGCGCGCGTGCTGCCGCCGCCGCACGGGGACGTGCTCGACCGGGTACGCGGCATCCTCGACGTGGGCGGTTCGCACGCGTCCCACGGCGAGGTGGTCGTGCTCGAACCCGTCGCCGCGGCGCAGCGCATCGTCGAACAACTCACCGCCTGGGGTTATCTGCACGAGCCGACGGGCACGCCGAGCTGAGCATGCGACTGGGCGACGCGACATGGCGTGACGTGGCCGACGCGTCGCGACCCGAACGCACGGTCGACGGTGTGAAGTCACCGATCGTGTTGATCCCCGTGGGCTCGACCGAACAGCACGGCCCGCACCTCCCCCTCGCCACCGACACGCTGATCGCCGAGGAACTCGCCGGCCGGGCGATCCACCACACCGACGGCCTGATGGTCGGCCCGACGATCTCGGTCAGCGCGTCGGGCGAGCATGCCGCGTTCGCCGGGACGCTGTCGATCGGCCTCGAGGTGATGACCATGGTCGTCGTCGAACTCGTCCGCAGTGCGGACTGGGCGGCCGGCGTGGTGTTCGTCAACGGGCACGGTGGGAATCACCGCGCCGTGACCGACGCCGTGGCGACGCTGACGAAGGAGGGTCGTCACGCGCTGGCGTGGTGGCCGAAGTGGCCCCAGCGCAACGACGGCGGCCCGAACGATCTCCACGCCGGCCGGATCGAGACGTCGCTGATGCTGGCGATCGATCCCGGCCTGGTGCGCTTCGAGTTGGCCGAGGCCGGGCCCGACACGACCATCGACCAGTTGCGCTCGCTCGGGGTCCGCGCGATCAGCCCGTCCGGTGTGCTCGGCGACCCGAACGGCGCATCCGGGGGTGAGGGCGACCGGTTCATCTCGACGTTCGTCGATGACCTCGTGCACGAGATCGAGAAATGGCGACCGATCGACCCGACGCCGCGCCGTTGACCGCGGCCGGGCGGCGGTTCGTCGTCGACGCGTCGTGGCAGCGCTTCGACCGGGTGCTGGTCGCCGGGTCGCCGCTGCGCATCTTCCGCGTCACCGAGCGCGGCGCCGAGACACTCGCGACGATCGAACGCGGGGACCACGTCGCCCCGTCGCGGCTCGTCGATCGGCTGCTCGACGGCGGTGCGATCCACCCCTCCTTCGTGGCGACGTCGCGCGTCGGAGGACCCGACGCCCTGGCGCGCGAGGTCACGATCGTCACCCCGCAACTCGGGGGAACGGTGGCTGCGGACGGGCGGGTCGTGATCGACGACGGGTCGGTACCTCCGCTCGCCGGATCGGCGCGACGACTGCCCGTCAACCGGGGACCGGCCGCGGCACGCAATGCGGGCCGTTCCTTCGTCGACACGGAGTTCGTCGCCTTCGTCGACGCCGACGTCGACCTGCCCGACGGTTGGCTCGAACCACTGCTCCACCACTTCGCGGATCCGCTCGTCGGACTCGTCGCACCGCGGGTGCTGGGCGAGCGCGGGTCGCCGCTCGACCTCGGCAGTGCGCCCGCCCGCATCCGCGCCGGCACGCGCGTGAGCTACGTGCCCGGTGCGGCGATCGTGTTGCGCGTCGAGGCGCTCGACTCGATCGGCGGGTTCGACGAGCAACTGCGCTTCGGCGAGGACGTCGACCTCGTCTGGCGGCTCGACGAGCAGGGATGGCGTTGTCGCTACGAGCCGGCGTCGACGGTCTGGCACCGACCGCGGCCGGGCATCGTCGGGCGGATGCACCAACATGCCGGCTACGGCACGTCGGCCGCTCCGCTCGCGCTGCGCCATCCGGGTGCCCTCGCGCCGCTGCGATCGAACGGCTGGACCGCCGCCGCTTGGGCGTTGGTGCTCGGGGGTCACCCCGTCGCCGCGCTGACCCTGGCCGTCGGATCGGCCGGCGCGCTCGTCCCGAAGCTGCCCGACGTCCCGCCCACCGCGGCGTTCCGGTTGGCGATGCACGGCCATCTCGGTGCGGCGCAACAGCTGGCGTCGGCCATCCGACGCGTGTGGTGGCCCGTCGTCGCGGTCGGTGCGCTGGCGTCGAAGCGCGTGCGTTGGATCGCCGCGGCCAGCGTGCTCGCCGATCTCCGTGCGGTCCCCACCGATGCGGCCTACGGGTGGGGCGTGTGGAAGGGCATGATCCACCACCGCACGCTCGCGCCGGTCGTCCCGCGCCTCGCGGCGTGGCCGAATCGGCCCGCCGCCCGCCGGCACCGTGGCGACCTGCACGGTGGCGACCAGTACGGTGGCCGACGGTGAGGCTGTCGATCCGCACCGCCCGCTGGCGTGCTCACGTGGCGCAGGTCGCCGCCTCCACGCCCGGGCTCGTCCCGGTCGTCAAGGGCAACGGCTACGGCTTCGGGCGCGAGTGGCTGGCCGGCGTGGCCGCCGAGTTCGCCGACACGATCGCCGTGGGCACGATCCACGAGCTCGAGGGACTGCCCGCGTCGGTCACCCCCGTCGTGCTCACGCCGACCCTCGTGCCGCCGAGCCCGATCCCGCCGGGCAGGACCGAACCGGTGCTGACGATCGGCAGCGAGGCCCACCTCGCCGCCCTCGCCGGATGGGACGGACGCGTCGTCGTCAAGCTGGTATCGGGGATGCAGCGCTTCGGTGCCACGCCGGCCCTCGTCGACGCCGCCCGCACCGCCGGGCTCGACGTGATCGGCGTCGCCATCCACCCTCCGCTCGCCGGCACCGGTGCCGACCACGCGGCCGAGATCACGCGCTGGCTCCCGTCGGTCGACCCGTCGCTGCCCGTGTGGGTCAGCCACCTCGACGGTCCGGCGTACGCCTCGCTGCCCGCGACGCACACGTACCGCAACCGCCTCGGTACGTCGCTGTGGCACGGGGACAAGAGCGCGCTGCAGCTGTCGGCGGACGTGCTCGACGTCCGCGCGGTGCGAGCGGGCGAGCGGGCCGGCTACCACCTCGGCGAACTGCCCGGTGACGGTCACCTCGTGATGGTCGCCGCGGGCAGCGCCCACGGTGTCGCCCCGCTCCCCGACGGGCGCAGCCCGTTCCACTTCGACCGGTCGCGCCTGGCGCTGCTCGAACCGCCCCACATGCACGTCTCGATGTGCTTCGTCCCGGCCGGACAGACGGTCCCGGCGATCGGCGACCGCGTCGACGTCCAGCGGCCGCTGACGATGACGTCGGTCGACGAGTTCGAGTGGCTCTGACCGAACGCACCCTGCCGGCGAGCGGCCACGTCGTCGGCCGCCGGCTGCCCGGACCGGACGTGGTGCGCGCCGTCGCCCTGATCGGCGTCGTCGTGATGAACTTCCACGGCTACCTCGTGCTCGACGATCGCAATCGGGAAGGCGTCGGCACCGGCTGGGCGGCGGAGCTGTTCGACCCCGGGACCGGCCCGTTGACGACCCGGTTCGCGGCCACGTTCGTCCTCGTCGCCGGTGTCGGCGTGACGTTGCTCACGCGGTCGGCCGCCGGCGACCACGACCGCGTCGTGGCGATGCGTTGGCGGCTCGCCCGGCGGGGCGTGCTCCTCTACGTCCTCGGTCTGCTGCTCGAGGTGATCTGGCCGGGCACGATCATCCTGTACTACGGCCCGATGTTCGTCCTGGCGGCGGTCATCTTCACGTTGCGCTCACGGTGGATCATCGCCATCGGCTCCGTCGCCGCGCTCGCCGGTTGGACGATCCGGATGTGGCGCTTCCGTGAAAACGACGTCGGCCACGACACGCGCTGGCTCACCGCCCCCGGGCAGGTGTCGATCCGCCGCTACGTGTTCGACGTGGCGATCAACGGGACCCATCCCTTGCTGCCGTGGCTGGCGTTCCTGTGCGCCGGCATCGTGCTCGGCCGCTGTCTGACGACCGATCGCTGGCGAGCGGCCACGATCGGCACCGGCGTCGCCCTCTTCACCGTCGCGACGATCGTCCGTTCGGCCGGCGCCACGCGGTTCCAACACGTGCTGCTGTCGACCGACCCGTTCGAGCGGGGCGGGCTGTACGTCTGCAGCGCGCTGGGGACTGCACTCGTCGGCTATGCCTGCGTCGACTGGCTGGCGGATCGTTTTCCCGGCGCCCTCGATCCCCTCCGCCGGGCGGGCCAGATGACCCTCACGCTGTACGTCGCCCACGTCGCCGTGTTCAACCTCGTCGTCCACTGGCTCGGCTGGATCCGACCGACCGGGCTCGACGTGGCCCTCCTCTTCGCCATCGGCTTCTGGGTGGTCGCCATCGCGTCTGCCGCGGCCTGGCAGCGGCGCTTCGGCATCGGCCCGCTCGAGCGCATCTACCGCGCCTTCGGCGGCTGAAACCGTCCGGTGACGCGGCTCAGCCCGAGCGCTGGGCGCGGCGGATCTGTCGCCAGCCGAAGGCGCCGGCACCGATCAGCTGGCCGTTGTCGCCGAGGCGCGACGGCGTGATACGGGCCCCCCGGCTGTAGGGCAACTTGGCGTGTTCCTCGAGCTCCGCCTGCGCGGAGTGGAAGAACGTCGCGGCGAAGTTCCGGGCGATCGTGCCGCCGACCACGACCAAGGTGAGGTCGAGCGTGTTGCAGACCGTCGCCGCGGCGCGGCCGACGAGCCGTCCGGTGCGCTGCATGATCTCGTAGGTCGGTTCCGTCAGCGGTCGACCGGTGATCGACTCGATCGCCGCGCCCGACGCCTCGGCGTCGAGACAACCCTGCGCGCCGCACACGCAACGCCGGCCGCCTGGTTCGACGATGATGTGCCCGACCTGGCCGGCATAGCCGGACGCCCCGTCGAGCAGGTCGCCGTCGAGCACCAGACCGCCGGCCACGGATCCCGACACCGTGATCGTGCAGAAGTTCTGATGGCCCTGGGCGGCACCGAGCCAACCCTCGGCGAGGGCGAGCACCTTGGCGTCGAAGTCGCCGTGGACGGCCAGTCCCGTCAGCTCGGCGAGCCGCGCCCGGAGCGGGAAGTCGCGCCACGAGATGATCCCCGCCGGCGACACGATCTCGAGGTGGCGGCCGACCGGACCGACGGAGCCGACGCCGACACCGAGGACGTTCACGCCATGGCGCTCCTCGGCGACGGTGAGCATCTCCGTGACGATGCCGGCGAGGTTCGTGTAGTGCGACTCGGGGCCGACGTCGCGCTCGACGAGGACCGAGGCGCGATCGACGAGGGACCCGGTCGCCGTGACCAGCGCGGCTTCGAACCGTTCGGCGGTGATGTCGATGGCGAGCACGACGTTGGTCGGGTTCGGCTTCGAACGAGCCTCGTCCTCGGGTTCGGTCGACATGGCGCCGACGGACGGTAGCGCCCCGATCAGCGCTTCACGACCGGGTGTCCCACCCCGGCGATTCAGGTGACGCGGCGGGCGGTCTCGACGAGGTTGATCTCGTAGAGGACCTCGTCGAGCGCGTCGGCGGCACTGATCGCGGCGAAGCGCTGCGGTTGCTCGGGCGTGCAGCACGACGGGACCGGCGACAGGATCGTCCACGGGCGCGGATGGCAGAACTGCACGACGCTGTAGCGCTCACCTTCGTAGTCGGGCGCGGCGACGACACGATGCCAGCCGATCGGGATCTGCCCGTTCGTCAGCCGTTCGAGCATGATGCCGGTGTTGATGATCAGCGAACGATCGGGCGGGAGCGCGTCGACCCATTCGTCGCCGACCTGTACCTGCAGCCCGGGCGCCGTGGCCCGCGGCAGCGCCGTGATCAGGTTGATGTCGCCGTGGGCGCCGGCCCACACGTGGCCGTCCTGGCCGATGTCGCCCATCGCCGGATAGCGGATCGCCCGCGTGAGCGTCGGGCCGTCCTGCACCATTTCGTCGAAGAACGTCTCGTGGCAGCCGATGCCCTCGGCGATCACGTGCAGGAAGCGGCGCTGCAGGTCGGCGATCGAATCGTGGAAGCGGTACAGCACGTCGGTGATCCCGGGCACCGCGGCCTCCGGGAGCAGTTGGTCGGGATAGGCCTGCACGAACTTGCGCTGCAGCGGATGCCCGGACGCGATCGGGCGCGACCAGTTGAGCATCTCCTTCCAGTCGGGCTTGTCGCTCGAGGCCGCCGTCTCCACGAGCAGACCCGTGTACCCGGTCTGGCCGTTGGCGCCGGGCGCGATGAACTGTTGCTTGGTCTCCACGGGGAGTTCGAAGAACTCGCGCAGCATCCCGTAGGCGGTGTCGAGCAGGTCGTCGGACAGATCGTGGCTCGTGTACACGAACCCGGTCGCCAGGCTCCGGCGGACGCCGTCGACGACGGCGCGCCGCTGCTCGCCGCTGCCCTGCTCGAACGCCAGGAGGTCGACGTCGAGGATGTCCGAACGAGCGGGATCACGGCCGGTCCCGGACGCATCCGCAACGGTGGCGACGGTGTCGGTCATGGCATCGACGCTAGCGGTGCGCCACCGCGCGAGAACAGCGCCGGCCACCCGCCGGTGTGCACGAACACGACGTCGGAACCCTCGGCGAACCGCCCCTCCGCCGCCGCCCCCAGCAGGCCGGCGAACCCCTTGCCGGAGTAGGTCCGGTCGAGCAGCCAGCCGCCCTGTGACGCAGCCCAGTGGATCGCCGCGTCGCCCGCCCGCGTCGGCACGGCGTAGTCGTCGCCGATCCACCGGGTGTCGATCTCGACATCGCTCTCCTCCACGACGGCGTCGACGTCCATCAACTCCAGCGTCTCGGCGGCGAGTGCCGCCACGTCCGGGTAGCCGACGTTGACGCCCTTGGCGACGCCGACGGCCAGGATGGCCGGGCACGTGCGGCCCGCCGCCAGCGCCGCGGCCCGCCCGGCGAGCAGCCCGGCATGGGTACCGCCGCTCGACGACGTGAACACGATCGTCGACGGAGCGAGGCCGGCGGCATCGAGCTGATCGAGGAGCTCCGTCAGCGCGGTGGCATACCCGAGCGCACCCGTGGCGGTGCTCCCCCCGATCGGGATCGAGTAGGGGTGGAGACCGTCCGCGGCGAGCGCGTCGGTGACCGACTCGCGGGCGATCTCGAGTTCGCCCCAGTGATGGTCCGGGGCGCCGGTGTAGTGGAGCTGCGCCCCGAACAACACCGACAGCAACTGGTTGCCGGTCGCTTCACCGCGGGCCGGTTCGTCGCCGGACAGGACGAGGTGCACCTCGAGACCCAGCCTGGCCCCGGCGGCCGCGGTCATCCGGCAGTGGTTCGACTGGGCGGCCCCGACCGTGACGAGCGCCTGGGCGTGCGCGTCGAGCGCGGCGCCACACAGGAACTCGAGCTTGCGCGCCTTGTTGCCGCCGCCCCCGAGGCCGGTGAGATCGTCACGCTTCACCAGCAGTCGCGCCCCGCCCGGCAAGGTCGGGCCGACCTCGAGCGGTGTGGGCAGCGTGGCCAGCACGGCCCGCGGCGGAGAAGCGGTCACCCCGAACATGCTAGGCAACCGTGGTGATGGCCGCGACCGACTGGAACCCACTCCTGCGGGGCGAGTTCGACGAGCCGTACTGGCGGGAACTGCAGTCGTTCGTCGACACCGAGCGGGCGGCGCACCCCGTGTACCCGCCGCCCGACGAGGTGTTCGCCGCGCTCCACCTCACGCCGTACGCCGGCACCAAGGTGATGATCCTCGGCCAGGATCCGTATCACGGCCCGCAGCAGGCGCACGGGTTGTGTTTCTCGGTCCGGCGCGGGGTGCGCATCCCACCGTCGCTGATCAACATCCACAAGGAGCTGGCGAGCGACGTCGGCGCTCCCGTCCCGCCACACGGGAACCTCGAACCCTGGGCACGCCAGGGCGTGCTGCTGCTCAACACCACGCTGACCGTGCGCGGCGGGCAGGCCGCTTCCCACCAGGGCAGAGGGTGGGAGACGTTCACCGATCGGGTCATCCGCACGGTCAGCGACAAGCCCGACCACGTGGTGTTCATCCTGTGGGGCGCGTCGGCGTGCCGCAAGCGCTCGTTGATCGACGACTCCCGGCACACGATCATCGAGTCGGCGCACCCGTCACCGCTGTCGGCCCACAACGGGTTCTTCGGCAGCCGGCCGTTCAGCCGCGCCAACGACGCCTTGATCGCCCACGGCCAGACGCCGATCGACTGGAACCTGGCGGAGGCCTGATGGCCTGGCAGACGGGCGATCGCGTGATGGCGCTGCGGCGGCGGCATGTCGCCATCGACGTCGTGGTCGACATGCTCGACGGCTGGCGTCGCCACCAGTCGGGGCGCAACGCCTCGCTGCTGTCGTTCTTCTTCTTCCTGTCGATCTTCCCCCTGCTGCTCGTGGCGACGACCATCCTCGGTTTCGTCCTGCAGAACGACCAGGACCTCCAGCAGCGCATCGTCGGGGGCGCCCTCGGCAACATCCCGGTGCTCGGTCAGCAACTGGCCGACGATCCGACGTCGCTCCACGGCAGCGTCTGGGTGCTGATCGTGGGCCTGCTGACGGCGCTGTGGTCGGCGACGAAGGCGTTCGTCGGTTTCCAGGTGGCGCAGGACGACATCTGGGAGATCCCGATCGACGACCGCGAGGCGATGCCCGTCAAGCGTGGCCGCGCCGTGCTCGGCCTGACGATCGTGGGGGTGTCACAGATCGGGACCCTCGCATTGACGACGATCGTCAACGCCGCCGGGCTGCCCGGCGTCAGCCGCATCCTGCTCCTGGTCGCCAGCCTCGTCGTGAACATCGCCGTCATCGCCTTCATGTACCGGTACCTCACCGCGGCGTCGCCCACGTGGCGGGACGTGTTTCCGGGCGCGATCGCCGCCGGCATCGCGTTCAGCATCCTGCAGTACTTCGGCGCGGGCATCGTCCGCCGCATCACCGCCAACGCCAGCGACACCTACGGGCAGTTCGCGCTCGTGCTCGGCCTGGTCACCTGGCTCGGGTTCCTCGCCATCTCGGCCCTGATGGCCGCCGAACTCAACGCCACCCTCGTGCGCCGCCGCCGAGGTGCCACCCCGAAAGCCGTCCCCGCCGAGGTCTGAAGACACCGTCCAATCAGCGTTTGCGTCAGGATTTCGGCGACCCCGTTCCCCGGATTTCGCGACGCAAACGGGTGTTGGAACCCGATGCTGGGACAGACGTCACATGGCGTATCCTGGCGGAATGACTGTGGACACCGGGGGCGGCACTGGCACGACCGTCCTGCGGACGGAGATGTCGATCGTGTTGTTCGGCGGTCTGGCGTCGATGGAGGCGGGTGCCGTGCACGCCGCGGCCGCCGGGATCCACGCCGAGCATCGCCAGTTGGCGCAGATCTTCATCGTCGTCGCCGCGCTGCAGCTCGGGGTCGGCCTCTGGGCGGTCGTCCGCTCCAGCCGCGCCGCGGCGTGGGCCGTCGTGGTCGTCAACGTCGGTGCGATCGCCGGCTGGCTCTACACCCGTCTCGCCGGCATCTCGTGGATCGACGGCCTCGAGGTGCGCGAGGCCCCGCAGTTCGCCGACACCGCCTGTGCGGCACTGGCCGCCGTCGCCGTCTTCGCCGCCTACACGGGCGCCATCCTGCCGCGCGAACGCCGTCAGCAGCGTGGCCTGGTTCTCCCCGCCGTGCTCCTCGGCATGTTCGCCGTGTGGACGATGCTCGCCGCCGGCACGCACGTCCACGCCCACGCCGAAGCCGCCGGCCACACGCACGGCACCGAGGAGGTCGCCGCCGATGGGGCCGGTGCCGCCTCCGGAGCCGCAGCGTCGAGCGATGGTCACGTCCACACCGCCGATGAGTCGACGGCCACCGCCGACGACGGTCACGTCCACACCGCCGACGAGTCGGCCGGCGGGTCGACCGACGGACACGTGCACATCATCGACCCGGCCGCCGCGCCCGCCGCCGCCCAGCCCGCCGCCGCGGCGTGGCCCCGCCCGTGGGATCCGACCAAGCCCGTCGACCTGTCGGGGGTCCCGGGCGTCACGGCCGAACAGCAACAGCGAGCCACCAAGCTCGTGCAGGACACGCTCGCCGATCTCCCCCGCTACGCCGATCCGGCCGCCGCCGAGGCCGCGGGCTACACGTCGATCGGCGACGCCGGGACGGGCAGCGAGCACTTCATCCGCACCGATCTCATCGAGGACGACGACCTGCTCGATCCCCTCGCTCCCGAGTCGCTCGTGTACTCCGTCGAGAACGGCCAGCGCACGCTCGCCGGGGCGATGTACATCGCCAGCTCCCGCCCCGCCGACGACCCGTCGCTCACCGACTGGGCCGGCCCGCTGATGACGTGGCACAAGCACGACAACCTCTGCTGGGGGGTCGACGAGAACGGCGCCCCGAAGGTGGTCGGGATCATCGACGCCAACGGCAACTGTGCCAACGGCGTGCGCACGGGCGATGCCAACCCGATGGTCCACGTGTGGATCCAACCCCACCCGTGCGGCGTGTTCGCCGCGCTCGAGGGCATCGGTGCCGGCACGGCGGGCGTGCCCGAGGATCAACGCGTCGACGTCTGCACCGCCGGACACGACCACGGCGCCGCGTCCTCCACCGCCTCCACGGCGCCCGCCGCGGTCGCCAAACCGTACGACCCGTCACTGCCGATCGATCTCAGCGGCACCCCGGGCGTCACTCCCCAACAGCAGGCGGCGGCCGAGAACCTCATCGCGGTGACCCTCGTCGAACTGCCGCAGTGGAGCGACTACCACGTCGCCGAGGCCGCCGGCTTCCAGAGCATCGGCGACGCTGCGACCGGTTACGAGCACTTCGTGCAGTGGGACTGGATCGAAGACGACGTGATCCTCGACCCCAACCACCCCGAGAGCCTCGTGTACGAACCGCAGCCCGACGGCTCGAAGAAGCTGGTCAGCGCGATGTACATGACGGCGAGCACGGTGGCCCTGGAGGACGTCCCGAACATCGGCGGCGACTTGATGCAGTGGCACATCCACAACAACCTCTGCTACTCGGGCTGGCCGGAGCATCCGCGGGTGGCGGGCGTGACGAGCGAGAACGGAGGCTGCCCCAACGGCCTCGTCAATCCTCCGCCTGCGCCGATGATCCACGTGTGGATCGTGCCGCAGGAGTGCGGACCGTTCGCCGCGCTCGAGGGCGTGGGCGCCGGCCAGATCGAGCCCGGTGCCGAACGATTGTGCGACACTGCCCACGGTGGACATTGAGCACGCCGATCCGCTGATCGATCACGTCTTCGTCTACGGCACGCTGCGGCCCGGCGACGTGCGCTGGTCGTTCCTCGAACCGTTCGTGACCGACGGCGGCGCTCCCGACAGCGTCGTCGGGTCGCTGTTCGACACCGGGGAGGACTACCCGGCCGCGACGTTCGCCGCCAGCGGCACCGGTCCGACCGTGATCCACGGGCGCACGTTCCGCATCCGCGACGGCTTGCTCGCCGGATGCCTCGAGGTGCTCGACGTCGAAGAGGACACGGTGGGCGGGCGCTACCGCCGGGTGGCGATCACGACGCTCAGCGGCGTCGACGTGTGGGCCTACGAGTACGGCTTCGGGATGGACCTCGTCCCGATCCCGTCGGGCGACTGGTTCGCGCACCGTCCTCCGTCACCGCCCATCGAGGTCGCCGCCGACTCCGGACCGACGCGACCCCACCCCTAGTGTCCCCGCCATGAGCGCACGAGATCGTCTGTCCACCACCGGTGTCTGGTACCACACCGACACGATGTCGGCGGGTGAGGCGGCCGAGTTCGCCGGCCGGGTGGCGGACATGGGGTACTCGACGTTGTGGCTCCCCGACACCGTCGGCCGCGATCCGTTCGCCCACATCGCGTGGCTGGCGTCGCAGGTCGACACGCTCCAGTTCGCCACCGGCATCGCCAACATCTTCCACCGCCATGCCGGGCCGATGATGCAGGTCGCCAACACGCTTGCCGAGCAGACCGGGGGGCGGTTCGTCCTCGGCCTCGGTGTGAGCCACGGCCCGCTCGTCGCCGGACTGCGCGGCCTCGACTACTCCAAGCCGTACACCACGATGAAGAACTATCTCGCCGCCATGGACGCTTCGCCGTACCACGGCGCCAGGGCCGACGAGACGCCGTTGCGGCTCCTCGCCGCGCTCGGCCCGAAGATGTTGGAGCTCTCGTCCACGGCGGCCGACGGCGCACATCCCTATTTCTCGACGCCGGAACACACGGCGGTCGCCCGCGGGATCATCGGCCCCGACAAGTTGCTCTGCGTCGAGCAGAAGGTGATCCTGTCGACCGATGCCGATGCCGCTCGCGCCGCGGCGAACACCACGATCTCGGCGTACGCCGCGCTGCCGAACTATCGCAACAACTGGCTGCGGTCGGGCTTCACCGACGACGAGATCGAACAGCGCGACCCGCGCTTCGTCGACGCCGTGGTCGTGTGGGGCGACGAGGACCGCGTCCGGGCCGGCGTGCAGGCGCACTACGACGCCGGCGCCGACCACGTCTGCGTGCAACCGCTCTCGTTGGACGGCCCGGCGACGCTCGACTGGCGCGTCCTCGAGGTGCTCGCACCGCGCCGGTGAAGGAGGATCCGATGACCGAACCCACCACGCCAGAACGTCGTCCCGCAGAACGTCGTTGTCGTGCTGCTCGACTCGTTGAACCGGCACATGCTCGGCTCGTACGGCGGGAGCGAGTTCGCCACCCCGAACCTCGACCGCTTCGCCCACGGCGCGACGCGCTTCACCAGCCACGTCACCGGCTCGCTGCCCTGCATGCCCGCCCGCCACGACATCCTCTGCGGCGCGCTCGACTTCCTCTGGAAGCCGTGGGGTTCGATCGAGCTGTGGGAGGAGTCGATCACGGCCACGCTGCGCCGGGCGGGCGTGACGACGATGCTCGTGTCCGATCATCCGCACCTGTTCGAGACCGGCGGCGAGAACTACCACACCGACTTCAGCGCCTGGGACTACGTGCGCGGTCACGAGGGCGATCCCTGGCACACGGCCGCCGACCCCTCGGCGTACGGCATGCCCTCCATCCAACGAGGCGTCCCGGGCGCCGTCGACGGTGGATGGTTCATCCGGGAGCGCTTCGGGATCGACGACGGCACGGTCGGCCGCCGCCACTACGACGACTCCCGCACGTGGTTCCGCGCCGAGGACGACTTCCCCGGCCCGCGCACGATGCGCACCGCCGCGTCGTGGCTGCGCGACCAGGCGAGCGCCCACGACCGGTGGATGCTGTTCGTCGACGAGTTCGATCCGCACGAGCCGTTCGACACCCCCGAGCCGTGGGCGTCGATGTACGACGACGAGCCGTGGGACGACGACCGGTTGATCTGGCCGCCGTACATCGTCGGCGGCATCGCCTCCGGAGCGCTGACGGAGCGCCAGGGCCGCCACATCCGGGCGAACTACGGCGCCAAGCTGTCGATGATCGACCACTGGTTCGGTGAGATCGTCGCCGAACTCGACGCCCAGGATCTGTGGGACACGACCGCCGTGATCGTGTGCACCGATCACGGCCACTACCTCGGTGACGTCCGCCGGGCCGGTCAGGCGGGCGGTGGTGCGCCGGCCGACATCTGGGGCAAGCCGGTCGTGCCGCAGTTCGAGCCGCTCGGCCACACCCCGCTGCTCGTCCGCTGGCCCGGGCGCCCGGCCGGCGACGTCGACGCGCTCACGACCAACGTCGACCTCAACGCCACGATCGCCGACGTGTTCGGCGTCGAGGCGGCGCACCGCACCCACGGCCGATCGATGGTGCCGCTGCTCACGGGCGACAAGTCCTCGATCCGCGACTGGGCGATCGGCGGCGTGTTCGGCAACTGGGTGCAGGTCACCGACGGCCGCCGCAAGTACGCCCGCGCCCCCGAGTCCGACAACTTCCCGCTGTCGATGTGGTCGAACCGGTGGACGACGATGCCGGTGCCACCCGCGTTCGCCGATTTCATGACGTTCCCGAAGCCCGACGGGCGGGCCTGGCTCGACACGATGCCCGGTACGGACATCCCGGTGATCCGCCAACCGTTCGCGCCGGGCGACCTGCTCCCGTTCTGGGCCGGCGGGGGCGGACATCTCGGCGAGCACCACCGGTACGACGTGGACATCGATCCGACCGAGTCGGAGAACCGCGCCGGGGAGACGGGCGATCGCGAGATGATCGACCTGCTCCGCACGGCGCTCGCCGAGGTCGACGCGCCCGACGAGCACCTGGCGCGGCTGGGGCTGGCGTAGTAGGGCCTGGCGTAGCGGTTCAGGCCGCCCGGCGGACGACGGCGAGACCGAAGTCGCCGGCCGCATCGGTGAGGAAGTCGCCCGGTTCGAAGCCGGCGTCGACGAGCTCGTCGAGCAACGCCGCCCGTTCGAACTTCGTCGAGATCTCGACGAGCAGCTCCTCGCCGGCGTCGAGGTCGATCGTCAGGCCGAGCGAGCCGAGGCGGACCCGTTCCGGTTCGAGTGTGCGCAGGCGCATGTCGATGCGGTGTTCGCGACCGTCCCACAGCGGCACGTAGTCGAAGTTGCCGATGTCGAAGTCGCCGTCGAACTCCCGGTTGATCACCTGCAGCGAATTGCGGATGAACGCATCGGTGAGGCCCTGGGAATCGTCGTACGCCGCCATCAGACGGTCGAGCGGCTTGATCAGATCGACGCCGAGGGCGAGCCAGTCGCCGGGCTCGAGGACATCGGCGAGCGCGCCGAGGAACGCCGTGCGCTCCTCCTGGTAGAAGTTCCCGATCGTGCCGCCGAGGAAGGCGACGAGGCGCGTGCCGCCGGTCGGGAGCCGGTTGAGGTGCCGGTTGAAGTCGCCGACGACGGGTTCGACCCGCAGGTTCGGATATCTCTCGGCGAGCATGGCGGCCGCGTCGCGCAGCGTCGCCTCACTCACGTCGAGCGGCACGAACCGTTCGACCGCGCCGCACGCCACGAAGGCGTCGAGCAGCGAACGGGTCTTGTCGCTCGTGCCCGAGCCGAGTTCGATCACCGTGGTGGCGCGGGTGAGTTCGGCGATGCGGGGGGCATGCTCGGCCAGGATCTCCCGCTCGGCCTCCGTCTGGTAGTACTCCGGCAGCCGGGTGATGGCGTCGAACAGGCGGCTGCCGCGGTCGTCGTACAACCACCGCGGCGGGATGGTCCGCGGGCCGCAGGGCGAGCGCCCGGGCGAGGGCGGCTCTCGGGTCGGTGGCACCTTTGAGGTCGGGGATGGGCGCAGGCGACATCGAGGCTCCGTTCGGGTGCGGCGGTTCAGCGGTGCGGTTCGCCGTCGCGGGCGAGTCGGACGCCGGCGAGATGCCAGCGCGTGTGGGGATGGAAGAAGTTGCGATACGTGGCGCGGACGTGGCCGGGTGGCGTGAGCGCGCCACCGCCGCGCAGCACCTGCTGGCCGGACATGAACTTGCCGTTGTACTCGCCGATCGCGCCGTCCGCCGGCCGGAAGCCGGGATACGGCTGGTACGCCGACGACGTCCATTCCCAGCAGTCGCCGAACAGCTGCCGCAGGCCCTTGCTGCCCGGTCCGGCGTTGCCCGGCTCGGCGGCGGTCGGGTGATACGTGAAGTTCGGCTGCTGTTCGTCCAGGAACACCCCGCACACCGGGGCGTCGCGCGCCGCGTGCTCCCATTCGAACTCCGTCGGCAGCCGGGCACCCGCCCACGTCGCGTAGGCGTCGGCCTCGAAGTGCGACACGTGGACGACGGGTTCGTGGGGATCGAGCGGCCGGGTGCCGGTGAGGGTGTGGATCCACCAGCGCGAGGCATCGTCCGGGTCGCGCCGCCAGTAGAGCGGCGCCGACCACCCCTCGTCGAGGGCGCGGTACCAGCCGTCGGACTTCCAGAGTTCCGGCCGTCGGTATCCGCCGTCGTCGATGAACGCCAGCCACTCGCCGGCCGTCACGAGTCGGTCGCCGAGGGACACGTCGTACACCCGCACCTCGTGCGCCGGGGCCTCGTTGTCGAACATGAAGCCGCCCTCCGAGCACCCGACCTCGACGAGACCGCCGGGCACGTCGACCCAGCCGAGCGGGCCGGGATCGGCGCTCGGTGCCGCCACGGTGTCGACGTACGCGGGGGCGATCGCCGGGTTCATCGACAGGGCGTGCTTGATGTCGATGAGGAGCAGTTCCTGATGCTGCTCTTCGTGGTGCGTCCCGAGTTCGACGACGTCAGCGAAGGCGTCGCCGTCGGGGCCGTCGAGCGCGGCGAGCATCGCCTCGTCGACCTCGGCCCGGTAGCGCGCCACCTCGGTCAGCGACGGCCTCGTCACGAGGCCCCGCTCGGGACGAGGATGGCGCGCCCCGACGGCGTCGTAATAGCTGTTGAACAGGAACCGGTACTCGGGCCGGTCCCAGTCCCGTCCGCTCCTTCCGTCCGCGCCGAGCACGAATTCGGCGAAGAACCAGGTGGTGTGGGCGCGATGCCACTTCGTCGGGCTCGTGTCCGGCATCGACTGCACCAGCTGGTCCTCGATCGACAGCGGCGCGGCCAGGCGTTCCGTGCGCGATCGCACCTCGACGTAGCGCTCCTCGAGCTGGCCGATTCGCATGTCGAAATCAAACCAGGTGTCGACCACGCATGTTCCGGTACCCAGCGAAACATTCGATGAACCTCGATCGGTCGGTCGTGTGACGCCCGACCGTTCGTGATCGGGGCGCGGCGACCGACGCGGTACGGTCCGTCGCATGCACATCGGCGTGGAGATCTTTCCGACCGACCAGACGATGCAGCCCGTCGAACTCGCCCGTGCGGTGGAGGAACGAGGCTTCGAGTCGCTCTGGTTCCCCGAGCACTCGCACATCCCCAGCAGTCGCGCCACACCGTGGGGCGGCCGTGAGGGGGCTCCGCCGTTGCCCGAGTTCTACAGCCGCACGCACGACCCGTTCGTCGCGCTCGGGGCGGCGGCCGCCGTCACGACGACGCTGAAGCTCGCCACGGGAATCTGTCTCGTCGCCCAGCGCGATCCGATCCACACCGCCAAGCAGGTGGCCAGCGTCGACCTGCTGTCGGGAGGCAGGTTCATCTTCGGCGTCGGCTACGGCTGGAACCGCGAGGAGATGGCCCAGCACGGCACCGCGTACGGCGAACGACGGGCGATCCTGCGCGAGAACATCCTCGCCATGAAGGCGCTGTGGACCGAGGAGGAAGCGACGTTCGACGGCGAGCACGTGCAGATCGAACCGAGTTGGGCGTGGCCGAAGCCGGTGCAGTTCCCGCACCCCCCGATCGTGCTCGGTGGTGATGCCGGCCCGAAGACGGCGGCCGACATCGCCGAGTTCTGCGATGGATGGATGCCGATCGGCGGTCGGCACTCGGTCGGCCGATGGCCGGAGATCGAAGCCGCCTGCGAGGCGATCGGGCGTGATCCGTCGACGATCGAGATCGGAGTGTTCGGAGCCTCCGACGACGAGGGCAAGCTCGTCGACCTCGCCGGTCGCGGTGTCCGCCGGGCGGTGTTCGGTCTGCCGCAGGGCAGCGCGAGCGAGGTTCTCACGGCGCTCGATGCACTCGCCCCGCTGGTGGACGCGCTGCGCGACGCCTGAGCCCGGAGCGGGCCGTCACACACGCCTGACGGGGCCGAAACCTGGCCGACACGTTCCGACCCGAAGCTGGATGCATGGAGCCCACCGTCTTGCCCGCCCCGTTCCTGATCGTGGCCGCCGATCATCCCAGTCTCCTCGGAGCCGGCGAGCGCTTCGCCGCCACGTTGCGCGCCGAGCAGCGCTTCTTCGGCCGGGCGAGCCCCGATCCGAAACCCTTCCCCTCGCTGATCGCCAAGCTGCTCGCCGACGACGGTCTGCGCCTCGCGGCCGCGGTCGACGGCGAGATCATCGGGCTCGCCTGTCTGCGCGCCGACGGCGAAGCCGCCGTAGCGGTGGTGGAGGAATGGCGCGGCCGCGGCGTGGCGACCGCCCTCGTGCGGGCGGTGACCGGGCGCGGCCGCCAGCTCGGATTCGGACGGGTCTTCATCCGGGCCAGCCACCGCAGCCGCGCCGTGGCGGCGATGGGCGACGAGCTCGGGGCCACCGTCGTCGACCTCGGACGCGGACGGATCGAGCTGATCTTCGACACGGGATCCGACGCCCGCTCCGCCTGACGCCGCCCGTCGGCGACGGTTCTCCGGCATTTGCTTGCTAACGCAACAATTGCTGCTACACTCATCACTATGAGCGACTCCAACACCGTCACCACCCTTCCCCTCGCCACCGGCACCTGGACCGCCGACCCCAACCACTCCACCATCGGTTTCACCGTGCGCCACCTCGGCCTGTCCAAGGTGCGCGGCCGTTTCGAAGACGTCACGGCAACGCTCGTCGTCGGCGAGGATCTCGACTCCAGCAGCGTCAACGCGGAGATCGACATGGCCAGCGTGTCGACCGGCAACACCGATCGTGATGCCCACCTCGCCTCGAGCGACTTCTTCAACGCCGACAAGAACCCGAAGATGACGTTCCGCTCGACCTCGATCGAGGGATCGGGCGAGGAGTACACGCTCGTCGGCGACCTCACGCTGAACGGCGTCACGAAGCCGGTCGAGCTCGAGGTCGAGTTCTTCGGCACGTCGGTGTTCCCCGTCGACCAGTCGACCCACGCCGGGTTCACGGCGACCGGGTCGCTGTCACGCAAGGACTTCGGCATCGAGTTCAACATGGCCCTCGGCGGCGACAAGGTGATGATCTCCGACAAGGTCGCCCTCGAACTGGACGTCCAGCTCGTCGCCCCCACCTCCTGACCCTCGAACGTCTCCCAATCACTCCGAAAAATGGAGCAGATGTCGCGCTGAGCGCGACATCTGCTCCATTTTTCAGGTGGGGGGCGGTGGGTCAGACGACGGTCATGCCGTACATCTCGCCGAGCGCATCGGCGATGAGTTCGAGGCGTTCGCCGTCGGGGCCGGCGAAGTAGACCGAGGTGTCGGCGACGACGAACGTCTCGACGCCGGCCGCCTCGAGCTTCGCCCGCAACCGCTCCCACTGCGCTCGTTCGACCGAGATCGCCAGGTGGTGATGACCGCCGAGCACCTCCTCGTACGGGCCGAGCCCGAGGCCGGGGAAGTCGAAGAACGCGAGGGCATTGCCGTTGCCGATGTCGAAGAAGAAATGGGTCGAACCGGGGTAGTCGCGATTCTCGAACAGCTCGGTCAAGGGGAACTCGAGCAACCCCTGGTAGAACTCGATCGTCGTCGCCACGTCCGACGACAGCAGCGCCTGGTGATGCACGCCGCGCGCGGTCGACGGCGGCCGCTCGGCCTTGGGACGCAGGTACTGCGTGCGGAGCCCCTCCCACTCGGCCGTGCGGTCCGGATGGTCGCCGTCGTGGTCCGATCCGAAGTGCGGTTCGCTCATGGCTCCAGTCTTCCCGCTCCGCCAGGGTGATGCCAGACTTGACGGTGCCACGAGAGAGGGATCCCATGACCGTCATCGACAACGGCGCCACGCTCGCCACCACCGGAACGAAGGTCAGCGTCCGTCCGATGACGCCGACCATCGGCGCCATGATCGACGGCGCCGACCTCCGGCAGGATCTGCGTGCGGACGACATCGCGGTGATCCGCCGGGCGTTGCTCGACTGGAAGGTCGTGTTCTTCCGCGATCAGGACATCGACACCGAGCAGCACCTGGCGTTCGCCCGGCGCTTCGGCGAACTCGAGGTCCACCCGTTCGCTCCGCAGAAGCCGGGGTTCCCGGAGGTGCTGGCGATCACCCACGACGCCGACGCACCGGGCCAGGAGAACGTGTGGCATTCCGACGTCACCTGGCGGCTCGAGCCGTCACTCGGTTCGGTACTGCGGGTCCTCGAGTGTCCGACGATCGGGGGCGACACGCTGTTCGCCGACATGTGCGCCGCCTACGACGGGCTCCCGCGACGGATCAAGGAACGCGTCGACGGCCTGGTGGCCCGTCACGACTTCACCCACTTCCGCGAGGCGATGCGGCGGCGCGGCGTGTCCGACGAGAAGGTCGCCGCGTTCGACCAGCAGTATCCCGCCCCGGAGCATCCGGTGATCCGGACCCATCCCGAGACCGGCCGCAAGGCGATCTACGTCAACGCCGCCTTCACCAGGGAGATCGTCGGACTGGACCCGGACGAGAGCCACGAACTGCTCGAACTGTTGTATCGGCGGGCGACGGTGCCGGAGTACCAGGTGCGTTTCCACTGGGAGCCGAACTCGATCGCGTTCTGGGACAACCGCTCGTGCCAGCACTATGCGGTGTCGGACTACTGGCCGCAGGTGCGCCGGGCCGAGCGGGTCACCGTCGTCGGCGACACGCCGTTCTACGACGCCGACGCGCCGACGACGGCCGACGAAGCCAGCCCGTTCCGCGGCGTGGTGGGCCGGTTCGCGACCAGCTGAAAGCCCCGTCCCACCGTCCGGTCGACCATGCGGTGGCCGTTCGACACCGACCAGCCGATCGTCAGGGCCACGAGGATCGTGCCGAGCCCGGCCGGTCCGCCCATCGCCACGCCGATCACGAGCCAGGCGACCTCGAACGCCAGTCGTACCCGGGGCTCGTTCCGACCGGACCGGTTGGATGCCGCGCTGGCGAGCAACTCGCCCGAGCCGGCGCCGAGTCCGGACACGATCAGCGCGCCGGCGCCGATGCCGACGGCGCCGATCGCGAGGAGATGGATGGCGACGCGGGCGACGATCGACGTGGGTGCGGCGTGACCGGCGAGCAGCGCGCTGACCGTCTGCATCACGACGCCGACGACGATCGGTCCGACGATCGTGCCGACGCCGGGGCGCCGACCGAGCAGCCAGGCGACGGCGATCAACATGCCGACCACCAGCCACACGGCGAAGCTCAACGGGAGGCCGGTGTGGACGCGCACGGCGCCGATGAACACGTCGAGCGGGCCGGGGCCGAGTTTGGTCCAGAGCGTCACCGCGACCGCGGCGGCGATGATCGTCGAGCCGGCCAGCAGCAGCGAGATCCGCGTCGACAGCCCGAGGACACGCCGCATCGGGCTCGTCGCGATCAGCTCCGCGATCGCCCCGGCGCGCGACAGCGCGTGGCGCGAGAAGCTGCGCTCGAAGCGCGCGGATCCAGGGTGGACGGACACACGTCGAGTATCGGCAGCTCCGGGTCCCGACTTCACCGCGCCGCGAGTGTCGTTCGACACAGCGCGAACAGACGTGTCACGAAGTGTCAGACCCCACGTGACATGTCTTCGAGGTGGCGGACGAGACCGTCGAGCGCGAGGGCGTAGCTGTGCCGGCCGAACCCGCCCACCACGCCGAGGCAGACGGCGCTGAGCATCGAGGTGTGGCGGAACTCCTCGCGGGCGTGCACGTTCGACAGGTGCGTCTCGACCACCGGCAACTCGATCGACGAGATCGCATCGCGCAGGGCGATGCTCGTGTGGGTGTAGGCGCCGGGATTGAACACCACACCGTCGGCCCACGACCGGGCGTTGTGCAGCGCGTCGACGAGTGCACCCTCGCTGTTCGACTGCACGTCGCGGATCTCGGCGCCGCGATCGGCGGCGAACAGCCGGAGGTCGGCGAGGATGTCGTCGAGCGTGTCGGATCCGTACACCTCGGGCTCGCGGGTGCCGAGCATGTTGAGGTTCGGCCCGTTGAGCACGAGGATCTGCCACGCCATGGGCGCGAGGCTACGTCGCCGAGGGAGGCGGTGCGGCCCCTTTCACGCGGGTGGTTCGGGCGCGGTGCTGAAGCGGGAACGGAGATGGGTGGTGTCGTTGTAGCAGCGCACGATCCAGCGCTCGGGGGTGACGACGACGTGGCTCAGCGATGCATTGTCGGCGCCGCCGAAGGCGAAGCCGCGGGCTCCGGACGCCTGACCGATCACCTGACCGATCACGCCGCCGTGCACGACCGCGACGACGAGTTCGTCCGGGTGCTCGCCGGCGATGCGTTCGATGCCGCGGCGCACACGGGCCGAGAACTCCTCGTCGCGCTCGGCACCGGGGATCACGTCCCACCGCTGCTCGGTGGCCATCCGCGCCGCGATCGGATCGCCGTCGGCGAGCCGCTTGCGGAACTCACCACCTTCCCAGTCGCCGAGGAACACCTCGCGCAGATCGGGCTCGACGATCGCTTCCTGGCCGAGTGCCGCGAGGAGCGGCGCCGCGGTCTGGGCCGTGCGCTGCAGCGTGGTGACGTACACGGCGGCGATCCGCTCACCGGTCGCGATCAGACGGGCCGCGGCCTGTTCCGCCTGCTCCCTTCCCGCGGGCGACAGCGGCGGATCGCCGTGACCGTCGACCATCGGGAACGTCTCACCATCGACGTGCGGCGCGGACTCGCCGTGACGCAGGAGCAGCACCTCGCAGGCGCCCGGTGGTGGCTGGAAACGTGGCTGGGGGAACGATCGGGGGCTGGACACGGCGCCACCGTACTGAGTGGCTACAGCCGACCGTGCCCTGACGCGATCGTGCTCAGCCGTGCGGGGTGATCAGGTACTTCGTCCCGGTCGCCTGCTTCCCGTACTCGCCGATCGCGTCGAGGCCGAGCGCGCCGGCGAGATCGACACGTGCCGTGTAGCCGCTGGCGAACGTGGTGGTGATCTCGCTGGCCACCCGGTCGCGCATCCGCGCCACCTCCTCGGCCCCGACGCTGATCATGTACGGGGTGAGGAGCCAGCCGGCGACGCCCCACGCCATGCCGAAGTTGCGGCTGAGTTCGGTGGGCCCGCGATCGAGCCCGCCGTAGATGTAGACCTGCTTGTGGGTGCTCGAGCCGTACCGGCTGTATTCGGTGGCGCGGGCGTTGGCCGCCCGCTCCATCGCGGTGAGGATCTGTCCGGCCAGCCGTCCACCACCGATGGCGTCGAAGGCGATGGTGGCACCGGTCGTGACGAGCGCCTCGGTGAGATCGTCGAGGAAGCCCTCGGCCGACGAGTTGCAGACGTGCACCGCGCCCTGCTCGCGCAGCAGCTGCGCCTGTTCGTCACGGCGCACGATGTTGACGAGGTCGACCGAGTCGGCCAGACACAGCCGGTTGAGCATCTGGCCGAGGTTGGACGCCGCCGCGGTGTGGACCAGCGCCGTGTGCCCCTCGCGCTGCATCGTGCCGACCATGCCGAGCGCCGTGAGGGGATTGACGAAGCACGCCGCGCCCTGCTCGGACGTCACGCCGTCGGGCAGGGCGAGGACCTGCGACACGTGCACGCACCGGTACTCCGAGTAGGTCGATCCGCCGAGCACGCCGACCGTCCGGCCGAGCAGGGCCTGGGCCTCCGGTGACGACCCGGCGGCGACCACGACTCCCCCGCCCTCGTTGCCGACCGCCATCGACTCGCCGACCCGGCCGGTCATCGCCGCGAGCACCGGCGGCGCGATCGGCGCGGTGACCACGGGTCGGTCGGCGGTTCCCGATGACGTCGCGGCCGACATGTCCGCGCCACCGAACAGCAGGCCGAGATCCGACGGGTTGATCGGGGCCGCCTCGATGCGGACGAGGACCTGGTCGTCCGTCGGCGTCGGGACGTCGACGTCGACGAGCGAGAGGTGGAGTTCGCCGTCGGCGGTGATCAGTGACCGGATCTGCCTTCCCGTGGCAGGGATCGCCGTGTTCGTGTCGCTCATCGATGTCTCCTCGTTCGGTTGCGGATGAAAGGTTGGGGCAGGTGCGGAGTGTGCGGTCAGAGCCGAGCGGCACGCAACTCGGTGCGACGCACCTTGCCCGCGTCGTCGCGCAGCGGTTGGTCGACGTACTCGACCGACCGCGGCAGCTTGTACCTGGCGAGTCGCTCGCCGAGGAACGCGAGCAGCTCGGCCGTCGGGATCGCCGATTCGTCGGCCTCGACGATGGCGTGGACGTCGTTGCCGCGGTCGTCGTCGGGGAGCCCGATCACGGCACACGAGTGGACGGCCGGATGTTCGTTGATCGCCGCTTCGACCTCGGCCGGGTAGATGTTCGCACCGCCCGACAGGATCATGTCCTGCGACCCGGTCGCCGAGGTACAGGTAGCCGTCCTCGTCGAACCAGCCCATGTCTCCGAGCGACTCCCAACCTCCGTCGAGCGTCTTCGCCTCGGCGCCGACGTAGCGGTAGGTCGGGGTGTCGCGGGAGTTGCGCATCCACACCTCGCCCTGCTGCCCGGTCGGCAGTTCGTTGCCGTCGCTGTCGCAGATCTTCATCTCGCCGGCGCTCGACTCGACCGACCGAACCGCGGTGCTCGAGCCACTCGACGCCGGTGATGATCGTGACCGCCTGCGCCTCGGTGCCGGCGTACAGCTCGTAGATCCGCTCGGGGCCGAGCCAGTCGATCCACGCTTCCTTGAGCCACGGCGGGCACGGCTCGGCGAGGTGCCAGACGATGCGCAGTGACGACACGTCGTAGCCGAGGCGCACGTCGTCGCCGAGGCGCAGGATGCGCTTCATCATCGTCGGCACGAGGTAGACGACGTTGACGCCGTAGCGCTCGATCGCGGCGAGCACCTGCTCGGCGTCGAAGCGCTGCAACAGCACGACATGGTTCCCGCGCAGCCAGGCCTGGCACGCCCACACCGCGGGCCCGTTGTGGTAGAGCGGTCCGGGCACGAGCATGCACTCGTCCTCGCGCACGCCGAGCTGGGCCGGCGCCTCCGTGTCGTACTCGGCCGGGTCGCCCGACACGATCAGCTTCGGACGACCGGTCGAACCGCCCGACGTCGGGGCCTTCCACGCCGGCGACACGGTGTCCGGCAGCGGCTCGTCGGAGAACTCCGGCGGCGGTTCGTGACCGAGCGGGATGTGGATGATCGAGTCGGAAAGGTGTTCGAACGCTTCGTCGGGAGCGCCGATCACCACCTTCGATCCTGCGAGTTCGACGATCGCGCCGAGCTCGCGCCCGGGCAGCTTCGCCGAGACCGGTTGCGGGACGGCGCCGAGCTTCCACGTGGCGAGGTAGGCCACGAACCAGTCGACCGAGTT
The DNA here is from genome assembly GCA_963695145.1 of Ilumatobacteraceae bacterium. Classification (GTDB taxonomy): domain Bacteria; phylum Actinomycetota; class Acidimicrobiia; order Acidimicrobiales; family Ilumatobacteraceae; genus Sva-07. The sequence goes on along the minus strand of CAVOGB010000012.1, from coordinate 374,310 downwards.
CGGCACGGCGATCGTGACGAAGTCGCCGACCCCGACGCCGTCGGACTGCAGTTCACGGGCCAGCCGGTTGCCCCGCGATTCGAGCTCGGCGCGGGTCAGCGTGACTCCCGCGCAGGTGACGGCTGGAGCGTCGGGACGTTCGGCAGCGAGTGCGCTCAGGCGAGCGGGAAACGACAGGATCACGATTGCGGCAGCCCCCTTCGGCAGTCGCACCCACCGTAGCGAGCCCCCCGAGTGACGGCTACGGTCCGACGCCATGGGAGCACTCGACGGGATCAAGGTGTTGGAGGCCGGGCTGCTCGTGCAGGGTCCGCAGGCTGCGGCCACGCTCGGCGACTGGGGCGCCGACGTCGTGAAGATCGAACTGCCCGGCATCGGCGACCAGAGCCGCTGGCTGCCGCCGTCGCCGACCCATTTCGTGGCGCCGTACTTCATCGCCTGCAACCGGGGCAAGCGGAGCATCACCATCGACCTGCGCAAGCCCGACGGGCGTGACACGTTCCTCCGGTTGGCCGAGGAGGCCGACGTGTTCATCTCCAACTTCAAGTCCGGCACGCTCGACGAGTGGGGTCTGTCGTACGAGGAGGTGTCGGCCCGCAACCCGCGCATCGTCTACGCCGCCGGCACGAGCTTCGGCACCGAGGGCACCGACGCCGGGCGGGAGGGCGCCGACCTCAGCGCCCAGGCCGCCGGCGGACTGATCAGCACGATCGGCGCCGACGGCGACCCGCACAGCCCGATCGCCGTCACGATCTGCGACCACATCGCCTGCCTCAATCTCGTCGGTGGGATCAGCGCCGCCCTCTTCGCCCGGGAGCGGACCGGTCGCGGGCAGCGGATCGACGTGTCGCTGCTCGGTGGGCAGGTCTGGGCGCAGGCGTCCGAGATCACCGCGACACTGCTCACGGGTGAGGCGCCGGGCCGATCGAACCACGGGCACCCGCTGATCGCCGGCGTGTACGGAGTGTTCCCGACCGCCGACGGCTGGATCGCGATCGTCGGCGTCGCCGGGCCGGACCGCGCACGGTTCTACGAACTGATCGGGCGCGCCGATCTCGTCGAGCGGTTCCCCGAGCCGCTCTACTTCGACGAGACGAAACGGGCGGTCTTCGCCGCGCTCGCCGACACCCTCGCGACGCGAGCGACCGCCGACTGGTGCGCGTTGTTCACCGAACACCGCATCCGCCACGCGCCGGTCCGCGACCACGCCGCGGTGGTCGCCGATCCGAACGTCTGGGCCAACGGCTATCTCACGCGCACGGCGGACGGCGACCCCGTGGTGGCGTCGGCGGTGCGCTTCAGCGACACCCCGGCGCGCACCGGCGAAATTGCCCCCGAACTCGGCCAGCACACCGAAGAGGTGCTGTTGGAGGCCGGCTTCGACTGGGACGACATCGCCGCGCTCCGCGACGCCGCCGCCATCTGACCGCCGCCGTCACGAGCGATCGCACGCGCTGACGTCGGCCGGCTGTCCCACGGGACACCCCGATGCGGTCATCTCGGCGCGGGCATCGGCGATCCATCCGGGCAGGGCCGGCAGCAGCCGATCGCGCACCAGCGACTCGGCGCCCTCCGGCACGAGATGCGCCCCGTCAGGACGCAGCGTGCCGCCGGCGGCGAACTCGGTCGCACCGAGCATCTCCGCATACGGGATCACGTGCATCATCGCCCAGCGGTCGGCCCAACCGCCGAGCACCGCGTTCCACGCCGCGAGGCGCTCGGGCTCGGCGAGCGGGCCACCACCGAAACCGTCGGGGCCGAAGGGCGGCGCGTCGGCGAGCAGGACCACCGCGCCCGAGCGGGCGGCGAGACCGGCGAGCGCCGCTCCCCCGGCCTCGTGATGGGCGAGGTACGCCTCGTCACCCGGCCGGTGCCAGCCGTCGTCCGGGTCGTACCGCTGCTCCGCGAGTTCGGGCAACGACGCGATGGCGAGGATCACGTCGGGTCGGAACGAATCGACCACGTCGGGCCAGATCCGCTCCGCCGAGGGACAGTCGTCGCCCGGCCAGGTCACGTCACCCCACCAGCGGATCTCGTAGGCGGGCGACATCGGGCAGTTGCTCTGGCCGGCCCAGACCACGTCGTACTGGTCGGACGCGACGGCGTCGAGCGCCACCGCGACGCCGTAGGACGTGCTGTCGCCGATCACGAGCAGCCGCGTCCCCGCCGGTGTGTCGACGGGACGGGCCGCGGCGACGATCGTCGCCACGAGTTCGTCGTCGGTGGCGCCGAAGTCGCCGACGCTCGATCCTCGGGCTTTGATCGCGGCCACATCGACGAGGCGGCTGACGATGTCGGGGTCGGGAACGGCGTCGAGGAACACGAGCCGGTGCCCCTGCTCGTCGAGGGTCGTGAGCACATCGGCGACGGCCGAGACGCCGGCGTAGTACTCCGTTCGCACCGCCTCGTCCCGGGTGACCGCGTCCTCGCCACCCAGCCACGCCAGCCGCTCCCGCTCGGCCGTCCCGATCGCCACCACGGTGACCTCCACGCCGGGGGTGTCGCGCAACCACGTCCAGCAGATCGGCCGGCGCCCGACAGGCACTCCACGGCGCATTCGGATCCGCGATCTCGGCGTCCGTGATCGACAACGGACAGCCCGCCTGCACGGCGTCGATGACCTCGAGGTCACCGGTCGACGCCTGCTCGAGGCGAGTCACGACCGAGGCTTCGCTGCCGACCACGAGGACGCGCACGGGCGCGGGCGCGGCCGGGGGAACGGTCGCCGGACCGGCCGCGGGCGGCGCCACCGCGTCGGCCGCGGACGGCGCGGGCGGCGACGCCGTCACGGAGGGCGTCACGCCGGCATGGCGCTGCTGGGAGAACGCCACGACCGCATCGGGCACGTCAGCGGCCACCGACGTCGAGTCGCGCGGGTGCACGACCAGGATCGCCGCCCCGACGAGACAGGCGAGCGCCAGCCCGTACGCCATCGACGCACTCGACATCGTCGGGAGCAGCCGGCGACGACGGATCGGCTGTTCGAGCAGCTGGTAGAGGACGATCGTCAGCGCAAGACTCACGACGATCCGGACCGCGAACAGCGCCGCGCCGTCGACGCCGACCCGGTCGCCGTCGAGGGCCAGGAACACCGGCCAGTGGATGAGGTACAGCCCGTACGACATCCGCCCGATCCATGCCAGCGCGCCCAGCCCGGCGACGCGCCGGAACGATCCCGGGAGCAGCGCGGCGACGATCATCGCCGACCAGAGGAGGGCGAGCGCGGAGAAGCCACCGGCATAGAGCCACGCCGACGACTGGTGGACGGTCACGACGAGCACGACGAAGGCGCCGACCGCCACCCAACCCGCCATCGACGCCACGGTCCGGCCGCGGGCACCCAGGCGCTCGAGATGACCGCCGGCCACCACGAAGGCCAGCAGCGCGCCGACGAGGAACTCGGCGGCCCTCGTGTGCGTTCCGTAGTAGACGAGGTCGTGGTCGTGCGTGGCGAGCATCGCCGCCACCGACGCCGCGGCGAGGACGGCGAGCACCGTCGGCGCCACCCACCGCCTCGTTCGAACGGCGAGCAGCGCGACCATCAGGACGGGGAAGACGAGGTAGAACTGCTCCTCGATCGCCAACGACCAGAAGTGCACCAGGGGGCTCGGGCCGGCCGCGAAGAGATCGGCGTACGACTGGTCGTCGAGGACGTCGCGCCAGTTGGCGACGTTGGCCAACGCGGCGATCGAGTCGCCAGGCAGGTTGCGGAGCTGGACCGGGTCGAGCCAGCGCGCGGCGGTGGCGAGCACGACCGCCACGCACGTCATCGCGGCCGGCGACAACCGCCGCACGCGCCGGCTCCAGAACGAGCGCAGGGCGATCCGACCGGTGTCTTCGCGTTCGCGCAGGAGCAGCAGCGTGATCAGGAACCCGGACAGCGTGAAGAACACCGACACGCCGAGGAATCCACCGGTCGTCCGGGCCACCCCGCCGTGGAACAACAGCACGGCGCCGACGGCGAGCGCGCGAAGGCCGTCGAGACTTGCCTCGTAACCGAGCCGGCGTGTGCCTGCTGTGTCCCCCGTCACCAGCGCCCGAAGTTAGCCGCCCGCGGGCGCGAGGATCCAGTCCGGCCGACCGGGCGGGGGCAGTACTGTCCGGGCCGTGATCCGTGTCGGCGTGACTGGACATCGCAGCGTCGAAGACGAGACCGACGTCAACCGCCGGCTCGTGGCGGCTGTGCGGTCCATCCGTGGTGACGCCGCGACCGCGGAGGTCGAGATCTGGTCGTCGCTCGCCGAGGGCGCCGACCGCCTGGTGGCCGAACTCGTACCGGACGAAGCGGGTGCACTCGTTGCGGTGTTGCCGCTCGCCGCCGACGACTACCGGGCCGACTTCGGCTCGGGCGAGTCACGCGAGCAGTTCGACCGCCTCCTCGCGCTCGCCCATCGGATCGACATCGTCGGCCCGGACGAGGGCGGCACCCGCGAATCCGCCTACGAACGCGCCGGCCGCACCGTCGTCGCCTGTTGCGACGTGCTGCTCGCGCTCTGGGACGGCGAGGCCTCGCGCGGTCGTGGCGGCACGGCGCAGATGGTCGACGAGGCGCGCCAGCGCGGACGGGACGTCGTCGTGATCCCGGTCGCACGAACGAGCACCTGAACCCCAGGTCACGGCGTTGCGGGGCGGTCGATGCGCAGGATCTCGTGCCCCCGGTCGTCGATCGGATTGTCGGGCTCCAACTCGCCGCGCCCGACGAGATGGAAGCCGGCCGAGCGCAGCGCCCGCCACGATGCGACGTTGTGGCTGTGGACGGGCACGATGAGGCACGGCACGTCGGCGGCCGTCGTCCAGATCCGCTCGACGAATTCGCGGATCATCGCCGTGCCGAGCCCCTGGCCGATCAGCGACGGGTCGCCGAGGAGATAGTCGATGCTGGCGGCGCGGGGAGGAACCTCGACGATCGGGAGCACTTCCTCGCGGTACGCCGGATAGTCGTCGAAGCGCGAGTACTGGATCAGCCCGACGGGGCGAGCGCCGAGCAGGACGAGCCAGTCCTCGCTCGGCTCGGCGCCGTCGGCCGAGGCGCCGAAGTCACGCTCCAGCGCCTCGGGATCGACGTCGTGGTTCCACCACCGGGCGACGTGTGGTTCGGCCAGCCATGCGCCGAGCAGGGGGAAATCGGCGCGGTTCAACCGGCGGAACGAGAACTCGCCCACGCCGCCGTTTCCACCCGTCTCAGAAGCTCACGTCGGGGTTGTCGAACATCTGCCCGACGCGGATCGCGTTGCCGAACGGGTCGCGGATGCCGAAGTCGATCCCGTACGGACGCGGCGTCGGTTCGTCGGTGATCTCGACGCCACGGTCCTTGAGCGTTTCGAACGTCGATTGCGCGTCGTCGGTCGTGAGAAAGAGCGCGCCGCCGATGGCGCCCTTGGTGACGAGGTCGCGGACCTGAGCGGCCGTCGCGTCGTCCATGACGGGTGGGCCGGGCCGTTCGAGGAGGATCTCGCGGTCGTCGCCGGGGACGCGCACCGTGAGCCAGCGCATGAAGCCGAGGTCGACGTCGGCGGCCACCTCGAGCCCGAGGGAATTGGTGTAGAAGTCGAGTGCTTCGTCCTGATCGAGGACGAAGAGTTGGGAGCGGGAGATGTTGTTGAACATGCGGGCGAGATTACGGATCCCCGCCGGCGCCGGCTTCTCCGAAACTGACCGATGACCCATTCGGCCGCGAGGGGTCATCAACGCGGTCTGACCCAGGAGCGCACGAAGCAGTTCGGCACATCCGGCAGCGCGCCGCGCTTGCGGTACTCCCCGGGCGGTTCGCCGACGATCTCGGTGAACGTGCGGCCGAAGGTCCCGAGGCTCGAGAAGCCGACGGTCATGCAGATGTCGGTGACGTTCTCGTCGGTCGTCCGCAGCAGGAACATCGCCCGTTCGATCCGGCGCCGCTGGAGGTAGCGGTGCGGCGTCTCGCCGAACGTCGTCTTGAACGTCCGGATGAAATGCGCCTCCGAACAACACGCCACCCTGGCGAGCGCGGCGATGTCGAGCGGGGCGCGATGGTCGCGGTCCATCACGTCCCGCGCCCGCAGCATCAACCGGTTGGTCGTCTCCCGCTCCGCGCTCACGTCACAGACGCACCGGCGGGAAGCGAGTGGCCAGTCCGTCGGCACGGACCTGGAACAGATCGTGCTGGTCGGGGATCCCACGCAACCGGTACCGTCCGAGTCGCCGGAACGCGACGCCATCCGGCACGAGATCGGTCAGGGCGGTCCGTGCGTCGCCGGAGATCAGGATCTGCCCGCCGTGCGAGGCCGAACAGATGCGGGCCGCCGTGTGCACCGCCATGCCGATGTAGTTGGCGCCGCTCACGGTCGGGTAGCCGGCGTGCACGCCGATGCGCACCCGCACCGCGGCGTCCTCGCCCCACGTCCGCGCGCACATCCCACGATGGATGGCGATGGCGGCCTCGAGCGCCGCCCGCGGTGAGGCGAACGCACCGAAGAATTCGTCGGCACGCTCCTCGACCACGTAGCCGCCGGCCGCTGCCGTCGCGGCCCGTTGGATCGAACGCACCTCGTCGAGCACCGAGCCGTAACCGTCGCCGAGCCGTTCGATCAGCCCGGTCGACCCCTCGATGTCGGTGAGCATCATCGTGACGAATCCGCTCGGCACCTCGATCACGGCCGAGGCCGCGGCCGGCGGGTCGGCCGCCCGTTCGGAACGGAGTTCGTTGTCGATGAAGCCGACCGGCACGATCCGGTACTTGCGCGCCGCCCGCAGCAGCCGCGTGCGCGCTTCGGCCCGCGCCCGATCGTCCTCGAATTCGACCTGGCTGAACCGGGCGAGGGCGTTGCGGACGTGCGCGGCGTCGACGATCGGCAGACGCCGCGCGCCGGAGGAGTCGACGTAGGCGAACGCTCGATCGGGCAACTTCGACCGTTCGGCGGCAGTCAGTCGCGCCATGGTTCGAGAATATCGGTCCACCGCGAACGCGCCGGTGTGATCGTCGTGACACCGCCCGTACCGGTTCGGTTGCGCAGCGCGGCGACCGGGTATGCGGGCGCATGACCATCATCCCGCCCGATCCCGAGCCGTACGAGCCGGCGCCGATCGTCCCCAATCCCGGTCCGCCCCCGGGCGAACCCGAGCCGGTGGTGCCGCCTCCCGATCCGGGGCCCACGCCGCCGGTGCCACCGACGCCACCCGCACCACCGGAGCCTCCGGTGCCGCCGAGCCCACCCGCTCCGCCGGCACCACCGGAGCCGATCGTTCCACCGGTGCCGCCGCCGCTGTGACCTGTTCCGGGGACCGGCGGTTCAGCGGCGGGTGAGGCGCGAGGCGGACTGGGCGATCACGGTGACGCCGAACAGGGCGATCGCCAGCAGCACGATCGTGCCGCCCGACGGCGTGTCGACGTAGTACGACAGGACGACCCCGACGAGCGACACCGCGAACCCGACGGCCATCGCCAGCCAGCGCGTGGCCCGGAAACTCGCCGTCCACAACTGGGCGGTCGCCACCGGCACGACCATCAGGGCACTGACGAGCAGCACCCCGACGACGCGCATCGAGATGACCACGGTGCAGGCGGTCAGCACCGCGAGCACGATGTTCAGCGGCATCACCGGCAGGCCGCTGGCGCGGGCGAACTCGTCGTCGTTGCTCACGGCGAACAGCGCCGGGCCGAGCCATGTGGTGAGGGCGAGGATCACCGCGGCGAGGATCGAGAACGTGAGCAGGTCCGCGGCCGACGTCGTCGTGATGCTGCCGAACAGGTACTGGTTGAGGTTGCGGGTGCCCGAGGGCGCTCGGCTCACGAGCACGACACCGCCGGCGATCCCGCCGTAGAACAGCATCGCCAGGGCGATCTCGCCGAACGCCTCGCCGCGTGCCCGGATCAGTTCGATCGTGACGGCACCGACGATGGCGGTGACGAGCGCGATCAGGATCGGTGCGTGCCCGACGACGAGGCCGAGCGCGACGCCGCTGACCGCGATGTGCCCGAGTCCGTCGCCGATCAGCGCGAGGCGACGCTGCACGAGGAAGATGCCGACGGCGGGTGCGCTGAGCCCGATCAGCACGGCCGCCAGCAGGGCGCGCCGCATGAAGTCGTACTGGAGGATCTCGATCGCGCCGAGGATCGCGCCGGTCACAGTCCACCCCGGAAGAGTCCGAGGTCGCCGGGCTCCTCGTAGACACCGCCGTGGGCGTCGTCGGCGTGCTCGTCGTGCAGCAGTGCCTTCGGGACGGCGGCGACCGGCCCGTCGAACTCCACGGCGCCGGCGTTCATCGCCACGACGCGGGTCACGAGCGGCTGGATCGGTCCGAGTTCGTGGAGGACGATCACGATCGTCGTCCCGGCCTCGGCGAGGACGCGCAGCGTGTCGGCGAGGGCCGCCTGGCTCGCCGCGTCGACGCCGGCGAGCGGCTCGTCGAGGATGAGCACCCGCGCGCCGCCCGCCAGGCCGCGGGCGACGAGGGCGCGCCGCTGTTGCCCTCCCGACAGCCGGCTGACCGGTCGACCGCGTTGCCCGGTGAGGCCGACCACGTCGATCGCCGCGTCGACCGCCCGGCGATCGGCGCCGCGCGAGCGCCGCCACCATCCGTTCGATGCGAGGCGACCCGAGCGGACCAGTTCGTCGACCGTCACCGGGATCGGTCCGGCCGCGCTCTGCCGCTGCGGCACGTAACCGATCATCGATCGATCGGCCACCTGCAGGGGACGCCCGAACCACTCCACGGTCCCGCCGAGCACGTCGACGAGCCCCAGCATCCCTTTGACCAGCGTCGACTTCCCCGATCCGTTCGGCCCGAGCACGGCGACCACGTCACCGGCGGCGATCTCGATGTCGGCGCGGGCGGCCTCGTGGCTCCCGTACCCGAACCGTGCGTCGCGCACGGCGATGGCGGGAGCGGTGCCCGGCGCGATCATGTGCATCGCTGACCGGTCCGCAGCGTCGCCAGGTCGGATCGCATCACCGCGAAGTAGTCGGCGCCCGCCGAGGTGTCGCCCAGGCCCTCGAGCGGATCGAGGACTGCCGTGTGGGCGCCGGTCTCGGCGGCCACGGTCTCGGCGATCGACGGGTCGACCAGGGTCTCGTAGTAGATCGTCGTGATGTCGCGGGCGGCGACGAAGTCGGCGACGTCGGCGAGCGTCGCCGGGGAGGGCTCGGAGTCGGGCGCCAGACCGGAGATGCCGACCTGCGTCATCCCGTACCGGTCGGCCAGATAGCCGAACGCCTCGTGGCTCGTCACGAGGTCGGTCGACGCACAGGTGGCGAGCCCGGTGGCGAACTCGCCGTCGAGTTGCTCCAGTTCGACACGGAGCGCGGCCGCATTCGCCGTGAACCGGGCCGCGTGGTCGGGATCGATCGTGCCGAGCTCGGCCGCCACGGCGTCGCCGACGGCCGCGAGCCGTCGCGGATCGAGCCAGAAGTGCGGATCGACGGTTGTCCCGTCGCGACGGCCGTCGTCGTTCGCGCTGACGGTCCGGTCGAGGTCGGCGGCGTCCGCCACGTCGAATGCGGTCGCACCGACATCGTGGATGGCGTCGTCGAGCGCCGGCGCGAACCCTGCGAGGTACACGACGAGGTCGGCGTCCTGGACACGACCGGCGTCGCGGGCGCTCAGCTCGAGTTCGTGCGGCTCGGCGCCGGCCGGCGTGAGGTTGGTGACCGACACGGCGTCGCCGCCGACCTGGTCGGTCACGAACTGGAGTGGGTAGAACGCGGCGATGACGTCGATCCGGCCGGGCTCGGCGGGATCGGCGGCGACCGTCGACGTCTCCGCCGAGCACGCGCTCGGCAACAGCACCGCCGTCGCCCACAGGATCGTTCGCCAGGCGGCCACGAATCGCGAGCGTATCGGGAACGATTCTCATTAGTCCGGTTCGCCCTCGCGGGGATGGCGAAGCAGAGCGGTGTGACCGTTGCGCTCGCACGCATTCGCGAGGCCACCGCTATCGTTCCCTCGGAGTGCCACCCGCCCCGATGGGCACTCGAGGAGCACCGTGGAAGCCAGCTCGCACATCGTGGAAGCGAACGACCCCGATCACGGGATCGATCCGATCGTCTACGCCCGCCGATGGTCGATCCTGGGAGTGCTCTGCCTGAGCCTGCTGATCGTCATCATCGGCAACACCACGCTCAACGTGGCATTGCCGACGCTGGCGCGCGAACTCGGCGCGTCGACCTCGTCGCTGCAGTGGATGGTCGACGCCTACTCGCTGATCTTCGCCGGCATGCTCTTCACCGCCGGCACCCTCGGCGACCGCTTCGGCCGCAAGGGCGCCCTGCAGTTCGGGCTCGTGCTCTTCATGGCCGGAGCGATCTTCGCCTCGCTGTCGGACACATCGGGACAGGTGATCGCGGGGCGCGCCATCATGGGCCTTGCCGCGGCGTTCATCATGCCGTCGACGCTGTCGATCCTCACCAACGTCTTCCCCGCCCACGAACGAACACAGGCCATCGCGATCTGGGCCGGCGTGTCCGGCGCCGGCGTCGCCATCGGCCCGATCACGTCCGGTCTGCTGCTCGAGCATTTCTGGTGGGGTTCGGTGTTCCTCGTCAACGTGCCGGTGATCATCATCGCCGTCATCGCCGGTGCGATCCTCCTCCCGCGTTCGAAGGATCCGGGCGAGCATCCGATCGACGTGCCTGGCGCGGCGCTGTCGATCGTCGCCCTGTCGTCACTCGTGTACGGCATCATCGAAGGCCCCCACAACGGTTGGACGTCGCCGGCGACGCTCGGCGCGTTCGCCCTCTCCGCCGTGGCCATCGGCCTGTTCATCTGGCGGGAGTCGACAGCCAAGCATCCGATGCTCGATCTCAACCTGTTCCGCGACCGCCGATTCAGTGTGGCCTCCGCCGGGATGACGTTGACGTTCTTCGCGATGTTCGGCACCTTCTTCCTCCTCGCCCAGTACCTGCAGCTGGTGCTCGGCTATTCGCCGCTCGAGTCGGGACTGGTGCAGTTGCCGTTCGCGTTCATCATCATGTTCGTCGCGCCGCAGGTGCCGCGGTTCGTCCGCCGCTTCGGCTCCGCGTGGGTGGTTCCGGTCGGCATGACCAGCATCGGGGTCGGGCTCGCCATGCTGTCGCTGCTCGAAGTGAGCAGCTCGCTGTTCAACCTGTATCTCGCGATGATCCCGCTCGCCACCGGCATGGCCATCTCGATGACCCCGCAGACGTCGCTGATCATGTCGTCGGTGCCGCTGGCACGAGCCGGGGTCGGCTCGGCGATGAACGACACGACCCGCGAGTTGGGCGGGGCCCTCGGCGTCGCCGTCCTGGGCTCGATCGTCACGTCGCAGTACCTCAGCGGGATGTCGTCCTCGATCGCCGGCCTCCCCGACCAGGCGCGCGACGTCGCCGACAGCGGCCTGTCCGGTGCGATCGCCGTCGGCCAGCAGATCGGCGGCGAACAGGGTGCCGCCCTCGTGCAGAGCGCCCGCCAGGCCTTCGTCGACGGGCTGGGCGCAGCCGCGATCGTCGGCGCGCTCGTCGTGTTCGGTGCCGCGATCGCCGCCAGGTTCCTGCTGCCGCGCTCGGGTGATGCCTTCACCGGAGAAGCGACGACCTACAACCAGGCCCCGACCGCCCCGACCGCCCCGCTCGACGCCGACCTGGGGCTCGACGCCGATCGGTGACACAACCCCGAAAAATGGTTTGCGGCGGTCTCAGGCGCGGGGGATGACGCCGGCGAGTTCGAGGATGCGCGAGGGCGGGTTGTACTGGGTGTCGACGCGGGCACCGAATGGCGCCAGTGCGTCCTCGATGGCGTTCGTGATCGCCGCGGGGGCGCCGATCATGCCGCCCTCGCCCACCCCGCGGAAGTCGTTCTCGCCGCCGGGTGAGATCGTCTCGAGGTGGTGGACCTCGATGTCGGGGATCTCCATCGCCGTCGGCACCAGATAGTCCATGTACGTCGCGGCCTGCATGTTGGCGTCGTCGTCGTACGCCGCCTTCTCGTACAGGACCGCGCCGATCCCCTGGGCCACGCCGCCGCGGACCTGACCGTCGACGATCGCGGGGTTGATGATCGGTCCGCAGTCCTCGACCACGAGGTAGCGCGGGAAGCTGACGAGGCCGGTCTCGAGATCGACCTCCACGATGCAGGCATGGGTGGCCACCGACCAGCCGCCGTCACCCTTGCCGCGGTAGACGATCGACGCGCTGAACGCGGCATCACCACCCTTGCTTGCAACGGTGCCGCGTTCGGACACCACCGACGCGGCGACGTCGGCGACCGTCACGCCGCGAGCTGGAACACCCGCCACGTGCACGTTGCCGTCGACGATCTCGATGTCGGCCGCGGCGGCTTCGAGCATCTTCGCCGCCTGCTCGACGAGTTGCTGGCGCACGTCCCGCGAGGAGTACTTCACGGCCCCGCCGCCCATCGGTCCGCCGCGGCTGCCGCCGGTCCCGATGAAACCGAACGGGGTGCGGTTGGTGTCGCCGTAGACGATCTTCACGTCGTGGCGCGACACGCCGAGCTCGTCGGCGACGATCTGCCCGTACGTCGTCTCGTGGCTCTGCCCGTGCGGCATCTGCTGCGTGTACACCTCGACCGAGCCGTCGGGCAGGATCGCCGTCCACGCCTCCTCCCCCATCAACATGTCGGAACCCGGGCTCACCGACGACATGTAGTTCGGCGGTCCCGGGGCCGGCTCGTGGTACGACGCGATCCCGAGCCCGAGGTAGCGGCCGGCCGCACGGGCCCGCTCCTGTTCCACGCGGAAGGCGTCGATGTCGATCAGCTCGATGGCCCGCTCCAACGTCTTCTTCGTCGACATCGTCGCATCCAGCGTCGGCCCGGTGATCATCGCCGGCGCCATGTCGTCGGTGCCCATCATGTTCTTCAGGCGCAGGTCGGTCGGCCGCATGCGGAGCTCGCGGGCGACGATGTCGAGCATCCGCTCGCGGGCCCACGTCTCGTTCGCCCACGGACCCCGGTACGCGACATAGCGACCCTTGTTGGTGGCAACGGCACGGGCCCGGATCTCGAACGCATCCCACCGGTACGAGCCGGGGAACAGCACGCGCATCATGCCGGCGAACATCGCCACGGTGATCGGGAAGGCGGGATACGCACCCTGGTCGAACACGAGGTCGACCCGCAGGCCGCGCAGCGTGCCGTCGTTGTCGACGGCGATCGAGACGGTCATGTCCTCCTCGCGGGCGTGGCCACCGTCGAGCAGGTTCTCGCTGCGATCCTCGATCCACTTGAGGGAACGGCCGAGATCGATCGCCGCGGCGGCGAGCGCGATGTCCTCGCGCGCGACCGCGCCCTTCGATCCGAACCCGCCACCGATGTCCTGCGCCTTGACGACCGGATACGTGTCCTTGGCGAGGAGGCCGAGGCCGATACCCGCCATGTGCTTCGGCAACGACCTGTCGCGCTTGAACTGGCTCTTCGCGCCGTCGTTGTCCTGACCCTTGAGGCTCTCGCTGTTCTCGCCCATGAACTGCTTCGCCCCGGCACCGAATGCGGCGCGACGCTCCTTGTTCGAGGCCAGCCGCCTGAGCGAGGCCCGCACCGTTTCCTTGCCGGTCAGCGCGGCGGTCGCCCACCGCAGCATGTGGCTCGACTGCGTGGCGCTGTGGATCGTGAGCTGGCCCGTGTCGGCGTCGATCTCGATCACCGAACCGCGGGTCTCCATCGGCTGGTTCGACTGCCGTTGGCACGACAACCGTTCGGTGACGACCCGGTCGGCCGCGGCGAACACGGCGTCGACATCGCCGTAGCGGTCGCTGTGGTCGTAGACGACGTTGCTGCCGGCCTTGTCCCACAGCAGTGGTCGTCCGGGTTGGAACGCCTCCGCGATGGAGGAGATCGCGTCGAGCGGTGCGTAGTCGACCTCGATGAGTTCGAGGGCATCCTCGGCGAGGTGGCGCGACGCCGCGATCACGAGCGCCACGGGATCGCCGACGTGACGGACCCGCTCGGCGCTGATCGAGAAGAACACCGGCGTGTAGAGGCCCGGCGACATCATCAACGGCGGGAAGGCGTGGGTGAGCCGCTCCATGTCGGCGCCCGTGTAGACCGCCGCCACGCCGGGGGCCTGCCGCGCCGCCGTCACGTCGATCGAGTTGATCCGGGCGTGGGCGAGCGGGCTGCGCAGGAACGCCGCGTGCAGGACACCATCGGGCTCGAGGTCGGCGATGTAGCGGCCGTTGCCGATCAGGAGCCGCTCGTCCTCGACGCGCGTGACGCTCTGGCCGACGAGGCCGCTCATGTTCGTGGTGGTCGTGTTCGTGCTCATCGGTTGCTCGCCTTCATGACCTCGACTGCCCGCTCGACGCCGGCGACGATCGACTGGTAGCCGGTGCAGCGGCACAGGTTGCCGCTCAGCTCCTCCCGGATCTCGGCGCTCGTCGGCTCGGCGTTCTCGGCGAGCAGGGCGACGGCGCTCATGAGGAAGCCGGGCGAGCAGAACGCGCACTGGAAGCCGTGCGCGTCCATCATCGCCTGCTGGATGGGGTGCAGCGTGCCGTCGGGGCCGGCGAGGCCCTCGATCGTGGTGATCGCCGCGCCGTCCGCCTGACCGGCGAACATGAGACACGAGCGGGCGGGCGCACCGTCGATGAGCACCGTGCAGGCGCCGCACACTCCGTGCTCGCAACCGACGTGGGTGCCGGTGAGGCCGCAGTCGTCGCGGATCACGTCGCTCAGCGTGCGCCGGGCTTCGACGGTCAGGTCGCGTCGCTCACCGTTGATCACGACACCGATGTCGATCACGTCGCCGCCGGCTCGGCGCTCGGCGTCGAGACGACGGGTGACTGCAGCGGTCATGAGAATGCTCCGATCGTGGCGGCGGCCTCGGCGAGGCCACGGCGGGTGAGGACGCCGGCGAGGTGCTTCCGGTAGGCCGTCGTCCCGTGGAGGTCGGCCGGTGGATCGAGCGCGTCGGCGACGGCCGCCGCGGCGCGAGCGACGACGTCGGGCGGTGCCGACGTTCCGACGAGGATCCGTTCCGCCTCGGTGACACGGATCGCCGTCGACGCCGCACCGAAGAAGGCGAGGGCGGCGTCGACGATCGTGTCGCCGTCGAGTTCGATCCTCGTGACGAGGCCGACGAGGGCGTAGTCGCCGTGGCGGCGGGCGACCTCGACGACCGACCCGACCGCGCCGGTGGGCCACGCGGGGAACGTCACGCGGGTGAGGATCTCGTCGGCGCGCAGCGCGGTCTGGAGGTACCCCTCGAAGAAGTCGGCGGCGGCGATCGACCGTTCGCCGGACGTCGACGAGGCCGTCATCGTCGCCCCGACGGCGAGGGCCACCGCGGGCATCTCCGCCGCAGGATCGGCGTGGGCGATCGACCCGACGACCGTGCCGCGGGTGCGGATCGCCCGGTGGGCGATGAGGGGCATGGCGCGATGGACGAGCGGCGCGTGCGCGGCGACCTCGGCGGAACGCTCGGCCGTCGCGTGCCGGACCAGCGCGCCGATCGAGCACGACCCGTCGGCGCCGATCTCGATGGCGTCGAGCCCTGGCACGCGACCGATGTCGACCACCACCGCGGGGCGCCCCATCCGCATCGCCATCAGGGGCACGAGTGACTGCCCGCCCGCCAGCACCTTGGCGTCGTCACCGTGCTCGGCGAGCAGGGCGAGCGCGTCGGCGAGCGTGTCGGGACGGTGGTAACGGAACGGCGGAGCCTTCACCTCCCGATGTTCGCACGTCCGTGCCGATGGGCATGACGCGGCACCGTCCACCGGCCCCCTCCCCCCATCGTTTGCGTCGCGATTTCCGACGCCCGGGTCGCAGAAATCGCGACGCAAACGGGATGTGTGGCGAACGGCCGGTCAGAGCGGCGCGTCTGGGTCACTTCCCGGTCGGATGCCGAACGGAATCTGACCCGGACCGGCGCGAGCCGAGCAGCGTCGCTTCGATCGGTTCGTCGCCTGGCGCAGAATTGCCATCGAGGAGGCGTTGCATCGCGACGGCCATCTTGCGCCCGCGGACCTCGGCCATCTCGGCGCGGGGGCCCACGAACAGTTCGGCGATCGTGCCGACGAACAGTTCGAGCCAGCGGTCGTAGTGCTCCTGGCGGAGCGGGGTGCGCCGATGGATCGGCTCGTGGGCGCGCAACGGATTGCCGTCGTAGCCGGGTTCGCCGAGCAGTTGCCACGACCAGAACCTCACGAGGGTGGCGACGTGAGCGTTCCAGTCGACGCGCGCGGCGGCGAAGACGGGGCCGAGGAGGTCGTCCATCGCGACCTGACGGTAGAAGTCGACAACGAGTCGTTCGATGTCCTCGTCATCGACGATGTCGTGCATCGGCCCGCCGACCAGATGGGCGTAGCACGGTGCCTCACCACCTTCGTCCACCACGTCCTCCTCGTCGTGCGGCCTCGATGCGAGACCAGCGCCATGCTCGCCGACCCAGAGCGCCGGAACAACCCCGTCACAGCACCCGGTACCCGTTTGTGTCGCGATTTCTGCGGGCCCGCCCGCAGAAATCGCGACACAAACGATGATTGGGTCAGTTCGAGGGGTCTGGGGTCGGGTCGTCGAGGCGGGCGTGGAGGCGAGCGCGGAGTTCCTCGGGGCTGTAGTCGGTCCACGGGCGGGCGCGCCGTCGTTGCACGACCACTGCGCCGGCCGCCGCGGCACCGAGCAACCCGGCCAGGCCCAACCACTTCCACCAGCGCATGGGCCGTACAGTACGCGGCGTGGAGCCGACGCGGATCACCCTCGACGAGGCCGCGAGCGTCAGCCGCAGCGGCGACCTCTGGTTGTTCACCGGACGCAAGCTCGCCGACCGGGCGATCCGGCTGGCGACGAACAGCCCGGTCAACCACGTGGCGATGGTGTTGGCGATCGACGACCTCCCGCCGCTGTTGTGGCACGCCGAGCTGGGACGTTCGATGGTCGACGTCTGGACCGGCGAGGCGCAGCGCGGCGCCCAGCTGCACCGACTGACCGAAGCCGCCGCGACGTGGGTCAACCGGTACGGGCAGCGCGCCTTCGTCCGCCAGCTCGATCCGGAAGCCTCCCGCGACATGGAGAACGCGGCACTGGGCGTGGTGCGCGAATTCAACGGCCGGCACTTCCCGAGCACGCTCGGCCTCGTCGGCCACTGGCTCAAGGGCCGCGCCCGCCGCCGGGTCTCCTTCGAGGACATCTACTGCGCCGAACTCGTGGCGTTGACGTATCAGCGCATGGGGCTGCTCGACGATCGCAAACCGCTCAATTGGTACGACCCCGGCCGCTTCTGGAGCGGCGACCGCCTGGATCTCATCGGCGGTGCGGTGCTCGGCCCCGAGATCGCGGTCGACGTGCCACCGGCGACGACCAGCTGATCCCGGGCGTGCAGATCTACCTCGATCCGGGAGGCCGCCGAGGAGCGGCGCGATCGATCTACGACCAGGTCCGCGACGCGATCGAGTCCGGCGTCCTCGCCGAGGGCGACCCGCTGCCACCGTCACGAGAATTGGCCGCCGAACTCGGCGTGTCGCGACACACGGTCACGACGGCGTACGGCCTGCTCGTCGCCGAGGGATACCTGGCGGGGCGCGCCGGCGGTGGCACGGCGGTGAACCGGACCGCGACGGGTGGGCGGACATCCGACCGTCGCTCGGTGCTGCGTCCCGTCGAGATCGAGTCCGCACCGCCGACCGCGGCAGCACCACCACCCGGAGGCGTCGACCTGCGCGGCGGGCAGCCCGACCCCGCGCTCTTCCCGACCGCCGAGTGGCGACGGTGTGCGTCGGCGTCGTTGCACCGACCGCTCCCGGGCTACGGCGAGCCCGCCGGGTTCGAGTCGCTGCGGCAGGTGCTGGCGGGGTGGATCGGCCGGTCGCGAGGGGTGATCGTCGACGCCGACCAGATCCTCGTGACGTCGGGTGCGCAGGAGGCCGTTCACCTCGTGGTGCGCACGATGCTGCGGCCCGGCGACCCGATCGCCGTGGAGGATCCCGGCTATCCGCCCGTGCGGTTGCTGTTCGAGGCGATCGGGCTGCGCGTCGTGGCGGTGCCGGTGGACGGTGAGGGCATCGTCGTCGATCGGATCCCGGAGAACGTGAAGGTCGTCTACACGACCCCGTCGCACCAGTCTCCCAGCGGGGTGACCATGAGCCTCGGACGGCGGCGTGCGTTGCTGGCCTTCGCCGACCGGCACGACGCAGCGATCATCGAGGACGACTACGACTCCGAGTTCCGCCACACGGATCGTCCGCTCGAGCCATTGCACCGCCTCGATCGCTCCGGCCGGGTCGCCTACGTCGGCACGTTCTCCAAGACGCTGTCACCCTCGCTCCGGCTGGGCTTCGTGGCGCTGCCCGATCCGCTGGTCGATGCGGCGATCGCGTGGCGGCAACTGTTCAGCGTGCAACCGTCGTCGCTCGGCCAGCTCACGTTGCTGCGGTTCATCGAGCAGGGGCATCTCGACCGGCATCTGCGCCGGGTGCGGCGCGTCTACCGGACCCGCCACGACATCGTCCGGCAGTTCGTCGCCGACGCGGTCGACGCCGGCCTGCTCCGGCCCGGCCCCGAGAACCACGCCGGCCTCCACCTGGCGACCGTGCTGCCGACCGACGTGTCCGAGGACGCCGATCCGCGACCAGGCCCGCCGGCGCGGGATCGCCATCAGCAGCTTCGCCGAGTGCTGCGTCCGCCCCGACCGTCCGAACGGCATGCTCATCGGCTTCGGCATGGCGAGCACCGACGTCCTCGAACGCGCCCTTCCCCGACCTCCGACACATCCTCGAGCGAGCCTGACGTCATTCCCCGTTTGCGTCGCGCTTTCCGTGCGCATGGCGCCGGAAATCCTGACGCAAACGATGATTTGGTCTGGTCGGATTTGGCCGGTTTGGACATGTTCGTGGCCCAAGTCGGGGCGTACCGTCGACGTCATGATGACGCCCAATCACCCCGGCGGGTACGACGTTCCGACCCCCACCCCCGTCGAGATCTTCGTCGATCCGATGTGTCCGTTCGCCTGGCTCACCTCCCGGTGGCTGGCCGACGTGGAGCGGCTCGGCCGCATCGAGCTGACGATCCGGATCATGAGCCTGTCGATCCTCAACGAGGGCCGCGAGGACGTGTCGGAGTTCTACCGCGAACTCGTCGCACGAGCGTGGGGGCCGGCGCGGCTGGCGATCGCCATCGAACGCGACTACGGCGCCGACGCACTGCGGCGCTGGTACGACGAGCTCGGACGCCGGATCCACACGGGCGGCGAGGAGATCGACACGCAGCTCCTCGCGGAGACGCTCGCCGCGACCGCGCTGCCCGACGCCCTCCTCGCCGAAGCCCACACCGGCACCGCCCCCGACCCGGCCGGCACCGACGCGCTCCTCCGGGCGAGCCATCGCCGACGCGGTGGACTCGGTCGGCGACGATGTCGGGACCCCGGTGGTGCACATCATCGACGGCGGCCGGACGATCGCCTTCTTCGGACCGGTCGTCAACCCCGCGCCCCAGGGCGCCGAAGCGGTCCGACTCTTCGACGGCGTCGCCCTCGTCGCCGGCACGCCCGGATTCTTCGAACTCAAGCGCACCCGCACCGGGCCCCTGGTGTTCGCGTGATGCGACACACCGACGCCTACCTCGATCGACTCGGACTCGATCGGCCCACCCTCACTCGGGACGGGCCGAGCGCGGCGGCTCTCGATCGGATTCACCGACGCCACGTCGAACGGGTCACCTACGAGACGACCTGGATCCACCTCGGCGAACCGTGGACGATCGAGCCCGCCGCCGCGATGGAACGGATCGCGACCGCCGGTCGCGGCGGGTACTGCTTCCACCTGAACGGTGCGCTGTCGAGGTTGCTGAGCGAACTCGGCTACGACGTCACGCTGCACGTCGGTGGGGTGCACCACGCCCAACCCGACGAGGCCGACCTCGGCAACCATCTCGTCCTGCTCGTCCACGGGCTGCCGACAGCGAGTCACCCCGATGGGACGTGGTACGTCGACGCCGGCCTCGGTGACGCGCTCCACGGCCCCCTCCCCCTCCGCGCCGGCGAGTTCGCGCAGGGTCCGATGACGTTCCGGCTCGAACCGACGCCCGGCGGTGTCGGCGACTGGCATTTCACCCACGACTCGTCAGGATCGTTCACGGGCATGAGTTTCTCGATGGCGCCGACCGACATCGAGGTGTTCGCCGCGCGCCACGAATTCCTGGCACGCTCGCCCGACTCACCGTTCGCCCGCACCGTCACGGCGCAGCTCCGCGACGCCGACGGCACGACGGTGCTGCGTGGTCAGCGCGTCACGCGCACCGATCGCTCGGGCACGATCGAGCACGTGCGTCGACGACCTGGACAGCATGGATCGAGGTGCTCGGCACCACGTTCGGCGTCGACCTGTCCGCCGCCTCGCCCGCGGCGATCGCCGACATGTGGGACCGCGCCCGGGCCGCTACCACTCGACAAGGAGTTCCGACATGACCCGATTCATCTGCGCCACCTGCGGCACCCAGTACGACGACCGCCGCGAGCCCCCTGCCGCATGCGCCATCTGCAGCGACGACCGGCAGTACGTCGGTTGGTCGGGCCAGCAGTGGACGACCCTCGAGGAGTTGCAGGCGGCGCACACCGTCCGACTCGAGGTCGACGACGGGCTGCTCGGCGTCGGCATCACGCCGGCGTTCGGCATCCCGCAACGGTCGTTGGTGCTGCCCACCGCGGCGGGGAACATCCTGTGGGAGACGACGAGCCTCGTCACCGCCGACGCCGTCGCCGAACTGGAGACGCGCGGCGGGATCACCATGATCGTCATCTCACACCCGCACTTCTATGCGTCGATGGTGGAGTGGAGCGAGGCGTTCGGCGGTGTGCCGATCATGTTGCACGCCAACGACCGCGAGTGGATCGCCCGCCCGTCCGATCACATCGAGCTGTGGGAGGGCGACGTGCACCCGTTGACCGAGGGGGTGACCCTCTACCGCTGCCCCGGCCATTTCCCCGGGAGCACGGTGCTCCATTCGGCCGCCGGGCCGAGCGGCCGGCCGATCCTGCTCGCCGGGGACGCCCTGCACGTCGCCCAGGACCGGCGGCACGTGTCGTTCATGTACAGCGTCCCGAATCACGTGCCGTCGCATCCCGACGACGTGGCCGAGATCATGGCCCGGCTCGACGGGGTCGACTTCGACGACCTGTACGGGTTCACGTGGGGCCTCAACATCATCGGCGGCGCCAGGGCCTGCGTCGACGACTCGTTCGAGCGGTACTTCCGAGCGATCGGCCGGAGCCCCTCTCGCGTCTGAGCCCGGGCGGGCCGGGCGGGTCTACGATCACCGGGTGCTCGTCGCTTTCGCCTGGGGTGCCCTCGGCGCGAGTGCCCTCCTCGTCGGTGCGCTGATCGCCTACGTCCGCCCACCGAGCCGCGAGGTGTTGGCGATCATCATGGCCCTCGGCACCGGCGTGCTGATCGGCTCGGTCTCGTTCGAGCTCATCGACGACGCCATCGAACACACCGACGTCGCCATGGTCGGTCTGCTCACGCTCGTCGGCGCGCTGACGTTCACCGCCGGGAACTGGTGGATCGACCGGTCGGGTGGTGGCAGTCGCAAGGACTCCGAGGGCGCGCAGCAGGACGGCTCGGCGATGGCGATCGTGTTCGGATCCGTGCTCGACGGGATCCCCGAATCGTTCGTGCTGGGCCTGACCGTGCTCCAGGGGCAGGTGAGCGTGGCGTTGTTCGCCGGCATCGTCCTCAGCAACCTGCCCGAAGGGATGTCGTCGTCGGCCGGTCTGCGCACGGCCGGCTGGACCCGCTCGACCGTGGTCCGCATGTGGCTCGTCGTCATCGCCGTGTCGGCGCTGGCCGCAGCGCTCGGGTACGCCGTGCTCGATCCGGGCGGCGACCGCAACGGCGCGCTGGCCGAGGCCTTCGCCGCCGGTGCACTCCTGGCGATGGTGGCCGACACGCTGCTGCCCGAGGCGTTCGAGGTCGAGGGCGTGTTCACCGGCTCGCTCGTGGCGATCGGCTTCGCACTCTCGCTGATGCTCGCCGCCGTGTGACGCCACGGTGGCCGGGTCAGACGTAGCGGTCGATGGCGCGCGCCGCCGCGGCGACGTAGCCGCCGCCGAACTTGATCGCGTGCACGACGAGTGGCGCGATCTGGTGGAGTTCGACCCGACCGGACCAACCGTCTGCCGGCGGATGCACCTCGGCATAGCTCTCGAACGCCTCCGCTCCGAACCCGCCGAACAGACGCATCATCGCGAGGTCGAACTCCCGGTGACCACCGTGCGCCGCCGGGTCGATGACCCAGCTCGCACCGTCGCGATCGACGATCCGGTTGCCCGCCCACAGATCCCCGTGCAGCCGGGCGGGAGGCGAACCGTCGTCGAACCGGTCGAGCATCCCCGCCAGTCGTTCCAAGCCATCGATCGTGTCCAGCGGGAGCGCCGACCGATCGCGGGCGATGCGGGCGAGCGGCAGGAACCGATCGTCGGCGACGAACTCCGACCACGTCGCACTCGGCTCGTTCGGCAGGGCCAGACTCCCGGTGGTCCGGCGATCGGCCCGACCGAAACACGGCGCGCCCGCACCGTGCAGGAGCGCCAGCTGGCGGCCGAACGCCTCCTCGTCAGCGGCGAGGCTCCGCGCCGTGTCGATCCACTCGAGCGCCAGGAACGCCGGCTCACCGTCCTGACCGTCCTGACCGTCCGACATCGCGATCACGCGCGGGACGCGGACGGTGCCGCTCGACCGCAGCCACTCCAGTCCCCAGGCCTCGGTCCCGAAGAAGCCGGCGGGCGGCGAGGCGTGCGTCTTGGCGAACAGCACGACCCCCGACGTCAACTCGACGCGGAACGCCGCCGCCGTGTCGCCACCGTGCACCACCGTCATCCCCGCCACGGTCGCGCCCGTCGCCTTCGCCACCGCCGCCGAGAGGCGCGCCTGCGCCGAGTCCTCACTCATCGGGCGTGTCTCCCGCTCAACGGCGAGCCCGCGGGGGAGGCTCGTAGCCGCCGACGACGTCGCCGAGGCAGCGCGCGAACGCCAACGCCGTGCGGTCGTGGAGGTACGGGGCGACCACCTGGATCCCGACCGGCAGTCCGGACGCCGTGCGACCGACCGGCGGCACGGTCACCGGCAGGTAGGCGCTCCCGGTGAGGGCGCTCCAACGGACGAGGTCGAGGTACGGCCGATCGTCGTGGTCGGCCAGCGTGGCGTGGAGCCAATTCGGGCCAGCCGAGCTGTGGACGTGGCGGAACGGCGGGACCGGTGCGACCGGACAGAGCAGGATGTCGACGTCCGTGAAGAACGCCGACCACCGCTGGCGGATGACGGCGCGTCGGCGATGGAGGACGTCCCACGCTCGATGGTCGAGCGCGGTGCCCGCCGCCACCGCCGCTCCGTGCTCCTCGTCGGTGTCGGAGATGGCGCATGCCGCGCCGATGATCACGGCTCCCTCGAAGGAAGCGGCGTCCGCGTCGAAGTCTGGTCGGAGTTCACGATCGACGCGGGCCCCGGCGCGCTCCAACGCATCCACGGTCGACGTGAGCACGTCGAGCACCGCGGGGTCGACCCGGCAGAACTCGTCGTCGAGCCACGCCGCGACGCGGAAGCCGCCGAGGGCCGTGGCCCGCGCCGGAGGCAGATCGATCCGCCACGCGACGGCATCGTCCGGGTTCGGCGCCACCAGGAGGTCGAGCAGCAGTTCGAGATCGTCGATCGAGCGGGCGATCGGGCCGAACACGTTGACGTCGGCGACGTTGCGGTGGAAGGTCGGGTTGTCGAGATAGCCGTACGTCGGGATGATGCCGAAGCTCGGCTTGTGGCCGAACACACCGCAGAACGACGACGGGACGCGGATCGATCCGCCGATGTCGGTGCCGATCTCGAACGCGGTGAACCCCATGGCGACCGCCGCGGCCGGCCCGCCGGACGATCCGCCCGGCGTGCGTTCGAGGTCCCACGGATTGTTGGTGGTGCCGAACAGTTCGTTGTAGCTCTGGTAGTCGCCCGACCAGCGCGGGATGTTGGTCTTGCCGAACACGACGGCCCCGGCTCGTTGCACCGTGTCGACCACCGTCGCGTCGGCGGTCGGAACGTGGTCGCGCAGTTCGACCGCGCCGCCGGTCGAGCGGATGCCGGCGGTGGCGATCGCGTCCTTCACCGTGATCGGGACACCGCCGAGCGGGCCGACGGTGCGTCCGCCGGCGCGGGCGTCGTCGATCGCCGACGCCTCGGCGCGGGCTCGTTCGGGTTCGAGCGTGACGACCGAATTGATCGGCCCGTCGAGCTGCTCGATGCGGTCCAGGTGCAGATCGAGCAACTCGCGGGCCGACACGTCGCCCCTCTCGAGGGCGGCGACCAGCTGGGTGAGCGGTGCGGTGAGGTCGACCATCCGGCCCATCTCACCACACCAGGCTCACCGCACCCGCTGACCATGCGCCCGCCGCCCTACGCCCGCACCTCCTGGCGGAGGAACACGAGGTAGGCGGCGGCGAAGACGGCGATCGTGCCGGCGACGAGGACGACGAGCTGCCACCACGCGAGCGCCAGGCTCTCCGAGAGGGGCAGGCTCGAGGGCAGGGCCCCGGAATCGGTCGTCGTGGACGCGTCGACGATGCCCGTCGTCTGCCGCGACGGATTGAGGAGCACGCCGGTCGCGTCCTTGTAGAGCTGATCGGGCGAGAGTCTCCGCACGTTCAACTCCGTCCGGGCGTTGGCGAGCACCTCCTCGGGGGTCGACTGGCTGTCGACGTGGTGCAACGAATCCGCCACGATGCCGGCGATCAAGCCGGCGAACAGCGTCAGCACCAGCCACACGGCGAGCGCGGCGAGGGCCGCCGTCGCCGCCCGCCGGCACGTCACCGACAGCAGGATCGACAACGCCAGCCAGAGCGAGATGTACACCACGGCGACGGCGAAGTAGGCGAGCAGCCGGATCGCATCGGACCACGTCGGACCGACGCCGAGTCGCAGTGCCCCGTACCCGCCGACCATGGTGATCAGGCACCCGAGGCCGAGGGCGATGGCGCCGATGCCGGCGACGAACTTGCCGTTGATGATCTCGTCGCGATGGATCGGCTGGGCCACGAGCCGCGGCAGTGTGCCGAGTGACCGTTCGCCGTTGATCGCGTCGAAGCCGAAGGCGATCCCGAGCAGCGGCCCGAGGATGCCGATGAACTCGTAGAACGACGGCACCCGGTCGGGCGACAACGTGAACAGGTAGAGGAAGATCGACGGGGTCGACGACGCCGTGTCGGCGGCGGCGCGGATCGGCCCGCTGGCCGAGTGGACCGAGGCGAGCCCGGCGAGCGCGAGCAGGATGATCAGGATGACGAAGCGCGCCGAGTGCACGTGATCGGCGAACTCCTTGCGGGCGACGATGCGCCAACCGCCGCGGTAGCGACGGGC
Organism: Ilumatobacteraceae bacterium; assembly: GCA_963695145.1. Classification (GTDB taxonomy): domain Bacteria; phylum Actinomycetota; class Acidimicrobiia; order Acidimicrobiales; family Ilumatobacteraceae; genus Sva-07. The sequence continues at coordinate 349,033 of CAVOGB010000012.1, read as the reverse complement.
GGCCGGCTCGTCGACCGGCGCGTCGGCAGCATCCACTCCCGCGCTGGGCGCCACGTCGTCAGTCAGCGACGTGCTCATCGTCGCCTCCTTCGAAGTAGCGGTGGTAGATGGCGTCGAGGTCGGCGGCATCGCGACTCAGATGGGTGAACCGGCCGCCGTGGGCGGTGACCGCATCGTGGATGTCGGCGCGGATGTCGGCCGCGCCGACGACACTCCAGCGGCCCTCCGAGCGCTGCACCGATCGCACGCCGGGCACCGCGGCGAGCACACCGGGCGGGTCGTCGAGGTCGCTCACCCCGACGGTGAACACCCAACGATCACTGAGCCGCCCGGCGAGTTCGTCGATCGTGCCGCTGGCGACGAGGCGGCCCTTGACGAAGATCCCGATGCGGTCGCACACCTGTTGCACCTGATGGAGCAGGTGCGACGACAGGACGATCGTGACGCCCTGCTCGGTGCGCAGCCGCTCCACCATCAGCAGCAGGTCGCGCACGCCCTCGGGATCGATGTTCACCGTCGGCTCGTCGAGGATGAGGATCGAGGGATCCTTGACGAGTGCGTCGGCGAGCCCGAGACGCTGCCGCATGCCGCGCGAGTACTCGCCGACCTTCTGCTCGGCGGCGTCGGTCAACCCGACGTCGTCGAGCACGCGATCGATGCGGCCCGCGGCGGCCGACCGCGGGATGCGGTTGAGGTCGGCGGTGTAGCGAAGGTTCTGGCGGGCGGTGAGATCCTCGTAGAAGCCGACCTCGTCGGGCATGTAGCCGACGCGGGCCTTCACGGCGAGCGGGTCACGCCGCGGATCGAGGCCGGCGACCGTCGCCCCGCCCGACGTCGGCTCGGTGAGGCCGAGGAGCATCAGGATCGTGGTCGTCTTGCCGGCGCCGTTCGGGCCGAGCAGGCCGAACACCTCGCCGTGACCGATGCTCAGGGAGAGGTCGTCGACCGCCACGAGGTCGCCGTACCGCTTCGTCAGCCCGTCGGTGACGATCGCCGTGCCGACCTCGAGCGACGGCCCGGAGCGGCGGATCACGGTGGTGCTCACCGGTCACCGCCGGCCGAACTTGACGAACACCCCGGCGAGCGCTCCCACCGCGGCGATGATCACGACGATGGCGATGAACCCGAGCGTTCGCGAGCCCTCGAGCGTGTAGCGCAGATCCACGTTGGACGACTGGCTGCCGGCGCTCGCCCGCACGGCCAGCGAGTAGTCGCCGGCGACGGCATCGGAGGAGGGTTTGACGATGGCGGTCACCTGCGCCGTCTCGTTGGGCTTGACCGAATCGATCGTCTCCGGATCGAACGACACGTCCCAGCCGGTCGGTGCGGTGCCGGCGAGCTTGACCGACTCGAGCGGGGCGGTGCCCGTGTTGCCGATGATCAACGGGATCCGCTCCTCGGTGTCGGCCTTCCCCTTGGCGTTGAGGCGTTGGTCGGCGGTGCTCAGCGCCATCGTCGGGGTCCCCGTGACCTCGGCCTGCAGGCTGATCGTGCCCGTGGCGCCGTTCGCCGCGGTCACCGCCACATCGATCGGGTAGGTGCCCTGCTGCGCCGTCGCCGGCGGGGTGGCGGTCACCTTCACGTCGCTCGTCCCACCGGCATCGATCGTCACGGTCTCGGCCTTCGCCTCCGCCGTCGGCGACGCCGACACCGTCCACCCCTGCGGCGCCGTCGGGTCGAACGTGAAGGTCTGTTGGGCCGGCGTGTTGTTCGTGATCGTCAGGCTGTAGGTGAACGCCGTACCCGGGTCACCGGTCAGTGACGGGAAGTCGGCGACGAGGCCGATCCCGGCGTTGACCTCGTCGACGACGTCGAGCGTGAGTGTCGCCGCGGCCGTGGCGCCGGTCGGATCGGTTGCCGTGATCGTCACCGGATGCTCGCCCGCCGGGGTCGACGGGTCGACGACCAGCTCGAGGCTGGCGACGGTCGGCTTGTCCGGAGTGGTGGTGATCGAGTGGATCACGAAGCCACCGCCGCGCAGGGTCGCCTGCCAACCGTCCGGCAGGTCACCGATCGCCAGATCCACGGGTTCCACGGCGTCGCTGCTGACATCGAGATCGACCTTCACCGTGGAACCCGCCTGCGTCTCGACCGTCGGGTAGGGCGTGGTGAGGACGAGCGCGTCGGCCGCGTGGACGGGGCCCGCGCCGGCAGCCAGGGAAGCGACGGCTGCCAACGCGAGCACCGGGCCGCCGAAGATCACCGCGCGCCGGGCAGCGCGTCGAGGAGCATCAGCGCAACGTCGGTCGCGAGTGGAGCCTGCAGGGGGAACGGCAGGCACGGGGAGGCAACGACGCATGCGCCGATCATGCGGATCGGTCGAGCAGCGTCGGATCAGACGGAGGTCAACGTCGGGTAAACACCGCCGCGTTCGGGCAGACGGAGCCGGAAGCGGGTCGGTGACGACGCCTGCAGGTCGAGGCATCCGCCGCTCGACTCGGCGAGTGTGCGGGCGAGTCGGAGCCCGATCCCCCGCCCGGAGTCGGCCGGCTGCGCCGTGAACGGATCGGCGCCGGGCACGACCGATCCGTCGTCGCTCACGTCGATGACGAGTTCTCGACGGCCGGTCTCCTGCAGCGAGCCCCGTTCGATCCGCACCTCGATCATGCCCGAGCCGTGGCGGAAGGCGTTCTCGATGAGGACGTCGACGATGTGGCGCACCGTGGCGGGATCGATGCTGATGATCAGCGGTGCTCCGGCGACCCCGATGTCGCGACCGTGGGCGGCGAGCGTCGGTCGCCACCGGTCCACCTGGTCGGCCACCACGGCGGCGGCGTCACACAGCACCGGCTCGCCCTCGGCCCGTCGCGCCAGGGCGAGCAGGCTCGTGATCGTGGCCTCGAGACGGTCGACGGCACCGAGACCCTCGTGGAGGAGCGACGTCGGATCGGGCCGCGGCGCGGCCAGCTCGGTCTCGATCGCCGCCCGCAGCGCCGCCACGGGTGTGCGCAGCTGGTGCGACACGTGCGAGGAGAACGAACGCTCGCGGGCCAGGGCCGCGTCGACGCGTCCACGTCCCTCGACGAGGGCGTCGCGCAACTCGTCGAGTTCGCTGATCCCGGTGGGCGGTGGCGGCGCCGGTTCGTCGTCCGCGTGGGTCGCCCACTTCGTGAGCTGCTCGACGGGGCGGGCGAGCCGGCGGGTGAGCAGCACGCCGATCATCGCCGCCGTGCCCACGATCGCCGCACCGATCAGGGCGAGCAGCGCCAAGGAACGCTCGATGCGGATCCGGCTGACCGACGCCGGCTCCTCGATCCGCACGACCGTGGACGGTCCGCTCGTGTTGCTCCGCACCGGGACGGCAGCGACCAGATTGCCGTCCGACCATCCCTCGGCGAAATTGCCGGCGAGGGCGAGGCGCGTGAACGCGTCAGGTGTCCGTGGGCCGACGCCACCGACGAGTCCGACGGTGCTGTCGTACACACCGAGCTGGCGTTGGGCGCCGACGAGGTGCCGGAACTGGGTGACGTCGACGGGCCCCGTGGGCGGGATCCTGCTCGCCACGATGGCGGCGTCGCGTTCGACGTCGAGGCTGTCGCCGCGCCGGGTGCTGCTCCTGATGGCCAGTGCCGCCGGGACGAAGAACGCGCCCACCGCAGCCAGGGTGACCAGCACGATCGTGACGAGGATGCGTCGGCGCACGACGTCACCCTCCCACGGCGGCGCGGCCGTCGAACTCGAGCCGGTAGCCGACGCCGCGGATGGTACTGATCCGGCTGGGTTGTCCGGGCTGCTCGCCGAACTTGCGACGGATCGAGTTGACGTGCACGTCGAGCGTCTTCGTCGAGCCCCACCAGTTGTCGTCCCACACGTCGTCGATCAACTGCTCACGCGTCACGACCATCCCGGCATCGAGGGCGAGCCGGTGGATCAGGTCGAATTCCTTGGGCCGCAGGGCGATCTCGTCGGTCCCGACGAACGCGCGGCGAGCCGCGGCGTCGATCACCACGTCACCGGCCACGACACGGCGTTGCCGACCACCGTCGCCGGCGCCCTCGGCGAAACGGAGGTGGGCGCGGATCCGGGCGAGCAGTTCGGCGAGATGGAACGGCTTGACGACGTAGTCGACCGCGCCCGATTCCAGGCCGAGGACGATGTCGATCTCGTCGGAGCGGGCGGTCAGGGCGATCACCGGGACGCGGGGATGGTCGAGCGCCATCCTGGTCGCCACGGCGGTTCCGTCACCATCGGGCAGTCCGAGGTCGAGCAGCACCAGCGCCGGCGTCTCGCGGGCGATGGCATCGAGCGCCGACGCGACCGTGCCCGTCGAGGAGGCGGTGAATCCCTGGGACTGCAGTGCCCTGACCAAGCTCGAAGCGATCAGTTCGTCGTCTTCCACGATCAGCACCGCGGCGCTCACGACACCAACGATAAGGCGTCGCCGGCCCGGCCGTCCCGCGGCGACGACCAATCTCACGCCTCACGCGAGGCTGGTCGCGCCGCGGACCTCCACTCGTACGGTGAGCGCGCGATTTCGTACAGTCGGTCACCAGCGGTAACCACGTGCTGCGAACGACAAGAGGATGAACGACGATGGCTTGGGACTTCTCGACCGAACCGGAGTTCCAGAAGAAGCTCGACTGGGTCGAGGAGTTCTGCCGCGAGGAGGTCGAGCCGCTCGACTACGTCTTCCCCTACGCGGTCCGGTCGCCGGACCCGAAGATCAGGGCGCTCGTGAAGGGCCTGCAGGACCAGGTCAAGGACCAGGGGCTGTGGGCGATCTTCCTCGACGAGGAGCTCGGCGGGCCCGGCTACGGCCAGCTCAAGCTCGGCCTGCTCAACGAGATCCTCGGCCGCTACCCGTCGGCGCCGCAGATGTTCGGCGCCGCGGCGCCCGACACCGGCAACATGGAGATGCTCGCCGCCTACGGCACCGACGAGCAGAAGAAGCGCTGGCTCAAGCCGATGCTCAACCAGGAGATGTGGTCGGCGTACTCGATGACCGAGCCGCAGGGCGGCTCCGACCCGAACCTGTTCAAGACCTACGCCGACGCGCGACGGCGACGAGTGGGTCATCAACGGCGAGAAGTGGTTCACCAGCGCCGGGCGGGTCGCCGACATCCTGTTCGTGATGTGCACCAACGGCATGTTCGTCGTGCCGCGCAAGACGCCGGGCGTCGAGATCCAGCCCGAGCCGCGCAACCACAACCACATCATCTACAACGACGTGCGCGTCCCCCTCGACCACCTGCTCGGCCCCGAGGACGGCGCCAAGGTGCTCGCCCAGCGCCGGCTCGGCGGCGGGCGCATCCACCACGCGATGCGCACGATCGCCCAGTGCAAGCTCGCCTTCGACATGATGTGCGAGCGGGCGCTGAGCCGCGAGTCGCACGGCAAGATCATCGCCGAGCACCAGATGGTGCAGGAGAAGATCGCCGACTCCTACGCGGCGATCCGGATGCTGCGGCTGTTCGTGCTCGAGACGGCGTGGAAGATCGACAACACCAGCACCCAGGAGACCCGCACCGACATCGCGGCCGTGAAGTACACGATGGCCAAGGTGCTGCGCGAGGTGTCGTTCAACGCCCTGCACATCCTCGGCTCGCTCGGCACGACCAACCTCACGCCGCTGCAGGCGATGTACGCCGCGGCGCCGACGATGGGCATCGCCGACGGCGTCGACGAGGTGCACAAGGCCACCGTCGCCCGCAACGTGCTCAAGGGCTACCGGCCGCACGAGGGCTACTGGCCGACCGAGTACTTCCCGGCCAAGCGGGAGGCGGCGCGGGAGAAGTTCGAGCCCCTGTTCGGCGCCGGATCCCGAGCTGCGCGACCTCGCCGACGGCTACGCCAAGTACATGGCCTCGCGTCACTGACCTTCAGAGCCGGCTGGCGAGGAAGGCGCGGGTCCGCTCGCGGCCTTCGTTGTCGTTCGCGAATTCGGACGCCGCGAACTGCGTGACACCGGCCGCGACGAGTTCGTCGAGCCGGTCGGCGCACGTCGCCTCGTCGCCGATGATCGCCAGATCCTCCGGCCCGGCGAGGCCCTCGTGGTCGAGCATCGCCCGGTACGACGGGAGTTGGCCGTAGATCATGAACACGCGCGACGCCACCGATCGGGCGGCGTCGACGTCGTCGGTGACCCAGATCGGGAAGCCGGCGGCGATCTCGGGTGCGGGTCGGCCGGCGTCGGCGGCGGCCTCGCTGATCGTCGGCACCGTCAGTGAGCCCAACGTGGCGGCGCCGGTCATCCACGTGATCGTGCCGCCGCACACGGCGCCGGCGAGCCGCAGCATCTGCGGGCCGAGCGCCGCCAGCAACACCGGCGGCTCGGTCGCATCGATGGTGATCTGGCCGCGCACGGTGATCGTCTCGGCGGCGATGTTGACGGCCTCACCGCGCAGCAGCGGCATCAGGGCCGAGAGGTACTCGCGGGCGTGGCGGACCGGCTTGTCGAACGAGTAGCCCCACATCCCCTCGACGACCACCTGATGGGAGAGGCCGATTCCCAACGTGAAGCGCCCACCGCTGAGCAGGCTCGCCGTCTTCGCCTGTTCGGCCATCACCATCGGGTGGCGCGGATACGTCGGTACGACCGACGTGCCGAACTGGATGCTCGGGACCTGCTGGCCGAGCGCACCGATCAGCGTCATGGCGTCGACCTGCCCGATGATCTGGGAGAGCCAGTACGAGGCGAACCCGGCATCGGCGGACGCCTGCGCGTCGGCGACGAGTGCCTCGACGTTCCCGGTGCCCGCGACGCTGGAGAAGATTCCGATTTCCATCGACGCAACGTAACGCGTCAAAGGAGTTCGGCGATCGACGCCGCGGCGCGAGCGGCACCGTCCGGATCGACGGGCAGGTAGTCGATGGTGCGCCCGAGTTCGGCGACGATGGCGGCGGCGAGCTGGTCGGGCTCGGCCGCGTCGTGGTAGTCGACGCGCCGGCCGGCGCCGTAGCGCTGCAGGCGGTGATGCACGTGGAAGTTCTGCTCGAAGTGGTGCTGCAACGGCACGTAGATGAACGGTCGCCGGTTGGCCGTGAGTTCCATGCACGTGGTGAGCCCGCCCTGCACGATCGCCAGATCGCACGCTGCGAGGTGACGGTAGAGGTCGGGGACGTATCGGTGGTACTCCACGCCGTCGCACCGCGGGAACGAGCGGGGGTCGAGGCGCGGCCCGACGACGACGACGAACCGCAGCGCGGGGACGAGCCGGCGAGCGACCGGCACGGCGTCGACCACCCGGCGGACGAGGTCGCCGCCGACACCCGATCCGCCGACCGTGACCACGCACACCAGCTCGTCGGCGCGGTACCCGAGCTCGGTGCGCAACCCTTCGCGATCGACGAAGTCGGCCGGGTCGAACCCGGTGACGTAGCCGGAGAACTCGAAGTTGGCCACGGTCCAGTCACGGATCCCGGGGAGGTGTTCGCCGAAGGCGTCGGGCACGATGTCGTCGGGGTCGCCGATGAAGATCGACCGGTCGCGCAGCCGGCGATACCGCGCCCGCTGTTCGATCATCTCGGCGTTGTAGTCGGCGGCGAGTTCCGCCTCGCGCGACCCGCCGTCGGGCATCGGGAGCCAGCCGACGAAGTCGGTCATCCAGGCGAACTCGAAGTGCTTCCGCTCGGGGTTCTCGTGGAGGAAGTAGTCGATGTCCCAGGCTTCGTCGCCGATCACCACGTCGTAGTGCTCGTCGCACACGACGTCGTCGAACACCATGAAGTTGTTGACCAGCACCTCGTCCATCTCCCGGATCGCCTGGAACGCGTGCAGGTCGTGCTCCCCCGCCTCCTCCTCCACGTGAGCCGACTCGCTGGCGAGGAACGCCGACGCTGGGTGGACGTGCTCGCCTCGTTCCTGGAGCACCTTCGTGACCGGGTGCTGGGCGAGCCAGTCGATCTGCAGGTCAGGGTGGAGTTTGCGCAGTTCGTCGGCGATCGTCGCGTCGCGCAATGCGTGGCCGAGCCCGATCGGCGAGGAGATGTAGAGCGCCCGCTTCGGACGGCGTGCCGCCCGCACCCAGGTGCGCGGCGGCGCGGCCGGGCGGGGCGTCGGGCGGACGGTGTCGACGAACTGCTCGATCAGGCGGTTGACGACCACCGGGTCGCGCCCCTGCGGGCCGTGCCCGCCCCCGCCGATGGTGACGAGCTGGCCACCGGTCAGTTCGGCGAGGGCGACGCCCGACGGAGTGCGGGCGGATGCGGTCCTCGTCGCCGTGGATGACGAGCACGGGCGCGGCGACGCGGGCGCACACCGAGCGGAAGCTCTCGAGCTGACACGCCTGTTGACCCCGCGTGGCGTCGATCACCACGGACGGTGGGATCTCCTGGCTCCACTCGACGCAGTCCTCGATCTGCTTGGTCGAGTGCGGCTCGTGGAACATCTGGGCGAAGAAGAACTCGGCGAAGTCGCGGTAGTCCTGCAGCCAGTAGTGGCTGTTGTACTTGGCCCAACCTTCGGTCGTGTCGATCTCGGCGTCGAAGGGGTGGACGGCGCGTTCCATGTGGCCCGGCGTGAGCGGCGTCGCCGGGCAGATCGTGACGAGGCCCTCGACGCGCTCGGGGTGGTCGGCGGTGAACTGGATCCCCCACGTCGCGCCGCACGACAGCCCGACGAGGACCGCGCGGTCCGTGCCGGTGGCGTCGAACACGGCCCCGATGTCGTCGGCGAACTCGAAATGGGAGTACGCCTCGCTCCCGACGGGTGCGGACGACATCCCCGTCCCCCTGCCGTCGAACGTGACGACGCGGTAGCGACGGGCGAGGAAGGCGACCTGCGCCTTCCAGAACCGGGAGTCGATGATCGACCACGTCGGCAGCAGCGCCACCGTCGTCTCACCGCTGCCGAACACCTCCCAGTGCAGGCGCACGCCCTCGCGCTCGACCTCGCCACTGGCGTCGGGCTGGCGTGCTCTCATCGCGCCGCTCCCTTCCGTTCATCCGCCGTTCGTTCCTCGATCGTCCGGATGACCGCCCCGAAGCGACGCAGGCTCGAGCGGATCGGGAGCTGCTGGCGGTCGAACCCCAGCAGCAGCATCGCCTCCGAGCCCAGGAACGCGTTGCCGATCAGCGTGGCGACCTCGGCGGGTTCGAACGGACCGAGACCGCCGAACGATTCGGCCGCCTCGGTGGCGACTTCGGTCAGCACGTCGTACCACCCCATCAGGACGGTGCGCGCCGCCTCGGCCAGTGCCGGAGCCGACCAACCGGCGGCGATCATCTCCTGCAGCACGCGCACGTACCCCGACTCGAGGTCGTCCTCGAGGAAGTCGCAGGCCTGTTCGTAGCGTCGCCACAACGGCCAGTCCTGGGCGTACATCCCGGCCTGGCGGGCCAGGCGGCGCCGGTTCTCCGACTCGAGCAGCGCCAGCACCATCGCTCCCTTCGAGCCGAAGTGGTAGTGCAACTGCGACACCGGCACCCCCGCCTGCTGGGCCACCTTGCGGGTGGAGAGCCCGGCGTACCCGTCGATCAACAGGCGCTCGCGGGCGGCGGCGAGGATCGTCGCCGCCGTGTCGGGCTCGGCCGTCAGTGCAGTCACGTCGTCTCCATTCTCACATTTCGGTCGAACGACCGAATGGAGCATTGCGGAAAACACGCACGCTGTCAAGGGTTGACAACAAGGGGGCTCGCTGTCATCCTGTTTTCGGTCGATCGACCGAACGAGACATCGGCAGACGAACCTCAGCGAACAACGAACAGAAGGACACGACCCATGACCATGACCACCGACGACACCGTCGTCCGCACCGCCACGACGATTCCGCCGAGCGGGATCCTGACCGAGGAGATGCTGGCGCGCTTCGACGAGCGCGCCGCCGGCTACGACCGGTCGAACACGTTCTTCGACGAGGACTTCGAGGAACTCCGGCGCTCGGGCTACCTGCTGGCTTCCGTGCCCACCGACCTCGGCGGGGGCGGACTGAGTCTCGGGGAGATCAACCGCCTGCAGCGTCGCATCGCCGAGGTGGCCCCGGCCACCGCCGTCGCGATCAACATGCATCACTACTTCGTCGGTCTGTGCGCCGACCTCCACCGCGCCGGCGATGCCTCGGGCGACTGGGTGCTCCGTCAGGCGATGGCCGGCCACGTGTTCGCCGCCGGGCACGGCGAGACGGGCAACGACATCCCGGTCCTGCTGTCGACCACGAAGGCGGAACGGGTCGACGGCGGCTGGACGTTCACCGGCCACAAGATCTTCGGCAGCTTGTCACCGGTGTGGACCTACCTCGGCGTACACGGCATGGACACGAGCGACCCCGACGCACCGAAGGTCGTCCATGGCTTCGTCCACCGCGACGCGGCCGGCTACCGGATCGAGGAGACCTGGGACACGCTCGGCATGCGCGCCACCACCTCGAACGACACGATCCTCGAGCGGGTCTTCGTCCCCGACGAGGCGATCATCCGGGTGTCACCCGCCGGTTTCGCCGGTGCGGACATGTACCACGTGGCCCTGTTCGCCTGGGCCCTGCTCGGCTTCGCCGGCGTCTACTCCTCGATCGCGCGCCGCGCGTTCGACGAGACCGTGGCGTCGACGCACAAACGCCGATCGATCGCGCTCACGCGATCGATGGCCTACCACCCCGAGGTGCAGCACCACGTTGCCGACATGCGGATCCACCTCGAGGCGATGATGGCCCATCTCGACCGGGTGTGCGACGACTGGTCGAACGGCGTCGACCACGGCATGGAGTGGCCGGTCAAGATCTTCGCCTGCAAGCACGACGTGGTCACGCGGGCGTGGGCCGTGGTCGACACGGCGCTCGACCTCACCGGCGGTTCTGGCATCTTCAAGGGGACCCGCATCGAGCGCATGTTCCGCGACGCCCGCCTCGGGCGGATCCACCCCGGGAACTCGCTGATCACGCACGAGGTGGTCGGCAAGCTCAGCCTCGGCATCAACCCCGACGAACAACCCCGCTGGGGCTGACCGGTCACGCATCAAAGGTGGCGGCGCACCAGACACGTCCGGTCGAGTCGGAGACGGCGACCGACCGGATGTGTTCGGTGGCGACCGAGGTCGTGACGGCCCAGCTGCCCGTGTCCTCGTGGAACCGCACCGGACCGAGTTCGACCGTGGAACCGTCGTCCAGCGCCACGAGCAGCCGGTATTCGCCCGGTGCGGCGTACGACCCGTCCCACGACCTCCAGTCGGGCACCGACACGAGGATCCACGCGGGATCGCTGCCGGTGCTCCACACCGATCCGACCTCGAGCCCCGACGGCGTGACCATGGGCGCCTCGGCCATGACCGGTTCGTCGTCACGAGCGACCGTGCCGAGGACCACGACACCCGCGGCGACGATGATCGCGACCGCCGCGGCGATCGCAACGAGCAGGCGGACGGTGGTGGGACGTCGCCGTGACGAAGCCGTCCCGGCGACGTCGAACCGGTCGAGCACCGCCGACTCGAAGCCGGGCGGCGGCTCGGCCTGCGGCGCGAGCAGCAGGATCTCGTCGGACACGGCGACGAGCGAGTCGACCGCGTCGCGGCAGCGGTGACAGGCGACCAGGTGCTCCAGCGCGACGGCGCGGTCGCGGCCGGTCACCTGCCCGAGGGCGAGCGCGACCAGCAGGCCGTCGTCGAGATGCTCGGACACGTCAGTCACGGCTCGGCTCCTCGGCGGCGAGCAGGCCGCGCACCCGGATGAGACCGTCCCGGATCCGGGTCTTCGCCGTACCGAGCGGGATGTGTTCCGTTTCGCTGATCTCGAGGGCCGTACATCCACCCACCGTCGCCAACAGGACACAGCGACGTTGGGCTTCCGGAAGGGCGCGGAGCGCGGCCGTGACGCGCCGGACGTCGGACTGTACGAGGGCGGCGCCCTCCGGGCCATCGGCGGGATCGGCGATCGACATCGTCGCCGGATCGGCGGGATCCGCCGGCCGCACTGCTTCGCGGCGCAGGCGATCGATGGCAACGTTGCGCGTGATCGCCAGCAGCCACGTCGTCACCGAACCCCGGCGGGGGTCGAACGAGGCGGCGTTGTGCCACGCGCGCACGAACGCATCCTGGGCCACTTCCTCCGCCCAACCGTCGTCGCGGACGATCGTGATCGCCAGCCCGAACACGCGGCGCTGGAACCGGCGGACGAAGACGGCCGCGGCCGTGCGATCGCCCGCCGCGACGCCGGCCAGCAATGCGTCATCCGGGGCGTCCCACACACTCATGTCTACGGACGCGCCACGGATTCGGATTGGCCACGCTCGGTGGGGGCGCGACGCCGTCACGTGGCCGGCCTCAGCTCGGGAGCACGCGCTCGATGAAGTCGATGACGTCGGCGATGACCTCGTCGCCGTTCGTCTCGTTGAAGACCTCGTGACGAGCGCCCGGGTACGTGTGCTGTTCGAACGCGTCCCCGCCGAGCAACTCGATGCCGGCGCGCGTCCCCTCCATCGGGACGAGCTGGTCGTCCTCGCCGTGCACCCACAACAACGGCAGGTCACCGAGGGCGCCGTCGGCGGTGATGGCTCCGATCGTGTCGGCGAATCCCTGCACGGTCGGGCGCTTGAACGGACCGTGCCACACCAACGGGTCGGCGGCGTACGCCTCGCCGACCGCCGGGTCGCGCGAGAGGATCTCGGGATCGAGCGGGATGTCGGGGATCTCGTCGAGCGACAACAGCACCCCGATGGTCTCGAAGTTGCCGACGGCCGCACCCGACAGGACCACCGCATCGAGGACGTCCCCGTGCTCCTGCGCGTAGCGGGCGCCGATCATCCCGCCCATCGAATGGCCGATCAGGACGACCGGGAGTTCCGGCCAGTCGGCACGAGCGCGCTCCACCACGGTATGGACATCGGCGACGACCGGTTCGAAGTCGGGGATCAGCACCCGCTCGCCGCCGCTGCGGCCATGGCCCATGTGGTCGAGCCCGTAGACGACGGCCCCGTGCTCGACGAGCGCCCGCGCCACGTGGTCGTAGCGACCGATGTGCTCGCCGTAGCCGTGCACGAGCACGGCGACGAACTTGGGAGCCTCCTCGCCGTCGCGCCACGAGCGGGCGTAGATCGGCACCTGTGTGCCCTCGAAGGTCCAGTCGGTGGTCTCGGTCATGTGATTTGCTCCTGCTGCGGAATTCGATGGGGTCAGAACGCCCGGTCGGGATCCTGGTCGGCGGCGTTGGTGTACGCACGCCACGTCTCGGTCACGTTGCCACCGACGGGGAAGCCGCCCTGCGACTTGAGCAGCGCCGCGGTGTGCATCAGGTTCCAGCTCATGATCGTGGCGTTCTTGTTCGTGAACTCGCTGTCGTAGCCGACGCGTTCGTCGCTGCCCTCGATCTCGTCGCCGTAGCTCGGACCGGGGCCGATCTCGCCGAGCCAGCCGCAGTCGGCCTGGGGCGGGATCACGTAGCCGATGTGCGACATCGCGTAGAGGATCTGCGACGAGCAGGCCTTCACGCCGTCCTCGTTGCCGGTGACCACGCAGCCGGCCGTCTTGCCGTAGTAGAGGTACTGACCCCGGTCGTTGCGCTCGCTGCTGTAGGCGTAGAGCCGCTCGACGACGAGGGTGGCGACGCTCGATTTCGCCCCCAACCAGATCGGGGTGCCGATCACGAGGATGTCGGCGGCCATCACCTTGGCGTGGATCGCCGGCCAGTCGTCGCGGTCGTCGCCGATCTCGGTGGTGTCCTTGACCATGCCGAAGCCGACTCGATGGTCGAGCATGTGGATCAATTCGACGTCGACGCCCTCGGTGTCCATGATCCCGGCGACGCGCGCCAGCAGCCGGCGGGTGTGCGACTTCGACGCGTCGCGCACGAGCGAGCAGTTGAGCAACACCGCCGACAGACCGGTGAACGCGGGCACGCCGCGACCGTACCGCAGTGCTCCGCAACCCTCGATCAGCCGGAGCGATGGCGATGTCGTGCCAATACGCCCCCACAACTACATCGCTGCGGGCTCGTTCAGGGGACGGCGCGATCGACGAGGGCAGCCGCGCCGGTGACCGCGGCCTGCGTCCGCTCGAGGAGCATCGGGAGATCCACGCCCGCCGACTCCTTCTGTCCGGCGCGATAGCGGGCGTAGACGCCGTGCAGGATGCAGGCCGTCTTCCACTGGTTGAAGGCCCGGTAGAAGTCGAGGTGCGTGAGGTCGGCGCCGGTGGCGAGGGCGTAGCGGTCGGTCAGCTCGGCCCGGCTCGGGAACCCGGGGAGCGCCGTCGCCGCGTCGCCGCCGTCGACGCCCACGTCGCCCGGCTCGGCCCACGCGTTCAGCGTGTAGGCGAAGTCGGCGAGCGGGTCGCCGAGCGTCGCGATCTCCCAGTCGAGCACCGCCGTCAACTCGCCGGTGCGGGCGAACAGGCTGTTGTGCGGCCCGAAGTCACCGTGCACGACTCGGGCGGGACCGGCCTCGGGGATGGACGCGGCGAGCCGATCGTGCAGCTCGTGCACCCGCGGATCGTCGTACTCGGCGTGCGCCGCCGACGACGTCCACGAGCCGTACCACGTGCGGAGTTGACGGGCGACGTAGCCGTCGTGGCGGCCGAGATCGTCGAGGCCGACGTCCGCCGGTGTGATCGAGTGCAGGCGGGCGAGCACGTCGATGAACGACTCGCCGGCATGGCGCCGGGCCGGCACCTCGAGCCAGTGCGCCACCTCGGCCCCGCTGTACAACGCCCGTCCCTCGGCCTTGCCCATCACGTAGAAGTGCGTCTCGGCGATCGAGCGGTCGTCGCAGTAGGCGACCGGCTCGGGCACGGGCACGGCAGTCGGCCACAACGCCTCGATCACCCGGTACTCGCGCCACATGTCGTGCGCCTTCGGCAGCAGCTCGCCGAGCGGTGGGCGGCGGATGACCAGCTCGCGTCCGGCAGCATCGACGAGCAGGTAGGTCAGGTTGGAATGCCCGCCCGGCAGCCTGGTCCAGGCGATCGGCAGCTGCACGGTCGTGACCGTCGCCAACCAGCGCTCGATGGTGGGGACGTCGAACCCGACGACGTCGGCATCGTGATCGGTGCTCATGCGCCGCCCATTGTCGCCGCCGCCACGCGACAGCCTCTAGTCGGGCGGCCGCACACCCCCGAACGCGATCGGGGCCGGGGCGTCGTCGGTCAGGGCGACGCCCGTGGCACCGGCGACCCTGGCGCGCACGAGCAGGTCGGCGATGCGTCGGGCTGCATCGTCCACGCCGGTGCCCAGGGCGTGGATGTTGCTGATGCAGTTGCGCTCGGCGTCGGTCCGCCCGGGGCGTGGCGCGAACGTGACGTACGCGCCGACACTCTCCGAGATCGTCAGTCCGGGGC
Organism: Ilumatobacteraceae bacterium; assembly: GCA_963695145.1. Taxonomy (GTDB): domain Bacteria; phylum Actinomycetota; class Acidimicrobiia; order Acidimicrobiales; family Ilumatobacteraceae; genus Sva-07. Next base: position 333,840 of record CAVOGB010000012.1, on the reverse strand, counting down.
GTTCACCGATCAGCACCACCACGGTGCTCGCGCCGAGCAGCTCACCGATCGGGTCGCCGATCGCGACACGGCCGTTGCGCACGACCGTGACCGGCGCCAGCGACCATCCGCGCAGGAGTTCCTGGGCCACGATCCGCTCGACCAAGTGGGGGCCGTACCGTTCGATCGCCCCCGGCGACAGTCCGTCGCAGAGCACGATCGCCAGATCACACCGCTCCCCGCCCGCACGTCGCAGCGCGGTGGCGGCGTCGGCCGACGAGCGCACGGCCGAGATCCGGGCGACGGACGTACTCGTCGCGTGAGCCGGCCGCGGATGTCACCGCGACCGCGGCGCGACCGGTCGCGGTCAGTGCCGCGACCATCCCGGCGGCGTCGAAGGCGTGGCGCACCGCGTCGCGCGCCCGGGCATGGTCGAGCAGCAACCGCAACCGCGCTGCGGTCGGCATGCTGCCTCCCACCCGTCCGATGCCCACCCGGGCCGGCGTCACCTCCTCGCTGTGCTCGGTCGGGAGCCCGTCGGTCATCGCGCGAGGTCCAGGGCGGCCATGAGTGCGGGCGTTCGGGTCGGGGCGGTGAGGCGGCCTCGATCGTCGACGAGGTCCATCCGCTGCAGCCACGCCTCGAACTCGGGAGCCGGGCGCAGGTCGAGCACGCGGCGCACGTACTGGGCGTCGTGGAACGACGTCGACTGGTACCCGAGCATCACGTCGTCACCGCCCGGCACGCCCATGATGTAGCTGCACCCCGCCGCACCGAGCGCCGTCAGCAACACGTCCATGTCGTCCTGGTCGACGTCCATGTGGTTCGTGTAGCAGACGTCGCATCCCATCGGCAGTCCGAGGAGCTTGCCGCAGAAGTGATCCTCGAGCCCGGCGCGCGTCACCTGCTTGCCGTCGAGGAGGTACTCCGGGCCGATGAAGCCGACCACGGAGTTGACGAGGAGCGGGTCGAACCGGCGGGCGACGGCGTAGGCGCGGGCCTCCAACGTCTGCTGGTCGACGCCGTGGTGCGCACCGGCCGACAGGCACGAACCCTGTCCCGTCTCGAAGTACATCACCTGCTGTCCGACGGTGCCACGGTGCAGCCCGCGCGCCGCATCGTGCGCCTCGGCGAGGAGATCGAGCGTGATCCCGAACGACCGGTTGGTCGCCTCGGTGCCGCCGATCGACTGGAACACGAGGTCGACCGGCGCACCGTCGTCGATCGCCCGCAGCGTCGTGGTCACGTGGGCGAGGACGCACGACTGGGTCGGGATCTCGTAGCGCTCGATCAACGCCGCGAGCATGTCGAGCAGTCGCCGGTTGTGCTGGGGCGAGTCGAGCGCCGGGTTGATGCCGATCACCGCGTCGCCGCAACCGAGGAGCAGGCCGTCGACGATGGACGCCATGATCCCCCGCAGGTCGTCGGTGGGATGGTTGGGTTGGAGACGGACCGCGAGGCGCCCCGGGAGTCCGATCGTGGAACGGAACGCCGTCACGTTCGAGCACTTCGAGGCGACGAGCACCAGGTCCTGGTTCCCCATGATCTTGCTGACGGCGGCGACCATCTCCGGCGTCAGCCCCCACGCGATGCCCGCGAGATCGGCCGACGTCGTGTCGTACGACAGCAGCCAGTCGCGCAGCTCGCCGACCGTCATCGAGCGGACGGGCGCGAACGCGTCGTCGCGCTGCTGGTCGTGGATCAGCCGCGTGACGTCGTCGATCTCCCACGGGATCAACGGCTCCTCGAGGAACGTCGCCAACGCCACCTCCGCGAGGCAGTACTGGGCGGCGACGCGTTCCTCCTGGGACGACGCGGCGACGCCGGCGAGCTCGTCGCCCGAGCGCCGCGGCGAGGCCCGGGCCAGCACCGTGCGCAGGTCGTCGAAGCGGTACGACCGGCCGGCCAGGGTGACGCCGTACGTCCCCGTCATGCCGGCCCTCCGCTCAGGAGCGCGGGCGTCATCATCGCCCGCTTCGTCAGCCGCCGTCGGCGTCGTCGGTGCCCTCGTCGCCCGCTTCGGCGTCGGTGTCGTCGCCGGCTGCGGTCTCGCTGTCGTCGCCGGCTGCGGTCTCGGTGTCGTCGTCGATCAGGTCCTCGCGGACGGCGACGATCTCCTCCACGGCGATCTCGTCCTCGTCGAACTCTCCGTCGCCGTCGACGTCGACACCGGTGACCGTCGTCGACTCGATGATGTCGGCCTCGCCGTCGCCATCGATGTCGTAGGCGGTGATCGTCTCCACCTCGACGATGTCGATCGTGCCGTCGCCGTCGACGTCGATCGTCGTCGTGGTCGTCTGCGACACGATGTCGGCGACGCCGTCACCGTCCACATCGACGACCTCCGTCTCGATGGTCACGTCGATTTCAGCGGAGTCTTCGGTTTCGGGCATTGCCGGAGTCAAGCACGCCCGACGCCCGGGCGCAATTGCTCCGTTCATCCGGGGACGGGTCCGGACGAACGGAGGGTCAGTCGGCGATCGCGGCGTAGACGAGCGAGCGCAGCTGGCCGCGGAAGTCGTAGACGCCGCTCGGCAGGATCTGGGTCATGAAGATGGCGTAGAGATCCTCGGTCGGATCGATCCAGAACACCGTCGACGCGGCGCCGCCCCACATGAAGTCGCCGGCTGGTCCGACGCCGGACGTGGCCGCGGGTCCGAGCCCGACCGCCACCTGCAGACCGAACCCGTTGCCGTCGAAGCCGACCTCGCCGTAACCACCGGGCAGTGCGAAGTCGCGCAGGTGGCCGCCGCGCGCATCGGCGCCGGGAAGATGGTTGGTGCGCATCAGCTCGACGGTCGGACGGCCGAGGATCCGCACCGTTCCGAGCGCGCCCTCCCCGGTCAACATCTGACAGAAGCGGGCGTAGTCGTCGATCGTGCCGACGAGGCCGCCGCCGCCCGACTGGAGCGTCGGTTCGGTGCACAGGCGCCGGGAGGACCGGTCGTCGACGAGGCGCACCTCCTTCGCCGGCCCGCGGGCGTACAACGACGGCACCCGGTCGGCGTCGGCCTCGGCGACGTGGAAGCCGGTGTCGTCCATGCCGAGCGGATCGAAGATCGTCCGCTGCACATACGAGCCGAACGGTTCGCCGGCGATCACTTCGACGAGCCGGGCGCAGATGTCGGACGACCACGAGTAGAACCACTGCGTTCCCGGCTGGAAGCGGAGGGGCTCGGTGGCGAGCAGCCGGCTCAGGTCGGCGAGCGTCGCCGCGCCGCGGTCCGATCGGGCGGACCTGCCGCCGAGCAGGCTCTCCATGTCGAGGCGGGCGCCCTCCGGTCCGGGCCCGATCCCGGTCATGTGCATCATTGCGTGCTTGACGCTGATCGGCCGGTCGAGTTCGGCGAGGTCGAACCCGCCGCTGCTGTTGCGGACGCTGACCTTCACGTCACGCCATTCGGGGAGGAACCGGTGGATCGGATCGCTGAGCTTCACCCGGGCCTGCTCGACGAGCGACAGGAGGGCCACGGCGGTCACCGGTTTGGTCATCGAGTACCAGCGCCAGATCGTCTGGTCGTGCAGTTGCTCGCCGGACTCGAGGTCCATCGAGCCGATCGTCGCCCGGTACGCCAACTGGCCCCGGCGGCCGACCAGCACCTGGCAGCCGGCGATCTTGCCGGTGTCGACGTAGGTGGCGCGGAAGTGGTCGTCGATTCGTCCGAGACGCGAGGCATCGAAGCCCGCCGCCACCGGATCAGCCGTGAGGCCCATCGTCAGCTCACGGCCTTCGCCGGCACGAGCGCCGGGCCGAGCAGCTCGGCCATGTTGTCGTAGAAGAAGCGCTGCTTGGCCGCCTCCGACGTGGTGGGCATCGCGTCGTCGAACTTGGCGAGCGGATCCTTGCCGCCCTCGGGGTGCGGGAAGTCGGTGGAGAACATGAACAGGTCGTCGCCGGCCTGGTCGATCATCCAACCGACGGGCTCACCGGGGAACGGCGTGAACTTGAGGTGCTGGTGGACGTATTCGGACGGCTTCATCGCCAGGGTGGTGAGCGGCGCTTCGGTGCGGCGGAACGCCCGCTGGGCGAAGTCGAGCTGGTGCATCCACGACACGACCCAGCTCGCACCCTCCTCGATCACGCCGCCGCGCAGGTTCGGGAACCGGTCGAACAAGCCGTCCAGGATGAGCACACCGAGGAAGAGCGACGGCGAATTGCTGATGGCGAGGAAGTCCTTGGAGCGGATGTTCTCACCGCCGCCGAGATGATCGGTGACGGGGCGGCCGTTGTTGTGGAACGCCCGGTCGAGCAGGCGACCGCCGCCGCCGACGTGCAGGACGAACGGCACGCCGCTGTCGCTCAGGGTCGACCAGAACGGATCGAGGTCGGGGTGCGTCGGCGAGCGGTCGCCGGCGGCGGTGGAGGGGACGTGGATCGCCGCACATCCGGCATCGACGGCCTCGGTCAGCAGCGCCAGCGCACGATCGGGATCGTCGAGCGGGATGAATCCCACCGGGAGCAGCCGGGCGTCGTCCTTGCAGAAGTCGGCCACCGCGAAGTTGTGGGCCGAGCTGCCGGCGTACAGCAGGTCGAGGTCCTTGCCCATGAACATCGCCGTGGCGAACGTGGCGAACACGAGTTGTCCGTCGAAGCCGAACATGTCGACGACGTGACTGCGCTCCGCCGGGTCGAAGGCACCCATCGCGTTCCAGCCCTTGTCGACCAGCAGCCGCTGCTCGGCCGCCGTCCGGGCGGCCTCGTCCTGCCGGCGCTCGGTCGCTCCGGCAGTGGCCTTGTCGAGCATCGGCGCGAGACGCGCCATTTCACGACCCCGCAGCCGTTCGACCATGTCGCTCGACATGAACGCATCGAGGAAGCCGGGCAGTTCCATCAGATGGCTGTCGGCGTCGAGCATCCGACGCTGTCCAGCGTACGTCTGGCCGGTGTAGGACGTTCCGGTGTGGGACATGACGTTCTCCGATCCGTGCGACAGCGCGGTGACACTTTGCAACCGCGCCGTCCGGGCAACGTACCGGAGCTGGTGACAGAGTGCAACCGCGCGTGGCAGACTCTGCAGGTGGGCGCCACCGAGCCGGTCCCCGACGCGGGTGAACGCCTCACCGCCGACGAACGTCGCGAGGCGCTGCTCGACGTCACGCGCCTGTTGGTGCTCGAGGACGGTCCCCGGGCGATCACCATGGGATCGGTGGCCGATCGCGCCGCCGTCACCCGGGCGCTGCTCTACAAGCACTTCGCCAACAAGGACGATCTGCTCGCCGCCCTGTACCGCCGGGAAGCGTCCCGCCTCGATCGGGCGATGCGACGGGTGATCGCCGAAGCGGAGAACACCTTCGAGGGCAAACTGCGCGCCTTCGTGCAGGGCGCGTTGGAGGCGTCCGAGGAGCACAGCGTGTTCTTCGCCCCACTGCGCAGCATCGGCGCCCAGCCGGACGCGCGGCGCGACCGGCGAACGCGCGACCGCCGCACGGTGCAGTACTTCGCCGAGCTCGCCGAGGCGGACTTCGGTGTCGACCATCGGACGGCCCGCTCGATCGTCGCCGTGCTGCTGTCGGGCATCGACAACCTGCTCCTGCAGTTGCACTCCCATCCCGGTGCCGAACAACGCGCGTTCCTCCGCGACGTGTACGTCGAGGGCGCCGTCGGAGCCCTCGAGCGCCTCGCCGCCACCTGAGGTCAGGAATTCACCAGCCACGGTCGGCCCCGACCTCGTAGCGTCGTCCCATGGAAGCGAACACCGTGGAGACCTGGTGGGCGAGGGCACTGCGCTCGGCCGTCGGGGGTCGCCGGGTGATCCTGGCCGGTTCGGTTGCCGCGGTGTGGACCGAGCACCTGCCGGTCCTGCGCGACGCGGGTGCGACCGACCTCCTCGTCGTCGCCACCGAGGGCGTCGGCGTCGGCCCGCCGCCCGCCGTGCCGACCGTCGTGGTGACGCCGCCTGCCGGATTGCCACTGATGGAGCGCATCCACTTCGCCAATCGAGCGCTCGAGGAGCCGCCGCCGGCGGTGGTCGATGCGGTGACGGAGTTCGACCCCGATCGGACCGCCGTCGTCATCGGCACGTTCCTCAACACGGCGTCGCACCTCGACGGGCGACCGTTCCTGGCCTACCGCCGTCCCGAGTGGGTCGCCCTCGAGGACAAGGTCGTCGTCGACGCGTTCTGGGACCGCGCCGGCGTCGGCCGTCAACCATCCGTCGTCGTACCCCTGGCCGAGGCTGCGCAGGCGGCGCCCTCACTCGATCGGGGCGACGGAACGGTGTGGGCGGCGGACGCTCGCGACGGCTTCCACGGCGGCGCCGAGCACACGCACTGGGTGACCGACGCGCCGTCCGCATCGCGGGCGCGGGCGGCGCTCGCCGGACATTGCGAACTGGTGCGGGTGATGCCGTTCGTCGAGGGCGTCCCGTGCTCGATCCACGGGATCGTGCTCCCCGACGGCCTGGCCGTGCTGCGACCGGTCGAGATGGTCGTGCTCCGGCGCACCCTCGACGACGGCTCGCGCCAGTTCTTCTACGCGGGTGCGCGACGTTCTGGGATCCGTCGGACGACATCCGCACGCAGATGGTCGACGTCGCCCGCCGCGTCGGCGAGCAGCTGCGCGCCGAGGTCGACTTCAAGGGGACGTTCACGGTCGACGGTGTCGCCGCACCCGACGGCTTCTGGCCGACCGAGCTCAACCCGCGTTTCGGGGCGGGGATCAACACGATCGCCCGCGCCGGCGGTGACGTCCCGATCCTGTTGATCAACGAGGTGGCGGGTTCCGGCTTGCCGCTCGGGATCAGCGCCACCGACCTCGAACGCGAGCTCGTGCCGGTGGCCGACGCGAATCGTGGCGGAGGCACGTGGAAGCCGGGACTGCGGTCGCCGGTCGCCGTCGACGACCGGCCGGCAGTGTTCGAATCGGGCCTGTGGCGCTGGGCGACCGACGACGACGACCGGGCGGTGATCGCCGGCAGCGTCATGGCCGGGGAGGGCATCGTGCGCTGTCGCTACGTGACCGGCCCGACGCCGGTCGGCCCGTCGACCGGGGGACGGGCGGCCGCTTTCTGGAACTTCGCGGCCGCCGAGTTCGGCATCCCGACCGCCGACCTCTCCCCCGCCGGGCCCGACTGAGGCGCCGTCTCGTTCGACGCGACCGGCGCACCGCTACGGTCCACCACGTGTACGAACCCGACCGCACCATCGACATCGGCCCCGTCACACTGGCGGTCGACGATCGCGGCGGCGGGCCGGAGACCCCGCTCGTGTTGCTGCACGGGTTCACCGGAGGGCGCATCGACTTCGAGGACGTGATCGACGACCTCGCCACCGAGCGCCGGGTCGTCGCCTGGGACCATCGGGGACACAGCGACTCGACGAACACCGGCGACGCAGCCACGTACACGTTCGAACAACTCGTCGACGATGCCGTCGCCGCCGCTGACGCCCTCGGCCTCGAGCGGTTCCACCTGCTCGGTCATTCGATGGGCGGGATCGTGGCGCAGCAGTTCGTGCTCGCCCACCCCGAGCGGGTCGAGTCGTTGATCCTGATGGACACGCTCGCCGAGTCGGTCCCGCTGCTCCCGAAGGAGGCGATCGACAACGTCGTTGCGATCGGCCGTGACCAGGGCATGGCTGCCGTGGCCGAACTGATGGCCAACGCCGCACCGGTCTCCGTGGCGCTCGAGGGCGACCGGCCGCGGATCGCGGCACGCAATCGCTACAAGCTGACCAACATGGACGTCGAGGCGTTCGCCGCGTTGGCGGGTGCCCTGCGCACGTTTCCCCCGTTGCTGCCGAGCCTCGGCACGATCACGTGTCCGACGACCGTGCTCGTCGGCGAGGTCGACACCGGTTTGCGCGGCCAGGCCGACGCGATCGCCGCGGCCATCCCCGGCGCCACGCCGGTCGTGATCGACGGTGCCGCGCACTGCCCGCAGGAAGAGCGCCGCGGTGCGTGGCTCGCCGCCGTCCGCGCCCATCTCGCCCGCGCCTGACGCAGGTCGGCTCAGGGTGCGAGGAGGGCCTCGACCTCGGCGCGGTCGGCGGGGGTGAGCGCCCAGCCGGCGGCGGCGACGTTGGCGACGACCTGTCGCCGGCTTGGTGGCGCCGGCGATGACCGAGGCGACGAGCGGGTTCGACGTGTGCCAGCTGAGCGCCAGGTCGAGCAGCGTGTGACCGCGTGACTCCGCCCACGCTCGCAGCCGCTCGACCGTGTCGAGCTTGTCGTCGTCGATGAAGGCGCTCGCCCGATCGCCCCACGCCGCCAGCCGCGAGCCCTCCGGCCGCTCCTCGCCGCGCCGGTACTTGCCCGTGAGCAGGCCCGACTCGAGCGGGAAGTAGGGCACGAACACCATCCCGAGTCGGCGGCACGTGTCGAACACGCCGTTCGTCTCCGGATCGCGCGTCAGCAGGCTGTAGTGGTTCTGCACCGACGGATACGGCGGCACGCCGTGTTCGACCGCGGCGGCGTGGGACGCGGCCACCTCGGCGGCGGTGAAGTGGGTGCAGCCGATCTCGCGGATCTTGCCCTCGTCGCGCAGTTCGGCCAGACAGCCCAGCGTCTCCTCGGGCGGCGTGTCCGGATCGGGACGGTGGAGCTGGAAGTGGTCGACGTAGTCGGTGCGCAGGCGCGTCAGGCTCGCTTCCAGGCGGAGACGGATCTGCGCCGGATCGCCGCCCCGCTCGCCGTCGGCGAGGCTGACCGTGTGTCCCCACTTGGTGGCGATCACCGCCTCCGCCCGGCGACCCGCGAGGGCCGCACCGAGGTGTTCCTCCGACTGGCCGCGCCCGTAGCTCTCCGCGGTGTCGAAGTACGTGATGCCGGCGTCGAGCGCGGCATCGACCACCGCCTTCGTCTGCGCCGCGTCGAGTCGCATCCCGAAGTTGTTGCAGCCGAGACCGACGACCGAGACCTGTAACTGACCGAGCGGGCGGTACTCCATGCGAGCAAGTTATCGAAATTCGATACTTAGGTCTTGACCTAAGTATCTGCGTACGCGTATGGTCGAGGCATGGTCATCCAGCGCACGATCGGCACCCCGGCCAGCCCGGCTGATGTCGTCGACGTGTTCAAGGCACTGGCCGACCCGACGAGGCTCGCCGTCGTCGAACGGCTCGGCGTGGAGCCTGCGTCGACGTCCGAGCTCGCTCGGTCGTTCGACATGGCGCTCCCCTCGTTCACGCAACATCTCGACGTGCTCGAGCAGTGCGGCATCGTCACCTCGTACAAGCAGGGACGTGTCCGCACCTATCGCCTGACGCCTGACCCGCTCGAACGCGCCGCCATCTGGCTCGCCGGCCAGCGCGACCACTGGACCTCGCGCTTCGACCGGCTCGACGAGCTCGTGATGACGACGACCGTTTCACCAACACCCCACCCCACCATCCCCGAACAAGGAGACATCATGACCAGCAACACGACCACCGCCACGGCCACCAGCCCCGACGCCCTCGACCTCGTCCTCGAACGGGTCGTGCCGGTGACACCCGAACAGCTCTGGGCGGCTTGGACCGAGCCCGAGCACATCACGAAGTGGTTCACGCCGGCGCCGTACACCACGCCCGAGGCGGAGGTCGATCTGCGCCCGGGCGGGATCTTCCGCACGGTGATGCGCTCGCCCGAAGGCGATCTCATGGACAACTCGGGTTGTTTCCTCGCGGTCGAGGCGCCGAACCGGCTGGTGTGGACCGGCGCGCTCGGCCCTGGCTTCCGCCCGAACGACTTCGGCGCGGGCGGCTTCCCGTTCAGCGCCGAGCTCACGTTCGAGCCGGTCGACGGCGGCACTCGCTACACGGCCCGGGTGATGCACGCCAACGCCGCCGATCACGCCGCCCACGACGAGATGGGCTTCCTCGACGGCTGGGGCGCCGCCCTCGATCAACTCGTCGAGTACATGCAGTCGGTCTGACGAGACTCCCCCGCCCCGCCCCGCCCCGCCCCGCCCTCTCCGAAAAATGGATTGGGTCAGTCGGGGCGGTGGCGGCGGGCGACGAGGACGGCGTCGTGGATCGAGATCACCTCGCCGTGGGGGTCGGTCGCCGAGCGAGGCCGGGCGTCGCAGGCGACCACCGTCCACTCGTCGTCGAGCAGCTCGGCCACCTCGTCGGCGGCGTAGAAGAAGTCCGGCATCTTCGGCCGGTGTGCAGTGGTGTGCAGATCGTGCGGGTGATGGGCGACGACCTGCAACGTGCCGCCGGGAGCGACGACGGCGATGCAACGGCGGAACAGCTCGGTGCGGTCGGCCCGCGAGAAGTGCATGAACTGCAGCGACACGAGGTCGTACGGACCGTCGGGGAGGTCGTCGTCGAGCACGTCGGTCCGCCGCCACGTGATCCGCTCCGCCACGCCGGCCCCGCGGGCGATGGCCTCGTCGCGGCCGCGCTCGAGGGCGACGCCGGAGATGTCGATCGCATCGACCGTCCAACCGCGCTCGGCGAGCCAGATCGCGTCCGCACCCTCGCCGGCACCGACGTCGAGCGCCCGCCCTGGCGCGAGCCCGGCGGCGTCGGCGACGAGTTGGGTGTTGGGGTTGCCGCTCCAGATGCGGTCGGCCGTTCCGTAGCGCGCATCCCAGAACGCCTCGTCCATCACCGGGACGTCCCCGTCGGACGCGCCGTGAGCCGCGTGCGCCGCCACCGCACGGGCCGCGTCGTCGTCGACCAGATCGGCGTTGATCATCGCCCCCGCCATGTAGCCGGTGCCGACCACGTTGGACACCGACGCGGACGTGTCGACGACGTTGCCCGCCGCCCACACTCCGGCGACGGACGTCTCGCCGGTCGGCGCCGCCTCGTAGGTCGTACCGATCGCAGCACCCATCGGATGATCGACGGGTTCCAGCCCGAGCGCTTCGAGGACCGGTGAACGCACGGCCATGTACGGGGCGACGACCACGTTGTCGACCGGGAACGTGTCGTCGCCGACCCGCAGCCCGCTGATCCGGTCGTCGCTGACGACCACCTCCGTCACCGGCCCGGCCACGACGCGAATGCCACGGGCATGGAGGCGGGCGGATTCCTCCGCCGTCGGACCGTCGCCGCTGTGGACGAAGACGGTCACGTCGTCGGTGAGTTGCCGGAACAGCATCGCCTGGTGCACCGCCGTCGGGCCGGTGGCGATCACACCGATCGTCGTGTCGCGCACCTCCCAGCCGTGACAGTACGGGCAGTGGATCACGTCGATGCCCCAGCGCTCGCGAAGGTGGGGGATGTCGGGAAGCTGGTCGGTCACGCCGCTGGCGACGAGGAGACGCCGGGCGGTGCGGGTCGTCCCGTCGTCGAGATCGACGTCGAAGAGTCCGTCGTCGCGGCGCCGCGCCCCGATCGCCGAGGCCTCGACGAACGCCACGCCGTATCCCGCGACCTCGGCACGGCCCAACGCCAGGTACTCCCCCGGCGGCAGTCCGTCGTGGCCGAGCACGCCGTGCATGTGGGCGGCGGGCTCGTTGCGCGGGTGACCGGCATCGATCACGAGGACCGAGCGTCGTGACCGGCCGAGCGCGAGCGACGCGCTGAGACCGGCGGGGCCGCCTCCCACGACGATCACATCGGACAGGTCGTGAGCGGGTTGTTCCATGCCGGACAACGTACCCAGCTCGGCGGGTTCTGCATACCGGGTTGCATTATTCGCAAGAGTGCGCCAGAGTCGGGGCCATGACGGATGCACCCGCCGACCTCCAAGACGTCGTGCGCTCGCGCCTGCGAGCGCTGCGCATCGCCAACGGCTGGTCGCTCGACGAGCTGGCCGAGCGCACGCGCCTCGGTGCGTCGACCCTGAGCCGCATCGAGACCGGCCACCGCACGATCGGTCTCGACGTGCTCCCGTTGCTGTGCGCCGCGCTGCACACCGACATGGCCAGCCTGCTCGACGTGGCGACGCACGACGACGTCGTCATCAAGCCCGTGCCCAACGAGGAACCCGGACGGATCACCTGGCCGCTCACCCGACCCGACTCGAACGGCAACGTCGTCGCCGCGAAATGGCGCCTGGAGCCCGACGACCGCGCCCCCTCCCCGCAGGTGCATCCCGGCCACGACTGGTTCTTCGTGCTCAGCGGTGCGATCCGCCTCGATCTCGGTGACCGCACGATCATCGTCGCCGAGGGCGAGGCCGCCGAGTTCTCGACGATGACGCCGCATTCGATCAGCGCCCACGAGCGCACGAGCGAGATCATCACGATCTTCGATCGCACGGGTCACGACGCGCACGCCCGCCCGCACGATCACGGTTGACCGAGTCGAGCGGTTCGCTCAGCTGTTCGCGTCGGGAGCGCCGGCGCCGAACTCGACGTCGGCCGCGTCGACGACGGCGGCGGTCCGCCCCGGCCCGGCCTGCCAGGTCCAGTACGTGTTCGTGTGGGCGATCACCTTGTCGGCCGGAGGCAGGCCGTACTCGCTCAAGTCCTCCGTGGTGTGGGCGTCGGCGACGAGCGTGGTGTCGTAGCCGCGGACGAACGCCCCGTGGAGGGTGGCCCGGACGCAGTTGTCGGTCTCGGCGCCGGTGACGACCAGCCGACCGACGCCGCGACGGGCCAGTTCGGACTCGAGCGTCGTGTCCTCGAAGGCGTCGCCGAAATGCTTGTGGACGGTCGGTTCGGAGTCGGTCGGACCGAGGTCGGCGGTGAACTGCCAGCCATCGGTCTGCTCGACGATGTGCTCGTCGGCGTGCTGGACCCAGATCACCGGCACCTGCTCGGCACGTGCCCGTTCCACGAGCAGCCGGATGTTGGCCAGCACGTCGTCGCGCGCATGGGCGTTGGCCACCACGTCGTTCTGCGCATCGACCACCACAAGTGCCGTGTTCGGACGGTCAGCGAGGCTCGTCATGTCGTACCCCTTCCCAGATCAGGCCCTTCGAACACTGCATGGTACGGCCAGTGGTAGACAAGGTCGATGGAGCGTGCGGTGAGCGGACGGACCGGCGGAGGGTGAGCATGAAGATCACCGTGCTCGGCGCCGGATCATGGGGGACCACGGTCGCCTCGCTCGTGGCGCGCCGGCACCAGACGATGATCTGGGCGCGCGACCCCGCCGTCGCCGACGAGATCCGGCTCAACCGGCGCAACCCGAAGTACCTCAGCGAGTACACGCTGCCGGCGAAGCTCGACGCGACGGACGATCTGTCGAAGGCCGTCGGTCACGCCGAACTGCTCATCGTCGGGGTTCCGTCGCACGCCTTCCGCGAGACCCTGCGGGCGGCGCGGCCGTTCGTGCATCCGTGGATCCCGGTGGTGAGCCTCACGAAGGGCCTGGAGCAGGGAACGCTGCTCCGGATGACGCAGCTGATCAAGGCGGAACTCCCGGGCCACCCTGCGGCGGCGCTCACAGGACCGAACATCGCCCGGGAGATCATGGAAGGCAACGCTGCCGCGAGCGTGGTCGCCACCAAGGACCTGGAGGTCGCCGCCGCCTTGCAGCGCACGCTCCAGAGCGGCCTGCTGCGGGTCTACACCAACCACGACGTGATCGGCTGCGAACTCGGCGGCGCGTTGAAGAACGTGGTGGCGATCGCAGCGGGCATTGCCCAGGGGCTCGAGGTCGGCGACAACACGCGGGCCGCCGTCATGACGCGCGGCCTGGCCGAGTTCACCCGGTTGGGCGTGGCGATGGGTGGGGAACCGAGCACGCTCGCCGGACTCGCCGGGATGGGCGATCTGATCGCCACGTGCATCAGCCCGCACAGCCGCAACCGTTCCGTCGGCGAGCAGCTCGGCCGGGGGCGGGCGCTCGACGAGGTGCTCGGCGGGATGACGATGGTCGCCGAAGGGGTGAAGGCGGCGATCACGGTGCACGATCTCGCCGGCCGCCTCGATCTCGAGATGCCGGTGTGCGATGCCATCTACGGCGTCGTCACCGGCGAGATCGCCGCGGCCGATGCCTACCGCGGACTCCGCCGCCAGGCCGGACGCGAGTCGGACCCCGGCTGATCCGGCGCACGGTCGAGGGAGGTCACGGGCCACCGTCGGGGCCGTGCACCGTGACGACGCCGGTCGATCCGTTGACCGTGACGAGCGCGCCATCGGGGATCGTGAGTGACGCGTCGGCGGCGCTGACGACCGCCGGTATCCCGAGTTCGCGGGCGACGATCGCGGCGTGGCTCAGCTGCGCTCCCACGTCGACGACCACCCCGGCCGCGGCGAGGAACAACGGTGTCCACGCTGGATCGGTGATCGGTGCCACCAGGATGTCGCCGGGTCCGAGGTCACCGGGTGCGGTCGGGTCGCGCACGATCCGTGCCGGTCCGGTCGCCACGCCGGCGCACACGCCGATGCCGTGCAGCTCGCGCGCCGCACCGTCGGGTCGGCGGCGCGCCTCGCGCCGTTCCCACGTGGTGGGCGGCGGGATCTCGCCCTGGAACCAGAACGGCGGCACCCTCGCCTGCAGATAGTCGCGACGTTGCCGTCGCTCGGCGATCACCTCGCTGACCGACGCGGGATCGTCCAACGCGGCAGGGATCTGGTCGATCGTCAGCAGGAAGAAGTCCGAGTGGTCGATCCCCGCTCGCCGCGCCAGCTCGGCGAGGGCTCGTCTCGACGGGTCGAGCGCTCGGACGCAGGCCGCTTTGGTGGCTTCGCGCTGGGGCGCGTACGCCATCGCCGCCCGCCGGCCGAGATCGAAGAGGTGACGCCGGTGCCACGGGAGTTCGGCGCGGATGCGAGCGGCGATGTGCTCACGCTCGGTCGCCAGCCGGATGTTCGTGCGATGCGGGTCGCGGTCGTCGGGTGCGTGCCGCAGGCGGTCGATCATCGCCAGCGCGATCCCAGCGTCGCTCCCCCACGTCGGCGATTCGAGCTCCCACTCGTCGGGGCCGCGCGCACCGTGCACCGTGCGGAAGGCGTCGAACCCGTCCCGGAACCCTGCGGCGGCCGGCGCACCCGAGGTGGCGAGACGTTCTTCGAGCCCATCGAGTCCGCCGTCGAAGTCCGCTGTCAGCTCGATGTCGGCCGCCACGAGTCGACCCAGATCCCAGAGCGCAGCGGCCGGCTCGGCCGACTCCACCGTTCCGAGCCCGGCCGTCAGCTGATTGACCAGACCGTCATCGCCGAGTGCTCCGAGGGCGCCCTCGAGCATCGACCGTCCCATGCCGGCGAGAGCACCGGCGATCAGCAGGTTGCCCATCAGCCGCTCCAACCACGGCCCCACGCCCATCGGGATCTCGAGCAATTCCGAGTTCGACGAGGTCTCGATCGGCGGCACCCGCGCCACGTAACGGGCGACGTCCCCTCGGTCCACGGCCACGCGGTCGGTGTCGATGCGCAGCAGGCCCTTGCCCAGCGCTCGCAGGGATCGGATCGAGGCCCGCACGCTCCGTTCCCCGGGCCCGCGCTGATGGGGCGGCGCGTCGGACAATCCCCACATCTGGCGATCGAGATCCTCGACCGTGTAGCCCGGCATCCGCGCCGCGGCCGTACGGGTGATCGACACGTTGCCGTAGAGGTAGCCGCCGAAGACGCTCGAGATCGCCCGGTGCTCACCGTCGAACTCCGCGAGCTGCTCGTCGGTCGCGAGACCGAATTCAGTGGAGATCCGTCGCTGACCGCGCAGGAACGGCAAGCAGACGATCGAACCGGTGAGCGGCGTGACGACGTTCGGGTAGACCTCGCCGATGTTGCCGCGGCAGACGAGGGGGAAGCGGCTGCTCGGCCGGTGATCGATCACCCACCACCGGCCGTCCGCGTACGGCGCCGGTACGAACTCCGAGTCCACCTCGCTCATCTCGTCCCCCAGTGTCGCGCTCGGCGACCGGAGGCGGCGACGGCCAGCGGATTCAGTCGCTGGCGGGGAGCGGCTTGGCGTCCTTCAACACGAGCGGGGTGCCGTCGAGAGCCGGGACGCCATCGCCGGGCTTGGTGCACAGCAACTCGATCGTGTCGTCGGCGTCGACGTAGCGCTTGCCCATCGCGGTGCCGCCACCGAAACCCTCGGCAACGGGGCCGTCGCCGCGCTGGGCGGCATCGAGGACCGGCGGTGCGCCGCCGATCGTGACGTCGACCTCACCGCCCGGTGCGCGCACCGCGATCATCTCGGTGGCGCAGACGGCGCTCAGGAGGCGGGTACCGGGCTTCAGGGCGATGGACATGTCGATTCCTCATTCAAGAAGTGGTTGGGCATTTCGAGAAGTGGTTGGGCAACCAGGCTACGACGGATCGGTGAGATCCTGCAGCACCACGCGGCGCAGCATCTTGCCGGTCTCGGTGTGTGGGAGGTCGGTGCGGAACACGATCTCCTCGGGCGTCTTCAGGCTGCGCAACTTGCTGCGGACCGCCTCGCGGAGGTCATCAGCGGAGGCCTCCTCGCCGTCGCGCAGCACGACCGCGGCCACGATGCGCTGACCCCACTCCTCGTCGGGCACGCCGACGACGCAGACCTCGGCGACCGCCTCGTGGGCGAGCAGCACCTCTTCGATCTCCGCCGGCGCGATGTTCTCGCCACCGCGGATGATCGTGTCGTCGGAGCGGCCCTCGATGAACAGGTACCCGGCATCGTCGACCATGCCGCGGTCGCGGGTGCAGAACCAGCCTTCGTCGTCGAGGAGGCTGCCCGGTGGCGTACTCACCGGAGATCTGCTCGCCGCGCAGGTAGATCATCCCGGTCTCGCCGGGCGGGAGCGGCTGGTCGAGGTCGTCACGCACCTCGATCTCGACCATCGGCAGGACCTGGCCCGCCGACGACAGTCGTCGGCGCACCGCTGGATCGTCGGATTCGATCGCCGCACGATGGTCGTCCGGGCCGAGCACGGCGATCGTCGACGCGGTCTCCGTGAGACCGTAGGCGTTCACGAACCCGACGTCCGGGAACAGACGCAGCGCGTCGAGGAGCACGCGTTCGGACACCTTGGCGCCGCCGTAGGACAGCGACCGCAGCGTCGGCACGTCGGCGGTTGCGTCGCCCACCGCCTCGACGATGCGGGCCAGCATCGTCGGGACGACCATCGCGTTCGTGATGCGTTCCTGGCGCACCGTGTCGAGCCAGACCGCGGGGTCGAAGGCACGCAGGTACACGAGTCGCCGGCCGGCGAACGTGTTCGAGAGCATGTTCGCCATCCCTGCCACGTGGTACGGCGGGACGGCCACGAGCACCGCCTCGTCCTCGCCGGCGCCGCCGAACTCGACCGAGCCGAGGAGGTAGGCCATGAGGTGACGGTGGCGCAGCAACGCCGCCTTCGGTTCGGACGTGGTGCCGCTGGTGTAGAGCACGACGGCGACCTCGTCGTCGTCGAACGGCGGGTCGACGGCAGGCGGATCGGCGGGCAACGACTCGAGCCAGTCGTCGAACACGACCACGGGAGCGTCGGTCGCGAGTCGCGCCGCGGTCGTGGCGTCGGTCAACACGAGGGCACCCGGTTGGCGGGCCACCAACGCGTTGATCTGGTCGTTCTCGAGGCGGTAGTTGACCGGCACGAACGGGATGCCGGCCCAGGCCGCGGAGAACAGCGCCACCGGCAACAGCGGATGGTTCTCCCCGACGTACACGAGTGCCTGGTGACCGGTCAGGGTGGATGCGCCCCGGCGGACGAGTCGGCCGAGTTCGGCGCCGGTGACGGGCGCGTCGGAGCCGCCGAGCAGGACCCGATCGTCGAAGCCCGATTCGACCATTTCGACGAGCGATGCCAGATGCATGGCGTCAATTGTTGACGATGACGCGGGGTGCGACCAAGCCTGCGTTCAGTCGCCGAGGCGGGGGAACTGCGGTGGGCGCTTCTCGACGAAGGAGCGCACGCCCTCGGCGAAGTCCGGCCTGCCGAAGCTCGCCACCATCAGGCGCTGCGCGTCACGCTCGGCCGACCCCAGCCCGGCATGGAGTTGCTCGTACACCTGGCGCTTCATCACCGCGATCGAGGCCGGTGAACACTTCGTCGCCAGATCGACGATGTAGTCGCGGCAGAAGCCGAGCAACTCGTCCGGTTCGACGAGATAGTTGGCGAGGCCGAGGGCCAGCGCCTCCTCACCCTTCACCCGCCGCGACGAGAACAACAGGTCGAGCGCGACCGCCGGACCGACGAGTCGAGGCAGCACCCAGCTGAGACCCCACTCGGCGATCAGCCCGCGCTGAGCGAACGCGGTGAGGAACAGTGCATCGGGTGTGACGACACGCAGGTCGCAGCACAAGGCGAACGGATACGCCATCCCGGCGACGGCGCCGTTGACCGCGGCGATGATCGGCTTGTCGATCGCCATCAGGGAGGGGAAGCGTCCGGCGAAGTCGCCGTCCGCTGCGGCCTGCGGTGACCGATCGCTCGCGGGCGCCTCTGCCACTCCGCCACCGTCGCCGCCGGCGGCGATCCCGCTGAGCAGGTTCATGTCGGCGCCGGCACAGAACGCCCGACCTGCTCCGGTCACGACGATGCCCACGACGGACCGGTCGGCCGCCGCGCGCTGCATGGCGTCGGCGATCTCGTCACCCATCGAATTCGTCCAGGCGTTGAGCGCCTCCGGACGGTTCATCGTGATGACGGCCACCGGGTCGTCCACCTCGTACAGGATCTCGTCGTACATCGGCTCATCATCGCATCGCCGACCGCCGGTCCCTTCACCGCGCCGGCCACCCTCCTACCCGAAAAATGCCTGGGATCGTTCGCTCACCGCACGATTCCAGGCCCAGTTCGGAGTTGTCGCGAGGTCAGCTGATGATGCCGCGCTCGCGGAGGGCGGCGACGATCCCCTCGGCAGCGTCCTCGGCGCTGGTCGCGCCCGTGTCGACACGCAGCTCCGGATCGAGCGGCGGTTCGTACGGCGAGTCGATGCCGGTGAAGTTCGACAGCTCGCCGCGGCGCGCCTTGGCGTAGAGGCCTTTCGGATCGCGCTCTTCGGCCACGGCGAGCGGCGTGTCGACGTGGACCTCGATGAACTCGCCGTCGTCCACGCAGTCGCGGGCGAGTTGGCGTTCGGCACGGAACGGGGAGATGAACGACACGAGCACCACGAGCCCGGCGTCGACCATCAGGGCCGACACCTCGGCGATGCGGCGGATGTTCTCGACCCGGTCGGCGTCGGTGAAGCCGAGGTCGCGGTTGAGCCCGTGGCGGACGTTGTCGCCGTCGAGCAGATAGGTCCGCACCCCTCGGGCGTGCAGCTTCGCTTCGACGATGTTGGCGATCGTCGACTTGCCGGCGCCCGACAGCCCGGTCAGCCACACCACCGCGGGCCGGTGGCTCGACTGCGCGGCCCGTGAGGCCTTGTCGACCTTGACGTCCTGCCAGTGGATGTTGTGCGAACGGCGCAGGGCGAAGTGCAGGAGGCCGGCACCGACGGTGACGTTGGTCAGCTTGTCGATGACGATGAAGCCGCCCATGTCGCGGTTGTCGGCGTACGCGTCGAACGGGATCGCCCGGTCGAGGCTGATGTTGCACACGCCGATCTCGTTGAGCTCGAGCGTCGTCGCCGCGAGATGATCGAGATTGTTGATGTCCACCCGGTACTTCGGATGCCCGAGCGTCGCCCCGACGGTGCGGGCGCCGATCTTCACCAGGTACGGCCGTCCGGGCAGCATGGCGTCCTCGTGCATCCACACGATGTGGGCCTCGAACTGGTCGGCGACCTCGACGGGCGACCCGGCGGCACAGATGACATCGCCTCGGCTGGCGTCGATCTCGTCGGCGAGCGTGAGCGTGACCGACTGGCCGGCGATGGCCTCGTCGAGGTCGCCGTCCATCGTGACGATCCGGTCGACGACGCTGGTCGTACCCGACGGCAGCACGCGGATCGGATCACCGGGACGGATCGTGCCCCCGACGATGCGTCCGGAGAACCCACGGAAGTCGAGGTTCGGTCGGTTCACCCACTGCACGGGCATGCGGAACGGTCCGTCGGCCACCTCGTCGTCGACCGGCACGGTCTCGAGGTACCCGAGCAGCGTCGGGCCGTGGTACCACGGCGTCTCGATGCTCGGCTCGATGATGTTGTCGCCGCGCAGCGCGGACAGCGGGATGAACGTGACGTCGCTGAGGCCGATCCGTTCGGCGAACTCGAGGTACTGCTCGGCGATCGATCCGAACGTCTCCTCCGAGTAGTCGACGAGGTCCATCTTGTTGATCGCCACCACGACCCGCTTGATGCCGAGCAGCGACACGAGATAGCTGTGGCGCCGCGTCTGGGTCAGGATGCCCTTGCGGGCGTCGACGAGGATCACCGCGACGTCGGCCGTCGAGGCGCCGGTCACCATGTTGCGCGTGTACTGCTCGTGGCCCGGCGTGTCGGCGACGATGAACTTGCGACGCTCGGTGGAGAAGAACCGGTACGCGACGTCGATCGTGATGCCCTGCTCGCGTTCGGCCGACAGTCCGTCGAGCAGCAGCGCGAAGTCGAGATCGCCACCCTGTGTGCCGACCTTCGCCGAGTCGACCTCGAGCGCGGCCAGATGGTCCTCGAACACGAGGTGCGACTCGTACAGGAGGCGCCCGATGAGCGTGCTCTTGCCGTCGTCGACGCTGCCGCACGTGATGAACCGCAGCAGGCTCTTGTACTGGTGCGAACGGAGGTACTCGTCGATGTCGACGGCGATGAGATCCGACGCGTGCGCCATCAGAAGTACCCCTCCTGCTTCTTCTTCTCCATCGAACCGGCGCTGTCGAAGTCGATGATCCGACCCTGCCGCTCGGACGTGGTGGCGAGCAGCATCTCCTGGATGATGTCCATCAGCGTCGTCGCCTCGCTCTCGATCGCACCCGACAACGGGTAGCAGCCGAGCGTGCGGAACCGGATCGAGCGCATCTCGGGCACCTCGCCGTCACGCAGCGGCATGCGGTCGTCGTCGACCATGATCAGCGTGCCGTCGCGGTCGACCACCGGCCGCAGCGCCGAGTAGTAGAGCGGCACGATCGGGATCTGCTCGAGCTGGATGTACTGCCACACGTCGAGTTCGGTCCAGTTCGAGATCGGGAACACGCGCAGCGTCTCCCCGTTGGAACGGCGACCGTTGTAGATCTGCCACAGCTCGGGGCGTTGCCGCTTCGGGTCCCACTGGTGCTGTGCGGAGCGCACCGAGAAGATCCGCTCCTTGGCCCGCGACTTCTCCTCGTCACGCCGGGCACCGCCGAAGCAGAGGTCGTACTTGTTGTCGTCGATGACCTGCTTGAGCCCCTCGGTCTTCCACATGTCGGTGTGCACCGCCGAGCCGTGGTCGAACGGGTTGATCCCGCGGGCGACGCACTCCGGGTTCTGGTGCACCACCAGTTCGACCCCCAGGCGGGCGGCCGTGTCGTCGCGGAACTGGTACATGTCGCGGAACTTCCACGTCGTGTCGACGTGCACCAACGGGAACGGCGGCTTCGAGGGATGGAAGGCCTTCATCGCCAGGTGCAGCATCACCGAGCTGTCCTTGCCGATCGAGTAGAGCATCGCCGGGTTGTCGCTCTCCGACACCGCCTCGCGCATGATCTGGATGGCTTCGGCCTCGAGACGCTGGAGGTGGGTCAACCGGCCGGCGGTCAGCCGTTCGTCCATCAGCCGTTCGTCCGGGGTCGTGTTCGCCGTGATCGGCACGTGTGCTCCTGACGCAGATCGAGCAAGTCGGGGGGTCCGACCGATTGTCCACTAATCCTACGGAGAATACCGGGATTGGACATTTTCGCCGGTGGCGGTTCAGCGCCGGGCGGGCTGCTCGCCGTACCGTTGCTCGCCGTACCTCTGCTCGTTCGTCGCCCGGTATGCCGTGGCGAGTTCGATCACCGTCGAGGGGAGATCGTGGGCGACCAGATCGGCGATGCTCACCGTCTCGAGCACGCTGCGCAGACTGGCCCGCACGGCCATCCACACCTCGGGCAGCGATTCGGCGGGCGACGGGTAGTCGAGGCCACGGAGGCTCTCGTCGTGCACGTCGGCGAGCGGGCCGTCGACGGCGCGGAAGATGTCGGCGATGGAGATCTCGCGCGCCGGCCGAGCGAGCACGAATCCACCATCGGGCCCGCGCTTGGATCGGACGAGCGAGGCCCGCTTGAGGTCGCGGAGGATGTCGAGCAGGTACTTGAGGGAGATGCCCTGGCTCGTGGCGATCGCTTCGGCCTTGCGCTCCGACCCGTCACTCGCGGCCAGTTCGGCCATCGCTCGAACGGCGTTGTCGACCCGTTCGGAGATCCGCATCGAGGTGCACGCTAGTGGTGCACTGACGTCGGCCGGGCCGCTCCTACAATCCGGCGGTGGACGAACACGCCGACGTCGTGATCATCGGCTGCGGTGCGGCCGGCCTCGCCACCGCCCGCGAGCTCGCCACCCGGGGACGAGTGGTCATCGGCCTCGATCGCTTCGACCACGGCCATGTCCGCGGTTCGTCGCACGGTACGGAACGCATCGTGCGGATGGCCTACTCCGATCCCGTTCATGTGGAGATGGCGGTCGCCGCGGTGGACGGCTGGCAACGACTCGAGCGCGATGCCGACACCACACTGCTGACGCCGACGAGCGGCCTCGACGCCGGGCCGTCAGCGGAACTCGACGCCATCGCCATCCAGTGCGCCGCGGTCGGGATCGCCACCGAGCGACTCACGGCGGACGAAGCGGCGATGCGGTTCGCCGGAGACCGTGGTCCGTGGTTCCGCTTCGAGTCCGACGTCCTGTACCAGCCGCGAACGTGGACCGTGAACGCCGACCGGTCGCTCGTCGCCCTGCGCACGCTCGCCGAGCGTTCGGGCGCCGACATCCGCGCCGGCCACGGCGCGACCGGCATCGATGTGATCGACCGCGACGGTGACGGGAAGGGTCACGGGGACGGCGGTGTGATCGTCCACCATCCGACCGGACGGATTCGCGCCGAGCGCTGCGTGGTCACGGCGGGCGCATGGGGCGGCCAGCCGTGGATCGCCGCGGCGCTCGGCGCGCACGTGACCCTGCCGGCGATGCGCGTGACCCAGGAGCGCGTCGGCTTCTTCGAGTTCGGCGACCGGTGGTCGTCGAAGGCGCCGTTCCCGACGTTCATCATCCGTGAGGATCCGGCCGTGTACGGCCTGCCCACACCCGACGGGCTGTTGAAGCTCGGCGAGCACCACACCGGGGCCGTGATCGATCCCGATGCACCGCCGGACTCGCCCGACCCGGCGGCATGGGAACGGTTGCTCTCCTGGGTCCGCACACGGCTCCCGGCGGTCGACCCGACACCGGTCGGTGCGACGACCTGCCTCTATGCGTCGTACCCGGACGACATGTTCGTGATGGACCGGACGGGACCGGTCGTGATCGGGCTCGGCTTCAGCGGGCACGGTTTCAAGTTCGTCCCGGAGATCGGGCGTCGCCTCGCCGATCTGGCGGACGGCATCGAGTGGCCGCACAATCCGTTCGCCTTCGAACGCGCCCCGCTCGACGTCGGCGCCTCCGGCCACCGCTGACCACTGCCCGGTCAAGCCGAACGCGGGACGTCCAATCCTCGTTTGCGTCGCGATTTCTGCGGTCTGGGCCGCAGGAATCGCGACGCAAACGGGAACCGGACCGCGGGCACGGCATGTGGCGGGGCCACTACGGTCTCGGCGATGACGCTTCGGGTCACGTTGGGCGAAGTGCTCGTGGCCGCCGCGCTCGCCACGACGGCCGCGGTCGCCGTCCTGCCGCAGGCGCGGGCCGAGGCCGCGGCGGGTTCCGTGCCCGCCGGCTGGGTGGTGCGGGTTCCCGTTCCGGACGCGATCGGTGGCAAGACCGTGATCGGTCAGCTGACCGTCGACCGGGCGACGGAGACGGGATACGTCACCGCCTACGGGTGCGACGACGGCATGCCGACGAGTTCGAGCGGAACGGCGACCCGGTCGGACGTGAACTACGACGGGACCGTCACGCCCGTCGCGTCGAACCGGCTGATCGTGCAGGCCGATGCCGACGGCGACGTGTGCTTCTACACGAGCGCCCGCATCGACATGATCGTCGACGTCAACGCGGTGTCGTTCGACGTCGGGATCAACTCGTTCCCCAACCGTCGCACCGACACCCGCGCCGGGCTGCGAACCCCGCCCCAGGTGGCGGCCGGCGGCGTCGTGCGCGTCGCCGTGCCCGAGGCCGTCGGCGGCAAGACGGTGATCGGCCAGCTGACCGTCGACCGGGCGTCCGACTCGGGATACGTGACCGCCTACGGATGCGACGACGGCGTGCCGGTCCGCTCGGACGTGAACTACGACGGTCGGGTGATGGCGGCCGCGTCGAACCGGCTGATCGTGCAGGCCGACGCCGACGGGGACGTCTGCTTCCGCGCCTTCTCCCCGGTGGACATGATCATCGACCTGAACGCGACGACCGACGTCGGGATCCGCTCGTTCCCCAACCGGCGGACCGACACGCGGGTCGGCCTGCGGGCGACTCCGCAGGTCGCCGCCGGCGGTGTCGTGCGGATCGCCGTGCCCGAGGCCGTGGGGGGCAAGACGGTGATCGGCCAGCTGACCGTCGACCGGGCGTCCGAGTCGGGATACGTCACCGCCTACGGATGCGACGACGGGGTGCCGCGGGTGCCCGGCGGCGATGTGACCAAGTCCGACCTCAACTACGACGGGAACGTCACGCCCGCGGCATCGAACCGCCTGATCGTGCAGGCGGACGCCGACGGCGACGTCTGCTTCCGCGCGACGTCCGCGGTCGACCTCATCGTCGACCTCAACGCCGTGTCGGGCGTGGGCATCACGTCGTTCCCCAACCAACGGACCGACACCCGCAGCGGCACGACGACGGCCGAACTGCCCTCGATCGGTCCGGTACCCGTGTGGCCGCCGTACACACCGCTCCCGGCGCTCAGTGGCGTCGCCGCGTTGACCGGGCGCCCGGCCGGCGCCGACGTGACGAACCGGCCGATCATGGCGGTCAAGATCGACAACTTCCGGCTCGCCCGGCCCCAGCTGAACCTCGACCTCACCGACGGGATCATCGAGGAGAACGTCGAAGGCGTCACACGGTTCATCGCCCTGTTCCAGACGAACATCACCGAGGTCGGTCCGGTGCGATCGGCGCGCACGTCCGATCTCGACCTGCTCACGGGCATGAACCGTCCGGTCTTCGGATTCTCGGGGGCCAATGTCGGGGTCACCGCATGGGTCGCGTCTGCCGCCAGTTCGGGCGTGCTGGTCGACTTCAACGCCCAACACTCGCCGTGCTACCGGCGCGCCGCCGATCGACCCGCACCGCACAACCTGCTCCTCGACCTCACGTGCGCGCTGGGAACGGCCACGTCCGCCGGACCGGGGCGTCCACTCTGGACGATCGACCGGGGTTGGACGCCGCCGTCGGGCGTCGCCGTCGCCAACGACACGACGTTCCCCGTCACCATGGATGGCGTCCGGATCGATTGGACATGGGACGCGACGACCGGGACCTACCTGCGTTCGCAGGACGGCGCGGAGCACGTCGCCGCATCCGGTGCCCGGATCACGGCCGATTCGGTCGTGGAACTGCGCGTCCGTCACGTGCCGTCACCGGTCGACAACCGCTCCCCCAACCCGATCACCGTCGGCACCGGGCGCGGGGTCGTGCATCGCGACGGGCGGGCCATCGCCGTCGTCTGGTCGCGCCCGACGGCGTACGACCCGTTCACGTTCAACGAAGTGGCGACCGGCGCACCGGTGCCGGTCGACGAGGGCCGGACGTTCGTCGAGCTCGAACGAGATTCCTGACCGCCGGATCGTGACTGCCGGATCGTGGCCGCCGGGCCGGCGGTTGTTCCCGGCGCCTCAGCCCCGCCCGCGGCGGTGCGGATCCCAGGCGTCGGGCTGGGCGGCCAGGACCGCGATGTCCTCGGGCAGCGAACCGCTGGCGAGATCGGCGACGGTGACGTGTTCGAGGACCGATCGCAGGGCGGAACGCACGGCGATCCACATCGAGATGAACGGCTCGTGGCCGCCCTCCGCCGACAGCTCGTGCGGGCGGACACCGCGGACCGACGCCAGCGGGCCGTCGAGCACCGCGGATCACGTCGGCGACCGTGATCGTGTCGGCGGGGCGGGCGAGCAACCAGCCGCCGTCACCGCCGCGCACACTCCGCACGAGTTCACCGTTGCGCAGCTGGCGGAGGATGTCGAACAGGAAGCCCGGTGGGACGTCGTCGCGTTCGGCGAGGACGGCGCGAGTGACCGGGCGACCCGGAGCGTCACGTTCCAGCGCCGCGATCGTGGCCATGACCCGCACGCCGTAGTCGACCTTGTGCGTGATCCTCACCGCGCTCGACCGTACCAGCCGGAAAAGGCGATCAATTCGGTCGGGTTTGCACAGCTGTCGTGCCAGACTCGAACCATGAACGCAGTCGCGACCGCAACCGCACTCGACATCGAGCCATTGGCCGGCCGGATCGGCGCGGAGATCCACCGCGCCGACCTGTCGCGGTCGGTGGAGAACACGATGATCGAAGCGATCGCCGCGGCGCTCGTCGAGCACAAGGTGCTGTTCTTCCGCGAGCAGTTCCTCGATCCTGAATCGCACGTCGCGTTCGCGCGCCGGCTCGGTACGCCGACGATGGCCCACCCCACCGTGCCGTCGCTCGGCGGCCACCCGCACGTGTTCGAACTCGACGCCCTGTCCGGAGCGCGGGCGAACGTGTGGCACACCGACGTCACGTTCGTCGCCCGCCCGCCGCGTGCCTCGATCCTGAATGCGGTGATCATCCCACCGGTCGGCGGCGACACGATGTGGGCGAACACGGAGTCGGCCTACGACGCGTTACCCGATCACCTCCGCAGCCTCGCCGACGGACTGTGGGTCCACCATTCCAACGCCGCCGACTACGGCGGCCTGACCACCGCCGGCAGTTCGTACACGTCGGCGTTCCACTCGAGCGGTTTCGCCGCGCGCCACCCGCTCGTGCGCGTCCACCCCGAGTCGGGACGTCGTTCCCTCCTGTTGGGCGGGTTCGCCGGCCGTATCGAGGGCATGTCGTCGCAGGAGTCGGCCGACCTCATCCGGACGTTCCAGGCCCACGTGACCCGGCCCGAGAACACGGTCCGCTGGCGGTACCGCGCCGGCGACGTCGTCATCTGGGACAACCAGGCCACGCAGCACTACGCGATCGACGACTACGGCGACCAGCCGCGACGCGTCCAGCGGGTCACGCTCGTCGGTGACCTGGCGCGATCGATCGACGGGCGGACGAGCGAGACGCTGTCGGGCGACCCGACGGCGTACCTGTCGATCGGCTGATCGACCAGCGGAGCGCCGGGTCAGGCGTTGGCTTCGCGCCGCGGGAGCACCCAGCCCGGCCGGGGGAAGTGGCAGGTGTACCCGGCCGGATACCGCTCGAGGTAGTCCTGGTGCTCGGGCTCCGCTTCCCAGAACGGTCCGACCGGCACGACCTCGGTGACCACCTTGCCGGGCCACAGTCCTGACGCCTCGACGTCGGCGATCGTGTCCTCGGCGACGGCCCGTTGGGACTCGTCGGTGTAGAAGATCGCAGACCGGTAACTCGTGCCTCGATCGTTGCCCTGACGGTCCTTGGTGGTCGGATCGTGGATCTGGAAGAAGAACTCGAGCAGTCCACGGAACGACTCCTGTTCGGGGTCGAAGATGATCTCGATCGCTTCGGCGTGGCCCTCGTGGTTCCGGTAGGTGGCATTGGCGACGTCGCCGCCCGTGTAGCCGACCCGTGTCGACAGAACCCCCGGCCGTTTGCGGATCAGATCCTGCATCCCCCAGAAGCAGCCGCCGGCCAGGACGGCTCGTTCGGTTGTCGTACTCATCTCGGTCTCCTCGTGTCGATTTCCTCGGGCGTGCTCGACCCCATCATCGTAGAGCGGACATCGTCGGACGACCCGCCAGGTCCTGCCCACTGGACACGTCCGATCAGGTGATCTCGTGGCCGTCGGGGTGGTGGATGTGCCAGTTGCCGTGCTGGTCGCGTTGGACGCGGTAGCCGTGTTCTTTGAGCCAGTTGTGGCCGCGGCAGAGTCCGTCGGCGTTGTCCTGGTCGGTGCCGCCGTGGTCGTGGGCCCAGGACCGGGCGTGGTCGGCTTCGCAGCGGCGGATCGGCACGTTGCAGCCGGGCCAGATGCAGCACATCTGTCGGAGCAGCGCCGCTTTGCGCGACGCCCCGCGGAACAGCCGTCGTTTGCGGCCGTAGTTGATCACGTGGCCCTGGTCGGCGTCGGTCACGACCCGGCGGACCTCGGCCCACAACACCAGGCCCGCAGTCGCGGACACGTCGAGTTCATGGCCACTCTGGGTGCGACACACGACGTCACCGAAGCGTGACGGCGGTACCTGCTCACCACGCAACAACGCGTCGAGTGAGCGGTGATCGATCAGGATGTTCAGCTCCGGCACCGGCCGCATCCCCCAGGGCGGGCACACCGCAGCCGCACGCGCCATCGCCACCAACGCGTCAGCACCGCGTTGACGATCGGTGCGCCGCAGATCGGCAACGGTCACGTTGCCCTCCCCCAAACGGGCGACCGCGTCGGCCCAGTCGGCTTCGAACTCGGCCTGACAGTAGTGGGCCCACACCTCGCAGAACTCCGCACCACCCAGGTCATCGAAACGGGCGTGCAGTTCCCAACCACCGCTGTCGGGTTCGCTCATCGTGGCCGATCGCTGGTTGCGGACCCGTTCGGCCCGGTCGGCGGCGCCGTCGGTGTCGACGAGGGCCTGCCAACGCAACGCCCGCCGCTTGAACTCCTCGTACGGCAAGCTCATCGCGTCGTTCAACAGATCACCCTCACCGGCCGCCAAGGCGTCGTCGGGCACCCGGGGATCAGCGGCGATCTGGGCCATCAACGACGTCTGCTCGACACCGACCTTCCCATCGATGAACGCCTCGGACCATCGCCGCAGTCGCGGATGCATGCGCGCCATCTGGCAACGATGAAACGCTTCCCGCTTCGACAGCTGCAACCGATGCGCGAGCCAGGCCTTGCCGGTGAGGAACCCGTCACCCCGGAACGGGTTGGTCGCCACCACCCGCTCAGCCACCGCGACATTCGCCGCCTCCGCGGCACGTCGCACCTCGTTCAACCCGACCGCCAACCGCTCCAACCCGGCGGCGTCGAGCTGAGCACCCTCATCGATCACCAACCGCTGGACCGACCGCAGTGCCGTGTCGATCGCCTCGTCGATCAGATCCGCCGGCGCCGGCTCGATCGGCACGACATCAGCACACGGGTGCAGCCAATCGTCCAACCCGACCGGCGTGCGTCGGGCCCGCTCACGCACATCGCGCAGGACCGCGTCGGCGTCGCGACGGTCGACATCATCGATCGCCACCGATGCTGCGCAGCCACTGCTGTCCATGCGTCCATCATGCGCACGGGGGTGTGACAGCGGCCGTCGGCGAGGCGATGGTGCGGTCAGGGTCGGGCCAGCGGGTATTCGACGCCGGTGTGTTCCTCCGACACCGCCCAGAGGCGCTGCTGCTCGTTCTCGTCGAGGGCGCGACGGGACGGGCGCACGGTGACCGGAGGGCCGTTGATCTCGAGCCGGTGGCTCGGCCCGTAGAACTCGCCGCCGTACGCCATCGGATCGGTCGCCGCACGCAGCGACGGCCGGCTGGCGTCGGCCGGCGTCTGCACGAACCGCTCCGCCATGCGGCGCTCGAAACGGCTCGGCTGACGCGAGTGGTTCTGCAGGATGCCGGTGTCGGCGAACCCGGGGTGGGCGACGAGCGAGGCGGTGTCCTCGCCGGCGGCGGCCAACCGCTTCTGGAACGCGACGGCGAAGGTGATGTTCGCCAGCTTCGACTGGGCGTAGGCGACGAACGGCCGGAAGCCGTCGACCAGGTGCAGGTCGTCCCATCGCAGGCGACCGACCTTCTGCGACAGGCTCGTCACGGTCACGACGCGGGAGTTCGGTGCGGCGAGAACGGCCGGCAGGATCCGACCGGTGAACGCGAAGTGGCCGAAGTGGTTGGTCCCGAGCAGGAGTTCGTGACCGTCCGCGGTCTCGGCGCGCTGGTCCGCCATCACGCCGGCGTTGTTGATCAGCCGATCGATCCGCGGGAACCGCTCGAGCGCCTCGGCGGCGGCGTCGGCGATCTGGGCCTGACTGGCGAGGTCGAGCCGCAGGATCTCCACCCGGCCCCGTGCGCCCCGCCGCTCGATCTCGGTGCGCGCCAGCTCCGCCTTGGCGACGGTGCGGCAGGCCAGGACCGTGGTGGCGCCGGCGGAGGCCAGTGCCGCCGCGGTCTCCAACCCGATGCCCGTGTTCGATCCGGTCACCAGCACCGTCTTGCCGTCGAGATCGGGGATGTCGACGATGCTCCAGGCCACGGCGCCCGAGCGTACGACCGCCGCCGCCCCTTCTCCCACGGCCGGATGCCCGGAGCGATTTCGCCGGTGCCGCGCTACGTTGCGCCGATGCCCGACACCGTGTTCTCGTGCCTCCCGTTGGGCACGCGACTGACGGTGTCGTCCCAGTCGACGGAGCTGATCGAGGCGATCCAACGGAGCTTCGGCGGCTATCCGTCCGACGTGGAGGTCGGCGGATCGCTGCACATCGTGGCGGAGGTGATCGACGACGCAGCCGGTGACCCGGCCTGGCCGGTCGTCACAGCGACGTCGACGCCCGAGTCGCTGCGGATCGAGTGCGGATCGGCCCGAGTCGTCCTCGACCACGGCACCGCCACTGCGCACATGGTGCTGCCCCGGTCGTTGTGCGACGTGCCCGATGCATTGTCACTGCTGGCCGAAGCCGTGTTCACGTCGTTGCACGTGCAGGCGGGCAGGATGCACGCCATCCACAGTGCGCTCGTCGAGCGCGACGGTGTCGCCCTGTTGCTGCGCGGTCCGTCCGGTGCGGGCAAGAGCACCCTCACGTACGCGTGCCTCCGCCGTGGCATGACCGTCGTCAGCGACGACTGGGTCTATGCCCCCTCCCATGGCGAACCGGGGCAGATCGTCGGCTATCCGTGGCGGATCATGCTCACCGAGCAGGCCGCGGCGCGATTCCCCGAACTCGCCGGTGTGCGCCCGGTGCCGCACCCGTCGGAGGAGCGTCGCAAGCTGCGCATCGAGCCGCCGGCGGAACTGCAACAGGTGGCCGCCTCCGTGTCGGCCGTGGTGCTGTTGGATCCCGACCCGGTGCTCTCCCTGAGACCGATCGAAGCCGCGGTCGCCCGGCGGCGCTTCTGGGACGCCTCGCTGCCGACCGAGCGCGACCACCTCGACGACGAGTGGGTGCGGGCCCTGCTGCGCCGCCCGACCTACCTGCTGCGGCGAGGGCCCGATCCCGACGAGGCCGCCGCCCGTCTCGACGAGTTGGCCGCCAGCCTGCGGTAGAGCACCTCGAAGGCGCGCGCCGTGGCATCGGCATCGTGCGTCCGAGCCCACCGTTCGGCTCGATCGGCGATGACCGGCCGATCGTCGCCCGTCAGCGCCCGGGCGATCGTCTGCGCCGCGGCCGCCGGGGTGCGC
Organism: Ilumatobacteraceae bacterium; assembly: GCA_963695145.1. GTDB lineage: Bacteria > Actinomycetota > Acidimicrobiia > Acidimicrobiales > Ilumatobacteraceae > Sva-07. The sequence continues at coordinate 302,633 of CAVOGB010000012.1, read as the reverse complement.
TCGTCGATCGGTACGGCCGCCGGTGCCACGTCGACCTGCGTGAAGTCGGCGACGTGACCGACACGAACGCCGATCGTCGGCACACCGCAGGCGGCTGCCTCGAGCACGGCGACCGGGCCGGCGTCGTGTCGCGACGTCAGCACGTGCCACGCCGCACCGCGGACCGCGTTCGCGACCTCCACGGGCGGCAGTTGCCCCGTGAACGTGATCCGGTCGTCCACGCCCAGATCCGACGCCAGCCGAGCGTGATGACCGTTCATCGTGTCGCCACCGACGATCGTCAGCTCGGCGTCGACCCCGAGCGCGCGCAACTCGGCCATGGCCCGCACGAGCAGGTCCTGATCCTTGACGCGATTGAGGCTGCCGACATGGACGAGATTCCGCGGGTCCGGCGCCCGTCCGGGCGGCGGGTGGAAGATCCGGGTGTCGGCGCCGAGCGGGATCACCTCGTCCGCCACGACGCCGTCCGCGGCGACGTGGGCGCGCATCCACTCGGTGGCCACGGTGACCGTCGTCGCCAGCCGGACGGCGGCGCCCGCGAGCAGCCGCGATCCACGGTCGAGCCCTCCGCCGTAGCCGATGTCGGGGACGCGGGCGAACTCACCGCCGCCGACGCTGACCACCGACGGCACGCCATGCCGCCGACCGATCGCGCCGGCGACCAACCCGGGCAGGTTGGCCCACAGCCCGTGCACCACATCGGGTCGACCGCGGCGCGCTCGCGGCCCGCATCGCTGCCGTGACGACCCGCACGACGTCGGCCTTGCTGTGCTCACCGATCGGGATGTTGATCACGTCGGCGTCGAACAGACGCCACTCCCCGGGCTGCGGATCGTGGCCGACCGCCAGCACCGTGACGTCGTGGTCGGCGCTCAGCCACTCGACGAGGTGGTGGATGAACGGGATCGTCCGTGACGAGCCGGGCGGGTCGACACCACCGGGCACCACCAGCACGATCCGCATCGCCGGACAGTAATGTCGTGCCGTCGTGAGCACCATGCGAGACGATCAACGGCAACTCGTGACGGCGGTGCTCGCGAGGCTGCGCGGCGAGCGAGCGGATCCGTTGACCATGACGATCGAGCAGTTCCGCCTCGCCGGCCTGGCGACCGGGCTCACCGCGCTGCTCGGCGAACTGGACCCGGCCACGTCGTCACCCCTGTCCGACGATGCGTCGATTCACGCCCACATCGACGAGCAGCGCGAGCAGGTGCGCGTCCGCGTGGAGCGGTTCCTGGCGTTGAAGGAACGGGTCGTCGTCGCCCTCGCCGACGCCGACGTCCCGGCCGTGTTCGTCAAGGGTGCGGAGTTGATCGACGGGGTGTGGTCGCACCCGTCGGCGCGCCCGATGGCCGATCTCGACGTGGTCGTGGCACCGCACCTGCGGGCGCAGGCCGGCGCCGCGCTGGTGGCCGCCGGATGCACCTGGTGGACCTCGACCCCGTACGAGGACGCGTTCCTCGGCTGGGGAGACGGCGGCACGGGCCGGCTGGACGGCGAGTCGGCGGACCACAACGGGCGCGTCGAGGTCCATCCCGGGTGGCTCGAGTTCGTCCACGGCTACGAAGTGGCCGGGTTCGACGTCATCGGTGCGGCGCGACCGACCGACGGCCGGCTCCGCCTTCCGCTCGACGCCCTGACCGCGCAGGTGGTGGGGCATCTGGGGGCGACGGTGGTGCGCGCCGAGGTGCGCGCCCTCAATGCCGTCGACACGTGGTTCTGCGATCGACGAGGTGTCGACTGGCAGGACGTGTCGGGGCTGCTCGACCAGGCCGATCCGCGGCTCGCCGCACCAGGGCTGTGGCTGGTCGATCGACTGCTCCCGGGCATGATTCCCGGAGACGGTCGTCGCCGCGCACATGCGCCGTCTGCCCGCGCCTGCCCGGGCGCTGCTGAACGACACCGCGCCGCAGGACGTGTTCAGGGATCCGACGGCACGGACCGATTTCCGGTGGCGACAGGCGTTCGCCATCGGCCCGCGCGAACGCTTCCAGGTCGTCGAACAGATGGTGTGGCCGAGCCCGCGCCGCTCGATCGCGGCGACCGTGGAGCGGGTCGCCGCACGCGGCCTGGGCACCCGGCTGGCGACGTGACCGAGGCGCGACGGCTGCGCATCGTCGTCGTGATGCCGCCGGTCCTGCGGTCGGCACCGGCCGAAGCCCTCGCCGCGATGCCGACCGTCACGATGACGCTGGACGCACTCGCGGCGTCGGACGCCGTCGACGTCGCCGCCTGCTTCCGCACGCATTCGGACGCGGCAGTGATCGAACGCAACGGCATCGTGCACCGGTTCGAGCCGAGTGATCGGGCGGTCGTGCGCGCGGTTCGCGATCTGCGACCCGACGTGGTGCACGTGCACGGTCTGGGCTTCGTGACGCTGCTCGCTCGCCTCTGCCGTTCGCTGGATCGGCATGTCGCCATCGTCGTCCAGCACCACGGCGAACCGCCCGGCCCGTGGCGCAACCGCCAACTCCACCGACTGGTCAGGCGACGCGTCGACGGCTACCTGTTCACCGGCGCCGACGACGGGCAGGCCGAACCGTTCCGCGCCGCCGGGGTGCTCGGACCACAGTCACGCGCCTTCGACGTCCTGGAGGCCGCCAGCACCCTGCCTCCCGAGCATGTCCGCCGGGGACAGACCCCGGCGGACATGCTCCTCGAGGGGAGCCCGGCGGTCCTGTGGGTCGGCCGTCTGATCGCCGGCAAGGACCCGCTCGGTGCGGTCGACGCCGTCGCCGCGGCGCTGCACACCCTGCCGGACGTGCATCTGCACATGCTGGCGAGCGACTCCACGTTGGCCGCCGCCACGAGCGCGCACGCGGCGAGCCTCGGCGTCGCGGATCGCGTCCATCTCCATCCACCGGTGCCGGCGCGCGAGATGCACCGCTGGTACCGCGCCGCCGACGTGCTGCTGTCGACCAGCAGGCGGGAAGGGTCGAACTACTCGCTGATCGAGGCGATGACACACGGGTGCCCGCCCGCGGTCACCGACATCGCGTCACATCGTTCGATCACCCGTGATCTCGCGCCACGTTTCGCGTGCGGAGACGCACGAGGAGCGGCCGAGGTGATCGCCCATGCGGCCGGGATGGATCGCTCGACGGTCGAGGCCTACCGCGACGCCCACCTCACGTGGCCGGTGGTCGCGCGGCCGACTCGTCGAGATCTACCGCGAGGTGGCGCGTGGCACGGATGCGGTCACGCCGGGCGCGAACCGGGGGGAACCTCGGAGATGACGGACTACTGTGCCACCCTTATGGTGGACGTCCTCCTCGCTCATTCATACTTCCTTCGGCTCGATCCGAAGCAGCATGCGAAGATGCGCCCGTATCCGCCGCTGAACACGCTGCATGCCGCGGCGGTGTTGCGGAACCGGGGTCTCGAGGTCGCCGTGTTCGATGCGATGCTCGCCGACGACGAGAGCGACTTCCGTCAGGCCCTGATCGAACATCAGCCGAAGTTCGTGGTGCTCTACGAGGACAACTTCAACTTCCTCTCGAAGATGTGCCTGCTGCGGATGCGCGAAGCGGCGCTGACGATGGTCGAGATGTCACGCCAGGCGGGATGCCCGGTCGCCGTGTGCGGCGCCGACGTCACCGACCACGCCGATCTGTACCTCGCGGCCGGCGCCGACGCCTGTCTGCTCGGTGAAGGCGAACACGCCATGTGCGAGGTCATCGACCAGTGGCTGTCCGACGATCCCGGCGGTTCGCTCGCGGGCATTCCCGGAGTGGCGTCACTGCAGGACGGGCGCCCGGTGCAGGGACCCCATCGCTCCATCGAGCGGCACCCTGACGTGTTCGGGCGACCGGCACGCGATCTGGTCGACATCGACACCTACCGCGATCTGTGGACCGAACACCACGGCCGGTTCTCGCTCAACATGGTCTCGACGCGCGGCTGCCCGTACCACTGCAACTGGTGCGCCAAGCCGATCTGGGGGCAGCGGTACTCCATGCGCTCGGCGCGCGACATCGCCGCCGAACTCATCGACGTCCACGAGACGTATGCACCCGATCACGTGTGGTTCGCCGACGACATCTTCGGGCTGCGCAGCGACTGGCTGGACGAGTTCGCCGAGCATCTCGAGCGTGCCGACGTCCGCGTGCCCTTCTCGATGCAGTCACGCTGCGACCTGATGAGCGACAAGGCCGTCGACGCGCTCTCGCGCGCCGGATGCGAAGAGGTGTGGCTCGGCGCCGAGAGCGGCAGCCAGCGCGTGCTCGACGCGATGGACAAGGAGACGACGGTCGACGAGATCCGCGACGCTCGCCGGCGCCTCGGCGAGCGAGGCATCCGCGCCTGTTTCTTCATCCAGTTCGGGTACCCGGGCGAGACGTGGGACGACATCGAGCAGACCATCGCCCTCGTGGCCGAGTTGTTGCCCGACGACATCGGGGTGAGCGTCAGTTATCCCCTGCCGGGCACACGGTTCCACGAGATGGTCCAACTCGACCTCGACGACCAGGCCAACTGGGAGAGCTCGGGCGACCTGGCGATGATGTTCCACGGCACCTACCCGACGGAGATCTACCGGGAGCTGCACCTCAGTCTCCACGACGATCTCGATCTCCGCCGACGCGAGGCCGGGTTGTCACGGGCCCGTCACGCGATGATCGACGACGTGCCGTTGGACGCGCACCGGGCACGGGTCGATGCACGATGGGCGGCGTTGCGGGCCCGCGAGGTCGATCAGCGCAATCCGAATCCGACACGTCTGCGGATTCCGCTCGCCGTCGCCACCGACTGACGTCCTCTACGGCGAAGGAGGCCGCGCAGGGCGATGCGGTCGGCACGATGCGGCCGTCGGCGATGGTGATCACACGGTCGCAGATCGTCAGCCCCGCCCCGCCGTGGGCGACGAGCACGACCGTCAGCGATCCGCGCAGCCCGGTCAACGCCCGCGTGATCGCCGCTTCCGATGCCGCGTCGAGGGCGCTGGTCGCCTCGTCGAGCACGATCACATCCGGGTTGCCGGCCAGGGCCCGGGCCAGACACAGGCGTTGACGCTGCCCGACCGAGAGCGCCGACCCACCATCGCCCACCGGCGTCTCGTATCCCAGCGGCCAGCGGACCACCTCGTCGGCCACGGCGGCCAGCTCACAGGCACGGTGCACGGCCGCGGCGTCGAGCTCGCGGAACCACCGCACGTTGTCGGCGACCGTGCCGGCGATCATCAGGGGCTGCTGCGGGACGAGCGCGACGCGAGACGACCACGACGCTGCGGTGCACGTCGCCGCATCGACGTCGTTGACGAGCAGCGTGCCCGCGGTCGGCCGGCGCAGCCGCACGAGCACCTCGAGCAGGGTGGACTTCCCCGCGCCCGAGGGGCCGGTGACGCCGACCACCTCGTTGCGGGCGATGTGCAGGTCGATCGGGCCGAGCCGGTGCCGGCCCGACGGCCGCTCGAGCACGACGCCGCGCATTTCGAGCGAGGCGACGGCCGGCGTCTCGACGGTGCCGTCGGGAATCGTCACGCCCTCGAGTTCGGCCTCGAGGGTCAGCAGTTGCTCGACGTAACCGCGCTGCGCGTCACACGTCTGCACGGACTGCTGCACCGCTTGGGCGTACGACATCGACCGCAGTGCCAACAGCGCGACGGCGCCGACGGCGGCGAGGTCGTCGAGATCGATGGCGGCGAGGATCCCCACCGAGATCAGCACCACGGCGGCGACCACGGTCTGGAACAGCACCGGCGACAGCAACGCCAACGTGCGCCCACGGCGGTAGGCGACGACCTGCTCGGCACTCGCCACCTCGAACCGGTCCCGCACCGCGGCGCCCGTGTCGAACGACTTCGTGACCAGGTCGGACGCGGCCAGCCGGGCGATGTCGACGGACAGGTCGCGGGCCAACGCCGCTTCGATGTCACCGGCGTGGCGGGCGCGGTGCTGCATCGGTCGCATGACGAAGGCGGCGGCGACACCGAGCAGGAGCACCGCCAGTGCGGCGACCGGCTGCAACGCCAGGGCGACGATCGTCAGGACACCGAGGCTGACCGCCGCGGTCAGCCCGGTCGACCAGATCAGGGTGTGCGCACCGGCGATCTGACTGTTGGTCGCCGCGATCTGTTGCAGCGTGCCGGTGTCGATGGTCGACACGTGCGCCCACGGCGCGCGGAGGAAGCGTTCGATGACGAGGACCCGGTGCCGGTGCACGACGCGCGCCGCGAGTGCGCCGCTGCGCCTCGCCGCCCAGGCACCGAGCAACAGCCGCGTCACCGCGGCGACGAGGGACACCAACAACAGCGTCGTCGTTCCCCATTGCATCCCGGCGACGTGGATGGTGTCGTCGCCACGGGTCAGTGCCACGGCGAGTGCCGAGATCCCGACGAGCGTCGCCGCATCAGCGAGGCCGGTCCCGACCGAGACGGCCGCGACCTCGGCCAGCATCGTCTGCTCGGCGCGCGTCGTCAGCTGTTGCAAGAGCGACCGGCGGGTCGTCGACCCCGTCGAGTCGCCGCCGTTCACGCCGGCGCGATGCACGTGTTGCGGATCGTGCCGATTCCCTCGATCCACGACTCGAGGACCATGCCCGCGAATTCGGCCACGCCGTCGGCGAGCACGATCACCGCCCGGCCCTGCACGTTGGCCACCTTCACCGGATCGCCCCGCCGCGCTCGTCGGAATCGGTTGACCACACGGCACGGAACGACATCGGCACACCATAGGACGGCGACCCGCGGGCGCCGTCCCCCACGAGCGCGCCATCACGTACCAGACTGGGCCGTGATGCTTGCCTACGACTACCCCTTGCTCGGCGTCTTCTGGTCGCTCACGTTGCTGTTCCTGTTCGTGATGGTCGGCTTCGTCGTGATCTACACGTTCATCGACAACTTCCGGCGCTCGGACCACAGTGGCCTGGCCAAGGCGGGCTGGGCGCTGGTGATCATCGTCCTGCCGCTGCTCGGCGCACTGGTCTACATCATGCTTCGGCCGGAGATGCGGAGCCAGGACCCACCGCTTCGCCCGGCCGTCTGACGCACGATGCGCCCTGACACACCATGAGCACCGGCACGCCGCCGAGCGGGGCGAACGCCGATCGCCACGACGTGATCCGCGTGCACGGCGCACGCGTCAACAACCTCAAGAACGTCAGCGTCGAGATCCCGAAGCGCCGGCTGACCGTGTTCACCGGGGTCTCCGGCTCAGGGAAGAGTTCGCTCGTGTTCGGCACGATCGCCGCGGAGTCACAGCGGCTGATCAACGAGACCTACAGCGCGTTCGTCCAGGGGTTCATGCCGACGATGGCCCGGCCGGACGTCGACGTGCTCGAGGGGTTGACGACGGCGATCATCGTCGACCAGGAACGGATGGGCGCCAACCCGCGCTCCACGGTCGGCACGGCCACCGACGCCAACGCGATGCTGCGGATCATCTTCAGCCGCTCGGGCAAGCCGCACATCGGCTCGCCCCAGGCGTTCTCGTTCAACACCGCGACCATCAGTGGAGCCGGGGCGGTGACGATCGAGAAGGGCGGGAAGAAGGTCAGGGAGAAACGCTCGTTCGTGCGCACCGGTGGCATGTGCCCGCGTTGTGAGGGCACCGGCTCGGTGACCGACTTCGACCTGACCGAGCTCTACGACGACGACAAGTCGCTCAACGAGGGCGCGCTGATCATCCCCGGCCACAGCATGGACGGTTGGTACGGCCGGATCTTCCGGGGATGCGGTTACTTCGATCCCGACAAGCCGATCAAGGAGTTCAGCGACAAGGAACTCGACGACCTGCTGTACAAGGAGCCCACCAGGATCAAGGTCGATGGCATCAACCTGACCTACACGGGCATCATCCCGCAGATCCAGAAGTCGTTCCTGTCGAAGGACGTCGAAGCGATGCAGCCGCACATCCGCGCCTTCGTCGAGCGGGTGATCACCTTCACGAAGTGTCCGGAATGCGGCGGCAGCCGGCTCAACGAGGCGGCGCGGTCGTCGAAGATCGACGGGATCAGCATCGCCGACGCGTGCGCGATGGAGATCCGCGATCTGGCGCACTGGGTGCACGGTCTCGACGACCCGTCCATCGCACCGCTGCTCGAGTCGCTGGCGCAGACGCTCGATTCGTTCGTCGACATCGGCCTCGGTTACCTCTCGCTCGAGCGTCCGACCGGCACGCTGTCGGGCGGCGAGGCGCAGCGGACGAAGATGATCCGCCACCTCGGATCCTCCCTCACCGACGTGACCTACGTGTTCGACGAGCCGACGGTCGGGCTGCACCCGCACGACATCGACCGGATGAACAACCTGCTGCTGGCCTTGCGCGACAAGGGCAACACGGTGCTGGTGGTCGAACACAAGCCCGAGACGATCGACATCGGTGACCACGTGGTGGATCTCGGTCCGGGCGCCGGCGCGGCCGGAGGCGAGGTGGTGTTCGAGGGCACCGTCGCCGCCTTGCGCGCCAGCGGCACCATGACCGGCCGCCACCTCGACGATCGCGCCACGCTCAAGGAGTCGGTGCGCGCACCCCGGGGCACGCTCGAGGTCCGCGGCGCCACGACCAACAACCTGCGCAACGTCGACCTCGACATCCCGCTCGGCGTGCTCGTGGTCCTGACCGGTGTGGCCGGCTCGGGCAAGAGTTCCCTCATCCGCGGCTCCGTCGAGGGTCGCGACGGTGTGGTGTCGATCGACCAGGGGGCGATCAAGGGTTCACGCCGGAGCAACCCGGCGACGTACACCGGCCTGCTCGACCCGATCCGCAAGGCGTTCGCCAAGGCCAACGGCGTGAAGCCGGCGTTGTTCAGCGCCAACTCGGAAGGGGCCTGCCCCAACTGCAACGGGGCGGGGGTCATCTACACGGATCTCGGGATGATGGCCGACGCGGCCGCTCCCTGCGAGGTCTGCGAGGGCAAGCGGTTCGACGCCGATGTGCTGGAGTACCAACTCGGCGGCAAGGACATCACCGAGGTGCTGGCGATGTCGGTGACCGAGGCCGACGCGTTCTTCGGCGACGGCGCCGCGGCCATCCCCGCGGCGCACAAGATCGTCGCCCGGCTCGTCGACGTCGGGCTCGGCTACCTGACGATCGGTCAGCCGCTGCCGACGTTGTCGGGCGGTGAGCGGCAGCGGCTGAAGCTGGCGACCCACATGGCGGAGAAGGGCGACGTCTACGTCCTCGACGAGCCGACGAGCGGCCTCCACCTGGCCGACGTCGAACAGTTGCTCGGCTTGCTCGACCGGCTCGTCGACGCCGGCCGGTCGGTCATCGTCATCGAGCATCATCAGGCCGTGATGGCCCACGCCGACTGGATCATCGACCTCGGTCCGGGTGCCGGCCACGACGGCGGCACGATCGTGTTCGAGGGCTCCCCTGCCGACCTCGTCGCCGGTCGCTCCACCCTCACCGGCGAGCACCTGGCCGCCTACGTCGGCGCCGCAGGTGCCGGTTCGTCGACGTCTACGCGAGGCGAACGGGCAGCGACTGCACCGCGACGCCGACGTTGATCGCCGGGCCCGAGCTGAGCCAGACCGGAGCACCGGTGATCTCGATCGTGTCGAAGCGGCGCAGCAGTTCGCCCATCATCACCTGGATCTCGGTACGAGCCAGGCTCGCGCCGAGGCAGTAGTGCGGCCCGCCCCCGCCGAAGGCGACATGCGGGTTCGGTGAGCGGGCGATGTCGAAGCGGTACGGATCGACGAAGGCGGCGCCGTCGCGATTGGCCGACGGGTAGAACAGGCCGATCCGGTCGCCGGCGCGCAGCTGCTGGCCGCCGAGCTCGGTGTCGCGTGTTGCCGTCCGGCCGAAACTGATGACCGGGCTCGACCACCGCAGGATCTCCTCCGTCGCGGTGGGGAGCAGCGACGGGTCGTTGCGCAGGCGCTCGAGCTGGTCGGGGTGGGCGAGCAGCGCCATCAGCCCCTGCGCCAACGCGTTGCGGGTCGTCTCGCTGCCGGCGATGGTGAGGATCAGGAAGAACAGGTCGAGTTCGAAGTCGTCGAGGTCGCCGGTCGCCAGGATCGACCACACGTCGTCGGCGGGGTTCGCCCGCTTCGCCGCGTTGAGTTCGCGGGCGCATTCGTAGATGTCCATCTCGACCTGCAACCGCTCGTCGGCGGGAATGTCGTGCATCGGATCCATCGAACGCAGCAGGGCGTCGGTGAGGCGGAACACCTCCGGCCGGTCGTCCTCGGGAATGCCGATGATGTCGGCGATCACGTGCATCGGGATGAGGTACGCGACGTCGGCCACGAAGTCGAGATCACCGAGCGCGGCAGCATCGTCGAGGACCCGATCCGTGCGCGCCCGGATCTTCTCCTCGAGCTGGGCGATCATCCGGGGTGTGAAACCCGCGCTGATCAGCCGCCGCATGCGCGAGTGCTCGGGCGGATCCTTCGACACGAGCATCACCCCGCGGCGTTCCTCCTCGAACGGCACGATCGTCGGCCCGTCGAACGCCGAGAAGGTCTCCCAGTCACGATTGGCCTGTTGCACCTCCCGATGGCCGAGCACCGCCCAGAAGCCGATGTCGGCATCGAAGGAGGGCACGTAGGTCTCGGGGTGCCAGCGGACCGGGCCGCCGCCACGCACCTCGTCGTACAGCTCGTACGGCATGCCGCTGCGGTACAGCGACGGCTCGAGCAGATTGACGTCGCGAATCTCGTTCCTGGTCATGCCGGCCCTCCGATCGGTGCGCATGTTCTCACATCCACACGCGTCATCCCCTGGCCAGCCAGAGCACGAGGTTCACCGCGATCGTGAGGAGCAACGAGGCGAGGATCATCGCCTTCCAGGGTGCCCACACCCTGACCCGCCCGTCGGCCGCACGCGCCGCGTCCGGCGGCGGGCCGGCCAGCTTGGACATCCCGTCGGCGGCCCGGCGTCCGGCGCCGGGGAACAGCCGGAGCCCCACGTTGAGCACCACGGTGAGGATCACCGAGAGAACGATCGAGACGACGAGCCACGGCATGATGTCAGGTTCGCGCAGTCGACCGCGGAATGTCGGTGGGGTCGACCGATCCCGTCAGGCTGGATTCGTGTACACCCGATCGGCCCGCACGACGACGGCGGTTCGCGCTTCCTCGAGCATGGTTGCGTCGTAGCTGTCCCAGTCGTCGTGACTCCCGCCGGCGGCGGTGAAGATCTCGCGCAGCAGGAGTCGGAGGCGCTCGGCGTCCACGTGCGGACTCGGATCGTCGGGACCGATCAGTTCGGCGGTCCCCTCGACGGTCACCCACTGCCACGCCGCCCGAATCGTGACCGCGACGGCGGGATCGGCACGCAGGTAAGCCAGCTTGCGAGCGCGTCCCGCGGTCACGAAGGCCACCACCGGCTCGCCGGTCACCGGGTGATCGATCACACCCGTGTTGACCACGGTGACGTGCGGCGGACGATCCCTGCGCCGTATCGCCACGGTGCTGAGCCCGTGGTCGAGCGCCACCAACGCGGCGAAGGCATCCAGACTCATCGACGACGACACGGCGCGGACTGAGCAGCACCAGCGGGATCTCTCGGTCGGTCTTCTTCTGGTACTGCGCGTAGTTCTTGTAGTCGGCCGCCACTCGCGGCCAGAGTCGAGCGCGTTCCTCGGCGTTGGCGACACGGGCCGTCATCGGCTCCGCCGGCGCCCCCTTGAGCGACACCTCGACGTCGGGGTCGGCCTGGAGGTTGAGGAACCACGCCGGATGCACGTCGTCACCACCCCTGGAGGCCACCACGACGATGGTGTCGTCCTCCTGCAGCGGCGACGTGAGCATCACGGACCGCTTCTGCCCGCTCTTGCGTCCTTTCGTCGTCAGCTCCAGCACCGGCATCGATCCCGCGCTCCATCCCAACCGGCCCCCCGTCAGCGTGAGCACCGTGCGGTGGACGTGGTTCATCGACTTCAGGACGAGGTCACTGGGCATCCGCTCACCGTAGCCCTGCGTGTTGTCAGGCCGTCATCCGGGCTCGTTCGGTTCGGCCACCTTCGGCTCGTCGATCGTCGCGCCCGGGCTGTCGGGATCCTCCGCGGCGGAATCCTTGCCAGCCGAATCCTTGTCGGCCGAATCCTTCTCAGGGGGTCCGGTGGTGGCGCCGAGTTCGTCGGCTTTGCGCTCGAGGTCCCGGGTCACGCCGGCGGGGGTGGTTTCCTTTTCCGGATCGGCTTCGTCGGAACCGGGTTGGTTGGGTTGTGACGTCATGGGCCGTGCCCTACCCGTCACCCGGACGTCGCAATCATCGGTCGGCAGGCATCGACGCCGCCTGGTTGTGCGTCCGGAGTAGATCGACGAATGCGGCACCGGCACCTCCCAACGTGCGGCCACGAACCCACGCCGCACCGAAACGGACACGCAGTCCGAGATCGAACCCGGCGACGACCGCCAGTCGACCGTCACGCACTTCGTCATCGACGAGGAAGCGAGGCATGAACGTCAGCGCATCGGTTTCCACGAGCAGCCGCTTGAGGACGTCGGAACTGTCGCACTCGATGGCGAGCAGGTCCGCAGTCGTCGGCGGCGGGGCACCAGCGATGCCGGCCGAGCCGACCAGTCCGAGGAGGACGTCGGCGGCCTCGGCGTCCATCCCCGGCCCGACGAGCGGGAAGGAGAGCAGATCGCTCACGGTCACGTCGGCAGTGTCGGTCAGCGGATGTCCGTGGCGTCCGACGACGACCACGTCGTGGTCGGACAGGCCGTCGATCGCGAACTCCTCCAATGGTTCGATCTCCCCCAGCGCGCCGACCACGATGTCGACCTCGCGCGCCGTCAGACGCCCGGGGAGTTCGCGCCACGGTGCGACGACGACGCGCAGTCGAAGCCGAGGATGGCGTGAATGGAGGCGACCGATCACGGGAGTGACCAGCGCGGCGCCACCCCACGGTCCGACGCCGATGCGCAGCTCACCGAGCTCCAGTCCTTTGGCCAGACGGATCTCCCGGTCGAGATCGCGCGCTCCCGCGTCGAGGGCTCGGGCGTGTCGAAGCAGGAGTCGCCCCATGTCGGTGGGCTCGACGCCGGTCGGCCGGCGGTCGAACAGCGGCGCACCGACCTCGGCCTCCAACGCCTGGATGCTGCGCGACAGCGCCGGTTGGGTGATGTACGACGCAGCCGCGGCGCGGCCGAAGTTGCCGTGCTCGGCGACGGCCATGAGGTGCCGGAGGCGGTGCAGGTCCATCGGACCATCATGCCATCTGTGCATGGAGACGATGAACAGAATGCACTGGACACATGACGGTTCCGGGCGGATGATGGGGTCACCGTTCCGACTGACCAGGAGAATCATGCCCACCGCCCTCGCCCCCACCCCCGCCACTCGCCCCGCCGCACGCTCCGTTCGAGCTCACCCCGATCACGCCGAACATCGGCGCAGACGTGAGCGCGATCGACCTCGACGACACGCTGGACGACGACACCGTGGCCGCCCTGCGTCAGGCCCTGGTGCGTCACAAGGTGCTCGTGTTCCGCGACCAGGACATCTCGCCCGCGGCGCACGTCCGCCTCGCCCGCCGTTTCGGCGAACTCGAGGTGCACCCGGTCTTCCCCCAGCATCCCGACCACCCCGAACTCGTACTGCTCGGCGGGACCGCGGCGAGCAAGGCGAGCGAGAACATCTTCCACAGCGACGTGTCCTGGCGGCAGACGCCGTCGATGGCATCGCTGCTGCGCTGTGTCGAGTGCCCGACCGCGGGCGGCGACACCATCTGGGTGAACATGGCCCTCGCCTACGAGAACCTGCCGGAGTCGTTGCAGCCGAAGCTCGCCCTGCTCGAGGCGGTCCACGACCTGATGCCGGCGTTCGGGCCGCGCATGACACCCGAACAACGCGCCGCCAACCGCGACCTGTTCCCGCCCGTGGTCCACCCGGTCGTGCGCACCCACCCCGAGAGCGGCGAGAAGATCCTGTACGTCAACGAGGCCTTCACCACCCATCTCGCCAACTACGCCACCGCCGGCGACCCCCGCTTCGGAGCCGAGTTCAAGCTCGCCGAGATGGACCTGCTCCACTACCTCCTGCGACAGGCGACGATCCCGGAGTACCAGATGCGTCTGCACTGGGAGCCGAACACCCTCGTCATCTGGGACAACCGCTCCACGCAGCACTACGCGATCCAGGACTACTTCCCCGCGGTGCGCCGCATGATGCGGGCGACGGTGATCGGCGACCGCCCGCGCTGACGTTCAGTTGCCGCGCAGCAGGTCCTTGGCGATGGCGGTGATCTGCAGTTCGTCGGTACCGGCGTAGATCTGCAGGACCTTGGCGTCCCGCGCCAGTTGCTCGACGTGGAACTCGGTCATGTACCCGTTGCCGCCGAGGACCTGCACCGCGTCGAGGGCGACCTCGGTCGCCGACCGTGCCGAGTACAACTTGATCGCCGACGCCTCGGCGAACGAGAGCGTGCCACCGGCCCGGGTCGTCTCGAGATACCGGAACAGCATGTTGCGCACGTTCACGCGCGCCACCTCCATGCCGGCGAGCTTCGACTGGATCAACTGGAACTCGCCGATCGTCTTGCCGAACTGCACCCGAGTGCGGGCGTAGTCGACGGCGACGTCGAGGCACTGCTCGATGATCCCGAGCGCCATCGCCGCGACGCTCGCCCGCTCCGACGCGAACGTGGCCCGCGCCGCGGCTCGCGCGTCGCCGGTTCTGTTCGATGGAGGACGGTCCGCGGACGGCTTGTCGGCCGGGTCGAGGGTGGCTGTGCCGCCGATCAGCCGATCGATGCCGACGCGCACGTCGGTGAGGAACAGCTGGCCGGTCGGCGACGAGTGGAGGCCCATCTTGCGCAGTGGCGGTGTCTGTTCGAAGCCCGGCATTCCCCGGTCGAGGACGAACGACAGCACCTTGCGCTCGCGCGGCGCCGTCACCCCGTCGTCGAGCTTGCAGATGAACACGGTGGTGTCGGCGAACGGACCGTTGGTGATGAACGTCTTCGATCCGTTGAGCACGAACTCGTCGCCGTCGCGCACGGCGGTCGAGCGCATCCCACCGAACGCATCGGAGCCGCTGTCGGGTTCCGTGATCGCCCACGCCCCCACCTTGTTCAGGGTCAGCAGGTCCTTGGCCCAGCGCTCACGCTGGTCGGGCGTTCCCCGCTTGACGGCGTTGCCCGCCAGGTTCATCGACACGCCCATCGCCGTGACGAGGCCGGGACAGTGCCGGCAGAACTCGATCATCGGCATCAGCGTGAGGACGGCGCGTTCGTAGCGCTCCTCGTCGGTGAACGGCGGGCCGCCATTCGTTTCGCGATCGAGCCGTTCGAGCGCCAGTTCGTCGATCCCGAACGTCCGCACGTAGGAGCGCAGGATGTCGTACGGCGGAAGGTCCCCGTGCTCGAGCTCCTCCCGCAGCGGAGCCACGTTGCGGTCGACGAAGTCGCGCACGGCGGCCCGCATCTGTGCGTGTTCGTCTGTCCAATCCAGCATCTGCACCCTCTGCAATCGTCGCTCCGGTCGGTCATCCGAACGTAGTGGTGCGTCGACGTCGAGTTGGAAACGCCCGGGCCGGGTCGGCGGATTCACGATCGTAGGGTGATGCGGTGCCGATCCTGGTGTTGCTGAACGGACCACCGGCGAGCGGCAAGTCGACGATTGCCGCTCACCTCATCGCCCGCCGCCCGCTGGCCCTGAACCTCGACATCGATGTCATCCGTGCACTCCTCGGCGACTGGAAGGCCCGGCCGGCCGACGCCGGCATCGCGGCGCGTCGACTCGCGCTGACGATGGCGCTCGAGCATCTCGGCGCGGGCAACGACGTGATCGTGCCCCAGTTCCTCGCCCGGGCCGACTTCATCGACGAGCTCGCGGAGACGGCCGCCACCGCCGGTGCCCGCTTCGTCGAGATCGCCCTGCTGCTCAGCCGTGCCGATGCCATCGCGGCCTTCGAACGCCGGAGCCGATCGCCCGCCACGACGGCACATCGCGACGCGGCGGAAGCGGTGGAGCACGCCGGAGGTCCGAAGGCGTTGGCGACGATGTACGACGATTTCGCGGCGTTGCTGCAGGGCCGCCATTTCGCGCGCCGCGTCGACGTGCGCATCGGCGACATCGACGGCACGGTCGCCGCGGTGGAGTCGGCGATCGATTCGAGGATGCCATGATGACGGCTTCGTGTTCTTCTTCGACCTCGCCACCTTCTGGCTCGCCGCGCTCCTCGTGGTCATCATCGGCGGCAGCGCCGTCGTCGGGATCATCGCGGGGCGCCTGCTCCGAGATCGGCCGAACGTCAGCAGCGAGCCGGTCGGCGTCGTGCAAGGGGCGCTGCTCGGCCTCGTCGGGCTCCTGCTGGCCTTCGGTCTCACGATGGCGGTCGGTCGGTACGAGTCGCGTCGCGCACTGGTCGTGCAGGAGGCCGACACCATCGGGACGACCTACCTCCGCGCCCAGCTGCTCCCCGAGCCGATGCGATCGGACTCGCTCGAGCTGCTCATGAGCTATGGGGACGTCGCCATCGCCCTGGCCGGCGAGGTGCCGTTCACCGATCAGTTCGACACCGATCTCGCCAAGTTCGACGGCCTGCAGCGCCAACTCTGGACCGAGGCGGGACGGGCCGTCGACGCCGACGCGACCGGGTACGGGCCCTTTGACGTACATCCCGACATTGAACGAAATGATCGACACCCACGCCGACCGGATCGCATCGCTGCGCAACATCGTGCCCACGCCCGTGATGTTGCTCCAGGTGTTCGGTAGCGCCATCGCCATCGGCGTGCTCGCTGCCTACTTGGCGCTGCTCGGCCGCAGCGAGGCCACGGCGCTGATCGCTGCCGCCTTCGTGATCGTGATCCTGTTCGTCTCCTTCGATCTCGACCGGCCGGAGCGAGGCTTCATCACGGTGCCGACCACGGCGCTCGTCGAGACTCGCGCCGAGATGGATCTCCCGCCCGCAGCCGGACCATGACGTGCCGCTATCCGGCCGCCTCGCCGAGCGCGGCGTCGGCTTCGTCCATGAATCGGCGGGTCAGGTCCTCGGCCGAGACGTCCGCCGTCGGCGCGCCGGCCTGACCCGACCACAGCGGAGAGAAATCGCCTGATCCGCGCGCTTCGGCGGCCTGCCGAAGCGGCGCGACGGCGCCGGCCGCGGTGGGAAACGGCGGTGCCTGTCGCGCCAGCGGCCCGACCTCGTCGACGAATCGGTTGCGGCGCCCGCGCGCCGGCCGCCCGGTGAACACGTTGGTCAGCACGGTGTCGTCCACGCTCCCCCCGGTGAGCGCCCGCCGATGGACCGGGGTGGTCAACGCCTCGGGACACAGCAGGTAGGCCGTACCGATCTGGGCCGCCGACGCGCCGAGCACGAACGCGGCCGCCACGCCGCGACCGTCGGCGATCCCGCCCGCCGCGATCACCGGCACGTCCACCGCGTCGACGACCCTCGGCACGAGGGCGATCGTGCCCGGCTGCGCCGCGACGTCGTCGGTGAGGAACATCCCGCGGTGCCCTCCGGCCTCCGCCCCCTGGGCGATCACGACGTCACAGCCGTGGGCCTCCAGCCAGACCGCTTCGGCCACCGTCGTCGCCGACGACATGACGACCGCACCGGTGGCGCGGACCCGCTCCACGAACCTGGCGTCCGGGAGCCCGAAGTGGAAGCTGACCACTTCCGGACGGCAGCGTTCGACGACGCGGCACGCGTCCTCGTCGAAGGGGTTCCGTGCCGCCCCCGCTCCCGCAGTGGTGCGGTCGATGCCCAGTTCCTCGTCGAATCGCGCCACGGCCGCGGTCCACCCGTCCAGCTCGCGGCGCGAGACCTCCGGTGCGCGATGACAGAAGAAGTTCAGGTTGACCGGTGCGTTCGCGGCGAGTCGGAATTCCTCCACCTGCTCCACGGCCCGATCACCGGTCAGCATCGCCGCGGGCAGCGAACCGAGCCCGCCGGCGCGGGCGACCGCCACCGCCAGGTCGACCCCGCTGGCGCCCGCCATCGGGGCTTGGACGATGGGGAGGGCAACGCCGAGTCGAACCGTGAGCGGACTCGCGATGGCCACACCCGCACCCTACGCGGCGGCGCGTGTCAGGCGCCGAGGATGGTCACGGTGCCGTTGTCGCCATCGACTCGAACCTGGACGCCGCTGGCGATCCTGCTCGTCGCGTCGACGGTGCCGACGACGGCAGGAAAGCCCATCTCGCGGCCCATGATCGCGGCGTGCGAGGCGAAGCTGCCGTGATCGGTCACCGCCGCACCGAGCAGCGACAGGAACGCGTTGAACGCCTCGCCGGTCGCCGAGGTGACCAGCACGTCGCCCTCCTGCAGGTCGAAGAGGTCGTCGAAGTTCCGCACCAGCCGGGCAGGACCTTCGTAGACGCCCCCGCTGCCGCCGATGCCGACGACGACGTTGGCGTCGCCGATCGGCGTCTGGACGTCGCCGAGCACCCCGTCGATGTAGAACCCGAGCGCCGACATCACCCGCGCCAGCGGCGGCGGCAGTTGGTCGACCGGTGGTGGCTCGGGCGGCGGAGGCCCGAGCAGTGGCGGAGCGCCCTCGCGACTCGCGGCCTTGCGCTGCGCGACCCGGGCCGAGAGCTCGTCCGCGGTCGGTTCCGGTGAGCCGTCGAGCACGGCGGCCAGTTCCTCGGCCCGCAGGTCCAGCGCGTCGTACTGGAAGTTGATGCGACCGCGCGCGAACAGGCGGCGCCCGAGCTCGATCAGGGCGAGACGCAGCAGGCCGGCCGCCGCGGAGTCGCTGTACAACCCACGTTCGTCGCGAAGACGGTAGACGAGACGCGATTCCGTGAGGAGGTCGTCGAACTCCTCGCGGTGTTCGGCGGGCACCTGGGCCCGCAGATCGTCGGCAACCTGCTCGGCGCGGCGCTTCGCCGCGTCGCGGTCGTGGTCGAGGCTGCTGCGGATCCGGTCGAGGAGGATGTCGGGACGCTCGCCGATCGTCGGGTTCGTGAGGTCGAAGCCGGCCGCCAGCCGGAACCCGCTGCCGGCGAGGTATTCCGCGACCGCGGGGATCCGACGGCACAGCTCGGCCAACCGTTCGTCGGGGGGTGCGTCGCCGGTGAGCAGCGCCTGCGCCGCCGGGTCGGCCTGCACGGCGTCGACCGACGGAGCGAGATCGGGTGGCACCACGCCGGACACCGGCGACCACCCGTCGTACACGGCGAACATCGGCACCGGTGCGCCGCCGGTCCAGGCCACGGCGTGGAGAATGAAGTCGCCGATCGGCAGCATCGCCGTGGCGTTGAACCGATGGTGCTGGTACGCCATGTCGGTCAGCCACTGGGTCCGCTGGCGCAGCTGATCGAGCAGCTCGTCGTCATCGAGCGCGGCGAGGTCGATCTCGGCCAACGCACGGTGCCGCGCGATCGCCGCCGGCTTGAACTCGTCGTCCCAACGCTGTACCACCTCGCGCCAGATCCGCTGCTCGAACGCCGCCGCGGCGAGCCCCGTGCGTCGGCCGATCTCGGCGCCGAGGTACTCGGGTGATCGCTCACCGTCGGGTCCTGGTGCATCGAACGGAACCGGCTGCATGTACGCGAATCCGTTGACGTACACGACGTTCATCGTGTCGAGCAGGGCCCCCCACGGCGCCAAGGTGTCGGTGAAGCCACGCTGCATTCCGGGCGGGTACGCCGACTGCATCAGCGGCGTCACCGCCGAAGGCAGATGGGCACGGTCCTGCAACCACGGGCCGGGGCCCGGCGCCTCCCACGTGACGTTTTCACTGCCCATGTCCACCCCCGAGTGTTCGCCGTCCACGACACCCGCACGACGGCGGGGTTGCAGTTCGCCCAATGTGTCACCGGCGTCGCCGGTGGAGGGATCGTACGACATCGGAACTCCGGCTCGCGACCGGAGCGACTGCTGCACGGCTCGCGCCGTTTGCTAGACAGGCAGGACGTGACCCGGAGGGGTCACGATCTGGGGGGAGGGGTCCTTGAAGTTCGTGTGGTTCAACCTCATGCCATGGCCGCACATGCCGGACGACTTCCGCGAGAAGCATCATTCGGTGTGGGTCGACATCGACCAGGCGTTGTACGACCCGGTCGAAGGCCATCGCGTGTACCACGAGTACATGGACCAGCTCGAGTTCGCGGACTCGTTGGGCTACGACGGCATCGGCGTCAACGAGCACCATCAGAACGGCTACGGCCTGATGCCCTCGCCCAACATCATCGCCGCCGGTCTCGCCCGCCGGACGTCGAAGGCGGCGATCTGTGTGATCGGCAACTCGATCGCGCTGTACAACCCGCCGATCCGGGTGGCCGAGGAATTCGCGATGCTCGACGTGATCTCGGGGGGCCGGTTGATCGCCGGCTTCCCGGTCGGGACGTCGATGGACACGAACTACTGCTACGGCCAGATCCCGGCGCTCACCCGCGACAGGTACGCGGAGAACCACGAGCTGATCATGCGGGCGTGGCGGGAGACGGAACCGTTCGCGTTCGACGGGAAGTACAACCAGCTGCGCTACGTCAACTGCTGGCCGAAGCCGATCCAGAAGCCGCACCCCCCGATCTACATTCCGGGCGGCGGCTCGATCGAGACGTGGGACTTCTGCGTCGAGCACGAGTACAACTATTCGTTCCTCTCCTTCGGCGGCTACCTCGCCGGCAAGGCGTTGCTCGACGGCTACTGGGACCGTGTGGCGCACCATGGTGTCGACGAGTCCCCGTACCGCGCCGCGTTCGCCCAGACGATCTGCGTCGCCGACACCGACGCGGAGGCCGAGGAGCTCTACGCCGAGCACGTCCTCTACTTCTACAACCGGTGTCTCCACGTGTATCCCGGGTTCGCCGATGCTCCCGGCTACCGCA
This sequence comes from Ilumatobacteraceae bacterium, assembly GCA_963695145.1. GTDB lineage: Bacteria > Actinomycetota > Acidimicrobiia > Acidimicrobiales > Ilumatobacteraceae > Sva-07. The sequence continues at coordinate 281,953 of CAVOGB010000012.1, read as the reverse complement.
CGATCAACACGCTCAAGGCGGGCGCGCTGAGCCAGCTCACGGCCGCCGCGCAACGACAGTTCTCGTCGCTCACGTGGAAGGACCTCGTGGAGGGCGGCCACGTGATCGCCGGCTCACCCGACACCGTGCGTGAGCGCATGGAGGACATGATCACCAACCTCCGCATCGGCACGGTGTTCGGCCTCTTCCACGTCGGCAACATGCCCGACTGGAAGACCCGCTACTCGACGCAACTCTTCGCCGACAAGGTGATGCCACACCTGCGGAACATGTGGCCCGAGTACGAACACGACGACCGCTGGTGGTGCAAGCCCCTCGACACCCGGCTCGACCCGCTCGACACGGTCGGCGGCCGGGCCCGTTCGGAGCTGGCGACGTGAGCGCCCTCGACGCCGTCCAGATCGACACGGCCAAGGGCACGTCGGTGCACGTGTACCAGGGTGGGGCGGGCCCCGATCTGCTGTTCCTGCACGGCGCCGGCGGTCTGCTCGGCGCCGAGGATCCGTTCCTGCTCCGCCTCGCCGAGTCGTTCACCGTGCATGCACCCGAACTTCCCGGTTACGGCGAGTCGGTCGGTGAGGAGTTGCTCGAGGACATGCTCGACTTCACCCTGCACGGCTGGGACTGCGCGGATGCGCTCGGCCTCGACCGACCGCATCTCGTCGGTCACTCGATGGGCGGGATGATCGCCGCCGAGATGGCGTCGGTCGACAACCGACGCGCCCGCTCGCTCTCGCTCCTCGCGCCGGCCGGCATGTGGATCGACGAGCATCCGATCCCGGACATCTTTGCCACCTTGCCGTTCGACCTCCCCGCCCTCCTGTTCCACGACCCTGCCGCCGGCGCGGGCGCACTGACCGGCGGCGCCGACTTCAGCAACCCCGAAGCGCTCGTCGAGTTCTACATCCGCAACGCCCGCCAGCTCGGCACGGCCGGCAAGCTGCTGTTCCCGATCCCGAATCGGCGACTGTCCAAGCGCATCTACCGGCTCTCGGCGCCGACGCTGCTCGTGTGGGGCGAGAGCGACAAGCTCATCCCGCCGGTCTACGCCGAGCGCTGGATCGAACTGGTGCCGACCGCGGATCTCGTCACCGTCGCCCGCGCCGGCCACATGGCGCCGATCGAGCAACCCGATCAGGTCGCGGCCGCCATCGAGAAGCACGTCAACGGCGCCGGCGTGGAAGACTCGCCGTGACCGTTCGCCTTCGAGGGAGCCCCTGTACATGACCGATTTCAATGAGTTCAATCGCGGCATCATCACCGAGTTCCGCGAGAACGACGGCGTCGTGGGAGGCCCGTTCGCCGGCGCCCCGATGATCCTCGTCAACCACCGGGGAGCGCGCACCGGAGCCGAGTACACCTCGCCGCTGGTGTACACCCGCGACGGCGACAGCTACGTGGTGATCGCCTCCAAGGGTGGTGCGCCGGAGGACCCGCAGTGGTTCCGCAACCTGATCGCCAACCCCGACATCACCATCGAGGTCGGCGCGGAGACGATTCCGGTGCGGGCGCGGGTCGCCGAAGGCGACGAGCGGGCACGCTTGTTCCGCGCCCAGGCGGACGCGATGCCGAACTTCGACGAGTACGCGCAGGCGACCACCCGCGAGATCCCCGTCGTCGTGCTCGATCCACGTTGACCGCCGCCCGCTGAGATGGACTGGGCCGGCTGGGCGCTGTTCGGACTCGTCGCCACCGCCGCGCTCACCGTGGTGATGGTCGCCGCGCAGATGGCCGGGCTCACCCGCTTGGACCTGCCGTTGCTGCTCGGCACCATCGTCACCGCCGATCCCGATCGGGCCCGCGTCGCCGGATTCTTCATCCACCTGGCGATCGGGCTCGGCTTCGCGCTCGGGTACGCCGCCGCCTTCGCCCTCCTCGACGAAGCCACATGGTGGCTCGGCGGGCTGTTCGGTCTGTTGCACGTGGCCGATCGCGCTGACCGTGCTGGTCCCGCTGCTCCCCGGTGTCCATCCCCGCATCGCCTCCGAGCGGGCCGGGCCGACGACGACGGCAATGTTGGAGCCACCGGGACTGGCCGGCCTCAACTACGGACGCCGGACCCCGGCCGTGGCCATCGTCGCCCACCTCGTCTACGGCGTCGCCCTCGGCGTGCTCCTCGGGGCGCGCTGAGGTGCCGCGACCCATCGAGGACTACGGCCTGATCGGCGACACACGGACCGCCGCGCTGGTCTCGTCCGACGGTGCCATCGACTGGATGTGCGTGCCCCGCTTCGACGGCCCGACGCTGTTCGGCCGACTCGTCGGAGGGTCGGAGGCCGGGACGTTCCGGTTGGGTCCGGTGGGCGAGGCGACCGTCGTCGTGCGGCGATACCGCCCGGGGACCGCCAGCCTGGAGACGACGTGGCGCACCGATGGCGGCCGGCTGACGCTCCACGAAGCGATGATCGCCAACGTCGCCGGCACGCTGCTGCCGACGACGCTGCTCGTTCGGCGGCTGACCGCGGAGGACGGACCGGTGGAAGCCGAGATCGACTTCGACCCTCGCTTCGGCGAGCGGTTCGGCAGAGCTCGCCCGCAGTACCGTGGCGACGTCCTGGTGTGCGAATGGGGAGCGACGGCGATCGCCCTGCGCTGTTCACCGCCACTGCCGGTGAGCCCTGGCCGGCCGACGACTGTCGTCATCACTCCCGGCGAACCCGCTGACGGTCGTCCTCGCCGTCGCCGAGCGGGAGCCACTCGTGTACGTCGACACGGCAACGGCGTGGACGGCGCTCGAGGCCGACGAACAGTGGTGGCGTCGTTGGTGCGACGACGTGGACCACGGCCTTCCCCAGCGTGACGTGGTGGAGCGCAGTCTGCTCACGCTGCGCCTGTTGACCTATTCGCCGTCGGGGGCGCCCGTCGCCGCGCCGACGACCTCACTGCCGGAACACCTCGGCGGCATCCGCAACTGGGACTACCGGTTCGCCTGGCCGCGCGACGCGAGCATCGGCATCGCCAGCTTCGTCGGCGCCGGCCAGGTCGACGAGGCGCGACGGTTCCTGGCCTGGCTGCTCCACGCCAGTCGACTCGAGCGGCCCCGACTCCCCGTTCTGTTCACCATCCACGGGCGCCATCCCGGTCCGGAGCGCACGCTCGAACACTGGTCCGGCTACGCCGACAGCCGGCCCGTTCGGGTCGGCAACGGCGCCGCCGACCAGTATCAGCTCGACGGGTACGGGTGGGTCCTCGATGCCGCCTGGCTGCTCGCCGATTCCGGACATCCCCTCTACTCGGAGACGTGGCGGGCGATGCGCGGGTTCGCCGACGAGGTCGTCAAACGCTGGACGACGCCCGACGCCGGCATCTGGGAGATCCGCGGCGACGGCGCCCACCACGTGCACTCCAAACTGATGGCCTGGCTCGCCCTCGACCGGGCGTTGCGCATCGCCGCCACGCACCGCACCCCTGCCCGGCAGTGCGCACGTTGGGAGACGGCGCGCGCCGACATCGCCGCCGACGTCGTGGCGCACGGCTTCGACCCCGACCTCGACAGCTACACCCGCAGCTACGGCTCGACCGACCTCGACGCCGCCGTGCTCGTGCTCCCGCTCCTCGGCATCGAGCCGACCGGCTCCCCTCGGGTCCGCAGCACCATCGACGCCATCGCCCGTCACTTGAGCGCCGGCGGCCCGCTCGTCTACCGCTACCCACCCGGCGACGACGGCCTTCCGGGCACCGAGGGAGCGTTCCTGCCGTGCGCGTTCTGGCTCGTGCAGGCCCTCGCGGTGACCGGACGCATCGAGGAAGCCCGGCAGCGGTTCAGCGAACTCGTCGCGCTGGCCAGTCCACTCGGGCTGTACGGCGAGGAGATGGATCCGGCCAGCCACCGCCATCTCGGCAACTACCCGCAGGCGCTCACGCACGCCGCGCTGGTGCAGGCCGCCCTCTCGCTCCAGGAGCCGTGACTACCGCTTGGCCGCCGATTTGCTCGCCGAGCGCTTGCTCGTCGATGACTTGCGCGCCGAAGTCTTGCGCGCCGGCCGCGAGCCGGCGGGTTTGGCGTGGCGGACGACCGCCGAGATGCTGTCCCGGAGAGCGGCGGCCTGTCGGTCGACGAGCTGGCGCGCCGTGCGATCGCCCGAACGGCCCCGGCTGGCGGCCTCGGCCATCTTCCGTGCCCGCTTCTTGCGCACGCCGGCGTCGCGCAGATCCTTCTCGATCGTCTGCTTCCCCATCGGCTCGAGGTACCCGTCGAGCGCGGCGCTGAAACGGCCGGTGACGAGGAGAGGACCAAGAAATAGTAACCTATTAGAGTTCCCAATCGAAGGACTCGACATGACCTCCGCCGCACCGTCCATCGACGAATCGATCGATCTCCTGGCTCCGGTCATGTTCGATGACCCGTTCCCGATCTACGAACACCTTCGGGCCGCGCGGCCCGTCGCGCCGGCCACATGGCCCGCACAGCTGAAAGGCGGCGGGTACATCGTCACCCGCTACGAGGACGTCGTCCGGGTGCACAACGACAAGGTCTTCTCGAGCGATGCGACCAAGCACGGCACGATGTCGGTTCCGCGGTGGGCCCCGACGACGTTCAAGCTCCTCACCGAGAGCATGGTGTTCAAGGACGATCCGGAGCACGCCCGCCTGCGCAGTCTCGTCAACCGGGCGTTCACCCCGAAACTCGTCCAGAGCATGGCCGACGACGTCGATGCCGTCGTGACCAAGCATCTCGACCGCATCGCCGGTCGGGACACGGTCGACCTCGTCGAGGAGTACGCCGTGCAGATCCCGCTCGAGGTCATCTCGCGGATGCTCGGCATCGGTGGCGCCGATGCCGAGCAGTTCCACCAGTGGTTGAAGAAGTTCGCCGAGAGCACCACCACCGGGCCACTCGACATGGTCAAGGCCCTGCCGGCGGCACGCAAGATGCGCAAGATGTTCGCCCGCCTCGCCGAGGACCGCCGGCGGACGCCCGATGATCGTCTGATCACGGCGCTCGTCGAGGCCCAGGATCAGGGCGACCGCCTCGACGACGTCGAGATGCAGGCGATGATCCTGTTGCTCCTGCTCGCCGGGCACGACACGACGTCGAACCTGATCAGCACCGCCACCGTCTCGTTGCTCGACCACCCCGACCAACTGGAACGGCTCCGCACCGAACCCGGCTTGATCGACGCCGCCGTCGAGGAGCTGCTGCGGTACAACACACCCGTGCCGTGCGGAGCACCGCGCTTCACCCTCGACGACGTCGAACTGTCCGGCACCACGATCCCCGCCGGCAGCAAGGTCCTCGGCATGATCATCTCGGCCAATCGGGACGACTCGGTGTTCCCCGATCCCGACACACTCGATCTGGGTCGCGCGCCGAACAAGCACCTTGCGTTCGCGTTCGGCCCGCACTTCTGCCTCGGCAGTCAGTTGGCTCGCCTCGAAGGCCGCTCGGCCCTGCTGGCTCTCGTGCAACGGTTCGACGAGATCGAACTCGCCGTCGACCGCTCCGCCCTGCAGTTCAAGCCGACGCCGTCGTTGCGCGGCTATCGAAGCCTGCCGGTGAGACTGCGTGCGTAACGTCAGACCCAGTACTGCTGACGCAGCTCACGCTTGAGCAGCTTGCCCGTCGGCAGACGCGGCAGCTCGTCGACGAAGTCGATCGAAACCGGGCACTTGTAGTGCGCGAGGTGGCGGCGACAGTGGGCGATCAACGCGTGCGCGAGCTGGTCGTCGGCCGTCGTCCCGGCTGCGGGCACGACGACCGCCTTGACCTCTTCGCCGAGGTCGGCGTTCGGAACTCCGATCACCGCGACATCGGCCACCGACGGATGCATCGCCAGCAGGTTCTCGATCTCCTGCGGGTAGATGTTCACCCCGCCGGCGATGATCATGTGCGAGACGCGGTCGGTCAGGAACAGGTAACCGTCGTCGTCGAGACAGCCGACGTCGCCGAGCGTGCTCCATCCGCGCTCGTTGAACGCCCCTGCGGTCTTCTCGGGGTCGTTGTGGTACTCGAAACGCACGTCGGACTCGAACCAGATCTGGCCGGCCTCGCCCGGCGGCAGTTCAGCGCCATGTCCCCCGTCGGCGTCGCTCATGATGTGCACGGCGGCGTTCAAGGGGCGGCCGACGGAGCCGGGATGCATCAGCCACTCCTCGGGTCCGATCGCGCAGAAGCCGTTGCCCTCGCTGCCGGCGTAGTACTCGTGGATGATCGGCCCCCACCAGTCGAGCATCTGGCGCTTCGCCTCGACGGGGCAGGGTGCCGCGGCGTGGATGACGGTCTCCAGGCTCGACAGGTCGTAGCGACGGCGGACGTCGTCGGGCAACTTGAGCATGCGGATGAAGTGGGTCGGCACGAACTGGGCATGCGTGATCCGGTGACGCTCGATCAGCTGCAGGGTCAGCTCGGCGTCGAACCGTTCCATCACGACGACGGTCGCCCCGAGGCGCTGGGCGGTCGCCGACCATCCGAATGGTGCCGCGTGGTAGAGCGGGGCGGGGCAGAGGTAGACCGAGGCCGCGGTGAACCCGTACATCCCGACCATCAACGGCACCAGTGAGCCTCCGGTCGACCCGAACGGCTCGGACGACTTCCGGGGGACGATTCCCTTCGGCCGCCCCGTCGTCCCCGAGGAGTAGAACATCCACGACCCCTCGACCTCGTCGACGATCGGTTCGGCCGGATGCTCACCGATCGTCGCCTCGTACGACGACCAGCCCGGCGCCGTGCCGTCGACCATGAGGCGCAGACGCACGTTGCCGAGATACGGCTCGAGCGATTCCGCGAGCGCCGCGAGACGTGCCGAGGTCACGACCGCGACCGCGCCGCAGTCGTCGATGATGTAGCCGGCTTCCTCGGCCTTGAGGTGCCAGTTGATCGGCGTCGTCGAGAGCCCGATCCGCTGGGCGCCCCAGAAGACCTCGAGGTAACGCTCGTGGTTCTCCATCAGGATCGCCACGTGGTCGCCCGGGCGCAGCCCCGCGGCCCGCAGGACGTGGGCGTAGCGCCGGCTGTGCTCCTCGATGTCGCCGAACGACAGCCGCGCCTCCGACTCCCCCATGATCACCGCGTCGCGGGCCGCATCGTGGGCGCCGGGTCGGAACGTGTTCACGGGCGTCGACTCAGCTCGATCGTCGCCGTTCTGCGGCGAGTTCGTTGTGGCGAGCGAACATCGCCGACGCCTGCCGGCGGAGGTCGTCGGGCACCGTCGGGAAGAGGGGCAGTCCGTTGCTCCGCGACGTGAGTGCGACGGTCGCCGAGCCGTATGCCGTCTCGACATCACGCTGGTTGGTCATGTGGAGCTCGACGTCCACGAGGTGCTGGCCGGCCTCTTCACGCTTGGCCGTCACGATCCCGGAGAGGAACTGGGTGTCGCCCATGTAGTTGAACTTACGGATCGAGTCCTCCATGCGCACCACGCAAGCATCGTCGCCGGCCCAGTCGGACAGGTGGTGGAAGAACCAACACTGTCGCTGCACCCCGTAGTCGTACGCCATCGGGTTGCCGATCGCCTTGGCCCAGTCACTGTCCCAGTGCAGCCGCTGCGCGACGTCCCACACGCCCTGCCCGTTCTTGATGTAGAACGGCTTGATCCGCTGACGGTTCTGGTAGCCGAGCCGCGACGAGCGCAGCCCGTAGGGCACGAACCCGTACCCGCCCGAGTGGAATGCGATCATCTCGGTGACCGTCGTCGGGCCCTTCACCATCGGCGGCAGCTCATCGCCGACCTCGACGTCCTCCCAATGCAGCGTCTCGTTGCCACGCGGTCGTTCGCTGGCGTAGATCTCGTCGATGCGCTCGTAGTCGGCGTCGGTGTAGTGCGCCGGTTCGATGTCGGCGTACTTGCCCTTGTCGCGCGACTTCTGGCGCTCGGTGAGGACCCGCAGGATCCGATACACGCCGAGCACGTCGCCGTCCTGGTTGATCATGACGTTGCGGTTGACCTGGATCACCGAGCGGCCGGCGAATTCGCTCGCCTTCACGTCGAGCGATTCCTCGCCCTGCGAAGCTGAACACCCGGTCGCCCGGTCGCAAGCGGCCGGTACCAGTCCCATGTCCCGCCGGACACGAAGACGTGGATGCCGCGGAACAGGCTCTTGGTCTGCTGGCGGAGTCTCCTCGGGGATCGGGTCGCCGTACATCGGCGACTTGAGATGCCCCATCTGGGTGCCGTGACCGATCTGGCTCCCCCAGCGCGTCGCCCGCCCGTAGTCCTCGTCCGTGTAGAGCGGATTGTCGTCGCCGACGCCCATCGCCCAGTTGCGCAGGGAGTCGGTCGTCGCCTCGCAGTTCAGTTCCCGGGCGCGGGACGTGACGTCGACACCGAGCAGCAGCCGGGCCCGCTCGATGTCGTTGTCGTCGAGCGTGTAGCTCAGCGCCTGCTGGAACTCCTTCTCGAGTTCGGCGTCGACCTTGAACGCCTCGTGGGTCGGTCTGCTGGTGTCGGTCATCTCGATGGTTCCCCCTCGTGTGTCGATGAACTCGTCGCGGAGCTGCTGCTTGTAGAGCTTCCCGGCCTCCGTGCGCGGCAGGTCCTCGCGGAACTCCCAGCGGCGCGGGCACTTGTAACTGGCGAGCCTCTCGCGACAGAACGCGATCAACGCGGCTTCCGTCTCCGCGCTCGGCTCGACGCCCGGACGGAGCTGGACGGCGGCCACGATCGACTCGCCCCAGTCCTGGTCCGGCACGCCGAACACGCCGGTGTCGACGATGTCGGGATGCAGCAACAGCGCCGCTTCGATTTCAGCCGGGTACACGTTCGTGCCGCCGGTGATGATCATGTCCTTGGCGCGGCCGTCGATGAACAGGTAGCCGTCGTCGTCGAGGTGGCCGAGATCGCCGAGCGTGAACTGCTTGCCCCGATGGACGCGGTCGGTCTCGTCCGGGTCGTCGTGATAGCTGAACCCGACGCCGTTCTCCATGTAGACCTCGCCAACGGTGCCGGCCGGCACCTCGTTGCCGTCGTCGTCGAGGATCAGTAGCCGGACGCCGCGAATCGACCGACCGACGGTTCCCGGCTTCTCGAGCCAGCGGTGTGGCTTGGCGATCGTCGCTGCGCCTTCCATGCCGCCGTAGGTCTCCCAGATCACCGGGCCCCACCACTCCATCATCTGCGCTTTCACCTCGGGCGGACAGGGCGCCGCGGAGTGGACCACGGAGTGGAGACTCGAGTGGTCGTAGCGCTCGCGCACTTCGGGCGGCAGCTGCAGAAGGCGGTGGAACTGTGTCGGCACCATGTAGGCGGTGCGGACGCGGTACCGCTCGATGAGCTGCAAGGTGCGCTCGGGTTCGAAGCGATCCATGATCACGAGCGCGTGGCCGACGTTGAGACCGCCCATGTAGTAGCTGTGCGACCCGCCGTGGAACATGCCGGTGCTGACGAGCATCGGACCGTCGAACGGGCGGAAGTCGAACGCCCGACCGAAGAGGGCGTTGGCGTTGGCGATCAGGTCGGGGTCACCCGGCGGGATCGGACGACGAATCCCCTTCGGCCGTCCGGTGGTCCCGGACGTGTACACGAACAGGCTTCCGGGCCGACGATCGGTGGGCGTCGATCTCGGCATGCTGCGGCGGGCCGACGCGAGCGACTCGAAGCCGTCGACGTCGCCGACCGTCAGCACACGCGGCCACGACCCGACGCGGTCGAGTCCGGCGAGCAACGGTGCGAATCGTGCGCCGGCGACGAGCACCTTGCAGCCCGAGTGATCCATGATCGTCGTCAGCTCGTGGGCCGTCAGGTGGGTGTTGAGCGGCGTGAACTGGAGCCCGGCCTCGTGCGTGGCCAGCGCGCACTCGATGAGGGTGTTTCCGTTGTCGACCAGGGCGGCCACCACGTCGCCGGGCTCGATGCCCATCGAGCGCCACAGGTGGACGAGCTGATGGGCATCGCCGGCCAGTTCCCCGTAGGTCCGGGGACCGTCCGGGCTCTCGAGGATCGCCGGAGCGTCGGGTTGATCCTCGGTGATCCACCAGAAGCCGAGTCGGCGATCCCACGGACTGTCCATCGCTAAAACAGTAACCTATTTCGCTCGCTCCTGTCGAACGGAGGTCCTCAGGGTTTGCCGAACCGGAAACAGTGACCTATTTTATGAGCGTGATCGACGTCGAGGAATTTCGTACCGCCGTGCACGAGTTCCTCGCGGCCCGGTACGCACTCCGTGATCCACTCGCCGACGACGACCGGGTCGACATCATCGCCCGCACCCACGACCACGAAGCCGACGTCGAGGCGGCGCGCCGACTGCAACGGGAACTGGCGGGGGCGGGGTTCAGCGGGGTGCAACTGCCGTCCGAGTACGGCGGCCAGGGCCTCAGCCGGGCGCACGCCAAGGCCGTGGACACCGAGTTGGCGCGCTTCGACGCACCGTCGCTGCGCCCGCTCGGCATCGGCATGCACCTTGCCGCGCCGACGCTGCTCGCCGCCGGCACCGAAGAACAGAAGCGCCGGTACCTCCCACCGCTCATCGCCGGCGACGAACGGTGGTGTCAGCTGTTCTCCGAACCCGACGCCGGTTCCGATCTCGTGTCGCTGCGCACCCGTGCCGTCCGCGACGGCGACGAGTGGGTCGTCGACGGTCAGAAGGTCTGGTCGTCGTACGCGTCCGATGCCGAGTTCGGGCTGCTGCTGGCCCGGACCGATCCTGACGCCGCCAAGCCCCACACCGGCATCACGATGTTCATCCTGCCGATGACGACAGCCCGGCGTCACCGTTCGGCCGTTGATCGACATCGCCGGCGGCCGCCACTTCAACGAGGTGTTCCTCGAGTCGGTCCGGCTCGACGCCGGGTCGATCCTCGGTGAGCTGAACAAGGGGTGGGGGGTGTCGCAGGGAACGCTCGGTGGCGAGCGATCGGGGTACATGGGCGGCTCGGGCGGCGGACGGCGGCAGCGCCAACTGCTGACGGCCGCCGACGCGGCCGGCGGCGCGACGATGCCGTCGTGCGGCAGCACATCGCCGCGCTCGTCAGCGCCGAACGGATCCTGGAGTGGACCCGCGACCGCTACCAGCAGGGCGTGCTCGCCGGCGGCCACCCCGCTGCCGGGCTCGATGATGAAGGTGGCGGCGGGCACGCTCGAGCAGCGCTGTGCCGAGCTGATCACCGACCTGCTGGGAGCGGCCGGCCTGCGCCTGGGAACCGTCCGATCCTGACGGTGACGTCACGAGCCACGGACTCAACGTCACGCGCCAGGCCACCATCGCCGGAGGCACCCACCAGATCCAGCGCAACCTCCTCGGTGAACGGGTGCTCGGGCTGCCCGCGCGAACCGAAGTAGGCACGTTCAGCGCACGGCGTGCAGGGCGGCGCGCAGGTCGGCGAAGTGGTCGCCCCGCCACACGTCCTGATCCTCACCCCATCCGATGCGGTCGCCGAGATCCCACCGCATCAGCGAATGCCCTCCGGCGGTGCGTTCGGCGATGCGGCTGACGGCGGTCCCCTCGGCACGCATCGAGCGCCCGTCGCGGTCGACGAGCTCGGCCTCGATCTGCGCGGTGAGCCCGGTGTCGACGTCGCGATAGACGCGCATGCGGCTGCGATCGGCGTCGAGCCGCCCGAACGTGCCGTCCTGGAGCAGCCAGCCGACGTGCACGGGCGACCAGCCGGCGGCGTCACCGTCCTGCGGACGGAGGAAGCCGAGAAAGCCGGTCGTCTCGTCGGCGTGACCGAACATGTACTGGATCCGGCCTCGACCGCGTTGGCGCTCGACCTCACGCCAGCGTGGGCCACCGGGGTGCAGCACCCGGAACTCGCCGCGCCGGTACTCGGGCTTGCGGCTCGTGTCGTGGCTGCCGCCGCGCGGTCCCCACGTGCCGGTCGCGGATCGAGTAGCAGTCGATCGGGATGCGATCGCCGCGCAAGCGTCAGCGTGCCCGTCACGTGACCGAGTTGGTCGAGGTGCGGGCTCGACATCATCGGCGGTTGGCCCGGCGTGAACCGGTGGGGCGGATGGACGCTGTCGTGTTCGATCTCGATGGCGAAGTCGCGGCTCGCATCCTCGTAGGCGATGCGATACCTCTGCAGCGGTTCGAGCATCGTCACCGAGAAACCGCCGTCGGGGAACGTGATGTCGCGCAGGTCGGGGTCGGCAGGCATCGGCGCCTGCTCGACGAGCCGGTAGTAGGCGAGCTCGTCGGGATCCGACGCGCTCGGGTCCCAGGCGAACACCCGCCACGTGCAGGTGCCGAGATTGACGTGGTACTGGCTGTGCAGCCAGGCACCGAGTCGCAGTTCCGGGACGTTGAACGACCACCAGGTCGTCTCCACGAGGTAGCGGTCGTCCGAGACCGGCGGGTGATAGCAGTCGTCCGCGGGCGTGAACGGGGTGTCCTCGGTCGGCAGTTCGTCGGGGCTCGGTCATGCCGGCGTGCTCAGACGTCCCACACGAGCTTGCAGGCTGCCGATGCCGACCTGGCCGCCGTGCTCGGCGACCTCGAAACCGGGTGCGAGCCGGTAGTTCGGGAACGCGCTCGTGCCACATCGTCATGGCGACGAGGAGTTCCTCCCGGGCGAGATTGACGCCGAGGCAGCGGTGCGGGCCCGGCACCGAACGCGATGTGCCGGTTCGAGCTGCGCGGTCGACGATCACCTTGTCGGCATCGTCGAACGCCCGGGGGTCGCGGTTGGCGGAGACCAAGGGCAGGTGGACCATCGTCCCCGCCGCGACGGGACAGCCGAGGATCTCGGTGTCGTGGAGCACCTTGCGCGACGGCGTGACGAACGCGTAGTAGCGCAGGAACTCCTCGATCGCCGTCGGCCACAGTGCCGGTTCGGCGAGCAGCCGTGCTCGGTCCTCGGGATGCGTGGCGAGGTGCCAGAAGTTGAACGTGATCTGGGTCGCCACCGTGTCGAGACCGGCCATGAACATCAGCAGACAGAAGTCGAGCAGGTCCTGCTCGGGAATGTCCTCGCCGTCGATCTGCTTGTCCAGCACGAAGCTGAGCAGGTCGTCCGATGGTGACTTCCTGCGCTCGCGCGATCAACTCGACGAAGTAGCCGACGACCGCCAGCATCGCGTCCATCCGTCGGTCGCCGCTGCCCTCGGACGTCCGGTCACCGTGCAGGATGTCCATCTCCCACTGCTGGAACTGCTCGGCGTCCGCCCGGGGCAGACCCATCAGGTCCATGAAGATGACGTTCGGGAACAAGAGCGCGAGGTCGGTGACGATGTCGCACTCACCTCGCGGCACGACCTCGTCGAGGACCTCGCCGAAGCGCTGCCGCAGCGTCGGCTTCATCCTGTCGACGGAACCGGGCGACCACAGCGGCGTCAGCATCTGGCGCCAGGCCGTGTGGAGGTGGCCGTCGAGCATCTCCGGGATCCACCGGTACGCCGGGTTGGGGTCGGCAACGGTCACCGCAGAGTTCGAGAACACATCGGTGCTCTGGTACGCCTTGCGGATGTCCTCCATGCGGGTGAGGAGGAAGTACTGCTGACCGCCGCCTTCGCCGGTGTGGATCGGCGCCTCCTCGCGCTTGGCGTCGAAGTTGTCGAAGTGCCAGCCTGCCGGCGCCGTCGGAACGTTGAGGTCGGCGTAGTCGACGACCGGGCACCCGGTCGGGTTGTGCAGTTCCGGCTGGACGTCGGTCATCGGGTCCCCTTCCGTCGAGTGGTGTCGGATCGCTCCGATCGGCGCCCGTAAAATGGTAACCTATTTACGCAGGCCGTGGCAAGCGGCATCGGACGAGCAAGTGGGGAGCACCGATGGGGGTCCTGGAGCACAGCGTCGTGGTCGTCGCCGGGGCGTCGGCCGGCATGGGACGCGCGGTGGCGCAGCGGTGCGCGGCGGAGGGGGCCCAGGTGGTGATGCTGGCCCGCGGCGCCGAACGTCTCGGCGAGGCCGCCGGCGTGGTCGGTCACGACGCGTGGCCGATCGTGTGCGACCTCGCCGAACCCGACAGCGTCCGGCGGGCGTTCGGCGAGATCGGTGATCGCTTCGGACGGATCGACGCACTCCTGTACGTCGCCGGTGTCGCCCGGATCCGGCGCATCGAGGACGCATCCGACGACGACATCGCCACGGTCTTCGGCGCCAACCTGCTCGGGCCGGTCTACGCCACGCGGGCGGCGACACCCTTGTTGCGGGCCGCGGGCGGCGGCGACATCGTGTACGTGTCGTCGGAGATCGTCGATGACTACCTCCCCCGGATGGTGCTCTACGGAGCGTCGAAGGGCGGCCTCGAGGTGTTCGCCCGGCAGATGACCCACGAGCTCAAGCCCGACGGGATCCGCGTCAGCCGACTGACGTCGGGGTCCGTGGCCGGAACGGGCTTCGGTGACAACTTCGAGCCCGACGAGGTCGCGGCGGCGTATCCCGAGTGGGAGGCCAGCGGCTACCTGACGCGCGTCGCCGGCCCGGGCATGGATGCGGAATGGATGGCGGACGCGTTCGTGTTCCTGCTGACCCGGCCACGGGGGCAGATGATCGACGTGATCCACGTGCGTTCCTTCGGCCATGGAGCCGCCACGGTCACCCACGCCGACTGACGAGCAGACATCCGGCGATGGGGCCACCGCCCGCCGCCGCCACCGCGACCTCGACGTCCTTGGCGGCGACCTGACGGTCGCCACCCTCACGCCACAGCTGGACGCACGCCTCGTAGAGGAACCCCAACCCGTGCAGCCGGCCACCGGACAGCTGGCCGCCGTTGGTGTTGAGCGGTCGTTCCCCGTCGAGACCGATCCGCTCACCACCTTCGACGTAACGCCCGGCCTGCCCGTGTTCGCAGAACCCGAGCGCCTCGATCCACTGCAGGGTCAGGTAGCTGAACCCGTCGTACAGCTCCATCACGTCGACGTCGCCGGGCCGGATCGTCGTCTGCTCCCACATCGCGTGGGCGGCATCGTGGGCCGCCATCGTGGTGAGGTCGGCGCGCTGATCCCAGGTGTGGCGCTCGAACAGACCGGCCCCGAACGCTTCGATCGTGACCGCCGGCCTGGGCAGTCCCGCCGCGGCCTCGCGGCGCGACACGATGACGGCCACCGCACCGTCCGCCGGCACATCGCAGTCGTACAGGCAGAGGGGGGTCGAGATCATCCGCGCCTCGAGGTAGTCGTCCATCGTGAGCGGGTCGCGGTACACCGCGTCGGGATTCCCGGCGGCGTGGCGGCGGCAGGTCAGGGCGATCTGGGCCAGCTGTTCACGAGTCAGACCGTGGTCGTGCATGTACCGGCTGGCGAGCATCGCCACCCAGGTCGACGCCGAGAGCGCCCCGTAGGGCGCGGTGAACTCCATCATGCCGCCCATGCGCCGCGGGCCGCGGCTGAGCGAGTCGGCCCGGCTGCCGCCCTGCTGCGCCGTCGACTCCCACACCGAGCGGAAGCACACCACGTGGTCCACGACACCAGCGGCGACGGCCAGCGCGGCGTCCATCACCGGCCCGAGTTGGCCGGCCGTCTCACCGGTGCCGAGGTGCCACCGGGTGCGCAGCCCGAGTGCGTCGTGGAGCTGGGTCGAGCCGGCGCCGCTGAACCCTGGTCCGCCGCCGGCGGCACCCGGATACGACGCCACGCCGTCGATGTCGTCGGGGGTCAGCCCGGCATCGTCGATCGCCCGGAGACACGCCTCGACCGTGAGTGCCAGCCCCGAGCGGCCGAGCCGCCGGCCGATCTGCGACACGCCGGCGCCGCTGACGACGGCGTTGCCGCCGAGCGGATTGACGACCCGGCTCATGGCACGGTTGCCGACTGCACCGGCACGAAGACCGGGATCCACGAGTCGTCCCACTCCTCGAATCGCACTGCTACCGCCATCCCGATGTGGACGTCCCAGGGGTCGCAGTCGACGACGTTGGTGGTCAGCCGAACCGTCCGGTCGTCGTCGAGTTCGACGATGGCGACGGCGTACGGCGGGGCGAATCCGGGCAGCCATTGGTGCACGTTCACGCTCACGGCGGCCACGGTGGCGAGGCCCGAGACCGGCTCGGGGGCGACATCGGTACTGCGGCAGCGGAAACACGCCGGGGCCGGTGGATGGAACAAACGGTGGCAGGCGTGGCAGCGGTGGATGAGCAGTTCGCCGTTCGCGCCACCCTCCCAGAACGATCGTGACTCCCACGTCGGGTCCGGCAGCACTCGCGTGTCAGGGCGCGAACGCGGGCCCTTGGGCGAGACGGCCGTCACGTGATGGCCCCGTCGAGCTTCAGCTGGATCAGTTCGTCGTCGGAGTAGCCGAGCCCGCTGACGATCTCGTCGGTGTGTTCGGCGAACTGCGGTCCCCGCGTGATGGCGAACGGCGTCTCGTCGAACTGGACCGGCGACGACACCAATCGTCGTTCGTGTCCTTCGGTGTCGACGACCGTCAGCACGTAGCCGTTGGCCACGATCTGCGGATCGGCGGCCACCTCGCGCGGGCTCTGCACCGGCGCCCACTGCCCCTCGAGGGTGGCTGAAGCGCTCCAACCAGTACGCGTACGGCTCGGCCACGATCGCATCAGCGACGTGCCGGCCCGCCTCGGCGGCGTTGGCCATCAGCTTCTCGGCGGAGTCGAAGCGGTCGTCGTCGATCAGATCGTCGCGGCCGATGTGCCGGCAGACGTCGGCCCAGTAGCGGCCCGGCTGGAGCATCGTCAGGTTGACGAACCGGCCGTCGGCGGTGCGGAACGTGCCGATGATCGGGTTCACCGGGTTGTTCGGCGGTGAATCGAGCGTCGGACGGGGCATGTCCGCGTCGAGCAGCATCGTCGTGCTCACCGAGAGTGCCGTCGCCCAGATTCCCATCGACAGCAGCGACACGTCGACGACGCTCGGCCGGCCGGTGCGCTCGCGCTCGAACAGCGCGGCGGCGATCCCACCGGCGATCGTCATCCCGCCGAGGGAGTCGCCGTAGGCGCCGGCAGGCTGCGAGGCGATGTTCGGTGCGTCGCTGGCGGTCGCGCCGTACGCGCTCCCGGCCCGACACCAGAAGGCGCTGAGGTCGTAGCCACCGTCTCCGGCCTCGTCACCCTTCGGGCCGAACGCCGAACCGCGGGCGTAGATGATCGTCGGGTTCACCGCACGGACGTCGTCGACGTCGATCCGCAGGCGCTGGCGCGGTCCGGGCAGGAAGTTGGTGAGGAACACGTCGCTGTCGACGATCAGCCGATCGAGGACGGCCCGCCCGCCGGCGGTCTCCAGCGCCAGCCCGATGCTGCGCTTGCCGCGGTTCGGGTGTTCCATCAGCGGCTGGAACGAACCGGCCGCCGCGCCGCCGGTGCCGAGCTTGATGCCGCGCTGCGCATCACCGGTGACGGCGTGTTCGACCTTGATCACGTCGGCACCCCAGTCCGCCATCACGGCTCCTGCCGCGGGGGTGAACGTGTACTGCGCAACTTCGAGGACGCGGACGCCCTCCATCGGTCGGTTGCTCATCGGAGCTTCGCCTCTCTGTCCGGCATCTCGGAGTTCGGCACCGGTCAGGCCGGCGCCGAGAACGCGGTGTATTCCATCATCTCGTCGAAGCCCTCGGGCCCCCACTGACGGCCGATCCCGCTCTGCTTGTAGCCGCCGAACGGCAGGTCGCACAGGTACCCGCCGGCGCCGTTGACGCTCATCGTGCCGGTGCGGATCCGGCGGGCGACCGCGGTCGCCCGTTCGGCGTCGCCGCCGACGACCGCTCCCGAGAGCCCGTAGATCGAGTCGTTGGCGATGCGCACCGCGTCGTCGTCGTCCTCGTACGGGATCACGACGAGCACCGGTCCGAAGATCTCCTCCTGGGCGATCGTCATCGAGTTGTCGACGTCGACGAACAGCGTCGGCTCGACGTACCAGCCGGTGTCGAGATGGGCGGGCACGCCGCCGCCGACGGCGACGCGGGCACCTTCGGCCTTGCCGGCCTCGATGTAGCCGAGCACGCGGTCGCGCTGGCGTTCGCTGATCAGCGGCCCGGCCATCACCGACGGATCGGTGGGGTCGCCGTACGGCACGTGCGACCACGCCGCGGTGAGCGATCTCGACCGCTTCGTCGTAGCGCGCGCCGCGGGATGAGCAGTCGGGTCGGCAGCGCGCAGCCCTGGCCGGCGTGGACACAGGTCTGGACGGTCCCGGGCAGCGTGGTGGCGAAGTCGGCGTCGTCGAGCACGATCGTGGCCGACTTGCCGCCGAGCTCGAGGAACACCTTGGTGACGTTGCGCGCCGCCACCTCCATCACCCGCTTGCCCGTGGTGGTCGAACCGGTGAAGCCGACCATGTCGACGAGCGGTGACGCGGCGAGCGCCTCGCCGACCAGATGGTCCGACGACGTCACGAAGTTGACGACACCAGCGGGGATGTCGGTCCTGGTGATCAGCTCGCCGAGGCGGAGGGAGCTGAGTGGCGTGTCGGGTGCCGGCTTGAAGACGACGGTGTTGCCCGTGGCGATGATCGGCCCGAGCTTCGACAGCGTGATCTCCATCGGGAAGTTCCACGGCACGATCGCACCGATCACCCCGACCGGGTTCTTGACCACCGTGCGCCGGTACGTGCCGTTCGCCCCCTCGAGCACACCGCGATCGATCTCCCACTCGTAGGAGTCCATCAGCGCCAGCGGAGCACCGAGGGCGTGCTCGATCGGCCAGTCGAGCTGGAACATGTGCGTCCACATGACCGGCGTGCCGACCTCGGCGACGAGCTCGTGCCGCCACGTGTCGGCGTAGTCCCGGCACACCTGCTGCAGCTGGGCGAGGCAGTGCTTGCGGAACTCGCGGTCGGCGGCCCACTCCCCCGCATCGGCGACGCGGCGAGCCGCGGCGACGGCCCGTTCGAGGTCCTCGACGCCGCCGTCAGGGGCGGTGCCGGCGAGCTCCCCGGTGGCGGGGTTGCGCCGTTCGAAGCGCCGCCCGGAGGCGGCCTCGACGAGTTCGCCGTCGATCAACATCCCGGGATACCCCCCGCCGTTCGTGGTGGTCATGTCAGCGAGCCGATCCGGGGATCTGGAGCAGCGAGCCGGCGTCGACACGGATGTGGTGTCCGGTGATGTACTTCGACTCGTCGGAGGCGAGGAAGAGCACGAGGTCGGCCATGTCCTCCGGTTCGATGTACGGGATCGGCATCGCCTGGAACATCACGAACGCCGGCTCGACGTCGGCCCGAGTCGGCGCGTCGAGGTCGGGACGGAACACACGGTAGAGGTCCTCGTGGTGGAGCAGATGGGTGTTCGTGTTCGTCGGGTGGACCCCGTTGACCCGGATGAACCTCGGCGCGAGCTGGAGGGCCATCGCCTCGACGTACGGCAACAACGCCCGCTTGGCGTAGCCGTACCCCGCTCCACCAGGCCCGAGCACCGGGTTGTCGGTGGTGCCCGGCATCATGCCGGCGGTCGACCCGGTGATGATGACCGAGGCGCCGTCCGGCAACGACGGCACGGTCGCCGCGACGGTGTTCATCACACCGATGAGGTCGACGTCGAGGGCGTCGAGGAAGGCCTCGGGCCCCTTGTTCGCGCCCGTCGGCAGGATCCCGGCATTGGCCACGACGATGTCGAGATGGCCGAGGCGATCGAGGCCCTGCTGGGCCGCGGCCGCCAACTCCGAACGCTCGCGCACGTCGGCCTGGACGGCGACACAGGCCCGGCCCTCGGCTTCGACGAGCCGGGCCGTCTCGGCGAGATCCTCGGGCGTCGCCAACGGGTACGGGTTCGACTCGATCTGCCGGCAGATGTCGATCGCCACGATGTCGGCGCCCTCCGCCGCCAACCGCCGGGCGTGCGCCCGGCCCTGTCCCCGTGCGGCACCCGTGATGAGTGCGACCTTTCCCTCGACGCGTCCAACCACGTGCCCCTCCAGTCACTCGGTGACGGGCAGCGGTTCCCGCTGCCGAAATTAATAGTAACCTATTTGCGCTCACCGGGGGAATCGGAAGATGCGCCGCGCGTTCGTCTCGACGATCTGGCGCACGTCCTCGTCGGGAACGTCCTCGAACGCCTCCGCGGCACGCTTGCGGGAGCCGGGGAACTGGGAGTCGGAGTGCGGGTAGTCGCCCTCCCACATGATCCGGTCGATGCCGATCTCGTGGCGCAGCAGGATCCCCGTGCGATCGGAGATGAAGCAGCCGTAAATGTGGTCCTGGACCAACTCCGACGGACGTACTGACGTGTTGTAGTTCTGATACGCGCTGTGGCGCTCCCACGTGTAGTCGATGCGCTCCAGCAGCCACGGCATCCAACCGATGCCACCTTCGGCGAGCGAGACCTTGACGCCCGGGAACTTGTGGAACACCTCCGAGAACAGCAGATCGGCGAATGCCGCCTGGCTGTTCGTACCCATCAACGAGATCCACACCGCCATCGGGCCGTCGAGGCTCGGCATCGTCACCTGACCCGATGTCCCGAAATGCATCGACACGGGCATCTCGCATTCCTGCACGGCCGCCCAGAACGGATCCCAGTGATCGGAGTGGAACGACGGCAGGCCGAGCGGCACCGGGTTCTCGGGGAACGTGACCGTCCGGCCGCCCTTGGCGGCGGTGCGCCGCACCTCCGCCGCGGCGAGTTCGGGATCGTCGAGCGGAACGAGCATGCACGGGATCAACCGGTCGGGCGCCGCCGCACACCACTCGTCGAGCGTCCAGTCGTTGTACGCCTTGACGCACTCGAGCGCCAGGGCGCGATCCTTGCCCTGGAGGAAGACCGTTCCCGCGAACCGGGGGAACGTCGGGAAGTTGAGGCCCGCCTGGACGCCGTCGAGGTCCATGTCGGCCACACGCGCTGCGGGGTCGTAGCAGCCGGGCAGCATCTCGTCGTAGCGCGTCGGATCGAGCCCCCACTCGGAGCGGTCCTTGCCGGCCACGGCGTTGAGCCCGATGCTCGGGAACACCTGGCCTTCGTACAGCCACACGTCCGACGGTGGCCGGCCCTCCGGTGACGGCCCTTCGACGATGCGCGGACCCTCGGCGCGCATCGACGTCGGAAGGCGGTCCTGCCACACACCGGGTGGCTCGATGACGTGGTCGTCGACCGAGATGAGTTGCATGTCGTCCTGCAGTGGCATCGCTGGTTCCCCTCGTGGACTCATGGATTAAATAGTGCTCTGTTTCCAGCATGGCCGGTTTTCCGTCGACGGTCAACGGGTCGACAGAAATGAGTAACCTATTTTGTATGGCGCTGCAGACCATCACGTTCGACGTCCGCGACAACGTGGCGACGATCACGCTCGACCGGCCCGAACAGATGAACTCGTTCGACGAGACGATGTGCAACGAGATCGCCGAGGCATGGGCGACGGTGCGCGACACCGACGACATCCACGTCGCGGTGCTGCGGGCCAGCGGGGAGCGCGCCTTCTGCACCGGCATCGACGTGAAGAACGGTGCGTGGTGGTTCGACCGGAACATCTGGACCCAGGAGGACCCCGGCGTGTACCTCGGCCCGCGATCCCACAAGGTGTGGAAGCCGGTCGTGTGTGCAGTGCAGGGGATGTGTGCCGGCGGCGGCCAGTACCTCGTCAACGAGAGCGACATCGTCATCTGCAGCGAGGACGCGTCGTTCTTCGATCCTCACGCCAATGCGAGCATCGTGTCGGCGCTCGAGCCGATCGGGATGCTCCACCGTGGCGTCCCGCTCGGTGACGTGCTGCGCTGGGCGCTGATGGGGACCGAGGAACGCCTCACCGCCGCGACGGCACTGCGCCTCGGTCTCGTCAGCGAGATCGTGCCGAACGACGAGCTGCATCAACGCGCCGCCGACATCGCCGGGACAGATCGCGGCCCGCAATCCGCTCGCCATCCAGGGCACCGTCCGCGCGATCTGGGAGTCGCTCGAGATGCCACCGCACATCGCCAAACAGAACGGACTGGCGTACACCCACATCGGCAACCGGTCGGCCGCCGAACGGCGCGGTGAGCCACGCGTCAACCGCCCACCCACCTACCGCTGACCGGGCACAGCGATCGCCGAGCGCACACGGCGCCTTCGGTACACTCCGAGCTTCGACGAGGTGACATGGCGAAGGAAAAGATCAATCGGAATGGCCGCAAGACCGGTGAGGCGGTCGCTGCGACCTTCCGGCGACGTATCGCCAACGGCGAGTTGGCGGTCGGCGACCGCCTGCCGACCGAGGACGAGCTGATCCAGGCCTTCGGCATCGCCCGCACGACGCTCCGCGAGGCGCTGCGCATCCTGGAATCCCAGGGTCTCATCCACATCCGGCGGGGACGTGGCGGCGGCGCCACGGTCACGATGCCCGACCTCGTCCGGCTCGCCGAACCGCTCGCAGTGGTGCTGCAGCTGCGCAAGACGACCACCGCGGACCTCGATGCCGCCCGGGTGCTCATCGAACCCCACCTTGCCGCCAAGCTCGCGCTCCACCACACCGACGAGGATCTCGCCGCGTTGCGGGCCGTGCTCGCCAAGGCGTCGGCCGCGGCCGAAGCGGCCGACGCGGACGCGTTCGGCGCTCGCGGCCGCCGAGCTGCACGTCACGCTCATCCAGCGCGGTGGGAACGAAACCCTGTCCGTGCTGTCCCAGTTGCTCAACGCGCTGATCCTCGAGCGGTACAAGATCGGCGCGCATAAAGCTGACCAGGCGTTGCTGCGACGTGCGCGTGCGCTCGTACCAGCGGCTGTACGGGTACGTCGAAGCCGGCGACGCCGCCAAGGCGGCCACCCACTGGGAGAAGCAGATGCAGTGGGTGACCGCCTCGACGGGCGAGGGCGAACTGCTCGATGTGTTCGACGAGAAACTCCCCCAGGCCGCCTTCTGAGCACGCTCGCGTCCCTGCTAAAATAGTCATCTATATTTCAGTCAACGTCCGCTACGGGCGAGCGCACGAGGGGGATCCATGCCGGTGACGACGACGCTTCCGGTCGACATGCGAGCGTGGATCGAAGAGACCACGCGCTCGACCGTGACGTCGGCGACGCGCCAGGCCGGCGGCGGCCGCAACGAGGGCTGGCTCGTCGAACTCGCCGACGACAGCCAGCGAATCGCGGGCGTTCCTGCGCTGGGACCGCTCCGATCCCCGCTCGACCGGCGACCCTGGACGGTCCGCCGCGAGGCGGACGTGTACCGCGCCCTCGACAGCTCAGCCGTCCCGACGGCGCGATTCCTCGGCCTGCATCCGACGGACCAGGCGGTGCTGCTCGGGGTGATCGACGGCGACGCACGCTTCGCGATGATCCAGGACCCACGCCGAGCCACGGCGATCGCACAGGACTTCATGCTCCGACTCGCCGACCTCCACGCCCTGGACGTGGTCGAGCTGGGCCTGGCGGCACCCGGCGACTCGATCGCCGACCACGTCCGCCGCCAGCTCGACGAGATGGACGCCGTCATCGCCTTCCGGGGCGGCGTCCCGACCGCCGAACTGAGCATCGCGCTGCGGTGGCTGCGCGAGCACGTCCCGGCGTACGACGGCCGGCCGGTCCTCGTCCAGGGCGACACCGGCCCCGGCAACTTCATGTTCACCGACGACCGCGTGGCGGCGATCGTCGACTGGGAACTCGCCCACCCCGGCGATCCGATGGACGACCTGGCGTGGGTGTCGCTGCGCTCCACGCAGGAACCCTTCCCCGACCTGGGGGAGCGGTTCAGCGAGTACGAGCAGGCCTCCGGCAACCGGATCGATCTCGACCGCATCCACTACTACCGGGTGCTGGCGGAGGCGAAGATCGCCACGATGGGACATGGCCGCGGCGGTGAGACGCGCGGCGACGACACGGACGGCGGCGACACGGACGGCGGCGACACCGGCGCCCGGCTGATCTTCGGACAACTCCACCGTCGCCTGCTCGTGGAGAGCCTGAGCACGGCGATGGGAATCGAACTCGACATGTCGGTCACCGACGTGCCCGAGGAGGAGCAGTACGACTGGCACGGGCTGTACGGCATCGCCCTCGAGCAGCTGCGCGACGTGATCGTGCCGCGCATCTCCGACGGGTTCGCGCTCCAACGGACGAAGGGGCTGGCCCGGCTGATCCGCTATCTCGACGCCGTCGATCGGCACGGTCGTGGCTTCGCGCGAGCCGAGCTCGCCGACCTCGGGTCCGTCCTCGACGAGCCGCCGGCGTCGGTCGGCGCCGGGCGGCGCCAGCTCTCGATCGGCGTGCGCGACGGAACCATTGCCGTGACCGATGCGCTGCGCGTGGTCGGCCGCCGGGTCGGCCGTGACGAGGAATTGCTGAGGGCGTCGTCGGGGGCCCTCGCCGGACGGCACTACGACCCGTTGACGCGATTCGAGCGCACCAGCTGACGGACGGTGCCGCCGCTGCGGCGGACGCGGTCAGTTGCCCGAAGCGGATGCGGCATCGACCCCGAGGTACGCCGCCTGGAGACGTGCGGGGTCGTCACGCAGCTCCCGAGCGGATCCCTGGAGCGCCGCTTCGCCGTGCACCAGGACGAGCGCACGGTCGGCGATCTCCAACGCGAGGTGGACGTGCTGTTCGACGAGGATCACCGCAGCCTCGGTCCGGTTGGCGATCTCGCGCAACTTCACCATCAACTGCTCGACGATGATCGGTGCCAGCCCCATGCTCATCTCGTCGACGAGCAGCACCTTCGGGCCCTGCACGAGCGCCCGGGCGAGCGCCAGCATCTGTTGCTCGCCACCCGAGAGCATGCCGGCGCGGATCTTGGTGCGATCGGCGAGCGCCGGAAACGTCTCCAACACTTCCTCGATCGACATCCCCGCCGGACGGCGCGCCACTTCGAGGTTCTCGACCGTGGTCATCGCGGTGAACAGCGCGCGCATGTCGGGGACGAGCACGACGCCCGCCTGATTGAGCCGTCGAGCGGATCCGCCCTTGATGGGCCGACCGTCGAGCGTCAGCGTGCCCGAGATCGGAGGCAGGAGCCCGGCCAGCGTGAGCATCAGCGAGGTCTTGCCCGCACCGTTCGGGCCGAGCACGGCGAGGATCTCGGAGCGTTCGACCGCCATCGAGACGTGGCGGGCGACGGTGATCGCGCCGTACCCCACGTGCAGGTCCTCGCAGCCGAAGAGCGTGCTCACGACGTGCTCCCGTCGTCCGACGCAGCGGCGTTCGCGGCGAGGGCAGGCTCGAGGAGTTCACTGTCGCGTTCGACCGATGTGCCGAGGTAGGCCGCGGCGACGCGGGGGTCGGTGCGGATCTGTGCGGCGGTTCCCGAGGCGATGACGGCACCGAAGTCCAACACGTGGATGTGATCGCACAGGCCCAACACGAGGCCCATGTCGTGATCGATCATCAGGATCGTCATCCCGGTGTCGCGGATCGCCCGCAGCTGTGTCGCCAGCCATGCGCTCTCGGTGGTGTCGAGGCCGGCAGCGGGCTCGTCGAGGAGCAGCACGTCCGGCCGTCCGGCGAGCGCCCGCGCGATCGACACGAGCTGACGCTGGCCCTGGGACAGCTCGCCCACCGGCCGTGCGGCGAGCGCCGTCAGCCGCAACGACGCCAGTACCGCGTGGACGTCCTCGCGACCGGCCCGACGGTTCTTGGCCTGGCCGACAGCGACGTTCTCCTCGACGGTCAGGTCCTCGTACAGGTCGAGACCCTGGAATGTGCGGCCGAGACCGAGTTGGGCGCGCCGATGCGGCGGCAGGCTTTCGATGTGCCGGTCGCCGAGCTGGATCTCGCCGGTCGACGACGTGAACCCGCAGATGGCATCGAGCATCGTCGTCTTTCCGGCGCCGTTCGGACCGATGAGGCCGACGATCGCTCCGCGGGGGACGTCGAAGGAGGCGTCGTTCACGGCGACGACCCCGCCGTAGCGCACCGTCACCGAATCCACCCGCAGGGCAGGAGGTGCCTCGGCGTCGAACTCGTACTCCACGTTCGCCGCCTCCTCGACCGGCGCGGCGGCCGATGCTTGCGCGGTGAGGCGAGCGAGCCGTCGGGCCGCCATCTTCTCGTGGGCCGGGCCGACGATCCCTTCCGGGTTGCGGATCACGGTGAAGATCAACAGGACGGCAGTCACGATCGCGTACCAGTCGCCGAGCTCGATCTGGCGGTCGATGAGGATGAACATGATGCCCCCGGCGCTGATCACGCCGGCGACCAGTGCACCGGCGATCGAGGTGATCCCGGCCAGGTAGGCGGTGAGGAACACCGCCAGCGACGGCAGGGCGCTGAAGGTCTCGTAGCTGGCGTTGCTCTGCTTGTACGCGAGGAGGCATCCGCCGAGACCGGCGATGAACGCTCCGATGCCGAACCCGACGAGCTTGATGCGCACCACGCTGATCCCCGCGGCCGCCGCCGAACGCTCGTTGGCGCGAACCGCGAGCATCGCCGTACCCAGCCGGCTCGTGCGCAACCAGGCGACGAGCAGGGCGACGATCACCAGCATCGCCAGACAGAGCACGCCGAACTCGAAGCGCGGATACCCCCGTCCGAGGCCGACCTGGAGGTCGAGGCCGAACAGCGTCGGGCCGGTGACGGGGCTGCCGTTGGTGCCACCGTTGTAGTCGTTGTTCCGGAACCACAGTGCCTCGACCGTCACGGCGAGCGACAACGTGACGACACCGACGAGCAGACCACGGATACGGAGCGCGGGCAGGCCGATGACGACGCCGACGATCGCCGCGACCGCCGACGCGAGCAGCACGGCGACCGGAAACGGCAGGTTCCACGAGCTCGTGAACCGTGAGAGCAGGAATGCGGCAGCGCCCGCGAACGTCATCTGGGCGAGCGAGATCTGGCCGCAGTAGCCGGTCACGACCACCAGCGAGAGCGAGATCAGCGCCATGATCAGCGTCGTGATCAGCGCGGCCCGATAGCTGCCTTCCAGCACGGCGAGCAACACGAGCGCGACCAACGATCCGGCGATCGCAGGAATCACGACGTGGCGCGGTCGAGGTGCACGGGCGAGGGTCTGCTCGACGATCGCGCCCCGGGTCGGCAACGGCTTGCCGCGCACGACGAGGACACCGAGGATGAGCAGCAGCGGGATCAGCTCGGCGACGCCGGACGACGGGAACCAACTGAAGCGCGTCTGCATGAAGACGGCGAGCGACTGCAGTATGCCGATGGCGAAGCCGCCGATGATCGCCGGGACGAACGCGAAGAACCGACCGAGCACGGCGGCGGCGAGTGCGGGCACGATGAAGAGCGTGTAGGTGCCGGGCACCAGCGGAACGAGTGGAGCGATGAGCACGCCGGCCGTTCCCGCAACCATCGCGCTGATGGCCCAGTTCGCCAGGGCGATGCGCTCGGGTGAGATCCCGCTGACCAGCGCGCCCACCTCGCTCTCCGATGCGGCGCGCGTCGCCCGGCCGAAGCGGGTGAAGCGGTACACGGCGGCGAGCGCGAGCGCCATGCTGATGATGGTGACGGCGAGCCAGAGCCGGTCCGTCGGCACGGTGACGCCGCCCGGCAGTGCGGTCTGCCCGGTGGGGAAGATCGGCGCCACGAGGATCTGCGAGGAGCCGACGCTGTGTGCGATCAACGCGGTCAGCAAGGAGGCCACGCCCAGCGAGGCGACCGCCTTGGCCACCGGTGTCGCCCGCCGCAGCGGTCGGAAGACGATCAGCCACAGCGCGACGCCGAAGAACCCTTCGATGACGATGGCGATCACCATCGCGAGGGCGAACGGGACCGGGCCGCCGACGTCGATCGTGCTCGGCAATGGTGGCAGCGGAACGAGCAGCTCACCGCGCCGCAGGAAGGCGAACGTGAACGCGGCGTGCAGGGCCAGCGCGCCGGTGGCGAAGTTGACGACCCCGGAGCTGCGGTAGCAGACCACGAGCGCAACGGCCAGCGCGGCGAACACGGCGCCGTTGCCGACGCCGAGCAGGGCGAAATTCGAATAGTCGGTCATCGTTCCCTTCGCGCGGCACGGACGAGAACTGTCATCCAGCTCTCGTCCGTACCGTCACACATGGCCGTTTGGGGGAATCAGCCGGTGGTGAACAGGGCCGAGGCGTCGACGGGTTCGAGTCCGCTGACGGCGCCGGTGGCGTCGACGGTGCCGATCTGGAACTGCGCCGAGCACAGGTTGGGCAGGATCGGGATCGCCGTCCCGTTGCAGGTGAAGGTCAGCCCGCCCGACAGCCACATCGGGGTGTCGATGGCCGTCTTCGCCTGATCGGTGGCGACCGCCGCCGTGATCGGGCCGGCGACACCGTCCATGAGATTCGAGAGGTTCATGATGGTGGCGACGCCCGACGACACTCCCGCGCTGATCGCCGGGTTCGGGTCGACGGTGCCGTCGCCGTACTTGTCGACCATCGCCGCGTACACGTCGGTGTCCTCGTCCGTCGCCACCGTGGTGGCGAGGATCGAGCCGTCGAGCACGTCGCTCAGCGAATCGATCACGGTCGGGTCGACACAGGGCTGGATGATGTACTTCGGCACGTCCAGTGCGAGGGCCTGGTAGGCCTGGAAGAACGAGGTGCAGAACGTCACATCCCCCGTGACACCGAGGGCGGTGGCGCCGTCGCTGATGGCGGCCTGGACCTGTGCCGTCATGTCGGGCGTTCCCGGGGCGACCTTGACCACGGAGTAGTCCACGCCGGCGTTTCCGAAGACCATCGAGCCGATGCCTTCGGCCGCCTGGGTCGCGGACGGGACGTCGATGGTGATCATCGAGAACTTCTCGACCGCGTTGTCCGCCGAGTGTTGCGCGTACGCGCCCAGTGTCCCGACGTAACCGCCGGTGATGATGAACACACCCGGCGTCGTCAGCTCCTCGGTGGACGATCCACTCACCGCGATGATCGGGATCCCCGCCCCGGTGATGATCGGCACCTGCTGCGGCCCGAACCCGGTGAACGGCCAGACCACCGCCGCGACGTCTTGCTCGACCATCTGGTTCGCACAGTCGGATGCGCCCGAGGCGCTCGCCTTGTTGCCACAGATGACGAGCTCGATCGGCTGACCGGCCAGCCCGCCGCGATATTCGTTCACGTAGTCGACGGCGATCTGTGCGCCGGTCTCCGTGAGTTGCGACTGCGAACTGATGGCCTCGCCCCCGCTCTCGGTGATCAGACCGATCTTGACGGGATCACCCGTGGCCGCCGTCGGTGTGCCGAGCGGATCATCGGCCGGTGCTTCGGTTCCGGCGGGCTCGCTGCCGGTTGCTTCGGTGTCGGCCGGTGCGGTGCCCGCCGGCTCCGTCGCGGTCGCTGCGGTGTCGGCGGGTGCCGCAGACGTGTCGGTCGCAGCCTCCGTGACCGCCGTCGTGTCCGTCGAGGCGTTGTCGTCGCTCCCGCAGGCGGCGGCGACGAGCGCCGCTCCAGCGAGTAGAGCCACCAACCGGCGGCGGTTCGAACCATGCATTTCGTATCCCCCTTGATCAGCCCAGGCGTTCCCTCCCATCGGGCCGCTCTCGGGTCACTGCGCTAAAACAGTAACCTATTCAGAATGAGCCCGTCAACTAAACAGGATACTATTTTCTGATGCGAGGATGCGGGGGCCTCAGAAGTTGACGATGGTTCCCATGTTGGGCAGCCGAGCGAGGTGCGGAGCGCGCACGACCCGATCGACTGCCTCCCCAGCGGTGCACCCCGTGGTCACCATCTCGCGCGCCAGGGCCGCAACCACGACGGGCGCCGCGAACGACGTGCCGCTCCACGTCGCCCACTGCGTGAAGTCGTCGGCGTCGAGCCCGTTGATGGGCGGCGTGTCACCGTCGAATGCGGCAAAGAACGAACTCACGATGTCGGTGCCGGGTGCGCACGCGTCGACCCACTTGCCGTAGTTGGACCACGGAGCCGGGCCCGTCGGGCCCAGCGCTGCCACCCCGATCACCGACCGCAGCGCCGCCGGGTACTGCTCGACGCACGACCCCTCGTTGCCGGCCGCCCCGACGAACACGACGCCATGCTGTTCGTGGTAGTCGTCGATGAGGCTCTCGAGCACGCCCGCGTGTCCTGTCCCTCCGAACGAGAGGTTGACGATCGTCGGCCGGTCGGGCGACTCCATCAGAACCCACAGGTGGTGCGCCAGCGTCGACACGGTGACGTCCCCCTGCGGCTCGAAGACACGGCGCACGCGCATCGTGCAGCCCGGAGTGAGTTGTTCGATGATGCCGGCGATGAACGTGCCGTGCCCGGCGACGGGATCGAGGTAGTTGTCGGCCGGATACGGCCCGATCGGCAGGGAGGGCACGTCCAACTGGCCCCTGATTCGCTCGAGCGACAACTGGTCGAGGCCGAGCAAGTCAGGGCGCATTCCGTCCTGGTTGTACCGCCCACCGGCGAGCCCGCTGTCCAGGACACCGATGACGGGGGTCGGAGCCGTGGGGAGCGGGCGCACGGCCAGGACCCGATCGGGGGCGGGCATCACCGAACTCGTCGGTGCCTTGCGAGTCGCCACGAGGTTCAGCGACTCCGCGTTCGCAGACCATGGATTCGCGCTCCACGGATTCGCGGACCACGGGTTGGCACTCCACGGATTCGCGGACCACGGATTCGCTGACCACGGGTTTGCGCTCCACGGATTTGCGGTGAGCGCCGGATGCGGCGGGCAGCCGCAACAATCGACGTCGTTCGCGAAGTACACGATGTCGAGCTGGGCGTTGTGGCCATCCCGGGTCAGTTCAGCGACGTAACGCGGAGCGTCCTCGACGCCCTCGAGCCGGTACCACTGGCCGAACGACGGTAGGTCGCCGATCACCTCGTCGTCGGGATCCGTCACCACGAAGATCGGTGTGGCCTCGTCCGCGCTGATGGCGTCACGGGCGGCCTCGTCGAGGAGCACCACACCCGGGCGATACGCGATCGGTGGGTCGCCCGGCAGGATGGCGATCCGATCGCGGTACGAGAGCTGCGGGATCTCGGGGTCTTCGTCGGACATGGTCATCCTCCTGTGGTCGATGGAGCAGCGGCTCGGCGCCGCAGGATCGCTTCGGTCTGGTCGGCCAGCTGATCGACGGGCGTGGATTCGCCCGCCGTTCTGGCCTGCTCGAAGTCCGTCGCGCCGAGCACCTGGCGGGCCTGCTCGAGGAGCAGCAGCCGCTGCTGCTCGTCGGTGGCGTACAGCGAATAACCCTCGCGGGCGAGGATCGCATCGGCGGCGGATTGGAGCGCGACGGCATCGACGACGGCTCCCTCCTCGAGTGCGAACCTCGCCGCGACCATGTGGGAGAACGCCACGGGGAGCGGCTGGCCGGTGGACCGAGCCGAGTCGAGTGCAGCCAATTGATGCCGAGCCGCACCGGCCGGGTCGCCGAGCTCCAGCAACATCTCCGCGTAGTTGCCATGGGTGTTGGCGAGGAACGTCACGAGCCCGGCCGCCTCCTCCGCCGTGAGACAGTGGTCGAGTGCCTGTGCCGCAGCGGCGAGGTCACCCATCGACGCGTAGGCGATCGCGGCGAGGTTCCACAGGCGCGCCTCACCGCGCGGCGTCGCCGATCCGGTCTGCAGCGCGTCTTCCGCGAGGCGCGCCGCACTCGCCGGATCGTTGGAGCGCAGCGCCAGCTCACCCTTGGTGCGCACCACGCACATGTCGTCCCAGTCCGGCACACCCACCCGCTCGGCCAGAGCCGCCGCACGATCGACGAGCCGCTGCGCATCGGTCGCCTCACCGAGACGGAGATGGAGATCGGCCTGCAGCGTGAGCAGGGCGACGAGGTCAGGGCCGGGCTCGTCGCGCGCCGCCGCACAGCGGGCGAGCTCGTCGATGCCGGACCGGTATGCCGCCGTCACGTCGTGGTACTGGCCGATCGACCACGCCAACGACCGAGCGACGGAGTCGGGCGTCTCCGGATGGGCCACGACCGCCCGGACGTTCTCGAGGTCGGCGCCGAGCTGCGTCACCCAGTGCAGCGACAGCGACCGTCGAGGGCCGAGCTGCTCCAGCAGGGCATCGGCGAGCCGACGCCGCGCACCGTCGAGCTCGGCCTCGTCGGCACCTTCCGCGACGTATGACCGTACGGTCGACAGCAGCGTGTAGCGGGAGCTTCCGGCGGCCACCTCGCGGACGACCAGTGAGCAGTCGATGAGCGACCAGACGAGTTCCGGCACACGGGCGACCGGCAGGGTCTCGTCGCCGGCCACGGCTTCGGCGAGTGCCACGTCGAATCCGTCGGCGACCACCGCCAAGCGGGTCAGGACCCGAAGCTCGTCGGGACTCAGGAGGTCGAGGCTCCAGTCCAGGAGACGGTCGAGGCTGCGCTGGCGTTCGGGCACGGTGGGATCGCGAGTGGAGACGACGGCGACACCGACGCGCATCCGCTCCGTCATCTCGGCGGGCGACAGGAGGTGCGACCGTGTGGCGGCGAGTTCGATCGCCAGTGGAAGGCCGTCGATCGCGCGGCACAGCCTGACGACGTCGTCCAGATCGACGTCGTCGCCGAGGCCACTGCGCTCGACGAACAACTGCACGGCATCGGAGTCGACGTCGTTGGCGCGGAGCGGGGCGAGCCGGTAGAGCTGCTCACCGATCAGACCGAGCGGGACACGGCTCGTGGCGAGCACGCCGAGGCGCGGGCAGCGCTCGAGCAGCTCGGAGACGATTCGACAGACGGGGTCGACGAGATGCTCGCAGTTGTCGACCACGAGCAGCATCGTGCGATCGGCGAGGTGGGCCACGACGTCGGACAGCGCATCGTTGCCCCGCGTCGACGGTGCATTGACGGCGAGCGCCAGGGTCATCGGCACCACCTCCCCCGCCGAGAGCGACGCGAGGTCAGCGAACCACACGCCGTCGGGCCATCGCTCGACCACCGCCAGCCCCACCTCGATCGACAGTCTCGTCTTGCCGGCGCCACCAGGCCCGAGGATCGTCAGTACCGTCCCGGGTCGAACCATCTCGGCGAGCTCTGCCTGCTCGGCGACGCGATTGACCATCGAGGTGATGGGACGAACGAGATTGTGGCTGTCGGCGGGGCGGACCCGCGGCGGGCGCGAGTCGCCCTCGACGTCGGCCGCCGACACGCGGTACAGCTCGATCGGCTCGTCGAAGTCGTTGACGCGGTATCGGCCCAGTGGGGTCAGCACGAGTCCGGGAAGGGCGTCGACGCCGAGTTCGACCACCTCGGTCGTGGCGAGGATCTGCCCGCCGTTGGCCGCGTCGACGACCCGCGCCGCCTGGTGCACGGCCAGCGCGCGGTAGTCGTCGTCGACCGGGCGGGCGTAACCGGCGTGGAGACCCATCCGCACCTGGATCGGCTGCTCGGTCGGCCAGTCCGCACCCGCCAGCGCGCGCTGGCCGTCCACTGCGGCGCGGAGCGCATCGGATGCGTCGTCGAAGGCAACGAAGAAGGCATCGCCCTCGGTGGAGACCTCCGCACCGTGGTGCCGTGCCCAGACCTCGCGCAGGAGGCGGTGATGATGATCGAGCAGGTCGCTGTAGCGGTCACCCAGATCGCGCAGGATCCGCGTGCTTCCCTCGATGTCGGTGAACAGGAACGTGACGGTTCCCGACGGCAGCCCCTTGACCATCGACCCGCTCCTCACCGGACTGATTGGTTGCAGCAGCGTCGACATTACTCTTCCGCTCCCGAAGCGCCTCCGGGTTTCGGACCGCGTGCCCGGCATCTGTCCGGAGCGGAGTCGTCAAGCGCCGGGATCTCGCGGGTCGATCGTCCACACGACCTGGACACCGAGCCACACCCGATGTCGCGCGCACACCGCCATGCGGAAACCATGGCGCTCGGCGGCGGCGGTGATCACGCCCATGTCGCAACCCTCGCTGAGCACCATCAGCGCCCGGCCGGGATGGCCGCTGTCGGCCAGATGGTCTCCCAGACCGGAGAAGAACTGGTCGAAGTAGCCGAGATCCGCTCCGGCGAACCAGGCCCGCTCGGCGTCATCGGCGGGATCCTTGGCGAAGTACGGCGGGTTGACCACCACCAGATCGAACCTGCGCCCGGCCAACGAGGCGAAGAGATCGGACTCCAGGGCTTCGACGGCGAGGCCGTTGGCGCCGGCGTTGGCGGCGGTGGCGCGCACGGCCTCGGGGTTGATGTCGACAGCGGCGACGGTCGCGCCCGCGCGGGACGCGACCAACGACAGCAGGCCGCTCCCACATCCGACGTCGAGGACGGTCAGCCCGACCGGTCGACGCTGCTCGATCTCGGTCGCCAGCACGCCGCTCGAGAAGAACAGCCCGGGATGGAACACACCCGTCGGGACCGTCAAGGTCAGGCCACGCCACCGGTAGGAGCGCCGCTGCCGGACGCGACGGATCGCCCACGGCCCGTAGACACGCATCAACAACGCGTGGGCCCGCCGACGCGGGCCGGTGAGCCCGCTCACGCGGCCGGGCTCATCGAGATTGGCGACCGATCGAAACAACCTGGTTCATACGGAGACTCCTTCCCGAATACCTGACCACAATTCGTGGAGGGATGCGTCGATGCCGTGACGTGGCGTCCAGCGGAGCGACGACGTCGTCGCGCTGATGTCGGCGGCCTGCCAGGGGACGTGTGAGGACCGCGACAAGCCGTCGTCCGATTCGATGATCCGCCCCTTGAACCCCGCGATCGCCGCCAGCTTCTCGACGAGATCGCGCGTGTGCACCGCTTCACCGCGACCCACGTTCAGCACAGTTGCCCCGTCCGGAACGGTGTGCACGGCCGCCGCGACGGCGCCCCCGACGTCGCGTGCATCGATGTAGTCGCGCCACGACTCCAGGCTGCGGAGAGTGATGGTGTCGTCGCCCCGTCGCATCGCCGCGTGGATCTCCTGTGCGGCACGTCCTAGCGGCGTGTCCGGAGCCGAACCTCGACCGAGCGGGTTGAACACGCGCAGGACGGTGGCGGTCAGTCGCCGGGCGCGGCCCGCGGCGACCAGGTGCCTGGTCCCTTGGAGCTTGGTCACGCCGTAGTCGCTGACCGGCCGCGTCGGGGTGTGTTCCGTGATGGCCTGTCCAGTGCGGTGCGCCCCGTATTCCGCGGCCGAGCCGAGGTGGATGAGGTGTACATGGCCGAGCGCGGTGAGCGCCGCGCTGACCCTGGCGGTGATCTCGACGTTGGCGGACCGTAACTCGGGGAGGGAGCCGCGAGTGGCGCCTGCGCAGTTGACCACCACATCAGCTTCCGACTGCTCGATCACGTCGATGATTGCCTTCGGGGTGGCTTCGGCGAGATCCAACGCGCTCCACGTATCGGCTCCGTGTGTCAGCATCGCGGGTTCGGGCGGACGGCGAAAGTGCACGGCGATGTGGTTGCATCGCGGATCCTCGGCAAGGGCGCGCCAGACCGCCCGCCCCATGAAGCCGCCGGCACCGAGGATGATGACGCGGCCGGACATCATCAACCAGTAAGGACGATCGGCTTCAACGAGGAGAATTCGCGCATTGCTGCTTTCCTGCCAATGGCATGCCACCGTGATCCAGGGCTGCGCTCTCAACCCTGTGACCGGTGCAACAGTATCGGTGGGGCATCGACGCACCCCCGGATTTCACCCGTACGGGTGGAGTGATGACGGAGTGTTCAGCCCACGCCCCTGGAGGCTCAGGAGGAACGATGCAGACCAACCACTTCACGACCAAGGCACTCGACCAGTCCACGTGGGATGCGTTCGCGACGCTGGTGGAAGCGAACGGCGGCATCTTCGGCGGCTGCTGGTGCATGGGCTTCCATCCCCAGGAATCCACCCACGCCGATTCGCCGCAGCCGCACCGCGAGCAGAAACTCGACCGCGTGCGAGCCGGGACGGCGCACGCAGCCCTCGTCTTCGACGGCGACGACTGCGTCGGCTGGTGCCAGTTCGGGCCGCCCGACGAGGTGCCGCGCATCAAGAACCGCAAGGAGTACGAAAAACAGCTGGACGGGCTGCCCGACTGGCGGATCGCCTGCTGCTTCGTCGGCAAGGGCCATCGCCGCCAGGGCGTAGCGGCTGCCGCGCTCACCGGCGCGCTCGAACTGATCGCCGGTCTCGGCGGAGGCACGGTCGAGGGCTACCCGGAACCCGCCGGCGACGTGCCCGCGGGTTTCCTCTACCACGGTGTCCTCTCCACCTTCGAAGAGGCGGGATTCCGCCGGGACCGCAAGATCGGCAAGCATCGCTGGGTCGTCACCACCCGGGTGGCACCGGCCTGAGAGCACCACCCCATCGGTCGGCAGTCGTGATCGTCTACACCAGCATCTCGTCGAGCCACGGCCGGATGTCGAACGTCGCGATCAGACCCTCGCGGATGAACGGATCCGCCGCAGCGAACTCCTCGGCTGCTTCCTTCGATCGGAAGATGGCCATGTTGCCACCGTCGCCGAACGGCCCGATGCCGATGACCTCGCCGCGAGCGACGAAGGAATCGACAAGGACCTTGTGCGCTGGATACACGGCCATGATCTCCTCCATCGAGGCGCCGGATCCCTGACCGATCAACACATGCTTCATCGATGCTCCCAACGTCATTCGGGCTCGGGGTTCGCCGTGGCCCACGACAGGTAGGCCGCTTCGGCGACGGGGAGGGTGGGGAACAGCATGTCCGGTCCGATCAGGTCGGCCAACCCGGCCCGCTCGAGCGGGATCCGCAGGTCGGTCTTGACCCGCGCCAGGGCGAGGCGGACACCTCGGGCGGCGAGGTCGCTGTGGAGGTCGCGCAGACCGTCGGCCGCGGTGATGTCGACTTCGACGTTCGCTTCGACGTTGAGGATGAACCATCGCACGGGGTGCTCCGGGCGGGCCGCGTTCTCCTGGTCCACAGCGAGCAGGGCGCGCCGGCGCATGTCGGCGACGTTGGCGAAGAACAGCGGGGCGTCGTAGCGGTAGACGACGAGGCCCGGCAGGGTCTCGGCGTCGGGGTAGTCGTCGACGTCGTGCATCCCGGCGAGCCCCGGCACCCGGCCGAGCACACCTTCGTGGGGGCGAGCCAGCCGCAGGAGGATCTCGGCCAGGCTGAGCGCGATCGCCACGCCGACGCCGACGAGGACCCCGAAGAGGACCGTTCCGAGCATGGCGGTGACGGCCAGCAGGAGTTCGGTGGTACGGAATCGCGCCAGTCGCACGACTTCCTGCCACGAGACGAGGGTGCTGGCGGCATAGAAGACGACAGCCGCGAGGGACGCCTGGGGCAGGTTCTCGACCAGTGGACCGGCGACGAACAGGACGAGGAGCACGACCGCCGCGGCCACCAGTGAATAGAGCTGGGTGTGGGCCCGCGCCGCGATCGCCAGTGCGGTGCGCGATCCCGACGACGACACCGGGAAGCCGCTCATCAGGCCAGCCGCGGCGTGCACACCGGCGAGGGCAGTGAGTTCCTGTTGGGGGTCGACCGACTCGCGCGCCGTCTCACCCTGCTCGATCGGGGCGGGAAAGGCGCGGGCGATGAGCATGCAGTCGCTGTAGCCGATCACCGCGATGCCGAGCCCAGCCAGCATCAGTGTCCGGAACTCCTCCCACGTCACGTCGGGGAGGCCGGGGGTCGGCAGCCCGGTCGGGACTGCGCCGACCACCGCGACGCCGTGGTCTGCCAAGTCGGCCACGACACACACGATGGTGGCCGTGGCGACGGCGATCAGGGTCGCCGGCCAGCGCGGCCGAACGGCACGAACCAGCAGCAACAAGCCCAGCGTCCCGGCGCCCACCGCGAGGGTCAACGCGTCGGTGTCGTCGACGACCCCGGCGAACGACCGGAGCTGGGCGACGAGGTTGTCACCCTCGACGCTCGTCCCCGTCATCTTGCCCAACTGCCCGACGACCATCAGCACCGCCGCCCCGGCGAGGTAGCCGACCAGGAGCGGCTGGGAGAGCAGATCGGAGATCACGCCGAGGCGAGCCAGTCGGCCGATCAGGCACCACCCGCCCACGATCAGGCTCAACGCGGCGGCCAACGCCACCGCCCGGTCGGGATCGCCCGCCGCCAGCGGCACGATCGCCGTACCGGCCATCAGGGCGATCGTCGATTCCGGACCGACCGACAACACCCGCGACGAACCCAGGACCGCGTAGACGATGGTCGCCGCCAACGCAGTCCACAGCCCGACCACCGGTGGCACGCCGACGAGTGCGGTGTATGCCATCACCTGCGGCACCATGTAGGCGACGACCGAGATCCCGGCGAAGACATCGGATCGCAGCCAGCTCCGTCGGTAGTGCCGCAACACCCCGATCCCCGGTGCGACGGCCGCCACCGCGTCGAGCAGGGTCCGATCACGAGACGGCGACAACTCGAAGCGAATCGCCGGGCGCCGGCCGATCCCGCCGGAGCCGGGTTGCTCCGGGGGCCGTTGCGTGCTCGATGCCTCTTCGAACGATTGGTCGCTCGGCGCCGCATCATCGTCGTTCACGGCCGCTCCACCTGACTCCTGCGTCGACCCACTGGCCCGCTACGACCCGGACGTGCCCGCCACGAGCCGCACGAACACCGTCACGCGGATCCTTCGCCGACGACTCCGTTCCACGACCATTTCGGAATCTGCAAACCGTCGGGCACATCGGCGGCGGATTCCTCGAAGCGGGACATCGTGGTCGTCGTCGCCCACGCGAAATAGTCGTGGAGCACCTGCCGAAGCGGATCGTCGCCGCCGAGGCCGATGTCGCTCATCGCCTCGTCGAAGCACGAGATGGCTCGCCGATCCATCTCGGCATGCGGCCCGTTTCCGCTGTGCGCTCGGACCACCGCGCTCTCGTCGCCGAAGTGATCGGTGTACGTCGTCGGACCACCCAGTGCTTCGGCCCAGTAGGCGGCGAGACGCGGCGTGTGATCCGACCGGAAGCCATGGCTGAACGCGTGGCTCACCACCTCGTCGGCCATCACCCGCTCGTGCCAGGCATGGGCGAGGCGGAGGAACGCGGGCGCACCGCCCATCGCCTCGAACACTGTCGCCATCGACAAAGTCTGGACGACATGCCCGACGCGATCAACGTTGTGCTGGAGGTGTCGGCGTTCCTCCAGGTGACCCCCGGTCGTCTCGTCCTACAATGGGTTCGTTGCGAGCACCGTCCGACCGGTTGGATCGCCGCTCGGCGACAGGGGATGCACAGGAGGAGTGCACGATGAACTCGATGGCACGCCGGATGTTCGAGCTCGTCGAGCCGATCGGTGTCATCCCCTACTCAGCCGACGAACCCAACGAAGCGATGTTCGCGCTCGGGTTCACCGACTACTGGGACACGTACTTCGCCGGACGGGCGGCTCCCTTGGGTCTCGTCAGCGCCGAGCTGGTGGACGCGCTCTTCTACAACTTCGCTCCCGGTGAGGTGGCCCGCCACATTCCGAAGGTCTGGCGCACCACCACGCCCGAAGCGGCGATCGTCGCTCGCCGGGCGGGCTGCGTGCGGGCGTTGCGGCGGATCCTCGGCGATCACGTCGAGTCTCCCGCCTTCGCTCGGGCCGCGGAGCTGTTGACCAGCGCCGCGACCAGCGCACCGTTCGAGGGTCGGCCGATGTACGCCGCGCTCGCGCGCGATCCCGATCCCCGATGAAGTGGTGGCCCGCCTCTTCCATGCCGCGTCCCTGCTGCGCGAGCACCGTGGCGACGGACACATCGCCGCCCTCATGATCGAGGGTGTCGGCGGCCTCGAGGCTCACGTCTTGTTGGCCCTCGACATGGGCATGCCGGCGGAGAAGTTCGGACGCATCCACCACCTGCCGGCGGCGCAGCTCGCCGCCGTGATCGAGGGCATGCGCGATCGCCACCTGATCGACGAGGCCGGGTGGCTGAGTGAACCGGGCCGGGCGGTCAAACAGCGGGTCGAGGCGCTCACCGACGACCTCGCAGCGAAGCCCTACGAACGCCTCGAGCCGGCCGAACTCGATGAACTGATCGCCGCGCTCGAACCGCTCGCCGCGCTGCTGCTCGCCGCCCAGGACTGAGAGCGAGCCGCGACCGCCGCCGGCGAGGAGCAGTGACGTTCAGGCCACCCGCGCCCCGTGTCCGGTCGGCACGGTCTCGTCGGCCGCGGGCGGCGGGGGCGGTGTGCCGTCACCGAACGGTCGACCCCCCAGCTCGTCGCGACGATGAGGTGTCGACCAGCCGGACAGATCCGGTCCGGCCGGGACGATGCCGGTCGGGTTGATGTCGCGATGCACCTCGTAGTAGTGGTGCTTGATGTGCTCGAAGTCGATCGTGTCGCCGAAGCCCGGCGTCTGGTACAGATCACGCGCGTAGGCCCACAGCACCGGCATCTCGCTCAGCTTCGACCGGTTGCACTTGAAGTGGCCGTGGTACACCGCGTCGAAGCGCACGAGCGTGGTGAACAGCCGGACGTCGGCCTCGGTGATCGTGTCCCCCACGAGGTACCGCTGCCGTTCCAGCCGTGCCGTGAGACGGTCGATGGCGTCGAACAATCGGCGGTACGCCCGCTCGTAGCCCTCCTGTGACCCGGCGAAGCCGCACCGGTAGACGCCGTTGTTGACGTCCTGGTACACCCACTCCATCACCTCGTCGATCTCCGCGCGGCGGTCCTGCGGGTACAGATCGGGCGCACCGTCGCGATGGTGATCACCCCACTCCGTCGACAGATCGAGTGTCAGTCGGGCGAAGTCGTTCGTCACCACCTGCACGGTTTCGATCTCGACGATCGCCGGCACGGTGATGCCCTTGGAGTACCCGGGGAAGCGGTTCAGGTACGCCTCCTGCAACCGCTCGATGCCGAGCACCGGGTCCCGCCCGCCAGGGTCGAGATCGAACGTCCACGACCGCTCGTCGTGGACCGGCCCGCAGATCCCCATCGACAACACCGGCTCCAGGCCGAGCAACCGGCGGACGATGATCGCGCGGTTCGCCCACGGACAGGCCCGACTGACGACGAGCCGGTAACGGCCCGGCTCCACCGGCCAGCCGTCACGACCGTCACGTGTGACACGATCCTCGATGTAGTCGGTGTCCCGATTGAACTCGCCGTCTTCCACGTAGGCCATCGCGCGCCATACCCCGTCAGCGGGCTCGCTGAACCACGCGTCTAGTGTCCGGCGTCATGGCCTACGACCTGCCGCTCGTACACGTGGAGGTGGCCGGTGGGATCGCCACGGCCACCATCGACAATCCGCCGATCAACCTCATGACCCTCGACCTGTTCGGACAGTTGGCGACGCTCGCCGAAGCGGTGGAGCAGGACCCCGATGTGCGCGTCCTCGTACTGCGTTCGGCCGACCCGGACTTCTTCATCGCCCATTTCGACGTCGAGCTCATCCTGCAGTTCCCCACGAACGGGCCGGTCGAGCGCGAGACCGAGCACAACCCGTTCCACCAGATGTGCGAACGGCTGCGGACGATGCCCAAGGCGACGATCTGCGTGGTCGCCGGACGCGTCGGCGGCGGCGGGAGTGAACTCGCCGCCAGCTGCGACATGCGCTTCGGCCTGCTCGGCAAGACCGTGGTGAACCAGATGGAGGTGCCGATCGGGATCCTGCCCGGCGGCACGGGCACGCAACGGCTCCCCCGCCTGCTCGGTCGCGGGCGGGCGCTCGAGGTGATCCTCGGCGGCGCGGATCTCGACGCCGCCACCGCCGAACGGTGGGGCTACCTGAACCGGGCGTTCGCCACGGCCGCCGAACTCGACGGCCACGTCGCCGAACTCGCCGCCCGTATCGCCGGCTCGCCACCCGCGGCAGTCCAGGCCGCCAAGGCAGCGGTGCTGCTCGCCGAGCCCACGGTCGACGAAGGCCTGTACGGCGAGGCGGAACTGTTCGCACGCGTCCTGCGCACGCCCGAGGCCGCACCCGCCATGCGCGCGTTCCTCGCCGCCGGCGGCCAGACACGCGACGTCGAGCTCGAGGTCGGTGCGCTCACGCGACGGCTGACGATCGACCGTTCCGCCCCGCCCGAGCGCCGACCGCCGACGTGACCGCCGCTCACGTCCGCGTCTGCGATTGCGTCGGCTCTTCGTGCGCGAGCACCCACTCGATGTGCGACTGCGTGAGCACGATCAATTCCGTCATCCGGTCGTAGGCGCGGACAGGATCACCGTCGATCACCGCCCGGGCGACCGCCTCGTGTTCGGCCATCGCCGATTGCGGCCCGCCAGGGGCGTGCACCGTGACCCGGCGGCTGGCCCGTAGTGCGGCTCCGATCGCGCCGGTCAGCCTGACCAGCGTTGCGTTCTTCGTCGCCGACAGGATCGCTGCGTGGAAGTCGAGGTCGGTGACGACGTAGCGCTCGTCGTCGTCGGCCGACCGGACGAGATCGTCGGTGAGGACTCGCAACCGTTCGGCCTCCTCGTCGCTCCGACGCGTCGCCGCCAGCCGCGCCGCAGCCGGCTCGATGATCAGCCGCACTTCGGACACGTCGCGGATGACGTCGGCGATCGGCCCGTGGTCGAGCATCCATCCGAGCACCTCGGGGTCGAGGACGTCCCACGACACCCGCGGGAGCGGGACGGTACCGACCTTCGGCCTCGACCGCAGGAGTCCCTTCGAGGCCAACACCTTCGTCGCTTCCCGAACCACGGTGCGGGACACACCGAGCCGTTTGCCGAGTTCCGACTCGATCGGCAGGGGAACTCCCTCGGGGAGTTCGCCCGACACGATGGCGATCCCCAGGTCGGTCACCGCTTGGTGGTGCAGCAACGTGCGTCGGCGCGGCGACCCTGCGGACGGGAGCACCGACAGATCGTTCGTGTCGGACATGTCAATCGACGAGTGCCTGCGGCACCCGGCGCTCCCAGCCGTCGTGGTGGAGACGCAGCACGTGCTCGGGCCGGTACGGATGGTCGGCCAGCGCATCCCAGTCGAGGTCGACACCGAGCCCCGGTCGGCGGCTCACCTCCACACACCCGTCCGACACGACCAGAGCATCGCCGATGACGATGTCGCGTGTCCACGCTTCGTTGAAGCCCTCGAACGACTCGAGGTAGTAGAAGTTGGTCGTGCTCGCACCGAGGTGCAGGCTGACCATCGAACACACGGGTCCCTGGGCGTTGTGCGGCGCGACCATCCCGTAGTGGGCGTCGGCGAGGCCCGCCACGATCTTGGTCCGGCCGAGGCCGCCGAGGCTGACCGGTTCGGGTTGGACGATGTCGACGGCACCGTGCGACAAGAGGTCGGCGAACTGCTGGACCGACGACAGCGATTCGCCGGTGGCGATCGGCACGTCGGAACAGCGAGCGACGTGAACCATGGCCGCAACGTTCTGGTGTGGCACCGGCTCTTCGAACCACGCCGGCCGGTACTCCGCCAGTCGTGTCGAGATCGCAATCGCGGTGGAGGGCGAGAACCGATTGTGGCCTTCGATCATCAGGTCGACCTCGGAGCCGACCGCGTCTCGCACGGCGGCGACGATGTCGATCGAGTCGTCCTGCTCGCGGCGGGTCAGGGTGCGCCAGGCCGCGCCGAACGGATCGAACTTCAACGCCCGGTGGCCCGACGCGACCACATCGAGCGCGGCGCGGGCGAAGGCGTCGGGTGAGCGCTCGACCTGGTACCAGCCGTTCGCGTAGACCGGCACCCGTTCGCGCACGAGTCCGCCGAGCAGTTCGTAGATCGGCACGCCAAGGGCTTTGCCCTTGATGTCCCAGCAGGCGATCTCGATCGCCGCGATCGCGGCACCGTGGATCT
This sequence comes from Ilumatobacteraceae bacterium, assembly GCA_963695145.1. Taxonomy (GTDB): domain Bacteria; phylum Actinomycetota; class Acidimicrobiia; order Acidimicrobiales; family Ilumatobacteraceae; genus Sva-07. The sequence goes on along the minus strand of CAVOGB010000012.1, from coordinate 238,765 downwards.
GACCGCCCTCGGAGTAGAGGTCGCGGGCGAGGTGCAGGACGAGTGACTCGGTGGCGAACGGGTCTCGTCCGATGACCATCGGCTCCAACTCGCGCACGGCCGCCTCGACCGTGCGGCAGAAGCCGTTGAGTGACCCCTCGCCCAGCCCGTGGATGCCCTCGTCCGTGTCGACGCGCACGAACAGCCAGTTCTTCCAGCGGTTCCCGACCGGGTGCGTGGTGATACCGGTGATCTTCACCGCGGCCCGCTCACACGGTCACCCGTCGACCTTCGTCGAAGGAACGGATGCAGGCATCGGCGAGCAACAGGGCGCGGCGCCCGGCCCGGGCGTGGATCGGCGGGTCGTCGCCCTCACGGAGTGCAACCAGCAGGTCGTCGAGGTGCGACTCGAACATGTGGTCGAAGTCGCGATCGCGGTCGTTGAAGTAGCCGGCTTCCCACACCTGCCGCGTCTCGTCTCCGGCCGTCGAGTGCGTGAAGCGCTTGACGGTGTCCACGACCTGCACGCGACCGAGCGCGCCGTTGACCTCCAGGTAGTGGGTCTCGGGGTAGGCGTACGACGAGTCGTACGACCCGACGAGCGCGCCCACGGCACCGGACTCGAACGTGAGCGCGACCGCCATGGTGCTGAAGGCGTGTCCGCTCGGATCGTGCATGTGCGCGCTCACCGACTCGATCGGTCCGCACAGGTGCTCGAGCATGTCGAACCCGTGGCATTGGGTCTCGATCAGATTGGCGTGCGGGTGCGCACTCGTGCCGGACTCGCCGCCGAAGCGCCAGGTCGCGAACGAGATGGGCCCGAGCGTTCCGGACGCGATTGCGTCGTGGGCCATCTGCACGGGTCGTGCGTAGCGGTGGTTGAAGTTGATGGCGAAGAACAACTCGCGTGAGGCGGCCTCGGCGAGGAGACTGTCGGCCTCCTCCAGGTCGAAGACGAGGGGCTTTTCCACGAGCAGCGGAAAGCCGGCCTCGATGACGCGCAGTGTGGTGTCGTAGTGACCTTCGTTCGGCAGGCACAGCGACACGAGATCGGGCACCTGCTCGTCGAGCATCTCGTCGAGGTCGACATACGGCCTCGTGGCGAACTCGGTGGCCCGCCGTTCCGTCTTCTCGGCCGTCCGCCCGACGATCGCACAGAGTTCGACGTCGTCTCGTGCGGCGAACACCCGCGCGTGTTCACGGCCCCACCATTCGCCCGTGCCCACCACGGCGACGCGTACCCGTCTGGTCATGACTGCTCCCGTCGGCCGACGATCGTCTGGGCCGTCACCACGACGACGAGGAACAACCCGCTCACCACCTGCTGGTGGAACGATCGGAGCGTGCCGACCTGGTTGATCAGGTTCTGGATCACACCGAGGAGCAGCACGCCGACCATCGTTCCCGTCAGGCCGCCCGCTCCCCCGGTGAGCAGCGTTCCCCCGATCACGACCGCGGCGATGGCTTCCAACTCGAGTCCGCCCCCGATGGTCGACAGACCCGATGACGAACGGGAGGCGACGAGCATGCCGGCCAACCCGCTCAGCGCGCCCGTCAACGCGTACAGCAACATCTTGACCCGGGCGACTCGCAGACCCATCAGGTTCGCCGCCTCCTCCGATCCGCCGATGGCGAACACCGACTGCCCGAACCGCGTGCGGTTGAGCAGGACCGAGCCGGCGGCGAAGACGACGAGCGCGATCACGACCGGGATGCCGACTCCGAACCAGCGTCCCTGGCCGAGGACCTTCATCCAGCGGTCCTCCCCGATCAGATACGTCTTGTTGCCGTTGTCGGACACCTTGAATGCGAGACCTCTGGCGAACAGCAGTCCGGCCAGGGTGATGATGAACGGTGGCATGCCGAGGCGGCCGATCAACGTGCCCTGGACGAGACCGAGCGCACCGCACACGACGAGCGGCAACGCGATGCCGACGAAGGATCCCCACTGCGACCCGTACGCGGCCAGTACGGCGGCGAGCGCGTACATCGAGCCCACGGACAGGTCGATGCCTCCGCTGATGATGACGAACGTCATGCCGATGGCGACGATGGCGAGGAACGAGGACGAGACCGCCAGGTTGGCGAAGTTCGCCGTGGAGGCGAACTTCGAGCCGAAGAGGACCACGCCCAGCAGCACGACCACGACGAGCACGATCGCCGCCGCCGACCGCTGGATCAGCGACGTCACGGATCCTCGCGACCAATGCGCCGCGACATCGTCGAGCGGGCCGTCGTCCGGTACCCGGGTGGTCGTGTCGATCGTCATCGGAGCCGGTCCCGTTGGATGTAGACCGCGGCGACGATGATGACCGCCTGCACCATCCGGGCGTCCGCGTCGGACAGGTCGTGGCGGATCAACGTGGCGAAGATCAGTTGCATCAGCAGAGCTCCCGCAACGGTGCCGGCCACCCTGATCTCCCCACCGGCGAGCGATGTGCCACCGACGACCACGGCCGTGATGGCGCTGAGCTCGATCAGGAGCCCGACGAACGAGGGGTCGGATGCACCCGAGCGTGCGGAGGCGACGATGCCGGCGACGGCTGCCAACGCACCGGAGAGGATGTAGACGAAGATCAGCGTGCGGCGGACCGGCAGGCCGGCGGTGCGGGCGGCCTGAGGGCTCCCGCCGATCGCCACCACCCGTTTGCCGAAGATGGTCGATCGCATCAGCACGCCGACGATCACGGTGAGGCCGATCGCCACGAGGACGCCGACCTGCAATCCACCGATGATCTGCTTGGTCCCGATCGAACGGATCGTCGGGTCGAAGATCTCGGTCAGGCGACCATCCGCGATCATCAGCGCAAGGCCGCGCCCGGCGATGAAGAGTCCGAGCGTGGCGACGATCGGTTGGACGCGGACGACGCCCACGAGCAGTCCGTTGAACAGTCCGGCCAGGATCCCCGCGACGAGTGCCACCCCCATCGCGATCCACGCGCCGTGATCGATGACCGCCGCGAGCGTGGCCGCCGACAGTGCCATGACCGCTCCGACCGACAGGTCGATGCCGCCTGTCGCGACGACCACGGCCATGCCGAGCGCGACGATCACGACCGGCGTCACCTGGACGAGCTGCAGGCGCAGGTTGCTCAGCGTGGCGAAGTTGGGGGTGAACAACAGGTTGAACGCGATCATGATCCCGAGGGCCGCGTACACGCCGTGGGTGCGCAGGGTCACCTCCGTGCGCCACTGACCGACCATCTCGGTGGTGGTCACGGATCGCCCTCGGCCCGGGTCTGGGCGTCGCTCGTGTGGCTCGCCATCAGCTCCATGATCCGGTGTTCGTCGATCTCGTCCCGTTCGAGCTCGCCGACGACGGCACCGTCCTTGAGCACGACCACACGGGTCGATCCCTCGATCACGTCTTCCAGCTCCGAGGAGATCAACACGATCCCGCGACCCTGGTCCGCCAGTTGTTGGACGAGTGACTGCACCTCCGCCTTGGCCCCGATGTCGATCCCCCGGGTCGGTTCGTCGAGCAGCAGGACCTGGGGGTCGGTGCACAGGAGCCGGGCGAGGAGCGCCTTCTGCTGGTTGCCGCCCGAGAGCTGGCCGATGTTCTGGCGACCACCGGACGTCTTGATGCCGAGTCGGGCGATGAACTCGTTGACGAGGCGGTCGACGCGGCGGCGGGAAACGAATCCGAACCGGCTGACCCGCGGCATGGCCATCAGGGCGATGTTGTCCCGCACCGACATCGTCGGGACGATGCCTTCGGCCTTGCGGTCCTCGGGGAGCAGCACGGTCCCGGCGGCGAGCGAGGCGCGTGGCGATCCCGTGCGCACCCGTCGGCCGGCGACGGCGACGCGTCCGCCATCGACACGCTGGGTGCCGAAGATCGCCTTGACCGTTTCCGACCGGCCGGAGCCGAGCAGGCCGGCGAGGCCGACCACGTCACCCGGATGCACGTTCAGGCTCACGTCGTGCAACTGGTGCCGACGGTCGAGCCCCGACGCTTCGAGCAGGACCTCGTCGCCGATCCGCTGCCGCCGATCGAAGCTGGTGAGACCCTCGGCCCGAACCTCCGCGATGTCTCGCCCGAGCATCGTCGCGATGACCTCGAGCTTGCTCGTCGCCGCGATCGGGCTCGTGCGGGCGCGTCGACCGTCACGAAGGATCGTGATGCGGTCCGAGATGGCGAAGACCTCGTCGAGGTTGTGGCTGACGAACAGCAGCGCCACCCCTGCCGCCTTCAGGCGATCGATGACATCGAAGACACGCGCGATCTCCCGCGGCTCGAGCGAGGCCGTCGGCTCGTCGAGGATGACCACCCGCGCATCGGTCGACACCGCACGCACGATCGCGATCATCTGTTGGACACCCGCACCGAACGACCGCACGGGGCGGCGGACGTCGATGTCGATGCCGTAGCGGTGCAACAGTGCGGCCGCCGCGTGGTTCATCTGGTCGACGGCGAGGAGCCCCCACCGGCCTCGCGGTTCGTTGCCCAGGTAGAGGTTCCGCGCCACCGACATCAACGGCACGAGCGTGATCTCCTGGAACGTCGTGCTGATTCCGATCTCCCAGGCGTCGCGCGGGGAAGACAGTGCGACCGGTTCGCCCAGATACGAGATCCGACCCTCGTCGGCGCGGTAGGCGCCGGTCAGGACCTTGATGAGGGTGGACTTGCCGGCGCCGTTCTCACCGACGAGTGCGTGGACTTCTCCGGGAAACAGGTCGAGTGCGACGTCGTCGAGCGCGGTGACACCGCCGAAGCGCTTCGAAACTCCGTCGGCCGTGAGTACTGGCTCCATGGGTGTGAGTGTGGTCGTTCGATCCGCCGAGCGAAGTCGTGGGACAGCCGGCCCGGCTGTCCCACGGATCGCTCAGTAGGCGTTGGCCAGCTCGGCCTCGGCGTTGTCCTTGGTGTACTCCTTGTCGGAGATGATCGTCACCTCGGGAACGCCGGCGCCGCTGTAGAAGTCCTCCAGGGCCTGGAAGGCGAGCGGCCCGAACCGGGGATTCGACTCGATGACGCCGGCCACCCATCCGTCGATGATTCCCTGCACGGCTCCCTGCGTTCCGTCGATCGTGATGATCTTGACGTCGCCAGGTGACTTCCCGGCAGCCTGCAGCGCCGCGACGGCGCCGAGCGCCATTTCGTCGTTGTGGGCGTAGATCGCGGTGATGTCCGGGTCGTTGGCGATCAGCTGTTCAGTGACCGTCTGACCCATCGCCCGCTCGTAGTTCGCCGCTTGTTGGGCAACGATCTCGATGTTCGTGTCGAGTTCCTCGAGACGTTCGAGGAACCCGTCGTTGCGATCCGTCGTGACGTTCACGCCAGGTGCTCCGAGCAGGATGGCGAGCTTGCCCTCGCCGCCGGTCTCCCTGACCATCGCATCGGCCGCACGACGACCCTGTTCCACGAAGTCGGAGCCGACCCATCCGATGTAGTCCTCGCACGCCGTCTTGGTCGTGAGCAGCCGATCGATCGTCATGATCGGCACGCCCTTGTCCTTGGCGTAGTCGAGTGCGGGGTCGAGGCCCTCGCTGTTCAAGGGCGAGATGATCAGCGCGTCGACGCCCTGGTCGACCATTCCCTGGATGTCGGAGATCTCCTTGTTGAGGTCCGACTCGGCGTTCGTGACGATGAGATCGATGCCGCGTGCTTCGGCCTCGTCACGGATCGACTGGGTCTCGGCGATGCGGAACGGGTTCGCTTCGCGTTCCGACTGGGCGAAACCGATCGTCGCATCCGCCAGGTCGACCTCGTCGACCCCACCGGCGTATTGATCGAACGTGCATCCGTCACCGGACGTCTCCGCGACCTGTTGGCCCGATCCCGAGTCGGTCCCCTCGGTCGCCGGCTCGGTGCCGGCGGCCGCAGTGCCGGCGGCCCAGTGTCGGCGGCCGCAGTGTCGGCTGGTGCGGCCGGGGCGGCGGTGACGGCCGCGGTTGCCGCAGGAGCGGTCGTGCCGTCGGACGATGAGTCGTCGTCGGAGCCGCACGCCGAAGCCGCGAGCACAAGGCCGGCGACGAGTGCGAACCGAACAGCATGGCGATTGAACATGTTTCCCCCCGAATCAGGTTGTGAAGCGGACCGCCATCGATGTCCCCAAACTCGTCACCGATCGATCCGGCATTCAACATATCGTATGATGAATAGCGGAGCAAGGGAAACCTGGTGCTGTCTTCGCGGTCGATTCGGATCGAGGTCGGCGCAGATCGATTCGATGCCGCTCCACGGCGCGCCGGTCGGGCGTCGAGCGCTTCAGGACGACGGACCGGACCGTGGCCCGGGTTCGAGCGCCTGCAACAACGTGCTGAGCGCATCGTCAAGCGCGCGACGCTGCTTCGCTGACAGTACGCCGAGGATCTGCTCCTCGGTGTCGACGTGATCGGTCACCGCAGCGTCGATCCGGTCGAACCCGGCCTCCGTGAGCGCCACGAGCAGGCTTCGGCGATCGTGCGGATCGAAGCGTCGTTCGATCAGCCCGATGCTCTCGAGCCGGTCGAGGCGGCTCGTCAGGGTTGCGGGCGACAGCATCAGAGACTGCGTGACCCGCGACGGTGTCGCGACATACGGCGGCCCGAGCCGGCGCAGTGTCGCCAGAACGTCGAAGTCGCTCAGGCGCAACTCGTGCCGCTGCAACGTCGCCTCGATCGCCCGGGTACCGAGCCCCATCACGCGTCCGAGGCGCCCGATCGACGCCATGGCATCGAGTCGCAGGTCGGGCCGCTCCACGCGCCACTGCTCGATGAACTCGTCGACGACGTCGGCCATGTGCGCCAGTCTACTCAAGGTGATACGAGTACGAACTATTTGACATCGAATATTCGTGATCGTAATATACGAACATGAATCATCTGACCGATCAACTCACCTCGCTCTACTCCACACCGGGAGCATTCGACCCCGCCCCACTCCTGTCATCGCTCGACCCCGACGTGATCCTGCACGTGCCGGGAACTCATCCGCTCGCCGGTGATCACCACGGCGCTGCGGGCGTGGCCGACTTCCTCCAGCGCACCAGAGAAACCAGCGACGGCGGTGAGCACATCGAGCTGATCGAGGTGCTCTCCGGCCCGACACACCTTGGTGCCTACGTGCGCGTGACCGCCCGTCGCGACGGCCGCGATCCGCTCACCAACGACACCATCCACCTGTTCCGCCTCGGCGACGACGACCGCATCGCCGAGATCTGGTTCCACAACCGGGAGCAGGCTCCCGTCGACGCATTCTGGAGCTGACATGCGCACCGCGACCTTTCACGAGAGCGCCGTCATCAATCGCTCGGCGCCCGAGGTGTGGGCACTCATCGCCGACTACGACGTCGATCCCCTCTGGCGCCACGGCGTGTCCGCGATGAACCCGCACCCCGTCGGACTCGCCACCACCGGGACCACCACGCTCGAGGTCCTCCGATTCGGAGGCCGCACGTATCGCATCCCAGGCGAGGTCACCGAACTACGGGCCGGCCACTCGTTCACCTGGAGGGCGTCGAAGGCACACGGCACCAGGAGCGTCGAACCCGTGGACGACTCGACGTGCATCGTCACGCTGACGATGCACGTACGTCTCACCGGAGCCGAGCGCGTGGTCGCACCCCTCCTCTCGCGCATGATGCGCCACAACCTTGCCGGTGACCTCGGCCGGCTCGCACAGCTCACACGCACACGGTCAGAACGCGATCGCCATCACGAGCGTCAGGTGTTCGGGTCGCCCATCAACCACCGGTGAACCTCCACTTCGAGCAGAGCGTCGAAGGGGCCGTCGGGGTCGTCACGCCGTGAGATGTCCCAGTCGTACTTGGCCATGAATGCGGCGACCACCGCTTGCGGGTAGGGACGCCGATGGACGGTCACGGTGCCTTCTGCGACGACGGGCCGGTTTCCATCTTCGAGGCTGAGTGAGACCGAGGGGTTGGCGAGAACGTTGCGTGTCTTCACAGCGTCGGCGCTCGTACACATCCAGAAGCGCCCGTTGTGGAAGCAGTACCAGATCGGCGTGAGATGGGGTCGTCCGTTCGGTCGAACGGTCGCCAGCCAAACGTTCCTGTCGTCGTCGATGCGCGCGATCACACATCCACTCTCGTCATGCGCAGGCGTCGACGGCAAGCGGGACCAGTGCGTACTTCGTTGGGTGCGAGCAGATCGGTTCGGATCTTGGAATCAGGGCCCGAGGGTGTGGCGGGTGCGATCGGCGGGCACAGTGGGGCCCATGGAACCACGCGTCGGTTGGCAGTCCACGATCGTCCGGGAAGCCAGGTCCGGACCGGAGTTCGCGTCGTTCGCCATGGCCGCCGGACCGCTGCTGGCGACGTTGCCCCGCGGTGACGGCCACGCGGTGCTGGTGCTGCCCGGCCTCGGTGGCAGCGATGCCTCCACGGCGCCGCTGCGCTGGTTCCTCGGGCGCCTCGGGTACCAGACCGCCGGGTGGGGTCTCGGTCGCAACCTCGGCTTCGGGCGCCACGTGAGCGACGGCCTCGACGCCCTGCTCGCGGCCAAGCGGGAGATGGGCGAGGTGAGCCTGGTCGGCTGGAGCCTCGGCGGCGTCCACGCCGTTCAGCTCGCCCGGCGGCGGCCCGACGCCGTCCGCTCGGTGATCACCCTGGGAAGTCCCCTCGCCGGCCGCGTCCGGCCGCCGACGTCGATCCCGACCACCTCGGTGTACAGCCGCACCGACGCCATCGTCCCGTGGCGCTCGTCGCTCCTGCCGGCGGGCCCCCGGCACGAGAACGTCGAGGTGCACGGCAGCCATCTCGGCCTGGGGCACAACCCGTCGGTGGCGCTCGTCGTGGCCGACCGCCTGGCGCAGGAGCCGGCGAGCTGGCAGCCCTTCGAGGCGCCCCGGTGGGCGCGCCGCTGGATGCCGGCCGCCTGACGTCCCTTCCGTCGAGTTCGTTCGGAGGGGAAGTGGCGACGCGCTCTGACCGCTCGCGAGCGTCATGCGAGGTTGGTCGGCGCCGGCACGCTGTAGTGGTGGCGACCGCGTTCGTCGAACTCGAGTAGCGCGAGTCGCCCGGGCGCGGGTTCGGCGTCGGTGCGGAGCGCGACCGGCACCTTTTGATAGTTCCACTTCATCACGTCGAGGCTCAACTCGAGCAACTCGGCATCGGTGAAGTGCTGACGGAGTTGCTGTTTCAGCTCACTGGAGAGCTGGCCCGGCTGGGTCATCATCGCGTCGGCGAAACGCAGTGCCACCTTGTGGCGTTCTGGGAGATCGCTCGTTTCGTACCGCTCGACCTTTGCGGTCATCGTCTCGTCGACACCTGCATCGCGACCCGTCGTGGTGCGCAGCGACTTGCACGCCCGACAATCGTGATACGCGGCGGCCCGCAAGCGGACCAACTCGGTCGTCACGGGATCCATCTGATCGAGCAGCACCACCGATGCCTGCCACTCCTCGAGTGCACGTTGCAGCGACGCAGTGACGCGAACGCCGGGCGGGATTCGTCGTTCGTGGCTCATGAGGGGTCCTCCTCGCCGAAAAGCTGGTCCCAGGCCAGGCGCAGTCGCAGACGCTGCTCGATCACCAACAGCGCACTGACGAAGTCAGCCAAGCCCTGCACGCCGAGCTCCGCGCTGATGGCCTCGGTCTCAGCCGTGGTGACGTTGGCGACATCGATGAAGAACTGCTCGCAGAAGGCCAAGCAGGCGCGCTCGCGCGGCCCGAACTGGGGCGATCGTGGCCATCCGCGGAGTTCGAGGATCGTCGATTCATCGAGCCCGGCCGCAACCGCGGCCGGCGTTCGTACAGCGAGTTCGGCAGTGTCGCCGAACAGCTGGGCGAGGCGCAGCCGGCACAACTCGAGCAGGACCGGATCGACAACCTCCCACGCCGCTTCGTGGGCGGCCGCCAAGCTGGCAGCGACCTGAGGATGCTCTGCGAGCGTGACCGCGATGACCTCGTCGGTCGTGGTGGCAGCGCCGAACGTCATGGTGCACCGTCCTCACTTACTGAATCCATTGACAAGTAACCCCCCGTGACCGTAGCAGGCAAGGCGTCGTGGGATCGCGAGTAACTTGTCGGCACCTGCAGAAAGCTGGTTCGCATGTCGTGGCTGTCCCCGTATGCCGTCTCGATTCCCGAAGCCGAGCTCGACGATCTGCGCGCGAGGCTCGCCCGAACCCGCTGGATCGACGACTTCCCCGAGACGGCCTGGGATCTCGGGGTGAGTTGCGTCTATCTGCAGGAGCTGTGCGAATACTGGCGGACGACGTTCGACTGGCGGGCGCAGGAGTCGCTCCTCAACTCGTACAGCCAGTACATGGTCGATGTCGACGGGCAATCGATCCACTTCGTGCACGCCCGCTCGGCAAGGCGGGACGCCCTGCCGCTGCTGCTGATCCACGGCTGGCCTGGATCTGTGTTCGAGTACATCAAGGTCCTCGATCCGCTGTCGCGCCCCGCGTCGTTTGGAGCGGACGCAGCCGACTCGTTCCACGTCGTCACGCCGTCGATTCCCGGCTACGGGTTCTCAGGGCCGACAGGTCGACTCGGCTGGGGTCCGGCGAGTATCGCGGCGGCGTTCGCCACACTGATGCACCGCCTCGGCTATGAGCGCTACGCGGTGGCCGGTGGTGACTGGGGTGCGATCATCGGCACTGAGCTGGCACGGATGGACGGCGGAGTCCACGTGTGCGGTCTCCACCTCACGATGCCCCTCGGGCTGCCACCGTCGGACGGAGAACTGGACGTGCTCAGCCCGTCCGACCAGCAGGGTCTCGACGACTGGGCTCGTCACCACGACGCCGGCAACGTCGTCCACGTCGCGGTCAACAGCACCCGACCGCACACGCTGGCGTTCGGACTCAACGACTCCCCCGTCGGACTGGCGGCCTGGTTGATCGACAAGTACCGCGCGTACAGCGACTGCAACGGCGACGTCGAAACGGCATTCACCCGGGATGAGTTGCTCACGGAGGTGAGCACCTACTGGTTGACCGGCACCATCGCCTCCGCATCTCGGCTGTACTACGAGCGGGCCGAAGAGACCCGCAACCGCGCGTCGACAGCTCCGCTGATCCGCGTTCCGACCGCGTGTGCGATCTTTCCCAAGGACGTCCGCCGCGTACCGAGGTCGTGGGCCGACCGTGTGTACGCCAACATCGAGCGCTGGACCGAGATGTCAGCCGGCGGCCACTTCCCCGGGTTGGAGCAGCCCGACCTGTTGGTCGGCGACCTGCGGACTTCTTTTCGCGCCATACGAGCCGGGGAGCCACACATCGTGTAGCACGCATTGGTGCTACACATGGTGCCATGGCTCGCAAGAGTGTCGCTGTCGTCGATCTGGGGGTCGGCGAGGACGAGGAGGAGCCCAAGCGGTTCGGCGTCCGCGATCTGCGCAACGACACCGCCGCCGTCCTCGCCGAGGCCGAACGCAGTGGTGTCGTTTACATCACCCGCAACGGTGAGGTGGTTGCCAAACTCGTCCCGCACCGAGCCGAACCTGACACGCGCTCCCCGACCAGGCGCCTCCTCGACCGGGTCGCCAGTCTCCCGCGAACGGACACCGGCTGGGCAGATGAACATGCCCAGGCCAAGAGAGCCGAGATCGAGGCGCAGGGCGACGACCCGTGGGGGTGATGCTCGACACGAGCGCACTCATCGGCCTCCACGAGGCTCACACCGACGTCGCCACGTACCTCGCCGGCGTGCTCGAACAACACGACGACGGGACAGCTCCCAAGACACACCAGGTGGTGCTCGGCGAACTGTGGACCGGCGTGCTCGTGGCCGGTGAAGCTGACGATCCGAACAACCCGCGGCGCGCGGTGCTCGATACCGCTCGCGGTCTCGACCTGGAAACGATCGAGGACGACGACGCAGCCGTGTTCGCCCGGATCACCACGGCCACCAACCGGACGATGAGCCACAACGACCGATGGATCTGCGCGGCGGCGATCCGAACCCGCTCAACCCTGATCACCCAGGATGCCGGCATGGCCGGAAAGCGCACACTGCAAGAGGTCGCCGACCACCTCAGACTGAAGCCCACACGCATCGCCCAGATCGAAAGGCGAGCCCTCGACCGCCTCCGTTCAGCGAACCCATGACCCTGAGCGTTCGTCAACCAATCGAGCGCTGACTCGACGGAGTTCGCCGGCACTGCGGCGCTCGATCGCTGCAGAACCGGCCAACGGCGGCCGCACCGGGGTTGTCGCCGCCTTGACTCGCGAATGTGTCGCTATGAGTTCGGTCGGCAGTGCCCGTTCGAGGTCGTCATCGCGACACGTCTGGGGCCGTCGGCCTGCGCAGCATCACGACGATCGCGAGGACCACGACGAGGGCTTCGGCGATGAGCGACCACAGTCCGATCGTCTCGCCCCAGTTGCCGATGTCGCCTGAGGCGTTGGGCAGTCCTGTGGTCCGGGTGAGCACGTATCCGATGAACGTCGATGCTGCGGTCAGGCCACCCAGGATCCAGCCACGTACGTCGCGTTGAGCGATCATCACGATCGCCGTGATGCACGCGGCAATCAGCACCATGTACCCGAAGCCGAGGTAGGCGGTCTCTTCGATCTTGCCCGAAAGTTCGGAGGTGTGGATCGCGATCACCGCACCGAGGCCGGCGATACCGGCAAGGTCGAGGATCGGCAGTCGCCTGGTGGCCTTCGCCACGTCGGCGCTCGAGGTGACGGGGCGGGTCAACAATGAAGTCATCGGGTTTCCTCCTTGGGTCGCACCGGGGACGAAGTCATCGGCTCGGGGGTGTCGACAGCACGGTAAGAACGCGGCATTGGAGCCACCTGTGAGCGCGCTCAACACTCCATGAGACTTGTGCTCTCGACACGCGCGGCTCTCTGCGCCTCGACAACCCCGGCCATGCGTACCGCGACCGGGCCGAACCGAACATCCGCCGTGGCGGCTGCAGCGCGATACCCGGTTGGTGACCCCAACTGGACCAACTCGGGGATTGTGACGGTGGCCGGTGGGCCCTGGATCTGTGGGCGCTGCGGTCACTTCGTGGTCCGGTAGTGCGACCGCCAGGGCCGGAACACGAGGCATTCGCAGACCAGGTGAGCGGTGGCGTTGACTTCGAGAGCACCGACTTCGCAGCGGTCTACGGTGTCTGAGTGCACGGTCGGATCCCATGGAACGAAGGAAAGTGGTTCAACACGCCGTCCGATGTCGCCATAGACGGAGACGCGTTGATCGTTACGGCAGCGGAAGGATCTGACCTGTGGCGCACCACGGCGTACGGGTTCGTGCACGACGACGCTCACGCGCTCCTGCGCCCGTTTCGAGAAGGATCAGCGGTCGAGGTGTCGTTTGTGCTCGATTTCGAAGCGCAGTTCGATCAAGCAGGCATCCTCGTGCGCGAGGACGAGGTCCACTGGCTGAAGGCCGGGATGGAGATCAGCGAGGACGTGGCTCAAGTCGGCGCGGTCGCGACCCGCGGCATGTCGGACTGGTCGCTCGCACCCGTTCCCGAATGGCACGGCAGGAACGTGACGGTCCGCGTCAGTTGGTCCGGTGATGCGCTCACGGTACGCGCCCGATCGGGGACGTCAGCTTGGCGATTGGTGCGTGTGTCACCGTGGACGCCGTCATCGTCGACCGTGATGGCCGGTGCGTATTTGGCAGCTCCAACGCGCGCTGGACTGTGCGTGCGGTTCACCGAGTGGTCGGCTGGCCCGGCGGACGCCGACCTGCACTCCGACGGGTCAATTCAGTGAGTACGCACTCCATGCGTGTGAGACGACGCGCAGCCTGTGCTCTGACCGCTCGGCCCCGAGGAACGAGGGGCTTGACCGGTCAGCGAGCGGCGACGCACCACCGCACCCGCCCGAGGGGTGGCAACGGCGAGCCAAGTGTTGGAGCGCGCCTTTGGCAGCGGCGACCGGGTCGTCGATGTCGCTGCGGTGGAATCGTGCAGCAACGGTGACGACGTCGCTCACGGCATAAAAGGCTTCTCGATCTCACGGGACGACCGAGCGGGTAGCGCCGACCTGGATCGAGGTGGATCTGCACAACTGCGTAGCTCAGCTCAGCAAAATCGGGTGGGCGAACCTCACTAGCGTTGGTGGTATGTCGTGGATCGAGCGTGCGATCGAGGAGCGCCTGGCTCGTGCAGCCGCGAACGGCGAGCTGCAGGTGCCGGAGCTCCACGGCAAACCGCTCACCGACCTCGACAAGCCACGCAATTCGGGATGGTGGGCGGACCAGTTCGTCGCCCGCGAGCGCAGCCACGATCGGCGCAAGAACGCCGAGGCCGCCGCAGCGACCGCCCGTGCCGGCTTCTGGCGGTGCGACGACACCGAGGCGGTGCGTCGAGCGGTCGCTCACGCCAACGACGCGATCGCGACAGCGAACGTCAACCTGATCGAATCGGATCAACTTCCCCGCTTCGACCCTGAGGACATCGTCGATCGTTGGCGCAAACTCCGACGCTGATCGGTACCGCCGGGACCGAGGGCCGGGCTGGCCGCTCGGCGGCAGGTCGTCCGCGAGACGATCCGTCACCCGCCCAGATTGCCGGGTATGTGTGCTCCACGCAAGCGTCGATGCCAGACCCCAAACCGCTCCGGAACGGCACTCGTAATCGCTGCGACGTCGTCTCCGACGGCGTGCGAGTTCGGCCCTCCAGGGCACCCGATTATCGCGTCAGCGAACCGGGCGCGGGTCTTCGCGAGCATGGATGGTCCGTCTCCTCCGGAGGCCGGGTCGGTACCCGCTGCGCGCATCTCGTCTTCGAACGCGGCGCGATGGTAGGGCGGGATGAGTGGATGGACTCAACGGGGTGAAACGCGAAGTCACTGGGCGACGAGGGTTTCCCGGTTGTCCCCGAGCAACTCACGGCGGGCTGCTCGATTTCGGCTCGAGTCGTTTGGCGGCGGCGAGCAGGTGACGTTGTTCGGGGATGCTCGTTGCCTGGCGGGCGGCGAGGAGGTAGGCGGAATGTGCGTCGTCCGTGCGGCCGGCGAGCTCGAGGAGGTGGGCGTGGACGGCGTGCAGCCTGTGGGTGTGGCGCAGCCGGCGGTCGTCGAGCAGCGGGTCGATCAGGTCCAGGGCGGCCAGCGGGCCGCGGGCTTCGGCCACGGCAACGGCGCGGTTGAGCGTGACGATCGGGCCGGGAGCGATGCGCTCGAGCATCTCGTAGAGCTGCTCGATCTGCGTCCAGTCGGTCGCCTCGGCGGTGAGGGCCTCGTCGTGGACGGCGGCGATGGCCGCCTGGAGCTGGTACGGACCGACTGGCCCCACCGGTAGAGCGGCGTCGACCAGCTCGATGCCTTCGGCGATCTGGTCGCCGTTCCACCGCGTGCGGTCCTGCTCGGCGAGCGGCACGAACGATCCGTCGGCGTCGATGCGAGCGCACCGGCGCGCATCGGTGAGCAGCATCAGGGCGAGCAGGCCGGACACCTCGCCGTCGTCGGGGAGCGACCGGTGCAACTCGCGAGCCAGGCGGATGGCTTCGGTGCCGAGCGACGGCGTGGTCAGGGTTCCCCCGGTCGTCGCGGCGTGGCCTTCGGTGAAGACGAGGTACAGCACGTGGGCCACCGCGGCCACCCGTGCCGGCATCTCCGTCACGGGCGGCGCGGCGAAGGGGTCGGCCACCTCCTCGAGTCGGACCTTGGCGCGGACGATGCGCTGCGCCATGGTCGACTCGGGGACGAGGAACGAGCGGGCGATCTGCGCCGTGGTGAGACCGGCAACAGCACGCAAGGTGAGTGCCACCTGCGACGGCCGGCTCAGCGACGGGTGGCAGCACAACAGCATCACCGCGAGCGTGTCGTCGCGATCGACGGACCCATCCTCGGGGCCCATCGTGCTCAGATCGTTCGCCGCAGCCCGTCGGGCCACGCGCTCCTCGCGCCGGGCGCGGGCGCCGTCGGCGCGCAGCCGGTCGACGAGCCGGCGCGACGCCACCCGGATCAGCCAGGCCTTCGGATCGTCGGGCGTTCCCTCGGTGGGCCACTGGCGAGCGGCGGCGACGAGCGCCTCCTGCAGCGCGTCCTCGGCGAGGTCGAATCGGCCGTAGCGGCGCACGAGCGCACCGAGCACCTGTGGCGCGCACGCCCGCCAGACGACGTCGAGGCCCGGGTCGCTCACGCGTCGGGGCCGCCCGCCCACATCGCTGGTCGCAGCTCGATCACGTCGCCTGGGTGGGCGAACGCCGCCGCGATCTCCTCGGCACGCTCGCGAGACTCGACGTCGACGAGGAAGAACCCGGCGAGGTGCTCTTTCGTCTCCGCGTAGGGTCCGTCGGTGGCGACGTGCGTGTCGCCCGCCCAGCGGTAGATCGTCGACGACGCCGGATCGGCGAGCGCCTCGCAGACGACCAGCTCGCCAGACGCCGCCATGCCCTCCATCAACTCGTCGAACTTGCGGTCCATCGCAGCACGCTGGATGGCGTCGAGCCGGCGGCCCTCGTCGGTGAAGTGTCCGGTGGGGTGACCCCACGGGTTCGGGTTGGCGTGGATGAGGATCACATACTTCATGGTCAGCTCCTGTACGGCGGTCACCGACGGTGCGTCGGATGACGGAGACGTCGGAGCCGATGTCGGGATCTCGACATCTTGCCAGCGGAGGTCGATCCAGGACGATCGACTCCGACGTCTCCGACGTTCTGCAGATCACCCCAACGGCCAGGAGGCACCAACGATGACCGTCAAGTCGAACGTCGTCACATCGACCAATCCCACGTTCCCCAGCACCGCTGCGACGATCGACACCGCGACGCTGCTCTCCGGTCTGGCCGCCCAGCAGCGGCGCATCGTCGGCATCGTCGCGGGCCTCGATGACGCCACGATGCGACACCCGGTGCTGCCGTCGGGGTGGGCGTGCGGCGGCATGATCCAGCACCTCACCGGGATGACGACCTTCTGGTTCGACACGATCATGTCGGGCGATGATCTCGTCGATACGGATGACGGGTTCACCCTCGCCGACGACGTGTCGATCGACGGTCTCGTCGAGCAGTACTCGATCGCCACCGCCCGCGGACACGATCGGGTTCGTCACCTGCCCCTCGAGACTCCGCCGGCGTGGTGGCCCGACGACATGTTCGGGTCATGGCGGCTCCACTCGTTGTTCGAGGTGCTGCAGCACGTGCTCGTCGAGTCGGCGACGCACGCCGGCCACCTCGACGCAACCCGAGAGCTCATCGACCACAGGACCTGGAGCTATCCGCTCGGCCGCCTCAGCGATCCCAGCAACGCAGGAGATTTGATCGATGCGGCCAGGATGTGTCCGCATGGTCGTTCATGATCGGGAGTGCACCGTCATGGCGATGTGGATCGCAGGCATCCCCCTCACCGCCGGACGACTGGGCGCGATCGCTGCCGTTCACCTCGCGACGGGTGTCGAGTGTTGACAAATCGTTGACAACGGGCCCCGATTCCTCCAATGGAAAGGGCCGGCTCCCTGTCGGAAACCGGCCCTGACCTGGTGTTTCAATTGGTGGCGGGGGCAGGATTTGAACCTGCGACCTTCGGGTTATGAGCCCGACGAGCTACCGAACTGCTCCACCCCGCGGCGAAGATCTTCAACTATACGGCCGAGTCGGCCAGACGGCAACCGGCTCGCGATCCTCGTCCGTCGTCTCGAGCACGATCTTGCCGATCGCCTGGTTCGATGGGAGGCGCTCCGCCCGCCAGCGCGAGGGCGATCATGGTTGCTGTCATCGTTCGCCCTCCGATGGCGTCCAGGTGAAGTTCGGCGTGCGGCGCTCGACGAACGAAGCGATACCTTCAGCCGCGTCACCCGCGGCAGCGACTGCCCGGCCCCACCGCAGCTCGACCGACGGGTCGACCCAACCGTCGGCGTCGAGCGCATCGACGATCTCCTTGCTCGCCATCTGGGTGAGCAACGATCGTTCGTTGGCCATCAGCTCGGAGAGCTGGCGGAGTCGGTCGTCGAGCTGCCCTGGGTCATGCACTTCGTCCACGAGGCCGATGCGCAGCGCCCGGTCGGCCTCGATCAGTTCCGCCGAGAAGAGCAGATGTTTCGTCGCTGACGGGCCGACGAGCCGCACGGCGCGCGCCGTCGCAGATGCCGGATAGACGATGCCGAGCCGGGCGGGCGTGATCCCGAATCGGCTCGTCGTGTCGGCGAGTCGGAGATCGCAGGCGACAGCGATCTCGGTTCCGCCACCGACACAGGCGCCCGTGATGACGGCGATGCTCGGCTTCGGGAATCTGGCCAGCGCCGCGTCGGCCGCTTCGTTGGCCCTGCGATACGCCCCGCCGGAGACATCGCTCATGCTCGCGATGTCGGCGCCGGCGCAGAAATGGTCGCCCACGCCGCGCACGACCAGCAGGCGCACCGTGTCATCGGCCGCGAGACGCTCGCTGTGTGCAGCGATGCCGTTCCACATGTCGTAGGTGACGGCGTTGCGTTTCGCGGGCCGATCGAGCCACAGCGTTGCGATGCCGTCGTCGATCTCGACGCGGAGGCCGGCAACTTCCAGCCCGGCACTCATCGCACCACGCCGGCCTCGGCGAGGATCTCGTCGGTGTGCTCTCCGAGTCGGGGCGGCCGGGACCGCACACCCGTGTGGCGACCGGTCATCTTGATCGGCTGACCGGCCAGCGTGACCGGACGTGAACCGTCCGGCTGGTCGACCTCGACGAGCATCTCACGCACCGCGACATGAGGATCGGCATAGATCGCTGCCATGTCGTTGACGGGTCCGACCGGAACAGCCCCACCGAGCAGGTCCACGATCTCGGAGGTCGTCAGCGATCTCGTCCACGCCACCATCTGCTCGTCGAGTTCTGGACGATTTCGAAGCCGGTCGCGGCTCGTCGCGAACCGTTCGTCGGTGGCCATCTCGGGGCGGCCCATCCGATCGCAGAGCAGCACGAAGCCGGCATCCGACGGCGTCCCGAGCGAGCAGTTGCCGTCGGCCGTCGGGTAGACGTCGAACGGCGCGATCACCGGGTGACCGTTGCCGGTCGGGCCCATCACCCGCCCGGTGTACGAGTGCTGGTACGCCGCACCCTCGCAGAGGCTCAGTACGGCGTCGTACATCGCGACGTCGACAAACTGCCCATGCCCGTTGGCTCGGGCGTCGATCACCGCGGCGAGCAGCCCGACCGCGGTCAGCGTGCCGGAGAAGATGTCACCGACACTCGGGCCGCACTTCATCACGTCGCCCTCGGCGGTTCCCGTGATCGACACCAGTCCGCCCATCGCCTGGGCGACGATGTCGTACGAGGGCCAGTCGCCGTACGGGCTCGCACCGGTCCGCGGATCACCGAAGCCTCGGATCGCCGCGTAGACGAGCTGCGGATTGAGCGAGGCGAGCGTCTCGTAACCGACGCCGAGGCGATCCATCACACCCGACCGGCTGTTCTCGACGACGACGTCGCACGTCGCCGCCAACGCGAGGAACGTGTCGCGGTCGGCCTGGTCCTTCAGGTCGAGCACGATCGACCGCTTCCCGCGGTTGATGCTCGCGAAGTAGCCGCCGTAGGAGCGTTCGGTGTCCTCCTTGGTGAATGGCCCACCGAACCTGGTCATGTCACCCGTCGGCGGTTCGACCTTCATGACGTCGGCACCGAGATCGGCGAGCAGCATCGTGCAGTACGGGCCGGCGAGCGCCTGTGTGAGGTCGAGCACCCGGACACCGTGCAGCGGGCCGGGACGCCCGTCGTCCAGATCAGCCACCGAGGAACCGTCAGCCACCGAGGAACCGACCCAGCTGTTGCGTCGGATAGCGGTCGATCAACGTGCGCGAATCGGCGTGGGGGTCGTCGACGGCAACGGAGGGCACGTCGAAGTGCATCACCGTTCGGGTTCCGAGGTCATAGGGCCTCCATGCTGGCACGGCGTCGTGGTTCGGATTCCCGGTGCGGGCGAACGCCAGCCACGATTCGCACATCGCCTCGGTCATTCGTGCCGTCTCGTCGCTCGCCGGCCCGACCATGTGCCCAGCGACCGCGACGTTGTCGAACACGAACGGCAGGTCGGTCGAGTGCGGTGTGATCCGACGCCCGCCCTCGATCGGTGTCCGCCACATCAGCCGGTACGACCAGACCGGTGCACCGCCCCCGGCGGCCTGCGCGGCCTTGTGCTCGGTCTGCACGACGCTGTCACGCCAGTAGGTGAGTTCCGTCGTCACCGTGAAGTACACCTCGGGCGCCGACGCACCCGGGCTCGCCGCCCGCACGAGGCGGATCGCTTCGACCGCATCATCGCCCTCCATGAACGGCCGGAGCCGCGCCTCGAGGTCGTCATCGGTGATCTCGAACGACGTCGGGTCGATCATGCCGACCTGGCTCGACAGCTCGGTACGACAGGTCCCGATCAGCATCGGCACGTCGAACGCGGTCGGCGGTGCGTCGGGTTCCCACGGGTGGCGATCGAACACGACCTCGTCGATCGTCGGCGCATACCGGCGGCGCACCCTGCGAGCCGCACGCAGGACGTCGTGCATCGACAGTTCCTGCAGCCGCCGAGCGTCGCCCTGGGGGATCTCCAGCTGGTCGAGGAGTCGCCGCGCCAACTCGTCCGCGCGTTCACGACTGACGAGACGGAGTTGGGAGCCGCTCTGGACGATGCCCCGATGGAACAGTCCCGTCGCTGCGGGGGCGGCCGTCGCCAAGCTCACCTTGCGTCCCCCACCGGACTGGCCGTAGATCGTGACGTTGCCTGGATCGCCACCGAACGCAGCGATGTTCGATCGCACCCACTGCAGAGCGGCCACGATGTCGAGGAAGCCGGCGTTGGCGGATCCGGCGAAGTCGTCCCCCGCGAGATCCGCGAGGTGCAGGTGTCCCATCACGCCGAGACGATGGTTGATCGTCACCACGACCACGTCGCCGCGGCGCGCCACGTTCGTACCGTCGTAGAGCATCGACGAGCCCGTGCCCGCCTCGAAGCCGCCGCCGTGCAACCACACCAGAACCGGCCGTCCGGCGGCGTCGGCCGCGGGTGTCCACACGTTGAGCACGAGGCAGTCCTCGCCGATCTCCGGCCGATTTCCGTCGAAACCTCCCTCGGCCAACCATCCCGCGGCCTGCGGCGCCGACTCGCCGTACTGCCGGCACTCGCGCACGCCGGACCATGGGGCCGGCGGCTGTGGCGCCCGAAATCGGTTCGCGCCACTCGTGGGTGCGCCATAGGGGATACCGCGGAAGATGCTGATGCCGTCGACCACGCAACCCTGCACATCGCCGTCGACCGTGGCGACCACGGCACCGTCCACGGACTCGTCTCGACTCACGGCGATCCCCTCAACTCATTCCGGTGTTCCGTTGGGCGGAACAGCATTCCGTCTGTCAGAATACGCCGATGGGGAGCGCCGTCGCCAAGAGCTTCCTCGTCCTCGAGGCGGTGTCGTCCGCGAATCGACCCGTGCGTCTGTCGTCGTTGGCCGAGGAACTCGAGCTGCAGAAGAGCACGGTGCACCGCGTGCTCGCCGAACTCGTGGAGCTCGGCTACGTCGGCCAGGACGAGTCCACCGGCTTGTACCACCCGACGCTGCGCACGTGGGAGATCGGCTCCGCCGTCGTCGCCGACCTCCCCATCAAGCAGGCTGCGGCGCCAACCCTGAACGACCTCCACCAGCAGACCGGTGAGACGGTGAGCCTCGTCGTGCGCTCCGGCGACGACGCCCTGTATCTCGACAAGATCATCTCCCCCCGCCCGGTGAGTTTCTCCACGCGGGTCGGCAGCCGCGTGCCGCTGCCGTCCACGGTCGGTGGCATGGCGATCCTGGCCGCCAGCCACGACGCCCCCGAGGTCGTACGACGTGTCGCCGCGCGGACCGACCTCCCGTCACCGATCGACACCGGCACCACCTTGCGATCGCTCGACACCATCCGGCGGCGCGGTCACGCGGTGTCGTCGGGCAAACACCGGGTCGTCGGCGTCTCGGCGGCCATCCTCGATCGCGATCAACGACCCGCCGGAGCCCTCATCGTCTCGGCACCCACCGACCGCATGACCAGCGAGCAACGCGCCACCACCATCGCCCTGGTGGTCGCCGCGGCGGCCCGTCTCGGTGAGTCACTCGGTCGAAGCTGAATCCATCGACCCCGACAACGGCCATCAACCAACGACCATCAACCGAACCTCGGAGGACACCCATGCAGATCATCGACGAATCCGAGGACGATGGGGTCATTGCACGCCGCTTCGACCTCCAGGTCGGCGACGAGACCGTGCCGGGGATGCACTGGATCCCGACCAACGCCGCCTCCAGCTACCCGACGGTCTGCATCGCACACGGGGGCTTCCAGCACAAGCTGCACAGCAACGTCCCGCAACTCGCGCTGCAGCTCGTGCGGAACCTGGGGATCGGCGTCGTCGCCCTCGATGCCCCCGACCACGGTGACCGGATCGTCGACAAGGAAGCGGCCAAGGCCGCTCGCGACGCGGCGGTCAGGAGCACGCCCGGCACGCTGCGCCCCATCGACCCGAAACGTTGGGAGGAGATGGCGGCGCGGGTTCGCAAGCACACGGTCGAATGGCGTGCGCTCCTCGACGATCTCCAGACCGACGACCGGTGGGCGAACGGACCGTTCGGTTGGTGGGGCGTGTCGATGGGAACGGCCAGTGGCATCCCCGTCGCTGCCACCGACGATCGGATCACCGCCGCGGTGTTCGGGCTGAACGCACTGCAGCCGACCAACGAAGAACACGCACGCGCGATCACCATTCCGATCCTGTTTCTCAACCAGAGCGACGACGAATTGATGACGCGCGACGCTGCGCTCGCGCTGTGGGACGCGTTCGGATCCGAGGAGAAGACCATGCACATCAACCCCGGCGGCCACGTCCAAGTGCCGCGCTTCGAGCGCGACGCCAGCGAGGCGTTCTTCCGCCGGCACCTGATCGAGACCGGAGGCTGACATGGAACCGACCGCCACCACCACCCTCGGCACTCTGCGTGGACTCGAGCGCGGCGGCCACCTCGCCTTCCTCGGCGTGCCGTTCGCCAAGCCGCCGATCGGTGAACGTCGCTTCACCGCACCCGAGCCGCTCGACCCGTGGACCGGCACGCTCCACGCGATCGAGTTCGGCGACGCCGCCCCCCAGGACCCGTTCGTCCCGGCCAGCTTCCGGGCGACGGTCCCCGAGAGCGAGGACTGCCTGTCGCTCAACGTGTACACCCCGGCCCTGGACGGTGCACGCCGACCGGTGTTGTTCTGGATCCACGGCGGTGGGTTCAGCCATGGATCGGGATCGCAGGCCGCGTACGACGGCGGCCCGCTGACCGAACGGGGTGACGTCGTCGTCGTGACGATCAACTACCGCGTCGGAGCCCTCGGTTACCTCTATCTCGGCGGGCACGGCGGCGATGCCTGGGGTGCGGCCGCCAACGTCGGCCAGTTGGACCAGATCGCCGCGCTCCAGTGGGTGCACGACAACATCGAGCGCTTCGGCGGCGACCCGGGCAACGTCACGATCTTCGGCCAGTCCGCAGGCGGCGTCGCCGTGTCGACACTGCTCGCCATGCCAGCCGCGAATGTGTTGTTCCACAAGGCGATCGCCCAGAGCGGCACCGCCAACCGGCTCGGCGACACCGACTTCGCATCGGCGGTCACCACCCAGTACCTCGAGCGACTCGGCATCCCCGACGCCGATCCCGACCGGCTGCGCTCCGTCGAGATCCCCGAGTTGTTGAAGGCCCAAGGCCCGCGTGGACCGCTCTCCCCCGTCGTCGACGGCGACTCGCTGCCCCAGCAGCCGCTCCAGGCGGTGCGCGACGGCCACGCGGCGCACATCGCGTTGATGGTCGGCACCGCCCGGGACGAACAGAAGCTGTACGTCGCCGCGGACCGACCGGAGATCGACGACGCGGAACTCGAACGGCAAGCCCTCGCGTACCTACCGCGCCGTGCCAGCGATCGGGCGAGCGAAGTGGTTGCCCTCTACCGAGAGTCGCGCCGCTTGCGAGGACTGCCGGCCACGAACAACGACGTCTCCGATGCCATCGCGACGGCGTCACGATTCCGCTTTCCCGCGACGCAACTGGCAGAGGCCCAGACAGCGCACCGGTCGAAGACGTACCTCTATCAGGTCGACTGGGAGTCGCCCGCTCGGCACGGCGCGCTCGGTGCTTGCCACGCGATCGAGATCCCCTTCGTGTTCGGCACCGTCGGGAAGACCGGCAACGACCGCATGAGCGGCACCGGTCCCGAGGCGGACCGTCTCGCCGAGCGGATGATGGACGCGTGGATCGCATTCGCCCGCACGGGTGAACCCGGCCATGACGGCATCGGAGCTTGGCCGGCGTACGACACCACGGATCGCCGGACGATGATCTTCGGTCGCGAGTGTGGCGCCCAGTCGGCGCCGTTCGAGGAGGAGCGCGCCGCGTGGGAGTCGATGGTCAGCCGTCCCTGATCACGATCGCCGTCAACCCTTGACTTCAAGCGTGGTTGAAGTCGTACGTTCGCCGACATGACCGACATGTCCGCCTGGAGTGCACTGCGCAGCTCCGCTCAGCGATCCGACGCTCGCAACGCTCGTCGCGTCGATTGGCACACGTTGCGTCGGGTGGGACGATTCGCCCGGCACCGTCGCTCGACCATCCTCGCCTTCCTCGTGCTGGCCACGATCTCGGCGGCGCTCGGTGTCGCCTCGCCGGTGCTCGCCGGGCACGCCGTCAACGCGATCGTCGACGGCGAACCGGTGCGCACGGTGGTGCGGCTCGCCGTCGTGATCGCCGCGATCGCCGTGCTCGACGCCGGCGTCGGAGTGCTCGAGCGGCTGAAGTCCTCACGGCTCGGCGAAGGGATCATCTTCGACCTGCGCCGTGCGGTGTTCGACCACATGCAGACGATGCCCGTCGCGTTCTTCCACCGCACGCACACCGGCGCACTCGTGAGCAGGCTCAACAACGACGTCATCGGTGCGCAGCGTGCGTTCACGTCGGCGCTGGCCGGCGTGGTCACGAACTCCATCGCTCTCGCACTGACCCTCGTCGTGATGTTCAACCTGTCGTGGCAGGTCACCGTGACGTCGATGGTGCTGCTCCCCGTGTTCGTCATCCCGGCCCGTCGAGTCGGCGCCAAGGTCGGGCGCCTCGAGCGGGACGCGGCCGTGCTGAACGCGGCGATGACGTCGCAGATGACCGAGCGCTTCTCGGCGCCGGGTGCCACGCTCGTCAAGCTGTTCGGCGATCCCGACGTTCGAACGTGGCGAGTTCGCCGGCCGCGCCGGCCAGGTCCGGGACATCGGCGTCCGATCGGCGATGGCGACCGAGGTCTTCATGAGTGCGCTCGGCCTCCTGTCGGGCCTCGCACAAGCGGTGATCTACGGGCTCGGCGGCTACCTCGCGCTGCACGGCACGCTCGACGCCGGCGCGGTCGTCACCCTCGCCCTGCTGCTGAACCGGCTCTACGCCCCGCTCACCGCACTCGCCAACGCCCGGCTCGACGTGGCGACGGCGCTCGTCAGCTTCGAACGGGTCTTCGAGGTGCTCGACATCGAGCCGCTCATCACCGACGCCGACGACCCCGTCCACCTCCCGGTCCGTCGACCGGTCGGCGTCGAGATCGACGCCGTGGAGTTCGCCTATCCCTCGGCCGACCGGATCAGCCTCGCCTCGCTCGAGGAGGTCGCCGTGCTCGACGACCGGATCAACGAGGCGGTCCTCCACGACATCACGTTGCGCATCGAGCCGGGCCAGACGGTGGCGCTGGTCGGTGCCTCCGGTTCGGGGAAGTCGACGATCGCCGCGCTCGTGTCGCGCCTGTACGACGTCGATGCCGGAGCGGTCCGGATCGGCGGGGTCGACGTCCGCGAACTCAGCTCGGCCTCGATCCGCGAGACCGTCGGCGTCGTCACCCAGGACGGTCATCTGTTCCACGACACGATCGCCAACAACCTCCGCTATGCGCGGCCGGACGCGACCGACGAGGAACTGTGGGGAGCGCTCGAACGGGCCGAGGTCGCACTGCTCATCGCGTCGCTGCCCGACGGCCTCGACACGATCGTCGGCGAGCGCGGCTACCGCTTCTCGGGCGGCGAGCGACAGCGGCTGACGATCGCCCGGATGCTGCTGCGCGATCCCCGGGTCGTCGTCCTCGACGAGGCGACGTCGAGCCTCGACTCCCGCTCCGAAGCTGCCGTGCAGGCCGCACTCGACACGGCGCTGGAAGGACGGACGGCGTTGGTCATCGCCCACCGGCTGTCGACCGTCCGCGCCGCCGACTCGATCGTGGTGCTCGACCACGGCCGGATCGTCGAGCAGGGAACACACGACGAACTCCTCGCCCTCGACGGCCAGTACGCCGCCCTCTACCGCACCCAGTTCGCGTCAGCGGCGACGTCGCCGGCCACCGCGCCCACGGGCCACGGTGGCGACGTGGCGTGCGCCGAGTGCGCGGCCTGACCGCTCCGCACCGGATCGATCAGCGAATCCGCGACGCCTCGCGCTCGGCGTGGGCGTTCAGCTCGAGGCCACGCGACCCACCCAACTTCTGGGCCAGGTGTTCGCCGACGGTGACATCGGCGTAGCTGCTCGTCCCGTCGGCGGCGCGACACGGCTCGAGCGTCGAGATCACCGCATCGGCGTTGCCGTCGTGGAAGTACGCCGCCGAACGCCGGCGGATCAGCCGGCCCGCGGCATCGCGCGGTGGCACGACGCGGTGCATCGTGGAGAGCCAGCGGTCGTTCGACCAGCGGGCGGTCAGGTCCCCGAGGTTGATCAGCAGCGCCCCCGGAGCCGGCGTCACCGGGAGCCAGCCCCCGTCGGACCGCAGGATCTCGAGGCCCGCCACCGGATCGGCCCACAGGACCGTGACGATGCCGTAGTCGGTGTGCGCCCCCATCCCCATCTGGCTCGCGCCGACCTCGACCCCGATCGGGAGGTCGTAGTGGTTCATGCGCAACACGTCGATCGAATGATCGGTGAACGGCTCGAAGTACCCGATCGGCAGTCCGAGCGCGGTGGCGAAGATCGACGTCATCTGCCGCGCCACCGCGCCCGCACCCGCCATCCACGCCTGGACGCGCCGGCGGTAGGCGACACCGTCCGGCCCGGTGGGCCAGATGTTCTCGGCGTAGATCTCGGGATCGAGTGCGAGGTGTGGGAAATCGGATGCGGAGGCACCCACGTTGAACGCCTCGAACAGGTCATCGGGCGACACCACGCCGAGGCTGTAGCTCAGCCGTTCGGACCGCGGCGGCGTGTAGCCCCGGTTGATCGACGGGCGAGGCGATGTGAAACGCCGCTTCTCGTCGATCGGCAGGGCGAAGAACCAGTCGATCGCGCCGGCCAGCCCGTCGACCACCTCGCTCCCCACCCCGTGACCGACGATCTGCAGGAACCCGACGGTCCGGCACGCGTCATCGACCGCCGCGGCGATCTCGGCGCGCACCGCCTCGTCCCCGTCGGTCCACCCCGCCACGTCGATGACCGGCACGAGCGGCGACGTGCTCCCGGGCGGTTCGGCGGTCGTCGCGGCCACGGCGCCGATCGTAGGCCGGTGCGGCGGCCCCGCGCTCGGGCGAGACCCGCGGTGAGACGGCGGAGCAGCGATGTGACCGATGAGACGAATCAGATTGCATACCAATGGAAACTATTTCCTAGACTATGTACATGGTCTCGATCGCCCCGCCCGCGCCGACGCGCCGACATCGTCGGTTCGGCCGACGATCTCGACCGGCTGCGTGTCGCCTTCCTCCGCCTGTCACGCCGGATCCGCGCCAATTCGGTCGGCGGGCTCACCCCGTCGCAATTCGCGATGTTCGTGTCGGTGGTCAAGTACGGCCCGTGCACGATCAGCCATCTGGCCGAACTCGAACACGTCAAGGCGCCGTCGGCGAGCAAGATCGTCGCTGCCCTCGAAGGGCTCGGGCTCGTGGAGCGCCGGGACGATCCCGAGGACCGTCGCTGCTCCGTCATCGTGGCCACCCGCGGCGGCCACGACTACTTCGACGAGGTCCGCGTCGCCGGCCGGAGTTGGCTCGCCTCGCCTGTGCTCGATGCTCGATGCCGATGACGTCGCCCTCATCGACGCCGCCCTGCCCGCCCTCGAACGTCTCCTGGAGACCGAATCGTGAACGATCGGGTGTCGCAGATCTCGCACCGCACGTTCGCGTCGATGCGGTTCCGCAACTACCGGCTGTACTTCTTCAGCCAGATCGTGTCGTTCAGCGGCACCTGGATGCAGAGCATCGCCCAAGCCTGGTTGGTGCTCGAACTCACCGGCAGCGGCACGGCGCTCGGAGCGGTCGTGGCGATGCAGTTCCTCCCCACCCTGCTGCTCGCCCCGTGGGGCGGGGTCATCGCCGACCGGTTCGACAAGCGCAAGCTGATCGTGATCACCCAGTCGGCCGCCGGCCTGCTCGCCCTGACGCTCGGCGTGCTCACGGTCACCGGCGCGGTCGAACTCTGGATGGTCTATGTGATCGCCGCCGGATTCGGCGCCGTCACCGCGCTCGACAACCCGAGCCGACAGACGTTCGTGATGGAGATGGTCGGTCCGGCCGACATCGCCAACGCCGTCACCCTGAACAGCGTCGTCGTCAACGCCGCCCGGGCGATCGGCCCTGCCATCGGCGGTGTGATCATCGCCACGGTCGGCGTCGGCCTCTGCTTCATCTTCAACGCCGTGAGTTACGGGGCGGTCATCATCGCCATGCTGCTCATCCACACGAGCGAACTCCACCCGTCGGCCCGTACCCCCAAGGCCCCCGGCCAACTGCGCGACGGCTTCCGCTACGCGTGGAACACCCCGGTTCTTCGCACCACCCTCGTGATGCTCGTGGTGATCGGCACGCTCACCTACGAGTTCACCACCACGCTGCCACTGCTGTCCGAGTTCACGTTCGGCGCCGGATCGAGCGGGCTCGCCGCGATGTCGGCGTTGATGGGTCTCGGTGCCGTGGTCGGCGGTCTCGTGGTCGCCGCCTCCGGACCGCCCACGATGCGGCGGCTCGTGTTCGTCGCCGCCGCCTTCGGTGGCACCGTGATCGTCGTCGCGCTCATGCCCACGATCGTGCTCGTGTACGCGATGATGCCGATCGTCGGCGCGGCGAGCGTCGCCATGATCTCGCTGTCGAACGCCACCCTGCAGCTCAACTCCGACCCGAAACTGCGCGGCCGGGTGATGGCGTTGTTCTCGATGGCGCTGCATCGGCTCGAGCCCGATCGGCGGACCGCTCGTCGGTTGGATCGGCGAGCACTCCAGCGCTCGCATCTCGCTCCTGATCGGCGGGCTCGCCGCGGTGGCGGCCGGGATGTACGGCTGGGCGCCATTCGCCGGACGGCGACCGTCGCCCCGGAGGCCGAGGTCATCGAGCATCTCGGGCGCGAAGCCCTCAGCGCCTGACCCGCCCGGTAATCGGGCCGTCGCCGCACACCGCTACGGTCGCGCCCCGTGGAACTGTGGACGATGTCGGTCCCGATCGTCAGCGGGCGCCGTCGACCGGGCGCGACGGGCCGAGGACGCCGGCTGGCACGGCATCACCTTCACCGACTCGCAGAACCTGTGCCCCGACCCGTTCGTCGTGTTCGCCGCCGTCGCCGGGGCCACCGAGCAGATCCAGCTGGCGACCGGGGTCACCAACGTGCACACCCGTCACCCGGCCGCGCTGGCCACCGCGGCCGCGACGGTCAACGAGATCTCCGGCGGACGTTTCGTGCTCGGCACCGGCCGGGGCGACACCGCCCTGTTCCATCTCGGCCTGCCGCCGATGCCGGTCGCCGAGTTCTTCGAGCGCACGACGCGACTGCAGACCTACCTGTCCGGCGGCACGATCGACATCGACGGCCGCGACAGCCGGATCCGTTGGCTCGACACGGCCGAGGGCCGGCAAGGTGCCGCTCGACATCGCCGCCTCGGGGCCCGAAGGTGATCGACTTCAGCGCCCGCACCGCCGAGCGGATCACGTTCGCCCTCGGCGCCGATCCCGAGCGGTTGGCATGGGGCATCGACCTTGCCCGCGCCGCCGCGGCGGATGCGGGCCGCGATCCCGGCCGACCTCACGTTCGGCTCGTACGTCAGCATCGGCTGCCATCCCGACCTCGATGCGGCCCGGGCGATGGTGCACGGCAGCGTCGCCGCGTTCGCCCACTTCTCGTCGATGCCCGGCTCGACCGGTGCCGGGCTCGCCGGACGAGACAGAGGGATCGTCGCCGAGGTCGGTCGGAGCTACGACAGCAACCAGCACCTGCGCAACGACGCCACCCACACCGCCGCCCTCACGGGCGAGTTCATCGACCGGTTCGCCGTCACCGGCCCGCCGGATCGGGTGATCGAACGACTCCAGGAACTCGCCGGCCTCGGCATCGACCGGTTCGTCGTCACCGGTCCCGGATTCGGCGCCGACCGCGACGACGTGCGCACGTCGCCACCGAACTGCTCACCTCCGAAGTCCTCCCCGCCCTCGCGTAGCGCCGCACGACCAGGCGATGGCGATGTCGCGCGTCGATAGCGCCCGCGAACTACATCGCCATCACGACGGCGGGTGGTCCGCCAACTACGGTTTGCGGCGATGAGCATCGGGGGAGGTGGAGCGCCCGGCGATCCGGACCGATGGGGCTGACGAAGCGATTCGGGACGTCGTGGCGCTCGACTCGCTCACGCTCGACGTGGCCGAGGGCGAGGTGTTCGGATTCCTCGGCCCGAACGGCGCCGGCAAGTCGACGACGCTGCGGCTCCTCCTCGGGCTGATCAGACCGACCGCCGGTCGGGCCGAGATCAAGGGCATCGACGTCGTCGCGCACGACCGACGTGCACCACCACCTCGCCTACGTGCCCGGCGACGTCAGCCTGTGGCCGCGGCTCACCGGCGAGGAATGCCTCGAACTGTTCGCCCGGCTGCAGGGCGGCGTCGACGAGACCTACCGCGCCGAGCTGGTCGAACGGTTCGAACTCGATCTCGTCGAAGCGCTCCCGCGCCTACTCGAAGGGCAACCGCCAGAAGGTGGCGCTCGTCGCCGCGTTCTCGCGGCGACCCGACGTGCTGCTGCTCGACGAGCCGACCAGCGGTCTCGATCCGTTGATGGAGCAGCAGTTCCGCACGCTGCGTCCACGAGGCGACCGAGCGCGGCCAGACGATCTTCCTGTCGTCGCACATCCTGTCCGAGGTCGAGGAGCTGTGCGCCCGGGTCGGCATCCTCCGCGCCGGCAAGCTCGTCGAGGTGTCGTCGGTCGACGTCGCTGCGCCAGATGCACACGACCGAGTTGGAGATCGACTTCGACGGCGAGCCGCCCGACCTCGCCGGCGTCGACGGGGTCGAGTCGGTCGAGCCGCACACCGAACGGTCTGCGGGTGCAGCTGAGCGGATCGCCTCGCGCCGTGCTCGCCGCGATCCGCGACGCCGACGTCACCGCCCTGCGATCGCAGGAGGCCTCGCTCGAGGAGATCTTCCTCGCGTACTACGGCGACACCGACGGCCTTCGACCGATGACGACGACACGTCCTGAACTGGCGGTCGCCCGCCTCGCGGCGCGGGAGATCCGCAACGGGCTGATCGTCCTGGTCGTCGCGGCGGTGCTGATGATCGTCGCGGTCATCTCAGCAGCTTCAGCGCCACCGACCTCGCGACGTCAGCGGGCTTCGACGAGCTGCTCGAGAACCCAGCGGTGCGGGCGCTCTACGGCATGCCGTTCGACGTCACCAACGCCGGCGGCTTCACCGTGTGGCGCGTCGGGACCTTCCTGTGCGTATTGCGCAGGGCTCTGGGCGCGTGATGGCGACCACCCGCGTCCTGCGCGGCGAGGAGGAGGCGGGCGCTGGGACCTGCTCCTCACCGCGCCGGTCACGCGCGGTGGCGTGTTGCTCAGCCACGTGAAGGTGCTCGGCGGGGGCAGCGTCGTCGTCGGGCTCGCCGTGTTCGGATCGTTCGTCGCGGGAGGCGAACCGGCCGGACCGGCCGCGCTGTACGCCCTGGGCGTCGACGTTCCTCACGCTCACGTTCGTGGCCGTCGGTGCGGTCACGTCGCAGCTGTTCGGAGCGCGGCGACGGGCGGCGGGCAGCGGCCGGCGCCGTGCTCGGCGTCTCCTACGTGATCCGCATGGTGGCCGACGGCACGACGGACGGCGCGTGGCTGCGATGGGCCAGCCCGCTCGGCTGGGTCGAGAACCTGGAGGCGTTCGCCGCCAACCGTCTCCTGCCGCTCGTCCCGCTCGTGATCACCCCGCCGATCCTGTTCGCGGTCGCCGTGGCACTCGACCGGCGGCGCGACACCGACGAAGGGATCATCCGCGACACGCGGCACGTCGACCGCCCGCCTCCGCCTGCTGCGGAGCCCGCTCGGGATTCGCGTGGCGCCAGCGGCATCGGCGGACTCCTCGGATGGGGGCTCGGACTGCTCGCGTTCGGGTTCGTCGTCGGAGCGATCACCAAGGCGTTCGTCGACTTCATCGCCGACGATCCCGACATCGCCGACCTGACCGCCGCAGTTCGGCTTCACATCGCTGACCACGCCGATCGGCTTCGTCTCGTCGATGGACGCGATGTCCGTCGCGGTCGTCTGCGTCTACGCCGTCACCGGCATCCACCGCCTGTGGGAGGACGAGCAGACCGACCGCCTCGACCTCGTCGTTCGCGGCGCGGGTGACGCGTACCGCCTGGCTGCGGTGGCGGCAGCGGCTACGACGGGGCTGGTCGCGGCGTTGTTGATGGCGGCCATCGGCGTCGGCACCTGGCTCGGGGTCGCGGTCACCGGTGTCGACATCACCTTCGTCGAGTCGATGGGGGCGATCGCCAACCTCGGCCCGCTCGTCGTGTTGTTCCTCGGGCTGGCCGTGATGATCCACGGCACGTTGCCGAAGTGGACCGTGGCCGATTGCCGGCGGAGGCGCGGGCGCACTCTTCCTGCTGAGCTTCCTCGGCCCGGCGATCGACCTGCCTGACTGGATCACGAACCTCTCGCCGTGGCGGCACGTCGCCGTCGCCCCGCCCGACCCGGTGAACTGGGCCGGCATTCATCGTGATGAGCGTGCTCGGCATCGTCTTCGGAGCCGCCGGCTTCGTCGGCTACCAGCGCCGCGACCTGCGCTGACCGTGTGCGGGGTCTCCGTTCGTTCGGGGACGGGTCCGGACGAACGGAGGTCAGGTGACGGGTTGCTTCCAGCGGTTGAGATAGGTGACCTCGGCGGCGGAACGGCGGGGGGCCGGCGTGAACGTGTCGCCGGTGTAGTACCCGACGGCGAGCAGGCACACCTGCGTGACCGAGTCGGGGATCCCCAGCAGCTCGGCGATCTCCGATTCGTGCTCGAGATGGAACGTGGTCCACGCCGAACCGATCCCACGGGCCCGCGCCGCGAGCTGGAAGCTCCACACGCCGGGCAGCACCGAGCCGTAGTAGGCCGCCGCACCGCCCTGCTGCGACGGATCGAGCGGCGGCCGGTCGAGCCGCAACGAGATGACCAGCGCCGGCACCTCGGCGAGGTGATCGACGAGGAACTCGGCCGACTCGATCACCTTCTGGCTCCGATCGTCGAGCCGCACCGCGGAGTTGGCGGCGAGGTAGGGCCGGCCGACCTCGGCGAAGCGCTCGGCGATGCGGGCCTTGATGTCGCCGTCGTCGACGATGATCCAGCGGTTCCGTTCGAGGTTGCCACCCATCGGTGCGTGGCCGGCGATCTCGATGCACTCGAGGAGTTCCTCGTGGGGGACCGGCCGCGAGAGGTCGAGCCGTTTGCGCACCTGCTTCGTGGTGGTCATCAGTCGGTCGACCTCGTCGAGATCGAACCCGGTCGTCGGATGCGCTGCCATGTCACTCCCCTGCTCGGTGCTGCGTGGTGATGCGTGTCGTGTTGATCGACGTCGTGATCGTACGACCGTCGTCACCCGCCGGCGCCACCGCAGCGTGCACTACCGTGCAGATCGAATGGGACTGTTCCGCAAGACGAAGCCAGCATCGCCCCCCACAGAGCCGGGCACGGGTGAGCCGGGTGCGGGCGAGAGCGCTCTCGCCGAGTTGCGTTCCGAGCTGGCGGCGATGCGCGAACGCCTCGACGCCGCCGACCGCGAGAAGACCGAGCTGGCGTCGGCCGTCGACGAGCTGAGCCAACGCCTGATCACCTCGGCGCCGGCGGCCACTCCACCGGCACCCTCCACGTCCGGGGAGGAGCTGGAACGGCGCGTCGCCGACCTCGACTCGCGGATGACACTGCTCGATGATCGAGTGACGTCCGTGTCGACCGAACTCGCCAACCAGGTGACCGAGATCGGCAACGACATCGAGCCGATCCAGGTCGGCGCAGAGCGCCTCGCCGCCGAGCAGGCCCGCTACCAGATCCAGTTCCGCAAGGACCTGGCCGAACTCGCCGAACGCCTCCGACGGCCCGGTTCGTAACCGGCCGACGGGCGGTAAGCGATCAGTCCTGGAGGAGCGACAGCGCCTGGGTGATGTTGGCCCGGGCCTCGTCGATCTTGGACTGGTAGGTGCCCAGATCGCCGTCGGCGAGCGCCGCGTTCGCCTCGTCGAAGAGCGCGTCGGCCTCGTCCAGCAATTGCACCGCGTCGGGTGTCGCACCCGGGTCGGTCTCGGCGTTCGGGGTGCCGGTGTCCGTCGGGGTCTCGGCCGCCGGCGTCGATGCCGAGCCGCTGCCGTTCGTCGGTTCGGCCGGCGTGGCGATCCGATCCCCGATCTGGCCCTGGAAGCCCGGGAACAGGCGCGCCAGGCCCTGGGCCAGGGTCGGTTCGAGCACGGCACGATCGTTGTACGACACGATCACCGACCGGAACTCGGTGACCGTGCTCGCCGACCCGGAACTCTGCGGCACCGACACGTAGTAGGGACGGACGTAGATCAGCCCACCTGCGACGGGAACGATCTGCAGATCGCCGAAGCGCACCTGCGAGCCGCCGCCGCCGACGTTGTCGAGCGAGATCCGGCGCGAGATCGCCTCGGTCGACTCGGCGTTGCTGGCCACGCGCAACGGCCCGTCCGGCAGTCGGCCGTCGCGCGGTTGGACGAAATAGGTCGTCAGCTTCCCGTAGTCCTCGGGATCGCTCGAGGCGGTCATGTACGCCTGCAGCTCGGTGCGCTTGTCGTTCGTCGAGAACGGCACGAACGGCCGCAGGAGGACGAACTCGTTCTTCCGTGGGTCCCCGGGGAGGCTCGTGTTGAACACCGTGTAGTACGGCGTGAACCGCAGCGCATCCGATTCGGTGGCGAACGTCTGCTGGGCGGCGGTGACCGTGTTGTCGGCCGACGCCGGCGTCACGACCTCGCCGTTCGACGACGTCGGTGTCGGGCTCGGTGCCTGGGCGACCGACCAGGCATTGCCGTCACGTTGGAAGAACAGCGACGGGTCGATCCGGTACTTCGAGTACATGTCGGTCTGGATGCGGAACAGGTCCTCGGGGTAGCGCAGGTGCTCGCGGAGCTCCTCGGGCATCTGATCGACCGGGGTGAACAGGTCCGGGAAGGCGCTCCGCCATGCCGCGAGGATCGGATCCTGATCGTCGACGACGTAGAACGTGACCTCACCGGAGTACGCGTCGACGACGGCCTTGACGCTGTTGCGGACGTAGTTGTCGTTGTCGCCGAGGCCGGAGGGCTGCTTGCGTTGCACGTCGCCGATCCGCTCGCCGTACGGGTAGCGGGTGGAGGTGGTGAAGGCGTCGACGACCCACATCGCCCGGCCGTTCACGGCGACCGGATAGGGATCGGTGTCGTAGGACAGGAACGGTGCCAGCTTCTCCAGCCGGTCGCTCACGCCCCGGACCCACAGCATCTGCGAGTCCTTCGTGATGGCGCCCGAGCCGAGCACGTTGTAGTCGAGGAAGGCCAGGGCGAACGCGGCGCGGCGGACGAACGAGTTCATCTGCACGCCGTTCTTGCCGGCGTACTGGTGCGGCTCGTCGCACTCGCGCTCCGACGACGCGCTGTTGGCGATGGCGTAGCCCGACAGGGTCGGGCTGAAGTACAGCTCGGGCCGCTCGAGGGGGACCGTGCGGTAGTCCGGCCGCTGGCTCTCGAGCACCCGCCCGGTCGGGGCGAGCACCAGCCCACACCCGCGCGTGTTGATCAGGTGCAGGCCCTGCCAGCTGCGGTTCGTCACACCCGACAGCTGCAGCTCGCGGGCGGCGATCAGCACCTCTTCCGGCGAGGTGTCGTCGTCGAGCGTGTACCGGTCGACGTCGAGGTCGTCGATGGTCAGACCGGCCACCTCGCCCCGGTCGACGAGAAAGCGCGTCTCCATCTCGGTCGGGTTCAACAGGCGGACGTTCTCGAGCGGATCGAGGTCGCTCTCGACGTCAGCGGCGGTCAGGGTGCCGAAGTCGACGTTGCGCACCTCGACGTTGGTGAGCCCGATCGCCTGGCGGGTGGCGTTCACGTTGCGTTCGATGAACGGCTGCTCGCGCGACTCCTGGTTCGGGTTGACGACGAGCGACTGGACGAGCGCCGGGTAGATGATCCCACCCACGATCGCCACGACGAGCCACAGCGCGGAGGCGATGATCGCCAGGCGGAACGACCCGGTCTTGACCACCGACAGGTAGAGGCCGGCCGTGAGCAGGGCGATCAGGATCAGCAACAGGATCGCCGGGAGCTGTGCCTTGACGACGGCGTAGGTGGCGCCCTGCACGATGCCCCGCTGGCTGTTGGTGACCTCGTAGCGGTCGAGCCAGTAGTCGGCGGCCTTGACGATGGCGAGGACCGCCAGCAGCACGGCCATGTGCGCCTTGGTCGACTGGCGGACGACGGGCATCGGCGACACGAACACGACGCCGCCGTTCAGGATGTGCGCGGCGGCGGTCAGGATGAGCACGACGATCAGCGCGATGAACAGCCAGCTCAGCACGAACGTCAGGAACGGGAGCTGGAAGACGTAGAAGCCGACGTCGACATGGAACTGCTGGTCGGCGATGCCGAACTCGCGGGCGTGGCGGAACAGCAGCCAGCTCTGCCACTGACCGATCGCCGGCAGGGCGAGGAGCATGGCGAACAGCACGGCGGCGCCGTAGCGGACGAGACGCAGCCGATGGCCGAACACGTCGTGGAACCGTTCGACGTAGGGGTGGACGTTCGCCGGGAACGACGTCGGCGCCACGCGATCGGCGATGAACAGGTTGAACGCCGAGATGATCGCGAACACCAGGAAGAACCCGACGAAGAGCGTGGCCTTGGCGCCGATCACGCCCCAGAACACGTCGCCGCGGCCGAGCGCCGTGTGCCACAGGTAGTCGACGTAGAAGCGGGCGATCGCACGGCCGAAGATCAGGACGAACAGGAACAGTGCGCCGAGCCCGATGAGGATCCCCCGCCCGGTGATCCGACGGCGCGGGCGATCATCCGTCAGGTCAGAGGAGCGCCGCATCGGCGCGAAGATTACCGGTCAGCAGGCACGAGTAGGCATCGGCACCCCGTGTGTGACGGTGCGAACAGATGGCCGGTCGGAAACGGGGTGCCGGCGGCCACGCATCCGGCCAGTGCGTTGT
The DNA here is from genome assembly GCA_963695145.1 of Ilumatobacteraceae bacterium. Taxonomy (GTDB): domain Bacteria; phylum Actinomycetota; class Acidimicrobiia; order Acidimicrobiales; family Ilumatobacteraceae; genus Sva-07. The sequence continues at coordinate 201,527 of CAVOGB010000012.1, read as the reverse complement.
CGTCGCCGTCGGCGCACGCCGGGTGTTCGGCATCGACACCCCAGCACACCGGGGCACCATCGGGAAGGGCGGCGAGCACGGCCCGGCCGTGGGTCGTGCGCAGCACGTCGTCGAGTTGTTCGTCGATGTGCTGCGTCTTCCATTCGCGGTACACCGAGCGGATGCTCCTGGCGATGCCTTCGTTGTCGCCCTCGCCCTCGACGAGACACCGTTCGAGCCGCTCGCGCAGCGGGTTCACCAGCCACTCGGCGAGGGCGTCGTGGCCGGCGCCGACGGCGCTCGCCAGTCTGCGATTTGCTGAGTTTGGCGGCGCGACCGGTGGCGACCGAGGCCGCACCGGCGGCCGCGGCGGCCCGCAACTCGTCGTCGATGGCCTCGGCGAACCGTGCCGTGTGCTGGTCCCGGGACGGCAACACGGCCGTGCCGCGTCGCAATCCGTCGAGCACCTCGTTCTGCTCGTCGGCGAGGACCCGCTTGAGTTTGCGGGCACTGGCCACGATCAGCGGCGTCAGTTCGGCGTCACGGCGGCGAAACGGCGACTCGTCCGCCTCGCCAGCTCCAGCACCGTCGGGGCCATCGGGGGTGTCGGCGGCATCGGGGGCGTCGGTGGAGACGTCGTCGCTCGACGGTCCATCCCCGGACCCGGTCGAGACGCCGGCATCGGCCTCGGCCCGGATGCGGGCGAACAGGTCGACGACGACGTCGTCGCGCTCACCGTCGGCTTCGACATCGGCCGTCTCGCCGATCATCTCGACCTCGACCATCTCGACGTCGACCATCTCGACCTCGACCATCTCCCCGTCGACCAGCTCGACGTCGATCAGCTCGATGCTCACGATCTCGATGTTCGGCGTCCCGCTGTTCGCGTCGCCGGCGTCCGGCACGTCAGCATCGGGCGTCTCGGCGTCGGGCGTCTCGGCGTCCGCATCACCGTCGGGTGGAGACTCGGCGTCGACGTCGCCGGCGGTCGCCGGCGATTCTTCCCCTGCATCATCGGCGACCTCGTCGTCGGGCGTGACCTCGTCGTCGACATCCGGATCCGGGACGACCGTCTGCAGGATCATCGTGTCCTGCTCGATGATCAGGTGGGGCGTGTGGAGATCGGTGGGCTCATCGGGACGACGGGTGTTGGGCAGCATCACCGGTACCGGGCCGGTCGTCGGCGACAGGTTCACGTACTCGTCGGGCTCGCCGAGCGGCTTGAGTTCGGCCACCACGTCGACCGCCACGATGCGCGCCCGTTCGAACGCCTGCATCAACCGGTCGCGACCGTGCATCAGCTGTTCGATCTGCTCACGGGCGAGTTCCCGGCGGCGGGCGAGCTCGCTGAGCACCCGCTCGCGGTACGCCCGTGCCTCGTTGACCATCTCCCGGCCCTGCTGCTTGGCCATCGCCAGCTCGGCTTCGGCATCGGATGCCGCGTCGGCCCGGCGGCGGGACGATTCGACTTCGGCCTCCTGGCGCATCCGCACCGCTTCGTCGCTGGCCTCGCTCAGGAGACGCGCCGCGTTCTGCTCGGCCTTCTCCCGGATCTCCGTGGAGGCCTCGCGCGCCGTCGACAACACGCGGGCCGTCTCCTCACCGAGCAGGCGCGTCAGTGTCGCGTCGTCGAAGCGGACGTTGTCGAGGTCCGGGTTGGTCTGCGCGGTGCGCAGCTCGCGTTCGAGGAACCGCTCGCGCTCCTGCAGCCGGCCGAGTTCGGCCGCGACCATCCGCAGGAAATCGCGGACCTCGGTCTGATCGAATCCGCGACGACTGGTGCCGAACCCGGCGTCGGCGACCGACGCCGGCGACGACGGATCGGGACGGGCAAACGACATGGCCATGCCGCAACGCTACGCGCCCCGCGCGCTGGCGTTGGTGGCAATCGGCATTGCGGCGACCGAGCGGGGTCGCCGCGGGTCAGGACGCGCCGACCTTCACGAGCGGGTCGCCGCCGAGCTTCTCCAGCGCGGCCAGGGCCTCGTCGAGTGTGCCGACGGGAATGATCTCGACCTGTCCACGTCCCGCGTCGATCAACGTCTGCATCTGCGCCGGATCCTTCAACTCGGGCTGCGAGGCCGGCACGAGGAACACGTCCACACCGTTCTGGTGCACCGCCGACACCTTCTGGGCCAGCCCGCCGATCGCACCGACCGAGCCGTCGAGATCGATCGTGCCGGTCACGGCCACGTTGCGACCACCGGTGAGCTGGCCCGGCGACAGCTGGTCGATCAGGGCGAGTGTGAACGACAGACCGGCCGACGGGCCACCGATGTCGCCGGTCTCGATCTCGACCTCGAACGGCAGCTTCACCACGCGGGTGTCGAACGGCTGGAAGCCGACGATCGCCCGGTCGGGATCGTCCGGCGCGGCCGACAGCTCGACGGTCACGGTCATCTCGCCCGCGCCCGGTCGGTCGATCAGGAGCTCGACGGTGTCGCCCGGCTTCTTGCCGGCCAGCGCCGCCACGAGGTCGTCGACCGAGGCCAGCGGCTTCCCGTCCGCTTCGAGGATCGTGTCGGCGGGGTCGACCTCGGCGTCGCTCGGGAAGTACTCGAGGCACTCCGACCCGTCATCGGACGGGGTCTTGCACAGCATCTCCTGGACGACCACGTTGCCCGGGGTGATCGCCGCGTCGTAGCCGAGGGCGGTCAACGCGACGTATTGCGCTTCCTGCGCCGCGGTGCGCATCGACTGCAGGTTGATCTCGCGCCGTTGGTCCGGCGTGCGCGACCCGAACTTGTCCTCGGTGGTGATGAACCGCACCGCGGCGTCGTCACGTCCGGCGAGCCAGCCGAGCATCGACTGCGCCGGCGACGTCACCGTGACGAAGTAGAAGTCGTGGTTCGTGTCGTAGCGCTCGACACCCGCCGGCAGGTCACCGAACACGATGCGTCCGGTCACGGGCTCGGCCGATGCCGGCGTCAACGCGTACGGCGTCGGCTCGCTCTCGCCCGTGCGGGCGTTCTCCTTCTCCGCCACGAGCTGCGACGGGAGCACGGAGAGCACGAGGATCGACACCAACACGGCGATCCCGATCCCCCCGACCACCCACCCGAGCACACGACGGCCCCGCGACGCGCGCCCGTTGCCCGGCGAGGTGCCCGGCGGGGCTGCGGGAGGCGGGGGTACGATCGTCGGCGTCGTGTCGGTCACGGATCTCACTACACAGGCCGCGTGGATGGCCGGGTTGGCCATCGTGGTGCTCCTGCTCGCTGGTTGGCGCAAGAATGCCAGAGCCGCGGCCCGAATCCCACGCGAGTCGTCGTTGCCGCGCCGGAAGTGGGCGCCGATCGGTGTCGCCGAGACCACGGCGCCGCTCTACAAGCGGCCCAGCATCTTCCGCCGGATCTGGGCCGTCGTCGCCGGTTCGGGCCTGGCGATCGTCATCGGCGTGGTGATCGCCACGGTCACCGCCTTCGGCCTCGCCTGGCTCGTCACCACGATGACCGACCTGCTCAAGCAGTGACCGGATCCCCCACCAGGCGCCAGGTGGCCATCGCCGGGCACGAGGGCGATGCCGCCACCGCATGGCGCGGCCTCGACAGCGACGACCCGACCGTGCGGGCGACGGCGTTGAGCGCCCTGGAGCGCATGGCGGCCCTCGACGACGACGTGCTCGCCCGTTCGCTCAGCGATCCGGACCGTGCGGTCCGACGACGCGCCGCCGAGGTGGCCGCACACCATCCCGGTGTCGACCTCCTCGGCGCCCTCCACGACGACGACCCGGCCGTCGTCGAAGTGGCGGCGTGGTCGTGTGGGGAACACGAATCGAACCGCACACCGGTGCTCGAACGGCTGGTCGCCCTCGCCGGGTCGGCCGCCGACGCCCTCGTCCGCGAGGCCGCGGTCGCCGCCCTCGGCGCCATCGGGGACGAGCGCGGGCTGCCGGCGATCCTCGCGGCCACCACCGACAAGCCGGCGGTGCGGCGGCGGGCCGTCCTCGCGCTGGCGCCGTTCGACGGCGACGAGGTCGAGGCCGCACTGGCGCGGGCCCTCGAGGATCGCGACTGGCAGGTGCGTCAGGCCGCCGAAGACCTCGAACGAGCGGCGGCCTCCGACGAGATCGACTAGCCCGCCGGTGTGGCGGCCGACGTCGCCGTCAGAACGTGTAGCGGTACGTGTTCGTCTCGCGGGCGACGAATCCGAGACGCAGGTACAAGCGGTTCGCCGCCTCCCGCGACGGCCGACTCGTCAGGCTCACGTCCTTGGCGCCCCGCCGCCGAGCTTCCGCGAGGGCGGCTTGGTTCAAGGCCGCCCCGACGCCACGACCGCGCACGGCATCGTCGACGACCACGTCTTCGATCCACGCCTTCAGCCCGGTGGGGATGCGGTAGAACGCGAGCGTCAGGCTGCCCACGATCGCCCCCTCGGCACGCGCCAGGAAGAGCACCGTGGCGGCGTTGTCGACGATGTCGACGAGCTCGGCTCGGGTGGGGGGCAGCGACGACGACGTCAGTTGCGGTATCAGGCGTTCGAACGCCGCGACGAGTTCGTCGTCGACGACCACGGCGGGTTCGACGGCGACGGCATCGGGTTCGGGTTCGGCGGGGTGCTCGCTCACGGTCCACCGACGCTACAACGCACCGCCCGGTCGCGTGGCTCCGAACGCACGCCGACCATCGCGTGCTGACCGGCCGGTAGCGTGACCGGTGTGGGAACCGAGCACGTTCGCTGGATCGCCGAACCCACCCTGACGCGCCCCGTGTTGCTGAGCGCGTTCACCGGCTGGAACGACGCCGGCGACGCGGCCTCCACCGCCGTGCGCACGATGATCGAGTCGTGGGGAGCCTCGGCGCTGGCCGAGATCGATCCCGACGTGTTCACCGACTTCGCCACCGTCCGCCCCCAGGTGCGCCTCGACGAGGAGCACCACCGATCGATCGTGTGGCCCACCGTGGGCATCTGGTCGGTGTCGCTGCCCGGGACGGACGTGCTGCTCGTGCTCGGGCCCGAGCCCGCCCTGCGTTGGCGGCTCTTCAGCGAGCAGCTGGTGGGTGTCGCCGAACGATTCGACGTGAGCATGGCACTCTCGCTCGGCGCGCTGCTCGCCGACGTCCCCCACACGCGCCCGGTGCCGCTGATCGGTACCGCCACCGACGACGCGATGATGGAGCGCTTCGAACTGCAACGGTCCCAGTACGAAGGCCCCACCGGGATCGTGGGCGTGCTGCAGGACGCGTTGCAACGCGACGGGCTCTCCACGGCGTCGCTGTGGGCGGCGGTCCCCGGGTACGCGTCGCAGATCCCGTCGCCCAAGGCGGCGATGGCGCTCGTCGATCGGGCCTGCTCGATGATCGGCACGCCGGCGCCGCTCAGCCGGCTCGCGGTGGCGGCGACCGAGTACGACGCGCGCGTCTCTTCGTTGATCGCCGGCGACGACGACATGGTCGAGTACGTGCACCGTCTCGAGCAGATGGCCGACGAGGGCGCCGATTTCGACCGGCTCGATGACGACGATGACGACGAGGTGGAACTCACCGAGGCGCTCGACCCCGATGCCCTGGTCGAAGAGGTCGAACGCTTCCTGCGCGACCGCACCGACGACTGAAGCGCCACCCTGCCTTTTCGGACCGGGTCCGAAAAGGCAGGGTTGGGTCGATCAGGGCGTTGTCACTCCACCCGCCACACCGGTGAGCGCACCGGGTCGAACGTGGCGGGCGCATCCTCGCCGCGGATCGCGGCGAAGGCCATCGGCCCCCACCATGCGGCCCCGGCCGCCGGCTCGGGCAGGGCGCCGTCGCCGAACCAACCGACATCGGCCGTTTCCAGCGGGTGCGGCCGCAGTGCACCGCCGGTGGCCACACAGTGGAACAGCAGCATGTACATGCCGAAGCGGCTGAACCCCATGCGCTGACCGTCGACCACCCCGAGCAGCCGGACCGGGTCGCATTCGATGCCGGTCTCCTCCTCGACCTCCTTCACGGCCACCTCGGCCGGCGAGTAGCCGACGTCGGCCCATCCCGTGGGGTACAGCCAGATCCCCGAATCCTTGCGCTGGACCAGCAGCAACTCGCCGAGGTCGTTGCCGACGATCGCTCCGATCGCCACCTTCGGGGTCACGTAGCCGGGCACGCCCTCGCCGATCGACTCCATCCATTCCTGGACGAAATGATCGGTCTCGCGTTGCACCTCGACCGCCTCGGCCATCTCGCGTGCTGCCGCCTTGATGTCGGCGGCGACGTGGAGCACCTCTTCGTAGCGTTCGCGCTCGTACAGGCTCTGCGTGAAACCCATCCCCGTGCGGGCGATGGCCGCCAGCGTTTCACTCCACCGGGCAAGGTCGTGGGCGCTCGCCGTCACGGCGTGCACGCTACGCGACGCACCGATGTCCCGGACAACGCAGGGCCGCACCACACGGTCACGACACCGCGTACAGGACGGCCTTGACGATCTCGCTGCGGTGTTGCGGATCGGTCACCAGGCCACCGGTTGCCGAGCGCACGTAGAACGTGTCGACCACGTCCATGCCGATCGACTGCACGGTGGCATGACGGATGTCGAGGCCGAGTTCACCGAGCGCCTTCGTGATGCGGTGCAGGATGCCGATCTTCGTGGTCGCCCGCACCTCGATCACCGTCGCGTTGCTCGACGCCTGATCGTCGAACACGACGACCGGGGCCGCCGGCTGGCCGGCCTGTGTCCGGCGGCGACGCCGGTACGTCATCGCGCGTTCCGCGATCCGGGCCTCGATCGCCAGCTCGTTCGCCAGCGCGCGGCCCAGATCGGCCTTCACCGATCGCCACTTCATGTCCGCCGTGTCGCTCATCACCCGGAACTGCGACGCCGCCATGCCGTGCTCGTCGGTGTGGGCCTGCGCGCTGAGCACGTCGAGGCCGTGCATCGACAACACGCCGGCGATCCGGCTGAACGTGCCCGTGCGGTCGGAGTTGACCACCGTGATCACGTCGCCGTCGCGCCGCACGTCGACCGTTCCGGCGGCCATCCGCGCCAGCGTCTCGGCGTCGGGGAAGAGCCGCCACGTCGCCTCGGCGACGTCACCACCACCGAGCACGTGACGGACCCGGCCGACGAGTTCGTCGACGAGCTCGGCCTGCCACGAACCCCATGCGGCGGGGCCGGTCGCCCTCGAGTCGGCGTCCGTCAGCGCATGGAGCAGCTCGAGACGTTCGACGGTCTGGACTGTCGCGGCCACCTTCTCGATCGTTGCCGTGTCGGTGAGGTCGCGCCGCAACGCGTAATCGGGGAGGAGCAGATGGTGCTCGACCATCGCCACGAGGGTGTCGACGTCGCCCGGCGAGAACCCGAGCCGGGGGGCGAGTTGGCGCACGATCGTCATGCCGGCCTCGGTGTGATCGCCCGGATATCCCTTGCCGATGTCGTGGAGCAGCGCTCCCACCACGAGCAGGTCAGGCCGGCTGACCCGCGGGGCGAACTCGGCGGCGTTGGCGGCGGCCTCCCACAGGTGACGGTCGACGGTGAAGCGGTGGTACGCGTTGCGCTGGGGTTTGGATCGGACGGGCTCCCATTCGGGCATCAGACGTGCGAGGAGCTCGTGCTGATCGAGCGCCTCGAGCGCCGGCAGGGCGCGATGGCCCTCGAGGAGCAGCGCGACGAGTTCGGCACGGGCGCCCACGGGCCACTTGCCCGGCCAACCCTCCACGTCCTGCTTGAGCCGATCGAGCGACTGCCGTCCGATGCGCACGCCCAGACGGGCCGCGGCCACCGCCGCGGTGAGGGCGACCGCCTGGTTCTCGGCGGGATTCGCTCCGTCGGACAGCTCGATCTCGCCGTTGAACAGCACGATGCCCGGCGCGACGGCTCGGTTCGGGAGGACGTTCGTCCGCGGGATCGCCCGGTCCCAGTTCTCGTCGACGAGCCAGGCCACCGTCCGGCCCGCCATGGCAACGGACGCCATCATGTCGTCGGCGTCCTTCCACCCGCCCTGCGCGGCCGCGGAGTCCTGATCCTCCAGCCGGAGCGCATCGCCCGGGCGTTCGGTCGCGAGGTGGAGCGCGACCCGGGCGCGCAGCAGGACGTCGTAACACCGGGCGAGGTCGGCCTCGTCGGCCGCCCGCACGTCCATCCCGCACTCCTGCGCCCAGCGCAGCGACTGGATGTCACGGAGACCGCCGTGGCCGTTCTTCAGGTCCGGTTCGAGGCGGTAGGCCACCTCGGTCTCCTCGTCCTGGCGGGCGACGACCAGATTGTGGAGCGCCCGCAGATTGCGGTCGGCCTTCGATCGCCACACGTCGAGACCGGCCGCCATCACCTCACGGGCGAGTTCGTCGTCGCCGGCCAGCGGCCGCACGGTGAGCATCGCCGTCGCCGATTCGAGGTCGATCCGGGCGAGTTCGATCTGGTCCTTCACGCTGCGCACGGAGTGTCCGAGTTTGACGCCGGCGTCCCACAGCGGATACCAGGTGGCGGACGCCAGCGGCTCGATCTTCGACCGGACCTCCTTGGCCTTGACGTCGTGGACGAGGAGGAGGTCGAGATCGCTGAACGGGGCCAACTCGCCGCGGCCGTACCCGCCGATGGCGAGCAGTGCGACCCGCCCCCGATCGGGCCGGTGCTCGGCGATGGCGCGGTCGAACACGTCGACGACCCACTCATCGGTCGCGTCGGACAAGGCCTGGCAGTAGGCGAGCCCATGCCGCGTCCGGTCGGGACCGGCGGCGTCGATCTGCTGCTGTCGCCGGGAGTACGCGGTCACCGCGGCAGGTCTACACGATCGACACGGCGCGTGCTCGCTCGACGCCGTCGGCCCTGAGGTGGCCACCGTGAGTGTCGTCAGTGCAGTTGACGAAATATTGACGTTCCCGCACAGGCACCGCTCCGGGTGTCTCGTAGGGTGATGGGTCGTGATCCGGACACGGCTGGAGCCGCGCAACATCGCGCTCGCCCTCGGTGTCCTCGTCGCGGTCGCGGCGTGTTCGAGCGGCTCGGACGGCGACACCGCCGACACGGTGGCCACGAGCAGTTCGCCGGCCTCGACCTTGCCGACCAGCGACGGCAAGCTGACGATCGGTGTGATGCTCCCGCCCGCGGCAACCCTGCTGCGCAATCCCATCACGAACGGGGTGAACATGGCCGCCGCTGAGGTCAACACGAACGGCGGTCTCTTCGGTCGACAAGTCCACCTCACGTACGAGGACGAGGGCGAGACCGCGGCCGACGGAGCCGCCGCCGTGCAGCGTCTCATCGCCAAACACGTCGACGCGATCGTCGGCCCAGCGTCCTCGAACATCGCTGCGAGCACGCTGACGAGCATCGTTTCGAGCGACGTGCTGGCGTGCTCGCCGACCGCGTCGGCACTCGGCCTCGACGAATTTCCCGACCACGATCTGTTCTTCCGCACCGTGCCGAGCGACTCGTTGCAGGCCAAGGCGATCTCCCAGCGAGCGGACCGGACCGGCGTGGCCTCGGTCGTCGTCGCCTACGTCGACGACGGCTACGGGCGGCCGCTGTCGGGTGCGGTCAGCGAGGAGCTGGGGCGCATACCGCTCGAGGTGACGGACTCGATCCCGTTCCCCACCGGCGATGCCGACCCGGGCGATGCCGACCTCAACGACAGTGTGCAGCGGGTGGTCGACGCACACGCACGGACGCTCATCCTGCTGGCCGGCAGCGACGACGGGATGCGGTTCCTCGAGAAACTCAGCGATACGTCGACGCCGGGTGTCACGAGGATCATCGTGAACGATGCGCTCCGGTCGGCCGAGTCCGTGCAGCGCATGGCGGCACTGCCCAAGAGCACGCGGCAGATGATCGAGGGCGTCGCCCCGCAGGCGGAGTCGCGTGACCCGGCGACCCCGCTCCCGCTGGCAGGGCCCTTCGCGACACAGGCGTTCGACTGCGTCACGCTGATCGCCCTCGCCGCGGAGATCGCCAACTCCGACCTCGGTGACAAGATGGCCGCGGTGCTGCCCGCGGTCAGCACCGGCGGACAGACATGCCGTTCGTACGCCGAATGTTCGGAGGCGTCGCTCGAAGGAAGCCAGATCGACTACGACGGGCCTTCGGGACAGACCGCGATCGGTCGCGATGGCGATCCGGCTCAGGCGATCTTCGACGTGTTCACGTTCGACGACGCGGGCAACGACACGTCCGACGAGACCATCTCCGTGGCGGCGTGAACGGCATGCCCGCCGGGCCCGAACGGTTTGCGTCGGGTCAGAGGATGTTCTCGACGAAGTCGAGGTAGCCGACGTAGAAGGCGCCGAACTCGCCGTACAGCGCCGAACCCTTGTCGAAGCGCATCGTGTAGACCACGTCCTTGACGACGTCGGGGCTCTTGGCGAACAACGTGACGCCCCACTCGTAGTCGTCGAGGCCGGTCGAGCCGGTCACGAGCTGCACGACGCGCCCGGAGAACGTGCGCCCGCTCTTGCCGTGCTCGCGCATCATGTCGTTGCGCTCGTCGTACGAGGTGGCGTACCAGTTGGCATGACCTTCGCGCTTCTTGCTCATCGGGTAGAAGCAGAACGCATTGAGCCCTTCCGGCGGGAGCTGCGGGTAGACCCGGGCGCGGAGCATCTCTTCGGGCATGCCCTTGGCGTATTCGCTGACCTCGGTGATCGAGACGTAACTGTCGACGATGTCGACGCCCGCATCGCGCAGTGCCGACTGCAGCGTGCGCAACGTGCGCCAGTCGGGGGCCAGGGCCATGAAGGCGATGTCGGCCTTGTGGCCGAGCGTCGCCGCCGTGATGACCTGGCACTCGTCGGCCTCGGCCGCCTTCACCGCGGCGGTCACCGCCTCCCGGTCGAGCCGTCCGCTCGCCTTGCCGAAGAGATGGACGACACCGAGACCGGATTCCATGCGCATGGGGTCCAGGCTACGACCCGCCGGACGGCAGGAGCCGTTCGGGTGCGTAGACGTTGAACTGATCACCCCGGACGAAGCCGGCGAGCAGCAGGCCGGCGCGCCGCGCCGCTTCGACGGCGAGTGCGGTGGGTGCGCTCACGGCGACGAGCGCACCGAATCCCGCGGCCCACGCCTTCTGCACCATCTCGATGCTGGCGCGTCCGCTGACGAAGAGGCCGAGATCGGCGGTCGACGATGCACTCGGCCCGAGGTCGAGCCCTTCGAGCACCATCGAGCCGATGACCTTGTCGACGGCGTTGTGCCGGCCGACGTCCTCGCGCACCCGGGCGATCCGGCCCCCGCGATCGAACACCGCCGCGGCATGCCCCGACCCGGTGGACGCGAAGAGCTGCTGCTCGGTCGCGACCGCCTCGGGGACGCGCGCCAGCACCGCGAGTTCGAACGGGTCCGACCGGCGGAGCGGCGCGAGGCGGGCCGTCAACTCGTCCAGTTGATCGTTGCCGCACCAACCGCAACTCGACGACACGTTGCCGAGCCGTGGCGTCGGTGCCGGGCCCCGACCGTCCGTGTCGACGGTGACGACGTTGAAATGGCTCGCCATCGCGCTGCCGTCGGCGCAGTAGCGCACACCGCGGACCGCCGCACCGTCGAGCATCCCCTCGGTGAAGCAGAACCCGGCCGCCAGCTCGTAGTCGTGGCCCGGCGTCCGCATCGTGGTGGCCACGAGCAGGTCGTCGAGCTTGATCGACATCGGCTCCTCGACGATCAGGTCGTCGGGCGCCCGCTTGACCGCGGCCGAGTCGTCGCCGTCGATCGTGACCCGGCTGACGATCAACCGCTCCGATCGGCTCCGTGCCACCATCCCGAGGCTAACCCGCCCCCGAAAACCGCGAACGCGTGAACAATCTGCGCAGTGACGCCGCAGATTGTTCACGCGTTCGACGGATTGCGTGGGGTGGTGGGTCAGTAGTCCATGTCGCCGCCGCCCATTTGGGCACCGGCCTTCTCGGGCTCGTCGACGACGACGACCTCCGTGGTGAGGAACAGGGCCGCGATCGACGCCGCGTTCTGCAACGCCGAACGGGTCACCTTCGCCGCGTCGATGATGCCGAGCTTGACGAGGTCCTCGTATTCGCCGGTGGCGGCGTTGAGGCCCTCGTTGCCGGTCATGCCACGCACGGTCGACACCGCGACGCCGCCTTCGATGCCGGCGTTCTCGGCGATCTGCTTCAGCGGGCCTTCGAGCGACGTGGCCACGAGCCGGGCGCCGGTCGCTTCGTCACCGGTGAGCGACTCGGCGGCCTTGAGCACGGCGGCCTGCGCACGGAGCAGGGTGACGCCGCCTCCGGCGACCACGCCTTCCTCGATGGCAGCCTTGGTGGTCGACACGGCATCTTCGATGCGGTGCTTCTTCTCCTTGAGCTCGACCTCGGTGGCCGCGCCGACCTTGAGCACGGCGACGCCGCCGGTGAGCTTGGCGAGACGCTCCTGGAGCTTCTCCCGGTCGTAGTCGGAGTCGGTGTTCTCGATCTCGGCCTTGATCTGATTGATCCGGCCGTTGATCCCGTCCTTGTCTCCGGCACCTTCGACGATGGTCGTCTCGTCCTTGGTGATCACGACGCGCTTGGCCGAACCGAGCAGGTCGAGCGTGACGTTCTCGAGCTGCAGGCCGATCTCCTCGGAGATGACCTGGCCGCCGGTGAGGGTGGCCATGTCCTGCAGCATCGCCTTGCGACGATCGCCGAAGCCGGGCGCCTTGACGGCGGCCGACTTGAACGTGCCCCGGATCTTGTTGACCACGAGCGTGGCGAGGGCTTCACCGTCGACGTCCTCGGCGATGATCACGAGCGGACGGCTGGTCTGCATCACGTTCTCGAGGACCGGGACCAGCTCGCGGATCGCCGAGATCTTCGACGACACGAACAGCAGGTACGGGTCGTCGAACGCCGCTTCCATGCGGTCGGTGTCGGTGACCATGTACGGCGACAGGTAGCCCTTGTCGAAGCGCATGCCCTCGACGAGGTCCATCTCCATCCCGAAGGTCTGTCCTTCTTCGACGGTGATCACGCCGTCCTTGCCGACCTTGTCGATGGCGGCCGAGATCATGTCGCCGATCTCCTCGTCGGCCGCCGAGATCGATGCGACCTGGGCGATCTGCTCCTTCGAGTCGACCTCGATGGAGGCGGCCTTGATGGCATCGACGGCGGCGGCGACGCCGGCTTCGATGCCGCGCTTCAGGCCCATCGGGTTGGCGCCGGCAGCGACGTTGCGCAGGCCCTCGTGGACCATCGTCCACGCGAGGACGGTGGCGGTGGTGGTTCCGTCGCCGGCGACGTCGTCGGTCTTCTTGGCAACTTCCTTCACCAACGCCGCGCCGACGCGCTCGTAGGGATCGGAGAGTTCGATCTCCTTGGCGATCGACACGCCGTCGTTGGTGATCGTGGGTGCGCCCCACTTCTTGTCGAGCACGACGTTGCGGCCCTTCGGGCCGAGGGTGACGCGCACCGCATCGGCCAGCTGGTTCATGCCTGACTCGAGTGCGCGGCGAGCCTCGTCATCGAATGCGATCATCTTGGCCATCTGTGGAGTCCTCCGTGGACGTTCTCAGGGTGTGCGGAATCGGCTCCGGCAGACGCCAGGAGCCGTTAGCACTCTACGGCAGCGACTGCTAATGCCGCAACCGCCGACGCTCAGGTCGCGCTGGCGCGGGCGGCCTCACGTACGGGGCTCGCGTGCCGACTCAGGTGGCCGGGCGGCCGTGGCGGCCGGCTCCGGAGGCGAACCGGCGGGCGCCATCGGCGGTTTCGCCACTGGCGATCGTGGCGAGGCCGTGGTCGACCTCGCGGACGAGGGCATCGGCGAGATCGTCGCCCCACTGGGCGTACGCGCTGGCCCGATCCGATCGCAGACAGGTCTGCGGCAGCGCGGCGATCTCGGACGCCAGAGCGATCGCCGCGGCGAGCGCCTCACCGGACGGCACGACGCGGTTCGCCAGGCCGATCCGTTCGGCCTCCACGCCGTCGATCCCGCGACCGGTGAGGATCAGGTCGAGCGCTCGCGACTGTCCGATCAGTCGGGGGAGGCGGATCGTGCCGCCGTCGATCAGGGGCACGCCCCAGCGGCGGCAGTACACGCCGAACGTCGCATCGGCGGCGGCCACGCGCAGGTCGGCCCAGCACGCGAGTTCGAGGCCGCCCGCCACGGCGAAGCCCTCCACCGCGGCGATGACGGGCTTGGTCAGGTGCAGGCGCGTCGGGCCCATCGGTCCCTGCGAGCCGACGATGGAAGCCGCGGGATCGGAGGCGACACGATTGCCGCGACCCGCGACGATGGCGCCGAGGTCGGCGCCCGAGCAGAACGTGCCACCGCGGCCGGTCAGCACCGCGACGGCCACGGCGTCGTCGGCGTCGAAGTCGACGAAGACGTCGTAGAGGACCTGCGCCGTCGGGCCGTCCACGGCGTTGCGGACCTCGGGGCGGTCGATCGAGACGACCCGGACCGGGCCGTGGTCCTCGACCGCGACGGTCATCTCAGCCTCCGGCGACGGCAGGGATGATCGACACGGTGAGTCCGTCGGCGACCTTGGTGTCGAGTCCGTCGAGATAGCGCACGTCGTCGTCGTCGACGAAGACGTTGACGAACTTGCGCAGCCCGCCGTCCTCGTCGAGGAGGCGCTCACCGAGCCCGGGATGTGCCGCCTCCAGTGCGGCGATCACGTCGGACAGGGTGCCGGTCTCCACCGACACCTGCTTCTCGCCACCCGTCAACGGGCGCATCGTGGTGGGGATTCGAACGGTCACAGACATGGCGGCCACGCTACCCGGCGCGATTCCCTACCCGACAGGTCGGGATTCGCCGAACGCTAGCGTCGGCGGACGTGCGCATCCGCAAGGTCGTCGCGGCCCCCGACAAGTTCAAGGGCACGATCACCGCCGCCGAGGTGGCCCGCGCCATCGGCCAGGCGTGTTGGGACCTGGGCATCGACTGCGCCGAGGTGCCGATGGCCGACGGTGGCGACGGGATCCTCGAGGCGCTCGGTGGCCCGAATCGCACCGCGGTGGTCACCGGACCGCTCGGTGATCCGCTGACCGCACAGTGGCGGCTGTCGAAGGGCACCGCCGTGATCGAGATGGCCAGGGCGAGCGGGCTGGCGATCGTCGGGGGCGCCGAGCACAACGATCCGCTCGACGCCTCGACCACCGGCACGGGAGAGCTGATCGAGCACGCGCTCGATGCGGGCGCCCGGCGGATCATCGTGGGGCTCGGCGGGTCGGCGACGACCGATGGTGGCTTCGGGGCCATCCGGGCGATCACGGCGATCGCGCGGCTCAAGCAGGTGGAGCTGCTCGTCGCCTGCGACGTCACGACGGCCTTCACGCAGGCCGCCGAGGTCTTCGGCCCGCAGAAGGGTGCGTCGCCCGCCCAGGTGCGGCTGCTCACCGGGCGGCTGGAGCGGCTGGCGCAGATGTTCCAGGAGGAGTTCGCGATCGATGTCACGACCATCGAGGGTGGCGGTGCGGCCGGCGGCCTCGGCGGCGCGCTCGCCGCGCTCGGCGGCCGGCTCGTTCCCGGATTCGAACTCGTCGCCGACGAACTCGACCTCTACGACCATCTCGAGGGCGCCGACGTCGTGATCACCGGTGAGGGCCGGCTCGACGGCACGAGCTTCGACGGCAAGGTGGTCGGCGGCGTCGCCGCGCTCGCCGGTGATGCCGGGGTGCCGTGTGCGGCGATCGTCGGATCGGTCGAGTCCGGAATCCACTCCGCTGCGACGGCACGGCTGCTGCGGGTGGAATCGCTCAGCGAACGGTTCGGTGACGCGCTGGCGTTTGCCGAACCGAAACGCTGCGTCGAGGAGACCGCGCGGTCGCTGCTCGCCGAACTCGGTGCGGACTGATCGGTCAGCCGGTGCTGGTCGTGGTGGGCGCGAGCGTCGTCTCCGCCCCGGCAACCGGCGGAGCGGTTCCCGTCTCGGGGGTCGCGGCCGTGCCGGCGCCCAGTTCCTCGAGCGTCTTGTCGGCCTGAGCGGTGCCGAGCATCACGACCACGCCGGAACCGTTGAGTGCGCCGCCCTCGATCGGCACCGGTGTCGGCACCGCCTCGACCGCGAGGCCGCCCATCATCGTCGCCACCGAACCGGCAACGGCCTGCGCCGCGGCGACCGCGGGGTCGTAGTAGACCACGGACTGCTCGAGCTGGGCCGACGTCGCGTTGGTGGGCTCGGCCATCGTGAAGCCCGCGCCACCGAGCGCCGTGGACATGCGGCCGGCAGAGCCGGGCACACCACTGGCGTTGGCGACGACCACCGTGGCGCCCTCGGTGACGATCGGCGCGACCGTCGTGGTCGGCACCTCCGTGGTGGTCGCGAGACCGAGATCGACCGTGGTCGTCGTGACCTCGGCCGTCGGGTCTTCGGTGGAGCTCGTCCCGTCGTTGTCGTCGGTGATGTTGCGCAGGATGAGGAACCCGGCGACGACCGCGATCACCGCGAGCACGATCGACAGCGTCGAACCGACCGGTGAACCACCGATGCCCTGGCGCGGAGACTTGCGGGGAGGCGTTCCTCCCGGGCCCGATGCGGCCGGATCTTCGTTGGTCATGCCTGCGCTTCCTCTCCCGCGACCGAGGCGGTGCCATCGAGTCGAGCCTTGCGTGCACGCAGGCGGAGCCGCTTCAACCGGCGAACCACGAGCGGGTCGTGTTCCAGGGCGGCAGGGTCGTCGAGCACGGTCGTCAGCTCCGCATGATATTCCTCGGGAGAACACTGGAATCGCGCCCGGATGACCTGGTCGCGCGGTTCGTCGTTGTTCCACCAGGCGCGCTCGAAGTCGAGCATGGCGGCGGAACGTTCAGGGAGCATCCAGACAGGTTGGCCGCTGGCGCCAGGGCATTACAAGCACCCTCGGGTATTCCCTCCGACCGGTATGGTCGCGCGTCGTGTCCGAGGCCATCACCACCCGCCCCTTCATCATCGGCGTGGCGGGCGGGAGCAGCTCGGGGAAGACCACCATCTCCGAGCGTCTCGTCGCGTTGACCGGCCCCGAACACGTGTCGCTGATCGAACTCGACTCCTACTACCTCGATCGCAGCGACGAGCCGCCCGAGGAGCGACGTGTCCTCAACTACGACCATCCGGACGCCTTCGACTGGCCGCTGCTGAACGATCATCTCGCCGCGCTCGCCAACGGCGCGTCCGTCCCGGTGCCCATCTACGACTATGCGCTCGACAACCGGAGCGGGCAGGTCCGCATCGTGGAGCCGGCGCGGATCATCGTGGTCGACGGGATCCTCGTGTTGTGGGACCGCGCGCTGCGCGACCGGTTCGACCTCAAGATCTTCGTCGACACCGCGGCCGACGTGCGGCTGATCCGCCGCCTCCGCCGCGACATCGCCGAACGAGGCCGCACCGCGGAGAGCGTGATCGACCAGTACCTCGCCACCGTGAAGCCGGCCCACGAGCGCTTCGTCGAACCGAGCAAGCGGTATGCCGACGTGATCATCCCCGAAGGCGGCCTGAACCGCCCGGCGATCGAGGTGCTCCTCGCCCGGGTGCGCGAGCTGACACTCGGCTGAGCCGCGCAGGACGGTCGTCGGGTCGGCTCCCGTTGACGGACGACTTGCCATTGTGCGATAGGCATACCTAACATGCATCGTCGATGACGAGCCTCGAACGATTCCGCCTCGCGACGGCACTCACCCACACCGTGCCGGGCGCGACGATGCACGTGGCCTGCCACTCCGGGCAGCACGTTCACGTCGGCAGCCATCCGGGCGCCGACCTCGATGCCTGCGCGATGCGCAAGGTGGCGATCGCGAGTGGCCGGCCGGAGGTCCGCGACTACTCCGCGCTCGTCGCCGACATCACCGTGTCGGGCGCGCTCCAGCACCTCGGTGGGGGCGTGTACCGACGGGTGGTCGACGGCGTCGAGCAGCGCTGGCTCGCCACGGTGCTGCCGCCCGAAACCGTCGCCGAACTGCTCGACCTGTGCGGACCGGCCGGCACGCCGGACGAGGCGATGCACGCCTGTCTCAAGCCCGACTGCGACCTCGCGGTCACCTGCATCGTCGTCACGGCCAACAGCGGCGACTACCGGCACCTGCTCGACGAGATCGCTGCAAGCGCTGCCGCGGTGATCCTCGTGGAGGAACTGCTGCGCTCGACCCGCCAGGGCGCCATGGCCGCCGGCGACGACACGAGCGATCGATGAACGCGGCAGATGACCGTCTGCCGGCTCACGGGGCGCGCACCACGACGAAGTGGGTACGGTGACCAGGCGTGGACACCATCATCGACGTCGAACACGTCAACCCGATCCTCAACGGGATCCTGCGGGCCGAGCTGGCGGGCGTCGTGCGGTACACCCACTACTCACTCGTGATCACGGGACCGAACCGGCTCCCGCTCGTCGCGTTCATGCAGGCGCAGGCCGCGGAATCGCTCGTTCACGCGCAGCAGGTCGGCGAGATCCTCACCGGTCTCGGCGGCCACCCGGACCAGGGCATCGCGCCGATCGAGGAATCGCACGACCACTCGATCGAGACGATCCTGCGCGAGTCGATCGGCCACGAGCGACGCGCCCTCGCCCTCTACCGGACCCTGCTCGAACTGACGACGGGTCACTCGGTGTACCTCGAGGAGTTCTCCCGTGGCCAGATCGCCGCCGAGGAACTCCACGTCATGGAGATGAACAAGCTCCTGCGCGACTACACGATCGACTGACCGACATGGCGCACGCGGCCGACCATCCCACGGCGACGGTCGCCGTGTGCATCGGCAAGGACTGCCGCCGACGCGCCGAGTTCGACGACCTCCGCTCCGAACTGATGGGCGTGCCGCACGTGGAGACGAAATGCCTGGACGTGTGCAAGGGGCCGGTCGTGGTCGTGTGCCCGGCGTCCGGCGACGAGGTCGTGCTGGCGATGATCCGCTCCGCCAAGCAGCAGCGCGACCTGCGGCGGACCGTCGTCGGCGGCCGGGCACTCAGCGCCCGGCTCGAGCGGCGCGTCGTCACGGGAACGAAGCGGCGGACCGCGTTGCGGCGCTTGCACCACTCGATACGCCGCCATCGCTGAGCACACCGCCCCGACCACGGCATCCACCGGTGCGGCGATCCGATCTGTGAGGATTTCGGACCGTGACGAGTCCGATGCACGTCTTCGGCAGGCTTGCTCCGCCGACGAACGGCACCGTCCGCTGGGCTCCGCCGCTGGCGGCACCACGAGTGACCTGGTCGCCGCCGACCGTCTGGCCGGCCCCACGCGTGTGGTCCCCACCCCGCCTGGCACCCGCGCCCCTGCTGGCCGTCGCGTGGGCGCCGCCGGTGCTGATGCACTCGTCGTGGCCGGCCCCGGCGCCGCTGCTCGAATTGCGCGCACCGGCGGTCGCCGTCCGCGACGCCCCGGTCGGCCGGCACCCGCGGGCCGCGGTTCGTCGCGGCCGATCGCTGGCCTACGCCATCGCCGGCGTGGCAGCGGCCGCCGTCGGGTTCGCCGTCATCGTCGTGCGCTGACCGTCAACCGCTGACCGTCAACCGCTGACCATCATCCGGTGAGCGCCCGCTCCGCCGCGAGGCACAGCGCCGCGGCGATGAGCGCGGGCACGGCGACAGGGACCGTTGCCCGGACGTACGTGCGAAGATCCACCTCGACCCCTTCGCGCCGAACGATGCGCCACCACAGGATGTTCGCCAAGGCCCCGATCGGCAGGAGGACCGAGCCGGTGTTCACACCGAGCAGCCACGCCCACATCCCCCAGGTGGCCGAGTCGACCCCCTGCAGGCCGATCAGGGTCGCCGGCAGGTTGTTGACGACATTGGCCGCACCCGCGGCGATGCCGACCGTGGCGGCCAGCGCGAGCGGTGCGTCGACGGTGGCGAGGCGATGCGTCGCCGAGGCCGGGACGAGCAGTGCCGCGGCGAGCCCGACCAGGGCCACACCGATCGCCGTGAGCAGCGGGATGCTCCGCCACGGCAGCACCCGCGTCACGGCGGCGAGGACGAGATCGGCGGCCAACGCGACGACCCACGGGTCGATGCCCCACAGTCCTCCGCACACGAAACCCACGAGCAGGCCGACCACGACGCACGAGCCGATCGTCAGCGCACGCCGATCCACGGCCTCGCGCTCACCCGACGCCAGGATCCTCGGCGCTCGGCGGCGGAACACGAGCCACCCGACGACGCACGCGGCGAGGCCGGGAAGTGCGAGGTGCGTCACCACGTCGGCGACCGACAGATCCAACCGCTCGGTCACGATCAGCGTCGTGAGGTTCGACACCGGCAGGAACGACGACGCGAACGCCGCGGTGAACAGCGGGATGAGGGCGAGGGCGAACGGATCGGTCCCGCTCCGCCGCGCCAGACGGACCGACAGCGGCGTCAGGAGGACCACGGTCGTGTCGAGATTCAAGATCGCGGTGGTGACGCACGCCAGGGTCCACAGCACACCGACCCGTACGCCGGCACCACGACCCTGGATCAGCGCGGCGACGGCGTCGAAGTAGCCCAGTCGATCGAGCAACTCGGCGAGCGGCACACCCACGCAGAGGAAGAGGAGGGCGGGCACCATGTCGCCCACCTGGACGAGCGCGTCGCTCACGAGGGTCGGCGCGGCGCGGGCATCGGGCGCACATCGTACGGGTGGCGGTCCCGCGGTGTGACTGGACTGCTTGACTGGGGCGGGATGGCACGGCTGTTCGTCGCGGTGTGGCCTCCGGAGGAGGTGGTCGAACACGTTCGTTCGCTCCGCCGCAAGGACCAGCGCGGTGTCCGCTTCGTCCCACCCGAGAACTGGCACATCACATTGCGGTTCCTCGGCGAGGTCGGCGAACGGGAGGTGACGACCGCACTCGACGAGCGCGAACGTGGCGGATCGCCGACCGTCGCCCGCCTCGGGCCCGCGGTCGACGTGCTGGGTGAGCGGGCCCTCGTGATCCCCGTCGCCGGACTCGACGAGCTGGCACGATCGATCGAACGCGCGACGAAGCATCTCGGCGAGCCGCCCGGCAAACGCTTCGTCGGCCACCTGACGCTCGCCCGATGTGCCCGCGGGGCACGCCTGCCCGCCGCGCTCGGCTCCCTGTTCGCGGACGAGTTCCCGGTGGAGGAGTTCGCCCTGGTCGAGAGCCGCCTGCAGCCGACCGGCGCCCGCTACGAGACCGTCGCCAGCTGGCCGGTGCCCTGAACGCCGGGCATCGGGACGGGCGGTCAGGCGTCGGAGGTCACTGCGGCGTCGACCCGGTCACGCAACTCGTTCATCACACGGTTGCCCACCCGCAGGAATCGGCGCCGCGCCGCCGGGCGCGCCTTCGCCGGTGAGAGGGCGAGCACCGTCACGTTGAGCGACGGTGAGGCGTACAGACGCAACCGCACTGGACGGTGCTGCCACGGCCACAATGCGAGCCGCGCGTCCCAGGCGAGCTCGTAGCGGCGGCTCGTGATCGACGACTCGTCGACGAGCAAACGGCTGACGGGCGGCGAGAACAGCACGGGCAGGACCGCGGTCGTGACCGCGCGCTCCGGGCTCGCACTCGCGGTGACGACGATCTCGTCGAGAAAGCCCGACCTGGACGGACGTCCGGTGCCCTGCACCGGTCGCGGACCCAGCCGGTTGCGCGCGAACGGATCGTGCGCCGCCTCGGACTCGAGCGCCGCGTGCCATGCCCGCCGCACGTCGGCAAGCGTGTGGCGCGGTGCAGCGTGCGGGTCGTCCGCGAGGAATTCGCCGTCCGGGCCGAGGAAGAACATGACGATCTCCGGGGACACCTCGCCGCCGGGATCCCCCTGAGAGCCTGGCCCGACGAGCGCGCCACCGTCGGTGAGCGGGCCGGAGCCGACGTGGTGTCGGCTACGGCGGCTCATGGCCGATCGGTGGGCGCGCTCGCGCGGGTAGAACGTGGCGACGATCCCGGCGGTGACCCGGTCACCGCCGTGCGGTCAGTGACCTCGTCGCTGGACGGCTGCCGTCGCGTTGACGATTCCCTCACCGTAGAGCCCGTTGTCGGCCGTCGTCCCGGCGCACGCGGCATTCCACGACGGCGGTCGACCCTCGTCGGTGTAGATCTCCACGCCACCCACCGGACAGGCATGATCGGTCGCGGTGCCGAGCAGGATCGACTGCACGGTGTCCGGATCGAGCGAGGCGTTGCCCCTGCGGTGAGTCCCCTGGGCATCGATCACGAGCGCCGCCACGCCGGCGACGTGCGGCGACGCCATCGACGTGCCCTGGAGGTACGTGTAGAAGCCACAGTTCTTGCCGCGCGCATCGCACGACACCTTCGAGAACTCGTCGGTCGGGTTGCCGTTGGCGTCGGCGAGACCTTCCTCGATGGCGACGTGCAGCGGATAGGACGACAGGATCAGGTTCGACGGCGTGCCGAACGACGGCGTGCCGACGCCGTCACGGAACCATCCGCCCGGCGCAGCGAGGTCGATCGAGCCGAGCCCGTAGTTCGAGAAGTCGGACTTCGTCCCCGAGGGACCGGTTGAACCCACGGCGATCACGTGCGGGCCCTCGCTCGGCAGGTCGAGGCAGTCGTTCGTGACCGTCCGCGGCACGGGAGGAGCACCGAAGTCGGGGCTCGAGTCGTCGAAGCGCGTGGGGAGCGAGTAGTCGGTGTGGCCGTTGCCCGCCGCCGCCACGAGCGTCACGCCCTTGGAGTGCGCGTATTCGAGCGCCGCGATGATGGTCTGACGGGTGAACGCCTGCTCCTCCAGTTCGTCGGCGGTGACGGCCCCGTCGACGTAGTCGTCGGCCGAGTCGCAGTTGAACAACCACGGATCGGTGTAGAAGCTCATGTTCACGACGTCGAGTCCGGCATCGCCCGCGTACGTCAGCGCGGCGACGGTCTCGTAGAGGAAGAAGTATCCGGAGTCCTGACCGGCGCGCACGTTGACCAGCTCGGCGTCGGGAGCGACTCCGGCGATCCCGATGCCATTGCGGGCCGCGGCGATGATGCCGGCCACGTGGGTGCCGTGACCGCCGTCGTCGACGTTGGCGGGGTCGATGCAGGTCGCCACCTCACACGGCCCGTCGATCTCCGGGATGTCCATCGTGAAGTTGCGCGAGAGTGCGGCGTTGAAGTTCGGAGCGATGTCCGGATGCGACGCGTCGACCCCCGTGTCGATGACCCCGACCTGCACGCGGCGGCCGGTGGCCCTGCGCCAGGCCCCGTCGGCGTTGGCACCGATCGCGGCCATGTCCCACTGCAGGTCGGCGAGAGGCTCCACCCGATTGCCGCGACCGCGGCCGCGGTGATCCTCGACCTTTCCGGCGGCCGCCCGATCGGCGGAACTCGGGCGTTCCTCGACGAATCGGTGCGGCGTGCCCGGTTGCGAAGTGCCGACGTCGTGATTGCGTGCGACGCCTGTCACCGCGTCAGTGGCACTCACGTCGGCCACGAACGTGGTCGATGCCGTCTCCACCAGTGCGATGCCGACCGCTCCGTTCACGTCGACCACCGTGCCGCCCGATGCCTCGACCGCCGCAACGGCGTCGGCTTCGGCACCCGGTTGGTACGACACGACGTACTCCCCCGCATCGTTCACCTGCGTTTCGGTGGCGGGTTGCGACCCCCTCGCACCGGCAGTTGCTGCGGGCAGCACACCGGCGACCCCCACCACAAGACACAACGCACTCCAACGAGCAACGCGCATTTCCACACTCCCCCAAGTCTCAGCGCCCAGCCGGCACGTACCCTACATGGCTCGGGTTCATGCCTCGGTCGCGCCACGCGAGGGTTGCGGCCGCGCCCGAACAGCCGATCTGGGTCGATTCGCCGCCGCCCTCCGCACGTGATCCGACCCAGACGTTCACGCGCCGCAGGGCGGCGGGCTACCTTTTCGCCAGCCGCCGCTCCGACCCCGGTGGCGTAGGGAGACAACGTGTCGTACCCGGTGGATTACACAACGGTCTCGACGGTGGGGCTCGAATCCTCGCCGTTCGCCGAGACATTGGCCGGCCTGCGCGCCCACGAGGCTCGGTACTTCAAGAACAAGTACGACCACGAGTTCACGACCGAACCGGCGAGCAAGTCCAAAGCGACGATCGCGTACGTGAGCAACATTCTCGAGCGTGAGCGCGGGATCGTCATCGAGTCTCCTCCGCTGGAGACCTCCACGGTCGAGGTCGACAACATCAAATGGACGTACGTGTTCTACGAGAGCGGGCTGGCGATCAACGTCCTGTATCCCCTCGACGATCCGAAGAAGCGTGCCGTCGGCTTCAAGCTTTCGGAGGGGATGGACGAACCGGCCGAACTGGCCAAGTTCAAGTTCGCCCGTCAGAAGTCGAAACTCGCCGGCACCATTCGCGGCTCCTATTTCGTGATCAAGGGCGAGTACTGACCGCCGGCGGCGCATCGACGGCCTGCACTGGAGCCGGGTGCGAGGATCGAACTCGCCACCTCATGATTACAAATCAAGTGCTCTACCAACTGAGCTAACCCGGCGACGCCGAAGAGGCTACCCAACCGTACGAACCGCTCCCCGCCGCGATCGTCTCGTCACGCCAGCGAATCGCGACGTGTCGTAGTGAGCCGTGCGATCCCCCTTTTCGCCGATCCGGAAGGCACCGCGGGTCGGCAAAGTACTACGACCATCTCGTTGCCGATCTGCGCAGGGGCGCATTCGGCCCCTGCCCGACCGGTTCCCGAGCAGGGCTCGAGGTCCACACGTCGCGTCCGGAGGTGCGCCGAACGGGCCGGCGGCGACGATCGTTGATCCGCGGAACGAGCAGCGGCGCGAACACATGAGGCCCAACGGGAGCAGGCGGAATCAGTGCCTCCGCCAGCGGCAGTCGCCGTCCGACCACTCTCCGTGACGGCCGGGACCCGCCGGCGAGGGTGACCGCCACGTCATCGACCGGCCGGTTTGCATCGCACCTCGCCGGGGCATCGCCTGCGGTGTTGCACCGACCGGTCGTAGCACGATGGTCCGGTTGTCCCGCGTGAGGGGCCGCCCCCACAGTGGTGTCACGGGCACGGGCCTACCAGACGCACTCAACAAAGGACGCAGAAATGAACCTCCAATCGACCGGAACAACTGTTGCTGAAGCCACACCGACCAGCCTCCTCGCCGGTGCGGATGGTCAGCCGGTTGACGGCATCTCGACACGGAGCGTGTCGAAGACCACCAAGACGGCCCTCCTGACGCTGCTCGCGGCGATGTTGTGCCTGATCGTCGTTCCGTCGGCCACGAGCTTCGCCAGCGGCGGCAGTGGTGGCGGGGGTGGCGGCGGTGGTGGTGGCGTTGCCGGCAAGTGCGGCACCATCACGTCGATCTCCGCTTCGCCGGTGAAGCTGACCGCATCCGACGGCGGCTACACCGCCGGCTCACTGCAGATCCGGGGACAGGTGAACAACTGCTCGATCTACCTGCAGCGGTACTGGATCGACTTCGACGAGCCGGCCAACACCAACACGAACTGCGCCGCCGCATTCTCGGTGTTCCCGTCGACCGTGTGGTCGTCGGGCTCGTCCCAGAGCTTCTCGGCGAGCGGCAACATCACCAAGACCGCCGTCGCCAGCCCGGAGGGTTGCGTCGGCGCACACACCGTCCGAGCGGTGCTGCGCAGCCGTACCGACGGCTCGGTCCTGTCGACGGTGAACGTCAACTACACGGTCTCGCTCTAGCAGCACGCTGACCCCCCGGGCCCGGGATGACGACGCCACCGGTGTCGTCATCCCGGGCCCGTCGTCGTTCACCGGTCCCCGATCGGCAGATCAGCCGACCAGCCGATCAGCCGAGATCGGCCCAATCGACCAGGGCGAAGATCGAGATCAAGCGGTAGGCCGTGTTCGTCGGCAACCGGTTCAACTGGGTGCACGACACCAGCGCCACCGTCTCTCCGCCGTACGAGCTGGCGACCCAGAGGATCTCGGCGGGATCATGGCCGGTGAGGTGCTCGGCCACCATCTGGTAGGAGTACCGCCGTCCGTCATCGGTCAGCAGGGTGAGGCCGTCACCGCCACGCAGGAGATGCTGCTGGCGATACGGCCCCCCGGCACTCGTGCGGTGACCGAAGAACACGATGCTCGCACCCTGACCCGCCAGACCGGTGCCCGTCCAGTGCCACGAGTTCCCCCGATTGACGATCGGGTCGGCTGCGCCCTCGAGCACCCGGTTGTTGAGTCCCATGCGGGGGACGTTGACGACGTACGGCACCGCGGCCGGCGGCGGCGGTGGATTGACCGGCGGGGCGAACAACGCGCTCGCCGGCGACCCGGTGTACCACCCGGTGACGTCGCAGATGATGTGCGCGCTGTCGTACGAGTAACACGCCACACCCGCCGTGCTCAACCGGACGATCGCATGGTTGGCGATCGTCTGGTCCTTGCCCGTGACGTTCAGGTTCGACACGTTGCCGAGCACGGTCTGTGCTGCGTAGAGGGTGAAATAGCCCCAGCCTCCCGTACGCGTCGCGGTGAGATTCATGACGATGGCCTGGGCGCGCGAGTTGATCGGCGCCGGGAGCGTGAAGGCCCGCGTCCAACCGTTCCAGAGCCGCTGCTTGTCGAGCCGCGTGTCGAGCAGGCGCACCGGCGTGATCGGGCACGAACAGTCCCGCGGCGGACGCGCCACTGCTCGGGCCCGTGATGTACCCGGCGACGTCGACCAGCAAGTGGGCACCCTCGTAGGTGAACAGGCTGAAGCCGCGAACGGCGTTGACCGTGCCGAGCTTCGTGATCACGCCGACGGCTCGGGTCTCGCCTGCGCCGAGATTGAGGTTCGAGGTGTCGGGAACCGGCGAACCGAGCGGGAAGGCCGACACGTACCCCGGCGCCGCCGCATCGACCGCCGTCACGTTGGCCACGACGGCCACGGCATCCGACGGCACGATGCCGTTGAGATTGACGGTGACGACTGCGCCGGCCCCCGGCTTCGCCCCGGAACGAGTGTCGAGAGCACGCACCGATTCGACGGCCTGGAAGCGGCCCGCGGCGACCGGCGCCGACGTCGGCCGGTAGACGCCGGCGACGTCGACGATCACGTCGCAGCGCTGGTACGAGACGATGTCGACGGCCCCGCCCGCGCCGAGCTTGACCGTGACGAGGTTGGCGACGGCCGAGTCGAACGGCGTGAAGTTGACGTTGGACGTTCCCGGGAAGCCCTCGCCGGCCGGGTACACGCTCAGCCAGTTGTCGGTTCCGAAGTTGACGCCCGTGACCGTGAGCACCGCGGCGACGCCATCGGCGGGAATCGCCCCGTTGCCAGCGACCGACACCCGGATCGTGCGATCGTCGAGACGCGTGTAACCGAAACCGGCCGGCAGGCTCGGCCTCGCCCGCGTGTCGCACAACCGTTGCGGCGCCAACGACTCGAAGAAGCTCGCGCCCGGCTCGACGGCGGCAGCGACGCCCGTGGAGAGCAGCGTGGCCCCGGCGACGCTGCCGGCGACCCCGGCGAGGAAGGTCCGGCGTCCGAATGACATCGGGCTGCTTTCCTCGGCGGGTCGACCCGCGGCCTGGCCACCTGACGGTGCGCTGCGGACTGGCATGGTGTCGGCGATCGACGAGATCCTACGACGATCGCCGCCGCGCCCGTGTCACCTCGAAGAGCGACACCGCGGCGGCGGCGGCCACGTTCAGCGAGCTGACGCGACCGAGCATCGGGATCGAGACGACGGTGTCGCAGCGCTCGCGTGTCAGGCGGGCCAGTCCCGACCCTTCGGCGCCCAACACGATGCACACCGCTTCGGTCGCGAGGTCGGCGATCTCGTAGATGTCGCGATCGGCATCGTCGTCGAGCCCGACCGTCCAGACCTTGTGGTCGGAGAGCTGCTTCAACGTCGTCGGCAGGCCGGGGACGAGCACCATGGGGACGTATTCGATGGCGCCGGCGGATGCCTTGGCGACCGTCGGCGTGATGTGCACCGCGCGGTGACGCGGCAGGAGCAGTCCGGTGACACCGGCCGCATCACAGTTGCGGATGATCGCTCCGAGGTTGCCCGGATCGGTCACGCCGTCGACGGCGACGAGGAACGGTTTCGTCTTCGCCGTTCCCCGCATGAGCGCGCCGAGATCGGCCTCCGGTATCTCCGCCGCTTGCGCCAGCACGCCTTGCGGCGCGTCGGTCCGAGCTTCGTGTTCGAGCTTCGCTCTGGCGACGTGGCGCAGCGGCACGCGCCGCGCCGCGGCGATCTCGACGATGTCGGCCACGCCGGGATCGCCTTCGAGTTCCGCGCTGATCCAGATCTCGTGCACCTTGCGCCGCTCGCCCATCAGCAACTCGCGCACGGCCTGGCGACCTTCCACCTGGCGCCCGCCGAGCCCCTTCGCGCCCGGCGACGCACCAGAGGGCTTCGCCGACCGGTGCTCCCGGGGCGGTCCACTCGACGCCGGTCCCCGAGCGGACCGGCTCGGCTTGCCCGACGGCGCCGGCCGGCCGGACGATGTCGGTCGGCCCGACGAGGTCGACCTGCTCGGCGACGTCGACCGGCTCGCCTTGCCCTGGCTCGCCTTGCCCTGGCTGCCGGGGGCTCGCGGCTTGCCCGGCTTGCGGGCGGGCGGACGGCTCATGTGGTCTCCTTCGAGTCGCGGACGATCAGCGCGGTGGCGAAGCACACGATGCCCTCACCGGCACCGATCGGGCCGATCTGCTCGGCCCGGTTCCCCTTCACCGACACCGGAGCACCGACGGCCTCGGTCAGTGTCGACTGCATCTCGTCGCGGCGCGGAGCGAGCTTGGGCCGTTCACAGATCACCGCGCAGTCGATGTTGACCGGAAACCATCGGTCCACCGCCAGCACCGCAACGGCGTGGCGCAGCATCACGATCGAATCGGCCCCCGCCCAACGCGGGTCGGTGTCGGGGAAGTGCAGGCCGATGTCGCCGAGGCCGGCGGCGCCGAGGAGTGCGTCGGCGCAGGCGTGGGCCACGACGTCGGCGTCGCTGTGGCCGTCGAGGCCGGGTTCGCCGGGGAACGGCACCCCTCCGAGCACGAGCACGCGCGCCGGATCCTCGCTGAACCGGTGGATGTCGAATCCCTGGCCGACCCGGATGTCGGGAACCACGTTCACGTTGCCGAGCCGAGCCTGCGCCGCGCCCACTCGAGATCGTCGATCTCGGTGATCTTCCGATTGCTCGGCTCGCCGGACACGACCACCACCCGGCCGCCGAGCGCCTCGACGAGCGCCGCATCGTCGGTCGCCGCGCCGTTCCCCTCGTGGGCGGCACGCAGGATCCCGGCGCGGAACGCCTGTGGCGTCTGCACGGCGACCAACGTGGCGCGGTCGAGCGTCGCCGTCACGGCTCCGCCGTCGACGACCTTGACCGTGTCGGTCACGGCAACGCCGGGGACCGCGCCGTCGGCGCCACCGCGGACCGCATCGACGACGCGTCCGTAGAGCTCCGCCGATGCCAACGGTCGAGCGGCGTCGTGGACACAGATGATCGTCGCAGTGGCCGGCACCGCGGCGAGTCCGCAACGGACCGACTCACTCCGCGAGGATCCGCCGGCGACGCCGTGCTCGCGCTCCGCGTCGGCGGCGGGCACGACGACGACCACGCCATCGCAGGCCTGCTCGGCCACCTGGCGTGAGAGATCGATCACGCGCCGATGCTCGTCGAGCGGCTCGTACTGCTTGGGCGCGCCGAAACGTTCGCCCGTACCGCCTGCCACGACGATCGTCCACACGACTTCTGCACCAGGCACATCGCCGGAGGGTAGTACCGTGACCGATGTCATGGCTCACGAAGAGACCCTCGCCCGAACCGACTTCTTCGCCGACGCCGATCCGAACGTGCTCGCTTCGATCGCCGCCGCGGGAGCGGAGCACCACCTGATCCGAGGCGACGTCCTCTTCCAGGAGGGCGATCCGCCGGACGCGATCTACCTCGTGCTGCGCGGGCGGCTGGCGATCGCGATCGCCAATCCGATCGATCGCCGCGAGAGCGTGGTCGCGCTGATGGAGAACGGCGACCTGTTCGGTGAGATGGGCATGCTCGACGGCGGTCCGCGCTCGGCGATGGCCCGCGCCCTCGAGCCCACGGCGGTGCTGTCGATCCCCTACGACAGCGTGATGAAGATGTTCGACGAGAACCCCAAGCTCCTGTGGAACGTCACCCGGCTGCTCGCCCAGCGCATCCGGACCACCGACGAAGCGCTCGCCGACTCGGTGTTCCTCGACGTCACGGGCCGCACGGCCAAGCGCCTGCTCGAACTCGCCGACGGATCCGACGAGTTCACGCTGCCGGTCACGCAGGAGGAACTCGCGGGCATGGTCGGCGCGTCCCGCGAGCGGGTGAACAAGGCCATCGCCAGCTTCATCCGCCTCGGCTGGCTCGAACAGCACGACCGTTCGTACCGCATCACCCAGCGCGACCGCCTCGAACTCCGCGCCCGCTGACCCCCGAACCGACCCGAAAAATGGAGCAGATGTCGCGCTGAGCGCGACGTTTGCTCCATTTTTCGGATGGGGCTACCGGGCGAAGACGTCGATCATGCGATGGACGTCGTCGGCGAGCGGGTAGAGGATCGGGCAGGTGCACCCGGCGGCGACGTACTCGTCGACCTTGGCCCGCACCTCGTCCGGCGTGCCCGAGGCCGTGATCATCTGGACGATGTCGTCGGGCACCAGCCTGCTCGCCGCGACCACCTCGTCGTGCGTCGCCGGCCAGGTGAGCACCTTGCCGATCTCGTCGAGCAGCTCCTGCGGCACGCCCGGACGCCTTCATGATGTGCGGCTGCTGACCGAGGTACTGCGTGACGAGCAGGCGGGCACCGTCGAGCGCCGCCTGGCGGTCGTCGTCGACGGAACACACGACGAGCTGCGGGCGGTCGATGTCGTCGATCGTCCGCCCCGCCTTCGCCGCACCGCGGGCGAGCGCCTCGAGCGCGCCGACGTTGTAGCTCGGCGACACGAGGTAGTTGAGCACCGCGCCGTCGGCGATCTCGCCCGTGAGCTCCATCATCTGCAGGCCGGTGGCACCGATGTAGATCGGCACGTCCTTCGGGCGGCGCTCCTGGTACACGTAGTCGAGCTCCACCCCGTCGAGATGGACGTAGGCGCCGTCGATCGTGACCGTCTCGTTGTTGAGGAGCGCCCGCACGGCGGTGACGACCTCGCGCATCACCGTCAGCGGACGGGCCCGATCGATGCCGACCTTCGCCGCCAACGGATCCCACCACGCGCCGAGGCCACAGACCATCCGACCCGGTGCCAGGTCGTCGAGGGTGGAGAACGTGCTGGCGAGGCGAGCCGGGTTGCGCGTCCAGCAGTCGATCACTCCCGAGCCGATCTTGATGCGGTCGGTCGTCGCCGCGAACGCGGCCATCGGCACGACCGCGTCGCGCACCAGACGGCTGTCGGCCTGCCACACCGCGTCGAACCCCTTCGACTCGGCGTACTGGACCAGCTCGATCCCCTGGCTGATGGTGTGGGCATCCTGCAGGTACAGCGCGACGGGGTAGTCCATCGAGCCAGCTTGGCACGCAACGCCGGAGGCGACCAGCGAGCGCCATCCGGGTGCTCGTCCCGGTACGGTCACGCCCGAGGTCGTCACCCCCCAATGTTTCTCGCACTCAAGGAAATGGCACGCGCCAAGGTCCGCTTCGCGCTCCTGGTCGCCGCGATCGCGTTGCTCGTGTTCCTCATCCTGTTCCAGCAATCGCTGCAGAACGGTCTGATCACCGGGTTCATCGGCGCGATCCGCAACCAGAGCGCACCCGTGCTCGTCTACAGCGTGGACGGGCAACGCACGGTCCAGGGCAGCATCATCACCCCCGAACTCGACGCGCAGGTGCGCGCGGCACCCGGCGTGGGCGAGATCGGCCCCATCGGCCAGGGCACGTTCACCGGACAACCCGTCGCGGGCGACGGCAACACGTACGACACCTCGCTCTTCGGGTACGAACTCGGCCCGGAGGGCGAGGGGCTGGGTCATCCCACGACGCTCATCGAGGGCCGGCTTCCCACCGCC
Organism: Ilumatobacteraceae bacterium; assembly: GCA_963695145.1. GTDB lineage: Bacteria > Actinomycetota > Acidimicrobiia > Acidimicrobiales > Ilumatobacteraceae > Sva-07. The sequence continues at coordinate 169,837 of CAVOGB010000012.1, read as the reverse complement.
GACTTCGAGGGCGTGGCGAGCGACGCCGATGTCGACCTCGGCTACGGCGTCGGTGACGTGATCACGTTGCTGCCGGGCGACCTCGAGATCACGATCGTCGGGGTGGCGGAGGACGTGCAGCTGAACGTGGCGCCGACGATCTTCACGTCGTACGACACCTACATCGCAGCCGTGCAGAGCCGCAACCCGGACGCCGGGACGCCCCTGCCCAACGTGCTGGCGGTGAGCCCCGCAGAGGGAACGACGCCGGATCAACTGGTGACGTCGATCAACGACCAGTCGCTGGAGCTCGACGCGTTGACCCGGGAGGATGCTGCCGCGGACACGCCGGGCGTGGCGCAGGTCCAGCAGTCGTTCAACATCATCTTCCTGCTGTACGGCCTGGTGGTGCCGTGCGTCACCGGCCTGTTCTTCCTGATCATCACGTTCCAGAAGGCGAACTCACTCACGTTGCTGCGGGCCATCGGTGCGCCCGCCCGACGCCTCGTCGCGTCCCTGCTCATCCAAGTGGTCATCATCGTCGGCCTCGGCCTGATCGTCGGCACGCTGCTGTACCTCCCACTCACCGGCCGCAACATCGGCGGATTGCAGCTGCGCTTCGAGACCGGCGCCGTGATCTTCTGGTCGGTGCTGTTGATGAGCCTCGGTGTGCTGAGCTCGTTGGTCGCGGCCCGGCGGGTGCTGCGCATCGACCCGATCGAGGCCACCACCGGTGCCGGAGTGAGCGTCGGCCGATGAAGCTCGCGCTGACGGAACTCCGTCGACGGCCCAGCCGATTCGCCACCGCCACGGTGATCCTGACGCTCATCGCCATCCTGCTGATGTTCCTCGGTGGCCTGCTCGACGGGTTGATCAATTCCTCGGTGGGCGCCCTCCGGGTGCAGCAGGCCGATGCAATCGTCTATGACTCGACGGCACAGGCATCGTTCGTGCGCAGCCGCATCGACCCGGAGCTCCGCGCGACGGTCGAAGCCGTCCCCGGGGTCACCGAGGTCGGCGGCCTCGGGCTCGTGCAGGTCGGCGCTCGCGTGCCGGGCAACGGCCCGCGCGATCTCGCCAGCGTCGCGCTCTTCGGGTACGAGATCGCGCCCTCCGGCGTCCCCGACCCACCGCCAGACGGCCAGGCGTACGCCGACGACGTGCTGAAGACCGACGGCGTCGAGGTCGGCATGACGATCGAACTGGGCCCGGCACGGACGCCGGTCGAGATCATCGGCTTCGTGTCGGACACCAGCTACAGCGGCCAGGGCGCGCTGTGGGCATCGCCGACCACCTGGCGCGACACCCTGGCCGCCAACCGGCCCGGCGCGCAGGTCGCCGACGGCGTGTTCCAGGCACTCGTCGTGCAGGGCGACGTGGACGATCTGCCGGCGGTGATCGACGCCGCCACCGATGGCCGGACCGAATCGTTCACCGTGCCGGAAGCGGTCGACGCGATCCCCGGCGTCCAACAGCAGCGATCGACGTTCGGCCAGATCATCGGCGTGACCGTCGCCATCGCCCTCGTCGTGATCGCCCTGTTCTTCGCGCTCCTCACCGTCGAACGCACCGCGCTCTACGGCGTGCTCAAGGCGCTGGGGGCGCGGTCCAGCTCGATCTTCGCCGGGCTGGTGCTGCAGGCGGTCGTGGTCACCCTGATCGCCGCCGTCGTCGCGGGCACGCTGGTGGTCGTCCTCGATCTCGTCATCCCGGCGGGCAGTGTGCCGCTCGACGTGTCGGTCAGCCGGATCATCTCGAGCGCTGCGCTGCTCCTCGTCGCCGCGGTCGTCGGCTGCTCCTTCTCACTTCGGCGCGTGCTGCGCGTCGACCCCGCCTCCGCGATCGGCAGTGGGACATGACCACGTTCGTCCTCACCGCGTCCTCGTCGGTGCGGCCCATCCTCACGATCGGAATCGAGCCATGAGCACGACGCACGCTGCGAACTCCACCGTCACCGGCAACGCCCTCGAGTTGGCCGACGTCCGCAAGGTGTACACGCTCGGTGACGGTTCCGAGATCGTCGCCCTCGACGACGCCACCCTCACGCTGGCGAGCGACGAGATCATCGCCCTCGTCGGACCGTCGGGCTCCGGCAAGACCACGCTGTGCTCGATCGCGGGAGGCATCCTGTCGGCGACGTCAGGATCGATCGTCGTCGGCGGCGAGGACATCTCGGGACACAACGCACGCCAGCTGACCACGTTCCGGCAGGAGAAGGTCGGCTTCGTGTTCCAGTCGGTCAATCTCGTGCCGTTCCTCACCGCCCGCGAGAACCTGCTCGTCGTCGACGAACTCGGCCGTCGCACCGGGGCACCAGCACGCGAGCGCGCCGACCAGCTCCTGGATGAACTCGGCCTTGCGGACCGGGCCAAGAACCTCCCCGCGCAGCTGTCCGGCGGCCAACGTCAGCGGGTCGCCATCGGGCGAGCGTTGATGAACGATCCGGCTCTGGTGCTGTTCGACGAGCCGACGTCGGCGCTCGACACGAAGCTCGGCGAGCAGGTGATGGAACTCATCCGGCAGGAGATGAAGACCCGCGGCACCGCGGCGATCGTCGTCACGCACGACGAACGGATCACGCACTACTGCGACCGCAGCGTCCACATCGTCGACGGCGCCCTGCGCGACTGACGTCGGAGCGGCCCGACGCCCGCGACCCGGCCACCAACGATGAGCGAACGGACCGAGGGGTGGGCCGTTCGCTCATCGCAAAGTAGGTTCCGGCGATGGACGCGCCGCGCCTCGCGGGCGTCGGAAACCCCCGCGCCAGAACGATGGAGATGAAGTGACCGCCGCCATCCTCGCCACCGACCTCCACAAGCAGTTCGGAGACAACCACGCCGTCGCCGGCATCGACCTCGCCGTCGAACCGGGGGAGATCTACGGCTTCCTCGGCCCGAACGGTGCCGGCAAGTCGACCACGATGAAGGTGCTGTGCACGCTGCTCACGCCCACGTCCGGGTCGGCGAGCGTCGCCGGCTTCGACGTCGTCGACCACCCCGGCGAGATCCGGGTGCGCATCGGGGTTGCGCTCCAGGACTCCTCGATCGACGGCAAGCAGACCGGGCGGGAACTGCTCAAGCTGCAGGGCCGCCTCTACGGCCTGTCGGGCGCGGACATCAAGCGACGGATGGACGACGTCATCGGCCTGGTCGACATCGGCACCGCGATCGACGACCGCGTCGAGTCGTACTCGGGCGGGATGAAACGCCGGCTCGACCTGGCGATGTCGCTGATCCACCGGCCGCAGATCCTCTTCCTCGACGAACCGACGACCGGCCTCGACCCGGTGAGCCGCAACGCGGTGTGGAGCGAGGTCCGCGATCTGAACACCCGGTCCGGCGTGACGATCTTCCTCACGACCCAGTATCTCGAGGAGGCCGACGAGTTGGCCGACCGGGTCGGCATCATCGCCAAGGGCACGATCGCCGCCGAAGGGACACCGGCCGAGCTGAAGCGCACGATCGGCACCGACCTGATCGTCGCCGAGGTCGGCGGCGACGGGGAGCAGGCGGCGGGGCGCGTGCGCGCGCTCCGCGGGATCGACAGTGTCGAGGTGCGCGGACAGGAACTCACGATCGCCACCGCGGATGGTTCGGCGATCGTCGCCGACGTCGCCGTCGCGCTCAAGGAGAACGGCACCACAGTCAGGTCCCTGACGTTGCGCACGCCGACGCTCGACGACGTGTTCCTCGACGTGACCGGCGCCCACCTGCAGGCCAGCCACGAACGATCCACCGACGCCGCGGGAGGAGCATCATGAGCGCGCAACTCGACCGTCAGGACCGCACCGACGTGGCGAGCGAACGTCCGCTCGCCCATCGGTCGTCCGCGATGCACGACTTCGTCACCGTCGCCGGCCGGGCCATCCGCAGCGTGTTCCGCGAGCCGGAGTTCATGATTCCGGCCCTCATCGTCCCGGTGTTCTTCTACGTCGTCAACGTCGGTGCGCTGCAGGACTTCGCCGAGCAGTCCGGCTCGGTCGACGACTTCAAGGCGTTCCAACTGCCGGTCGCGATCATCTTCGCCGTCACCGGCATCTCTCGGGCGAGTGCGCTCGTCACCGACATCCAGGGCGGGTACTTCGACCGCCTGCTGCTCACCCCGATCCGTCGGCCGATGCTGTTGCTCGGGTTGATGGCCGCCGACGTGGTGGCGATCATCCTGCTGACCATCCCCGTGCTCGTGCTCGGCCTCGCGTTCGGCGTGCGCTTCGAGACCGGAGTGCTGGGCATGGTCGTGTTCATCGCCTACGGCGCGGTGTGGGGGCTGGCGTTCGCCGGATTTCCCTATGCGATCGCATTGAAGACCGGCAACCCCGCGGCGGTGAACTCCAGCTTCATCCTGTTCTTCCCGTTCGCCTTCCTCACCACCAGCTTCCTGCCGCAGGAAGCCCTCACCGGCTGGATGGCCACGATCGCCGACTACAACCCCGTCACCTACGTGCTCGCCGGGCTGCGCTCGTTGATCACCGGCTGGGAACTCGCGGACGCTGGCCGAGGGACTTGCCGCGACGTTGGCGTTGATGGTGGTCAGCTTCGGTCTGGCCAGCCTGGCGATGAGAGGCCGGGTCCGCCGCGGCTGACCCACGTTTGCGTCGCGGTTTCAGCGGCAATGTCCCGCCTCAATCGCGACGCAAACGTGAGCAAATGTCCGAATGATCTTGATCGTTCGATGAAGTTCGGACATAATGTTCGGAATGATCCCCGACTACGAGCTCGCCGCCACCGTGGCGGCCGACACCCCGGAGAAGATGCGGGCGATCGTCGACCCCCTGCGGACCCAGATCCTCGACCTCGTGATGGATCGCGCGGCGACGGTCACCGAGCTGGCGCTGGCGCTCCATCGCCCGAAGTCGTCGCTCGCCTATCACGTCGACGTGCTCGTCGAGGCGGGCATGTTGCAGGTGGTCCGCACCCGGCGCGTCCGGGCGATGGAGGAGAAGTTCTACGGGCGCACCGGCCGCACGATCGTCTACGACGAGAGCGCGCTGCCCGAAGGCGCGGTGGCCCCGAACTTCCTCGCCGCCGCGATCGCCGAGGCGGTGCCGGCGGCGCGGGAGACGCGCTCGACGCTCCGTCATGCCCGCATCGCCCCTGAACGGCTCCACGAGTTCTTCGATCGCGTCGAGCTGCTCGCCGAGGAGTTCACCATGCTCCCCCGCGAAGGCGACGTGGTGTACGGCTTCATCGCCGCCGCCTACCCGACCGCCCACCCCGTGCTGCCCGAAGTGGCCACACCGTCCCCGGACGCCACGCTCGCCACCGTCGCCGCGGTTCCCACCGAGGAGCGTCGATGAGCACGCCGGCCGACAACCAGACGCTCCGATCCGACGATCCGTCGACCCCGAAGCGACCGCTCGGTCGCAGCTACTTCAAGCTGTTCAGCGCGAGCACGATCTCCAACCTCGGCGACGGCGTCTCGCTCATCGCCTATCCGTGGTTGGCAACGGCGGTCACCCGCAACCCGATCCTGATCGCCCTCGTGGCCGTGGCGCAGCGATTGCCGTGGCTCGTGTTCACACTGCCCGCCGGCGTCATCACCGACCGCAACGATCGCCGCACGCTGATGATCTGGTCGAACACGGCGCGCACGGTCCTCACGCTGGCGGTGGCGTTCGCCGTGCTCAACCGGCAGGGAACGCTCCCGGGGCCGGACGTCGTGGCCGACGAGACGATCGCCATCCCGACGAACATGATCCTGTACGGCGTCATCATCCTCGCCACCCTGCTGATGGGGGTGGCCGAGGTGTTGTACGACAACTCGGCCCAGACGTTCATGCCCTCGATCGTCCACACCGACCAATTGGAGAAGGCGAACGGGCGGATGTGGAGCACCGAGATGGTCGCCAACACGTTCCTCGGCCCACCGCTCGGAGCGCTGCTGATCGCGGTGTCGTTCAGCCTGCCGTTCTTCGTCGATGCCGCCTCGTTCGCCGTGTCGGCCGCACTCATCGCGCTCATTCCGCGAGGTCGGCCCGCCGCGCTCGAGGACACGCCCGAGCGGCGCCCCTGGCGAGCGGAACTCGCCGAGGGGTTCCGGTGGCTGTGGCACCACGAACTGCTCCGACCGATGGCCATCATCCTCGGGATCCTCAACGCGCTCGGCATGGTGACAGGGTCCATCCTCATCCTCTACGGCCAGGAAGTGCTCCACACCGGTCCGACCGCGTTCGCCCTCCTGACCACCGGCGGGGCGATCGGCGGCGTCATCGGCGGGTGGACGGCGGCCTCCGTGTCGAGGCGGCTCGGCACGGGGCCGTCGCTGTGGCTGACCCTGATCACCAGCGGCGTCACGACGCTGATCATCGGGTTGATGAGCTGGTGGCCGGCGGTGTGGCTCCTGTTCGCCATCGAGATGGGTGTCGGCGTCTTGTGGAACGTGATCACGGTGAGCCTGCGACAGTCGATCATCCCCGACCACCTGCTCGGCCGCGTCAACAGCGTGTACCGGTTCTTCGCCTGGGGGATGATGCCGATCGGCTCGCTGATCGGCGGCCTGATCATCGTCGTCACCGACTCGTTCGCCTCGCGCGAGGTGGCCCTGCGCATGCCCTGGCTGATCGCCGGCGTCGGGTACTTCGTGCTGTTCGCGTTCGCCGCGCCGAAGCTGACCACGGCGAAGATCGAGGCCGCCCGCGCCAAGTCGATCGAGCGCACCATCGTCTGAAACCGCCCGGGACGGTGCAACCGGGACGGGGGCGGAACAGCCGGCGGTGATCGCTTGTTGGTCCGACCATGGAACTCGCCACCGCACTCGACTTCATCCGCGACCAGCGCCAGGGCATCCTGATCACGCTCAAATCCGACGGGCGTCCGCAGTCGTCGAACATCGCCTACGCCCTGGGCGACGACGGGATCATCCGCATCTCGATCACCGACAGCCGCGCCAAGACCGCCAACATGCGCCGGGACCCCCGCGTGTCGCTGCACGTGAACCGCAGCGACTTCTACGCCTACGCGGTGATCGAAGCCGAGGCCGAACTCGCTCCCGTGGCTGCCGCGGTCGACGATGCGACGGTCGACGAACTCGTCGACTACTACCGGTCGGTGGCGGGTGAGCATCCGGATTGGGACGAGTACCGCCGGGCGATGGTCGACGACGGGCGGCTGCTGCTCAAGCTCAGGCCGACGCGCGCCTACGGCATGGTCGGCTGATCTCCCGCTCCGCGGATTCTTCGATCGTCAGGGTTGTCAGCCTTTCGATATATCGCTAAGTTAGCGATATATCGAAAGGAGGTTCTTCGATGAACCATTCCATGAACCAGCCCACGAACGAGACCCGCAGAGGAGCACGAATGATGCGCCACCGACATTTCCACCATTCCGAACACGACCGGGGCGGCCCCCATCCGGGCGGCCGCCGAGGCGGTGGCGGCCGCCATCGCGCCAAGCGAGGTGCCGTCGGGGCGTCGATCCTGACGCTGCTCGCCGAGCGGCCGATGAACGGCTACGAGCTGATCACCGAACTCGAGACCCGCAGCGAGGGCCGTTGGCGTCCCAGCCCCGGCACCATCTATCCGGCGCTGCGCAAGCTCGAAGATCGCGGGTCGATCACGTCCACCGAGGTGGGCGGCAAACTGCAATTCGAACTGACCGACCGGGGCCGCACGATGCTCGCCTACTTCCGGGAGGAACAGGGCGACGATGCGGCGCCGCCCTGGAGCGAGGCGCCGGCGTCGGATCGTTCGGGCGACATGCGACATCAGATGTTCGACCTGATGGGGCAGGCCCGGCGACTCCGTCGTGTCGGCACCGCCGAGCAGATCGACCAGGCGCGCCGGATCATCGCCGACGCCACCGCCGAGCTGACCGCTCTCGCTGCCCAGACGCCGAGCCGACGTTCCGACCGACGACGCGCCCGGGGACTGACCGGGGGGCGGTCAGTCCCTCGGCGTGCGACCGTTGAGGAAGTCGATCGATCGCTCGACCGTCGCCGCGACGAACCGCTCGAGCTTCGGCGCCGCCATGAAGCGCGCCGTGGCATCGAGCGGTCGCACCGAGTCCAACCGTGCCGCCTCGACCGAGGCGGCACGGCTCGTTTTCACGGCGTGGGCGTGGACGATGAACGCCGAGGTGCCGTCGAGCAACGAGGCGCGCTGCAAGCGGCGGCCGTAGTCGACGACGTCGAGCGCCAATGGCTCGACCTCGTGTTCCTCCCCCACCGTCGTGTGCCATTCGTGACGGCCGGTCCACTGCGCGAGGAACGCGGTGTACAACGCGAGGCGGACGAGGTCGGGCGTGGTTCCGGCATCGCGTGACATCGCCTGGTCGTGGTGCCAACGCGCCAGCGCTCGCGTACGTGAGCCCGTGCGTGATGTCGAGCCAGCCGAAGTCGTCGGCGAAGTCGAATTCTCCGGCGGTGTCGTACCGCAGCATGCGATCGCTGACCACGTGCACGACCGTGTCGAGGACACCGTCGATGCCGGCGCCGTCGCGCAACGCGGCGACCGTCGCGTCGAGCGCCGCTCGCCGGTCGGGGCCGAGCAACGTCGAGCGCAGCGTGCCGTCGTCCGTCCAGCCGTCCACGGCCGGCACGGCGGCGAGCGATGCCAGATCGAGCGACTCGAGCCCGCGGACGAACGGCCGCATGTAGGGCAACTTGTCCTCGCGTGTGCCGTACACGAGCGTCGGCACGAGATGGGGCAGCACCGTCGCCGCCCGCTCCCATCCGATCATCGCCAGGAGTTCGAACGACTTCTGCGCATAGATCGCGCCGTGGCCGTACGAGAGCAGATGGTCGCCGACGACCGCCGTGAACCAACGCCGGAGTTCGTCCGCCGTGTCGCCGCGTTCGATCGCCGCCAGCACGAGGGCCTGCGCATCGGCCGTGCGCTCGGATTCGACCGCGGCGCGGAACGTGGTGAGGCCGACGTCGCCGTCGCGGGCAGGCGGGGGCAGGGCGTTGACCGGACGATCGCGCTCCGACTCGGCGATGCCGACGATCCCCTGCACGATCGGCAGGGCACGCTGGTCGCCTTCGTACAGGTCGACCATCGACAGGCAATCGGTCGCCGAGGCGATCGAGTGTCCCCAGCCGAACTCGGCTCGTGGGGCACCGTGGGCGACCGCCTCCCAGATCAGCTCGCCCGGGTCGGCGCTGGCCTGCAGGAGCCGCACGACGTCGCGCGCCACCTGGCCCGTGTAGTCCTTGGCGATGCCGTTGCGCAGGCTGACGAGCGTGCGGGCCCGCACCACCGCAGGATCGGGGCGCGTGATCGACACCCTGATGTCGCCGGTCTCGTCGACGTCGACCCGATGGACGGTCACGCCCTCCTCGCCCTGCACGCAGGCACCATCGGTGACCCGGAACTTCCAGTTGTGCCATGCGCACGTGAGCAGGTCGCCGTTCAGCTCGCCCTGGGTCAGGCCGTAGCCCTCGTGCGGGCAGGCGTGGTCGACGGCATGGACGCCGCCGGCGGTGCGGACCAGGCAGATGCGATGGCCGTCGACCTTGACCATGCGCATCGCACCCTCGGCCAGTTCGCGGACGTTGGCCACGGCGGGATGCGTCGTCTCGGTTGCAGTCATCACGTCGTACGGTAAGACTTCAACCATGGTTGAAGTCAAGTCCCTGTGCCGATGCGAGAAGCGAGCCCCGCGATGAAGACGTACACGATCGGTGAGGTCGCGGCGCGGGCCGGCGTGGCGACCTCCGCGCTCCGGTTCTACGAGGACCAGGGCCTCATCCACAGCGAGCGCACGGAGGCCGGACATCGCCGATATCGCGCCGACGTGCTGCGGCGGGTCGGCTTCATCCGGGTGGCGCAACGGGTCGGTCTGCCGCTGAGCGACATCCGCGAGGCGCTCCACTCGCTGCCCGAGGGGCGCACGCCGACGCACAAGGACTGGGCGCGCCTGGCCAGTTCGTGGCAGCCGATCCTCGACCAGCAGATCGCCATGCTCGAAGCGATGAAGGAGAAGCTCGACGGGTGCATCGGCTGCGGTTGCCTGAGCCTCGACACGTGTGCGCTGTACAACCCGGGCGACACGGCGGCGACGTTCGGCACCGGCCCCCGCTACCTCCTCGGCGACCCACCCGCCACCGCCGCCGACCTGACCAGCCGACCTGACGGGTCCAATCCACGTTTGCGTCAGGATTTTCGGGCGCCGGCGCACGGAAATCGCGACGCAAACGAGGATCGAGGACGCGCCGATCGGAGAGGTGCTGTTACTCCTCGGCGGTACGGCGCATGGGGAGGACGTTGCGCCAGGTGCCGTCGAGGTCGTGGAGCGCGGCGGCGACGGCGGGAGCCGTGGGCACCAGGCCGATCTCGCCGACACCCTTGATGCCGTACGGGGAGCGCGGTTGGGGCACCTCGACGATCTGCACCTCGATCTCCGGCACGTCCTTGGCGCGCAGGATGCCGAGCGAACGCAACGTCATGTTCGTCGGGAAGCCGGTCTCGGGATCGGTCGGGAAGTCCTCGCTCAGCGCGTACCCGAGGCCCATGTGCACGCTGCCCTCGACCTGGCCCTCGACGAGCATCGGGTTCACCGCCTTGCCGACGTCGTGCACGGCGACGACCTTGTCGATGTCGCCCGACTCGCGATCGATGATCACCATCTGCGTGGCGAAGCTGAAGCACGAGTGGATCGTCGGATGCTCGACGTTCGGGTCGCCGAGCTTCTGCGTCCAGTCGACCACGTACTCGCCTTCGTAGTCGACGCCCGGCCGGCAGCCGCCGGCCTTCGCTGCCGCGCAGGCGTCGCTCACCGAGCCGGCCGTCATCAACGTGCCGCGCGAGCCGGTGGTCTGGCCGAAGCCCAGTTCCCGCGTGGTGTCGACGATCACGTCGATCCGCTCCGGTGCGATCCCGAGTTCCTGCGCCGCGACCTGGAGCGCAACGGTGTGCACCCCCTGGCCCATCTCGGTCCAGCCGTGGCGCACCTCGACACGCCCGGGCTCGCCGTCGGCGTCGTCGTGGAACCGGACGACGGCCTTGGACACTTCGCGGAAGCCGTTGCCGAGACCGGAGTTCTTGAGCCCCAGCGCGAGGCCGACCGCCTTGCCGTCGGCGATCGCCGAGTCGTAGGAGGGCTTGATCCGATCGAGACAGGCTTCGGCGCCGCCGGCCCCGTCGTCCATGATCTGACCGGGTCCCCACTCGTCGCCGGGGCGGATCACGTTGCGCTTGCGGATCTCCCAGCCGGTGATGCCGACCTGCTCGGCCAGTCGATCGAGCACACCTTCGAGGGCGAACTGCGCCTGGTTGGCGCCGAATCCGCGGAAGGCGCCGCACACGAGGTTGTTCGTCCGCACGGCGATCGTCTCGATGTCGAGCGCAGCCCACCGGTAGGCGCCGCAGGCGTGTCCGGCGGCGCGTTCGAGGACCTTCATCCCCACGCTGGCGTAGGCGCCCGAGTCGCCGATGCCGCGGACCTTGAGGGCGCTGAGGTGGCCGTCGGCGTCGCAGCCCGCCCAGTACTCGAAGTGGATCGGATGCCGTTTGGCGTGCATCCGCAGGCTCTCCTCGCGCGACAGCGTGCACTTCACCGGACGGTCGAGGAGCCACGCCGCGAGCGACGCCTGAGCCTGGTTGCTCATGTCCTCCTTGCCGCCGAACGCCCCGCCGTTGGAGACGAGTTCGACCGTCACCCGCTCGTTGCCGAGGGCGAGCACGGCAGCGATGTCGTTGCGGTCGTCCCACACGCCCTGGCCGCCCGAGTACACGTGGAGGCGACGATCGTCGCCGTCGCCGCTCGGCACGGCGAGGGTCGATTCGGGCTCGAGGAAGGCGTGCTCGATGCGCTGTGTCTCGAACGTCTCGTGGACGGTGAACGCGCTCGCCGCGAAGGCGTCGTCGAAGTCGGCGCCGCGGCGGTAGGCGCTGGTCGACAACACGTTGGTGTCGGTGCCCCACACCGAGAGCGGTGCGCCGTCGGCCAGAGCGGCGACGGGGTCCGTGTTCGGCGGCGAGCACCTCATAGGTGACCTCGACGAGGGCGGAGGCGGCGCGGGCGTGGGCGCGGGTGTCGGCGACGACGATCGCCAGCACGTCACCGGCGTACGACGTGGTGCCACCGACCGGGATCATCACCGGCCAGTCCTTGTAGATGATCCCGACCCGCAGGTCGCCCGGCAGGTCGGCGGCCGTGAACACCGCCTCGACGCCCGGCGCGGCGAGCGCCGCGGTCGCATCGATGGCGACGATGTCGGCGCGGGCGTGCGTCGGTGAGGTGCAGCGCGGCGTGCAACATCCCGGGCACGCGGAGGTCGTCGATGTACCCGCGGTCGCCGAGCGTGAGCGATGCCGCCTCGTACTTCGAGCCCGACCCACCGATCGGTGCCGGCGAGGGCCGGTTCGAACGTCTTGCCGTGGGCGACGGCGTCGATGGCGTCGAGGATCTTCACGTATCCCGTGCAGCGACAGAGATGGGCGCCGAGATGCGGTGCCATGCCGTCCTTGGTGAGCGAGTCGCCCTTCTTGTCGATCTGCGCCTTGGCCCGCATCACGATCCCGGGGATGCAGAACCCGCACTGCAGACCGCCGCACGCGGAGAAGGCGTCGGCGAAGCGCTGCCGCTCCTCCTCGTCGACCCCTTCGAGCGTCGTGACCGACTTGCCGTCGGCCTTGGCGACGTCGTACTGGCACGACACGGTCGCCTTGCCGTCGATCAGCACCGTGCAACAGCCGCACTGGCCCGACGGCGAGCAGCCGTCCTTCGGTGACGTGATGTCGAGTTCCTCCCGGAGCGCAGCGAGGAGATGGGGGTGATGCGATCCGACCGACACCGGTGCGCCGTTGACCTCGAACGACACGAGCCGCGTCGAGTCGGCCCGTCGGAGCCGTGTCGATCGTTGCGGGCTCGATGGTTTCAGTCACGCTTTACAGTTTGTCAAACCCCACCCCTCAGCGAAACCCACCCGCTGTGACAGCCGCGTGAACTCCCCAGCACGCCTCAAATCCTCGTTTGCGTCGCGATTTTCGGCGGCTGGCCGACAGAAATCGCGACGCAAACGGGTGATTTCGGGGGGCCCGGTTACTCGACGAGGGGGCCGTAGACGTCGGGGCGGCGGTAGCGGGCGAAGTCGAACAGCGTGTTCTTGTACTGCCCGCACCAGTCGAGGTCGCACTCCGCCACGATGAGTTCGTCGTCGGTCGTCGTCGCCCGGGCGAGCAGTTCGCCCGACGGCCCGAAGATCGACGACTCGGCGAGCGAGTCGACGCCCTCCTCCACGCCGCCCTTGGCGACGCCGACGACGAACGTGCCGTTCTGGTAGGCGCCCGACGACATCACCAGCTGGTTGTGGAATCCCTGCAGCGGGTCCTGGCTCGGGTCGGGCGCGTAGTGCAGCGGCGTGTTGTAGCCGCACAGGATCAGTTCGACGCCCTGCAGCCCCATCAGCCGGTACGACTCGGGCCACCGTCGGTCGTTGCAGATCATCATCCCGACCCGCCCGCCGAACGCGTCCCACACCCCGAACCCGTCCGGCGACGGCTCGAAGTAGTACCGCTCGAGGTGCTGGAACGGCCGGCCCGGCTCGTTCGACTCGTGGCCGGGGATGTGCACCTTCTTGAACGTGCCGACGATCGATCCGTCGCGCTCGACCAGGGTCTGCACGTTCCAGCGGTGCGTCGAACCGTCCTCGCCCGTCTCGAGCAGGGCGTAACCGAGGCAGAACCCGATCTCGAGATGGCGCGCCTCGTCGAACAACGGCTGCGTGGCCTCGTTCGGCATCGTCGTCTCGTAGAAGTGGTCGGCCTCGGTGATGTCGTCGAGATACCAGCGGGGGAAGAACGTCGTGAGCGCCAACTCGGGGAACGCGACGAGGTCGCAGCCCTGCGAGGCCGCCTCGGCCAGCATGACGCGGCAACCGATCGACGACGACCCGGCGATCGTCGGCCCGCTGCACCGGTCCGAACTGCGCCGCTCCGACCGTGACGATCCTGGTCATGGCGGCAGTCTGCCAGCGAACTGCACGAGTCGATGACCGCTCCCGTCGATGATCCATCCGAGCCCCGGGCGCGGCGGGATCGGCGTGCGCCGGGGCAGCACGACCCCCAACAGATCGCCGTCGACCTCACCCGGCGCCGTCATGATCACCCCGCACCGGCCGCGCACGATCTCCCGGGTCCAGTGGCCGTACGCCGCACGCGACCGCATCGAGCCGACCCGCCGCGGCGATCGTGACGGCACCGTCGCGACGCTTCAGGATCGACGCGATCGCACCGTCCGGGTCGTCGACGCGATCGGCGTCGTCGATCACGACCAGCACCCGCCCCGGCCGGTCCGCGGCGGCCGTGGCCAGATCCTCCGACGGACCCCGGCCGGCCCGGGGCCACGCCACGACCGACTCCTCACCCTCCAACGTCCGCCACGCTGCGGCCACCTGCGCGAGCACCGTCGACGTCCCCGTCCGGCCGGCCCCGCCGATGAAGATGTGGTCGCCTGCGGGGACCTCGAGGACCGCCGGCTCGAGGTCGTCGGCCCGCCGTCCGAGCACCAGCCGGCGCACGGACCGACCCGACGTCGACCGGTGTTCGCTCGAGGGCAGGTCGTCCGGATCGATCCACGACGGGAGCAGATCGACGTCACGCGGTCCGACACCCGGGGTGCGAGCGGACAGCTCCGCCAGACCGTCGGCACCGACCGCGATCTGCGCGTCGAGACCGGACGACATCACCCGCAGACGACCCGGCGGGCGATCGGCGGCGACGGACCGGTCACCCAGCGGCACGGCGACGTGCTCGTCGACCCGGAACACCCAGCGGTCGGAGAACGCGATCGGCGCGCCGACGGTCGTGCCGTCGGTGGAGCAGCACGTCGTGATCCCGGCCGCCGGGCCGGCGGCGAGGACGCGATCGAGCAACGCCAGCACGGGCAGCCGTTCGATCGTGTCGAGCGAGCGCCGGAGCACACCCATCCCGTCGACGAGCAGCAGGATCGTCGGATCCTCGTCGCTGCGACCGGAGGTCCGCCGATCGATCTCGGCGTCGAGCCGCCGGAGGAGCCGATCGATGCGCTGCGCGTCCCCGAGCCGGATCACCCCGCCGCAGTGGGCGATCTGGGCCAATCCGTCGAGCGATCGATCGCCGTAGCCGTCGATGACGTACAGGTGCAGGTCGTCGGGGGACGATGACCGGCACGCCGCCGCGGCGAGCGACACCATCGTCGACGTCACGCCCGATCCGATCGCCCCGACGAGCAACAGGTTGCCGGCGGCGATGTCCCAGCGCAGCGGACGGCGTGTCTGCCGGGCGGGATCGTCGATCACCCCGATGGCGTCGTGCACCCGAACGCTGCCGCCGGGATCGGCCGCGGCGACACACTCCGCCACCGTGCCGGCGTCCAACACCGTCGGCAGGGGTTCCAACCACACCCGAGCGTCGGCCACCGATTGCGTCATCTCGGCGGCCACACCGATCCATTCGACGAGGGCGGACAATTCATCGCCGGGCGGATCGGCTCCACCGGCGAGTGGGATCGGGCCGGGTGGGCCGAACGGCGAACGGCGGACCGTCAGGACGCGATGACCGCGGGGAGGTGGGCCGGCCGTCGACGCCGCTTGGAACACGACCAGCTCGTCGTGTCCGAGCCGCACCGCGCAGCGACCCGGCCGCTGTCTCGGGAACGTCGCGGGCAGCGCGTCGCCCACGACGTCGATCCCGTCGGCCCGATCGGCGACCCGCAGCGCGAGCCGCAGATTCGTGTTCGCCCTGATGTCGTCGTTCACGATGCCGGCGGGCCGCTGCGTGGCGAGGACGAGGTGGACTCCGAGACTGCGACCGCGCTGGGCGATCCCGACCAGCGCGGCCAGGAAGCCCGGGACGTCCTGCGCCATCGTCGCGAACTCGTCGATCATCACGACGAGACGCGACAGCGGGGCGCGACCGAGGGTCCGGTACTCGCGGAGGTCACCGACACCGGCGTCGCGGAAGAGTCGTTCACGACGCGCCAGCTCCCCTTCCAGGCTGACGAGGGCCCGCTCGGCGAGGCCCGCGTCGAGGTCGGTGACCAGACCGGCGGTGTGTGGCAGCGTGCGGAACCCGTCGAACGTGGCGCCACCCTTGTAGTCGATCAGCACGAACTGCAACTGGGCCGGCGGAACCCTCGCGGCGAGGCCGACGACCATCGTGCGGAGCAGCTCGCTCTTGCCGGATCCCGTCGTCCCGGCGATCAAGGCGTGCGGGCCGTCGCGATCGAAGTCGAGTTCGACGACACCGTCGGCCGACGTCCCGATGACGACCGCCAGCGGTGCGTCGTCACCGCCGTCCCGCCACGCTTCGACGATCCCGTCCGCACCCCGTGTGAAGACCTCGGGATGGAGCGCGCTGAACGCCAACGACGCCGGCATCCCTGCGACCGATTCGCCGACGACCTCGGGGTCGACGAGGCCGGCGAGCGCGAGGGCGACCCGCCGGGCGACCGGCTCGCCGAGACCGGCGGTCACGACGTGGTCGGCGGTGAAGTCGTCGTCGCCTCGCGGCCCGCTCCACTCCGCCGCGACCCGTCGATCCGATCGTCAGCACCCGGCGGCACACGCTCGGGACCGCGGCGCCGCTCATGCAGGCGACGATGGTGCTCACCCGGTCGATCCCGACGAATCGCCGGAGCGGCCCGGTGCGCACGGTGAGCGCGCCCGGGACGTCGACGATGAGCACGATCCGCCGCTCGTCGGGCGGCCCCGCGCCGGAGGCCACCTCCGCGAGGCGCTCGAGTTCACGGGTCCCGAACACGAGCACCTCCCCGAGCACGCCGTGCGCCTGCGGCAGCCACGACACCCATTCCCAACGGGCCTCGTCGTCGGTGACGATGACGATCCGGACGTCGGCGGGTCCGATCGTGACGGCGATCTGGACGACCACCGACCGGAGGAGCGCGGCGACGGCGTGCGGCGCTCCGGCGACGGCGAATGCCTCGGCTGGCGCGATGACGACCGGGATCGCCACGTCGGCGAAGTGCGACCATCGGCGGACCGCAGCCAGTTGGGCGGCCGACGGGCCGCTCCTCGTCGGGTCGCCGGGCCCGAGGGCCGGTGGCAGCGCGAGCGTGCCGCGACCGAGCACGACCCGCAAGCCCTCCCGGCCGATGCGACGGCTCCACACGAGGCGCCGCTCGCCGAGCGCATCGTCGATCACGTCGACCAGCTCCGGGTTGCGCGCTCGATGCCGCTCACCGGCGATGCGGTGATGATCGCGCAGCCGTTGCTCGAAGTGTTCGGCCTCCGCTCGATCGGATCGCCGGACATTCCTCCGCCGGCGGACGACCCCGATGGCGCCCACCGCCCAGGTGGCGAACGACGCCAGCGCACCGACGAGCGCGAGGACGGCGAACATCGCCTGATCGAGCACGGCCGCGAGGACCACGGCGCCGGCCGCCGCCACGCCCGCACCGACCAGTGCGGTGACGGCCGGGAACGGAGGCAGCGGTGACGGCGCCGGCACGCTGATCGGGTCGTCCGCGACGTCATCGGGCGGCGACGGCCCGCGCCGCAGTTCGCGATGCCAGCGGTCACCGGCCGCAGGGCCGACGGTCGAGGCGTGGACGTCGTGGCCGACCGCCGCCGGGGTGACGGCGGTCGCGACCCTCAGCGCGAGGCGACTCGTTCCGATCGCGACCACGTCACCGGGACGGATCTCGACAGCCCCGACCTCGTCGACGACCGGCGTCGTCCCGTCGGGCGTCACCACCTCGATCGGTGCCCGGCCGGTCAGTTGGACGATCCTCACCGAGCCGTCGACGAGGAGCAGGCCGTGGTGGAGCTCCACCGACGGGTCGTCGAGGTGCACCGTCACCGCCGGAGACCGGCCGACGCCGTGGCGGCCCGCCGTCAGCGGCATCCATGGCGAGCAGGACGGACCGGCGACGATCGCCGACTCGAACGGGCTCGGCCGCTCGGGCGGGTCGGCGCGAGCAGACGGCCCGCCGGCCGGCACCACCCTGGCACCCTCGACGAGCGAGTCGACCTCGACGAGGGGCGCCAGACGCGGGACGACGACACCGCCGATCTCGAGACCGAACGGAGCGGCGACCCGCAGCGCATCGGCGAGGTCGGCGACCGTGTCACGCGCCGTGCCGACCTCGATCCGGATGCGCCGGTCGTCGCCGTCGATCACCTCGACGGGTGGGATGGGATGTGGTTCCACACCACCGAGTGGATGCCGTCGCCGCGCTTGCGGAAAACGGGCCCTGACCTGGTGCTGTGAAGCCGGTCCACCGCCGACGGACCGCGGTGAACGGTGGCGGTGAGCCACGGTGAACGATGGCGGTGGATCAGTCGGTGAGTCGTGCGGTGAGGGGATCGCGGGATCGTGCGGACATGAACCGTCAACTCCACGCCTACACCGCCCAGCTCGGCCGCGAATGGCAACGTCTCCGGTACCACCGCCCGAGCCTGCGGCGGGCTCGATCGTGGTCGAGCGTCATCGCCGCCGACACCGCGGCCGGTTCCACAGCTGATTCGGCGACCGGTCCGCTGGCCGCGGTCCTCCACGATCTCGACGACCTCCAGCGGCTCGTCGATGCCACCGATGTCCGCCGCGGCGCCGACCCGGTCGCCGCCGACGCCGTGCTGGTCGACCTGGTGGCGCTGGCCGGCGACGACGAACTGGCCGGGCGGGTCGTGATCCAGCGCATTCTCGGCGGGCTCGTCAGCCAGGCCGTCCG
This sequence comes from Ilumatobacteraceae bacterium, assembly GCA_963695145.1. GTDB lineage: Bacteria > Actinomycetota > Acidimicrobiia > Acidimicrobiales > Ilumatobacteraceae > Sva-07. The sequence continues at coordinate 151,247 of CAVOGB010000012.1, read as the reverse complement.
GCACCGCAGTCGGCACGACGACGTCGATCCGGCCGAGATCATCGTCGCCGCGGCGTGGATCGCGCTGCGTCGGTACGACACGACGAGGCGTCCGCGTCACGTCGCCGAGGCCCTCATCTCCGACGCCCGGTACCAGGCGTTCCAGCGGCCCCTGCGGCGCCTGTCGGCGACCGAGCAGGTCGTGCCGATCGACCGGCTGGAACTGCGGGCCGCGGCTGCGCACGGCACTCCCTTCGAGCGACTCGCCGACGTGGTGCGGACCGCCCGGCTCCACGGGGTCCCGGACGCCGACCTCCAGCTGATCCGCGATCTCCTGCGCAGCGAGTCGTCGCGGGTCGTCGCCGCCGAGCGAGGGGTGACCACGCGCACGATCCGCAACCATCGCGAACGTGCCGTCTCGCACATCCGCGCCGCGGTGCTCGCGGCGTGACGATCAGGAGATGGTCGAGGGCGACCGATCGTTCGGGCCCTGCTCGAACGACGCGTGGCGCTTCTCGAGGAACGCCGCGAACGCCTCCTGCGCGTCCGGTTCCATCGCTGCCTGCGCCATCCGCTCGGCTGCCACCGCGTACGCCGACGGCTGGTCGATGCCGATCTGCTCGTAGAAGCCGCGCTTGCCGAGCGACTTCGACCATGCGCTGCCCCGCGTCGCCCGGGAGATCAGGTCGTGGACGGCGACGTCGAGTTCGTCGTCCGGGACGGCGCGGTTGACGAGACCCCACTCCGCGGCGGTCGACGCATCGATCGGATCACCGGTGAGCGCCATCTCGAGCGCCCGCTTCCGGCCGATGTTGCGGGCGACCGCGACGAGCGGGGTGTGGCAGAACAGTCCACCCTTGCCGCCGGGGATGGCGAACGACGCCGACTGCGCGGCCACCGCGAGGTCGCACGTGGCGACGAGCTGGCAGCCGGCGGCGGTCGCCAAGGCGTGGACGCGGGCGACGACCGGTTGCGGGATGGCCTGCACCGTGTCCATCAGCGTCGTGCACACGGCGAACAGGTGGCGGGCGTCGTCGATCGACGCGCCGGCCATGTCGCCGAAGTTGTGGCCCGCCGAGAAGACCGGGCCGTTGGCGGCGAGGACGACACCGAGCGCATCCGACGAGCCGACGTGCTCCAAGGTCTCGGTGAGCTCCACCATCACGTCGAGGGCCAGTGCGTTGCGCTTCTCCGGCCGGTCGAGTGTGATCGTGGCGATGTCACCGTCGAACCCGACGAGGACGTGTCGGGTGGTCACGCGCGCAGCCGATCGGTCATGGTCACCATCGTCGACCCTGGCGCCCCTGGTGCGCAACCCGAATGACGATCGCCTCCCGCGATTCCCCCAGGCGATGTACTTGTGGGGCTCCATTGACCCGACATCGCCATCGCTGCGGGTGGAACCTTGGCGGGATCAGGGTGGGACGGACGTCGCGGTCCGCAGCCGATACCCCCGCCGGATCACCGTCTCGATGCCCACGCCGGCGACGCCCAGGCGCTGGCGCAATCGGGCGATCGTCACCTCGACGACATGCTCGTCGGTCTCGCCCGGGCCCCACACCCGGCGCAGCAGCGCGCGCTTCGACACCACCGCACCCGGTCGCTCGGCGAGCGCCTCGAGCAGCACCCGCTCGCGCTCGGGCAGGCGCGACGACACGCCGGCGTCGACGGTCACCGACCCGCGCGCGACCACCACCGTGTGGTCGGCCAACTGCAACACCATCGTCTCAGAGGCCACTGCGTCACATTGGGCGACGAGTGTTTCATCCGAGTTTCCCGGAAGTTGACATCACGTCAGGGCCCGGACCGATCGGCGGTACGGTGACGACATGACCACGGCCTCGAATCCGGCACAAGTCGAACGCCGGGAACTCTGCGACCTCTTCCTCGCGGTCGGCCCCGATGCCCCCACCTTGTGCGGTGAGTGGACGACACGTGATCTCGCCGCCCACCTCGTCATGCGGGAACGTCGGCTCGACGGTGCGGCCGGCATCATGATCTCCGCGTTCTCCGACCATGCCGCCAAGGTGCAGGCCTCGATCGCCGCGACGGAGTGGACCGAACTCGTCGAGACCGTCCGCTCCGGCCCGCCGGTCTGGAACCCGATGCGCATCACGGCGGTCGACAAGCTCGTCAACACCGCCGAGTTCTTCGTGCACCACGAAGACGTCCGGCGCGCCGACGGCGACTGGTCCGCACGCGACCTCGATCCGGCGGTGACGGACGCACTCACCAAGATGCTCACGCGCATGGCCCGCCTGCTGACCCGCCCGTCGAAGGTCGGCGTGGTTCTCGAACCGACCATCGACGGCACCCCGTCCACGGCCCCGATCGTCGGCAACAAGGCCGTCCCGTCGGTGTCGGTGCGGGGCGAGATCAGCGAACTGGTGATGTTCGTCTACGGTCGCCAGGCCGCGGCCGACGTCGAGTTGCTCGGCAACGACGACGACGTCGAGACCGTCCGCACGACCGCCTTCGGTGTCTGACCCGGCCCGTTCGGACCCGGTCCGAAAAGGCACGGTGGCCCGGTATCGGAAACGGTTTGGCGCTCGATCACTGACCGCCCGTCGGTTGCTGCACGCCGGTCGAGCTGTCGGGTGCCCGGCACGCCTCGCACTATTGTAGAGATGTAACTACATGGAGGCGCAATGACCACACAGATGAGTAGCCGAGAGTTCAACCAGGACACCAGCCGCGCAAAGAAGGCAGCCGAGACAGGTCCCGTGTACATCACCGATCGAGGCCGACCCGCACATGTGCTGCTGACGTTCGAGTCCTACGAGCACCTCATCGGAACTCATCGGGCACTCGACCTGCTCGCCCAACCCGAGGGAGTCGCCGACATCGAGTTCGTTGCTCCCAAGCACCTTGACCCGGCACGGCCCGCAACGTTCGAGTGATGTTCGTGCTCGACACGAACGTCGTGTCCGAACTTCGCAAGGTGCGAACCGGCAAAGCGAACCCCGGTGTTGCCAATTGGGCCGAACACGTGCCGTCTGCTTCGCTGTTCATCTCCGCGATCACGATCCACGAACTCGAGCATGGCGTGCTCCTCGTGGAGCGCTCCGATCCCGCACAGGGAGCGCTGCTTCGTGAGTGGCTCGACCAGAGCGTGACCGCAGCATTCGAGAATCGAGTGATTGCGGTCGACGACAAAGTGGCGCGTCGCGCCGCTGCCTTGCACGTCCCAGATCCGGCGCCATTCCGCGATGCCCTCATCGGCGCTACCGCATTGGTCCACGACATGACCGTCGTCACCCGAGACCTCAAGGACTTCCAGCGCTTCGACAACCTCGACATCCTCAATCCCTGGAACTGACCGATCCTGAGGTGCGAACGCGCGTGGACGGTGATCGACCGCTCCCTCCACGATCCATCGGGCGCCACCAAATGGCGAATCCTGCGCGTGATAGTGCGGTGCCCCAGGAGGGCTTCGAGCTGTGCGCAAGGTGTCTGGTGTCGGAGCGGACCATCGATCGGCGTTGTCGGGTGGCCCAGACCGAAGCAGGCACCTGGGCAGCGGGGTCCCTCGGTAGTTGGCTCGACGACGTGTGGTCGCTGAGACGCGTCCGCCACGAACTCGTTGACCGTGATCGGTACCGGTCGGCCGAGGGCGAACACGGCATTGACATCCTCGACGCAAGCGATGTTGTCAATGGGATTACCGGTGATGGTGAGGATAGAGAGGGGGCCCGAGCGAGTCATTGGCCTATCGGCCGCACTGGCGTGCGGTCCGCGTTCGTCGCGGGCGCCGCTCGTGAGTGGTGCTCGCTCACGCGACGTGAGCACCCTCTTGCGTGCGGTGCTCGTCGCCCTGGCCGGGAGCGTCAGACCTTGTTGGGTCGGGACCCGGTACGTCCGGGGCGGTACACGACGATACGCCCCAAAGCCGACGACAGTCAGGACTTCATCAGGCACGATCGCATGGAGGAGACCCATCCCTTCACCACCCCGAGGAGCATCATGTTGACCTGCGCCTTTACCGCCCACACCAGCCGACCACCCGACGAGGTCTTCGCCTACCTCGCTGACCTCGCCAACCAACCCGAATGGCGTCACGACATCACCTCGAGCGAACTCGATCAGGGAGCACCAGGGCAGCCCGGCTCGACCTGGCGTCAAGAGGTCCGCACCGGGCCCCTGCCGCGGCCACACCAACGCGTCGTCGAACTCGCCGTCGTCGAGCCCGACATCCACATCGAGGTGCGCACCATCGACGACGCACTGCTCCAAGCAACGGCCAGCTACGACCTCAACGCCGACGAGACCGGCACCGCCATCACAGTGACCACATCACTCACGGCCACTCGTCCAGCCGGAAGGGCCGTCCTGCGAATCATTCGCGGCCACGTCGCTGCGACCACGCGGCAATACTGCGAACAACTCGAACGGGTTCTCGGCAACCACCAAGCCGTGTAGGCCCCAGCGCGAGTGTCACCGACCGCCGGATCGGTGACGCTATTCCGTGACACTGCATCAGGGCTTCGAACTGTGTGGCCTCTCGGCGACGATCTCCCGGGATACCGAGTCCTGTCATCGAGTGCCGTCGAGCGTCCTTCGACCGCGCGACCGACCCCGGGCACCATCATGCACTTCACCACCGTCGCCTGCGCGACGACGCGGGATGCTGCTCCTCGAGCACGGGCCCTTCTCACCTCATGAGTGATGCGTGGGGGCCTCGCTCGGCACCCACGTTCGCTCACGAGCGAACGACGAAAGTCGCTTCTGCCGGCTCTATTGCGGATCGTCGTTCCGCAGAGAGCCGGCTAGCACATTTCCGAGCAGGCGTGAGCGGATTGATCGTCAGGTCGCGATGGCGCTGACGAAGACGTCGGTGTTGCCGAACTGGGATGGGCAGTCGACCGGTGGTGCTGGCGTTTCGCCGACTTCGGGGGCGTCCTTACCGTCTTGTCGGTCGGCCTCACGCTCTTCTTGTTCGATGATTGCGCCAGCATCGACGAGGAACTTCTGGTACTCGTCGACGGCAGGACAGCCAGCGCCGTGGCGGCTGTCGGTGTAGATGAACCAGGCGGTGCCGTTCTTTGACACCAACGTGTTGTAGTCGCCCCAGAACTGTCGCTGCAGGTTGTTCTGGGCCGAGGCCGCGGGATCCGACGAATCTGTGCTGACCTTCACTGCGGCACTGAATGCGGCTCCGCCCGCCGGCGATGAAGCGTAGTACGCGTTGATTGCCGCATTGCCGGTTCCGAAGGCTGTTGGGTCGATGGCCGTCATCGCCTGCCAGCCGATGTCGACCCGACCCCCAGTGGCCACATCGAGACCCTGGAAGAACGGCACTCCGCCGCTGGCGGTCGAGCCGGTGAACGGCGTGGCCACCTTCGACCAGCCGGCGCCGGTGGTGCGATAGACGACCAGCTCGGCTGCCGAGCCGTCAGCCACAGTGCGATTGACCCACGCCGCGTAGAGCGTCGTGCTGTTCGCCGTCGGGTCCGAGGCCAGGCTCAAGAAGCTGTCGTTACGGAAGTTCGATCCCGGGATCGGATCGACGAGGTCGGCGACCGGCCCGATGACCGCTGGGCGGGAGTAGGACTTTCCGCCGTCAGTGCTCGTGGCAAACACCTGGTTGCCACCTTCTTCCCATGCGACATACACCTTGCCGCGACCATCGGTCCGCACGGCGGAGCCCTGCCGGCCACCCGTGACGCTGTTGTTCGATGCGCCGGAAAGCTGCTTCGGTGTCGACCACGTCCTCCCACCGTCCGCTGAGAACGAGGTCATGATCGGCTCGGCGCGCCCAGGGATGCCTCGAAACTGGGTCCAGGACGAGTACAGCCGTCCGTAGAACGGCGAGGTCGGGTTCTTGTCGGCCCAGATCGCGTTCTTATCGTTGAACGTGAAGCCGTGACCGTTGGCGATGACGGCGGGCCCCGTCCAGGCAAGCCCGTTGTCGGCGCTTCGCGACACGACGATGAACTCGGGTGCCTGGTTGCCCGGCTGGCTTCCCGGCCGGAAGGAGGCCAGGCTCTGGTAATACGCGTCGAATACCCCCTTACTGAAGGTCTTTGTCTGCGGGTTGTACTGCGGCCCGTAAACAATCACGGGGTCGCCGTCGCTGACGAGTGGTGACGCCTGCCACCCTGGCTGATCGTCGAGAAGCCCTCTGTTGACCCACGTCTGGCCGTTGTCGGCAGAGGTATACACACCGTCGGTACCAACACCGGGAAAGAACCCGCAGTCCGAACCATCGGTGCCGCGAATCGCGGCGCCACACGCCGGCTGTTCTTGCTCGTCGTTGGAGCCGGCGATCAGATTGGCCGAGACCGGGTTCACCGCGATTGTCGGTTCGTTCTGTTTGTTGGTTGGGAACGTCGCCGTCGAGTCCGACGCCGGGTCATTCGCCACCTGCGGGCTGTTGGCCTGCACGTCGGTTGCGCTCGCAGCTACCACGGACAAGCCGGCGGCAAGCACCCCGCAAACAGCAACGGCAATCACCGCAACTGGTCGCCCCCGATGAACCACGGCACCATCTCGTCGAACAGTCATGTCGACCCCCTGTCGCATAGCTTGCGATCGCCACAGTAGAACGCGCGGAAGATTTGCACCAGTCGCCCGCATAACCGGAACAACCGAAACCGTTCATGGCAGCAGCGGTCACTGTGCCTGAGGCGGCCATCGCGTCGAGCGCCGCAGTGCCGGCGCAATGGGTCATCGCCGGTGGGGACCGACGCGATCTACGAACACGTCGTGGCTGCCGTACTCGTGGCTGCCGATCATGTCTGCAGGTGTGCGACGCAGTCTGCGCAGTTCCCGAAACCGGTCACTGGCTCGTCTCAGAGTTGGTCTGCAAGCCGCTGGCGCTTGGCCTGGTACTCGTCATCGGTGAGGATTCCCTCATCGTGGAGAGCCTTGAGTTGGCGGAGCGATTCGATGATTGCGTGCGCCGACGAGTCGACGGGCTCTGCGGTGATCGACGCGTCGCCGGAAGCTGGTACCTCACCGCTCGGTCGTCGAGCGGACTCGGCGGCGCCGTGAGCGGCACCCGAAACCAGACGCTTGCCCGTTGCCGTCGGGCGAGTGGCCGCTCTCGCGATCCGCCATTTCGAGATCTCACCTTTGCCGTTCCGGAGGTTTGCCTCGTCCATCGCACCGTCCATCGCTGCGATGGCGTGCCCGAGATCAACAGCTCGTGCCTGTTCGGCGACCGTTCGCCCCACCTGTCCGACCAGTGTTGGTAGATCAGCCTCACGGAGCTTTCCGGCGGCCAGATCTCGGAGTCGCTTGATGTTGTCCTTGTTAGCCATGGCGGTGGCACTCCGTGTTCGTTGTCGGGCGTGAAATTTGAATCGGGCTGCTGAGCGGCCGGCCCGTGAAAATCAGTTGCAAGGTGGGTAGGCAGCCCAGGTGTCTTGTGCGTCGATGGCGATGCCGGATGCTTCGGCATCGATCCCGAGACTGATGCGATCGCGGCAGCCCAGTCATTTTTGCCGTTCTCCCGTAGTCGTCGAAACCATCATCAGACGGTAGGCATTCCCAGTTCTGGCAGCCGGAACCGGTTCGAGATGTAGGCGGTTGACCACGACGCGTGGTGGGGTCCTGGAACGCTCCTGATTGGTGACGCCGGCGATATGGCCGCTCGTCAGGTGGCACTCCACACGGATGCCGGTGGCCCCAGAACGCCGCGTCGCGGGGGTTGTAGTTGGTGCAGTTGCCACGGTCACTGGTTCATCCGGATCGGGTCGCCGTCAGGATCCAGTGCGAGCCGGGTATCCAGACACCGCTGGCGTCGGCGAACCGCTCGAGGACTCGTTCGAGCCTTTCACGTGCGTTGGCGGTGGTCAGGGCTGGGTCGCGCTCGAGTATCGAGCGCACTGGTCCGCTGCCGAGGTAGTAGGCGACCGCGGCGTCGACGTCGGCGCCGAACCACAACGATGTGTCGGCGGATCGGAACCGCACCGACCCGAAGCCTGCTTCGTGCAGCATCGGCTCGACCTCGGTCGGGTCGGCGAGGGAGAACATCGCCGAGGGCGCAGAATGCTGCGTGGGCTGAGCGTCCAGCAGCCCGGCGAGCGGCTCGACGTACCAGGTGCAGCGATCCATCGCCTGCGGGCACACGAGCGCCAGACTCCCGCCGGGGCGCAACGCGGTCGCGAGGTTCTTGAATGCGGCCACGGGGTCGCCGAAGAACATCGATCCGAAGTGGCTGACGACGACGTCGAACGCTCCTGGAACGAAATGGTGGACTTGCGCGTCACCCGCGAAGAACGACGCGTTGTTCACGCCCGCGGCCGCCGCGGAGATCCGTGCCCGCTCGATCATCAGCTCCGACAGGTCGATTCCTGTGGCCGATCCGTCTGCAGCCCGCCGGGCTGCGTCCAGCGTCATCTCGCCGATGCCGCAGCCGACATCCAGGACGGCGTCGGCACGCTCGATTCGTACGGCGTCGAGCAGCGGCGTGCTGAGATCCGCGTGCGCGACGCGACGCTCGGACACCTCCGCCCAGTGGGCCCCCTCGGGCCCGTTCCAGGCGGCGGACTGCTCACGGTTGACGATCTGTGGTGGTGCCATGGCTCGATCGTGACGTGGCGCAGGTATAAACACCACTGCAGATACCCACGACTACCCATACGCTTCACGCATGGTCGATCCGTGGACGCTTCGGATTCTCGTCGAGGTGGCCGACCGTGGTTCGCTGTCGGCGGCCGCGGAGGCACTCGTGCTCTCGCAGCCGGCCGTCTCGCGCCAAATCGCCAACCTCGAGCGCCATCTGCGCGTTCCGCTGTTCCGCCGGGTGCCCCGCGGTGTCGTCGCGACGCCGGCCGGCGCCACTGCGGTCGATCTGGCTCGCAGCATCCTCGCTCGGCACGAGGCCTTCGAGGCGACGATGAAGACGTTCGTCGGCATGGCCGCGGGGCCGCTGCGGCTCGCTGGCTTTGCCAGCGTCAACACGTGGTTCCTGCCCGAGGCCATTCGCCGCTTCCGCACAGCCCATCCCGACGTCACGGTCATGCTGCAGCAGATCGGGCCCCTCGAGGTGCTCGACGCGGTCCGACGCGGCGACATCGATGTCGCCTTGCTGACCGACTGGCAACTGGTCGCAAGTCCTCTCACCGCGCGTACCGACCCGGATCCGGTTCGAATCGACCCAGACGGCATCGACGACCTCGAACTCGTCGCTCTCCTCGACGAGGAGCTGCACGTCGCGCTGCCCCGCGAGCACCCGTTGGCTCGACGGCGCGTGGTGCCCCTCTCAGAGCTGCGGTCTGAGCGGTGGATCGACGGCGCCTACCCCGACTGCCTCGGACCCCTCAGCGAGCTCGGCAGGGCACTCGGCACGCCGCCGGAGATCGGCTTCTTCTGCGACGACTGGAACGGCAAGCAGGCGCTCGTCGCCAGTGGTGCCGGCGTGATGGTCGTGCCCAGGCTGGCCTTCGCAGCAATCCGCCCCGAACTCGCGGTGCGGCCGACCGAGCCAGCACTGCCAACTCGCCGCCTCTTCGCCGCCGTGGCGCGTCCGCCGTTCCGCTCAGCGGCGGCGGCGGCCTTACTCGACATGTTGCCGAACATCGTCGCCGAAGCCAAAGTCGCCCGCACCCGCGTGAGTTGACAGACTGCCATTGTTCCTTGACGCCACGACGTGGTCGATATCCACGTCGGCGGGACGGTCCAGGTCATGGCGTCGTAGACGGAGTACCAGTCGCCGGCGATCACGGCACAGCTGCCGCCCGATCGACCTGCGCCGGCGTGAGTGAGTCGCGGATCAGGACTTCGGCTGGCTCGCCCCGGCTACTCCCGCCGAGATTTCGGCGCGCCGTTGCAACGTTTCGGTGCGTTCGGACACCTACAAAGGGATGATGGACGAGTCGATCGCGCTCGGAGATGAAGGCGAGCGCACCTTCGATGCGTTCTTCGCCGAGCGATTCGACGAGTTGTCTCGGCTCGCCTTCCTACTGACCGGTGCATCGGCGGTCGCCGATGAGATCGCTCAGGACGCGTGTGAGGAGGTGTTCAGACGTTGGGAGCAGATCGATCACCCTCGGGCGTACGCCCGGTCGGCGGTGATCAATGGCGCACGCGCGTGGGGCCGGCGGCGACGGACCCGACAACGGATCAACATGGAACAGGCTGGTTCGGTTCCTGCGTTCGACGCCGACACGATCGCTGTCCGCAACGTGCTGGGTGACCTGCCGCAGGCTGAACGAGAGGTGTTGGTGTTGCGCTTCTATGCCGACTTGAAGGTCGATGACATCGCACGCGAACTCGGGATCCCGACGGGCACGGTCAAGTCACACATTCACCGCGGCCTGACTCGAATGCACAAGGAGTTGTCGTGACCGACCAATCCATCACCGCGACCGAAGCGCGGGTACGCGCCGCGCTCGAACAGCTGGCGCAGAGTCATCGGCCCGATCCCGATCTGCACCGGGCAAACGAGCCTGGAACCTGGCGGCAAACCGGAGGACCACCCCCGTCACAGCGGCGCTGGTTGCTCGCGGTCGCAGCCATTGCCGTCGTCGGAGCGGGGATCGTTGCAGTCGCACTCGTGCCGAACGATGTCGAGGCTCCCCCCGTCGACAGCGCGGACACAATCGTTTCGTCGCCCGAACCCGGCCCGACGACTGCACCCGTGCAGACGACGGTTCCTGCCCCGGTCCCGACGACGGGTGCCGCCGTCCGCGAGTTGCGATTCGCCGAACCGTTCGACGAGCCGATGGTGGCATCGCTCGAGCCCGACCCTGCGCTTCCCGAGAAGCCCACGCTCGGGTACGACCCCACTGCGGGCCACGCCGAGTGGGCGCACGGACTCGATGGTTTCGGACAGGTGTGGTCCATCTCGAACAACGAGTGGGTCGGCAGTGTTTCCGTCTTGGACGGAGGTGTGCCGTGGGAGGTCGCCAGTGAAGGAAAGACGCTCACCGAGATCAGCGGGATCGACGCCGTCGTCGACGAACCATTGTCGGCGGTGGCGCTGCGGCTGCCGAACGGTCGCACACGACTGATCCAGGGTTTCGCGAGCGAACAATCTGACATCACTGCGACGCAGACGGCGGTCGAACTCGCGGAGGTGATCGGCACGAACTCGATCGAATCCGCGCTGCCGACCGACCGCTTCGTTCTGCCGATCGGTGTCGCTGGCCGAGGACCTGTGGTGCAGTACGGCGACCGCGCCGCGGTCAACACCACCGGCCTGACGCAGATCGGGCTGGAGCGCCTCGAACGGACACCCACCGATGACGAACTTCGATGGATCGCCACGGCGAAATCGGAGGGTGGGAAACTCGAACAGATCGGACCAGGAGTCTTTGAGGCGACGGTGAGCGGCGGGCAGCGGTCGCTGGTCGAACTGGTCAGCCCGCTCGACTTGGTGTGGATCCTGGCCCCGGCAGGGACGGACGTGTCGACGCTGCGCGAGTCGATCGTGTTCGAGCCGCTCGATCAGAGCGGTCTCAGCGTCCCACCGTTCAGCGCGGATCCCACGACGGTGGAGGTCGCCCGAGGGGAACCCAGCTGGGGACGTTGGCAGGTCGCAACGTCGTCCGACGGCACGTGCCGGTCGCTCGACCGAGCAGTGTGGGCCGAAGGCGCATACTCGGCGAACGGATCAGGGAGCACGTCCTGCGATCCCGATCCGATCTTCAACAATGCGATCTGTTCAGCCCTGCACGACGGGCTCATGTTGGTCGTCGTCGTCGGCGTGGATGCCGCCAGGATCACCGTCGAACTCGACGGCCAGCCCGTCGCACAGCCCATCGAGAACGGCGACGGCGGCGCAGCTGTTCTGTTGAACGACGGCATCGCCGACGTCAATCGGCTCACCGTGCGTATCGACGGCGCTCCCACCGAGTGCGGCTCAGCCTGAGGCAGTCCGCGGCGACGCTTTTTACTACTTCAGTGAGCTCGGTGTCCGATTTGGCGATCGATGCCGGATCTTCGCCTCCGGGCCGCGGTCGGACCGCGATCACTGCACCTCGCAGCCGGGTTGGCCGAGGTAGCGACGGCACTCGTCGTCGGTGAGCGTGCGGGTCACCCGTTGCCGGGCGATCTCGAGGAGCGTGTCGTCGTCGAGCGCCCAGATGCGCACCCGGCCGTCGACTGATGCGGTGGCGAGCTGCGTGCCATCGGGGCTGAACGACACGGAGCTCACGAGGCCGAGGTGGCCGCCGAGGGTGAGTTGCAGGTCACCGGTGTTCGGGTCCCAGACGCGAGTCGTGCCGTCGTTGCCGGCGACCGCCAGGCGGGTGCCGTCGGCGGTGAACGCCATGTGGTTGGGGGCGCCGCCGTGACCCTCGAGGGTTTCGATCCGCTCTCCGGTCCGAGTGTTCCAGACGGACATCGTCTGATCCGGCGCGCTGTCATACGGCCCGACGGCGACGATGTCGTCGACCGGGCTCATGACTGCGTACTTCGGGTCGGTGTCGAGGGTGCGGAGCAGTGTCTCGTTGCGCCAGTCCCACACCTCGATCCGGCCGACGTCGGGGAGGTAGAGCCCGCGGGGCGGCTCGATCCAGACGACGAGCGAGTCGCCGTCGGGGTTGAACCCGGCGACGTTGACGACGACGTCACCGAAGGACAGCTCGTGCTGCGTCGTGCCGGCCCGGTCGACGAGGCGGACGATTGCGCCGTCGGTGTTGCGGCCGGCGATCGCCAGGGTCTCACCGTCCGGGCTCCAGTCGGCGTCGATCGCCTGCGAGCCGACGGTCAGGTCGAGCACCCCGTCGCCCGTTCCGGGTCGAACACCCGCACCCTGCCCGACGATCCGCCGAACGACGCGTCGGGCACCGCAGCGACGAGGTCGCCGTCAGGGCTGGGAGCGATCCGCCTGAAGTCGTTGGGACCCCCTTGTGGGACGCCGGAGAAACTTGGCGCATCCGCGGGCGAGCCACCGCCGGTGCCGAGGTCTCCGACGGGCTCCCAGGTGCCGGTGTCCCACGTTCCGAGCCGGCCCTGGCCACCGGTTGCGTAGAGGTGTTCGCCGTCGGGGGCGAACTCTGCGGTGCTGTAGAAGAACGAGGCGGCGGGCAGCGTGGCGACCTCGGATCCGGCGCTCGGGCCGACATCCCACAGGGCGGTGATCCCGCTGGTACCGGTGGCGATCAGTGTGTTGCCGTCCGGTGAGTACTCGATGTCTCCGCCGCCGCTGCGCAGGTCGTCGCCGGTCAGGGTCATCAGCGCTCGCGGGCCGCCTTCGAGGATGCTCCAGACGCGGACGGTGCCATCCGCGCTCGACGAGGCGAGTTCGGTCGAGTCGGGGTGCCAGGAGACACTGACGACGGTTGAGCCGTGGCCGGGGATCACGATCTGCTGCAGGCCCGTGTCGGCGGCGAACACGCGGGCGCTTCCTTCCTGGGCAGTGGCGATCGAACGCCCGTCGGGGCTCCACTCGGCGTCGTAGACGGGGCTGGTGTGCCCTTCGAGGGTCGAGTCGGCGTTCCCCGACGCGAGATCCAACACGACAACCACCGGTTCGACGTCCGATGCCACAGCGAGACGTGAGCCGTCGGGCGACCAGGACGCCGAGTTCGCGCCCACCACGCGACTGTCGAGCACGTCGGCTCCCGTCTCCACGTCGACGACCCGCACCAGGTCCGCGCGCGTGGCCACGCCAACGCGAGCATCGAGCCGTCGGGGCTGAACATCGGCGCCTCTGGCCAGCACGTCGGGGCCCTCGACGCGGCTCAGCTCGTCGCCCGTCGCCGGATCGAGGAGCCGGGCGGTTCCGGAGCGGTCGGTGACGGCCAACATCGTGCCGTCGGGGTTGTACTCGAGGTCGGTCACGTCGAGGCCGGGGGCGTCGAACGTGCGCACGATCTCGCCCGTAGCAGCGTCACGGATGTCGACCGTTCCGGTGCCCTCCGGTCCTTCGGTGGCGATCTGGCGGCCGTCCGGACTCCAGTCGACGGCGCCACCCGTCTCCGACGCGCGCCACAACATCTGGCTCGCCGCGAGCGCCCCGTGGAGTGCCTCTTCCGCCTGCCACAGCACCTCACCACCGACCGGGCGCGACCGTTCGAGGGCCTCGATCCCGAGCAGCGCCGCACGCTCAGGATCGATCGGGATGTTCGACGAGGCCGCCGCGGCGAGCCCGCGCGCCGACGCGACCTGTCGCGCCTGCTCCGCCTGATGCGACGACCTCAAAGCGATGCCGCCGGCGACGAGCGACACGACGAGCAGCAGCGCCAGCGCACCGATCATCCGGCGAAGGCGCCGATTGCTCCACGACTCGCGCTCGGCCGCCGCGGTGAGTGCGCGTTGTTCGGACTCTTCGAGTTCGGCGGATGCGTCGAGGAACTCCGCCTCGATGTCGGTCAGGTCCGGGGTCGACGCTTGGTCGCGCCACTCCAAGGCAGTTTCCAACCTGGCACCGCGGTAGAGCTCGGTGTCGGGTCGGCCGAGCGAATCCCATCCGTCCGCCGCGCTGACCAGGTGGCGGAGTACCCGCTGGCCGGCAACGTCATCGTCGAGCCATGCGCGCAGTCGGGGCCACGCCCGTGCGAGGGCCTCGTGGGCGATCTCGAAGGTGTCGCGCTCGGTGGTGACCAGTCGGGCACGGACGAGCAGGCCGACCACCCGGTCGCGGCTCGGGTCGCCGAGGATCGACCGGCTCGCCACGCGACAGCGGACCGGGTCGCCGTCAAGGGTCGGGGTGACGAGTCGCAGCAGGATCGAGCGCAGCGCGTCGCGCTGCTCGGCCGGGAGGCTGTCGTACAGGCGGTCGGCCGAGCGGGCGACGGCGACCCGGATCCCGCCACTGCTCTCGTAGCCCTCGACGGTGAGCGTCGTCCCGTCGCGTCGCCGCCACGTCTCGGCCAGCGCGTGCGACAGCAACGGCAGCGCGCCGGTTCCCCCTCGCAGTCGCGCACCAGCAGGTCGACGAGGCCGGGCTCCAGTCGGAGCCCGGCCATCCGTGCCGGCTGCTCGATGGCCTCGCGCAACGAGTCTCCGCCGAGCGTGCTGACGAGGTGCAGTCCGCGCTCGACGAGTTCGCCGATGTCGCCATCGATGCTGAAGCCACCGAGATGGTCGCTGCGAATGACGATGATGACCGGAACGTGCCGGCGCGCCCGGGAAGCGAGCGTCGCACAGAAGGCGCGTTGCACGTCGGGTGCTTGGGTGAGCGTGAAGAGTTCCTCGAACTGGTCGACCACCCAGGCCGCCTCGTCGCCGGAGGTAGCGGCGTCGGCGAGCGCCGCGGCGGGATCGGTTCCGGGTGTGAACACCACGACCTCGGTGCCGTGGCGACGAAGGGAAGGAACCACACCGGCGCGCACCAGCGATGACTTGCCGCATCCCGACGGCCCGGCGACGACGAGCAGCGGTGTGGCCCGCAACCGTTCGACACACGCCAGGATCTCGGCGTCACGACCGAAGAACGCATCGGTGTCGTCCTCGTCATAGGGGGCAAGGCCCTTGTACGGGCAGACCGCGCTCGCCGCCGCCATCTCCGGGATCACCGCAAGGGCCGGGTCCTGACGGAGGATCGCCCCTTCCAGTTCGACGAGTTCGCTTCCCGGGTCGATGCCCAGTTCGCCGAGCACCCGGCGGGCACGGGCGATCGATCGGAGCGCGTCGACCTGGCGGGCACAGCGGTACTGGGCGAGCGCCAGGATCGCCCACCGCCGCTCCCGCAGCGGTTCCTCGTTGACCAGGCCTTCGGCGAGCGCGGCGACCTCGCGCTGCTCGCCCGCGTCGAGGCGGGCAGCGACCCACTCCTCCTCGACCCGCGGCGGAGTTCCTGCAGGCGCGCCACCTCACTCTGGCCCGGCGACCAACCGTCGAGCTCGTCGAGAGGCGGGCCCCTCCACAGTGCCAGCGCCCGCCGGTACGTCGCCGCGGCCCGGTCGTGTTCACCGACCGCGGTGAGTTCTCTGGCCCGTTCGACCAGGCGTTCGAAGCGACAGACGTCGAGTTCGTCGTCGTCGAGGCTGAGCCGGTAGCCACCGGCCGTGGTGACGATGGCGTCGGGGCCGAGCACCTTGCGCAGCCTGCCGACGCAAATCTGCACCTGCTTCGACCAGGACGATGGAGGCCTGTCGGCCCACAACGCGTCGGCGAACTGGTCGGGCGTCACCGTCTCGCCATGACGGACCACCAGCACCCCGAGCGCCATGCGGTCACGCGGCTCGAGGGGCGCCGCGCCGTTCACCTCCACCGGTCCGAGAACACCGACGCCCATCTCGCCAGTGTGACGACACCCCTCACCCTCGTCAACGGCACGGATACCAGCCGGATACCCCGCCGCCGCCGATCCGGATACCGGCGGAACTCAAAGTGCAGTTCGTCCCGCCGGCACCAGGTCGGCACGAACCACGGGAGCACGACATGCACCGAATCCCGAACCTCCGAACCAGCCTGATCCTGACAATCTCGTTGTCTGTCGCTTTCGCCGCCTGCGGCAGCGACGACACGACGACCGAACAGTCGGCCGATGGCGTGACCGAATCGACGGCGGCCGTCACCGAACCGCCCGATGCCACTCCATCCGACGCCAGGGCACCCGACACCGCTCCGACGGACGCGACAATCGCCGACACCGAACCGCCACCGCCATCGCCGGAGACGACGATCGACGAGTCGTGGCGCGAGGAGGCCGTCGCCTGGTGTGATCAGGCAACCGAGGGTTTGGCCGCCATCGCGCCACCGACGTCGGACGAAGACGTCGCCCGATTCGTGCAGGAACACATCGCGCTGCGCGACACCGCACAGTCAGACATCCCCGAGTGGCCGGCGGAGCTCTCCGAGCCGCCGACCGACCTCGACCAGGTCCGCGCGACGCAAGACGAGTGGATCAACCTGGCAGCGGAGCAGCTCGCGGCGGGCAATGTCGGCGCGATCGGCGATCCGACGTTCGCCGACACCGCGTGGGGCTCGGTCCAGCACTCCCTCGCGAGAGCGGCGCGACGACTGCGACGGTGCTTGCGATCGCCGGCGTCCGCTGCGGTCCCGCCGACCCAGCGCTCATCGCGCAGGCCGACATGAACGTGCTCATCCCTGACCCCTGGCAGCTCGAGACCGGCTTCGGGTCGGTGTGGGTGTCGTCACGGGCCGACGAGACAGTGCACCGGGTCGATCCGGACACCGGCAAGGAACTGGCGGTGATCGACGTCGACTCGCTTCCGTACAAGCTGCAACCAGCGGATGGACGCATGATCGTGCGCACCGAGGACGCCTACGTGGCGATCGACCCCGCAACGAACGCGGTCGTCGACACGCTGGCCAAGGCCGACGTCGGGCCGGCGGCGAATCGTTCGTGGGCGGTCGACGGTGCGCTCTGGATCTGTGATGGGCAGCGCCTCCACCGCTACGACCCGGTCTCGTTCGAGCCGGTGACGACCATCGAGTTGGGCTTCGACTGCGGTCAGGTGTACGCCACCGGTGACCTGGTCATCCCCTGGTCGTACAACCAGGATCCCGGCGAGTCCGGCGCATCGGTGGCCGCCTTTGTCGACCCGGCCACGAACCAGATCGCAGCGACGATCCCCCTTCCCGCCGACGTCAACGTGCCGATCGTCCTGGACGACAAGGTTCTGTTCCCACCGCTGGGATCCGAGCCCGCGGTCGTCGTCGACCGCGCGACCTGGACAGTGACCTCCCGGATCGATGTCGGCGAAGGATCGGGCGGCCAGCCGGCGTTCGACGGGACGTCGGCCTACGTCATCACGGACGGCGACGAGCACAACATCACCGTCATCGATCCCGAGACGCTCGCCATCACCGAGACCATCGAACCCTTCGAGTTCGACGCCCCGTTCGACGGTGGGGTGAACTCGATCAGCGCCAGCCCCGGAGCCATCTGGGTCGTCAACGACAATGCCAACCTGCTGCAGCGCTTCGACCGACCGACCGCGTAGTGGAGATGCTCACTGTCGAGATCGAAGGTTGCCGGGCCTCTCACACGCGACTAGCCGCCAGAATCGAGGGCTTGACCGATGAGGTTGTCCGAAAACCCTCGCTGTTGCCAGCCTGGAGTGTCGGACACGTGCTCACGCACCTGGCGCGCAATGCAGAGGCGATGGTCCGCCGCATCGAAGCCACCACACGTGGAGAGGTCATCGATCAGTACGTGGGTGGTGCCGAGGGTCGCGCCTCGGAGATCGAGTCGGGCGCAGGACGACCAGCAAACGTGCTCATCAACGACGTCATCAGTTGGTCACAGCGGCTTGATGCCAGCTTCGTCTCACTGCCCGACGACTCCTGGAACCGACCTGTCCGGTCTGGCCGAGGCGACGAACATCCCGTCGCGCGACTCCCGTTTCATCGCTGGTGGGAAGTCGAGGTCCATCTCGTCGACCTTGCAATAGGACACACCCCGGCCGACTGGCCACAGGAACTGGTCGACCGTGCTCTTCCGAGGCTGGTTGCAGGTCTCACCAATCGTGCGGATCCGCGCTCCTTGATGGCCTGGACGCTCGGTCGAGGTCCGGCGCCAGTCCTCGAATCCTGGCGCTGACACCGGTCGGTGCCCGCCGCCACCAAACGCCAGGTGACGCGATTTTGGGGCGTCGCATCCGGACCGAAGCCGAGTGGGCCGTCGAGGCCACGAGTCGGGATTATGAGCGTCGGTATGCGTCGTCCAGGCAATCAGCAAGACTGTTCCGTCGTCGCGGACGCGCTCGCTCAGAAGCTCTCGACGGCGTCGCAGTTGTCGCGCGAATTTCGACTGCGCTCGGGCTTGATCCGCCGCCGTGTTGCTCGTGACCGCCGGCGTCTTCTCTTCGGCAACGACGCACGTGGTCATCAAAATCAGCGGCGTTTGCCGAGCGCAGTCTGATGTCGATCCGACACGGGTCCGGGGAAGCCCCGTCCGCTTCCCCGGCCCGCGTCATGGTTCGCAACCGTCAGCTGGCCGCAGCGGCGAGGCCGTGCACCGCGGTTGCCACGGCGTCGATTTCGGCTGGGACAGCCACCTCGCCGCTGTTGAAGTTGATCACGATGGAGATGCCGTCGGCGTAGCGCAACAGCTCGGTTTTCGTCCCGAGTGACGTCCAAGCGGGAGCGCGACCGATGGCGGTGGGCTCGATGCCTCCGTCGACATCGGTGCACGGGCAGTATGCGTTGAACGGGACCCCGAGGCCGACGTTGATGTCGGGGTTGCCAGCCGGATCGGGTGCGTAGCGGTCCGGTGCGGGGGCTCGATCCGTGGTGAAGAGCTGGCCGCTTGCCCAGACGTCGAGCAGATCGAGCAGATCGCGAGGTGTCGACACCACCGAACTCGTGGCCTGGTGCCACGTCAGGTGTGACACGCCTGGGAACATCGAGGTATCGACCGCGGTCTCGCCGACGGCGAGCATCCCATGGCGATAGCCCGGCGGCACAGTGCGCCCGTCGAGCAGCCCGGTGTCCTCGAGTCCCGTGGGTTCGGAGACCCGATCGCGGATGAGTTCGGCAAGGGGTCGGCCCCCGACCTCCTGCACCACGAGGCCCAGCACAGCCTCGCCGGCAAGGCCGTCGTTGGTACGTGTGCCGGGCTCGTCGAGGGCGGTCATAGCAGTGGCCCGCAGCTCGACCGCTTCCCGTAGTGGCCAGGCCCGCTCGAGATCGCTGTCGGTCGGGTGCGGCTCGATGGCGCCAACGTCGCTCCAGCCCGTTTCGTTGTCGATGACCATCTGGACGGTCACCCGGTCGGCGTTGGGGAGCGTTGGGACCCAGTGATCGACGGTGAGGGTGGGATCGAGGGCCCCCTCGTCGACGAGCTGGAAGGCGACGGTGCGCACCAGGCTGTCCGTGAGCGGGCCGACGGGGAAGGGCGCACCGGCTTCGGCCGGTGTCCCGTCGACGTTGTCGCCGACCGCCACCATGAGATCGTCGCGACCGGGAATGCGCACCGCAGCGACGGCCGCGGTTGGTGGGACGTCGGGGCCGGAAAGGTTCCAGTGAATTGACCCCGGTGCGATCGCCTCGGTGAGCACCGCCTCGATCTGGGCGGCGAGTTCGTCGTCGCTCACCTCGAATGCCGCCACCTCGACGGTCGTCGGCGCCGCTTCGGGTGCGGCGGTTGTCGATGTAGTCGCGGCTGACGGCTCGCTCGGTGGTGGAGCGGTGGTCGGTGGACTGCTGGCAGCGACCGTGGTGGTGCCGCCCGCGTCGGCGGCCGGATCTCCGTTGTCGCCGCAAGCCGTGACCAGCAACGCCGCGCTGGCGAGGATGGTGAGAACCCGTGATGTCGTGCCGTGCATGATTCCTCCTCGTGGTGACCGCCGTCCTGGTCGGCCCACGTCGATCACGCCACATCGGGTTCGCATCGGTGCAACAGCGGTGGCGGTGTTGCACGGATGCAACAAATTCGGAGTCCAATCCCGTGTGTCGATGTTCGTAGGGTGTGGGCAGGGGAAGGAAGGGTGATGCAGATCGGGGTGCTCGGTGTCGTCGAGGTGCACCGGGGTGGGGAACTCGTCAACATCGGCGGGTCGCGCCAGCGCCGCCTGCTCGCGCTCCTCGTGCTGCACCGAGGACACCCGGTCCCGATCGAACGCCTGGTCGAAGCGATGTGGCCCGACGGTGACCCGCCGAAGGCCGCGGAGCACTCCACGCGCACGTACCTCTCGCGTCTTCGCTCCGTACTCACCGATGGAGCGATCACGACGCAGCGGGCCGGATACGCGTTGACCACCGAATCCGTCGACATCGACGTCGATCATTTCGACTCGTTGGTGGCGGCGGCCGAGTCTGCTGTTCCCGACCGTGCGGTCGTGCTGTACGACGACGCGCTGGGTCTCTGGCGCGGCGATCCGTTCGGTGAGCTCACGTGCGAGTGGTGGGCGCTTCCCGAGTCGTCACGTCTACGGGCACTCCGCACCTCGGCCGAGATCGGTCGCGCGGCCGGCCAGATCGCGCTCGGTCACCACCATCGAGCCATTGCCGACTTGGAGCGCCTGACGCGCGAGCAACCGCACGACGAGCGAGCCGTGACCCTGCTGATGAATGCATTGCGACAGACCGGACGCTCCGCCGAGGCGTTGCGGGTGGGTCGTTCGTTCCGACATCGTCTCGCGGAGGACACGGGTCTCGATCCTTCGGCTCGGTTGACCGCGCTCGAGACGGCGGTGGTCGCGGGCGCCGAGCCGTCCGACCTTGGGCGTCCTTTGCGCGGCTACACGATCCACCACGCGATCGGCGAGGGTGCGCACGGCCGTGTGTACGCCGGCACCCAACCCGGCACGGATCGACCGGTCGCGATCAAGGCGATCCGCCCCGACATCGCCGATTCGAACCCGTTCATCGTCCGCTTCGAGGCCGAGGCCCGCCTCGTCGCTCGGCTCGAGCATCCGCACATCGTGCCGTTGTACGACTTCTGGCGCGAGCCCGGTGGGGCCTATCTGGTGTTCAGGCTGCTGTCCGGTGGCACCGCGAAGGAAGCAGTGGTCAGTGGTGGCCAGTGGTCGTTGCCCCGCGTGTCGCGGCTCGTCGAGGAGGTCGGAGGCGCACTGATCGCCGCTCATGCCGCCGGGGTGGTGCATCACGATGTCACCACGTCGAACGTGTTCCTCGACGAGGACGGCGCGGCGTACCTCGGCGACTTCGGGATCGCGACGTCGGACGCCGGTTCGGGCGACGGTCTCGCCGACGTCGGGGGCGATGTCCGCGACTTCGGGGGTCTGCTGTGGGAGCTGTTGACCGGCTCGGACGCGGCAGCCGAGCGTGCGCCCGACGCCAGCCTGGTGGGCCATGTCTCGGCTCCACCACCCGGCCTCGACGGTGTGCTGCGGCGGGCTGTTTCGGGGGAGTACGCCAGTGTCGCCGAACTCGTGCTCGGCTGGCGGGCCGCGACCGACGGCACCGGCACCCGAACGCCGATCACGTCCGGCGAGCGGGTTGCGGTCGATGCGCAACGACGGGGCGAAGCACAGCAACTCGCTCGGTCGGCTGCCGCCGGCACCAACCCCTACCGCGGCCTGCGCCCGTTCGACGAGGCCACGGCGCCGGATTTTTACGGGCGACGACGTGCCGTGGCCGATCTCGTCGATTTGCTCGCCGAGCAACGCTGGGTGACCCTCACGGGAGCGTCAGGTTCGGGGAAGAGCTCCGTGGTGCAGGCAGGGCTCGTGCCCCACATACGCGCCGCTGGCGTGGCGGTGCTCGCGATGGTGCCGGGGGACGATCCGGTCGAAGCGCTCCTTGCGGCGCTCACCGAAGTCGCCACCGCGACCGACGTCCACCGATCGGGGGTGTCGGTCCACGCGCTCGCCGACGTCGCCCGAGCACTCGGCGGGTTGGTGCTGGTCGTCGATCAGTTCGAGGAGTGCTGGACGCGGGCACAGCCCGATCGCCGCGATCGATTCCTCGAGGTCGTCACCGATGCGGTCGACGACGAACTGGCGAACCTGCGCGTGATTGCCACGATTCGCGCTGACCTGCTCGACCGGCCGCTCGACCACGCAGCGGTAGGGGATCAGGTCAGCTCCGGCCTGTATGCGCTCGCGCCGTTGACACCGACCGAGCTCGCCGAGGCGATCGTCGAGCCGGCCGGCCGGGTGGGGGTCGGCGTCGACGCGGGCGTCGTGGCCGATCTCGTGTCTGAGGCCGCCGCGCAACCAGGGTCGCTGCCCCTGCTGCAGTTCACGCTCGCCGAACTGTACGACCGGCGCGTCGACGGGATGATCGGACGCGACGCGCTCACTTCGTTGCGCGGCATGGCCGGCGCGGTCGGACGACGAGCCGAGCGGGTCTACGCCGGGTTGGACGACGACCGACAGGGTGCGGCACGGGCGTTGTTCGGCCGGCTCGTGTCGCCCGGCGGTGACCGGCCGGATACCCGCCGGCGGGTGCGGTTAAGCGAGCTGTCCCCGGCGATGCGTGACGTCGCCGACGCCTATGTCGAGGCGAGGCTGCTAGTCGGAGATCGCGATCCGACGAGCCGCGAGCCCACGATCGAAGTGGGTCATGAGGCACTGCTCGCACGATGGGAACGGCTGGACGTCTGGATCGCTGAGGACCGCAGATGGCTGGATCAGCTCCAGCACCTCGCTCGCGCGGCACGGTCGTGGGACGAGTCCGGCCGAACCGCGACGGAGCTGTACCGGGGCACGCGGCTTGAGGCCGCGATCGAGGCGATCGAGGTCGAGGCCCGGCCGGTGTCGGAAACCGAGCGAGCGTTCGTCGAGGCAGGACGTGTCGGCACGCGACGCCGACGTCGTCGCCGCTCGTGACACCGCTCGACGCCTTCGGCGACGGCTCGTCGCCGTCGCGATCGCCCTCGTCGCCGCTCTCGTCGGCGGTGCGATTGCTGTCGTCCAACGCCAGGACGCGCAGACCGCACAGGGCGTCGCCGAGGGGGCGACTCGTGCCGCCCGAATCGAAGCATTGGTCGGGCGCGCCGAGTCGCTGCGGGCGACGCAGCGCGACGCGGCAGCGCTCCTGACGATCGAGGCATTCCGCCTGTCCGACACGCCGCGCACACGATCGGCCCTCCTCTCCACATTCACCGACGAGCCGCGGTTCTACGACACCCACCGTCTTCCCGGTGAGACCGGCGGCGCGGGCATCGTCATGCCCGACGGCGTGTCGGCCTACTCCGTCGATCTCGACGGCCGGATGCGCCCGTACGGGCTGGATGATGGATCGCTCGGCAATGCGCTGCCGGCCGTCGGCACCGCGTCCGATCGTTCCGCGGTGTTGGTGGCATCGCCCGACGGTCGTCTGATTGCCCAAGCGTCGCGGGTCGACCTCGAGGAAGGACCGACAGAGGTCGGGATCTTCGACGCCGCCACCGACACCTTGCGATTCGCGCCGATCGTCGTCGACGGCACGGTGTGGTCGGCCGCGTTCACCGCCGATGGCGCTCGACTTGCGCTGGCGATCGGCGAGGAAGCGCGCCTGCTCGTCATCGACAGCGCGTCGGGGGAGGAGATCGCATCGAGCCCGGGAGTCACCGTGCCTCCCGTGGACTACGCAGTCGCCCCCGAGCCGGCGGCCACCAGTGCCGGTCGAACCCTCTGGCGATCTCCGGCCGTGGCCATCAGCGGCCGCGACGTCGTCGTCGCCTCGACCGACGGTTCGCTGCGGATGTTCGATGCCGAGACGTTCGAGCTGAGTCGTACCATCGCGGTCCCACCCGAAACGTCATCCGCGATCTGGCCGCTCGACGACGGGACGCTCCTCACTGCCGGCCGCCGAGCGATCGCGCGCGTCGATCTCACCACCGGGAAGGACGTTTGGCGCCACGACCAAAGCGATTCGTTGACCGGTGACGCCGCATCCGCGGCGATCTGCAGCAGACTCGTGGTGGTCGACGGAGGGGACACGTTCTTCTGCGGCAACGCGTACGGCAGACTCGCCGAACATGACCTCACGAGCGGGGTCACCGTGGGAGCGCTCGACACCCAGAACGGCAACATCGGGACCCTGTGGTCAGCCCGCGGTGGCACCGAGCTCGTCACCTTCGGCGACAACGAAGCGGTCGTCTCGCGGTGGCGTCTCGATGGTTCCGGACCGATCACGCGCCTCGTCGCCCCAGGTTTCAACGGGTGGACGTTCAATCCCGCCGGCGATCGCCTGCTCGTCGAGCGCGGCGAACTCTTCGGCGGCGCCGTCACCAAGGTCGTCGACGCGGTGACCGGAACCGCGGTGCGCAGCATCGATGGACTGTTCAACGCGGACTGGATCGACGACGACACGATTGGAGGTGCGATCGTCCGCGGTGACGGCCGAGTCGAGATCGCCAGTGTCGACCTGCCCGACGGCGACCTCACCGTGAACGGATTCGTCGTCGATCCCGTCCCCAACGAAGCCTACTTGTGGCCCGGCACGCAACGGGTACTGATGGTGTATCGGGATGGCCCGGACGCGATGGTCCGGGAGTTCGACCCGGCGACACAGCGTTACGGACCGCCGATCGAGATCGAAGGCTTCCTCATGGCCGCGATCAGCCGCAGCGGCGACCGCATTGCAGCCGGCACAGACCGTGGCATCGTCATCTACGACAGCGTTACCGGCGACCGGGTCGGCGCTATCTCGGGGCCACAACTGCGTGGCGTGTTCATCACGGTCACCGACCAACTGTTCGTCAGCTCACTCGGCGGAGAACTCACGCAGTACGACCTTGAGACACTCGATCCGATCCGCGAGTTCGGAGGGAGTCGCGGGCACATTCGAAGACTCGACGGCACCGCCGACGGGACGTTGATCGCAACGCACGGCGGCGACCACCGCGTGATCCTCTACGACGTCGCCACCGGCGTCCGGATGGGCACCCCGATCCCGATCCCTGACGACCACTCCGATCACATGTCCCTCTCGATCGACGGACGGTGGCTGACGGTTGGCGGCGAACCAGGCCTCGGCCACCGCGCCAGCCAGATCTGGGACCTCGACCCCGAGCATTGGGCTGACGCCGCTTGCAAGGTTGCGGGCCGCAACCTCAGCCGCCAGGAATGGGCAGCCACCATCGGCGACCTCGCGACCTACCGGGTCACGTGCCCCGACCTCCCCGTCGAGTGAGCCGCCGTCTGACCGTCCCTCGAGAAGCGATCACGGAGGGCCCGCTCGATCGGCTGGCTGTCAATCCGGCTTGCGCTCCTCCTGAAGGAAGTCGTGGCTGTGGTGTGGCTCGTCTTCGGCATGCGGCCTGAGCCTCGGACAGGGACGTGGCTGAAGAGAGGTTTGCCACGGCTGAAAGAGGCGTTGCCCTTCCTTGTCTTTCATCAACTGACACGACAGGAAGGACACGACCAATGGATGAGATGGTGATCGTCGGGATGGGCCAAAGTCGCCCGCACTGCTGTGGCGAGACGAACAACGGCAACCGCGAGCCGTCCAGCTCGACACCTGTCGACCGGGACTGTGCATTTCGCGGTGTTTCCGGACCGGATTCAACTGGTCGAAACAACACCGGCTGCAACGCCGGATCCAGAACGGGTCTCAGTCCGTCTTGCGTGAACGTTCTGGGCGGCTTCGAACCCCTTGGGAGCATTGCGTCCAGGGACCGACGCCGCGTCGAGGCTTCGAGTCGAGTGACCGTGCTCCCGAGGATCGTGGGGCTCGCGTGGCGAGTCGACGCTCTCGTATCGCAGCGAACCCTCGTCATCGGCTGAACCCAACTCGATCTCGGCGCGATCGGCGGCGAGATCGTCCGTCGGAATCTCGAGCGCCGTGCCGATCACTGCACCTTGCAGCCGGGTTGGTCGAGGTAGCGAGGGCACTCGTCGTCGGTGAGGGTGCGGGTCACCCGTTGCCGGGCGATCTCGAGGAGCGTGTCGTCGTCGAGCGCCCAGATGCGCACCTTGCCGTCGGCGGATGCGGTGGCGAGCTGCGTGCCATCGGGGCTGAACGACACGGAGCTCACGAGGCCGAGGTGGCCGCCGAGGGTGAGTTGCAGGTCACCGGTGTTCGGGTCCCAGACGCGCGTCGTGCCGTCGGTGCCAGCCGTCAAATCCGGATGACGTGCGTCGCGGTCCTAGCACCATTGGACACCTTGTGAGCGTCGGATCCGCCAAATACCTTGCGGCCATGCGAACGCTCAGAGCCCTCATCGTCCTCGCAACTTCCGCCCTGGCCGCCACAGCCTTGGCCGCCCCGGCTCTCGCAGCCGTGCCGGCAGGCTGCGCTCCAGACGCATGGGAGCCCGACGGCGACTTCGACTTCTCAGCGAGCATCGCAGCGCCCGTCACGGTCGGCGGCACGGTGACGCGGGCGATCTGCCAGGCACCGAACCCGTTCCCGCGCACCATTGCGGGCCAGGACTTACGACTTCTTCCGGTTCACTGCGACAGGCGGCAAGACCTATACCGGCGAGATCACCGCCGCGGGCTCAGCGCTCGGCCTCGGTGTGCAAGGCGGCCTGCAAATCGGCGGCCTCTACCGGGTCAACCCCGACGGCACGGGTACGTCGATCAACGGCGTGACGATGGCGAGCTCCTTCGAGCGCTTCACGACCGACGTGCTGCCCGCCGGCGAGTACGGATTCTTGACGTACACCGCCGACAACCAGGTCTATCCCGGCAACATCCTCGACATCAGGACGGTCTCTGGGGCGGACGGCGCCTACACAGTCAGCGTCCGCGAATCCGCAGTCGCCGTGCCGACGGTCGCGTCGGTCACCCTGAGGTCGACCTCAGTGAAGTACGGGTCGACCGTGTCGGGCACCATCACGATGAGTGGTCCTGCCCCAGAGGGGGGCATGTTCCTCTTCAGCGAGTCGAGCTCGCGCCTGACCGCGAATCCCAGCTCCGCCTACGTTGCCGCGGGCGCCAGCACGGTGGGCTTCACAGTCACCACGACCAGCCAGCGCCCGAGCCGCGACACCCAGGTGACCATTTCCTACAACACGACCACCGGCACACCGAAGTCGGTCGTCCTCACCGTCAAGCGTTAGCTCTCCGTCAGATCCGGTCTTTCAGTAGGACAGGAGGCGGCACGCTGAGGATGCACGTGGCGTTGCCGCCACTTGGCCGAAGTCGCACACCGTCCGAGATGACGTCCCAGTCATTACGAGTGCCGATACCGAGCGGTCTGTGGCCTGGCATCGACGCTTGCGTGAGGCGCACATACGGGGCATTCGATGCGGGTGTCAGACATCCGGCCGTGCGGAACACCCGGGCTGTGCAGCGAGCTCTCGCGACATCCACAGTTGCGCCTGTGGCCACGCCACCTCCAGGTTGGAGTTGAGGGCCTCGTGGTCGAATCCTGGAAGAACTTGGTGGGGGACGCCGCGCAAGGTGAGGCCCGCGGAGAAATCAGTGCTGGACATCACCATCGCGATCGCATCGGTGTCCGCATCGCCCCAGTAGCAGTAGAGCGGACATGGGCAGTCATCGACCAGCGAGTCGTCGGGCAACGCGGCCAGGCTGTCGTAGAAGGCCGTGCCTGCGAGCGGGTCGAACCTGTCTCGATAGACCGCTTCGTAGGATTGCGGGTCGGCCTGTAGGGCCGCCTGCTGACCGTGTACATCTTCTGCGGTGATGCTGTAGTTGCCGAGCAACGGAAATCCGCCCGCAGCCACAGCTGCGATGCGATTCGGAAGCTGCTGCGCGAGCCACGGACCGAGCGCACCCGTGAAGGAGTACCCGAACACTCCACACCGCTCGACCCTGAGGTGGTCCAGTACCGCCTCGAGTTCGGCGGCCCAACGCGTCGGCACGAACGGAGCGCCCACTCGCTCGCTGGCACCGAAGTCAGTGGGCGTGGCGATCACCACCGTGAACGAACGGCTCATTGCGGTGACCATGCTGGGAGTCCACGAGAAGTTGCACTCCGGGGCGAGCAGCGGCGGTCCAGAGCCAACGGCTCGCCAGGCGACGCGCCGTCCATCGACAAGCAGATCGCCCACGAGAACCAAAGTAGCTGACGGTCTGACGCAGCCCTTCGGCGCCCGTCGGGAACGGGACGGCTGCCTGAAGCGTGACGTGGGCCTCGCGTCTCGCCCGCTCTGCTCCTGGTAGTGACCGGACCACCCACGCTCGCGCCGATCGCGAACGCCTCAGTCTGCGCATTCGGCGCTACTACGCGTGCCTGCCTTTGCGGACTGCTTGCTGAATGGCCCAAGCGATTGCTCCGCATGTCAGGCCGAGAAGCCCACCAAGAATCGATGCCGGTACGCCCAGTTCAAAGACCGCGAACCAAGCGGTCTGCCAGTGAACGACGAGGCCGACCGCGAGGCCTATGACGAACCCGAACATTACGCCTGCTGTCGCACCCACCACTGTCCACCGGAGTGGCAGCGGGAGAGCGCGAAGGCTCTGCATCGACCCGATGCTATTCCACGCCGCGGCAGCACTCCACGGGGTGCTCGCCCACAGGGGCCGACCTCACCCGTTGCCGCGTAGCAGTCAACTCTCAACGCGCGGGCGAACGGCCGCGGCAATTCGGGCTTGACCTTGACGTTACGTCAACCCGTCATGCTGACCTCCATGAGCGCGAAACCCGTCATCCGGGTCACCGGACTGATGAAGTCCTACGGCGATGTGCAGGTGTTACAAGGCGTGGACCTGGAGGTCACATCGGGCAGCATCTTCGCGCTACTCGGTTCGAACGGCGCCGGTAAGACAACCATCGTCAGAGTTCTTGCGACCCTTCTCACCGCTGATGGTGGCAGTGCCGAGGTGAACGGGTACGACGTTGCGGCCCAGGCCGGCCACGTCCGCGAGTCGATCAGCCTCACCGGGCAGTTTGCCGCCGTCGACGAGATCTTGACCGGGCGTGAGAACCTTGCGTTGATCGCCCGGCTGCGGCGCCTCGACGATCCGGGCCGGGTCGCCGACGACCTCCTCGCCCGCTTCTCGCTCACGGATGCCGGAGACCGGCGGGTCGCCTCGTACTCGGGAGGCATGCGCCGCCGCCTGGACATCGCCATGAGCCTCATCGGGAACC
Organism: Ilumatobacteraceae bacterium; assembly: GCA_963695145.1. Lineage (GTDB taxonomy): Bacteria > Actinomycetota > Acidimicrobiia > Acidimicrobiales > Ilumatobacteraceae > Sva-07. Next base: position 122,009 of record CAVOGB010000012.1, on the reverse strand, counting down.
CGCCGGTGATTTTCCTCGACGAGCCGACCACCGGTCTGGACCCCGAGGCGCGCATCGAGGTGTGGCGGACCGTACGCGAGCTTGCCGGATGCGGCACGACCGTCATGTTGACCACGCAGTACCTCGAGGAGGCCGAACAGCTCGCCGACCGCATCGCCGTTCTGCACCGGGGGCGGATCATCGCCAACGGAACCCTCGCCGAGCTCCGGCAGCTGCTTCCACCCGCAGAGGTGGAGTACGTCGAGAAACAGCCGAGCCTCGAGCAGATCTTCCTGGCCATCATCGGCGATGTCCAGGCGCAGTCGCCGAATCAACCGCCGGTAAGGAGCGAGTCGTGACCTCGTACTTCCTGGCCGACACCGCTGCCCTCACCGGACGCACGTTGCGCCACGTCACCCGCAGCATCGACACGATCATCACCACCGCCGTGATGCCGATCGCCATGATGCTGCTGTTCGTCTATGTGTTCGGCGGCGCGATCGACACTGGAACGGTCGACTACATCGACTACATGCTGCCCGGAATTCTGCTCATCACCATCGCATCGGGCATCTCCTACACGGCGTTCCGCCTGTTCACGGACATGCAAAAAGGCATCTTCGAGCGATTCCAGTCGATGCCGATCGCCCGTTCGGGACTTCTGTGGGCCCACGTGGTGACGTCGCTCGTGGCGACGACAATCTCGCTGGTGATCGTCATCGTGGTCGGCTTCGCGATGGGCTTCCGCACGGGCGCCGGACCATTGGCCTGGCTCGCCGTGGTCGGCATCCTGGTCATGTTCACCGTCGCGCTCACCTGGCTCGCGGTGATCCCCGGACTGACGGCGACGACCATCGAAGGGGCAAGCGTGTTCGCGTATCCGCTGATCTTCCTGCCGTTCCTCAGCTCGGCGTTCGTGCCCACCGACACGATGCCCGGCCCGGTGCGTTGGTTCGCGGAGAACCAGCCGGTGACCTCGATCGTCGACACGATCCGCAAGCTTTTCGCCGAGCAGCCGGTCGGCAGCGATGTGTGGGTCGCGCTGGGCTGGTGTGTCGGCCTGCTCGTCGGGTCTTACCTTGTGGCGATGGCGACCTACCGGAGGAAGATCGCGCTGAGGCGCGGCGGCCCGGCCCATGCTCACGATCGGCCAACTCGCGGCATATGCCGGCGTCACCGTACGAGCCGTGCGCCACTACCACGCCAAGGGCTTGCTGCCCGAGCCCATCCGCGACCCGTCGGGATACCGGCGGTACGACGCGGCAGCCGTTGTCGAACTGATCCGCATCAAGACCCTCGCCGAGGCCGGCGTCCCACTGTCGCGCGTGCACGACCTGTTGGCCGCCGACGAGGACGACTTCGTGGCCGGGATCCACGACATTGACGTCCGCCTACGCTGCCGAAATCCGTGAACGACAACGCCTCCGTGAACGCATCGCGCAGCTCGCTGCGGGCGACCGACTCGCTTTGCCGCCCGAGGCGATCGACTACCTCGACCAACTCCGCCAACTCGACATCCCGGCGCGGGCGATCGAGATGGAACGCGACGCCTGGATCCTCGTCGCTGCACAGATCCCCGACCGGATGCCGACACTCATGGCGCTCAAGCGCGAGCAGCTCAAGGACCCGGCTGTCATTCAGATGTACTCCGATCTTGTCGAAGCCGCCGACTGGGATCTCGATGATCCACGCCTCTGCGCCGTCGCCGACCGGCTCGTTGCCATGTTCGAAGATGACGCCGACCGCTCGAACGATCAGCGGGTCGACCACTTCAGGCTCGACGACGAGCTGGCTGCCCTGCTCGACGAGGTGTTCGTCAGCACCGTCCCGATCGCGCGGACGCTCCTGCGCCTGCTCGAAGAACGCGGCTGGCGCGGCTGGACCCAGCTCGAACGCATCGACAACGCGTCATAGCCGACCCACGCAGGTCAGCGGTCGATCATCTGTTGCATGGGTGGGCTGTAGCGCTCTCCGACGATCTTGATGCCGACGGCTGCCTCGTCGAGTTGCGTCAGTTGATCCGTGGGAAGGTTGACGTCGGCGGCGGCGAGGTTCTCCTCGAGTCGATGGAGCTTGGTCGTGCCGGGGATCGGCACATGTGTCGGGTCCTTGGCGAGGATCCAGGCGAGTGCCACCTGCGCGGGGTTGCGCCGTGCTCGTCGGCGTAGTGGCGGATGAGGTCGACGAGCGCTTCGTTGGCGCGTCGGTTCTCTTCGGCGAAACGAGGGAACACGTTGGGGTTGGCGCGGGCGTCGCCGTCGCCGAAGGTGGTGTCGGCGGTGATGGTTCCGGTGAGGAAGCCTTTGCCGAGCGGGCTGAAGGGGACGAGGCCGATGCCGAGCTCGGTGAGCGTCGGGATGATGTCGTGTTCGGGTTCGCGCCACCACAACGAGTACTCGCTCTGCAAAGCGGTGACGGGTTGGACGGCGTGGGCGCGGCGGATGGTGCCGACGCCGGCTTCCGAGAGCCCGAAGTGCCGGATCTTGCCGTCGCCGATGAGGTCGCGGACGGTGCCGGCGACGTCTTCGATGGGGACGTTGGGGTCGACGCGGTGTTGGTAGAAGAGGTCGATGTGGTCGGTGCGCAGCCGTCGGAGCGCGTCGTCGGCGACTTGTCGGATGCGTTCGGGTCGGCTGTCGGTGCCGTTGGCCGGACTTCCGTTCGGCGAAGCCGAACTTGGTGGCGATCACGACCTGGTCGCGGATCGGCTCGAGTGCTTCGCCGACGAGGCGTTCGTTGCTGCCTTGGCCATAGGCCTCGGCGGTGTCGAAGAACGTGACGCCGCGATCGTGTGCTTGTCGGAGCAGTGCGATGGCGTCGGCGGGTTGCATCGGTGTGCCCCAGGCGGAGTCGAGGCCCATGCAGCCGTAGCCGATGGCGGAGACTTCGAGGGCGGCGTCGTCGGTGCCGAGGTTGCGTGTTGCGGTCAGCTTGTTCATCTGGTTCCTGTCTGAGTGTTGAGTGCGGTGGGTTGGAGGTCGCCGTAGAAGTAGGAGGCGGTGACGCCGCCGTCGACGCCGCCGTCCATGAGGAAGTCGCTGCCGGTGATGAACGCCCCGTCGAGGGCCCATCAGGAACTCACCGAGTGTCCCGATCTCGTCGGGGGTGCCGGCGCGTCCGGCCGGGCACAGCTCGATCATGCGCCGGTAGCCCTCGCCGCGTGGACCGCTCAGTTCGTCGCGTGCGAGTGGGGTCATGACGATGCCCGGGCTGCTCGTGTTGTTGACGCGTGCCCCGCGTCGGCCCAGCGGAAAGCCTCGGCCTTGACCCGCAGCGAGTTGCCGCGCTTGGCGAGCTGGTAGGCGTGGAGCGAATCGGTCACCTCGTCTGGCTGGAGCATCGGCAAGGCCAGGAGTTCGTCGGCCGGGGTGGTGGCCAACTGGTGATCAGGTGGCGATGGCTGCCGAAGCGAGCTTGACGAGTGACTGGTCAAGGGAACTTTCCGGCACGAGCGGGAAGCTGATCTTCTTCAGCAAATCCTTGTCGGTGACCTTGCTCCAGTCGTAGGTGATCGACACGGTCGTTGCGTTGGAGCCTTCCGATTTCAACTGCCACAGCCATTCCCACCCGGGGGGCTCAGTGCCCGCCGGCGCCGTCTTCCAACCGATCATCTTGTTCGCGTCGTAGGCGCTCACGATGTTGTCGGTCTGGTAGTCGCCGCCCATGTGATCGCCCGACATGTTCATGGTGAACTTCTGGCCCACGTGGTCGAGTCGGTCGCCGTGGACGAGGCCCTTGACGAATCCCGACCCGTCGAGTTCGGTGTGGCGATGCGGGTTGGACAGGATGTCGAACAGGTCCTTGGCCGGAGCGGGGATGCTCCGCTCAACCGTGATGGAAGTGGTGTCACTCATGCGTATGGGGTAGCCGATGGCCGAGCACGTCACACATCGGATCCGATCGCCACCAGCTCTCGTCGGGCCCCGCACGGCGCTCGCAGCGCCTTGGTGTCACCGCGGTCCTCGCGCAGGCGTGTCCACCGGTGACCGTCGGTGCGCAGGATGTCGGCAAGCACGTAGGCGTCGAAGTGGTCATTCGTGTTGCGGCCGATCCGTAGCGGCTGCGGACTCCGGAGTGTCAACAGCCTTCGTTGTCGATCGCCGAGGCCAACGGCGGCCACAACCGGGTGGTGCCGACCTCGCTTCGGCGATGCGTTCGGTGAGCACCTGTGGGATGTCGTCGTGGGGAGTCGAGGTCCGGATCCCCAAGTGCTTCCTCACGTGGGCGAGATCGGTCGTGAAGTCACGGGCGATCCGACCGCCGCCCCGCGATCCCGCAGACGCACTTCCCCCGTGGCCGGCAGCGTCTGCGGCCTAGCTTCTGTGCGTGGAGATCGACCCGCGACGGCGCGCGCTCGTGCGAATGAAGTTCGCCGCGACCGGTCTGCTCCTGTTCGCCGCCGTCGTGTTTGTGATCGCGCGCACGTTCCATGGCGAGCCCGCGATCTGGGGCTACGTGGAGGCCGGCGCCGAGGCCGCGATGGTGGGCGCGCTCGCCGATTGGTTCGCGGTGACCGCGGTGTTCCGCCACCCGCTGGGCCTGCCGATCCCGCACACGGCGATCATCCCCCGACGCAAGGACGAGATCGGACGTTCGCTGGGCCAGTTCGTCGAAGGCAACTTCATGTCTCGCGAGATCATCGGTGAGCGACTGCGCAGCGCTGGGATCGCACGCCGGCTCGGTGAGTGGCTCAGCATCGGGGAGCACGCGACGCGAGCAGCGGGCGCGATCGCCGACGTCCTGACGAACACGATCAAGGTGCTCGATGACGACGAAGTGTCCGCTGCGCTCGAGCAGATGGTCGAACAACGGATCCGGGCAACGGAGGTGTCACCACTGGTGGGCCGCGCGATCGACCTCGCGGTCGAGGGCGGCCATCACGAGCGGCTGTTCGACGCGGTGCTCAAGGGGGCGGGCCACTTCGTGGAGGACAACCGCGACACGTTCCGGGCTCGGTTGTCGGAGGAGTCGCCGTGGTGGGTGCCGGAGGCGATCGACGACCGCGTGTTCGACAAGGCCTACGCAGGGGTGCGGCGATTCCTCGACGACGTCGCTCGTGATCCGGACCATCCCACTCGCAAGGCCGTGGAGCGGCGGATGCTGGATTTCGCCGAGCGCCTGAAGACCGACCCCGAGATGCTGTCGAAGGGCACGGATCTCAAGGAGGAGCTGCTCGCCCACCCCGACTTCCGGGCGTGGACCGCCGGTCTCTGGCGTGACACGAAGCGCGGGCTGTTGGACGCGACGTCGACGCCGGGGAGCGAGCTGCGCCTGCGCATCGCGGCGACGATGCAGCGGCAGGGCGTCCGCCTGGTCACCGATCCCGACCTGCAAGAGCGCGTGGACGAGTCGATCCAGCGCGGCGTGTACTACGTCGTCGACAACTACCGCAGCGAGGTCAGCGGGCTCATCGAATCGACGATCGCGAAGTGGGACGGGCCGTCGACGGCTCGGCTCATGGAGCTCCAGGTCGGGCGCGACCTGCAGTTCATCCGCATCAACGGCACGATCGTCGGGTGCATCGTCGGCGTGCTCATCCACGCGTTCACGCAGGTGCTGTAGCCGGCACCGGCACCGCCCGCCCCTTGCAGACGACGGCGTACCCGAGCCACTGCAGCTCCGCCTCGGGTGGAGCACGAGTCTGATGGTGACCCCCACCGGCGGCTCCGGTTGGGTCGCCGGCGAGGATCGAGTGGCACCCTCAGGCGCCAACGGCGATCTTGAAGATCTGGTGGCGGGTTCGGAACCCGGCTCGCCGGATGACCGTTTGGGCGGCGAGGTTCGTGGGTTCGGTCGAACAGCGTGGCGTCAGGTCCTGGTCCTTGCAGATCTCGGTGAGGGTGTGCATCAGCCGGCTGCCCATTCCTCGCCCGCGGAGTTCGGAACCGACGACGAGGCCGAGGTGGGCGTTGCCGGGTGCCCGCAGGTCGGCTCGACACTCGCCCGTCGCTGCGATCCTGCCGTCGGTTTCGACGAGGTAGAGCTCGTGCAGTTCAATGCGCTCGGCCAGGAACGGTTCGAGGAACGCGTCGGGAGAACCGGTCTCGGCTCGGTAGAACGCCACGGCCGCCGGATGGTCGGCTCTGGTGGCGGGACGAACATCGACCGTTTCGTCACTCACTGGTCGTGCGACGTGGTCGTACATCACCGCTACCGGTTGGGACGAGCCACCGGCTGCCAGGCTGAGGGACAGGAACGTGGGATCGACCGTGGATGCCATCGCGGCGGTGATGTCCATGTCGTCGACGACGTGGGCGAACAATGCCGCGGCGTACTCCTCGAAGTCGTCGCGGACGTAGAAGCCGTGGAGTTGGTTGTCGTCGTCGACGGAGAACCGGCCGACGAGTTGTGTCCCGACTGTCAGCGCGTGGGGTTCGGCCATGTCGGCGAAGGCCGCCCACATGTCGTCCTCGGGCGCGACGAGCGTTCGTTGGCGCTCTGCGCCCAAGCGTCGGTAGGCGTCGGCCGCTTCGGCGTTGATCACGATCGTGGCAGGGTCGAGCTTCAATTCGGGGTCCTGGTTTCTTGAGTTGTGGAGTGGGTGGCGATTGCGTCGATCACGAGGTCGACCGTGATGGTGAACGAGTCGTCGATGTCGTCGGGGAGGCCGAAGTCTCCACGGAGCTCGAGGTCGACGAAGCCTCGCAGGTCGCGCTGTACTGCACCAGCAGCGCAACGCCCGAACACCTTCGGCATGGTCGGGGAGCAAGCCGCCCGAAGCCGAACCTGTACCAGATGAGTTGGGCGATTGGTAACGGCGTCGTCGAGGTGCTGTCCTGGCGTCATGACAACACGCGACGACCGCCCCCGTCCGACACTGACTGCAATCGTGCCGTGCAACGACCTGGACCAGAGCGAGGCCTTCTACCGACGCCTGGGCTTCGAGCGGGACGACGGCGACGACGATCCGCACAGCGAGTACCGGATGCTCACCGACGGGCACGGAGCGACGGTCCACCTGACGGATGCAGTCGAGGGTTGGGTCGTGCCGGGCCGCAATCCGTTCGGCCTCTACCTGTACACACCCGACGTCGACGCACGAGCCGTCCCGATGCGCAACGACATCATTGAGCCCGGCAAGGCCCCCGAGCACAAGGACTGGGGCATGTACGAGTTCAGCCTGTCAGACCCGGACGGTGTTCTCGTGCGCGTCGGCTGGCCGAGCCGTCTCGTCCCGGACTGAGCCAGCGACGACTGGCGAGATCACAGGATCGCCGGCCGGATCGCGCGGAGGGCAGCCAGCGCCGAACCACGTGCGCCGGCCATGTCGAGATCAGGCACGATCGCGAACGTGGCGACGCTGGCTTGCTCGACGCGCAACTGCGTCGCCTTGCGGACGCGCTCGACGAACGCCGTCCGGAACTCGACCCCGGTGTCGGTCACTCCACCGCCGACGAAGTACGCGTCCGGATCGAGGACGTTGGAAGCGATGGTGAACATCCGCCCGATCGCCGTTGCCTGCTGGTCGAAGATCCGCCCGGCGAGCTCGTCGCCTCGCTCTCCATAGTCTCGTGTCTGTTTGGCGGCGATGTCAGGATCCATGCCGGCCAACGGATGGCCCGGGTATCGAGTCAGCCAGAACGGCAGCAGGTTCCGGGCGATGCCGCTGAGCGACGCGATGCTCTCCAGGTCGCCGGCGAGACCGCAGTTGCAACGCGGCACCGGTTGGCCCGGCACCAGCAGGCCTTCCATCGGGATCTGCACGTGGCCGAGCTCGCCGGCCATGCCCGCAGCGCCACGAATCACGTGACCGCCTTCGATCACACCACCACCCAAGCCGGTGCCGACGATTGCCGACACGGATGAACGCCTGAGTGCGTCGTCGCCAAAGTGCCGCTCGTGGGCGTACAGCGCGGCCGCGTTGCCGTCGTTGAGATAGATCACGGGAAGGTTCAGGCGTCGCTCGACGGCGGCTCGGAAGTCGAACCCCCACCACTCGGCCGCGGCGAAGTTCGTTGCCCCGCGGGCCGAGATCACGCCATCGGCGCTGGCCGGCCCGGGCGTGTCGAGCCCGATGGCGCGCACCGATCCGTGGTCCAACCCGACCAACTCGAGCACCCGCGACATCGCCTCGTCGATCGCCGCGATCGCCGCCGACGGACCTTCGAGGACGCCGCTCGGGACCTCGACCATGTGATCGACCAGGAACCGCCCGTCGTCGGTGAGCACGGTCGCGTTCGTCTTCGTGCCCCCGACATCGAGCCCGACCACGACCGACATCGCCTGCACCGACATTCACCCATTCTGTCGCGCAAGGTCAGTCGACTGCGCGCGACCCAACGCGGGGAGTTCCGGTCCCCTACGGAACATGACCGACGGCTGGCGACGGCTGCTGTGCACGGACTCGCGCCGTGTGTTCCCAACGACCAGACCTTGCTCGGTCGGCGGACTCGCCGGCTGACGCGCTTTCCAATGGCCAGCTGCGCCATGACCCCGGCGGATCAGGGGAGGCTGAAGCGAATGCGGATCTCGGACTGGATCGTCTCGATCGAGCGGGTGGCGTCGATGCGGGCGACGAACTCCTTGCGCTGGAACAACTCGATGACCGGCGCCGTCTTCTCGTGGTAGTCGTGCAGGCGCACGGCGAGCGCCTCGGGCGTGTCGTCGGGGCGCATCACCAGCGTCCCCCGGCACACGTCGCAGACGTCATCGACCGCCGGACGGTGCCCGATGAGGTTGTAGTCGAGCCCACACCCAGAGCACAGCCGGCGACCGAGAACCCGGCGTTCGACCTCGATCTCGGGGAGCTCGAGGTTGATGACGCCATCGATGTCGTAGGTCTCCAGGAAGAACTCGGTCTGGCGGGCGTTTCGGGGGAAGCCGTCGACGATGAACCCGTAGTTCCAGTCGTGGAGCGCCAAGCGGTCCCGCACCACCGTCTCGACGAGCTCGTCGTCGACGAGCTGGCCGGAGGCGACGACGCGCCGGACCTGGGCGCCAAGCTTGGTGTGGTGCTGCACGTTCCAGCGGAAGATGTCGCCGACGCTGACGTGGACGAGGTCGTAGGACTCGGCGAGCAGCTTCGCCTGCGTGCCCTTGCCACTGCCCTGAACGCCCATGATCACGAACTTGCGCACCGTGTGAGCGTGTCACGGATCGCGTGCGCGTTGGGCACGGGCTGGTACGGCGTCGGGACCGTGCAGAGGACTCGCGACGTTCGATCCCGACACGGCCAGCGGAGATGACGTCGCAGTGATTACGCCTGCCGATACGGAGCGGTCTGTGGGCTGGCATCGACGCTTGCGTGGGGCGCACATACCGGGCATTCGGATGCGCTCGCTTGGCCAGCTCTGACCAAGATTCGGCCATGTCGGTCCGTGGACCGACAGTTCGCCGAAGCGCTCGAATCGTGGGCATGGATCGGGATCGACGGCAAGGTGCCGGTGATGTCGTCGTTGTTCGGTCATGTCTTCCTGCAGAGCGCCGAGGGCTATTGGTATCTCGATGTGATCGCCGGTTCGCTCCAGATGCTTTGGCCCGATGCCGCGACGATGCAGGGAGTCCTCGACTCCGAGGATGGCCAGGACTACTTCCTCCTCGCTGGACTGGCATTCGCCGCCGACCGCCGCGGTGTTTCGACTCGCGCCGCACGAAGTCTTCGACTTCAATCCAGCGCCGGTGCTGGGTGGTGCGTTGGATGTCGCCAACCTGACGGCAACCGACTTCGTGGTTGCAGTGAACATCGGTGGGCAGATCCATGATCAGGTTCGCAAGCTCGCGCCAGGCACAAGGGTTGGTCGTGTCACCATCGACGTGCCCGCTGAATCGAAGAAGCCGAAGTTCTGGCGTCGCAAGAGCTGAGCGCTCCGATCTGCCGCTCGGATCGGTCAGGGGCTTATTCGGGCAGTGCGGTGCCGGCCTGTTCAGCGACCATGTAGGTCGCATACCAATCCGGCCAGTTGGCGTCGGCCGCCCCGACGCGTGCCTCGTGTTCACCGTGCGCAACCGACGCACGCCGCATGGCGTCGGCGAGATCGGCGATCGACGCGTAGGACGTCGCGGTTTCGTCGATACGACCGGGTAGCCGCGTCGTGACCTCCTGGAGCAGCCAGGTGTTGCCGTCCGGATCGCGCATCGTGGCGAAGGACCCGTAGCTCGAATGCTGGTCGTCCCTCCCCGCGACGCGAGCCGAGCTCGTGGCGGTTTCGAACTGGGCGCCGGGCACGTTGGGGTGGAAGACCTCCGAGACATCTGCGCCCCGGACAGCCAGCTCATCGCGTGCGGCCTCGACGTTCGCCACCACCAGGTACAAGCCCTGCGCGCTACCGGGTGCAGCGGTGGTGATGTTTGTGCCGAATTGCACCGACGCGGAGGAACCGGGCGGTGTGTACTGCACGATTCGGAAGCCGTTGTCGAAAGCGAAGTCTGCGTCGAGCCGCCAGCCGAGGCCGTCGTAGAACGCCTTGGAGCGCTCGACATCGGTCACTGGGATCACCACGACCTCGAGTTTCAGGTCCGTTGGGTTCAACATCGTTTTGATCTCGCTTTTCGTTTGAGAACGTCAGCGAGCCACGGCACCGTGGCACGGGCCATTTCGAGTGCAGCTTCGCTCGTATCGAATTCTGCGTCGCAGTAGTGAGCGACAGGGGTCCACTCGCCCATGTCTTCGGGATCGCATCGGAACTCCTCGAACCCGAAGGTCCCGTCTGGTCGAGCGAAGATGTCCACGCATCGATCGACTGCACGCGTCGACGGACTTGCTAAGCACACGCCACGACGGATCGAGCCGAGCCGACATTCCGCTTACATTACGACCACTGGTCCCGCAACGGTTCGGCGGTCGATTCTGAACCGGGGCCCGCGGGATCTGTTTGTCAGAAGTCCCGGCGTGGGGGAACATGCGCCCATGCATCGAATCCTGATCGGCTCGATCTGCGGGCTCGCCCTCGCGACCGCGGCGTGCTCGTCCGACTCCGACTCGCCCGCCGAGGGGTCGGACGTGTCCACCGCTCCTGTCGTGAACACCGCGACTGACACCAAGCCGGTCGACACCAAGCGGTCGACACCGGAGCGGTCGACACCGGGGCGGTCGACACCGGGGCGGTGGAGACCGACCCGTTGGCCACGGAGCCCGTCGAGGACACCGAGGGGACCCGTGACGCGCGCGGCATCGTCGAGATGCTGGCGTCCGACGAGTTCGCCGGGCGCGACAACTTCTCGGACGGTTCGATCGCCGCGCAGGAGTTCCTGTACGGCCAACTCTCGGAGTTCGCCGAGCCGGCGTTCGACGGTGAGGGCATCGACGGCTATCTGCAGAAGTTTCCCGACGGCACCAACATCGTCGCCGTCATCCCGGGCACCGACCTCGCCGACGAATACGTCGTCATCGGGGCGCACTACGACCACAAAGGCTCCAACTGTCGAACCAGCGACCCGGCCGACCACATCTGCAACGGCGCGACCGACAACGCGGCCGGTGTGGCGGCGGCGATCGCAGCGGCCCGCCACGAGACGGCGGCCGGTCCGCCGCGCCGGACGGTCGTCGTTGCGTTGTGGGACTCAGAGGAGGATGGGCTGCTCGGTTCGGGGTACTACGCGTCCGACCCGGTCGTCCCCATGGAACAGACGGTGGCGTACGTCAACTTCGACATCCAGGGATCCGATCTCCTGCCATCGATGGCCAACAGCACGATCGCCGTCGGAGCCGAGACCGGCGGGCCGACGTTTGTCGACTCGGTGACGACAGCAGCGGGCGCGTCGACGCTCGACACTGCGCTGCTGAGCGTGATCTTCGGCCAAGGTCGCAGCGACCACGTCAACTTCATCAACAAAGGCGTGCCCGCCGTGTTCTTCACCGACGCGACCAACGGCTGTTACCACACCGCGCAGGACGACGTCACGGCGGTGGACTTCGACAAGCTCGACCAGCAGGTCGCCACCGCGACCGCGCTGCTCGCCGACCTCGCGTCGACCGATGCGGTACCGGTCTTCAACCCGGCGGCACCAGTCGCCACCTACGACGATGCCCTCGCCCTGCTGGCGATCGCCGAGCCCGCGCAGGGCGACTTCTCGTCGCTCGGAGCCGAGGGCGAAGCGCTCAGCACGCAACTGCTCGTCGACCTGCAGGCGCTGGTCGACGCCGGGCCCGACGCGTTCACCGACGAATCGATCGGAACTCTGTTGGGCGGGGCGGCCGGGTTCATCGACGCATTGACCATGGGCGAGTGCATACCGGCAGGGTCTCTATAGCCAACGGAGGCATCGTGCTCGACATCGTCGGACGCGTCATGTCACGCCGTCTCACTGATCAGGCGTTGTTGTGATCATCTGCGGCGACGCGGGCGAGCAGGGCGCGTAGCTGCGTTCGCTCCGATTCGTTCAACGCACGGAGTAGTCGACGCTCGGCCTTGTCGCTGGCCCGGAGAGCTCTCTCCAACGTGCGGCGGCCTGCGCCGGTGAGAGCAACGACGTTCCGGCGACGATCGTTCGGATCGGCCTCGCGTGCCACGAGACCCTTTGCTTCGAGCCCGTCGAGCAGGGCAACCATGGTCGTGCGATCTACCCGGAGCCGCTCGGCCGTCTGTTGTTGGGATTCTGGTTCTCGAGCCTGTAGCAGCAACAGCACGGCGAGCTCGCGGCCGCTGATCCCCAAGGGGTCCAGGTGCTCGCGGTGGAGGTCCTCGAGGTCGACGAGCGCCCGTTTCAGCAGATACGTCAACCGACGGCTGAGCTGCGGCCCGAGGTCCGCCTCTCTTGTCATCCCCGAAAGCGTACTGCTACGCTGATCGTCAGCATTACTGACGATCAGGAGAAAGGATCATCATGACAGTTGTATTGATTACCGGAGCGAGCGGACTCGTCGGATCACGGTTGTTGCCACGTCTGGCCACATCCGGGTTCGACTGCCGCGCCCTCGTCCGAGGAGACCTCGACCTGCCGCCCGGCACCACCGCCGTGCGCGGCGACCTCGGAGAACCCGGTTCGCTCCAGGCCGCGGTGGAAGGCGTCGACGCCGTCGTCCATCTCGCAGCCCTGTTCCGCACCGACGACCAGGACGCCATCTGGCGCGCCAACCTCGACGGCACTCGCAACCTCATCGACGCCGTCCGCACGCACTCGCCCCGAGCCCGGTTCGTCATGGCCAGCACGGGGAACGTCTACGACGCCGACGCGGCACGGCCAGCGCTCGAGACCGACACCTGCTCACCGACACTCGCCTACCCGGCCAGCAAGGTTGCCGCCGAGAACGTGCTCCGAGACAGCGGTCTGACCTGGACCATCTTGCGGTTGCCGTTCGTCTACGGCGACGGCGACGGCCACCTCGCCTCGCTGGGCGCACTCGCTCGACCGGTTCGGCCTGCACCCCGCCCACACCTACTCCGTTGCCCACCACCGCGACATCGCCGCCGTCATCCAACTCGCCCTGACCGGCGCCATGGACGGAAGGACCGTGAACGTCACCGACGACGCACCCGTCACCGTCTACGAGATGGCCCAGCTCGGCGGGAACCCCATCGCAGCCAGCGCCGAGCCCCTCACAAATCCGTGGTCAGGACGCATGGACGGCACGCTCCTCCGTGGGTTTGGCTTCCGGCCGACCGTGCCGACCATCCACGCAGCCGCCCACGACGGGATCCTCTGAGCTGTTCAACGACAGGACGACCCGCAACCGCCGTCGGCAATCGCGTGGACGCCGCCGAAGCCGCCGACTCGATCAGATCTACTGATCAATCGAGCCGGCGGTCGCTGACGACGCCCCGATGATCTGACGGACGGCAGCGGTCGCGTCGTCGGCGCCGGGATCGACCGGCTCGAGGTAGAACCTGGCCCACGCTGCCCGTTCGTCGCGAACGCCGAAGACGATCACGCCGCGCATCACGTGCTGCGCACCGTCTCTGCGGGTACCGCGCATCTCCCACTCCGACCAGATGACATCGCCGTCGACCACGCTGGCGATCACCGAGGCGTGTATGTCCGGGACGGCAGCGAAGATCTGCTCCCAGTTCGATCGCACCTGAGCCCGGCCGTCGAAGCTGCGCTGCGGATGGACGGGTGTGTCGTTGCGGTAGTCCTCGGCGAAGCAGTCGACGACGGCATCGACGTTGTGAGTGTTCGTCGCATCTCGCAGACGTTCGACGAATCTCGCTCGTTCGGTGGTCATGGTCATCCACCTTTCATTCTAGTAAAGTGGAACGAAATGAGCGTAGAACACATTCGCGGAGACGTCAATGCCCGCCGCCCGTACGACTCGAGCCGCCGCCGCGAGCGTGCCCGCCACGCCCACAACGCTCTCCTCGACGTCGCGCTGACCCGATTCGTCGATCAGGGTTTCACCGCAACCACGATCGAATCGATCGCCGCCGACGCGGGCGTCTCGCCCGCCACGATCTACAAGACCTACGGCGGCAAGCCAGGACTCGTACGCGCCCTGTGCGAACGTGCGCTCGGCGGCGTCGGCCAAGTTCCCGCCGAACAGCGATCCGATGCGCTCCAGGCGAGAGAGACCGACCCGCGCAAGGTCATCGAAGGCTGGGGCCGGCTCACCGCAGAGGTCGCACCGAGGATCGCCCCGCTGCTGCTCCTGCTGCGCGACGCGGCCGACGGTGACCCCGCCGCCGCCGCACTGCACGCCGACCTCGACGCCAACCGGCTGATCAGGATGCGACACAATGCCCGTTCCCTGGTCGACGCTGGGCGCACCCGACCGGGAATCCGCCTCGCCGAAGCGACCGATGTCCTGTGGACGTACAGCTCCCCCGAGCTGTTCGACCTCCTCGTCCGCCGCCGCCACTGGAGCCTCCGCCGCTACAGCCAGTTCATCACCGAAGCCATCACGAACGCGTTGCTGTGACCGGCTGCACCTCCGGCTGCCCGGAGACGGTGGCGGACCAGTGAGGCGCCTCGGATTCTCCGGCCCCACTGACTGAGGGCGAACCGTGCGGGTCGTGCCCCGTGCGGTGCCGGATCGTCCACGCCGTTGATGGTGCGGATCGAGTTCCTTGTGGGGTTCGGGTCGAGGCGGCCACCATGGCAACGTGCCAGATTCCGACGTCACGCCGTTCGAACTCGCCGTTCCCGAGGGTGAGCTCGATGATCTCCGGGCGCGGCTGCGGGCGACGAGGTGGCCGGAGCCGGCGACCGATCCGGCCCAAGGCGTCGGACTTCAGGAGCTGCAAAATCTGTGCGCCTATTGGTCCGATCGGTACGACTGGCGCCGGGCCGAGGCGCGGCTGAACAGCATCGGGCAATTTCGGACGTCCATCGACGGGCTCCGCATCCACTTCCTGCACGCCCGTTCGACCGACCCGGACGCGCTTGCGCTGGTGCTCACCCATGGGTGGCCGGGCTCGGTGATCGAGTTCCTCGAGGTGATCGCGCCGCTGAACGAGGCGGGTTTCCACTGTGTCGTTCCGTCGCTGCCGGGATACGGCTGGAGCGACAAGCCGGCCGAGGTGGGCTGGAACGTCGAGCGGATCGCCCGTGCCTGGGCATCGCTGATGGCGCGTCTTGGTTATCGCCGTTACGGGGCCCAGGGCAGCGACTGGGGAACAAGCGTGAGTGCGACACTCGGGCAGGTGGATGCCGAACACATCGTGGGCATCCACCTGATGCCGCCGCTGGTGCCACCGGATCCAGCCACGCTGGACGACCTGACCGACGCCGAACAGGACGCCCTCGACGCGATGAAGCGCGGCGGCGCCCGGGACTCCGGCTACTCGACGATGCACCGGACCCGTCCCCAGACGATCGGATACGGGCTGGTCGACTCGCCCGCGGGTCTCGCGGCATGGATCACCGAGAAGATGCTGAGCTGGTGCGATCCGCGTAGCGAGCTGCCGCTCGACACGATGCTCGACAACATCATGCTGTACTGGCTCCCCCGCACGGCAGCATCGAGCGCCCGGTTGTACTGGGAGAGCCTGAACGACGTCACCCGGTGGCTCGAAGGCCCACTCCAAGCACGTGATCACGTTGACGCGCCAGCCGGGTGCAGCGTCTTCCCATATGAACTGCAACGCCCGTCGAGGCGGTGGGCCGAACAGCGCTTCCACGACATCCGCTACTGGAACGAACCTCACCGCGGCGGACACTTCGCCGCCATCGAGCAGCCCGCATTGTTCGTCGACGAGCTGACCAACTTCTTCGCCCTCGTCCGATAGAACCTCGGTGATCGCGGGCACGCCGATCGGCGGGGATACCCGCATCCACGGTCACCCACGGCGGCCGCGGCCGGTCCCGACACGGCGCCGCTGGGTTCATGTTTCTCGTCGGGTGATCCACCAGTAGCAGCCGGCGACGGCGACGAGGGCGAGTGCGACGAAGATGGTGGATTCGAGCACTTGGAACGTCCAGTAGCGGTCGGCGGGCTGATAGGTGACGGCGAGGTGGAACACACGCGCTGCCTGTTGGCGGCAGGCCTCCAAGTCGCCGGAACTGCTCCCCTTGCCACCCGGCTCACCGGCGTGGGTGGCGAACGTCGGGCAGTACTGGCGGACGAAGGCGACGCGTTCGGCGACGCTTGCTGCCTGGCCCGTGCTGGTGGCGATGTGGCTGGACTCGACCCAGGCCTTCGGGATCTCCGCACCCCGTACGACGAGGTCGACGCTCCCGTCACGGGTGGAGGTGAATCCGAGGTCCCCCGCGGCGGGTAGTGACGTCGAGGTGTGGAGCGGTGCGAGGAGGTGGGGTCGGATCCAGGCGGCGACGGCGATGCGCGTGAAGACGAAGATGCCGATCGTGGCCGCCATGGCGGGCAGTGTCCGGCGGATCACCGTGCCCAGGAAGACGCCGAGAGCGAACGCGAACACGGTGTACGCGATCGGTGTCAGGTTCCGACGGTCGAAGACGTCCCACAGGCTGCTGGCGCCGGCGGTGTCGGAGGCGCGGAACCACCAGGTGGTGATCAGCGTCAACACGGCGGCAACGGCCACGGCGCTGGCACCGGTGACGAGGAGTTTCGTGGTCAGCCATCGGGTGCGGGTGTCGCCCTGGGTCCAAGCGATCCGGTAGGTGCCGGTTTCCAGCTCGCGGGCCACGAGCGGGGCTCCCCAGAAGATCCCGATGATCGCCGGCATGACGTGGAGCATGAGCTCGAAACCGGCCTGGAGCCACGAGTAGTGGGCCGCGAACTGGGGGTAGGCGAACCCGCAGTCACGCGTCGCAGCGCACGGTGCGATGAGATCGTGAGAGAGACGGGAGTAGCGGACACCGGTGACGCCCGCGACGACGGCCAGCACCGCGACTGCGGCAAGGGTGGCCAAGGTTTGTGTGCGTGATTGCAGCCAGGCGAAGCGGATCATCGTGCAACCGTGAGTCGGGGATTGGAGGGTGCGTGATCGTCTCGGGCTTGACGCATGTAGGCGAGGATGATGTCATCCAGGCTGACCGGCGTGACCGTCCAGGCCGGATCGAGGATCGGGTCGTCGGTACGCACCAACAGGGTGGTCTGCTTGTCGAGGTGGCGCGCCTCGATCACGGTCTGGGTCGCGGGGACGGTGGATGGATCCCGGCGGGGTCCGGTGAGGCGGTGGTGTGAGGCGAGCAGCGCGTCGACCTCACCGGTGAGCGCGACGTGGCCGGTGGCGAGCACGACGAGGTGGTCACAGACCCGCTCGAGATCAGCGATCTGATGCGAGGACAACATCACGCTGACACCCTGGGTGGCGACGATCTCCATCAGCCCCTGGAGGAACTCTCGTGTCGCCAACGGGTCGAGGCTGGCAACCGGTTCGTCCAGCACGAGCAACTCGGGTCGTTTGGCCACCGCGACCGTGAGGGCGAGCTGGGCCTGTTGGCCCCCCGAGAGGGTGCCAGCACGTTGGCGCAGGTCGAGGCCAAGCTCACCGACCCGTTGCTGGGCGAACGCGTCATCCCAGCCAGGATTGAGCCAGGCGCCCATTTGCAGATGCTGCGCCACCGTCAGGCGGGCATACGTCGGGCTGTTCTGCGCGAGAAAGCCCACCCGCTCCAGCGCCGCTCGACCCGACCCGGGGCGACCGCCGAGGACGGCGATCGTCCCAGCGCTCGGTGTCAGCAGCCCCACGGCAAGATGCAGCAACGTCGACTTGCCGGCACCGTTGGGGCCAACGAGACCGACCACCCTGCCAGCCGGGACCGACAGCGTGCAGTCCGACAACGCCCATCGGCGGCCGTACCGCTTACCCAACCCGACCGTCTCCAACATGTCGGTCATGCCGCACCCTCCTCGACCGAGTCACGAACCGCGGTCCGAAAGATCGCCTCGATCTCCGCTGACGTCAGCCCCGCATCTCGCGCCGACCGCAACCATGCCGCCATCGACCTGCGGAATTTGGACTGGACTCGGGGGTCGGTCCGCGGCAACGTCGCGACCACGAACGTTCCGAGACCGGGCCGGGCCTGCACCAATCCGGCCCGCTCGAGATCGCGATAGGCCTTCAACACCGTGTTCGGGTTGATGGCGAGCGACGCGACAACTGTTTGCGCTGTCGGCAGTTGATCTCCCGGCTCCAACAGGCCCAGCTGGAGCGCCTGGTTCACCTGCTGGACGAGCTGGAGATAGGTCGCGACCCCAGCCGACGGATCCAAATAGAAATCGATCACATTCACCCTTTCACCAACATATTAGTTGAACGTTACTTTGGTGTCGATACTCGAGGGGAGAGTGGACCCCCAGGTCAGCGCCGTATTGGCCGACGCTCCGCTCGTCCAACCGGCATTCCGCTGCGGGAACGCAGCGCTGGGCCGGGATCGCAGCTGCTCGGGGACCGCGGTCGACCCGATCCAGCGTTGGTCACCCGGTTGGTCACCTCTGGGTCGAGATCGACAGAGAAACCACCCCTGACCTGGTGCCTCCCCAGGGGCTCGAACCCTGAACCAATGGATTAAAAGTCCACTGCTCTACCATTGAGCTAGAGAGGCCGGACGCGGGCAAGCGCTCGCGCGGCTAGGCGTGAGGCTAAGCCCCTGCGGGACGCTGTCAAACCGGTGGGGCCTGCATCGACGCCAGCCGAGGCGCCGCACCGGCGCCGAACAGCGGCACGAGCGGCCAGCGAGCGGAGAACGTCGAGGTCGACGGATCGAGTTCGATCTCCAGGCGATGGGGTGTGGCGAGGAACACCACGTCGACGGCGACACGCCCGTCGGCGAGCCGCCCGGCGCTCGTCGCCAGCGACGGCTCGAGATGTGTCCACGCCTCGGTCAGCGGCAACTCGATCGCACCGCCGGCCTCGCGGACGATCATCGTCCGGCCGGTCGTCTCGATCTCGGTCACCGTGGGATGCGACGGGATGCCCGGCGCGCGGCGGAATGTCGTCGCCGGCGTATCCGGCGCGCCGCCGCCCCGACGCTCGACCACCGTCGGCAGCGACAGTGTCTCCAGCCGTTGGGCCAGCACGTCATCGGCATCGCTCGGCGGTCGTTCCCCGGGATGCATCGCCGGCACCAGGTGTTCCCACATCGCGTCGAGGACGACCTGCATGGGCTCGGTACAGGAGAACATGGCGACCACGGCATCGAGTTCCGGCAGCACGACCATGTACTGGCCGAACGCTCCATCGCCGCGGTAGCCGTGGCGCGACATCCACAGTTGGAAGCCGTACCCCCGCCGCCAGTCGGGCTCCTCACGCTGCGGGTTGGCCACCTGCACGGACGAGGCCGCCGCGACCCAGCCCTCCGGCAAGAGCCGGCGGCCCTCCCACACGCCGTCGTCGAGGTACAGCTGACCGAGGCGGGCGATCGCATCGAGATCCGTGTGCACGCCGGAGAAACCGAGGTCGCCGCCCGCCGCCGTCTGCGCCCAGCGGAAGTCGCCGACGCCGAGCGGGTCGAGGACGCGCGGTCGCAACTGGTCGGACAGCCGCTCCCCGGCGAGGCGCTCGAGGATGCGGGCGAGCGCCA
Source organism: Ilumatobacteraceae bacterium (assembly GCA_963695145.1). Lineage (GTDB taxonomy): Bacteria > Actinomycetota > Acidimicrobiia > Acidimicrobiales > Ilumatobacteraceae > Sva-07. Next base: position 102,212 of record CAVOGB010000012.1, on the reverse strand, counting down.
GCACGGGCGGCTGGTTGTAGGCGAACAGGTCGCCCGGTTCGGCGTCGGGCGGAATGGCGAGAAATCCACGGACGAGGTCGACCGGATCGATCGCCGAGGCCTCGAGCAGCGTCTCCCGATCGTGGCCGGTCGACATCGACGCGATGTGACGGACGCGCATCCGCCTCGTCCTGTCGTCGGCCTCGTCGCCCAAGGCGTCGAACAGCTCGGGCAGGTGATCGCTGACGAGATCGTCGAGCGACAGCCGACCGTCACCGAGTTGCAGCGCCAGCGCCGTGCCGGTGAACGACTTGCTCAGCGAGTAGACGAGCCGGGCCCGGCCACCGGTGTGCGGCGACCAGTACCCCTCGGCGATGCGCCGGCCGTGCCGCTGGATGATCAGACCGTGCGGCTCGATCCGCGGGTCGCGCTCGACGACGTCGAGGAACGCCAGGATCCCCTCGGCGTCGACACCCTCCGCGGACGGGCGCGAGCCCGGTGATCCTGAGCCCCGGTGATGCGGTCGTGTCCATGTCGCAGTCTGCCGCTCCGGAACCCTCAGGTGCGGTGGAGGACCTTCTCGCGGAACTCCTTCGCGCTGTAGGCGGTGAGCGTCGCCTCGGAATGGGCGCGCGCCGATGCCGACCGGGGGAACCCGAGGAACGGGCCGAGCTCGCCGAAGTACTGGCCCGCTCCGATCCGGTTGAGGAGCTCTTCATCACCGTCGGCGAGCACCCGCACGACGTCGATCTCGCCCGACTCGATCACGTACACCAGGTCGGACCGATCCCCTTGTTCGAACACCGACTCGCCGGCAGCGACCGTCAGCTGGTGAGCGGGTTGCTCGCCCTGGGCGTCGTGCGGGATCAGGTGCACGATCCGATCGGCGATCGGCACGAGCCTGGCGTCGTGCGTCGACACGACGATCGAACGCCCCTCGGACCGCAATTGCTGCAGGAGGCGGATGATCGTCTCGGCCTGGATGTGGTCGAGGTTGGCGGTCGGTTCGTCCGCCAGCAGGAGCGGTGGGTCGTTTCCGAGGCCGCGGGCCACCGCGACGCGCTGCTGTTGGCCACCGGACAGCTTGGCCGGCTTGTGGTTGGCCCGATCGGTCAGCCCGACGATCGCCAGCAGTTCGTCGGCACGTTCGTAGGACGCCTTCCGATCGTGTCCGATGAGCACCATCGGCAGGGCGATGTTCTCGCGCGCCGACAGCGACGGGATCAGGTTGAAGGCCTGGAACACGAAGCCCACGTGGTCGCGGCGGTACGCCTCGAGTTGGCCGCGACCAAGCGCCGTCACGTCGAGGTCGCCGAGGTGGATGGTCCCCGACGTCGGTGTGAGGATGCCGCCGATGCACGACAACAACGTCGTCTTGCCGCATCCCGACGGCCCGAGGAGCACGACCAGTTCACCGGCCGGCGCGTCGAACGACAGGCCGTCGAGCGGCCGCACGGCATAGCCGTCGTGGACGAACTCCACCACGAGGTCGCGAACTCGGAGTTCGCTCATCCGCCGGCTCCGGCGAACGCCGCGGCGGGGTCGGAGCGGGCAACCCGCCGCATTCCGAAGGCTCCGGCGACGAGGGCCACGATCACCGCGAGGAGCGGCAATTGCCAGAAGGCGCGAGCGGGTACCCGCACCGTGAGTGGGAACGCGGGAACGAGGAAGATCTGGATGACCGCGGCAAGGGCGACAGCGGCGAGGGCGACGAGCACCGCCTGGAGGGCCAGGCTGGCGAGCAGCGTCCGGTTCGACGTGCCGATCGCCTTCAGCACCGCGAAGTCGCGCTGGCGCTCGAGTGCCGACAGGTACACGACCGAGCCGATGATCACGGCGGCGACGATCCACAACAGGAACCGCACGAGGTCGATCGAGGCGATCGCTCCGTCGAGCGGCCGGAGGGTGTCATTGCCGATCTCGTCGAGCGACATGAGCACCATCCCCTCGGGGACCGACGTGACCTCACCGTCGACGAGGACGGCGCTGATCACGTCGCGGCTGCGGAACACGAGGTCTTGCGCGTCAGCGGTCGTCGTGAAGACCAACGGCAAGCCGGCGAGCAACGTGGTGTCCCGTGTCGTGCCGACCACGGTGAACGGGGCGCCGCCGACGTTCACCGTCGTGCCGAGATCGACGTCGAGGGTCTCGTCGACCACGACCTCGCCGGACGCCTCCGCGGCGCGGCCGGCGACCGTGTCCGGGCTGCCGAGCCCCCCGATGTCGTGACCGACGACGAGCACCTCCTCGGCGAGACCGTCCGCGGTGAGGCTCGACCGGGCGGTGACCACCGGCGCGGCAGCGTCGGCAACCACCGCGCCCACCGTGGCGGCGGGCATCGTCGAGGCTGCAGTGAACGGCCCGTTCACACCCGCCGGGAGCACCCACGCGCTCGCACCGATCTTGTCGAGTGTCTTGAACGGCTCCGTGTTCAGCTGCTCCACCAGGCCCGTCATCACGAACAGCAGGGCGAACACCACGGCACCGAGCACCACGACGACCACGAAACGAACGAGACGGAACCGCAGGTCGCGGAGGGTCAGCAGGATCATCCGGCCCCGCCGCGCCACGGCTGGGTGGCGGCCCAGTCACGGATCGCCTCGACGGCGTCGTCGTAGCCGATCTGGGCGACCTCCTGGACGCGTTCGAACTCGAGCAGGCCGACGCCCGGCAGTTCGAGCTGCAGCAGCAGATCGACGACCCCGTCGCGCAATGCTCGCTGCTGGTTGTGCACCGCGCCGGTGAGCATGCTGCGCAGGAGCACGGACGAGACGCTCGGGTAGTCGCTGGCCGACGCGGCGAACGGTGGAGCGCAACGCCCGGACCCCGGAGACGTAGTGCCCGAAATCGGTGCGCGCCCGCGGACCTCGCTGCGGCGCGACGTCGACGGCGATCACCGTGCCGATCGTCGAATCCGTGCGCATCACCTGCACCGGGAGGTTGTTGAGCACGCCGCCGTCGACCAGCAGGTCACCCTCGAACGGGACCGGCGGGAGCACACCGGGAATGGCGACGCTCGCCCTGATCGCCACGGCGCACGAACCACGCCGGTGGACGTGGAGTCGCGAGGTCGTCAGGTTCGTCGACACGCAGTAGAACGGCAACCACAGATCCTCGATGTCGAACGCCCCGAAGTTGTCGTCGATGTTCTTGCTGATGCGCTGGCCCTTGAGGAGGGCGACGACCGGCACGGTGTAGTCGAGCAACCGGTGGAACTGCTTCTCGGCCAACGCGATCAGTTCGGCATCGTCCAGGTCGAGCGCGATGCCGCCGGCGACCGTCGCGCCCATCGAGCACCCACCCACGGCGTCGACCGGCACCCCCGACTCGCGCAGCGCCCGCAACGCGCCCAGGTGCGCGAACCCACGAGCCCCACCACCGCTCAGCACGAGTCCGACACCGTGCCCGCTGGCCAGTCGGGCCAGCCGGCAGACGTGGTCGTCACGACCGGCGCGGAGGTGCACCACCTCGTGGGCCCCGATCTCCGCCAGCAGTCGATCGGTCCCGCGCGGACGGTCGGCATCCGCCGGATGCACGACCGCCACCATCCGCCGGACGTGTTCGACGTCGGCGAGCTGACCGACGAGCTCGCTGATCCGCTGATGCTCCTCCGGCCCCGGACGCGCGGACACGATCAACAACACCCGATCCGCCTGCCGCAGGGAGCGACGGGTCCAGCCGGTCAGACCGGGGTCGGCCTCGAGGACCACGTGGTCGTTGCCGACGTCGGCTTCGTGCATCAGCTCCGACAGCCGCGGGACCCCGACCTTGTCGGCGGACGCCTGCGAGATGCCGGGCCGGTTGAGCACCCGGTCGACCCGCTCGCTCGAGAGGTGCCGGACCGAACCGAACCGGGCGATCTCGGCGACGATCGTGTCGAGCAGCGGCACGGAATCGAGCGGTGCGGTGACGGCCACGGTCAGCGAGGCGGCGCGACCCGACCGCCGGGGCTGGGTCCGCAGCCTCGAGATCACACCACGGGCGACGTGCAGCATGAGCGCCGGCGAGCGGAGCACCAGCTCCTCGAACATCTCGGCGGTCAACGTGGCGAGTGTCGTGTCGCGCACGGCACGAACGGTCGCCGAACGTGGGGCATCGTCGAGCAGCCCGAGTTCACCGACGACGTCGCCACGGCCGAGTTCGGCGACGCGTCCGCCGTCACCCGCGTCACCGGCGGCTCCGTCGTCCGATCGCACCGAGACCATGAGGCGGCCGCCGACGATGAAGTAGGCGGCGTCCGACCGATCACCCTGCTCGAACAGCACGTCGCCGGCCTCGAGCCGGCGCCACCGGACGCGATCCACGATCTCCTGGACGAGCAGGGGGTCGCGCGCCCCGAGCAGTTCGGTGACCATCCCCGCGACGTGCGTGCGATCGATGCGTTCGCGCGCCTGGGCCGACACCGCATCGGCCATCTCGGGATGCTCGTCGAGCCACCCTTCGAAGTCGGCGCGCCCGATGACCTGCACCTCGGCCGGTCCGGCGGCGGTGAGCGTCGCCGTCCGCCGCCCGCCGGCGATCACCGTGACCTCGCCGACCACCTGACCCTCTCCGATGCGACCGACGGTGACGTCGCCGTAGGCGCTGCGGGTCGTCGCCACGAGCTCGCCCGCCGAGATGACGTAGACGTCGTCGGCCTCGTCGCCCTCGCGCACCAGGACCTCCCCGTCGAGGAGGCGGACACCGCGCACGGTCACATCGAGGTCCCGCAGCTGTGGCGTCTCGAATTTCACCCGTCATCCCCCGTCTTCGACACACCGCAGCGTTGACGGCGACAGTAGCCCGTGCGGGCTCGATGATCTGAGCCGGGCGGCTCGATTCCCGTGTTCACGATGCCACGAATATGGTGGTGGCCATGACCTGGGTCCACGACCGAACGCGGGGCGCACGCGTCGGGATCGTCGTCGTCGTGGCGATGCTCGTCACGGTGGCGGGCGTGCTCGCGATCGATCGGGGCTCGACGGCGCGGCCCGCCCTCGCGGCCGGCGACGCACCGGGTGGCCAGGTCGCCGCGAACGCGGTCGGGGCATCGACGCGCTACGTCCCGATCAACCCGATGCGGGTGCTCGACACCCGCACCGATCCGGGCCGGGCCCGCCTCGCCGCCGGTCGTTCGCTGTCGATCGCCCCGGTGACGCCGGCGGTCGCCGCGGCGACGGGCGTCGCGCCGGGAGCGGTGCAGGCGGTCGTGCTCAACCTGACGATGGTCGACGCCGAAGGTGCCGGGTACGCCTCGGTGTGGCCGACGGGATCGGCGATGCCCACGGTGTCGTCGGCGAACACCGACCTCGCCGGCCAGACCGTGGCCAACATGGTGACGGTGCCGGTCGGCGTCGACGGGTACGTCTCGATCTTCTCATCGGTCGGCGCCGACTACATCGTCGATGTCCAGGGCGTGTACGAATCCGCCACCAGTGCCTCGTCCGGTCGGTTCGTGCCGCTCACGCCCCGGCGGGCGGTCGACACCAGGCTCTCGAAGCCGCTCCCGGCGAACTCGTCGATCACCGTCGACGTCGCGGCCGTCGGGGTGCCGGCCGACGCGTCCGCCGCGGTGCTGAACGTGACGGCCACCCAGACCCGCGCCGGCGGCTATCTCACCGTGTGGCCCGCCGACACGCCGATGCCCCTCGCCTCCAACGTCAACGTGCCGAACGCCGGGTACACCGTCGCCAACCAGGTGATCGCCCGCGTGACGAACGGACGGCGTCAGCGTGTACTCCTTCGCCGGCAGCGACGTGATCGTCGACGTCACCGGCTACATGACCGGCGCCGGTGCGCCCACCGGTGTCGACGGGCTGTTCGTGCCGATCACCCCGGCGCGCCTGCTCGACACGCGCACCGCCGGACAGCAGAGCAGCGGGCAACCGATCGCCTCGGGCAGCACACTCACGCTGCCGATCACCGGGCGTGGCGGGGTACCGGGGAGCGGCGTGCAGGCCGTGGCCCTGAACGTCACCGCGACGCGGACCCAGGCGCCCGGCTACGTGACCACGTGGCCGGCCAACACGCCGATCACCGACACGTCGTCGTTGAACTACGTCGCCGCCGGGCGCTCCGTCCCGAACCACGTCGTCGCGCCGATCAACGGTGGCGCCGTGTCGTTCTACAGCTTCGGCGGCACCGACCTGCTCGTCGACGTGATGGGCTATTGGCTCGACCCGACCGGGGTGGCACCCGGCACGGGCGGGGCGGTCCAATCGGTCAACACGATCACGCCGCCCGCCGTCACCGCTCCCCCCGCGTCACCCTCGACCGACGGGGCGTACGGCTTCCTCTACCAGAACGCCCCGAAGTCGATCACCGGCCCGTACGGGCGGTGGAACCCCTGTGCCCCGATCCGGTACATGGCCAACGTCGACCGGGCGACCAGGCGATGGTCGACCAGATGAATGCGGCCATCGCCCAGGTCGAACAGGCGACCGGACTCGACCTGGTGTACGTCGGACCGACGTCCGACGGGCTCGACTTCGCCCCGCCGGCCGGTGCCGACGCCGTGATCGGCTTCTCCGATCAGACCGCCACCCCCGAACTCGCCGGCGGCGTGATCGGTATCGGCGGCGGCAACTACAACCCGGCAACCCGGCGCGTCACGACGGGCTTCGCACTCGCCGACGTCGACGGCATCGCGTCGCCGGAGAAGCTGCGCGCCACGTTCATGCACGAGATCGCCCACATGGTGGGCCTCGACCATGTTTCCGACCCGGGCCAGCTCATGTACTTCGCGGTCACTCCCAACTCCACGTACGGGGGCGGCGACCTCCGCGGCCTGTGGTTCGTGGGCGCCGCCCAGGGGTGCCTCGCGGCCGACACGGCCCGAGCCGCGGACGCCGTGCCGAACTCGGATCACCCGAACGCGAACCGTCCGACCGGCGACACCGTGCTCGTCGTCGCCATCGACTGAGAACGCCGTCTCCGGTCCGGCGCGGCGTCGGTCGGCAGCGGGCGGCGCACGAGCGGTAGGTTCGGCGGTGATGACCGTCACCGATCACATGCCCCCCGCCACACCCCGTCCGGGTTCGATCCTCGGCACGCGGGTGACCCGCACCGAGGACCCTGGGCTGCTCATCGGTGCCCGGAAGTACCTCGCCGACCTGCCGCTCGTCGACCGTCTCCACGCCGTGTTCGTCCGCTCCGACGTGGCCCATGGCGTGCTCGGCACCATCCACATCGACGATGCGGTCGAGATGCCCGGCGTCGTCGCCGTCCTCACCGCCGAGACGCTCGGTGTGGCCCCGCATCACGGCTTCGTCCCCGTGCATCCCGACTTCGTCCGCCCGCCACTGGCCGACGGCAGGGTGCGCTTCGTCGGTGAGCCGATCGCCGTCGTGCTCGCCGAGACGATGGCGCAGGGCGAGGACGCGGCGGCCACGGTGTGGGCCGACATCGACCCGCTGCCCGCCGTCGTCGACCCGGAGGCGGCGTTCGACGACGCGCCGTTGATCTTCGAGTCGCACGGCTCCAACCAGGCCCTGGTGCACGTCGATCCGGCCGTCGACGGCCTCGCGGGCGCCGATCGCATCGTCCGCGGCCGCTACGTCAACCAGCGGATCGCCGTCGTGCCGATGGAACCCGACTGTGCGGCGGCCGAGATCGACGACGACGGGCGCCTGACGTTCTGGGCGTCGACGCAGATGCCCCACGGACTGCACGGCCAGCTCGCATCGGCGCTCGGCATGGATCGGGCCGAGATCCGGGTCGTCACGCCCCAGGTCGGCGGCGGGTTCGGCGGCAAGGCCGGCATCCACGCCGAGTACTCGGTGGTCGCCGCGGCGTGCCGGATGACGGGGCGGCCGGTGGTGTGGGTGCCGCCGCGTCGCGACGACATGAAGGCGCTGCCGCACAGCCGGGCACAGGTGCAGTACGTGGAGCTCGGCTGCAGGAACGATGGAACGTTCACCGGCCTGCGGGTCCGCCTCGTCGGCGACGCCGGCGCCTACCCGACGATCGGGTCGTTCCTGGCCGGCGGGACACGACGGATGTCGCAGGGCACGTACGCCTTCGGTTCGATCGAGTTCGACATCGCGGTGGCGGTCACGAACACCACGCCGACCGGCGCCTATCGCGGCGCGGGGCGGCCCGAGGCCACCGCGCTCGTCGAGCGGGCGGTCGACCAGGCCGCACTGGAGCTCGGCATCGATCCCATCGAGATCCGCAAGCAGAACTTCCTCGGCGACGACGTGTTCCCGTTCACGACGATCACGGGCAACACGTACGACACGGGCCGCTACGCGTTCCCCCTCGACCGGGCCGCCGCGGAGGTCGGCTACGAGGCGTTGCGCACCGAGCAGCGGCAACGGCGCGAGGACGGTGATCCCCGCCTCCTCGGGATCGGTGTGGCGTCGTACGTCGAGATCACCGCCGGCGGTGGCGCCGACGAGTTCGGCGCGATCGAGGTCCATGCCGACGGATCGGCGACCGTGTTCGCCGGCACGCTGTCGCACGGGCAGGGCCATCAGACCGCGTACGCCATGCTGGTGTCCGATCAGACCGGCATCCCGGTCGACCGGATCACGCTCGTCGACGGCAACACCGATCTCGTCCGCACCGGCGGCGGCACCGGCGGGTCGCGCTCGTTGCAGGTCGGCGGTTCGGCCGTGCGCGGGGCGACCGAAGCGATGATCGACTCGGCGAAGGAGCTCGCCGCCCGGCTGCTCGAAGCCGACGTCGCCGACATCGTCGTCGACACCTCGGCCGGCACGATCGGGGTCGCCGGGGTGCCGGCGCAAGCGATGTCGTGGGCGGATCTCGCCAGCCGCGCCGAGGAGGACGGCACACCACTCGCCGGTGAGTTCGACTTCCACCAGGACGGCGCCACGTTCCCGTTCGGCGCCCACATCGCGGTGGTCGAGGTCGACGCCGAGACGGGCAAGGTCACACTGTTGCGCCACGTGGCGGTCGACGACTGCGGCACGGTGCTCAACCCCCTGCTCGTCGAGGGCCAGCAGCACGGCGGCATCGCCGCGGGCATCGGGCAGGCGCTGTTCGAGGAGATCCTGTACGACAGCGACGGCAACCCCGTGACGTCGAACCTCGCCGACTACGCGATGGTGTCGGCGGCCGAGCTGCCCTCGTTCGAGGCCCACTCCACGGAGACGCCGACCCCGCTCAATCCGCTCGGCGCCAAGGGCATCGGCGAAGCGGCGACGATCGGGTCGACGCCCGCGGTGCAGAACGCGGTGATCGACGCCGTCGCTCATCTCGGCGTGCGCCACATCGACCTGCCGTGCACGCCCCAGCGGGTGTGGCAGACCATCACCGCCGCCCGCAACGGCACCCTCCCCGACCCGTGGCGCGAACCGCCGGCCGTGTTCGAGCGCCTGAAGCGCGAGGCGGCCGCCGGTCAGGCGCCCACCGAGGACGAAGCCGGAGCCGAGGCGGCCGACGGCATCTGAGCACAGGGTCCGATTCACGTTTGCGTCAGAATTTCTGCGGAACGGTCCGCAGAAATGCTGACGCAAACGAGGATTTCGGCGACGAGGAGGAGCGCAACATGGCATCACGAGAGGCGGGCGCCGACGTCGCCGAGAGCGCGCTGGCCGCGGTCCGGCGGATCTGCATGGCGCTGCCGGAGACGACCGAACGGCCGAGCCACGGCGAGCCGTGCTTCTTCGTCCGCGACAAGAAGGCCTTCGTCCACTTCCACGACGATCACCACGGCGACGGCATCGTCGGCATCTGGTGCGCCGCGCCTCCGGGGGTGCAGGAGCAGATGGTCGAGGCCGAACCGCAGCGGTACTACCGCCCCGCGTACGTCGGTCATCGCGGCTGGCTGGGTCTGCGCCTCGACGTCGATCGCGACGACGACGAACTGGCCCAGGTGATCGCCGACGCCTACCGCACGGTGGCCCCGAAGTCGCTCGTCGCCCGCCTCGACGGCTGAGATCAGGGAGCGTTGCACTCCACGCAGTGCACGTCCGGCGGTGACTCGCCGCGCAACACGGCACTGAACCAGTCGACGAGGCGGACGCCTTCCACTTCCATCGCGTAGAAGTCGTCCCCGGCGACGATCGTGTGCGTGGTGCCGGGTGCCACGTAGGTGGCGAGCGGTACGCCCGACGATTCGATCTCGGCGGCGGTCTGGTCGATGAGGGTCACGAGTTCGTCGGCCTCGAAGCCGGCGATCGAGCCGAAGAACGACTGCACCTGGTCGAAGGCGTAGTCGAAGCGGGCGAAGGTGATGTCGGGGTTGTGCTCGCCGGCCACCACGTAGAGCCCCGGGATGCTGCGCTGCTCGGGGGTCAGGCCGGCCGACTCCGGCCAACCCGGGTCGATCGTGTCGGTGCCCCAGAGTCCGGCGCCGATCGACGCGTTCACGGACGGCACGTCCGGATAGGCGCCGGCGCTGTCGCCGAACGTCGTCACCTTGGCGTCGGGCAGCTCGTCGGCGGCCAGCCCGGCGAACAGCGGGGTCGGCACGGCGCCCGCGCTGGCGCCCATGACGACCAGCTCCTCGACGTCCGGATACGTCGCGACGAGATAGTCGAGCCCGGCGGTCGCATTGACGTAGCCGTTGTGATGGACGGTGAGGTCCGGCGAGTACTGGGTGGTCTTGTTGCCGATGTGCACGTCACCCGAGCAGTAGGGCACGTAGACCATCGAGTAGTCGGCGATCGGATTCTCCGGGTTCGTCTGGTCGAACAGGCCGCCGCGGCCCGATGGTGGGCTGCCGAGGTCGAGATTCACCGTCGCCGTCGAATCGGCGAAGTTGCACGTCTCGGCGCTGAAGCAGGCGCCGCCGCCCTCGAAGTAGAGCACCACCTTGGTCGGGTCGCCTGGACGGTCCCACAGTTCGAACGGGCTGCCGTCCATGCACATGCACCCGGGGCCCGGATCGACCGCGGTCCACTGGTCGGGCACGATCGCCGCCGGTGCGGCATCGGTCGTCGGCGCTTCGGTGGCCGGCGCGGCGACGCGTCGTCGGCTCGGCGGTGGTCGGCTCGGCGGTCGTCGGCGCGGCGGTCGTCGGCTCGGCGGTGGTCGGTTCGGCGGTCGTCGGCACCTCGGATGCCGGGGCGGCGCCGTCGTCGGAGCTGCACGCGGCCACCACCATGACGGCGGCGGCGAGCGACAAGGCCAACAGGCGACGGCCGCGACGGCGATCGCGACGGCGACTGCGACTGCGACCGGGGCGGGTGCTCATCGGCGCAGCTTGGCACGTCGCCCGCACCGCCGGTCAAGCAGGCACCCATTCGGGAACGAAACGGTCAGGCCGGGGCGAAGACGCTGTCGAGGCGGGGTGGACCGCCGTCGACCACGACGATGCGTCCGTCGTCGACGAGCTTGGCGAGGTGCGCCAGCACGCTCCGTCCGGCCGGCTTGTGCAGCCGCTGGTCGACGTCGGTGTACAGACGCAGCACGATCGAGCCGATCGTCGTGCATCCGTCGCGCACGGCCTCGAGCACCTGCCGCTCGCGATCGACGCGATGGGCCACGAGGCCGCTCACGAACGTCGCCGGTTCGACGATCGGCGGACCGTGGGTCGGGATCAAGACGTCGTCGCGTCGGCCGGCCACGAGCCGGAGGGAGTCGAAGTACGCCGCCATGTCGCCGTCGGGCGGCGAGACGACCGTCGTGCTCCAGCCCATCACATGGTCGCCGGTGAACAGCGTGCGGGTCACCCCGTCGTCGAGGGCGTAGCACAGGTGGTTCGACGTGTGCCCGGGCGTGTGCAGGGCCCGCATCGTCCACCCGTCCGCGGCAGCCACGACGTCGCCCGTGCGCGCCACGACGGCCGGCTCGAACTGGCGATCGATCGACTCCTCGATCTTCACCTCGTCGCCGGTCGCCCCGGCTCCGGAACCCGGGCGTTCGGCCTCGGCGGGTTCGTCGGCGGTCTCCGGTTCCAGTTCGATCGGATCGTCGCCGATCTCCCAGCGGTCGTCGAGATGCGGCCCGAAGGCGACGGTCGGGGCGCCGGTCTCGGCCGTCAACCAGGCCGCCAACGGCGAGTGGTCGGCGTGGCAGTGGGTCACGAGGATCGCCCGCACGGTGCAGTCCACGAGGGCGGCGTGCAGCGCATCGCGGTGGCTGTCGAGCTGCGGTCCGGGGTCGATCACCACGACGTCCCGGTCGCCGACGATGTAGGTCCCGGTGCCGTGATACGTGAACTTCGACGGGTTCTCGGCGATCACCCGGCGAATCAGCGGTGCGATCTCCTGCGCGGCCCCGTACGTGAACGTCGACGGATCGAGGGTCAGGAATTCCATGGCAGCGCCTCGATGCGACCCACCTCGATGCCGTGACCGAGCACGCGGGGTGGGGCGGGCATCGGCCCGCCGGCGGCGTCGTCGACCGCGACGCCGAGCACGCGGAGTGCCTCGCGGGTCGCCGTCTGCCGGGCCCCGTCGACGCCGCTCGCGATCTTCAGCGCGAACGCCCGACCGTCGGGGAACGCCCCGGCCATCACGCCGTCCGCACCGTCTTTCATCACGAGCCCGGGGAGCGCGGTCATCCATCGGGTGACGTCGCGGGCGCGACCGCCGACGAGGTCGGGTCGGGCCGACATCGTCCGGGCGACATCCGACTGCGACCGTGCGATCGAGGCGAACGAGCGGGCGAGATCGGCCAGGCCGATGGCGTGCGTCGGCGCACCACAACCGTCGATGCCCACGTGATCGACCGGCGCGCCGTGCTCCTCGATCGAGGCGGTGATCGCCACCTGCAGCGGATGGTCGACGTGCAGGTAGTCGTCGATCGGCCAGCCGTTGATGCAGCAGGTGGCGAGCATGCCGGCGTGCTTGCCGGAACAGTTCTGGTGCAACGCGGTCGGACCGTCGCCGCGGCGCACGGCATCGTCCCGCGCCGCCTCCTCGAGGGGGAACGACGGCGTGTTGTGCAGCGCCGACTCGTCGAGCCCGACCGTGCCGAGGACGTCCAGCACCGCCGCCGTGTGCAGCGCCGTACCGTCGTGGCTGGCGCAGACGATCGCCAGGAGATCACCGGGCAGCACGAGTCCGCACTCGACCATCGCCGTCGCCTGCAGCGGCTTGAGCGACGATCGGGGATACACCGCGAGCTCGGGGTCACCGAGCGAGGCGATCACGGTGCCGTCGCCACCGAGCGCCACCGCCGCGCCGTGGTAGAGCGACTCGTCGAAACCGCTCCGGGTCGCGAAGGCGATCGGCTCGAAGGCCGCATCGAATCGGGTCATGGGTCGGCTCGCGTCATTGGCCAGTCGTTCCGTCTGGCACCTCCGGCAGTTCCTGATCGCGCGGCGGGAGGTCCTTGCGCGACGGCGGCACGTTGGTGAGATGACTGTCGATCACCTCGTAGCGCCGTCCCCATTCGCTGGCCAGTGCCTGCATCATCGCGGCCGCAGGGAGCGCCAGGACCGCGCCGACGGGACCGAGCAGGGCCGCCCCCGCCAATGCGGCGCCGAACGCAGTCGCCGGGTGGAGTTCCATCGTGCGCGCCGTGATGCGCGGCGCGAAGTAGTAGTTCTCGACCTGCTGGTAGATGACGATGAAGCCGAGGACGATCGCCGCCTTCAGGGGTGAATCGAGGAAGGTCAGCAGGATGGGAAGAATGCCGGCGAGGTAGGTGCCGACCACGGGGAGGAACTGGCTGATCAGGCCGACCCAGAGCGCCAGCGCGATGGGCGCGGGCGTGCCGATCGACTGGAAGACGATCCAGTGGAAGAACGCCGACAGCATGGCGAGCAGGGCCCGCGAGTAGAGGTACCCGCCGGTCTTGGTGATCGCCAGTTCCCAGGCCTGGAGCACCTGTTCCTGGCGCGCCGGTCTGAGTCGCGAGCACAGGGCGCGACGCAGGCGGGGGCCGTCCGCGACGAGGTAGTAGGTGAACAGCAGCACCGAGAGCGCTTGGAAGATCACCGCCACGACGGTCAGCGACACCTGGACGGCCTTGTCGCTCTGCGACGAGATGAACTGCTGCACCCGCCCGTTCGGGTCGTTGACTTCGTCGATGACGTCCTGCGCGTCGATCTCGGTACCGAAGTTGTCGTTGAGGAAGTCGACAGTGTCGGTGATGTAGGCGTCCGATTGCGACAGCAGGTCGGCGACCTGCGTGCCCACCAACGTGCCGACGGCGGCGACGAAGATCAAGAAGGCGATCAGCACACCCAGGAGGATCGAGATGGTGGCCCGGCCCCGTCGCCAGCCGCGTCGCCCGAGCCGGTTGACGCCCGGCTCGATGGCGAGCGCCAGGAACAGCGACACGAGGAGCAGGACGAGCAACGACGACAGGCGGTGGAACACGTGCCGGAAGGTGAACGTGAAGACGTAGCCGGCCCAGAACAGGGCGATCGCCGGGATCACCCATCGCGGCATCGCCCAGTCGGTCGATCGTGGATCGATCGGTCGACCAGACGCATCGAGCAGCCCCGGCCCGGTCCGCTCGTCCCCGGAGTCGCGCTCGTCGGCGAATTCTCCTGGCACCTTCGGAGCGTACTCACACATGCCGTGGCAGCATGAGGCAATGGTGAAATCGTGGCTCGGGGCGCAGGTGCGTGGGCGGGTCGTCGGACCCGACGCCGACGCGCGTCGCATCGCGCTGTTTCTCCACGACGAGGCCGGGTGGTTCGAGCCCGGGTCGCCGATCACGCGGGTCCACGGCGACGCGTCGATGTTCATCGGTGGACTGCGCGCACTCCTGTTGCAGTCGCTCCATCCACTGGCCATGGCCGGGGTGGCCGAGCACTCCGATTACCGCAGTGATCCGTGGGGTCGGTTGCAGCGCACGGCCGACTTCATCGCCGCCACGACGTTCGGTCCGGCCAGCGAGGCGGAACGGGCGATCGAGATCGTCCGCCGGGTGCACGCGCACGTGAGTGGTGTCGCCGACGACGGCCGGCCGTACTCCGCCGACGATCCGCACCTGCTGCGATGGGTGCATCTCGCCGAACTCGACAGCTTCCTCGTCGCCCACGATCGCTACGGCTCGGCGCCCCTGCGCGGCGCCGACCGCGACGAGTACATCGCCCAGGCTGGTGTGGTCGCACGGGCGCTCGGGGTGCCGGCGCCGCCCGTCACCGAGCGCGGGCTGCGCGATCAGCTCCGCTCGTACCGCGGCGAACTGCAGGCCACGCCCGCGGCGCGTGACGCGGCGCGCTACCTGCTCGTCCAGCCGCCGTTGCCGCTCGCCGCCCGCCCGGCCTACGGCGTGATCGCCGCCGCCGCGGTGGCGTTGATGCCGGCCTGGAGCCGGTTCCCGCTGCGCCTGCCGTGGTTCCCCGTCGCCGAAGCCGTCGCCATCCGCCCCGCCGGCGACGCCATCACGCGCACCATCCGCTGGGCCCTCTCCGCCACCGCCTGACGCCGATCGCAACGCCGCGCGCCGCGCCCAATCCTCGTTTGCGTCGCGATTTCCGCGGACCGGTCCGCGGAAATCGCGACACAAACGGGGTGTTGAGCTTCACGGGAGGGCGTGGGTGAGGGCGGGGGCGAGGTCGCCGTGGGGGGCGACGACGATGCCGGCCGGAAGGCTGAGCCACTCCGCCATCTCCACGAGCTCGGCCGCCAACTCCTCGGCGACGTACGCCGCGTCGATGCCCGGCTCGCCGAACGCTCCCTGCACGAGGAGCCGCCCGGTCGCCCGGTCGGCCTTGAGGTCGACACGGCCGACGAGTTCGTCGCCGAGCAGGAACGGCAGCACGTAGTACCCGTACTGGCGTTTCGGCTTGGGCACGTAGATCTCGATGCGGTAGTGGAACCCGAACACGCGCAGCGCCCGGTCGCGGAACCACACCACGGGATCGAACGGGCTGAGCAGCGCACGGGCCGTGACGCGTCGCGGACGGGCCGCGCCAGGGTGGAGGTACGCCGGCTTCGTCCAGCCGTCCACCGTCGCCGGGATCAACCGCCCCTCCTCGACGAGCTCGGCCACCAACGGCCGGCACTGCAGGGGTTTCTGCCGGTGGTAGTCGGCGAGGTCCTCGACCGTGCCGATGCCGTGATGCCGTGCGGCGAGTTCCAGCAGGTTCTTGCGGGCCTCGTGCTCGCCGGGTGTCGGCACCGCCAGGATGTTCTCGGGGATGACCCGTTCGGTCAGGTCGTAGACGCGGGCGAAGTCGGACGGTCGACGCACCGCGGTGAGCACGCCCGCGTTGAGGAGGTACTCGAGCGCCACCTTGCCGTCGTCCCAGTCCCACCATGAACTCTTCGGACCGACGCGTTGGTTGAGGTCGCCGGCGACGAGCGGCCCCTCGTCGCGCACCCGCGCCAGCACGTCGTCGATGAACCGGGGCCGGTCGCGGCGGATGGCGGCCACGGCCTTCCAGCGATGGTCCTGGGCCATGTACCACCGCAGGTTGGGGTGGAGTTCGACGGGGACGTGACAGGCCTCGTGGACGTTGAACTCGAACAGCTCGTGCGCGCTCGTGGCATCGGCGATCAGCGATCGCGGATGCGTCCCGAGCCGCGCGAACAACGGCAGCTCCTGGCTGCGCACGAGCACGTTGACCGAGTCGATCTGGATGAGGCCCATCCGGTCGACGACCCGACGGAGATGACGGCGGTCGACGCGGCCCGCCGGCCGCGCGTCGTTGAAACCCTGGGCGGCGAGCGCGATGCCACGGGCCTGCGCCTGCGAGATGACAGCGGTTCGCGCCATCGTGGGCGCCGCGGACGTCAGTCGTCGGCGACGGTGATGGCGATCGAGTTGATCACCACGTCGGTCTTCGGCTTGTCGCCGCCACCCGTCGGCACCCTCTGCATCGTGTCGAGGACGTCGAGGCCCTTCACGATCTGGCCGAACAGGCTGTACTGGGGCGGCAGGCCGACGCCCGAGGGGCCCGACACGAGGAAGAACTGACTGCCGTTCGTGTGCGGACCGGCGTTGGCCATCGCCACCGAGCCGATCTGGTACTCGCGCGGCTTGGGCAGTTCGTCTTCGAACTTGTAGCCGGGGCCGCCGCGCCCGGTGCCGGTCGGGTCGCCGCCCTGGCACATGAAGCCGTTGATGACGCGGTGGAAGATCACACCGTCGTAGTAGTGGTGCAGCGCGAGGAAGACGAAGTTGTTGACCGTCCGGGGCGCCTTCAGCGCATCCAGGGCGATCACGATCTCACCGAGCGACGTGTCGAGCGTGGCCGTGTAGCGCTTGGTCGGGTCGATGCCCATCTCGGGCGCTTCGGCGAACTGTTGCGTCTTGGGAGCGGAGCCGTCGAGCGGCGGGAACGTCGTAGCCATGGCGCCCGAGGCTAGTGGCCCGGATCGCGACGTCACCCACGCCGCAGAGAGAGCTCAGGGAACACCACGGCGACGACAGCGGGCAACGCGACCAACCCCAACCGGTCGAGCACGTCGGAGGCACGCTCCAAGGCAGGGGCGGGATCGACACCTCGGGTCGCGGCCAACTCGGCTTCGAGCACCGAGGCGAGACCCGCGACGTAATGGTTCGACTCGGCCTCGGCCTGCTGGATCGTGCGCCGCAGCGTGGCCTCGGAGGCGACGTGATCGCCCGTGACCAACTGGGCGAGCGCCAGCAACGGCAGCAGTTGGGTGGTCAGCTCGTTGTCGCCTTCGTGGTGAGCGTCGAGCTCCTCGCACAACGGCACCGCCTCGGCGAGCGCACGTTCGAACTGGCGATCGAGGAGCAGGCACTCGATGCGGCGCACATCCATCTCCAGCCGCAGCGCCGACGCCCCGAGCTCGAGCGAGAGGAATCGCGCCGAGCCGAGCGTGGCGAGCCCGGCGCGCGGTTCACCGGCCCGCGCTCGCACGAGGGCCAGATTGGCCATCGCGAAGGCGACGAACAGCGGGTAGCCGGCCGACTCCCACGTCCGCTGGGCGAAGCCGAACAGCTCCGTCGCCTCCTCGTACCGCCCCTGCAGCGACAGCACCTCCGCCAGGTTGTTCGCCGCCAACGCCTCCCCCGCGACGTCGCCGGCCTGCCGGCGCAGATCCCGGCTGACCGAGTAGTACTCCACCGCGGCCGACCAGTCCCCGGCGAAGTACGCCTCGATCCCGAGGTTGTTGAGGACGTTCGCCTCGCCGACGAGATCGCCGCTGCCCTGGTACATCTCCAACGCCTTGTGCGCCCAGATCGCCGAATCGGCGCATGCCCAGCGACGTCTGGGCGACCCAGAGGATGTTGTACGCGCGGGCCAGCGCGAGGGGGTCGTGACCGGCCTCGGCAGCAGCGGCGGCCACACCGGCGAAGCTGGCGCTCATCCGGTTGCGGCCCTGCCGGTGGAGGGTGCCGGCGCGGGCCAGCGCGATCTCGGCTTCCTCGAGGCGGCGCTCGTCGCCCTCGTGTACCGCGGTGAGCGCTCGACTCGCCCGCGAATACCACCGCAACGCGTGGGAGAGGTGGCCCTCGCGTTCGCGCACCGAGCCGATCTTGCGGAGCATCCGCGCCTCGCGCGAGATGCTGGCGCGGTTGGCGCGGCGGCTGTGTTGGTAACCCTCGACCGCCGGCGAATACCGTGCGCTCAGCAGGTACACGTCGCCCAGCGCCTCGGCGACACGGGCGATCTCCTCGGGCTCGGCGGGGGTAGCCGCTCCGGCGTGATCGAGCGCACGCCGGTACAGCATCACCGCCTCGTCGTTGGCGTACCCGGCCCGGGACGTGTCGCCGGCGAGCACGGAGTACGTCCACGCGCGGTCGTCGTCGCGTCCTCGATCGAAGTGGGTCGACAACAGCGGCGCGACGCGGGCGAGATCCCCCTCGTGCCGCCGCTCGAGCGTGTGGCCGAGCGCACGGTGCACGTGGCGCCGGCGGCGGTAGGCCAGACCCTCGTAGGCCACGGCCCGGTACAGGTCGTGGCGGAACCGGAACCGGTCGCCCCCGCGGTGCTCGAGGAAGTCGCCGAGCGCGTGCCATCGGTCGGGCGCAACGAGGTCCGGCCGGTCGAACGACTCGGCGATCAGCGTGGTGTCGATCACCAGGCCGGCCACCGACGCCTCGCGGAGCAGGACGCGATCCTGCGCCGGGAGCTTGTCGATCCTCGTGGTGACGAGCGACTCGATCGACTCGGGGAGCGCCCCGTCGTCCGAGTCGAGACCGGCCGAGAGCAGCTCCAGCAGGTACAGCGGATGACCACCGGCACGCTCGGCCAGACGCTGGATCTGTCGTGCGTCGGCGACGTGATCCGGGGATCCGGGGATCCTCGTCGCCACCTCGGCGAGCCGGCGGGCGTCGTCGGCATCGAGCGCCGCCAGATCGATCGACTCGCGTCGCCGCGCCGACTCCAGGCCGAGGTCGAGTCCACCGCGGTGGACGAGCACGACGAGCCACGCCCGGTCGGCCGCTCGACGCGCGAGGCGCGCGATCACGTCCTGCGACGCGCTGTCGAAGAGGTGGACGTCCTCGGCGATCAGCGCGACGCGATCACCGACCGCGACATCGATGACATCCGCCACCGTGGCGAGCAACCGCTCACGACGGAACTCCTCGCCGAGCCGGTCGACCTCGGGCGTGCCGTCCACTTCGGCCCCCACGGCGATCGCCAACAGCGGCAACCAGCTCGCCAACTCCGGGGCGTTCGAATTGATCCATGATCGCAACCGGGCGCCGACCGTCGGCGGGTCGTCCGAATCCGCCACGGCGATCAGCTCCCGCAGGAACACCCGCACCACGAAGTACGGGGAGTTCTTCGCGTACTGGCCGCCACGGAAGGCATGGCGAGTCAGTTCCGGGCGGCGGGTCAGCGCCTCCCGGACGAGCCGGCTCTTGCCCATGCCGGCCTCGCCGGTGATCTCGATGACGGCACCGAGGCCCTCGAGCGCTTCGCCGGCGAGGTGGTCGATCGACTCCAGCTCCGCGGCTCGTCCGACGAACTCGACGATGCCCGTCTGTTCGGGCGACTCCCCGTCGTCGCGGCGGTGACCGATCGGGGCGCCGAGCAGGGCGGCGGCGATCGGCTTGGACTTGCCCTTCACCAGGAACGGCTCCAGCGGGTCGGCGCGGAACGTCGTTCGGGCGCGCTCGAGGATCGCCGCCGACACGACGATCTCGCCCGGCCTCGCCTTCTGCATCAATCGTGCGGCGAGGTTGACCGCATCGCCCATCACCGTGAAGGTCCGGCGCGTCGTGCTCCCGAGATCGCCGACGTACACGTGCCCGCGGTTGGCGCCGGCCCGCAGCGGCAGCGGCGACGGCCGCGAGAAGAGATCGTGCAGCGCGAGCAGCAGATGGTCGTCGTCGGCATCGGTCGACACCGGCGCTCCGGCGGTGAGGATCATCTTGGCCCCGTTGGAGTACGCGTCGCTCGCCAGCAGGTGCACGGGATGGGCGCGCAGCACCTCGCGCACGTTGTCGGCCACCGCCTGGCACGCCTCGTGCAACGCCTCGGGACCTTCGGCGAAGTACAGGTCGTCGGTGCCACCCGCGTTGACGAAAGCGATCGCCACCTGCCGGTGTTCCCCATCTGCGGTCGAGAGCACCTGCTCGATCAGCGGCGTGGCGAGGTACCGGTCGAGCCCGTCGATGCCGCGCCGGGCATCGAGGGGACGCAGGCCGACGGCGCCGACCTCGGCCAGCCCTCGACGCAGGGGCCGGGCCCCGTCCGCCGCCGGTCGGCCGAGCCAGGCGTCGGGAACGAGGCTGGCGGTGGTCGGACTCAGCAGGATCTGCCCTCGGTCGGCCGCCGCTTCGTAGTCGACGGTACGGGACACCGCGGGACCACCCACGAGCAACTCGAGGTGGCCACCGTCCACGAGCGAGAACCCGAAGAGCCCGGAGTGCGCGCCCTGCGAGATGCCGAGCCGCACGTGTCGCACCGAGTTCGTCGACCAGGGCTGGGCGACGATCGAGCGCATGCACTCCATGGCCGCCACCGCCCGCAGGGCGTGGTCGTCGTCGGTGAACAGCACGAGCAGGGCGTCGCCTCCGAACTTGACGATGTCGCCGCCCCGCTCCTCGCAGGCGTCGATCATCTGGCCGAAGCAGCGATTCAACAGATCGGTCAGCTCCTCGGCGCCTTCGTGCCCGAGACCGGCCAGCCGCTCGGACAGTGCGGTGAAGCCGCTGATGTCGGCCGACACGAGGGTGCCGTCGAAGAGCAGCAGGCCGTCGCTCGAACCGACGCGCTGGACGTCCTCGACGAGACGCGGGACGTAGCTGGCCAGGATCGCGCCGCGTGACGCTCCCTGGGAATCCCGGCCGCGCGTGCTCACCACATCAGTCTGGCGTCACCGCTTCGGTCCGTCGTCACTTTTTCAGTTTGAACGGCAGGGTGTAGATCGTCCCGCTCGTGTCACCCTTGACCACGAAGGCCAGTGTCAGGTCTCCGGCCGGGAGTCCGGTCGTCTTGAGGCTGTAGCTGTAGCCCGCGTTGCCGAAGATGAACTCGTTGCCAGGGTTGGAACCGCCCGGTGACATCGGGACCGCCGTGATCCCGCCCGGGTTGATCACGGTCGCGACGAGCACGATGCTGCTGCTCGACACGTACTTGCCGGCCGCGTCGCACAGCTTGAAGCTGAAGTTGTAGGCCGAGCCGACGTTCTTCGCCTGGGTCGGGCTGTAGCCGAGGCTGCACACGACGTACTTCGGTGCCGCCGGGACGGCCGTGTAGGACGCAGTGGCGGTCTCCGTGGCGCCCGTGAGGCTGGTCGCGGTGACGGCGACGACGTAGGTCCGCGGCTGCGTCGCCACCGGGAGGACGACCTGGCCAGGCGTGCTGCTGATCAGTGTGCCGTCGAGTGTCAGCTTGCACGACGCCACGCCGGCGGCTGCGCCCGCACACCCGAATGTGGCCGTGACCGATCCGCCGACCGTGATCTGCGTCTTCGACAACGACAGCGTCGGCGCCAGGGCGAACTGCTTGAACTCGACGGTCGCCGTCGCCGGAACCGCCACGTTGCCGGCGACGTCCGTGGACGAGACCGCCAGGGCGTAGATGTGGGGAGTGAGGGTCGCCGGCAGGACGACGTGTCCCGGCGTGGTGCTGTAGACCGCGCCGTCGACCGTGAGGACGCACGACGCCAACCCGGAGAACGATTCCGCGCACGAGAAGTCGGCACCGACGGTGGAACCGACCGCGGCGACAGTGCTCCCCACCGACAATGTCGGCACCGGTGCCGTCCGGTCGATCTTGACCACCAACGGCGCCGACTGGCCGATGTTCCCGGCCGCGTCCATCGCGAAGCCGGTCACCTCGGTCGTGCCTTCCGTCGTCACGGGCTGAGTGAGCAGACGGATCGTCGTCGGATCGGTGGCGATGGTGTACCACCGCTGGACGATCGGCGAGCCGCCCGTGTCCGTGGCGACGTCGATCGTGACGTTGGTGGTGCCGTTGGCGAACTCCGTCGTCGGGTTCTTGGTGACGGTCACGACCGGTTTGGTGTTGTCGATCGAGACCGTGGCGGACGTGGTCCTCTTGTTCCCCGCGGCGTCGGTGGCGACGAAGTCGACCTTCGTGACCCCTTCGGCGGTGATCGGGTCGGTGGCCAACTCACCCAGTCGCACGGGATCGGTGAACGTGACCGTCTTGATCACCGTGCCCCCCACCGAGGCGTCGATCCGGGTCACACCGGCGCCGATGCCGTCGTCGAACGATGCGGTGATCGTCTGCGGCCCCTGCACGAAACCGTCGGGAACCGGGATCGACGCCGACGGTGGCGTCGAGTCGATGGCGACGAACAGGTCGTCGAGGAGCCCGGTCGCGGGGTCGAAGGCGGTGATCACGTGCCCGCCGTCACCGGACACCGTGACCGGCCCCGTGTAGAGAGCCGAGGCCGCTCCGTCGACGCTGTACGTGGTGGTCGGCGTCGCACCTTCGATGGCAACCGTGACGTCGCTCGTGAACCACGGGTTCGTGAACGCGCCGGGTGTCGCCGGTGTCGCCACGAGGTCGAGCGGCGTCACCGGCACCGGGTCGGCGTCGAGGAAGAACAGCGACTTCGAGTTGCTCATCGCCACGTTGCCGCTGCTGTCGACGGCCTGCACGGCGAACTCGATGTCGTTGCCGGTGAATCCACGCCCGCCGCGCCACACGCCGTCGGGGCTCTTCGTGAGGTCGAGCCCGGTCCACGTGGTGCCCGTCGTGCCGCGGAACAGGATGAAGACGCGTTCCACATTGCCGCCGACGTCGGACGCAGCCACGTCGAAGAAGGCGACGCCGTCGGCGACGAACCCGTGGCTCTGGTCGATCGACGGGGGCGTGATGTCGGTGGGATTCGTGGGGCCGTAGTAGATCTGCGTCTCGACGCGGGTGTGCAGGCGCTGCACTCCCGGCTGCGGCGTCGCCGGGGTGGCTTCGGCGCTCGCGCCACGGAACTGGCCGACGCCGAGCAGGAGTTGCTGCTGGTCCTTGCCGTCCGCCTTGTAACTGCGCACGGATGCCAGCTCCGCCGGGAACGACCCGTCGAGGTACTCCGGCCGCGGCTGGCCGAAGTCGGTCGCCGCCTTGAAGAAGACCGGATCGAAATTGGGTACGTCCCTCGACGTCAGACCCGTGATCAACGCGTCGCGGGCCACCAGGCCCGGCCGCGTGATGTCGCTGGTGTACAGCGGCTGGATCGGCCGGCCGTTGACGTCGAGCGTCTGGCCGCCGACGGTGTAGAACGAACCCGAGTCGGTGACCACGGGGTTGGGAGCCGTCGCCGTGCCGGTGAAGTTCGGCGTCGCCACGACCGTGGCGACCTTCAGCCCACCGAACCCGGCGTCGGGCAGGTTGGACGGCGTCACGGTCGGCGGACCGGCCGGCACCGTCGCCGCGGGCGGGTTCGCACCGACATAGAACATCGGCAGGCCGTAGAACACGAACTCCTCGACCACCTTTTCCTGGTAGGCGTCGAGCACGTGGACGTCGGAGACGGTCTGCTGCTTGGCGTCGACCCACGCCTGGCCGATCGATCCCGGCTGCGCCACCTCGGTGGCGAACTGCGCCGTCAGCGATTCGGACAGCGCCACGGTGTCGGAGTCGCCGTAACCGAAGCCGGTGTTGCCGGCGAACACGTTGCCCACGTTGCCGACCAGGCGCTGCGCCCAGTCGGGCGCCGGGGCACCGACCTCGACGTCACTCTGGCTGTAGCCGGCGTGACAACCCATGCTGTACACGACCGCCCGGTTCTGCGCCGCGGGGAACTCGTCGCTGGTGAACAGCGGATCGGTCCCGGGACCGAACCCGGCCTGCGCGTCCGGATCGGCCGGGGCCGGCTTCTTCACACTGTTGACCGCGGGCAGTGCGCTGTTCTGGTCGAAGTGCCCGTGCAGGCCGATCACGTCGAAGAGCGACGGGCTCGTCTGGAACGCGCCGAGCGCGGCCGCCAGCGCCCCGTCGGTCCACGCGTCGTTGATCAACCGGGTGACGCTGCTGAATCCGCCGGCCACCAGATTCTTCGCGTTCAGTTCGGCACCGTCGGCGAGGAACTCGTAGCCCGTTTCGAGCGCCGTGTTCTGTGTCGTCGACGGATCGAGACGTCCCTGATAGGTGATGAAGTTGTCCAACGACCGGATGATCTCGGTCGGCGTCTCGACCAGGCGTCCGACCGCCCGCTCGGGGACGAACAGTTCGTGGTCGCGCACCTGGATCCCGGCGGTGGTGCCGTACGGATCGTCGGTGCGGTACATGCCGGCGAGGAGTGCCGAGATGCTCTCGTTGTTCCCGGAGAAGTCCTGGGCGAACGTCCGCTCGTTGGCGAAGTTCGTGTCGTCGACGATGTTGGCCATCGGGATCTGGCGGTCGTCGCCGATGATGACGATGTTGCGGATGCCGGGGCGGACGGCGGTGTAGCGGTCGATGACCGTGCCGATGGCGCGCACGACGTCGTTCGAGCGCAGCGGATTGCAGGCGTCGGCGAATCGGGCCCGGTAGGCCGTCTGCACCGCAGGGTCGCCGTCGACGGGGATGATCGCCCCGCTCACACCGAACTGCTTGGCGACGGCGACGCGCTTGGCGGCATCGATGATCTTCTGCGCGTCGTCGGGGTAGGTGGCCCGCAGGAGCTGCTCGTTCACGAGGAACAACGTGTTGACGTCGGTGCTCAGCGTTGCGGGGTCGGGGAGGACACCCTGCCCGCCCGTCGGGTACGTCGGCGCGGCCGGGCAGTCGCGCTTGACGGAGACGTCGGTGCGGAACCGGAGTGCGTACGGAGCGTCGGAGAACGCCGCGTTGTACGCCGAGATCTGGACGTAGTACGTCCCGGCGCGCAGGGTTCCGGTCTCGATCTGCTCGTCGTTGACGCCACGATTCGAGGAGATGGCCACGGGGACGTAGTCGGCCGGATTGAAGCCGAGCGTCGTCGGGAGTGTCTGGGGAACGTCTTGGACCGTGTCGGCCTGGACCGGATCGTCGAGGGGATTGAGGTCGTACTGGACGTCGTCGACGTAGCCGACCGACGACGTGGGCTGGTTGCGCAGCGGGGTGCTCCGGCGGCCGTACAACACCAGGTCGTAGTCGGCCGGGAGGTTGCTGAGGAACAGATCGCCGTGGACGCCCAGGTTGGCATCGGCCTCGGTGATCTCGAAGCTGTACAGGTCGACCGAGCCCGCACGGCTGACGTAGCCGAGGTTCACGTCGACGCCGCTGCCGCCGGTGGTGTCGCCGGTGACAGCGAGCGGGCGGATGGTCGGGAGCGGGTGGGCGGCGTCCTCGACGACCGTCACGTTCGTCGTGGCCGAGCTCAGGTCGCTCTGGCTGCCGGCGGTCGCGGCGACGCACGCGTCGGCTTCGGCGACACCGAGCGTCAAGCCGGCCCGAACGGCGACCGCCACACGGGTCAACCCCGCGGGCAGGTTCGCCAGCGTGTACGTGAGGATCGTCCGACCAGCGCCGGCGCCGCACCCGCCGGTCCCCGACGACACCGAGAGCACCGGATTGGCCAGGAGCTGACCGTTCAGGGTCGAGCCGCCCGGGACGTAGGCGAAGCCCTCCGGGAGCACGACCTGCAGCGTCGTCGTCGCGGCCGGGGCGGAGAGCGTGATGTCGGCGTTGTACTGGAACGGGTCGACGAGCGGCGACGCGGCGTTCTGGATGCCGGCGACGTCGAGGTCGAGCTGCTCCCACGGGACGGAATCGGGCGGGATCAGCGCGACGAGCAGGTCGTACAGGCCGTAGGCGTCGAATGCGGCGCGCAGCGCGGGGTCGCCGGCGACGAGCGCGATCAGCGCGTCGAGTGTGGTGCCGTCGATCCACCCGTTCTTCGCCGAGACGTCGCCGAGTGTTCCGGTGAAGTTGACACAGTCGACCTTGGTGCAGTCGAAGATGCCACCGGGTTGGAACGCCTTGATCGGGAACGCCTTGATCGGGAACGCCTTGATCGGCGAACTCGCCAGGTCGAAGGCCTTGATCGGGAAGGCCTTGATCGGCACGGACTGCAGCGACGACGACTGGAAGAACGCGCCGAGCGGGGTCGCCGACAGGTCCACGTCGTCGAGCGACTCCCCGGCCAGCACGAGGCTCGCCGGCGTGGCCGCGGCCAGCGTCCCCTGCGCGTTCGCTGCCGCACAGAACGCGGAGTACACCGCGCACCACTGTGTCGTCGAGTCGCCCGTCGAGCCGGCGAGCGGGATCGCACCCAGCGGCAGCGACCACAACAGGAACGCCAGCGTCGGCATCGTGGCCAGCGGCGTGCCGTCCAATTGGAGGTTGCCGAAGTCGATGTTGCCGATCTCGGTGCGCTTCGCTTCCGAGAGCGCCGGGTCGGCGAGCATGTTCTGCACGTCGGTCAGCGTGATGGCCTGGAGTGGCAGGCCGGCGAGCGGTGTCCCTTGCAGGATGCGTTCCCAGCCGCCGTCGGTGAGCAGCACGAGATCGGACAACAGCACGGTGTCGAGCGGGAAGGCCTTGATCGGGAACGCCTTGATCGGGAACGCCTTGATCGGCGCCGCGGCGGTGAAGAAGGCCTTGATCGGGAACGCTTTGATCGGGAACGCCTTGATCGGGAACGCCTTGATCGGCGCCGCCTCGAGCGGGAAGGCCTTGATCGGGAACGACGCCCGGCTGGAAGCAGCGAACAGTGCCTGCGTGTCGCTGACCGCTCCCGGGATGTTCGCCGCCGGGATCGTGCTCGCCCCGACGGGCGGGGTCGGCGTGCTCGACGAGAGCGCCACTTCGACGTCGAACGGCGTGGTCTCGAAGGCGCCGAGATCGCACTTCGGTGGGACGGTCCGTCCGCTCGGACGGGGCAGGCCTCGTTGGTCGACCGTCAGTGCGGCGCCGAGGAACCCGTTCGTGCCGACGACCTTGCACTCGGTCAAGTCGACGTCGAGGCCGATGGTCCCGGCCGGGGCGATCGTCTGCGTCGGGCCGCCGTTGTTGGCGAGCGCGCCGAGTGTCATCGGCCCCGGAGACGTCGCGGTGAGCGGTGCGGCGCCGATGGCGCAGTCCGTGGCGTTGCCGACGAAGTTCACGCCGACCAACTTCGGCCCGTTCGAGCAGTCGGATCCGGTCTTCGCCGTCGGCCCCGTGCTCGTCAGCACCGAACCGGTGACGACGAGTGTGCCGCTGTAGCGATCGACGCCGCCGCCGAGGCGGCCGAACGACGTGTTGTCGACGAACGTGGAGTACGAGATGGCGCCCTTGCCGAGCGACCAGACCGCGATCGCACCGCCGCGCCCGCCGGTGTTGCCGGTGAACGTGCTGTTGACGACCTCGACGGTGCCGCTGGCGTGGATGCCACCGCCCTTGATCACCGCCGAGTTGCCGGAGAACGTCGATCGTTCGATCAGCGCGGTCCCGAAGACCTCGACGCCGCCGCCGACGTTGCCGACGTTGCCGAAGATCGTGCTGTCCGACAGGACGAATCCCGTCGCGGTCGAGTTGACGGCGATGGCGCCGCCGCCGGTGAGCCCGCCGTTGCCGTTGGTGATGGCGATGCCACTGAAGATGACGTTCTTCGCGTTGACGTCGAAGCCGCGCTTGCCGCCCGCGTTGATCAGCGTCGGGTTGGCGCCGACCGGTGAGGCCGCGCCGACGATCTTGGTGCCGGCTCCGTTGACGGCGAGCGGACCCTTGGTCAGCGCGTACACCCCGGCCGGCAGTGTGATGGTGCTCCCGATCACCGAGTTCGCCCGGGTGACCGCAGCGCGCAACGTCGGACACGAGACCGAGGTCGCCGCCACCGTGCACGATCCCGTGCCGTCGCCGAATCCGGTGACCAGAACGGCCGTCGGCGCGGTCCCCGTCGCCGACGCGGTGCCGGACGTCGCCGACACCGCGGCCGTCGCGGCGAGCACGGCGACCATGACGAACGCAACGACCCTCGATGATGACCGCAGAGACCGCTCGTCTCCGCGATGCGAATGTGCATTCATGTTCGCGCCCCTCTATTCACCCGTCGCGCGGCACTACCCGTTCGAGCCCAGTCACCGTTTGTACCACTTCGAAGCATTGCGTGCCACCGGAGGGTGAGACGATTCACCTGCATGTGACGGACAACCCCGGTTTGACCACGCAGCGTGGTCCACCACGTGCGGTTCACACGGTTCGCGAGGTTCCCGCGTCACGGGACCGATCCCGACCGCCTGCGAGCCCCACGTCGAACCACTGCCGCCCCTTCGTCCTCCGGCCTTCGAAGGGCTTCAATCCTGACACCTGCGAGGCACGAAGGGAAGCGGTGTTTCGCACCGCCTCGGCCCGCTTGATGGTGGCGCTAGTTGCGCTGGTTGTAGCTGGTGATCAGCGCGTTCGACTGGGCGGCCGCGGCGCTCAGCGACGTCGCCACGTCCGCGCCGTCGAAGATCGCCGCGACGGCGTTGGCGGTCGCCACGCGCACCTCGCGTTGTGGGCCGAGAATGGGAGACAGCGCCGCCTCACCCTCGACGCTCGTGAGCAACTGGTCGTACGGCACGCGAAACCGCGGGTCGGTGGCGTACTTCGTCACGAGCGGCTCGATGTCGACGGCGTCGCTGCGCACCGGCACGTAGCCGGTCTCCGACGCCCAACGCGACTGGATCTCGGCGCTGACGAGATAGGTGATGAAGTCCCACGCCGCCGCCGTCTGGGCGTCGCCCTTGTCGGCGACGATCCACAACGAGCCGCCTCCGACCTGCACGCCGGGGGTGTCGCCCGGCCCGGGCATCGGCCCGACCCCGATGTCGTCCTGGGTGAGCCCCGGCGCGATCCCACCGCCGAGCGCGGCGATCACACTGCCGAGCGCCGCCGAGGTGCCGATCGTCATCGCTCCGGGCGATGCCGGATCGATCATCTTGAGGAACGCGTCCTGGCCACCGGGGTTGCCCCCGACCGACACGGCGAGACCGTCGTTGATCATCGACTGGACGAACGTGAGCAGGTCGACGCCGGTCTGCCCGTCGTAGAGCACCTTGGTCGCCGGTGCGACGCGACCGTTGCCGTTGTCGGCGTACAACTCGCCGGCCCGGCCGAACCACTGCTCGAGGAACCAGCCGCCACCGGAGTCGGCGCCGGAATCGACCACCCAGCCGTAGCCGGCGGCGCCGCTGTCGACGAGCGCCTGCGATGTGGCACGGAGGTCGTCGAGCGAGACCGGCGACACGCCCGGATCGAGGCCGGCGGCCTCGAACATCTGACGGTTGTAGTAGAGGACCGGATTGCTCACGTTGAACGGCATCGACCACCGGATGCCCTCGAACGTGTAGGCGTCGAGCGTGCGCGTGAGGAACGCCGACGTGTCGTAACCGCTGTCCTCGAGACACGCCTCGATCGGGATCAGCGTGCCCGACTGGGCGAACGACTGGACGACGTAGTCCGGGAACTGGATCATCGTCGGACGGCTGTCCTGGCTCGACTGGATGTACTTGTCGATGGCCGAGTTGTAGCTGGTCTGGTTCTGGAGATCGACGTGCACGCGATCCTGGCTGGCGTTGTACTCGTCGGTCAGGGCGATCAGCGACGTCTCCAGTTCGTTCGCCATGCCGTGCCAGAACGTGATCTCCACCGGTCCCGACGCATCGTCGAGCGCACCGGTCGGGCAGCCGGGCTGATCGGCGAGTCGTGACTCGGTCGTCGTCGGCCCGGCCGTTTCGGGCGGAGTGTCCGGGGTCGAATCGGTCGCACCGTCGGCGGTCGACACCGGAGCGCCGGGCGACGTGCTGCCGGGTGACGCAGTTGACGCGGTGGACGCCACGGTGTCGGGTTCGTCGAGGCCGGCCTGCAACGCCGACTTGCCCGACCCGCAGGCGGCGGCGACGACCGCACCGACGGCCAGCGTCGCCACCAGCCGACCGACGTGTCCGCGGGCGATCATCCCTTGACCGCCCCGGCCGTGAGTCCCTTGACGAGCTGGCGTTGGAACACGAACAGGGCGATGAAGATCGGCACGGCGGCGATCACCGTGCCGGCCATCACGAGGTTGGGCTGGTCGACGTTCGACTTGCTCAACAGCCGCAGCCCGCTCTGGACCGTGTTCATGTCCTGCTTCGGTCACCACGAGGTTCGGCCACAGGTACTGGTTCCACGCGCCGAGGAAGCTGAACAGCGCGAGCGCTCCGAGGGTGGGTCGCACCAGCGGCACGGCGACGTGGCGCAGGAAACCGAAGTGGCCCACCCCGTCGATCGACGCCGCGTCGAGGAGGTCGCGCGGCAGCGTCATGAAGACCTGCCGCAACAGGAAGATCCCGAACGCGGTGGCGAGGAACGGCGCCGACAGCCCGATGAACGTGTTGGTCCAGCCGAGGCCGTCGACGGTCTGGAAGTTGACGACGACCGTTGCTTCGGCCGGCACGAGCAACGTGGCGACGAACAGCAGGAACAGCACGCGCTTGCCGGGGAACTCGAGGATCGCGAACGCGTACGCCGCCAACACGGACGTGACCACCTGGAACACGGTGACGATCACCGCCATCACGAGCGAGTTGAGGAGGTATCGCCCGAGGTGGCCCGACGTCCACGCCTCCCGCAACACGTCGAGCGTGAAGGCGGTCGGCAGGAGCGGGTTGTCGAGCACCTCGTCGCCGGGCTTCAACGCCGCGATCACCGTGGTGTAGATCGGGAACACGACGATCACCGACAGCGCGGCGAGCAGCCCGTAGCGGGCGGCGCGGCGCCAACCGACCGGCTCGTCGAACTCGCGAACGGCGTTGCGCGGCCCGCGGTCGATCCCGACGCCGGAGGAGCTCTCGGCGGGCTCGAGTTCCTCGGTGGTCATGTCAATCGCCATAGTGCACCCGCCGTCCGATGCCCGCGAGCTGGAGACCTGACAACGCGAGCAGGAGGAGGAACAGCAGCACCGCGGAGCCCGCCTGCAGGCCGACGTCGTTGCGGATCGGCGAGTTCTGTCCGTAGATGAAGTACGGGATCGTCGTCGTCGGATTCTCCGGCTGCGGACCGCCACCGGTGAGGAGGTCGATCTCGCCGTAGGCCTGGAACGCGCGGGTCGTCGAGACCACGACGACGAACAGCAACGTCGGGCCCGAGCATCGGCACGGTGATCGACCAGAACCGGCGTACGCCGCCGGCGCCGTCGACCGCGGCCGCCTCGTGCAGATCCCGCGGGATCGACTGCAGGCCGGCGGTGACGAGGATGAACGTGAAGCCGAGGTTGGCCCAGACGCTCGACAGCGCGACGGCGACGAGTGCCGTGTCGGGGTCCTGCAGCCAGCCGGGGTCCTTCACGGACGGGAAGATGCTGCTGAACCACGCCGATGTTGGCGAGCGCACCCGACCGACGGTTGCAGGAGGAACAACCACATCAGGCTCGCCACCGCGACCGAGGTGGCGACCGTCGAGGAGAACACGGTTCGGAACGCGCCGATCCCGCGCAGGTACTTGTCGGCGAGCACGGCGAGGCCGACGCCGGAGAGCACACCGAGCGGCACGGTGATCAGCGCGAAGCGGAACGTGACCCCGAGCGCGTTCTGGAACTCGATGCTGCGGAACAGGTCGACGTACTGGTCGAGACCGTTCGACACGCAGTTGTTGCCGAAGTTGTCGCACCGCTGCTGGCCGAGCCACATCGCCCGGCCGAGCGGATAGACGACGAACACCCCGAGGATCACCGCCGACGGGAGCAGCATCGCCATCGCCAGCGGGAAGTCGGCCCAGCGTCGTACCGATCGCCGCTCGTCTGGCATCGACGCCACCCTATTCGGCACGCCGCGGCGGCGACGGTTGTGGCGGCACCGACGAATTAGGGTGAACCCGATGAGCGACGCACGCGGCGACCAGGTGCCGACGCCGATCGCGCCGACCTCGACCTGATCGAGCGCGACCTGCGCGACGTCGAGACCACCCTCGCCCGTCTCGCCGACGGCACCTACTGGTCGGAACCCGAATCGTTCGAAGGTCGTGCATCGGTGCCAGGCACCGACGCACGACCTGCCGACGCACCGGACCACTGATGCAACGCAAGGCGGTCGCGCCGCTGGCGACGGTGGCGTCGTTGGTCGCACTCGCCGCCGGGCTGGCCGCCGCCGCGCAGCGGGCCAGGTCGTCGCCGCTCACGAGCCGATTCGCCCGCTCGGCGAAGATCTGGAAGCTGTCGGCACGCAACTCGACCCGGTTCGCCGTGTCGAAGGTCCGCGGCTTCGGCAGCCCGGAGGAACGGCGGGCGGAGCTCGACCAGCAGTTCGCGATCCGCACCGCCGAGGACGTCGCCAAGGAATTGGGCGAGATGAAGGGCGTGCTGATGAAGGCGGGTCAGCTCATCAGCTTCATCTTCGAGGCGCTGCCCGACGAGGCCCAGGAGGCGCTCGCCACCCTGCAGGCCGACGCCGCGCCGATGGCGCCGACGCTCGCCGCCGAGCGTCGTGAAGGCCGACCTCGGTCGAGCGCCCGAGCGGGTGTTCCTCGAGTGGGGTGACATGCCGGTCGCCGCCGCGTCGATCGGACAGGTCCACCGCGCCGTCACACCCGACGGGCGCGACGTGGCGGTCAAGGTGCAGTATCCCGGCGTCCGGGAAGCGATCGAGAGCGACCTCGACGCCGCCGAGGTGATGTACGCCATGTTCTCGGCGATGATGCTCAAGGGTCTCGACGCCAAGGGGCTCGTCGACGAGCTGCGCGCCCGGATGCGCGAGGAACTCGACTACCGGCTCGAGGCGCGCAACATCACCGAGTTCGAGGAACGCTTCCAGGGTCATCCGTGGGTGCGCATCCCCAAGCTCGTGCCGGAGTTCAGCACCGAGCACCTGCTGACCACCGAGTGGATCGACGGGATGAGCTTCGACGAGTTCCGCAAGAACGAGTCGTACGACACCAAGCAGCGCGCCGGCGAGGTCGTCTGGCGGTTCGCCCAGAACGCGATCTTCCGGCACGGCATCTTCAACGGCGATCCGCATCCCGGCAACTACAAGTTCCACCACGACGGCAGCGTGTCGTTCCTCGACTACGGCCTCGTCAAGCGGTGGACGCCGGGCGAGTGGGACAGCCTGCGACCGACGATGGACGCGATCATCGTCGACCGCGATCCCGAGCTGCTCGTGCACGCGGATGGAGGCGTCCGGATTCCTGCGGCCCGGCCACGGGCTCGATCCGGCCCTCGTCTACGACTACGTGTCGAGCCCGTACACGCCGTACCTCACCGACGAGTTCACGTTCACCCGCGAGTGGATGCGCGACACGATCGGCGTGATCTTCGACGTGCAGGGACCCGCACGGTCCGGTGATCGAGCAGCTGAACATGCCGCCGAGCTTCGTCATCCTCGACCGGGTGGTGTGGGGGGTCAGCGCGATCCTCGGCAAGCTCGAGGCGAGGGCGCCGTGGCGGGCGATGTTGATGGAGTACACCGCCGGCGGCCCGCCGGCCACCGACCTCGGCGCCGCCGAAGCCGCCTGGTTCGCCGCCCGCCCGGTCCGCTGACCCGCCCGGTCATCGTTTGCGTCAGCGATTTCCGGTCGACCGGCCGCCGGAAATCCTGACGCAAACGTGGATTGATTGACACGTCCGACCAATCCACGTCGCGGGCCGCCCACTAGCGGTCCGAGCGATGGCGTCCACGACCGACAGACCGTCCGCTGCACCGTCGACGGCACGAGCACCGTTCGCACCGTGGGATCGGCGCGATCTGCCGGGTTCGTTCGACGTCGTCGAGACGGCGCGCCGGGTCGGCCACTACAAGTGGACCGAGATGAAGCTGTTCGAGGCGCTCGGCGGCTGGATCGCCACGATCCCCGAACTCGACGTGAAGATGCGCCTCGGCACGCACTGCTACCACCACGCGTGGCACGCCGACCTGTGGCACAAGCGTCTCCCCGAACTGCGCGAGATGAAGCCCGAACGGCTGACCGTCCCGGCCAACGACGCCATGGAGCGCTTCATCGAGGCGATGACCGAGCCGGAGGGGCCGGACCTCACGATCGAGAAGCTCGTCGGCGTCTACCGCGTGCTGATCCCCCGGTTCATCGCCGCCTACACGTACCACCAGAACAACACGAGCGAGATCACCGACGCGCCGACGATCCGCACGATCAAGTTCATCCTGCAGGACGAGTTCGACGACTGGCGCGACGGCGAGATGATGCTGCAGTCGCTGATCACCACCGCCGACCACGTCCGCCGCGCCGCCGAACACCAGGCCCGGCTCGAGGCGATCATGGTGGAGGCAGGCGGCATCACGGGCCCGGGTAGCATCGGATGACGATCATCGAACACGTCACGAGCATCGACGACACGACCGCAACGACCAGCACGGGGGTACCTGATGCGCCAGTTCTTTCCCGTCGAGGATCTCGCCCGCGACGAGCGCTTCGTGCAGACGAACATGGCCGAGCGGATGCAGGACGCGCGTCAGCCGCGCCTGCAGGGACGCCCCGGCGAGCGGCACCCGGTCGTCGGCGAAGAGCCGCGCCGCGACGGCGCGGCTCACACCCGATCGGCCCGACGCGTCCGACGCGGCCCGCTCGCTGATGCACGGCATCATGACGGGCGAGATCCAGGCGCTCGAGGGCGCCGGCCGCACGGCACACGACTTCGCCAGCGGCGACGGCACCAACGACACGATCCCGTTCGAACTCAAGCTCGACATGGCCCGCCAGGCGTGGGACGAGGCACGGCACGTGGAGATCAGCGTCAAGCTGTCCGACTGGATGGGCACCGAACTCGGCCAGTTCGCCGAGAACACCGTGCTGTTCCAGGCGGCCTGCTCGAACGACCCGATCCTGCGGCTCGCCGGTGTCAACCGTGCCCTCGAGGGTCTGGCGATCGACGTGTTCACGCAGATGAAGGAGTTCGGCGACATCGCCGGCGACCCGTACCTCGAGTTCTGCGAGGACTGGATGCTCGCCGACGAGGTCACCCACGTGAAGATGGGCTCCGACTGGCTGCGCAAGGTGACCGAGAAGGACCCGGAGCGGCGGGCGAAGGCGCTCGAGTTCCAGCAGGTCGTCGACAAGCTGTTCAGCTTCGGAGGCGCGCGCGGCGAGAGCGACGAGAGCTCGATCGGTCTCGCCCGCCGGTTCCGTGAGCTCGCCGGCTTCACCGACGACGAGGTCGACGATGATCGCCAAGATGGACTACGACGCGCTCGCCGGAGCGCAAGGCCGCGGTGCAGCTCGCCCAGGAGGCCGCCGGCGCGGTCGCCGGCGTTCTGAGCGGCACCCGCGGCGATGGCCACCCGCACCGACCGTTCGAAGGTGACCGTCGCACCGACCGAGTTCAAACTCGTCAAGTACGACCCCGACGAGATCGCCGACGTCGCCGCCGACCTCGCCGACCGGATCGGCCTCGCCAACCCGATCCGCGTCGTCGTCGACGAGACGACGCCGATGGCGGGCATGGCGTCGACGATCGACGGCACGTCGTCCGACGCGCTGATCACGATCCACGTCGAGAGCGGCGCGCTCGAGGACACGAAGCGCTTCACCAACTTCAACCGGCATCACGCCGAGGTGTCGCTCGGCCGGATGTTGCTGCGCGCCCACGACCGGCTGCGACCCGACTTCGCCGACGCGCCCGACGACGACTCGTTGTCGCTGCGTCAGGAGGCGGCGTGGAACACGTCGGTCAACGGCCGGCTCGAACGGCTCGGCGTCGAGATCAACCGCCAACGCTGGCTGTACAACCACCGCAACCGGTTCGGCTTCACCGACGACGTCGATGCCGACTTCGAACGGTTGTGGTCGTCCGACGACCTCCCCTGGTCGGCGATCGACCCCGACGCCTGACGAGCCACGCGCTCAGCGATGAGCGGGATCCCCGGATACGGGGACGTCGCTCATCGCTCGACGGCGCGTCGGGCGAACGGGCGGACCGCGGGCTGCTTCCAGCCGATGCCGGCGACCTTGCCGCTCGGCGGCCAGTGGTCGTCGCGGCTGTAGGCCCACCACTCGAGCGGATTGAGGTAGTACGCGTAGGTCTCGACGACCTTGCCGAACGGTTCGTCGCGGTGGCGGGCCGCCCACGCCACGACACCGACCGCGCCGGCGCCGATCATCCATCCGACGTACACGCACCGGGTAGAGCGGGCCGAGCGCACCGGGCCTGCCACACGTGGACGTCCTCGTGATCGGTGATCAGCCGCGGCCGACGGGGCTTGGACGTGTCGCCGGCACCGCTGATCACGTTGCCGAGCGTGATGGCGAATCCCTGCCGTGGCTGGAAGCCGCGCTGGTACACCTGGCGGTTGGCACGGCGGCTGAGTTCGTCGACGATACCCGCCGTGGGTGAGCGCGCCGACGGCGTTGGCGAACAGTCCGGCCGCCGTCATCGGCAGCGCCCACGTGGAGTCGAGGACGAGCGGCGCGACACCCTTCGGCGATCCGCCAGTCGTACACCCGACGCCAGCCGCAGACCGCGCCGTTGGCCGCGGCGACGATCGCCGAACGGGACGCCGAGGCCGAACGGCCAGCCGACGACGGCGCCGAGCAGCGCCCCGGACGCGCCGATGGCGGCAGCCTCGAGTGAGGCTGCCGCCATCGTCAGCGGACATCGTGTCGGTGTCGGACCGTCGGTCAGTTGCGCAGGTACGAGAGCAGGCGCAGGATCTCGAGGTACAGCCACACGAGCGTGACGACCAGACCGAGGGCGGCGACCCATTCGTACTCCTTCGGCATCCCCGAGTTGGTCGCTCGTTCGATGAAGTCGAAGTCGAGCGCCAGGTTCATCGCTGCCAGGCCGCACACGAACACCGAGAAGGCGATGCTCATCGCCATGTTGTCGCCGTTGAGGAACGGCAGCGACCCGCCGAACAGGCTGAAGATGAACGACCCGATGTACAGCACCATCACGCCGAGCGTGGCGAAGATCACCGCTCGCCGGAACTTGTCGGTGACCTTGATGATGCGGGTGCGGTAGAGCACGAGCATCACGGCGAACACCGAGGCCGTGGCGAGCACGGCCTGGAGCACGATGCCGTTGTAGAACGTCTCGTAGCCCTTGGAGATGGCGCCGACGGCGAAGCCGTAGCCGATGGCGTACACCGGACCGAGGAACTTGGCCAGCGCCGGCTTGCGCATCGCGAAGATGACGGCGATGAAACCGATGACGATGCCGAGGAAGCCGAGGGCCGGGAACTGGTAGGTGTCGACCTGCTGGCCGTTCTCGAGCACGGTCGTCGGGCCGTCGGCCGCGTTCCAGCCGAACGCCGCCGAGGCGAGCAGGATGAGCAGGAGGACGATCGACGCGGTGATCGTGCCGTTGATGGTCATGGCCTTCTGCCACGACGAGACCGGGCCGTCGGTGACGGGCACCGGCGCGACGTGGGTGCCCGCCTGCGGGGCGGCCCAACCGTTCTTGTTCTGCGACGCCGCTTTGAACGTCTCTTCGTTGAACACTGGATTTGGCATGGTCAGGAAATTCTATCCGGCGCATCTCCGTCCAGGTCACGCGTTCCTGACGCGATCCTTACCTATGGTCGCCAACCGTCGATCGGCCACCTCAGCGCAGATCGTGGGCGCTCGTCGCTTCCCACAGGTCGATCCGCGGCGGGCGCGCTCAGCAGGCCCGTGCAGCCCGTCGCCATCTCGACCATCACCGCCGAGTCGAAGTGCCGCCGCTGGCTGTCGGGCGACTCCCACTTCTCGATCACGAGATGCCGCCGCTCGTGGGTGACGCTCGAGATCAGATCGACGTTGCGACAGCCCGGCTCCATCCGGGCGAGCACGACGTACTTCGACAGCACGCTGCGCAGTTCGTCGTGCCGGTCCGATCGCTCGAGCGCGTCGAACTCCATCGTCACGACGACGAGCTCCACGTCATCGACCAGATCATCGACGTCATCGCTCATGTCGATGAGACCCCGCCGTCGTCATCTCGACCAGCGATATCGCGCCGGTCCGCGGCGCCGCGGGTTGGTCGGCTGGACCTCGTCGGTATCGTGACCGCTGTCATGTGACCTCCGTCGTCCGCCGATCCTTCGAGCCAATCCTCGAGGATGGCGCGCCGAGATCATCGACACAGATTCGCACGCAGAATCGTTCGCAACGTCATCACATCGATCCGGTCCACCGACCGCTCCGATGTCGACCCACACTGAGGGAGCTGCCGGTGGCCAAAGATCGCGTCGATCGAGACGACGAAGACCTCGTCCGTCTCTACCTCACCGACATCGGGCAGTACACACTGCTCACGAAAGACGACGAGGTGCGGCTGGCGAAGGCGATCGAAGCCGGCAACGAGGCGCTCGCCGAACTCGATGCCGCCGGCAAGGAACTGACGCCGGCCAAGAAGCGCGAACTGCGCCGCACCGCGCGCCAGGGCGAGGAGGCCGAGCGGCAGTTCGTGCAGTCGAACCTGCGCCTCGTGGTGTCGATCGCCAAGAAGTACCAGGCGTCCGGCCTGCCGCTGCTCGACCTCATCCAGGAGGGCAACCTCGGCCTGATGCACGCCGTCGAGAAGTTCGACTGGCGCAAGGGCTTCAAGTTCTCCACCTACGCCACGTGGTGGATCCGTCAGGCGATCACCCGCGGCATCGCCAACACCGGCCGCACGATCCGCCTCCCGGTCCACGCCGGCGACACGCTCGCCCGGCTGCAGAAGGCCCGCTCGCGCCTCGAGCTCAAGTACGGCCGTCCGGCCACGCTGTCCGAGCTGGCCACGCGAAGTCGAGATGCCGGAGGACAAGGTCACCGAAGCGCTGCGCTTCGCCGCCGAGCCGCTGTCGCTGTCCGAGCCGCTGCGCGAGGACGGCGATGCCGAACTCGGTGACGTGGTCGAGGACCGCTCGGCCGAGTCGCCCTTCGAGGTGGCCGCCACCGCGCTCCTGCCCGAGGAGATCGCCCGCCTGCTGGCGCCGCTCGACGAGCGCGAGCGCGAGATCCTCAAGCTGCGCTTCGGCCTCGACCGCGGCGAGCCGCGCACGCTCGAAGAGGTCGGCGAGCACTTCAACCTCACTCGTGAACGCATCCGCCAGATCGAGGCCCGGGCGATGAGCAAGCTGCGCCACCCGTCGAGCGACACCGGCGCTCGCGACCTCCTCGCCGTCTGACGCCTCCGTCGGGTATTTCGCGTCGTCGGGTAATTCCTGCACGCGCGTGGGTGCTCGAAATACCCGACGACAGGAAACACCCGACCCGAACCGGCGCCGTGGGGCGTGCCGGATCTGACATCGTTCGGGGATGAACGAGATCGACATCCGCCCCGTCGAGGAGCACGAGTACCGTCCAGCCGCCGACGCGTTCCGGGCCGCGCTGCTCACCGGTGCCGGCGAGCGACGAGCAGATGGCATCGGGCCAGGCGTCGTGGTACGGACGGCGACTGGTTGGGCGCATGGGACGGCGATCGGTGCGTCGGCAACCTCGGTGCTTCCGGTTCGAGACGACGGTTCCCGGCGGCGCGCGGGTGCCGACGGCCGGGTATTCGCGAGTCGGCGTGCTGCCCACGCACACGCGTCAGGGCCTGCTGACACAGTTGATGCAGCGCAGCCTGCGCGAGGCGCACGAGCGCGGGCACGTGCTGGCGAGCCTGCGGGCGAGCGAGGCGCCGATCTACGGACGGTTCGGGTACGGCCTCGCCGGTGACTTCGTCGCGGCGCACATCACGTCGGACGCGAACGCGACCGCTGCGGGGCGCCCGCGCCACCGGATCGATGCGACTGCTCCGCGGCGACGAGGTGTTCGACGTCGTGCCGGCGCTGTACGAGCGTGTCGCCCGTCGCTGGGTCGGCACGATCGGCCGCCCCGAATGGATGTGGAAGCGCTACCTGAAGGCGGCGACCGAGCCGGCGTCGGCGCCGTTCGGCAAGGGAGAGTTCGTCGCCGTGCACACCGACATCGACGGTGTCGACGACGGATACGTGCACTACGAGACCGAGTTGCTCGAGAAGTTCGCGACGGCGTTCGACGGCTCGGGCACCGTGCACGACCTGTGGGGCGCCAGCGACGCCGTCGAGCTGGCGCTGTGGCAGTACCTGTTCGACATCGACCTCGTGAAGACGTGGCGGGCGTCGGAGCGACCGGTCAACGATCCGATCCGCCGTGCCCTGCACGACGTGCGTGCCTACGAGACGCGCCAGGTCGAGCGACGAACAGTGGGTCCGCCTCCTCGACGTCGACGCCGCCCTCACCGCCCGCACGTACGGCCCGTGTTCGACGACCGTGACGATCGCCGTGTCCGATCCGTTGATCGAGGACAACAACGACCGCTGGGCGATCTCGGGCGGCGGTGCGCGGCGCACCAGCGACCCGGCCGACCTCATCGTCGACATCAGCACGCTGTCGACGGCGTACATGGGCGTCGGTGGCGTGGCGCGACATCACCGCGTCCGGGCTGCTCCCCGTCGATGTCGGCGCCTCGACGCTCGAACTGCTCGACGCGCTGTTCGCCGTCCGCCCCATCGGCTACTGCGGCACGTTCTTCTGAACCCACCCCGAAAAATGGAGCAGATGTCGCGCTCGAGCGCGACATCTGCTCCATTTTTCGGTTCAGGGGCCGGAGAAGACGCCGTCGGTGACGTTGTCGGTGCGGTTGAGGTAGGCGACCTTCGGGTCGTAGGTGTTGCCGCCCTCCTCCTCCCAGCGGGCCAGCTCGGAGCGGCCGACGACGAACCAGTGGACCTCGTCGGGGCCGTCGGCGAGACGCAACGTGCGCTGCGAGGCGTACATGTCGGCCAACGGCGTCCACTGCGACACGCCGGTGGCGCCGTGGATCTGGATCGCGTTGTCGATGATCTCGCACACCCGGATCGGCACCATCGCCTTGACCGCGCTGACCCAGACCCGGGCCTCGGCGTTGCCGAGTTCGTCCATCGCCTTGGCCGCGGTGAGCACCATCCGGCGCATCGACTCGATCTCGATGCGGGCCTGGGCGATCATCTGCACGTTGCCACCGAGGTTGCCGAGCCGCTTGCCGAACGCCTCGCGGGTCAGGCCCCGCTTCGACCATCAGCTCGATCGCCCGCTCGGCCGCACCGACCGAGCGCATGCAGTGGTGGATCCGGCCCGGGCCGAGACGCACCTGGGAGATCTCGAACCCGCGGCCCTCGCCGAGCAGCACGTTCTCGTACGGGCACGCGCACGTCGTTGAAGCGGATGTGCATGTGGCCGTGCGGCGCGTCGTCCTTGCCGAACACGTGCATCGGACCGAGGATCTCGCACGCCGGGCGTGTCGGTCGGCACGAGGATCTGCGACTGCCGCTGGTGCGGTGCGGCGTCCGGGTTGGTCTGCACCATCGTGATCATGATCTTGCAGCGCGGGTCGCCGGCACCGGAGATGTAGTACTTCTCGCCGTTGATCACCCACTCGTCGCCGTCACGCACGGCCTGGCAGGCGACGTTCTTGGCGTCGGACGACGCCACGTCGGGCTCGGTCATCGCGTAGGCCGACCGGATCTCGCCCGTCAGCAGCGGCTCGAGCCACTGCTTCTTCTGCTCCGGCGTGCCGACCCGCTCGAGCACCTCCATGTTGCCCGTGTCGGGCGCCGCACAGTTCATCGACTCCGACGCCAGCGGGTTCTTGCCGAGCTCGATCGCGATGTACGCGTAGTCGAGGTTCGACAGGCCCTCACCGGTCTCGGCGTCGGGGAGGAAGAAGTTCCACAGACCCTGCTCCTTGGCCTTGTTCTTCACCGTCTCGAGCAGATCCAGCTGACCCTCGCCGTACGACCAGCGATCGGCACGGTTCTCACCCAGGCGGAAGTACTCGGCCGTGATCGGCTCGACCTCCTCGGCGATGAACTTCTTCACGGCGTCGTAGAGCGGGCGGACACTCTCGGACATCCGCAGGTCGAACATGTCCACGGTCGATTCGAGACCAGCCATCAATCACTCCATTCGTCGGTACCTATGCGACGAACATAGTGAGCACCGCCCGTTCGGCCCTCACCGGGTCGGGGCTCCGTTCGCGCGGGGACGGGTCCGGACGAACGGAGGGCCCGCCCGTACCGGGTCAGGCGGTTTGGACGGCGGAGGCGGCGGCGAGGCCGAGTTCGGTGATCGACTGCTCGCGCATCTCGACCTTGCGGACCTTGCCGGTCACGGTCATCGGGAACTCGTCGACGATCTTCACGTAGCGCGGCACCTTGTAGTGCGCGATGCGGCCGGTGCAGAACTCGCGGATCGAGTCGAGGTCGATGTCGGCACCGGGCCGGGGCTTGATCCACGCCATCAGTTCCTCCCCGTACCGCTCGTCGGGCACACCGATCACCTGGACGTCGTCGACCTCGGGGTGGGTGTAGAGGAACTCCTCGATCTCGCGGGGATAGATGTTCTCGCCGCCGCGGATCACCATGTCCTTGATCCGCCCGACGATGTTGACGTAGCCGTCGTCGGCCATCACGCCGAGGTCGCCGGTGTGCATCCAGCCGTCGTCGTCGATCGCCGCCTCGGTACGTTCCGGGTCGTTCCAGTAGCCGCGTCATCACCGAGTAGCCGCGCGTGCAGAACTCGCCGGTCTCGCCGCGTGGGAGCGTCTCGCCGGTCGATGCATCGGCGATGCGGATCTCCACGTGCGGGTGGGCCCGACCGACCGTTGCGGTCTGGTGCTCGAGGGTGTCGCCCGGCAGGGTCTGCGTCGACACCGGCGACGTCTCGGTCATGCCGTAACAGATGGTCACGTCGACCATGTGCATGCGGTCGATGCACTGCTTCATCACCTCGACCGGACACGGCGAGCCCGGCCATCACACCGGTGCGCAGGCTCGACAGGTCGAACTCGGCGAAACGCTCGTGGCCGAGTTCGGCGATGAACATCGTCGGCACGCCGTAGAGGGCGGTGCAGCGTTCCTTCTCGCACGGCGTCGAGCACGGTCAGCGGGTCGAACGCGTCGTTCGGGATCACCATCGTCGCGCCGTGCGTGGTGCACCCGAGGTTGCCCATCACCATTCCGAAGCAGTGGTAGAAGGGCACGGGGATGCACACCCGATCGGCGCTCGTGATGCCCTGCAGCGCGGCGACGAAGCGACCGTTGTTGAGGATGTTGCGGTGCGAGAGTGTCGCGCCCTTCGGGTAGCCGGTGGTGCCCGACGTGTACTGGATGTTGATCGGGTCGTCGGCGGTCAGCGTCGGCGCGACGGTCGTCGAGATCGGCCGATCGTGGCCGACCCGCCAGCCGGCGAGTTCGTCCCAGGCGTCGTCCCAGAGGAACACGACGGTCTCGAGCGTCCGGGCAGTCGGCACGGACCTCGTCGACGATCGCCCGATAGTCCGACGTCTTGAACGCTCGGCGCGGCGATCAACATGCGGCATCCCGAGTGCTGCAGTGCGTACGCCAGCTCGTGACGTGCGGTACGCCGGGTTGATGTTGACGAGGATCACGCCGATCTCGGCGGTGGCGTACTGGACGA
Source organism: Ilumatobacteraceae bacterium (assembly GCA_963695145.1). Lineage (GTDB taxonomy): Bacteria > Actinomycetota > Acidimicrobiia > Acidimicrobiales > Ilumatobacteraceae > Sva-07. The sequence goes on along the minus strand of CAVOGB010000012.1, from coordinate 58,753 downwards.
GCGTCCACTCGGCGTAGTTCGGGCTCCAGATCCCGACCCGATCGCCGGCCTGCGTGACCCGTCGCCATCAGGCCGCGGGCGAGCGCCGCCGACCCGATCGGCGAACTCGCGATAGGTCCAGCGGATGTCCCTGGTGGCACGACACGAGCGCCTCGCCGTCACCGTGCTCGTGCGACGGTGCGGGCGAGGTTCTGTCCGATCGTCTCGTCGAGCAGCGGGTCGCCCGTCGAACCGCTCTCCACTGCTGATCCGGTCATCCTGCCCCCACGTCGGTCCCCGCGGTCAGTCTTCCACGTCGCGCCGCGCCCTCCTGACCGGTTCCGGGCCCAGCGACGCTCACTGCGAGCGGGCGCCCGCGACGAGGAGATCGGCGAGCGCGACCGGTCGGCTCAGCGCCACGAGATGGCCGCCGGGGATGACCTCCGGCGTGATGCCGAGGCGCTCCTGGCTCACGCGGATCTGGAAGTCGGCGGGAAGAAGCGATCGTCCGCGCCGGCGATCACGCGGGTCGGCACGTCGGGCCACCGGTCGATGGCGAGTTGCTGGGCGAACGGCGCGTCCGCCTGTCGTGGCTCGGGCTGAGCCATCACCGCGTCGAACACGTCCGCCGGGTACGTCGTGGAAGAAGTCGGCGAGCGGGTCGTCCGGCACCTGCGCGCCCCTGCTCCGCGGCGAATCGCCGGCGGGCCTCGGCCTGCCCGGTGGCATCCCACCACTCGCCGGGGGTCTCGTCGGGTAGCGGGATCATCGCATTGACCATCACCAGCATCTCGGCCGGTCGGTGCGTGCACACCAACGGTCCCGTGAACCCGCCCATCGATTGGGCGACGACGACGATCGGTGTCGCGAGGCCGTCGATCGCATCGAGCACCGCCGCCGCGTACTCGGGCAGGCCGGCGGCCTCGTCGCCGGCGGGCAGTTCGACGGCGACGCTGGCGTGCCCGCGGCGATCGAGTTCGGCGACGAGTCGGTGCCAGTAGAACGCGCTCCCGCCGGCACCGGGGATGAGCACGAACGTGCAGTTCGGGTCGACGGTCATGGTCGGACCTCCTCGGTCGGCCGCAGTGATCGGTAGTGGGCACGGGTGTCGGGTTCGAGGTGTTCGATCGCGTACCGCAACGCCGTGCGCGGCATCGACGCCGCGTTGTCGTCGAGGAAGGCGATCAGCCGCGCCCGGTCGTGCTTGCCGCATTCGCGCAGCACGCCGCCGACCGCCTTGTGGATGAGGTCTTCGTCGTCGTCCAGCAGCCGTCCGGCGATCGTGAACGCGTCGTCGAGGTCGTCGCGCCGGACGAAGAACAGCGTGGCGAGGATCGCCGTGCGTCGCTCCCAGAGGTTCGCCGATCCGGCGAGGTCACCGAGCAGATCCCGCGGCTTGTCGACCAGGTAGCGACCGACGACGTCCCAGGCACCGAGGTCGACCAGGTCCCAGTTGTTGATCCGGTCGATGCGTCGGAGGTACAGGTCGACGAGCGCGCGGCGGTCGTCGTCGGTGGCCGTGCGCTGCCGCCTGCTTGGCCATGATCTTCACGGCGCCGGCGCGGGCCTCGTGAACGGGACTCTCGAGCAGCGCCTCGATCTCGTCGAGCGGCATCGAGCGGAACTCGTCGGCGAGCGCGAACACGCTGCCCATGCGGACACCGATGAACTCGTCGCCCTCGCCGTACTCCCCCTCGCCCGACTTGAAGTACCGCTGCAGCTTCACCCGCTCCGCGTCGGTGGCGATGGCGTCGAGCCGCTCGATGAACCGTCGCGCCGTTGGTCGATCGTCGGACACCATCGCCGCGAGCCTGTCAGAGCCGGCCGGAGGTGTCACGGTGTGCGGCCGGTGAAGGCGATCAGCTTGGTCTGGTCGTCGGCGCCCTCGTCGACCGCCACCTTCGGGCCGTAGTGGCCGCTCTGGCGGAGCATGTCGTCGATCGGCTGCATGCCGATCAGCATCTCGGTGACGATGTCGGCATCGAGCGTCTCGTCGAGCCCGGTCGCACGGGCGAGGTCCCACGTGTGCACGAGCACGTCGCCGAGCACGATCATCCCGATCGCCGATTCGACGGTCTGCGGGCCGGTCGGACCACCGTCGATCTCGCGGGTCGCCGTGGCGGGATCGTCGAGCAGGGCCTGCAGTTGGTCGGCGAGGTTCGTCCACGCGCCGGCCGGATCGTCGGCGACCGGCGGCCCGGCTGGCGAGCTCGATCCCGGCCGCACCGAAGAAGCCCGGGCACCCAGGTGACGAGGTGGTCGACGATGTCGCGGGCGGTCCATCCGTCGCACGGCGCCGGGTTGTCCCACGCCGCCGGCGGGACCTCGTTGGCCCGGTCGGTGAAGCGACCGGCGACCCGGCGGAACCGTTCGGCGGTCGTGCCGAGACGCGTCGAGCAGGTCGTCGAGCCGGTTGAACGTGAGCTGCATGCCGCCCTCCATGCCGGAGGAGACGTGGCCGTCGCGGTTCTCGGTCGTCGGGTGCAGCACCAGCGTCCGCAGCGTCGTGACGCCGTCGTGCTCGGTCAGCGTCATCGTGTTCACCGACTCGGCGTCGGGGAAGCCCTCGAACACCTCGGTCGACACGATGCGCTCGCCGCGGCTCGATCTCGCGGTACGTGCCGTGCCAGCCGAGTTCGTTGCCGTCCATGTCGCGGCACAGGTAGCGCCAGTCGCCGCCGACCCGGAAGTCGACGTCGCAGGCGACGAGCGGGCAGTAGTCGGGGCCCCACCAGCGCAGCAGATGGCGGGGTTGGGTGAGGGCGTCCCACACGAGCGCGGCGGGCGCCTCGAAGGTGCGGGTGATGAGGATCTCGCGGTCGGAGGGCAGCGTCACGTGGCGCTGCCGTGGCGGGTGGTCATGAGTGGATCTCCTTCGGCTGGCTTTCGGATCGGTGGGGTTCGAGTCGGTCTCGTCGACGGCCGCGGTGCGTTGCAGCGTGGCGAGGTAGTCGTCGAGCCGGTCGTAGTGCTCGTTGACGGCGGCCGTGTAGCGCTCGAGCCAGTGCTGGACCGGAGCGAGCGCCGGACCGTTCAGCCGGTACAGGCGACGGCGACCGTCGGTGCGGCAGCGCACGAGATCGACCGTGCGCAGCACCTTGAGGTGCTTCGACACCTGCGGTTGACCGAGGTCCAACTCGTCGACCAGCTCGCCGACGGCGACCTCGCCGGCCGACGAGCACGTCGAGGATGTCGCGGCGGGTCTCCTCGGCGATGGCGTTGAACACGTCGGCGGTGGTGGCGGTGCGGGCCATGCGGCCATCATATACCGATATCGGTATGTGTCAAGTTCGAGGACCCGCGGGTCGCCCGTGGCTCAGCGGTTGCGGGCGAGCAGCGCGAGCAGTTTGAGGATCGAGATGTACAGCCAGATCAGCGTGACCATCAGCCCGAAGCCCATGTACCACTCGAGTTCCTTGGGCGCGCCGCTCCTCACCCCGATCTCGATCGTGCCGAAGTCGAGGACGAGGCTGAGCGCGGCGAGCACGATCGCGAAGAGCGTCACGACGATGCCGATGGTGCGGAAGTTGTCGCTGTAGAGCCAGGCCCAGTTGAAGATCGACACGATGAAGACGAACGTGTAGAGGAGCATCAGGCCGCCGATCCCGGCGACGACGGCGAACGCCATCTTCTGGGACGGCTTGATGATGCGGGTGACGTAGAGGAACAGCGCGACGACGAACACGCACAGCGTCGACAACACCGCGGCGCCGACGATGCCCTCGGTCTGCGCGTCGAACATCGCCGAGATCGCACCGAGGCAGAAGCCCTCGCACGATCGCGTAGAGCATCCCGAGCAACGCGGCGCGGCGCGGCTGAACGGCGATGGAGATGCCGAGCAGGAACGCGCCGAAGCTGGCCAGCCAGAAGCCGCCGGGGATCGTGACGGTGGTCGTCGCGTAGCCGCTGCCGAGGTCGACGGCGACCGGCTGGACCGCCGACGCCCAGCCCCACGCGCCGCCGGCGATCAGGACCACCAATAGGACGATGGTCTTGATGCTGACGCCGGCGACCGACATCGAACGCGTCGACGACGCGCTGAGTTGCGTGTCGATGAACTTGTCGCTGAGTGCCGGGTTGCCCGAACGGAGTCCGGGGCTCGCTGCAGTTGTCGTGTGTGCCATGGCCCTCCGAGACCGCGTCTGGGTGTTCACTGCGGGCCGGCGTGGACCGGCGGTGCGATCAGCCTCAGGTGGTGGGCGTGGTCGTGCCGCCCGCGGTGCAGACGGCGGTGTTCACTGCGGCCGCGCTGGCCTGGACCTGCGCGATCTGCGTCTGGGCAGCGGTGACGATGTCGGCGACGACGGCATCGTCGGGTGCATCCGCCAGCACTCCGTCGAGGTCGTCGGCCTGCGACGAGAGGTTGTCGAGTTCCGCCCCGACGAGGTCGGCTCGGCTCGCGGCCAGGTCGGCGCGGGCGGACTTGACGTCGTCGGCGGCAGCCTTGTACTCGTCCTTCGTCGCCGCCGTCGGGTCGAGCGAGGCGAACGACGTCAGCGACGCGGCGTAGGTCGTGAGGTCCGCACAGAACGCGGCGTTGGCATCCTTGACGTCCGATGCGGAATCGTCGTCGGAACCACACGCCGCCAACATGCTGATGCTGAACAGTGCGGTGAGATCCGATGACACAGTGGTCGCTTCATGATTCCTCTTTCGATTGCTGGGGGGATCGAGACTGTGCCGCGAACGGCCACGGCGATGGTATTCCACCACGGCGGCTGATCGGTGGCACCGCCCGACCCAGAGCGCTCGAGTCGCCACGGACAGTGCCGACTCGAGCCGGTGAAAGAGAAACGGCGCGGTAGCTGGTGACGGGGAAGACGGAATGTCCCCGCCACCAGCCGAACCGACGTCGTCCTGGCTCGGGAGTCAGGACGACGTCGGCGATGGTGATCCGTTGGTTCACATCGCCGGCGTTGTTGGCGTCGTTGAACCGGACGGAACCTCCTTCGGTCATGGTGACCAGTTCGTCGCCGGGCGATGCCGGCAACTCTCCGATCGTCACTCTGCGGGAGACGTCCCGGAGGGGCGGCCCGATGGCTCGGACCGCCCCTCCCCCAGATGAGTTGTGCTGTGCTTCAGCGGTGGTGCAGCTGGAGCGAGGTCACCGGTCGGCGCCGGCGAGGATCACAGCGGAATCACCGAACCCGACCGCACCGGCGGACCGTTGCCAATGACGTTGGTGGCGATCACCTCGAACACGTAGGCGGTCCCGGCGGGGCTGGTGAAGGTGAAGGTCCGGTTCCGGACACCCTGACCGACGATGATCGACTGTTCGGGTGCTGTGGCCGGGACGCCCGCTGTGACGCGGTAGGCACTCACGGTGTAGTTCGTGATGTTCGAACCGCCGGTGGAGAGGGGCGGCTGCCAGTTGACCACGGCGGTCCGATTGCCACCGGCTGCTCCGGGCACCACACTGAACGCCGTCGGGGCACCCGGCGTGGTCGCCGGAGTGACGGCGGCGGACTGAGCCGAGAAGGCTCCCGTCCCGATCGCGTTGACCGCCGCGACCTGGAACCGGTATGCGGTGCCGTTGGTCAGCCCGGTGACGAGCAGGCTCGTCGCGCCTGCGGGGGCGGACAGGAGGCCTGGCTGCTGCACGCCTCCCGCGAACACCCTGACCACGTAACCCGTGATCGGCGAACCACCGTCACTGGTCGGCGGTGTCCAGTTGACGGTGACCGACGCGTTGCTCTCGGACGGATGTACCGATCGTCGGAGCGGTCGGTGCGACAGCCACACCCGTTCCGGACACCGCCACGGTGCGTGGGGCACCCGAGGAGTTGCTGGCGATGTTCACCGTCGCCGACAAGGACCCCGCCGCCTTCGGGGCGAACCTCACGGCCACGGCACACGAGGCACCCTGAGCGAGGGCGGTGCAGCCAGCCGCCGGCGTGGCGGTGAACGAGGCGGCGCCGGCCCCGGTCACCGTGACCCCGGTGACGTTCAGCGTGGCCACGCCGGCGTTCAGCACGTTGATGTTCCGCGCCGCCGACGTTGCCCCCACGTTCGTCGTGTTCGGGAAGGCGATCGACGTCGGCGTCACCGTGGCCGATGGGGCCACCGACCGATCGGTGAAGGCGTTGCAGTTCCCCGCCGCGTCGATCCCGGTGCAGAACCTCAGGTTCTCGACGTTCCACAGCGTGTCGATCCCGTCACCCTTGGCGAAGAGGCCGCCAGCGGCGGCGAACGCGTTGTCGGTCACCGTGATGCTGCCGTTGGCGTTCGCCCGGATGGTGTACGCAGCGTTGATCGTCGCCGGATTCACTGTCACGGCTGTGTACAGCGCCGTGTCGCAGTTCTTCGTCGTCGACAACAGGTGGACCGTGCCGTCTGCGCTGGGAGCCGGGCAGTCGCCCGCGGCCCCGGCGTTCGGCGTGCTCGTCGGAATGTCGACGCCACGGACCGCCACCAGATTCCCCGGGTTCACCAGGCCGGCGAACACCGCCTGCTGGAGCGTCATGCCCGTGGTGCCGGTACCGAAGTTCCCCGACTTGGCCACGCTCTCCATGAGGTCGGTGCGTCCGATCTCGGTTGCAGGGTTGGTCGGGTCCGTACGAACGGAGATCCCGACGCTGAGGGAGTGGTCACCATCGATGATGTCGTTGTTGCCACGGCCCTGGATGAGGTCGCTGCCGAGGCCGCCGAGCAGGATGTTGCCCTCGGCCCAGACGTTGCCGGGATTGGTCGGTGTACTTCCGAAGCCCACCAGCGGGCACGAGCCGAACGGCGAGGCGTCGAGCACGGGCTGCAGCGGCGACGGGAACGCCGTCACCAGCTTGTTGAGGCCGGTGATCCTGGCCACGCCAGCCGGGTCGAGGGCGTCGCATCCGGAGAATCCGGCACCGCCCGCGACCGCATTCAGGGTGTCGCCCCGGATGATGTCGTTGAACGCCGAGCCCGAGTCGGCCTCTGTCTCCTGCCAGCGGTCGCGGTTCACGACGATCGGCAGCGGAAGTCCGGCCAGCTGCTGGTTGATCGCCAGGTCGTCGTCGCCGCCCACGGTGTCGTACTGGTGGATGGCCCAGTCGAACCCGCCGGCGCCGGCGTTGCGATCGACTGCCGCGTTCTGCGACATGATGTCGTCGCCACCTTCGGTGTCGTAGTCGTTCTCGCCGACCTGACCGATGAAGATGTCGTTGCCCGGAGCGATCTCGGCGGGGTCGTCGAAGAACGGTGCACCGTGGTCGCCCTGGAGGAGGTCCTGGCCGGAGCCACCCTCGATCCAGTCGTCGCCACCGTCACCGAAGACCGCGTCGGCACCTTGCCCGGCGATGACGAAGTCGTTGTCAGGACCGGCGAAGGTCTCGTTGTCGTTGGCGCCGGCGTTGATGAAGTCCTGACCGGCGTTGCCCATCGGGATGTCGTCGCCTGGACCGGCGTCGATGGCGTCGTTGCCCGGGCCGCCCTTGGGCGTATCGGCACCGTCGAGGTCGGTGATGATGTCGTCGCCGTCGCCGCCGAGCGCGATGTCGTCGCCGCCCTGCCCGTCGATGATGTCACGACCGGGTCCACCCCAGAAGGTGTCGTTGTCGTTGCCGCCCTTGACCCTGTCGGCGCTGCCCGTCCCGTTGTAGACGGCCTGACCGTTGATGCCGGTCGGGTCGACGGCGTTGCGCTGCCGGTAGGCGACCGTGCCGTCCGGCGAGCGCAGGAGCAGCTGGTTCTCGTCGCACTCGGTGGTGCGGATCGTCGTTGACCGCCCCCGCCGATGTGATCCGCGGGTTCGTGATGGTCGGCAGGCCGCTGTACGGCGTGATGGCGCTCAACTGGAACTTGCAGTCAGCGGTGGCGAACGCGTCGGCCTTCAGCGTGTTGGTGCCCTCGGTGTTGCGCTGGATCAGCTCGGAGAACGAGTTGCCCTCGAGCTGGGTGCGCAGGTTCATGCCCGGCGTGCGGAACAGGTAGTAGAAGCGGTCACCGTCCTGCAGCTTCTCCAGCTGCGTCTGGAAGACGTAGTTGAACGTGCTGCCGAGCAGGCCGCCGAAGAGGTTCGTGACCTCGCCGAGGCCGCCGACCCAGAGGTCGACGTCGTCCAGACCCGTGGTGGTCCGGCCGTCGGCGGCGCTCGCATAGTCGCCGGTGCCGAACATGAAGTCCGCAGCGTCTGCGGGCGGCGTGTCGGCCTCGTTGATCGCCGGCGTTGCCGGGTCGTCCTGCCGCGGGTCGACGATCGCCCGCGCCGCGTTGCGCTTGCCCTCGAGCGTCGTTTGCGACGTGATCGTCGGGTGCGTGCCGTAGGCGGCGACGTAGTTGATCAGTGACTCCGGGTGCTTGAGGTGCTGGCCGAAATCGCTCCAGTCCGTGTACGGAATCAGCTGACTGTCGTTGGTCTCCGCGAACACGGCCCGGCGGAACTCGTTGAGGCGGGGGACACCGGCGTCGCGAGCGTGGGTCATGTTCAGGGTCGGCAGATCGAGCGGCAGGCCCAGCAGGTTGTTGCGCAGGGTCTCGGTGACGAATTCGTCGAGCTCGTTGCCCGTCTGATCAGAGGACCCCATCACGATCGCGCCGGCCGCCTCCTGCGGCGTGTAGACCGGATGTGCCGGGTCGACCGCATTGTTGAAGTACTCCGGTGGATTCAAGAAGGCCGTCAGCAGCGGCTGGCTGTTGTCGACCTTGGACCCGTCGCCCTTCGTGGAGGTGCGCGCCACGTCGTCGTCGAGCATGGAGTGGCCGAAGCGGTAGACCGCGTGGGCGAACTCAGCCTCGATCGCCGGGTTGATGTCCGGGGAGTAGACGTGGAACGGTCGGATCGCCGGGACCATCTTGCGGGCGAACTCTTCGAACACCAGGTGCTGGTACTCCATCTCGGTGACGAAGCGAGCGGCCTGGAAGAGCCGCCCACCGAAGCCGTAGCTCACATCGGGCCCGGTCCCGTCCACCTGGTGCGGAGCCTGGAAGGCTGCCAGCAGGGCGGGGTTCGCGTTGAGCGTGGTCGCGATGTCGTTCACCAGGCGGTTGTGTTCGGAGTGGAAGATCTGGTGGATCGTGGACAGTGCGATGTTCTCGTTGCAGCGACCGTCACCACAGGCGAAGTGCGCGTTGAGCATCTCGTCGTCGTAAGTGCCAGCCGGCTGGTTGGCGAAGTCGGCCGACGGGGTGTTGTCGGCGTCCGCAATCGGGAAGGTGTCCCCCACGTGGTCGCCGTTGCTGTCGAACAAAGCTGTCGGGTCGGCGTTGTGCGCGATGTCCGTCAGGAAGGGTGTGTGGAAGTGCAGGACGTCCGCGGGAACGAGGACGCCCTTCCCACCATCGGCCGCAGGGTCGCCTTCGACGAGCCCGTGGTCCGTGACGTACTGCGGGAGGCCTCGTGCCGGCGCCGGGGATGAAGTTGCCGTACGGGTCGGTGGCGAGCATCGGGATGTTCGTCACGTCGGTGTCGACGAGTTGCAGGCCGAGCTTCTCCGCTGCCTGCTTCTTGACCGATGCCCATGTGGAGATCCCGTCGGTGCCATCCGGGGAACCGGGGTAGATGCCGTTCTTCGGCAGACCACCGAGGAACTTCCCGTCCGAGATCGGCGTGCCGGTGTTGTCGGCGCTCTCGTCAACCGTCAGCGTCGCCGGGTCGTCGAAGACCTTCCCGTCGGCGCCGGCCAGGTTGCCGATGTAGTGGCGCAGGAAGACCTGGTGCGAGGCGTGCGAGGTGTACGTCTGGCTCTGGTCCACCCACGGGGAGTCGGTGTTCGTCGCGGCGACGTTGTCGGCGCTCTCGTCGACATCCAGCGTGGCCGGGTCATCGTCGAGGATCCCGTCGGGTCCCGGCGTGACCTGGGCGCGTGACAGCACCATGAAGGCGCTCGACGGAGGCACTTCGTCGCCGGTGTTGGGCTTGCCGTCGTGGCCGAGCGTGATCAGCGGGTCGTCCGCCTTGAGTGGCACGAAAATGGTGCCTTGGTCCTTGACGGTCTGGTCGACGCCGTGGTCGAAGAACTGGCCGAAGAACGTGAAGAGCGAGTTGTACGGCGGCGACAGGCCGACGTCCGTCGTCACATTGGGAATGAACAACGTCTGGTGTGCCGGAACGCAGTCCGCGGGATCACTCGCGGCGGGCGGGTCCGAACACGGGGTCACGCCCTCGTTGCCCTGGCTGCGCACCGGGAAGCCCGCAGCGGCGATCGCCGCTGGGTTGGTCGACGTCTGGTCGACGATCAGGTTGCTGGCCGTCCTCGGCTGCGAGTCGAAGACGACGTTGCCGGGAGTGAACTGGTTGTAGCTCGTCGGTGTGCCGACTGGGTCAGGCGACACCTGGAACGCAATCGGCTCGGCGTCGCGGAAGATCGGTGCGGCCAGGTGCGGGAACGGCACGTCGGCGGCGGCAAAGGTCTCACGACCGGGGAACAGGTTGTTGCACGAGCCGTCGACGGTGCGCAGACCGTAGGCCGTCAGGGCGTCGGGAACCTGGTCCGACGCAGGACCGATGAGGGTGCCGCAGGGGTTGTCGTCCGTGAACGTCGCCGAGTGGCGCTCGGCGATCTTGATCTGCTTGAGGATGAAACTCAGGTCGCCGGCGGTGACGACGAAACCGTTGCCGACCGGCGCCGTCGGCGCCGCCGTCGCGGGAGCGTTCACCGTGGTCACCGCGATCGACGCCATGGCCAGACCGATCGCCGCGAGCGCTCGACCGCGGTGTCGGAGTCGCGAACTCCGCCTCGTTCGTCGCGCCAGTACCTGAGCCGTGCGAGTGCGCACACCAGGGGTCAAACGATTCATGGCAGCCCTCCTTATTGGAGCTCCCGATCCGTCGAGAGCGTCCTACCCGTGCCGACCTCCACCATGGGACCTACGGGCTGCGGTCGCAATGGGACGCAGCGCCTAGGACAAGCGTTCAGTCCGACCGGACGATCACGACGCGTAGCGCGACGCTCAGAAGATTTGTCCTGGTCAGGGGCGGTGGGGGGTACGACGCGCCATCCCGTGCATCGAGCGCGACCTCATCGGTCGCGAGGTGGGGTCCGAGGACGTCAGGCCGTGCGAAGCGTCCGCATCGCCCACACCGCGGCTTGCGTGCGGTCGGTGACGCCGAGGCGCAGGAAGAGATGACTGCAGTGGACGCGAACGGTCTTGTCGCTGATCCCGAGCGCCCGCGCGATCTCCTTGTTCTGATCGCCGTGGGCGATCATGTCGAGGATCTGACGCTCGCGCGGACTGAGCGTCTCGTAGACGCCGCTGGGCGTTCGCGTGACCGTGAACAGATGCGCGGCGACCATCGGGCTGATCGGGAGCCCACCCTCGAGGACCGATCGGACACTCGAGATGAGCGTCTCTGGTGTCACGTCCTTGAGCAGGTAGCCCATTGCACCCGCGGCGAACGCGGCATTCACGACCTCACCGTCAACCGTCGTGGTGAAGGCGATGACGGCGATCTCCGGCCAGGTCTGGCGGATGTGGGCGATCGCCTCGACCCCGTTCAGGATGGGCATGGCGATGTCCATCAACACGACGTCGGGACGCAGCTCGGCGCACATCGCGAGCCCCTCTTGCCCCTCGCCCGCCAGACCGACCACCTCGAGATCCGGGATGGCCGAGAGCCACGTGCTGAGCCCGTGTCGTACGACGACTTGGGGGTCGACGATCAAGATCCTGATCATGCGTGTATCCGCACGGGCACCGCGAAATGGCAGCTCGCGCCGTTCGGCGCGATGACGCCGGCGACCGTTCCCGTCCGTCTTTGCCCCACGGACAGCCGTCCGCTTCCCAGGGTGTTCTTCATGAGCCCGTCCAACTCCATTCGGTCCGTCCTACCGAAATTCCCAGCGGGACTCTACGCTACGCAAACGCTCCGGTCCACCGTTTCCTGACATTGGTATGGACGAGACCCGCGACGCGGGCGCGTGGCGCCGTGGCGGAGGTGGACGGGAATCGAACCCGCCGGACGGGGATCGCCCGTCCCAACCGCTTTGAAGGCGGCGGAGCCCACCAGGTGCCCGGACACCTCCATGTCGGCCGGATGGCGACGCTGACGATAGCGGCACCGAACCGCAGGCATGGCAGTGGCCCGCGGACGCGGGTTGGCTCCGACCGGCGCCGTCGATACTCTCGCCTCACCGACTTCCCCATGTATCCACCTCCGCCTCCGGGCACTGGAGCGATGGTCATGGTCACACTCTGCTGGGCTGCCAAGGGTGGCAGCGGAACCACGGTCGTCACGGCCGCACTCGCGCTGCGTCTCCGGCGCCATTCGTTGCTGGTCGACCTCGACGGTGAACTGCCCGCCGTCCTCGGCCTCCCCGACCCCGACCGCCCGGGCATCGACGACTGGCTGCGGTCCGACGCGTCCGCCGACCAGCTGGGCGATCTCGTCGTCGATGCCGACGCGACCACGAGCCTGCTCCCCCACCGTCGCTCCGGCAGCCCGCCGCCAGCCAGCCCGATCGACGACTCGCGATGGAGCGCGTTCGCTCACTGGTTGCGGCGGCAACACGATGACGGGATCGAGGTCTTCGTCGACGGCGGGATCCGCGACGCCGCACGCCGGCGATGGTCGCGGTCGGCCGACCACGTGTTGCTCGTCACCCGGCCCTGCTACCTGTCGTTGCGGCGGGCGACGCGTTCGCCGGTGCGACCGACCGGTGTGATCCTCGTCGACGAGCCCGGCAGGGCGCTGAAGGTCCCGCGAGGTCGAACGGTGCCTCGGCGCGCCGGTCGTCGCCGTCGTGAGCATCGACCCAGCGATCGCCCGCGCCGTCGACGCCGGTCTGCTGGCCGCCCGCCTTCCGTGGGTCATCGGACGCGAACTCCGCGGGGTGGCCGCGTGATGCCGACGGTCGACCGCCACGACCGAGACGATGCGGTGCTCGACGAGATCTGTGCCCGCGCCGCATCGTGCGTCGGAGACGTCGACGCGATCGTCGAGGGCGAGGTCCGCCGGGCCTTCCCGCTCCATTCGCGCGACGACCAACAGCGCCTCGCGCGAGCAGGCCGTGGCCCGCCTCGTCGGACTCGGCGAGCTCGACGTGTTGCTCCTCGACCCGACGGTCGACGAGGTGCTCGTCAACGCCGGCTGCGAGATCTGGGTCGACCGCGGCGGCACGGTCACGTCGGCCGGTCCGCTGCACGGCCAACGGGTCGAGCATCTCCTCGAACGGATCCTCGCACCCGATCGGCCGGCGTATCGACCGCACCACACCGATCGTCGACGCCCGTCTCGCCGACGGGTCGCGGGTGTGTGCGGTCCTGCCGCCCGTCGCGGTCGACGGTGCCGTCCTGTCGATCCGGCGCTTCCCGTCCGACGCACGAGCGATCGGCGAATTCACCGATCCTGCGGGCCGAGCGCTCCTGCACGAGATCCTCGCGCGCGCGCTGCAACGTGCTCGTCTCCGGCGCCACCTCGTCGGGCAAGACGTCGCTGCTGTCGGCGTTGTTGTCCGACACGGCGACCGACGAACGACGTGCTGGTGATCGAGGACACCTGCGAGTTGGCGTTCGGGCACGGGCAGCGCGGTCCGGTTCGAGGCGCGGCCGGCGCTCGCCGACGGACCCCCGCCGGTGACCCTCGCCGAACTCGTGCGCGCCGCCCTTCGCCTGCGTCCCGATCGGATCGTCGTCGGCGAGGTGCGTGGCGACGAGGTGCTGGCGCTCGTCCAGGCGATGAACACCGGACACGACGGCTCGATGTCGACCTGCCACGCCAACAGCCCGCTCGACGCGCTCTACCGCCTCGAGACGCTCGTGCTGCAGGCTGCACCGACCTGGCCGCTGGCGGCGATCCGGCAGCAGCTGCAACGCTCGATCGACATCGTCATCCACGTCGAACGCGAAGCGGGCACCGGGAAGCGCTCGATCGTGGAGATCGGCGAGGTGATCGATGCGTCCGATTCGGGCGACACCATCCGGCCGGCCGTGCGGCCGCTGGCGACCGGGCATCACGGGCAACTCGAGGTCGTGGCGGCACTCGCGAGGCGGCGCGCGCGATGACGCTCGAGCTGATCGCCGTCGGGTTGGTCGTCGCGACCGTCCTCGTGATCGGTGCGGGCGTCCGACGAACGCCCGTCGGACGACCGGTCGTTCGACCCGAATCGATGCCGCCACCCGCCGCTCCGTCACGCCGCATCGTCGACGTCGCGTTGACCCGATTCCGCGCCCGTCCGGTGATCCGCCCGGGCGAAGTCGCCAGTTGGTGCGACGACGTGGCGCGGCGGGTCAGGTCGGGTGCATCGCTCAGCCAGGCGCTCGTCGACTCCGTGCCCGGCGACGCGGACGTTCGCGACGCGACCGCGCCGATCCGCCTGGCGATCGAACGAGGGCGTCCCGTCGCCGAAGCCGTGTCGATCGTCGCCAACACCGAGCCGACCCGCCGGGGCGACCGCCACCTCGCCACAGCCTGCTCGGTGATCGCCGTGTCGGCCAGGCTCGGCGGGGCGTCGGCGGCTCCGCTGCATCGAGCGGCCGCGGCGCTGCGCCTCCGTGCGGTCGACGACGAGGAACGACGGTCGCACAGCGCGCAGGCACGGCTCTCGGCACACGTGCTGACCGTGGTCCCGCTCGGGATGCTCGGCCTGCTGTTGACCACCGACCCGGATGTGCGGACCGTGGTCGGCGAACCGACCGGTGCGGCCTGTGTGGCGACCGGGCTGGCGCTCAACGCCGCCGGCTGGCTGTGGATGCGACACACGATCGGGCGCACGGCGTGACGTGGTTGCCGATCGTGCTGTCCGTGGGCGCCGTGCTGACCGGCTCGGGCTCCCTCCGCCGAACGCTGCCGCGAACATCGGCGCGCCGGGTGCGCGAGCTCAGCTCCGATCAGGCCCGTGTCCGGGCCGGACGTCGGGTCGGACGCGTCTGGCGCCCTGCCACCGCCGCGCTCGCCGCCGTCGCCGCGTTCGTCATCGGCGGTCCGTTCCTCGCGGGCACGCTGCTCGCGTCGTGGTGGACCGTGCGTCGGTTCCGGCCCGTGCTCGCTACTCGCCGTCGGGCCGCCCGCGTCCAGCGTTCCGTGCCCGGACGCGATCGAGATGTTCGTCCTCACCATCCATGCCGGCCTCACTCCCGTCCAGGCGGTTCGCGAACTCGCGGTCACGGTGCCCACCGACGTGCGCCGCGGATTCGAGGCGGTCGTGCACCGCCTCGACCGCGGCGAGCCGTTCGCCCAGGCGGTGCAGACGCTCCCCGAAGCGCTCGGTGTCGGAATGGTCGCGTTCGCCGATCTGCTCGCGGGCGCCGATCGATACGGCGTCCCGATCGGGCCCGTACTCGAATCGCTCGCCGTCGACGTGCGGGCGACACGGCGGCGCCTCGACGAGGCCGACGCGCGGCGGCTCCCCGTCCGGCTGTCGTTCCCGCTCGTGATCTGCACCCTGCCCTCGTTCGTCCTCCTCGCGATCGCTCCAGCGTTGATCGCCGCGCTCTCGTCGCTCAGCCTCGGGATCTGATCCCGCCCTGACCGGCCGTCGGTCGCGCCGCGGCCCACCACACCGAACGTCGGCCTCGCGCCGATCCCCATCCGAGGAGCAACCATGACACTTGCCCTGCTCGACATGTTCATCCGTCTGCACATCGCCGTCACCGAAACCGTGGACCGACGCATCATCGGTGCGACCCGCCGTGGACGGTTCGGCGACCACGGTCAGGCGACGACGGAATACGCGCTCGTCCTGCTCGCCGCGGCGCTCGTCGGCCTGCTCGTGGTCGCCTGGGCGACCGCCGGCGGCGGTGCCGAACGCGTCGCCCGCCTCTTCAACAAGGTGATCGACAGCGCGATCGACAAGGTCTGACCGCGACGTGCGTCGTCCGGATGATCGCCGCGGCGACGACGGTCAGGCTGCCGTCGAGTTCGCCATGGCGCTACCGATCGTCGTCGTCGCGGTGCTGGCGATCGTGCAGGTCGCCGTGGCGATGCGCGACGAGATCGCCGTCGAGCTGGCCGCCCGCGAAGGTGCCCGCGCGGCCGCCGTCACCACCGACATGGCGGGCGCGGCGACCGCGGCGGCCGCACCGCGCCGTCGACCTGCCGATCGCGGTCAGCACGTCGAGCGACGGCACCTCGGTCACCGTCTCGGTCACCTACGTCGACCCGACCGACGTCGCGATCATCGGCGCGTTCATCGGCCCCGATCACCCACCGCGCGAGCGTCACGATGGCCCTCGAGCCGCCGTGACGTCCCGCCGGTCCGAGCCCGATCCCCCCTCACCGGCGGCAAGATGTCGGGGTGAGCACGCCCGACGAACACGCGCCGATCCATCATCTGGCCCTCGCCGACGACTGGGCGGCGGCGTTCGCGACGCGGCGAGTACCGGATGTCGACCCGGGGCTGACGCATCGACGAGGTCGGCTTCATCCACTGCTCGACCCGCGATCAGGTCGAGGCGACGGCCAACCGCTTCTACGGCGACGTCGACCAACTCGTCGCTGCTCACGATCGACCACGGCCAAGGTGGGATCGCCGATCCGCTTCGAGCCGCCGACGCCGGACAGCGCGGAGCTGCTTCCCGCACATCTACGGACCGCTGCCGATCGCCGCCGTCACCGACGCGACGTTCTGGATCCGGTCGGCGGCGAGCTGGACGCTCGACTGATCGGCTCGTTCGGCCTCGCCGTCGGTCGGACTCGTCGAACTCGCTCTGCTCGGGAGCCCGGGTCCGTCCGCCGGACCGCTTGTCGGCGATCTTGTCGCGGGCCCGCTGCTCCTCCTCGAGCGCCGCCTCCTCCTCGACGAGCCGCTCGAGGCTGAGCAGCCGGACCGGCTCGAGGTCGCCCGTCGGCGATCGCCGCCTGCACCGCGCAGCCCGGTTCCTGGTCGTGCTTGCAGTCGCGGAAGCGGCAGCTGTCCATCAGATCGAACACGTCGGCGAAGGCGCGCTCGATGCCGTTGCCGGACAGCCACAGGCTCAGCGCACGCACGCCCGGCGTGTCGATCAGCCACCCTTCGCCGGGCAGCGGCACGAGTTCGGCGG
Source organism: Ilumatobacteraceae bacterium (assembly GCA_963695145.1). Lineage (GTDB taxonomy): Bacteria > Actinomycetota > Acidimicrobiia > Acidimicrobiales > Ilumatobacteraceae > Sva-07. The sequence continues at coordinate 41,881 of CAVOGB010000012.1, read as the reverse complement.
CGACCGTCGTGTGGCGTCCACGCTGATCGCCCTCGCGGACCGCGGAGGTCGCCTGCCGTTCGTTGCCGAGCAGCGCGTTGACGAGCGTCGACTTGCCGACGCCGCTCGCCCCGAGGAACGTCAGCGTCCGGTTGCCCGCGGCGTACGACCGGATCGCTTCGAGCCCGTCGCCGGAAATGCCGCTCGCCAGCAGCACCGGCACGCCGAGCGCGACGTCGACGAGCGCGGCGCGAGCGGCGAGCGAGATCGGCACGAGATCGGTCTTCGTGAGCACGACGACCGGATCGGCACCGGAGTCGTAGGCGAGGACGAGCTCGCGCTCGAGGCGACGCGGGCTCGGCGGCGACCCGAGCGCGTGCACGAGGAACACCACGTCGATGTTCGCCGCGAGCGTGTGCGACACCGCCCGCATGCCGTCGAACGACGCCCGGCGGGTGAACGCGCTCCGGCGCTCGAGGACGTGCTCGACACGCTCGCCGTCGTCCGACGGCACGACCCAGTCGCCGACCGCCACGTCGGCGCCGATGTTGCGCACGCCGCAGCGGTTCGGCCGCGCCGCGGGCCTCGGCCATCGATCGGATCACGGTGCTCCAGCCGCGGTCGAGCCGGGAGACCCGGCCCGGGACTGCCCGGCGATCCGAGCGGCCACCCACGACGTCGTGCGAAATCGTCGGCCCACCCGAGCTCCGACGACGGAGTCTCCATCGCCCCGCACCGTACCTGCGATGAGCGAACGGACCCTGATCGCGGGGGGTGGGCGGTTGGCTCATCGGTCGGAGCGCGACCGTCCATGCGATGAGCGAACGGACCGAGGGGTGGGCCGTTCGCTCATCGCTGGGTGGATTGGGCGACGACGGGGGCCGGGTCGATCGGGCGCGAAATGCGGATCGGGGTGAAGTTCCGGCACACTGCGCTTGACAAACGCAGCCCCGTCCTCTAGCGAAAGGCACCGATGCCCAAGCCCCTCGTCGTCGTGGAGTCGCCAGCGAAAGCCAAGACGCTGTCGAAGTTCCTCGGCAACGACTACGACGTGCGCGCCTCGGTCGGCCACGTCGCCGACCTGCCGTCGAAGGGTCTGAACATCGATGTCGACAACGGCTTCAAGCCGACCTACGAGCTGACCGAACGCGGCAAGACGGTGATCAAGGAGCTGCGGGCGGCGCTCAAGGACGCCTCCGAGCTCTATCTCGCGACCGACGAAGACCGCGAGGGCGAAGCCATCTCGTGGCACCTCCTCGAGTACCTCAAGCCCAAGGTGCCCGTGAAGCGGATGGTGTTCCACGAGATCACCAAGTCGGCGATCGACCACGCCGTCAACAACCCGCGCTCGCTCGACTACGGCCTCGTCGACGCCGCCGAGACCCGCCGCATCCTCGACCGGCTGTACGGCTACGAGGTGTCGCCGGTGCTCTGGCGCCGCGTCAACCGCGGCCTGTCGGCGGGTCGCGTGCAGAGCCCGTCGGTCCGCCTCATCGTGCGAGCGGGAGCGCGAGCGGATCGCGTTCGTCTCGGCCGACTACTGGGACATCGACGCGCTCACCGCGACCGCGCCGAGCTTCACCGCCAAGCTCGTCAGCGTCAACGGCACCAAGGTGGCCACCGGCAAGGACTTCGACGACCTCGGCAACGTGTCGGCCAAGGCCGTCGCGCTCGACGAGGCCCGCGCCCGCGGGCTCGCCGACGGTCTCGCCGACGTGCCGTTCACGGTCCGCTCCGTCGAGGAGAAGCCGTACCGCTCGTCGCCGAAGGCGCCGTTCATGACCTCGACCCTGCAGCAGGAGGGTGGCCGCAAGCTGCGGATGTCGTCGTCGCAGGTGATGCGCGTCGCCCAGGGCCTGTACGAGCGTGGCTACATCACCTACATGCGTACCGACAACGTCGTGCTGTCCGACGAGGCGATGCAGGCGACCCGGGCGGCGGTCACGAGCCAGTACGGCCAGCAGTACCTCAGCCCGTCGCCGAAGCAGTACTCGTCGAAGGTGAAGAACGCGCAGGAGGCCCACGAGGCGATCCGCCCCACCACCCCGTACCGCACTCCCCCGCAGGTCAGCGGCGAACTCAACAGCCAGGACCTCGCGCTCTACCGGATGATCTGGCAGCGCACGCTGGCGTCGCAGATGGCCGACGCGACCGGCGTCACCGTCAGCGTGCGCCTCGGCGCCGACGCCGTCGACCGATCCACCGGCGAGTTGACCGACTGCGAGTTCGCCGCCTCCGGCACGACGATCACGTTCCCCGGCTACCGGGCCGTCTACGCGGCGCGGGGCGAGGCCCGCGACGCGGCGGCCGACGGCGACGCCGAGCAGGAGGCGCTGCTGCCGCCGCTCGCCGAGGGCGACGTCGTGCCGATCGAGTCGATCACGCCCGAGGGCCACACCACGTCGCCGCCGGCCCGGTACACCGAGGCGTCGCTCGTCAAGCGGCTCGAGGAACTCGGCATCGGTCGGCCCTCGACCTGGGCGTCGATCATCCAGACGATCCAGGATCGCGGGTACGTGTGGAAGAAGGGCCAGGCGCTCGTGCCGACGTGGACCGCCTTCGCCGTCATCCGGCTGCTCGAGGAACACTTCGACGCGTTGGTCGACTACGACTTCACCGCCTCGATCGACGAAGACCTCGACGCGATCGCCCGCGGCGACCAGGCGAAGGACCAGTGGCTCAAGCGCTTCTACTTCGGCGACACCGGCGACGGCGACACGCCGGCCGATCGCGCCGAGGCCGGGGTCGGCGACGACGCGCTGCGCGGACTGAAGCGTCTCGTCGAGGAGAACCTCGACGAGATCGACGCCGCCGAGATCAACACGTTCCCGCTCGGCCTCGACGAGGCCGGCGAGCTGATCGTCGTCAAGCCCGGCAAGTACGGGCCGTACGTCAAGCGCGGCGACGACACCGCCAGCGTCCCCGACGACCTGACCCCCGACGAGCTGACGGTCGCCAAGGCGATCGAGCTGCTCGCCGCGCCGAAGAGCGACGAGCCGATCGGCGAGCTCGACGGCTATCCCGGTGTACGCCAAGAACGGCCGCTACGGCCCGTACGTGCAGTGGGGCGACCACGACGATCCGCCGCCGGGGCTCGAGAAGCCGAAGATGTCGAGCCTGTTCAAGACGATGATCCTCGAGCGGATCACGATGGACGAGGCCGAGGCGCTCCTGCAGCTCCCCCGCCATCTCGGCGACGACCCCGCCGACGGCGTGCCGATCCTGGCCAACAACGGCCGGTACGGACCGTACGTCCAGAAGGAGCGCGACTACCGCAACATCGACTCGGAGGATCAGCTCCTGCAGATCACGCTCGACGACGCGTTGCGGATCTTCAGCCAGCCGAAGGTCTACAAGCGGGGCGGCGGCAACCTGGCCGCCAAGGGCCCGCTGCGCGAGTTCGGCACCGACCCCGTCAGCGAGCGCGCCGTCGTGGCCAAGGACGGCAAGTTCGGGGTGTACGTCACCGACGGCGAGACGAACGCCTCGCTCGGCAAGGGCGACCGGCTCGAGGCGATGGCGCCGCAGCGGGCGTTCGAACTGCTGGCGATCCGACGCGACACGATCGCCGCCAACGGCGGACCCAAGAAGAAGGCGGCGAAGAAGGCGGCGGCGCGCAAGAAGCCGGCCAAGAAGGCCGCGACGAAACGCCCGCGGCGAAGAAGTCGGCGGCCAAGAAGCCCGCGAAGCGAACGGCCGCCGTCGCACCGCCCGCCGAAGTGTGAGCGGAGCGGTCGCAATCGGACACGAGCGCTCACACTTCACGCTTGCCGCTGGATCACCTGCCGAAGTGTGAGCGGAGCGGTCGCAATCGGGCACGAGGGCTCACACTTCGCGGTGGGCCGCGTCGTTCAGGCGGCGACGTTCCGGCGGTTCTGGGCGACGCCGCCGTAACTCGCGACGTCGGCCAGGAACCCGAGGACCACGACGAACCAGCCGAACCCGTTGATCGGATCGAGCAAGTTGTCCATGAGGACGAAGGCCAGGGTGGTGTAGGGCAGGAACAGGAACCCGATGAACCCGACCCAGAAGCTGTCGAAGGCCTTGTCGTTCCAGTTGGTGAACAGCTCGAGGAGGACCAGCGCGGTCCGCGGGAACATCGCTCCGACCAAGATGAGAAAGCACCCGCACATCGCCGCCACCATAGGGCGGACCGATCGGTGCGCAGAGCATCCGCCGCCTGAGCGAGTCGGTACGATCGGCGGCGTGGAAGCAGCCGACGCCGAAGCTGCCGAAATCGAGGCGAGCGGTGCGACCGACGGCGGTGCGGGGAAGTACATCGTGTTCGAGGGCGCCGAGGGGTGCGGCAAGTCGACGCAGGCGGCGCGCCTCGCGACGACCCTCGATGCGGTGCTGACGAGGGAGACGGGCGGCACCGACATCGGCGCCCGGCTGCGCGCCATCCTCCACGACACCACCAACGCCCACCTCGACGACCGCGCCGAGGCGCTGCTGGCGGCGGCCGATCGAGCCCAGCACCTGGCCGAGGTCGTGCGTCCGGCGCTCGACGCCGGGCGGACCGTCGTCAGCGACCGCTCCGTCTACTCGTCGCTCGCCTACCAGGGGTACGGCCGTCGGCTCGACGTGGCCGACATCACGCAAGCTCAACGAATGGGCGACGGCGGGATGCTGGCCCGACATCGTCATCTTCCTCGACACCCCGGACGACGTGATCGCCGAACGGATGAGTCGAGGCGCGACCTCGACCGCTTCGAGGCGGAGGGCGAGGTGTTCCACCAGCGTGTGCTCGACGGGTACCGGACGATGGCGGCCGCCGACCCCGACCGGTGGATCACGGTGCAGGCGATCGGTTCGATCGACGGCGTGGCCGCCAGATCCGCGTCGGCCCTCGCCGCCCACGGTGTGACGATCGATGTCTGAGGCCGTCGATGTCTGAACAGGGCGGCTCGGTGTGGGACCAGGTCGTCGGCCAGGACCGTGCCGTCGCCCAGCTCCGCGCCGCCGCCGACCGCGGCCCGGTCCACGCCTACCTCTTCGTCGGTCCGAGCGGCTCGACGAAACTGCCGGCGGCGCGGGCCTTCGCCGCACACCTCATCTCCGGCGGTGACGACGCCGACCAGCGCGACGCCCGCCTGATCCTGCTCGGCACGCATCCCGACGTGCGCGAGATCCGACGCGCCGGGCCGTCGATCTCGGCCGAGCAGGCGCGCGAGATCGTCCGGCTGTCCTCGCTCGCACCGACCGAGGGCGACCGCAAGGTGCTGATCCTCGACGAGTTCCACCTGCTGCGGCCCGAGGGCGCGGCGCTGATGCTGAAGACGATCGAGGAGCCGCCACCGTCGACGATGTTCCTGATCCTCTGCGACTTCGTGCCGAACGACCTCATCACGATCTCGTCGCGCTGCGTGCGCATCGACTTCCGAGCGATCGGCACCGACGTGATCACCGAACGCCTGGTCGCCGAAGGTGTCGACCCGGCGGCAGCGGCCACGGCCGCCATTGCATCGCTCGGCGACATCGGCCGGGCCCGCGTGCTCGCCAGCGACGAGCGACTGGCCGAGCGGCGAGCCGCGTTCGCCCACGTCCCGCACCAGTTGAACGGCACGGGTTCGGTCGCCGTGCGCACCGCGGCCGACGCTGCTGGTGATGATCGACGCCGCGGCCGAGCCGCTGACCGAGCGCCACGAGCGTGGAGATCGCCGCGCTCGACGAGCAGATCGCGCGGTACGGCGAGAAGGGCAGCGGACGCAAGCAGCTGGAGGAGCGCCACAAGCGCGAACTCCGTCGTCACCGCACCGACGAGCTGCGGGCCGGACTGGCGACGCTGGCCGCGACGTACCGCGACAGCGTCACCGCGCCGCGGCTCGATCGCCGACGTCGACGAGTGCGCCAGGGCGATCCGGCGTGATCCACGACGCACTGGAATCACTCGAGCGGAACCCGAACGAACGACTCCTCGTCGAGAACCTGCTCTGGTCGCTCCCCGACGCCCAAGGCGTCGCGCTGACTCGGCTCCGGCGAGTCCCGTCCCCGACGAACGGGAGCGCGGCCCGTCGCGGTTCGCGGCCGACAGCGACGCACGGTGGTGTCGATCGCGAGGGCGACGCCCGAGCAGGGCGATCGCCACGATGCCGTCGAGCCACCAGTGGTTGCCGCTCGCCGACACGGCGAGCATCGTCAGCACGACCTGGAGGCCGAACACCCACCGCCATCTGCTCGGGCTGGCGGCGATGATGCCGAACGACACGACCGCGGCCCAGGCGACGTGGATCGACGGCATCGCCGCGAACTGGTCGGACACGCCGGTGCCGACGGGTCCGTAGACCGACATCCCGTAGCTTCGTCGACAGGTCGACGTAGCCGAGGTCGGGCAGGAACCGCGGCGGCGCCACGCGCACGAAGCGGATGAACAGGCAGAAGGCCGTGACGATCGCCAGCCCGTTGCGCCAGTGCGGGTAGTGGTCGCGGTGGCGGACGAACAGCCACACGAGGAAGGCGATCGTCGCCGGGACGTGGACGGTGGCGTAGTAGTAGTTCGTGGCGCGGGCCAGCCAGTCGTAGTCCATCACGAAGTGCTGGAGCGACAGCTCGGACGGCAGGTGCGACGAACTGTTGGAGGTCGTCGATCTGACGCGCCCGGTCGATCGCCCCGTCGGACGTGGCCAGCGGCAGCTTGCGGGCGATCCGCCACACCGCGTAGAGCGAGGCGACGATCGCCAGTTCCTGCGCCGCCGGCCGGATCGCCAGCGTCGCTCTCGTCGCTCTCGTCGCCCTCGACGGCCGGACGCGCCCGAGCGCCCACCACAACGCCGACGCAGACGACGGCGAGGATCGCGCGCGTGGTACCACGTGGGCCATTTCATGCTGCGACCCGAGGCCCTATCCTGAACCCATGTCTGCAACCGCACCGACCACGTTGCCCGCAGCGAACGAAGCCTGCTGGTGCGGCAGCGGCCGCAAGTACAAGCGCTGTCACAAGAAGACCGAGGGTCGGATCATGCCGGGCTTCGTGTCCCCGATGCGGTCGGTTCCCAGCCTCCATCGCCCGCCCACCCTACGCCGACACCGGCGAAGTGCATTCGTGGGACGAACCACGGATCAAGTCGCCCGAGACCATCGAGAAGATGCGCGATCGCCGGCAAGGTGGCCGCCGACGTCCTCGCGCTCGCCGGCAAGATGGTCGCCCCGGGCGTCACCACCGAAGAGATCGACGTGTTCGTCCACAACGCGTTCATCGAGCGTGGCGCCTACCCGTCGACGGTCAACTACAACCACTACCCGAAGGCGTGTTGCACGTCGGTCAACGAGGTCATCTGCCACGGCATCCCCGACTCGCGTGAGCTCGTCGACGGCGACATCTGCAACATCGACGTCACCGGCTACATCGGCGGCGTGCACGGCGACACCAACGCCACGTTCTTCGTCGGGCGACGTCGACGACGAGAGCCGCCAGCTCGTGCGGGTCACCGAGGAGTGCACGTGGCTCGGCATCGAGGCCGTCAAGCCGGGGCGGCCGATCAGCGACATCGGTCGGGCGATCGAGGAACACGCCAAGAAGTACCGATACGGCGTCGTGCGGGCGTTCGTCGGTCACGGCATCGGCGAGCAGTTCCACGGCGACATCCAGGTGCTGCACTACTACGACTCGCGGGCCAACGTCATCATGCGCCCGGGGATGACGTTCACGATCGAGCCGATGATCACGCTCGGCACGGTGAACTACAAGATCTGGGACGACGACTGGACCGCCGTCACCGCCGACGGCAAGCGCACCGCCCAGTTCGAGCACACGCTGCTCGTCACCGACGACGGTTACGACGTGCTCACCGGTGGCCCGGACGCGGCCAGTCCCAGCCCGCCCTGGACCCGCTGACCGCGGGCCGAACAGCGCCCACAGCGCGAGGGCGGCGAAACCGACGCCCGACGTGAAGGCGGCGGCCACGGCGAACCGATCGAGCCATCCCGGCGCGCCCGTCGGGATCAGCGCCGCTGACAGGCCGTCGCGCTTGACCCACGCCCCAGATCGCCAGCTCGACGCCCACGAGCAGCATCGCCGCGTCGGCCCAGAACCCGCGACCCGGACCCGGCAGGGCGCCACCGGACCAGACCCCCTGGCGCTGGCGCGCGACGCTCGCCGCTCCACGACGACGGCGACGACGCGCACGACACGGCGACGGCCGGGAGCGCCCACCACACGAGGCGCGGTCCTGTCTCCGACGGCAGCGACCGGTACTGCCAGGTGCCGACGACGAGCGCCAGCACCGCCGGCGGAACGAGCCACGGCATCGCGGCTCGGCCGCGACGGCGCGTCGCCCACCACCCGACGGCGGCCGACGCTCCCGCGATGGCGCCGAGCCACGCCGGCAGCGGCGACGGTGCGGGCTGCCAGGTGCTGGCCACGGTGACCGCCACGTCCGCGTCGTTCACGACGAGCGGGACGACGGCTTCGAGGATCTGATCGCCGGGCGACGCGCCGAGCGGACGGGTCGTCTGCATCCAGTGCGTGCGGTGGTCGTGCCACGCCCAGCGATGGTTCGACGCCACCTGGTGCCAGTCCGGCGCGGCCGTCCGGGTCGGCGTCGGCCGGTGCATCGGTGCCGTAGCGGCTGCGGTTCTGATAGGTGGTGGGGGCGTTCTGGTTCTCGGCCACCGTGCCGTCGGGCCGGAACCACAGGTACGGCTCGCCGCGATAGCCGACGACGACCACGTCGGTCCCCGGCTGTCGCGGTCAGCTGCGACGAACGAGTCACCGCCGATGATCTCCACGTCGATGTCGTCGGTGGGCGGATCGACCGAGACGACCTCGGAGCGATAGTCGGTCGGCCCTGCAGGATCGGCGAAGACCGGCGTGGAGAACGCGATCGCGAGCACCACCCCGGCGGCGACCGATGCGACACGCGACGCGGGAACGGACGCATCACGCCTCGACGTGGAGGATGAACTGGCCGCTCGGGTGCACGGTGCAGATCCCGACGAAGTCGCCGGGAGACGCGAACTGTTGCGTCATCGTCTCGCCGGCCCCGACGAAGAACGGTCCGACGTTGTGACCACGATCGTCGTGGTTCACGATGCGGATCGTGTCGCCCACATGGGCGTCCAGTTCGGCCGGGAGGATGTCCAGGGGCTCGCCCGCGTCGAGCGCGGCGCCGGCCCCCGGCGGAATCGTGTACTCGTACGTCGCCGCAGCGAGCGAGTCGACCACGGAGATCGCCGGGGCGCCCGCGGCGTCGTCGCTGCCGCACGCCCCGAGGCACACCGCTCCCGCCAACACGACGACACCGATCAGACGTCGGCGCCCCCCAAATCCCGTTTGTGTCAGCATTTCTGAGGCCCGCTCCCCGAAAATTCCGACGCAAACGAGGAATGAGGGCGTGGGTGGCGCGGCATCGTCATCCCGTTTCGGTGGTGGTCGGGCCGGAGGCGAACAGGATCGCCAGGTCGCTGGCCATCGTCGTCCGACGTGGTCCCGAACGGCCAGGTGAGCACGAGTCGACCCTGGTCGTCGACCACGTAGACGAAGCCCGTGTGCGCCACCTCGACCGCGCCATCTTCGTCGGTGGTGACGGCGTAGGAGGCCCCGAACGCATCGGCGATCGTCTGCAGCCGGGCCGGATCAGCGGTCCCGCCGGCCTGCCCGGCAGGCAGGAAGCTCTGCACGTATCCGGCGAGCACGTCGAGATCCCGATCGGGGTCGACGGTGACCATCACGGTGTCGACCCTGGCCGCGTCGGACTCGGGCAGCTTGCGCATGGCGACCGTGAGATCGGCCAACGTGGTCGGGCACACGTCCGGGCAGTGCGTGTAGCCGAAGAAGACGAGCTGGAACCCGCCGGGCGCGGCCTGGAACGAGATGTCGGACCCCGGAGCGGTGAGCGATGGAATCGACAACGCGCCGACCATCGGCGCCGGCTCACGGACGATGCCCGACAGCCCGCCGTTCGTGCCGGTGCCGGCTGCCGGTGCCAGTGCCGTGCGCGGCACGTCGGACGCAGGGACGCCCGACAGGTCGCGGATGTAGGCGATGACATCGGCCACCTGGGCGTCGTCCAGGCGGTTCTTCGGCATCGGGACGTGCGAATCGGCGACGATCTCGGCGCCCGGGTCGGTGATCGCACGGCGCAGGTACTCGTCGTCGGCGACGACCGTCGTGCCGTCCTGCAATTCGACGTCCGAGCCGTACAGGCCGACCCACGCGGGTCCGACCCCGCCCTGGCCGGAGGAGCCGTGGCAGCCGGCGCAGCCGCTCGATCGGACGAGTTCCTGGCCGCGCTGGCCGGCGGCGGAGAGCTCGACCGACCCGCTGCCATCGGCGTCGGCGCCGGCGTCGGACGCGCCCCCGCAGCTCACGATCCCGAACGCGGCCGCGACGAGCAGCGGTACTGCCCACCGAGCCGACGCGGCGAGGCGCGGCCGGGCGCGACCGATCCGGGCGTCAGCGCTCATGGGCATCAGGTCGCTCGGCGACGGCGAGTCGTTCCCGAAGCCTCGGCGGGTGCGGCCTCCCCCACGTCCATCGACGCGACGCCCATTGAAGCGACAAGATCGCCGCGCGCCCGCGACACCCGTGACCGGACGGTCCCGATCGGGCAACCGAGTACCTCGGCGGCCTCGTCGTAGTGCAGACCGAGCACCTGCGTGAGGACGAACGCGGCCCGCCGGTCGTCGTCGAGCCGCTCGAGCAACGACTCGAGATCGACGCGTCCGCTCGGGTCGGCGGCGATCAGCGCGCCGTCCGTCGATCCGGCGCCCGCTTCGTGGATCGCCTGTCGATGCAGGCGACGCCGCCGAACGGCGCGGCGGGTGTGATCGACACAGGTCCGTCGGGCGATCGTCAACAGCCAGCCACGGGCAGATCCGTCGGCGCGGTAGCGGTGGATCGCGGCGATCGCCCGCTCGTAGGTCTCCTGGGCGAGGTCGTCGGCATCGTCGAGATCGCCCAGGTAGCGACAGACCCGCCACACGTCGGCCTGGGTCTCGGCGATGAAGCGTTCCAGTGCCCGTCGATCGCCGTCGCGGCGCTGCAACGAGCAGCCTCGTCAGGTGATCCATGGCCCTGCAGTGTCGCAGGACGGGAACCAAATCCCCACTCCCGCCGACCTTGCGGACATGGAATGCGACGCTGTCCGCGAGGTGTTGTCGGCCCGACTCGACGGCGAGGCATTCGCCGACGAGGCCGCCGCCGCCGAGCGACATCTCACCACGTGCGTCGACTGCCGGACGTTCGCGCAACGCGTCGCCGTCCTCGACCGCACCGTCCGTGTCCGGCCGGCCGAACCGGTCCCCGACCTCGTCGAGCGCGTGGTCGCCCGGGCGCGCCCCGCGCGGTTGGGTCGGGCCCACTGGATGCGGCCCGCCCTCGCCTGGGTCGCCGTCGTGATGTTCGTGCAGAGCGTCCCGGCGCTGCTGCTCGGCGACGCGGCCGGTGCCAACACGCACACGGCCCGCCACCTCGGTGCGTTCGGTGCCGCGTTGGCGATCGGCTTCGCCTACGCCGCGTGGCGACCGCACCGTGCGTTCGGCCTCCTCCCCTTCACCGGTGCCCTGGTGGCGACCACCCTCGTCAGCGCGATCACCGACACGGCCTACGGCGGCGTGCGGCCGTTGGCGGAGAGCGCGCACATCGCCGAACTGGTCGGCCTCGTCCTGCTCTGGATGATCGCCGGAGCACCGGGCTGGCCCGTGCGGATCCGGTCGATCAGGTCGTGGCGCTCACCCGCCGGTCGATCCGTTCGACCGCCGTCAGCCACCACGTGAGCAACGCCTCCCGTTCGGCCGTCGGCTCCACCGCGTACGCGTCGAGCGTCGCCGTCCCGCACCCCCGCACGTCGCCCGCTCCGGAGGGCGTCCACCGCGGCGTCGAGATCGCCGGCCGGCCACGGCACCTCGCCGAGCAGCACCGGCCCGAGGCGGATCGTGCCCGCCGAGAGCCCGGTGCCCGCCTGCCGATGCCACGCCCACGCCGACGCCACCGGCGAGGTCAGGACGGCGGCGATCTGCCACACCAGATCGGGCCCCCCGGAAACGTCCCCGAGCCCGGAACCGCCCCCGAACAACGTGTCGCCGCGCCCGGGATACACACCGATGACCGGAACGGCGGGGAGGCACTCGCCCGGCTCGTCGCACAGCGCTTCGATGATCGTGGTCTGGTTGGCGACGAGCACCTTGGGCACGAGGCGCTTGGCGGCCCAGCGCTGCATCTTCGGGTCGAGCGCGGCGAGATCGATGCGCGGGGCGAAGAGCCGCCGCTTGGCGAACGTGACCGGCCGCTCACCCCATCGACTCCGGCCGGGATCGATCAGGCCGCTGGTGATCAGCGGCGGGCCCACCGGGTGGTCGCCGACGGCTGGGACCATGCCGTAGTACTCGTCACGGAAGTTGGCGTTGAGGATCGCCCGGTCGGCGAGGCAGCCGTGCGTGGCGAGGGCCGGCAGCGCACGGGATGTCGTGGCGCGACGTGACCACGACCGGTCCAGTTGCCGGGCACGCCGCGCCGGGCCGGGCAACGTCGGGGCACCGAACTCGAACGCCAGCACGCACGTGTGCACCTGGGCGTCGAAGGCGCGCTCGCCGGTCCACCACGACCAGAACATGTCGGCCCGCGCGTCGAAGCTCGTCCGTGTCCGGTGCGCATCGCGGGCGGCGAGGATCGACTGCGGGAGCACGAGCGCGACCCGACCGCCGTGCGGATCGACGAGCTCGCCGGCGAGGGCGAGGAACTCGACAGCCGCGTCCGCGTACGGTCCGCCGCTGCGCGCGCTCGTGCCGCCGCGCGTCGTCGCCGATGCCATCTGGGACAGGAACGGCGGGTTGCCGATCACGAGGTCGAACGATCGGCCGGCGAAGTCGTGGGTCAGCGCGTCCGCGTGGAGATGTCGGCGCCCACCACGTTCTCCCGGGCCGCCCGCACCGCCGCCGGATCGATGTCGACGCCGACGACTTCGCACTCGCCGCCCGCGGCGCGGACCCGCTCCGCGACGGCGGCGAGGAACCGGCCGTCGCCGCACGCCGGATCGAGCACACCGAGCGACCGGCCACAGCCGGCCCGGGTCCGCACGAACTCGGGCGTCACCACCTGGTCGACCACCATCGACACGAGATCGTCCGGTGTGTACCAGGCGCCGAGGCGCTTGCGGGCGCTCGTCACGACACGCCCGGGCAGGTCCTCGACACCGCGGCGACGCTAGCTGGACGGGTCGTCGTCCTTGGTGAACGCGACGCGCGCGCGTCTAAGGTCGCCAGGTGAGCGAGACCGGCGTGTCGAGTCCTTCCGACGTCCTGTCCGCGCACCGCCCCGGCCGCTACCTCGACTTCGGGCGTGACGAGTGGTCGGAGCTGCGTGCGGCCACGCCGATGACGCTCCGGGCCCCGGATCTCGCCCGCCTGCAGGGGATCAACGACCACATCGACCTCGACGAGGTGGTCGCGATCTACCTGCCGCTGAGCCGGCTGCTCAACCTGTACGTGAGCGCCACGCAGGACCTGCACAAGGTGTCGGCCACGTTTCTCGGCGCCATCGCTCCGAAGGTGCCGTACATCATCGGTGTGGCCGGCAGCGTCGCCGTCGGCAAGAGCACGTTCGCCCGCATCCTGCAGGCCCTGCTCGCACAATGGCCCGACCATCCGAAGGTCGACCTCATCACCACCGACGGCTTCCTCCACCCGAACCGCGTGCTCGACGAGCGGGGTCTGATGAACCGCAAGGGCTTCCCCGAGTCGTACGACACCCGGGAGCTGCTCCGCGTGCTGCGTCAGATCAAGAGCGGCGACGAGGTCGTCGAGGCGCCGGTGTACAGCCACGTGGTCTACGACATCGTCGACGGCGAGCGGATCGTGATCAACCGCCCCGACATCGTCATCCTCGAGGGGCTCAACGTGTTGCAGACCGGCAACGACACCAAGGAGTTCGTGAGCGACTACTTCGACTTCTCGATCTACCTCGACGCCGAGGAGGACGACATCGAGCAGTGGTACATCGATCGGTTCCTCACCCTGCGGGCGTCGGTGTTCCAGGACCCGACGTCGTTCTTCCGGATCTACGCCGAACTCGACGACGACGAAGCCGTCGACACCGCCCGCGGGATCTGGCGAGAGCATCAACGGGCGTCAACCTGCGCGAGAACATCGCGCCGACCCGCGAGCGGGCCTCGCTGATCGTGCACAAGACCGGCGACCACCACGTCGACCGCGTCCGCCTCCGCCGCCTGTGAACCGAGCAACGTTCATCGGGGACGGGTCCGGAACGAACGGAGGTTCAGCGGAGGCCGAGCCAGGCGGGGAGTTCGGCGATCGAGGCCAGCTCGATGACGTCCTCGTCGTGGTCGTCGACGCGTTCGAGCTCCCAGGTGAGGTGGTACGGGATGTGCACCGCGTGGCCGCCGATCGCCAGGACGGGGAGGATGTCGCTGCGCACCGAGTTGCCGACCATGCAGAACCGGTCCGCCGGCACGTCGAACCGTTTCAGCAGCTTGGTGTAGACCTCGGCGTCCTTCTCCAGGACGATCTCGAGGTCGGAGAAGTGGTGCTCGATCCCCGACGTGGTGATCTTGCGGGTCTGGTGGACGAGGTCGCCCTTCGTGATGAGCACGACCCGGCACACGGCCGCCACCTCGGTGAGCACCTCGGGGACGTGGTCGAGCAGCTGGACGGGCTCGGTGAGCATCGATCGGCCGATCTCGCCGAGTTCGCCGATCACCGCCGACGGGATCGTCTCGTTCGTCACGGTGATCGCGGCCTGGATCATCGACAGGGTGAACGCCTTCACGCCGTATCCCGTCACCGGTACGTCGGCCTTCTCGGTGGCGCGCAGCGCGGCGTACACGTCGACGCCGTCGGGCGCGTACGGCGCCACCAGTTCGACGAACCGCTGCTCGGCCGACGTCGAACGAGTCCTCGCTCCGCCACAGCGTGTCGTCCGCGTCGAAGGCGACGACGTCGAAGTCGTCGATGCGGCGGCCATGCGGGGACCGCTCGGTCGGCTCGGCCAGGGCGCTCAACGGTGGATGGCGTTCAGGTAGTTGTAGACCGTGATGCGGCTCACGCCCATCGCATCGGCCACGTCCTCGACGGCGCGGCGCAGGATGAACGCCCCGCGCTCGTCGAGCAGCCGGACCGCACGCTGCTTGTCCTCGCGCGACAGCAGCGGGAGCCGCCCGCCGAGTTCGGCCTCGACGGCGTCGATCAACCGGTCGAGCGCGCCGTGCAGCGGTGGCATCCGCACGGCGACGATCGTCTGACCGTCCCACACGATCGGCACGTCGCTCGCCTCGGCTTCGGCCGCCGGCACGAACGTCGCCCCGACGGCGTCGACGACCGGCCGGATGGCGCGGATCAACGGATTCGGATCGATCACTCGGGCACCTCGACGGGCACGTCGACTGGCACCTCGGCCGGCACCTCGACCGGCGCGGCCTCGACATGGATCGACACGTGGGTGGCACCGTTGCCGATCGCCGCGTCGGTGATGGCGCCGACGAGCGCGCCGACGTCCTCCGCGCGGCACGTCGCACGCCGAGCCGAACGGACCCATGTCGACGTCGACACCGACCCGCCGAGCCGACTCGACCGCGGCGAGCACGTGCGATCCGGGATCGCCCTCGACGAACGGCTCGATCGTGAACTCGACGTGGACCACGGCGCCAGCGTAGGTGCTGGCGGCTCGTGGCGTACTCAGCTCCCCATCACCCGACGGAGCTCGTCGGCACGAACGACGCAGTCCCGGCCGGCGAGCCCGAACGCTTCGTTCAGCTTGCCGAGCGCCTGTTTGAAGCTGCCGTTCCACTCCCCGGCGAAACGCTCACGGGCCGGTCCCTGCCACGTGGTGCCGTTCAGGCAGCCGTCGACGACCGACATCACCTGGGTGATCGCATCGATCTGCCGGCTGAGCGTGTTGCCGAGATTGGTGAGTTCGTCGGGATTGGCCCCGTACATCGACATCGTCGGTCTCCGTTCGCGGTCGTCCGACGCCCCGATGGCGCCGTGCCACCCCAATGTGGGCGGTCGACGGCCCGGAACGGAATGCCTACGATGGATCCATGGGAGCCAGCCGATGAGCACCACCCGAGAGCAACGAGATCGGCCCGAGCGCGATCCGATGGTCGAGTCGGTCCGGGAGCAGGCGGCCGACCTGCTCGACGACGCGGTCGCCCTGCGCCGCCGGCTGCACGAGTGGCCGGAACTCGGCAACGACCTGCCGATCACCCGCGAACAGGTGCTGTCGTCGCTCGAGGGACTGCCGCTGGCGATCACCACGCACGAATCGACGAGCGGCATCGTGGCGCTGCTCGAGGGATCCGCCGCCCGGCCCGACGATCATCCTGCGCGGCGACATGGACGCGTTGCCGATGCCGGAGGACACCGGCCTCGACTTCGCGTCGCACGTCGACGGGTGCATGCACGCCTGCGGCCACGACACGCACACGGCGATGCTGTCCGGTGCCGCCCATCTGCTCAGCGAGCGTCGCGACGAATTGGCCGGCCGGGTGCTGTTCATGTTCCAGCCGGGCGAGGAGGGTCATCACGGTGCCCGGTTCATGCTCGACGAGGGCCTGCTCGACGTGCCGGCGCGCTCCGACGGCACCGACTCGCCGGTCGACGCGGCGTTCGCCCTGCACATCACCTCGGCGATCCCGTCCGGGTGGGTGAGCACACGCGGCGGGGCGATCATGGCGTCGGCCGACACGTGATCATCCGCGTCACCGGCAAGGGCGGCCACGCCAGTGAGCCGCACCGGACGATCGACCCGATCCCGGTCGCGTGCGAGATCGTGCAGGCGCTGCAGTTGATGATCACCCGCTCGATCGACGTGTTCGACCCGTCGGTCGTCACGGTCGGGCGGATCACCGCCGGCACGACGAACAACGTGATCCCCGAGACCGCCGAGATCGAAGGAACGATCCGCGCGGTGAGCGAGCGCACGCGGGCCAAGGTCCACGACGGCATCCGCCGGGTGGCCGACGGGATCGCCGCCGCCCACGGCTGCGGTGCCGAGGTGCACATCGACGATCGGCTACCCCGTCACGTCGAACGACGACCGCTTCGCCGCGTTCGCGTCATCGATGGCTGCCGATGTCATCGGTGCCGATCGTGTGGTCCAGCTGCCGCATCCGGTGATGGGCGCCGAGGACTTCAGCTACCTGCTGCAGAACGTTCCGGGGGCGATGATGTTCCTCGGCGGCACCCCCGAGGGCCGCGACCCGATGACGGCCGCGCCGAACCACTCGAACCGCGTGTACTTCGACGAGTCGGCGATGACCACCGGCATCTCCCTGTACGCCACGGCGGCCCTGCAACACCTGCGCGCCGGCTGATCAAGCCCCGCCGGTTCCCGCCGGTCCACCCGGGGGTCACAGTGCCCGGCCGTCGAACGCCTCGCCACGCCGCAGGCGCAACGTCACGAGCTGGAACGGCCGCACGGTCAAGGTCACGATGCCGTCGCCGACCTCCTCGGCGCCGGTGGGCTCCTCGAGCAGGTTGCAATGCCACGCCGCGACGACCCGCCGATCGGCCCGTACGTCGAGCGCCGTCCGGTTCCCGACCGCCTCGTGGAAGCGCACGACGAGATCGCCGGAGCCGTCGTCGGCCAGCTTGACGGCGTCGATCTGCACCCCCGCCGACCCGGCCGCACTGGCCGCGCACGCTGACCACCGGCGCGGGTCGTGCAGCGGTGCCAGGCACCGGTGCACGATCCGTCGGCCCCGATCACACGAACCGGCGAGTTCAGGCGGGCGGCGACGTCGCGCACGAGGGCGGGATCGCCGCCGTGCGGCAGCACCGCCAGCGTCACCCGGTGACGACCGTGATCGGCGCCGGGATCGGGATACTTCGCGGCCCGCGCCAGGCTGACGCGGACCGCGCCGTCGAACACGCAGTGGCCGTAGCGGCCGTCGTTCAGGATCGCCACACCGAAGTCGGGCTCGGACACGTCGACGAACCGGTGGGCGCACACCTCGAACTTGGCGGCGTCCCACGAGTTCGACGGATGGGTCGGGCGCGCCACCGTGCCGAACTGCACGTCGCAGCGCGCGGTGTCGGCGCGCACGTCGAGCGGGAACGCCATCGACAGCAGATGTTCATCGTGGTGCCAGTCGAACTCGACGTGGACGAGCAGCACCGGACTGCCCGCAGCGAGTTCGTACGTGACGGTGCTCGACGACGGGCCGAACGTCCGCCGGACGGCGACGCGCCCGACGAGCGGCCCGCGATCGGTGACCTCGACGGTCACGTCGCGCCCGTCCGTGAGCGGCGTCGCGTCGGCGCGTGTCCACGTCTCGAGATCCCACGCGTCGTACTCGACCGGATGATCGGGCGCCAGCTCGAGCACGGCGCCGAGCGTTCCCGTCGGGAGCAGCTCGCGGGCCCGCGCGAGATCGATGATCGAGCAGAGGTTGCCGGCGTGGTCCCAGCGGACCGCCAGGCGCGAGTTCGTCATCGACGACTCGGTGCACACGACGCGATCGTCGATCGGCTGCGACTCGAGCGCCGCCACGCCGAGCGCCGGGACGGACGCCACCACCGCGAGGTGACCGTCGGTGAGGCGCTGCCCGCCGGCGACGTCGGCGTCGGGAGCGTCGGGCACGTCGAGCACCACCACGCCGTCGACCGGCGCATCGGCCGGGTTGGCGACCGACCGACCGTGCGGCGCGAGTTCGGTGAGGAGCGCGGCGAGCGCGTCTCGAGTTCCTCGGCGACGCGGGCGAACACGGCTTCGGCGTCGGCGTGGACCCACGCGATCGACGAGCCGGGCAGGATGTCGTGGAACTGCTGGGTGAGCACCTCACGCCAGAGGTCGTCGACGTCGGCGGGACGGCCGAGTGTCGCCGCCCACAGTTCGGTCTCCACGAGCAGCCGTTCGCACCGCCGGTTGCCGAGCTTCGTGCGGAGCTGGCTGGTCAGCGTGCCGCGGTGGGTCTCGAAGTAGAGCTCACCGCGCCACACGGGCACCGGTGCGCCGGCGCGGATCTCCGCGTCGACCGCATCGAAGAAGTCGTCCGGCGTGCCGACGGCGAGCGTCACCCGGGGGTCGGCCGACGCCAGCCGGCGGGCCCGTTCGAGCATCTCCCTCGTGGGTCCACCGCCACCGTCGCCGTGACCGAACGGCATCAGCGACACGCTGCTCCAGCCGTGGTCCTTGAAGTTGCCGGCCGAGTAGGCGACCTCGGCCGGCGTGATCTCGGCGTTGTAGGTGTCGACGGGCGGGAAGTGCGTCAGCACCCGCGTGCCGTCGAGGCCCTCCCACCAGAACGTGCTGTGGGGGAACCGGTTCTGCTTGTTCCACGACAGCTTCTGCGTGACGAAGCGGCGCATCCCGCCCGCCGCGAAGACCTGCGGCAGCCCCGCCGGATAGCCGAACACGTCGGGGATCCACGTCTCCTCGCAACGCTGTCCGAACTTCGCCTCGAAGTAGCGCTGGCCGAAGACGATCTGGCGCACGAGGCTCTCGCCCGACGGCATGTTCATGTCGGCCTCCACCCACATGCCGCCGACCGGCACCCACTGGCCGCGCGCGACCCGTTCGGTGATGCGCTCGAACAGTGCGGGCTGCGACTCCTCGATCCAGGCGTAGTGCTGGGCGCTCGACGCGGCGAACCGGTACTCGGGGTAGTCGTCCATCAACGCCGTCGCCGACGCGAACGTCCGCACGCACTTGCGGCGGGTCTCGCGGATCGGCCACAACCAGGCGGTGTCGATGTGCGCGTGGCCGATGGCGATCGAGCGGTGACCCGCCGGCGCCGCCGCCGTCGAGCCACGGCTGCAACGGCCGGCGCGCGGCGACGACGTCGGGGAGGCGGTCGAGCGCGCTGATCGAGGGCGCGCAGCAACTTCACCCGGCGCGGGTCGTCGAGCCGCAGTGTGCGCATCATTCCGTCGACGACCTCGAGGTCGTACGCCAGCGCCTCGGCATCGGGATCGACCACGACGAGTTCGGCCGCGACGGAACCGGTAGATCGGCGCACGTCGTCGACGGTGTCGAGCGACCCCTGAGGGACGGCCGGAACTGGGGGAACGACGGGTTGGATGCCGCTTCGAGCAGCACGGTCACGTCGCCGGTCGAGCCGCCGAGCGGATAGTTCGTCCGCCGCGGGTGGATGCCCTGCAGGGCGCGCCAGGTGCCGTCGTCGTTGCATTCGACGACGAGGGCCTCGCACTGGAAGCCGGCGGGGTTCGCGGTTGAAACCGAGGTCGATCACGGCCTCGATCCTCCGGTCCGCCCAACCGTCGGGGCGGGTGCCGTCGAGCCGGAACCAGGTCGTCGCCCAGGGTGGTCCCCAGGGGTCGCCGGCCGCGAACGGTTCGAGATGGGCGAGGTCGGGTCCGGCGGTGATGGTCAGCGGGCGCCGGTCGGGATGGACGAGCGGGAGCACGCGCTCCCACAGCTCACGCTGGACGCGCTTCTCGATCAGATCCCGGTCGTCGAACACGACACGAGACTAGAGAATGTCCGCCGGGGTCTGTCCCCGACGGACATTCTCCGTCAGCCGACCGTGCGGACGTCGAACGCTTCGTCGCCGTTGCGGCCTTCGCGAACCTGGTAGGCGACGCGGGCACCGTTGTCGAGGGTCTTGAAGCCCTCGTTGACGATGG
The DNA here is from genome assembly GCA_963695145.1 of Ilumatobacteraceae bacterium. Lineage (GTDB taxonomy): Bacteria > Actinomycetota > Acidimicrobiia > Acidimicrobiales > Ilumatobacteraceae > Sva-07. The sequence goes on along the minus strand of CAVOGB010000012.1, from coordinate 21,361 downwards.
CGGAGAAGTGGACGAAGAGGTCCTTGCCGCCGCCGTCGGGGGTGATGAAGCCGTAGCCGCGCCCCGAGTTGAAGAACTTCACCGCACCGTCGCCGGCGCCACTGCCCGCGTTGTCGCTCGCACGGGCGGCAGGCGCGGAGTCCCGGCCCGCTGGCTGCGACGTGCGGTCCGCCTTCTTCGGCGCGGCGATGACGACCTTCCGTGAGGATCCCTCGGCCCGCGCCTCGCGCGGTGCGTCGGTACGGGCGGCCTTGGCTGCTCGCGGAGCGGGTGCCGGGGCGAGCAACGCGCCGAAGCGGGGCTCGGTGATCGGTTCGTCGATGCCGATGCCGCGCTGCAGCTTCTTGGCGTCCTTCTTCTGGCTGCCCTCGAGCAGCGACACGACCGTGCCGGTGGCACCGGCGCGGGCGGTCCGGCCGGAGCGGTGCAGGTACGTGGAGTCCTCGGCCGGGGGATCGAAGTGGATCACGGCGGACACGCCGTTGACGTGGATGCCGCGGGCGGCGACGTCGGTGGCGATCAGCGCCGAGGCCGAGCCCTTCTTGAACGAGGCGAGGGCACGGTCACGCTGGCCCTGGCTGCGGCCGCCGTGGATCGGCTCGGCGTCGACGCCGACCTTGCCGAGCTGCTTGGCGAGGCGGTCGGCCCCGTGGCGCGTGCGGGTGAACACGATGGTCGATCCGAGCCGGTTGATCACCTCGGCGGTCGTGGCGACGCGAGCTTCGCGGTCGACCGTCCAGAACAGGTGCTGCGCGGCGTGCACGTCGGGGCCCTTCGGGCCGACCTCGTGGCGTGCCGGGTTGCGCTGGAAATCGGCGACGAGCTTGGCGACGGGTCCGTCGAGGGTGGCGGAGAACAGCAGCACCTGCCGGTCCTGGCGGGTCTGCTCGACGATGCGCCGGACGGCGGGGAGGAACCCCATGTCGGCCATCTGGTCGGCTTCGTCGATGACGACGGTGGCGACGTCGCGCAGGTCGAGGGCGCGCATCTGGAGGAGATCCTCCAGGCGACCGGGACAGGCGACGACGACTTCGACGCCCTGGTCGAGGGCCCGCTTCTGGTGGCCGTAGCCGACACCGCCGTAGATGGCGACGGCGGCATGACCTTCCGCCTTGGCGAACGGAGCGAGCTCGCCCATGATCTGCTCGGCGAGCTCACGGGTGGGGGCCAGCACGAGCGCGACGGGGCGCTTCGGGCGGGCATCGGTGAGACGGGCCACGAGCGGCAGCCCGAAGCCGAGCGTCTTGCCCGACCCGGTCGGCGCACGGCCGGCGACATCGCGGCCGGCGAGCGCGTCGGGGATCACCGCGGCCTGGATCGGGAACGAATCGCTCATGCCCTGGCTCTCCAGGCGTTGCAGGATGCGCGGCGGCAGGCCCAGGTCGGCGAAGGGGATGGACACGACGCGCGGGGCGTCATCGATCATGGTCATTTCTCGTACTCCTCGAATTTCAGCTCAACAGCGCAACGACCGGAGCAGAGAAATTCCGAGATGCACTCACCGGTCGGGGGGTCGACCAGCGTGCCGTCAAGCCTACCGCCGAGATTGCCGAACGTGTCACGAGGGGTCAGACACCACGTGACATGTCACCATGCACACTACGTGCCGTGGACGATCGTGGTCAGTCGCTTCAGGAAGACGTGGTGGAGCGCGGTGCCGACCGTCAGGACGTCGGGCCGCGGCGTGATGCCGCGTTCGAACACCGGGAGGGCGGTGAGGTTCGCGCAGGCGCCCTTGAACACGTTGAGCGCGTCCCAGTAGCGCCACTCGTCGTCGGACACCGACCAGCCGGTGAGCTGCTCGATGCGGCGGCGCCAGTCGTGCGGGCTCATCGCGTCCCGGCCCTTGTCCGACGCGAGGTACACCCAGTCCTCGGCCGGGTCGCCGAGATGGGCGAACTCCCAATCGGTGACGACGAGCACCCGTGAGCCGTCGTGGACGAAATTGCCCGGGCCGGCGTCGCCGTGCACCGGCGCGGTGTCGATGGCGTGGGCCGGACGGTTCGCCCGCAGCCACGCCGCACCTTCGAGCAACAGCGGCGACGGCTCGACCACACTCGCCCGCTCGAGCCACACATCGACCTGATCGCGGCCCGACAGACCGAGGGAACCGGCATTCGGCAGCCGGTGGAGCCGGTCGAGTTGGCGGATGAAGTCGTCGATCACGTCGAGCGGCGGGGGCGTGTCGACACCGTCGACGAACTCCATCACGAACGCCGGATGGCCGAGCACGTGGCCGACCTCGTCACTCGCCACGACCGCGGCCACCGGGACGCCCGCGGCGTGCAGCCGTGCCGTGCAGCGCACCTCGTCGGCCGTCCGTGTCCCGAAGATGCCGCCCTGCTCCACGCGGGCGACGAACCGGTCGCCGTGGGTCGTGGTCAGCTTGTACATCGCCCGGCTGCGGCCGGTCCCCAGACGGACGACGTCGCGCAACTCGACCGCTCGACCGAGCGCGTCGCTGAGGAAGCCGGCGAGCCGGAACTGCTGCTCAGGCGTCATGGTCAGCGTCATGGTCGGGCGTCACCGCGCCTGGGGATCGGTGGGGAGGACGGCCGGATCGCCGAAGTGCGTCAGCAGCACGTGCTCGACCGCGAGATCCGCGTCGAGGTGGGTCACGAGCAGGGCCTGCAGCCGCGGGCGTCGCGGATCGGTCGGATCCGCCAGCACGGCCGCCGGATCATCGTCGCCGATCAGCGCCTCGATCGCGTGATCGCGATGGGGCTGCGGGTCGTCACCGCGATCTCGCGCGTACATCGCCAGCCCGATCAGACGTTGCGCCTGCAACGTGGCGTGATCGTCGGTGACGTGCGGCAGGACGCCGTCGCGCAGCGTTTCGACGACCGCGTGCCAGAGCGCTCGTTCGGACGGGCGGGTCATCCGCGTCATCTCCCTAGTGTGACCGATCGATGAGGCCGTGTGACCGATGCGACGGGGGCATGGCGCGATCGGTCACGATGGAGAGGTGACCGCACCGCGTCCCCTCACCGGCATCCGGGTGCTCGACTTCACGCGGGTGCTGTCGGGCCCGCACTGCGGGCGCATGCTCACGGACCTCGGCGCCGACGTGATCAAGATCGAACCTCCGGCGGGCGACCTGACCCGCTTCGCCACGCCGCGCCGGAACGGCCTGTCGAGCTACTTCGTGCAGCAGAACGTGGGCAAGCGCAACATCAGCATCGACCTGGCCTCCGATCGAGGGGCGCAGGTCGTGCGCGAACTCGTCCGGCACGTCGACGTGGTCCTCGAGAACTACCGACCGGGCGTGATGGATCGGCTCGGGCTCGGCCCGGACGAGTTGTGCGCCCACAACCTGCGGCTGATCTACGCCTCGATCTCGGGCTACGGACAGACCGGGCCGTGGGTGCGGCGCCGGGCCTACGCACCGGTCGTCGAAGCCGAAGCGGGCATCATCGCCTCGCAGGGCAACGCCCGCGGCGGTCCCCTCGCCAAGGATCCGCACAGCCATGCCGACGTCTACACCGCGGTCGAGGCGGCGACCGCGATCATCGCCGCGCTGTTCCAGCGCGAGCGCTCGGGCCGTGGTCAGCGGCTCGACATCTCGATGGCCGAGACGATGCTGTACGTCAACGAGCACCTGCACGACGCGCTGTGGGAGGGCGACGACGATCCGCAGTGGATCCGCAGCTTCCGTCCCGGCGACTACCTCGTGCTGACCGTCGCCAACGGCGATTCGCTCGTCGTGTCGGGTCATCCGGCCGAACGCGGGACGTTCGACCTCTTCGCCGCGGCGATGGGCCGCGCCGACCTCGTCGACGATCCCCGCTTCGCCGACGTCGCCGACCGTCTCGCCAACTTCGACGAGTTGGCCGACATCATCCGCGACTTCGCCGCCGGTGTGCCCGACTCCGACACGTTCGAGTCGATCTTCGCCGAACACCAACTGGCCGTCGGGAAGGTCCGTCAACCCGGTGAGCTGACCGACACCGAATGGGCGGCCGAGCGCGGCGCGGTGGTCGACATCGACGATCGCGGCGGCGGTTCGATCCGCGTGCCGAACGTCCCGTGGCGCTTCAGCGACGCGCCCGACGTCGCCGTCGGCGGCATCGCGAAGTACCGCGGCGAGGACAACCGCACGGTGCTCCACGACATCCTCGGCTACGACGAGGCCAAGCTCGACGACCTCGAGTCGAGCGGCATCCTGTCGTCCCGCATCCCGCCCCTGCCGTCGTGAAGTTCCCGGTCGCTCCGATGAAGGCGACCATGACCTCGTTGCCCCCCGACGACGGCTGGGCCTTCGAGGTCAAGTGGGACGGGTACCGCACGATCGTGCACATCGCCGGCGGAACGGTGCGCTTGCAGAGCACGGCTGGACACGACGTGACGGCGCGCTGGCCCGAGTTCGCCGGCCTCGCGGCATCGGTGAACGCGTCGAGTCGGTCGTGCTCGACTCCGAACTCGTCGTGTTCGACGACGAGGGCCGGCCCCGGTTCGACCTCGTGCAGAACAGCGGCGTGGGTTCGGCCCGCCAGGCCGTCCTCCAACTGTTCGACGTGCTCTCGGTCGACGGCACCGACACGATCGAGCTCCCCTACGAGACCGGCCGTCGTCTGCTCGACCAGCTCGTCGAACCGGGCGACAACTGGCATGGTGTCCGCGTACAGCGTCGGCAACGGCGAGGCGCTGCTCGAAGCGACCCGCGAACGCGGGCTCGAAGGCGTGATGGCGAAGCGGCTCGGTTCGACCTACCGCCCGGGCACCCGCTCGAAGGACTGGCGCAAGGTCAAGAACCGCCAACGGGTCGAGCTGACGATCGGGGGCTACACGAGCGGCAGCGGCAACCGCTCGTCGACGTTCGGAGCCCTGCTCGTCGGCGTGCCCGACACCGACACGTGGTGACGCTGCGAGTTCGCCGGCGGGGTCGGCACCGGGTTCGACCAACGCACGCTGGAGACGCTCACGGCGCGGATGCGTGCGCTCCGCAGCGACGTCTGTCCGTTCGTCCCCATCCCGCCGACGAGCTATCGGCGCGGCGCGGCGTGGATCCGCCCCGAACTCCGCTGCATCGCCGAGATCGCCGAGTTCACCAACGAGCATTTCGTCCGCCACGCCAGCTTCATCGAGTTGATCTGAACCGTCGGACGCGGTCGACCGGCGGCGAGACTGACCCGGATGTTCGATCGCCGCGTGGCGGAGCAACTCGATGCCGACGACCCGCTCGGCTCGCTGGCGTGACGAGTTCGTCATCCCCGACCCCGACCTCATCTATCTCGACGGCAACTCGCTCGGACGGACGCCGCGACGAACGGTGACCGCGGTGCGTCGAGTGCTCGAGGAGCAGTGGGCCGGCGACCTCATCTCGTCGTGGTGGGACCACGGGTGGCTCGACCTGACGCTGGCCGTCGGCGACGAACTGGCGCCGCTGATCGGCGCGCGACCCGGCGAGGTCGCCGTCCACGAGTCCACGACCGTCGGCATCTTCCAACTGCTCAACGTCGCCCTCGACCTCGACCGCGACCGCGATCGGCGTCGCGCCCGGGTGGCGGGGTGATCGCCGTCGACGACCGCGACTTCCCGACGGACCGGTACGCCGCCGAGGCCGTCGCCCGCCTGCGGGGCGGCGAGGTCCGCCACGGGTTGGCCGACCTCGCGGGCGTCGACGTGGTGATCCGGTCGATGGTCGACTACCGGACCGCCGAGATCGCGGACGTCGCGGCGGAGACCGCACGGGCGGCGGCCGCCGGGGCCACGACGATCTGGGACCTCTCGCACGCGGTCGGTGTGCTCGACGTCGACCTGCACGCGCTCGGCGTCGACCTGGCGGTCGGCTGCACCTACAAGTTCCTCAACGGCGGGCCGGGCGCCCCGGCGTTCGTGTACGTCGCGGAGCACCTGCACGATCGGATCGTGCAGCCGATCTGGGGCTGGTTCGGCCAGTCCGAACAGTTCGCCATGGATCGCCCGTTCGAGGCGCGGCCGGGGATCGCCAGGTTGCTCAACGGCACGCCGCCGGTGCTCGGGCTGACCGCCGCCCGCGAGGGGATCCGCCTGACCGCCGAAGCCGGCATCGCGGCGATCGAGGCGAAGGCCCGCGCCCTCACCGGCTTCGCCCTCGACCTCGCCGATGCGAACGGTCTCGCCACCGACACGCCGCGCGATCCGGCGAGGCGCGGCGGCCACGTCGCCCTCCACCATCCCGACGCTCGGCGTCTGCACGGAGGACTCGCTCGAACGCAAGGTCGTCGTCGACCACCGCGACCCCGACGTGCTGCGCTTGGGACTGTCGCCGTTGACCACCCGCTTCGTCGACGTGTACGACGCGTTCGCCATCCTCGCCGACCTCACCCTGACCTCACCGTGCCTCGCCGGCCGAACGCGTGAACAATGTGCGCAGCTGCGGCGCACATTGTTCACGCGTTCGCCGAACGTGGCGTCCGGGTCGACTGGGTGGGACGCGGCGGAGCGGGCATCATGGGGGGATGAGCGTCGTCAAGATCAATGCCATCAGCATCCCCGAGGGCATGGGGCCCCAACTCGAGGGGCGGTTCGCCGGCCGGGCCAAGATGGTCGAGCAGTTCGAGGGCTTCGAGGACTTCCAACTCCTGCGCCCGGTCGAGGGTGAGACCCGCTACTTCGTCTACACCCGGTGGGAGACCGAGGAGCACTTCCAGAAATGGCTGGGGAGCCAGGAGTTCGGGCAAGGCCACGCCAACGCCGGCGGACCGCCGGCCGGACACGGCGGCGACGCTCCCAAGCCGGTCGCCCAGGGTGCCGACCTCTTGAGCTTCGAAGTCGTCGAACACGTCGTCAAGGGCGCCTGAAGCCCCTCCGACGCGTTCCGATCCTCGTTTGCGTCGCGATTTCTGCGGCCTGGGCGCCCGAAATCCTGACGCAAACGAGGATGGAACCGCACGATCGGGGGAGGGACGGGCAGGTAGCGTGTCGTCCCCGTGGCCCTGATCGTCCAGAAGTACGGCGGAACGTCCGTCGCCGACCCCGACCGGATCCGTGCGGTCGCCGACAACATCGCCATCACCAAGCGTCGCGGCAACGACGTCGTCGTCGTCGTGTCGGCCATGGGCAAGGCCACCGACAACCTGATCGCGCTCGCCCAGTCGGTGTCGACGTCGATGCCGGGCCGTGAGATGGACATGCTCCTCACGACCGGTGAGCGTCAGACCGCGGCGCTGATGACGATGGCGCTCGCCGATCGCGGCATCGACGCCATCAGCTTCACCGGCAGCCAGGTCGGCATCATCACCGACACCACGCACCGCAAGGCGAAGATCGTCGAGGTGAAGGGCGATCGGGTCCGCCAGGCGCTCGCCGACGGCAAGGTCGCCGTCGTCGCGGGGTTCCAAGGGGTGAGCACCGACAAGGAGATCACCACGATGGGTCGGGGTGCCTCCGACCTCACCGCGTCGGCGCTCGCCCAGGCCCTGCGGGCCGACGCCTGCGAGATCTACACCGATGTGACCGGCGTGTTCACCGCCGACCCGCGCATCGTGCCCCAGGCGCGCAAGCTGCAGAAGGTGCACTTCGACGAGATGCTCGAGATGGCGGGCGCCGGCTCGAAGGTGCTCGCCCTGCGCTCGGTCGAATTCGCCCGCACCCATGACGTTCCGCTCCACGTCCGCAGTTCCTTCACCTGGGAACCCGGGACGTGGGTCACCAACGAGGAGGCCTCGATGGAAGATCCGATCATCTCCGGTGTCGTCACCGACATGTCCGAAGCGAAGGTCACCGTGTTCGGTGTGCCCGACCGTCCGGGCATCTCCGCGGCGCTGTTCGAGCCGCTCGCGGCGGCCAACGTGAACGTCGACATGATCGTGCAGAACACGTCGATCGCCGGCACGACCGACATCAGCTTCACGATGCCGATGGCCGACATGAACGAGGCCGAAGCGATCGTGTCGCGGGTCGCCGCCGAGGTCGGTGCGAACGGCGTGTCGCACGACAACGACATCGCCAAGGTGTCGATCGTCGGCGCAGGCATGAAGTCCTCGCCGGGCATCGCCGCGAAGATGTTCCGGGTCCTCGCCGACGAGGACGTGAACATCCACATGATCTCCACGTCGACGATCCGCGTGTCGGTCGTGACCGCGGCGGGCGACATGGAACGCGCCGCACGGGCTCTGCACACCGCGTTCGGCCTCGACTCCGGCGTCGACTACTCGGCGCCGCTCCCCGAACGCAAGTAGCGCTACCTCACCGTCGCGACGACCCAGTAGTGGTTGGGGTTGATGCCGTCGAACGTCTTGATCTCGGCGCCGTAGCCGGAGATCTTGCTCTTCGGATGCCGCCACACCTGGATGTCGCTCAGCTGCGCGGCGAGCGGTCCGATGACCTGGTCGGGATGCAGCCGGTTGGCCTGCCAACCCAACCGGGCGAGCGTCCGGCGCTGTGACAGCCACGTCCCGATCCCGGGGATGCTGAACGAGGCCCGTGCGACCGAACCGAGCGGGAGCAGCACCACGTCGGAGCCGCTGCGGGCCCGGTAGTTCAGGGCGATCTTGCCGCCGGACCTGGTGACCCGGACGGCCTCGGCGGTGAGGTCGAGGGCATCGTCGGCGTCGCAGTGCTGCAGCGTGATGTAGCTGAACGCGACGTCGGCGGAGTTCGCGGCGATGTCGAGCGTCTGCCCGTCGGCGACGTGGATCGTGCGCAGCCGATCGACCTTGCCGAACCGTCCGACGGTCTCGTGGGTGCGCTCGAGGAAGCCGGCGTCGAGGTCGCAGGCCACGACCGTGCCGTACTCGCGGGTGAACGCACACGTCATCCGGCCGATGCCGCAACCGATCTCGACGAGCGTCTGCTGGTCGATGTCCGGCGTCCGGAACCCGAACACGGTGAGGTACGCCGGCACCTCCGAGTCGCCGGTCGCCACGAACTGCTCGAGCGTGAGTTCGGAGCCGGTCTCGTTGTTGAAGACCCATCCCGTCGTCCGCACGACGTCGTCGCCGCTCACCTGGCGTTCGCTCAGCTGGCCCGCGGCTCGCCAAGGGATCAGTTGACGATCGCCGCACCATGCGCTCTGATTGTGCCAGGTGCGCCGCCGGATCGGGCAGCGCGTGACGAGCGAAACACCACGGCCCGGCACCCGTCGGCCCCGTTAGTCTTTTCGCCATGAACAGCACAGGTCGCGCACTGCGGGTCGGCGTCGTCGGAGCAACAGGCCAGGTCGGCACCGTCATGCGGCGCCTCCTCGCCGAACGCGACTTCCCGGTCGCCGAGATGCGCTACTTCGCGTCGGCGCGCTCCGCCGGCACGACGCTGCCGTGGAAGGGCGCCGACGTCGTCGTCGAGGACGCTGCCACCGCCGATCCGGCGGGCCTCGACATCGCCCTCTTCTCCGCCGGAGCCACGTCGTCGCGTGAGCTCGCGCCGAAGTTCGCCGCCGCCGGGGTGATCGTGATCGACAACTCCTCCGCGTTCCGGATGGATCCCGACGTGCCGCTCGTCGTCGCCGAGGTCAACGGTGAGCTGGCGCAGAACCCGCCGAAGGGCATCATCGCCAACCCGAACTGCACCACGATGGCGGCGATGCCGGTGCTCAAGCCGCTGCACGACGAGGCCGGCCTCGTGCGGATGATCGCCTCGACCTATCAGGCCGTGTCGGGCGGCGGGCTGGCCGGGCGTCGACGAACTCGACAAGCAGGCTCGCGAGGTCGTCGACCGGGCCGCCGAACTCACCCACGACGGCGCGGCGGTCGCGTTCCCGGCGCCGACCAAGTTCGCCCGGCCGATCGCGTTCAACGTGCTGCCCTACGCCGGCTCGCTCGTCGACGACGGATCGTTCGAGACCGACGAGGAGCAGAAGCTCCGCAACGAGAGTCGCAAGATCCTCGACATCCCGGGGCTCGCGGTGTCGGGCACCTGCGTGCGCGTCCCGGTGTTCACCGGCCACTCGTTGTCGCTGAACGTCGAGTTCGAACGGCCGCTGAGCGTCGCCCGCGCCCTCGAACTGCTCGCCGCGGCTCCCGGCGTGGTCGTCACCGAGATCCCGACCCCGCTCGAGGCGGCCGGCCAGGACCCGAGCTACGTCGGTCGCATCCGCCAGGACGAAGGCGTCGCCGGCGGCCGCGGCCTGGCGCTGTTCGTCAGCAACGACAACCTCCGCAAAGGCGCCGCCCTCAACGCCATCCAGATCGCCGAACTGCTCGTCTGACCGACCACGCGGAGTCAGGGGCAGGTGCAGGGGGACGACTGGCACTTCGGGCAGCCGTGGGCGTAGCGGGCGATCGCCTCGTCGAGGTCGACACCTTGCTGGTTGGCGAGCGTCGCCACCCACGCCACCACGTCGCCGAACTCGTGCACCTGCTGTTCGTGCGACCCCTTGCGCACGGCCTGGGCCAGCTCGCCGATCTCCTCGGTGAGCCAGGCGACGGTCGCCGAGACGCCGCGGGCGCGGTCACGATCGCCGTACGTCCGCTCGATCACGTCCTGCAGTTCGGCGAAGTCCATGCGGCGGCGACCGTAGCCCGCACGACCGTCGCACGGACGCGAAACGGGCCGCTCCTCGATGAGGAACGGCCCGTGGTCGGGGTGGGGAGATTTGAACTCCCGGCCTCCACGTCCCGAATGACGCCCGACCAGTCCGTCGCGTACGGGTAGGTGTCGGCGCATGCCGATCTACCTGGGCTTTCGACATTCGCATTTCCGACGCATGCCGGACCATGTCTGCGAATGCCGGACCGTATGGCTCCCAAGATGGCTCCCAACATTCTCCACCAGCGGTCCCACGACACTCTCGGACCACACCAACTCCCGCCGTCGTGACCACTCTCCTCCGCACCCGAAGCGGGTATGTGTCGGATCAGGCGACGACTCCTGATTCATGCAGTTGGCGAACTTGGTCGTCGGTGAACCCGGCTTCCCTGAGCACTGCCTTGGTGTGTGCTCCCAAGCCCGGGGGCGGATTGGTGGCGTTGGAGGACAGGTCTCCGGTTGACCGGTCGAACCGGATCGGGTTCGCCAGCACTCGCAGATCAGTACCGTCGAGGCTGATCATGCTGCCGCGTTGGGTGACGTGCGGATCTTCGACGAGGTCAGCGGCGTCGTTGACCGGTCCGACTCCGCCGCCGAGGCCAGGGGTGGCCAGCCACTCCACCGATGTCTTCGTGGAGAACAGTGTCTCGAGGCGTGCCCGGAGCTGCGAGTCGTCGTTGCCGCCGACCCGTTGACCGGCGAGGGTCGGATCGCCGAGGGCATCGCAAAGGTTCGCCCACGACTTCGGCTCGGTCGCAGTGACGGTGACGTGCCGCCCGTCGGCACATCGGTAAACGTTGCGCGTCGCGGACGTTCCCCATGTGGGGCCGGGGGCGTTCGCGGCGCGTGCGATGTCCTCTGATCGGACCCACATCGCTGAATCGGTCATGCTGACGTCGAGGTGTGTTCCTTGGCCGGTCCGTTCGGCTGCGTGGAGAGCAGCGAGGATCCCGGTCGAGGCCATCGTGGCAGCGAGTGGGATCGACACGACTGTCCCGGGTGGAGTCGGATCACGATCGGAAAGCTTGCTGAGCAGGCCGCCGTAGCCCAGGTAGGTGAGGTCGTGACCGGGATGCTGGGCGTTCGGACCGAAGTCGCCGAACCCCGTTATCGAGCACCAGACCACCGGCGGGTTGGCTTGGGCCATCGCGCCGTAGCCGAGCCCGAAGCGGTCGAGTTGGCCAGGACGGTGCGAATCGATCACGATCGCGGACTGGGCGACGAGCTTCTCGAGAACCCGGGGCGCATCGTGGTGACGCAGGTCGAGCGCAATGGATCGTTTGCCGCGGTTCAGAGCGATGTGTGCTGCGTCGAACCCGGAGCCGTACATGCCGCGCAACCCGTCGCCCGTGTTTGGTGCCTCGACCTTGACGACGTCGGCGCCGAGGTCGGCCAGCAACAGGCTGCAGAAACCTCCCGGCGCGAACCGCGACAGGTCGAGCACGTAGACCCCGGCGAGTGGTTTGTGTGTGTTCACAGCGCGAAGGTGTATCCACCGTTGAGCGGGTAGGTCTGGCCAGTGATCCATGAGCCGCGATCGCTGGCGAGGAAGGCGACGAGGCCGGCGGCGTCGTCGGGATCGCCGGGTCGCCGAACGGCGTAGTTGCGCATCATGGCTTTGGCCGTCGCGTCTGTCAGGGTCGGCCCACAGCGATTCGGTGGCGGGGGTGCGCATCGTGCCGAGCGAGATGTTGTTCGCGGTGATGCCGTAGCGGCCGTTCTCGAGCGCGAGAGATCGCGTCAGCCCGGCGGCGGCGGCTTTGGCGGCACCGTAGACGGCACCTCCGTGGTCGCCGACTCGCCCGGCGTCAGACACGATGGTGATGAGTCGCCCCCACCGATTGGTGATCATGGATGGCAGCACGGCCCGGCAGCAGTTCATCGCGCCGTAGAAGTTCACTCGCACGAACGGCTCCCAATCGGCGGGTTGCGACTCGGCGAACGTGCCGCGCCCGCCGAAACCCGCGGCGCCTGCGTTGCCGGCGTTGTTGACCAGGATGTCGATGTGGGGGGCGACGTCGGCTGCTGCCTGAACTGCGGCGAGATCTGTGACGTCGAAGCACGCTGTTGCGCCGGAACCTCCCGATGCGGAGATCTCGTCGACGACGGACTGCGCTCGGTCCGCGTCGAGGTCGTTGACGAAGACCTTGGCGCCGGCGTCTGCGAGGTGCAGCGCGATGGCGCGGCCGACGCCCTGACCGGCCCCCGTGACGAGGCCTGTTCTGCCGGTGAGATCAAGGGTGATCATTGCGTCGATGCTCCATTCGGGTTCGGCTCTCGAGCCGGCGGTGTGTTCGAGGATGCATTCCAGTGAGGCAGGAGCGGGTCCAGCAATGGCTGGGATTCGCTTGCGACTACCGCGAGAAGATCGGCGTCAATGCGTTCGAATCCCGAGGAACAGGCGTACCCGCTGGTGTTCCTCTGCAGTGACGCAGCCAACGCCATCACCGGCATCACGCTCACCAGCGACCAGAAGTACTTCAGCAGCGGCATCACCAACTCGTTCCCGCCGGGAAAGGGCACTGCCGACTACCTCAGCGGCCGATACTCACTGCTCGTCCATCTCGCCGAGGTTGGTTGGTGCGACCCTTCCGGCGCTGGGGATCGGCGGGCGCGGGATGATCACCATCGACGGAACCTGGAGTGATTGGCCCATCGTCACGAGGGAGTGGAACTGGTCGACGAGGTGTTCGACGTCGATGAACGCGCCGCTCAGGTACTGCCGAGCGAACCAGTCCGCTGCCACCTGCCCGACGAGTTCGCTGTCCCAGTCAGCGTTGAATTGGGTCTGGCGGTCGCCTTGACCACCAGGACACTCTCCGACGGTGACGAGTGTGAAGTTGAGGCCCGGCTGCTCGACGCGCCAGTGATCCGCCAGCCGGTTCAAGGCAGCCTTCGTGATCTGGTAAAGGCCCATCCCCTGCCATGGCCCGGTGTACGACGCGCCGGTCGTCGACATGTAGATCATGTTCCCGGCCGAGCCTGTCAGATGCGGGAGTGCCGCCTGGGTGATGTTGTTGGCGCCGACCACGTTGGTGGCGAACGTGTCCATCCACTGCGCCGACGTCGCGTCGGCGAGCCTGGTGAGCGGGCCGACCGCGGGCGCGTAGATGACCGTGTCGATCCCACCCATCGCCGATGCAGCGGCATCGATCGCCACCTTCGCGGACGCTTCATCGACGGCATCGCACACGAAGACGTGCGCACTGTCGTGGGCTTCGGCGGCGGCCTGCTCCAGCTTGTCGAGACGCCTTGCCAGCAGCGAGACGGACGAGCCGCGATGGCTCAGCCCGGTTGCGATGCACCGGCCCAACCCCGTCGATGCGCCGACGACGACGACCCGCTTGCTCGATCCGCTTGTCATGTTGGTGATCCCTTCACTCGTAACTGAACCGTTGATGCCTGCTGATCCCCACTTGCAGGAACCATTCGTAGGCGGGCCGGCGACCACTGGAGCCGCTTCATCCATTGCGACGCCGGGACCGCTCGCCGGACCTGATCGGGATCAGGATGTCAACTCGAGCATCTCGGCGGACCAGACGGCTGTGGGCTCCACGCATCCGCACGCCTGACCCGGTCAGGCAACGACGGTGCCCTGTTCGCTGCTGAAACGGACGTGGAGGTGGGTGACGCCTCGGAGGATGAAGGTCGGAACGTAGGAGTAGCGGCGGGCATCGGGCGGGCCGTGATGTTGCTCGTCGATCCAGATTTCGGTCGTGCGCTCGAGGAGTCGAGCGATGGTCAACACCCCTTCAGCGCGAGCGAGGGGCGCACCCGGACAGGTGTGCACACCACGGCCGAATGCGACGTGGCTGCGGGCGTTGTCGCGGTCGATGTCGAAGGTGTCCGCGTTGGTGAACTTCGTGGGGTCGCGGTTGGCGGCGGCGTTGAGCAGCATCACCGTGTCGCCGGGTGTCAGATCGACGCCGCCCAGGTTCACCGGTTGCTTGACGAGGCGGAAGTCGCCTCGGATCGGGCTCTCGTAGCGCAGGCACTCCTCGATGAAGTTCGGGATCAGGTCCGGGCAAGCACGGAGGCGTTGCTGGATCTCTGCGTTCTCGGCGATGATCTGTACTGCGCTGCCCAGGAGTCGCACGGTGGTTTCGCCTCCGGCGGCGAACAGGTTGGCGGCGACGCGTACGGCGTCGATGACGTCGGGTTCGGTGCCGTCGGGGAATGTGGCCGAGGCCACGCCGGTGAGCACATCGTCTCGCGGGTTGGCTCGCCGGTCGCGGACGTAGTCGCTGAATGTTGCGTACAGGTACTCGAGCGGTGAGTGGCTCAGCGCGTTCTTGTCGTCGGTTGCACCGATGGTCTCGCTCGACTGCAGCATTCGCTGGCGGAACGTCCGGTGATCGGACTCGGGTACACCGAGCAGGTCGGCAACGACGAGCATCGCCACCGGGTTGGCGAACGCCGACATGAACTCACAACCGTCGCCGGCGAGCGCTTCGTCGAGCTGCTGATCGACGAGTCGGGCGAGGAACGCTTCGTTCTCCTTGAGTCGCTTCGGTGTGATCATCCGAGAGAGCAGGTGCCGGTGCCGGGTGTGATCTGGCGGGTCCATCGTCGGCAGCTGGTCGCTGAAGGGCAGGCGGTGCCGGTGTTCGGCAATCAGCGCATCGGCGTCGTCGTCGGGACCGATTGGTACCGGGAACCCGGGGAACGGGCCGGTGACCGACACGCATGCCGAGAAGTGGTCGCTGTCGTTGTAGACCTGTACGACCTCGTCGTAGCCAGTCAGCATCGTCACGCCGTGGTGCTTCTCAGCCCTGACCGGGCACTCAGCGCGGAGGGCGGCGAAGTAGTCGTACGGGTCGGCCAACAGGTCCCGGTCCGTGAAGAAGTCGACTGCGTCGACGTCGATCACGCTGGCGTCGACGTCGGTCATGCGGGTGGTTCCTGCTCCGTGGGTGTCGGGTAGGGGTTGACGAACCAGCAACTTTCCTCGATGAGATGCCGACTCTTCCATCCGCTCGGGGTGCGCACGAAGTCGTGGTGGTAGTAGCCGCCGCAGGCGCTCGATTCGGCGAGTCCGGGGAGTTGCATCGGGTTGTAGAACGCGGCGCGGACGTGGGCGGTGTCGCCGTCGAGGTCGATTTCGACGTTGGTGATGTAGTGCTGCTTCCAGGGCAGGAACGGCATGCTCTGGGCGAGCCAGTCGGCCGTGTCGTCGCGGCCGGCGGCGGGCCGGCCGTTGGCCGAGCTGTAGTCGATGATGGCGTCGTCGGTGAACACGCTGCGCCACAGGTCCCAGTCGTTCGTGTCGACGCCGCGTGCGTAGCGGGCGAGTTGTTCGGTGATGTCGACTTTGTCGGCGAGGTGGAGGGAGGGATCGGTCATGTATGGCTCCTTAGCTGACGGTGAGTCCGTTGTCGACGGTGTAGACGGCGCCGGTCACGGCGCGCGCCTCGTCGGAGGCGACGAAGGCGACCACCGCGGCGACGTCGTCGGGTTCGGCGATGCCGCGATGGCCGCCCATGCGGGAGGCGAGGTCGATGTCGAGGTCGGCAGGAAAGTTGGCGTTCATTGCGAGGTTGGTGCGCGTCCCTGCTGGTGCGACGGCGTTGACGCGTAGCGGTTGCTTGAGGTATTCGACGGCCAAGGCGCGGGTGAGCTGCAACAGGCCGCCTTTGCTCGTGGCGTACGCGCTGGCGTAGGGCACACCCTGGATCGCGGAGTTGGACACGACGTTGACGATGTTGCCCGACGTTTCCAGTAGGTGCGGGATTGCTGCCTGGGACAGGAAGAACGGACCGTCGAGGTTGACCGCGAGCACGCGCCGGTACTGCTCCGGGGTGTGGTCGGTGAAGTGACCGGCATGGAAGATTCCCGCCACGTTGGCCAGCACGTCGAGACGCCCGAACTCGCCGATCGCCGCGCCGATCGCGGCCGAGCAGGCGGCAGCGTCGGCGATGTCAGCAACATGGCTGACAATCGCCTCGGGCGCAGCCGACTCGGTCTCGGACACGCGGTCCTCGACGACATCGACCGCCAGGACGCGGGCGCCATCGGCAGCGAGCCGCAGGGCAACCGCTTTGCCGATGCCGGACCCGGCCCCGGTGACCAGCGCGACCTTTCCGTCGAATCGATTGCTCATGATGCGTACTCCGTTTCTGTCAGCGCGGACTGCTGCCGTCGATGGTCATGATGGTTGCTGATCAGCAGCTGGACGGTTCCGGCTCGGTCCATTCCGATGTCGTGCGGTCATAGGCGAAGAACGGAGTGGCCGGGTCGTTGACGAGTGTGAACTGCCCGTCGCGAACGAACACCGGGGCGATGCATTCGACCGCCGGACCATCGGTCGCGGCCGTGGCACCAGTGAGGGCGAGGTGCTGCTTGGTCATGTCGAGCGATGGGAGCACGCCACCGGCGTCGTAGTCGGTGAGTCCGTTGAGGCCGGCGATCATGCCGGCCCGATCGAACTGTGGACCGGCTTCGAGGATGCCGGTCACGGCCATGTCGGCGTTGATCCAGCCCTGCACCGCGAGATCGTTGACGTACACGCCGCCCGCTTCGAAGGCGGCGATCATCTCGTCGACGAGCGTGCCGTCGAGGTCGGCTTCGAAGGGCCGGAAGAAGACCGATCCGAAGACGTCACCTTCGAGCAGGTTGGCGTTGTTGGCCAGCCACTCGGCGTCGGTGTAGCCCTGCGGGAGTACCACGGTGACCTCCGCGAGACCTTGGCGTTGCAGTTCTTGTTCGAGGGTGAGCACACCGTTTTGGTCCATACACGTATGGATGTAGTCGACACCGGCCTCGTCCATCGCGGTGACCTCGGGGGCGACTCCGTTGGGCAGGCCGAACGGCAGCGTGTCGTTGGTGTAGACGACTTCCATGCCGAGGTCGGGGCCCCACAGCCGGAACGTGTCCGCGGTCAGTGCGACGCAGTCCTTGGACGCCTGCGATGCACCGAGGCCGATCACGGCGATCTTGGTCGCTTCGGCAAGCACCGCGGTGTGGACGACCGCCTTGCGGACACAGTCCGGGCAGTACGGCACCCCCGGCTGGTAGACGTTGTCGAGCCCGGCAGCTGCCGGCCCGGACTGGACGGTGGAGAACACGGGAACACCGGCGTCGGCCGTTTCGGGGATACCCGGGCCGAGGATCAGCGGCGAGTAGAAGATCCCGAACACGTCGTCGGAGCCGATCAGCTCGAGCATCTTGACCTGCCCGGCTCCGACCTCGTCGTCGAGTGTGTGGGTGATGGTCAATTGGCGTCCGTGCACGCCGCCGAGTGCGTTGCGGTAGTCGAAATAGGCTTGCACCCCACTGCTGTAGCACTCCAGGATGCACAGACCGATCGGGTTCGACGGCCCCGTGGCCATCACGCCGAACTGGATCTCGTCATCGGTGACGCCCGGGACACCGGAGATGGGTTGGAATTCATCGAGATCGGACTCGTCGTCCGTAGGCTCCGTCGTCGGAGCAGCGCTGGTTGGGCTCGACTCATCGGGGTTGACGGTGTCCGCCACGACGCTGCTGTTCGCCGTCGTCTCGGTCTCGGCATCGATGGCCTCCGAGGTCGCGGGCTGCGTGGCGTCGGGCTCATCGGAGGTGTCGTCGCTGGAGTTTCCGCACGCCGCGAACGCCAGTGAAGCCACGGCGACGATCGCGAGCGTGCGCCACGATCGCTGTCGGCTCCGGCGGGGGGTTGTGGGCGTGTGGGCGTCGAGTCGTTCGGTGGGATTCATCGGCAGTCGTCCTTGTGTCGTGGTGTGGTCGTGTGTGGTGACGCGGTCGCGGTGAATCGGACAGGCGGACGTCTTGGTAGATCGCGGGCAGGAACGCCCGCGGTAGCGGCATCTGGAGGTAGACGTCGATGTGGACGATTCGGTCGTCGGGGTCGAACGTGTAGACCGACAGCGAGTTGGCTGCACTGGCCACGCCGTCGGTGACGGTTCGTTCCTCGAGTTCGAGGAACACGAGGCCTGACGTTTCGGTCACCCGCTTGAACGAGCATTCCCATGTGGCGCCCGGCGCCCATCGCGTCAGGAACGCGACGTACTCGTCCCAGTCCATCAGATCCTTGAAGTTGCCGACACGGTCGAAACGGGCGGTATCGACGAACTCGGCGAGCGGAGCCCAGCTCTGCACGCCGAAGTCGGTGGCGGACGCACCGTCGAGAACGCGCTTCAGCGTCAGCCCGTATTCCAACACTGCCCGCGATCGCCCGACGTGGGCGTCGACGACATCGTTCAGGTCCTGCAGCGCTGGGCTGTCGGTCGGCGCTTGGTCGGTCATCGTTGCTCTCCCATGTGGCGATCCAGTGACGCGTGGAAGCGGGCGACGCTGAGTTCTTCGTGGACGAGTGAGATGTGTTCGATCCGTCGGTTGCGCAGCCCGCGTTGTTGGCGGGGCATCTGTTCGTAGTCCTGTTGGAGGGCGAGGAAGTAGGGGTACGAGCCGGGTTCGTCGACCTCGATCGGTGCGGCGCGGAAGTCGGCCCGATATTCCTCGGGCAGCCACATGAAGCTGCGGATGTGCCAGATACAGCGGTTCGGGTCGCCGTCGGGGTGGGGGATCGAGGTGATCACGGTCGCTTCGGCGGCGCGGATCGTCATGAAGAAGTTGGGGAACAGCAGCCATCCGTGGTTGTCGGTCATCTGGGCGTCGGTCAGCCCGTCGACGTCGAAGCCCATGTCGGTGAGGGTCTCGCGAGTCGCTTGTTGGAGCAGTGTCCGTCCGGTGACGCCGTCGGGGTAGCGCAACTGCCCGTCGTCGCCCCGACGGTGCTGCTCGGCCAGTTCCTCGAGGCGCGGCAGGTACCCGGTCACGGTCGGGAACGTGTTCGGGAGCTACGGAGCCCGTCGAGTTCGTCGTCGGGGGTGGCGTTGGGAACCACGAACGGTGCGACGGCGACTTCGTGATCGCCCCAGAAGCGGAACCGGTTGGTGGTCGGGTCGAGCACGATCACCTTGAGCAGCTCGGGGTGGATCGCCTGGATGTGGTAGCCCTCCTGGAACGCTTGTCGACCACGATCTTCCAGTTGCAGTCGACGGCCTCCCGCACGTCGAGCACCGTCACCATGTCGTCGAGGTGGTAGGCCTCGATCAGCTCGTAGGCATCGGTGCCGAGGAACTCGGCCAGCGGCACCGTGTCGGGGTCGGGGTTGAGGAAGACGAAACCGGCGAACGAATCGACGGCCACCGGGAGCAGTCCATGTTGCTCCTTGTCCAGATCGCCGACGAGATCGGGGCGGGCGACGCCACGTAGACTTCCCTCCAGGTCGTAGGACCAGAGGTGATAGGGGCAGACGAAGCGGGCGGTGTTTCCGGTGTTGTCGCGACACAACACGTTGCCGTGATGTCGGCAGGCGTTGACGAAGCCGCGGACGACGCCGTCGCGGCCGCGGACGATCAGGAACGACTGGTCGTAGATCGAGTACTGCTTCCAATCCCCGGAGTCGGGGATCTCGTCGAGCCGGCCGGCCACCTGCCAGGTGCGCATCCAGACCGCCTCGCGTTCCGTGCGGCGAGGTAGTCGGCCGACACGTACCGGTCCGTCGGGATCTGCATGCGGTAGTTCCCGATGAGGTCGTCAAGACCCGGCCCGGTGTCGACCCAGTCGCCCGCTCGGACCGTGACGTTCGTGTCGATGGTGTCGGTGCTCTCGGTGCCGGTGGTGTGGATGACGGTCATCGCGTGGACTCCTCCTGCTGCTGTGGATGTGTGTCGTTCGGTGCCGCGGCGGTCGTCGAACCGCCACGGTTCGGGACGAGGGGTGGGCGTGCCGCACGCCATGCCGCCGTCGACGGACAGGACGACGCCGGTGATGTGGGCCGCTCGCGGGCCGGCGAGGTACACCAGCGTGTCGGCGACGTCAGCGGCCACACCCTGGTGCGGCAGCGGCTGCAGGCTGGTGACCGTGGCTTTGTCGAAAGCGGCGTTGATGTCGGTGGCGATGTTCGCCGGGGCGACGGCGTTGACCCTGATGCGATGCGCGCCGAGCTCGCCGCCAGACATCGGGTGGCGTGGGCGACTCCCGCCTTGGCCACCCGGTACGGCAACATGCCGACGCCTGGAGTGACACCGGCGCCCGAGGCCACGTTCACGATCGCTCCACCGCCATGGGCAGCCATGTGACGTGCGGCGGCCTTGGGTGGTCAGCAACACGCCGAGCAGATCGACCGTGATCACCCGCTCGAAGTCGCGAAGGTCGTCGTCGAGAAAGCGGCGCAGACCGCCCGAGACCCCAGCGACGTTGCAGACCACATCAAGGCGGCCGAAGCGTTTCACGGTCGCAGCGATCAGTCGCTCGACCTGCGCCGCGTTCGACACATCGGTCTGCACGAACTCGGCGCACTCACCGAACTCCTCGACGACCTGAGCGCCTGCCTCACCGATGTCGGCGACAACCACGAGCGCTCCGGCCGCGACGAGTCGCCCGCCGTGACGCTGTCCGATGCCCTGAGCCGCACCCGTGACGATCGCCACCATGCCGTCGTACTCACCCCTCACGCAACCGCTCTCCCCACGTTCGATCCTTCGATCCGGGAACCGAATTTCCCCGACGACTCCGCCGTTAGTCACTTGACTAACACACGGGAGTAGGCAGATGCAAGACCTGCCACATTCGGATGGGGCGTCAGGCTGTTCGGATGCGGTCGCCCTCGAGCATCGCGATGCGACGCTCGATCACCTGGATCAAGTCGTCATGCCCGACCGTCAGTCCGAATGCGGCTTCCATCTGCAAGAACCGTGCGGTCCCCATCATCAACAGACCGATCGCCGCCGGTGACGCCTCCGGATCGGCCACGCCATAGCTCGCGAGCAGCACGAACATCTCGACAACATGGGCCTCGCGGACCAACGCCGATTGCGAAGCGATCTCCTCCCGCACCAGCGGGCGGTGGTTCGACAGCGCGGTCAATTCCGACATCAGGGCGTTGCCGGAGAAGTCCCGCATCGCC
>CAVOGB010000011.1:0-537292 GCA_963695145.1 Ilumatobacteraceae bacterium | reverse complement strand
ATGTCGACCACCCCCCGTGCCAGGCGCGTCGGATTCACGATTCGTCCGTTGGAGGACCGCGATCTCGACGCCGTGCTCGCCATCAATCAGGCGAACGTCCCCGAGGTCGGGTCGATCTCGATGGCGCGGTTGGAGTTCCTCGTCGCGGACGCCGCCTGCGCGCTCGTCGTCGACGTCGACGGCACCGTCGCCGGCTTCTGCATCGTGCTCGGCGCGGGGTCGGTCTACGACTCGGTGAACTACCGCTGGTTCATGGATCGCTACACCGATGCGATGTACCTCGACCGGGTCGCCTTCACCGACGAGTTCCGCGGGCAGGGCCTCGGCACCGCGCTCTACGACGAGGTGCACGAGTTCGTGCGCGGCGTGCCCGGCATGAACCGCTGGACCCTCGAGGTCAACGCCGATCCCCCGAACGTTCCCTCGCTGGCGTTCCACCGGGCGCGGGGATTCGTCGAGGTCGGCCGGCAGCACACGCCGTACGGCATCACCGTCTCGTTGATGGAGCGCGTCGTCGAGCCAAAACCTCGTTTGCGTCAGGATTTGTGACGGCAGGGCGGCGGAAATCGCGACGCAAACGATGATCTGGGGTCACCGGATCGGTGATCAGCGACGGTCCTGGAGGAAGCGGAAGTGGTCGCGGGTCGATGCGACGTGATCGGTGTCGATGTCGGCGAACAGGATCGTCTCGCTGCCGGCCCCGGTCGCCAGGATCTCGCCGAGCGGGTCGATGATCGCGCTGTCGCCGGAGTAGTCGAGGCCGCCGCCCGTTCCGACCCGATTGACCCCGACGACGTACGCCTGGTTCTCGATCGCCCGCGCCCGCAGCAGCGTCGACCAGTGCAGCCGTCGCTTCGCCGGCCAGTTGGCGACCACGACGTAGGCATCGGTGTCGTGCGCCAGCGCCCAGAACTCGTCGGAGAAGCGCAGGTCGTAGCAGACGAACAGGCTCAGCCGCACGCCGTGCACGTCGACGGTGACGAAGTCGGTGCCGGCGCGCACGTACCGCTCCTCGCCCGCGTGGGAGAACGGATGGATCTTGCGGTAGCGGTGCACGGTGCCGTCGGGACCGGCGAGCACGAAGACGTTCGAGGGTCGCGCATCGTCGGCCGTTGCGTCGGGTCCGATCTCGGGGCAGGACCCGCCGATCCATGCTCCCGTGCGTTTCGCCGCCGCCTGCAGGAAGCTCGACGACGGTCCGCCCTCGGTCTCGCCGATCCCCGGTGTGTCGAACGAGAAGCCGGTCGAGAACGTCTCGGTCAGCAGGATCAGGCCCGCGCCGCCGGCCGCCGCCGCGTCGATCATCGGCTCGAGCCGGGTGAAGTTCTCGTCGCGATCGTGCCAGACGATGTCGTGCTGGACCGCGGCGACGCGCAGCACCGTCATGCGAAGGCCTTCGACAGGCGCAGGGCGGCCTCCTCGATGACGGGCAACTGCTTGCAGCAGGCGAAGCGCACCATGTGGCGCCCGAACTCGGGACGGGCGTAGAACACCTCGTTCGGGATCGCCACCACTCCGGCCCGCTCCGGGAGCGACCGGCAGAACGCGACGCCGTCGCCCGACGGGTCGACCGGGCGGATGTCGACCGTGACGAAGTACGTCGCCTGCGGCACGTACACGGTGAAGCCGACGTCGACGAGCGCCTCGACGAGGCGATCACGCGACGCCTGCAAGCCGGCGGCGAGGTCGGAGAAATAGGCACGCGGCAGACCGAGACCGACGGCGATGGCGGGCTGGAACGGTGCCCCGTTGACATAGGTGAGGAACTGCTTCGCCGTGCGGGCCGCGGTGACCAGCGGCTCGGGTCCGGTCATCCAACCGATCTTCCAGCCGGTCGTGTTGAACGTCTTGCCGCCCGAGGAGATCGTCAGCGTGCGCTCGCGCATCCCAGGGAGGGTGGCGAGCGGAACGTGGCGGCGGGCGTCGAAGAGCAGGTGCTCGTACACCTCGTCGGTCACGACGATCAGGTCGTGGTCGATGGCGAGGCCGGCGATGACGGACAACTCGTCGGCGTCGAACACCTTGCCGGTCGGGTTGTGCGGCGTGTTCAGCAGGATCAGCTTCGTCCGCGGGGTGACGGCAGCACGCAGGTCGTCGGCGTCGAAGCCATAGGTGCCGTCGTTCCGCGGGCTCAGGAGCACCGGGACGGCGACGGCGTCGGCCAGGGCGATGCACGCCTGGTAGCTGTCGTACATCGGTTCGAACACGACCACCTCGTCGCCGGCGTCGAGCATCCCGAGGAGCGCCCCCGCCAATGCCTCGGTGGCTCCGGCCGTGACCACGACCTCGGTGTCGGGGTCGAGCTCGATGCCGTACCAGTCGCGTTGATGGGCGGCGATCGCGGCGCGGAGCACCGGCGCGCCCAGTCCGGGCGGGTACTGGTTGACCCCGCCACGGATCGCGTCGATCGCCGCTTCGAGCACGGCGGGTGGTCCGTCGGTGTCGGGAAACCCCTGGCCGAGGTTGACCGCATCGGTCGCCACGGCCAGCGCCGACATCTCGGCGAAGATCGTCGTTCCGAATCCGGCGAGGCGGGACGTCAGCACGCCGTCGACAGCAACCACGCCAGAAGTGTAGGCGCCGAGGCGCGTCCGTCCGGCTGGTCGGTCCGCGCTCAGGGCGTCGGGTCCGGGCTCGCGGCGGGTGGCTCAGCGAACGTGGTCGGCTTCGGAGTCCGCAGGGTGGCGGCGGCGATCCGGTCCGATGTACTGGTCGGTCACGGTCTCGCCGATCAGGTCGATCGTGACCGCGTCGGCGAGGCGGTGGCTGACACCGGACGACTTGGCTTCGTACATCGCCAGGTCGGCGGCGCGGACGAGCTCGTCGAGCGTCTCGCCGTGCCGCGGGAAGAGGGCGGCGCCGATGGCGCCCGACATCGACACGTCACCGACGACCGGGGTCGAGCCCAACTGGCCGGCGATCCGCTCGGCGCTGCGACGGACGGCGGTCCCGTCTTCGAGGCCCGGGAGCAGGATGACGAATTCGTCGCCGCCCCAACGCCCGACGACGTCGGTGTCGCGGACGGCATTGACGAGCCGGTCGGCGCAGGCCTCGAGGACGAGGTCGCCGAACTGGTGGCCGAGGGTGTCGTTGATCTGCTTGAACCCGTTGAGGTCGATGAGCATGACGCACAGCCCCGTGCCGAACCGTGAGGCGTCGAGCAGGGCCTCATCGGTCAGCCGCTCGAATTCGCGCCGGTTCACGAGGCCGGTCAGGTCGTCGGTGGTGGCCCGCCGTTCGAGCGAACGCCGCTCGGCGAGGAACGTGCCCCCGGCGAGCGCGATGAGAACGGTGCCGAGGCCGAGCAACGCGAGGTAGGCAGCGGTGCTGTGGCCGAACAGACCGACGTCGTCGGCCACGGAACTCTCCACCACGACCGCACCCTCGCCGTCGGGGAACGCCATCGATGTGGTCACCACGGTCGACCCGTCGGCCGACGTCGGCTCGGTCGACGTCGGGTCGGCCGAAGCCGCGACGTCGGACGTGGTCACGGAGAGCTCCGTCGTTGCATCGAGCGCGGCGATCGAGTCGTTCGCCTCGTTGCTCACGAGGGTGTCGAGCGGGAGCCACAGTGCGACGGTGACGGTGTCGGCCGCGACGACGAAGACCGCGTCGGAGGCTTCGTCGGCGACCACGACCGCCTGGCCCTCCTGCTCGGTCGACAGTTGGGAGCCGCGCTCGAAGGCGTCGCTGCCGAGCAGGCTGGGGCCCGTACAACGTTCCCCCGAGGCGTCGACGACACAGGCCTGGGCCCCTTCGAACGACGACACGAGCGAATCGATCGTGTTGTCGGACACGTTCGTCACGTTGGAGGATTCCGAGGCGACGTCGACGACGGCGACGGCACGGCTGATCGTCGACTGGACCGACTCCGTAGCGACGAAGGCTGCAGCGACCACACGCGAGTCGAGGTCGGATTGCAGCTGTGACCGCTTCTGGATCATCGTGATCGACGTGGCGACCAGGAGCACGATGCTCCCGAAGAGCGCGCCAAGCCGAACAAACTTCATGCAGCCTCATCGGCATCGGGGGGCGGAATCTTGAGGGAATCCAGAGAATTGGTACCGATGGCGACAGATGTCGACGTGCAGAACGGGTCGGTACGAATCAGGGGCCTTCCGACTCCGGAAGGCCCCCGCTCGTCGTGCGCCCGGAGAGAGTCGAACTCCCAACCGCTTGATCCGTAGTCAAGTGCTCTATCCATTGAGCTACGAGCGCAGTGTTGCGATCGGCGAGTCTACGTTGAAAGTCCGCCGATGCCGACAGGGTTCAGGTCCACGGACCCCAGCCGCCCGACCGCAGGTACAGGGCGTACGCGGCGTAGGCGTTGGTCGTCGCGTCGAAGAGCTGTTCCGGGCTGCTGACCCCGAGGCCGGCGAGCCAGGCCTTGTGGGGGTCCCAGTTGAGCTGGAACAAGCCATAGCAACACGAGTTCTTCGCCGTGACGACGAGTTTGCTCTCCCGCGTGGCGATCTCGATCGCCCGGTCCTCGAGCTCATCTGGCCACACATCACGGATGATCTGCGCGGCCGCCGCCGCCGAGATCGTCGGGTACGTGACGACCGGCTTGGCGGTCGTGGGCGGTGCGGCGGTCACCGGTTTGACCGTGGTGGCCGGGGCCGCTGTCGTCGCCGGAGTTGTGGTCGGCGGAGTGGTCGCGGGCGCCGCCGTGGTCGGCGGTGCTGGAGCGCTCGCACCGGCGGGAAGACAGATCGTCGTGCCCGGGAACAGCGGCGTGTCGACGGTGGCATCGTTGGCGTCGAGGAGCTCGTGGAGCGGGACACCTGATGCGTCGGCGAGGCGGATCCAGAAGTCCCCCTGGACGACCTCGTAGTCGATCGCACATTCCTGCGCACGCTCGGCCGGTTCGCTGGCGACGGCGGCCGTGGTCAGCTCCGCGCTGTTCAGCTCGGCGGTGCTCTGGTCGGCCGCGCTCTGGTCGGCCGCAGCGACGGGCGCCGAGCTGCTGGGCTCGGGGGTCGTCACCGCCTCGGAGGAGGCCGCGACGGGAGCCGATGCAGCCGCTGTCGAAGCTGCTGCTGTCGAGGCCGACGTGTCGGCTACCTCCGTCGCCGGCGTCACCGGGGCCGCCGCCTCCGTGTCGACCGGGACGGACAGGGTCACCGCGGCGTCCGTGACGTCGGCGTTGGCAGGGCTGTCGTCGTGCGACCGGAGACCCAGAGCCAGCGGGAGGAGCAGTGTGGTGACGATCGCCAGGCCACCGAGGCGCGCCAGGAGCGGGTCGACGCCGGGCGAGGGCGTGGGGTCGGACTCGACGACCCAGTCGTCATCCCACGATTCGTCGGCGGCCGGGTCGTCCGGAGCCTCGGTCAAATCCGCCGATGCCACCGGGGCGAGCCGGGCGGGGTCACGGTGCGCGATCGGATCGTCAGCGCTCAGGTCGAAATCGTCGTCGCCGACGTCAGCGGTGTGGGTCGCCGGGATGCGGCGGCCGTGCTCACGTGTGCCCTCGACACCGCCGCCGACGACCCGGTTCCACCATTTCGAGACGTGGCCCGATCCTCGTGCGCCCGACTTGGGGCGGGACGCTTTGCGCTGTTCCTCGGGCACCTCGGGCCAATCGGCCTGGTTGCCCCAGAAGTCGTCGTGGTCGGTCGGCATGGTGGGTCGGTCACTTCTTTCGCGGCGCCCGTGATCCCCATCCGGGGGACCCAACGACGCTGATCGGGGCATGACACCCGATCGCCAGACGAGGCGACCCGATGTCAAGGCATCGTGTCTATCTCATCCGTCATGAAACCGCAACATGAGCGTCATCGGAATGACATGTCTGTCATTCGCGACGACACGCGGAATGCGGACCGCGGCTGGCGGAGAGGGTGGGATTTGAACCCACGGACCACATTGCTGCGATCAACGCCTTAGCAGGGCGCCCCATTCGGCCGCTCTGGCACCTCTCCTGGGAGCCCCGGAGTGTAGCCCGGTATCCTCGATCCCGGAACGGTGGCAGAGTGGACGAATGCAGCCGCCTTGAAAGCGGCCGGCCGCAAGGCTCGGGGGTTCGAATCCCTCCCGTTCCGCCAATGGGGTTTCGGCGGTTCGCCGAAATTCACTGAAAGTGCAGGAATGGCAGTCCGGATTGCAACCCTACGACGCCACCTTCGGCTCCGCCAGAGGCCCTGACAACGCGCCTGCGCACACCTCGAAACCTGGGGGTTGCCACAAAGAGGCTTCTGTCTGTTGGAAGACTGCGGGCATGACGGAGATCCCGCCGGCCCCAGCGTGGACGGACCACAACACATCGGATCCCGGGATCACGTTCCTCGAAGTGTTGGCCTATTCGATCGCGGCGTTGTTCGCAGTGGCGCTCGTTTCCGTGTGGTGGCGACGCGGCCGACGAACGCGAGAAAGCTCCGACGCCAGAGCCGGCGGTTGCTGAGCCAGCGGTCGGGGCGCCGGTGCATTCAGATTCGTGTTGCGATCCAGAGCCAGGTTTCGTACGGGACCATCATCGGACGGTCGCGAAACTGGGCCTGCACGATCTGTCGGAGGTTGGTGAGTAGCCGGTCTCGTTCGTCGCTGGCGAGTCCGACGATGTAGCTGTGGCTGGCGAGGTCGGTCATCCAGGTGTCGATCGTGAGTTCGCGGATCCAAGGAATGGTTATCTGCTCGTGGACGTCGAAGCGGTGACCGGTTCCGATCGTGGCGCCCCAGTCCGTGTTTCGTTGTCCACGATGGGTGCCGGGACATGTGTGCTCGATTGCCGCCCAGTGGTCGTCGAACCATTCCTGTCCGTCGGCGCGGGCGTGGGACCACCAGCCTGCCCATCGACCGCCGGAGCGAAGCACCCGGTGGGATTCTTCGACACGCGTGACCGGGTTCAGCCAGTGCCAGGACTGGGCGAAGCACACGAGGTCGACGGTGTTCGATCGGACGGGCAATGCTGTTCCGTCGGCGGCCACGGCGACGAGACCCTCGGTGTGCGCTCTCGCCCGTCGGAGGAGTTCGCGGCCGGGATCGATCGCGACCACCTCCGCCGTGCGAGTGATGAGGGGTCGGGTGGCGATGCCAGTTCCGGCACCCACGTCGAGGACGCGCAGCCCGGCGAGCGGTTCGAGCGCGTCGAACACCTCGGCTGGATACGAGGGGCGTGCAACGTCGTATTCGTCGGCGACCACTTCGAACGAAGCCACGTCGCCATCATTGTCCAGCCAGCTCGATGCTCTCAGCAGACGGTGGGCTCCCGGTGTTCGGGGGCAGCCATCCCTCGTGGCAGCAGGTCCGGTCGACGCTTGTCGACAAATGGCTCTTGTGCCGCCGGTCGACCTGGGCAATGATCGGCGGCGTGGGGGAGATCGAAGTCGTGGTCGCGCATTCGGAACGTGTGACGTTGCGGGTCGGCGATGTGTTCCTCAAGATCGACACGGATCAAGCGCGCATCGACCGAGAGGTCGAGGTGATGGCGACGGCACCGATCCCGACTCCGGACGTCCTCTGGCGCCAGCCGCCGGTGCTCGCCCTCGCGGCAGTTCCAGGTGCGGCGCTCGGTGTGCTCGAGGAGCCTTCGCGTGCGTCGTCGGCGGCGTGGGTTGCGGCGGGTGCCGCCGTCCGCACGCTGCACGACGCTCCGCTGCCGTCGTGGCCCAGCAGCCAGTGTCAGCAGCGGCCCGCTCGTCAGCAGTCGGGGCACGGTCGAGTTTCCGCCGCTGCTCGACTCGGAGTGCGAGTGGCTGGTCGCCAACGACGTCGTGTCCGCTGACGTCGTCAGGCGCAATCGTCAGGTCGCGGAGGCGGCGCTGCGGCCATGGACACCGGTGTTCATCCACGGCGACCTGCAGATCGTTCATGTGTTCGTCGACGGCGACGAGGTGAGCGGCGTCGTGGACTGGTCCGAGGGCGGCCAGGGCGATGCGATGTATGACCTCGCCACTCTGACGCTCGCACACGAGGAGCACCTCGACGATGTCGTCGCCGGCTATGGCGGCGACATCGAGATCGACGTGATTCGCGCGTACTGGTCGTTGCGAAGTTTGATGGTGATCCGGTGGCTGGTCGAGCACGGCTACGGCGCGCCGGCGACGTTCCCCGAGCTCGCGGTGCTCAACTCCTTGTCTGCCACTTGCTAGATGCGTGCGGCTATCAACGCATGGCTGCCGTGACGAGGCCGACCGGCTCCTGCTGACGCGCTTCCTTTCGGCGTCCTCGAACCGCATTCGGTCACACTTCCAGCAGGATCCCTGGAAGTGCAGCCAGGACCCGGACGACTGCGTACTGTCGGATCGTGCCGACCGACGAGTTCAGCATCGTCTGCGAAGTGGAGCCGGCCACGCGCGCCGATCTGATGCACGTGCGACACCAGATCGGCGTGATGAGCCGCATCGCGTCGTCGTTCCTGATCCCCGACAATCACATCGGTCGGGCGACGGTGTCGAGCATCGCTGTCGCCCACGAGGTGGCGTTGATGGGCGGACGCTCGATCGCGTGTCTGAACGCCCGGGATCGCAACATTCTCGGCTTCCAACGCGACCTGCTCACCGCTGCGGCGTACGGGGTCGACGAGTTTCTTTTCGTCTACGGCGATCGGCCCGAGACAGGGCGACGGTCCGACGATCTCACGGTTCGCACGATGATCGACGAAGCCCGGCGGTTCGGTTCGGACGCGGCCCTCGCACCCAAGCCATTTCGCATCGGGGTGAGTTCCACCCTGGGCACGCTGCCTTCGTGGAAGCAGCGAAGCCGACTTTCTGTTCGTGCAGGTGAGTTTCTCCTTCGAGGATCTACTGCGCTGGCGGGAAACGGTGAACTTCCGCGGTCCGATCTTTGCCGGCGTCATGGCCCCACCCTCGGCGGCGATGGCACGCAAGCTCTCCGCTCAGATCCCACAACTCGCCGTGCCCGAGTCGCTGATCGAAGCGCTCGAGACGTCGCGCAACGCGGGTGTCGACTTCGCGTGTGCGATGGTCGACCAGGTTCGGACCTCAGGTGCTTTCGACGGGATCCATCTCATTCCCGTCGCCCGCTACCGAGAAATCGCAACCAGGCTCGAACAGTCCTGACACCCGCTCCCGGTGTTGACGATCTCCGCGTGCACGAAGTCGCGACGATGACGTCACGAAGGTCGTCGAGTGTTCTGATCGAGCGCGGACGGTACGGTCGTCCGGGTGAAGGTGCGCTTCGCGATAGCTCCTGGTGGTGCGGCCTTCGACGGGCCGCGTTTCGTCGAGCTCGTCGAGCAGCTCGAGGCCCGCGGCTTCGACACGCTGTGGCTGTCGGACATTCCGATGGGGCCGAGCATCGATCCGGTCGTCGGGCTCGGCTACGCGGCGGCGGCGTCGAAGCGCCTCAAACTGGGCGCCAACGTGGTGCCGTTCGGCCGCAACCCGATGATCCTGGCCAAGACGCTGGCGCAACTCGATCGGCTCAGCGAGGGACGATTGCTGCTCAGCCTCGTGCCCGGTCTCGACCAGCCGAACGAGCGTCTCGCGCTCGGCATCGGGAGTCGCAACCGGTGGAGGTTGATCGAGGAGATCATTCCCCTGCTCCGCGCATGGTGGGCCGGCGAGCCGGTGTCGCATCAGCTCGAAGGCTTCGTGTTCGACGGTGTACGTGTCGAGCCGCGGCCCGTACAGCAGCCGCTCGAGATCTGGCTCGGCGGCAACGGACCGCAAGCACTCGAACGGATCGGCCGACTTGCCGACGGCTGGCTGGGTGCTGCGGTCACGCCGGCCGAGGCGGGGGAAGCCTGCCGCACCATCCAACGAAGCGCTGACGCGGCTGCACGGACGGTCCCCGCCGATCATTTCGGGATGAGTCTGGCCTACGGACACACAGCACCCGATACCCAGATGTCTGCGTCGTTGCGGAAGCGGCGGCCCGATGTCGACCCGCGTGAGCTGATGCCTGTCGGTGCGACCGGATTGCGCGACATCGTGGCCCGGTACATCGACAACGGCGTGACGAAGTTCGTCCTGCGACCGAACAGCCCGCCCGCGACCTGGGCGCGGGAACTGGACTTCCTCACCGACACGCTGTTCGATCTCCAGACCTGACACCGGTCGCAGACAGCCCACGACCCGGACGCCCGTGATCGGGCGAGCCGGGACGTGGTATGGGGTTGTCGGTCAGTCCGATCGGAGTGCGGTGATGACTGCTTCGAAGACGTCCCATTGGGTGCTGGCGATGGTGTTCCAGTCGGCGGGGGAGTCGTCGGGCGGGGGTTGGACGCCGAGGATCGTCACGATTGCGGCGGCATCGACGTCGCGGGCCTGGCACACGGCGAAGAGCGCGGCGATCTCGCTTTCGACGACGGTGATGCCTTCGTCGATGCAGTGGTCGACCTCTGGCTGTGTTTGGCGGAACACGGCGGGGATGGTCCAGCTGATGTGTCGGCGCGCGTGGGGCTGGACCGTGCGGGCAGCCTCGAGCAGCGTTTCGGTGAGGGAGTCGTCGGCGTCGACGGTGTCACCGGGCGGGAGGTAGTGGTCGGAGATCCCGTCGTCGCGGACCGCGGTCTCGACGACGGCGAGATCACCGATGGCGATGTCGGGCCCGAATCCTCCGGCGGTGTTGAGGATCACGAATCGTTCCGCCCCGCCGAGGGCGATCTGGTTCTCGACCTGGCCGACGAACGCGGTTCCCGCGCTCATGCAACTGACCGCTACGGCTGGATCGTCGACGGTGATGAAGTAGCGCCCGTTGCCGACTGCCATCGCAGTGTCCTCGACGAAACGCGGATCATCGGCGAGCCGGTTGGCGTAGACGGGCTGAAAGACGAACACCAACGATGTCGGGAGCCGTCCCGGCACCCATCCGTTGCGTTTGGCCCCGTCGAGGAACGTCGCCGCGTTGTACGTCGACGCGGCGAGGTGCTTGTCGACGCGTGGCGGGCGCGTCACCGGTCGGGCCCCGGGACTCGCCGCCAACACCGCACGGCGGAGACGCGCCCAGGATGCAAACCCGTGCTCGCGGGCGATCACGAACTGTGCGTCAGCCAACCGGGTATCGGTGTTCCCATCGAGGCGTGCCAGCGCACCGTGATCGCCATGACGGGCATCGGCGAGCAGGTCCTTCGCTTGACGTTTCAGCTGGTCGAGATCGGGCCGAGCCGGCAACGTTCGGGTGACGGAAGTGGATGTTGACATGGCTATTCCTCCAGCGCCTGCGACCCGCATCTCAGACAGAGGAACGCCGGTTGGACGTTCGATCGGTTCTGGGTTGGACTCAGTCCTGTCCGCGGGTCCGGCGGCGCACCCACGCGCCACTCCCCACAGTAGACCGCCCGCCACACCCGGGCGCACCGAGCTGGTCAGTGGGCTGGTTTCGGTGGCACACCGTTGGCGCGTCGTTCCGGAGGAGTCCGGTAGAGCGCGTCGACGAGCCGACCGACGTGTTCGGCTGAACTCGGCGGGCGCGGTCTCGAGCGAGTCGAGATCTTCGAGATGGCAGCACCCGAGCAGGAGCAGGAACAGCGCCTTGACCTGCAGCGTCGCCGCCACGGCGTCGTCGGGCGAACGCCCGATGGCGAGCGTGGCGAACTCGCCGTGCCAGACCGCGAGGCGCTCGGCGAGTTCGGGGTGGCGGGCGCCGGCGAGGTGCAGTTCGAGAATGAGACGGCGGGTCGGCCGGAACGACGGGCGGAGGAACTCCTCGACGACGGCGCGGGCGGCTTCAGCGCTGTCGCCGGCGGGTGCCATCGCGGCGTCGAGTCGGTCGATGGCGAGCCGGCCGGCGGTGTACAGCAGTTCGTCCTTGTCGGTGAAATGGTTGTAGACCGCGGCGGGTGTCACCCCGGCTCGATTCGCGACATGGGTGAGCGTGACGGCGTCGAAGCCGACCTCGACACAGGCCTCCGCGGCTGCTTCGAGGAGACGATCGCGTGTCGCGGGATCGTCGGACTTGCGCGGTCGACCCCGGAGCCGCGTCAACGGAGATCGAACCCGAGGTCGAAGCGGCGGACGGCCCGGGCGAAGACGTTCGGTTCGATGTCGGGTTCGGTCACCGGCCGCAGCCGCGTGATGCGTGCGGTCAGTTCCTCGAGCAGCAGGCGCATCTCCAGACGGGCGAGGTTGGCGCCGAGACAGAAGTGGGTGCCGTGCCCGAAGGCGAGGTGCATCGCGGGTGCGTTGGTGACGTCGAACCGGTCGGGGTCGTCGAACGCGGCGGGATCACGGTTGGCGGCAGGGTAGAGCAGCGCCACCCGTTCGCCCTCGGTGATCGGCTGACCGTTGACCTCCGTGTCGCGCACGGCGGTGCGGAACATGTTGTTCAGCGGGCTGACCCACCGCAGCAACTCCTCGATGGCGGCAGGGATGCGGTCCGGCTCGTCGTGGAGGAGTTCCCATTGTTCGGGATGGTCGCAGAAGATCCGCAGACCGTGGCTGATCAGCGTCCTGGTCGTCTCGGCGCCACCGGCGACGAGGAGGCCCACCTCCATCACCATGTCGTTCATCGACAGCGGATCCTGACCGTCCGGCGGGAACAACCACCGGCTGAACCAGTCGCCGGTCGGGTTGGCCGCGCGTTGCGGGATGACCTGCTGCATGTCGGCCATCCACTCGCGGACGCTCGAGTTGAAGGAGTCGAAGATGTCAGGATCGACGTCGCGGGTGTCGAGCCGCATCTGGCGCTCGGACCAGTCCTTGATCTTGCGCCAGTCGGACTCGTCGAACCCGATCAGCGTCGCTGTGATCCGGCACGGGAGCGGGGCGGCCAGCGCATCGACGATCTCGACGGCGCCGGTCGCAGCGTGCTCGTCCAGCGCAACGTCGACCAACTCGCGCACCAACGATCGGTATCGGTCGGCGTGGGCATGCACCGCTCGCGGCGTGAGGGTCGGCGCCAGCCGCCGGCGCTGGGCGATGTGGGCCGGGTCGTCCTGGCTGATCATCGTCCGCTCGTACTGCTCCCAGTGCACCCGGTACCCGCGGGCGTTGGAGAGATCGATGGCGTTGTGTTCCGCGGCGAGCACGTCGGCGAAGCGGGCCACGGCGACGAACCCGTTGCGGTCGCGCACGAGGCCGTCGGTCGCGCGCAGGCGGGCCCACACGTCCTGCGGATCGCGCCGGTAGAAGCCGGGATCGCGCAGGTCGAGCCACTCGGCCCTCACGGCGGTCCGCCTGCCGGACGCATCGCCAGCGAGGCGCCGAAGCGGTCGGTCACGGCGTACAACTCGGAGATCCGGCCGTCGACCACGGTGGCCAGACCGGCGACGTCCAGCGACATCCGAGCGCCGGGTCGAGCCACGTCGGCGAGACCACCGAGGTACGTGCCCCGCATCGTCGCGTGGAATGCGACCCGATCACCGGCCGAGAAGAGATCGAGGACCTCGACGTCCCCCGGCTCGACGACGCGTCGATGGGCCGACACGGGCCCTTCGTCGATCCGCCCCGCGTCCGCCGCCGCCAGGTCGCCGGCGGCGAGCCAGTCGCGCACCGTCGCCTCCGCCGCCGGGTTGGGTGGCTGCACCGTCGTGGCGAGCCATGGATCGAGATGTGGCGTCTCGAGCGGATCGGGGACGCCCGTGTTGAGCTGCCGACGTTGCGACCAGAAGTCCTGCTCGACGCGGCAGCTGACGAGCTTGCGGCCATTCCAGTCGTAGAGGCCGATGCCGGCCCAGCACGCCTGGGCACCGGACGCCGTCGCACCGTGCTCGCTGAAGCGCATCACCAGCCGCTCGCCGTTGGTCACCAGCTCGTGCACCACCAGGCCGAGCGCCGGAAAGCGGCGGAACACCTCCTCGACCGACGGCTTGTACGCCGAATCGCGCTCGAGGGCCAGACCGCAGATGCGCACGACGTAGTCAGGCTCCATGATCGAGTCGCACACCGACAGGTCGTGGCTGTTGGTGTAGTCGATGCAATAGGTGCGCATCAGCGCGGCGAACGGGTCCATCGTCACGGCTCGATCCAGTCGGCGAGTACCGGCTCCACGCGCAGCGCCGGCGGAATTCGCTCGGCGCCGATACGTCGGTCGAGTTCCTCGTGCTGGTGGTAGATGCGCCGTTCCTGGTAGCTCAGCGTCATCGCCCTGAGTCCGCCGCTCTCG
Source organism: Ilumatobacteraceae bacterium (assembly GCA_963695145.1). Classification (GTDB taxonomy): domain Bacteria; phylum Actinomycetota; class Acidimicrobiia; order Acidimicrobiales; family Ilumatobacteraceae; genus Sva-07. The sequence continues at coordinate 523,288 of CAVOGB010000011.1, read as the reverse complement.
ACGGAGCGCTGGATGGCGGCGAGGTTGGCCAGATCCTCGAGGAGGACCGACCAGTTGGCTTCGACCAGCGCGGCGAGGAGCCGGCTGTGCGGTCCGTCGGCGGGCGTGGCGGCGAGGAAGTGGACGTCGTAGAGGCTGCGGTCCGATCCGATCGGCCAGCTGCTGATCAGGAAGGCGAGCGCCGGCGATCCGCCGAACACGATGCTCGTGTTCGGGAACAGGTGGTAGGAGTAGATGCCGCAGTTGGCCAACGGGCTGACGCCCGGGAAGGCGGGCAGGTCGATCGGCAACGCCTCGCCGTCGCGGCTGTGTACGAGCATCCGGGAATGACCGTCGGGGAGGAGGAAGATGCCGGTCGCCGCCTGGTCGACGACGACGGCGGCGCTGGTCCGGTGCACCGTGTTGACGTGATAGGTCTCGATGTTGGCGTCGACCGTGAGCTTCCAGTTGCCCTCGACCTCGATTGATCGGCGGGCCACGAGGTGGACCGCGCCGACGCCGTCGCCGCCGCCGATCTGGTCGTGCAGTTCGCGGCCGACGACGCCGAGCGCGTCGAGCAGGGCCGGAGCCTGGCCGTCGAGGTTGACGAACACGAGCGAGCCCCACTGCTCGCAGCGCACACGTGGAAGTCCCAGGCAGGCGGCGTCGACTTGGAAGTCCTGCCCGCCCGGCACGCCGACGAGCGTGCCGTCGAGGTCGTAGGTCCACGCGTGGTAGCCACACACGAGCCGCCGCCCGGTGTTCCCGGCGTCGTCGCGCACGACCGGGCCGCCTCGATGTTGGCAGGAGTTGAGCATGGCGCGGATCGTGCCGTCGTGGCCGCGCACGAGCAGGACCGGCTTCGCCAGGTGCCGCAGCAGGACGTAGTCACCGGGTTCCGGCAACTCGTCGGTGTGGGCGACGAACAGCCAGCTGTGGTCGAAGACGTGTTCGCGCTCGAGCGCGGCGAATCCAGCGTCGGCATACCGACCTGCCGGTACCGGTGGGAGCACCGGGAACCCCGGTGGGTAGGTGGTCCGCTCCCGCTCGCGGCGGCCGCGATCGAGGATCTCATCGGTGGGCAGGGTCGTCGTCATCACGTCTCCTTGCGGACGAGTTCCAGCCGGCGTCGGCCACGGAACTGGCTGGAATCGATGTGCTCGTCGGCCCCCGCTCCGGCGAGTTCCTGGTCGGCGGCGAGCCACGGAACCAGCGCGTCGAGGGCGGCCGCGGCCTCGTGACGGGCGAGTGACGCGCCGAGGCAGAAGTGCACGCCGAACCCGAAGCCGACGTGGCCGGCGACGGACCGGTCGGGTCGGAACCTGTCGGCGTCGTCACCCCAGTGGCGCGGGTCGCGGTTGGCAGCACCGAGCACGAGGGTGATGATGGCATCGGTGGGGACCTCGACGCCATGACGCTCGAACGGGCGCGTGGCGCGGCGGAAGACGTACTGCACCGGCGACTCCCAGCGCAGCGTCTCCTCGAGCACCGCCGGCACCCGCTCGGGGGCCGCCACCAGCGCTCGTCGCTCGTCGGGATTGGCCAGCAAGGCCCAGCAGGCGTTGCCGATCAGGTTGGTCGTGGTCTCGGTGCCGGCGAACAGCAGGAGCGCGGCGAAACCCACCGCTTCGTCCTTGCTGAGCGTGTCGTCGCCGTGGGCGCGTACGAGCGTGGTCAACAGGTCGTCGCGAGGCGAGCGCTGACGATCGTCGATCTCGGCACCGAGATGCTCGACCATGGCGAACATGGCCGTCATCGCCTCCTCGTCGATGCCGCCCCGGCTCGATCCGCTGGCGGCACGGGTCGACGCGTCGGCCCAGGCCCGGAAGTCGGCCGACCGCTCGGCGTCGGCGCCGAGCAGTTCGGCGATGACCAGGACGGGCAACGGTGACGCCAGCTCGCCCACGACATCGAGCCGGTCGCCCGACGCACCGGCGAGCAGTTCGGTGACGAGTTGGTCGATGCGGGGCCGCCACCCGCTGATCGTGCGCGGGGTGAACCCGCGGTTGACGACCCGGCGCAACTCGGTGTGCCCCGGCGGGTCGATGGCGACGAGATTGCCACCGGCCGCCTCACGAGCCAGGCGCTCCTCCCCCACCCCCGTGGGTTGGCCCAGCAGGACGCCGCGCATGGCGTCGGAGCTGAACAGCCGATCGTCGTTCAACGCCCACCACACGTCCTCGTAACGGGACAGCACGTAGGTGTCGGTGACCGGGCTGTGGTGCAACGGTGCGTCGTCGCGCAGCCACCCGTACGTCGGGTACGGATCGATCGCCACCAGCGGGTCGAACGGGTCGTACGCGGCCACCACACCTCCTCTGCAATAAATGATTTACCATTCATTTATCACACGGGGCCCGTGTCGACGTCAAGCCGGCGGTTCGCCGATCGTCAGCCGAACCCTTGGTGCGAGCGGCACAGGCTCGCCGCCGGCGACAGGAGTGGTCCGAGGTCATGCCCGACCGTTCGTACGACCCTGCGTGCACGTGACCGTCAGTCACGCACTCGCGAGCAACCCTGGGTGCGCTCCGCGCGTGCCGTCCAGGCGTCCGCCAAGGCCATGGCGACACGCATCCCACTCGGTCTCGGACATGACGATCGGATCGTGCTCGTCGTCGCGGGGTGCGATCACGACGAGGTGCCTGCCGGAATGGTCGAGGTGGCCTTGCAGATGGTGGTTGCCGTCCCAGTGCACCTCACTCGCACCATCACCGCCGAGGACCGAAGCGAGGTATCGCTCCGCTCGCTGGTGGGCCTGATCGTCGTCGAATCGTTGGTGTGTCATGGAAGTCCTCCGCCCGTGTGACGGCGCTGTTCCTTGTCGCCGATCCCACAGTGTCATCGGCACAGCGCCCACAGGAGGAGAGTTGCGAGGCCGTGCCGAGATACATGATCGTGGGACGGGCGGCTGAGACCGCTCGATTGAAGCCACGCGAAAAGCAAATCTCCGCCCGACCGCCGGCTCGAGTTCGGGCAATCTGTCCGGGTGTCACGGCGGCGCGCGTGATGCGGATGGAGCCTGGGATGCTGTCCGTTCGATGACGTTCGATGTCTGGCTGACGATCGACACGCTCCACGTGATCGCCTGGAACGGGGCCCGTTGGGATGTCCTGCAGGCCGTACCGCTCGCGTCCGCCAACACACCTGCATAGCTTCACGGCCACGCCGCGCACTCGAAGAACCTTCCAACCCGGACGGTGGCGACTGGCATCCCGAGCAACGAGCGGGCAACCTGCAGGGTGATGCCCTGGTGGACATGGATCGTGATCGGCGTCGGTGTGCTGATCGCGACCTGGGCGCTGCTCGTCCTGCTCGCCGCCCGCCTACCCGAGGGCAGCTTGAAGGAACTCGCTCGATTTCTACCCGACTGCGTCACCACGGCACGTCGACTGCGACGCGATCCACGGGTGCCCCGGCGCGCCAAGATCGCAATCGGGTTCGCCCTTCTCTGGCTGCTGTCGCCGATCGACCTCATCCCCGAGTTTCTTCCGGTGATCGGGCCACTGGACGACGTGGTCGTCGTCGCGTTGGCGTTCCGCTATGCGGCCCGACAGGTTCCGCGTGCAGTACTGCTGGAAGCCTGGCCGGGCAAGGCGTCGACGATCGAGCGCGTGCTCGGCCCGCTTCGCGGCGAGCAGGATCCCGCCCACCCATAGCTGCCAGGGTTGGTCGCCGGCTGCGACCCGAGCGTGGTGCGCTACGTGGGCGGTGGTCGGTCGTTGCCGATCCCGCTGCGGTTCAGGATCGTGGTGATCACCTCTGATTTGGCGTTGGCGTAGTGCTGGACGTACTTCCAGCGTCGACTCGCCAGCTCGCGTTTGGTGCGCTCGTAGAGGTGCCGATCGTCATCGTTGCTGCGGAGTCGGTCACGGAACACGATCATCCGCTCCACTTCCACGCAGTCGCGACTGAACACGTGCATGTTCACGTCGACTCCAGGACCTTTGAACAGTCGATGTTCGAACCAGTCCGGCTCACGTATCCGCAGCCGATAGCCGGCAGCCTCGAGGTCGGGGACATACGCCGGCTCGTCGCTCGAGTCCGCGACGGTGAGTGCGATGTCGATGATCGGCTTGGCCGCCAACCCGGGAACCGACGTCGATCCGACGTGGTCGATGCCGAGCGCTCGGGATCCGAGCGCGCCCCGGATCCGTTCCGCCTCACGCTGGAATTGCGCCGGCCAGATCGGCTGGTATTCGACCAGCCGGACGACGTCATCGTGGATCGGAGGGTCACCGATGTACATGGCTTCGATGTCGTCGTCGGTCGGGCCGGTCACCGACGAACCCTATGGCGGACAGATCAGCGACTCGGTCATCGCCACGACGCGTGCGGTAACGTCCAGCGCCGGCGGACGATCCGGCACCAGCGTCGTGATCGCAGGAGGGGGCGGGATGTCGGTTGTCGCCGAGCAATTGAGGGAGTCGGCATCATCGTTCGGCGATGTGTTCAAGAACCGGAATCTGCGTCGGATCAACTTGGCGCTCACCGGTTCGGTCATCGGCGACTGGGCCTACACCACCGCGATCGCGGTCTGGGCGTACCGCGAAGGCGGCGCAACGGCGGTCGGACTGTTCGGCGTGGTGCGCTACGTCACGATGGTCTTCGTCGGGCCTCTGCTCGCCTCGCTCGCCGACAGGTATCCGAAGAAGCGGGTGATGGTCGGCGCCGATGTGTTCAGGGCCGCCATCGTGTTCGCAGCAGTCGCTCTGATCGCGCTCGACGGCCCGTCGCTCGCGGTGTATGCGTTGGCGCTCACCAGCGCCTGGGCGGGCCAGGCCTTTCGGCCCGCCCAGGCGGCCTTGCTCCCGAGCCTGGCGACGAACCCGCAGGAACTCGTCGGCGCCAACGTCGTGGCCTCGACCATCGAGAGCGTCGGATTCTTCGTCGGGCCGGCGATCGCCGGGCTGCTGTTGGCCGTCGCAGACGTCGAAATCGTGCTCGCCTTCAACGCCCTGACGTTCGTGTGGTCGGCAGCGATGCTGGCGGGACTTCCACGCGCCCCGACGGCGACCGAGAGCGATGCGCTCCCACGGGCGGCCGTCGTCGACGGCGAGGAGACTGGCATGGTGGCGGATGTGACCGCCGGCTTCTGGGCGATCGCACGGCATCCTGAGCTGCGCCTGATCACGGGCCTCTACACGGCGCAGGCGGTGGTTGCCGGCGCGTCGGTCGTCTTCGGCGTCACGATCGCATTCGAGTTGCTCGACCTCGGTGAATCGGGGGTCGGTGTACTCGACTCCGTTCTCGGTGTCGGTGGGCTGGTCGGGAGTGTGCTCGTCATGGGCCTGGCACGACGTCAGCGGCTGGCGAGCGACTTCGGAGTCGGCGTCGTGTTGTGGTCGGCACCGCTGGTGTTGATCGCTGCGTGGCCGACGCTGGTGTCGGCGCTGGCGGCGATGTGCCTGATCGGGATCGGCAATTCGCTCGTCGACATCAATGCCTACACGATCATCCAACGGATGGCGCCCGCCGACGTGATGGGCCGCGTGTTCGGGGCGCTCGAGAGCATTGCCATCGGCGGCATGGCCCTCGGTGCGGTGCTGATGCCGGTGCTGATCGAAGTCGTCGGTGTCAGGGGCGGACTGCTCGTCATCGGTGTCGTCGTGGCGGCAATGGCCATCGCCGGACTCGCCGGTCTCCGCCGCATCGACACGAACCTGCTCGCGCCTCCCGGACTTGCGCTGCTCCGTGCGGTGCCCACGCTCGCGGCTCTGCCGCCACCCGTGCTCGAGCGGCTCGCCCAGTCGCTCGTGCCGCGCACGGTGGCTCCTGGCGACGACGTGTTCCGCGAGGGCGACCACGGCGACATGTTCTGGGTGATCGAGCGCGGCGAAGCCGTCGTCACCTCCGGGGGACGCTTCCTCAACGAGCTGAGGGCCGGCGATTCCTTCGGTGAGATCGCCCTCCTGCGCGACGTGCCACGGACCGCCACCGTCGGTGCCGCGAACGATTCGGAGCTGGTGCTGCAGGGCATCGAGCGCGACGACTTCATCGCCGCCGTGACCGGCCATGGGGATGCGGCCGAGGTGGCCGACGCCGTCGTCGAGCGTTGGCTCTCACTCAGCTGAAGGAAGCCGGCGACGTCATGTGTTGCAGGCGAGCGCGGCGAGCACCGTTCGCGCCTGCCACGTCGTGAGATCGGGATGAGCCGACATGATCCGCGCCAGGTGTCCGGCGATCACGGGCGCGGCAAAGCTGTTGCCGGTTGCAGTGATCGTCGAATGCGCATTCCACGCGACCTCGACGTCGATGCCCGGTGCGGCCCACTCGGCCGGGCCGTTCGGGTTGCACCAGATCCGTTCGCGGTCACTGTCCGGTCCGCAGGCGACCGAGAACACACCGGCGTACTCGCTCGGGATCGTGCGCTTGCGCTCGTTGGCCATCGAGGACACGAGCATCATGCGACGGAACGACGCGGCATCGACGAGATGGTGGAAGGTCTCGGCCCATCGCTCGTTGGTGGTGGAGAGACTCAGGTTGGCGACCGTCACGTCGTTCTCGAGGCACCATTCGAGTCCTCGAGCGAACACCCCGGCCGAGCCCTTGAGCGACGTCCCGAGCACGCGAACGCTGACCAACTCGGCTTCCGGCGCGAGCGATCGGATCACCGCCGCGCACGCGGTTCCGTGCCCGTACAAGTCGACGTGTTCCCCGGCCTCCAGGAGCACACCATCGTCGGAATCCGGATCCCTGACCAGCGCCACGTAGTCGGCGACACGGCCGACGAGGGGGTGCGACGCGTCGATTCCCGAGTCGACGACGGCGACACGCACGCCGCGGCCCGAGCCATCGCCGTATGCCCAGTCAGCCGAGATCGGGTGGTCGAGGCCGAGGTCCGGTCTCGGACCCGGACCCTCGCCGTGGAACGCTTCCGACCACGCCGGGAGATCGAGCGGCCCATCGCCTGACGGTTCGCTCACATCACCGTCGCCCGAGGTCAACGGCGCTCACCGTTCGAAGGCGTCGAGAACGGCGTGCACGATCGGCGTCACCCGAGCCTTGTCGGTCGGCGCCAGGGCGGTGAAGCGCTTGATCAGCGCCTCGTCATCGACCACCGCCGTGTCCAGCAAGGTCGCTGCGACGTCCATGATCGCCTCGAGCGCTCGCTGACTACCCGACGACTCCGTCGCCGATCCGGCCGACGAGCGGTCGAGGAGCGACAGGACCGCAACGACGTCGCCCTCGCGGTCGACGACGGCGATGCACTGGATCTCGCCGGGCACGTAGCCGACGCGCTCGCCGACATCACGCGCGAATCGCGGGTCCGACGTCGGATCGCGCACCATCAACGACTGACCGGTGGCGGCGACGAATCCGGCGATCCCAGCACCCGGCGGGAGCAGCGTGCCGACGATGCCGGCGGCGCCACGTCCATCAGCGGCCACGTAACGCAGACCGTCGTCCATGACCCTGGCGATCGAAACCGAGGTCGCCCCGAGACACGTCCGGGCCAGCACACACAGCGACGTGAGCGGATCGGACTCGAGTGGCGCCGTCATCCGACCGACCGATCGCCCGTGAGGCGCGCAAGTGGAGCGGGCTCGAATGCCCGCTCCACTCGCTGTCTCATCGCGACTCCGCCGACGCGTTGAACATGACCGTCGGTCGCTCCCGCCCGCTCAGTAGTCCCTTTTGATGTGGCCCTCGGTGTCGTCCTCCTCGAGGCGACCATGGACCTCATCGGCCTCGCCCACATGGGAGTGCTTGATGTGGCCCTCGGTGTCGGCCTCCTCGACGCGACCATGGATCTCGTCATCGGCCTCGCCCAAGCGGCCGTGCACGTGGCCCTCGGTGTCGGCCTCCTCGACGCGACCATGGACCTCATCGGCCTCGCCCACATGGGAGAACTTGATGTGGCCTTCGGTGTCCGCCTCGTCCATGCCGAGCCTGCCGATCGGGAAGTCGTTCGCCGGATTGTGGTTGACGTTGGTCATTGCCTGCTCCTCGTTGTCGTGGCAGCGGCAACCCGCAGCCCGTGTTGTTCGTTGATCCCCATCATGAACAACCAGGAGCAGTCTTGCAGTTCGCTGCACGACACCCCGTGTGTATCGGCCACGACAGTACGAGTGGAGCCCACGATCTCCGCCAGACTCTCGTTGATGAAGTGGCGGATCCTGCACAGTCTCACCGACGAACAGCAACGAGACGTCCTGCGGGCGGCGGTGCGGCGCCGCTTTCGCGATGGCGACACGCTGTTCCACCAGGGCGATCCCAGTGACACGGTGCACCTCCTCGACCGGGGTCACGTGGCGTTCAGGATCGTCAATCAGCACGGAGTGACGCTCACGCTCGACCTCGTGGGACCGGGCTCGACGTTCGGTGAACAGACGCTGGTCGAACGCGACGCCCGCCGGTCGGCATCCGTCGTCGCCGTCGGTGCGGTGGAAACACTGATGATCCATCGAGACACGTTCGCCCAACTCCTCGAGCGTCACCCGGCGGCGATGGCAGTGCTCGTCGAAATGCTCGCAGCTCAGGTGCGCCGGCTGTCGGAGATGCTGCTCGACTCGCACTCGATGGGAGCGGAGGAGCGCGTCGTCAAGCAACTCCGCCGCCTCGCCCTCGAATTCCGCGACGGTGACAGCGCCATGCTGCCGATCACCCAGGAGGAACTGGCCTCGCTGGCCGGCACGACGCGACCCACGGCCAACCGCGCGCTCCAGAGTCTGGTCAGCGACGGAACGGTGCAATTGGGGCGCAGCCGCATCGTCATCGCCGACGTGACGAAACTGGGCGATCGATGACGCTGCCGATCAGGGGATGGCGTCGAGCAGCTTGAGTTCGATGATCCGGTCCCAGTCGAGGCCGAGTTCGAGGAGCACCTCCTCGGTGTGCTGGGAGAACTGGGGAGCCGTCGAACGCGCTGACCACGGCGTGCCGACGAAGTCGACCGGCGTGGCGACCATCTCGATCACGTCATCCCCATCGGTCGGCACGGTCACGAAGCCTCCGGCGGCACGAGCGACCGGGTCGTCGACCGTCTGATGGGCGTGCTGCACCGGCGCCCACCAGACGTCCTCACGATCGAAGATCGGGCCCCACTCGTCGAGGCGTCGAGTACCGAAGACGGCGTTGAGCTCGCGCACGAGTTCGGCCGCGTTGTGGTACCGGGCGACCATCGTCGAGAACCGTTCGTCCGAGGCCCACTGCGGACGGTCCACGGCTCGCAGCACGTCGGGCCAGTGACGGTCGGCCTGCAATCCGAGCAACCAGAACCGCTGGCCATCGGCCGCCCCGTATGCGGAGATCAGCGGGTTCGGCGGCGCGGCCACCGAGATCGGAGTGGTCGGAGTGCCGGTGCGCACGGCGATGTTGACATCCCAACCGAGCATGTACAACCCGATGCGCAGCAGCGAGACGGAGACGAGTTGGCCCGTTCCGCTGCGCTCACGAGCGAACAGCGCCGCCGACACGGCACCCGCCGCGGCGAGTCCCGCCATGTGGTCACCCATGCCGCCGCGCTGGTACGGCAGGTCCGCACCCTCCGGTGTCAGTGCGGCGGCCACGCCCGCTCGCGACCAGAACGCGCCGACGTCGTATGCCGCGCGATCGCGCTCGTCGCCCTCGAGGCCGTAGCCGTTGACGTGGGCGTACACGAGACGCGGATTGCGCGCCGACACCGTTTCGTAGTCCAGGCCGGCCCTGGCCAGCGCCCCGGGCCGAGCGTTCGTCACGAACACGTCCGCCTCGTCGACCAGCCGCGCCGCGAGCTCGCGGCCCTCCTCGATCGCCAGGTTCAGGGCGACGCTGCGCTTGTTCCGATTGTCGAGCTCGAACGGCGGGCTGGAATTCGACCCCGTCGCGGGTGCGAGGATGCCGCGCAGCGGATCGCCGTTGGGTGGCTCGATCTTGATCACGTCGGCGCCCCAGTCACCGAGGATCCCCGCGGCCGCCGGTCCGGCCACCCACATGCCGACCTCGACGACCTTGACACCTTCCATCGGTCCGGGCACGGGGCCAACCTACAACGACGTCACGGAGCGCCCATGGCCGGCAGCGCGTTGGCCGCGGCGATGGCCGCGAAGGTGTCGGCGCTGGTCTTGCGGGTCCGCTGCTGCGTGTCGTAGTCGACGTGGACGATGCCGAAGCGCTTGCTGTAGCCGAGACTCCACTCGAAGTTGTCGAGCAGCGACCACGCGAGGTACCCGCGCACGTCGACGCCGTCGCCGATCGCGTCCAGCACGGCATCGAGGTGCGTCAGCAGATAGGCCACGCGCTCCGGATCGTCGACCTTGCCGTCGGCGTCGACCACGTCGTCCCACGCCGATCCGTTCTCGGTGATCACCAGTGGCACCGCCGGGTACTCCTGGTGGACTCGCCGCAGCAGCGCACGGAACCCGTCCGGGTCGACCTCCCAGCCCATCGCCGTGCGCGGGAGACCCCGCGACACGTTGCGCACCGCATCGATGCCGATCGCCCACGGGATCGTCTCCCATGCCGCGTTCTCGGCCGACGGTGGCCGGCCTTCGATCTGTGACGTCGCGTAGTAGTTGATGCCGAGCACGTCGATCGGCGCACCGATCAAGGCGAGGTCCCCGTCGAGGATGTGCTCGTCGATCCCGAACGGGCCGAGGTGGGCGCGGACATCGGCGGGATACTCCCCGCGCAGGATCGGGTCGAGGAAGGTCCGGTTCTGGAGGCCGTCGATCAGGCGGGCCAGTTCGATCTCGGCCGGGTCGTCGGGATGGGCGGTCTCGAACGGCCACAGGTTGAGCGTGACGCCGACCTGATCGGCACCGGCGCCGCGCAGCACCTCGACGCCCAGCCCGTGCGCGAGCAGCAGGTGGTGCAGCGCGGCCACGGCCGCCCGCGGCTCGACCCGACCCGGAGCGTGGACCCCCGCGGCGTAGCCGAGCAGCGCCGAACACCATGGCTCGTTGAGCGTCGTCCACGTCGGGACCCGATCGCCCAGGGCCTCGAACACCGTGGCGGTGTACTCGGCGAAGCGGTACGCGGTGTCGCGGCTCGTCCATCCCCCGGCGTCCTCGAGCGCCTGCGGAAGGTCCCAGTGATAGAGGGTCACCCAGGGGGCGATGTCGTGCTCGAGCAACGTGTCGACCAGCCGCGAATAGAAGTCGATCCCGTCCGGGTTCACCGCTCCGCCGTCGGGGCGCACCCGCGGCCACGCCACCGAGAACCGGTACGCGTCGAGTCCGAGATCGGCCATCAGCGCGACGTCGTCGGCCATCCGCCGGTAGTGGTCGCAGGCGGGCTCGCCGGTGTCGCCGCCGACCACGGCGCCGGGGCGGCGGCAGAACGTGTCCCAGATCGAGTCGGTCCGACCGTCGGCATGGGTCGATCCTTCGATCTGGAACGCGGCGGTCGCGGCGCCCCAGGCGAAGTGGTCGGGAAACGATCGTGCGGTCGACATACGGCGGCTCACAGTAGGTCGGCGAGATCGAGCGCAGCGGCCGCACTTCCCAACCGCGCCATCATCGTGTTGACCAGGCCGGCCTCCCGCGGCACGTCGAGGTCCATCCCGCGCGCGGCGATGACCGGGTACACGATGCAGAACAACGCCGCGACCCGGTACCGCTCCCACATGCCGTCGAGATCGGCGGCCGGGACACCGGCGGCACGCAACCCGTCGACCCACCGATCGAAGAGCGGGCGTTCCGCACGACGCGCCACCGCGGCATCGAGGCTCTGGGTGATGAAGTAGGCGAGATCGTAGGCGCCCGACCCGGTGTGGATCAGTTGGAAGTCGATGGCGATGGGATCGCCCTCGGGCGAGAACATGAGGTTGTCGGCCCGGTAGTCGCCGTGCAGCAACGTCACGGGCGCGTGATCGAGTTCCTGCAGCAGCCCGGCGAGTCGGACCCCGAACCGCGGCCCGATGTCGATCAGATCGGAAGGCGGGGGGCACGACGCCGAAGCGATGAGCTTGGCCCACCCCTCGTCGAACAGGGCCGGCAGGACGGCCGGATAGAGGTCGTTGCCGAGCGCCAGCGCGCATCCGCGGTCGGCGAGGCCGTCGACGTCGTTCCACCATTGCGCGTGCCAACGCGCCAGTGCGTCGACGGCGGCCGCGGCGTCGCGCTCCGACATGCCGACGACCTGATCGCAGAGCCGGTTGCCGATCAGGTCCTCCATCACGATCGCCACCTCGCTGCCATCATCGCTGACTGCACCGTGGTAACCGATGGGGACACGCATGGGCGCGCGGGCGGCCAGTTGGTCGAAGAAGGCGACCTCCCTGCGGTACATGCTCAGCACCGTCGACGTGAACACAGCGTTGGGATCCTTGGCGCTGAGCTTCACCACCACCGACGGCGGACAGCCGTCACCGCGCAGCCTGACGCGGTACACGGCACTGCTGACGCCGAGCCCGGCGCCGATCTCTTCGATGTCGACGGCGTCGATCGGCCAACCGGTGACCTCGCTGATCCACTCCGAGGTGACGGCCTCGGGCCCCGACGGGATGATGCTGCTCAGGATGCGCTCCGCTTCGGACGTGTCGGGTTGGACATGACGGCTCGACACCGTACGTCACGCCCGCGAGCCGAAGCGGCAGTCAGTGGTTGCGCAGCGCTTCGGCCAGCTCGCGTTTCGACATCGTCCAGCGACCCTCGATCCCGGATTCCCGAGCCCGTTCGAGCAGCTCGGCCCTCGTCTGGTCAGGATCGTCGGACATGCCACGGCGCCGTATCAACGGCCCACGGAAGTCCAACGGCATTTGCAGGGGCATGATCAGCTCAGGACGCCAGGGACGGCAGACGGTGCTCGTCCACCCAGTCGGGAGTGATGCGCTCCAACGCCGGGCCGATGCGATCGAGCACGGGTTCCAGCGCCGGGCCGATGCGATCGAGAACGGGAGCGATCCGGTCGGTGGGGAGCTTCTCGGCGATGCGGTCGGTCGAGAAGTTGTCGAAGTCGGGGGAGAACCGATCGATGGCGCGGGAGACACGACTCGGGGAGCGACGGCCGCCGTTGTCGAGCGCACCGATCAACATCAACGTGCCGGACAGCGCCGGCATCACCCAACGCAGTACGGACTGGCGACGAATTGCGGCCGCGACATCGTCGGGCACCGAGTCGTCGGCGAGTTGCACCGCACGCGCCTCACTGATCCGTCGACCGAGGACGTTGGAGTACGTCGCCACCGCGAACGCGGCCACCGTCAACCCGACCTTGAGCGTGGTCGCTGCGTTGTCCGAGCGGACGAACCGCTGCACCTTGGACTTTGCCATCTCTCGACTTCCTTTCGTCGCGTTGCAGAACGTCGACGGACTACCCCGTGGTCGATGATCCGACACCTCCGTGGAAGCGTGCCGGTTGAAGCGGGACGGGTTGAGATCGTCGGCGATCGGGAACGTCTGGGCTATGCAGGTCACCCGCGTGCTCGACACGGTCCCGTTCACCCGTCTCGATTCCTACGTCGACAACGGAGGCTTCGAGGGACTGCGGGCGGCGAAGACCGTCGAACCGTCCATCGTGATCGAGACGATCAGCGATTCCGGTCTGCGTGGCCGTGGTGGCGCCGGCTTCCCGACCGGTACGAAGTGGCAGACGGTGATCGATCAACGCGTCGGCCGCAACGACGCGATGACCGTGGTCGTCAACGGTGCCGAGGGCGAACCGGGCTCGTTCAAGGACCGCGCCATCCTGGTCGCCAATCCATACCGCGTCCTCGAAGGGGCGCTGATCGCCGCCTACGCGGTCGGCGCTGATCAGGTGGTCGTGGCGCTCAAGGAATCCTTCACGGCGCCGCTCGAGGCGCTCCGCCGGGCCATCGACGAGATCGTCGCGGCCGGACTGGCGCCCGATGTCAGCCTCACGGTCGCCACCGGTCCGCAGCAGTACCTGTTCGGTGAGGAATCGGCGCTGCTCGAGGTGCTCGAGGGTCGACCCCCGTTCCCTCGGGTGACGCCGCCGTACCGCCATGGGGCCGAGTCGTCGCCCGCCGTCAGCGACGGAGTCGACTGGGTGATGGAGAATCCGGTCCTCATCAACAACGTCGAGACGATGGCCAACGTCGCCGGCATCATTGCCTACGGGCCGGCGTGGTTCCGCGAGTTCGGCACCATCGAGTCACCGGGCACGATCGTGTGCACGGTCAGCGGGCGCACCTCGACGCATGCGGTCGGCGAGTTCGCGATGGGCACACCACTCGCCGAGGTGATCGAGACGCTCGGCGGCGGACCGATGGACGAGCGACGGATCATCGGCGCCATCTCCGGCGTGGCCAACGCGGTCGTTCCGGCGTCGAAGTTCACCACGCCGCTCACCCACGAGGACATGCGCGAAGCAGGTTCCGGCCTCGGTGCCGCGGGGTTCATCGTGCTCGACGACGAGACCGACCTCGTCGCCACGGCGGCCAGCGCGGCGCGCTTCCTCGCCGTCGAGTCGTGCGGGCAGTGCGAGCCGTGCAAGTCCGACGGTCTTGCGGTGGCGGTGACGCTCGGCGGCATGGCCGCCGAGAACCCCGAGGAGGCTCCCGAACCATTCGACGCGGCCGCCCGCTCGACGATCGACGACCACCTCGCCACCATCACCGACGGTGCCCGGTGCTCACTCGCCCAGCAGCACCAGACGGTGGTCGCCAGCCTGCTCGACTTCGCCGCCGATCGTCCGCCCGTCACCGATGGGGTGGCGGTCGAGTTCCTGCCGATCGTCTCACTCCTCGACGGTCAGGCACTGCTCGACACCGACGAAGCCCGGCGCAATCCCGACTGGTCGCTGGATGAACCGGACTCGGGGGCATGGCCGGCGGCTCGTCTGTCGACGATGGCCAATTCCGAGTCGGCGCAGTGACGCTCAACCGGCGCTCGCTCAACCGGCGCTGAGGCCGTAGCGCTGCATGGCCTGCTCGTACTCGACGACTTCGATCTGCTGGCCGTACGACACCGCTTGGGCGAACGTGCGCAGCCACGGCACCTGGGTGTGCGCCGCGGCATAGTCGGCCATGTGCACGCCGCCGAGGTGATGGGCCGACATCAGATCGAAGAACAGGCGATCGGCATCGGCGCCGGTGGCACTGGCGAGTTCCTGTATCTGCTCCGGCGTGGCCAGTCCGGGCATGCTGTCGACCGGCGTCGGCTCGCCCATCCACACCATGGCCGTGCGGCCCGGTGAGCCCCTGGTGTAGCCGGCGTCGTCGAGCCAGGTCTCCATCCGGCCGATGTCACGGGTCTGGAACAGGATCACGTCGCGGGCATAGGACGCGGCGTCGCCGTCCGGGTTCGCCTCGAGCAGCGTGTTCGAGATCAGCAGCGCCTGCTCGTGATGGTCGATCATGTCCTGCAGGAACCCGACCTCGACCGCGCCGAGTGCCGGCTCGTCGTTGTTCGAGTCGGCGATCCGCGTCGTCACGAGCGCCACGCCGACGATCAGGACGATGACGCCGAGACCGATGAGCAGCCATCGCATGAGCCGCTCGGACAGGGCGTCGGGCACGGTCTGGCCGCCGTCCTGACCCGAATCCACGCCCTGCTCCACCCGATCGACGCTACCTGCGCCCGGGTGTGGGACCATCGGCGCGTGACCGATGCAGCACACGATTCTCACCCGGGCACGGGGGACCGCGGCGAGATCGTCTGGACCCCGGCACCGAGCGCGTTCGAGGACTCCCAGCTGGCCGTGTTCACCCGCTTCGCCGCTCACGGTGCGGCACGAGAGTTCGCGTCGTTCGGCGAGCTGCTCGACTGGTCGATCGCCGAGCCGGCGATGTTCTGGGGCCTGTTCGCCGACTGGGCCGGGGTGCGCTGGAGCGAGCGGGCGACCCGCGTCCTCGACGCGCCCTCGATGCCCGGCACCGCCTGGTTCGAGGGGGCGACGCTGAACTATGCGAACCAGGCGATGGCCGCCGCCACGGCAACGGACGATCGGCCCGCGCTCGTGTCGCTCTCGCAGACCCGTGACCGTTCGGTACTCACCCACGCCCAACTCGTCGACGAGGTGGCGCGTTGTGCGGCCGGCCTGCGCCGTCTCGGGGTCGGCCGCGGCGATCGGGTGGTGGCACTGCTGCCCAACATCGGCGAGACCATCGTCGCCTTCCTCGCCACGGCGAGCCTCGGCGCCATCTGGTCGTCGTGTGCACCGGAGTTCGGCACGTCGGCGGTCCTCGACAGGTGGCGCCAGCTCGACCCGGTGGTGATGCTGACCGTCGACGGGTACCGCTACGGGTCGCGCGCCGTGTCGTGCGCGTCCCGCGTGGCGGAGCTCGTCGCCGGACTGCCGACGCTGAACCACGTGGTCGCGTTGGAGTATCTCGGTGAGTCGCTGCCGGATCTCGACGGCGTCACCGTCGCGTCCGTGGAGTGCACTCCTGGCCGAGTGGGCACCGCTCGACATCGAGGACGTCCCGTTCGATCATCCGCTGTACGTCCTGTTCTCGTCGGGGACCACCGGCATGCCGAAAGCGATCGTGCACGGCCACGGGGGCATGGTCGTCGAGCACCTCAAGGCGTTGCGCCTCCATCACGACATGGGCCCGGACGACACGTTCATGTGGTTCACCACGACGGGCTGGATGATGTGGAACTACCTCGTGTCGGGGCTGCTCACCGGTGCGACCCTGGTGCTCTTCGACGGCGACCCCGGCCATCCCTCGCTCGACACGTTGTGGTCGATCGCCGCGGACGAGCAGGTGTCCGTGCTCGGTGTCGGCGCCCCGTTCATCATGGCGTGTCGGGCGGCCGGCATCGAACCGGGTCGCGACTTCGAGCTGGGCGCGCTGCGCCAGCTCGGCTCGACCGGTTCGCCCCTGCCCGCCGAGGGATTTCGGTGGGTGCGTGACCACGTCGGTGCGCAGGTCCAGCTGTGCTCGATCAGCGGTGGGACGGACGTGTGCACGGCGTTCCTCGGATCGGCCCCCGTCGTTCCGGTGCGCGCCGGTGAGATCAGCACGAGGATGCTGGGCTGCGACGTGCGCGCCTTCGATGCGGACGGGCACGAGTGCGCGCCGGGCGACACAGGAGAGCTCGTGATCTGCACCCCGATGCCGTCGATGCCGACGATGCTGTGGGGCGACACCACTGGCGAGCGCCTGCGTACCGCGTACTTCGAGCGGTTCCCCGGTGTGTGGCACCACGGCGACTGGATCCGCTTCGAGGCCGACGGCAGCTGTGTGATCACCGGTCGGTCCGACGCGACGCTCAACCGCGGCGGGGTCCGCCTGGGCACCGCGGAGTTCTATTCGGTGACCGACAGCGATCCCGATCTCGCCGACAGCCTCGTCGTACACCTGGAGGACGCGGCGGGAGGTCCCGGGCTGTTGATCATGTTGATCTCGAGCCGCAGCGGCGTCGTGCTCGACGATGCGGCGTTGGCCGATCTGCGTCGGCAACTGCGCGAGCAGCTGTCACCTCGTCATGTGCCCGATCTGATCCAGCAGTTCCCGACGATCCCGCGCACCCTGACCGGCAAGCGCATCGAGGTGCCGGTCAAACGCCTGCTCACCGGCGCCGACCCTGCGACGGTGACGAGCCGGGAGGCCCTCACCGACCCTGCGGCCTTCGACGCCATCGCCTCCTGGGCCGCGGCCCAGTCCCGAAATTTGGAGCAGATGTCGCGCTGAGCGCGACATCTGCTCCATTTTCGGGTCATTCGGGGCGGCAGGTGTTGCGGAGTTCGCCGATGCCGTCGATGCGGGTGACGACCTCGTCGCCGGGCTGCAGGAACACCGGCGGCGTGCGGGCCGCGCCGACCCCGCCGGGTGTGCCGGTGGCGATCACGTCGCCGGGCTCGAGCGTGATGATCGACGACACGTAGCGCACGATCGCCACGGGATCGAACACGAGGTCGCTCGTGTTCGCCGCTTGCATCTCGACGCCGTTCACCTCACACGCGATCTCCCGATGCAGGTCGGACAGCTCGTCGGCCGTGACGAGCCACGGACCGAGCGGCGTCGACGCCTCGAACGTCTTGCCCTGCAGGAACTGCGACGTGCGCCGTTGGAAGTCGCGGACCGACACGTCGTTGAGGATCGAGTAGCCGGCGATCGCGGCCTCGGCGTCGGCCGCCGAGGCGTGGCGCACCGTGGCGCCGATCACCACCGCGAGCTCGGCCTCCCAGTCGACGCTGGATGACACCGACGGCAGCACGATGTCGTCGTGGGCGCCGATCAGTGCCGCCCGGTACTTGGCGAACAGCGTCGGGTGCTCGGGGAACTCGTGTCCCATCTCCTGGATGTGGGTGCGGTAGTTGAGGCCGACACACACGATCTTGTCGGGGCGCGTCACCAGCGGCGCGAAGTCGAGCCCGTCGAGGGCGTGTGCCGGGCCGTCCGCCGCCGCCGCCCAGTCGCGCCATCCGTCGCGCCGGAGCACGTCGCCGACGTCATCCGCGTCGAGTTCGACGGCGCGGGCCCCGTGTCCGGATCCGGCGTCGGGTCCGTTGACGCCCGGGTCGCCGTCGATCCGCACGGCGCGCGTCGAGGAGTTGGTACGGATCGTGGCCAGTCGCACGTGCCCACGGTAGGCCGTGGCCGTCGTACGATCGCGCTCGATGACCGATCCCGGGTCGTACCTCGAGTTGCCCGGGAGCACCGGGTTCGGCCTCGGCAACTTGCCGTACGGGATCGGAAGCGTCGCCGGGTCGACGGGCGCCTACTCGACCGGAACGGTGTTCGTCGCCGTCGGTGACGATGCGCTCGACCTGGCGGCCGCCCAACGAGCCGGCGTCTTCGGGGCGATCGACGGTCTGGCCGGCGACGAGTTCGAGTCGCCGACGCTCAACCGGTTCATGGCGACCGGACACCGGACGTGGCGCGCCGTGCGCGACCGGATCGGTGAGATGCTCCGCGACCGGTCGTTCGAGGCCCGGGTCCGCCGGTGGCTCGTGCCGCGGGCCCGGCTCACCATGCACCTGCCGATCGCCGTCGGCGACTACGTCGACTTCTACTCGTCCGAGCATCACGCCACGAACCTCGGGCGGATCCTCCGCCCGGGCACCCCGGCGCTGCTCCCCAACTGGAAGCACCTTCCCGTCGGCTACCACGGTCGGGCCGGAACGGTCGTGGTGTCGGGGACCGACATCGTGCGGCCGCACGGCCTCGTGACGACCGGCGACGGCCCACCACGCTACGAGCCGACGGGGATGCTCGACATCGAATTGGAACTCGGCGCGATCGTCGGTGTCGGGTCCGCCCTCGGTCGGCCGATCCCGATCGACCGCGCCGCCGAGCATCTGTTCGGCATGGTCCTGCTCAACGACTGGAGCGCCCGCGACATCCAGGCCTACGAGTACCAACCGCTCGGTCCCCACCTCGGCAAGAGCTTCGCCACGTCGATCTCACCCTGGGTCGTCCCGTTCGCCGCGCTCGAACCGTTCCTCGTCGAGGGGCCCGTCCAGGACCCGCCACCCGCCGACTACCTGACGACCGACGCGCCGTGGGGCATCGACGTCCGGCTCGGGGTGGAGATCTCGTCAGCGATGATGCGGGCCGAGGGCATGTCACCGATCAGCCTGTCGTCGGTCGACTTCTCGACGATGTACTGGACCGTGGCGCAGCAGTTGGCCCACCTGACGGCCAACGGGGCGAGTACTCGTCCCGGCGACCTGTTCGGATCGGGCACCGTGTCGGGCCCCACGCCGGGGAGCGAGGGCAGCCTGATCGAGATGACCAAGCGGGGCTCCGAACCGCTCGCGCTCCCGAGCGGCGAACGTCGTGGGTTCCTCGCCGACGGCGACGAGATCACGCTGCGCGGCGCCTGCGGGAGTGGAACCCGGCAGATCGATTTCGGCGAGGTGCGGGGCACGGTCGTGCCGTCGATCTGAGAAGCTGGGTACACCACTGGCAACACCCATCGCCAGCCACGACATCACCAACAACGTGAGCCAAGACACAACGCAGGGGGTCGAGATGCCGTTCTACCGTCGCGTCGGGGACATCCCGGCGAAACGCCACACGCTCGCCGGACCGGCCGAACAGCCGCACGCCGAGGAGTTGATGGGGCTCAACGGGTTCTCGTCGAGTTCCGCCCTGCTCTACCACCGGGGTTCGCCGAGCGCGATCGTCGCCATCGAAGCCGCCGACGACCCGCGCTCCTCCGAGCGGCAGTGCGCTCGACCCGATCATCCGCTCGTTCCCCGCCACCTCCGGACCGCGGACGTTCCCGCCGGCACCGACCTCGTCACCGGCCGCCACGTGCTGCTCGCCAACCGCGACGTGACGGTCGCCGTCGCTCGCGCCGACGCGACGAGCCCGCTGTACCGCACGGCCCTCGGCGACGAGCTGACGTTCGTCCAGTCGGGCCGCGCCCGGCTCGAGACCACGTTCGGGTCGCTCGACGTGGCGGCCGGCGACTACGTCGTGGTGCCGACGGCGACGACGCACCGGTGGGTGATCGACGACGACACCGTGGAGACGCTGGTGATCGAGGCCCGAGGCGGCCACATCGCTCCGCCGCGCAAGTACCTCGGCCCGTACGGACAGTTCCTGGAGGGCGCGCCGTACTGCGAGCGCGACCTGCGCGGCCCGACCGAGCCGCTGCTCGTCGACGGCCACGACGTCGAGGTCCTCGTGCGCTCGGCGGGCGGGCTGAGCCGTCACACCCACCGCGACCATCCGTTCGACGTCGTCGGGTGGGACGGCGGTCTGTGGCCGTACGCCTTGTCGATCCACGACTTCGAGCCGATCGTCGGGCTGATCCACCAACCCCCGCCCGTGCACCAGACGTTCGAGGGGCCCGGCTTCGTGATCTGCTCGTTCGTGCCGCGCTATTTCGACTTCCACCCGCAAGCAGTGAAGGTGCCGTACCACCACGCCAACGTCGACAGCGACGAGGTGCTGTTCTACTCCGCCGGCAACTTCATGAGCCGTGCCGGATCCGGGATCGGGGTCGGATCGATCTCGTACCACCCGGCCGGGTTCGTGCACGGGCCGCAGCCCGGCAGTCGCGAGCGTTCCGTCGGGGTCGAGCGGACCGAGGAGGTGGCCGTGATGCTCGACACGTTCCGGCCCCTCGGCGTGACCGATGCGGCGCGCGCGATCAGCGACGAGAACTATGCCTGGTCCTGGGCGGGGTCCTGGGCCGGGTCGTCCTCGAACACGCCCTGAGGCGGACGCACTCGCCATCGAGTTCCCGAGCACGCACGCGGCGGCGGTGCTAGACCTCCCGCCATGTCATCCCCCAGTGAGCGAGTGCAGTCAGAGATCGACGCGGCGAATGCGTCAGGCAGGAAACCGGTCGTGTTCATCCACGGGCTCTGGCTGCTCGCCAGCAGTTGGGCGGACTGGCGGCCGGTGTTCGACGAAGCGGGCTATGCGACGGTGGCGCTCGACTGGCCCGACGATCCCGAGACGATCGAAGCAGCCCTCGAACAGCCCGAGGTGTTCGCGCACAAGAAGGTCGGCGCGATCGCCGACCACCTCGCGTCGGCGGTCGCCGCGCTCGAGCAGAAGCCGGCACTGGTCGGGCATTCGTTCGGCGGCCTGCTCACGCAGATCCTCGCCGGTCGCGGGCTGTCGTCCGCATCCGTGGCGATCGATCCGGCACCGTTCCAGGGCGTCCTCCCGCTCCCGATCTCCGCGCTGAAGGCGGCGAGTGCCGTGTTGAAGAACCCCGCCAACTACCAGCGATCGGTGCGGCTCACCTACGACCAGTTCCGGTTCGCCTTCGCCAACGTGGTCGACGAGGACGAAGCGCGCCAACTCTACGACCGGCACTCCGTGCCGGGACCGGGCGCCCCGCTGTTCCAGGCGGCGTCGGCCAACTTCAACCCGTGGACCGACGTCAAGGTCGACTCGAAGAATCCCGACCGCGGACCACTGCTGATCGTGTCCGGCGAGAAGGACAACACGGTGCCGTGGGCGATCGCCAACGCGTCGTTCAAGAAGCAGCGACGCAATCCGGGCGTCACCGAGATCATCGAGATCAAGAACCGGGGCCACTCGCTCACGATCGACAGCGGCTGGCGGGAAGTCGCCGACACCGCGCTCGGTTTCATCAAGCGCTTCTCGTGAACGACTGCGGGCCGAGCGCGATGACGCGCGTGAATTCGGCCCCGACCAGCACGATCTGCGCCTCGTAGTACATCCACAGCAGGACGAGGGCGACGCCGCCGGCGGCGCCCGGCACCGACGTGGCGCCGAAGTGCCGGAGATAGACACCGATGACGGTCGTGCCGGCCACGACGAGCAACGTCGTGGCCGCGCCCCCGATCAGCGCGGCACGCCACGGGACCCGCGAGTCGGGGAGATAGCGGAACAGCAGGACGAACACCCCCACGCCGAGCGCCCATGACGACGCGGCCCCGAACAGTTCGGTCATCGACTCCAGGATCACGACATCGGGCACGAGCCGGTCGATCACCGCCGTGATCGAGTTGATCGCGAACGCCAGGACGAGCACTCCACCGGCCGCCAGGATCACCACGAACGCCCCGAGCCGGCGGAAGAACGAGTGCCGCAACCCCGAGACGACCGGCAGCTCCCAGATCGTGTTGAGCGCGTCCTGCAACGAGATCACGAGCAGCGTGGCGGCGAGGACGAGTGCCCCGGCACCGACCAGTCCGAGGCCGGCGATCGTCCCGGTGCTCCCGAGCGTCGCCGCCACGGCCTCGGAGAATCCCGCGGCCTGCGGGCCGAACACCTCGACGAGCCGGCTGTCGAGGTAGTCCTGCACCTGTTGGTCGGACACGAGCCGACCAGCGACGGCCAGGCACACGGCGAGCACCGGGACCAGCGCGAACAGGCCGTAGTAGGCGACCGCTGCACCGAGCCGGATGGTGCGATGGGCGCGCCACTCGGCGTACGTCGCGGCGACGAGGCGGACCGCCCGTCGTCCGGGACGCGGCAGCGAATCGAGCATCACGCGAGGGTAGGCACTCGAGGCGAGCAGCTTGCGACACATCGAATTCCGCCGACTTGTCGATTTTTGTTAGCCATACCTAATAACTCCGTCTATCCTCACGCTCGATGTCGACCACCGACCTCGCGGATGGCCAGCCGCCACCCGTGCCCCTCGCCGCTCGTCCCCTCGCGGAGCAGCTGCTCGAGCCGTCGGACGCCCCCCGTCGACGCGTCGCTCACGCCACCACGACGCGACGCACGATCGGCGTCATTGTGCTGTTGGCCGTCGTCGTCTGCGGCCTGCTCGTGTCGCTGGCCGTGGGGTCGAAGTCGATCCCGCTGCGCACGGTGATCGACGCGTTCACGGCCTTCGACCCGTCGGTCACCGATCATCTGATCGTCCGCGACCTCCGCCTGCCGCGCACGATCCTCGCCGTCCTCGTCGGCGCCGCGCTCGGCGTCGCCGGTGCGTTGATGCAGGGCGTCACGCGCAACCCCCTCGCCGACCCGGGGCTGCTCGGGGTGAACGCCGGCGCCGCCCTCGCCGTGGTGCTCGCCATCTGGGCCTTCGACATCACGGAGGTGGCCGGGCTCGTGTGGTTCGCCTTCGTCGGGGCCGCGGTCACGTCGGTGCTGGTGTACGCGCTGGGGTCGATGGGCCGAGGCGGGGCCAACCCGGTGCGCCTCGCGCTCGCCGGCGCCGCACTGTCCGCGCTGCTCGGTGCCTTCACGGGCGCCGTCACGTTGCTCGACCAGACGACGCTCGACCAGTTCCGATTCTGGGCGGTCGGCTCCCTCGCCGGCCGTGATGCCGACGTGACGTGGCATGTCCTGCCGTTCATCGTGGTCGGCCTCGTGATCGCCATCGGTGCCGGCCGGCAACTCAACGCGCTGGCACTCGGCGAGGAGGCCGCTCGTTCGCTCGGCAGCAAGGTCAACACGACGCGGATGCTGTCGGCGCTGGCGATCACCCTGCTGTGCGGCGCCGCCGTCGCGGCCGTGGGGCCGATCGCCTTCGTCGGCCTCGTCGTTCCGCACATGATGCGCGTGGCGTTCGGACCCGACCAGCGGTGGCTGGTTCCGGCATCGGCACTCGCCGGCGCCGGCCTCCTCCTCGCCTGCGACACGGCCGGGCGGATCATCGCCCGTCCCGGCGAGGTCCAGGTCGGCATCATGACCGCCGCCATCGGCGGGCCGGTCTTCGTGGTCCTCGTCCGCCGCACCCGGATGGCGCAGCTGTGACGGTGATCGCCGAACTGTCGCCGGCCAGCCGGACGGCCGACGAGATCCCTCCGGCACCCGAACGGTTACCGATCCGCGGACGGTCGATCCGCACCCGCTCGTTCTCCGTGCGTCTCGACCTGCGCGCGCTGGCGGTGTGCATCGCGCTGGCGATCGTCATCGTCGTCGTCGGGTGCTGGTCGATCAGCGTCGGCGACTTCCCGGTCCCCATGTCCGACGTCATCGCCACGCTGCTGGGCCACCCCACGGCCGACTCCGAGTTCATCGTCGGCTCACTCCGTCTGCCGCGCGTCCTCGTGGCCGTCGGCGTCGGAGCCGCGTTCGGCATGTCCGGGGCGATCTTCCAGGCGCTCGTGCGCAACCCGCTCGGGTCGCCCGACATCATCGGCTTCAACTCCGGCGCGGCGCTCGGCGCCGTGGTCGTCATCGTCTCGATCGGCGGTTCGTCCACCCAGGTCGCGATGGGGGCGGTCGCCGGTGGGTTCATCGCCGCGATTGCCGTGTACGTGCTGGCGTGGAAACACGGGGTGAAGGCGTACCGCCTCGTGCTCGTCGGCATCGGCGCCGGGTTCGCCATCGAAGCGTTGATCGACTTCCTCATCACGCGGGCGAGGATCACCGACGTCCAACGCGCCGCGGTCTGGCTCACCGGTTCGCTGAACGGGCGGTCGTGGGAGCACGTCCGTGTCGTCTGGCCGGCGTTGCTGGTGCTCGGCCCGCTCGCCATCGGGATGCAACGCTGCCTCGACCGGCTGGAGTTGGGCGACGACATGGCGGCGGCGCTCGGACTGCGCGTCCCACGAGCGAAGCTGACACTCGTGTGTGTCGGCGTCGCCCTGGCCGCACTCGGTGTCGCCGCCGCCGGTCCCATCGCGTTCGTGGCGTTCGTCGCCGGTCCGATCGCCCGTCGTCTCGTGCAGTCACCGGGAGCCTGCATCGTCCCTGCCGCGTTCGTCGGCGCGGTCGTCGTCCTCGTCGCCGACCTCGCCGGCCGTCGTGTCATGGCACCGACCGAGCTGCCCGTCGGGATCATGACCGCGGTGATCGGCGCGCCCGCTCTGCTCTGGCTGCTCACGCGCCAGGCCAGGACGGGAACGTTGTGAGTTCGCCGGGAGGCAGCGGCGCTCGCCTGCGGGCGGAAGCCGTCCGCCTGTCGTACGACGATCGCACGATCATCGACGGGCTCTCGCTCGCCGTGCCCGACGGCAAGGTCACCGTCATCGTCGGCCCGAACGCCTGTGGCAAGTCGACCCTCCTGCGCGCCCTCGCGCGCCTGCTGCGCCCGAGCGCCGGTCACGTCATCCTCGACGGCGAGCAGATCCACCGCCTGCCCACCAAGGACGTCGCCCGCCGGCTCGGACTGCTGCCCCAGACGCCGCTCGCACCGGAGGGGATCCTGGTCGTCGACCTCGTCGCCCGTGGACGCACGCCACATCAGAAGCTCTTCCAGCAGTGGTCGGAAGCGGACGAGCGCGCGGTCCGTTCCGCGCTCGAGGCCACGTCGACGTTGGAGCTCGCCGACCGACCCGTCGACGAACTGTCGGGCGGGCAGCGCCAGCGGGTGTGGATCGCGCTGACGCTGGCTCAGGAGACCGATCTCCTGCTCCTCGACGAGCCGACGACCTTCCTCGACATCGCCCATCAGATCGACGTGCTCGATCTCGTCGGGCAACTCAATCGTGAGCAGCGGCGCACGGTGGTGCTCGTGCTCCACGACCTCAACCTCGCCTGCCGCTACGCCGATCACATCGTGGCCATGCGCGACGGCGTGATCGTGGCCGAGGGCGCTCCGGCGGACGTGATCACGGCCGACATCGTGCGCCAGGTGTTCGGGCTCGACTGCGTCGTCATCGACGACCCCGTCAGCCACACCCCCCTCGTCGTCCCGATCGGGAACCGCGGCGCGGCGAGGCGGGCGGGCGTTTGAGATCCGTCGGCGCGGGAACCACCCCGGAGCACGGAATCAGCCGTGCTCGATCTCGAAGGAACTCCCACTCATGTCTTTCATTCTCTGGCTCATTGCAGCCGTTCTCGTCATCGCCGGCATCGTCGTGCTGCTCAACGGATCGATCATCTTCGGCATCCTGCTCATCATCGCCGGCTGCCTGGTCGGCCCTGGGGGCTACAGCATCTTCCGCGGCCGAAGTGCGTGATGGCCGCCTGACGGCGGGTGGGTCCGGCCGGGGCGACGACGGACCTACTGTGGAACGTGATGCTCCGTCGCCGACGCGCCCGCCAGTCGGGCGACCGCTCCCTGGTCGACGATCCGATCCTGGCTGACCTGCGGGCCGCGATCGGCGCGGACGGTGTCCGCGTCGACGCGGCCGAACGGTCGTTGTTGAGCCGCGACGCATCCGTCTTCCGGGGTGGTGTCGCGGGACCGGTCTGCTTCCCGACCTCGACCGCGGACGTGCAGCAGATCGTGCGCATCGCGGCACGTCATGGACGATCGGTCGTGCCTCGCGGTGCGGGCACCGGGCTCGCCGGCGGGGCGATCCCCCTCGGAGCGCCGGTCGTCGTGTCGCTCACCCGGATGAACCGGATCCTCGACGTCGACCTCGACAATCGTGTCGCCTGGGTCGAGCCCGGTGTCGTCAACCTCGATCTCACGAAACACCTCGCGCCCTTCGGCTTCCACTTCGCGCCCGACCCCTCGAGCCAGCAGGTGTGCACGATCGGGGGCAACGTGGCCAACAACTCGGGCGGCCCGCACTGCCTGGCCGACGGGGTCACCAACGCCCACGTCCAGGCGATCGAGGTCGTGCTGCCCGACGGCGAGGTGGCGATGCTCGGTGGGCTCGAGGCCGAGCCGCCGGGACTCGACCTGCGCGGTGTGTTCGTGGGCGGCGAGGGCACGTTGGGGATCGCCACACGCATCGCCGTCACGCTCACGAGGAGCCGGCCCGCGGTGAGGACGATGCTGCTCTCGTTCGACCGGATGAGCGACGCCGCCAACACGGTCAGTGCGGTGATCGCGGCCGGCATCGTGCCGGCCGCGATGGAAGTGATGGATCAGCGGATCACGCGGGCCGTCGAGCACTACGTGGGCGCCGGCTTCCCGACCGACGCCACCGCCGTGCTCCTCGCCGAGGTCGACGGCCTCGAGGCGGGGGTGGCGATCGACGCCGACGCGATCGCCGACATCGGGCGGCGCAACGGGGCGACCGAGGTGCGCCTCGCCGGGTCCGATGCCGAACGGCAGCTGCTGTGGAAGGGCCGCAAGACGGCCTTCGGCGCGATCGCCCAGATCGCGCCCGACTACTACCTCCACGACACCGTCGTGCCACGGGCGCGACTCGCCGAGGTGCTCGAACAGATCTACGAGATCGCCGATCGTCACGACCTGATCGTGATGAACGTGTTCCACGCCGGTGACGGGAACCTGCACCCGTTGTTGCTGTTCGACGGGCGGGAGCCCGGCGTGCTCGAGCGGGTGCATGCCGCGGGCGCCGAGATCATCACCGCCTCGCTCGATGCCGGCGGGGTGCTGTCGGGTGAGCACGGCATCGGCGTCGAGAAGCAGGCGTACATGGCGCGGCTGTTCTCCGACGACGATCTCGACCATCAGGAACGGCTGCGCCGCGCGTTCGATCCGACGTGCCGGGCGAACCCGGGCAAGGTGCTCCCGGTCGGGCACAGTTGCGCCGACATCCAGGCGCTGCGCAGTGTGCCGACGGGCGTGTGGGGATGACGGTGTCCGGATGGAGCATGCCCGGATGACGGCCACGCTCGTCGATCACGATCCCGCGCTGCAGGCCTTCGCCGACGACGTCGGTGAGGCGGGTCCGATCGCCGTGCGGGGCGGGGGCACGCGGTGGGACCTCGGCGGCGTCTCGACCAGCGGCACGAGGATCGTCGCCGCACCGACGGGCATCATCACCTACGCCCCGGAGGAGATGACCGTGCGCGTGCGCGCCGGCACCACGGTCAGCGAGCTGCACGGCGAGCTCCGTGAGCGGGGGCAACGCACGGCGCTCGTCGAGCGCCACGGCACCGTCGGTGGTGCCGTGATGGTGGGCGAGAACGACATCCACACGCTCGGCCGAGGCACACTGCGCTCGAGCGTGTTGCAGATCCGCTACGTGTCGGCGGAGGGACGCGTCGTCAACGGCGGGGGCCCCACGGTGAAGAACGTGACGGGGTTCGATCTGCCCCGGCTGTTCGTCGGATCGCTCGGGACGCTCGGGCTGCTCGCCGAGGTGATCCTGCGGACGAATCCGATCCCCGCGGCGTCGATGTGGCTCGCGGCCGATGCGGTCGATCCGTTCGCCGCATTCGATGCGCTGCAGCGCCCGAGCTCGGTGTTGTGGAACGGCCGCCGTACCTGGGTGCTGCTCGAGGGTCACCGCGCCGACCTCGACGCCCAACGTGACGTCCTCACGCGGATCGGTGGATTCGCGCCGGTCGAGGGCCCGCCCAGCCTGCCGACGCACCGGTGGTCGCTCGCCCCCGCCGAACTCCGCTCGCTCCCGTCGCGGCTCGGCGACCGGCGACGGCGACGACGACGCACGAGTTCGTGGCGGTCGTCGGGGTCGGGCTGGCGTTCTGCGACGTGGCGCAACCTGCCCGCACGGTCACCGCACCGATCCGCGCCCTCCACGAGCGGATGAAGGCCAACTTCGACCCCACGGGCCGGCTCAACCCGGGCCGCGACCCGCTCGATCGCGCCACGGTCGAGCGGTAGGCATCAGCCATGGATCTCGGCATCGACAACGACGAACTGAACACCTGCGTGCAGTGCGGTCTGTGCCTGTCGGCGTGCCCGACGTTCCGGGTGACCGGCGACGAGACCATGTCGCCGCGGGGCCGCATCGCGCTGATCCGCGAGGTGCAGCTGCGTGACGCACCGCTCACCGCCGAGGTGATCGACGCGTTCGAGACCTGCGTGCAGTGTCGGGGCTGCGAACCGGCCTGCCCGTCCGACGTTCCCTACGGGCGGCTGATGGAGCGCACCCGGGAGGCGCTCGTCGACCAGGGGGTCACCCCGCGCTGGCAGCAGCTGGCGCTGAGCCCGCTCGGGCACCCGGGCCTGCTGCGCGCCGGCTCGGTGGCGATCGGTGTGGCGCAACGCCTGCACCTCGTCCCGAATCGTCTCGGTCTCGCCACCCGGATCCCCCTCCGCCAGCCGCAACCCCAGGCGCCCGAACCGGTCCAATCCCCGTTTGCGTCAGAGTTTTCGGGTGACAGGTCCACCGGAATGTCGACGCAAACGACGGTGGAGGAGGAGGAGAGAGGGCGCGGGTCTATCTGTTCACGGGGTGTGTGATGGATGCGTGGCAGCGCGACGTGCACCTCGCCGGGCAGCGGGTCCTGGAAGCCGCCGGCTTCGAGGTGGAACTGACGGGATCGCTCGCGCCGTGTTGCGGAGCGCTGCACGCCCACGCCGGGTTCACCGACGACACCCGAGCCTTCGCCGAGCGGATGATCGAGCGCCTCGATCCGGACGTCCCGGTGATCGTCGACTCGGCCGGATGCGGTGCGGCGATGAAGGACTACGGGCACCTGCTCGGCACACCGGAGGGTGCGGCGTTCGCCCGCCGGGTGTACGACATCCAGGAGTGGCTGGCGATGTCCGTCGATCGGCTGCCGGTCGTCGCACCACTCGATCTCCGGGTGGCGATCCAGGATCCGTGCCATCTGCGTCACGTGCAGCGCGTCCACCTCGCCACGCGGATCGTGCTCGCGCCGTTCGTGCGTGAACTGGTCGAGCTCGACGACGACGGCCTCTGCTGCGGTGCGGGCGGCGCCTACTCGGTGTTCCAACCCGAGCTCGCCGATCGGATCCGGGCCCGCAAGCTCGGTTCGATCGAGCGCGCCGCGCCCGACGTCGTGGCCAGTGCGAACCCCGGCTGCTCGATGCATCTCGCGGCGCGCGGGGTGCCGACCGTCCACCCGATGCAGCTCGTCGACCGGGCCCTCTCCCCCTCGATGCCCTAAATCGGCGTTTGCGTCGCGATTTCCGGGGACCTGTCCCCCGCAAATCCTGACGCAAACGAGTTTTTGGGGTCCGACGGTGCGACGGATGTCACCTGCACGGAGTAGGGGAACCTGCATCGGGATGGTTTACGATACTGGTCGGTTTCGTATCGTAAAAGAAGAGGTTCCGGATGTCCCGCAGTGCACCAGACAAGGTCGACAAGGCCACGATCGACAAGACCGCCAAGGTCGTGAGGATGATCGAGGCCGACCCCATCGACCCGAAGGTCCACGAGCGGCGGTGGCTCATCCTCGGCGTGCTCTGTCTGAGCCTGCTGATCATCGTGATGGACAACACGATCCTCAACGTGGCGATCCCGTCGTTGATGACCGACCTCGGCGCCACCAACAGCCAGGTCCAGTGGATCGTCGACTCCTACGTCCTCGTGTTCGCCGGGCTCCTGCTGACCACCGGCAGCCTGTCCGACCGGTTCGGCCGCAAGGGCGCCCTGCAGCTCGGCATCGTGTTGTTCGGCATGGGCTCGATCGCCGCCGCCCTCTCCGACTCGGCGAACCAACTGATCTTCACCCGGGCATTCATGGGCATCGGCGGTGCGCTGATCATGCCCGCCACCCTGTCGATCCTGATGAACGTCTTCCGCGATCCGAAGGAACGGGGCCGGGCGATCGCCATCTGGGCCGGCTTCTCCGGGCTCGGCGTGGCCATCGGCCCGATGACCGGCGGCTTCCTGCTCGAGCACTTCTCGTGGCAGTCGGTGTTCTGGGTGAACCTGCCGATCGGCATCACCGCCCTCATCCTCGGCATGATCTTCGTCCCGACGTCACGCGACCCCAACCAGAGCAAGCTCGACCCGATCGGCGCCGTCCTGTCCTTCATCGGCCTCGCCACGCTCCTGTTCGGCATCATCGAGGGCCCCGCCAACGGCTGGACCAACCCCGTTGTCTTCGGCTCGTTCATCGTCGCCGTCCTCGCACTCGGCAGCTTCATCGCCTGGGAGCGACACAACCCGACACCGATGCTCGACCTGACGGTGTTCCGCAGTGCCCGCTTCAGCGCCGCCAGCGGCACGATCACGATCGTGTTCTTCGCCCTCATGGGCTCGCTGTTCCTGATGACGCAGTACTGGCAGCTCGTGCACGGCTACAGCCCGCTCCAGGCCGGCGTGCACCTGCTCCCCTACGCCGCCACCATGATGATCGTCGCTCCGCTGTCGGCGCGCTTCGTCGAACGGGTCGGCACCAAGCGCGTGGTCCTGATCGGCCTCACCCTCGTGACGACCGGCTTGCTGCTGTTGTCGACGATCGCCTCCGACTCGCCGTACCCGATGGTCATCTCGTTCTTCATGATCATGGCCGCCGGCATGGGCATGACGATGGCGCCCGCCACGGAATCGGTGATGGGATCGCTGCCTCGTGAGAAGGCCGGCGTGGGCTCGGCGATCAACGACACGACCCGCCAGGTCGGCGGCGCCCTCGGCGTCGCCATCATCGGCTCGGTCGTGTCGAGCGTGTACGCCACGCAGGTCGGCTCGGCGGCTTCGCAGTTCGGCCTGAACGCGACGCAGACCGCAACCGCCCAGTCGTCGCTCGGTGCGGCGCAGGGGATGGCCACCGAACTGGGCGACCAGGCCGCGGGTTTCATGGCGGCCGCGGGCGACGGTTTCGTCGATGCGTTGTCGATCGGTCTGCGGATCTCGGCCTTCGTCGTGATCATCGCGGCCATCGTCGCCTGGCGATTCCTGCCGTCGCACGCCCGTGAGGCGACGATGCCCGGTGTGCCCCTCGTCGATCCGGTCGACGACTCCGACACGATGTACTTCGGCCCAGGTGCCTTCGACGACACCCCCGTCCCGGTCGCCGGGAGCTGAGTCGTGCCGACCGCCCTCGCCGACGCGGGCATGATGGACGCCGTGACGGTCGAATCCAGCCAGGCGTCAACGGCGGATGCGACCGCCGTGGCGTCGGGTGCCGGCGAGACGACCGGCGAGACGACCGTCGTCGACAGCGGTGCCACCGACGCCGGTGTCACCGAGACCTGTGACGCCGACGCACCTCGACGCGGGCGTCCCCGCTCGAAGGAGTTCGACGAATCGATCCTCGCCGCGACGCTCGAGCTGGCCGGCGAGGTCGGTATCAAGGGCATGTCCATGGACGAGCTGGCCCAGCGGGCCGGCGTGTCGAAAGCCACGATCTACCGGCGCTGGCCGTCGAAGGAGATCCTCGTGCTGCAGGCCCTGCAGTCGGCGATGCGCCCGCTCGACGACGTCGACACCGGCGAAGTGGTCGAAGACCTCCGCCAGTGTCTCGGCCAGATGATCGCCCGGATGTCCAAGAAGGACCGGATGAACGACGTGCTGCCCCATCTCATCGAGATGGCGACCCACGACGCCACACTGCGCAGCGCGGTCGACGACTACGTCGAGAACCGCCGCGTGCCCCTGCGGCAGGTGCTGGAACGGGCCATGGTCCGCGGCGAACTGCCCGCCGACATCGACATCGAGATGTTGCTGGACGCCCTGCTCGGCCCGATCATCTATCGACGGCTCCTCAGCGGCGGCGTCCTCGACGCCGACTTCCTCGAACGCCTCATCGGGCTCGTACTGCCCGTTCGGTGACCTCGTCCGCGGGGAAGAACAGCTCCACGGCCAACTCGTCGAGCGTGACGTCGAGCGGTGTGCCGAACGTGGTCAGCGTGGTGAAGAACGACAGCGTCAGGTCGTCGTCGACGCGCAGGTCGAACGGCACGAGGATCGCCGGTTCGTCGCCGCCGAGCGATCCGCGGTGGCGCGACAGGCCGACCACGTTCGGGTAGGCGAGCACCTCCTGCTCGATCGCCACGAGCTGGTCGTCGCCGGTCAGCACGATGGTGCGGCGCAGTTGCCGCAGCAGGTACTCGGCCCACTCGGGGAAGTTCACGGTCCGTCCGGCGAGACCGGCCGGGTGCAGGCACAGCCGGAACACGTTCACCGGTGCCTCGACGACTTCGGCTGCCAAGCCGGCCGTGAGCGCGGCCACCGCGTCGTTCGCCAGCACCACGTTCCACTGGCGATCGATGACCACGCCGGGGAACGGATCGTGGGCGTCGAGCATCCGTTGCAGGCCGGCGACGATCGGCCGCATGGCGGGCGCGTCCAGCCCGCGCGCGGAGTAGCGGGGGGCGAACCCGGCGGCGAGCAGCATCGTGTTCCGTTCGCGGAGTGGGACCTCGAGATGCTCGGCGACGGCGAGCACGAGTTCCGGGCTCGGCCGCGACTTGCCCGTCTCCACGTAGCTGAGATGGCGCGTGGACACGCCGACGTCGAGCGACAGGTCGAGCTGGCTGCGGCCGCGTCGGGTCCGCCAGTCGCGCATCAGCGGGCCGATCGTGCGGCCGATCGTGGGAGTCGCCATGAGGCGCACGGTAACCCTCGTCGCCGCCGGGCGACATGACCTGTCAGGTCATGTCGTCATGACCCGACGGGTCATCGCCACCGACCGGCGAGCGGCGCACGATGAGCCCATGACCAACAACACCACCACCACAACAACCACCAACACCGCAACGACCGCCGGCGATCTGACCGCCACGGTCGACACCCATCTGCGCGCCTACTGCGAACCGGACCCCGCCACACGGGCCGACCTGCTCGCCGCGGTCTGGGCACCCACCGGCACGCTGATCGACCCGCCGTTCGACGGCGAGGGCCTCGACGCCATCGCCGGGATGGTCGATGTCGTGCTCACCCACTACGCCGGCCACACGTTCCGCCGGACGACCGACGTCGACGCGCACCACGCGTTCGGGCGCTACGGCTGGGAACTGGTCGCACCCGACGGCACCGTGGCCGTCGCCGGGACCGACATCGTCGAGACCGACGACAACGGTCGTCTCACACGCGTCGTCGGGTTCTTCGGCCCGCTCGCCACTGCCGCCTGATCAATTGGCGACGGGGTAGCCGGCGATGCGCGACGCGGCGTAGGCCAGCGTGACGAGTGATGCGGCGAGCAGGATCAAGCGGGTGAACCGGCTCGAGAACGACGCCGTGACACCGGCGAAGAAGAGGGCGCTCGCCATGAACAGCGTCGTCTGGATGTAGTCGTCGGCGTGCTGCTTCGCCTCGTCCCCCTGCGCCGACAACGCCGCCGCGTCGTCGTCGTACCGGTTGGCCTCGGCGAACAGGTCGTCGAGGTAGGCCTGGTTCTCGACGAGGTTCGGCGGGGGCTGGCCCGTTGCCTTGATGTCCGCCTCCCATTCGTCGAGGATCGGGAGGAACCCCGGCCGCACGATCGTGGTGCGCAGGAAGGTCTGCAACGGGACGTTGTCGGCCACGACCGCTTCGGCGTACTGCGTGGCGACGGCGGCGTCGTAGGCCACCTTCTGCGTGGCGAGCGCGTACTCCCGCGAACCGTTCAGCCGGGCCGCCGCCGACGCCCGCGCCAGATCGGTGTCGACCCCGTTCCACTGCGACACCTGGTAGGCGCACCATGCCGAGCCGACCGTCGCCAGCGCGAGCAGCAGCACGGTGGCCACCTCGATGATCCGGTGGATCTCGACGGTGCCGGCGCCCGGCGATTGGTTCTGCCAGGAGGAGGCCTGGCTCACGGTGCCTCACCCGCGGCCTGATCGCCGGGCGCACCGCTGTCGGTCTGGCCCTGATCCAGGTCGTGTGCGGCCATCGTCGACGCCCACGCCGATTGGCCGGGCAACTGGCTGGTGATCACGTTGGGCACGTGCCGCCGGCCGTCGCCCCACCGCTCGATCAGGTCGCGCCACGCGTCGACCTGGCGGTAGCGGAGCACGAGTTCGTGGTCGAGGCCTTCGACCTCCGCCAGCAGCGCCGTGTCGTTGTCGATGCGCGCCCGGCGGACCGCCGCGTACGCCTGCTCGCGTTCGAGTTCGGCGGCGGCGCGAATCGTGTCCTGGACGATCTCACCGGTGGAACCGAGATCGACCCCGCGCAGGCTGAACATCCTGAGTTCGAAGCCGACCTCGGCGAGTGCATCGGCGAGCGCCGCGCCGACGTGGCGTTCGAGTTCGCCGTAGCCGTCGCCGAACACGTTGTCGATCGTCGTGCCGCCACTCGCGGCCTCGGCGATCACCGTGCGCCGGCTCACGTCGCGTAGCACCGACCAGATCCCCTCGGGACCGTAGGACTCGTGGATGTCGTGCACCTTGGCGTGGATCAGTTGGCAGCGCACGGTGTAGCTGATCTCGGCCGACGCCCCGTCGCCGAGGAACACCGACACCGCTTCGTCGAGGTAGTCGACGTCGGGGTTCGCCTGCTGGACACCGCCGGCGACGAGGGCCAACTCGCGCGACGGATACGACTGGATCATCACCTTCTGCCACGGCCGGACGAAGTGACGTCCGGGCGTCAACGTACGCCCGGTCGACTTGCCGCGCAGCAGGGCCAGGCCGATCGTGCCGGGATCGATCTTGACCGACGTCTCGAGCAGCACCAGCCAGATGATGAAGACCAGGGTCGGCGCGAGGATCAGGATCAGGATCCAGGTGGCCGCGTTCACGAGCGCTCCGACCGGGTGCGGGCGTCTTCGGGTCGGCCGCGATCGCGCTCGGACTCGGTCATTGCGGTGATTCTGGCATGCCTTCGGGTCCGCCGCGCGACCGATCCGTTTCGTCGGTGAGGCCGAAGTACTCGCGGAATCGACGCGAGTGACGAGGGAGGACGCGCAGGACGGGCAGGGCGAAGATCGGCGTCGAGAGGCTGCCGAAGCGTTCGAAGAGCGCCGCATTGACGCTGAACGCGAACGACAGGCTGCGGCCGAAGATGAACAGCCACCCGAGCGCCACGACGGCGATCCCGATGCCGCCGTACAGGTCGGACGCACTCGCCACCTTTCCCGGGATGTAGAGCTGCGAGATCGCCTGCATGCCGACGATCACGACGGCGACGAGCGCCGCACCGGGCAGGATCGCGCCGGGGTCGTTGGTCCCCCGCGGCAGCGTCGACATGAGCAGCACGATCAGCACGAGGTAGGCCACGAATCCGGCGCCGAAGGAGATGCCCGCCGCCGCCGTACCGGCCTCGTCGCGCACGCGGTTGATGGCGAACGACACGAGGATGAGGCTGCTGACGACCCCGACGATCGCCGCCAGGGCGCGATTCTTGGCCGTCACGTCGCCGCTCGCCGACCACGCCAGCCCGCTGGACGCGACGAGCGCCTTGGCGAGTGACCGTCCCGTGCTCGCCATCAGGAACAGGCCGGTGACCAGCGTGAGGAGCTTGGCCGCGGTCGACTTGTCCTGCGCCGAGCGCACCTGCTCGGCGAGCTGGCCCCGGATGCTCCCGGCCCTGCTGATCGAGTCGGCGTCGAGGTGACCGGACACCAGTCCGACCAGTCCGATGCAGAACAGGAGGAACGGCACGAAGAACAGGAACAGCCGGAACGCGATCGCGCTGCCGAGCACGGATCCGGCCGACACCCGATCGCGTTCGTAGATGCGCAAGCCGGCATCGACGACCGGGTTCCGCTCGCGGGAGCTGGCTGCCCACGCCGTGGCCGACTTCGTCCGCTCGGTGGCCGCCGACTGCCAACGGGCGAGTCGCCCCGCGGGAATGTCGAGCATCTCGGCCGCGTCGTCGCGCGACGTCTCCGCCTCGTCAGTCGCCACGGCTCACTTCGTGGAGCAGGCCTGTTTCCACTTCGTACACGAACCCGCGGATGTGGTCCTTGTGGGCGATGAACGGCGACAACTGCAACCGTCGGATCGACTGCGCCACATCGCTGTACGGATCGACGAACGATTCGAGTGACCACCACGGCTTGATCCCCGTCTCGCGTTCGAGGCTGGCCTTGAACACGTCGTCGCTGACGTTCTGCAGACCGCAGTTCGTGTGGTGGAGCAGGATGATCTCGCGGGTCCCGAGCGCTCGTTGCGAGACGCACAGGGAGCGGACCACGTCGTCGGTGATCACCCCGCCCGCATTGCGGATCACGTGGGCGTCGCCGTGTTCCAGGCCGAGGATGCCGAAGATCGCCATGCGCGAATCCATGCAGGCGACGATCGCCAGCCGGCGACGCGGGGCGACGGCCAGGTCGTGGTCGTCGAACGCGGCGGCGTACGCGGCGTTGCGGGCGAGCAGTTCGTCGGCGTTCGGTTCGAAGGTCGGCGCAGCGGAGGGAGATTCGTCCATGTTGGAGCCCGTCATCACCCAGAGGTTCGCACGTCCGGGATCACGCGTGCACTTCGTTGCGCAGATCGTCCCCCCGCACGAAGCGGCCGAGGTTGTCGAGGAAGATCTGGGCCGTCCGCTCGAGGTGCCCGTCGGTGGTGCCGGAATTGTGCGGCGTGATGATGACGTTGGGGAGATCCCACAGGGCATCGTCGCTCGGCAGCGGTTCCGGGTTGAACACGTCGAGGCCCGCCCCGCCGAGCCGGCGCGCTCGCAACGCCTGGGTGAGCGCGTCCTGATCGACGAGTTCGCCCCGGCCGACGTTCACGAACAGCGGCGTCGGGACGCATGCGGGCGATGACGTCGCGCGAGATCAGCCCCCGGGTCTCGTCCGCCAGCGGCAGCGCCACCACGACGACGTCGACCTCTGCCACCACGTCTGCGAGTTCGCTCAGCGGGCGGACGGGTGCCGGCTCGTCACCGCGTGCGGCCCGCCTGACGATCACCGGATCCATCCCGAACGCTCCGGACAGGCGGACCACGTGTTCGCCGATCGGGCCGTAGCCGATCACGGCGATCGAACGGCCGGCGAGCTCGCGGTACGGATTCGGTTGCCACTCGTGCGCGGCCTGGGCGCGCAGCAGGTCGGGAAGGTTCCGGCTCAGGGCGAGCAGGTACATCATCACCGTCCCGGCGATCGGTTCGGCGCTCGCCCCCGACGACGTCGTCACCCGCACGCCGCGCTGCAGGAACATGCCGAACACCGGGCTGTCGACACCGGCCGACATCGAGTGCAGCCACCGCAGGTTCGCGGCGTCGAGCGACACCCGCATGAACGGTGCGGCCCGTCCCGGCCAGGCGTCGCCCGAGAAGAACGCCATCGTGATCCGCTCGACGTCGGCCTCCGCGACCGGCTCCTCGCCGGTGAGCACGACCGCGTCGACGCCAGGGGCGACCGCACGGACACGCTCGCCGTACTCGTCCCAGAACGTGTCGGTGCAGAAGAGCGCGCCGGTCGGCGACGGCACGGAGGTCATGGATGCCAGCGTGTCAGGCGACGAGTTCGTCGACGAACTCGGCGAACACGGCGGCGTACTGCATCGCGTCGTCCTCGTCGTGCATCACCGAGATCAACCACTGCTCGTCGAGTCCGGGCGGCAGGAGCACGCCGCGGTTGATGCCGTGGATCCACTGCGCGAATGCGAGCTCGAAGTTCGTGGCCTTGTAGTCGCGGTAGTTGCGCACGGGCGTCGTCGACCACGTGATGCACCCCTTGGCGCCGAACTGCACCGTGTGGGCCGGAACGCCGGTGCGGTCGATCACGTCCTGGCAGGCCTGCACGAGCCGGTCGTTGCGAGCGATCGCCGCGGTGGTGGCGTCGGGTGTGCAGGCTTCGGTCAGGGTCGCTTTCGCCGCCGCCATGACGAGCGGGTTGCCGTTGTACGTCCCGAGGTGGAGGACCTCACCGGTGGCGATGAGGCCCATGTACTCGGCCTTGCCGCCGAACGCCCCCACGGGAAACCCGCCGCCGATCGACTTGGCGAGGGTGAGGAGGTCGGGCTGCACGCCGAGTTCCCGCGTCGCACCGCCGTAGCCGGCCGTGATGCCGGTCTTCACCTCGTCGAAGATCAAGAGCGTGCCGTGGCGTTCGGTGATCTCGCGCACGGCCTCGAGGTAACCGCTCCGGGGCAGGCAGATCCCGATGTTCTCCATCACCGGTTCGACGATGAACGCGGCGACGTCACCGGAACGCAGCACCCGTTCGAGTGCGCCGGCGTCGTTGAAGGGGATGACGATCACGTCGTCGATCGTGCCCTGCGTGATCCCGCCGGACTGCGGCACCGAGTGGGGGGCGTCGGCCGGCCCCGCACGGTCGAGCGGCGGCTTGTTGGAGATCATCACCTCGTCGTGGTGGCCGTGGTAGCCGCCCTCGACCTTGACCAACTTCTCCCGCTTGGTCACACCCCGGGCGAGACGGATGGCGTCCATCGTCGCTTCCGTGCCCGAGTTGGTCGGCCGCCACATCGGCAGGCCGAATCGCTCGACGAGGAGTTCGGCGAAGTCGGCGTCGAGCTCGCACGGCGTGACGTAGAGGGTGCCGTCGTCGAGCTGCGCCTCGACCGCACGGCGCACCGCGGGATGCATGTGCCCGGCGAACAGTGCACCGAAGCCCATGTCGTAGTCGACGTAGGCGTTGCCGTCGACGTCGATCATCCGCGCGCCCGACGCATGCTGCACCACGATCGGGTGCGGGTCGTAGGCCTGGAAGCTCGACGGCACGCCGGCAGGCAGCACCTTGCGGGCCCGCTCGGTGGCGGCCTGCGAACCGCGCGTCCGCTCGCCGTAGACGATCAGCTCGCGCTCGGTGATCGCCCTCGCTCGAGCGGTGAGATCGACCGGATCTCGTGCGGCGGTTCCTCGTGCTCCCGTGCGCCGGTCGGCGAACGGTCGAGCGGGTGTCGTGACAGTTGGGTCGGTCACGGACATGAGTTATCAGCCCCTATGTGGTGTCTCGGGGGGCGTGCGCCCGCACCGATCCCTGCAGCGTAGTGCGCCTCGGATCGCCCCCGCTCACGATTGCACCCCGTCCTGCGGTCGTCGTGTCTGCCCCAACCCTCGGTGCGTTCGTCGGCCGCTGGTCGTCACGGTCACAATGAGATGGTCCGGCCACCGCACGAGGAGCCTCCCCATGAAGACCGCCGCCACCGACCTGCTCGACATCGAGTTCCCGATCTTCGCCTTCAGCCACTGCCGCGACGTCGTCGCCGCCGTGTCGAAGGCCGGCGGCCTCGGCGTGCTCGGAGCCGTGGCGCACTCGCCGGCGCAGCTGGAGATCGACCTCGCGTGGATCGAGGACGAGATCGGCGAACGCCCGTACGGAGTCGATCTGATCGTGCCCGCCAAGTACGCCGGCGACGAGGGCGGCGGCTACACGCTCGACGACATCCGGGCGCTCATCCCGGACACGCATCGGCAGTTCATCGACGACATCCTCGCCCGCTACGAGGTGCCCGAACTGCCCGTCGACGACGAGACCCGATCGGGCACCGCGGTCACCGGCCACGACGGCAACGCCCCGTTCAGCGCCAACTCCGCCGGGCCGCAACTCGAGATCGCCCTGGCCCATCGGACCGCCTTCGTCGCCAACGCGCTCGGACCGCCGCCGCAGTTCCTGATCGACCGCGTGAAGGAGGAGGGACGCCTCATCGGCGCGCTCGCGGGACGACCGCAGCATGCCGAGCGGCACCAGGCCGCGGGCGTCGACCTGATCATCGCCCAGGGCTCCGAGGCGGGTGGTCACACCGGCGAGATCGGGTCGATGGTGCTGATCCCCGAGATCGTCGATGCGGTCGACATCCCGGTCCTCGGCGCCGGGGGCATCGGCCGCGGTCGGCAGATGGCGGCGGCGATGGCGCTCGGCGCGCAGGGCGTGTGGTGCGGGTCGGTCTGGCTCACCACCGACGAGGCCGAGACCCATCCCGTGGTCAAGCAGAAGTTCCTGGCCGCGACGTCGGCCGACACGATCCGGTCACGGTCGCTCACCGGCAAGCACGCCCGGATGCTCAAGTCGGCGTGGACCGAGGAGTGGGAGCGCGAGGACACGCCCGATCCGCTCGGCATGCCGCTGCAGCCGATCCTCACCGCCGACGCGCAACGCCGGATCTCCCGGGCCGCGTACACGAAGGGATCGGGAGCCGAGAAGCTCGCCAACTACTTCGTCGGCCAGATCGTCGGCACGATGAACCAGCCCAAGGGGGCCGCGCAGGTGGTGATCGAGATGATCGAGGAGTTCATCGAGGCGGTCGAGTCACTCGCCAAGCAGTTGGAGTACTGAGAAGGTCCGCCGGGGTCTGTCCCCGGCGGACATTCAGCGGGCGTTGCCGGAGGGCAGCAACGTGACGATCGGCCGGCCGTTGCGGAACACCGTGATGTCGCCGTCCTCGGACACCTTGAGCACGGCCAGCGCGTGGTGCGACAGCGACTTCGCGGCCGCCGTGCGGGCGCCTTCGTGCTGGCTGTCGGAGCTGCTGAGGATCGCGCCGTAGGCCAGCAACCGGCCGTCGCGGTCGAGGATCGTGGCACCGTCGAGCTCGCCGAGCCGGGCGAGCGTCTGGGGATCGAGATCGCTGCCGTCGATCAGGTGATGCAGTCGCGTCTCGGGGCGCATCGCATCGACGTCGAACTCGTTGCGCAGGTCGTAGCGGTCCTTCGTCGCCACGATCTCGTCGAGGTGCGAGGGGTCGTCGACGATGCCGAAGATGGCACCGCCGGACCGGATCGACACCATGAGCGAGGCGCTCACGATCAGATCGACGGCGCGGCCGCCGCCGATCGCCTTGCCGATCGCCTTGGCGAGCCACAACGGGAACGCCGACCAGTGCTCGCTACGGCGGATGACGAGAGGCTGCCCGTCGAGGAACGTCCAGATGCTGCGGTCCTCACGGAGGAAGAAGCCGATGCCGCCGAGCTGCCGTGTGGCGAGGGCGACCAGCGACCCGCGGTCGACGAAATCGCGCTCCACCGACGGGCCCGACACGGCGCTCGGGTGCAGCCGCTCCGGGCGGTTGGCCTGGAGTTCGGTGCGGGCCCGCCCGTGCTGGTCGACGAGCAGCACCGACCGGATGCCGTCGAACAACAACGGGCTGCGCTTGGCGTCGCGCAGCCCCGAGGGATACGGCACCGACAGGCGCGGCTCGTCGCTGATCGCATCGGTGATCACCACACCGTGCGTCAGGTTGCGTGACTCCACCCGGGCGCCGCTGAGTTCGATCAGGTACTCGAGCGTCTCGGCGAGGAGTTCGGTCGACGCGCAACCCGGCTTCGTCCAACCCTGGTGGTGGCTGAGCAGTTCGACGATCACCGTGTCGCGCAGCGCTCGGTCGATCGTCGGGCTGAGCTTGCCGCTGGTGCCGGCCGTGGAGTGACGGAAGGAGTGGGCGGCCCGCGAGCGCGGCATCGGGCAGTGCGCGCAGCGCTTCGGGGATCGATTCGACGCGAGCGATGGTGCCGTCGCCGAAGCCCACGGTGATCGTGGTGACCCAGCCGTCGAGCACCTGGCCCGACGCCTCCGCGACGACCATCGCGTTGGACAGCAGTGTCCGCGACGGTTCGTCACCGACGCGGTGGTACGACAGTTCGACCGTCGCCGTGTTGAGCAGCTCGGCGATGAACGAGCCGACTGCATCGCCGACGGGGTCGGGCGGCCGCTCGTCGAGTTCGGTCGACCGCACGGCGGCGACCACCTCGGCGACTGGGGGAACCCAGCTTTCGTCGAACGCTTCGACCTCGGCCATCGCCCTGAGTCTCGCAGGACATCGCACCGATCGGACGAGGGTGGATTTCGGGCCGCATCAGGGCACCGTGTAGCGGTGACGACGGGCAGCAGCCAACGGCGGACGGTCGACCTCGCAGTGATCGGCGGCGGCCCGGCCGGTGCGGCCACCGCCATTCGTGCCGCGCGCGCCGGCGCCT
The DNA here is from genome assembly GCA_963695145.1 of Ilumatobacteraceae bacterium. Classification (GTDB taxonomy): domain Bacteria; phylum Actinomycetota; class Acidimicrobiia; order Acidimicrobiales; family Ilumatobacteraceae; genus Sva-07. Next base: position 480,805 of record CAVOGB010000011.1, on the reverse strand, counting down.
CGGTCGTGGTGTTCGAGAAGGGTGCCCATGGCCGCGACAAGGTCTGCGGCGACGGCCTGACGCCACGCGCGGTCGGTGCGCTCGACGAACTCGGCATCGATCTGCACGACGCGCACCGGATTCGGGGCCTGCGGATGATCGCCGGGTCGAAGGTCCGCGAACTCGACTGGCCGACCACCGACCGCTTCCCGGACCACGGCGCCGTCTGGCCGCGCCGCCGGCTCGATGCGGCGCTGATCGACGCCGCCAGCGAGGCCGGGGCCGAGGTGGTGTGGGACACCGACGCGATGCCCGTGCTCGAAGGCGATCGGGTCGTCGGCGTCGAGGCGAACGGTTGCGGGGTCGACGCCGCGATGACCGTCGTGGCGGCCGGTGCGCAGGGTTCCGTCGCCCGGCTGCTCGGCGCCGAGCGGGTGCCCGACGAACCCTTCGGGTTGGCGATCCGCACCTATGCCGCCACTCCCCGCCACGCCGACGCCCATCTCGAGGCGTGCCTGTCGCTGCGCGACGAGAACGGCACTCCGATCCCCGGCTACGGCTGGATGTTCCCCGCCGGCGACGGCACGGTCAACATCGGCGTCGGTGCGCTCTCCACGATGAAGGGCTTCAAGCAGCTCAACCTCAACACGCTGTTGGAGGCCTACCGGCGCGTGGTGCAGGACGCGTGGGATCTCGGACCCGACCTCGAACGACCGCGGGCCTGGCGGCTCCCCATGTCGGCCAAGCGCCGGCACGGGCCGGGATGGGTCGCCGTCGGTGATGCCGCGGGACTGATCAACCCGATGAACGGCGAGGGCATCGACTACGGGCTCGAATCCGGGATGCTCGCCGCCGATCTCTTCCTCGACGATCCGGCGACGGCGCCGGCCCGCTACGACCGGCTGGTCGGCGAGCGCTTCGACGGCTTCCTGCGCACCGGCCGCCGGTTCTCGTTCCTCATCGGCCACCCGTGGATCCTGCGCCCCGGCCTGCGGCTGTCGGTCAGCACCGACGCCATCGCCAACATCACCCTCGCCGTGATGGGCAACCTCGTCGACAACACCACGCCGGGAGCGGCCGGCAAGGTGCTGTGGCTCGCCGACAAGACGCTCGGCCTCGCCGACCCCGTCCTGCGCAAGACCCGCGCCACCGCCTGACGGGCCGCCGCCATCACCCGAAGCCCCTCACCCGAAAAATGTGTGGATCGTCCCGCTGTGCGGGCGGATCGCAACACATTTCGGGTCGGGGTGGGGCGCGAGACTGAGGCATGGCCGGATCGAAGACCGCGGTGATCGTGTTGTTGCGTGGCATCAACGTCGGGGGGAGGAACCGCCTGCCGATGGCCGACGTGCGCGCCGCGGCGGAAGCGGCCGGTCACCCCGACGCGACGACCTACCTCCAGAGCGGCAACGTGATCGTGCGCGATGTCGCCACGTCGAAGGTCGCACGCGTCGCCGGCGAGCTTCGCGATGCGATCAAGGCATCGACGGGCCTCGACGTGCCGGTCATCACGAGGACGCTCGCCGAATGGCGCTCGATCATCGAGTCCAACCCGTTCCCCGACGCCGCCGCCGCCGGGACGACACTCCATCTGATCGTGCTCGACGGGAAACCGAGCGCGGCGGTCAAGGGTTTCGACGATTCCAAGTTCGATCCCGACGCGATGCGGGTCGTCGGCCGTGAGGTCTACCTGTCGCTCCCCACCGGCCTCGGCCGCAGCAAACTCGCGGCGGCGGTGATGCGGCTCGACAACGCGAAGACCGGCACGGCCCGCAACTGGAAGACCGTGCTCGCCTTGGCGGAACTCGCCTCGGCGTGATCCCTCCGTGCCCGGGACTCGGTCGCGGTAGCGTCGGGCGGACCATGAGCGATGTCGAGCGGATCGGGCCAGCGCGCGTCGACGCCGCGGCCACCACACTGGCGGCCGCGTTCCTCGACGATCCGATCTTCGTCTGGCTGAACCGTGGCCGGCCGATCGCGTCCGGTCCGGCCGCGGCGGGCTTCCGCGCGGTGATCAACGGCGAGCTGCGCAAACAGCATCCCGAGCTGTTCGTCACCGACGGCGACGGCAGCGTCTCGATCTGGCACGGCATCGACGAATGGAAGGGCTCGACGATCGAGTCGCTGCGGGCATTGCCGGCGTTCACGCGCGTGTTCGGCCGCGGGGTGACGCGGGTGCTGAAGACGCTGACCACGATGGAGAAGGTCCACCCGCGCGAGCCGCACTATCACCTGGCCTATGTCGGCACGCACCCCGACCAGCAGGGGCGCGGGCTCGGCACGGCGGTGCTCCGACCGATGCTCGAACGGTGCGATACCGAAGGCGTGCCGGCCTACCTCGAGAACTCCAAGCCCCGCAACGAGGCGTTCTACGTCCGCCACGGGTTCGTCACCACCGCGCCGATCCCGCTCCCGGCCGGCGCCCCGCCGGTCATGGCGATGTGGCGCGAACCGCGTCGATGACCGGGGCGAACTCGTCGAGGGCGCGCACGACGAAATAGGTGATGCCCCACCGGTCGCGGCACGCTCGGACGTGTCCGACGATCTCGTCGATCGAACCGATCATCAGGTACGGGATCACGGACGCATCGTCGACCGAGAGGGTGGGCCACCGGTCGGTGATCTCGCGGAGTTCGGCGTCGCGATCGGCGGTGATCGAGAACACCTGCACGAGCGCGTTCAGTTCGAGTTCGGCGAACCGGTCGCCGGCGCCGGCACGCACCTGTGCGATCTGCTCGTCGAGGTGGGAGGCGGTCCACTTCACCTCGTGACGATGACCGTCCTCGAGCGTCCGGCCGAGGCCCTGCAGGCCGATGATGTCGGCGAGTTCGCCGGCCGCGCCGAGTAGACGCTCGCCGTTGCCGCCGACCAGCAGCGGCACCCGCTCCTGCACGGGCCGACCGACGGTGCCCGATCCCGCATCGCCGTCGGCGTCGATGTGGTCAGGGCGCGCGAGGAGCGGGCGGAGCACCCGCAGCGACTCGACGAGCCGGGCCTTGCGGACCGCGGGTGGGTCCATCGAGATGCCGGTCGCCGCATACTCCTGCGGAGTGTGGCCGGCACCCAGGCCCAGTTCGAAGCGGCCACCGGACAACCGGTCGAGCGACACCGCCTCCCAGGCCAGTTGGACCGGGTTGCGCATGTCGTGGTTCAGCACGAACGTGCCGAGCCGAATGCGTTCCGTCGCGCTGGCGATGGCGGCCAGCGTCGTCATCGGCGCGAGGCCCGGGCCGACGTGATCGCTGGCGAGCACGACGTCGAAGCCGAGTTCCTCGGCCCGCCGCGCCGCCCCGATCGGGTCGTCCGCGTGGTCGCCCGACAGCTGGAAGCCGAAACGGAACGGGCGGCTCAATCGACCTCCTGCGCCCCGAGCCGCCACGCGGCGACGACGAGTGCCACCACGGCGACGATCAGCGGCACGATCACCCCGACGGCGAGGGAGAAGTCGGCGAGGTCGAGATCGGCGCCGGTGCGCTCGACGAGGATCGAGCGGGTGTACTTGCGCAGCGCGAATCGGGCCGCACCGGGACCGGCCTGGGCGATGAAGCCCTCCCAGATCAGGATGTAGCCGAGCCCCCAGACGATGAACCGCTTGAGCCACACGCCGAACAGGGTGAACACCGACACGTAGGCGATCACGGCCACGACACCGGCGATGACGGTGCCGCTGACGATGCCGCTCCCGGCGCCCGTGAGGACCGACGCCAGGACGACCGGGATCAAGGTGATCGGGGCGGTGAGGGTCATCGCCGCCAGCGCGGCTCCGACGACCACCGGCCAGCGGTCCATCGGGCGGAGCCAGAAGTAGACGAGCGTCTTGTCGTCGCGCAGGTCACCGATCGCCGCACCGCCGAAGACCAACGCGACGACGGGCACGACGACGGCGAACCCGAGGCTGGCGATCAGGCGGACGGCGTCGTTCAGCTCGGCGTCGGCCTGGCCGAGCGCGAAGCCGGCCACGACCGACACCATCGCCAGCAACGTGAGTGCGATGATCCGGCCCCGGCTCGTCAGCTGGCGCAGGATCACCCGATAGCTGATCGCCAGCACGCGGGCGGGCGAGACCGAACGGTGCGCGCCGGGAGGACGCTCGATCGTGCTCATCGCCGCTCCACGAGGTAGCGGAAGACCGACTCGAGGTCGTCGTCGAGCGGGCTGATCTCGGTGAGACGGACACCCAGTTCGACGGCGATGGGAGCCAACGCCCGTCCGATCGCGTCGGCGTCGGTCGTGTCGACCGTGACCGAGTCGACGTCGAGCGTGAGCCCTCCCACGAGCCCGCGGTCGACGAGCGCCGTCGCCAGCCGCCGCGGCTCGGACGTGCCGAGGCGGATGCGGTGCGGCCGGTCGTCCATCAGCTCGCGCAGGTCGCGGTAGTCGCCGCTCGCCACCAACCGGCCCTGGGCGATCACCAACACCCGCGACCCGAGCCGGCTCACCTCGTCGAGCACGTGGCTCGACACGAGCACGCACCGCCCGTCGTCGCCGAGGCGGTGGAACAGCGCGATGAGACGCCGGCGTTGGACCGGATCGAGCCCCGTGAGCGGCTCGTCGAGGATCAGGACCTCGGGATCGTTCACCAGGGCGGAGGCCACCTTGACGCGTTGGCGCATGCCCTTCGAGAACTCTCCGACCAACTTGGCGCCGACGTCGCCGAGGTCGACCTGGTCGAGTGCCCAGCGGGCGACGTCGCCGGGACCCTCGACGCCCTGGGTCCGAGCGGCGATCGTCACGAACTCGACGGCGCTGAGGTGGTCGAACAGCGCATCCTGCTGCGGCACGAGCGACACGCGGCCGCGCACGTCGCGGTCGTGCCGCGGGTCGGCGCCGAGGAGCTCGACGGTGCCCCGCGAGGGCTTCGTCAGCCCGCACATCATCCGGAACAGCGTCGACTTGCCCGCCCCGTTCGGACCGAGGAGCGCCGTCACGCCACCGTTGATGGCGAACGTCACGTCGCTCACGGCGACCACCGAGCCGTAGAACTTCGACACGTCGTTCACCGCGATCATGCCGGTCACCGGCGCCACCACCTCGGGGCCGGCCGGCGATCCGGTGGTCGAGCCCGTGGCCGGTCCGCCGCTCGACCCGGCAGCGGGGCCGGACGGCGGCGCGAAGTCGGACCCGTCGCTCATCGCGCGACGACCAGTTTCGAGTAGCGCCACACGACGATGGCGAGCCCGACGACGGTCCACGCCACGTTGGCTGCGAGGACGGCGAGCGTCGAGATCTCGGGCAGGTCACCGGCCTGGCCGAAGATCCGGTTGACGAGTTCGAAGGGCATCGTGAACAGCGAGATCATCCACCAGTACGGCGACAGCCCGGCGCCTTCGACGAGCGCGTTGGCGAGGATCGGCGAGATGAGCACGATCAGCACGATGCCGATCGCGGCGAAGGCGCGGCGATCGGTCAGGCTCGACGCGGCCATCGACACCGACGTGAGCGCGGCCGACACGGCGATGCCCGACAGGAAGATCCGGAACAGCGCGAGGATCCAGTTCCCGAAGCCATCGGGACCCGATCCGTCGAACGTGTACCCGAGCAGTACGAGGATCGGCGGGAACAGCGTCACCAGGCCGAGCGTCGCGCCGACGGCGATCGCCTTCGAGGCGAGATAGGTACCGCGATGCAGCGGCGTCGACAGGTACATCGCCAACATCCCGTTGCGGCGGTCCGAGACCAGCACTTCCGGGGCGACGAGCGCGGAGAACAGGATGATGGCGAGGGTGATGAACCCGTAGTAGCTGGCGTAGTCGGCGACCTCGTTCGGGTCGAGCAGGTCGCCGGGGACGAGCACGGCGACGCCGATGAAGGCGATGGCCGGCACGTACGCGATCGCGACGGAGATCACCGGGAAGATCTTCGTGCGCGCCGGCCGACCGATGCCGAGGGTGGCGCGGATGCTCTCCCAGCTGACGCTGCGGATCGCGCCGGCGACACCGGAGCGGGGACCGTCGTAGGGCTGGAACCCGCGGGCGGCGATCTGGGCATCGCCACGCATGCTCATCGTGGCGCTCCGGTCGACCGTTCGGCCCGTTCCGCCTCTTCGACCCCTTCGGCATGGAGCGAGAAGAGTTCGTCGAGCGACCGGCGCCGTTGGATGAGGCGGCGGACACGAGCGTGGGCATCGGTGACCGCACGGGCGGCGAGGTCGCACAGCTCGTCGTCGGACACGCCGGCGAGGTGCATGACCGGACCGTTCCGCTCGACGGTCAACCCGGCGGCGACCAACGCCCGCTCGACCTCGTCGAGCGACTGTGGACGATCGGCGATGTCGACGAGTTCGAGCTCGATCCCGCCCGACACGCCGGCCAACTCCTCCATCGAGCCCTGCGCCACGAGCGTGCCGTGGTCGAGGGCCACGACGTGGTCGCAGACGCGCTCCACCTCCTCGAGCACGTGCGACGAGAGCATCACGTCGATGCCGAACTCGCGATTGACCTGACGGATGATCGTCAGCATCTCGTCGCGCTGCACCGGGTCGAGCCCGTCGGTCGGTTCGTCGAGCACGATGAACTTCGGGTCGGCGGCGATCGCCTGGGCGAGCTTCACGCGCTGGCGCTGACCGGTCGACATCGTGCCGAGGGCGCGGAAGCGCTCCTCCCCCAGCCCGACGAGGTAGAGCGAGTCGCTGGCGCGACTGCGCGCTTCGTCACGGGGCAGGCCCTTGACCTCGGCGAGGTGGCGGACGAAGTCGTAGGCCCGCAGGTCGTCGGGCAGGACGTTGCGCTCGGGCCCGTAGCCGATCATCGCCCGCAGCGTCGGCCCGTCGGCTCCGGGATCGAGGCCGAGCACCGAGATCGAGCCGGTCGTCGGGCGCAACAGTCCGAGCGTCAACGAGATCAGGGTGGTCTTGCCGGCACCGTTCGCCCCCACCAGGCCGGTGACGCCGGTCGGCACCATGAGGTCGAGCCCGTCGAGCGCCCTCGTGGACGGGAACTCCATCACCAAGCCGCGGGTCTCGATGATCGCGGGCATCCGCCCGAGTCTTGCAGCTCCCACGCGGCCGTTCACGCGCACGGGTCCAATCCTCGTTTGCGTCAGGATTTTCGGCAGACTGGCGCCGGAAATCGCGACGCAAACGACGATTTCGGTGACCGCTATCGGCGACGGACGATGACGCTGCCGACGGAGTAGCCGGCGCCGAAGGAGCAGATCACGCCGAGGTCGCCGGGCGCGAGGTCGGCGCGGTGCTCGTGGAAGGCGATGATCGACCCGGCCGAACTCGTGTTGGCGTACTCGTCGAGCACGGTCGGCGCCTCGTCGTCGGTCGGCACCCGGCCGAGCACACCCTTGGCGATCAGCTGATTCATCTTCAGGTTCGCCTGGTGCAGCCAGAATCGCCGCACGTCCGCCGCCTCGAACCCGCACGCCTCGAGGTGGGCCGTGATGTGGGCGGCGACCATCGGGCACACCTCGCGGAACACCATCTGGCCGTTCTGCCGGAAGACGAGCTCGTGCGGCTCCCGGCCGCCGTCCTCGGCGCTGTTGAGGAACCCGAAGTCGTTGCGGATGTTGTTCGAGAACTGCGTGGCCAGCTTCGTCCCGATGATCGTCCAGACGTCATCGGCCACGGCGTCGGCGGACCGTTCGAGCACCAACGCCGTGCACGCGTCGCCGAAGATGAAGTGGAAGTCGCGGAGTTCGAAGTTGTTGTGACCCGACGTGATCTCGGGATTGACGACGACGACGCACGAGGCCGAACCGTTGCGCAGGGCGTCGACCGCGGCCTGGATCGAGAACGTGGCGGAACTGCACGCGACGTTCATGTCGTAGGCCCAACCCGACGCACCGAGTGCGTTCTGGATCTCGATCGCCACCGCGGGATAGGCCCGCTGCAGGTTGGAGCATCCGACGATCACGGCGTCGACATCGGAACCGGTCCGGCCGGCCTGGGCGAGCGCCTGTTCGATCGCCGGCATGGCCATCTCGGCCTGCACGCCGAGCTGATCCTCGGTCCGCGCCTCGAGGTGGGGCCGCATCCGGTCGGGGTCGAGCACGCCCACCTTGTCGACGACGTGGCGCGACCGGATCCCCGACGCCTTCAGGATGAACTCCTCGTCGGGCATCGGCCGCGCGGCGAGCGAACCGGCCTCGATCTCCGCGGCGTGCTCCTCGTTGAAGCGTGTCGAGGCGACGGTGAGCGACTCGACCAACTCGGCGTTCGACACCACGTCGGACGGTGCCCACAGGCCCGTGCCCGTGATCGAGATGTCGGTGTTCGCTCCCACGGCCATGTCGCGACGCTAACCCTCGCACCGTCCGAAAGTGGAGCAGATGTCGCGCTCACCGCGACATCTGCTCCATTTTTCGGCGAAGGGCGTCAGCGGGCGGTGTCGGTCCACGTTCGGACGAGGGAGCGCAGCGTGTCGATCCCGTCGCCCTTGGTGGCGCTCACCCACACGATGTCACCGAGGTCGAGGAGGCACCCGGCGGCGAGTTCCTTGCGTCGCGTCGCCCGCTTCGACGACTTCACCTTGTCCATCTTCGTCGCCACGACGGTGTGCGGCACGCCGTTGTAGCGGAGCCACTCGAGCATCTGGACGTCGAGCTTCGTCGGTCCGATCTCTCCGTCGACGAGCACGAACACCATCGCCAGGTTCTCCCGCTGCAGCAGGTACCCCTCGATCATCGCCGGCCAGCCGCGCCGCACGGTCTTCGACGCCTTGGCGTAGCCGTAGCCCGGCAGGTCGACCACCGTGCCCGTCGTCTGGGCGGCGTCATCGGCCTGTCGATCGTTCGATCGGTCGTTCGGGCCGTCGGCGCTGAACATGTTGATCAGCTGGGTCCGCCCCGGCGTGTTCGACACGCGGGCCAGCTGCTTCTGGTTGGCGAGTGCGTTGACGAGCGACGACTTGCCGACGTTGGAGCGGCCCACGAACGCCACCTCGACGGGCGATCCGGGCAGCTCACCGACGCGCGACGCCGACTGGATGAACGTCAGGCGCAGCGGGGAGGACATCTCCCCAATCTCGCAGATGGGAGCGCACCCGCTCGGACGCGTGGACGGATCAGCCGCTGAGCAACGACGCCAGCGCCCAGATCGCGGCGACGAGACCGATGGCGGCGAACACGAGGCTGCGCACCACCGGCGCCCGTTCGAGGTGCGACTCGTCGAGTTGCCGTTCGGGCGGACGGACCACGGCGAGCAGGTTGCCGGCGAACAACGCGCCGCCGAACGCCAGGACCAGGAAGGCCAGCAGGTCCGCACCCAGGAACATCGCTCCAGGATGCCGTCGCCCGGGCCGCCCGCCACCCGACTGGTGCGAGAAGGGCTGTTGCGAGAACGGGATCGGGTGCGAGAATGCCGGCATGGGATTTCACCACGTCGCGTTCGCCACGAATGACACCGAGGCGACCCACCGCTTCTACACCGAGGTGATGGGATTCGAACTCGTCAAGGTCGTCGCCTCCGAGACACCCAACGAGGGGCCCGGCTACAGCAAGCACTTCTTCTACTCGACCGGCCCGGCCGACGGGTCCGGTGACGACCGATCGGGCGATCACGGCATGATCGCCTTCTGGGAGATCCACGACCCGGCGATCGGCGACGACTTCGGGGTCGACCTCAACAAGTCGGCCGGGCTGCCGTGGTGGGTGAACCACGTCGCGTTCGACGCGCCGACCCGCGAGGACCTCGACGCCCACCGCCGCCGCTGGCAGGAGCACGGCCAGACCGTCCTCGAGGTGAACCACGGTTTCTGCGTGTCGATCTACATCCGTGACCCGTCCGGGAACATGGTCGAGTTCTGCCACACCACGCGGCCGTTCACGGCCGAGGAGCGGGCGTCGGCCCACGCCATGCTGACCGACGCCGACCCCGAGCTGCACAACGAAGCCGAAGCGACCATCCACCAACCGGTGGTCGCCGCAGCGTCGAACTGACCCCGGATCCGGACGGATCGCGTCGCCGCTCAGTGCAGGGCGACGAGGCCGGCGTTGACGATCTGCCCGGGCAGCAGGCCGAAGATCTCGTACAGGTCGGCGATCGTCCCCGACTGACCGAACCGGTCGACTCCGACCGGCACGGTGCGCGCCCCGTACACCCCGCCGAGCCAGGCGAGGTGATGGGAGGCCGCATCGTGCACGGTCACGATCGGTACCCGCCGCTCGCCCGGTGCCAACAGCGACGCGAGGTGGTGGTCGTCCGACGCCGGTGTGCCGGTCGCCGCCGCCCGCTCCAGCGCCCCGCGCCAGCCGCGGAACAGCCGGTCGGAACTGGTCACGTCGATCACGAGCGTCGCCACGCCCTCGGCCTCCAGCGCCGCCGCGCCGGCGAGCGCCTCGATCACGACGGGTCCGGACGCGGCGATCACCAACTCGGCAGGGCCAGCGGGTTCGGCCAGCCGGTACGCGCCGGCGAGCACGTCACCGCGGAGCCGCTCGGCCCCGACGCGCTCCTTCGCCGCCAGGAACGGGCCCTGATCCACGGCCCGCGTCGAGAGGCGCAGGTACAGCGATTCGCCGTCCGGGTAGGCGAGACGCTGCAGGCCGTCGCACAACAGCCAGTCGAGCGGTTCGGCGAAGGCCGGCTCGGCGTACGTCAGCCCCGGCAGCTCGAGCCCGATCGAGGGCGTGATCGAGGACTGGTGGGCACCGCCCTCGGGCGCCAGCGTGACGCCGGCCGGCGTGCCGGCGACGACGAAGCGGGCCCCGTTGTAGAGGGCGTAGATCAGCGCATCGAGACCGCGGCAGACGAACGGGTCGTACACGGTGCCGATCGGCAGGAGGTGCTCGCCGTGGAGTTCGTGGGCGAGGCCGAACGCGTGCAACGCCAGGAACAGGTTCATCTCGCTGATGCCGAGTTCGACGTGATGGCCGGCCGCGGTCTGCTGCCACCGCAACAGCCGGTCGGAACCGAGGTAGTCGGGCCGGTCGTCCGGCGCGAACACCCCCATCTTGTTGATCCATCCGCCGAGGTTCGTCGACACGCTCACGTCGGGTGACGTGGTGACCATCCGTTCGGCGACGGCGGGCGAGTTGGCGAGCGCCGTCAGCACCCGACCGAACGTCTCCTGCGTGCTGACCGGGCGCGTCGAGAGCACCCCCGTCGCGTCCGGCACCGGTACGACGGGACGCGGCCGGACGGGTCGGTTCGTCAGTTCGCCACCGGTCAGGGCACACACGCGACCCTCGGGTGAACCGACCGGGAAGCGGTCCCACTCCGTGTCGACGTCGAGTCCCGTCTCGGTGCGCAGTTCGGCGATCTGTTCGGCGCTCAGCAGGGCGGCGTGGTTCAGCGGGTCGCCGGCCATCGGCAGCCCCCACCCCTTCACCGTGTAGGCGAACACGACGCTCGGCCGATCGGTGACCGCGTCGCACGCCCGGTAGGCGTCGAGCAGCACGCCGAGATCGTGGCCGCCGAGGTTGGTGACGATCCGTTCGAGTTCGTCGTCGTCGTAGGTCGCGACGAACGCCGCCAGCGCGGGGTCGGCGCCGTCGAGGAATCGGTCGCGCAGTTCGGGGCCGTGCACGGCGAACAGGCTCTGGTACCGCTCGTTCTCCATCGCGTCGATGTGCGACCGCAGCACGCCACCGCCGTCGCGGGCGCACGCGTCGTTCATCAGCCGGCCGTACTTCGCTTCGATCACGTGCCACCCGGCCCCGTCGAAGAACTCGATCAGCTTCTTGATCTTCTGGTCGGGGATGACGCGATCGAGGCTCTGCCGGTTGACGTCGACCACCCACATCACCGACCCCAGCCCCTGCAGCGACGGGTCGGCGATCGCTTCCCAGATGTTGCCCTCGTCGAGTTCGGCGTCGCCGACGAGCGCGATGAACCGGGCCGGATCGGCGACGCTGCGCTCGATGGCGGGCGGGAAGTGGGCGTCGACGTAGCGGCGGGTCATCGCCGCGAACAACGGCGCGACGGCGCCGAGGCCGACGGAGCCGGTGGAGAAGTCGGCGACATCGGGATCCTTCGTCCGGCTGGGGTAGGCCTGCAGACCGCCCACCTCGCGGAGCCGGGTGAGGTACGACCGGTCGAGTTCGCCGGTGAGGTACTTGATCGAGTGGTACACCGGGCTGGCGTGCGGCTTCACCGCCACCTTGTCGTTGCTGCGCAGGTGGCCGAACCACAGCGCCGTCATGATCGACACCATCGACGCCGACGACGCCTGATGGCCGCCGACCTTGATCGCCATGTCGCCGGTCGGCGCGACCCGCTCCCGATTGGCGTGGTCGACCATCCGCACCGCCAGCCAGAGCACCCGTCGCTGGATCCGATCGAGCGTGTCCAGATCACGGGGGTCACGGTCGACGGTCATCGGCCAATCATGCCCGCCCTCGGCGCTCGGGACGGCCCGACACGCAGCCGCCGCACCTGGACGGCTACAACAGTGCGATGAATTCTCGGACCACCGACTTCGACCCCGACGCGCTGCGCGAGAAGTACCGCGCCGAACGAGACAAGCGGCTCCGCGCCGACGGCAACGACCAGTACGTCGAGGTCGCCGGCCAGTACGAGCACTACGTCGAGGATCCCTACGTGGCACCCCTCGAACGCGAGCCGCTGTTCGACGACGTGGAGGTGCTGATCATCGGCGGCGGCTTCGGCGGTCTGCTCGCCGGCGCTCGGCTGCGTGAGGCGGGCATCGACGACATCCGCATCGTCGAGAAGGGCGGTGACTTCGGGGGGACGTGGTACTGGAACCGCTATCCCGGCGCCGCCTGCGACGTCGAGTCGTACATCTACCTGCCGCTGCTCGAGGAGATCGGCTACGTCCCCCGGGAGAAGTACTCCCAGGCCGCCGAGATCCTCGCCCACAGCCAGGCGATCGGTCGCCACTTCGATCTCTACCGCAATGCGTGCTTCCAGACGGAAGTCACCGAGATGCGCTGGGACGACAGCGACGGACGGTGGATCGTGCGGACCAACCGCGGCGACGCCATGCGGGCGCGCTTCATCTGCATGGCCAGCGGCCCGCTGCACCGGCCGAAGCTGCCCGGCATCCCCGGGATCGACCAGTTCGAGGGACACACGTTCCACACGAGCCGGTGGGACTACGACTACACCGGCGGCGACTCGCACGGTGGCCTCGTCGGCCTGGAGGGCAAGCGGGTCGGCATCATCGGCACGGGTGCGACGGCGGTGCAGTGCGTGCCGCACCTCGGCGCGAGCGCGGCCCAGCTCTACGTGTTCCAGCGCACACCCTCGTCGATCGACGTGCGGGCGAACCGCCCCACCGATCCCGAATGGGCCGCGTCGCTCGAACCCGGTTGGCAGACCAGGCGGATGGAGAACTTCAACAACCTCGTGACGGGGATCCCCGAACCGGAGGACCTCGTCAACGACGGCTGGACCGACATCATCGGCAACCTGCTGATCCGCCTGCGCGAGTCGGCGGGCGAGGGCGTCGCCGCGTCGTCGCTGTCGGAGACGATGGAGCTCGCCGACTTCGAGAAGATGGAGCAGATCCGCTCCCGGGTCGACACGATCGTCAACGACCCGAACACGGCCGAGGCCTTGAAGCCGTACTACCGGCAGTTCTGCAAGCGGCCCTGCTTCCACGACGGCTACCTCGACACGTTCAACCGCCCCAACGTCGAACTGGTCGACACCGACGGGCGCGGCGTGAAGCGCATCACCGAGCACGCGGTCGTGGTCGAGCGACCCGATGCCGACGGGAACCTCGTCGAGGAGGAGTTCGAGATCGACTGCCTCATCTACGCGACGGGGTTCGAGGTGGGCACCGACTACACCCGCCGCGCCGGGTACGAGCTCTACGGGCGTGACGGGCTGACGCTCACCGAGAAGTGGGCCGACGGCGCCTCGACGCTGCACGGCATGCACAGCCGCTCGTTCCCGAACTGCTTCGTCTTCAGCAACGTCCAGTCGGGCTTCACCGTGAACTTCCCGCACATGCTCAACGAGCAGAGCAAGCATCTCGCCTACATCCTCGCCGAGGCGGCCGATCGCGGCGTGACCGTGATCGAGGCGCAGGAGCAGGCCGAGAACGACTGGGTCGACACGATCGTCAACCTGGCCCAGATGAACCGGTCGTTCCTCGAGAGCTGCACGCCGGGCTACTACAACAACGAGGGCAAGCCCGGCGACCGGGGTGTGCGCAACGGTTCCTACGGCGCCGGATCGATCGCCTTCGTCAAGGTCCTCGAGGACTGGCGCGCCGACGGGAACCTCGCCGGCCTCGACCTCATGTGACGGCCGGTCGTGCCGCGCGACGTGACGCTCGACGAGGCGCTCCATGACGCCGTTCGGGACGCGCAGGCGCGCTATGCCGACGCACGGCCGGTCAGCGCGGCCTGGGCCGAGCGCGCCGCAGCGGTGCTGCCGGGCGGGAACACGCGCTCGGTCCTGCACTTCGATCCGTTCCCGTTCCGCGTGGAGCGGGCGGAGGGTCGCCACCTGTACGACGTCGACCGGCACCGCTACGTCGACCTGCTCGGCAACTACACCGCCGGGTTGCTGGGCCACTCACCGCCCGCCGTACGGGCCGCGGCGCACGCCGCGATCGACGGCGGATGGGCGCTCGGTGCGGTGCACCCGAACGAGGCGCGGCTCGGGGAGCTGATCGTCGAGCGGTTCCCGTCGATCGACCAGGTCCGTTTCACGAACTCGGGCACGGAGGCCAACCTGATGGCGCTGGCCCTGGCCATCCACCACACCGGCCGCCGGTCGGTCCTGGCCTTCCACGGCGGCTACCACGGCGGCGTGCTCACGTTCGGGCACGGCGGCGAGGCCGTCACCGTGCCGCACGACTGGGTGCTGTCCGACTACAACGACATCGACGCGGTCGATGCGGTGTTCGCCGCGCGTGGCGACGACCTCGCCGCCGTGCTGGTCGAGCCCCTGCAGGGTTCGGCCGGCTGCATCCCGGGCGACCCCGAGTTCCTGGGGCTGCTGCGCGCTCGGTGTGACCGCCACGGTGCGGTGCTCGTGTTCGACGAGGTGATGACGTCGCGCCTGTCACCCGGCGGTGCGCAGCAGCTGCTCGGCATCATCCCCGACCTCACCACGCTCGGCAAGTACCTGGCGGGCGGGTTCACGTTCGGCGCATTCGGTGGGCGACGTGACCTCATGGCGCATTTCGACGGTTCGGCCGGCGGTGCACTCGGGCACGCCGGCACGTTCAACAACAACGTGGTGTCGATGGCGGCGGGCGTCGCGACGTTGTCCGAGGTGCTCGCGCCGGACGTGCTCGAGGCGGTCAACTCGCGCGGCGAGCAGCTCCGTACGAGGCTCGGTGACGTGTTCGCCGCGCACGGCGTGCCGATGTGCGTGACCGGGCAGGGCTCGCTGATGAACATCCACGGCACACCGGGGCCGGTCCGTGCCGCGGCCGACCTCGCCGACGCCGACGATCGGTGGAAGGCGCTGCTGTTCTTCGCCGCCCTCGATGGTGGGTACTACCTCGCCCGGCGCGGCTTCATCGCGCTGTCGATCGAGATCACCGACGACGACATCGACGGCTTCGTCGGGGTCGTCGGCGAGTGGGCGGAACGCGCGACACTCGCGTATGGCTGAATACGACCTCATCGTCCGCGGCGGCTCACTCCTCGACGGCACCGGGTCCGACGCGCGCACGGCCGACGTGGCGGTGCGCGACGGCGTGATCGTCGAGGTCGGGCACGTCGTCGGCTCCGGCGCGCGGGAGATCGACGCCGACGGTGCGCTCGTCATCCCCGGCATCGTCGACATCCACGCCCACTACGACGGCCAGGCCACGTGGGACAACCGGCTCCAGCCGTCGTCGTGGCACGGCGTCACGACCGTGGTGATGAGCAACTGCGGCGTCGGTTTCGCACCGGTGCACGACCGCGACCACGGCAAGCTGATCGAGTTGATGGAAGGCGTCGAGGACATCCCGGGCGCTGCGCTCCACGAGGGGCTGGCGTGGAACTGGAACTCGTTCGGTGAGTTCCTCGATGCCGTCGACGAGCGGCCGCACGACATCGACGTCGCCGCCCAGGTACCGCACGGGGCGTTGCGCCTGCACGTGATGGGCGAGCGGGGCGCCAACCACGAGGACGCCACCGCCGACGACATCTCGCTGATGGCCGAACTCGCCCGGCAGGGGATCGAGGCCGGCGCCCTCGGCTTCACCACCAGCCGCACCCGTAACCACCGCACGTCCACCGGTGCGTACACCCCGACACTGACCGCCGCGCCCGACGAGCTGATCGGGATCGCCGAAGGGGTCGGCGCCGCCGGGACCGGGGTGCTGCAGGTGGTCTCGGACTTCCTCGACGTCGACGACGAGTTCAACACGCTGCGCCGGATGGTCGAGCGGTCGGGCCGGCCGCTGTCGATCTCGGTCGCTCGCAACCCGATGCTGCCCGACGCGTTCCGCGGCATCCTCGAGCGCATCACCACGGCGAACGCCGACGGGCTCAGGATGACGGGCCAGGTCGCGCCGCGCGCCGTCGGCCTGATCCTCGGTCTCGAGTGCACGCTCAACCCGTTCATGACCGTGCCCGCCTACCGGGAGATCGCCGACCTGCCGCTCGCCGAACGGGTGGCCCTGCTGCGCGATCCGGACGTGCGGGCCCGGGTGCTGCAGTCGGCGGACGAACGATCGCGCGACAAGCTCGGTGGCTCGCTGATCGGGCGGTTCGACCTGCTGTTCGAGATGCTCGACGAGCCTGACTACGAACCGAAGCTCACGGACTCGATCGGCGCCCGCGCCGCCCGCGCCGGCGTGTCGCCCGAAGAACTCGCACTCGACGTGATGCTCGCCGGCGACGGCAAGGGCCTCATCTACCTGCCGTTCCTCAACTACGTCGACGGCAATCTCGACGGCTGCCACGAGATGCTCGTCCACCCGCACACCGTGCCGGGCCTCGGCGACGGCGGCGCCCACGTCGGCACGATCTGCGACGGGAGCTTCCCCACGACGCTGTTGCAGTACTGGGGTCGCGACCGCGATCACGACCGGATCCCGCTGCCGTTCCTCGTGCAGCGCCACTGCCGCGACACGGCGCGCACCGTCGGCTTGAAGGACCGCGGCGTGCTCGCGCCGGGCTACCGGGCCGACCTGAACGTGGTCGACTTCGACCGGCTCCGTCTGCACAAGCCCGAGATCGTCCACGACCTGCCCGCCGGCGGCCGCCGTCTGCTGCAGCGTGCCGACGGCTGGCGGCACACGATCGTCGCCGGCCAGGAGACCTACCACGACGGGGAGGCCACCGAGGCGCTCCCGGGCCGGCTCGTGCGGGGTGCCAAGGCGGCGCCGACGGGAGACACCGGCGAAAGGAGCGCGCCGCGATGAGCACGATCGACATCAGCGCCGACACGGTCGTGCCGCTCGAGCAACATGCCGAGTGGCGGGCGGCCGACGTGCGCGACGCCGCCGACTGGACGCTCCAACTCGACGACGGTCAGCTCGCCGAACTCGATGCCGCGCTCGACCACGCCCGCTCGGTCACCGACGACGTCCTCGACGTCACCGCCGCGGACTTCCCGCTGCCGACACTCGCACCGCTGCTGCACGACCTCGCGGAGGAACTCGTGAACGGCCGGGGCTTCGGCCGTATCGGCACGCTGGACATCGACCGCCTCGGGGCGGAGGACGCGTCGTGGATCTACTGGGGCATCGGTCGCCACCTCGGCGAGCCGTGGCCGCAGAACGCCAAGGGCCATCTGCTCGGCGACGTCACCGACCAGGGCAAGGCGCCGGACGATCCGACGGCGCGAGGCAACGAGATCGGCGGACACCCGCTGGGTTTCCACAGCGACGGCTCCGACCTGGTCGGGCTGCTGTGCATCGACGACGGGGTGAGCGGCGGTGAGAGCCTCGTCGCCAACGCGCTCTACGCCCACAACGAACTGGTGCGCACGGCACCGCATCTGGCGGCGACGTTGTACGGGCCGCTCCCCTACGACTTCCGTGGTGAGCAGCGCGAGGGCGCCACGCCGTTCTACTTCGTGCCGACGTTCACCCGCCACGGCGATCGGCTGTTCATCCGGTACATCCGCCCGTTCATCGAGGCGTCGCAACGCCACGAGGCGGCGCCGCGGATCACGCCCGACCAGCGCGAGGCGATGGACGCCTACGACGCGTTGATCAACGACGCGGACAACCGGGTCGAGATGGCCTTGCGGCCCGGCGAGATGCAGTTCGTCAACAACTACCACGTGCTCCACGCCCGCCGCCGCTACACCGACGACCGCGCCGCCGGTCGCGTCCGCTGGCTCAAGCGGCTGTGGCTGGCCACCGACGTGCTCGGCCCCGACGATCGTCCCGAGCGCTACCAACGGGTCGGTTCGATGAGCCACTGGGGCGCCCAGCGCACCCGCGCCTGACCCCCGATCCCGTTGCGGCGCCCATCCTCGTTTGCGTCGCGATTTCCGCCGCACAGATGCCCGGAAATCGCGACGCAAACGAGTAATGACGGTTGCCAGACTGTGGTGATGGCGGGGCGGCAGGTGACGCGGTGGGAACTCGGGTCGGTCACCGGGCCGGTGGTGGTGGTCGATGTGATCCGCGCCTTCACGACGGCGGCGTATGCGTTCGACGCCGGGGCGGAGGCGATCTACCTCGTGGCGGATGTCGACGAAGCGCTTGCGGTTCGCCGCGGCCCGCCCCGGCGTACTGGCGATGGGTGAGAACCACGGCCGCCGGCCCGACGGGTTCGACTTCCCCAACTCGCCGGCGATGATCAGCCGCGTCGACCTGCGCGGACGGACCCTCGTGCAGCGCACGTCGGCCGGCACGCAGGGCGTCGTCGGCGCGTCGGGCGCCAGTCGGCTGTGGGCGGCGAGCCTCGCCTGCGCGTCGGCCACGGCACGTGCGGTGAACGCCGCCGGCGCCGGCGATCCGACCTATGTGATCACCGGTTGCTTCGCCGATGCGCCGGACACGACGGGCGACGACGACCGCCTGACCGCGGACTTCATCGAACGGGCTCGCGTCGGCGCTCCTCTCGACGCCGGTGCCGCCGGCAAGGCCCTGCTCGCCACGCACGAGGCGGCCCGCACACTCGCCCTGGGACCAGAGCACTGCGATCCCCTCGACATCGAGTTCGCCGCCCGCATCGACGTGTTCGACTTCGCCATGGAGGTCGTCCGCGACGAGCACGGCCTGCGCCTCGAACGACGTCCCTGACCCCGTCCCTGACCCGTCCCTGACGCAGGCCGGCGGCGTGCTTCGACCCGATCGGCGACACACTGCACGGGTGAATGAACCGCTGTACGACGGGCCCGCGCGCCAGGGGGTCGGGTCCGCCGGCGCGCGGACCGTGCGCCGGTCATCGGTGACGTTCAAGCCGCGCCGCCGTGCCATGTCGCCTGCCCGCCAGGCCCAGTTCGTCGAGTGGCTCGCCCGGTGGGGACTCGGCGACTCCGGGCCGGTCATCGACTGGTCAGCCGAGTTCGGCGGGTCCGCCCCCGTCGTGCTCGACATCGGCTTCGGGCACGGCGAGTCGACCAGCCAGATGGCGCTCGCCGATGCGGCCACCGCCATCGTCGGCCTGGAGGTCCACACACCCGGCGTCGCCACGCTGCTCCAGGCGATCGAGGCGCAGGGGCTGACCAACGTCCGCGTCGTCCACGGCGACGCGTTGGCGTTCCTCGACCGGGTGGCCCCCTCGTCGCTCGCCGGGGTGCGGATCTACTTCCCCGACCCGTGGCCGAAGGTGCGCCAGCACCACCGGCGCCTCGTCGACGGCGAGGTCGTCCGCGCCCTCACCGACCGGCTGCTGGTCGGCGGTTTCCTGCACCTCGCCACCGACATCGCCGACTACGCGCGAGTGATGCAGACGGCGTGCGACGCCGACGAACGGCTTGCTGGCGGCCCGATCGAGCGGCCCCCGTTCCGCCCGACGACGCGGTTCGAACGACGAGGCATCGACGAAGGCCGGCACTCGACCGACCTCTGGTACGTGCGCCAACGCTGAAACGCCGAGCGGCGACACGAGTCAACGGGCGCAACGGCGACGGAGCTCGAGCGCCCGTTCGACGGCCTCGGTCGCCACCTGCGACGTGACCGTGAGGTGCCCCATCTTGCGGCCGGGCCGGGCCTGTGTCTTGCCGTAGAGGTGCAGCTTGGCCCGCGGTTCGTCGAGCACGACGCTCCAGTCGGGCACCCCGTCGGCCCACAGGTCACCGAGCAGGTTGACCATCGCGATCGACGGTGCGGTCATGGTCGTGCGCCCGAGCCCGACGCCACACACGGCTCGGATCTGCTGCTCGAACTGACTCGTCGCACTGGCGTCGAGCGTCCAGTGCCCGCTGTTGTGCGGGCGCGGCGCCAACTCGTTGACGAGCACTTCATCGCCGACCACGAACATCTCCACCGCCAGCACTCCCACGTAGTCGAGTGCGTCGGCGATCGCCGAGGCGATGCCCACGGCCCGGTCGGCGGTCGATTCCCCGACGCGCGCCGGCACGACCGAGACGTCGAGGATGCCGTCGACGTGCCGGTTCTCGGCGACCGCCCACGGTTCGATCCGGCCGTCGGCGGTGCGCGCCACGATCACGCTCACCTCGAGATCGAAGTCGACCACACGCTCGACCACGCAGGCCACGCCGCCCAGCTCGGCCCACGCCGCATGCATCCCCGCAGGGTCGGCGATGCGGCGCTGACCCTTCCCGTCGTAGCCGAGCCGTGCGGTCTTGACGATCGCCCCACCGTCGACCACCCGCGCCACGACCTCGGCGTCGAACATGGTCTCCGGCTCGTCGAGCACCAGATACGGCACCACGGTGAACCCGTTGTCGACGAGGAACTGCTTTTCGGCGATGCGGTCCTGCGCGATCCGCACCGACTCCGGCGAGGGCGCCACGCGGACCCGTTCGGCCAGGTGATCGAGCGCATGGGCGGGCGGGTTCTCGAACTCGGTCGTGACGACGTCGCAGTCGATCGTGACCCGCTGCAGCGCTGCGGGGTCGTCGTAGGCCGCCATCAGGTGGGCGTCGGCGACCGCTCCGGCCGGTGCCGACGGGTCGGGGTCGACAACGAGCGTGCCGTAGCCCATCGTGCGGGCGGCGATGAGGGCGTAGCGGCCGAGCTGACCGCCACCCATCATCCCGATCGTCGCGGGCGGCAGGATCGGCTGGCTCGTCATCGTCAGCCCCGCTTCCGTTCAGCCGCCGGCGGGCGGCAGCACCGAACCCGCCGCCGCGTCGCGGCGTTGGCGCCGGTAGTCGAGCAGTGCGGCCGCGAGAGTGTCATCGGTGGCGGCCAGCAGCGCCACCGCGAACAGGGCCGCGTTCGTCGCGCCGGCCTCCCCGATGGCGAACGTGGCCACCGGGATGCCCGCGGGCATCTGCACGATCGAATGGAGAGAGTCCTGCCCCGCCAGATGGCGGGACGCGACGGGGACTCCGAGCACCGGCACGATCGTCTTCGCCGCCAGCATCCCCGGCAGGTGCGCGGCGCCCCCGGCACCGGCGATGATCGCCCGCAATCCGCGCCCCGAGGCCTGCTCCGCGTACTCGAACATCTCGTCGGGCATCCGGTGGGCGCTCACGACCCGCGCCTCGTGGGCAACGCCGAACTCCGTCAGCACGTCGACCGCCTTCGACATCGTCGGCCAGTCGCTGGCCGACCCCATCACCACGCCGATGACCACACCATCGGCATCCGGCGACTCGGTGCTGCTCACGCCCGCACTGTACGCGTCAGATGAGTTCGCGGCGCTCGCTCAGCTTCAGGCCGAGGAACCCGGGGATCGTCGGGAACCAGTAGTTGATGCCCCGGAACAGCAACGTCGCCGCCCATGCCGTTCCCTGGTCGACGCCGGCGTTGGTGAGCACGAGCACGAGGGCGGCGTCGATCGCCCCGACCCCGCCTGGCGTGGGCACGGTCGAGGCCACCGTGTTGGCGATCAGGTACAGCGCCCCGAGTTCCGCGAACGACAAGTCGATGTGGAAGGCGCGACACGACAGGACGAAGGCGATGATCGTCAGCAGCTTGCCGGCGCCGGCGCCCCCGAACAGCATGAACAGCTTCGACGGTTGGCGGGCGAGTTCGCCGAAGTCGTGACGGATCTTGGAGATCGTCGACTTGACGAAGGCGATCAGCCAACGGCGCAGCTTGGGGGTGAACGCGAAGACCACCACCGCCAGCACGAGGGCGATACCCACCACGAGGATCACCGTGCCGGCGACTCCGCCGGACGAACTGCCCGCGTCCGCTCCCCGGGTGTCGTCGGTCGGATCGGTGCTGCTCCACAGGAGGAAGAAGGCGATGAACAGCACCTGCATCACGCCGCTCGCCGCCGATGTCAGCCCGATCGCCGCCGTGGCCACCGTGGCGTCGGTGCCTCCCTTCTGGAGGTAGCGGATCCGCATCGCCATGCCGCCGGCGTTCATCGGCGTGAACCGGTTCAGGAACGACTGCCCGAACATGACGATGGTCGTGTCGCCGAGCGCCAGGGGGCGCAGCACCGAACCCATCATCGACACCGCACCGGCGACCGGGCCGACGAGCGTGACCGCGACGATCGGAACGACCCACCACCAGTTGAGGCCGGCCATCGCGTCGGCGATCTCCGACCAACTCGATGCCAGGCTCAGCAGGAAGTAGGCGAGGACGACGAAGCCGACCCAGGTGAGCAGCTTGGGGAGGCTGATCCGTTCGAGTTCGGCCAGTTCCACCGCCTCGACGCCGAGCGCCGTCTGCAGTCCGGTGCGGATCTCGGCGATCAGACCCTTCGGCTTCTTCGCCGCCTTGCGCGTCTGCGGGGGGAGGGCAGGTGGCTGGATGAACGCCAACGACGCCGTCAACTCGTCGCGGTCGCCGGCTCGGACGGCGGACGCGATCGCCCGTTCGACGCCGACGACGAGCGCGGTCGACACGAGCAGTTCGGCGACGTCGAGCGCGCGTGAGTCGTCGCCGGCGACGAGCCGTCCGTTCTCGAGCCCGGTGAGCCACGCCGAGTCACCGTCGAGGACGAGGTTCGGCACCGTCAGGGCGCGGTGCGCGATCCGACCACGATGCAACAGACCCAGTTGCCGCCAGAGGTCGTCGAGGGCCGCCTCCGACACGTCGTCAGCCGTGAGGTCGGCGAGCGAACGACCGGGCGCGACGTCGAGGGCGATGACGGCGCTCTCGCGTGCCGCGGGGACGACGGCATGCACCATCGGCACCCGCGCCCCGGCCTGCAGCGCCATCATGGTGACGACCGCCTCGTGCTGCACCCGTTGGAGCGGGCGCACCGACAGGCTCTGCTCGTCGACATCGCGCACGCGGATCGTCCGCACGACCCGGGCCAGCAGGTCGACGTCGCGGTCGTCTCGATCGAGGTAGACGACGGCGATCTCGTTCCCCTCCGACGAGCCACGGTACGAGCGGCGCCCCGCGTGCTCGGACTCGTCGCGCAGATCGTCGACGACGAAGCCACCGGCGGCGAGATCGGCATGCAACGAAGCGGCCCCCGGGCGGCGGCGCGGTGAGCCGAACGCGACCAGCACGACGCTGCCGATGACGCTGCCGAGCACCACCGTCACGATCACGTTGACCGGCGTCTCCGTGGCGCTCATGAAGCGCACCACCACGGCGATCGTCACGGCCAGCCAACACGTGCGCCGCCACGCGTCGGGCATCAACGGCGCGGCGGTGGCCGTTCCCGCGACCAGCGCGGCGAGATACGCGGACGAGGGAAAGTCGGTCGGCAGGAACGAAGCCGAATCCAGGCCGGACGGCACCGGTGGGGCCGCTCGGGCGAGCCAATCGGTGAGCAGCGCCATCACGATGCCGCCGACCACACCGGCACCGACCACCATCGCCGTCTCCAGCCACGACCGGCGCAGGATCAGCCAGGCGATCACGGCGAGGGGGATGGCGACGATCGTCAGCTGCGCCAGCCCGATGAGGGCGTAGCGCACCGCATCGGGCAGTTCGCCGAAGAGGTTGACCACGTTCTGGGAGATGTCACGGAGTGTCCCCGGCACGGCCGCGGTGATGATCAGCCCGAGCAGGAGCAGCACCGACCGGGCGACGAGGCGCGCCACATCGCCCGGATGACGGCGCCAGACGCGGCGGTCCCGCTCGAGCAGTGCCGTGGGCTCGGCCGTGTCGTCGACCGATCCGGCGGCCGGGGCGACGGTGCTCAAGCGAGCACCTCGTCGAGCGCGGCGATCGCCCGGTCGAGATCGGCGGGCGATGTGTAATGCACGAAGGAGAGCCGCACCACCCCGCGGTCGGGATCGACACCCAACCCGTCGAGCACACGCGCCGCGTAGTAGTGACCGGAGCTGGTCTCGACCCCGCGCTGCACGAGTGCATGGGCGACATCGCGGGGCTCGAGGTGCAGCGGTACGAACGCCACCGTCGGGCACCGGTGCAGACCCGTCGTGGCGACCTTCGCCGGTCCGAGCAACCGCACATCGTCGCGATCGGCCAGCGCGTCCAGCAGACGCGGCGTGAGCGAATCCTCGTGGGCCCGCCAGAGCGCCGACACACTGCTCGCCGCCGGGCGCAATCGATCGTTCGCCGACCCCCCGTGGTGCACGTGCAACGCGACGACGTAGTCCAGCACCGCCCCGGCGGCCGCGACCTGGGCGTGGTCGGGACCGGCCGGATTCAACCGCTTGTCCGCCACCCCGTCGTTGAAGAAGTGGCTCTGGTTCGGCAGCTCGTCGAGGAGCCCGTTGCGTACGACCATCAGGCCCTGGTGGACGGAGTACGTCTTGTAGAGGCTGAAGAGATACACGTCGGCGTCGAGCGCCGCGACGTCCGGGAGGCTGTGCGGTGCGAACGACACACCGTCGACGACGACCCGCGCCCCGACCGCGTGTGCCATCGCCGAGATGCGGACGATGTCGTTCTCCTGCCCGATGATGTTCGAGGCGTGGGGAACCGTCACCAGCACGGTGCGATCGTCGAGCAGCGCGGCCAGTTCGTCGAGGTCGAGCAGACCGGTGGTGGCGTCGGTGCGCCACTCGCGAATCGTGGAGCCCACCCGTTCGGCGGCGCGGCGGATCGCACCCGTGTTCGCCTCGTGGTCCTGGTTGGTGACGATCACCACGTCGTCGGGCCGCAGGGTGGCACCGAACGCCTCCGCCAGCACATAGGTGTTCATCGAGGTCGACGGACCGAACACGACCTCGCGGGTCGCCACTCCCAGCGCGGCGGCCCACCGTTCACGCGACCGATCCATCGCCTCGCCGGCCGCAGCCGATGCGGCATACTCCGCGTACGGCTGCACCTTGGTGGCGGTGTAGTAGTGCACGAGGGCGTCGATCGTCTGCCGGCAGGCGTAGGACCCGCCGGCGTTCTCGAAGAACGACTGGTCGCCGTCGTCGGTGAAAGCCGGGAACTGGCTGCGCACGAAGTCGAGGTCGAGTGGAGACGTGCGGGTGGGATCGGCGGAGGCACCAGCTGACACGCCGCCAACGTAGCGGTACCGCCCCGCCGCCGCGAGATGTCAGCGAGCAGGTGCCGACGGGGCCACGATGGAGCGATGCCGGCCGGTTATTCGGGAACACCGCTCGCGACCAAGCTCGGCATCCGTGCGGGTCAACGACTGATCGCGATCGACGAACCGGACGGGTTCCGGGCGTCGCTGGAACCCCTGCCGCATGGCGTGACGATCTCCACCGGTCTGCGCGGGAGGGCGCCGGTGGTCGTGGTGTTCGTGACGGCGCGGCGCGAGCTGGAACGACGGATCGGTGCCGCCGAGCGAGTGATCTTCCCGGACGGTGGCTGCTGGATCGCCTGGCCGAAGCGGGCGTCCGGGCTCGCGACCGACATGACCGAGGACGTCGTGCGCGAAGTGTGCCTGCCTCGCGGGCTCGTCGACAACAAGGTGTGCGCCATCGACGACGTCTGGTCCGGTCTCCGGGTCGTGTGGCGTCGCGAGCGACGGACCACACTGCCGACATGAGTTCGCCGACCGTTCCGCCCGTACCCGACGACGCCTCCGACAACCTGCCCGCCGACTTGCCCGCCGACCTGACCGTCGTGCGTACCCCGGCGCTCGTCGTCGATCTCGGGGCGTTCGACCGCAACGTCGACACGATGCGCGAGCGCTGGCCCGGCACGTCGCTGCGGCCGCACGTCAAGGCGTTCAAGTCGACCGCGCTGGCCCGCCGCCTCGCCGACGCCGGGCACACCGCGTTCTGTGCCGCCACGCCGCGCGAGATCGAAGGGATGGCGGAGGCCGGCCTCGGATCCGACCTCCTGCTCGCCAACGAGACCCTCGACACCGAGCGGCTCGGCCGGCTGTCGAACGCCGCGGCCATCACCGTCGCCATCGACTCGGACGCGACACTCGACGCTGCGGTGCGCGGCGGGATCGGCGCCGTGCTGATCGACGTGGAGGTCGGCCTGCCCCGGTGCGGCTGCGACGTCGACGACGCCGGGCGACTCGCCGACCGGGCGCGGGCGGCCGGGCTGGCGGTGCGCGGTGTGATGGGGTACGAGGGTCATCTGATGATGGTCAAGGACCGGGCGGAGAAGGTCGATCGGGTGCGCGGCGCCATGGAGATCCTGCTGCGGGCGCACGACGTCGTCGGCGGTGACATCGTGTCGGGTGGTGGCACGGGCACGTGGGACGTCAACGAGTGGTG
The DNA here is from genome assembly GCA_963695145.1 of Ilumatobacteraceae bacterium. Taxonomy (GTDB): domain Bacteria; phylum Actinomycetota; class Acidimicrobiia; order Acidimicrobiales; family Ilumatobacteraceae; genus Sva-07. The sequence goes on along the minus strand of CAVOGB010000011.1, from coordinate 454,356 downwards.
CACGGAGCTGCAGGCGGGCTCGTACGTGCTGATGGACACCCAGTACGCCGAACTCGAGTCGCCGTTCGAGAAGTCGCTGTCGGTGCTGACCACGGTGATCTCCGTCAGTCCCAAGGGATGGATCGTGATCGATGCCGGCCTGAAGGCGCTCGGCATGGATCACGGCAATCCGTCGTGGGACCACGGTGACGTGTTCTTCTGTTCCGACGAACACACCACCCTGTTGCCGCGCGAGGCCGGCGACTGGACCGTCGGCGACCGCACCAGGATCTGGCCGGCCCATGTCGACCCCACCGTCGCTCGTCACGAGCAGTTCTGGGTCGTCGAGGGCAGCGACGACGACGCGATCATCGACCGGTGGCCGATCGATCTCCGGCACTGGTGACGCTTCTCGGCGGGTGACGGCGCTCAGGCCAACTCGTCGAGGATCGCGGCCAGTTCGTCGGGCCGGTTGCTCGGCACCATGTGGTTCGTGTCGATCTCGCGCGCGCTCCAGTGCGGCGACAGCCGCGCCCGCGCCGCGGCCGCATCGAACACGGCGGTTCCCGGAGCGTCGGGCGCGTCGCCCGTGGCCCGGATGTAGGTGCGGCCGAACCCGAACTCCTCCAACGGCATCGACAGCGTGACCCGCTCGGTGAAGCACCGCACCGGCTGCGGAACACGCCGCGGGTTCATGAAGTCGGCCTCGTCCGCGTCGTCGAACACCCTCGGTGCCGCCATCACCTGCCAGTCGGTCCCGACGGTCGGAACGGGCCGGTCGTCGAGTCCGAGCAGGCCGAACACCGAGTCACCGTCGGCGGGCACGAACGCATCGAGGTACACGAGTTGCCGGACCCGGCCGGCGAGCGCGTCGAGGGCGCCGGTCACCACCATCCCGCCGTAGGAGAATCCGAGCAGGACGATGGCCTCGAGGTCCTCGTACAGCACGTGGTTCACGAGGTCGTCGACGTGGGTGCCCAAGCCGACCGACGGGCTGCTGAGATGGACGCGTTCGCCGATGCCCGTGAGGCTCGGGGTGAACACCTCGTGGCCGAGGCGGGTGAGGGCGCGGCGGACGTGCCGGAAGCCGTGGGCGCCGCTCCATGCGCCGTGGACGAGGACGAACGTGGCCATCGATCCCTGCTCGCGCGGCCCTACATCGATCGCGCGGCGTTGTCGAAGCGCGTGTACTGGCCGAGGAACACGAGCCGCTTGGTGCCGATCGGGCCCGATCGGTGCTTGGCGACGATCACCTCGGCCGAGCCCTTGTCGGGCGACTCGGGGTTGTAGACCTCGTCGCGGTAGAGGAACATCACGACGTCGGCATCCTGCTCGAGGCTGCCGGACTCGCGGAGGTCGGCGAGCATCGGTCGCTTGTCGGCGCGGGCCTCGAGGTTGCGGCTCAGCTGACTCAGGGCGACGATCGGGACCTCGAGTTCGCGGGCGAGCACCTTGAGGTTCCGGCTGATCTCGCTGACTTCGAGCTGGCGGTTCTCCGACGTGCCGTTGCCGCTCATCAGCTGCAGGTAGTCGATCATGATCAGCGCCAGCCCACCGTGCTGGGACTTGATGCGCCGCGCCTTGGCCCGGATCTCCATGACGGTGACCTGCGGGTTGTCGTCGAGGAACAGCGGCACCTCGAGCCGCCCGACGGCGAGGCCGATCTTCGACCAGTCGCTCTCGCTCAGCTTTCCGGTGCGCAGCTTGGTGGAGTCGACCTTGGCCTCGCTGGCGAGGATGCGCTGCGTCAGCTCGTTGTGGCCCATCTCGAGGGAGAACACGAGCACCGGCTTGCCGCTGTGCTTGGCGATGTGCGTCGCCATCCCGAGGCCGAACGCGGTCTTGCCGACCGCGGGCCGTGCCCCGACGATGTTCAACGTCGACTTCTGCAGGCCCGACAGCAGTTCGTCGAGGTCGTCGTACCCGGTGGCCGCGCCGGTGATCGTGTCGCCCCGCTCGTAGTTCTCCTCGAGCTGGTCCATCGTCTCGTTGAGGAGTTCCTGGATCGGTCGCGTCGAGTCGACGACGCGATCCTCGGCGACCTCGAACATCATCGATTCGGCGCGGTCGACCGCCTTCACAGCGTCGTCGGGCTCACTGAACGCGATGTCGGTGATCTCGCCCGCCGTGTGGATCAGCCGGCGCAACAGGGCCGTGTCCATCACGATGCGGGCGTAGTGCTCGGCACCGGACACCGACGGTGTGGCGTTCTGCAGCTCGTTGAGGCGCTCGATGCCTCCCAGCTCGTCGAGCACGCCGTGACGCCGCAGCTCGTCGGCCACGGTGACGACGTCGACCGGGCCGGACGACGAGTAGATCGAGCGGATGGCGTCGAAGATCTGCTGATGCGCCGGGTTGTAGAAGTCGCGGACCTTCAGCCCGGCTTCACCGACGACGCCGATCGCATCACGCGACAGCAGCAGCGCGCCGAGAACCGACTCCTCGGCTTGCAGGTTGTGCGGCGGGATCCTCCCCGCCGATCGTTGCGGACGAGCCGTCCGCTCTGATCGGTCGATGGGGAAGTCTGCGGAGCCGGCCATGGGGGCACCACTCTCTCAGCGCAGCGCTGTGCGGCGGTAGAGGCACAACCCTGGGTCTTGTCTGTTGACCGCCTGTGGGAAACCGGCGGTGACTGTGGACGCGACCTGCGTCGAGCGGTCGTGGACGGACGGAACCGTCAGTCGGCGGCGACGACGTCGAGCCGGATCGGGAAACTGACATCGCTGTGCAGCGATGCCGTCACCGTGTGCTGGCCGAGCGTCTTGATGGTGTCGACCTCGAGCTGACGACGCTCGAGCTCGATGCCCGTCTCGTCGAGCACCGCGGCGACGATGTCGCCGGAGGTGACCGATCCGAAGAGCTTGCCTTCCGGGCCGGCCTTCGCCGGCACCTTGATGATCATCGGCACGAGCTTGCTGGCGATCGCCGTGGCGGCGTCGCGGGCGCTCGAGTCGCGCGTGTCACGCGCCTTGCGCATGCGACCCGCCTGGTCGACGGCACCGTCGGTGGCGGCGATGGCGTGACCCTTCGGGAACAGGAAGTTGCGGGCGTGACCGTCGGCAACCTCGACGATGTCGCCGCGCTTGCCGAGCCCGTCGAGATCGGAGCGGAGAATGACCTTCATGTCAGACCTCCTCGCTCACACCGTCGAGAACGTCGGCGGTGTCGTCGACACCGTCGACCGCGGCACCCTCGATGCTCTCGCTGACGACGTCGTCACGACGGCCCTCACGACCTTCGCGTCCGCCATCACGGCCACCGTCGCGACCGTCGCGGCGACCGCCGGTACGGGTCGAGGCGACGCGCTTGGCGTACGGGAGCAGGCCCATCTCGCGGGCGACCTTGATCGCGTTGGCGACCTCGCGCTGCTGCTGCAGGGTGTTGCCGGCGACGCGCCGGTTGCGGATCTTGCCGCGATCGCTCATGAAGCGCTGCAGCAGATCGACGTCCTTGTAGTCGATGTACTCGACGTCTTCGATGACGAGAACGCTGGTCTTCTTCTTGAACTTGCGTGGGTTGAGGTCGCGACTGGTGCGAGCCCGATTCTTCTTGCTTGCCATGGTGCTTTCCTTGCGGGTGAATTCAAACGAATGTGATCGAGACGACGTCGCGCCGTCTCCGGGGATCGATCAGAACGGCTCTTCGTCGCCGTAGATCGGGTCAGGGGTACGGGCGCCGCCGCCGCCGCCACCGCCGCCACCCGAGCTGCCGCCTTCGGCGGAATCCCGGCTGATGCGCTCGATCTGGGCCTGCGCCCAGCGCAGGCTCGGTCCGAGTTCGTCGGCGACCACTTCGGTGATGCTGCGCTTCTCGCCTTCCTTGGTGTCGTACGAGCGCTGCTCGAGACGACCGGTGACGATGATGCGATTGCCCTTGTTCAAGCTGGCGGCCGCGTTCTCGCCGAGATCGCCCCAGGCGACCACGTTGAAGAACGACACCTGCTCCTGCCATTCACCGTTCTGCTGGTAGCGACGGTTCACAGCGATGCCGAAACTGGCGACGCCCCGCCCGGTGGCGGTGTAGCGCAGCTCGGGATCCTTGGTGAGGTTCCCGACGAGTGTGACGGAGTTTTCCGATGCCATGAGAGTTCCCCCTGTTGCTTGGGTCGAGTGGCGACTGCCGTCAGGCAGCGGTGACGCCGATGCCGCGGCGAGCCGCCTCGGCATCGGGCAGCCGGATGAGCTTGTGACGGACCACGTCGTCCGCGAGACGGAGCGTGCGCTCGAGCTCGTCGAGTGAGCCACCCGGTGCCAGGATCTCGGCGACCATGTAGTAGCCCGACGGCTTCTTGTTGATCGGGTAGGCGAACTGGCGCTTGCCCCACCAATCGATCTTGCCGTGCAGTTCACCGTCGACGGCAGCGACCGCCTCGGTGACCGTCTTCATCCAGGCTTGCGCCTTCGGGTCGTCGACGTCGCCGTCGATGATGATCATCAATTCGTACGCACGATTCATGCGTGTGCAACCTCCCTTCGGATCCCTCCACCATGTGGTGCAGGGAGCCCCGGTGCTGGGGCAGGGCCAATATGGACTGCGCCACGATAGCGGGATCGCGCCATGGATCGGCCGGGCTGGATCTCGGCGGGGTTGCCGGTGCGCAAGAAGGTCATGCACCCATCATGAATCGGGGGTCTGACAGTCGAGCGCCTCGGTGCCGTCGAGCAGCACGACGGTCGAGCCGTCGACCAGCCCGAGTTCGTCGAGCGCGTCACCATCCGCACTGGCGAAGACCTCGATCGCGAGGTCGTACTCGGCGCCCGGGTTGTACAACCGGCACGCGCTGGCGGGCTTGTCGGTGCACGGCTCCATGTCGGCCGATCCGACCCAGGCACCGTCGACACCGAACCACGCGATCGACAGCGGCGTCGGCGTCTGGAACATGTAGAACGACACGTTCGTCGGCGGCTCGAACACGAAGGCCATGCCCGCCGCACCGCCCAGGTCGGTGACGCCCATCAATCCGCGGCCGCGCTCCTCGGTCGAATCGGCCAACCACAGACAGACCTCGCACTCGTCGCCGTCGGGATCGGTGATCGTCGCCCGCACGGTCGTGAACCCCGACGGCTGGACGCCCGCCTGCTCGCCTCGCTCGCCGGTTCGCTCGCCGTGACTGCGCTGTCGGCCGTCGCCGACGCCGAGCGGCCGGGAGCCGAACTCGCGCCGTCGCCGGACGAGCAGGCGGCGATCGTGGCGAGCGCCAGCAACGCGGCGACCCGCAGGAGCCGGCGCGGCGTCACGCCGAGGTTCGCCGCCCGCCGACGGGAATGACCCGCAGCAGGTGATGCCACCGGCACTCGGTGCACGCCTCGACCACGTACGCGCTCAGGTCGGCATCGCGCTGATTCAGTTGCCGCATCTCCTTGGCCGTCGACACACAACGCCCCTGGGCCGACAGGCCCTGACCGAACACGTACGTGACGAGTTTGAGATCGGTCTGCTCGCAGATCGGACACGGCGTGGTGGTCTGCGTCCCGACGTTGCGCGCCGCCCGGATCAACTCCGGATGGGCGTCGCAGACCTGGTCCATCGGGAGGCGCCCCTTGCGAACCTGGCTGATGAGCATCCGCCTCGCGAGCCGATGGTCGACGATGCCGCGCGCCGTCTCCGTGCCGCGGAGCGCACCGACCGTGAAAGCCATCGGCGACAGGGTACTTGGCGCCGAGAGATCCCCGCGGCGTCGGGCGGGAGCGGCAACACTGGAACCGTGGCTGCCAACATCATCTACGGGTCGGGCATCCCCGACGACCGCGAACTTCGTCTGTGCGGCGACGTCACCGACGGATGGCGCGCCGTCGAACTGGGGGTGTCGCCGTGGCGCAACGCGGTGACCTTCGCCGTCAACGGGGCCAAGGCCATCGCCGTCGACCCCGACGCGGAGCGCCTCGCCGGTGTCCGTCGCGCGGCCGAGGCCGCCGAGGTGAGCGTGCAGTGCCTCGCCACCGATCTCGCCGATCTCGGCGACATCACGTCCGGCACCTGCGACGTCGTCGTCGCGGCCCAGACACTGCTCGACGTCGACGATCTCAGCCGCGTGTTCCGCCAGGTCCACCGCATCCTCAAACCGAGCATGCCACTCGTGATCTCCGTGCCCCACCCCTACGCCAGCGTGTCGCTCGGCGAGCCGTACGGCGCCGGCCCGCGCACCGTCGGCGAGTGGTTCATCACGCTCGGCCGCTCGAACTTCCGCGTCGACCATCTGCTCGAACTCGGTGCGAGTGCCGCGTCGCCCTCGCCCACCACCCTCGTCCTGCGCGCCCGCAAGGAAGGCTCGTAGTTGATCAGGCGTTGGCGCGTTCGGATTCGGTGATGCCGGCGGGGCGGGGGCGGCCGAAGAGGTAGCCCTGGGCGCGGTCGCAGTCGAGATCCCGCAGCCGGTTCAGTTGCAGCGGTGTCTCGACGCCCTCGGCGACCACCGACAGCCCGAGGGAGTGGCCGAGGCGGACGACGGCCTCCACGATCGACGTGTCGTCGGCCTCCAGCCCGAGGCCGGTGACGAACGAGCGGTCGACCTTGATCGCCTCGACCGGAAAGCGCTTGAGATACGTGAGCGACGAATATCCCGTGCCGAAGTCGTCGACCGACAGGTGCAGGCCGAGGCCGCGCAGCCCACGCAGGGCGCGGCGTCGCCGCACTGGTGTCGGCCATCAGGGCGGTCTCGGTGATCTCCAGCCACAGCGAGTCGGCATCGATCCCCGTCTCACCCAGCGCGTCGGCGACGACGTCGACGAAGGAGTCGTCGACGAGTTGCTGGCTCGCCACGTTCACCGACAGCGAACAGGTGGCGAACGACAGCCCGCCGGCACGCCAACGCGCCAGCTGCGCCAGCGAGTCGCGCAGCACCCGTTCGCCGAGCTCCCCCATCAGCCCGGCCTCCTCGGCGAGCGGCAGGAACTGACCCGGGAGCAGGAGTCCTCGTTGGGGGTGCAGCCATCGCGCCAGCACCTCGAACCCGACGACCTGGCCGCCGGCGAGATCCACGATCGGCTGGAAGTAGGGAACGATCTCGCCCCGCTCCAACCCTCGCCGCAGTTCGGTCGAGGTACGCAGCCCGTCGACCAGCACGCCGCGAATGTCGGGCGCGAAGGCGGCGATGCGATCGCGACCACCGGCCTTGGCGCGGTACATCGCCGCGTCGGCGTCGCGCAGCAGGTCGGCCGCCCGTGACCCGGGACCGTTGATCGCCAACCCGATGCTCGCGGTGATGATCAGTTCCTGCCCGTCGACCAGGATCGGCTGCTGGACGGCGCGGCGCACCGCTTCGCCGACCGTCGCCGGATCGACGCTGTCGTCGAGAATCACCACGAACTCGTCGCCGCCGAACCGGCCGATCCGCTCGGACGTCGGAACCGTCGCGACCAGACGCGACGCGATCTCCTTGAGAACCCGGTCACCGACCGCGTGCCCCAGGCCGTCGTTCACCATCTTGAAGTTGTCGAGGTCGACGAACAGTGTCGCCACCTGCCCATCCACGGCGACGGTCAGCAGCTCATCGAGCATCGCCACCAGCGCGTCGCGGTTCGCCAGATCGGTCAACCCGTCGTGCGTCGCGGCGTGGGTCAGCCGTTCGGCGGTGCGCCGCTGGTCGGTGACGTCTTCGATGTGCGTGATGGCCAACGCCACGCCGTCGTCCTCGGTGACCGAGACGCGCGTGCGCGCCCACACGAACTCACCGTCGCTGCGCAGGTAGCGCTGATCGAGCAGGTACGTGTCGGCGATGCCGAGCTCGAGCCGGGCGCGCTGCGTGGCGGCAGCGCGCAGATCGTCGGGATGCGTGATCTCCCGGATCCCGATCCCGACGAGCGACTGCAGGGGCCGCATCAGCATGTCGGCGAGCGACTGGTTGGCGTCGAGGAGCTTGCTGTCGTCGAGGCGGACGAGCGCCATCCCGGTCGGCGCGGAATGGAACGCCTGCTGGAACCGGCGGCGGGCCTGTTCGAGCGCGACCGAGGTCCGCTGGCGATCGGTGACGTCGCGCAGGATCACCACCAGGGCGCCGGCGGCGAGCGACGACCGGTGCAGCGTGGCCTCGGTGAGGTGGGATGTGCCGGCGGCGTCGATCAGGGCGAACACCGGCAGGTACGCCCGCGGGCCGGCATCGCTCCCGTGTCCGTCCCCCGCGGCGATGTCCCAGCGCTCGGCGACCATGTCGCGATCGTCCGCGTCGACCAGGCCGAGGAACCCCCGGCCGACCAGGTCGTCCACCGATCGCCCGGTCAATGCAGCTGCGCTGTCGTTGGCCGTCTCGATCACGCCGTGTTCGTCGAGCCCCATCACCGCTTCGGGCAGGTCGTCGAGGAGCTGACGGAGTTCGGTCCGGGCGCGCGACACCTCCTCGATCGATCCGCGCATCCTGCGCCGGAAGTACCGGGCCTCGACCATCATGGCCACGAGCGCGACGATCGCCATGACCCCGACCGCGATGAGTGCGCCGCCCGCCTGTCCCTGCACGGTGCCACGGTAGGTGCCCCGCTTCCCGGCCCGGCGGATGCCCGTCGTCGCGCCGCTCACCTCGAGGCGATGTAGTTGTCGGGCGCCATTGACCCGACATCGCCATCGCCTGGTGGTTGACGGACGGGCGGGTCAGCTGGACTGGCGGGAGGACCACCAGGCGAGGAGCCGACGCCGGATCTCGTCGTCGTCGAGCACGCCCTCGTCGAGCCGGATCTCCAGGAGGAACTTCATCGCCTCGCCGACCACCCGTCCCGGCGGGCACGTCGAGCAGGTGCATCACCTCGTTGCCGTCGAGCTGCGGCCGGATCGCCGCCAGCTCCTCGGCCTCGTTCAGCTCGGCGATGCGCGCTTCGAGTTCGTCCATCCGCCGTGACAGTCGCGCCGCCTTGCGTTCGTTGCGGGTGGTGCAGTCGCATCGCGTCAGCACGTTGAGCTCCGCGAGCAACGGCCCGGCGTCGCGCACGTACCGGCGAACCGCCGAGTCGGACCAACCCATCGCGTAGGTGTGGAAGCGCAGATGCAACGCGACGAGCTCGGACACCTTGGCGATGTCGTCGTTCGAGTACCGCATCGCCGTCATCCGCTTGCGGGTCATCCGGGCGCCGACCGCGTCGTGGTGGTGGAACGTCGTGCCCTTGCCCTCGAGGTAGCCCCGCGTCTTCGGCTTGCCGATGTCGTGGAACAGTGCCGCCAACCGGGTCAGCCGGAAGTCGTACGCGCCGGGTTCGGGGGCCGGACGGACGTTCTCCACGACGGCGATCGTGTGCGTGAGCACGTCCTTGTGCCGATGGATCGGGTCGTGTTCGAGGCGCATCGCCGGCAGCTCGGGGAGGAAATGGTCGGCGAGCCCCGTGTCGACGAGGAACGACAGTCCCGCCGTCGGATGGTCGAGCGTGATCAGCTTGTCGAACTCGTCGCGGATCCGCTCGGGCGACACGATCTCGAGCCGGCCGACCATGGCGCGCACGGCAGCCGTCAGCTCCGGGGTCGGTTCGAGCCGGTACCCGGCGATGAAGCGGGCCGCCCGCAACATGCGCAGCGGATCGTCACCGAAGCTCACTTCCGGCGCGATCGGTGTGCGCAGCGTCCGCGTGGCGAGGTCGACGGCGCCCTCGAACGGATCGATGAGCGCCGGCTCGCCGGTGTCGACGGTCAGCTCCAGGGCCATCGCGTTCACGGTGAAGTCGCGGCGCGAGAGGTCGCTGTCGATCTCGTCGGCGAACACCACGTGCGGCTTGCGGGAGTCGTCGGTGTACGCCTCGGCCCGGAACGTGGTGATCTCGTAGGGCCGGGTGCCGCCGGTGTGCGGGTCGCGCTTGTGGGCGCCGATCGTGCCGAACTTCTCACCCTGGGTCCACAGCGCGTCCGCCCACCCTTCGAGGCACGCCTTGATCTCCGGCGGGCGGGCGTCCGTCGTGAGATCGAGATCGAAATCCTGCCGGTCGTGCTGCACGAGGAGGTCACGCACCGACCCGCCGACGAGGTACAACCGATGGCCGCGGTCACGAAAGCGCGCCACGAGCGGGGCGAGCTCGTCCAGGATCGGCGCGAATCGTGCGGGCAGCATCGCAGGGCAGGCTACGGCCCCTGGTGCGAGACGTCCGGTGCGGTGCAGTGCGCAGCGGTCTTGGCGCACGCTACGAGTACCGTCGGCACCGTGGACGTGACCAGCACAGCGCGCCGCGTCCGGGCGCGGATCAGCACGTGGCCCTACCGGCCCGATGTCGCCCATCTCGTGCTGCTCGATCACCAGATGGTCCCCTCCGACGCCGACGTCCGATCCTGGATCGACGCGGCCCGACGCAACGGGGCGGGCGCGATCCGCACCGGTGCGCTGTTCCCGGGTTCGGTCGCACCGTTCGTCGCGGCCGGATTCCACCGCATCGACGAACTGGCACTGCTCGAACGCCCGCTCGAGGCGTACCACCGGCGCCGCCGCGAGCAGCGCGTCCGACCGTTGCGCCGATGGCAGCTCGATGCCGCGGTCCGTATCGACGTCGACGCCTTCGGGCCGACGTGGGGCAACGACCGGGCCGCGCTGTCCGACATCCTGCATGCCACACCGTTCGCCCACGCCCGTTCGATCGCCGTCGGCCGGACGATCGTCGGGTTCGCGATGAGCGGCGTCGCCGGCCAGGTCGGTTACCTGCAGCGGCTGGCGGTCGATCCCGCCAGGCAGCGCCGCGGCACCGGCGGCCAACTCGTCGACGACGCCCTCGCCTGGATGCACCGCCGTGGCGCCACGACGGCGATGGTCAACACGGCATCGGACAACGACGCCGCGCTCACGCTCTACGACTCCTTCGGGTTCCAACGACGCTCCGACACCCTCGTCCTGCTCGAGCTGCGACTCGACACGATGTCGTGATGGTCCGCCGCGTCGCCGCGTCTGGCCTCGTCGTCGGTGCGGCACTCATCGCGACGCTCGCCACCGCTCCGGCGGCCCGCAGCGCGCCTTCGGCCACGTTCGGCCAGCGACATTTCGGCCAGTGACATTTCGGCCAGCATCCCGGCCCAGGGCACGCCGGCGCCGAACACCGAGGTCGGTATCCGGATGGAACTCGTCGAGGAGCAGTACGCGTTCGAGCCCGACGCACCGTTGCGGCTCGTCTATCGCGTGAGCGGCGATCTGGCCTCGATCGACCTCGACGCCGCCACCACGACGATCCCGGAGACCACGATCCCGGACACGACGAGCCCCGCAACGACAGCCCCTGACACGACGATCCCGATCCCCGGTGACGCGGCGCCCGGTGACACGGCGCCGGCCGAGACCGCGCCACCCGACACCGCAGCTCCCGACACCGCGCCGCCCACCACCGTGCCGGCGCCATTGATGGCGCTCAAGATCCAGGTGACGAACTATCCGCCGCTGACCGCCGCCGACACGGCACGCGACATCGGGCGCCTCGTCGGCGGTGACGCCGATCGCGCCGGCTTCGGCGACGCCATCGACGGCATCGAGATCAGCGACGCACGGCCGTTCGTCACCTACGACGACGACGGGTCCGCCATCGTCACCGTCGACGTACCGACCGACGTCGTCAACAGCGTCGAGGAGCGGCTCAAGTTCGAGACGCCCGGCCTCTACCCCATCCGCACCGAACTCCTGGTCGCGCCGTTCGGTGACGACATCGTCGTCGCCACCCACGGCACGATCGTGCAGCGCCTTCCCGGCCCCACCGACGGCACCGCCGCGCCCAGCCCGATCGATCTGTCGATCGTCACGGCAGTGCGGCCCGCCGCCGACAGCGACACCGCGGCGGCGGCCGAGTTCGCCGACGCCGTCACGTTCGCCGGCGCGATCACCGCCCCCGTCACACTGGACGTCCCGCCCCCGATCGTGGCCGCCGCGGCGAGCACCCCGACGGGTTCCCAGACGCTGGCGAGCGCACTCGTCGACGACGAATTCGTGGCCGTTCCGGCCGTACCGTTCGACGTGTCGTCCGCGGTCGAGGTCGATCGTGGCGACGAGTTCGCGCGGCTCCTCAGCGATGGTGAGGACATGCTCACGGCGGCCGTGCCGACCACGCCGTCGCGCCGCAACGCGTGGGTCGTCCTCGACCCGTTGAGCGGCGCCGGAGCACAGGAACTGCGCGATCTCGGCTTCCGGTTCCTCGTGATGACCCAGGAGATGTACCGGGCCACGGTCGACGACGACCTCCCCAACGCCGACGTCCCCGAACCGGGCCTGTTCGTCACCGTGGCCCTGCCCGATGGCGGGACCCTCCCGCTGCTCGTCGTCGACTCGCTCTCGGACGACCTGACCGTGGCGAGCGCCGACGAGATCCTCACGACGGCGACGCCGATCGAGTGGGCGGTGGGAGCCGTCACGTCGATGCTCGTCGAGGATCTCGGGCAGCCCGCGCTCCGTCGCAGCCGTGTGCTGTCGACGCCCAACCTCGCCGCGCCCGACGCCCGCCTCGTCACCGGTCTCGAGTCGATCGCCGCCACGACACCGAGCATCGAGTTCGTCGGCGCGTCGACGCTCACCGGAACCACCGACGTCCAGACCGTCCGAGGTGAACCGGTCGTGGTGTCGTTGCCCGAAACCGCCGGGCCGTCCCTCGCGGCGCGTGTCCAACTGATCGATTCCACGGCCTTGAGCGCCGCCAGCGCCGGATCGATGCTCGCGCCCGACGATCCCCGCCCCGATCGCTGGGCGACGGCGCTCAACGCCCTGCTCTCGACGGCGATCGACGACGACCAGGCCACCGCCGTCGCCTCGCAGATCCAGGCCGAGGCCGACGCCATCCGCGGCGCCGTGGTTCCGCCCGACCCCTTCAAGTTCACCCTCACCGGACGATCCGGCGACATCGAGGTGCAGGTCGGCAACACGTCGGCCGAACCCCTCGACGTCGTGCTCCGCTTCTCGTCGCCCAAGTTGTCGTTCCCCGAGTCGACGCCCCCACCGGACGATCCCGATGCCACCGATGTCGGCGACCACGCCATGACCCTGCGACCGAACGACGAGACGTCGCTCGTCGTCCCGGTGCGGGCCAAGGCGAACGGCACCGCTCCCATCACCCTCCAGATACTCACCCCTGCCGGCGAAGCGATCGGCGACCCGGTCACGATCACCTCCCGCGTGTCGGCCTTCACCGGCCTCGGCCAGGTCCTCACCGCGGGCTTCCTCCTGGTGCTGCTCACGTGGTGGTTCGCCCATTGGCGGAGCCGGCGGCGCGCCGAGATGGAGAGCGGCCGCGACCGCCACCCGAGCGGAGCGGTCTGACCCGTCCATCAGTCCGAGGCGGGCCGATCGGTGAGCGGCGGGTGACCACTAGGATCTCGCGCCTGTGAACCGGCCCGCCGTACGAATCGTCACCGACAGCTCCTGCGATCTACCCGCACCGATCGCCGACGAATTGGGGATCACCATCATCCCGCTGTCGATCCGCTTCGGCGACGAGGAGTTCATCGACCGCGAGGAACTGTCGACCGAGGAGTTCTGGTCGAAATGTGTCAACTCGGCGAAGCTCCCCGAAACCGCCGCCCCTGCCCCGGGCCAGTTCGAGCAGGCGTATCGACGCCTCGCCGCCGAGGGTGCGACGGGAATCGTCGTCGTGTCGCTGTCCGGAGCACTGTCGGCGACGATGCAGAGCGCTCAGCTCGCGGCCCGCTCGATCGAAGCGGACCCCGACCTCGACCTCGACGTGCGGGTGCTCGACAGCCGCAGCATCACCATGGGGCTCGGAACCATCGCACTCGCCTGCGCCCGCCTCGCCTGCGACGGCGCGGCCATCGACGACGTCGAGGCAACGGCGATCGACCTGATCGGGCGCACCCGCGTCTTCGGCGCGCTCGACACGCTCGAGAACCTGAAGAAGGGCGGGCGCATCGGCAACGCCAAGGCACTGCTCGCGACGGCCCTGGCCATCAAACCGATCATCGAGGTCACCGGTGGCGTCGTCGAACAGGGCGGCAAACAGCGCACCCGTTCGAAGGCGCTGACTTCCTCGTCGAGAAGGTCAAGAGCTACGACGGGGCGATCGAGAACCTCGCCGTCATGCACGCCGACTGCAGCGACGTCGACGCCTTCGTCGACATGCTGCGCCCCTACGCGCCCGAGGAGATCGTCGTCGGCGAGATCGGCCCGGTCATCGGCACCCACGGCGGACGCGGCACGATCGGCGTCGCCTTCCAGATCAAGGAGTGAATCTCGTCCCGGCCGCGGCGACGGTCGGGATGCCCGTGATTCATTGCCCGCAACGGAGACCGTTGTCCCACTAGCGTTCCAGCAGCGTCATGTCCACCGCGGCCTCCTCATCGACTCCCACCGTCATCGCCCACCGATACGAGCTGCAACGGCAACTCGCCCAGGGTGGCATGGCCGAGGTGTGGTTGGCGGTCGATCTCACGCTCGATCGCAAGGTGGCGGTGAAGTGGCTCAAGCCCAACCTCGCGTCCGACGAGGTCGTCACCGAGCGCTTCCGGCGTGAGGCCATCGCGGCGGCCAGCTTGAACCACCCGAACATCGTCGCGGTGCACGACGTGTTCGAACAGGACGGGCGTCAGGCGGTGGTGATGCAGCTCGTCGAGGGCAAGAGCCTGCGTCAGCTGCTCGACACCCAGAAGCGCCTCAGCCCCGAGCTCACCTGTCACATCGGCACCTGTGTCGCGTTGGCGCTCGACCACGCGCACGAGTCGGGCTTCGTGCACCGCGACGTGAAGCCCGGCAACATCATGATCACGTCGGACGGCCGTGTCCTGCTGACCGACTTCGGGATCGCCAAGGGCCTGCAGTCGCCCGACGCCGACCTGACGAGCGACAACATCATGATGGGCACGGCGAAATACCTCTCACCGGAGCAGGTGCGCGGCAAGAAGCTCGACGGCCGGGCCGACCTGTACTCGCTCGGCCTCGTGCTCTACGAATGTCTCGCCGGGCGGGTTCCGTTCCTCGGGGAGACCGACGCCGACACGGCCCTCGCCCGGTTGCAGCGTGACCCGACCGATCTCGCCCGGCTGCGCGCCACGTTGCCGACCGCGCTCGTCACCGTCATCCACCGACTGCTCGCCCGCAACCCGGCGAACCGTCCCGCCTCCGGCGCCGAACTGGTCGAGGCCCTGCGCGCCGCGGCCGCCGAGGGACCGCCCGTCGTCGACGACACGATCAACCAGCGATCGCCGATGATCCCGTTCGGACGGCGCTTCCGGCGGGCCCCCTCCGACGAACTGGAACGACCGCTGCCCGTGGCGGACACCCGTGCGCCGGCCGCCGCACCACGCTGGCCGGCCGCCGCCTCGACCGCGACCGCCAGCCCGACGACCACGAATCCCACGACCACCAGTACCACGACCACCAGTACCACCACCACGAACGCGGTCACCGGCAACTCGCCCACGACGCTGATGGTCGGCGCCATTCCGGGCGAAGTGACGCGCACGGGGAGCGTGCCGGTGCGGGCGGCCACCACGGCCGACGCGCGACCGTCGGTGCCGGTGCGTCCCGCCCGGCAGCCGACGCCGCCGCGGGGCACCGGTCGCGTCGATCCACCAACGGCGAGCGGCCTGTCGAACAGCTGGAAGCCGAGCATGCTCGTCGTCGCCATTCTGTTGGTCGTCGCCCTCCTCGTCGGCGCGTTGCTGTGGTTCAACCTGCAGTACGGCGGTGGCGAGGCCGCCTCGACCACGACCGTGCTCCCGACCGGCGACACCATCGCTCCGGCCGACCCGGCGACCGGCGGGGTCGCCGCCCCCGTCGACCCGGCGGCGGCACCCACCGCCGCGGCCACCATCGCCGCCGTCGCCGCGTTCGACCCCGACGGCGACAACCAGGAGAACGACGCCGACGTGTCGCTCGCGCTGGCCGACGGCGTCGCCACCACCTCGTGGGCGACGTCGTGCTACGAATCGCAGTACATGGGGGGCAAGCGGGGCGTCGGCCTCGTCGTCTCGTTCGACCAGCTCACCCAGCAGGCCCTGTCGGTCGATGTGATCAACGCGCCGTATCAGCTGCAGTTCTTCGCCGTCGCCGACGACGTTGCCCCGACCGACCTCGCCCAGTGGGGCCCCCCGCTCGGTACGAAGCTGTTCGCCGACCAACCCCAGACGGTCACCTCCGCCACCCCGCCCGTGCCCGTCCGCCACATGCTCGTGCTGCTCAACGAGATCGGCCGGGACGACTCGTGCACCGAAGCCCACCCCTACCGGGGCCGGCTCGGCGAGATCGCCCTCGTCGGCTGACCCACATCGCGCTCGGCTGACATCGCGCTCGGCTGACGGGGGGCTTCGTTACGCTCCGCTCCATCGCTGCGCTCGACGACGCCCAACTGATCGCGGCCGCCCAACGCGGCGATCGCGCCGCGCTCGATCAGCTGCTCCGCCGGCACTACGACCGGATCCACGCCGTCTGCCGTCGTATCACGGGCTCGGCGAGCGAGGCCGACGACGCCTGTCAGGAGGCCCTGATCAAGATCGTGCGCAGCCTGCCCCGTTTCGACGGGCGCTCGACGTTCGCCACCTGGGCGTACCGCATCGCCACCAACGCATCGCTCGACGAGCTGCGCCGGCGCAAGCGTCGTCCGTCGCTCCACGCCGTCGGCGACACGGCGATGGCCGACGTCGTCGACGAGGCGGCGAGCCGACGGGTCGGCCGCATCGACGACCAGCTCGCGATCGATGAGGCACTCGCCACCCTGAGCGATGATTTCCGGGTGGTGATCGTGCTGCGCGACGTGGTCGACCTCGACTACCAGGAGATCGCCGACGTCCTCGATCTGCCGCTCGGCACGGTCAAGTCGAGGATCGCCCGGGCCCGTTCCCAACTCGCCGACGAACTGCGGCTGGACGACCTGCCTCCCCTGCCACCGACCCCCGTACCCCCGCCCTCCGTGCCGACGGTACTGGCTCCCGAGGAACCCGGGAACCCGCCGCACACCCCCGAACGTCCAATCGATGCCGATGACTGACGACCCGACCTCTCTTGCCAGTGCGTATCTCGACGGCGAACTCGACGCCGTCGACCGCGCCCGCGTCGAGTCGACTCCCGAGTTGCTCGTCGAGGTGGATCGTCTGCGCCAGGTCCGAGCGGTGCTGGCCGAGCTCCCCGAAACGTCGATCTCGGTCCGTGAGCGCCATCTCGCCAACGCCCTGGATGCGTGGGAGCGGCTCCCCGAGCAGGAACGCACCGGTGCGCTGCGTGATGGCACGCCATCGGGCGTCGACGGTGCGGCTGTCGCCGGAGCCGCGGCGGTGTCGACGCCGCCGCGATCGTCGCGACGCGCCGGGGGACGCGGTCGGCACTCGAGCGTGTGGCTCGGGGCGGCGGCCGCCGGGCTCGTGATCGTGCTCGCCGGTGGGTTGTTGCTGCGTTCGGCGAACATGGACGACAACGACGACACCACGGCGGAGTTGTCGAGCGATGCCGCCGGCGTCCCCGACAGCGGCGTGGCGACCGACGACACCGCGGTCGCTCCGGCGGTGGCTGCGGCCACGGTCGAAGAATCCGAAGTCGAGCGCGCCACGGCGGGCGGCACGGATGCGGCGCCGAGCGAAAATGCCTCGGACGTCGCGACCGACCTCGAAGCCGAAGCACCGCCGTCCGACACGGGCGATCTCGTCGAGTTGCTGACGCCCGCCGACCTCGCCGACTTCGCCGCGGCGGCGCGCGACGCTCCCTCCTCGCGTGCCCTCCCCGACGACGCGACGATCATCACCGATGCTCCGACCGCAGCCTCGGCCGACAGTGCTCCGGCGGACGCGGCGCTGCCGGCCTGTCTCGGTGCCGACATCGTCGTCGGCGTGGCCAACTACCAGGGCCAGACCGTCGTGGTCGGGCTCGACGTGTCGCGCGACCTCGCCCTCGCCTATCTCGCCGATGGGTGTGTGCGCGTCGCCAGCGTTCCGCTCCCCTGACCAGCGCCACCGCACTTGGCGGGCCGGGACGCTCGTCTGTCCGAGCACCCGTCCTGACCGCTCCGGCCGTGGCCGCGCACCGGTTCGCCGGGCTAGTGTGCTCGCTCATGCCGGGGAACCCCCTCACCGATCCGAACTGGGCGAGCGAGACCACGAACAAGTTGGTCACGGTCGTCACCACCGTTCGCGAGCAGACCACCACCAAGGCGGTCATGGCGGCGCGGGCGATCGTGTTCGGGATCATCGCCGCCTTCCTCGGGGTGTTCATCGTCGTGATCACGATCGTGCTGCTGATGCGCGGGGTCCAGGCGCTCCTCGATCTCGTCGTCACCAAGCCGCAGGCGGTCTACCTCAGCTACTTCATCGTCGGTGGAATTCTCTGCCTGGCCGGGCTGTTGTTGTTCAAGAAGCGCGCCGCCAGCGCCCACTGACGCGCCGCTCAACGCAACTCACACCCCCGGAGACCCAGCATGTCCGACGTCCCTGTTCGCCCGCCTGTTCGTGATGTCATCATCATCGGATCAGGCCCCGCCGGCCTGACCGCCGCGGTCTACACGGCACGCGCCAACCTCGCCCCGCTGCTCATCGAAGGCGAACCGTCGAGCACGAGCGACCAGCCGGGGGGCCAGCTGATGCTGACCACCGAGGTCGAGAACTACCCTGGTTTCGCCGAGGGCGTGATGGGTCCCGACCTGATGCAGGCCATGCGCGAGCAGGCGTTGCGGTTCGGCACCGAGATCATCACCGAGAAGGTGACCAAGGTCGACTTCAGCGAGCGTCCGCACAAGGTGTGGGTACGTGACACGCTGTACCTCGCCAACGCCGTGATCGTCAGTACCGGAGCCCAGTCGCTGATGCTGGGTCTCGAGGCCGAGGAACGGCTGATCGGCCATGGCCTCTCGACATGTGCCACCTGCGACGGGTTCTTCTTCCGTGGTCACGACATCGCCGTGGTCGGCGGTGGTGATTCGGCGATCGAGGAAGCGACGTTCCTCACCAAGTTCGCCGACAAGGTCACGATCGTGCACCGCCGCGACGAACTCCGTGCTTCGAAGATCATGCAGGACCGTGCCCTGGCCAACCCGAAGATCGAGTTCCTGTGGAACAGCCGGGTCACCGAGATCATCGGTGACCACAAGGTCACCGGGATCGAGGTCGTCAACACCGTGACCGGCGAATCGAGCACACTCGACGTCACCGGACTGTTCGTGGCGATCGGGCACCGGCCGAACACCGACCTGTTCGTCGGCCAGCTGGACATGGAACCCGAGAGCGGATACCTGATCACGGCCCATGGCTCCTCGTACACGAATGTCGACGGCGTGTTCGCCTGCGGCGACGTCCAGGACCACACGTATCGCCAGGCGATCACCGCCGCCGGCTCCGGGTGCATGGCGGCGATCGACGCCGAACGCTGGCTCGAGGCGACGCTTCACCACTGAACGTGCACGGCGAGCACTCTGCGTGGTCGATGCCGGGGAATACCGGTGAGTGCGATGCGGTTGTATTCTGCTGGCACGGTTTGGCGTGCCACCCTCCCGGGAACGCCCGCAACTTCCGGACGTCCCCAAATCGAAAGGATCGCCCGATGGCACAAGGAATCGTGAATCTCTCCACCAACACCTTCGACGAGACCGTCGGCGGCTCGACCAAGCCGGTGGTCGTCGATTTCTGGGCCGAGTGGTGTGGACCGTGCAAGAAGATCGGGCCGATTCTCGAGGAGATCGCCGTCGAGCACGGCGACGACGTGACGATCGCCAAGCTCAACGTCGACGACAACCCGGATCTGGCGATGAAGTACAACGTCATGAGCATCCCGACGCTGCTCGTGTTCTCCGGTGGCGAGGTGTCCAAGCGGCTCGTCGGCGCGAAGAGCAAGGGCGCCCTGTTGCAGGAGCTCGACGAATTCCTTCCCACTTCCCACTGACGTCGGGGCAGCACGGCGATGCCGTGCGCGACCTGCAGCGGCGACTGGCCGCGGCCGGCTGTCCGCCGGCCGGCGGCCTGAGCGGCCGCTTCGACCAGCCCACGCTCGAGGCGGTCACGACCTTCCAGGAGCACCGCGGCCTCCGGCCGACCGGCGATTGCGACGAGCAGACCTGGTTGGCGATCTGTGAGGCTGGTTGGCACCTGGGCGACCGGGCACTCAAGCTCGAAGCTCCCCAGGTGCGCGGTGACGACGTCGTCGCGCTCCAACAGGGCCTGAACCACCTCGGGTTCGACTGCGGCCGGCCCGACGGCATCCTCGGACCGGCCACGGCCCGGGCGCTCGTCGATTTCCAGCGCAACAGCGGGGTCGCCGCCGACGGCGTGTGCGGACCCACCACGATCAGCATGCTCGAACGACTGATGCGTCAGAGCGGGAGCGGTCCGGGGGTGGCTTCCATCCGCGAACACGAGGTGCGCGCCGGCGCGTCGACGCTCGACTCGGCGCGGATCGTGATCGGTCAGTTCGGCGGGCTCAGCGCCATCACCCGAGGGCTCGCCCGAAACCTGCGCAACGACGGTGCCACGGTGATGTCGACGGACGAATACGAGGCGAGCGCCCACGCCGCGGCCGCCAACCGGTTCGGTGCCACCGTGTACGTCGGGTTCGAACCGCGCACCGAGCCGGGCACGACGATCGCCTACTTCGCCGTCCCGCACTTCGAGTCGTTCGGCGGACGCGCCCTGGCCACGTGCCTCGCCACCGCGCTCGACGGCGTCGTGTCCAGCGATCCCACGATCATCGGGATGCGGCTCCCCGTGCTGCGCGAGACGCGCATGCCGGCCGTCGTCGTCACGCTGGGCCCGGTGCGGGCGATCGTGGACGCCGCCGAGGCGGTGAGCCGGGCCACCGAACTGTCGTTGCGTGCCTGGTTGCGCCGCATGGGCGAGGATCCGACCGACGCCATTGTCCGACCGTCCACCGGCGCAGCGGAGCATTCACCGTCCAGGTGAGGGTTTGTCCACAGTTTCGTACACACCCTGTGCGTTTGTCTGAAGGTGACGTTGAAACAAATATCACGTGACGTTGGTCACAACCACGCAACGTGACGTCATCCGGGGCCCGATCGGACCTGGTCAGGGCACCATGCGGTGAAAGATCCGCTCCAGATCCTCGAGATCCGCGAAGTCGATCGTGACCTTGCCGCGCTTGGCACTCATCTGCACCGCGACCCTCGTGTCGAGGTGTGTGGCGAGCAAGCCCTCCAGTTCCAGCAGACCCGGGGGACGCAACCTCGTGTGCGGGGTGAGACCGGCGCCGTCGATCGAGGCGCCCGCCTCGGATTCCGGCGTCGGACCCGATCCGGGGTCGGGATCGGGTGCGGGCGGCGACTCGATGCCGCCATCGCGCACGGCTTGTTCGATGGCGCGTACCGACCAGCCGTGATCGACGGCTTGTCGAGCCAGCCGTTCCTGCAGTTCGCGGTCGGGCGTGCCCAAGAGCGCCCGGGCGTGGCCGGCCGACAACTGCCCGTCGGCGAGCAGGTGCTGCACTGCCGGCGGGAGACCGAGCAGGCGGATCGTGTTGGTGATCGCCGAGCGGCTCTTGCCGACCCGGCTCGAGAGCTGCTCGTGCGTCAGCTGGAAATCCTCGATCAGTTGCTGGTACGCCGCCGCTTCCTCGAGCGGCGTGAGATCCTCACGATGCAGGTTCTCGACGAGTGCCTGCTCGATCGAGTTGAGATTGTCGGCGGTCCGCACGATCGCCGGGACTGTCGCCAGCCCGGCTCGCTGCGCTGCTCGCCATCGGCGTTCGCCGGCAATGAGCTCGTAGCCACCGCTGTCGAGTCGGCGGACGAGGATGGGCTGGAGCACTCCCATCTCGGCGATCGACGATGACAACTCGAGCAGGCTCTGCTCGTCGAAGTGCACCCGCGGCTGGTTCGGATTCGGGCGGATCGACGGCCACCTCGATCTCAGCGAGAAACGGCGACACACTGTCGCCGGCCGCAGTGGATTCCCGGGTCAAGTCGGCAGTCGGGATGATCGAGCTCAAGCCCTTTCCCAACCCACTAGAGCGTGGCATTGTGCACCTCCTTGGCGGCGTCGCGGTACGCGATCGCGCCCCTCGAAGTCGGGTCGAACGTGGTGATCGGCTGGCCGAATCCCGGGGCTTCGGAGAGGCGGACCGACCTCGGTATCACCGCCCGGAGCACCTTCTCACCGAAGTGGTCGCGGACCTCCTCGACAACATTTCTCGCGAGCTTCGCTCGCGCGTCGAACATCACACACAAGATGGTGCTCACCTCCAGCGTCGGATTGAGGTTTCGTCGGACCAGGTCGACGTTGCGCAGGAGTTGGCCAAGCCCTTCCAACGCGTAGTACTCGCACTGGATCGGCACGAGGACCTCGCGGGCGGCCGCCAACCCGTTCACGGTCAACAGGCCGAGTGACGGGGGACAGTCGATCAGCACGTAGTCGTAGTCGTCGATCACGACGTCGATCGCGCGTTTCAGGCGTTGTTCCCGGCTGAACGCAGGAACGAGCTCGATCTCCGCCCCGGCCAGATCGAGCGATGCCGGTGCGACGAACAGGTTGCGGACGTCGGTCGGCTCGACCACGTTCTCCAACGGCTCCTCGAACAGCAGCACGTGGTACATCGAGCGCTCGAGGCCCCGGTGCTCGATCCCGAGGCCGCTGGATGCGTTCCCCTGCGGATCGAGGTCGATGATCAGCGTTCGCAAGCCCATGTCGGCCAAGGCGGCACCGAGGTTCACCGTCGTCGTGGTCTTGCCCACGCCACCCTTCTGGTTGGCGAGGGCGATGATCCGGGGCAGAGTCCGTCGCGGTGCCGGTGCTTCCCCTTCGCCGTTCGAGGCGGGGTTCACGGGGGAGCCGAATTCTTCGGGTCCAGGGCTCGGCGACACAGGGTCGGTCGGCATCGGGTCGATCTCCGTCACAACGTGCGAGCGTAGTGGTCGGTGCCGCTGATCCGGGGGATCTGCTGTTTCACGTGAAACCGTCCAGCGCAGGATCAGCCCCGACAGGTCGATGCAGTGAGACCCTCGAACGCCGGATACGTTCTGCCGCTTCGCCGTTTCACGTGAAACATCGGCGCGGGGAATCATTCCGGCTGTGGGCTCGGATTCCGCTGGAAGATCGACACCGTCGGCCCGCTCGGTAGCCGTGTCGCACCGGGGATCACCACACCCGCCCACCGATCACCCGTCGGCGGCTCGCTGATGACGACGAAGCCGTCCGGGCGAACCCAGCCGAGCGCCGCTACCAGGGTGTCGCGGGGTGGCCCGAAGCCACGAGCGACGGCAGCGTCGAAACCGTCTCCGGTGAGGTCGCCGGCGTCCCGGTTCCAGACGTCGACCCGGTCCTGCCAGCCGAGCCGCCGAACCATGCGGGCGAGGAAGTCGGTCCGCGTCCGCCGCCGGTCCAGCAGCGTCACCGCCTGGTCGGGGCGATCGTGGGCGATCACGAGACCGGGCACACCGCCGCCGGCACCGAGATCGAGGATCGGGCCATCGACCTGCAGGTCATCGAGGGCGGTGACGAAGGCTCGGGAGTGATCGATCACCTGCTCGATCGGGCGCGCACCGAGGAAACCCAGTTGCTGCGACCGGCGCAGTACGTCGAGGAGTTCGTCCGAGACCGGGGGAGACGACGGCCCCACCGGCCCGGTCAGGCGGGCTCGACGATGATGCGACGCGTCGGATCCTCGCCGACGGATCGGCTCGCCACGCCGGCCTCTTCGTTCAAGACGTCGTGGATGACCTTGCGGTCCGACGATGTCATCGGCTCGAGCGAGCGGGCGACCCCCGAGGACCGCACCTGCTCGGCAACCTCGCGGGAGAACTTGATCAGCGCCTGTTCACGCCGTCCCCGGTATCCCGCGACGTCGATCCGCAGCCGGGTCTCGTGGTCGCCGAGCCGACGTTGGGCGGCCACGCGAGCGAGGTCCTGGACGGCGTTGAGCGTGCGTCCGCCCGGGCCGACGAGCAGCCCGAGCTCCTCACCGACGACGTTCAGTTCGAGTTCGATGCCATCGACGGTGATCTCGGAGGAGCCCTGGAGGCCGAACGCCGTGGTCAGACCGTCCATGAACGCAACAGCAGCAGCACCCACCTCGTCGGGGGTCACCGTCGAAACGTTGTCCTCGTTGGTCATCTGATCTCTCTTTTCCTGCTGGTCGAACTCTTGCTTGTCGGATCGTTCGGGCGCGGGCGTCGCCACGGGGGCCTCGGAGTCGGCATCGGCGACCGTGGAGCCACCGGTTGCCTGCTTGGGTCGCTTCGGGGCGTCCGAGCCGTTCCGCGCCGCCTTGTCGCCGGCGCCGGTCTTGTCACCGGTGCCGGCTTTGTCGCTCTTGTCGGTCCTGCTCTTGCGACGACGCTCCTGCTTCGGCCGCGCCTGTGTCGGGCGCACCCGCGCTCGGAGCCGGGCCTCGCCGCGCATCCGGCCGAAGAGGCCCGGTCGGGGCTCTTCGAGGATGTCGAACTCGGCGTCGTCGAGGGCGACGCCGAGTTGGTCGAGGGCGGCCTCGCGCGCCTCGTCCAGGGTCTTTGCGGTGGTCTCTACCCACTCCATGTGTGTGCTCTCTTCGTGACGTGGACGTGACGGGGCCGGTACGGGCACCGTCGGTGGTGGCGACGGCTTACGCGTCGCTCGATTTCGGTCGACTGGACTTCGACTGGGGACGGGCGCGACTCGGTGTCGGTCGGCCCTTCGCTCCCGTCGACGGGGTCGGACGATTCTTCGGCGGTGTGACGCGCTTGCTCGGCACCAACTCGGGTGTCGGTTCGACCGTCCGCTTCCCCGACGCCGCTTTGCCCGACGTCCCGTTCCCCGACGCCGGGGCGGGAGACTTCTTGGCGCCCTTGGCGGTGTCGTTGGAGCCCTTGCCCGAGCCCTTCGACGACGGACCCGAGGAACCCTTGCCGCCTCCGCCGCCGCCCTTGGTGATCGGGCTGGCATCCTTCGTCGCGGACGAGTCACGCTTGGGCTGGCCGAACATGCCCTTCGATTCGCCGGATTTCTCCGCTTCCTCCCGCGCCGCCTGTCCCGCCCGTTGGGCTTGACGGCCGAGGGCCTCGTCGTGGCCGTAGAACACCTTCGTGATGTACATCTGCTGTCCGATGCGCAGCACCGTCTGGCAGATGTAGTACACCACGAGCGCGGCCAGGAAGAAGATCTGGAACACGGCGAAGAACACGGGCAGGTACTGCATCAGCTTCTGCTGGCTCTGCGACATGGTGGGGCTGATCGCGGCGCGGGCGGCCACCATCCGTTGCTGGACGAAGTACAGCACCCCCAGCACGACGACGAGCAGGACGTACACGATGCTGTGCGAGAACCCCTCGCTGACGGCCACGGCAGCCGACTTGGAGAGGTCGATGCCGAGCGACGGCATCGAGTGCTGCGAGAACAACGCCTTGTACAGCGCCGATCCGATCGGGAGATACCGGGGGATGAAGCCCGGGTCGGCGGCCTGGGCGTCGTTGCCGAACGCCTTCCACACCGTCGACGCGACGGGGAGCGTGGCGCCGTGCGGCTTGTAGGTCAGGCCGTGGAGGACCCGGAACATGATGAGGAAGACCGGCATCTGCGCCACCAGCGGCAGACACGAGGCCATGGGATTGACCTTGTGCTCCTGGTAGAGCTTCATCATCTCTTCGTTGAGCTTGGCCTTGTCGTTGCGATGCTCGTTCTGCAGCTTGCGCATCTGCGGCGCGAGGCGCTGCATCTCGAGCATGCCCTTCGTGCTCTTCAGCGTGAGCGGCGTGGTCACGGCCATGACGACCGCGGCGATCATCGCGATGGCCGCGATGTAGCTGCTCGTGAGGCCGTAGAACCACGACAGCAGAACGGCCGGAATCGTGAACATAGGTCAGCAACCCTTCTGGCTGGTCATGGTCTGGCAAGTCATGGACTGGCACGGCATGGTCTGGCTGGTCGACGTGTCGGAACGGAGGTCGGCGTCCTGCGGACCGCTCGCCGGCGGCACCGGGTCCCATCCCGACGGCCCGAAGGGCCGACACCGCACGAGGCGACGGACGGTGAGGTACGCGCCACGGCCCGTGCCGTGGGTGTCGAACGCCTCGACCGCGTACGACGAGCAGCTCGGGCTGAAGCGACACGGCGAGAGGCGGCCGTCGAAGGCGCGTTGGTACCACTGGATCATCCGCACCGCCCGCGGCGACCGAGACGTCATGACACCGCTCGTCGATCGGCCGCGACGCGTTCGGCCAGCTCACACATCGTGTTCTCGAGACGAGCGAACGTCAGTTCGACCGCCGGGGGACGGGCGCCGATCAACCACCAGCCGGGCTCGAGAGGATGCTGCCGCACGATCATGCGCAACCGGCGCCGCAGCCGGTTCCTGACCACGGCGGCGCCGACCGGTCGTCCGATGGCGAAGGCGACATGAGCGCGCGCGACTGCGGGGTCGGCGAGATACGTGCACCACAACGGTCCGCGGCGGAACCGCACACCGTCACGACCGAGGCGGACGAAGACGTCACGATCTCGAATCGAATCGATCAAGCCGACAGGCGGGCGCGACCCTTGGCGCGGCGAGCCTTGAGAACGGCCCGGCCGCCGCGAGTGCTCATGCGGGCGCGGAAGCCGTGCGTCTTGGCACGACGACGGGCGTTTGGTTGAAAGGTACGCTTCACGGCGATCTCCGGATCTGGGGCAACACTCGGCGTCGACGGCGTGGATCGACCTCATGGGCGCGCCGCGACTGGAGGGTGACAGGCTACGGCGAACTCGGGCGGACTCCCAACCAGACCGGGTAAACCACAGCCGTGTAAGTTGTCCACACGTCATCAGCGGTCACATCGAACCAGCATGATCGACCTTTTCGTGGAGGTTTTCCCACGGCGACCAACCTGCTACGTTCGGACGCTCGTGTCCGTGCCGTCCGATGTCCCCACCTTGTGGACAACTATGTGGATCGACGCGGGTGGAAGCGATGGCGATCCGATCGGATGTCCTGGTGAGTGACGCCGTCGACGTGTGGACGCAGGTCACCCTGTCGTTGCGCTCCCAGTTGGCCGAGTCGGTCTGGTTCTCCACGTTCCAGGACATCACACCCCTCGACTCCGACGACGCCACGCTGCGCCTGATGGCGCCGAGTGCCTACGTTCGCGACCGCATT
Source organism: Ilumatobacteraceae bacterium (assembly GCA_963695145.1). GTDB lineage: Bacteria > Actinomycetota > Acidimicrobiia > Acidimicrobiales > Ilumatobacteraceae > Sva-07. The sequence continues at coordinate 427,475 of CAVOGB010000011.1, read as the reverse complement.
CTCACCCGCTACCTGCCCCTCGTGACCGAAGCGCTGCAGGACGTGAACGAGGGCCAGCGCAGCGTCGAGATCGATGTGGCCTCCGGCGACGCCGGTCCGGAACCGGACGACGGCGACGACCAGCCCTCCGGTGGCCCGATGCACCGGTCGCACGATTACAACAGCCGGGACACCACGGCTCGCGACAACAGCCGGGACATGGGCCGCAACGGTGGTCGGGACATCGACGGCCGGGACGACGAGCGGGGGACGAACCGAGGCGACCGCAGCCTGCTCGACGAGGCCGGCCTCAATCCGCGCTACACGTTCGAAACGTTCGTCAAGGGCGCATCGAACCAGTTCGCCCTCGCCGCCGCGTTGCGTGTCGCCGAGACCCCGGCGCGCAGCTACAACCCGCTGTTCATCTACGGCTCGGCCGGCTTGGGCAAGACCCACCTGCTCCACGCCATCGGGCACTACGTCCACTCCAACTATCAGCATCACGAGGTCCGGTACGTCTCGACCGAGACGTTCATGAACGAGTACGTCGACGCCATTCGGCAGAACACCACCGTCTCGCTGCGCCGGCGCTATCGCGACATCGACGTGCTGTTGATCGACGACATCCAGTTCATCGCCGGCAAGGAGGGGCTGCAGGAAGAGTTCTTCCACACGTTCAACTCCTTGCACGGGGCGAACAAGCAGGTCGTCATCTCCTCGGACCGCATGCCGGACGCGATCCCCACGCTCGAGGAGCGCCTGCGCGGGCGGTTCAAGTGGGGGCTGATCACCGACATCCAGCCGCCCGACATGGAGACGCGACTCGCCATCCTCCGCAACAAGTCGGAGCGCGATCGGGTGCAGGTGCCCGACCAGACCCTCGAGTTCATCGCCACCAACATCGCCACGAACATCCGTGAGCTCGAAGGGGCCCTGATCCGCGTGACGGCGTTCGCCAGCCTCAACCAGGTCCCGATCACCACCGATCTGGCCCAGACGCAACTCGCCGACCTGCTCAACGACAACAAGCCCAAGGTCCGCACCGACGAGGAACTCCTCGCCGAGATCGCGGCGTTCCTCAAGTTCCCCGTGGAGGACCTCAAGGGCCGCAGCCGGCAGCGTCCGCTGGTCACCGCCAGGCAGATCGCGATGTACGTGTTCCGCGAGCTCACCGACCTGAGCTATCCCGCGATCGCCCGGCTGTTCGGCGGTCGCGATCACACCACGGTCATCCACGCCAACGAGAAGATCCAACGGTTGATGAGCGAACGCAAGCAGATCTACGACCAGGTCACCGCGCTCATCCAGCAGCTGAAGTCATGACGTGTTCGCTCCGTACCGGCCGGACGCCGGATGTGGACGCGCGGAGGCACAACGGTCGCACAGCCCACCCGCGTCCGGTGGACAACGCGGGCTTGTCCACCGGATCACAGCGCTGTAAGTCGCCGGCTGGGGACCGAGGGGCCATCCCCTGTGCACGCCGACGAGGGCCCTACGCTGCGCCGACGAGGCTTGTCCCCAATCCACAGGCCCTACTACTGACATTGTTCTTTGAAACATCCCTGTACGAGGAGAAGTGCCGACTGTGAAGTTTCGTTGTGAACGTGATGTGCTCGCCGACGCCCTGGGGGCTGCTGGCCGGGCCGCGACGAACCGAACGGGGACGCTGCCGGTCTTGGCGGGGGTCAAACTGCACGTCGCGGGCGACACGCTCACGATCACGGGCACCGATCTCGAGCTGACGATCCGGCTGACCATCGAGGTCGGTGGCGAGCGCGACGGTGCGGCGGTGGTACCCGCTCGGTTGGTGGCCGACATCGTCAAGGCGCTGCCGGCTGGTGCGGTCGAGATCGAGCTGGTCGACGAGGAACTCTCGATCAGCGCGGGCCGCTCCCAGTTCTCGGTGCGTCCGCTCGCCCTCGACGACTATCCCACCCTGGCCGAGCCGAGCGGCGAGGGCGTCACGTTGCCGGCGGGCGTCATGTCCGAGGCGCTCCGACAGGTCGTGCGTGCGGCGTCGACCGACGATGCCCGTGCCGTACTCACGGGGGTCCTGCTGGCCGCCGAGGACGACGGCCTGCGCATGGTGGCCACCGATTCGTACCGTCTCGCCGTACGCGACCTGCCGGAGTCGGCCGTGCTCGCCAGCGGCCAGAAGGTGATCATTCCCGGCCGCGCCCTGGGCGAGCTCTCGCGGGTGATCGGTGACGTCGACGGTCTGACCGTGCGGCTCGGTGAGCGGGAGGCGACGTTCGAGTCGGGGACCACGAGGGTCAGCACGCGCCTGATCGAGGGCGAGTTCCCGAACTATCGCAATCTCCTGCCCTCGAGCTATCCGAACCTGCTGACGGTCGGCAAGGCGTCGATCCTCGAAGCGATCAGGCGGGTCAAGATCCTCGCCCAGGACTCGACGCCGGTGCGGCTGACGCTCGGCGGGAACACCGTGCAGCTCACGGCCATCACGCAGGACGTGGGCAACGCGGTCGAGGAGATCGACGCGGTCTACGAAGGCACCGAGATGACGGTCGCCTTCAACCCCGACTACCTCTCGGCGGGGATCGATGCCATCGACAGCGACGACGTCACGCTGGCCACGATGGACCCGATGAAGCCTGCCGTGCTGCGCGGTGTCGGCCACGACGAGTACCTCTACCTGCTGATGCCGGTCCGGGTGCCCTGAGCGCTCTGCGGTGATCGTCGAACATCTCGAGGTCGTCGATTTCCGCAATTACACGTCGGGTTCGTTCGACCTCACCTCGGGCACGACGGTCGTGGTGGGCGACAACGGGCAGGGCAAGACGAATCTCGTCGAGGCGCTCGGCTATCTGGCCACGCTGTCGAGCTTTCGTGGAGCACCGAACGACGCCATGGTGCGCATGGGTGCCGACACCGCGGTGATCCGCGCCCGCGTCCGACACGACGACGATCGTGAACTCCTCGTCGAAGCCGAGATCGCCGTCGCCGGTCGCAATCGGGTGCAGGTCAACCGCCAGCGGCTGACGCGCAGCCGTGACCTGCTCGGAACGTTGCGGATCACGGTCTTCTCCCCCGACGACCTGATCCTGGTCAAGGGCGGTCCGAGCGATCGGCGGCGTTTCCTCGACGACACGTTGGTGGCGTTGGCGGTGAAGTACGACGCCGCCCGCCTCGAACTGGACCGGATCGTCAGGCAGCGCAACACGTTGTTGCGGCAGGCCGCCGGGCGCCTCACCGACGAGGTCGCCACGACCCTGGACGTCTGGGACGAACGCTTCGCGGCCGTGGCCGACCAGTTCGGGCATGCCAGGGCGACGTTGGTCGCCCGACTGGCGCCGATGGTCGACGAGGCGTACGAGCAGCTCGCCGGCACGCCGGTGCCGATCGAACTCGTCTACGAACCGCCGTGGCGTGTGACCGGCCTGGCGGCGGCGCTCGCCGAGGCGCGGGCCGCCGACATCCGCCGTGGATCGACGACGGTCGGGCCGCACCGGGACGAACTGGCGATGTGGGTGGGTGGCCTTCCGGCCCGGACCCACACGTCACAGGGCGAGCAGCGTTCGCTCGCCCTCGCCCTGCGGCTCGCCGCCCACCGACTGGTGACGGAACGGACGGGCTCGGCGCCGGTGTTGGTGCTCGACGACGTCCTGTCGGAGCTCGATGACCAGCGGGCGACGGCGCTGTTGTCGCACCTGCCGAGTGGCCAGATCGTCATGACGACGGCCACCGGGATCCCCGCCGCCGCCCGGGTCGACCGCGTGCTGCGCATCTCCGACGGGATGGTCGTCGACGAGACCTCGGGCTGAACCGGTCGTGCCCCGCGCGATCTTCGGGCATCAGGCGAGCCGGCCGCGTCGACCGCATCCTGCGGATCAGCTCGTGATCGGACCCTGATCGCCGGCCGATTCGGCGCCGCTGACCTTCGCCTTGACCGTGGCGATCAGACCGCCGACGCGACCCGACGGTGACGACCAGTACCGCCCCGAATCGGCGTGCACCTGGAGCACGGCGATCCCGGGTGTGTCGCGGCCGTCGTCGAAGTACGCACCCGCGAAGGGATTCCAGAGTTCGTCGATCAATGCGGGGTCGTGGGTGAGGGTGGCGGTGCCCCGCAGATGAGCCCAGTCGTTCGACCTGGTGTCGCTGAGGGTGACTTCCACGGGGGCCGGCACCACGAGCTCGGCGACCCATTGCTCGTTCGTGTCGAGGAGTACCTGGATCTGGCCGTCGTCCACACGAGCCACGGTCAACGGCCGGAACTCCAGGTCCCCTTCGTTCCGTGCCCGTGTGCCGACCATCAGGGTCGAACCGGGCTCGAGCAGGTCGTCGAGTGAGCGTGGCGTTTCACTGGTGCTGTCCATGCCTTCGTACCTACCCGACCCACCGCCTGCCCAACCGTCCGGGGCGGAGCGCGGCACTAACGTGTCCCACGTGAGCGAACCCGTCCGGATCACCACGGCCATCGACTCGGTCATGTCGTCGTTGCGGGGAACGGACCGGGTCCAGATCGGCGGTGTGTTCGGGCGCTGGGACGATGCCGTCGGGGACAACGTCGCCGCCCATGTCCGGCCGGTGCGGCTGGATCAGCGGGTCCTCACGGTCGAGGTCGACGATGCGGCCTGGGCCACGCATGTGACATTCCTGAGTTCCACGATCATCAGCCGGTTGTACGAGGTCGCCCGGGTCGACATCGACCGCGTCGACGTCCGCGTCGCCCGCTGAGCGCCCGCCGGACGTCACGGCCGCACCCTCGGCAGGACCGTGGCGTTCCCCGGCGCTGTGACACCCCGCTGGTAGGATGGACACCACTCGCGACCAGGTTTCGTCGACGTCGCGTCGATGTTCCCGTCGCCCGCGAATTGCACCCCACGCCGGGGCGCCCACATACGAATCCAACAGACAACACGAGGTACGAGTGTCCAACGACACCACCGATGTTCACGACGGCGAAGTTCACGGCGATGGTCCGGACGTCGAAGTCCCCGCCACGCCTCGCCCGAGGCGCGCCAACCCCGACCAGGCGAGGACCACGGCGGCCTACGACGCCAACGCCATTCAGGTCCTCGAGGGGCTCGATCCCGTCCGCAAACGGCCCGGCATGTACATCGGTTCCACGGGCCTGGCCGGCCTCCACCACCTGATCTGGGAGGTCGTCGACAACTCCGTCGACGAAGCGATGGCCGGTCACTGCACACGGATCGGCGTGACGCTGCTCGACGACGGCGGCTGCGAGGTCGACGACGACGGTCGCGGCATCCCGGTCGATCCGTTCAAATCGGGTGAGCACAAGGGCAAGAGCGCGGCCGAGGTCGTGCTCACCGTGCTCCACGCCGGCGGCAAGTTCGGCGGCGACGGCTACAAGGTGTCGGGCGGTCTGCACGGCGTCGGCGTGTCCGTCGTGAACGCGCTGTCCGAGCGTCTCGTCATCGAGGTCGACCGCGACGGCAAGCGGTACCGCCAGGAATATGCCAAGGGCGGCACGCCGCAAGGGAAGATGCTGGTCGTCGGCGACACGCCGTCTCGTGGCCGTCAGACGGGCACGAAGATCACGTTCTGGCCGGATCCGACGATCTTCGCCGTCGAGGGCGTCGAGTTCGTCGCCCGCACCGTCCTCGAACGCCTGCAGACGATGGCCTTCCTGAACAAGGGCCTCGAGATCGTCTTCAAGGACGAGCGCGAGAGTCGCGAGCAGACGATCACCTACCAGTACAAGGGCGGCATCATCGACTTCGTCAAGCACCTCAACGCGACCAAGGAGCCGCTGTTCTCCAAGGTCTGCCAGTTCGAGGACGACGACGACGACGGCCAGATGCTCGACATCGCCATGCAGTGGAACACGGGCTACTACGAGGGCATCCACGGCTACGCCAACGGCATCTCCACCGTCGAGGGCGGCATGCACGTCGAGGGCTTCAAGACCGCCCTCACCACCGTCGTCAACAAGTACGCCCGGGCCAAGAACCTCCTCAAGGAGAAGGACCCGAACCTCACGGGTGAGGACATCCGCGAGGGCATCACGGCCATCGTCTCCGTCAAGTTGCGCGAACCGCAGTTCGAGGGCCAGACCAAGGCCAAACTGGGCAACGTCCCGATGCGGTCGTTCGTCCAGAAAGTCACGAACGAGCGCCTCGCGGAGTGGTTGGAGGAGAACCCGACCGAGGCGAACAAGATGGTCAAGAAGAGCCTCGCCGCGGCACAGGCCCGCGTGGCGGCGAAGAACGCCCGCAACGCGATCCGCCGCAAGACGGCGCTGTCGGGCGCCGGCATGCCCGACAAGCTGAAGGACTGTTCCTCGAAGAGCGCCGACGAGTCCGAACTGTTCATCGTCGAGGGCGACTCGGCGGGCGGTACCGCCGTCGACGCCCGCGACCCCCGCACCCAGGCGATCCTGCCGATCCGCGGCAAGATCCTCAACGTCGAGCGGGCCCGCATCGACAAGATGCTGAAGAACAACGAGATCCAGGCCCTGATCACCGCGATCGGCGCGGGTGTCGGCGACGAGTTCGACGTGTCGAAGTGCCGCTACCACAAGGTCATCGCGCTCGCCGACGCCGATGTCGACGGCAGCCACATCCGCACGCTGCTGCTCACGTTCTTCTTCCGCCAGATGCGTGAGATGGTCGAGGCGGGCTACTGCTACATCGCCCAGCCGCCGCTGTACTCCACCGAGGTCGGCAAGGAGAAGACCTACCTCAAAGACGACGTCGCCAAGGCGCAGTTCCTCGAGGAGCGGCCGAACCACAAGAAGCAGTTCCAGCGCCTGAAGGGCCTCGGCGAGATGGACTGGGAGGAGTTGCGCATCACCACGATGGACGCCTCGAGCCGCACCCTGCTGCAGGTCACGGTCGAAGAAGCCGCCCTGGCCGACGAGATCACGTCGGTCCTGATGGGCGACGACGTGGCGAGCCGCCGCGAGTTCATCACGACGAACGCCCGCGACGTGCGCCACCTCGATTTCTGATCGATCGCCGCCGCCGGCCCCGTACGACACGCAATCTGAGAGACGATGACTGACACCAACGACACCCCACCACCCGAACCCATCCAGCCCATCGCCCTGCACGACGAGATGGAGAGCTCGTTCCTCGAGTACGCCATGTCGGTCATCATGTCGAGGGCGCTCCCCGACGTGCGCGACGGCCTCAAGCCGGTGCACCGGCGGATCATCTGGGACATGGAAGAGCAGGGCTTCCGACCTGATCGGGGGCACGTCAAGTGCGCCCGCGTGTCCGGCGACACGATGGCCCGCTTCCACCCTCACGGCGACGGCGCGATCTACGACGCCTTGGTGCGCATGGCCCAGCCGTTCTCGCTGCGCCATCCGCTGATCGACTTCCACGGCAACTACGGCAGCCCCGACTTCGGGCCGGCCGCGTCGCGCTACACGGAATGTCGTCTGCATCCGTTGGCCATGCAGTTGCTCGCCGACATCGACGAAGAGACCGTCGACATGATCCCGAACTACGACGGCACCACCGAGGAGCCCGTCGTGTTGCCGGCCAGGTTCCCCAACCTGCTCGTCAACGGCAGCCAGGGCATCGCCGTCGGCATGGCGACCAACATCCCGCCGCACAACCTCGGAGAGGTCATCGACGCCGTCCTCCACCTCATCGACAACCCCGAGGCGACGCCCGACGACCTCATGCAGTTCGTCAAGGGCCCGGACTTCCCGACCGGCGCGAGCATCCTCGGCCGCGCCGGCATCATCGACGCCTATCGCACCGGTCGCGGCTCGGTGAAGATGCGGGCCACCGCCAGCATCGAGGAGGGCAAGAACGGCCGCCTCGAGATCCTGGTCACCGAGATCCCCTACCAGACCAGCTGCTCGGCGATCGCCTCGCGCATCCAGGAACTCGTCGACAGCGGCAACCTCGACGGCATCGCCGACGTGAACGACGCGTCGTCCGGCGGCAAGACGAACCTGATCATCACGCTCAAGCGCGACGCCAACGCCAACGTGGTCAAGAACAACCTGTTCAAGCTCACGCAGCTGCAGTCGACGTTCTCGATCAACATGGTCGCGCTGGTCGACGGTGTGCCGCGCCAGATCAACCTGCGCGATGCACTCGTGGCCTACGTCCGCCACCAGGTCGACGTCATCACACGGCGCTCGCAGTTCCGGCTCGACAAGGCCAGGCGCCGCGAGCACATCCTCGAGGGGCGCATCAAGGCGCTCGATGTCATCGACCAGATCATCACGCTCATCCGGGCCAGCGACGATGCAGCGACCGCTCGCGTCGGGCTGATGGCGGCCCCGTTCGAGTTCAGCGAGATCCAGGCGAACGACATCCTCGACATGCAGCTGCGCCAGCTGACCCGCTTGTCGCGCATCGACCTGCAGACCGAACTCGACGACGTGCGGGCCGGCATCATCGATCTCCAGGAGATCCTCGACAACCCGGAGCGCCTCAACAACGTCATCCGCGAGGAGATCAGTGCCATCCGCGAAGAGTTCGCCACGCCGCGCGTGTGCCAGCTCACCTACGACGACGGCGAGATGTCGATCGAAGACCTCGTCGACGACAAGGAACTCGTCATCGTCATGACGCAGGCGCAGTACGTGAAGGCCGTCGAGGCCACGTCGTTCAAGACGCAGGGCCGCGGTGGCCGCGGCGTCTCGGGCGGCAAGCTCAAAGTCGACGACATCGTGCGCCACGTGATCTTCACCACCGCGCACGCGCACCTGCTGTTCTTCTCCAACCGGGGCAAGGTCTATCGACTGCGGGCACTCGACATCCCCGAGCGCGAACGCACGGCCAAGGGCATGCCGATCGTCAACCTGTTGCCGTTGCAGGCCGACGAGAAGATCCAGGCGATCATCGACACCCGTGACTTCGCCGGGGAACGCTTCCTGTTCTTCGCCACGAAGAAGGGCACGGTCAAGAAGACCGCCTTCGACGCGTACGACTCGAGCCGACGTGACGGGCTGATCGCCATCAACCTGCGCGACGACGACGAACTCGTGCGCGTGATCGAGACGAGCGGCAGCGACGACATCTTCATGGTGAGCCGCCGCGGCATGACGATCCGATTCGCCGAGGACGACGTGCGTCCGATGGGCCGAACCGCCGGCGGGGTGCGCGGCATGCGCCTGAAGCCCGACGACTCGGTCGTGTCGGTCGACGTCGCCCGTGACGACACGGCGATCCTGATCCTCACCGAGGCCGGCTTCGGCAAGCGCACCCAACTGGAACGCTTCAACGCCCAGGCCCGGGGCGGTCAGGGCGTTCGCGGCATCAGGCTCACCGGCAAGAAGGGCGAAGTGGTCGCCGCATTCATGGTCGGCCTCGACGACGAGATCGTGGCGGTGTCGAACAACGGCATCACCATCCGTATGGAAGTGCGCTCGATCTCCTCGCAGGGTCGCGACGCCACCGGCGTTCGGGTGATGAACCTCGACGACGGTGATGTCGTCGGTTCCGTCGCGCCGATCCTGGCCACCGACGACGAGTGATCGCCACGCGCTGACCGGCGCCCCTCGGCAACGGCGTTGCCCTCCCCAATTCGAAGCGAGCACGGCGCCGGGTGACGTCGCGGACGTCGGCGCCGCCGTGGAGGTGCAGATGAAGAACCCAGTACGATCCGCGCCCGGCGAACGCCCCGCTCGCGGGGACGATCGCGGGCAGGCGGCGGTGGTGTTGATCATGGTCGTGGCGGTCCTCGCCGCGGCGACGATGTCCGGCCTCGGACGGTTCGGGACGCTGGCGCGCGACCGGTCGCATGCCCAATCGATCGCCGACGCCGCGGCGCTGGCCTCTTTGGGTGGTGGTCGTGGGCAGGCCGAGGCGATGTCGGCCGTCAACGGTGCGACGCTCGTGAGCTGGTCCGCAGGCCCCGCTCCGGGGGAAGTGACCGTGGTCGTGCGTGTCGGGTCGGCGATGGCGACGGCTCGGGCGACCGATGCCCCGGAGCAGGGCGGCAGGGGTTTGACGGAGCCATGACGGAGGAGTTGCGTACACTCGTTCACGTGAGCACGACCGAGCACGACCTCGACGCGGCACCGGCGGACGGCCGGGCCGACGAAGTGGCCGGCGACGTGGTCGGCGCATCGGTCGGCAACGGCCAGGATTCCGGGCCGGTCGATACCCACGTCGACACCGATGACGACCTCGAACTCGACCCGGCCGATGCCGATGTACCGGCGCGGGCGCAGGACATCGACATCGCTGATGATGACGACCTCGACGCTGACCTCGCCAGCAACAGGGACGGGGACGGGGCCGATGACGACGACGACGCCGTCGAGGATCGGTTGGGCAGCTACGACGCATTCCTCGCCGAGGCTCAGGCCGACGGATTCGACGGGGCCGATCCGTCGTACCAGCTCCCCATGGTCGTGAGCGCCACCGAGGTCGATGACGTCGTGGCGCTCGCCGACGACCGCGAGCCGGATGTCGCCGAGCCGGATGTCTCCGAAGATGTCCTCGAGGAGCTGCGCCGGGCGAACATCGATGGTCCGACCGTCGCCACGTTGCCGTACGACGATTCGATCCCGGTCCATCGTCAGCTCAAGCGTTCGCCCGAGTACGACCCGGCGCCGATGCCGATCCCGCTCACCCTGCCGCGGATGCTCGGCCGCAAGCCGCGTGTGCGTCGGGTGACGCGGGTCGTGCGCCACGTCGATCCGTGGAGCGTCTTCAAGATCGCCATCGTGGCCAACCTGTTGATCTACGTGATCGTCCTCGTGGCCGGCGTGCTGCTGTGGAACGTGGCCTACGCCACCGGCACCGTCGACAACGTCGAACGATTCTTCGAGTCGTTCGGGTGGTCGTCGTTCGAATTCAACGGCGGCGAGATCTATCACAGCGGCTGGACGGGTGGCTTGTTCCTCGTGATCGGCTTCACGGGACTGGCGGTTCTCGCGGCCACGATGTTCAACCTGATCACCGACCTCGTCGGCGGAATGCGCTTCACCGTCCTCGAGGAGGAGGTCGTGGAGACGCGTTCGTCGCCGATGCGGCGGTTCGTCGTCCGGCGCTCCGAACCCGAGATCCCGTTGGTCTCCACGGACGCGTCGGGTCAGATCGTCCGCGAGGCCGTGGTCGACGAGAGCACCGGATACATCCGGCCGCGTTGACCGTCACGGAGGATGTGGAACCCCGCCGCGGGCCGATAGCGTTGCCGACTTGCCGGGGCTATAGCTCAGTCGGTTAGAGCGCATCCCTGATAAGGATGAGGTCACAAGTTCGATTCTTGTTAGCCCCACCGAAACACCAGGTCAGAGGCACTGCGTCCTCGACCGGTAACACCGGCAGCGCCCCAGGTGTGCGAACAGGTGTGCAATGGAGCGGCGCTTCCTCGGCCCGCGATCACCTTGACTTGCGAGGCTCGTTCGACACGAGTCTCTCGGACGAGTCGGGACCTTTCGCAGCATGCGCCATGTCGCACGGTCGTCAACGATTGCCGTCGGCTTGGTTCGCGCTGGACGTGCGCGGGTATCGCCTGCCGGTGACAACGCACGACCATCCTGTGAACGGCCGCCCCAAGTGGCGTCGTGGCATGTTCAGAGGGTCTCAAGGAATGCACGCGACCGAGTGGGCACAACGCCATTGGTCGAGTCGGGTATTGCACCGCGTCGGTGAAGCTGTCGCACACGCGAGCACCGGCATTCTGTCCGCTGCGCTTGTGGTCGCTTGGACGATCGTCGGACTCGCGACACGGTTCCCGGGGTGGTGGCAGACCGTTCTGTACTCGGTGACGGGCGCCGTGACGTTTGTGATGGTGTTCGTGATCCAGCACACCCAGCAACGGCAAGTCGCGGCAACCCAGCGCAAACTCGACGAGTTGATCCGGTCCTCAGCGGAGGCCGACCCGACCCTGATCGCCGTTGAGGAAGCTCCGGATGATGACCTGGCGAATCTCGCGAGGTTGCACGTCGCCGAACGCGAACAAGCGCAGCACGCGGACTGACCTACCTCGTGTCGCCAGCCGCCAACCGGGCCTCACACCAGTCGCGGTCGTCGATCCGTTCTTCCATGACGGTGGCCATCCTCCCAATCAGTTCCCGGTGATCGGCCGATCGTCGGGCAGATCTGCGGGATACACCGCAAGGAGCGCGATCGAGTTGACCGCCCGGTAACAATTCACGCTGTCATCCGGTTCCCAGTCGGTCGGCAACAAGCGGACCTCGTCCGCGGTCGCAGCAAGCTGTCCACCACCAGCCGGGAAGCAGCTACTGCTCACCACACCGCCCACGAGCACCTTCCCATCGTCGAGCGCTTCGGCCGCCGCGGTTCCCAGCTCGGGATCACCGTCGACGAAGTCCCCGGCGAATTCAACAAGACCAGTCTCGTCAGCGATCATCACCGGCGCCCCCCGCATCGACGGAGTCGCCCCGTCGCCATCGAAGAACACCAACGTCGAGGGGATGACTTCGGCGGGGGGAGCATTCGGCTCGGTGGAGTCCCCGCCGGTGGGGTCGTCATCGCTCGCCACCGAGCCGCAACCAGCGGCCGTCAGCACGGTGAGCGCGGCAGCGACGGCGAGGACAGAGGATCGGCGGAAGTACATGACGATTGGACGCTCGTCGCGCTGCCGGGAGTTCCCGGATGGACCTCTGAGGGTGAGGCGGTAGCGCTGATCAGGATGAGGTCACGAGTTCGATTCTTGTTGGCCCCACGACACACCGTTGTCGTCACGGACGGAATTCGGTGGAAACGGGCGTCACGGCGGCGCTGCCGTCGATGACGGCGGCAAGCGCCCACGCCTGACGGGTGGCGAACACGACTCGCCGCGGGGCGTAGGCGTCACCGAGGAGGTGGACCTGCGGGTGACGATGCTTGAGGGCGAGGAAGAGTCCGTCGGCGGGGATCGAGCCGCAGGCCAGCACCACGTGGTCGACGCCCTCGATCGACCAGCGGCGTTCGCCATAGCTGGACGCCAGCCGCACTTCGTCGGCGTGCATTCCGATCAGGCGGGCCAGCGGTACGAGCGTCACCTCCCCGTCGACCAGGCGGGCGTACATGGCGCCTGATGAGTATTTCCCGACCAGTGGAGCGAGGGCAGCCGTCTGGTACACGAGCGTGACGTGGTGGCCGAGTCCGGCGAGGTGGTCGGCCACCGACAGGGGAGCAGGTCCGTCGTCCTCGGCGACCACGACGACGTTCGGTCCGAGTGCCACCGTGCCGGTCAGCGCCTCGGCGATCGTCACGACATGCGGCAGGTCGACACCCCCCACGTCCGGCCGGCGCGGCGTGGCGCCGGTGGCCAAGGCGATCACGTCGACGTCGGCGGCGAGGACGTCGTCCGCGGTGGCTTCCCGGCCGAGGACGACGCGGACGCCGATCGCCGCGAGGCGACGGGTCTGGTAGTCGATCCACACCTGGTAGCGGCGGTTGGCCCTGGCCATGGCGGCGATGGCCAGCGCGCCGCCGAGGTGGTGATCCCGTTCCCAGAGCGTGACGTGGTGGCCTCGTTCGGCGCACAGCGCCGCGAGCTCGGTGCCGGCGGGACCCCCGCCGACGACCAGCACGGAGCGCGGTCCGTCGGGTGGCGGCGGTTCCGGCTCCGCTTCTCGTCCGAAGCGCGGGCTGACCCCGCAGGCGTAACTGAGGCCCTCCACCAGCTTGCGGTGGATGCACTCGTTGAGCCCGATGCACGGCCGCAGCGCAGCCTCGCGGCCCGCCCGCGTCTTCGCCACGATGTCGGGATCGGCCATGGTCGCCCGCGCCATGGCGACGATGTCGGCATGGCCGGCGTCGAGCACGGCTTCGGCCTGGGCGACATCGAGGACCCGCCCGGCATAGACGACGGGGAGGTCGGTGGCTGACTTCACCTGGCCGCACATCGGCGCCCATGCATGATCGTCGTACCAGGGGCTCGGCACGTAGCTCGGGTCGCCCCAGTTGTTGCCGACGTCGAGACTGAAGTAGTCGACGGTGCCCTCGGCCGTGAAGGCGGCCACCGTCGCCGCGCAGCCCTCGACGCCGAAGCCGCCGTCGATCATCTCGTCGAGGCAGAGTCGCAAACCGAGCGTGACGGGACGCGAGGCGTGGCCGCGGATCGCTTCGACGACCTCGCGCAGGAACCGTCGCCGCCCGTCGGCGGTGCCGCCGTACTCGTCGTCGCGGCGGTTGGTCAAGGGCGAGAGGAACCATTGCACCACGTCGTCGTGGTTGGCGTGGATCTCGATGGAATCGACGCCGGCGTCGATGGCAATGGCGGCCGACTCGCCGTACTCTCGCACGAGCCAGCGCACCTCATCGAGATCGAGGGCGTGGGGGATGCGGTGGTCGGCGTAGCTCGACAGCGTGGGCGACGGCGCGATCGGCATGCCGCCCTGCAGCACCATCTGCACGGAGATCAGCCCGCCCGCGGCGTGCACCCGGGCGGCGAGTTCGCCGATGCGATCCGGGTACCGCGGATCCCGGAAGAAGCCCGGACCGTGTGCCCCCACGCCGGTCGGCTCGAAACCGGGCGGCAGCGGGTTGCGCACGTAGTTGGGCCCGCCGCCGAGCCAGCGCATGCCACCGGCGAGCTTGGCCAGCCACATCGCGGCGTGCTGCTCGAAATCGTCGTCCGAACCCATCAGGCCGCCGTTGCCGCCGCCGTGCGGCGGCACCACCAGGCGATGGTCGAGGCTGAGCGTGCCGACCCGGATCGGTCGGAACACGTGTGGATAGCGATCCTCCGCACCGTCGTGCGGCCGGGACCCGGTCGTCGTCGCGACGTCCTCGGGTTGGTCGCTCATGGGTGTTCGACCCAGTCGGCGAGCAGGTCGGGCACGCGGAGGTGTTCGGGGATCCGCTCGGCGCCGATCACCTTGTCGATCCAGGCCTGGACGTGCCAGATACGCCGCTCCTGGTAGTTGATGGCCTGCCCGCCGTGCGCCGCGGATTCCATCGACCGTTGGATCGGCGCGAGGTTCTCGTAGTCCTCGTCCATCACGGCGTCGAACCGGGCCAGCCGCTGCTGCCAGATGGCGGCCTGGTCCGGCGGGCATGTCACCGTCACCCCAGTCGGCCGCGAACCAGGTGATGTCGAGGCGGGTGCGGTCGATCGTCAGCGGCCAGAACACCAGGAACGGGAAGCCACGACCGTCGAGCGGGGTGATGAGGTTGGGGAAGATGCCGTGGGCCGGTTGGACGTCTCCGCTGCGGAACACCTCGGTCGCTCCTGCGAACAACGGGAGCAGTTCCCGGCTGTCCCCGCGTGTCCCGCGGTTCACCGGTGACACCATCGACTGGTGGCCGTGGTCGTACAGCGTGATCACGGTGCCGCGGGTGTCGAGGCTGGGCCCGAGGGTCTTCGGGTGGATCGTGCGGGCGTGGTACACCTCCAAGAACGCCTCGGCGAGGATCTTCCAGTTGCAGCCGAGTTCGACCTGCTTGACGTCGATCACCCGGAACGGTGCCGCCGCCACCTCGGGCAGGAGTCGCGGGAGCGGGTCGAGCCAGGCGAGCAGTGATCCTGCGTCGGGGTCGAGGTTGACGAAATGCCAGCCGCCCCACGCCTCACAACGCACCGGTGGGAGCCCTCGCTCGCTCTTGTCGAGATCGACGAAATCGCGCTCGTCCGGCACCCGCACGAGCTGTCCGGCCAGGTCGTAGCTCCACGAATGGAACTGGCAGGTCAGCATGCGAGCGGTGCCGCAACTCCCGCGCACGACGGGCGCGCCCCGATGGCGGCACGCGTTGTAGAACCCCCGTACGACGCCATCCTCACCGCGAACCAGCAGGACGGGAGCGCCCGCGATGTCGCACAGCTTGTAGCTGCCAGGCTCGGGCACCTCCGAGTCGTGAGCGGCGTACAGCCACACGCGCTTGAACAGGAACTCGTGTTCCAAGGTCTGGAAGTGGGGGTCGGTGTAGCGACCGAGCGGCAGATCCCGTAGCCGGGGGAAACCAGCCGGCGGATCGGTTCGGGCCGCCTCGTACGCCGACCGCTCACGAAACCGAGCCAGATAGGTCCTGTCCACGCGTCACAGCTCCTCGCTCGCCCGCTGGAAGCATCGCCGCGGGCGACCCGCACCAGCATTCCACGGTCCGCGGGCCACCCGCGCCAATCGGCGATCAGCGACCCCGCGGCACGGCGGCGACGCGTTCCCGAGCACCGCGGGAGCGGAGATGACATCATCAGCGGATGCTCGACGACGTGCTGACGCTCACCGCGGACCTGCCGACGCGCACGCTCGTCGCCGACGAGAAGCTGTTCGTCGAGGGGACGCCGTCGTCGATCGTCGTCATCCTGGTCGACGGTGAACTGCTCGTCGAGGCCGGCGGGGACGCCGTCCATCGGTACACGACGCCGGGCGCGTTCATCGGCGAAACGGGCGCGCTGCTCGAGCAGCCGCGGAACGCCACCGTCACCGCCACACGGACCACGGTCGTGCGCGAAATCGGGCACCCGGTCGAGTTCTTCATGCATCACCCACGCCTCGGGCTGGAAGTCGCCCGCCAGCTCGCCGGGCGGCTCGACCGCCTGAACGCCTACATCGTCGACGTCCAGCGGCAGGTCGGCGGCCACGACGGCCATCTCGGAATGTTCGGCGAGCTGCTCAACCGGATCGCCGCCCGGCCACCGGTCGACATCGAGCCCGGATCCGATCGATCACCCGACTACTGAGTCGCCGAGAATACGCATCGCCCCGTCGAGCAGGCCCCGCCGAGCAGCAGGATCAAAGAACGGCGCGGGCGTGGTCGGCGGAGGCCGGGTCACCGAGGTCGACCTGCCCGCTGCCGAATTCGGACCACCAGAACGCCTCGTCGGCGTCGAGTTCGAGTTCCACGAAGGTCGGCCGGTTGCCGCGCTGCAGCCCGCCGTTGAACAGCCAGGTCCCGTCCCGGTGCTGCGCCCAGGCACCATCGGCCGTGAACGGCGCCTGGTGGATGTGACCGCACAGCACGATGTCGGGGCGGTGCTCGTCGAGCAGGCGGGGGAGCTCCGGATCACCGAAGTGACGCGATCCGGTCCACGACAGCGGCCCTTCGGGCGGCCCGTGGAACACCCACAGCCAGCGCGGGGGGCGGTCGAGTGCGGCCTCGGCCAGCCGTGCTTCGAGTGCGGCGAGCGTGTTCGGTCCCTCCCACCACGCGCATGCCGTCATCCGCCACGAGCCGATGTCGAGCGAGTCACCGTCGACGTACACGCCGTGGCGCCGGGCGTCGGCCAGCCAGCCGGTCGCCTTCTCACCGGAGTCGGTTCGATGGTCGAGATCGTGGTTCCCGGAGCAGACCACGGTCGGCAGCACCGCGGCGAGCCGTTCCAGATAGGCGAGGATCACCGCGATCTGGGTGTCGAGGGGAACGGATGAGGCGACGTCGAGGAGGTCGCCGGCGATCACGGCGACATCGATGGCGTCCACCGGGTCGGCGACCCGTTGCATCAGCCAGTCGAACCTCGGCAGGTCGTAATGGAGATCGGACACCAGCAGGACCCGCACCGGGTGAGTCTTGCAGCTGTCGCCGTCGGGCGCTCCGGATGTCGTGGAGAGCGGCCGTGGTGTCGGATGTGATCCGCCGGGGCAGACTGGAGCGATGTCTGGTGCCCGGGACCGCGTGTCGTGAAACTGCTCCGCCGCGCCCTGTCCGCGGTCACGATCGCGGTCGCTGTCGCCGCCGCGTTGCGCGTGCGCGGCTCCGGTGGCACGCCGCCGGAACACGGCGGTTGGCGTCCGCTCGAGTTGCCGGAGCGCTGACGTGGGAGTTGTCGCCCTGGTCGGCCGCGGCGTGGTCGGCATGCGAATCGCACGCCGTCTCCCGCTGTTGTGCGATGACGTCGAGGTGGTGCCGGTCGACACGCGCCGGCCGTCGCACGCATCGACAACGTTCGAACGCAGTGATGTCGCGGTCCTCGCCCTTCCCGGTCCGCACGCACCGCTCGCCCGTGAACTCCTCGAACGCGGTGTCCACGTCGTGTCGATCGGTGACGCATTCGACGACGTTGCCGCATCGATCGAATTGCACGATCTCGCGCTCGACGCCGGCGTGTCGATCGTGGTGGGGGCCGGAATGAGTCCCGGGCTGTCGGGTCTGCTGGCGCGGCATCTCGCCGACCAGTTGGCATCGATCGACGAGATCCACATCGCCCTGCACGGGACGGCAGGCCCGGCCTGCGCCCGCCAGCACCACCGTGCGCTCGCCGGTCGCGCGGTCGGCCTGCACGACGGCGAATGGATCCGTCGACCGGCGGGATCGGGACGGGAGCTCAGTTGGTTCCCCGAGCCCGTCGGTGCCTACGACTGCTATCGCGGCGCGCTCCCGTCGCCGCTGCTGTTGCGGGACCTGTTCCCCGACGTGATGCGGATGAGCGCCCGGGTGTCGGCCAACCGTCGCGACCGTTTGACGGCCTGGCTGCCGATGTTGAGCCGTCCGCACCGTGAAGGTGGTGTCGGCGCACTGCGGATCGAGGTGCGCGGAACCGACCGCCGAGGGGGCCGCAGCACCTTGATCGCCGGGATCGCCGAACTCGTCGGCACCGCCGCGGCGGCGACGGCGTCGGCGTTCACGCAGGTGGCGCTCGCGGGAACCCTGCCCCCCGGTGTGGTTCGAGCGGGCGATGCGCGCCTCGAGACCGACGCCCTGCTCCGTGCCGTGGAGCGTGGCGGGGTCCGGCTCCAGGAGTTCACCGGTGTACCCCATCAACACGGCCAGGAGGATGCCGCATGACCGAAGTGTTCGAGATGCCATGGATGCCGCCCGCGCAGATCGTGCGGGTGGAGGGACGGGGCGAGTTCTTCGTCCGTCGCCATGTCCACCCCGATCCGAGCGCCCCGACCGTCGTGCTGCTGCACGGCTGGACCGCATCGACCGACCTGCAGTTCTTCACCGCCTACCGGGCGCTGGCCGAGCGCGTGTCGTTCATCGGGATCGACCATCGGGGCCACGGCCGCGGGCCGCGGACGTTGGCGCCGTTCGAGTTCGACGACGTCGCCGACGACCATGTCGCCGTGGCGCGTCAGCTCGGCATCGAGCGGGCCGTCCTCGTCGGGTACTCGATGGGCGGTCCGATCGCGCTGACGATCGCCCGTCGCCATGCCGACTTCGTCGCCGGGATCGTCGTGCAGGCGACCGCGCTGGAGTGGCTGGCCAGTCGGCGCGAGCGGTGGCGGTGGCGCTTCCTGCCGATTCTCGCTTCCGTGCTGCGGTCGCGTTGGTACCCGACGTTCGTCCACAGCGGTCTGCCGCGCATCGTCACGACGGGACACGACCTCGAGCCGTACCTGTCCTGGCTCGAAGCGGAGGTCCATCGCGGCGACGCGACCACCATCACCCAGGCCGGTCGGGCACTCAGCCGATTCGACTCGCGGCAGTGGGCCGGAGACCTCGACGTCCCGGCCGGTTCCCTGATCACGACACGCGACCGCCTGGTGACGCCCCGGAAGCAGCGCCGGCTCGCCTCCGTCCTCGGGGCGCACACCCGCGAGTTGGCCGCCGATCACGGTGCGCCGTGGGAGCAGCCGCGTCAGTTCGCGTCGCTCACCGCGGAGCTGGTCGACGACGTGATCGCGCGTTCGGCCGTCTCGCCAGTCGCCAGCATCGCCACCTGATCGCTCAACCGCTCGATCACCGAGGTGAGGCGTTCGAGCCGTTCGTCGAGCGTCTCGCCGGTGACCATGTCGGACAGCGACAGGCGCACGCCGGCGATCTCGCGGGCCAGGAATTCGGTGTCGGCCTGGGTGCGTTCGGCGACGTTGCGGTCGGTCTCGGCGGTCAACCGATCGCGGAACTCCTGCCGATTCTGGGCGAGGAGGATCAGCGGTGCGGCGTACGACGCCTGGAGCGACAGCACCAGCGTGAGGAGCACCAGGCCGCGGCTCCACGGGTCGAACTGGAGCTGATCCGGGGCGAAGGAGTTGTGGAGGATCCACAGCGCGATGACGATCGTCTGCCAGACGAGGAACTGAGCGGTGCCGAGGTAGCGGGCGATCGATTCGCTGAACGCGCCGAACCGATCGGAGTCGTACTGGACGCCGACGCCGACGCGCCGTTCGGCGCGCGGCGCGTGGAGGTCTTCGCGCCGTCTCATCGTCGGATCCCAACGGTGTCGCGGTCGGTGCGGGCGCGCGTGCGCCAGCCGACACCGAGCATGCGGTCGATCACGTCGTCGACCGTGACCGCGCCGAGCAGCCGTCCGGCTTCGTCGCACACGGCCATGGCGAGCAGGTCGTAGCTGGCCAGCCGCTCGGCGACGTGGCGGTCGCTGTCGGCAGGTTCGAGCGTCGGGTCGTCGGTGAGGAGTCGGCCGAGTTCCATGCTCGGCGGTTCGCGCAGCAGACGCTGGACGTGGGCGACGCCGAGATACTTCCCGGTCGGCGGCCGGAACGGCGGCTGGCAGACGAACACCTGGGTGGCGATGCTGACCACCCAGTCGGGATCGCGGATCTGGGCGAGCGCTTCCGACACCGTCGAGGTCGGCCCGAGGATGATGACCTCCGGCGTCATCAGGCCGCCCGCCGTGCCCTCTTCGTACTCGAGCAGGCGCCGCACCACGTCGGCGTCGTCCTCGTCCATCACGCCGAGCATCCGCTCCTGGTCGGCCGGCGCCATCTGGCCGATGAGGTCGGCCAGGTCGTCGTACTCCATCTCGTCGAACACGCCGACGAGGCGGTCGAGGTCGAGCTCCGAAACGATGCGGATCTGTTCCTCTTCGGACAGCTCCTCGAGCACGTCGGCGAGGCGCTCGTCGTCCATCGCCTCCGCCAGCTGCCGGCGCTGGTCGACCGGCAGGGCGCGCACGACGGCTGCCACCTCGGCCGGGTGGAAGTCGCGCAGCCGGGCGGCTTCGGCCTGCATCTCGGTCGGGGCATCGAACAGCGCCGGGACCTCGTCGTAGTCGACGAGGCGGTAGCTCGGACGACGGCGCAGGGAGCTCTTGCGCGACAGGCGGACCCGATCGATCACCCAGAACGTGGAGCGGCTGCCCGTCTGCTCGCGCAGGGCGATGTCGCTGACGGTCTCGTCGCCGATCTTGCGATCGATCAGGTGCTGGCCGATCAGCACCTCGCCGGGGCGCGGCTTGAACGGGTTGAGGTCGACGTCCCAGCTCCGCAGGCGTGCCCCGTCGCTGTCGAGCGTGGCGATGCGGTTGGCGTTGACGAAGATGCTGCGGCGCTGGCTGGAGGCCACGAAGCCGACGACGCGGGGCGGGATCGCCGGGTCGCTGCCCTTGCCGGGGCGCCCGGGAATGACGACGATGTCGTCGAGCCGGCCGATCTGAGCACCGCCGGCGTCGAGCAGCGGGAGCCGCATGACCCGGAATGCGTAGATCAGCTCACCGGACATACCGGCAGGTTACCGACGCCCCGCCACGCGCCCCGGCATGTTGCGTTGGGGTCAGGCTCCGCGCAACAACTGGAGGATCGCGGCGTGGTCTAGGCAGGAAGTTGTTGCGCGGAGCCTGACCCCACGCGAACAACTTGGACGAGGGTGTCGCTGTAGGCCACGCCGCCGCCCCAGTCGGTGAGCGTGTCGTTGGTCAGGCTGTTGGCGACCTTGCCGTCGGGATGCGCAGCGCTCCACCAGCCGAACGGGATGGCGACGACGCCCGGGCGGAGCCGGTCGGAGATCCTGACGGGGACGACCACCGATGCCCGGTCATTGCACACCGTGGCGAGATCGCCGTCGCTGAGGTCACGCTCCTGGGCGTCGGCCGCGTCGAGTTCGACGAACGGACCACCTTCGGCGGGGCCGTGCCGGGGGAGATGGGAGTAGCCCGAGTTGAGGAATCGGGTGTGATGTTTGGGGGTGAGCAACTGCAGCGGATACCGGGTCACCAGTTCCGGATCGCCGTCCGGGCCTTCGCGCGGTGGGACGAACGTCGGCAGGCGGGGCTGCCCCATCCGGACCAACGCGTCGGAGGCGAACTCGACC
The DNA here is from genome assembly GCA_963695145.1 of Ilumatobacteraceae bacterium. GTDB lineage: Bacteria > Actinomycetota > Acidimicrobiia > Acidimicrobiales > Ilumatobacteraceae > Sva-07. The sequence continues at coordinate 405,711 of CAVOGB010000011.1, read as the reverse complement.
CGCCCCGACGGCGTCTCGAACTGTCCGTCGCCGAACGGACGACCGTCATCCGGATACGGGGCGCGCACCCAGCCGACCGAGCGCAGTTCATCGAGGTCGATCGTCGGGAGCGCCTGGCGGAGCAGGGTGGCGTCATCGTCGAACAGTGCCGGCTCGGTGTAGCCCATCGCCGCGGCGAGGCGGCGGAACAGCTCGGTGTTCGACACGCACTCGCCGACGGGGTCGATGGCGGCCCCGTTCCAGCCGACCCAGAGATGTCCCCACGGCAGCACGACGTCGTCGGTCTCCAGTTGGGTGGTGGCCGGCAGGACGATGTCGGCGTACCGGGCGGTGTCGGTGAGGAACTGTTCGTGGACCACCGTGAACAGGTCGTCGCGTTCGAGGCCCCGGCGGACCAGCTCGGCGTTGGGCACGATGACGAGGGGGTTCGAGTTCCACACGACCAGCGCGTGGACCCCTGGTCCCGTTTCGCAGCCGGCGTGCGCGGCGGTGAGGATCTCGCCGAGCCGGCTCATGTTCAACGTGCGAGGTTCGGGACGTGCGTCGCTCCGGCCGAGATCGGGCCGGATGAAGGTGGGCACGTCGATGAGAGCGTCGCTGTAGGAGCCGACGCTCTTGGCGATGCCGCCGCCGCGTTCGGCCCACGCGCCGGTGAGCGCGGGCAGGCAGGCGAGCGTGCGGAAGAACATCCCGCCGTTCTCGTGGTGTTCGGCACCGATCACCGTGCGGATCGCCGCGGGGCGGATCGTCGCGTAGTCGGTCGCCAGCGCCGTGATCGTGTCGGCATCGACGCCGGTGACCGCGCTCGCCCGCTGCGGGGTCCACTCGGCGACCGCGTCGCGCAACTCGTCGTAGCCGAGCGTGTGCTCGGCGATCCACTCGTCGTTCGTGAGCCCGTCGCGGATGATGACGTGCATCATCGCCAGCATCATCGCGATGTCGGTGCCCGGGAGGGGCTGGACGAACCGGTCGCCGCGGTCGACATCGATGGCGTCGGCGGTGATCGTGCGGATCGGGTCGATCACCACGAGGCGCGCACCACGGGCGCGGGCCGTCTCGATCGTCGGCCACAGGTGGCGGTTGGTCAGCCTCGTGTTGGCGCCCCACAGCAGGATGAGCTGTGCATGCTCGAGTTCCAGCGCGTCCATGCCGCGGCCCGTTCCGTTCGTCATCCGCATGCCGGCGCCGACGGTCGGACCGCAGATGTTGCGATCGATGAGCGACGCTCCCATGTGCCCGAAGAAGCGGCCGCTGAGACCCATCATCGACAGCAGGCTCTGGTTGCCGGCGTCGGAGAAGGGGAGGACCGCTTCGGGTCCCTGGGTGCCGATCACACCGTGCAAGCGTTCGCCGATCTCGGCGAGCGCGTCGTCCCACGAGATCGGCTCGAACTCCCCGGAACCCTTCGGTCCCACGCGTCGCAGCGGCGTGAGGATCCGGTCGGGGCTGTACACGCGATCGAGGAACCGGTTGACCTTCGGACACAGTTCGCCCGCCGAGAACGGGTGGGCGGCATTGCCCCGCAGCTTCACGGCGACGGAGTCGGCACCCTCGCCTTCGACGGTCGCCGTCCAGCCGCACGAGTCGGGGCAGTCGTGGTGGCAGGTGCCGTTGATCGTCCGGGTGGTGGTCCGGGTGATCGTCATCCGGCAATGATCGCGCGCACGTGGGGCCACGCGAACGCGAACCCGGCGTGCAGCGGGAGCGCATCCACCTCGTCGAACGTGAACCAGCCGACGGCATCGGTCTCGAAGTTGATGGATTCGCCGAACTTCTCGTCCACCTCGACGACGACGGTCGTGTAGGTCCAGTCGCTCGCCGGCACGAACTGGTACTCGCCGACGACCCGCGCCTCGCCCGGGATGACGCCGACCTCCTCGGACGCTTCGCGCAGGGCCCCCTCGAGCGGTGTCTCGCCCAGATCGAGCGCACCGCCGGCGCACGACCAGGTTCCTCCCTCGTGGGCGAACGCCGACCGCTTCTGGAGCATGACCCGGGTCTCGCCGGCCCGGAACACGAACACCACGCCGGCCGCACCGTAGATGCCCCAGCGCACGTGCCCGTCGCTGCAGCGCATGAACCCGTCGCCCGTCCTCCGTCGATCCAACATCGCCCACAGCGTGGCGGACCGTTCCCCCGTTTCCAAACGCAAGGTCGTGCATCGGTGCCTGGCACGGATGCACGAGGTTGACTGGGTGCGGTGAGCACCGATACTGCACCGTCCGGCACGTCATCGTCCGCCTCGTCGTCAGGCGCCGAAGAGTTCGACCTGATCATCATCGGGAGCGGATCCGGCAACTCGATTCCGCAGTTCCTGGAGGGCTGGAAGATCGCCCTCGTCGAGCGCGACGTGTTCGGCGGCACGTGCCTCAATCGCGGCTGCATCCCCTCGAAGATGTTCGTGCTCCCCGCCGACGTGGCGGTGTCGGCGCAGAACTCCGCCAAGCTCGGGATCGACACGCAGTTCAACGGCGCCGACTGGGGGATCATCCGCGACCGGATCTTCGGCCGGATCGATCCGATCTCCGCGGGCGGCCGCGAGTACCGGGCGACCGGCACCCCGAACCTGACGCTGATGGAGGGCACGGCACGGTTCGTCGGCGACAAGGTGTTCGACGTCGAAGGCCGCGTCATCACGGCCCCGAAGGTGTTGATCGCCGCCGGGGCGCGGCCCGTGGTGCCGCCGATCCACGGCCTCGTGGAAACCGGGTTCCACACGTCCGACTCGATCATGCGCCTCGATTCGCTCCCGCCCCGCCTCGGGATCATCGGCGGTGGGTTCATCGCCGCCGAGATGGGCCACGTCTTCGCCGGCCTCGGCTCGAAGGTGACGCTGTTCGCGCGATCGGCCACGATGCTGCGCGGCTTCGACCACGACATCGCCGAGCGCTTCACGGAGCTGTTCGGCACACGGGTCGACCTCCATCTCGGGCACACGCCGACCTCGATCCGCCGGGTCGCCGACGGCATCGAGATCGGGTGCGGTGAGGAGACGACCGTGGTCGACGAACTCCTCGTGGCCACCGGTCGCGAACCGAACACCGATCTCCTCGACACCGCCACCGGCGGCATCCAGTTGCGCGACCGCGGCAGGATCACGATCGACGACACGATGGCGACGAACGTCGAGGGGGTGTGGGCGATCGGCGACATCGCCAACGACCAGCAGCTGAAGCATCTCGCCAACGCCGAGGCCAAGGTGGCGTTCTGGAACATCGCCCATCCCCATGATCGGCGCCGGCAGAGCTACAAGGCGGTGCCGAGCGCCGTGTTCTCCAACCCGCAGATCGCGACGGTCGGGCTGACCGAGCAGCAGGCCCAGGAGCAGGGCAGGAGGTTCGTCGTCGGCCGGCGCGACTATGCGGGCACCGCCTACGGGTGGGCGCTCGTCGACACGACGTCGTTCGCCAAGGTGATCGTCGATGTCGAAAGCGGGCTGCTCCTCGGCGCCCACATCCTCGGGCCTCAAGCGTCGTCGTTGATCCAGCCCCTCGTCCAGGCGATGGAGCTCGACACGCCGGCGCGCGCCGTCGCCGAGCAGGTGTTCTACATCCATCCGGCGCTCACCGAGGTCGTCGAGAACGCGTTGCTCGATGCCCTCGAACAGCTGCCGTGAGTGCGCCGTCACTGACGGATGAGGAGATCGCGCGCGCCCGTGCGGTGACGCCGGGCTGTGCGCCGGAACTCGACCAGATCCACCTCAACCACGCGGGTTCGTCGTTGCCGCCGCAGGTGGTCGTCGACACCCAACTGCAGTACCTGCAGCAGGAGGCGACCGCGGGCGGATACGAGTTGGCCGCCGAGCGTGCCGCCGACCTCGACGCCGTGCGCGGATCGATCGCCCGCCTGCTCCATGCTCAGCCGCACGAGATCGCTCGTTTCGCCAACGCCACGGCGGCGTGGAACGCGGCGTTCTGGTCGGTGCCGATGGAGCGGGGGCAGCGGATCCTCGTGCACGACCACGAGTACGGCGCCAACTCGGTCGCCTTCCTCCGCGCCGCCGAGGAGTACGGGGTCGTCGTCGAGCGGGTGCGCAGCGACGAATCCGGGCAGGTGTCGGTCGCCGCGATGGCGGACGCGCTGCAGGGCGGCGACGTCGCCCTCGTGTCGTTGACCCACGTCCCGACGAACGGCGGGCTCGTGAACCCGGCGGCCGAGATCGGCGCGCTGGCCCGTTCGGCCGGTGTGCCGTTCCTGCTCGACGCCTGCCAGGCGGTCGGGCAGCTCGACCTCGACGTCGACGAGATCGGTTGCGACTTCCTGTCGGCGACCGGGCGCAAGTTCCTGCGCGGGCCCCGCGGCACCGGCTTCCTGTACGCCCGCGAGTCGATCCTCGATCGGGTGCGCCCCGCGCAGCCCGATCATCACGGGGCCGACCTCGTGGCGAGCGACCGCTATGAACTCGTGCCGGGCGCCCAACGTTTCGAGTACTGGGAGTACGACCACGCGGCGTGGCTCGGCCTCGGCGCCGCCGTGGAGCACGCACTGCGTTGGAGCACCGATCGCATCGAGGTGACGGTGGCCGAACGTGCGGCGCAGCTGCGGGAGCGGCTCGTCGACGCCGGATGGCGCGTGTACGACCAGGGCGTCCGGCAGTGCGGGATCGTCACGTTCGGCCGCGCCCGATCCGATGGGCCGACCGCGGAGGCGCTGGCCGAGCGGCTCACGGAACATCGCATCCACTCGTCGCTGACGCTGGCCGGCTCGGCACGCTACGACGTCGAGCGCCGCGACCTCCCGACGCTCGTTCGGCTGTCGGTGCACTACACCACCACCGTCGACGAACTCGATCGCACGGTCGACGTACTCGACGGAGCCTGACCGTCCCGGGGCGCTCCATCCTCGTTTGCGTCGCGGTTTCTGCGGCCCGGGCCGCAGAAATCCCGACGCAAACGGGGATTGTCTACGCTGCGGCCGATGGGAGTCCGCACGCGCAACTGGGCCGGAAACCAACGCTGCGTGCCCGCCGCGGTCCACGAGCCGACCAGCACCCACGAGGTGGCGGCCATCGTCCGTGCGGCCGCGGAGGCCGGCCGGCGCGTGAAGGCGATCGGCGGTGGTCATTCGTTCACCGACGCGGCGATGACCGACGGCGACCTCGTCTCACTCGACGCGATGCGGCGTGTGCTGCGCGTCGCCGGCGCCGATGTGACCGTGCAGGCGGGCATCCGACTCTGCGATCTCAACGAGCAGCTCGCTCGACACGGCCTGGCGATGCCCAATCTCGGAGACATCGACCGGCAGTCGATCGCCGGCGCCACGTCGACCGCGACGCACGGCACGGGCGCCGCACTCGGGAATCTCGCGACCACCATCGTCGGTGTCGAACTGGTCACCGGTGACGGCTCGGTCGTGCGTGCCGACGAAGCCAACGATCCCGAACTGTTGCGGGTGGCGCGGGTCGGTCTCGGTGCGTTGGGCATCCTCACCGAGGTCACCTTGCGCTGCGTTCCGGCCTTCAACCTGCACGCGCGGGAGACCATCGAACCGGTTGCCGACGTGCTCGCCGACTTCGGCAACATCATGCGGTCGACCGATCACGTCGAGTTCTACTGGATGCCCGGCGGACGCCGCTGCCAGGTGAAGCGCAACACACGCACCGACGCGGCGGCCGAGCCGCAACCGAAGCTGGCCTACGTGCGCGACAAGTGGATCGGTGAGAACCTCGCGTTCGGAACGGTGTGCCGGGTCGGCCGGCGCTTCCCGTCGCTCGCGCCGAAGGTGGCCAAGCTGGTCACGTCCGCGGCCTCCGAGCGCGAGTTGATCGACCGCAGCGACCGGATCTTCTGCAGCCCCCGCCACGTCCACTTCGTCGAGATGGAGTACGGCATCCCCTTCGATGCCGTGCCGGACGCGATCGGACGGATCAACGAACTCGTGTCGACGTTGCCGTTCCCGCCGCTGTTCCCCATCGAGGTGCGCGCCTCGGCCGCCGACGACATCCCGCTGTCCACCGCCAACAGCCGCCCGTCGGGATGGATCGCCATCCACCAGTACATCGGGGCGCCGTACGAGGCCTACTTCCAGGGCGTCGAACAGATCATGAACGACTACGCCGGGCGTCCGCACTGGGGCAAGCTGCATTTCCAGTCGTCGCACACGCTCGCCGAGCGCTATCCCGAATGGCAGACGTTCGCCGACTGGCGCGGCAAGCTCGACCCCTCCGGCACGTTCCGCAACCCGTATCTCGACCGGGTGCTCGGCGCCCCGTAGCCGGCTTCAGTCGAGGGCGACGAACGGGCGGCTCATCCAGACCGAGTCGTCGACGACGAAGCCGAGCCGCGCGTACAAGGCGCGGACGCGCTCGTTGGACGATTCGGTCTCGAGGAACACACGGGCCAGACCGCGGGCCTTTGCGTCGGCGAGCAGGTGTCCGATCAGCGCTGTGCCCGTCCCACGACCTCGGTCGTCGACGTAGATCTCGTCGAGCAGGCCCTCCGCGCCGCCCGCCTCGATCGACCAGCCCCAGGTGACCACGGCGTAGGCCCGCTCGGTGATCCACACGACGCCGTGGCGGTCGTCGCCGAGGAGCGGGGCGAAGCCTGCCGTCGCGCGGACCGCGTCGAACGGGTGATGATCGACGGCGCAGAACTGTTCGTGGAGCGCGAGCACCGTCTCGAGGTCGTCCGGGCCGGCTCGCCGGATCGTCGACATGCGGTCAGGGTGTCGTTCGCTCGCCCGTGTGGCCGGCGACGATGTGGCGCGCCACCTCGCCGTACCGGGCGAACCGCTCCGCCGTCTCGTCCGCCGCGCTGTACAGCACCAGCCGATCGACCACGCCGCCGTACTTGTCGACGAGCGCGTCGGGCAGGTTGTCCCAGGTCGCTTCGGTGGCGAACACGGCAAGGTGATCGTCGGTGATCTCGGCGGCCATGCCGGCGAAGTCGCCGGCCTTCTGTCGCTCGCGCACCCTCGCCGTCGTCCCCTCGAACCCCGCTTCGTCCCAGATGAAGGCGTAGTTCGGTGTCGATCCGTAGAACGACAACGACAACCGGGCTCGTTCGCGCGCCGTGGCGATCTCCTCGTCCGTGTCGCCCACGATGGTGAGGGCCGGCACGATCACGGACAACTCGGCCGGGTCGCGCCCGGCGCGTGCGGCACCGTCCGCCAGGCGCGGCACCACATGACGCTCCAGGTACCCGGGCTCGCCGAGGGGGTGGACATGGACTCCGTCGGCCACCTCACCGGCCATCTGCAGCATCCACGGATTGACGGCGGCGACGTCGACCTTGGGGTCCGGCGCGTCGATCGGTCCGGGACTCCACTGCCGGTTGAGGAACGTCAGCTCGTAGAACTCGCCGTGATGGTCGAGCGCCTCGCCGCGGAAGCCGGCGAAGCAGGCCTTGACGGCGCGCACGTAGTCACGCAGGCGTGGACCCGGATGGTCGAACTCGACGCCGTAGCGCCGGACCACGTGTGTCCGGACCTGGGTGCCGAGTCCGAGCCGGAACGACCCGCCCGTGAGTTCCTGGAGTTCCCACGCCAGCTGGGCGGCGATCATCGGGCTGCGGGGGAACGCCACGGCGACACCGGTCGAGAGTTCGAGTCCCGGGGCAGCGAGCGCGGCGGCGGTGGCAGCAGGGAATGCGGTGCGTCCGCCTTCGGTGAGCAGCATCCCGGTGAACCCGGCATCGATGGTGGAACGGGCCAGCGGACCCATCTCGCGTAACGGCTTGGGAACGGTCATCACGTCGACGCGCATCGCCCGAACGTACTGTCGGGCGGCGTGCATGCTCTGTTCGAAGCGCTGCAGGCCGCGGCCGAGGGGCGCTTCCCGGTGGCCGACGGCCTCGCCGAAGTCCACCCGCCGGACGACTCGGGAACCCACGCGGTGGTCGAGTTCACCGGCCACGCATTCGTGCTCACGACGCGATCGACCGCCGACGTCGTCGATCGGGGAGCGACCGGGTTCGGTGGCGCGAGCCAGCCCGACCTGCTCCGCTGGCTGGCCGGCCCGAGCGGTGACATCGGGTCGCACGACGTGGTGCTCGTCGCTCGTGGAACCGGCGCCCGCCGGGCCACGGCTCTCGCGGCCCGCGACGATCTCGAGGCTCACCCGCGCGTCGCACGGGCGAGGAAGCACCGGCAGGACGTGCGCGTGTTCGGCGACGAACGGGGTCTCGTGACGCTCGGACGTGGGCTCGTCGGGCGGTTGGAGATCTCGGTCGAACTCCTCACCGCAGGGCCGGCGGTGCGCGGTGCCGGGCGCGAACTGATCGCTGCGGGCCTCGGCCAGGTCCCCGCCGACGCATTCGTATGGGCCCAGGTCGCGGCGGGCAACGCGGCGTCGCTGCGCGCCTTTCTCGCTGCCGGATTCGTTCCGATCGCCGCCGAGGTCGTGATTCATCCGTGACGCCCGACGGCAAACGTCCAGGTAGACGGCCTGCGCGATCGTCTGTCACCGAACTGTCACGCGACTGACTTCCTCGCCGACATGTGCGAACGCTAGACAAGCACCCGCCGTCAGCCATCAGCGTTCCGCGGGAGGAACATGAGACCTGAGATCGTCATTCGAGGAGGGACCGTCGTCGACGGCACCGGCGCGCCGCCGTTCCGTGCCGACGTCGCGATCTCCGGGGACGTGATCAGCGAGATCACCACGCTCGACGAAGGCGGGGTCCAGCAGGTGGGCAGGCGGGAGATCGACGCCGAGGGACGCCTCGTCACTCCGGGGTTCGTCGACATCCACACCCATCTCGACGCCCAGATCGCCTGGGATCCGATCGGCACGTCGAGTTGTTGGCATGGCGTGACCAGCGTCGTGATGGGCAACTGCGGGGTGACGTTCGCGCCGTGCAAGCCGGCGGACCGCGCCGTGCTGGCCGAGATGATGGAGAGCGTCGAGGACATCCCCCGCGAGGCGATCCTCGACGCGCTGCCCTGGGACTGGGAGACCTACGGCGAGTACTACGAGTCGATCGACCGGCTGCCGAAGGGTCCGAACACCGGTGGGCTCGTCGGCCACTGTGCGCTGCGGACCTACGTGATGGGTGAGCGTGGGCTCGACGAGTCGCCGGCGTCGGGTGACGACGTCGTGGCGATGGCCCGTCTCGTCGACGAGGCGATGAGTGCCGGCGCGCTCGGCGTGTCGACCAGCCGGACGTTCCTGCACCGCGTCCCCGACGGCCGACCGGTTCCCGGCACCCACGCCACCGCCGACGAGCTGCTGGCCTTCGCCGAGGTGCTCGGCCGTCACGGCGCCGGCATCTTCGAAGGTGCAATGCGTCTCGGTGAGCGCGACAACGAGCGCTTCGACAACTCTCGTTCCGAGGTCGCGTTGATGGGTGAGATCAGTCGGCAGAGCGGCCGACCGGTGAGCTTCGGGCTCACGCAGTCCGACAAGCGCCCGGGCCTCAGTGCTGCCGTGATCGGCTTCGCCCACGACGAGAACACCGCCGGCGCCAACCTGCGGCCGCAGACCACCGCCCGGGGCGTCGGCATCCTGTTCGGACTCGAGACGCGCACGCCGTTCGACAAGTCGCCGTCGTGGCAGCAGCTGCGGGCCGCCGTCAACGGGCGCAAGCTGCAGATGCTGCGCGACGCGGCGTTCCGCCAGACGCTCATCAACGAGGCCGACGTCCACGGCACACCGTTCGATCTGGAGCGGCTCTACGTCCTGCCGCCCGGCGAGGATGCCCGTTACGACTGTGACCCGTCCGATTCGTTGGCGGCGATCGCCGTGGAGCGTGGCGTCAGCCCTGCGGCCGCGTTCATCGAACTGGCGCTCGAGACCGACGGTCGGCTGGTCGCCAGCATGCCGTTCCTCAACCAGGACCTCGCCGCGGTGGAGGCGATGCTGGACGATCCGGTCGTCACCCTGGGACTCGCCGATGCCGGGGCCCATGTGAGTCAGATCATGGACGCCAGCCAGCCGACGTTCTTCCTGACCTACTGGGTTCGCGAGCGCAAGCGTTGGAGCATCGAGGAGGCGGTCCGCCGGCTCACGTCGGACACCGCCGACCTGTTCGGGATCCGCCGTCGGGGCCGGCTCGTCGCCGGTCACTTCGCCGACGTCAACGTCATCGACTTCGAGGGTCTGACGCTGCCGCAACCCGAGTTCGTGTACGACTTCCCCAACGGTGCAGGGCGGTACATCCAGGGCGCCGGCGGTTACGACCACACGTTCGTGAACGGGTACGAGTTCATGGATCACGGCGAGCACACCGGCGTCCTCTCCGGGCGCATGCTCCGTTCGAACTGACGCCGCTCGAACGGGTTCCCGGTCAGCCCAGGCGGCGGCGGAGCTCGACGTACACGGGCTCGCCGGCGAGTGCGATCAGCTCGTCCCGGAGCGAGTCCACGACGCGTTCGTCGGCCGAGTACGCCTCGCCGCCGTCGTCGTGCTCGGTGCAGCACCAGGCCATGGTGCGGCCGTGGTCGCCCCAGTCGCGTCTCGACCAGCGGCGCACCGTTGCCGATTCGGCGGTGTCGTCGATCTCCTGCCAATCGACCCGGAGCGGCAGCTGCCAGCAGACCGACGGCTTCCACTCGGTGGGGGAGTCGCCCGCATCGAGCGCGGCGAGGTGCAACGCGCATCCCTCGCCGCCGGCGAAGCCGGGCCGGTTGAGGAAGATGCACGCGCCGTCCACCACGCGGGTGTGCGTGCGTGCCGCATCGCCGAAGATCCCCTGGGCGCCGGTCTCCTCGTCGACGGTGTCCGATCGCGCGACGTCGTGGTACTGGAAGCCCTCGGGTTCGATCATCGAGGCGTAGGCGGACACCGTCATCGCTTCCGCTTCGCCGGCAGGGCCATCGCCGAAGTGGGCGCCGAGCGAGCAGCATCCCTGGCCGAGTTCGGTGGCGTCATGGTCGAGGATGCCCTTGCACCCACGCCCGAACAGGCACGTCCAGTTCGAGGTGAGGAACTCGGTGTCGAAGCGCCACACCGTGTTGCCATCGACGATCTCCACCAACTGATGTTGCGATGAGCCAACGGCCCACCCCTCGGTCCCTTCGCTCATCGCCGATCGATTCCTCCGTCGGCGCGGTCATCGGCGTTGATCGTATGCCGCCGCACTAGGTTCGGGTCGGTGGAGTTCAACTGTCCCCGGTGCACGACCCTCACGAACGAGGACTTCTACGGCCCGTGCCCGACGTGTCTCGACCAGTTGCGCGACAAGTACCAGGGCCAAGCGCGAGTGGTGCAGGTCGCCGAGTACGAACCGAAGATGAACGTCACCCCGAACGCGGTGGCGCTCAAAGACGACTGACCGCCGCCGCCCGAACGCCGCCACTCGCCGAACGCGTGAACAATCTGCGCCCCAGGTGCGCAGATTGATCACGCATTGGCCGGTCAGTCGGCGCTGGGGATGCCCGCGCCGGGCCGGAACTCCGAGACCTTGGCGGCGTTGTCTGCTGCGGCCTGGGCGGCCTGCTCCATCGTGGTTGCCAACGCCGCGGCCGCCTTCTCGTTCTCGAGGATCTTGCTGACGACGGCCTTCGATGCACCGGCCATCAACTCGGCCTGGTTGGCGTTGAGGTACGCCTGCGATTCACGGATCCCCGCCGTCGTCCCGTTGATCTCCGGGATCACGTAGCGCGCCATCAGGTCCCACGACCGCAGGGTCGCCTCACGATTCGCCCAGTCGTGGGCGAAGCCGAGCACGACACCGAAGCCGCCCGTGACCTCCTGCAGGTGGCGGATCCCCTCGACGAGGTCGTCCGGCGTACCGATCACGGCGGCGCCAGCGCCGACGGCGCCGTCACCGGTGGTCTGGTCGAGCAGCGCCCACTTGTCCTCCACGACGCTGGCGTTCGGGCGCCCGAGCGTCCACACGTTGTACTCGTTGTGCCAGCGCTGCAAACCGTCGACGGCTTCGTTGCGCGCCTGCTCGCGCGACTCGGCGAGGTGGAACGCCATCATCACGCGCCAGTTCTTCCGATCGACCGTCTGGCCGTGCTTCTCCGCAGCGTCCTCGGCGAAGCTCCACTGGGTGGGGAGCGCCTGGATCCCCTCGGTGGAGTTGGAGGCGATCGACAGCACGCCCATGCCGTACTTGCCGGCGAGCGTCATGCCCGACGGCGAGATCGACGACGCCGTGACCATCGGCATGTCCTCCTGGACGGGCAGCAATTGGAGCTTGGCCTCGTTGAGCTCGAACCACTCGCTCTTGTACGAGAACCGCTCCTCACCGCGCAGCAGCCGCAGGATCACGCCGATGGCCTCGTCCTGACGGTCGCGCTGGACCATCGGATCGATCCCGAGCGTGCGGGCGTCCGACGGCAACGCGCCGGGGCCCGAACCGAACATCGCCCGCCCGTTCGACATGTGATCGAGCTGCACCATGCGCTGCGCGACGTTGAACGGGTGGTGGTACGGGAGGCTGACGACGCCGGTGCCGAGCCGGATGCGGTGTGTCCGCTGGGCGGCCGCGGCCAGGAACATCTCCGGCGAGGCGATCATCTCCCAGCCCGACGAATGATGTTCGCCGCACCAGAACTCGTCGAGCCCGAGCCGGTCGAGGTGCGCGGCGAACTCGATGTCGCGCTGGAACAGCAGCGTCGGGTTCTCTCCGGAGGGGTGGTGGGGGGCGAGGAAGGTACCGAACTGGATCCGTGGCATCGGGTGATAATAGGAATCGGACGCCCGCCCGGTCGGATCGGGGATCGCAACCGGACGTCGTGCGGGATGATCCCACCGCTATCGTGTGGACGCCCCACTCGTGGGGTCCCGGTCCGGGGACGTAGCTCAGTTGGCTAGAGCACCTGCTTTGCAAGCAGGGGGTCGTGGGTTCGATTCCCATCGTCTCCACCAGTATCTACCAGGCATGATACGCCTGCAGTCCGCGACGTCATCTCATGTCCCGCCGTGACATGACGGCCGCGTCGGGTCCTCCGTGGACCGCGAGGGCGTAGAGGACGAGGAACCCGCTCAGGGTGTACACCAACGACCACACCGGGTAGAACGGCATCCAGAAAAACGACGAGACCGCCATCACGCCGCCGGCGATCATGCCGAACCAACGAGCGAACTGCGATCCGAAAAAGATGGCGAACGATGCCCAGATCAGGATCACCCCGGTGACGATCCACAGCCACCCGTAGTTCGAAACTGTCGTGCCGAGAAGCCCTCCCTCGAGGTCGCCGGACACCCTGTCAGTGCGGAACGCCCACAATGCATCGATCAATCGTCCAAGGCCCGCGAGACCCAAGATGGTTCCAGCGAAGAACAACCAGCCCACGCCGTGGTTCGATTCCTGATCTTCGGGGTCGAATGAGGACGTGTTGTCCGGATCGCTTGGTGAACTCATGTTGTTACTCCCTGTGAGGTTTTGAGAGCGGGACTGGGTGGTGATTCATGTTCGGGATCAGGGCGGTGGTCGCAAGCCGGGCTCGTCGGGACAGCCCGCGCCATTGTGACAGCTAGCGAACGTCGACGATTAAGACACCATCGCACCGAATCGGCGATGCATCAGGGATGTATCAACCGGTTCGGCACGGACAAATGGGTGGTGCGCGATATGGATGGTCACGACCGCTCCCAGGTGAGGCCGAGGCGTTCGATCGAGCGTTCGATCGCATCGACGAGCAGATCGATCGAGCCATCACAGGTCTCGAGGTCGATCGGTCCGAGGAGCAACATGTGGCCTGTATCCGTCTGGGCGACGACCACCGGTGCCTGACCGCCCGCCGCATCGCGGACCCGGTCCGGCTGATCGTTTCGATGGTAGGTGTCGAACGGCACCGGCAGGTCTGCTTGGCACGCCGTCCATTCGGGTCGTCGGCGAACCGATCCGTGGGTGATCTCGCACAGCGAGCAATGCCGTCGGCCGAGTCGGGCACCGATCCAGTAGGCGAGCTCACCGCGAAGGGTGCTGTCGGCGTCGTACACGCCGACGAGGCGCACGACCTGCCGGGTTGATTCTTCGCTGGGGGAGGTCACCGCGACAGCTTGGCCGACCGCCGAACTCCGGAACGGCGGGACTCGACACCATCATCTTGACGCACCGCCCGAGCGATCACCGCAGTCGGCATCGCGCCAACTACAAGGCGGGAACGGTGGCGTCCTCCCGCACGGCCGCTTGCCCGACCCGATCTGCGGGAATCGTGCGTTCGTCCTCGGGTGCGATCGGCACGGCCGAGCCGAACCTGATCGACACCGTGGTGCCCGCGCCGGGTGACGAATCGACCTGCACGGCGCCTCCGCACCGATCGACGATCTGCCAGACCGTTGCCAGGCCATAGCCGCCGTGGTCGCCATCCTTGGTGGTGAAGTCAGGTTCGAACGCGCGCTCCATCGCCTCCTGGCTGAAGCCGCACCCCGTATCGCCGACCACGATCGATGTCGTCCTGCTGGGTTCGCCGGGGCTCGAGGTGAGCGTCTGCCGGCTCGACACGGTGATCGTGCCCTTCGATTCGATGGCGTCGCTTGCGTTCGCGACGAGGTTCATCAGCACCTGTGTCAGGCCGACGCGGTCGATCCGGACGATGGTGTCGGTCGGTGGGATCTCCATGTGGAACGCGATGCCCTTGCGAACGAGCCGGCGCAGCAGCGGCTCGATCTGGGGGAAGACCATCCCGAGATCGCTCACCCGGTTCTCATGGTCGTTCTGCCGTCCCAACCAGAGCAGATCGTCGATGATCGCGAGGCCGCGCGTCGACGCGGAGCGAAACCTCGTCGAGCCACGCCGCGCTGCAGCGTGACGGCCGTCGGTACCGCTGAACTGTTGCCCTGGCCGATCGCGATCGGCGTCTCGTCGAACGCCGCCTCGTCGACACAGCCGCCGATCGCGACGAACACGTTGCGCAGGTCGTGCGCAAGGCCAGCACTTGCTCGGCCGATGAGCTCGCGACGTTGGGCGTCCTCGAGCTGGTGCTGCAGCACCTCACGTTCGAGCGCGGCGCGTCGCCCGAGTTCGACATGCGCGGCGTCGTTCTCCTTCGCCGCCTGACCTCGGGCGTGGGCGACCATGAACACGAGCACGACCACGAGCGTCAGCAGGGGCAGTTCGGTGAGTTCGGCCGACGGGGTCGAGAGCCAGATCACCGCCCAGATGACGAGCAGAGTGCTCACGGTCATCCAGAGCACGAGCCGGAAAACGAATCGCCGGTACGGCAGCATCAAGGCGGCGACCGCGAGCAGCACGAAGATCACGTGAAAGCCAAGGATCACCGCCCGCGTCAGCACCGCCATCGCCGTCGTCCAGATGAGGGCGGCGTCGATCTGCACGGTCGACGCGTGCTCGGACGCCAGCCAAGCACTGATTCCAGTCCAACGCGCCGATCGCGTCGGTGCGTCTTCTTCGTCGGACGTCGAGTCCTTCGACCGCCGCCCCCGGCTCGTGTCCACCTTGTACTCCCGCTGACCCGCAGGCGTGCTCCGCTGATTGTCCAGCACGCGTGTCTGACTTGGCATTATCCACGACCGACCATGTCGGCGCAAGGGGCACGTCCCACACGTATGGTGATCCGAGTGGCAGCGTCCGGACAGCGAGCGTCGGTCTTCGTGATCGACGACGACGACGATGTGCGTGCGTTCATGCGGACAGCGTCTCGAGGCGAACAACTTCATCGTCGCCGACGCCGCGTCCGGCGAGGAGGCGCTCCGGCGAGTGGATGAGTCGGTCGATCTCGTGATCGTCGACCTCGGGTTGCCGGGCATCGACGGCTTCACCGTCGTGCGGTCGCTCCGCGAGCGGTTCACGATGCCGATCATCATGGTCACGGCGGCCGGCGACGAAGGCGACCGCGTGCTCGGCCTGGAGATCGGTGCCGACGACTACGTGGTCAAGCCGTTCCTGCCACGCGAGTTCGTGGCGCGCGTGCAGGCGGTGCTCCGTCGCGCGTCGATCCGCACGACCGAGCCACCACCGGGGCGACTGTTCTCGGTCGGTGACGTCGTGCTCGATGCCATGGCGCACGAGGCGCGCCGCGGTGATCAGGTCCTTCCGATGACGAATCGCGAGTTCGACCTGTTGTTGTTCCTGGTGATGTCCCCGCGGCAGGCGTTCACACGCGAGCAGTTGTTGCGGAACGTGTGGAACACGGAGCCGGGCTGGCAGGATCCCGCCACGGTCACCGAGCACGTCCACCGGCTGCGCCGCCTGATCGAACTCGATCCCGCCGTTCCGTCGCGCCTGGTGACGGTGCGCGGTGTCGGTTATCGCTTCGACCCCTGACGAGCCCCTCCCCGACTCGGTTCACTCTCCGTGAATTTCCACGTCACGGATGGTGACGATCTGTTGATCAACCGTTGATCAGCGATTGACCACCGTCCGAGATCCGTCATCTTGAATCGTCTCCACGACACCCGCTGGGTGTGGGCGGAAGGCGAAGGGACGGATGATGTTGCCATCGGGCGGTGCTCACGACGGAGTTGTTGTGGACGACGGGGTCCGGGATGCGGGTCGCCGCACTCGGCGCGCCCATCCGGAACGAGCGGAGCGAACCGCTGCCGCCCGGTTCCGTCGACGACGGATCGGACTGGCAACCGTCGTGGCCATGCTGCTCGCCGGCACCCTCGCCGTCGTCGAAGGCGCCACGTCGTCGGCGGTGCACGCGGCAACGACGAACACGCTGACACTCGGCCAGAACATCAGCGTGGTCGATACCGACACAGGCGAACCCGTGACGAACTTCAAGTTCCTCATCAACGTCGACAACACGGGCACGACCGAACAGCGGTCGCCGAGCGACGGTTGCTCCCCCGAAACCGCCGGCTACCCCGACACGTGCAACTGGACGTCGATGGGCATCGACAGCCAGAGCCCGATCTTCACGCAGGGCGACCAGGGCGACCTCACCGCCGGGCTGGCGGACATCCCCGCAGGCCGCTACCTGATCTCCGTCCTGGCCGACGGCTACAAACTCGACGGCCAGCACTTCACGATGCCACTCGACGCGACCGATCAGATCGTCGTCGAACTCGAGGCTCCTCCGTTGCCCGACGCGACGGTCCAGGCCGCCGTGTTCGAGGACATCTCACCGGTCAATGGCGCCCCCGACCTGCCGGCCGAGCACGGCCTCGCCGGATTCACCGGCCTCGTCAAGGACACCCTCGGCGACGTGACCACCAATGTGTACGGCGACCCGCTGTGTGGCACGGGAGTGTGCCTCAGCTACTGCTACGTGGTCGACAACGGCACCGACATCGGCGTCGCCGAGCCGATCGACACGGACGGGCGATGCCCGAACGATGTCACGCTGCCGAACGGGAACCCGGTGTTGATGTACCCGCTGCCCGGGCACAACGATGTACCACCCATCGGACTCGGGACGGCCGACTACTCGGTCACCGTTCCGGCGACGGCGGCCATCGAAGGCAAGATCAAGATCCCGAACCTCGGGACGAATCGCTACACGTTGTCGGTCACACCACCGGACAACAAGAACTTCATCCAGACCACCACGCTCGAGGGCAACCACGACTGGGACTCGTGGGTGATGGAGGGTGCGACCGGCCTCGACACCGAGTTCGTGGTGGCCGGCGAACCGTTCCCGGCGATCATCTTCGGATACGTGCCGCCGTCGGACTCGCTGAACAGCGGAGTGACCGGCGAGGTGAAGGGCATCGTCGAGGCGTACAAGTCGTACATCCCGGCCAAGGGCGGCGTCATCGGTGGCGAGCCGATGACCGGCGCCAAGGTCGACAAGCCGGTGGCGAACGCGTGGGTCTCGCTGTCGGATCTCGACAACGGCGACACGGCCGTGTGGACCGGGCAGGCCGACGGCAACGGGATGTTCGACATCACCAACGTGCCGGACGGCAGCTACACGATCACGTGGTGGGACGAGCCGCAGGACTACATCCTCGGTGTCCAGAACGTCACGGTGACGGGCGGTGAAGTGGTCGATCTGGGACTGCTTCCGCTCAACGGCTGGTGGACGACCTACAGCGGCTACGTGTTCAACGACACGAACCGCAACGGCAAGATGGACTGGACCGACACGAACGGCGACGGCTGCCCGGAGGCCGGTGAGGGTGAGACCGGCGTGCCGAACTTCGGTCTCACGCTACGGCGCCGGGAGAACACGCTGATGGATCGCGGTACGACCGCGGTCAGCACCGACGCCTGCGGCTTCTACTTCATGGAGAGCGCGTATCCGATGACGGAGTGGCTGGTGATGGAGGCCTACAACGACCTCTACTACACCACCGGCGTCACCTACCAGGCCGACAACCAGCCGGACCCCACAACGGTCGTCGGTGCCGGTGTCGACGTGTCGACACTGCCGATCATCGGCTTGTCCGGCACCCTTGACTGGGGCGTCCATTCCTACGACCCGCGGGGCACGAATGGAGTCGATCCGCGCAACGGCGGCATCGTCGGCACGGTGTCGTACGACACGACCCGCAACGAACTCGACCCGCGCTACGCGGCCGTCGAGGACTGGCAGCCCGGTGTGCCCGACCTGCGCGTCGAGCTCTACGAGCCGGTGCCGTGTGACGACCCGGACACGCAGACCTGCG
The DNA here is from genome assembly GCA_963695145.1 of Ilumatobacteraceae bacterium. Taxonomy (GTDB): domain Bacteria; phylum Actinomycetota; class Acidimicrobiia; order Acidimicrobiales; family Ilumatobacteraceae; genus Sva-07. The sequence continues at coordinate 387,302 of CAVOGB010000011.1, read as the reverse complement.
ACGTGGACGGCAACTACGTGCTCGGGCCCGGACGGGTCGTACCTCCGTGATCCGAACCATCTGATCAACACGTACCAGACCGAGACCTGGCAGATGCCCGGTCAGAACGACGACGGCGACTGCATCCCGCGCGACGTCGACGGCAACGAGTTGCTCTACCCCGCCGATCAGCAGATCACCGCTTCGCACAGCGACTGCCTCGAGGCACCACTGATGGGCGTCCAGTTCCAGAAGGGGTACTCGACCGTCGACGGCAACTACGGCTTCGGCGACGGCTGCTTCGCCCCGAACCACCTCGATCCGAACGCTCCGACCGATGCCCCGGTCTGTCTCGACGCCGCCGATCAGCCGACGGACTTCACCACCCTCCCCGGCGCATCGGACTACCTCGTCCACGTGGTCGTTCCGGACGACACGTACGGCAAGCCGCTGTACAACTTCACCACCGAGGAGGACATCAACATCGGCAACGGTGATGCGTTCTATCCGTCGGTACCACCGCCGGCCTGCGTGGGAGCGCTGCACACGGTCGATGTTGCCGACATGGATGCCCAGGGCAACTACCGCTTCGATGCCGACGGCAATCCGAACCCTGCCTTCGACAACGTGGGCGACAACTATCCGACCGTCACCGATGGCGGGGTGACGATTCCGCCCTCGAGCCCGAAGGCCAGCCCGACGCTCGTCGACCTCGGCGGATCGCCGTACGAGGGGACGCAGCGTCCGTCGTGCGACACGAAGTTGGTGCCGCTCGCCAACGGCAAGTCGACCGCACCGTTGTTCAACGTCTTCACCGACGTTCCGATCCCGACCCACTTCTGGGGCCTGGTCGTCGACGACCTGAACTTCTCGACCGATCGCAAGCAGATCAACTACGGCGAGAAGGCCGGCGTGCCGTTCGCCCCGGTCGGCATCTACGACCACGACAACCGCCTCGTGTACACGACCGAGTCCGACTACGGCGGCCTGTTCGACACGCTGCTGCCGTCGACCAACCGCATCAGCTGCCCGACCCCGTCGGGCGTGTGTGCCAACGTGTACCGCTTCGTCGGCAACGACCCCGGCGTGCCGGGGCGTCTCAACACGAACTACAAGCCGGACTATCGGACCATCGCGGCCGAGTTCGAGGCGATGCCGGGCAACACGATCCCGGCCGACCTCGCTCCGACCCAGGTCGGCGTGTCGGTGCAGCTACCAGGCGGCCAGGCTGTCGCCGTCCAGTGCACCGCGCCCTCCTCGGTGCCGCAGCTCTACGCAGTGTCGAAGCCGTACGTGACCGGTTCCGGGTCGTTCACGATCAACGGCGTCGGGTTCGGGTCGCTCGCGGGAACGCTGGCGCTCGACAGCTCCCCGATCACCGTCAACTCCTGGAGCGACTCCACGATTGAGGCGACCGTGCCGGCGGGAACGCCGGTCGGCCCGCATCAGTTGCGCATCAGGACGAGTACGGGGCTCACCCCGGTCAACTCGCTGACCTTCCACGTGCTCGGCACGACGACGCTGCCGTTCCCGAGCAGCCCGTCGGCGCTCGACAACTTCAACCGGAGCAACAACAACAGCCTTGGAAGCAACTGGGTGACGCTGCTCGGGAGCACGAACAACCAGGGCTTCCGCATCAACAGCAACGGCCTCAGCATCACCGGTTACAACCTCTTCATCTTCCCCGTCACGAACGTGATGACGCTCTGGGCGGCGGGTGCGGCGCCCGGGGCGAATCAAGAGGCATACGCGACCATCGCGAAGCTCGGGACGGCCCAGACGCAGTTCGGCCTCGCATTGAAGAACGGTGCGCTCCGTATCGCCCGGACGAGTTCGGGCGTCCAGGTCCTCACCACCAACAACCTCGGAGTGACATGGACGACTCAGGCCACGTTCCCCGGCGTGGTGCCGGTCGGTGCGGTACTCGGCGCCAGAACGGTTGCTGACGGGACGACGACGGTCTACGTCAACGGATCGGCGATCGGCTCGGTGAACGTCACCACGACGGCCAACCCCTGGTCGCCGTCGTTCGCTGCAGGCGGGGGCAGGATCGGGGTGTTCGGCAATCTGCAAGGCGTCACCACGACCAACGATCCCCGCGTCGACGACTTCGGGGGCGGCAACGTTGCTGCCGCCAGCGGTTACTCGCCCAACCTCTACGAGGTCGGGCAGACGAGCAACCCGAACTACACGGCTGCGAAGGCCGCGGCCGGTCGCTGGTTCACCCCGGTGAACTCGCTGCCGGCGACCGCCGACCATGCCATCCAGAAGGCGCTCGATGCGGCCGCGGCGAGCCCCGGTGACGACCTCGTGGTCGTCTACCCCGGACCGACGGCCAACGACCGGACGAACCCACGAGGGGCGTACTACGAGAACCTGATCATCACGAAGGGGGTCAAGCTCCAGGGCATCGGAGCCGGTAGTCCCGACGGTTCGGTGCCGGGCTCGATCATCGACGGTGGCGCCTTCGGTGGAGACAGCCCGGTGGCCACCGACTGGTACCAGTATTTCGCCGACCGTTCGACGGTCGACGCCAACGGCGATGCGGTCCCGTTCTGGGACGGCAACGCCAACATCAATGACGGCGCGGTCATCTCGATCTACACGAGGAACGGTGCCTTCACCGGTGGGTTCAAGCCGTCGATCGACGGCTTCGACATCCGGGGCGGCGACCAGATGGGCTTCCCGAACAATCTCAACGAGATCGGCGGAGGCTCCACCGGGCTCCCGGCCAACGTGGTCACCCAGGGTGGGGCGATCTTCGCCAACGCCTACGCCCGCAACCTGCAGATCACCAACAACGTGGTGCAGAACAACGGCGGCAGCTACGGCACGATCCGCATCGGCACACCCGACCTCGCGGCCGGCCAGAACCACAACGAGAACGTCCGCATCGCCAACAACCGGATCATCGCCAACGCCGGCACCAACCTGGCCGGAGCGATTGGGCTCTTCGCCGAGTCGGACGCCTACACGGTGACCGGCAACGACATCTGCGGCAACTTCTCCGCCGAGTACGGCGGCGGCATCTCGGCCTTCGGCCTCAGCCCGGGAGGGTCGATCGACCACAACCGGCTCTGGTTCAACCGGTCGTACGACGAGGGCGGCGGCATCATCATCGCCGGCGCCCTGCCGAGCGACCCGAATGCGCTGTCACCGGGCAGCGGGGCCGTGAGCATCCACGACAACGTCATCCAGTCGAACCTGTCCGACGACGACGGTGGCGGCATCCGTTTCCTGATGGCCGGGAACTTCCCGCTCGACGTCTACGACAACATGATCACCAACAACGTGTCGACACACGAAGGTGGTGGCGTCGCCATCGACGACGCACCGAACGTGCGCTTCTTCAACAACACCGTGATGAAGAACGTGACCACGGCGACCGCGGTCACCTCGAACGGATTGCCGGCACCGGCCGGGTTGTCGACGGGCCAGAACAGCACGGCCCTCCAGTCGACGCTCCCCGGAGGCTCGCCGACCTTCAGCAATCCGCTGTTGTTCAACAACGTCTTCTGGGACAACCGTGCCGGGGCCCGGGGGGCCACCTCGGTGACCGGAATCGGGGCGCCGGGTGATGCGACCCCGATCAACAACTGGGACATGGGGCTCTTCGACGGGGGCGGCACGCTCGCACCGACGAACTCGGTGCTGCAGACGACGACCGGCACCACGCCGTCGGCGACGAACACGGTCGGAATCGATCCGAACGTGAAGTCGCCGTACGACACGGTGATCGTGTTCGACGGCTGGCGGACGAACCCGGCATTCATCGGGGCGATCCTCGTCAGCCTCGACCTCCCACCCGACCTGCTCGGCGACTACCACCTCCAGCCGGGATCGATCGCCATCGACAAGGGAGCGGCGAACAAGAACGGGGTCACCGCCCCCGTCGCCGACATCGACGGCGACACACGTCCTGCCGGCGGCGGAGTGGATGCAGGGGCCGATGAGACCCCCGCAACCGTCCCCACCCCGCCGCCGGCAGCGTTCCCGGCCACGAGCGTGCTCGACAACTTCAACCGGGCGAACTCGCCGAACCCCGGAAGCAATTGGCCGGGAGCCAACGCCGGCTACCGGATCGACACGAGCACGCTCGAGATCCGGGGCAACGCGGCGCCGCCCAAGCTCTGGGCCGCCCCGTTCGGGACGAACCAGGAGGCGTACTTCACCTTCAGCGACGTTGCCACCCTCAACGGCGTGCAGCAAGGTCTCGTGCTGAAGTCGTCGGCCAGCGGCGACTCGATGATCCGGTCATCTACAACCGGCAGGCGAGCACGGTGACGTTGGCCACCGTGACCGGCGGTGTGGCGACGACGATCGGGACGATTCCTGCAGTGTCGTTCGCCAACGGAAATTCCTTGGGCGCACGAGTCTCCGGCAGCACCGTCACCGTCTACCGGAACAACGCCGTGATCGGTACGGCCTCGACCGGGTCGTGGGCGGGCACGGGTGGCCGAATCGGCATCTGGTTCTCCGGCACGAACAACACGTCGGCGGGCAACGCCCGGATCGACAACTTCGGCGGCGGGACCCTCCCGTGAGCCGGCGACCGAACCGCAACCACGACGCCAATGCGAACGCCTGCGACAAGGGAGACACCACGATGAGTGCACCCATCGAACAATCCGGCTTCGGTCGGCGCCAACTCCTCCGGTACGCCGGCAGCGCGGCCGTGGTCGCGGTCGCCGCGGGTTCGGGCATCAAGCTCCTGCACCCCTTCTCGTCGGGCCTGGTGTCGGCCGAGAACCACATGGCGACGATCCAACCCGACCGCTACATGTTCATGGGCGGCACGGACGGCTGGATCGGGCTGCCGAAGACGCCGGCGATCCCGCCGTTCCACCCGGACCCGATCGCTGCGAGCAAGGGCACCGACCTCACGACCTACGTCTTCGGGTTCCGCAACATCACCGAGCTCGATGCACCCAACCGGTTCGCTCAGAAGGAACACGCCCAACACAGCGCTCCGCTGTTCTGGGTGAACGAGTTCGACGACAACCCGGACAACGAGTTCGTCGTCGACATCACGAACCTCGGCCTCGCCAACCGGCCGGATCTCTTCGACGCCCACACGCTGCACTGGCACGGCTTCCGCAACGTGATCCCGTTCTTCGACGGTGAGCCCACCGGCTCGGTTTCGGTCCCGGCGGGCACGGTGTTCCGGTACGTGTACCGGCCTCGCGATCCCGGCACGTACATGTTCCACTGCCACGTCGAAGACGTCGAGCACGTGCACATGGGCATGAACGGCCTCGTGTTCGTCCGCCCGAAGCTCAACGTCACCAACAACGCCAAGTACCTCTACAACCACATCTCGACGCAGTACGACCGAGAGTTCGCCTTCCATCTCTCGGAGGTGTGGGCGGAGGCGCACTGGGCCGATGCCCACATCCAACTGCCCGAGTGGAGCGACTACCACGTCGATTTTGCCCTCATGAACGGACGCGTGTACCCCGACACGCTCGCACCCAATGCTCCCTACAGCGACGGCTGGTCGCCAGGCCAGCCGTGGACCAAGCCCTACATGCCCGTGGCGACCGACGCCAATGGCACGCTGTTGCCGAACGTCGGACTCGAACGTCTCCAATTCCAGCCGCTGTCGTCCCTCGTGACGTGCAACGCGGGCGATCGCGTCGCGTTGCGCTTCTCGAACCTCGGATTCAAGGAAGCGGCGATGACAATCGACGGGATGACGATGCGGGTCGTCGGCCGTGACGCCACCTTGATGGCCGGCCGCGACGGCACCGACACGAGCTACGCGACGAACACCATCAACTTCAACGCCGGTGAGAGCTTCGACGTGATCATCGACGCCCCGGCCTTCACGGGCGGAACCGGATCGAGCGGAGCGGGATACGACGTCTACATGCTCTACAACCGGGCGTTCCTGCGAACCGACAACCTCGCTCCCGGCGGGTTCGGCGGGCAAGCCACCGAGATCCGCGTGTACCCGGCGAGCACCCTGCCGCCCCAGACCGTGCCGAACACCTGAGCCATGGCTGCGCACGAAAGAGGATCCACGATGAACCCAATTGCACCCCATCGCCGCCGACTCCTCGCCCTCGGGGTCGGCGGCTTCGTCGCCATGGCGACCGTCGCCGCGGCGACCGCCAACGGCACGTCGCCGGCGTCGGCCTTCGACGGACCCGACGTCGGCATCGTCTGCACGACATCGCCAGGCACGAATCCGACGTTCGACATGGAGACCGACAGCGACTACATCAACCTGCCGGACGGCAACACCGTCTACATGTACGGCTACAAGCTCGTCGGCGCCCATTTCCAGCACCCGAGCCCCGTGCTCTGTGTGAACGAGGGCGACACCGTCACCATCAACCTCACCAACACGCTGCCTCGCGACGTGTCGATGGTGTTCCCGGGCCAGACCGACGTGTCGGCCAACGGGGCACCGGCAACCCCGCAGTTCTCGAACCCGGCCGACCTGTCGACCATGACCTCCCTCACGCAGTCGGCGGCCAAGAGCGGTGGCACGGTCTCCTACAGCTTCGTCGCTGATCACGCCGGAACGTTCCTCTACGAGTCGGGTACCGACCCTGACGTCGAGGTCCGCATGGGCCTGTTCGGTGCGTTGATCGTCCGACCCGACGGTCAGCCCGACCTCGCATATCCCTCGACCCCGACTGCGGGGAACGACGACCGATTCACGACGGTCGCGAACTCGACCGGGGCGAACAACGACGAGGAGTTCATGGTCCTGCTGTCGGAGATCGATCCGTATCTCAATCAGGCGATCGAACGCAAGGACGCCGGCGGAACCTCGAACTACAACCTCGACAACTACCACCCCCGCTACTGGCTGGTGAACGGTCGGGGCTTCCCCGACTCGATCGCCGACAACGGCGCAGCGTGGCTGCCGAACCAGCCCTACGGTGCGTTGGCCGAAGTGCGTGAAGCCGATTCTGCCGGTCACGACCTCGGCCACCCGTACGGTGGCCTGGCCCGGTACTTGAACGTCGGCACCGAGACGTACCCGTTCCACCCGCACGGCAACAACGGCAAGGTCATCGGCCGGGACGGCAATCCGTTGGTGAGCAGCGCCGGCGAGGACCTCTCCTATGAGAAATTCGCCATCGACATCGGGCCCAACCAGACCTACGACGTGCTGTTCCGCTGGTACGACGCCGAGCACTACGACGAGACCACCAATCCGGTGCCCGTCGAAGTGCCGCAGGTTGCCAACCAGGTCTTCGGCATGTTCTACAGCGGCAGCCCGTATCTCGGGGTGACCGGCGCCCAACCCCCGGGCAACCAGAGTCTCAACCAGTGCGGTGAGTACTACATCATCTCGCACAACCACGCCCTCTACCAGATCACTTCGTGGGGCGTGAACATGACCGGCCCGATCACGTACATGCGGATCGATCCGGACCCCGCCACGACCAGCTGCCCGAAGTAGGAGACGACCATGTCGATCACTCATTCCTCTCCGCCACGCGGCGGAGATCGCGCGTCGGACCGCCGCCATCGGAGCCACGCTGGCCGCTGCGCTCGTCGGCCTGGTCGTGCCTGCCGCCACCCCCGCGCACGCGGCGCCGGTGGGCTACGACCTCTACGCGGTCACCGGCACGGCCAGCCTGCCCGGCGCCTCGGTCGCCGTGTGGGGCTACAGCACCGATGGGTCCGCGATCGCCAAGCCCGGCGGGCCGACACTCGTGGCCCACCAGGGTGACGCCGTGACGATCACGCTGCACAACAACCTCGCCGAGACGAACTCGCTCGTCATTCGCGGTCCAGAGCATGCCGACCGATCTGGTCGGGGCCGCGAGCAACGGCGGCACCAGGAGCTACACGTTCACCGCCAACGAGGTCGGCACCTTCCTCTACGAGGCCGGTCCGCTGGCCAACTCGCCCCACCAGGTGGCAATGGGCCTCTACGGGGCACTCGTCGTGTTGCCACCGACCGGGAACTCGTTCGGCTCCGACAGCGACACCGTCGTTCTCGTCAGTGAGATCGATCCGGCGCTCAACGGGGCGGCGAACAAGGCCGGCTTCGACATGCGCAAGTTCGCGCCGAAGTACACCCTCATCAACGGGACCGCCTATCCGGCCACGACACAGCTCGGAGCGGCGGCGCCCGGCTCCGACGTGTTGCTGCGCTACGTGAATGCCGGCATCAGCTACCACTCGATGAGCGTGCTCGGTGGCAACCAGCGCATCATGGCCGATGACGGTCATGCGCTCGCCCAGCCGTACTCAGTGGTGGCGCAGACCGTCGGGCCGGGCCAGACCGCCGACGCCGTGTTGCACGTCTCTGCCAACGCCGTTCCCGGTACGAAGCTCGCCGTATTCGACGGCAACCTCCAACTGCGCAACCGCAATCGGCGACCGGCCTCGACGGCCGCTGTCACGTATGGCGGCGCAACGGCGTTCCTCACGGTCGATGGCTCCGTCAACTCCAACGACACGACCGGGCCGGTGGCATCCAACCTTGTCGGCACCGGCACGACGATCAACGCGCACATCAGCGACGCCACCACCGGTGGCAGCATCGTTGCCACGGCGCAGTACTCGATCGACAACGGAGCAGCCGTCCCCTTCACCGGCTTCACGCCTGCACCTGACGTCGACGTGTCCGCGACATTCGGCCCCCTCGGCGGCGGATCGCACACGATCCGGGTGCGCGGGACGGATTCGGCCGGGAACACGGGCCCATGGGCTTCGGTCGTCGTCTCGACCGACAATGTCGGTCCTGCATCCACCGGGCTCAAGCTCACGCCGAATCCGACGAACGGGACGGTGACGGTGGCCCTGCACGCCACCGCCTCCGACACCGCCACGGGCGGCTCGACCATCTCCAGCGCCGAGTACTCCATCGACGGTGGTGTCCCGACGCCGATGGCAGTGGGAACGCCTGGCGCTGTCACCACCAGCATCGACGCCACGATCCCCGCCGGCCTCGCCCAAGGAGACCACACGATCCGAGTCCATGCCATCGACTCGTCGGGCAACATCGGGCCGGACGCATCGATCACCCTCACGATCGACAACACCGGCCCGACCACCTCGGGGGTCACCGCCAATCCCACCGCCACCAACGGCACCGTCGGGGTCAACTCGTCGACGCCGGCGGTCAGGGTCACGGCGTCGACGACGGACACGATCTCGAAGGTCGTCGCGGCCGAAGGCTTCATCGACACGGTCGGGACACCGGGGACCGGCTTCATCTTCCTGCCGTCTGACGGCACCTGGAATTCCCTCACCGAAGGCGTCACCGTCGACATCCCGTTGACGACGATCGCCGGCCTGGCATCGGGATCACACAACGTCTACGTCCGGGGCAAGGACGCCTCGGGGAACTGGGGCCCCACGGCATCGACGGCGTTGATCGTCGACAAGACGGCTCCGGTCCTGAGCAGTGCGACACTTTCGCCGAACACGATTGCGGCAGGTGCCGCAAACGTCACCCTCAACGTGGTCGCCAGCGACCCAGGATCGGGTGTGGCCGGCGCGCAGTACTGGATCGACGGCACGACCACCCCGCCGGCGAACCCGGTCAACTTCACGGGCACGAACGCCACGGTCAACACCGCAACGCTCGCCGCGGGCAGTCACACCGTGTACGTCCGGGTCAAGGACGTCGCCGGGAACTGGAGTGCCGTCACCAGCAGTCCGCTCTCCGTGGTGCTCGCACTCAACGACGCCCAGACCATCACCGCGAACACGAGCGCCTCGCAGCAGATCAACGTCATCAGTGGCAACGGTGTGCTCAGTAACGACCAACCGGTGGGTGTTGCCGGGCGGACGGTGCAGCTCACGACAGCAGCCGTCAGAACGTCGGGCAGCGGTTCCGGAACCCTGGCCGTCACCTGTCAGGGAGGCTCCGCCGGCACCGCGGCGACGCCGGCGATCGGTGGGCAGACGATCTGCACCAACGGTGCCTACCGGGTGACGTTGACCGGGGTCGGTAGCAGCACCAACGCACGCCGGACCTCGAAGCTTGGCACCTATCGGTTCACATACACCGAGACGCTCAACGGCGTGACGTCGACCGCGACCGTTCTGATCACGGTCAACTGATCATGGCCATCGACGAAACAACGTTGGGGCTCGAGGAGCCGGGCCCTGACGGGTCGGTCGTGCCCGAGCGCAAGAAGCGGTTCGGTACGAAGCGGCTGATCATCGCCGGGTTCGTCGTGGTCTCGTTGCTCGCCGCGTTCGCGGTGTGGCAGACACGGCCGGACACGAACGCGGCGATCGACGGCAGTACGGCGATCACCGCTGACCAGCTCGAATCGCAGTACGGGGTTCGGCTCGACGTGGTCGGTCTGCTGGCCAGCGGGGGCCTCATCGAGCTGCGTTTCCAAGTGACCGACGCCGACAAGGCAACGGCCTTGTTCGGTGAGGTCGAGGACATGCCGATGCTCGCCGTCGAGGGTTCCACCAAGGTGCTCGAGTCGGCGAAGGGTATGAAGCACCAACTCACGCTGCTCACCGGTGCGTCGTACTTCTTCCTCTACGCCAACGTCGCCAATGCCGTCCACGAAGGATCGACCGTGGCATTCGTCGTCAACGGCGTGCGTATCCCGCACCTCACCGTGCAGCAGTGACCCGTCCATGACCAAGCGGAAGGCAACCGAACCAATGGCGGATCGATCGTTCATCCGGCGTGCCGTCGCCGGTGGAGTCGCGGTGACGTTGATGTCGTCGATCGTGCCGTTCGGCTCGGCCGACCTTTCGGCCGCCGCCGAAGCGGCGCCACCCGCCCACGTCCAGATGCCGCAGGATTCCACCGCTCGGCTCGTCGCCTCGGCGGGCGATGGCGAGGTCACCGTCATCGTGAAGCTGCGCGATCAGGCGTCGCTCTCGACGGCCGGTCGCGGCACGCGTGCCCAACGCCAACGCGCCGTCGTACGCGAACTGCGCGACACCGCGACGCGAGCGCAGGCGTCGGTGCGACGCGCGCTCGACGGGCACCGGGCCCGAGGACGGGTTCGCGCCTACACCCCGCTCTGGGGAATCGACGCAATCGTCGTCACTGCGACCCCCGACGTGATCGCCGAACTGGCAGCGCGTCCCGACGTCGCGAGCATCACGCCCGATGCGATCGACGTCGTTCCGGCCGGAACACCGACCGCTCCCCCCGAACCGGAGATCAGCCAGATCAACGCACCATCCCTTTGGGCGCAGGGCGTCGACGGCAGCGGTGTGCTCGTCGCCAGCCTCGATTCCGGTGTCGACCTCACCGATGCGGACCTCGCGGCCGACTACCGCGGTGGAGCGAACTCCTGGTACGACCCGTACGGGCAGCACATCGCGCCGTTCGACGCCAGTGGCCACGGCACGGCGACGATGGGGGTGATGGTCGGCGGTGGATCAGGCGGTACCACGATCGGTGTCGCACCCGGTGCGACCTGGATCGCGGCACGAATCTTCGACGACAACGGGAACGCGACCGCGAGCGCGATCCATCTCGCCATGCAATGGGTGCTCGATCCGGACGGCGATCCGACGACGGCCGATGCTCCGGCGATCGTCAACAACTCGTGGTCGTTCGGCACGCCCGGTTGCAACCTCGAGTTCCGCGCCGACCTGCAGGCGCTGCGAGCCGCTGGCATCGTGCCCGTGTTCGCCGCCGGAAACTTCGGATCGGGCGCCAACACGAGTGTGAGCCCGGCAAATTACCCGGAGGCCATCGCCGTCGGTGCGATCGACAGCCGCGACCGCATCTGGTCGGGTAGCAGTCGGGGCCCGTCGGCCTGCGGCGAGTCGCCGACCACCTATCCCGACGTCGTCGCTCCCGGCGTCAATGTGTGGACCACGGATCTCCACGGCCTGTACGGCTACTGGAGTGGAACTTCGATCGCCGCGCCGGCCGTGTCGGGCGCGATCGCACTGTTGTTGAGCAGCATGCCGGACTCGGTGCCCGCTTCCGAGTCTGCGTTGCTCGGCACTGCGGCTGACATCGGTGCGGCCGGTCCGGACAACGTGTTCGGACGAGGTCGCATCGATGTCGCCGCAGCCTTCGCCGCGATGGGGAGCCCGCCGCCGACCACGACGACGACGCTGCCGCCGACGACGACCGTCCCGCCGACCACGACGACGACGACCGTCCCGCCGACCACGACCACGACCCGCCGACCACGACCACGACCGTGCCGCCGACCACGACCACGACCGTGCCGCCCACCACGACCACGACCGTGCCGCCACCACGACCACCACTGTCCCGCCGACGACCGTGCCGCCCACCACGACGACGACGGTGGCGCCGCCGAGTGACGTGCTGTTCGCGGACGGGTTCGAATCCGGTTCGACGTCGAAATGGTCAACCACCGCGTCGAACGGCGGTCGCCTCTCGGTCAAGACCGGCGCGGCGTTGAGCGGCACCTTCGGGGCGAGCGCCACGATCTCCAACCGCGTCGACTCGTACGTCGAAGACGCTTCACCGAACGCGGTCACCAGCTATCACGCCCGGTTCCAGTTCGATCCGAACAGCGTGGTCATCGGTTCCGGCCAGACGCACGTGCTCCTCGCGGGACGCTCGGCCAACGGCAACGCGATCGCCGTCGTCCAGGTCCGCCGGGTGTCTGCCGGCTACGAAATCCGCAGCGGTGCGCGACTCGACAGTGGCACGGTCAAGTACGGCGCATGGGCCGCGATCAGCGATGCACCACACTCGATCGAACTCGGTTGGTCGGCGGCCACCGGGTCGGCCAAGAACGGAACGATCGGCCTCTGGATCGATGGAACGCCAGGCTCGACACTCTCCGGTCTGACGAACGGCACCGGACGCATCGACGCGGCGCGGCTCGGCCCGCAGTCGATCCCGTCGGGGGTCAGCGGCACCGAGTACTTCGACGGCTTCTCCTCGACCACGACCCGTTACATCGGCCCGTGAGCCAGCGGCGACACCGTCTCCGTCTCGGCGCGACGGCAATCGCCGCGCTCGTGGTGGCTGCGTTCGTGCCGGGCGGCATCGTGCGTGCCCACGCCATCGTCGAGTCGGTCGTCCCCGCCGACGGGTCGGCGCTCGTCGAGTCACCCGAACAGATCGTGTTCACCTTCTCCGAACCGATGTTGGCCGACGGGATCGCGGTCGAGGTCACGTCCGCCCGCGATGGGGACGTACCGAGCGCTTCGTCTCGGCTCGATCCGGCCGACCCGACCCGCGTGTGTGGTCGACGTCGGGTCACTCGGCACGGGTACGTACCAAGTGCACCTCGAGGCACGCGATGTCGAAGACCTGCACGAAGTGGTCGCCCGCACGAGCTTCGCCATCGGTGAGGTCGCTCCCAGTCCGAGTCCGCCGGTCGTCAGAGGCCCCGAGCCGATGGAGACAGGCGCGCGCTGGCTGTTCGCGGCCGGATTGGGCCTGCTGATCGGCGTGGTCGCGGTACGGACCCGGCTCCGCGACCTTCCGACGGCGCGCCCGGTGCGCCTGCGCCGAGTCGCGATCGCCGGAGGAGCCTTGGTGGTCGTCGGTCGCCTCACCGTCCTGATGGCGCGGGCCGTCGCGTTGGGTGGGCCTCTGGTGGATGGTCTCGGCACGGTCCTGCGGACATCGGACGCCCAGCGCCTCGTCCCCCTCGCGGTTGCCCTCGGCTGCGTGGCGGTCAGCGAGCTGCCGAACCGCGCGGTGTGGCTCGACGGTCCGGTCCGCATGAGGAGGGATCTGACCCACCGACAGCTGCTCGGCTGGTTCGGCGTGGTCGATCTGGCGGTGCTCGCGGCGTGGGGCGGGCACAGCGCCCTGGACGGGTCACTCGACGCGCTCACCGTCGTTGCCAAGACCGGTCACCTGGTCGGGCTCGGCTTGTGGATCGGTGTGCTCGCCGTCGTGCTCGCCGTGCACACCGGTCGGGTAGCGACGAGGTCGGCGCTTCGGACGATGAGCCGGACGGCCGTCGCCGGCGCGTTCGTCACGGTGGTCTCCGGTCTGTTGCTCGCCAGCAGCCTCGTGGTGTCGACGACGGCACTGCTGGCGACGCCGTACGGGGTCGTGCTCACCGCCAAGACGTTGATGGTGGCAATCGGCGTGCTCCTCGGCCTCGCTGCTCGTCGTGCTCGAACGACTCGATTGGCGCGCCTCGAACTGTCTGTGTTCGCCGTGGTCGCCCTCCTCGGTGCGGGGATCGCCACGGCGACCCCGGCGATCGATCCCGGCTTCACGAATCGCGCGCATCGTGCGCCGGTGGTGCAGCCGGCACGGCAGGTCGACGATCTCCTCCTCCAGGCCCGGGCGATCCCGGGTCGGCCGGGCATCAACACGATCGAGTTGCGCATCGGCGAGACACGTCGGCCGAACCCCGGCCCGGTGACGGCGATCGAGGTGCGGGTCGGTGACGACGTGTTGACGGCAGCGCCCGGCGCCGATGGCTTGGCGTACATCGAGGGTGTGCAACTGGACGAAGGCGAGAACACCGTGCAAGCGACGGTCCATCGTGCCGACTGGCCCGACGGCCGGACGAGCCTGATTGTCGAGGCCGACCCGCAGTCCTACGTCCACGCTCCGGTCGTGTCGTCAGCACCCATCGGAGGAGTCCTCACGGTTGCCGCTGGCATGTTGTCGCTCGCTGGGGTCGGGCTCGTCCTCCACGGCCGTCGGCGACGCATTCGATCGACGCGCCAAGTGGCGCCGCCGCCCACCGCGGGTTCACTCGGCGATGCGCCCATCGAGTCGAGAGACGCCGTGGAGATCTCGTGACGAACCCAACCTGGCTGTCACGCGGCGTCGTGTACCCGCCATGGATCGCGCGGCTGCTGAGCAGTCGGCGTCGGACGGCGCGTGCGTCGCGAGCTGGATCGGCGTCTCCGCCCGCCGCCGATCCTCGGCTCGGCCCGCCGCGCCCACTGGGCCCACCGGCGGCCGCTTCGCCGTCGGTGGGCCTGGTCGCTCTCGCGACCACACGGTTCGATGGCGGCTCGCCTCCGGTGTCCGCATCGTCAGGTTGAAGCTCGGTGCAGACATGTTCGATGGTCATCTTCAGTGCGATGGGCAGCCCGTGTCGCATCATTGCGTCCGACCACGCCTTGGCGGCGCGTGGCGAACAGATTGTCCGATCGCTCGAACGGCGATGGAGCCGCTTCCTCCCCGACACGGAGATCGGCTCGCTCAATGCGTCTGCTGGCAGCCTGTCGATCGTCTCACCGCCGACCTACGAACTCATCTCGTGT
Organism: Ilumatobacteraceae bacterium; assembly: GCA_963695145.1. Lineage (GTDB taxonomy): Bacteria > Actinomycetota > Acidimicrobiia > Acidimicrobiales > Ilumatobacteraceae > Sva-07. The sequence continues at coordinate 372,185 of CAVOGB010000011.1, read as the reverse complement.
GCCGAGCAGGCCCGCCGCGCTACGGCCGGCATGTTCAACCCGCTGGTCGTCGATCACGCAGACCCACTCATCTCCGACCGGTTCTGGCGGTCGTGCCCAGACTCGCGGCAGGGTGTCGTTTGCGGGCCGGTCAGTGACGAGCCGATCGAGTTGTACCCCGAGATCTGCGCTGTCCGGCTTCCGGAGCGAGCCCGGTTCGATCCGGGCGGCATCGGCACGGGCCTGGCGGGTGACATGGTCGCCGCAGCGCTGTTGGACGCCGGGTCCGCGGCGGTGCAGGTCGAACTCGGTCGTGATGTTCGGGTGGCCGGCGAGAACTGGTCCGGTGGTGTCTGGAACATCGTCATCGACAACAGCGGTCACCGTGCGGTGCGAGCGGCCACGATCGCGCTCGCCGCGGGCGGCGTGGCAACGAGCAGTACGAGGCGCTGGCGGTGGCGCCGGGGTGGAGCCGACATTCATCACCTCGTCGATGCCGCCACGGTCGTCTCCGCGGCGACGGATCTCGAATCGGTGACGGCGGTCGCTCCGACGTTGTGGTGGGCCCAGGTCGTCTCGAAGGTCGCCCTCGAGCGAGGTGCCACCGGCGCGCGTTCGGTGCTGGAGGACTTCAACTTGACCGGTGTGGTCATCCACGCCGCCGCCGATCAGTGTCGCGACATCGTGACCGGGTCGAGCGTGCTCACGTGAAGCCGTCGACCGTCAGCGACACCGACTTCTCTCCGGAGTTCGTCGACAAGGCCGCAGTGCTGGTCGTGAGACGGCCACTTTCAGATTTGCAATCATCGGTCGTGGTTCGATTCCCATCGTCTCCACCAGCATCTACCTGGCATGATTCGCCGGGAGCCATCGCACCGCACCGGTGATGTCGCGGAGACGGCACCAGTATCGTTCCGCGGGTGCGGATCGCGAGCATGTGCGGCAGTCTCGGGGCGGCATCGGCCAACCGGGCTGCCCTCGACATCGCGGTCGATCATCTGAGGACGGCCGACCACATCGTCGTGCCGGTTGAACGGCTCGCCGAGGTGCCCGCGTTCCAGCCGCAGCTCGTCGACGACGCCGGTCCGGTGGTCGACTCGTTCCGGGAGACACTCGAGTCGTGCGACGGGGTGCTGCTCGCCGTGCCCGAGTACGCCGGTGGTCTCGCCGGCGTCGTGAAGAATGCGTTGGACTGGCTCGTTGGGTCAGCGTCGCTGTACCACCGACCATTCGTGGTGCTCAGTGCCGGGACGACTGGCGGCCAGTTCGCCCTCGAGCAAGTGATCCGCACGCTCAGTTGGCAGGGGGCGCTCGTCGTGAACAAGCTCAGCATCGCCGCACCGCGCACCAAGATGGACATCAACGGTCGGTTCATCGACCCCGACACGATCGCCGCCATCGAACGCTGGGCCGGCCAACTCATCGCGGCGGTCGGCGCCGCACCCGTCGAGCGGCAAGCCCTGGTCGCGAACGTCGTCGCTCCATACGGAATCGACCCAGCTCGATTCGGAGAGCTGCCGCCCGCACGAGTGACATAGCACCCAGGTTCACGAAGTCGACGGTCTCGCGACGGGTCTCGAACTCGCCGGTGATTGGCTGGTGTCGTGGATTCCAAGCGCGACGGGCCGCTCGAGGTGTGGACACATCCGGCCATCGAGGTCCGGTCCTCGAGGGTCGACGGTCTCGGGCTGTTCGCCTCCGCAGCCATCGATGCCGATGTCATCGTGATACGGCTCGGAGGTCGTCTCGTCACGACCTCCGAACTCCACCAGCTCTTCGCCGACACCCCACCGGAGCACTACGTGGACACCTTTGCCGTCGATGACGACCTGCACATCGTGCTGCCGGCAGGAACCGTCGTGCATTACGGCAATCACCACTGCGATCCGACCATCTGGCCGACGGGCGCCTTCGACCTGGTGACTCGGCGCGCGGTCGGCGCCGGTGAGGAACTCACGATCGACTACGGCCTGATCTCGGACGATCCGACGTTTCGAATGGAATGCTCGTGCGGTGCGGCGACGTGTCGAGGCGTGATCACCGGTGAGGACTGGCGGATTCCCGAGCTGCGCGATCGCTACGCCGGACACTGGGCGCCCGGGCTCCAGCACCGCGTGGACGGCGCCACGTAACGCCGGTCGGGCACTCGTTGTCATGAGCGTGTAGTCGGCGAACGGGCAGTGGCGTTGAGCAGGTCCGGTTCTTGGGCCTGATCCGGTGAAGTCCTGGCTTCGGCCCCTTTCGGTATGCCTTAGAACCCGAGTCACATGGTGCCCCGTGTTGGTTGATAACCAAGGTGTTTCCGTTACCATGGTTCTCAAGGTCGGATGCAACGGCATTCGGCATGAGCAAGGAGATCACCGGTGTTCACCCCGAAACGATCAAGCAAACTGCGCAAGGCCGCTGCGCTGCTGTCGGTCGCCGCCGCCACCGCTCTCGTGGTCGGCACCACGACGGGCGCCATTGCAATGGCCGAAGGCGATTCCGAGGGGGTGGCCGTCACCGAGGTCGCCGACCACAGCGCCCCTCAACAGGCCGCCGACGAACTGTCAACCGTCGAACCGGAACCGGTCGCCGAAGAATTGGCACCTATCGAACCGGCCGCCGACCACAGCGCCCCTGAACAGGCCGCCGACGAACTGTCACCCGTCGCACCGGAACCGGTCGCCGAAGAATTGGCACCTGTTGAACCGGCCGATGTCGAACCGGCCGCCGTTCTGTTCGACTCCAGCGCCGAACCCCTCAACGAGGTAGCGACGGCAATACCGCAGACCAGAAGCGCCATCGAGGACGAGGCGACAATCTCGCCGCTCGACGCACCGCCGCACACCAATGGCGGTGCAATTTTCACCACCGACGCCACCGGTACAGCGATCAACAAGAACATCTACGAGTCCGAGGACGACGTGTGGCTCAACGGTGGACCCGACGTACACAATGACGACTTTGTCGACGGCACGTACTTCGTGAAGGTCACGACACCCGGCGGCAAGCTGCTCGGCAGTGGCTCGATCAAAATCACCGCCGGCAACTTCCACTATCAGCTCAGCGCAATTGTGAGCCATGACGGCGCACCGGGCTACGCCGACACCACCAACAATGGTGGCGAGTACAAGCTGTGGGTCAGCAGCGACCCTGCATTCCCTCACTCAGAGACGAAGACCGACAACTTCAAGGTGAGTCGTGCAACCGTGCCGCCGAATGACGACACGACGACGACCGTGCCGCCGAACAACGACACGACGACGACGGCGCCGCCAAATAACGACACGACGACGACGGCGCCGCCGAACAACGACACGACGACGACCGCGCCGCCGAACAACGACACGACGACGACCGCGCCGCCGAACAACGACACGACGACGACCGCGCCGCCGAACAACGACACGACGACGACCGCGCCGCCGAACAACGACACGACGACGACCGCGCCGCCAACAATGACACCACGACCGTGCCGCCGATCGACGAGACAGCGACCCCCGTGCCGCCGATCGACGAACTGGTGACTCTCGCTCCGCCGACCGATGAGACGGCGATCGAGGCTCCAACGGCTACTGAGCCGACCACGACGACCGCTCAGGTCGCCGAGCCCGGCCCCGCCCCAGCGACCAGTACACCGTCGGGCGTCGCCGCAGCCGAGGGCGAACTGCCCGTGACCGGCGGTGCGGCACTCGCGATGGGGGTCGTCGGTGCGATCCTCCTGGCCGCCGGCGTGACCTTCAGTCGGATCTCCCGGGGCAAGACCGCTTCCAACTGATCCAGACATCGTGATCCCGCTCGGCCGCAGGCCGAGCGGGATCTGTCGTTTTCGAGTCCTCTCGCGCGCGACGGAGGACCATGGGTCGATTCCCATCGTTCACCGTCCGCCCTGAGCGGCGCGATCGAGGCATGTCGGCGGATGGGGCAAGATGGGTGGGCACGATCTCGCGAACATCGGAGGGACGATGACCACTCTCATCACGACGACCGATGCGGTGACGACCGATGTCGTGACGCTGCGAGTGGGAACACGGAAGGGCGCGTGGACGCTCACCTCCGACACCTCGGGGCGTGATGCGTGGACACTGTCGGAACCGACGATGCTCGGCCACGTCATTCAGCACGTGATGGCCGATCCCCGAGATCCATCACGGGTGCTGATCGCCGCTCGGACCGGTCACCTCGGGCCGACCGTGATGCGTTCGGACGACGGCGGTGCCACCTGGATCGAATCGACCCGACCACCGGCGTTCGAACCGGGCGATGCGCACGGCCGTTCGGTGCGGGCCGTGTTCTGGCTCACCCCGGGGCCGGCGGATCAGCCCGGCACGTGGTTCGTCGGAGCGTCGCCCCAGGGTCTGTTCCGCACTGTGGATCACGGCGACACGTGGAGTCCGGTCAGCGGGTGGAACGATCATCCCAACTGGTCGACCTGGGCGGAGTGGCCGGACGTCGAGGGCACACCCGACGGCTCGATGCTCCATTCGGTCAACATCGACCCGCGCGACCCCGACCACATCTACCTCGGCTTGTCGGGCGGCGGCGTGTTCGAGTCGACCGACGGCGGAGCCGACTGGGCACCGATCAATGCGGGCCTCGCCGCCGACTTCCTGCCCGATCCCGACGTGCCCTACGGCCACGACCCACATTGCGTCCGGTTGCATCCATTGATGCCGGACCGTCTCTACCAGCAGAACCACTGCGGCATCTACCGGCTCGACCGGCCCGCGAGTCGCTGGGAACGCATCGGCGACGCGATGCCGCGCGAGGTGGGCGACATCGGCTTTCCGGTGGAGCTGCACCCACGCGACCCCGACACCGTGTGGGTGTTCCCGATGGACGGAACCGACGTGTGGCCGCGCTCGAGCCCGGACGGTCGACCCGCGGTGTACGTGACGCACGACGCCGGCGCCACGTGGGAGCGCCAGGACGACGGCCTCCCGGAACGGGCCTGGTTCACCGTCAAGCGCCAGGCGATGTGCGTCGACCGGAACGATCCGGTCGGGGTGTACTTCGGCACGACCTGTGGGGAGATCTGGGCGAGCCCCGACGAAGGCGCGAGCTGGCGTCAGATCGCCGCCCACCTCCCGGAGATCTACTCGCTCGAAGTGGGGTGACGGGTCCATGACCGACGACGTGACCGACGACCTGAGCACCGGCTCGATCCGCGTCCGGATTCCGACGCCGCTGCGTTCGTACACCGCCGGCGCGAAGGATGTGTTCGCCGACGGAACGACCGTCGGTGAGGTGCTCGACGACCTCGACCAGCGGTACCCGGGCATGGCCTTCCGCGTCGTCGACGAGCAGGGCGTGATGCGACCGCACATGATCGTCTGGCTGCACGGCGAACGCTGTCGCGACCTCACCGCGCCGGTCACGCCCGCCGACGAGGTCGTGTTGATGCAGGCCCTGTCCGGCGGCTGAACCCCGGCCCTCACCATCTTCAACCAAATGGTTGACAACATCGGTGTAACGCATTACCGTCGTTCTCAACCGAACAGTTGAGGAGATGAACGGTGGCGAACGACCAACTCTCGAGAGTCTTCTCGGCTCTCGCCGACCCGACTCGACGAGAGATGGTGGCCACCTTGGCCTCGGCGGACGCAACCCTGGTCGACCTTGCCGCACCGCACGCCATGTCCGTCCAGGCCGTCTCGAAGCACTTGCAGATCCTGGAAGAGGCCGGCCTCGTGAGCCGCACTCGTGATGCGCAGCGCCGTCCGGCCCACCTCGAGGCCGAGGTCTTCGACCTCATGACCAAGTGGATCGAGCGGTATCGACGAGAGGCCGAACAGCGGTTCGAGCGGCTCGACGAACTCCTCGCCGAACGGTCCGATCACGATCCCCATCCGACCACCAAGCACATCTCGAAAGGCCGATCGACATGACCACCACCTTCGACACTCAAATCATCGTCGACACCGACGTGCCACTCGTTCGCATCGTGCGCGAATTCGCCGCTCCGCCGCAGGCGGTGTTCGAAGCACACGTCGACCCCGTGCTGTTCGCCCGGTGGAACGGGCCGCGCGACTCCCTCATGAACATCGATCACTTCGACTGCCGGCCCGGCGGGTCGTACCGCTACACGATCTCCCGAGACGATTTCGAAGCCGGGTTCCGCGGCTGTTTCCACGACATCCGACCGGGCGAACTCATCGTGCAGACGTTCAGCTTCGAAGGCATGCCCGACGGCGTCGCCCTCGAGAAGCTGCGCTTCGAGGCCCTCGAACACGGGCACACGCTGTTGACCGCGACGTCGCTCGTCGACTCGTTCGCCGACCGCGACGCATTCGTCGCCAGCGGCATGGAGACCGGGGTGACGGAGGGCTACGAAAGTCTCGACGCCGTCCTCGCCGACCGGAGCAGGTAGCCAGTCGTCCGACGACGCCGGACCAGTCGTGCGGCAACGACAACCCCCTACCGCCGTCGCGAGATCAGGCGTACTCTGAACGCGACCGAATGCGATCGGAGGTTGACGATGCGCCGGTATCTCGTCGTTGCACATCAAACGTTGTCCAGCCGGGAGTTGCTCGAGGAATTGACGTCACGGGCGGGGATGGAGGAGGCGACGTTCCATCTGCTCGTACCCGTCCACCACGGCGAACCGGGTTTGACCTGGACCGAAAGTCACGACCGCGGGGTCGCCCTCCGCCGGCTCGACGACGCGCTGGGCCGGTTCGCCGGTGCCGGATTGACCGTGACCGGTGAGGTCGGCAGCGAGAGCCCCGTCGAATCCGTCGCCGACGTGCTCGTGCGCGACGGTGCTGATGCCTTCGACGAGATCATCGTGTCGACCTTGCCGCGGACCGTTTCCAAGTGGTTGAAGATCGATGCGCCGAGCAGGATCCAGCGCTACACGATTCTTCCGGTGCACCATGTGATCGGTCACCCTGCCGAGGTCGACGCCTGAATGGTGAGGAGCTGCCGATAGGTACGGTGCGGACGTGCGTTGGGGCCTGTCCATCTCGTTGTCGGGGGACTTGGACGATCCGGGACTGACCGCAGAACTGGCGCTCGCCGCGGAGCAGGCCGGGTGGGACGCCGTGTTCGTGTGGGACCACCTGTGGAACCGCACGTTGGTCCCGTTCGCCGACCCCTTCGTCACGCTGGCGGCCATCGCCGCGGCGACGGAGCGGGTGATGATCGGCACCATGGTCACCGCCCTGCCGCGCCGCCGGCCGCAGCTCGTCGCCCAGTCGACGACATCGCTCGACCGCCTGTCCGGTGGCCGGATGGTGTTGGGCCTGGGCCTCGGTGTCGACAGCTACGGCGAGTATTCGCTGTTCGACGAGCCGGCGACGGACGACCGCGCCCGCGCGGCCGTCCTCGATGCCGGGATCGACCTGCTCGGCCAGATGCTCACCGGTGGCCCCGTGACGAGCGCGGCCGGTCGGGTGACCACCGCGGCCGGGATCCAACAGCCCCGCGTTCCGATCTGGATCGCGAGTCGGGCTGGGCTCAGCGCCGGTCCGCGGCGGGTGCGCCGCCACGGACTGGAGGGTCTGGCACTGGTGGGTCCGGACCAATGGACGGGCGAACATGTCACGAGCGCGCTGCGCGCCGGCGACCTGGCTGCCGGTGAGATCGACGTCGCACTCGTCGGCGGCACCCATCCCGATGCGGACGCGCTCGCCGCGGCCGGCGCGACGTGGTGCTTCCCGGAGATCCTGCCCGGAGCGTCGGCCGGCGAGGCGCTGGTGATGGCCACCACTCCGCCAGGCTGACGTTCAGCGCACGGCACCGGGCCGAACTGCATCGTGTCGTGACGGGCGGGCGACTACTCCTCGGTCTGGGCGGCTCGATCCATGCCGTACGCGATCTGGCGCCCGAGGTTCTCGGCCACGTATCCCTCGGGGGCGGCGACCTCGACGATCGGATCGTCGCGGTTGTCGTACTCGAGGTGCAGGGCACGGCAGATGACCGCGTGCATCGTGTACATCATCGTGATGTAGGTGAACTCCATGATCGCCTCGTCGCTGAGGTGCTCCCGCAGGGCGTCGAAGATCGCCTCGTCGACGCGGCCGAAGGCCAGCACGAGGGCGTCGGTGTAGGCGAGCAGCGCCTTCTCCAGCGGCGTGAACAGGTCGGACACCGCCCACGCCTTGAGCGCTTCGATCTTCTCCTCGGAGAACCCGTAGCCGCGGCACGCCTTGCAGTGCTGCGAGAAGACGAACTGGCTGCCGACGAGCCAGCCGGCGCGCGTCTGGCCCAGTTCGCGCAGTTCGCCCGGCACCTTGCGGTCGGGGCTGGCGTACAGCCCGAAGCCGCGCGCCGCGTGCTCGAGCACGTCGGGCGAGTTGGCGAACACGGTCCACCAGTCTCCGGGTGTTCCGGTCGCTGTGCCGGGTTCGGCGACGGGATCACGGTCGCCGAACAAGCGCTGGTACATCGACAGCACGGCCGGAGACGTGACCTCGGCGCGAGGAATCTGACGGAGTCGGGTCATGGCCCGACTGTACGCAGCACCGTCGGTCGCACCCCGACCGGGTGCGACGCCTGCTCGACCGCGGGCCGCTTGCCTCCAGCGCGGTCATCGTGTGCAATGGAGCCATGGCCGGAACGAAGAACACCAACGCCGAGTTCGAGTTGCGAGGTTTCAATCATGTCGCGTTCGTCTGCCGCGACATGGCCGAGACCGTCGCCTGGTACGAGGACAAGCTCGGGATGAAACTCGTGAAGACGCTGGAGTTGCCGGGCGGCCGCGGTCAGCACTTCTTCCTCGACATGGGCAACGGCGTCGACGCCATCGCGTTCTTCTGGTTCCCGAACGCACCCGAGGGCATCCCGGGCAACTCGATCCACAACACCTACGACGACCAGATGCGGCCGGTCGGCAACGGCGTCACAGGGATCGGCACGATGAACCACATCGCCTTCGACGTTGCGCCCGAGAAGATCGACGAGTACCTCGTGAAGCTGCGCAGCAAGGGCGTCGCCGTCACCGAGATCACCAACCACTCGAACTCGCTCGAGGGCGGCCACAAGCCGCACTACGACCCGGCGACCGATGACGGCGACGTGTTCGTCCGCTCGCTCTACTTCAAGGACCCGAACGGCACGTTGCTCGAGTTCGCCTGCTGGACGACGACGTTCGACGAATCCGACATCCGCCACGTCGCGGCCACCGCTGACGGCGTACCGGTCACCGCCTGACCACGGGCGCTGGTCCGACGGGCTGAGACCCCGGCGGCAGCACTGGGGTACAGTCGCTCGCAGCAGAGTCCACAGCCGACCGTGCGCCGAATCGGGCAAACTCCAACGGTGCGACTGAACGCACGAACGGAGAGACCGGGTGGAGAAGCGACAAGACGGGGCGACGGTTCGGACGTCTTGGCAACCGGACGATCTTGCCGACGTGTTCGGCTCCGCTGTTCCCACGGGTCGAGCCCCCCGTGTCCTCGGACTGTTCGCGCATCCCGACGACGAGGTGTTCTGTGTCGGCGGCACCATCGCGCGTTGCGGAGGAGCGGGAGCCGTCACCGCGATCGTGTCACTGACGCAGGGCGAAGCCGGCCAGATCCGGGATGCGTCGACCGCGACCCGACGGCTGCTGGGGGCGGTCCGGCGGAAGGAGTTCGAACAGTCCGCGGCCGAGCTGGGGGTCGACGACGCCACATGCCTGGACCTCGGAGACGGCCGACTCTCCTCGCACCCACCCGGGGTGGTCGCCTCGGCGGTGCACGAGGCCATTGAACAGTTCCGACCCGACGTGGTCGTGACGTTCGGGCCCGACGGAGGAACGGGCCATCCCGATCACGTCACCTCCTGTCTGGCAACGATCGAGGCGCTGCGCGTCACGCCCGATCCACCGCGACTGCTGCACGCCCGGTTCCCGATGCGTGGCCCGATCATCGTCCACGCCATCGTCGATTGGCTGACCTCGCACCCCGAACGCTTCGTCGGCACGACCGCGTTCGGGCACGCGTTCAAGCTGTTCACGGACGGGACGTCCATGCTCGGCGTGTCCGCCGACCACCTGCACGTCGATTGGTTCCCCGCGGGTTCGTTCATCATCGAGCAGGGCGAACCGGCCTGTGAGCTCTTCTGCATCCTGTCGGGCTCCGTCGTCGTCGTCGTCGAGCAGGACGATGGCGAGATGCGCGAGCGGCGGACCTTCGGCGCCGGATGCTTCTTCGGTGAGGACGGGCTGGCGTCGGGTCTCCCGCGCAACGCGCATGTCATCGCCAGCGACGACGTGACCTGTCTCGTCCTCGCACCCGGGCGGCAGAACGATCGGATCGCAGGGCGTGGGCCTCGCGCCGTCGTGACGCTCGGCGACGAATCGACGTCCGGGGCGCCGATGCCCGGCGCCGCGGTCGCGGACGGCTTCTCCATCGATGTGACCGACGCGCTCGATCGCAAGATCGCGGCACTCGCCGCCCACCGATCGCAGTACGCGATGGACCCCGATCTGCTCCCTCGTTCGATGCTCGAGCGTCTGCTCGGGACCGAGCACTTCGTGGTCGCGTCGGTCGGGAACGGCTGAACGATGGACCCAGCCGGCGCCGATCACCGCGACGCGCGATTCCACTCGGAGCCCCACGACCGTGAGTGGGTGATCGAGGCGATCGCCTGCATCGAGGCCGACCTGCGACGGTCGGCCGACACACATCTCGTCACGTTTCCATTGCCGCCGGCCTGGGGCATCGATCTGTACCTGAAGGACGAATCGACGCATCCGACCGGATCGCTGAAGCACCGGCTGGCGCGCTCGCTGTTCCTCTACGGACTGTGCAACGGGTGGATCGGCGAAGGGGTGACCATCATCGAGGCGTCGTCCGGTTCCACCGCCGTGAGCGAGGCGTACTTCGCGCGCATGCTCGGGCTGCCGTTCGTCGCGGTGGTGCCGGCGTCGATCTCACCGGAGAAGGTGGCGCTCATCGAGCAGTGCGGTGGCAGCTGCCACGTCGTCGAGGACGCCTCCGCGATCTATGCCGAAGCAGCCCGGCTCGCCGACGCGTGCGGCGGCGTGTACCTCGATCAGTTCACCTATGCCGAGCGGGCGACGGACTGGCGCGGCAACAACAACATCGCCGAATCGATCTTCGAACAGATGGCCCTCGAGCGCCACCCCGTGCCGGCCTGGGTCGTGGTCGGTGCCGGCACCGGTGGCACCGCGGCCACGATCGGTCGCTACATCCGCTACTTCCAGGTCGAGACCAGGCTCTGCGTCGTCGACCCGCCGGGAAGTGTGTTCGCCGACTACTTCGACTCGGGTGACCGGCACCTGACGTCTGCACGTCCTTCGGGGATCGAAGGGATCGGGCGTCCGCGGGTGGAGCCGAGTTTCATCCGCGAGGTCATCGATCGCATGGAGCGTGTCGAGAACGCGGCGTCCCTCGCGGCGATGCGTCTCGCCTCGGAGCGCCTCGGGCGGTCGGTCGGCGGGTCGACGGGTACCAATCTGTGCGGAGCGTTCCGGCTGATCGGCGAGATGCTCGATCGTGGAACGACCGGCTCGGTCGTGACGCTGATCTGCGACGGCGGCGAACGGTACCGCCACAACTACTACGACGACGCGTGGCTGGAGGCGCACGGCCTCGACCTCGGGCCGCCGCGGCAGGCGATGGAACGGTTCCTGTCGGCCGGGGCGTCGTCAGCGGTCGAGGCGTTGCGTCTGGTCTGAACGGGCGAGCAGCGGGGTCACGGCCTCGGCATGGCCAGGCATGAAGGCGGGACAGAGCGTCTCGGCGCCGTTGTTCGCCTCGGCCTCGGACGCGAAGGTCATCGCCGTGTCGAGCGGCCCCCACTCCTGATCCTCTGAGAGGAATTTGACGTCCGCGGCGAACTCGGTGCCATCGCGAACGATGGCCCAGGCTTGGTCGGTCTCGGTGGTGTTTTCGTTCTCGGTCATGGGAATCACATCAGTCCTTTCGGCCGCGCGTTTCCCTCAGGCACCCGATCCGAAACGTCCCGGCCCGGCCCGAGCGGTCGATGTCGATCGTCTCGGCGTCTCGTCGGATACCGTCGAGATCGTGACGTCGGAAGAGATCGCCGACCTCGTGCACCTGCGCAAGGCGCGCGATCGGATCGACCGCGACTACGCGCAGCCACTCGATGTGCCGGCCATGGCGCGTGCCGCCCTGATGTCACCAGCGCACTTCTCGCGCAAGTTCCGTGCGGCCTACGGCGAGACGCCGTACTCCTATCTCATGACGCGGCGCATCGAGCGGGCGAAGGCTCTGCTCCGCGAGGGCACCTCGGTCACGGATACGTGCGTCGCAGTCGGCTGTACATCGCTCGGTTCGTTCAGTTCCCGCTTCACCGAGATCGTCGGCGAGACACCGTCGCAGTACCGGGCGCGCGACCACCGTCATCTCGAGGGGGTGCCCTCGTGCGTGACGAAGGTGGTGACGCGCCCGCCGCGCCGGCCGGCCACGGTGTGACACACGGGCCCTGCGACATCGAGCAGGATCGAAGAAGCGATGCTCCGGGCCCCGTCGTACGGTTGCCCGTATGACAGTCACCGTTTCGAAAATGTTCATCCCGGTCCACGACCCCGACGCCGCGTTGGCGTTCTACCGCGACGCGCTCGACCTCGAGGTGCGCATGGACGTCGAGTCCGACGGGTTCCGTTGGGTCACCGTCGGTGCCCCGGATCAGGACGTCGACATCGTGTTGTTCCAGCCGCACGGCGGGCGGTCCCAGGCCGAAGGCGATGCCCTGCTGTCGCTCGTGACGCAGGGGTCGCTGCAAGCGGCGATCTTCGGCGCCGACGACCTCGACTCGACGTTCGAGAAGGTACGAGCGTCCGGCGCCGAGGTGCTGCAGGAGCCCGTCTCGCAGCCCTGGGGGGCGCGCGATTGCGCGTTCCGCGACCCGTCCGGCAATCTCGTGCGCATCGCCCAGGCCTGAGAGGAGACGCGATGAAGTCGATGTCGTGCAAGGACCTGGGCGGACCCTGCGATGAGCGGTTCTCCGGCAAGGACGCCAACGAGATCATCAAGGCGCAGGACGCGCACCTGAAGGCGATGAGCGCGGCCGGCGATGCCTCGCACGAGGAAGCGGCGAAAGCGATGAAGGGTCGTTGGAAGAAGCCCTGGGCGGGGATGGGCTGGTACCGCAACGTCAAGCGCGAGTACGCCGCCCTGCCCGACGACTGACGCGGATCGGAAAAGTCGCCGCGTCGGGCGGCGCGGCGTACCCGATCGCTCAGTGGAACGTCGCGAGCTGCGACACGATCTGCGCCTCGACGTCGGCCTTGGCGAGACCGAGCGCGGTGAGGCCTCCGTCGTCGGGCTCGACCTCGAGGAGGGCCAGCAGGATGTGTTCGGTGCCGATGTAGTTGTGCCCGAGACGGAGCGCCTCCCGGAACGTGAGCTCGAGCACCTTCTTGGCGGCCGCTCCGTACGGCACGAGGCCGCCGCCGGACTCGTTCGCCTCCGGTCCGCTCGCCTCCGGGCCCTGCACTCGCAGCGTTGCGGTCACGGCGTCCCGCACGGTGTCGAGCGGGATCGTGGCCGCGATGACCTTGGCGGCGATCGCGTCCGGCTCGCTCAGCAGGCCGAGCACGAGGTGGGCAGGAACGATCTCGTCGCTCCCGGCGGCGTGCGCCGAGTTGTGGGCAGCCATCACGGCGTTCTTGGCGCGCGGCGTGAACCGGCTGAAGTCCCGATCGGCGTCGGGATCGTTGACGTCGCCCGGGTCCTTCGGCAGGAAGCGCTTGCGGGCCGCCTGTTTGGTGACCCCCATGGCCCGACCGATCTCGGTCCACGAGGCACCCGAGCGCCGTGCCTGATCGACGAAGTGCCCGATCAGGTGGTCGGCCAGTTCGTCGAGGTGGTCGGCGGCGACGACGGCGGACGTGAGCTGTTCCAGTTCATCGTCGTGCACCTTGCGGATCGCGGCGATGAGATCGTCGAGACGGATCGACGGCGGGAGTGATCGTTCGGTCATGCGACAACCTTAGGTTGTCGTTCTCACGATGACAACCCCAGGTTGTCGACAGAACGCGCGAGCAGTGTGCAGGCGGGTTCAGGCTTCGGCGCGGTCGCGGACCTCGGCGACGACCACCGGGTCGAGTTGTCCTGGCCACCTCGCGGTGAGGCCGATCGGGGGCCGTGCACCGGCGACGGGTCGGTGGGCGACCCGCAGTTCGAGTCGATCGTTGCGCAGCAGGGCCCAGTCCTCGTCGTCGGACACGTTCTCGAAGCCGTCGACCGCCACCGGGCCGTGGAACCATCCGCCCCCTTCGAGGTGCACCGGTGTCGGAACGACGGTCCAGCGACCCGCGTTGTCGACCATGCCGAGCGCCTGTCCCGTCCCGGTCAACGCGGCGCCGGCGAACATGCCGATGAAAAGGGGGTCGGCGAGGCCGTCGTACACCCAACGCTGGCCCAACGCCGAGTGCTCCATCGTGCCCACGAGGTGGCCTTCGAGGCCATCGACCGGTGCGTCGCGATAGACGAGCGGCACCTGCAGGAGTACGTCGTTCGATCGGACGAGGTGGACTTCCAAGCCGACGCGGCCCTCAGGGTCGTCGAACCGGTAGGCACCGACCATCTCGATCGGGGCCGGCTCGATCGGGGCCGGTTCGAGCGATCCGTGACGGCCGGGTGACCACGCCTGCCCGGGAAGCCATGCGGAGATGATCTCGGCCTTGGTGGGCGACAACGTCGCGCGATGAAGGAGCGCCATCGGGCGCGACGCTACTCGTGGGACCGGAAGGGTGCGGCCCTCCGGCGGGCGGTCACTTCAGGGCGTTGGCAATGGCGACGCGCGGGTCGCGGTTCGGGTCGCCCGGGCGGCCGAGGGAATCGCTGAATGCCTGCAGCGCGCGGCCGCGCTGGTCGTCGTCGAGTTCGGCCTCCATCACTCGCTCGACCGACGGCGCGAGATCGCCGTACTGCGAGACCAAGGCGTGCGCGAGCTGCTCGGTCGGCGGCAACTCCTCGATCGGAGTGCTGCCGTCGTACCACCGTGTGGCGGGCTGCTTCTTGATGGCCATGGGTCGTCCTCTTTCTGAAACGCTCGACCCCAGCCTACCGTTCGAACATCTGTACGAATCAGGGCGTGACGGGTGGCGGCTTCGGCGTGGCCGCCGATGGCGACACCCCCGGTGATGTCGTGGTCGAGGTGACCACGACGACCGGCACCGACACCTTGCGCTCGAGGCGATGCGGCAGATCCTGGCGGAGCCATCGCGACACGGTGGTCGGCAGGGTCGACACGATCACTTCCGCGGAGCCGTGTTCCTCGACGGCCCGGCATACACCGGCCACGGTGTCCGGCTCCGGCAGGACCTCGCCGGTCGCGTGGGCGCCGAGCGATCGGAGCCAGTCGAGCCCGAACCGCAGCCGCTTCTCGGCGAGGTCGCGTTCGTTGACGAAATCGAGCGGGGTGATCGGCAGCGTGTCGGAGGCGGCCGACCCGACGGCCACCGCCGACGACACGACTCCGGACACGGGAATCACGAGATGGAACGTGCACGGGCCCGTGGCGAGACGCTGGTGGACGGCCGCTTCGAGCTGGTCCCCGCCGACGGTTCGATTGGCCACGATCAACGCATTTCGCATCCCCGACTCCCGTACTCGAAGCGACGCTGCCGACCTTAGGCGAGTGGCGAACTCCCGGAACACGCGCGGTCAGCCGGGGCGGGGCCGTCACCCATCGACAGGCGGAGGTTCCTGACCGGTCTGGCGGAGGAACGTCAGTGAGTCCCACGTGTCGATCCGGCGCGCGATCAACCCGTCACGCACCCCGAACCACATCACGCCGGGGATGTCGATCCGGGTGCCGTCGACGTCGGCCCGCAACCGGTAGCGCACCGCCACGATCTGTTCGCCGTCGTCGGGTGACCCGTCGCTCGCCGCGACCGTCGACCCGATGGTCTCGATCACGACGTACTCGCGGTCGGGGAGCGAGGCCATGAACCCGGGCAGCCGCGCTCGATACGCGTCGCGCCCCGTGCAGCCCGAGCCGATGGCGCTCTGGTGCTCGTTGTGGAAATCGTCGGTGACGAGAGCGGCCACGGCATCGGGGTCGTCCCGGCCGAGCGCGTCGAGATACGACAACGCGACCTCGAGCGGCGATGTCACCCCCAGACTTCGCGGACCTTCTCGTAGACGCCCTGGTCGTAGGAGAACTCGACGAGGTTGCCGTCGGGGTCGCTCAACATGCAGATGTAGCCGATCGGCGACGGCATCTGCTTGGCGGCCATCGCCAGGCAGCCCTCCGCCTCGGCACGGGCGGCGATGTCGTCGACGTCGGCCTGGTTCGGCAACTCGATGCCGAAGTGGTTGAACGGAGCGAGCTTGCTGATCGGTGACGGTGCGAAGGGATCGTGGTCGGGGAGGAACTGCGCCAGCACGAGCACGAACGGATGCTCGGAGTTGTCGGAGTGGCCGAGCCATGCGCCGTATCCGTCGGCGTCCTCGCGCCGTTCGAGCAGCTCGAGCGGGGTGTACTTCAGGTACCACTCGATCGTGGCGTCGATGTCGGCGACCCGCAGGGCGATGTGGGTCCAACGGGGAGTGGCCGGTCGGTCGACGTGATGCGGCTCGCTGGTCGAGCTCGGAGACGGCATCGCGTCACCGTACCAAGGGGCCCGCTGATCGCTTCCCGCCCGACGGGGTGCCCTGGTCATCGCTGGTACGTTTGGCCAACCGAACGGCGGCACGATCGAGGAGACCCGATGCGCACTCTGTCCATGTTGAGGTCACGGTTCACGTCACGGTCGAAGTCGTTGGTCGTGACGGCCGCGGCGTTGCTCGCCGCCGGCCTGGTGGCGGTGCCCGCGGCCTCGCCCGCGTTGGCGGTTCCGGCCGGGTTCGCCGACACGCTGGTCGCCACGCTCGCGCAGCCGACGGCGGTCAAGGTGCTCCCCGGCGGCGACCTGCTCGTCCTGGAGAAGACGGGTACGTTCCGGCGCGTCGCCGCCGACGGTTCGGTCAGTGCCGCGGGGACGATCGACGTCTGTGCGGACGGTGAACGGGGGCTGCTCGAGCGCGGCGCTCGATCCGGCGTTCGCCACGACGGGCACGATCTACGTCTACGCGACGCGCCCGCGCGCCGGTGTGTGCACCAACACGCTCTCGAAGTTCACGATGAGCGGCGGCGTGCGTCCTGCCCGCGTCCGAGGTGGTGCTGATCGACAACATCGCATGGGCCGCCACCAACCACAACGGCGGCACCGTCGAGGTCGGCCGCGACGGCTTCCTCTACCTCAGCGTCGGCGAGGGAGGCGACAGCACGCGGGCCCAGAACCGGGCCTCGCTCGGCGGCAAGATCCTGCGGGTCACGACCACCGGCCAACCGGCACCGGGCAATCCCTTCCTCACCACGGCCGGCCATGGTCGGTGTGCCCGCTCGGGCCAGTCGGCGTCGGTGTGCGAGGAGATCTACGCCCTCGGGCTGCGCAACCCGTTCCGGACGGCCTTCGACCCGAACTCGGCCACGACGCGGTTCCGGATCGACGACGTCGGCCAGAGCACCTGGGAGGAGGTCGACGACGGCCTCGCCGGCGCCAACTACGGCTGGCCGGTGCGGGAGGGGCCGTGCGCGATCGGCCAGACCGCCGGCTGCGCGCCCGACCCGAACTTCACCGAGCCGCGTACCGCCTACCCGCGCACGGTCGGCGGGTACATCGTCGGTGGCGCGTTCGTGCCGAACGGATGGTGGGGTGCCGGCTACGACGGGGCGTACCTGTTCGCCGACGGCGCAACGAACCGGATGTGGCTGATGAACGCCGCCGGTGCAGTCGACTACAACGCGCCGTTCGCGGACACGACCCTCAGCGTCACGACCGACCTGACCTTCGGCGTGCGCAACGGCGAACGGGCGCTGTTCTACGTCAACAACGGCAACGGACAACTGCGCAAGATCGTCGGACCCAACGCAGGCACGACGAGTCCCGCCGGTCCGGCCTACCTCGGTGGGACGGGTGCGCCTCCACCGCCGCTGCCCCAACCGCCGGTCCAGTCGCTCCCCGGCGCCTATGCGTTCACCGCCTATCCGGCGGCCCAGCGGGTGCTCGACACGCGCAACGCCATCGGCGGCCCGACCGGGCGTCTCGTGGGAGGCCAGCCGCGCACGGTGGCCCTCGGCGTGCCGGCCGGAGCCAGTGCCGCCCTGGTCAACTTCACGCTCGACAACGGCGTCGGTCCCGAGGCGCAATGCCGGCCCCCGAGCTACCTCGTCGCCTGGAAGCCGGGGACCGCGAAGCCGGCCACCTCGAACGCCAACGTCGGCGGTTGTGACGTCGCGGCGAACACCGCCGTCGTCCAGGTCGACGCGACCGGCTCGATCGTGGTCGAGGTGTTCGCCGACGTCCACGTGATCGTCGACGTCCTCGGCTACTACACGCCGGCTGCCGGCGCGGTGTCCGCCGGTCGATTCCAGGCCGTCACGCCGGTGCGTCTGCTCGACAGCCGCGCCGCGGCCGCGCCCGGCAACGACTACACCCGGGCCGACACGGGCAACACGTCGGTCGTGCGCTTCCCGGTGGTGGGTCGCGGCGGGGTGCCGGCCGGCGCCAAGACCGTGTCGCTCACGGTCACGGCGATCGGTCCCGGCAGCGATGCGCCCGGCTATGTCACGGCATACGCCGGCGGCACGCCGCTGCCCGCCACCTCGACGGTGAACCACACCGGCAGTTTCGACACCCGGGCCAACCTGGCGCTCGTGCCGGTCGGCGCCGACGGCACGGTGGAACTCTTCCTCTATCAGGTGGCCAACGTCGTCGTCGACGTCGGTGGCTGGGTCACGTCGTCGACCGATGCCGCGGGCACGACCGGCCGCCTGCACTTCACCGAACCGACGCGTATCGCCGACAGCCGCAACGGCATCGGCGTGCTGCCGCTCCCGCCAGGGGGCCAGGTCACGCTGGAGCCCATCGGCGTGCCGAACGCGACCGCGCTCGCCCAGAACGCCACCATGGTCAGCCACGCACCGGGTTGGATCTGTGCCACCCCGAACCCGTGGGCGGGCGGTGACGTCAGCATCCAGAACGCTCGGGAGGCGGGCCAGGATCGCCCGGCCACGGCGTTCACCACGCTCGGCCCCGGGCCCGCACCCCGGCTGCGGTACTGCACCCAGGACAGCGCCGATCTCATCGTCGACGTCTTCGGCTGGTTCGAGTAGCCGCCATCGTCCGGACGGATGCGTCACCTGAAACGTTCGGTGCCTGACCCCGGGCGTTTCAGGTCGCACGACGATGTCGGCGCGATCTGAGAGCATCAGACCGTGCAGTGGATGATCCGCGGCGGCGACGTCGTCACCATGAACGCGCCGCGCGACGTGCTCGTCGGCGGTTCGATCGTGGTCGACGACGACGTGATCGTGGCGGTCGGCTCGACCACCGAACTCGACCGGCGGTATCCGGATGCGACGGTGCTCGATGCGGCGACGTGCGTGGTCACGCCCGGCATGATCGATGCCCACCAGCACCTGACGGGCGACCCGCTGGTGCGCAGCTGCATCCCCGATCTGCTGCCGGCCGGCGACTCGATCTTCGAGTGGTCGGTGCCGTTGCACGGGGCCCACGGGCCGCTCGACGACGAGATCGCGGCGTCGCTCTCGGCGGTCGAGGCGTTGACGAACGGGGTGACCACCGTCGTCGAGGCGGGCACCGTCGCCGACGCCGGCCGCGTCGCCGGCGCGCTCACCGCCGCCGGTCTGCGCGCCACGCTGGGCGTGTGGGGTTGGGACATCGAGGAGGGTCCGTTCGCGGCGCCCACCGCCGAGGTGCTCGAACGCCAGCGGGCGGTCGTCGACGCCCACCCGCCCGGGGGACTGGTCGAGGGCTGGGTCACGCTCGTCGGTCACGACCTCGCCTCCGACGCACTGCTGGCCGGTGCGGCGGAACTGGCGCGTGAGCTGGGCACCGGGATGACGATGCACATGTCGCCCACCTCGTCCGATCCGCAGCGGTACCTCGAGCGGACGGGCCGCCGCCCGGTCGAGCACCTCGACGACCTGGGCGTGCTCGGCCGCCACCTGCTCATCGGCCACGGCGTGTGGCTCGACGACGCCGAGGTCGAACTCGTCCTGGCGAGCGAGACCGCGATCGCGTACTGCCCGTGGGCCTACCTCCGCCTCGGCCAGGGCGTGTTCGCCAACGGCCGCCACGCCGAGATCGTCGAACGCGGTGGGCGCGTCGCACTCGGGTGCGACGCGGCCAACGCCGGCGACGCCATCGACGTCCTGCGCACGGCGGCCCTGGCCGCGGGCATCGCCCGCGACGGCCGGGTCGATCCGACGCGCTTCGGTGCCCATCAGGTGTTCGAACTGGCGACGATCGCTGGCGCGGAAGCGATCGGCCTCGCCGACCGCATCGGGTCGATCGAGGTCGGCAAGCAGGCCGACCTCGTGGTCCACCGCACCGACACGCCCGGCTGGACCCCGCGCGGTGATGTCGGGCTGCAACTCGTGTGGGGCACCGACGGTCGCAGCGTCCGCGACGTGTTCGTCGCCGGACGTCACGTCGTCGCCGACGGCAGGGTCGTGTCGATCGACGTCGATGCGCTGGCGGCAGCTGCCGCCGATCAGCAGCGCCACCTGCTCGCCCGCGCCGGCATCACCGTGCCGCACCCCTGGCCGCACCTCGACGCCCACTGAGTTGTTGCGCGGAGCCTGACCCCATGTGACAACTGATCGTGACCCGGGGGAAACATCGTGTTCACCCAGTGGTCTTACGGTCCGCCCTGCATGCGCCTCAGCCCGCACGAACAGGAACGCCTGATGCTCCATCAGGCCGCGGGCGTCGCTCGCGACCGCCGCGCCCGTGGCCTGCGGCTGAACCATCCCGAGGCGGTCGCCGTGCTCACCGCCTGGGTGCTCGAGTCGGCCCGCGACGGACGGCGCGGTGGCGGATCTGATGGAGGACGGTCGCCACGTCCTCACCCGCGCCGACGTGATGGAGGGCGTCGCCGACCTGCTGCCCGAGGTCCAGATCGAAGCGACGTTCCCGGACGGCACGAAGCTCGTCACCCTGCACGACCCGATCGCCGGACCGGGCGCGCCCGGTGACGGCGATCTCGTTCCCGGTCAGATCGCCGGACCCGACGAGCCGATCGAGATCAACGCCGGCCGCACCGTCGTCACGCTGCGCGTCGAGAACGCCGGCGATCGGCCGATCCAGGTCGGGTCGCACTACCACTTCGCCGAGGCCAACCCGTCGCTCGCCTTCGACCGGGCGACGGCCCACGGGCACCGTCTCGACGTCCCCGCCGGCACCGCCGTGCGCTTCGAGCCCGGGATCGCGCTCGACGTCGACCTGGTCCCGTTCGTCGGTGGCCGGGTCATCGCCGGCCTGCGCGGCGCCGTCTCGGGCCCGCTCGATCGACCAGCGCCCGGCGATGCGGAGAGCGTCGGATGAGCTTCATCGAACGAGCCCGCTACCGCTCCCTCTACGGGCCGACCACGGGCGACCGCATCCGGCTCGCCGACACCGACCTGTGGATCGAGGTCACCGACGATCACTGCGTCGGCGGTGACGAAGTGGTGTTCGGGGGCGGCAAGGTCATCCGCGAATCGATGGGCCAGTCGACGCGACGCGCGCCGACGGCGCCCCGGATCTCGTCATCACCGGCGCCGTGATCCTCGACCACTGGGGCGTCGTGAAGGCCGACATCGGCATCCGCGACGGGCGCATCGTCGGCATCGGCAAGGCCGGCAATCCCGACACGATGGACGGCATCCATCCCGCGCTCGTGATCGGCCCGTCGACCGAGATCATGTCCGGCAACGGTCGCATCGTCACCGCCGGGGCCATCGACTGCCATGTCCACCTGATCTGTCCCCAGCTCCTCGACGAGGCCCTCGGCACCGGCATCACCACGATCATCGGCGGCGGCACCGGTCCCGCGGAGGGCACGAAGGCGACGACGGTCACGGGCGCGTGGCACCTCGAGCGCGATGCTGGAAGCGCTCGACCACTGGCCCGTCAACGTCGCGCTGCTCGGCAAGGGCAACACCGTCGACGAAGGCGCGATGTGGGAGCAACTCCGCGCCGGTGCCGCCGGCTTCAAGCTGCACGAGGACTGGGGCACCACCCCGGCGGCGATCGATGCCTGCCTGCGCGTCGCCGATGCGTCGGGTGTGCAGGTCGCCATCCACACCGACACCCTCAACGAGGCGGGATACGTCGAGAGCACACTCGCCGCGATCGCCGGGCGGTCGATCCACACGTTCCACACCGAAGGTGCCGGCGGCGGCCACGCGCCCGACATCATGACGGTCGCCTCACACCCCAACGTGCTGCCGTCGTCGACGAACCCGACCCGTCCGCACACGGTGAACACCGTCGACGAACACCTCGACATGTTGATGGTGTGCCACCACCTCAACCCGTCGGTCCCGGAGGACCTCGCCTTCGCCGACAGCCGCATCCGGCCGTCGACGATCGCCGCCGAGGACATCCTCCACGATCTCGGGGCGATCTCGATGATCGGCTCGGACTCCCAGGCGATGGGTCGTATCGGTGAGGTCGTGCTGCGGACGTGGCAGACGGCCCACGTGATGAAGCTGCGCCGCGGCGCGCTGCAGATCGGCGACGCAGTCGACGGCGTGGCCGACAACCTGCGGGCCCGCCGCTACGTCGCCAAGTACACGATCTGCCCGGCGATCACCCACGGCCTGCAGAACGAGGTCGGGTCGGTCGAGGTCGGCAAGCTGGCCGACCTCGTGTTGTGGGACCCGGCGTTCTTCGGTGTCCGCCCGCACGTGGTGATCAAGGGCGGCATGGTCGCCTGGGCGACGATGGGCGATGCCAACGCCTCGATCCCCACCCCCGAACCGCAGCTGCCCCGGCCGATGTTCGGCGCCGCGCCGGCCGTCGCTCCCGGCCGTTCGGTGGCCTGGGTCGCCGAGGCTGCTCTCGACGACGGGTTGCCCGAGCGGCTGAACGTGCGCCGCGCGCTCGTGCCGGTCGGCAACACCCGGTCGCTCGGCAAGGCCGACATGCCGCTCAACGACGCGACACCCGACATCCGGATCGACCCCGACACGTTCGCCGTGCGGATCGACGGCGACCTCGTCACCGAGCAGCCCGCGTCGGTGCTGCCGATGGCGCAGCGCTACTTCCTGTTCTGAGCGCCGATGGACTCGTCCTTGATGCTCCTGATCGACGGCCGGTTCCCGGCGGGCGGCCATGCCTACTCGGCCGGTGTCGAGGCCGCCGCCTCGATCGGTGACGTCGTCGACGTGGGGTCGTTGGAGCGGTACCTGCACGGACGGCTCGCCACCAGCGGACGGGTCGACGCCGCGTTCGCCGCCCACACCTGCGCCCGCGCCGACGAACTCGACGTGATCGCGGGGGATCTGGACGCGGAGTACTCGGCCCGGGTGATGTCGCCGTACCTCCGCACCACCAGTCGCCGGCTGGGCCGTCAGCTCATACGGGCCTCGGCCCGCATCTGGCCGGGCGCGGGCGTCGACGCGGTGGCGGCGACGACCGGTGGGCCGCACCAACCGATCGCCCTCGGCGCGGTGGTCGCGGCGGCGGGAGGCTCGCCGGCCGACGCCGCCGCGCTCGTCTTCCACCACCTCGGCGCCGCGGTCACGTCGGCGGCCGTCCGCCTGCTCGGCCTCGACCCGATCGAACTGGCCGCCGTGCAGGCGCGGGCCGGTCGGTCGGTCGACGCAGGCCGCGACGAGTGGGCGGCCTGGTCGGTGGGCCCGCCTTCGGATCTTCCGGCCGCCGGCGGCTCGCTCACCGAGATCCTCGGCGAGCACCACGGCGGCCTCGATGCCCGGCTGTTCATCGCGTGATCGCCCGCACCACCACCAATCTCACAGGCAACCTCACCGGCGATCGGAGTTCCCATGCCACCGCATGACATCCCCCACGACCCCCTGCACAACGACCTGTTCCATCGGCAGCCCGCGGACCACCATCTCGCCTCGGGCGTTGACCGGTCGTTGCGGATCGGCATCGGCGGACCGGTCGGCAGCGGCAAGACCACGCTCGTCGGGTCGCTGTGCCGGTTGCTCGGTGACGAACTCTCGCTGGTGGTCGTCACCAACGACATCTTCACGTCCGAGGATGCGCAGGCGCTGCGCGCCGCGGCCGTGCTGCCGGCGGACCGGATCGCCGCGGTCGAGACCGGTTGCTGCCCGCACACCGCCATCCGCGACGACATCGCCGCCAACCTCGATGCGGTCGAGCGGCTGGAGGAACAGCACGACCCGGTCGAGGTGACCCTCGTCGAATCCGGGGGCGACAACCTCACGGCGATCTTCAGCCGCGGCCTCGTCGACGTGCAGATCTTCGTGATCGACACCGCGGGCGGTGACGACATCCCGCGCAAGGGTGGGCCGGGCGTGGCGCTCGCCGATCTGCTCGTGGTGAACAAGGTCGACCTCGCCCCGTACGTCCGGGCCGACGTCGATCTGATGTTCCGCGAGGCGACCGAGCGGCGGCACGGTGCACCGGTGCTGCTGACCTCGCTCGTCGAGCCCGAGGGCGCCGCCGAGGTGGCCGACTGGATCCGCTCCCAGTTGGGTCGCTGGCGCGGGACCGTGTGAGGGCGGCCGCAACGATCTCGGTCGCCTGCCGGGAGGGCCGCGACGAACTCGTCGATCGCCGGTCGCAGGCACCGTTCAGCGTGCGGCGGTGCGGCGACCGGATCCTCGTCGCCTCGTCGGCGGCGATGCCCGTCGGCGGCGACGAGTTGGAGCTGTCGATCTCGGTCGCCGAGGGAGCGTGTGCCGCGGTCGGATCCGTGGCGGCGACCATGGTGTGGCCGGGCCCCGGTGGTGAGCGCTCGACGACGTCGACCGTGGCGACGGTCGCCGGGGACGGCCGCCTCGACCTCTGGCTCGAACCGACGGTGTCGGTGGCTGGGTCGCGGCACCGCGCTGCCACGCTCGTCCGGCTCGCCGGGTCGGCGACGTGCCGCGTGGTCGAAGAGGTCGTGCTCGGCCGGACCGGCGAGTGTGCCGGCCGGCTCGAGCTGGCGCTGCGGGTGGAGCGCGACGGCGCGGTGCTCGCCCACCACGCGGAGACGTTCGGCCCCGACGTGCCCGGAGCGTGGAGTTCGGTGTCGGTCGGCCGGGCGCGCCACGCCCTGTCGGCGGTCCTCGTCGGCGTCGACACGGGTCGATCCCGCGTCCGGGTCGACAACGGGCGGGCGATCGCATGGTTACCGGTGCAGGACGACACCGTGGTGGTCCTGGCGGTCGGATCCGATCGACCCGCCGTGCTCGACCTCGTCGACGAGGTCGCTCCCGAACTCCTCCTGCCGTCGGCGACGATGCGCAGAACGCGCCTAGGGTGAGCCCGTCAGGCCAAGCATGCACCGAGGGGCTCCACCATGCTGATCGAGCATGACGAACTGCGCCACTACTGGCACGTCGTCGCCGAGGCGG
This sequence comes from Ilumatobacteraceae bacterium, assembly GCA_963695145.1. Lineage (GTDB taxonomy): Bacteria > Actinomycetota > Acidimicrobiia > Acidimicrobiales > Ilumatobacteraceae > Sva-07. The sequence continues at coordinate 346,913 of CAVOGB010000011.1, read as the reverse complement.
GCGAGTTCGACGCCGCCCGTACCGAGGCCACGGCTCCGATCGGCGTCCGACTGCTCGGCGCCGACTACGTCGTGTGGCGGTCGTCGACGGGCGAACTCGTCGCCGCCCCCGATCGGTGCCCGCACCGCGAGTCGCCGCTGAGCATCGGCACGGTGACCGACGGATGCCTCACGTGCGCGTACCACGGCTGGAAGTTCGGCGACGGTGGCGCCTGCCTCGAGGTGCCGTCGTCCGGCGCAGGTCGCGCCGTGCCGCCGAAGGCCCACCTGCCGACCGTCCACGTCCGCGAGCGGTACGGGCTCGTCTGGATCTGCCCGGACGAGCCCGTGGCCGACATTCCCCGCGTGGAGGCGGAACACGATCCTTCGTTCCGCCGCATCAACAGCGGTGTCGAGCGGTGGACGACGTCGGTGACGCGGATGACCGACAACTTCCTCGACATCTCGCACTTCCCGTGGGTGCACAAGGGCACGTTCGGGATCCAGGACGAACTCCAAGTTCCGGCGATCGAACTCGAACAACTCGACGACGACTTCTACGGCTACCGGTACGACGTGGAGGTGGCGAACACCGCCGGGAAGTCGTCCTCGGGTCTCGACGCGCCGGTGATCACGCGCCGGATGACGACCGGTTTCAACCTGCCGTTCACCGTCCGCAGCACGATCCACTACGAGACCGGGCTCGATCACCTGATCCTGCTGTGCTCGACGCCGATCGACGACGTCACGTCGTACTTCACGTTCGTCATCTGGCGCAACGACGACTTCTCGGTGCCGGGCGAGGAGGTCATCGCCTTCGACCGGGCGATCGGGGCGGAGGACCGGGTGATGCTCGAGCGGATCCCGGGCGTCCTCCCACTCGACCAGCGGGCGACGGTCAGCGTGCAGTCGGACAAGCCGTCGGTCGAGTGGCGACGGCAGCTGGCGGCCCTGCTCGGCCATCGGCCGGCGAGCTGATCACTGCTCGACGCGGCGTTCGAACACGAACTCGTAGTCGAGGTAGGCGTTGAGGTGCTCGGTGCCCGGTGCCGGCGGGATGAGCTGCGCCGACTGCAGCAGCATCCAGCCGTCGCGCAACGCGTGGACACCCGTGGCGTACGGGACGTCGCCGCGAGTGGGTTCCGGAAGGCCGGGGCCGGCGCCGTCGGACCCGTCGTGGAACGCCCAGCCCACCGCCGGCGAGTCGAGCGACGAGCCGCTGGCCCAGAGGTAGAGGACCTGCTGGCGCGCACTCACGCCGATGCCACCGCGGCGTGACCCTCGAGACGGGTGAGGTAGTGGTCGACGTCGTAGTGGTCGTCGCCGGTCAGGTACCGCCACAGCAGGGCGCGCTGCACCTGCTCGTTGCGGTGGTCGGTGACGCTCATCCACGGGTGCCACGTGCGGAAGATCTGGGCGACGCTGTCGGGGAGCATGCGGGCGAACACGTGGTCCGACGGCGGGTTCTGGAGCTCGTCGAGATCGGCGGTGTTCCACAGCCGCACCTGCGGCACCGTCGGGTTGAGCCGCACCTTGTGCATCCAACGGTCGGTGTCGCCCGGGTTCGGTTGTCCGGCGTGCCAGAGCCCGTGGTGGAAGACGACGACGGTGCCGGCGGGACCGGCGAACTGCTCCTCACCGGCGATGTGCTGGTACCGATCGAGGCCCGAGGCGCGCACGCGCCGCAGATGACTGCCGGGCACGTAGCGCGTGCCGCCCTCACCCGGCGCGACGTCGTGGGGATACCAGAACAGCTGCACGTCGAAGGCGAGGTCGACCGAATCGGTGATGGCGTCGACGTGCAGCGGCTGGACGTAGGTGGCGCGCGGCGCGATGTGGTGCGTCCAGTCGTGGTCGAACCGCGGGTTCCGCCCGACGAACGACTCGATGATGCCGGCCACGGCGGGGAGGCGCAGGTAGTCCCCGATGGCCGACGGCGGCGGGTAGCACTCGTCGAGCGGCGTGCCGGTGTGCGGGGGCTTCATGCCCGTCGGTGACAATCGCTCGGCGTTCAGCCGGCGCATCTCCTCGATCGCCCGCTCGTTGATGTCGGCGGGCACGATCGCGTCGAACCGGACCACCCCGTTCGCCACGAACTCGGCCATCTGCCGCGTCGTCAACCGATGGTCGGCACTGCCCTCGTTCCCCATGCGCTCTTCCTAGCCGACCCACACCGGTACGCCCCTGTCGGCGAATGCGTGAACAATGTGCGGCGCCCGTGCGCACATTGTTCACGCGTTCGGCCGGATGTGCTGGTGCGGTCGCGGCCGGTCAGGCCGTCTGGGTGCCGACCTTGAGGTCGCGGAACGGGACGTCGCGGTCGACGGCGGGTTCGCGCGGCAGGCCGAGAACCCGGTCGCCGATGATGTTGCGCTGGATCTCGTCGGTGCCGCCGGCGATGCCCGCCTGGAACGAGTTGAGCACCGTCCGGACGCGCTCGCCGCCGGTCTCGTCCGACGGGTCCCACGCCACCGAGCCGGGACCGGCGAACTCGAGCAGCATCGCCCGTACCTTCCAGGCGATGACCGATCCGAACAGCTTGCCGAGGGAACCGCCGGGCCCAGGCGTCTTGCCGGCCTTCTGCTCGTCGCGGTTCTTCATGGCCACGAGCGCCTTGGTGGTCTCCATCGACCAGATCTGCATCAGTTGGTCGCGCACGACCGGGTTGTGGATCTGACCGGTCTCGGTCGCGGCCTTCACCAACTGCTTGAAGTTCGGCTGGCTGATCTTGCCGGCGCCGGCACCACCGATGGCGACGCGCTCGTACATCAGCATCGACGTGGCCAGCTTCCAACCGGCGTTCAACTCGCCGATCTGCCAGTCCTTGGGGATCCGCACGTCGGTGAAGAACACCTCGTTGAAGTGCGAGCCGCCGTCGATCTGGTGGATGGGGCGGATCTCGACGCCCGGGGCCTTCATGTCCATGATGAACATCGACAGGCCGGCGTGCTTCACCTGATCGGGATCGGTGCGGGCGACGACGATGCCGTAGTCGGACTTGTGGGCGAGGGTGGTCCAGACCTTCTGGCCGTTGAGCACCCACTCGTCGCCGTCGAGTTCGGCCCGCGACTGCAGGCTGGCGACGTCGGAGCCGGCGCCGGGCTCGGAGAACATCTGGCACCACATCGTGCGGCCGGACATGTTGTCGGCGAGGAACCGTTCCTTCTGCTCGGGCGTGCCCCACTCGTTGAGCATCGGCAGGCACATGCCGTGGCTGATGATGAACTCGCCGTCCATCATCGTGTAGTTGCTCTTGACCTCGCGCCAGATCTTCTCGTGGGCGAGCGTCAGCCCGCCGCCGCCGTACTCGGCGGGGAACGGGACACCGGCGAGGCCGGCCTCCGCCGCCGCGGCGAGATACGCCTTCTGCTCCTCGATGGTCGGCACGCCGTTGCGCTTGGCGTGGGTCTCCATGAAGTCGACGCACTTCTGACGGAACTCGGCCGCCTCGCTCTCGGTCAGACCGGTCGCGGTCGGCGTGATGGTGTCGGTCATGTGTGTGGGCTCCCTTGATGGCAACGGATGGCGATGGCAACGAATGGCCGAGCGCATTTGGATCGGCTCGATCGGTGGACTACTGTATGTCTCCCTACAGTATGAGTCAAAACCTGACGACCCACGAACTGGACTCACCGCCGTGGTTGCGGGTCGAGTCGACGCTGATGGCCACCGCCCGGCTCGTGCGGACGGCGTTCGACTCACGGCTGGAGCCACTCGCCCTCAACCTGACGCAGGCCAGCCTGCTCGGCTACATCGCCGAGTTCGGTTCGACCACCCAGACCCAGTTGGCGGACCGGCTCGGCATCGGCCGGGCCTCGATCGGCGCCGTCGTCGACCAGCTCGAAGCCCGCCGCCTCGTCGTGCGCCAGCCCAACCCCGCCGATCGGCGCGTGTGGCTCGTGGCCATCACACCGGAGGGCAGCGTCCTCGCGGTCGAGATCAGCCGTGTCGACGCCGTGCTGCGCTCCGAACTCCGGCGGGGCATCGGACGCGAGGAGCGTCAGGCCCTCGCGTGGGTGATGACCCGCCTCCAGCACAACCTGCAGTCCGTCATCGCCAACCCGCCCGAGGACGAGGCCGCATCCGTCGCCCGACCATCCCGCACCACCCCAGCCATCGAACCACCGAACAACAGGAGAGAACCATGACCGAAGCCGTCATCGTCGACGCCGTCCGCACCGCCGGCGGCAAGCGCAACGGAAAGCTCAAGGACTGGCATCCCGCCGCCCTCGCCGCCGAGGTGCTCAAGGCCCTCGAGGAGCGCAACAACCTCGACCCCGAACTCGTCGACGACGTGATCATGGGTTGCGTGATGCAGGTCGGCGAGCAGTCGCTCAACATCGGCCGCAATGCCGTCCTCGCCGCCGGCTGGCCCGAATCGGTGCCCGCCACCACCGTCGATCGCCAGTGCGGCTCCAGCCAGCAGTCGATGCACTTCGCCGCGCAGGGCGTCATCGCCGGCGCGTACGACGTGGTCGTCGCCGCCGGTGTCGAGGTCATGACCCGCACGCCGATGGGCGCGTCGGTCGTCCAGGGCATGGGCTTCCCGTTCCCGCAGGCGCAGCTCGACCGCTACGCCGACACCGGCCTGCCCCCGCAGGGCATCGGCGCCGAGATGATCGCCGAGGAGTACGGCCTCACCCGCGACGACCTCGACGCGTTCGGCGCCCAGAGCCAGCAGCGCGCCGCGATCGCCCGCGACGAGGGCCGCTTCGACAACGAGATCATCCCGATCGTCGTCGATCTCGACGGCACGAAGGAGGAGTTCCGCTCCGACGAGGGCATCCGCGAGGGCACCACCGCCGAGACGCTCGCCAAGCTCAAGCCGGCCTTCAAGGAGGACGGCTCGATCACCGCCGGCAACTCCTCGCAGATCTCCGACGGCGCCTCGGGCGTGCTGATCATGAGCAAGGACAAGGCCGAGGAACTGGGCATGAAGCCCCGGGCCCGCTTCCACTCGTTCGCCGTTGCCGGTACCGACCCCGTCACGATGCTCAAGGGCCCGATCCCGGCGACCCGCAAGATCCTCGAGAAGTCGGGTCTGACGATCGACGACATCGACCTGTTCGAGGTCAACGAGGCGTTCGCCTCGGTCGTGCTCGCCTGGCAGAAGGAGTTCGACGTCGACATGACCAAGGTCAACGTCAACGGCGGCGCGATCGCCCTCGGCCACCCGCTCGGCTGCTCGGGCACGAAGTTGATGGCGACGCTCCTCAACGAGCTCGAGCGCACCGGCGGCCGCTACGGCCTGCAGGTGATGTGCGAAGGCGGCGGCATGGCCAACGCCACCATCATCGAACGCCTCGACTGAAATTCACCACCCCCCAACCCGAAATCTGGAGCAGATGTCGCGCTGAGCGCGACATCTGCTCCACTTTTCGGATGCGGTGGAGGGTGGGCAGACTCGCCGGATGGAACGTCACGGCCCGAATGTGCGGAGTCTGGTCATCGACACCGACACCGCGTCCGACGACGCGATCGCGTTGCTGCTCGCGGTGCGCGACCCGCAGGTCGCCGTGCGCGCCGTCACCGTCGTGGCCGGCAACGTTCCCCTCGATCTCGCCGTGCGGAACGCGATCGTCACGCTCGACATCTGTGGAGGAGACGGGATCCCGGTGTACGCCGGATGCGATCGGCCGCTCCAGCGCGAACTCGACACGGCGCAGTGGGTGCACGGCCAGGACGGCATGGGCGGGGCGGACCTGCCCGAACCGTCACGCGGGGCGGACACGGGCGATGCGGTGTCGGTGCTGCTCGACATCGCCGCGTCCGAACCGGGCCGGCACGATCTCGTCACGCTCGGCCCGCTGACGAACATCGCCTCGGCCCTGGAACGCGATCCGGCGTTCCTGACGAAGTTCGGTCACACCTATCTGATGGCGGGGTCGCCCGACGGCGTGGGGAACGTCGATGCGCTCGGGGAGTACAACGTGTGGGCCGACCCCGAGGCCGCGGCGATCGTGTTCGCCGCACCGGGCGAGAAGACGATGATCGGTTGGAACATCTCGCGCACGTACGCCGTCGTCGGTCCCGACGAACAAGCCCGACTGGCGGCGGCGGGACGGCTCGGTGCGTTCGCGGTCGGCATCAACGGCGACGTCGACCAGTACTGCCTCGACACCGGCCTCGCCGGTTTCGACCTTCCCGACCCGGTGGCGATGGCCGTCGCGCTCGACGACACGATCATCACCGAGTCGACCGACGAGTGGCTCGTGATCGGCCTCGACGGCCCGACGCGCGGCGCGGCGATGCCGGATCGGCGGTTCAAGCGTCCGGCACCGAACATCCGCGTCGTGTGGGCGCTCGACGAAGCGGCGTTCAAACAGCGTCTGTTCGACGCCTGCCGGGATTGACCCTTCGCGATCGACCCCTCCGCGATCGAACGGGACCGCGGCGTCGGGGGGCGACGCCGCGATCCCTCTCGACCGCGTGAACTCAGGCCGGGCGCGCTCCCGGGTCGGGGGCTTCGGTGCGGGTGCGCTTCAGCTCGAAGAACGAATCGATGTCCATCATCGTGACCAGGGCATCCCACATGGCGACGCTCTTGTCGGTCGGCGGCACCTTCGTGATGACGGGGCCGAAATAGCCGGCCTTGACGCCGTCGGAGTTGGTGATGGCGATGATCGGCGTGCCGACGTCGTTGCCGACGAGCTCGAGACCCTCGTCCATGCCGACCTGGATGGCCTTGTCCCACGACTCGTCCTCGAACGCGGCGGCATACGACGTGTCGAGCCCGACCTCGCGCAGACCGTCGGCGGGATCGAAGTACATCTCCTTGTCGTGGTGGATGCGTGTGCCGTAGTACCAGTACAGCCGGAAGAAGGCATCGTCACCCTCGGCGGCCCGGGCCGCCTCCATCACGCGGAGCAGACCGTGGGTGAATTTCGTCGGCTCGTAGAACGGCGAGTCCTCCGGCGGATCGTTCTTGAACTTCAGGCTGATCGGACGCCACGTGACGTCGATGTCCCGGTTCGGTTCGACCTCGTCGTGGATCCAGCGGGCGGTGGCCCAACAGAACGGGCAGGCGGGGTCGACCCAGAATTGGACGTTCATGATGCGGGGGTTCCTTCCCAGGTTGGTGTCGATGTCGAGGCCAGCTTGGACGTGTCGGCCGGAACCGAGATGCCCACGCCGCTCAGCTCACTGCGACCGAATCGTTCGATCTCGGCGGCGAGGTCGAGCGGACCGATCGTCGACCGCTTGGCGACGTCGTGGTCGGTGAGCAGGTGGGCGGGGATCAGCCACACGACCTCGAACTCGAGGCCGTCGGGATCCTTCGCGTAGAGACTCTTCGTCGTGCCGTGGTCGCTCGCTCCGACCAGCGCGCCGCGTTCGGACAGGACGTGGGCGGTTCGTTCGAGGTCGTCGAGCGTCTCGACCTCCCACGCCAGGTGGTACAGGCCGACGGTGCCGCGGCCCGCCGCAGAGGGCCCGGCCTGGCTGCCGATCTCGAACACGCCGAGGTCGTGGTCGTTCGTCGACGCCGGCGCCTGGAAGAACGCCCCGCCCGGGAACGACGAGATGACCCGGAAGCCGAGCGCGTTCACGTAGAAGTCGATCGTGCGCGCGACGTCGCTCACGTACAGCACCGCGTGGTTCAACCTTCTCACTGCCATGCCTGCCGCAACATCATTGCTCCCGCAATAATTCCCGTCAGCACGTCGAAACATCTTCGCCTCGGGCGCTCGCCACGGATGAGACTCGCGGGATGGCCGAACGTGGAGAGTCGCGATGGCGCGCACTCGGTGCGCTGCTCTGGCCCGACCGCGGACGCTGGTTCGCGCTCGGTGCGCTGGTGGCCGCTTCGTCGGTGCTCGTGCTCACCGGCCCGCTCGTCGTCAGGCGGCTCGTCGACCGTGCCGCGGCAGGTGCCGGCGCCGGCGAGCTGCAGGGACTCGCCGTGGTCTACCTCGTGGTCGCCCTCCTGGCGCAGGTCCTGGCGGTGATCGTCGCCTGGCGGGCGACCACAGCCGCCTGGGCGACGACGAACGACCTGCGGCTCGACATGACGCGCCACGTGCTCGGTCTCGACCACGAATTCCACCGTCGACACACGCCCGGCGAGCTGATCCAGCGCGTGGACGGCGACGTCACCTCCGTGTCGGAGTTCCTCGGCCTCGTGGTGCCCAAGGCGCTCGGCGCAGCATTGACGATCGGCGGCATGGTGATCGTGCTCGCCGTGCTCGACTGGCGGCTGGCGATCGGCCTCGTGCTCTACATCGGTGCGACGTTTGCCGTCGTCGTCCGCGGTCGCCACCGGGCCGTGCGCGAATCGTCCGAGGAGATGGGTGCACTCGGCCGGCTCTACGGGGGCATCGAGGAGCGTCTCGTCGCCGCCGAGGACCTCCGGTCGAACGGCGCGGGCGCGCACGTCGCGTGGCGCTTCGTGGAGGACAGCACCGACGCCCTGGCGAGCGCCGTACGGCGGGAACGCGCCTTTCTCACGATGTGGTGGTTCGTGCAGCTGGCGCTCGCCGCCGGATGGGTCGTGGTGCTCGTGCTGGGCGCGTGGACGATCTCGCACGACCTCGCCACCATCGGCACGATCTTCCTCCTCTACCAGTACATCCTGTTGATCGGGCGGCCGCTCGAGGACCTCGTCCAGCAGCTGGAAACGGTCCAGAAGGCGAACGGCGCGATGGTGCGCGTCCTCGACCTGATGGCGATCGCGACACGCGTCCTCGACGGCGGGACGACCTCGCCGCCGCCCGGCCCGTTGACCGTCGAATTCGACGATGTGGCCTTCGACTACGGCGACGACCAGCCGGTGCTCCGTGACGTTCGCCTCGCGCTCGGCGCGGCACGGTCCGTGGGGATCGTCGGGCGCACCGGCAGTGGCAAGACGACGTTGTCGCGCCTCGTCCTGCGGCTGGTGGAGCCGACGAGCGGTGTCGTCCGACTCGGTGGCGTGCCGATCGCCGACGTTCCGGTCCCCGAGCTGCGCCGGCGGGTGGCGTTGGTGTCGCAGGAGGTCGAACTGTTCGCCGGCTCGATCCGCGACAACGTGACGCTGTTCGACCGGTCGGTGCCCGACGCCGCGGTGACCGACGCGCTCCGGGCGGTCGGCCTCGACGCGCTCGCCGACGGCGACATCCATCGCCAACTCGGTGCGGCCGGGACGGGTCTGTCAGCCGGCGAGGCGCAGTTGTTGTCGCTCGCCAGGGTGTGGATGCGGGACCCCGACCTGTTGGTCCTCGACGAGGCGACGGCGCGCATCGACCCCGAGACCGAGCGCAAGATCGAGGCCGCCGTGGCACGGCTGATGGTCGGCCGGACCACGCTGATCATCGCCCATCGGCTCTCGACGCTCCACGCCGTCGACGACATCATCGTGTTCGACCAGGGTGAGGTCGCCGAGTTCGGCGCCCGCGTCGACCTGATCGGTGACGACGAGAGCCAGTTCGCGCGGCTCGTCGCACTCTCGCTCGACACCCGCGACGACGAACCACTGCCCGACGAACCACTGCCCGACGAACCATTGGCGGTGACGTCATGACGCTGGTCGAGCATCCCGACGGCCTCGCGCTCGGCGAGGAGACGACGACCGGCACGACCGGCGGGCCCGGCACGGCCGGCGGTCCGGGCGCGGCCGCAGCCACCGACACCATCTCGATCGGTTCCCGCGAGGTGTGGCGGTTGGCGTGGCGCGTGTCCCAGCATCGGCGACGTGAGTTCTGGCTGGGGTGGGCCCTGTTCGTCGTGTTCTTCACGATGCCCGCGGTCACGGGACTCATGCTGGCCAGGGGATTCGAGGCGTTGTCCGACGGCAACACCGCGCTGACCTATCGGTACGCGGCCGCCGTGGCGTTGTCCGAGCTCATCCGGATGATCGCCATCCACTGGGGCGCGTTGATCTGGACGGCGGCGTGGATCCACATGCAGACGTTCCTGCGGGCCAACCTGCTCGCGGCGCAGATGGCCAGCGGGGGACCGGAAGCCGGGCGTCCCGTGGCGTCGGCCGGAGCGGCGATCACCCACTTCCGCGACGACACCGAGGACGTCGCCAACTTCGTCGACGGCATGGTCGACGTGTCGGGCGGCGTCGTGTTCACCGTGTTCGCCGGGATCGTCCTCGGCATCGCCGATGCCCGTGCGGCCGCCGTGCTCTTGCTGCCGCTCGTGGGAGTCGCGGTCGCGACCCGCACCCTCGACAACCGGATCAAGGTGTACCGCGCCGCCGATCGGGCAGCAACCGCAGAGGTGACCGGGCTGGTCGGCGACGTGATGGCGGCGTCGACGACCATCAAGGTGAACGACGCGACCGAGCCGCTGCTCGACCGACTGAAGGTGCTCGTCGAGGCCAGGCGCCAGACCGCGACCCGCGACCGCGTCCTCGACGAGACCGTGCAGGCGTTCAGCCAGGGTGCGGCGGATGTCGGCCTCGGTCTGGTGCTGATCGTGTCGGCGACGGCGATCGCATCGGGTGCGTTCGGGTTGGGCGACCTGGCACTGTTCACGGCCTACCTCGGCTGGCTGTCGTTCCTGCCGCGGATGATCGGCCGCGTGCTCGCCCGTCGCAAACAGTCGGGTGTGGCGTTCGAGCGGATGCGCCGCCTCGTGGCCGACGAACACGCCCCCAACACCGCCCGTCCGAGGCACCTCCCCGTGGGTGCCCACGACGTGCGCGAGCGGCCGACCGTGGAGCGGCCCGACCGCATCCCGCTGCAGCGTCTCGACGTGATCGACTTCTCTGCGCTCCACGACGGAGGTGCCGGCGTGCGCGGCGTGTCGATCTCGATCGCGCGCGGCCAGTTCGTGGTGGTCACCGGCCCGGTCGGCGCCGGCAAGAGCACATTGCTCCGGGCGCTCGTCGGGCTCGTCCCGGCCGAGCGGTGTTCAGGCGAGGTGCGCTGGAACGGCGAGTTGATCGGCGACCGGGCTGCATTCTTCGTGCCTCCGAACGCGGCATTCCTGTCGCAGGTGCCGCAGCTGATCTCCGACTCGGTGGCCGACAACGTGGGGCTCGGTCCGGTCGCCGACGACCAGTTGACACGAGCGCTCGAGCTGGCGGCGATCGCGGCCGACATCGACCTGATGCCCGCCGGCCGGGCGACGCTGATCGGACCCCGTGGTCTGCGGCTGTCGGGTGGGCAACGCCAGCGTCTGGCGACGGCCCGGGCGCTGGTGCACTCACCCGAACTCGTCGTGCTCGACGACCTGTCCAGCGCGCTCGACGTGGAGACCGAGCTCGAACTGTGGACGAACCTCGCCGCGGCCGGGATGACCGTGCTCGCCGTGTCGCATCGGGCGATCGCCTTCGAACGCGCCGATCAGGTGATCACCCTCCCCGTCCGGTGATCGTCGCCCGGACGGCAGACCGACGAAGCAGCGATGTAGATGTGGGGCGCTATTGACCCGACATCGCCATCGCCCGGAGGCCGTGTCCGATCGGCCGGGGCGCGGCTCAGGCGTTGCGGCGGCGGGCGCGGTGGTCGGCGGTGTGGGTGCGGCTGGCGCAGCGCGGATCGGAGCAGAAGCGTCGCGAGCCGTTGCGGGTGGCGTCGTAGTAGAGATGTTCGCAGTCGGTCGCCGCGCAGCGACCGAACCGCTTCGTGCCGTGGTCGCACACCTCCTGGGCGAGCGCCATGAGGACATCGGCGACGACCTGATCGTCGAAGCTGGCCGTCGACGGCGTCCAGTGGATGTGGAGTGGTGCGCCGTCGTGGGTCACGGCCGTCGGCGCGATCGCCAGACGGGCGAGTTCGGCGTTGACCCACTCCACGGTCTCGAGGTCGCTGCTGTCCGGCAACGACCGGAACCGGTCGAGCAGGGCAGCCATCCGCTCCCGGAGGCGGGCGACCTCGGCGGTCGGTGCGCCCGCCGCTCGGGTGAACCCGTGCTGGTCGAGCAACTGGCGCGTCCCCGCAGCGTCGATCGGCTCGTCCTCGTCGAGCCCGTTCACGAGGTCGAGCGCCGCTTCGAGCGTCAGCCGGATCTCCGTCGCGGAGGCGGATGTCACGTACACGGATGCATCGTATCGACCAGCGGCTCGGTAAGGTGCTAATGTCAGTTAGATCGTTACACCGCACTCCGTCCGGACGTTTGCGTCAGATTTTTTGCGCCCCTGGGCACCCAAATCTCGACGCAAACGGTGATTTGGGCCGGAGCGCGGCGAGGGCTCGGAGTGAGAGATGAACGTCGTGTTGAACGCGCTGGTGATCAGCGCCACCGTGTTGGGATCGGGTATGGCGCTGCCCCAGGCCCGGCAGCTGGCGCGCACCCGGCGCACCGACGGCGTGTCGCCCACCTGGGTCGGCGTGAGCATGGCGCTGAACGGCTGGTGGCTCGCCTACGGGTTCGCGGCATCGGTCTGGGCGCTCGTGCCCGTGTCGGTGATCTCGTTCGGGCTCTACGCATCGATGGCGGTGCTGTTCGTCCGGACGGGCGGGCGCGCCGATCGTCGTGGACTGCTCGTCGGAGCGGTCGGCCTGGGCATGGTCCCGCTGCCGTTCCTCGTGGCCGGTGGTTGGGAACTCGCCGGTCTCGCCGTCGGGCTCTGCTACGGCCTGCAGCTGCTTCCCGCGGTCGTGGCGGTGCTGCGCACCCGGGCGCTCGCCGGGGTTTCCGCCGCCACGTGGCTCATCGCCTGGACCGAATCGATGCTCTGGCTCGTCTACGGGCTGGGCGTCACCGACCCGGCGCTCATCGTCGCTGGCACCATCGGGGTGGCCATGTCGACCGTGATCGTGGTCCGTCTGGGGGTCACCGGACACCGGCCGCTCGACACGTTCACCCGCGCGACAAGCCCCGCGCGGTGGAGGAAGGCTCAAGCGTCACTATCGTGAGCAATTGCAAACGTGAGTCAATGGTGGCTCCGGTATTGAATAAGGAGCCAAAATGGCTACAGGCACAGTGAAGTTTTTCAATGACGAGAAGGGCTTCGGTTTCATCTCTCGTGACGACGGCGACGACGTCTTCGTGCATTACTCCAACATCGTCGGCACCGGTCGCCGCTCGCTGAACGACGGTGACACCGTCGAGTTCGAGATCGCCGCTGGTCGCAAGGGCCCCGAGGCCGTCGACGTCAAGATCGTCTGAGGGCGGCGATTCTGCTTGGCCCGAAGTCCCCAGTCGTATCAGAAGCGTCAACGCGAACTCCGTAAGAAGGAGCGCAAAGCTGAGAAGCTTGCGGTCCGTCACGGCAAGAGTTCCGACGGCGCCGACGACGATGCAGACGACGGTACGCCCAGCGAGGACGAGCTGCTCGAGCAGTTCCGGCTGTTGAACGAGCAGTTCGCGGCCGGAGACGTCACCGAAGACGACTTCGAATATCGCAAGGCAGAGCTGTTCGCTCAGCTCGGTCTCGGTGAGCCACCGGCTCCCCGCGACGACACGAGCGACGACTCCGACGACTGAGTCGACAATCGACAACCACGAAACGGCCCCCCGGCACTGCGCCGGGGGGCCGTTTCGCGTCTGCGCATCCCTGCGATGAGCGAAGGCGCCGCCCCTCGGTCGGTTCGCTCATCGCAATTCAGGCGGTGGTCGGTCGGCCGATGGCGGCGAAGGCGACGGCGGCGGCGTGGCCGACATTGAGCGAGTCGACGCCGGGGCGCAGCGGGATGCGCACGGCACGCGTCGCCCGGGCGATCGTCCGGCGATCGAGCCCCGGGCCTTCCGCACCGAGCACGAGCGCCAGGCGCTCCGGCACCGCGATGTCCCAGATGCTCTCGGCGCCCGGCATCGGCGACATCGCCCAGGTCTCGACACCGGCGCGGCCCAGCTCACCCAGCACGTCCGACCACTGCTCGGCCGATGGTCTGGCGATGGGCAGCAGCAGGATCTCGCCCATGCTGACGCGCACCGAGCGTCGGCTGTACGGATCGGTGCAACTCGGACCGACGACCAGCGCGTCGATGCCGAGCGCTCGCGCGGCACGGGCGATCGCCCCGAGATTCTCCGCATCGTTCAACCCGTCGAGCACCGCGAAGCGTGACCCCTTCGCCGCCACGTCGGCGATCGACGGGTGCTCGCGACGGCGGGCGACGGCGACCACGCCCCGGTGCAGATCGAACCCGACGACGGTGGCGATCACGTCGCTCGGCGCCACGTACACGGGCACCGCGCGTTCGCCGAGCGCGTCGAGACGGGTCGAGAACCGTGCGACCCGTGAGGGCGCGAGGAGCACCGATCGGATCTCGTGGCCCGATTCGATCAGCCGGTCGACGGCGATGAAGCCCTCGGCCACGAACAGCTCGGCGCCCTCGTACGACCGCCGGTACGCCTGGTCGTTCAGGGCGCGGTAGTCGTCGAAGCGGGGATCGTCGGCGTCGGAGAGCGCAATCGCCGAACCGGGCTCCCGCGGCGGCAACAGAGGTGGCGAAGCCGACCCGGTCAATGGGCGAAGACCTGGCGGTCGTCGGCGAACGCCTTGAACTCGAGTGCATTGCCGGACGGATCGAGGAGGAACATCGTCGACTGCTCGCCGACCTCGCCGGCGAACCGGGTGTGGGGCTCGATGACGAACTCCACGCCGGCCGCGACCAGGCGGTCGGCGAGGCGGCGCCAGTCGGCCGGGTCGAGCAGGACACCGAAATGGGGCACCGGCACGTCGTCGCCGTCGACCTCGTTGCGCAGCGACGCACGAGCGCCGGCCGCGGCGAGGCGCGGGTCGAGATGCGCGACGAACTGGTGGCCGTAGAGGTCGAAGTCCACCCACGACGGCGCCGACCGTCCTTCGGCGCAGCCGAGGAGGCCGCCGTAGAACCCGCGGGCGGCGGAGAGGTCGTGGACCGGCATCGCCAGGTGGAAGCGCGGGCGCCGGTGATCCACGCCGACCGTGACGGCGGGGACGGAGTCGCCGTCGCCGCTCACAGCGGCAGGGCGTAGGTGCCCTGGGCCGTCGCGGTGGGCTTGTCGGCGCGGTCGTCGCACCAGACGTGGACGCTGCCGACGACACTGCGCCGCCCGGCTGATTCGAGCGTCGCCCTGGCCCACAGCACGCTGCCCTGCGCCGGGCGGAGGTAGCGGATCGACAGCTCCGACGTGAGCGCCATCGGCTCGAGCCGTCCGATGGCACCGAACACCAGGTACCAGAGGGCGGAGTCGGCGAGCCCGAACTGGGTCGGCCCCGACACGAAGCCGCCGGGACGGAGTTCGGTGTCCTCGACCTCGCGGCACGCCACGGCGAACGTCGTGCCGACCTCCGCGCAGGAGTTGTTCGAGCCCGGGAACAGTTCGTCGACCATGCGATTGATCTCGTCGACACTCGGCGGGCGGATCACTGGTGGCGGCGAGGAGGTCACGTTTCGCGACGTTAGCCACGCGGTCGGCCGGCCCGACGATGGCTTGTCGGAGGGTCGTGTTCCGGACTATGCCATGGTGGTGGCCATGTCGTCTGGAACGCCGTCGGGAGATGAAGGAGCGGCGGCGTCGCCGGGCCCGGTGGCGCTCGAGCGGGTGGTCATCGTCGGGGCATCGCTCGCCGGGTTGCGGGCCGCCGAGACGCTGCGTCAGCGGGCGTTCGATGGTGACGTGGTGGTCGTCGGTGCCGAGACACACCGCCCCTACGACCGGCCACCATTGTCGAAGAAGCTGCTGTCGGGCGAGTGGGATGCCGATCGGATCCACCTCCGTCAACCCGATTCGTTCGACGATCTCGACGTGCGATGGGAGCTCGGCGTGGCCGCCGAGCGACTCGACCTCGCCGCGCGCTCGCTCGTGCTGGCCGACGGTCGGAGCCTGGACTTCGACGGGATGATCATCGCCACGGGAGCCGCACCGAAGCACATCGGCGATCACGGTCCCTACCAGCACGTCCACGTCCTGCGGTCGCTCGACGACGCCCTGGCCGTGCGCGCCCGGCTCGCCGTCGGCGGCCAGCACGTCGTGGTGATCGGTGCGGGTTTCATCGGCCTCGAGGTGGCGGCGACCGCCGTGCAACTCGGCAACGAGGTGGTCGTGCTCGAAGGCGGTCCGGCACCGCTGATCCGGGGGCTCGGCGCGGAGATGGGTGCGGTGATCGGCGCGATGCACACCGTCCGCGGCGTCGACCTGCGCTGTGGCGTGGCGGTGGAGGGGTTCACCGATGACGGGGTGCTGACACGTCCGATGGACGATCCCGGCGCCGATCGCGAGTTGGTGCCGGCCGACCTCGTCGTCGTCGGCGTCGGGGTGACCCCGGCGACCGGTTGGCTCGAGAACAGTGGCATCGAGCTGCGTGACGGCGTCGTCTGCGACGAGTACCTGCGGGTCCGCCTCGACCCGGCCGGATCGGTGGGCAACGCCATCGACACGCTCTTCGCCGCGGGCGATGTCGTGCGCTGGCCGAACGTGCTGCTCGGGCACGAGATGCGGGTGGAGCACTGGACGAACGCCGCCGAACAGGGTGCGCACGCGGCGACGAACCTCGTCGCCGCGGCGGCCGGCGAGCCGCTCGTGCCGTACGCGCCGGTGCCCTTCTTCTGGAGCGACCAGTTCGAACACCGCATCCAGTTCCTCGGCCATGCGATGCCGGGCGACGAGGTGCGCGTCGTGGCCGGCTCGATCGAGGAGGGCAAGTTCCTCGCCCTCTACGGCGGCGACGGCCGCTTGCACGGCGCGCTCGGTGTGAACGCCCCACGGTGGGTGATGCCGACGCGCCGGCTGTTGATGGAGGCCACGCCGTGGGAGGAAGCGCTCGTCGCCGCGGTCCCTGCTTCCTGAGCGCATGCTGTAATCAGGTAATCCTGAGTCGTGTGGACGCAGGATATCTGTCGATAACGTTGTGGCATGTCTTCACCGACCGACACGTACTCCGATAACAACCAGTCCACGAGCGACCAATCCACCACGATTCGTCTGCCCCACGCCCACCTCCCCTCGATCGTGCTCCCCGGCGCGGTCGTGACCCTCGTCCTCAACACCGAATCGCTGCGCCAGGCCGTCGAGGCCGCCACCACCGGCGACACGTCGAACGGCCGCCTCGTGCTGACCGGCGGAGCGGAGGACCAACTCGGCGTCATCGCCCACGTCCCGAACATCGGCAACCTGCCCAACGGCGAGCCGGCGGCGATCGTCCAGATCGAACAGCGCGCCCGGATCCTCTCCGTCCCGGCCGAGTCGACCCCTGCCGGATCGGCCGGTCACGGGGCGGAACTGGTCGACGTCGAGGTGCTCGCCGACACGGCGTCCACCTCGTCGATCGACGCCGCCACGCGGGAACTGCGGGCGACGCTCGAACTCATCGCCGAACTGCGCCGCTCGCGCCGCCTCCCCGAGATCCTGCGCACGCACAGCACGCCGGGTGCGCTCGCCGACGCCGTGGCCACGTGGGCCGAATTCTCCGACGCCGATCGCCTCGTCGTGCTGCGCGCCGTGAAGCTGTCCGACCGCGTCGACGCCATCCACTCGTGGGCGCGCAACCACCTGGCCGAACTGCAGGTCGCGCAGTCGATCCGTGACGACGTGAGCGAGGGTGTCGACAAGCAGCAGCGCGAATGGCTGCTGCGCCAACAGCTCAACTCGATCCGCAAGGAACTCGGCGAGGGCGACGACGACGTCGTCGGAGAGTTCCGCACGAAGCTCGACGACCTCGACGCGTCCGACAGCGTGAAGACCACGATCGCCAAGGAGCTCGACCGCTTCGAGCGGATGAGCGCCCAGTCGCCCGAACACGCCTGGGTGCGGACGTGGCTCGACCGCATCTTCGAATTGCCGTGGGGCGAGCGCAGCGACGACCGTCTCGACCTCGCCGAGGCGCGCGCCGTCCTCGACGCCGATCACTACGGCCTCGGTGACGTCAAGGACCGCATCGTCGAGTTCCTGGCGACCCGCAAGCTGCGCCACGACCGCGGCATCGACCAGCGACCCGTCGACCCAGGCACAACCGAGAGGATTCGGCCTGCTCGCGGCGAGGGCGCGATCATCACCCTCGTCGGGCCTCCCGGGGTCGGCAAGACCAGCCTGGGCGAGTCGATCGCCCGCGCCATGGGCCGCCAGTTCGTGCGCGTCGCGCTCGGCGGCGTGCGCGACGAGGCCGAGATCCGCGGTCACCGCCGCACCTACGTCGGTTCGCAACCGGGCCGCCTCGTGCGGGCCCTGCAGGAGGCGGGGACGA
Organism: Ilumatobacteraceae bacterium; assembly: GCA_963695145.1. Taxonomy (GTDB): domain Bacteria; phylum Actinomycetota; class Acidimicrobiia; order Acidimicrobiales; family Ilumatobacteraceae; genus Sva-07. Next base: position 328,898 of record CAVOGB010000011.1, on the reverse strand, counting down.
TGAACCCGGTCATCCTGCTCGACGAGGTCGACAAGCTGACGGCCGGTGGCTGGTCGGGCGACCCGACCGCGGCGTTGCTCGAAGTGCTCGACCCCGCCCAGAACCACACGTTCCGCGACCACTACCTCGAAGTCGACCTCGACCTGTCCGAAGTGGTGTTCATCGCCACGGCCAACGTGGCCGACACGATCCCCGGCCCGTTGCTCGACCGGATGGATCTCGTCCGCCTCGACGGATACACCGACGACGAGAAGGTGTTCATCGCCGATCGCTACCTGCTCCCGCGGCAGATCGAGCGGGCCGGGCTGCGCCCCGACGAGGTCGACATCGGCGACGACGTCGTCACCGCGATCATCCGCGGCTACACGCGCGAAGCGGGCGTGCGCTCGCTCGAACGCGAACTCGGCCGGCTCGTGCGCAAGATCACCGCCGACGTGGCACAGGGCGCCGACACGCCCATCGTCGTCGACCCCGATCAACTGAGCGATCGCCTCGGTCGGGCGAAGATCACCGACGACGTGCCGGAGCGGACGAACACGCCGGGGGTGGCGACGGGACTCGCCGTCACCGGGGTCGGTGGCGACGTGCTGTTCATCGAGACGACGGCGTTCCCCACGGGGCCCGACATCGAGCCCGGCCTGACCCTCACCGGCCAGCTCGGCGACGTGATGAAGGAGTCGGCGCAGATCGCGTTGAACTACGTCCGGTCGCACGCCGCGGAACTCGGTCTCGACGACGCGGTCCTGCGCCGGAGATTCCACGTCCACGTGCCGGCGGGCGCCGTCCCGAAGGACGGTCCCTCGGCCGGGGTCACGATCACCACGGCGCTGGTGTCGCTGCTCACCGACCGTCCCGTCAACGCCAACGTCGCGATGACCGGTGAGATCACGTTGCAGGGTCAGGTGTTGCCGATCGGCGGCGTGAAGCAGAAGGTGCTCGCCGCCCATCGACTCGGGATCACCGACGTGGTGCTGCCCAAGCGCAACGGCCCGGACCTCGACGACGTGCCCGAGCGGGTCCGCAGCGAGATGACGTTCCACCTCGCCGGCACCTACGCCGACGTCGCGGCGGTCGCCTTCGCCAACTGAGACGTCGTGCAACCTGGTGCACCGGTGCCTGGCACCGGTGCACCAGGCCGGCGGTCGTTCGGTGGGCGAGGCCGACCCCCTAGGCTCGGCCGATGACCTCGCCGGGTTCGCACTCGTCCAGCGTGTGGGCGAGGACCACCGAACTCGAGGTCGTCAGCGGCTCGGGCTGCCGGGTCGTCGACACGGCCGGCGTCGAGTATCTCGACTTCACGGCAGCGAACGGAGTCGCGTCGACGGGCCATGCCCATCCGCAGGTCGTGGCGGCGATCGCCGCCCAGGCGGCGAAGTTCGTGCACGCCCCGCCGAGCGTGTACACCCACGATCTGCTGGAGCCGCTCGCGGCACGACTCGCCGAGATCACCCCCGAGTCGATCGAGCGGTTCTTCTTCACGGCGTCGAACGACGAGGTGATCGAGTCGGCCGTCAAGGTGGCGCGGCAGGTGTCGGGACGCCCCAACATCGTCGTGTTCGACGGCGCGTTCCACGGCCGGACGCACCTGACGATGGCGATGTCGACGTCGCGTGCCCTCGATCGCCAGGGAGCCGCGCCACTGCCGGGCGGCGTGTTCGTCGCCCCGTTCCCCGATCCCCACGTGTCGGACCAGGAGAGCGAGATCAGCGGCGCCCTGGCCGGCCTCGACCGGCTGTTCCTGACCCAGACGCTGCCCGACGAGGTGGCGGCGATCGTGATCGAACCGGTGATCAGCGAACGTGGCTACATACCCACGCCGAAGTCCTTCATCGCCGGCATCGCCGAGCGCTGCACGGAGCACGGCATCCTGCTCGTCGTCGACGAGGTGCAGAGTGGGTTCGGACGCACGGGCAAGATGTTCGCCGTCGAGGCGCTCGGCGTCGAGCCCGACCTGTTGTGCATGTCGAAGGGCATCGCCTCGGGTTTCCCGTTCGCCGCGCTCGGGTTGCGACGCGGTCTCGACGAGGCGTGGAAGGTGGGCAGTCACTCGAGCACGTACGGGGGCAATCCGATCGGCTGCGCCGCGGCGCTGGCCACGATCGCGATCCTCACCGAACCCGGGTTCCTCGATGCGGTCGAGGCCCGCGGCACGCAGCTGATCGACGGGCTGCGCGACCTGCAACAGCTCGATGCCGCGCTGCGCCACGTGCGCGGGCGCGGACTGATGATCGCCACCGAGTTCGACAGTGCCGAGCGGACGGCAGCCGTGGTGGCCCACTGCCTCGAGCAGCACCACCTGATCCTCCTGCCGGCCGGGACGAGGCGCCGCACGATCCGTTGGGTGCCGCCGCTCGTGGTGACCGCATCCGAGGTGTCCGAGGCCCTGTCGGCGTTCTCCTCTGCCATCCGCGCGACGGGCTGAAGGGGCGGTCGGCGATGCCCCGGCTCGACGCCTCCCGGGTCGGCGCGTGGCGCGGCGTCCAGGCGATCGTCAACCAGATCGAACGGGGGATCGACGATGAACTGCGCGCCGACTGGGACATCCCGCTCGGCTGGTACGACGTCCTCGCCTCGTTGCAACGGCTCGGCGGTCGGGCGCGCCCGCTCGACGTGGCGAGCGATCTGCGTCTGCCTCCGTCGAGCCTGAGCCGCCGGTTCGACCGCCTCGAGGAGGAGGGCTGGATCGCCCGTCATCGCCACGTCGACGAGGCCGATCTGCGTGCGGTCGAGGTCGAGCTCACGCGCACCGGCCGGCGGCTGTGGCGCGAGATGAACGTCAGCTATCGGCGAGCGGTGCAGGCGCTCTTCGCCGTGCATCTCGATGCCGACGACGTCGCCGATCTGCAGCGCGTGGTCGACCTGCTCGTGGCCGCCGGTGACGAGATCGAGCCGATCGAGGAGCGGCGGTAGCGTGACCTGATGCCCGCCTTCTCGACCGTCATCTGGGTCGGTTTCGGCGTCCTCTTCGGGTACATCCTGTGGAAAAGTGGTATCGCCGTGCTGCGCAGCATGACGTCGATGCCGCCGGCCCCGCCGCCGACCGGCGAGCTGCGCAAGGTGAACCGCAGGTATCGCTGCGACATCTGTGGCGTGGAGGTGCGGTTGACGATGGCGCCGGACGAGGATCCGCCGCCTCCGCGGCACTGTCTCGAGGACATGATCGAGATCGCCCCGCTGTACGACTGAGCGCGAGTTGTCCCCAGATCTGTGGACAACATGGGTGAAACCACACGTTTGTCATTCCGTTGTCCCCACAACCTGTGAGGAACGCGCGCGGAGCGAGTCAGCCGGACGCTCGCCCGACCTCGCCGGCTACGTGGAGACGAGCCGTGAGGGCGAGCAAATCATCGCGTCATCGCCACTTCGTGGCGGTCCACAAGCCACCGAGGATGCACGCCAGCCCGAGGAACGTCGGGATGTTGCTGTCGGTGAAGATCAGGTACCGGGCCATGATCAAGAGGCCACCGGCGATCAGCAGGACGAGCATGATCACCGGGATCCACTGCGGCGGCACCATCGGCTTCTTCTCGGCTTTGGGTGTGTAGCGCGACGACGCCGAAACGGCGGACGCGGACGTGCTCGAGGGAGCCCGGTCGGTCGAGGGTGTGCCCTTGGGGGTCACCCGTCCGCCGCCCGACTTTCGCTTCGGTGGTGCCATCGGTCGTCGAGCATACGTGATCGCGGATGAATCGAGGAACGGTGTGACAAACCGGGCGGCCATACTGTCGCCCGTGGCCCGTGTACTCGTGATCGACAGCTACGACAGCTTCGTCTACAACCTCGTCCAGTACGTCGGCGAACTCGGCGCCGATCCCGTGGTCGTGCGCAACGACGCCCTGACGGTCGACGACGCGATCGCCCTCGAGCCCGACCTCGTGCTGCTCTCGCCGGGACCGGGACGTCCCGAGACGAGCGGCATCATCTGCGATGCCATCGGCGCGTTCGCGGCGGTCGGCACACCGTTGCTCGGCGTGTGTCTCGGCCACCAGGCGATCGGCCACGTCTACGGCGCGTCCGTCGTCGGCGCTCCCGAACTCATGCACGGCAAGACGTCGGTCGTCGAGCACACCGGCGAGGGGGTGTTCCGGGGCATCGAGTCACCGATCACCGCCACCCGCTACCACTCCCTGACGCTCGACCCGCCGACGATCCCCGACGCCCTCGTCGTCACCGCCCGCACGCGCGACGGTGTCGTGATGGGTGTGCGCCACCGCGTACACGACGTCGAGGGTGTGCAGTTCCATCCCGAGAGCATCCTCACCGCGCACGGTCACCATCTCGTGCGCAACTTCCTCGCCCGCGCCGCCTGACCGCGCCCGCTCCCCGGCCGAGGCAATCACGACGTCAGACGGTCGTCGTGGTGGGAGCGAGCGTGGTGGGGGCGAGCGTGGTGGGGGCGGCGGTGGTCGGCGGTGCGGTCGTCGGAGGGACCGTCGTCGGTGCCGGCGTCGTCGGCGGGGCCGTGGGCGGCAATGTGGTCGCCACCTGGACCGACCGGGCGACGGTGATCGTGATCTCGCTGCCGGGAGCCGCGAGCGATGCCGCCGGGAGGCTCTGGGCGACGACGCGACCGTCGTCGGGGCTGCCCGCGGGGACCTCCTGGAACGTGACGCGCACGACGAGGCCGGCACTCGTCAGGCTGTTGCGCGCCCGGCCCTCGGTCTGTCCGATGACCGACGGGACGGTGACCGGTTGCGGGCCGGTGGACACGACGATGGTGACGGGCGAGCCGATCTGCACGAGTGCGCCGGGGCCCGGGTTGATCTCGATGACGGTTCCCTCCGGGATCGTCGAACTCGACTGCACGGCGGTCGTCACCGTGAACTTGTACGGCGGTGCCTCGAGCAGCGCCCGCGCGTCGATCTCGGTCATGCCGACGACCTGGCCGGGCACCTGCACGCTGTCGGGCGGACCGGCGACGACGATGTCGACCGTCGAACCCTGCAGCGCCGGCGTGTCGGCGGCCGGGTCGGTGCTGATCACGGTGTTCTCGGCGACCTGGTCGGTCTTCTCGATCGTGATGTCGCCGATCTTGAAGCCCTCGCCCTCGAGCTTCAGCCGGGCGTCCTCGAGGGTCAGCCCGACCACGCCGGGCACGGGCACGAGTTGGGGGTCGGGGTTGAAGTACACCTTGACGGTCTGGTCGGCGAGGATCACCGTGCCCGCGACGGGATCGGTGCGGTGGACGAATCCGACCGGGACGAGCGGACTCTCCTCGGCGATCGTCTCGTAGCGGATGCCGAGCGAGTCGAGGTCGGCCGTGACGTCGGCGAGCAACTGCGGCGGGTTGGTGTAGTCGGCCAGGATGAACTGCGTCGGCTCGTCGGTGGTGTCGTCGCCACTCAGCGCCTGGAACAACAGCACGCCGCCGACCACGAGCACGATCAGGGCGAGGAACGCGGCGATCGCGTACCAACCGGTCTTCGACTGGTTGGTGTCGTAGTACATGGCGTCGGCGGACGCACCGGTCGGGTAGCCGGCCTCGATCATGCCGGTCGACGGCACGGTGGCCGCGCGAGGCGGCATCGACGGTCCGACCGTGGTGGGCGCGACGGTCGGGTTGAGCGTCGTGGCACCGGCGACCGCGCCGGCGGCGGCGCCCGCGGCTGCCGCAGCGCCCGTTCGGCCCATCGCGTTCTGGGCCGCCACCAGCGCCTGCACGGGCTGGTCGCTGCGGAAGCGACGAAGGTCGTCACGCAGCGCTCCCGCCGTGGGGTAGCGCATCGCCGGATCCTTGGCGAGCAGTTTGGCGACGATGGCCTCGTAGGAGCGGGGGACGTCGGCGACGATCTGCACGAGCGGCTGCGGCGCGTCGTGGACCTGCTTGTAGGCGATGCTGACCGGGTTCTCTCCCGTGAACGGCGGCCGGCCCGCGACCATCTCGTACATCACGATGCCGAGCGAGTACAGGTCGCTGCGCGGATCGGGCTGCGCACCCTGGGCCTGCTCGGGTGAGAAGTACGTGGCGGTGCCCATGACCGAGCCGACCTGGGTGAGGTTGGCCTCGGTGGGCGCGTTCATCGCCCGGGCGATGCCGAAGTCGGCGACCTTCACCTGGCCGTTCGAGCCGATGAGGATGTTCGCCGGCTTGATGTCGCGGTGGGCCACGTGGTTGTCGTGGGCGAAGCCGAGCGCGGCGGCCACTTCGCTGGCGATCTCGGCCGCCTGCTTGGCGGTGAGCTGCTTGTTCGTCGTCAGGATCTCCGCCAGGGTGCGGCCCTGCACCTCTTCCATGGCGATGAAGTACGTGCCTTCGTACTTGCCCCAGTCGTACACGCTGACGATGTTCGGGTGCGAGAGGCTGGCCGCCGACTGCGCCTCGCGACGGAAACGCTCGACGAAGTTGGCATCGGTGGCGAACTCGGGAAACAGCACCTTGATCGCCACTTGGCGGTCGAGGAGCAGGTCGCGCGCGGAGAAGACGTCGGCCATGCCTCCGCGCCCGATCCGTTTGTGGATCTGATATCGGTCATTGATGACCGTCGCCTCGCCGTTGTTCGTCACAGGGAAATTCCGGTGTCCTCTCGAGCGCCCGAACCCGGGATCGAGGCGCCGGGCAAGGTTAGCGATGGGATCGGTGTCACCGTCCGTCACCCGCCGCCCGCGGTTGTGGCAGGGGCCACGTCCGTGCCGGCCGGCGCCGTGCCAGCCGGTGTGGTCGCCGGCACGGTCGACGGAATGGTCGAGGCGCCGAGCGGCACCGTCGAGCCGGCGCCGGTGAGCAGGTAGTCGAGCATCGCCTTGGCGATCGGGCCGGCGTAGCGGCCACCGGTGACGGCCGCGTCGGCGGTCTCTTCGACGTTGGTCAGCGTGACGGCGATGGCGTACTGCGGGGCGTCGGCCGGGGCGAAGGCGATGATCCAGGCGTGCGACAGTCCCGGCTGCGATGCGATGCCGAGCTGGGCCGTGCCCGTCTTCGCGGCCACCGGGATCCCACCCTCGAGGGCGATGCAGCAGCTGGCCGTCCCCCGCTCGGCCACGCCGATCATGAGCTGGGTCTCGATCGCCGCGGTGCCCGCCGAGATCGGAGTCTTCCAGACCGTCGGCTGGCGCTCCTCGAGCACCCGGCCCGCTTTGTCGTAGGTGGCTTGGACGACGTACGGCGACATCATCTGACCACCGTTGGCGACGGTCGAGGCCACCATCGCCATGTGCAGCGGCACCATCTGCGTCTCGCTCTGGCCGAAGCCGCGGATGCCGAGGAGCGGCAACTCGTCGGCGAGGCCGTCGGTGTTGCCGAGCGAACTGGCCGCCGCCCCACCGATGTCGAGGGGGAGCTCCTCGCCGATGCCCCACGCCGCGGCGCCGGCGAGGAACGCCTCGGGCCCCATGGCGATCGCCGTCTTGGCGAACGGGATGTTGCAGCTGCGGGCGAACACCTCGGCGAGGTCGCCGCCGCACGTGCTGCCGTTGTAGTTCTGGATCGGGTCGTTCGTCTGCGGCGGCACCCATTCGCTCTCGTTCGGGAACTGCGAGTCGAGGGTGAGCGCTCCGTTCTCCAGGCCGATGCCCGTGGTGATGACCTTGAACGTCGAGCCCGGCATGTAGCGCTGCTGGTACGCGTTCGACAGCAGCGGGTTGCCCGGCGCGTTCTGGAGGTCGGTGAGCACTTGTTGGGCGACATCGAAGTCGGCGTTGACGAACGTGTTCGGGTCGTAGGAGGGGTTGCTGTACATCACCCGTACGGCACCGGTCGCCGGCTCCATCACGACGATCGATCCCGTCCGGCCGCCGAGCAGGAACTTCGCGACCTGCTGGGCGTCGGCCCGCACGGCCAACTGCACGGTGCCGGCGTTGTCGACCTGGCCGGAGAGGAGGTCGCCGAGGCCGCGCACCTGCTGCTCGGCCGTCGTGCCGGTCAGCACGTCGCCGTAGAACCGCTCGACCTTCGTCGCACCGAACGCGTACGTGAAGTAGCCGGTCACCTCCGACAGCAGGTCGCCGGTCGGGTACTGGCGCTGGTACTTGAACACGTCGTCGGGGGTGGGAGTCGAGACTGCGGCGACGACGCCGTCGGCGGACACGATCGGGCCGCGCGGCTTGTTGAACTCGCGCAACACCTGCCGGGTGTTGTCGAACTGCGCGTCGAGTTCCTCCTTGCGCCCCACCTGCCAGTAGTTGAGCGCCACGAACAGCACGACGTAACAGACCATCAAGCCGGCGGCCAGTTGCCGGATCTGACGGTTCACGGCTCGAGCCCCGCCATGACGGGGATCGGCCGGCCCTTGCGCTCGGCACGGCGGATCTTGCGGGACAGGCGCCATGCCTGCCAGCGCTCGCCGGGGGTCGGGTCGTCCGGCAGTTCACCGAGCCGTCGGGCCGACGAGTCGGACAGGCGGATCAACAGCGCGAGCAGGATGTAGTTGGCGACGAGCGACGACCCGCCGTAGCTCACGAACGGCAGCGTGATGCCGGTCAGCGGCACGACCTTGATGACGCCGCCGATGATGATGAACGCCTGGAAACCGACGATCGTGGTGAGGCCGACGGCGAGCAACTTCTCGAACGTCCGCTCGGTCCGCAAGGCGGTGCGCAGCCCGGCGCCGACCAGCAAGCAGGTAGGCCATCAGCACGCTCGATGCTCCGATGAGGCCCATCTCCTCACCGATCGAGGAGAAGATGAAGTCGTTCTGCGCTTCGGGTACCTGGCCCGGGTTGCCCCGGCCGAGGCCGGTGCCGGTGAGGCCGCCGTCGGCCAGCCCGTAGAGCGCCTGGATGATCTGGTAGCCCTTGCCGAGCGGTTGGGACCACGGATCGAGCCAGATGTCGACCCGGGTCTGGACGTGGCCGAACTGGGTCCAGGAGAAGTACGCCGCACCGGCGAACATGACGAGGCCGATCAGCAGATAGGAGACGCGTTCGGTGGCGACCCACAGCATCACGACGAACAGCGTGAAGAACAGCAGCGAGGAGCCGAGGTCCTTCTGCGCCACCATCACCACGACGGCGAATCCCCACGCCAGCACGATCGGCGCCAGGTAGCGCGGCTCGGGCAGGTGCAGCGGCCCGACCTTCCACGTGGATGCGGCGATCAGCTCGCGGCGGTCGGCGAGATAGGCGGCGAAGAAGATGGCCAGCGCGATCTTGGCGAACTCGCCGGGCTGGAAGTTGACCGGCCCGAGGCTGACCCAGATCCGGGCGCCGTTGATGTTGCTGCCGATGCCGGGGACGAGCGGCAGCATCAGCAGCCCGGCGCCGGCCACGAAGAACAACCAGCGGTAGCGGGCGAGATCGGCGGCGCGTTGGACGAGCAGCAGCGTGGCGATGAACGCGCCGATCGCCAGGATGCTCCAGGTGGCCTGCAGTCCGGCGAGCCGGTCGTCGAGGCGCGTGATCATCACGAAGCCGATGCCGTGGAGCACGGCGGCGAGCGGCAGCATGGTGCCGTCGGCACCGCGGGCGACGAGGCGCACGACGATGTGCGCGCACAGGAGGAGACCCATGAGGAACGCCACGAAGAAGCCGATCCCCGGTGGGATCTCGGCGTTCGTGCCGAGGGCCGTGATCGTGTAGGCGGAGCCGGTGATGAGCGCCGCCATGATCAGCAGCGTGAGTTCGGTGCTGCGCCGACGCTGGGCGAACGGGGAGTACGCGCGATCGCGCCCGGCGGCGAACTGGTCGGCGACGGTCATGGCGCGCTGGTGGTCGTGACCCCGGTCGGTACCGCCGCGCCCCCGGTGGCGTTCGGGTCACCTGTCGCGTTCGGGTTGAGGGTCACGGTCGGGTCAATCGTGGTCGGCGGCAGCGTCGTCGTGGTGGTCGATGTCGTCGTGGTGGTGGTCGTGGTCGTCGTGGCGCTCTCGCTGAGGAACTGGGCGGCCTCCTCTTTGGAGTCGAACCGGGCGTGGTCGTCGATCTCGGCGGCCCGATCGGGTTCGAGCTGGTCACGCGTCGGCCCGCCGGTCGTCTGGGCGGTCGGATCGATCCAGAGCACGCCGCCGTCACGGCCGTGGTACACGATCGCTTCACCGTCGTCGTTGAACGCCACGTAGTAGCCGCCGCGCGCCCAAGCGGAGAACACCACGATGGCGATGACGACGGCGGCCGCGGCGGCGAACGCGATGACGAACTTGGCGATGCCCGACCGCTTGGAAGCGGCGGCGGGATCGCCGACGCGCTCGAGCGGCCCGGTCGCGTCGACCGGCGCGTCGGGATCGAGGGCGAACGTCCCGGCGGGGGTGGGGCTCGTGTCCGAGTCGGCCCAGGTCGGGACGACGTCGATCTCGAGCGTCGGATCGGGCGGGTCGTCGCCTTCGAGCACGTCGACGACGATCACCGTGATGTTGTCGCGCCCGCCGGCGGCGTTGGCCGCCGCGACCAGCGCATCGGCTGCCGCCTGGGGGTCGGACATCTCGTGCAGGATCGCCGTGATGTCGGCGTCGGCCACCTCGTCGACGAGGCCGTCGCTGCACAGCACGAACCGGTCGCCGCGGATCAGGGGCAGGGTCCACCAGTCGACGCGCACGTCGGGTTCGATGCCGAGGGCCCGGGTGATGATGTTGCGCCGCGGATGGACGCGGGCCTCGTCCTCACTGATGTGGCCGGTGGAGACCAGCTCCTGGACGTAGCTGTGATCGACCGTGACCCGCCGCAGGCGGTCGTGGCGGTACAGGTACGTGCGCGAGTCGCCGACGTTGGCGAGCACGAGCGCTTCCGACGGCAACTCCGGCGTGACCGGGGTGACGTTGCCCGGCGTCGGCGCCTCGGTGTCGCCGGGCGCGTCACTCTCGTCGGCGTCGTCGCCGACGTTCGGCGCTCCGCGTCCTGCCAGTGGATCGGCGATGACGGCGATGGCCGTGATCGTCGTGCCCATCCCGCGATGCGAGGGGTTGGCGATCGCGGCGCGGAAGATGTCGGTGTTCGCGGTGGCGATCGATCGGACGAACTCGCTCGCGGTCGGGAGCGCGGCGACGGGTTCGGCGGTATCCCCGTCCGCCGCGATCGCCGCCAGGCGTTGCCGGATCCCGTCGACGGCGATCTGGCTGGCGACCTCGCCGGCCTCGTGGCCGCCCATCCCGTCGGCGACGACGAACGTCGTGTCGGTGACGAGGAAGTTGTCCTCGTTCTCCGGCCGCACGCGGCCCTTGTCGGTGGCCGATCCGATCCGGAGTTCAGCCATTGCTCGCCGCCCCGCTCGTCATTGCGCCTCGATCACGGTCGTGCCGATCTGGAGGCGATCACCCGGATGGAGCAGCTTCGCACCGGTCAGTTTCACGCCGTTGTGGTAGGTGCCGTTCGTCGAGCCGAGGTCCTCGACCATCGGTTGACCGTCGTAGTCGAACACGCGCAGGTGGGTCTGCGAGACGAAGGCGTCGTCGTCGACCACGATCGTCGAGGCCGGGTCGCGACCCAACGTGATCTCCCCGGTGATCGGGAACGTCAGTCCACGGCGCGCCGCCGGTTCCAGCACGACCAGTCGGGCGGCGCGACCGCCACCACTCTTGGTCGCCGCCTTGGCCGCCTTCCGCTTCGACCGCTTCGAGGACGCCGCATCGACGGTCGATCTCGCGATCGGCGTGGTCGCCGCGGCGGCGGGAACCGCGGCCCCCGGCGTGCCTTGGGGATGGATGACCTGGGGGTGGCCGGCCTGCTGGCGGCGCACGGGTGCCCGCACCTCGCTCCACACCGCCCACAGGACGCGGGCGAAGAACAGGTACAGCAGTCCGAGGAGGACGAATTTGAGGATGTTGAGGACTTGGTCGGTCATGTCGATCGGATGAGATGGGCGACGCACGCCCGGGTGTCGATCAGGACGCCTCGAACCGGACGTGGGTCGAGCCGAAACTGATGATGTCGCCTTCGTTCAGACGCTGCTGACCGGTGATCCGTATCCCGTTGACCAGTGTCCCATTCGTCGAGTCCAGGTCGGTGACGACGTACTCGCCGCCCGTCTGGCGCATCTCCGCATGCTTGCGGCTGATGTTGCTGTCGTTGATCGAGATCGTGCATTCGGGGAGTCGGCCGACGGTGACCGTGCCCTGGTTGAGGCTGATCCGCTGCCCGGACGGGAGCACGATCGATGCCATCGACGACCCGCCGGTTCCCTGCTTGAGCAGCGACGTCACGTTGAAGCGGCCGTTCCTCACCGTCGAGTCCGCGGCGAGGCGCACGGCGACGGGGCCCATGAAGTGGTAGCCCTCCTCGCGGGCGTACTCCTTGGCCGCCTCCGCGAGTTCGGTGGTGAGCGTGACCTCGATGTCGCCGAACGCCTCGCGGTCGGCCGGGCTCAGGACGATGGTGAAGTCGTTGGGCACGATGCGACGGCCCTTGACGTCGACGGACCGGTGGTCGTCCATCTCGCGCACGAGACGACGACCCAACTCGATCGGGCGAATCGAACCCTGGGTGCGACGAGTGAACACACCGTCGACCATACGCTCCAGGCGACGCTCGATTGATTGCAATCCCATGGTGGATCGCGAGGCTAGTGGCCGATCCCCGCCCCGCCCCGTCGCCCGAACCCGGCGTTCTCGTGAACTTCTCGCGTCCCCGCGAGCGCGAGAAGTTCACGAGAACGCGGGGGAGTGGTGAGTGGGGATCGAGCCGACACTGCGCTAGCGTTTCGCTCTCCACTTTGCGCGAGTGGCGGAATGGCAGACGCGTCAGCTTCAGGTGCTGGTGTCCGAAAGGGCGTGGGGGTTCAAGTCCCCCCTCGCGCACGACGAAACCCCTTGCCCGGCGGGGGGTTTCCGCGGGTTCAGCCGTCTCCTGGCTGCCCGTCTCCTGCTCCGTCTCCTGCTGGCGGCGCGGAAGAGTTCGTTGCACGGCCGGTTGTCGACGATCAGGCCCGGGATAGCTCAGCAGCTGGCCTCGCGTGACGTGCGGCGAGAAGACGACGTCGACGGCTTCGTCGGGGGGACACGGATCATCGGACGACGCGTACGTGAACCGGAAGAGGTGCGGTTCGATCCACGCCAGCGACACGAGCGACACGAGCCAGACGATCAGGAGCGCCCGGACGGCCCGCACGACCTCGACGCGAGCGAGCCACACGAGCACGATCGCCAACGTGGGGAGCAGGTACGACGGTTCGACCGGGATCCACAACCACGTCGCCACGCTGATGGCGATCATCACGACCAGCCACCGCTCACCCAGCGGCCCGCTCCCGGCCGCGCGGCCTCGGACGAGCGCCACGACGATCACGACCGCGAGCAGCGCCGTCCCCACGACGCCGAAGAGGAGTGTCGGCTTGACGACCGCCCTCCCGACCAGGCCGACGATGCCCTGACCGGTCGGTCGGTCGGCGGTGAAGATGCGCAGTGATCCGGCGCTCAGGACGGCCGGCAAGTACCCGAGGACGATGACGAGGGCGTAGATGGCGGCGCTCGGCGTCCGGTCGCGTCGTCCTCGCGATGGCGGACCGGCGAGGAGCACGACCAGCCCGAGCGGGACGTAGGAGAACCGGCCGAGCGTCGCCGCGGCGAGGACGACGGCGACGACACGCTGGTCGATGCCCCGCTCCTGAGCGTTCCAGCCGGCGAGGAACAACGCCAGGCCGTACATGTAGTCGTGGCTCGTGGAAGCTGCCACGAGGAACAACGGCGTGAAGGCGAGGATCGCCGCGAGCAGCGCCGCGTCGGCGCGGTCGCCGAGACGCCGCTGCGTGAGATCGAAGAGCGACCACACGGCCAGCACCGCGAGGGCGATCGACATCGCCGCCGACAGCCAATGGCCACCCGCTTCGCTGAGGGCGCCGATCGAGAGTTCCGCGAGCGGGCTGCCCTGGAAGCGTGAGGGGATGTACGTCCCGTGGTGGAGGAGTCGATCCCACGTGCCCAACATGAGGTAGGTGTCGTTGTCGGCCCCGAACCCGGTCGACACGATGCGCGCCACCAGCACGCACTCGGCCAGCACGACCATGGCGAGCAACCCGAGCGTCAGGCGCCGGGGCGAACTCGGCGACGGCGGCGCGGTCACCGCCGACGGCGTGCGGCGAGAATCGCGGCGACGGCGATCGCCACGAACGCGAGCACCCCGACGACGATCCAGCCCGTCGGCGTCGCACCGTCGTCGGCGGCGGTGTCGGCCGGAGTCGTGACCGAGCCCGAGGGTGGTGTCACCCGTGGCGGTCGTCGCCGGGCCGGCTGGTGCTGCCGTCGAGGCCGGCGCGGTCGTGGCCGGCACCGTCACGACGTCGGTCTGTGCCGACGCGCTCGACGATGCGCCGATCACGGGCATGGACACGACGGCGAGTGTCGCCAGCATTCGGAAGAGGCGCCGGGTCACGGGAACATCCTGCTACGGCTCATCCTGTCATCGATCGATGGTGAACTCGACCACGCCGGCGGTCGAGTCGAACTGCCCGGTACGGGCCCGCACCGTCAGTTCCCACGTGCCGACGAAGGGGATGTCGGCGATCGCGAAGTAGGTGCCGTCACCGAGGTCCTCGGCGGTCAGCGGGATGGGGCCGACGCCGCGCGTCCGCTCGCGCAACTCCAACGTGGGCGGTTCGACCACGGTCAACGGCGCCCCTGCGGCATCGAGCAGGGTCACGTTGACGATGTTGGCGCCGACCGCGCCGGGATCGACCGTCACCGCGACCGTGCCGCCGCTCGGCGCGAGTTCGACGGACGGCGGGGCGATCGGCCCAGCCGCCTCCGTGATGACCGGCGAGCGCCCGACGAGGGTGGCCGTCGCGATCAGCAGCAGGGCGAACACGAACAGCTCGATGATCACCGAGCGGCGGAGATGACGGACGGCGAGGTCGACGGGCTCCGGTTCACCGGATTCCTGCGCCTCCTCGATCGCCGGCACGAGCACCAGCCGACTGCGCACGCCGATCGCCAGGAGCACCAGCACGAGCCCGATCTTCACCATCAGCGCCAGGCCGTATCCGGTGTCGGCCAGGGCGTTGAACGACGGCAACACGATCACGCTCATCGTGATGCCGGCGATCGCCACCACCAACACGGCCCAGAGCGCAGCCCACGACACGTCGACCGCGACCCGGGCGCGCCAGGCGCCGACCGTGCGGCGCAGCATGATCGCCAAGGCCAACACGCCGCCGAGCCACACCGCCCCGGCGGCGGTGTGCACGATGTCGCTGACCACGATCACCCGGGTCGGCTCCTTGGTGCGGGTGTGCCCCTCGACCGCGAAGCCGCCGAGGGCGAACAGGGAACTGACGAGCGCCGGCGATCAACGTCGGCCACGATCGACCGGTCGCCCGGAAGAGCAGCAGGCCGAGCAGGCCGACCAGGGACAGCATCGTCGCTTGACCGATCGGGCCCCGGATGGTGTCGCTGATGAACGATCCGTCGGTGAGCGAATCCCACGATCCGCCGACCGTGACGAGCCGCGCGGGAAAGGCGATCAACAACGAGACGATCCCGACGACGGCCGCGATCAGCTCCCACCGATCGAGGCGCCGCAGCGCATCGGTCATCGAGTCGTCGGGTTGCCGGAGCACGCCACGGTGCCAGCGGCGCGAGTACCACCAGAGTCCCACGGCGATGAGCACGGCGCCGTAGGTGCTCGCCATCGCCAGCACGCGCCACAGGCTCGCCAGGGCCGGCGTCCCGCCACCGAGGTCGACGTCGGCGGCGCCCCCGCTGGAGGGCGTGCCGACACTGAACGTGCTCGTGCCCGACAGGGGGTGCGAGTCGGCGGAGATGATCCGCCACGCCACGAGATAGGTGCCGTCGTCGAGCGTGGCGGGCAGATCGATGTGCAGCTCGGCGTCGGTGACCGACCCCTCGACCGGAACACTCTTGCCGGCGTCGTCGAAGAGCTCGGCGGTGCCGCCGCTCAGCGAGATCGGTTCGTTGAACGTGACCACGACCTCGTCGGGTGTGGTCTCCAGGACCGCCCCGGACGGGGGATCGATGTCGAGCTGCTCGGCGTGGGCCGAGACCGCGCCCGCCGACCAACCGCCGAGCGCGCCGAGCACGATCAGCATCGTGGCGGCGAACGCCCACCGGTGCGGTCGTGTCCGGCCGCGCCCGACCGGTGGACCGCTCACGGGTTCACACCGGTCCGGCTCATGCCGGTCCAGTTCACGCCGGTCTGGCTCAGGCCTTGCGGGTGCGGGCGATGGCGACGGCGCCGGTGCCCACGCCGAGCAGGCCGACGGCGAGCGCGGCGATGGCGAGCACGTTGCTGCCGTCGTCGTCGGAATCGACGGACACATCGGCCACGTCGTCGACGACGATGTCGCTCGCTGCTCCGTCCGCGCTCTCCCCATCGGTGACAGTATCGCCGTCGGTGGCGGCATCTGCGTTGTCCGTCGGCGCGACGACGTTCACGAACGGTGCGGGCTTCTCGAGCTCGAAGGGGTCCTGCCCGTCGGCGGGCGTCTCGATCCAGTCGGACTCACCCACTTCGCAGATCTGCACGGTGGGGAAGAACATCAGGCCGGACGCGTCGTCGGGGACTTTGATGCTCAAGGCGAACGTGTCGCGGTAGCCGTCCGGCAGCGGCGTCTTCGCCGTGTACACGACCTCGCTGACGCGCTCGGTGATCTCGCCGTGCTCGCCCTGGATCGGCTCGGCGAGCGTCTCCATCACCTTCTCGACGTCCCATCCACCGTTGATCGTCGGGGTGACGGCAGGAATCGTCTCGGGCATCTGGATCCGGACCTTCGTCGTGGAGGAGGCGTCACAACCGTGCGGCACGGCGATCGTCACGACCGCGAACTCCCCGGCCACGACCGAGTCCTCCTGGACGGTCACGTGTGCCGAGGCGACCCCGGCCCCGGCGACGGCCGTGCCGGCCAGGATCAGCCCACCGACCGACACGCGCTTGATCATTCGTACTGCCGACATCCGTTTTCCCGCTTCCGCTTGATTGTCCTCGGACGGCTGCTGCCTGACCGATCTGTTGTGCATCGGTGCAAACGGCGGTGGGCTGAAGCGGTTCGGCTCGGTTCGCGGTGTGATTCGCGTCACCCCGGTCGGTCGGGACGGGCGCGGGTCGCGCGCCGCGTCGCCAGCGCGACGATCACACCGACGAGGACGACGACCACCGACAGGACCATGCCGACGGTCGTCACGGCGTGCGGCACGGTGTCGAGCGCGCCAGGATTCCGGGCGGCGATGCCCGTCGGGCGGGGGCCGAGTTCGAGCAACGACGTGATCCACAGCCAGGCGGCGACGCTCAGACCTCCCGCCGCCAGCCCGAGGCCGTAGGCGCGCACGGCCAGGAACCCGATCACACCCGTGAACACGATCAGGCCGACCTGCGTCAGACGGCCGGCGAAGAAGATCGTGGGCAGGTCGATGGTCGCGTCCGGCGAGCGGATGTTGTCGCGCCACGATGCCTCACCGACCGGAACCAGCGGTCCCACGGCGAGCACCAGCATGCACACCGCACCGATCCCAGCGATCAGCGGGTTGAGGTACCGCTGGTTGGCGCGTCGGACCAGCCGCAGCGAGGCAAGGAAGACGAGCACCCCGATCGCGCCGACCGCCACCACCAGCCACCACCCGACGTCGCGGGTCACGGTGAGCGTGAAGGCCTGGTCCGACGCCCGCGTGATCGACTCGGCCTCTCCGACCGGCACCTCGACGAGGCCGATCGTCAGCGCCGCCCACCCGGCCAGGGCGAGTCCCGCTCCCCCCGCCAACCCGCTCGCCCAGCGGAGACCGAAACAGGCGAGGAGCGCGCCGACGACCATCACCGCCGCCCCGATCACACCGCCCGGTCCGAGGTTCGACGCGACGTCGTCGAGCGTCGCGATGCCCGACGTGATGCCCGCGGTGGGGCGGCTCGTGCGGATGTCGATGACGTCGCCGACGGCCGCCATCAGGGCGGTGACGGCGCCGATGAACGAGGCGATGAAGATGAACCGCACCCGGAACCGTTCGCGCTCGGGTGGCAGCGCCCTGACGTCGTCGAGCCCGTCGAACAGCAGCGGCGCCGCCGCCGGCATCTCCAACGTGGTGATCGGTGCGCCGGTCGGCGGAGCGAACATCTCCGTCGTGACGTCGCCGTCGGTCGGCCCGGACCTCTCGGCGACGGGAACGGCCGCGGGCAGCGGTTGGGTGGGAGCAGAGCGGACCGGATCCGCGGGAACCGACCCCAGTGGCTCGGTGGGGTCGGTCACGCCGCGCAGTGCGGTGCCACATGTGTTGCAGAACCGTTGCCGTACGCTGACGGCGCTCCCGCACGATGGACACACCATGACGTCGACTGTAACGACACGCCTGCGAGCGCCGACCGCGTGACCGGCCGTTTCGCTCCGTCACCCACGGGTGATCTCCACCTCGGCAATCTCCGCACGGCGGTCGTCGCTTGGCTGTCGGCACGCGCCCAGCGCGCCGCATTCCTCGTGCGCATGGAGGACCTCGACCGTCACCAGTCGAACGTCGACAACGAGCGCCGGCAGCTCCGCGATCTCGCCGCGCTCGGACTCGACTGGGACGGCGAGGTGATCCGGCAGAGCGAGCGGTTCGGGATCTACGACGCGGCGATCGACGATCTCCGTGCACGCGGGCTCGTGTACGAATGCTTCTGCACCCGCCGCGAGATCCTCGCCGAGATCGCCGCGTCGCCGGCCGCGCCGCACGGTCCGCCCGGTTCGTACCCCGGCACGTGCCGCGATCTCGACGCCCGTGCCGTGCGCGCCCACCGTGACGCCGGACGCCGGCCGGCGCTGCGCCTGCGGACCGACGGCCGATCGGTGGCGTTCGACGATCGCATCGTCGGCCGGGTGGAAGGCACCGTCGACGATGTCGTGCTCAGGCGCAACGACGGAGTGCCGGCGTACAACCTGGCGGTCGTGGTCGACGACGGCGCGCAGGGCATCGACGACGTGGTGCGCGGCGACGATCTCGTGTCGTCCACGCCGCGACAGATCCATCTGCAGCGCCTGCTCGGCCTGGCCCAGCCCGTCTACACCCACGTCCCGCTCGTGCTCGGCGCCGACGGCGATCGGCTGGCCAAACGGCATGGTGCGGTGACGCTCGGCGACCTCGAGGCCGGCGGCGTGAGTGCGCCAGCGGTGCTGGGGTGGATCGCCGAGAGCCTCGGCTTGGCGGGGGCGGGCGAGGCGGTCACCCTCGAGCAGCTCGTCGGTCGTTACGACCCGACACGGATCCCCGTCGCGCCGATCGTCTTCGACGAATGGACCGGCCCGGTGTGACCGGTCCCGTGTGAACGGCCGGTGTGACTTTGCCGGAGGTGCCGCCGCCGGGTAGAGGTGTCCCGTTAGGGTTTTGGCGTGGTGTCGACCGTCTCTCTCCGATCGCGTGCGCAATGGGCGCGGGTGCTGGGTGTGGCGGTCGTCGGCGCGTCGCTGCTCGCGGCGTGCTCGACCGCCGTGATGAGCGGCGGAGGAGGCGACGGCGCCGCCGCCGATCCGGCCGCGCTCCTGGTCACCACGACCGCCGCCCCGACGACGACCGCCGCGCCGACGACAGTGGCACCGACGACGACCGAGGCGCCGACCACCACGGTCGCGCCGGCGCCCACCGAGCCGGCGCCCACTGAGCCGCCGGCCACCGAACCCCGGCCACCGAACCGCCGGCCACCGAACCCCCGGTCACGGAGCCGGCGGTCACGGAGCCGCCGACGACGACGACTCCGCCGAACATCGTGGCCGTCCAGCCGATCGATCCGCCGCTCGGGGCCGTGGGGTCGAGGAGCGGTGGCGAAACCGCTCGCGTCCAGCTGCGCCTGTTCGAGCTCGGCTTCTGGTTGCAGGCCGCCGACGGCAGCTACGGGCTGACGACGAAGCAGGCGGTGATGGCGTTCCAGAAGTACATGGGCTTCGACGCCAGCGGCTCGGTCGACCAGCGCACGGCCGACGCGCTCTCGGCGATGACGTTGCGCCCGTACGCCCGGGCGAACGCCGGCACGCTCGTCGAGGTCGACAAGGCCAAGCAGCTGCTGTTCTTCGTCGTCGACGGCCGCACCGACTGGATCCTCAACACGTCCACCGGCAACGGCCAGGAGTACACCGAAGAGGACAAGAACACGCCCGGTGAGGTGATCACGGGCGTCTCGCTCACGCCGAGCGGGCTGCACAAGGTGAATCGGGAACGCCCGGAAGGCTGGTGGGAGGGCGACCTCGGCCAGATCTACCGGCCCAAGTACTTCGTCGGCGGCGTGGCCGTCCACGGCTCGAACAGCATCCCGAACTACCCCGCGTCGCACGGCTGCGTCCGCGTGAGCGTGCCGGCGATGGACTGGATCTGGGACAGCAACCTGATGCCGATGGGCGTCCCGGTCTGGGTCCACGACGGCGCCTGACGCCTCGCCTCCCGCCACCCCCGCCGACCCGAAAAATGGAGCAGATGTCGCGCTCAGCGCGACGATTGCTCCATATTTCCGATGATGCGTCGGATCCTGACGGGCTGATCGGACGACGTGAGGCAGCGGCCGGTGGCGAGATCGAAGCGCCAGCCGTGGAGTGTGCAGACGAGTTCGTCGCCGTCGATCAGTCCGAACGCGGCGAGGTCGGCATTGCGGTGGGGGCAGCGCCGCTGCACGAGATAGTCGCCGAGGCGGATGTCGGGCTCGTCGTCGTGCCAGCGTTCGGCATCGGGATCGAGCTTGCGGACGACCTCCGCCTCGGCCCGGCGCATGCGCTCGCGCGACAGTGACTTGAAGAAGTTGTAGACGTACTCGTTGAACTCACCCTTGCGCCATGCGGTGAACCGGCACGACAACAACAGCGAGTTGCTCCAGTCGACGGCGCGTGCGGCGACGACGGTCTCGACGAGTTCGCGGGCGATGTCGAAGCGGAACGAGTACAGCTCGCCCCGGTGCGGTCGGACCTCGCCGGCGGGGAAGTCGAGCAGGATGCCGAGGTCGCCCGCCTGCAGCAGGACGTTCGCGCCGACCTGGGCGCGCAGCGTCGGGGCCATCTCGAGCAACGGCCCCCACCATTCCTGCAGGGTGGCGATCAGGTCGGTCGACGCCGGGTTCCACCCCGCCTTCAGCTCGGCGAGCCACGGTGACCAGTCGGCCTGGTACCGGCGCAGGTACGTGCGCTTGTCGTCGAAGATCGCCTGCACTTCGTCGATCGGCAGCGGATGGGTGACCTCGAGCGTGTCCGCGGTGACCTCGATGCAGGTCCCGGGAATGTTGAGTATCCCGCGGCGACCGGCCCGGTCGAGTCGTTCGAGGAACGCGGTCTGGTCGGGGAAGATGCTCAGCTCGTCGCCGTCGATCATGTTGAGACCGAACAGATCGGGGTCGAGGAAGCAGGGCGGCCCGGCGCTCGGCACCACGGCGCGGGCGTCGACGTTCTCCACGTAGCGCATCGACCGGGCGAACTGGCTGTCGACCTTCGCCTCGCAGAGCACGCGTTTCAGGTCGTCGGCCATCTCGTAGACCATCGGGTACCAGATGGCGCCGGAGAACTGCAGCCAGTGCAGGTCGACGGGACCGTGCGACCGGAGCTGGGCGAGATCGTTGGTGCGGCAGTCGTTCTGGTCGACGAGGATCGACTCGCCGTCCATCACGACGAGGGCGGAGTCACCGCCGGGTCCGTCGGTGATCGACGACTCGATGTGGATCGCGATCCGCACGCCGGGCGCGATCTCGATCTCCTCGGTGTCGACCGTGCGGACGAACTCGGTGAACCCGAGCTCGCCGAGCGTGCGGCGCTGCTCGCGGGTCGGATAGTCGGGCAGCAGGATCGGGATGTCGCGGCGGAGATGGGCCCGGAGCCACGGTTCGTCGTGATGGTCGCCGTGCAGGTGCGAGACGTAGAGGAAATCGGCGCGCTCGATGCGCTCGAGCAGGTCGTCGCTCAGTTCGTCGTTGCGCGGGAACGGGAACCACGACCCGAAGAACGCCGGTACGAACCACGGGTCGCACAGGATGGACACCCCGTGCGTCTCGACGAGCAGACCGGCATGGCCGATGGAGGTCGCCCGCATCACGCCGGCGACCTGAAACGTCTGGGGTCAGGCACCGAACGTTTCAGGAACGGGTCAGGCGACCGGCGGATCGGTGAACTGCTGGCCGGCGCGCGAGACGTGCTCGGTCCAGGCGTTGCCATCCCAGTAGCGCAGTTCGTAGCGGCCGGACGGGTCGGCGTACCAACCGGCAGGGACCGTCGATTCGACGGCAGCCGTCTGGGCGACCGCGGGCTCCTCGGCGGCGGGCGTCACGACCGGCTCGGGCTGGGTTTCCACGGCTTCCGGCTCGGTGCCCCAGCCCGCCGGCTCGTCGACCGGTTCGACGGCTGGCTCCTCGGCAACCGGCTCGTCCTCGATGGCCACGTCGGCGGCCGCCGCTTCCTCGACCGCGAGGGGTACGAAGGCGCTGTCGCTGCCCTCGTCGATCGTTCCGACCGCACCTGCGTTGTCGAACCCGTCACCGGTCGCCGTGTCGGCGGTCTTCTCGCGGCTGAGGTAGGCGACGATGTTGGTGCCCGCCGACACGATCGAGATGACATCCCATCCATCGGCCGACTTCTCGGAGAGCAACGGGGCGAGGGCATCGGCGTCGTAGGACGAGGCGGTGACGGAAGAGAACTCCTGCATGCGGGCGATGCTAGACGACGCCACGTCGGACCGAGCATCCGCGCCGCGCCGATTGCGGCGATTCGGCCGCTCAGGCCTCCTCGACCGGGATGCCCTCGGTCAGCATCACGACGTCGGCCGCGTCGGGCAGGCCGTCGTAGCTCAGATGGCCACCGTTCAGGGCGAGCAGCCGGTCGCTCGTGCGGACGGTCGACAGTTCGTGGGTCGCGACGATCAGCGTCGCACCGTCGGCGTGGGCGAGCGTGAACAGTTCGAGCAGCGCTTCGCGGCCGGTGCGGTCGAGCCCGACGAACGGCTCGTCGACGAGCATGACGTCGAACGGTCGCACGAAGGCCATGGCGATCGCCGCCTTCTGCTTGAGGCCGCGGCTGAACGTGGTGGGGAGGTCGTCGACGCGCGGCGTCAGGCCGACCATCTCGACCAGGTCGACCGCCTGCTGCTCCCATCCGTCGGTCTCGTGCAACCGGGCGATGTACTCGAGGTGCTCCCACACGCTGAGGTCGTCGTAGAACACCGGCTGGTCGGACAGGTAGGAGATCGAGGCGCGTGACTCCACCGACCCGAGCGGATGACCCGAGATCGTGGCCGACCCTTCCGACGGTTCGAGCATGCCGGTGAGCATCCGCAACAACGTGGTCTTGCCGCTGCCGTTGTGCCCGATGAGCGTGACCCGTTGGCCCTCCTCGACCCGGAGGTCGAGCGGCGCCAATGCCTCGGCGTCGCCGTAGCGCTTGCACAGCCCGGTCGCGATCACGGCGGCGGGAGTCGCCGGCGCCTTCTTCACCGGTGTCGGCTTCGTCGCCTTGCCCGGCGCTGTCTTCGCCGGCGCGGACGGTGAACTCGCCTGGCCGGCCGTGGTCTGTCCCGGCGTCGCGGCCGCCGGCGGTGGCTCGCGTTGCACAGGGGGCTTGCGTTTGCCGGGACGGTTGGCGCGGCTGGGATTGCTGCTGGCTGGTCGGTTCATGATGCTGCGCGTCCTTCGGCGAAGAAGTTCCGGATCTTGTGGGTCCACGTGTCGCGGTTGCGCACCCACATCACCGTGAGAATGGTGGCGATCGCCACGGCGACCGAGGCGCGGGCTCCGGTGGCCGCGGTGGGGTCGAGCCGCATGACCACCACCGGGAGGATGCCGACGCAGCTGATCACCACGGGGAGCAGGGTGGTGGCCACGGTGGAGAAACCGGCGAACTCCGGGGGCACCATCGACGTCTCGGTGTTGCGCGGCGCGCCCAGCAGCGTCGTCTCCGCGGCGCTCGCCGTGGCGGGGGCATCGTTGACGGTGGCGATGATCGGTCCGAGCGCCCCACCCCAGGCCACGGGCACCATCAGGGCGAACGCGGCGAGCGCGTGGTCGGGATCGAGGAGGGTCGCGGTGAGGGCACCGACGACGCCGACGATCACCAACAACACCGCCGGTGCGAGCAGGTGGTTGGCGTAGATCCACCCCCGATCGACCGGGATCGAGTCGGTGATGTCGGCCCGGTCGACCTCCTGGGACAGCGCCTCGATCGACTCGAGGCCGAGGAAGAAGATGCACCCGAGCAGCAGGAGCGCGAACAACGGTGTGGAGGTGAACGTCAGCGAGCCGAACGCACCGGCGCCGACCGCCAGCGCCACGATCCGGCCCACGCGCGAAGCCGGGAGCCGTCCCATGGCGCGCACGCCGCGACGCCACACGACGGTCGGATGGGGGCGCGGGACACCCCGCCGCCCACCGGCCTGGATCGACCCGGCGCTCCGGGGCGCTGGACGAGCGCGGGCCGGCATGGGCACCCACGGCCGGTTGCGGGGGGCCTCGGCGCGGAGCTGGCGGCGGAGCAACACGACCGTGCGCAGGTCCTGCGACGTCGCTGCGAAGCGCAGCTGCGAGACCAGCTCGCCGCGACGCGCCAGCGGTTCGAGCCGGAGGTGGCCACCGAGCACCAGACCGACCACGACGACGACGACGGCGAACACGATCGCCAACACGTCGAGCGGGCGCTGGTCGATGCCCCAGAGCGCGATGTTGCCGGCGAGGTTGCCCGGCGCGACCCGCGCCAGACCGGTCGCCGAGTCGTTCCAGATCCCCCAGGCGACCGCCGCCTGCCAGGCGAGGAGCAGCGCACCGATGCCCGTGGCTCCCCAGCGCGGAAGCCGGACGGCGTGGGCGATGACGCCGGCGCCGACGAACAGCGCGCCGATGATCGCCCCGTAGATCGCACAGCTCGCCGCCCAGGCGGCGCGCGATCCCGGAAGCTCGGTGGCGACGAGCTGGCCGACGATCGCGCCGACCAGGCCGAAGCTGAACATCATCGACCGGAACCGCTGCCAGATCGGTGTGAACAGGACCATGCGCCGCGAGAGCGGTGCCAGCAGGACGTGGCGGATGTCGGCCACCTCGACCGAGATCGGGCCCCCGTCGGCACCGCTGCGCAGGCCCATCGCCACGGCGAGGACCACGGCGATCCCGAGGATCGACGGTGCCTTGGCGAACAGCTGGTCGATGTCGACCTCGTCGTCGATCAATCCGTCGATGGCGTCGGACACGATCACCACGAGGGTCAGGCCGGCGAAGGCGAACAGGTAGACGCGATAGGCGACGTCCCACCAATCGGTCGAGCCCAACCGATGCTTCGTTCGGGTCCGACGAAGTTCGCGCAACGTGGCACGGTCATCCGACATCGGCAATGAAGGTACCGGTCTGTCCGGCGATCGCTACGCCGCCCGATCGGTGCATGCATACTGGTCGCGGTGTCGACAGAATCGGCGGAGCTCTTCTTCTCGCTGCTGGCCATCGCCGCGGGTCTCGGTGCACTGATCTATCTGGGCTTGTGGATCGCGGCGCGGCTCGGCAGTGACGGGGCGGCCGAGATCGGTCGAGCGGTCGCCGATGCCGCGCCCTGGCTGGCGTTCCTCGTGGCGGCCACGGCGACCGCCGGGAGCCTGTACTTCTCGGAGGTCGCCCACTTCCTGCCGTGCCGGCTGTGCTGGTTCCAACGGACCGCGATGTATCCGTTGTCGGTCGTGTTGCTCGTCGGTGCGATCAGGCGCGACCCGGGCCTGCGCTGGTACGTCGGACCGATCGCGCTGGTGGGTGCCGGCGTCGCCGCCTACCACACGCTCCTCGAGTGGAAGCCCGAGCTCGACACCGGAGCGTGCGAGGTGTTCGGACCGTCGTGTACGGACATCTGGTTCAAGGAGTTCGGGTTCCTCACGCTCGCGACCATGGCCCTGATCGGTTTTCTCACCATCCTCTTTCTGTTGTTCCTCCGATTCCCCGACACAATCGACCACACCGTCCTCGTTGACGGCGGCGCCCGGTCGGCCGACCGGACGATCGACGACCCGATCCAGGAGACCGTCTCGTGAATCCGAAGAACCGAACGTTCGTCATCGTCGCCGGCGTGGTCGTGCTGATCGTCGCCGCGGCGCTCGTCGCCGTGCTGGTCGTCGGGCGGTTCGGACGACTCGGGTGATGCGAGCGTGTCGAGTGAGGCGGGCGCCGGCATCGAACAGACGCGCCCCGTCGAGATCACGGGCGAACCGCTCGCGCCGTTCGAGGATCCGTCCGCCGATCCCGCCGTCGGTACGGCCTCCCCGGTCGTCACCGGTGCGGGCTTCGACGGGACAGCGATGACGATCGGCGGGCCCTCCGACAAGCCGACGATGCTCGTGTTCCTCGCCCACTGGTGTCCGCACTGCAACCGTGAGGTGCCGGAGTTGATCAAGTTGAACGATGCCGGTGGGGTGCCCGCCGACCTGGACGTGATCGGGATCAGCACCGCCGTCGCGTCCGACCGTCCCAACTATCCACCGTCGGAGTGGATCGTCGACAAGGGCTGGCCGTGGCCGACGATGGCCGACAGCGAGAACTCCGAGGCGCTCCAGGCGTTCGGCGGCACCGGGTTCCCGTTCCTGGTGATCCTCGACAGCGACGGCACCGTGCTGGCCCGCCAGAGCGGCGAGAGCACCGCTGACGAGCTCGGCGCGTGGATCGACGCCACGCTCGCCACCGCGACGGCGAACGCCTGAATCCGTCGGTCGACGACCGGCCGCCCGGTCGGCCAGCGTCGGTCGCCAGCATCAGTCGTCGAGTCGGCGTGCTGCCTGCTCGGCGCGCGAGATGATCTCGGCGACGGGTCGACCGAGCGCTGATGCGGCGCGGGCGGCATCGTCGAACTCGACCTTCGCCCGATGGTCGGCGACCTTGACCCCGATCGGATGCCCGTCGACCTCGACCGTCGCCATCGTGCGCCGTTGCGGCCAGCGCACGAGCGACGACGCCCGGACGCCGAGCGTCCCGGTCCGTTCGACGAGCACGCGCCGCAGCCGCGCCGCGTCGGTCGGATCACAGAGCACGCTGACGGTGTGGGCCGGCCGGCCCTTCTTCATCACGATCGGCGTGAGCCACGCGTCGTGGGCGCCCGCGGCGAGCAGCGCCGGCACCGCGTCGGCGAGCACCTCGCCGGTCACATCGTCGAGGTTGGCCTCGAGCAGGACCACGGGCGAGCCGCCCTGTTCGTCGTCCGATCGGTCGTCGGTGGTGATCGGTGTGCCGATCACCACCTGCACGACGTTGGCGCGCTCCGCCGTGTCCGCGGTGCCCGCGCCGTAGCCGACCGCCTCGATGGTCATCGGGGGTGCGGCGCCGAAGCCGCTCGCCAACGTCGTCATGAGACCCGCCCCGGTCGGGGTGGTCACCTCGAGCGTCGTCGCCAGCCCGACGGTCGGCGCGCCGGCGTCGCGCAACAGGGCGACGGTGGCCGGTGCCGGATTGGGGATCAGCCCGTGGGCACTGCGCACGGTGCCGGTGCCGAGGGCGACGGGGCTGCACCGGATCTCGGCGATGTCGAGCGACTCCAGCGCGGCACAGACGCCGACCACGTCGATGATCGAGTCGAGCGCGCCCACCTCGTGCAGTTCGACGTCGGCGGGATCGATGCCGTGGATGGCGCCTTCGACCGTGGCGATCCGGGCGAACACGGCGCGCGCCCGGGCCCGCACCCGGTCGGGGAGGTCGGCGCGCTCGAGCAGGCGGTCGATCTCCCGCACCGGCCGGTGGGGCACGTGCGCGGGGCTGTCGTCACCGTGATGGTCGTGGTGATCGTGGTGGTCGTGGTCGTCGGTGACGACGTTCGCCCAGGTGGCGCCGACCCCGCAGCGTTGGACGCGCTCGAAGCTGACGGCGTAGCCGTCGACGCCGAGGCCGGCGAGCACATTGCCGACGTCGTCGGCATCGGCACCGGCGTCGATCAGCGCGGCGAGCGTCATGTCGCCGGCCACACCGGCCTGGCAGTTGAACCAGGCGACGCGCCCCGACCCCCCGTGAGCACCTCGATCGGCCGGGGCGTCAGCCATCCCGGCGTCCCTTGACGATGCGAACGACCGCACTGGCGGCGCCGAACCCGTTGTCGATGCCGACGACGGTCACCCCACTGGCACACGAGGCATGCATCGCGAGCAGCGCGGTCACTCCTTCGAGGGCCGACCCGTACCCGACGCTCGTCGGCACGGCGACGACCGGGGCACCGGTGAGCCCGCCGATCACGCTGGCGAGGGCACCCTCCATGCCGGCGACGACGACCACGGCGTCGGCGGCGACGATCTCGTCGAGGCGGGCGAGCAGCCGGTGCAGGCCGGCGACGCCGACGTCGGCGATGACCGGCGCGTCGATCCCGGCGGCGCGCAGCGTGACGACGACCTCGTCGGCGACCGGTAGGTCGCTCGTCCCGGCGGTGACCACGGCGACGTGGGCGCCGAGGCGCTCGGTGGGCTCGCGCCACAACAGGCAACCGCCGAGTTCCACGAGGCCAGGATCCACGGCGACGCACGCCTCGCGTTGCGCCTCCGAGGCGCGGGTGAGCAACACCGGTCCCGTCCCGTTCGCCAGCAGCTCACCGAGGATGCGCGCGCACTGTTCCGGCGACTTGCCCGGCCCGTAGATCGCCTCGGGCATGCCCTGGCGGAGATGGCGATGGTGGTCGACGGACGCGCCCTCGACGTCGGCAAAGGGCAGCCGACGCAGGCGGGCGACGGCATCGTCCGGGCCGATCGATCCCGAACGGATGTCCTCGACGAGTTGCCGCACCGTCAGCTCGTCCACGGCAATCATCGTGCCATGTGATCGCGCCGTCGACGTAGCCTGACGCCCCATGACGCAGCGTGTCGGCTTCTTCGGACCGTTCGGCACGTTCACGCAGCAGGCGTTGACGACCCTGACCGACCTCGCCGCGGCCGAACACGTGCCCTACCGGACCGTGCCCGACGTGCTCGACGCCGTCGAGACGGGGGACGTCGACTTCGGGCTCGTGCCGATCGAGAACTCGATCGAGGGGATGGTCAACTTCACCCAGGATGCGCTCGCTTTCGACCACGACCTGCTGATCGTGCGCGAGGTGGTGATCGACATCGAGCACTGCCTGATGGCTCGGCCGGGTGTCGGTCTCGACGACGTGGTCGAGGTCTACTCGATCCCGGTGGCCACCGCGCAGTGCCATCGGTATCTGCGTGAGCACCTGCCGGAGGCCGAGGTGCTGGCGTCGAACAGCACCGCCGACGCCGCCCGCATCGTGGCCGAGGGCACGTCGGCCAGCGCCGCGCTGTCACCGCGGGTGGCCGCCGACCTGTACGGCCTCGAGGTCATCGCGGCCGACATCGCCGACCACGAGGGCAACCAGACCCGGTTCGTGCTCGTCGCCCGCGAGGGGGTGCCGGCACGGACCGGCCACGACCGCACGGCGCTCGTGATCTACCAGCGCGCCGACGAGCCGGGGAGCCTCGTGTCGATCCTGCAGGAGTTCACGGCGCGACGGATCAACCTGTCGAACCTCACCAGCCGCCCCACCAAGGCCGGCGGACTGGGCGACTACTGCTTCATCGTGTACGCCGAGTCGCACGTCGCCGACGAACTGCTCGCCGACACGATGCGCGCCCTGCACGCCAAGCAGGGCGGCGTGAAGTTCCTCGGCTCGTACCCGGCCGCCGGCGACCACGCCGAATCGGCACGCGAGCACGCCGACACCCGGTGGCGCGAAGCCGACGACTGGGTCAGCGCCATCCGTCGACGCGTGCAGACCTGACGTACTGTCGCGCCATGCCGAGCACTGGGGAATCGCAGCCGCCGCCCGTCGCCGTGGTCACCGGCGCCAACTCGGGGATCGGACGGGCCACCGCCATCCACCTCGCGTCGACGGGGAGCCGGGTCTTCGGCACCGTTCGTTCGGTCGGCAAGGCGGACAAGCTGCGGGCGATGGCGGCCGACGCCGGCGTGGAGGTCGAACTCGTCGAACTCGACGTCGCCGACGATGCGTCGGTCGCCGCCGGCTTCGCGCAGATCCTGGAGACGGCGGGTCGCGTCGACCATCTCGTGAACAACGCCGGCGTCGGTGGCAACGCCGTCGCCGAGGAGTGCCCGACCTCGCTGTACCTCGACGTGATGAACGTCAACCTGTGCGGGGCCGTGCGGTGCCTGCAGGCGGTGCTGCCGCAGATGCGTGAGCGTGGCTCGGGGGCGATCGTCAACGTCACCTCGGTCACCGGCCGCATCGCCGCGCTCGCCCAGTCGCCGTACGTGACGTCGAAATGGGCGTTCGAGGGATTGAGCGAGGGGCTCGCCCAGGAGCTGGCCCCGTTCGGGATCCGCGTGGCGATCATCGAGCCCGGTGTCACGAAGTCGGCGATCTTCGCCAAGAACATCGACACCCCGAACTCGACGGGTGCGTACGACGCGCACTACCGGCGGATGTTCCAGTTCTACGCCGCCGGCATGGCGAACTCGACGGACCCGTTCGAGGTGGCGCGGGTCATCCACGAGGCGATCACGACCGACACGCCGCGCCTGCGGTACCCGGTGAGTTGGTGCGGCCCGGAGATGGCGGCCCTCCACGACCGGATCGACGACGACGACTGGGTCGGTCTCGGCGCCATCGCCGACGACGAGGAGTACTACGCCCGCTTCGGCGAGATCTTCGGCGTCGACATCGCTCCGAGCTGAGGTGAGGGAGCGAACGCGTGAATCGACCGTCGCCGTCGGCGCGACCGGACGTGTGTCGTCCCCGGGTCGGGAAGTAGGGCGGAGTGCGCCTCGAGAACCTGGTGGCGACGACGGTCGGTGTCGTTGCGCTGGTCGTCGCCGCGGTCATCTCATGGCGCGGACGAAATCGCGCGCTGATCGCTGACCGCCGGCCCGCGACGACGGCTGGGGCGTCGGCGTCGGACGGCATCCGCGTGGTGGCGTCGGTGATGACGGCGGGCTTCTGGTCGGGATTGCTGGTCGTGGGGCTGGGCGGTCGGCTCGTGATGCGCATCCTGGGCGCAACGTCAGGTGACGGGGCGCAGGGACGGATCACCGACGCCGGCGAGACCGTCGGCGAGATCACGTTCAGCGGAACGCTCTCGTTCATCATCTTCGGCGGACTGCTGATTCCGGTCGCCGCGTCGTTCGTGTACCTCGCCGGCCGCCGCCTCCTGCCTCGGCGATCGGTTGTGGCCGGCCTGCTCTTCGGGCTCTTCCTGCTGGCGACGTTCGGGGTGGACGATCCATTCGACCCCGACAACGTCGACTTCGAGATCCTCGCCCCGCTGCCCCTCGCGGTGGTGATGATCGCGTCGACGGCATTGCTGTTCGGAACCACGTTCACGGCGTTGGCGTCACGGCTCGACGAGCGCGTGCCTGCGATCAGCGAATCCGCTCCGCTGCGGCTGAAGTCGAGCTACCTGTCGCTGGTCATGCTGGTGATCCCCTTCTTCGCACTCCCGGCCGGCGTCTACGTGGCCGGGCGTGCGCTGCTCCATGGGCGATTGCGACCGACGATCGAGAGCTCCCGGGCCAGGATGGCCGGGCTGGTGATCGTCGCCGTCATCGCGCTGTGGTCGACCGTCGTCGTCGTTCGGGCCACCACCGCCATCCTCTGAGTGGTCGGGTGGAACGCCTCGGTTGCCGGCGGAGCGTCGTCGACGAGGTGGATAGTGTCGAGGCGATGGCTGCGATCTCGCCACGAGCGAACATCCGGCAGGTCGCCGCGCTCGCCGGGGTGTCGCACCAGACCGTCTCTCGTGTCCTGAACGGCCATGCGAGCATTCGTCCGGCGACCCGCGAGCGAGTTCTGGCGGCGATCGAGGAGCTCGACTACCGCCCGAACCACGCGGCTCGCGCACTCGCGACGCGCAGGACCAACCGGATCGGTGTGATCGTCGACAGCGCCGTCGAGTACGGGCCGAACAGCACGCTGCGCGGGCTCGAGCGGGCAGCTCGCGCCGCCGGGTACTCCGTCACATCCGCCACGGTCGGTGACGACGACCCGCTCGGCACGAGCGTCGCCCTCGACCACTTGATGTCGCAGGGCATCGACGCGCTCTGCCTGATCGCCCCGCGCTCGTCGTCGCTCGACCACGTTCGAAGTTCGAGCATGCACATGCCTGCGCTGGTCGTGACCGCCGCGAAGGACGACACGTTCCTGACCGTGTCGGTCGACCAGGAACTCGGTGCCGCGCTCGCGGTCCGCCACCTCATCGATCTGGGTCACCGCCGGATCGCCCACGTCGCCGGCCCGCTCGACTGGCTCGATGCATGGGCTCGCCATCGCGCCTGGCAGACCGAGATCAAGGCGGCCGGCCTCGACGAGCTCGACGTCGTCGTGGGCGACTGGACGGCGGGGTTCGGCTACGAGGTGGCACACGTCCCCGGACGGCTCCCGGATTGCACGGCAGTGTTTGCGGCCAACGACCAGATCGCCTTGGGTCTGATCCACGGCTTCGCCGAACGCGGCATCCGCGTGCCGGACGACATCAGCATCGTCGGCTTCGACGACCTGCCCGAGTCGAAGCACTTCCTCCCGCCGCTGACCACCGTCCGCCAGGACTTCCGGGCGCTCGGCGAGCGCGCGGTCGAGGTGCTCCACGCCGCCCTCGAGGGCAGCGAGCTCGATCGCCGCTCGATCATCGCGCCGTTGCTGATCGTCCGTGAATCCACGGCGACACCGCCGTCGCGGTAGCGATCGGTGGGCTCCGCAAATCCGCGGAACTGGGCTTGACAGACGGGATGTGATCGGTCACATTGGTGGATGTGACCGATCACATCGTCGGTCATCATGCCTGTGGGGATGCAGGCACCCTGCGAGGGGACAACTGAGGGGGAACACCCATGAACACTCGTAAGCGCCTGCAGCGCGCCGCTGCGCTGGCCGCGGTCGTCGCGGTGTCGATCGGCCTTGCCGCCTGCGGCTCCGACGACGACTCCAGCTCCGATGCCACGTCCGCGCCAGCGGCGACCGACGCCACGCCACCCGCCGGCACCGACGCATCATCGGGCACGACCGCCGAGGCGCCGGCCGACGGTGAAGCGACCACGGTCGGCTTCGTCGCCGTCGGTCCCGAAGGGGCCTGGCGTGCGGCGAACGAAGCCAACATGCAAGAGACGTTCAGCGCCGAGAACGGCTTCGATCTCAAGTACGCACCGGCGACCAACCTCGACCAGAAGTCGCAGATCGATGCGTTCACGTCGTTCGTCGACGAAGGCGTCGACGTGATCCTGCTGTCGGCCACCGAGGGTGCCGGTTGGGAGGAGTCGCTCGCCCGTGCCCAGGAGGCCGAGATTCCGGTGGTCCTGATCGACCGTGGGATCGAGCCGGACGACTCGAGCCTGTACGTCACCCGTATCGCCCCGGACAACGTCGAGGTGAGCAAGGGCGTGGCCGAATGGGCCGTCACCGCACTTCCCGACGGCGGGAACTACTTCGTGCTGGAGGGCCCTGCCGGCGTCGGTGTCGTCAACGAGCGCAACGACGGCTGGGACTCGGTGATGGGCGATCAACCGCAGTTCGTCAAGGTCGGTGCGCAGACGGCGAACTGGTCGGCCGAGGAGGGCAAGAGCGTGATGGAGACCGTGCTCAAGGCCAACGACAACGACATCCAGCTGGTGTTCGCCCAGAACGACGAGATGGGTCTCGGTGCCGCACTCGCCGTCGAGGAAGCGGGGCTCGTGCCGGGCAAGGACGTGTTGATCGCCACGATCGACGGCACCAAGGCGGCGCTGGAAGCGCTGGCCGCAGGACGACTCAGTTTCGTCGCCGAGTACAACCCGTTGTTCGGCGACACTGCGGTCGACGTGGTGCGCAAGGCCCTTGCCGGCGAATCCGTCGAGCCGTACATCATCGTGCCGAGCGGCACGTTCGACTCGCCCGAAGCGGCGCAGGAGGCGCTCCCCACCCGGAAGTACTGATCCTCCTCGGCCCCGACCCCCGAAACCCCTGACCCCATGGACACGAGTGGGCCCGCTCCGGCGGGCCCACTCACGTCTGTGGCGGGTCCTTCCCTGCCACCTCGAAGCGCCGAAAGGAGGTCTTCCCCATGACATCGTCACCATGCCCGCCCACGTCACCGATCGTCGAGATGCGCGGCGTCTCCATCACCTTCCCCGGCGTCAAGGCGCTCGACGCGGTCGACTTCCGGCTGTTGCCGGGCGAGGTCCACGCCCTCATGGGCGAGAACGGTGCGGGCAAGTCCACGCTCATCAAGGCGCTGACCGGCGTGTATGCCATCGATGCGGGGCAGATCGTGATCGGCGGCGAGGAGCGCCGGCTCCACGGCACCGCCGACGCCCAGAGTGCCGGAATCTCGGTCGTGTACCAGGAAGTCAACCTGTGCTCGAACCTCACGATCGGCGAGAACGTGATGCTCGGTCACGAGGTCCGTGGTCGCTTCGGGATCAGGTGGAGGGCCACGCACCGCGGCGCCGAGCAGGCGCTCGCCAAGCTCGGCCTCCACCATCTCGACACCAGGCTCCCGCTGTCGTCGCTCTCGTTGGCGATGCAGCAACTGGTGGCGATCAGCCGCGCGATGGTCACCGATTCGAGGGTGCTCATCCTCGACGAGCCCACGTCGAGCCTCGATGCGACCGAGGTCGAGCAACTGTTCAGCGTCGTGCGTCAGCTTCGCGATCGCGGGGTGGCGATCCTGTTCGTGTCGCACTTCCTGGACCAGGTGTACGCCATCAGCGACCGCATCACCATCCTGCGCAACGGCGGCTACGTCGGCGAGTTCCTGACGGCCGAACTCGATCGCACCGAACTGATCGCCAAGATGATCGGCAAGGAACTGTCGCTGCTCCGTTCGATCGACGCCGTGCGTCACCGACATCGCTCCGACCGCACGGACGAGCCGTTGCTCGCCGCTTCGGGACTCGGCCGCAAGGGGGCGATCGCTCCGACCGACTTCGCGATCCACACCGGCGAAGTCATCGGGTTCGCCGGTCTGCTCGGATCCGGGCGCACGGAGTTGGCGCGGCTGCTGTACGGCGCCGACAAGGCCGACTCCGGCAACGTCGTGTTCCACGGCGAACGCGCCGCGCTCCACTCGCCGGCGGCCGGCCTCGCCCACCGCATCGCCTACTCGAGCGAGAACCGTCGGGACGAAGGGGTGATCGCCGACCTCACCGTGCGCGAGAACCTCGTGCTCGCCGTGCAGGCCCGTCGCGGATGGATGCGACGGCTCTCGCGTCGAGAGCAGAACGAGATCGTCGACAAGTACATCACCGAACTGGGCATCCGACCGGCGAACCCGGAAGCGCGGGTGCGGAACCTGTCGGGCGGCAACCAGCAGAAGGTGTTGCTCGGCCGCTGGTTGGCGATGCGGCCCGACATGCTCATCCTCGACGAGCCGACACGGGGCATCGACGTGGGTGCGAAGGCGGAGATCCAGGCGGCTGTCGTCGCGCTCAGCGACGGCGGCGTCGCGGTGGTGTACATCTCGTCGGAGATCGACGAGGTCGTACGGCTCAGCGATCGGGTGGTCATCTTGAAGGACCGCTGCAAGATCGACG
Source organism: Ilumatobacteraceae bacterium (assembly GCA_963695145.1). Classification (GTDB taxonomy): domain Bacteria; phylum Actinomycetota; class Acidimicrobiia; order Acidimicrobiales; family Ilumatobacteraceae; genus Sva-07. Next base: position 293,663 of record CAVOGB010000011.1, on the reverse strand, counting down.
AGATCGAGGTCGGGCCCGACACCACCACCGCGACGGTGGTCGACATCATCGCCGGCGCAGGTGCCGCATGACCACCCGCTCGTCCGTCCTGTCGCGCCTGTTGCGCTGGCAGCACATCTGGGCCGTCGCCGCCATCGTCGGCCTGCTGTGCATCAACGTCCTCAAGGACCCCGGTTACCTGAGCATCACCTACAGCTCGAACAGCGGCGCCTTCGTCGGGAACCTCGTCGACATCGCCCGCGCCTCGGCGCCCCTGTTGATGATCGCCACCGGCATGTGTCTCGTGATCGCCACCGGCGGGATCGACCTGTCGGTCGGCTCGATGATGGCCGTTTCCGGTGCGGTGGCGATGGAGTTCCTCAGCAGTGCCGACGCGCCGAATTCGATCGGCGCCGCGGTCGTTGCCATCGGCCTGGCGCTCGCGCTCTGCGCGGTGCTCGGCTCGATCAACGGCATCCTGATCGCGGTCGTCGGGCTCCAACCGTTCATCACGACGCTCGTCATGTTGCTCGCCGGGCGCGGGTTGGCCAAGGTCATCACGGGAGGCCAGAACACCTCCGCCGACAACGAGCCGTATCGGTGGATCGCCAACGGGTACGTCCTCGGCCTGCCGGTCGTGTTCCTCTCAGCGGTGGCGATCGCCATGTCGGTGGCGTTCGTGATCCGTCGTTCGGCGCTCGGAATGATGATCGAGTCGATCGGGATCAACGCCGAGGCCAGCCGGCTCGCCGGCCTGAACCGGCGTGCCCTGCTGATCACGGTGTACACGATGAGCGCGTTCCTCGCCGGGATCGCCGGCGTCTTCTCGACCGGCACCGTGATGACGGTCGACGTGTCGCAGACCGGGTACCAGTTCGAACTCGACGCGATCCTCGCCGTCGTGATCGGCGGCACGTCGCTCGCCGGCGGGCGGTTCTCCCTCGTCGGCGCAGCGATCGGTGCCGTGTTGATCGCCACGCTGGACAAGACGGTGGTGTTCCTCGGCATCCCGGCATCGGCGACCCCGGCCTTCAAGGCTGCGGTGATCATCGTGTTGTACGTCGCGCAGTCGAGTCGCTTCCGCGGATGGATGGCGGGACTCCGTCGGAAACGACCACCCTCCGCCGGCGAACCGGTCGACGAGTCATCGCGAGAGATGGTGGCGACGTGACGTCCACCGACACCCTGGAGTCGGCCGGACCGGTCGAGCCGAACATCCCGGTCGACGCCGAGAGCTCCGACCTGCACTCCTCGAATCGCCCGTCGCTGCGGCGATATCTGGCCCGCCACCGTGATGCGACGTCGACCGGCGCGGCGTTGGCGATCTTCATCGCGATGGTGATCTACGGGCAGGTCACCTACGGCGCCATTCTGCAGCCGAGCACGATCTCGAACCTGCTGATCAACAACTCCCATCTGGTGATCCTGGCGGTCGGGATGACCTTCGTGATCCTCACCGGAGGGATCGACCTGTCGGTCGGTGCGGTGATCGCCTTCAGCAGCGTCGCCGGGATGATGCTCGCCCAAGCGGGATGGAACCCGTACCTGGTCGTGCTGATCATGGTGCTGATCGGCTCGGTCATCGGACTCGTGTCGGGGTGCCTCATCGAGTTCTTCGACATGCAACCCTTCATCGCCACCTTGTCGATGATGTTCCTCGCCCGCGGCCTCGCCTCCACGTTGAGCACCGTGCCCGAGCGCCTCGATCCCGGGTCGCCGATCAAGGACATCGCGCACTCCTGGAAGCTGATCGACGGGGAGAAGGTCAACGACCTCGTCGTGACCCCCGGCGTCATCGTCGCGGCCGTCATCGTGGTCGGCGGTCTGCTGGTCGTGCACCGCACGAGGTTCGGTCGCACGGTCTACGCCGTGGGAGGTTCCGAGCCGTCGGCGCACCTGATGGGCCTGCCCGTCCGGAGGACCAAGCTGGCGGTGTACGTCATCAGCGGCACGCTCGCCGCGATCGGCGGCGTCGTCTACACCGCTCGGCTCGGGAGCGCGCAGAACATCACCGGCATCGGCTGGGAGCTCGACGCCATCGCCGCCGTCGTCATCGGCGGCACGCTGCTCACGGGTGGATCGGGCTCGATCGTCGGCTCGGTGATCGGAGCGTTCGTGCTCGGTCTGATGAACGTGCTCATCACCCGCGACGGCGGGATCAAGCCGGAGATGACGACCATCATCACCGGCGGCATCCTGTTCGTGTTCGTGCTGCTCCAGCGGGCGATCAAGGGCAGGCGCGGATGACCGGCTCGTCGGACGCACAGTCGGCGGGGGAGCAGTACGTCGTCGGTGTCGACTTCGGCACGTTGTCGGGCCGCGCGCTGGTCGTGCGCGTGCGCGACGGTGAGGAGCTGGGCACGGCGGTGCACGAGTACGCGCACGGCGTCATGGACGCTCGCCTGGCCGCAACCGGCGCGGCGCTCCCACCCGAGTGGGCGTTGCAGGATCCGAACGACTACCGCGACGTCCTGCGTCACGCCGTGCCGGCGGCGATCGCCGAGGCCGGCATCGACCCGGCCGACGTGATCGGCATCGCCACCGACTTCACCGCGTCGACGCCGCTGCCGGTGTTCGCCGACGGGTTGCCGGTGTGTGAGGCCCCAGAGTTCCGCGACCGGCCGCACGCCTACGTGAAGTTGTGGAAGCACCATGCCGCCCAACCGCACGCCGACCGGATCAACGCGGTCGCCGAGGCCCGGCGCGAGTCGTGGCTCGCCCGATACGGCGGGTTCATCTCCAGCGAGTGGGAGTACGCCAAGGCGCTCCAACTGCTCGAAGAGGATCCGGAGATCTACGAGCGGATGGACCACTGGGTCGAGGCGGCCGACTGGATCGTCTGGCAGCTGTGCGGTCAGTACGTCCGCAACGCGTGCAGTGCCGGCTACAAGGGGATCTGGCAGGACCACGAGTATCCGTCGCCGGAGTTCGAAGAGGCGCTGAATCCCGACTTCGTCGGGTTCGCCAAGTCGAAGCTCGACCACCGGATCGGCGCACTGGGCGGGCGCGCCGGCGGTCTCACGGTGCAGGCGGCGCGTTGGACCGGGCTGCCCGTCGGCATCGCGGTCGCGGTCGGCAACGTCGACGCCCACGTCACCGCTCCCGCCGCTCGCGCCATCGAGGCCGGGCAGATGCTGGCCATCATGGGCACGTCGACCTGTCACGTGATGAACCACGACCAGCTCGTCGAGGTGCCCGGGATGTGCGGCGTGGTCGACGGCGGCATCCTCGCCGGTTCGTACGGCTACGAGGCCGGGCAGTCCGGGGTCGGTGACATCTTCGCGTGGTACGTCGACACGCAGGTGCCGGAGCGCTACGTCCGGGCCGCTCGCGATGCGGGCGAGTCCATCCACGACCACCTCACCGCTCTGGCGTTCACCGAGCCGCCGGGTGCCCACGGGCTGGTGGCGCTGGACTGGGTGAACGGCAACCGTTCGGTGCTCGTCGACGCCGCGCTGTCAGGTCTGATCATCGGCCAGACGCTGCGGACACGCGCCGAGCAGGGATACCGGGCGTTGCTCGAGGCGACGGCGTTCGGTGCCCGGATGATCGTGGAGACGTTCGGGGTGTCGGGCGTGCCCGTGCGCGAGTTCGTCGTCGCCGGAGGGCTGCTGCGGAACGGTCCGCTGATGCAGCTCTACGCCGACGTGCTGCGCATGCCGATCTCCATCATCGGCTCCGAGCAGGGTCCAGCGTTGGGATCGGCGATCCACGCCGCCGTCGCCGCCGGCGCCTACGACAACGTGCGTGCGGCGAGCGAGGTGATGGGCCGGGTGCAACGAGCGGTGTACCGGCCGGACCCCCGGGCCGCCGAGATCTACGACCGGCTGTACGCGGAATACCGCCTGCTGCACGACCATTTCGGCCGAGGCGGCAACGACGTCATGAAGCGACTCCGGCAGCTCCGACTGGAGGCGAGCGCATGACCCACACGGAACGCGCCGGGGCCCCAGGGCGGGAGACGGCGATCGCCATGACGCGGGCGGAGGTCTGCGCGCTGCACGCGGAACTCCCGCGGCACGGCCTCGTGGTGTGGACCGCCGGGAACGTCAGCGCCCGGGTTCCCGGCGCCGATCTGTTCGTGATCAAACCGTCCGGCGTCGGCTACGAGGAACTCACACCGGACTCGATGGTGCTGTGCGATCTCGATGGCGTGCCGGTCGTCGGGGCGGCCGGGAGCGAGCGATCTCCGTCGTCGGACACCGCCGCCCACGCCTACGTCTACCGGCGCATGCCCGACGTCGGCGGCGTGGTCCACACCCACTCGCCGTACGCCACGGCATGGGCTGCCTGCCATCGACCGATCCCGTGCGTGATCACCGGGATGGCCGACGAGTTCGGCGGCGAGATCCCGATCGCGCCGTTCTCGATCATCGGCGACGAATCGATCGGTCGCGCCATCGTGGCGACCCTCACCGGCCACCGCTCCCGAGCCGTGCTGCTCGCCAACCACGGCGTGTTCACGATCGGCGCGAACGGTCGCGACGCGGTCAAGGCGGCGGTCATGTGCGAAGACGCGGCGCGCACCGTGCACCACGCCGAGCAGCTCGGCACACCGGTGCCCATCGCACCGGCCGACGTCGACGCGCTGTTCGACCGCTACCAGAACGTCTACGGGCAAGCACCCGACGGTCCCCCGATGAAAGGAACAACCTGATGGGTCGCAGCATCGTCCCCAACCTCACCGAACACGAGGTCTGGTTCCTCACCGGGAGCCAGACGATGTACGGCGAGGAGGTGCTGGCCCAGGTGGCGTCGCAATCGCAGGACGTCGTCGAGATGCTGGATCGGTCCGACGACATCGCCTGCCGTGTGGTGTGGAAGCCGGTCCTGACGTCGCGCGACTCGATCCTGCAGCTGATCCGCGAGGCGAACGTGGCACCGAACGTCGTCGGGATCATCACGTGGATGCACACGTTCAGCCCCGCCAAGATGTGGATCGCCGGCCTGTGTGCGCTCGACAAGCCGATGCTCCATTTCCACACGCAGGCCAACACCGACCTGCCGTGGGCGACCATCGACTTCGACTTCATGAACCTCAACCAGGCCGCCCACGGCGACCGCGAGTTCGGCTACATCGAGACGCGCCTCGGCATCCCGCGCACGACCGTGGTCGGCCACGCATCCGACCCCACCGTGACCTCCCGGATCGGTGACTGGTGTCGCGCCGGCGCCGGTTGGCTCGCGGCGCGGAACATGAACGTCGCCCGCTTCGGCGACAACATGCGCTTCGTCGCCGTGACCGAGGGCGACAAGACCGAGGCCGAGGCGATCTTCGGTTCGCAGATCAACACGTGGGGGGTGATGGACCTGGCGACGCTCGTCGAGTCCGCCACCGACGAGCAGATCGACGACCTGGTCGCCGAGTACCTCGATCTCTACGACGTCGTGCCGAGCCTCGTGCCCGGTGCCGACCGACACGATTCGCTGCGGTACGGCGCGGCGATCGAGGTGGGGCTCCGCCAGTTCCTCGAAGCGGGGAGCTTCAGCGCGTTCACCACATCGTTCGAGGACCTCGGAACCCTGCGTCAGCTCCCCGGCCTCGCCGTGCAGCGCCTGATGGCCGACGGGTACGGCTTCGGCGCGGAGGGCGACTGGAAGACGGCGATGCTCGTGCGGATCGCCGCCGTGATGGGTGCCGGCCTGCCCGGCGGGGCGTCGCTGATGGAGGACTACACGTACCACATGGTGCCCGGCGGGGAGCTGTCGCTCGGCGCGCACATGTTGGAGGTCAGCCCGTCGCTGTCGAGCGAGCGGGCGCGGCTCGACATCGCGCCGCTGTCGATCGGCGGCAAGGACGATCCGGTGCGGCTGGTGTTCACGGCCGACCCCGGGCCGGCGGTCGTGCTGGCGTTGAGCGACATGCGCGACCGGTTCCGACTCGTCGCCGCCGAGGTCGAGTGCGTGCCGCTGCCCGCCCCGATGCCCAACCTCCCGGTCGGCCACGCGGTGTGGCGGTCGAAGCCCGACTTCCGCACCGCAGCGACGGCATGGCTCGCCGCGGGCGCATCGCACCACACCGCGATGAGCAATCAGATCACCACACGCGTCGTGCAGGACTTCGCCGTCATGACCGGTGTGGAACTGCTCGTGATCGACGACACCACGACCATCGAATCAGCCGAGCGCGAACTCCGACTCAACAGCGCCACGTTCCGCTGAAGCGCACCGAAACCCACGAGCACTGCGGTCCCGGATCCCCGGACGGGTGCGCTCTTGGAGCGGATGACGACCCGACGATGTTGCCGCTCATCGCTCGCACGCGATCAGCGATACCTCGATCCGTCCAGGCGCGGGGCCATTAGCGTCGCCGTGTGCGTCCGTCTGGGGATGTGATGTCGAGATCCGCGGTGGTCTCGCTGGCGGTCGCCTTGGCAACGCCGATCGTTGGGCTCGCGGTGCTCCTCGCGGCGCCATCCGCCGACCCGCACTGGGATCACCAACCGTCCCATTTCTGGCTCGTTCTCGGGGCGGCGTCGATCGCCGCAGTGCTTGGTTGGTCGGTCGGCGTCTCGGCCCGACGTCGTTCGGACGCCCGGCTGTTCCTCGTGTCGATGTCGTTCCTCTCCGCCTCCGCGTTCCTCGGACTCCACACGCTCGCGACGCCCAAGGTGCTGATCCCAGGAACGAATACGGGATTCGTGCTCGCCGTGCCCACCGGCCTGGCCATCGGGAGCGCGTTCGCGATGTGGTCGGCAATCCCGTTGGATGGGCCGCGAGCACGGTGGGTGATGGCCCATGCCACCGTGCTCCGCTCACTCCTGCTCGCAGCGATCGCGATCTGGGTCACGGTGTCGCTGGCCGAGTTGCCGCCGCTCGACGATCCGACACCGGTCGAATCGGGATCGGCGTTCATGATCACGCTGGGGGTACCAACCGCTCTGATGTTTGCCGTCGCGGCGTGGCGCTATCTCTCACTGGCGCGTGAACGTCGGGCCGGGCTGCTCGTTGCCATCGCCGCCGCGTGGATGTTGTTGGCCGAGGCCGCCGTCGCGGTGAGCTGCACCGAGAGTTGGCGGGTCTCCTGGTGGGTGTGGCACATCCTGATGGTCGTCGCATTCGGTGCGATCGCGTACGCCTCGTGGCGCATGCCGGAGTACGAGCGCTTCAGCGACCTGTATCTCGACGAAGTGGTCGGCGGAACTCGGGAGGTCACGGTCCTGTTTGCTGATCTTCAGGGCTTCACCGCATTCTCCGAGGCGCACACGCCGGAGGAGGTGCGCTCGATGCTGAACACGTACTTCGAGGCGGTACTTCCGGACATCCGGACCGCGGGCGGGCGATTGGATCGGTTTCTGGGCGACGCCGTCATGGTCACGTTCAACGTGTCGGTGGACCAGGCGGACCATGCCCCCCGAGCCGTCGCGCGCAGCTTTGGGATTCCAGGTGTCCGCGCGGCGGGTGGCAGAGCGCCATCCCGATTGGCCACGCTTCCGGGTGGGAATCAACACGGGTGCCGCCGTGGTCGGGGTGATCGGCGACGGCGAGGAGCGCGGCTACACCGTGCTCGGCGACACGGTGAACGTCGCTTCACACATCGAGTCGCTGGCTCCGGTCGGGTCGATCGCGATCAGCGACGCGACGCGCCGCGCTGTGCCTGGAGCACAGGTGACGTCACTCGGCGCCGTGACGTTGAAAACGCGTGCCGAGCAGCTTGAGATCTGGCGCCTCGACGGCATCGACGCACCGTTGCTCGATCGATGACGATCATGCTGCGGGGTGGCAGACGCTGACGCAGGCACGTGGCGCGGAACTCGGGCCAGCGGCGCGCGAGCGGCGCTCGAACTCACCGAGTGCCCACATGACCTCGCTTCGCTCTTCGGCGGACCGACCGGGCAGCAGCAGGTCGAGGACGGTGAGCGGCTCGAGTCCGATGAGCGCCTCGTCCACGGCGCCGAAGCCAACGCCGAAGGTGTCGGTGACGGAGCGCCAGAACTCGAGCTGATCGTCTGTGACGTAATCGATCGGTTCGTGCCGCAGGCTGGTCGCAGTAGTGGTTGGTGGCTTGATCATCGCGGAACATCCTTTCTCTGAATCGATACAGAAGACGATATCTGAATCGATACAGACCTGTCAAGCCTGACTGCTCTACGCTTGCGACATGGAGTCGACGCGGGTGACGATGGGCACGATCGCTGAGCGGGTCGGCGTTTCCCGCGCCACCGTCTCCAACGCGTACAACCGTCCGGATCAACTGAGCGCCGAACTCCGCGATCGCATTCTGCAGACGGCGGCTGCGCTCGGATATCCGGGACCCGACCCAGTCGGGCGGATGCTCCGCCGTCGAACCGCCGGCGCGATCGGACTCGTGCAACCGTCGCTGCGCTATGCCCTGACCGACGCCGCCAACCTCATGCTGCTCGATGGCGTGGCCGACGTGTGCGAGGCCGAGGGTCTGGCCCTCGTGCTCGTGCCGGGCACCAGGCCGGCCGAGGACCGCATCGATGTGCTGGCGTCTACCGCGATCGATGGTGTCGTGGCGCACTGTGACTCGCTCGACGACGCGCGCCGGGCGATCGTTCTGGCCCGGCAGCTCCCATTGGTGGTGCTCGACGGTGCGATCGACGTCGATGCCCGATCGGTCGGCATCGACGACGCAGGCGGCGCACGACTGGCGGCGGAGCACGTGATCGCCCTCGGCCACCGCCGGGTGGCAGTGATGGCCATCGGGCGACCCGATCGGTCGATCACGTCGCTCGTCCGCGAACGACTCGCCGGCTACACCTCGGCCCTTGAACGCGCGGGCCTCGATGCTCCCGTCGTCGTCGTGACCACCGGTTACCAGCGGGAATTCGGGGAAGCCTCCGCACGCGAACTTCTCGCGCGACCCGATCCACCGACCGCGATCTTGGCGATGTCCGACGAACTCGCCGCCGGCGTCCTCGACGCAGCGCGCTCCCTCGACATCAACGTTCCGACAACATTGTCCGTCGTCGGCTTCGACGACACAGCCACCGCGTCGACGACCGACCCACCACTCACCACCGTCCACCAGGACCACGCAGCAAAAGGACGCGCGGCAGTGAAGATGCTGCTCGACCCGACGGCCCGCCCCCACCACCTTCGACTGCCAGTCGAGATCGTCGTCCGCGCATCGACCGCCCACCCGCCACGGGAATAGCATCGATCGAAGGAGCGCCACACGTCGAGCCAGACCATCACGGTCGAACCCGACGCGAATCGCGCAACGACCGCCCCGACCTCATCGCATCCCGATCCGCCGACGACCTGCTGGTAGCGCCGATTCGTCCTTCAGAGCGGATGACGGGAATCGAACCCGCGTTCTCAGCTTGGGAAGCTGATGTTCTACCATTGAACTACATCCGCAGCGGTCGCTCAGGTTAGCGCGGCGCCCTGCGAGTACCGTTTCGGTCGTGATCCTGTCCGACCGCACGCTCCGTGAACAGCTCGCCGCCGGGCGCATCGTGATCGAGCCGCTCGACGAGTCGCTGATCCAGCCGTCGTCGATCGACGTGCGGATCTCCAACCTGTTCCGCGTGTTCCGCAATCACACGACGGGGATCATCGACGTGAAGCAGGACCTGGAGAACCTCACCGAGCTGATCGAGATCCCGGCGGAGTCCGATCAGCCGTTCATGTTGCATCCGGGCGAGTTCGTGCTCGGATCGACGCTCGAGCGCATCGCCGTCCCCGACGATCTCGTCGGTCGGGTCGAGGGCAAGTCGAGCCTGGGGCGGCTCGGTCTGCTCATCCACTCCACCGCCGGCTTCATCGACGCCGGCTTCGACGGCCACATCACGCTCGAGCTGGCGAACGTGGCGAGCCTGCCGATCACCCTCTATCCGGGCATGAAGATCGGCCAGGTCAGCTTCATGACCATGACCACCGCCGCCGACCACCCCTACGGCGCGGGGGCATCGGGGTCGAAGTACCAGGGGCAGCGGGGACCGACGCCGAGCCGTTACTTCGAGAACTTCCGGTCGTCCGAGTAGCGGCGGACCTTGGCCTTCTTGCCGCGCATGACGGTGTTCCCCATCGCGGACACGACGTTGTCGACGGCGCTCGCCGGGACCCCGACGACCGAGTAGTTGTCGGTGATGCGGATCGGACCGATCTCGCGACCCGACAGCCCGGTCTCGTTGGCGATGGCGCCGACGAGGTCGCCCGGCCGCACCCCGCCCTTGCGTCCGAGGCTCACGTACACGAACTCGGTGTCGCCGTTGCTCTGGCGGGCGCCGGGCTTGGCACCCTTGTCGTACTTGCCGCTCTTTTCGAACTTGCCGCGCTTCTTGCCGTCGTCGTACTTGCCGGTGCTGCGCGGCCGCTCCGACGCGTCGGGGATCTCGCGCTCGTCGAGCAACGCACCGCGCTCGGCATGGACGATCTTGATCGCCGCGAGGGCGATGTTGCGGTCGCTGTCCTCGCCGGCGAGCGCGTGGAGGATCGAGTTGTAGTCCTCGAGGTCGGGTGACGACAGCGACTCGCGGACCTGGGCGACCGTCAGCTCGATCTGGCGTGAGCGCAGGTCGGCGACCGACGGCACCTTGGCCACGGTGATCGTCTGCCTCGTCAGCCGCTCGATGTTCTCGAGCTGGCGACGCTCCCGCGGCTCGGCGAGCGTGATCGCCGTGCCCTCGCGCCCGGCGCGTCCGACGCGTCCGATGCGGTGCACGTAGCTCTCGGCCGCCGACGGCACGTCGTAGTTGACGACGTGGGTCAGCGTGTCGACGTCGAGGCCGCGCGCGGCGACGTCGGTGGCGACGAGCAGTTCGGCCGTCCCGTCGCGCAGGCGGGCCATCACCCGGTCGCGCTGGCTCTGGTCCATACCGCCGTGCAACGCCTCGGCGCGGTAGCCGCGCCCGTTCATCGTCTCGGTGAGCTGGTCGACCTCGGTGCGCGTCCGGCAGAACACGAGGGCGGACTGCGGCGCCTCGATGTCGAGGATGCGTCCGAGGGCGTGCGCCTTGTGGGCCCGCTGCACCCAGTAGACGGTCTGGCGGACGAGGGCCTTGTCGCCCGACTCGGCCTCCGAGCGGCCGATCTTGATCTTCACCGGATCGCGCTGGTAGCGCTTGGCGATCGCGTTGATCCGGTGCGGCAGCGTGGCCGAGAACAGCACCGTCTGGCGGTCGTCCGGTGTGCTCTCGAGGATCGACTCGATGTCGTCGGTGAAGCCCATGTCGAGCATCTCGTCGGCCTCGTCGAGGATCACCGTGCGGATCCCGTCGAGCTTGAGGGAGCCGCGCCCGATGTGGTCGATGGCGCGGCCCGGGGTCGCCACGACGACGTGGACGCCACGGTCGAGCAGCTGCAGCTGACGCTGGATCGGCTGGCCGCCGAACACCGGGACCACCTTGATGCCGAGTTCCTTGCCGTACTTGAACATCGCTTCGCTCACCTGCACGGCGAGTTCGCGGGTCGGTACCAGGACGAGCACCGACGGTTCGGCGCGACGGCTCGTGTCGATGCGCTGCAGTGCCGGGAGGGCGAACGCCGCCGTCTTGCCGGTACCCGTGGCGGCCTGACCGAGCAGATCGTGGCCGGCGATCAACGGAGGGATCGTCTCGCGCTGGATCGGCGTGGGCTCTTCGTAGCCGAGGTCGGCGAGTGCCTTCAGCAGTTCGGGCCGCAGACCCAACGCGGCGAACCCGGCCCCTGCGTCCTCTTCGTCGGCGACGGGTTCGGCGGCAGCGGCCGGTTCGGCTGCATCGGCCGGCTCGATCGGTTCGAGCGTCGGGTCGGGCAGCGACGTGTCCGCCCGGGCGGACGTGGGGTGCGGGAATTCGTCGTAACTGTCGTTCATCGGCCGTGCTTTCTCGGGGTTGCGGGCCTACTGTACGAACCCCACGCGCCGACCGTGTGCGTACGCCGTGGAAGAGTGGTGGGATGCTCTGGGGAAGCGAGACGTCGAAAGCGGTCGAGAACTTCCACATCTCCGGCGAGCCGATCCCGGCGCGTGTGGTCCACTGGCTCGGCCGGATCAAATCGGCGGCGGCCGGAGCGAACGCCGAACTCGGCCTGCTCGACGGCGACCTCGCCGCGTCGATCGCGGCGGCCGGCGACGCGATCGCCGCCGGCGAGTACGACGGCGAGTTCCCGATCGACGTCTTCCAGACCGGCTCGGGCACGTCGTCGAACATGAACGCCAACGAGGTCATCAGCGCCCTCACCGACGGCCGGGCCCATCCGAACGACCACGTCAACCTCGGTCAGAGCTCGAACGACGTGTTCCCGTCGGCGGTGCACCTGGCCGCACTGCAGGCGGCGCACGACGACCTGCTGCCGGCCCTCGCCGCCCTCGCCGCGGCCCTCGGCTCGAAGGCCGTCGAGTTCGCCGACGTCGTGAAGTCCGGTCGCACGCATCTGATGGATGCCGTGCCGGTGACCCTCGGTCAGGAGTTCGGCGGGTATGCCGCCCAGGTCGGGTCCGCGGCGGGCCAGGTCGCCGCGACGCTGCCGGAGCTCGGGCGGATCCCGCTCGGCGGCACCGCCGTCGGCAACGGGTTGAACACCGATCCGGCGTTCGCCGATCTCGTCCGTCGCCGGCTCGGCGACCGGACCTCGCCGGGGGTCGCCGCCCTCATCGCCGCGCCCGCCGATCATTTCGCCGCGCAGGCGGCACGGGATGCGTTCGTCTCCACGTCGGGATCGTTGAAGACCGTCGCCGTCGCGCTCACGAAGATCTGCAACGACCTGCGCTGGATGTCGAGCGGCCCGCGCGCCGGCCTCGGCGAGATCGTGCTCCCCGAACTGCAGAAGGGTTCGTCGATCATGCCGGGCAAGGTGAACCCGGTCATCCCCGAAGCGGTGCTCCAGGTCGCCGCGCAGGTGATCGGCAACGATGCGGCGATCACCGTGGCGGCGATGCAGGGCAACTTCGAGCTCAACGTGATGATCCCGGTGCTGGCCCGCAACCTGATCGGTTCGATCGACCTGCTGACGGCGGCAACCGACGCGCTGGCGACGAAGTGCGTCGCCGGCATCGAAGCGAACGTCGAGCGTTGCCTCACGCTCGCCGAGCTGACGCTGGCGACCGCGACCGCGCTCAACCCGGAGATCGGCTACGACGCGGCGACCGTCATCGTGAAGGAGGCCGCGGCGAGCGGTCGGCCGCTGCGCGACGTGGCGCGCGAACACGGCGTGGCCGACGACGTGCTCGACCGCGCCCTCGACCTGCGGGTGATCGCCCGCGGCAACACCGCCTGATCTCAGTCGCCGGCGACGGGCGTTGCCAGGGGGGCGTCGGGCTGGTGGAACTTGGCTTCGCCGGCCTGGATCGCCTCGAGCAGGTGGATCGAGATGTCGGCGACGCGCACCTGGTCCTCCTCGACCCCGGCACCCTTCACGCCGTCGTCGAGCATGATGTAGCAGAACGGGCAGGCGGTGGCGACCCGGCTGGCGCCGGTGGAGATCGCCTCGGCGGCGCGCTCGTCGTTGACCTTCGTCCCGACGGTCTCTTCCATCCACATGCGGGCACCGCCGGCGCCGCAGCACATGCCCGTGGTCCCGTTGCGCGGCATCTCGACGACCTCGATGCCCTTGATCGATCCGACGACCTTGCGCGGGGCGAGGTACACGTCGTTGTGGCGGCCCAGGTAGCACGAGTCGTGGTACGTGATGCGTTCCTCGAGGGTGGCCTGGCTGACGTCGAGTTGGCCACTGTCGATCAGCTGCTCGAGCAACTGCGTGTGGTGGATCACCTCGTAGTTGCCGCCGATCTGCGGATACTCGTTGAGCAGCGTGTTGAAGCAGTGCGGGCACTGGGTGATGATCTTCTTCACACCCATGCCGTTGAGCATCTCGACGTTGGGCTGGGCGAGCATCTGGAACAGGTACTCGTTGCCCGACCGGCGCGCCGAGTCGCCGGTGCACATCTCCGACGGCCCGAGGATGGCCACGTCGATACCGGCCCGGCGCAGCAACTGGGCCATCGCCTGGGTGACCTTCTTGTTCTTGTCGTCGAACGACCCGGCGCAACCCACCCAGTAGAGGTACTCCGACTGCAGGGTCTCGCCGGGATCGACGATCGTGACGCCGTCGAAGCCGTCGGCCCAGTCACCGCGCTCACCCTGGTTCATCCCCCACGGGTTGCCCTGGTTCTCCATCGCCCGGTACGCGTTGCCCAGTTCCGTCGGGAAGTTCGACTCCATCAGCGACAGGTAGCGGCGCATGTCGAAGATCTTGTCGGTGATCTCGATGTTGACCGGGCAGATCTCGTCGCACGCCTTGCACGTGGTGCAGGCCCACAGTTCCTCGGCAGTGATGCGCTCGAACAGCGAGTTCGCGCTGACGGTGATCTCCGGCACCGTGCCGAGGGGCGGGCTGACGACGGGGGTGCCCGTGGCGGCCATGACCTCGCCGGACTTGAGGACGATCTCGCGAGGGTCGAGCGCCTTGCCGGTGGCGTGGGCGGGGCAGACGCTCGTGCAGCGGCCGCACATCGTGCAGGCGTCGAGGTCGAGCAGTTGCTTCCAGGTGAAGTCCTCGACGACCGAGGCGCCGAAGCTCTCCAGCTCGGTCTCGGTGAGGTTCGGCATGGGCCGCATCGCACCCTTCGGGCGGTCCTTGTCCTTCAGGTACATGTTCAGCGGCGACGTGAAGATGTGGCGCAGCATCGTGATCGGCAAGATGGCGAGGAACACGATGAACGAGACCACGTGGGTGATCCACATCCACTGGTGCCAGTTCTGCAGGTCGGAGAGCGACCAGCCGTCGACGAGCTGCGACAGCGGGTAGCCGACGAAGCTCCACTTCTCGTAGCTCGGCTGACCCTGCACGGCGATACGGAACATCTCGGCGAGAAAGCCGGTCACACCGATGGCCAGGAACGTGCCGAGGATGACGACGTGTTCCGGCTTCGACTTGATCCGGATCCGGTACGGGCGCTGCACGTAGCGCCGCACGATCGCCCAGACGATCCCGGTGAGGAACACGAGGCCGGCGGCGTCGCCGACGAACGCGTACGCCCGGTAGACGTCGCCCTGGAGGAACTTCAGATCCTCGGGCATCTGGTGGTCGACCTCGAGCACCGTCGTGACGGCGAGCAGGACGAGGAACCCGAAGTAGATCAGCGAGTGCATGAGGCCGGCGGCGGAGTCGCGCAGCAGCGTCTGCATGTAGGCGCCGGCCCGGAAGTCCTTGAGCCGTTGGGCGGCGTTCTTGCTGGTCGTGTGCCGCTTCGACGGTGCGCCGCGCTCCCAGTTCTTCATCCGGTTGGCGAACATGAAGCCGCCCCAGATGATCATCACCGGGATCACGGTGTAGAACGCGAGTTGCAGCGGACCAGGGATGTCGATGAACACCGCGCGGTGGACCTCGTTGTGGTTCTCCCACTTCGTGATCTGCGGGAGGATGCCCGAGACGAGCGTGAACAGACCGACTCCGATGCCGAGGGCAATGGCGATCTGGTGCGGTTTGACGCGTTTCGGCGCGTCGTCGGTCGCGTCGGCGTTGGAGTCGTCGTGGGCGCTCATGGCGGCCCTCACGCTAGTGCCTGAGCCTGGCCGCCTTCATTTCCGGCGGGGCCCGGTCAGGGGGAACGGAGCAGGAAGATCCCGGTCAACAGGAACTCGACGGCGGCGTGGATCGGGTCGTCGGCCGCGTCGAGGTCACCGAAGCCGATCACGGCGCCGAACGGGGCGTTCCAGTAGTCGGTGGCGCCGGGTCGTTCCGGGCCGTGCGGACCGACGTAGAGATACGGCTCGGCGTGGAAACCGTCACCGGCGGCTGCGCCGAGGTTGCAGCGCACCCCGGGTGCCGCGTCGAGATCGATGCCGTAGTCGAAGTGTTCGGGCCAGAGCCGACCGACCGTCGCCTCGGCGTGCGGGAGCGAGGCGACGACCGCGTCGATCGATCGCTGCCCGAGCAGGTACCACTCGCCGAGGATCGACGTCGCCTGCCCGTCGAGGCGGATGGGCGCGTCGGGATCCCGGAACGGTGGAGTGTCGTCACCGACCCAGAAGTCCGGACGCGGTTCGAACCCGATCTGCTGGCACAACTCGGCGAGGCTGCTCCCCGCGATCGGGGCGACCTCGGTCGTGGCGGCGGCGTCCCGAATCGTCTCGCCTGCCACGCGCTCGATGTACATCGATCCGCCGGCGAGCCGAACCCGCTCGCGGTCGGGTCCGACGGGCGGCGTGGCGAAGCCGCCAGGGCTCGGGCACGAGGTCGAACAGCCCGTCGTGTCGCTGCCGCGCCTGGGCGAGCAGGTGGGCGGCGAGGAAGTGCAGGGTGTCGCGCTGGTCGGGCCAGTCGTCCGGCAGCGGCGGGAAGTTCATGAGGTGGTCCCGGTCGCCGCGACGGGCACCGGACCGGGATCAGCCGTAGTACTGCCGATCGAGTTCGCGGATCTTGCTGGCCAGGCTGGCCAGCAGCTTGTGCGAGATCGCCGGGACGTCGTCGATGACGCCGAGGAAGCGTCGCTGATCGATGACGAGGAGCGTGCAGTCGGTCTCACAGATCGCGGTGGCGGTGCGGGGACCATGATCGAGCAGGGACAACTCGCCGACCACCGCACCAGGGCCGAGCGTGGCGATCTTGCGGTTGTTGCGCTTGACGGAGACCTCGCCGGCGACGACGACGAACGCCTCACGTCCGGTCTGGCCCTGGTCGACGATCAGGGTGCCGGCGGTCATCTTGATCTCGTCGGCCGCGCGGGCGACCTTCTCGAGTTCCTTGTTGCTGCACGCGCTGAACAGCGCCACGCTACGAAGTGTTTCCAGGTGCTGTTTGTTGCTCGCCATGCGAGCACTGTAGGCGCGCTGAACAGCGCCGATGGTCAGCGGACACCTCGGCGCACGGCGGCCCACCGCAGGGCGCGTTCGACCATCGTCGCCACCGGCGTCGGCTCGACGTGCATGCACGGCGGCGCACGTCCGGCACGACCACGGCCCGCCGGCGACGAAATCGGTGTGCCACGCCAACGATGGGCGATCCCGCGTGGAGCGTGCGAACGCCCCGCACGCCGTGACCTGGCGACCCGTGGAGTCGCGGCGGCCGGCCACGAGATCGCCGTCGGAGCGCAGCGCGTGCAGGCCGTCGCGTGTGGTGGCGCGGACGGGAGCGGTGCCGGCAGGGGCGGTCGCCACGATCGCCCGGCGACGCAGCCGGTACGCCCGCTGGCGGCAGGCGTTGGTGCAGTACACGCGGGCCCGACCCGAGTGGTACGTGCGGTCGCAGGAGATTCCGCACACCGGACACGTCCATTCGGCGACCACGTCACCCCACCGTGGGCGGAGGTAGACCGGGTTGACGGGCCGCTGCTTCCCGCTCACAGGCGACCGGGTCAGGGCTCGGCACGAGCCCGACCGGCGCCGGCTGCGCCGTCACGATCGCGAACTCCAGCTCCATGAGACGAACGTACGCGAGGGGTGCGACAGTGCCCGGCCCTGCCGGCCGGTCGTGACCGCGGCCGAGCTCGCTGCGCCGAGGCGCGGTGGCACCAGGTCGTCACGAATCGTCTCGCCTGTCCGGCGGCCGTTGGTGGGTGCGTGCCGGATCGTCTCGGAGCGACGTCGCGCCGTCTTCGGCCGATGCGGAGCGTGCGCCCACGGCAGTGGCGCCGTCCCGAACCGTCTCACGCCTGGTCGCCCAGCACCGGTGGGGACGCGCCTGGCGAGACGATCCGGAACGGTCGGGCTCCCCGGCGCTCTTGCCCTGAGACGATTCGGGACGGTCGTCGACGCCTGGGCTCTGGCCGTGAGACGATTCGGGACGGCCGTTGACGCGTGCGCTCCGGCTCCGAGACGATTCGGGACGCGAGTCTGCGCGGAGCGCCGGGTAGGAGCGGCGAGACGATTCGGGATGGTCGGCCGATTCCGTGTCGGGAGGCGGCGAGACGATTCGGGACGCGAGCACGGATCGATGGGACCAGGGCGTCCGCTCGTCCGACAGCGTGCCGCACCTCGGGCCGAGCAGCCGGTGGCCTCCGCGCAATGCGCTTCCGGCGGCGAGGTTCAGGCGGTGCCGGCTTGCCGGGCAACGGCTGCGGCGGCGGCGGCGACCGCGTCGGCGTCGCCGAGGTATTCGGCCGCGGTCACCCGGAGGCGTTCGTCGAATCGATACCGACGCGGCGCCCCGGTCGGGATGTTCACGTCGGCGATGTCGTCGTCGCTCACTCCTTCGAGGTGCTTGAGCAGCGCCCGCAACGAGTTGCCGTGCGCGGTGATCAGCACGGTCGCGCCGTCCATGAGCTCCGGCGCGACGTGATCGAACCAGTACGGCAGCACCCGCTCGACGACGTCGCGCAGACATTCCGCCGCCGGCAGCACATCGGGCGGCAGGTGGCGGTAGCGGGCGTCGTTGATCGGGTGTTCGGGGCTGTCGAGGTCGACCGGTGGCGGCGGTGTGTCGTACCCCCGCCGCCACGCATGCACCTGTTCGGCCCCGTACTTCGCCGTCGTCTCCTTCTTGTCGAGCCCCTGGAGCGCCCCGTAGTGCCGTTCGTTCAGGCGCCACGAACGCGCCACCGGCAGCCATGACTGGCCCATCTCGGCGAGCGCGTACTGCTGGGTCTCCACGGCGCGCGTCTGCAACGAGGTGTGCGACGTGTCGAACTGCAGCCCTTCGTCACGCATGGTCCGTCCGGCCGCCGACGCCTCGGCGACCCCCAACTCGGTCAGCTCCACGTCGTGCCAACCGGTGAACAGGTTGGCCAGGTTCCACACCGATTGGCCGTGCCGGAGGATCACGAGCGTTCCAGTCATCGGAGCGATGCTAGATCGGCGCCCTAGTGTTCGGCCGTGGCAATCACGTACGACTTCGACCGCTTCCTGAAGTACGACGAACTGGCGGCCTGGCTGCGTCAACTCGCCGATGAGCACCCGGACCTCGTGGAGGTGGAGACGTACGGACGGTCCCACGAAGGACGTGACCTCCTGCTCGTCACCGTCACCCACACCGCCTCCGGCGCGCATCACACCAAGCCCGCCCACTGGATCGACGCCAGCATCCACGCCGAGGAACTCACCGCGACCGTCGCCGCGTGTCACGTCCTCCAACACCTCGTCGACGGTTACCGCACCGGCGACGAACACGTCACCCGCGCCCTACAGAGCCGCACCTTCTACATCGTGCCGCGCGTCAACCCCGACGGCGCCGAGTGGGCGCTCGCGGACAGCCCCCGCATCCGACGGTCGAGCGTCCGTCCGTGGCCGTACGCGGACGGCCGGCGCTGGCCCGGCCTGTCGATCGAGGACATCGACGGCGACGGTCGGATCCTGCAGATGCGCATCGCCGACCCCGACGGCGCGTGGATGCCCCACCCCGACGAGCCCCGCCTGCTGGTCGCCGTCCCACCCGACGGCGCCGTCCCCGCCGGCACCGTCCGCTATCGCGTCCAGGGCGAAGGCCGCATCGAGCAGTACGACGGCTTCACCGTGCCCACACCCGCACCTCCCGAAGGTCTCGACCTGAACCGGAACTTTCCCGCCGGGTGGGGGACGAACGTGCGCGGGTCGGGCGATCACCCGCTCTCCGAGCCGGAGATCGACGCCCTCGTCCGTGCCATCGTGGCCAGGCCGAACATCTGCGGATACAACGCGTTCCACACGAGCGGTGGTGTGCTGCTGCGCCCGTCGTCCGTCGCCGCCGACTCGACGCTGCCGCCGATGGACGTGTGGGTCTATCGCCAGCTCGCCGAACGCGGGACCGCACTGACCGGCTACACCTCGCACTCCGTGTTCGAGGACTTCACCTGGGACACCACGGAGACGATGAGCGGCGCCGCCGACGACTGGGCGTACGAGCACCTCGGTGTGTATGCCTGGACGACGGAGTTCTGGGACGTCGTCCACGCCGCGACGGGCACGAAGCAGTCGACCCACTTCTGGTACACCGGCCCGACCACGGAGGAGGCCCTCGCGGTGCTGCGTTGGCTCGACGGGCAGCCGAGCGACGACGACACCGCCGGTCACGTCGACTGGTACCCCTTCGACCACCCGGAACTCGGGCCCGTCGAACTCGGCGGGTGGAACGATCTCTACTCGTGGACGAACCCCGCCCCACACCTCCTGCGCGCCGAGGTGGCACCGCACGCCGAGTTCGCCGTGTTCCAGGCGCTGGCGTCGCCGTGCCTCGAGATCAAACACACCACCGTCGAATCGCTCGGTGACGAGACGTTCCGGATCACCGTGGGACTCGCCAACACCGGATGGCTGCCGACGCAGGTGACCGCCCGGGCGCTGAAGAACGACCGGGTCCGCCCGATCGTCGCCGAACTCGTCGCCGACGCGGGAACTGACGAAGGCGTCCAGTTCCTCGGCGCGCCCGCCCGTCAGGAGGCGGGTCAACTGGGTGGTGGTTCCGCCGCTCGCTTCAACCGCGGCAGCGACGGCACCCCCGACCGGGCTGTCGTCTCCTGGGTCGTGCGGTGCCCGCGTGGCACGGCATTCACCGTGACGGTCGGACATGACCGAGCGGGTCGGGCCTCGGCGACGCTGCGCGCCGAGTGACGCCTACGCTCCCGTCGATGGACGTCGAGCGGCTCCCCGCATCCACCATCGAACTGTACGAAGCGGCCGTCGGGGCACTCGAGCGGTCGTACTCGCCGTACTCGAACTATCCGGTCGGGGCTGCGGTGCGGACCGCATCCGGCCGCGTGTTCGTCGGCTGCAACGTGGAGAACGCGGCCTTTCCGCTCGGTTCGTGTGCCGAGGCCGGGGCGATCGCGGCCATGGCGGTGGCGGGGGAACGCGACATCGTCGAAGTGGTCACGGTCACCGGCGGTTCCGCTCCCGGCACGCCGTGCGGCGGCTGCCGGCAGCGACTGCGCGAGTTCGCCGCGCCCACGGTGCCGGTCCACGCCACGACGATCGACGGAGCGGTGCTGACGTCGACGATCGCCGACCTGTTGCCCGACTCGTTCGGGCCCGAGCACCTGACTTGAGTCAAGTCGACTCAAGTTTCCTGACTCCCGGGTTGCGCCCTTGTTGGTCGGATGGGTAGCGTGTTCTGCCAGAACCCCGAACACACCCCACTCGAACCAGCAGGAGCACACGAATCATGGCCAAGGCAGTCGGCATCGACCTCGGAACCACCAACTCGGTGGTCTCAGTACTCGAGGGCGGCGATCCCGTCGTCATCCCCAACGCCGAGGGCGCCCGCACGACGCCGTCGGTGGTCGCGTTCTCGAAGACCGGCGAGGTCCTCGTCGGCGAGGTCGCCAAGCGACAGGCGATCACCAACCCCGACCGCACGTTCCGCTCGATCAAGCGCCACATGGGCGAGGACTGGAAGTCCGACGACATCGACGGCAAGAAGTACACGGCCCAGGAGATCTCCGCCCGCGTCCTGATGAAGCTCAAGCGCGACGCCGAGGCGTATCTCGGTGACTCCGTCACCCAGGCCGTGATCACGGTGCCGGCGTACTTCGACGACGCCCAGCGCACCGCCACCAAGGAAGCCGGCACGATCGCCGGCCTCGAGGTGCTCCGCATCATCAACGAGCCGACCGCCGCGGCGCTCGCCTACGGCCTCGACAAGGGTGCCGAGGACGAGACGATCCTCGTGTTCGACCTCGGTGGCGGCACGTTCGACGTGTCCGTGCTCGAGATCGGCGACGGCGTGTTCGAGGTGAAGTCCACGCACGGCGACACGCACCTCGGCGGCGACGACTGGGACCAGCGCATCATCGACTGGCTCGTCCAGCAGTTCAAGGCTGCCCACGGTGTCGACCTCAGCGCCGACCGCATGGCCGCCCAGCGTCTGAAGGAGGCGGCGGAGAAGGCGAAGATCGATCTCAGCCAGGTGCAGGCGACCCAGATCAACCTGCCGTTCATCACGGCCACCGCTGACGGGCCGCTGCACCTCGACGAGTCGCTGTCGCGGGCCAAGTTCCAGGAGATGACGTCGGACCTGATGGAGCGCTGCCGGGTCCCGTTCGAGCTGGCCCTGAAGGATGCCGGCGTCGAGAAGGGCGACCTGCACCACGTGATCCTCGTCGGCGGTTCGACCCGGATGCCGGCGGTCACCGATCTGGTGCAGAGCCTCACGGGCAAGGAGCCGAACAAGACCGTCAACCCCGACGAGGTGGTGGCGATCGGTGCCGCGGTCCAAGCCGGTGTGCTGCGCGGCGACGTCAAGGACGTGCTGCTGCTCGACGTGACCCCACTGAGCCTCGGCATCGAGACCAAGGGTGGCGTGATGACCAAGCTCATCGAGCGCAACACCACCATCCCGACGAAGCGCACCGAGGTGTTCACGACGGCCGAGGACAGCCAGCCGTCGGTGGAGATCCACGTCATCCAGGGCGAGCGCGAGATGGCCAGCTACAACAAGACGCTCGGCAAGTTCCAGCTCGTCGACCTGCCGCCCGCGCCCCGTGGCGTACCCCAGATCGAGGTCACCTTCGACATCGACGCCAACGGCATCGTCCACGTGTCGGCGAAGGACCGGGCGACGAACAAGGAGCAGTCGATGACCATCACCGGGCAGTCGACGCTCGACAAGAAGGACATCGAGCAGATGGTCAAGGACGCCGAGGCGCACGCCGAGGACGACCGCAAGCGGCGCGAGGACGCCGAGGTCCGCAACAACGCCGACTCGCTCGTGTACCAGACCGAGAAGGTGCTCCGGGAACAGGGCGACAAGGTGCCCGCCGACGAGAAGGAGGCCGTCGAGCAGCCGCTCGCCGACCTGAAGAAGACCCTCGAAGGCGCCGATCATGCTGCCATCAAGGCGGCCACCGACACGCTGATGTCGGCCAGCCAGGCCTTCAGCCAGAAGCTCTACGAGGCAGCCGCCCGCGACTCCGGTGCCGAGGGAACCTCGGCGTCGGGCCAGGGCGGGCCGGCGGGGGACGGATCGGCGAACGACGACGACATCGTGGATGCCGAAGTGGTCGACGCCGAGATCGTCGACGACGAGCAGAGCTGAGCGGCCGATGGACGGCGACATGATCGATCCGGCCGAGTCCAAGATGACCGAGGACGAACTCGCCGACCCCCAGCACGGGGGTCGGCGGTCGCACGCCGAGGACGGCCACGACGTGCACGACGACGACGAGCGGGCCAGCGAGATCGACGACATCACCGACTCGCTTTCTCGCCCGGAAGCTGACGAATTGTCGGCGGCCGAGGCCGAGTTCGACGTCGACGTCGCCGCGCTCGTCGCCCAGAGCGACGAGTACAAGGACCTCGCCCAGCGCGTCCAGGCCGACTTCGACAACTTCCGTCGACGGTCACAGGCCCAGGCGCAAGCCGACGCGGAGCGGGCGACCGGTCGCCTCGCCGAGGCGTTGCTGCCCGTGCTCGACGCCGCGGAAGCGGCGTACCTGCGCCATCCCGACGAGGTCGGGCCGCTGCTCAACCAGATGCTCACCGAGCTGAAGAAGCACGGGCTCGTTGCGGTCGACCTCGAGGGTCAGCCGTTCGATCCCGAGGTGGCCGAGGCCGTCGCGCACGAACCCGGTGACGGCGGCGAGCCCGTCGTCACCGAGGTGCTGCGGAGCGGTTACCTGTGGAAGGGCCGGGTCCTGCGGGCCGCGATGGTCAAGACGCGAGACTGAGGGCCCCATGGCCGCGCAACGCGAGTGGTACGAGAAGGACTACTACCAGGTCCTCGGCGTCGCTGACGACGCCGCACCGAAGGACATCACCAAGGCGTACCGGAAGCTCGCGCGCGAACTCCACCCCGACAAGAACCCCGGCGACGCCGCCGCCGAGGAGCGCTTCAAGGAGGTGTCGGCCGCGTACGACGTGCTCGGTGACGAGACGAAGCGGGCCGAGTACGACGAGGTTCGTCGTCTCGGCCCGATGTCGGCAATGCGCGGGGCCGGTGGCCCGGGCGGTGGGATCCGTTTCAACGTCGGCGACATGGGCGGTGCCGGTGGGTTCGGCGACCTCCTCGGCAACATGTTCGGCCGTCGCGGCGGGGCGACCGCCGGTGGCGGCGCCGGCCCGCGGCGCGGCAGCGACATCACCGCGGTCCTCACGGTCGACTTCGCCGACGCCGCCCACGGCGTCGAGACCACGCTGTACCTGACCACCGACGCACAGTGCTCCACCTGTCACGGCAGCGGCGCCAAGCCGGGCACGAGCCCGCGCGTGTGCAGCAACTGCGGCGGACGCGGTGTGGTCGACGACAACCAGGGCTTCTTCTCGTTCTCGACGCCGTGCCACGTGTGCGGCGGCCAGGGAACCGTGATCGACGAACCGTGCCCCACCTGTCACGGGCGCGGTGTCGAGCAGCGTCCGCGCGAAGTGAAGACGCGCATTCCGGCCGGCGTGAAGGACGGCCAGACGATCCGCCTGAAAGGCCGCGGCGGACCCGGGCGCAACGGTGGGCCCAACGGCGATCTGCTCGTCGAACTGAAGGTGAAGCCGCACGAGCGGTTCGCCCGCCGCGGCAACGACCTCACGGTGACGGTGCCGATCACGTTCGCCGAGGCCGCGCTCGGTGGCGAGATCGACGTCCCGACCCTCGAGGGCACGTCCGTCACGCTCCGGCTGCGGCCGGGAACGCAGAGCGGCAGTCGCCATCGGGTGAAGGGCCGCGGGATCGCCACGGCGAAGGCGACCGGCGATCTGATCGTCACGGTCGAGGTGGCGGTGCCGTCGGAGTTGTCCGCCGACCAACGGGCGGCGATCGAGCAACTCGCCGCAGCGACTACCGTGAATCCTCGGAGCGCGCTCGACATGACCGACGAGAATCGATCGCCCCAACGCTCTGCGACGCGCGCCGTCTACGTCATCTCCGTCGCCGCCGAGCTGGCGGGGATGCACCCGCAGACGCTGCGGATCTACGAACGGCGGGGGCTCGTCAACCCGGCGCGTACCGACGGTGGCAACCGCCGCTACAGCGATCACGACATCGCGGTGCTCCGACGCATCTCCGAGCTGGCCGGCGAGGGCATGAACCTCGAGGGGATCCGGCGCGTGATGCATCTCGAATCCGAGAACATCCGCCTGCGCACCGAACTGGAACAGGCCCGCGAGATCGCCCAGCATGCGATCGCGGCCGCCGAGCGCGCGTCGGGCGGCGGGGACCTCGTCCCGCTGCGCCAGGCAGTCGCCGTGTTCGGTCAGCGACCGTCGATCTTCGACCGCGATCGCTGACGCCGCCGGCCAGCGCCCTCAATGCTTGCGACGGGGCACGAGCCGCGTGGCGACGCGCTTGGCCGTGCTCATCGGGCGCGGCTCGACGTTCGTCGGCACCGCCGACACCCGTTCGATCGCCCACGGGCGCTCGGTCGTCGCCGCCGGGATCGACGGCAGCATCATGTCGATGGGGCGCAACCGACCAGTCAGGCCGGCGGCGCCGACCGCCGCGCCGAGCGCCACGCACTGACGTTCCGGCGAGCGGATGTCGTGGCGCGGATAGGCCGGATGGGCGACACCGGCCAGGTCGAGCGGACTCGTCGACGAGGCCGGCGCCGACCGGTCCAACCCCAACGTCGCAGCCTGCTGGATCTGTGCCGCCAGGTCGGCGGCGTCGGTGAGCCCCTCGAACACTTCGAATGAGACCGGTACCGATGAGGTGAGCAGGTCGGGTGGTTGGCGGCCGACGCCGTCGCTGGCCGTCGCCACGATCGGCAGCCCGGCGAGGACCATGTCGAACGATTCCCCGGGGGCGGCGTCGCGTCGTGCCATCACCGAATCGACGAGCAGCCGGCTGAGGGCGACCGGGCTCGGGTCGATGGCGACGTCGCCGAAACCGGCATGCTCGACGAGCTCCTCCAGCCGCCGCACGAGACGGTCGTCCCAGCGAACCGCGTAGAGCCAGCGGCGCGGGCCGTCGTCGATCAACACGGTCGAGGAGACGCCGTCGACCTGGAGCAGCCGGCTGCGCGTGACGTTCAACTCCGGTCCGCTCTGCGACGTCACGTCGACCCGGTGGAGTGTGCTGCCGGGCGGGAACAGCGCCACCCGCGTCGGTGCGCGGCTCTGGCCGAGTTCGGCGCTCAGCCGGATCAGCGCGTCGAGCACCGATCGATCGTCGTCGAAGTGACGAATGCCGACCTCCGTCGCGGCGCGCAGCCGGTCGGGTTCGTCGGCGGCGAGCAGCACACCGCGTACGACACCGCGTGTGAGTTCGATGCCGATGCCGTCACCGCGGCCGGTCCGTTCCATCGTCACACCCTTCCTCGGGCCCGCGCCCAGTCGGCCGGAGGGAGGGGTGAAGAGGCCAGTTGCACGAGCTGGCCGGTCGCCCGCGACCAGCACCGGCCCGGACTGCATGCCGACATCGCCACGTCGTCGAGGCCGAGCGCGGAGACGTCGGCGCTGTTGGTGAGCAGTCCGACCAGCACGTCGGCGGCGTCGCCGAGCAGGTCGGATGCACCGTCGACGGAGGACGCGACGGCGACGACGTTCACCCCGTGGGCGCCACCGGTGCCGAGCGACCGCAGGGAATCGAGGGCGGACGAGAACGCGTCTGTCGGCCAAGCGGCGACGCAGCTGCGTGAGATCGCTCACGAGCAACACGATGTTCGGCCGCTCGACGTGCGGATCGGTGCGGCGCACGCGGAGTTCGCCGGCGACGTGCTCGATGACGGCCGCCGCCAGATCGACGCGCTCGGTCTGAGCGACGAGGTCGGAGTGCGGCATCCCACCCGCCATCGACAAGCGGCGGTTCGAGGAATCGATCACCGCCAGACGGACGTCCTCCGGCGAACAACGCTCCGCCACACCGCGCAGGATCGTCCACAGTGCGCTGTCGAGCTCGGCTCGCGGCGAGCCGATGAACAACCACGTTCCCGCGTCGCCCGGGTGCCACCAGACCACCGGGAAGTCGGCACGAGCGGTGTCGTCGGCCAGCCCGACCGGGATGGCATCGGCCTCGTTCCTCGCCAGGAGGTCTTCGTCGGCGATCGTCGCGGGCAGCGCCGGAGGGACCAGGATCGGCACGCTCGCGGACTCCGTCCAGTCGTCGCGGCCCATCGAACCGAGCAGCGCCCGCGCCGTCTCCGCGGACTCGGACTGGGGACCCTCCGCCCGGGCCAGTCGACGCTCGAGCGACGTCAGCGGACGCCCGATCACGAAGGGACGCAGCGCGAGGCCCCCGGTCGGCGGGGCGGCGGCGAAGACCACCGGGACGAACCTGGCCTCCTCGTGGCCACCGCCGAGCGTCGTGCGGGTCATCGTCGCCACCGGATACCCGGTCTGGCGGGTCACGTCGATCTCGACCAGTCCGGGCTGTGGCGGGATGAGCCCGCCGTCGATGTCACCGGACTGGGCGACGACCAGACGCACCGCCGGCATGCGCCCGACCAGGGCGACCATGTCGGTCAGCCAGCCGCCGATGCCACCGCCGGCGAGCACGACGCAGATCTCCCCGTAGGAGGCGACGTGTTCGAGGCGGGCCAGCACCCGGCGTCGCTCGAACGCATCGCCACTGCCGCAGCGTCCGCCGACATGGGGCAGGTCGGACAACAGGCCGACGAGCGTCGCCGCATCGCCATCGCCGACCAGGAGGACCGGAAGATCGGACGGGCGACGATGCGCCACGAGGCCGGCGACGATCGTGACGGCGAGCGCGTCGAGGTCGTGGTGATCGGAGGCGCGGACCGAGACGATCGACGTGTCCGCCCAGTCGACCACCACCCGGTCCCCGACGTCGGTGTTGCCGATCCACACGGGGCTCGGCCACTCGGCACGCTGATCGCCGTCGCCGACGGTGATCGCGTCGAGCGTCTCGGCCAGGACCGGGGTCGCGGCCGAGCCGTCCGAAACCGCGGTGTCGTCGCGGTCGATGTCGACCAGGCTGGCGATCGCCCGCGCCGCCCCGGCGGCGACCGCGGGCTCGACGAGCGAGGGGAGGAATTCCGAGATGCCGATCGGGGACGCCGACTGTCCGGCTGGTGCGAGGCTGGTCATGGACGCGAATTGGCCCTCCCGGGCGACCACCGTCCGGCACGATGCGGGGGCGCGATCGGCGCGGTCGCACAGCACGACCAGACGGACGGACGGGGGCGGGGACGACACCACCTCGCGCAATGGCGAGTTCCGACGGTTCCACCGTTCGTCGTCGTCGACGATGAGCAGCGTGGTCGAGGTCGGGCTGGTGGACGGCAACCCAGCGGCCCATCGGCGCAGCGCGGTGTCGGTGGCGAGAATCGATCGTCCGCCACCCATCCGCGCGTGCGGCGCCCACTTGAGCCAGTCCCAGCGGCCGACGCGATCGGGTGTCGTCGCCACCACGACGCCGAGATCGGCCGGGCCGTGCGCCGTGAGGGCCCCCAGCACGACCGCCCGGGCGATGGCTTCGACGAAGTCTTCGGGCCCGACGAGTGCGGCGCCGCGGTCGGGGCCGATCGTGAGGGAGACCCGTCGCAACGTGGTTCCCCCGTCGTCGAAGAGCCCGATGGGCACGCTGATGGGTGAGTCGGGATCCAGACGTCGACGCCAGAGCGACGAGTCGTGCGAGACGGCCGCGTGCACGACGTCGACCGTGCTGCGATCGTCGACGGCACCAGCCGTCCGGCCGAACGGCACCGTCCCGTCGGGGTCGGCGCTCCTGCGGCCGGCGGCGACGATGCCGGCGGCGTGCTCGTAACCGAACACCCGAGCACCGGTCACGAGGTCCTCACCGTTCCAGACGGTCGGTCCGACGATCGTTCGTCCACCCACGACGAGGGGGGAGTCGGCGACCGGGTGCACGGTCACCGTGTCGGCGACGATCTCGAGCTCGAACGCAACCTGCTCGACCGGGGCCTCGGCCAACTCCGTGGCGGACAGCCGCCGGCCCGGCCCGATCCGGTAGTGGCCACGCCCGAGCGGACGAATGGATCCGGCGCCCGGCCCGGCGTGCTGGAGCAGGTTGATCGCCGGGTCGACGGCACGCTCCTGATCGACCGTGGAGAGCACGGACCCGATCCGCACGTTCTCGTCCGCCAGCGGCGTCGAGGCGGGCAGCGTCCGACCGTCGACCACCACGATCGTGGGAACGGCCTGACCGGTGACGGCGGCGACCGTGTCGCCGAGCGTCGTCGTGGTGACATCGGTGTCGATCGACACGTCGGCGTCGCCGTGTGGTGATCGAACCACGAGATCCATGACGGGAGACTACGAGGCCGGGCCCGCCGCCCGCCGGACGCAGCCCGATGGGCGCCGTCACGGATCCAGACGATTTCTGAACAATTTCTTGAGTTCGGCCTGTGGAATGCCGATGAACAGGTGTCGACATCTCCCGTCGGCCAACTCGAGACCACCATCGCCATCCCGCCCGTGAGGTTCAGGTGAACACAACCACTGTGACCTGGCGTCAGACCGTCGCCGCCGCCGTCGCGGTCGTCGTCGCGCTCGTCGGCGTGGTGGTGCTGTTCAGCTCCGACGGACTGCCCGCGGTGAACGCGGCCTCGTCGGGAGCGACGCGCTGGTTCGTGCACCGTCCGACCGGCAGCGTGGTCCTCGTCGACGGCTACGGCGCTCGGGCGGTGGCCCGGATCAACACGACCAGCAGCGGCGAGCAGATCAGCGTGGCCGAGGGTGGCGCGTTGGCGTACCTCGTGAACGACACGACCGCGGAGGTCAGGCCGATCGAGACCGCCGATCTGAAGATCGGCGCTCCGGTGGGCCTCGCCGTGCTCGGGGACGGACAGGCGGTGTCCCAGGTGGGACCGACGGGCCTCACCGTGGTGAACCCCGTGGAAGGTCGGGCGTCTGCGCTCCCGCTCGTCGGCGAGCCGCTGAAGTTCGATGTCGACGTCACATCGCCGCCGGTGATCGGTCCGGACGGCGTCGTGTGGACGATCGACGGGTCGGTGCTCCGACGGACGAACTCGTCGACGACCTCGGACCGCGACCTGGGCCTCGGCACCGGTGCCACGGTGACGCTCGTGGGGAACGAACCGTTCGTCGTCGACCGGGCGAATCGGCGCGCCCGCCTCGGTGACGGGGCGTGGCAGCGCCTCGACACCACCGCCGACCCGACGGAGATCGTCGGCCAGGTCAGCGGCCCGGCAGGACCCTGCGGTTGGGTCGGTGCGAACGACGACCTGTGGTGCGTGGGGACCAGCGGCATCACGGAGCGGGCCACCATCAGCGGGCTCGCGCTCGGCGGCGCCGACTCACTCGCCATCGCCGGCGACGCCGGTGTCGTCGTCCACCGCACGCCGGCGTCCATCGTGCGCATCGACTGGCGCGCCCAACGTCTGCTCGGCGATCCGACGACGGTCGCCCCCGACGCCGACCTCGACGTGACAGCCACGGTCGACCTCGTCTGGGTCGACGACGTGGCGGGCGACTTGGTCTGGGCGATCAACCCCTGGGAGATCAACGCCATCGAGAAGTACCGCACCGACACGTTCGAGGTCGGCGAGGACGGCACGGAGATCGTGTCGGGCGACGTCGGCGACGCGACGACGCCGACGCCCGACGATCCGGCCGCCGGTCAGGTCGAGGAGCGCCAGGCCGACAACAACGGAATCGATGATCCACCGGTCGCGGTGGACGACCCGGTCACGGCCCGTGCCGGCTCGTCGGTCCAGGTGCAGGTGACCGCGAACGACTACGACCCCGACGGCGAGGCGATCGCCGTGTCGGCGGTCGGGCAGGGCGGCCATGGCGACGTCGAGATCAAGGACGCGTCCACGGTGGTCTACACACCCGACACCGGCTACGTCGGCCGCGACCAGTTCCCCTACACGATCATCGACGGCAACGGCACCGAGGACAGTGGCGTGGTCGTCGTCGAACTCCTCCCGGCCGGCGCGACGAACTCGGCACCCGTGGGCAGCCCCGATGTCGCTCAGACCGGCCCGGTGACGCCGGTGACCGTCGAGGTCCTGTTGAACGACGTCGATCCCGAGCGCGACCGACTGAGCATCGGCTCCTTCACACCGCCGGCGAACGGGTCGGACGGCGAGGTGACCGAAACGATCGGAGCCTCCGGAGTGCCGGCGCTCAAGTTCGTGCCGGCGGCGGGCTTCGAAGGAGCGGCCACGTTCTCGTACCGGCCGGTCGACGCACTCGGCGCCCAGGGCGAGGACATCGACGTGCGCGTCGAGGTCGCCGCGGCCGACGCTCCCAACCGTGCGCCCGTGGCCCGACCGGACGCAGTCCGCGCCCGCCGGAACAAACTCGTCCAAGTGCCGGTGCTGGCGAACGACACCGACCCCGACGGCGACGACATGACCCTGGACGTGGTGCGACCGCTCCCGCCAGGGCTCGATGTCAGCGTGCAGGGGTTGCGGCTGTCCGTGGTGGCCCACACAGGGGCGGCCCCCCTGCTGCCGTTCGTGTACGAAGTGTCCGACGGACGCGGTGGTGTGACGCGTGGTTCGGTGCTGGTGGACGTGATCGACGACGACGACCCGAACATGCCGCCGGTGCTCACCGCCGACTCGGACACGGTCGTGATCGGTTCGTCGGTCGCCGTCGACGTGCTGGCGAACGACACCGATCCCGACGGTGACCCGCTGACGATCGTCGGCGTGTCGCAACCAGCGGACCAACTCGGCCAGGCTGCGATCGTCGGCAGCACGGTGCAGTTCACGCCCGGCGCGATCGGCGATCGCGACGACACCAACGCCCGTTTCACCTACACGGTCACCGACGGGTACGGCCACGAGGTCACCAGCGACATCAGCGTCTCGATCCTGCGCGAGTCGGTCGCCCGGCCGCCGTACGCAGTCGACGACTCGACCTCCACGTTCGTCAACTCCCCGGTCACGATCGACGTGCTGCGCAACGACGGTGACCCGGGCGGCGAACGACCGTCGCTGGTCGGCACCCCCGGATGTCCGAGCGGCGGTCGCGCCGTGGTGACGGCCGACGGCCAGGTCCGCTACGACCCGCCCCCGGGTCAGGTCGGTGCGTTCCGCTGCACGTACGAGGTCACCAACTCCAGTGGCCTGCGCGCCGACGCCTCGATCATCATCTCGGTCCGCGCCCCGCTGCTGACCAACGAACCGCCGATCGCGAACGATGACCCGTTGACCGTCGAGGTCGGCGCCGTCGGTTCGCTGGACGTGACGCTCAACGACGTGGATCCGGACGGGCCGAAGAGCGAGCTGACCGTCGTGTCGTCGACGGCGCCGCACGTTCGGCACGGCGACCCGACGCGGGAACACGATCACCTTCACGGCGCCGCCGACCAAGGGTGTGGCGACGATGACCTACCAGGTGTCCGACGCCAAGGGCGGAGTGTCGACCGGCCAGTTCATCGTGACCGTCCGTGAGAAGGAGAACGTCGCCCCGATCGCGACGGCGAACACCCGCACCATGCCCGGCCCAGGAGCGCCCACCCTGTTCGACGTGCTGGCCGACGATGTCGATCCGGATGACACCCCCGGCGGGCTCACGCTCCTGTCGGCCACGAAGGTGTCGGGCGACGGGACCGTCGTCGCCAACGGACGCCTCGTCACGATCACGCCGGACCCCGCGTTCATCGGAACCATCGTCGGCTCCTACACGATCAGCGACGGCGCCGGGCTCGAATCGACCGCCCAGGTGAGCCTCACCGTGCTGAAGCCACTGAACCGGCCGCCGGTCGCCCGCGACGACAGCAACGACGTCGCCAACGGCGGGTCGATCAGCACCCCCGTGCTGTTCAACGATGCCGATCCCGACGGCGACCCCTTGTCGATCAGCATCACTTCCGGCCCCGACCCGTCGCTCGGCACCGCCCGCCTGGCCAATGACCGTTCGATCGCCTTCGCCGCGTCTCCCGGTGCGTCCGGCACCGCGGTGATCGGCTACCAGATCTCCGACGGCGAGTTCACCAGCGACGCGGCGTTGCGCATCACGGTGCTGGCCTGCGCCGAATCGGTGCCCGTGGCCGGCAGTGCCACGCTGACCACCGGCTACCAGCAGCCGATCGGTGTCGACCTGAAGGCGTACGGCACCAACGGCACGATCGTCGATGTCGTGGGTCCGCCGACGTACGACGGTGCGACCTACACCCCGCCCGCCGGTGAGAACGGCAACGTCACGATCACCTACGGCGTCGTCAACGGATGCCGCCAGCGGGCCAACGGCACGATCACGATCGACGTCAACCAGGCTCCGGCCACGCGGCCGATGTCGGCGAGCATCGGGCGTGGCGAGGTGCGCGAGGTGCCGGTGTCCGACATCGCCAGCGACGCCGAGGCGCTGCAGATCGTCAGCAGCACCGGTGCGCCGTCGTGGGTCGCCACCGAACCGGGCCGGCTCGTCGTCCAGCCCCCCGCCGGCACGCCGGTGGGCACCGTGTCGTGGACCACGGTCGTGGCCGACCCCGGTGGCCTCACCGCGACGGTGCCGATCACCGTCACCGTCACCAACCAGCTCCCCGTCGGTGCACCCGACACGGTCAAGGTCAATCCCGGCGTCGCCGTGGTCGCTT
This sequence comes from Ilumatobacteraceae bacterium, assembly GCA_963695145.1. Taxonomy (GTDB): domain Bacteria; phylum Actinomycetota; class Acidimicrobiia; order Acidimicrobiales; family Ilumatobacteraceae; genus Sva-07. The sequence goes on along the minus strand of CAVOGB010000011.1, from coordinate 260,462 downwards.
CGCCGCTCGACAACGACGTCGACCCCGATGGCACGAACGACACGTTGGCGCTGCAGAGCGTGCCCACGACCATCACCTTCCCGAACGGGGCGACCGGCACGCTGTCGATCGTCGGCACCCGCCAGATCTCGATCGATGCCGCGGGTGCACGAGGCTCCGCGTCGTTCACATACACGCTGCGTGACGCCGACGGCGGCGTCTCGGGACCCGTGACGGTGACGGTGGACGGGCCGCCGCTCAACTCGCCGCCCGACGTCGCGGATCAGTCGGTGTCGGCCGTCGCCACCGTCCCGGTCGCCGTGGCCCTCAGCGCCAGCGACGTCAACGGCGACCCGTTGACGATCGCCACGCTGGGCGACCCCGCGGGCGTCGTCACCAGCCAGGCGGGCCTCGCCCTGACGATCACGGCTCCCACGGCGGGAACCTTCGTGGTCACGTACACCGTCAGCGACGGCACCGCACAGTCGCGGGTGGCGACCATCACGGTCACGGCGGTCGACCCGCCGGCGCCGACGACCACCGTGGTCGTGGACCCGTCGAACTCGGGCCCCGGGGGCTGACCGCCGGGTCAGACCGATACGGGTGAACGGCTGTTGGAACGCAACGATCGCAGGCTGAGGCGCCACCTGAGTCGCTGCCATCGCGTCCGATCGGTGGCGATCGCGTCGTCGATCGTCGTCAGGCAGGATGCGGCATCCTGGGCGAGGAGGTCCGGACGCACCGGCGTGCCGAATGTGGCCGAACCGTTGAGTGCGGCCAGGCGATGCAGTTCGCGCCGGGCGGTCGGGGCGAGCAGCTCGGCGTAGGTGGCGATCTCGATGTCGGTCGACGACGGTGGGATCCGCAGGCCGGCGTCCACCAGGTCGTCGGTGGCCGAAGCCCACGCGCCGCGGATCCGCTCGCTCGCCTCGGCCGCCTTGCGGCGTCGCCGGCGACGGCGGTACTTCGCACCGAGGATGAGCCCCGCCGCGAGGAGGAGGGGCAGCACGAGCACGGTGGCGCCCACGCCGACGCGGATGCCCCACACGGCGGCCTCCGACATGGTCGCCGACGACGCGTCGGTCGAATCGGTGTCGGCATCCGGTGACTGATTGTCGACTTCGGGCGGCGGTTCCACGGGGGGTTGCGGCGCGGCCGGCGTCTGCACTTCCGGCTCGGGCGCCGGCGCTGTCGTTTCGGCGGCCTCCGCGTCGGGGACGGGATCGAAGGCGACCCAGGTCCCGTCGGTCAACATCACCTCCGGCCAGATCACGGCGTCGCTCGAGGAGATCTCCAGGCGGTCGTCACCCGGTGCCGGCTCGACCACGAAGCCGGACGCCACCCGTGCGTTGACTCCGAGCGATCGGGCGAGCAGGACGAACGCCGTCACGAACTGTTCGGTGTTCCCCCGCCGTGTGTCACGCAGGAACCGCTCGATCAGGGTGCGCTGGAGACCTCCGGCCGGCGCGTCCGACTCGAGCACGAAGTCGTCCGTCATCGTCGCTTCGATCGCCCGGAGTTGTCCGTAGACCGTGCTGTCACCCGTCGTGGCGAACGACTCGGCGAGGCTCGTCAGTCCGGCGGCGTTCTCGTCGACCTCGCGCACGGCCACCTCCGCGCCGGCGATGTCGGCGGACTCCGGGCCGATGTTCGACACGATCCCCACGACCTGGCCCGGGGTGGGTCGATCGGTCAGCAGGACGACCGTCCGATCCGGGTCGGTCTCGACGTCGGCATCGACCGACACCGGGCTCCCCGGCAACGGCACGAGCGTCAGGTCGTCGCGCTCGAAGCTGACGTCGGCCGCGATGGTGGGGCCGGTGGCGGGGCCGAGCGTGCGGCCGATCGGTCGGATCGTCAGCGTGGGTGTCCAGCGGCGCCCGTCGTACGCGTCGAGCGCCGCCGTTCGCCACCGCGCCGGCATCGTCGCGTCGGCGGGCATCGAGCCACCGGTGCGGACCACCTCGTGCAGGAGTTGCGGCGGGTCGAGCGCCCGCAGCGCGACCGTCGCCTGGATCGGATCGAGCAGTGCGGCCGTCTCGATCGGCGGGTCGTCCTGGCGTGGGTCGGCGCGAGCGGCGAACGTGACCGGCACACTCACCGCAGCGGCGATGAGCCCGGCCAGGGCGACGAGCACGAGCAGTCGGCGTTCGCCGCGGAGGAACAACCACCGATCGTGCAGCCCCCGCCCCTCGTCGCGGAGCACGGCGAACGCCACGGAGAGGATGCACACCGCGATCAGCGTCCACGGCCGGATCCCGAGCGGCGCCGACAGGGCGATCACCGCGAGGTAGGTGAGTGCCACGGGCAGCAACGGCAGGAGGTTCCAACGCCGCGAACACGCGGTGAGCGCGCTCAGGCTCGCCCCGATCGCCAGCCCGGCCGCCACGACACCGACGAGCGGAGGGCGGTACGGGCTCGGCCATTCCGTGGACAGCAACCGTCGCAGCCCGGAGGAGAACGCGGTGATGACGTCGCTCGCGTTCCCGCCCACGACCAACACCGCCGCCGCCGTCGCCGCGACGACGCCGATGATCGCGACCGCGACACGCCACACGCCTCGCCGGCCGGCGGTCAACGTCACCAGACCGATCGGGACGACCGGTGCCGCGGCCAGCACCCAGACGAAGCGGTCGAAGATGCCTCCCGCCGAAGCGCCGAGGACGACGAACACGGCGCCGAGGACGCCCAGCCGGAGTCGGGTCAGTCCCATCGTGACGACCGTTCGGAGTTCACATCGTGCTCCGCCAACGATTGACGAACTCCGGGGCACGGTGCGCGGCGAGCGCGATGCCGGGCCCCAGGGAGGCACCTTCACCGATGCGCACGGTCGTCAGCCGGTCGGTCGTGGGAAACCGGCTCGACGGGCCGGTCGGGCCGGTCACCATCACGACCGACGTGTGGTCGAATCCGTGGGCGAACAGGGATCCGAGGCTGAGGAGGTCGTCGTCGGCGGATCGTTGCACCGGCGTCAACAGCTCGAGCACCATCGAATCGGCGGCGAGCGGCGTGGGACGCCCGGCGTGGTGGCGGTCGGTCGTGCGGACCATCACGTCGAGCCCCGAGCGGATCGCGTGCACCGCCAGACTCGCCGCGACGTCGACCATCTCCTCGAAGTCCTCGGGGCGGCTCGCTTCGGGTGCGGTGTCGAGAACGACGGTGAATTCCGGTCGGCGCACGTCGACGTGCTCACGGATCATCAGCGTTCCCACCCGGGCCGTGGTCGGCCAGTGGATGAGGCGCGGATCGTCGCCGGGGACGTATTCGCGCATCGACACGAACCCGGACATGGGATCGGAGGTGGCGCGGCGGAGCACCGATTCGTTCTCGACCGAGCGGACCGCACCTTGCGGGCCGAGCAGGTCGTACACCTTCGGATGCACGATGACCGACGCCACCTGGCCCGTACGCCGCGTGCCCACGGTGAGCCAGAGGGCGTCGATCCGTTCGATGTCGATCGGCCCGACGTCGAACACGCCGCGGCGATGCGTCGGGATGCTGCTCTCGATCGCTCGGGCCGAGTGCGCGGGGACCGGCTCGGCGTCGACCCTGATCTCGTTGTCGTCGCAACGGTCGATGATGGTGGCGCGGCTCGATCGGAAGCGGGTGGGATTGTGCAGCCGGTAGGCGACCGGGATCGGGTCGCCGCGAGCGACGCGGAACGCGAGGATCCGGCGCGTGACCTCGGCCCGCGGCGGGCGTTGCGAGACCCAGAGGGCGAGCAGCATGATCACGCCGATCGCGGTGGCCACGATGACGAGTTCCTCGTAGCCCCACCACACGCCGAGCGCGGCGAGCACGATGCCGGTGAGCACCGCGCCGAGGCCCGACCGGGTGAGCACGTCAGCCCTCGCGGGTGCGGGGAACCGGGATGTCGTCGATGATGTCGGCGAGCAGGAGATCCGCCCTGGCCCCGCGCAGTTCGGCCTCGGGCGTGAGGGCCATGCGGTGCGTGAACACGGGGTTCGAGATCGCCTTGACATCGTCGGGCGTCACGTAGTCGCGGTCGGCGGTGGCGGCGTAGGCGCGGGCGACACGCAGCATCGTCAACGTCCCGCGAGTCGAGATCCCGAGCCGGAGATCGGGGTGGATACGGGTGGCGACGGCGATGGCGACGATGTACTCGTGAACCGATCGCGCGACCTCGACGGTGTCGACGATGCCGATCAGGCGGTCGAGTTCGTCGGCGTCGGTCACCGGGCGGATCTCGTCGTGTTCGTGCTCACGGGCGAAGTCCTCGAGGATCGACACTTCCGTGACGGCGTCGGCGAACCCGAGCGTGAGCCGCATCGCGAAACGGTCGAGCTGGACGTCGGGGAGCGGGAAGGTGCCCTGGTAGTCGCGGGGGTTCTGGGTGGCGATCACCAGGAACGGGCGGGGGACCGGCCGGCTGACGCCGTCGGCGGTGACCTGTCGTTCCTCCATCACCTCGAGCAGCGCCGACTGGGTCTTCGGGCTGCCACGGTTGATCTCGTCGCCGATCAGGACGTTCGTGAACACCGGACCTTCGCGGAACGAGAACGTGCCGCCGCTCTGGTCGAACACCATGACGCCGGTGATGTCGGTGGGGAGCAGGTCGGGCGTGAACTGGACACGCTTCCACGTGCCGGCGATCGAGCCGGCGATCGCCTTGGCGAGGCTCGTCTTGCCGGTGCCCGGCACGTCGTCGAGGAGCAGATGCCCTTCGGTGAGCAGGCAGCACAGGGCCAATCGGATCTCGTCGTTCTTGCCGCGCACGATCCGTCCGACATTGTCGATCAACGCATCGGTCACCTGCGAAACGTTGGCGGCCACGGCGTGAGTGTATGCGGGGCCCGATCGACGATGTGGGAGGGGAGCGGGCCGCGCGAGCGGTGGTGGCAATGGTGGGGGCAGGGGAGGAGTCAGAGGTCAGTCCCAGTCGACACGGAGGTGGCGGAGTGCATCGCCCAACACGATGTCGAGTTCGTGGCGCCGGGGGCGCGTCAGTTCGACGCGCTCGAGCACCGGAACCTCGGGAAGCCCGACGCCGTCGGGTACCTCGAGCAGCCGCCCGAGCCGGTCGGGCTGCTCGTCGTCGACGTCGGTGACATCGGGGACGATCGAGAACTCGCCGGTGGCGTCACTGCTGCGGGTGCGGCCCGGCACGGAGTGCACGAGGCGCAGATGGGAGCGCTCGCCGCCCGACGGCCGCTCGTCGTCCGGCTCGTTCCCGCTGTCGGCGGCGGTCGTGCCCGTGGTCCCCGGCTCGCGCCCGCGCCACACGTCGAGCAGTTCGGGTTCGAGCAGGAGTTCGTCGCTCAGCACGAACATCGCGGCGACGACGTGCTTGCAGGCACGGCCGTCCCACGAGTCGTCGTCGGGACACGAGCAGTGCGCCGTGATGTCGCGCCGCAGCGGCATGCCGTCACCGGCGCTGACCTCGATCTGCGCGATGTACGGCGTGGGCCGCGAGCCCTGCACCTCGCAGGTGACGAGGCCGGGCTCGACGATGATGTCGGTGACCGATCCGTCATGGGCGTACTGCTTGCCGCGGCGGAGCCGTTGCGGGTCGCTCATCTCGGCGGCCAGGACCTTCACCATCGTGGCGGGGAGCCGTCCGGGATGGGAGGCACCGAAGGGTTTGCGCGGCCGGCTCATCGGTGCGCTTCCATCAGCCGGGTCACGACTCGGTCTCCAGCACGACGAGGTCGCGCAGTTCGGCGGTGGAGAGCTCGGACAGCCACGCCTCCGACTGACCGACGACGGCGTCGGCGAGCTTGCGCTTGTCGTCGATGACGCGCCCGATCCGCTCCTCGACCGTGCCTTCACACACGAGCTTGTGGACGTTGACGGTGCGGTGCTGGCCGATCCGCCACGCCCGGTCGGTCGCCTGATCCTCCACGGCCGGGTTCCACCAGCGGTCGTAGTGGATCACCTGGCTCGCCGCGGTGAGGTTGAGGCCGGTACCGCCCGCCTTGAGGGAGACGATCAGCAACGGCGGACCCGACTCGGCCTGGAACGTGTCGACCATGCGGTCGCGGGCATGGCGCGACACCCCGCCGTGGAGGAACGCGGGCGAGAACCGGAACTGCTCGTCGATGTGCCGGACGAGCAGGTCGCCCATCTCCCGGAACTGCGTGAACACCAGCGCCCGCTCGTCCTGGTCGAGCAGCTCGGTGACGAGTTCGTCGAACCGGGTGAGCTTGCCCGACCGGCCGGCGAGCCGCGATCCGTCCTTCAGCGCATGAGCCGGATGGTTGCAGATCTGCTTGAGGCGCATCAACGCCGCCAGCACGAGGCCGCGTCGCCGCATGCCGGCCGCCAGCTCGGCGTCGGCGAGGAGCTGGTCGACCACCTGCTGGTACATCGTCGCCTGTTCGCGGGTCAGCTTGGCGTAGGCGATCTGCTCGATCTTGTCGGGCAGGTCGGGCAGGAGACGGCGGTCGGCCTTGGTGCGGCGGAGGATGAACGGCTGCGTGAGCCGGCGCAGCCGGGCGGCGGCGTCGGCATCGTTGTTGCGCTCGATCGGGGTGCCGAAGCGGGCCCGGAACCGGTGCAGTCCGCCGAGCAACCCCGGGTTGACCGCGTCGAGGATCGCCCAGAGTTCGCTCAACCGGTTCTCGACCGGGGTGCCGGTGAGCGCCAGCTTCTGGCCGGCGCGGAGGTGGCGGACCGCGCGGGCGGCCTTGGTGTTCGGGTTCTTGATCATCTGCGCCTCGTCGAGGACCACCGTCGACCATTCGATGGCGCCGAGATGTTCGAGGTCGCGCGGCAGCAGTCCGTAGGTGGTGATGACGAGCTGGCGTTCGGGGTCGCTGGCGAAGAGCATCTCGGCTCCCATTCCCGAGTCGTTGGGGCCCGCGGCGCCGATCGACTTGCTGCGCGTGCTGCCGTGGTGGATCTGCACCTCGAGTTTCGGTGTGAACCGTTGCGCCTCGCTGCTCCAGTTGCGCACGACGCTCAGCGGGCACACCACGAGGTGCGGGCCGGGTCGTTCGAGCAGATGGGCGAGCGTCGTGGCCGTCTTGCCGAGGCCCATGTCGTCGGCGAGGCAGCCACCGAGGCCGAGCTTGGCGAGGAACTGCATCCACGACAGTCCGCGACGTTGGTAGTGACGGAGTTCGCCGGTGAAGTCGGGCGACTCGTGCGTCTCCTCGAGCACCTCGTCGGGGAGCCCGTCGAGCAGGGTGCGCACCCAGTCGAGGTCGAGGGGCTCGGCGTTGTCGTCCGACGCGTGCTCGGCGAGCGTGATCCGGGCGTGCTCGTCGTCGGTGTCGTCGTCGTTGGCGAGCTGCAGCAGCTCGAGCGGATCGACGCGGCTGTGGTCCTTGCGCAGGGCGGTGAGCTGGAGGCGCTTGCGGCGCAGTTCGTCGGCGTCGATGCGGACCCAGCGATGGCCGGTGTGCAGCAGCGTCGCGCCCGCTTCGGCGGCGCGGGCCAGCTCGGCCTCGGAGATCGTCTCGTCGCCGACGACGAGCTTCCAGTCGACGAGCGCTTCGTGGCCGAACTGCTTCTTGCGGTCGTCGGCCGGCGCCGGTGTGGCCTCTCCGCTCACGCTGACGCGGGTCTTGACGAGTCGCTCGGGCCCGATCAGGTCGATGCCGAGGCGTTCGAGTTCGGCGGGGGCGATGTCGATGAAGTCCTCGGCCACGTCGAGCTCCAACTCGATCGCCGTGGGTTCGTGTTCGAGCGCCAGATCGGCCATTCCGGGGATGAACGCGATCCGCGTGACGGTGTCGCCGATGGCGTCGACGAGCAGGTCGACGTAGCGGGCCTCGCGCGCCACCTCGAGCGCGCTCGCCGACCGCTCCCACACGTCGTTGGCGGTGCACCACCGCGAGGCGTCACGGTCGTCGACGAGTTCGAGCCGCACCGTCCACGGCTCGAGTGGATCGTCGGGCACGATCAGGCGGAGCCGTGGGACGACGACCGGTTCGCCACCGGCGCGCCGGCGGTGCCGCTCCAGCTCGGCGCGCAGGTGATCGACGGCCACGTCGAATTCGTCGGTGTTGCCGCGGATCACCTGGTCGGGCTTCGACAGGGCACCGAACGTGGCGCGCAACGCCTGCAGTTCGGCTCGTCGTTGCTTGCCGAGCTCGGGTCGCCAACCCGACTGGCCGAGCAGCCCGCGGGCGATGCCGTCGACGAGGCGGTCGAAGATCTGGGCGACGTCGGCCCCCGAGTCGACGGTGCAGACCGGCGGCATCGAGTCGGCGAGCGCGGTCAGCGTGTCGCCGACCGCGGTGTCGTCGGGGCCGTCGGGTGCGTACACCCAGCGGGCCACCGTGAACGGCCCTTCCTGGGTGATGGTGGGCAGAATGCGACCGCTCGACACCGTGCGGCGGGCGAGTGCGGCGATGCGGGCGAACCAGGCGATCGAGTCGGACACGTAGTCGGCCTCGGGGAGTTGGGACAGCCACACCGCCACCCCGAGCGGGTCGAGCTGCACCGACGACACGTGCATCGTGGGGAGATCGGGAACCTGCAGCGTGAGGCGCCCGATCGCGCCGTAGGAGATCGGCGAGTCGTGCCAGCCGACGCGCATCCCGTCGGGGCCGCGGGTGCGGAACCCGCCGTAGAACCAGGCCATGCTGGCGGTGTCGATGCCGTTCCAGCCCCACACGTGGAGCGCGCCGCTGCGCCACGTGCCCTGGGCAACGTAGGGCGGCCGGTCGCGCGTCACCGCGTCGACCCTACCGACCCCCTACGACACTGCCCGTTCCATACCCGTTTGCGTCAGGATTTCGGGCGGCCCGGCCGCCGAAATCGCGACGCAAACGAGGATTTGAGCGGGGTTGCTATTCGCCGGTGAAGTTCGGCGGGCGCTTTTCGAGGAAGCTGCGCACGCCCTCGCGGTGGTCGGCGGTCTGGAACAGTTCGGCGAGGGTGGCGCTGACGTAGCGGCCGAGTTCGTTCCAGTCGGGGTCGACCGCCTGGCGCATTCCCCGCTTGATCGCCTGCACGGCGAGGGGCGGATTGGCGGCGATCCGCTCGGCGACCGCCATCGCCGTCGGCAACAGATCGTCGTGGTCGACGACCCGGCCGACGAGCCCGATCGCCTTCGCCTCGGCGGCATCGATGACCTCGCCGGTGAACACGAGTTCGGCGGCCCGCTCGCGACCGACGAGCGCGGTCAGGCGCCCGAGACCGCCGACGTCGGTGACCAGGCCCCGCAGCACGAACAGCTCGCCGAACTTCGCCCGCTCGGAGGCGACACGGATGTCGGCGTACATCGCCAGTTCCATGCCCCAGCCGACGGCGGCACCGTTGACGGCCGCGATCACCGGGATGTCGGTGTGCAGGAGCGCGTCGGCCGCCGGCGTGAGGCGGGGCTCACGCGATCCCAGATCCGGTGGCTTCTCGCCGCCGCCCATGATCTGCTTGACGTCGTCGCCGGAGCAGAACGCCGGGTCGGCGCCCGTGATCACGATGCACCGCGCCGTCGAGTTGCGCACGGCGCCCTCGAGCGCGGCGTACGTCGACCACGTCAGGGCGTTGCGCGCCTCGGGCCGGTTGATCGTGAGCACGTCCACGTGCCCGTGCCGTTCCGACGTCAGCTCGCCTGTCAACTCCGATGTCATGAGCCGACAGTAGGCCGGTGCCCCGTCGACCGGCGGACCGGACCGGCCACCCCCGGTCGTTCGGTCGGAGTGGCCCCGATCCCCGTTTGCGTCGCGATTTCCGTGGCCCGGCCGACGGAAATGCTGACGCAAACGAGGGTTGGGGGCGTTCGATAGCGTTCGGGCATGACCGCGGGGACGACCGTCGACGAGGCGCGGTATCTCCCGTTCCTCGAGGGGCCGCGCACGCTCGATCAGGCGTCGTTCCGCTGGCGGCTCGGCGTGCGCGAGCTCGACCTGCGCGACTGGATCGAACTCGGCCCCGACGCCGACGCGGCGATCGCCGCCAAGCCGCGCCTCAACGCGGAGCACGCTTCGACGGTGTTCGCCGCGCTGCAGGGTGTCGAGGGCGAGGCGCAGCAGGTGGCCGACGCGCTGATCGAACACCTCCGCCACCGCTGGCCCGATCGCTACGCCGGCGCCGTGCTCGACCCCGCGCTCCATCCGCTCGACGCCGCCGCCCGCCACGTGCCCGAGGACCTCGTGCTGATGGTCGAACGCGACGGCCGCCTCGTGTTCGGCGCGGGCTCGGTGTGCTTCCCGAACCGCTGGGACCTGCGCTCGAAGATCGGCCTGCCGCTCGCGGACGTCCACGCGCCGGTGGCGCTGCTCAACGAGCAGCTGCACGCGCCGATCGAGCGGTTCTTCGAGCGCCTGACCCCCGAGCGCAGCTACTGGCGCCTCGGGTGGGGCGTGCTCGACACCGCCGACTGGTTCACGCCGACGGACGGGACCGCGGCGCCTCGACCGACCGACCCCGAACCCTGCGGCTTGTTCCTGCGCGTCGAGCGCGAGACCTTGCGGCGCTTCCCGGTGTCGAACGCCGTGCTGTTCACGATCCGGACGTATGTGACGCCGATCCCGTCGGTGGCGAGCGCGCCGGCCACGAGGCAACGCCTGGCCGACGCCCTCGCCGCGCTGCCCGACCCGGTGCGGACGTACAAGGATGTGGCCTCGTTCGGTCCCGCTCTGATCGCCCATCTCCGCCAGATGCCGATCGCCGCCCATCCCAGCGCAGAAGTTGATACACTATGACTCAAGTTTATTGAGTTCGATCGAGCGAGGAGCGAGGAAGACGTGGCAGTTGATCCGAAGAAGTGGACGCTGAAGACCCAGGAGGCGTTCTCCGCGGCCATCGATCAGGCGAAGTCGCTGTCCAACCCCGAACTGACGCCCGATCACCTGCTGAGTGCGATGATGCGCCAGGACGGCACGATCGTGCCGGCGGTACTCGCCAAGCTCGGGCAGGCCCCGCTGATGGTCCGCAACCGCGCCGACGAAGCGGTGCAGAAGCTTCCCAAGGCCTATGGCGGCGCCGAGCCCCGGATGAACAAGGAGCTCAACAACGTCGTCGAGAACGCCGACTCGTACCGCAAGGACCTCCGCGACGACTTCTTGTCGGTGGAACACCTGCTGCTGGCGATGAACGCCCGCCTCGACGTCGGGTCCGAGGAACTCCTGCAGGTGTTGAAGGACGTGCGTGGCTCGCACCGGGTGACCGACCAGAACCCCGAGGAGAAGTTCGCCGCGCTGGAGAAGTACGGCCAGGACCTCACTGCCCGCGCCGCCGACGGCAAGATCGACCCGGTCATCGGACGCGACGAGGAGATCCGTCGCTGCATCCAGGTGCTGTCGCGACGGACGAAGAACAATCCGGTGCTCATCGGTGAGCCCGGTGTCGGCAAGACCGCCATCGTCGAGGGCCTCGCCGCCCGGATCGCCGACGGCGACGTGCCCGAAGGGCTCAAGAACAAGCGGCTGATCGCGCTCGACATCGCGTCGATGCTCGCCGGTGCCAAGTACCGCGGCGAGTTCGAGGAGCGCCTCAAGGCCGTTCTCAAGGAGATCACCGACGCCGAGGGCGAGGTGATCACGTTCGTCGACGAGTTGCACACCATCGTCGGCGCGGGCGGGGCCGAAGGTGCGATGGATGCCGGCAACATGATCAAGCCGATGCTCGCCCGCGGCGAGCTGCGGATGATCGGAGCCACCACGCTCGACGAGTACCGCAAGTACGTCGAGAAGGATCCGGCGCTCGAGCGCCGCTTCCAGCAGGTGTACGTCGGCGAGCCGTCGGTCGAGGACACGATCGGCATCCTGCGCGGCCTGAAGGAGCGCTACGAAGTGCACCACGGCGTGCGCATCCAGGACTCGGCGCTCGTCAGCGCAGCCGTCCTCTCCGACCGCTACATCACGAGCCGCTTCCTGCCCGACAAGGCGATCGACCTCGTCGACGAGGCGGCGTCGAAGCTGCGCATCGAGATCGACTCGCTGCCGACCGAGATCGACGTCGTCCAGCGCCGCATCTTCCAGCTCGAGATCGAGCAGGTCGCGCTCGAGAAGGAGACCGACACCGCGTCGGCCGAGCGTCTCGAAGCGTTGCACGACGAGCTGGCCACCCTCAATGCCGAGACCGCCCAGATGCGCGAGCACTGGGAGCAGGAGAAGCAGGCGATCGACGCGATCCGCGCCCTGAAGGAGGAGCTGGAGGGGCTCCGCACGCAGGTCGAGCGCGAGACCGACCTCGCCGTCGCCGCCGAAGTCCGCTACGGCCGCATCCCCGAACTCGAGCGCCGCATCGACGAGGCGACCGCCCACCTCGACGAACTGCAGACCGACAAGCGGATGCTCAAGGAGGAGGTCGACGCCGAGGACATCGCCGAGGTCGTCGCCAAGGCCACCGGCATCCCGCTCAACCGGTTGATGGAATCGGAGACGTCGAAGCTCGTCCATCTCGAGGAGCACCTCCACGAGCGGGTGATCGGTCAGGACGATGCGGTCGTGGCCGTCGCCAACGCGATCCGGCGGAGCCGGGCCGGTCTGTCCGACCCCAACCGGCCGATCGGATCGTTCATGTTCCTCGGTCCCACCGGCGTCGGCAAGACCGAGCTGGCGCGGGCGCTCGCCCAGTTCCTGTTCGACGACGAGAAGGCGATGGTGCGCATCGACATGGGCGAGTACATGGAGAAGTTCTCCGTGTCGCGCCTCATCGGGGCACCTCCCGGATACGTCGGCTACGACGAGGGCGGTCAGCTGACCGAGGCGGTGCGCCGTCGGCCGTACTCGGTGGTGCTGCTCGACGAGATCGAAAAGGCGCACCCCGACGTGTTCAACACGCTGCTGCAGTTGCTCGACGACGGGCGGCTCACCGACGGCCAGGGACGCACGGTCGACTTCACCAACGTCGTACTGATCATGACGTCGAACCTGCAGGGCGAACCGATCGACTTCTTCAAGCCCGAGTTCATCAACCGCGTCGACGACATCATCCGGTTCCGCTCGCTCACCGAGGCCGATCTCGCCCACATCGTCGGCATCCAGCTCGAACTGCTGCGCAAGCGTCTCGCCGACCGGCGGATCACGCTCGACATCGACGAATCGGCGATGACGCAGCTCGCCCGCGAGGGATACGACCCGGCGTTCGGCGCCCGCCCGCTGAAGCGGATCATCCAGCGCGAGATCGGCGACCCGGCGTCGATCCTCATCCTCGACGGCTCGGTCGGCGAGGGTGGCACGATCCAGGTCCGCGCCGGCGAAGCAGCCGGCGATCCCCTCCGGATCACCGCCGTCGCCGCCACGCCCTGACGCCCCGCCGCATCCAGCGCTCGGGTCCGATCGGCCGTTGCGATGAGCGAAACCCCCGTATCCGGTGGTTTCGCTCATCGCTGAACCAGTCGAGCAGCCCAGCCGAGCAGCCCAGCCGTGCGGGGGCAAAGATTTCCGCCACCCGGCACGGTCGACAACATCCCTTTCGGGCTGTCGGACGTATATCTCTCCGTGAGGGACGTCTCGCCCGGCTCCAAACTGTCGTCACGGCTCTACCTGCCCGCGTTCTCGGTTGCGGCCGTCGCCGCAGCGCTCATCGGGATCGGTTGGTCGCGCCGCTTCGGTGGTGCCGGGTTCGACGGCTCCGTGTCGGGTCTTCGTGTCATCGTGATCGGCCCGGCCAGCCTCGTGGCGATCGGACTGTTTCTCGTCGCGGAGCGGGTTCGACCGGCGCAGCGGCGACCGCTGATCGCCCGCGGTCATCGTCAGGATCTCCTCTTCACCATGCTCAACGCGACGCTCGTCGTTCCTCTCGTGGCGGCGCTCACCCTCTCGTTCTCCGAGGTCGCCCGCACGACCCTCCCGTGGATCGTCCTGCCGAGAAGCGACGCGCTGCCACGTTGGGCCGCGACGGCGGTGATCTTCGTGGCGATGGACTTCTGCAACTGGTTTGCCCATCTCGCCAACCACCGCGTCCTCCTGCTGTGGCGCTTCCACGAGCTCCACCACTCCCAGGAGGACATGAGCGTCCTGACCGTCTTCCGGACGCATCCGCTGATTCACGTCTCGTACCTGATCGCGCTGGTCCCGGCGATCGTGCTGCTGGCCAACGGTGCGCTGACGACGACGCTCCTCGTCGTCTACGGGACCATGGTCGCCTTCGCCCATTCGAACACCAACCTGGGGTTCGGACCGCTCGATCGGCTCTTCGTCAGCCCGAACTTCCACCGCATCCACCACCAGTTGGACGGACCCCAGGACGTCAACCTCGGCTTCGCGCTGACGGTCTGGGACCAGCTCTTCCACCGTGCGGTGTTCCCGACGGAGGCAACGATCAGGACCGACACGGGACTGCCTGGTCGACCGCTGATCGTCGAACAGGAGGCACTGCGCCCGCGCCACCTCGCGGTCTTCGCCGCCCAGCTCGTCGCGCCGTTCCGCCCGCTGAACGACCTCAGCGACCCCCCGTCGCGGACCGAGCCCCGTCGGGCGGGGCCGCCGACGAGCCGTCTCTCGGCGAGCTCACCGGCTCAGCAGGACGACGACGGGCGGCGCATCGCCGAAGCGAGCGTGGCGACGTGACCGACACCGCCGCGCAGCCCACGCAGGCGTCCCGTGGCCGGCCGTGGCCGGCGCTCCTGTTCACGACGCGCCCCAGCTCGCGTTCTGTCGATCTCGCTCTGGTGGTCGTGCGGGTCGCGCTGGCGTGGATCTTCTTCGTCTACGGGGCCCAGAAGCTGTTCGGGTGGTTCAACGGTCCGGGCGTTCACCAGACCTCGCTCTTCATGGCGGACACCGCCGGTCTCCATCCGGGCGGCTTCTTCGCCGTCCTCGGCGGCGTCATCGAACTCGGCGGTGCGATCGCGGTTGCCCTCGGCCTCGTCACACGCCTCGCCGGACTCGCTCTGTTCGGCGACATGGTGATGGCGATGATCACGGTCACGTGGGCCGAAGGGCTGCACCAGGCGACGCCGCCCGGCTACGAGTTGAACGTCGCGCTGGCCGCGCTCGGGCTCGTCGTGGCGCTGCTGGGCGCGGGCCGATACAGCCTCGACGCGCTCGTCGAACGGCGTCTCGTGTCTCCTGGTCTGCCGGCGCCGTGATGGGTAGTGGGTGTGGCGGAGCGAGAGGGCCTGCAATCCCCGCAACAACGAGATCGAGGAGGACCGGATGAGACAAGTCAGGATCACCGTCAGGGACAAGGTCGTTTCAGCGCGTTGCGGTCGTTGCCTGCGTCGCGATACTCGGCGTCGGAGTCACCGCATGTGGATCCAGTGACGGCGGCAGTGTCACGCCTGGAGCGCCGGCGACGAACGCACCGTCGGCCGCGACGACCCCACCGAAATCCGGTGGTGCAGGCTTCTGATCCCGATGGGGTGACGAGGCTCAGCCGTGACGGAGGCGCAGGGCGTTGGCGTGGGCCGGGAAACCCTCGTGGTCGGCGAGGGCGACGACGGACGGGCTCATCCGGCGCAATGCGGTCTCGTCGGCGCGGGCGATCGCGGTGCGCTTGAGGAACGCATCGGCGGTGATGCCGGACGACACGTGGGCGAATCCGCTCGTCGGCAACGAGGCGGGACAGCCGATCACGAAGTTCGCCGCACTGAACGGCGTGTGCTGGCCGATGAGGATCTCGCCGGCGTTGACGAGCGAGTCGACCAGAGTCGTCGACCGCCTCGTCGGCGACCGCGACCTGGAGGTGTTCGGGCGCGTACTGGTTGGCCACCGCCGCGGCGTCGGTGAGCGAATCGACGAGCACGCAGCCGCCGTTCGGGCCGAGCGCGGCCCGCGCCGCCGTCGCCCGCACCTCGGGCAGATCGCCGAGCTGACGGCCCAGTTCGTTCTCGACCCGGTCGGCCAACCCGGCGGACGTGGTGATCAACACGACCGAACTGTCGGTGCCGTGCTCGGCCTCGATCAACAGGTCGGCCGCGAGGCGGAGCGGATCGGCGCTGTCGTCGGCGATCACGACACTCTCGGTCGGACCGAGCAGCATCATCGTGACCACACCGTGACGCTGCATCTCCACCTGGGCGATCGTGACGGCCGGCGACCCCGGCCCGACGATCTTGCGCACCCGCGGGAACGTCGCCGTGCCGAAGCCGAGCGCGGCGATACCGGCGGGGCCGTTGGCGCGGAACACGTCGGTGATCCCCAGCTTGCGACACACCACGAGCACGGCGGGGTCGACGTCACCGTCGCTGCCGGGAATCGGGGGCACGACGAGCGCGATCTGCGCGACCCCTGCGACGACGGCCGGCACGGCGAGCTGGTAGGCGACGCTCGGATAGCTCGCCTTGCCCGACGGGGTGAACAGGCCGACCGAGCTGATCGGCGTGATCTTCTCGCCCACCGTGAGCCCGGGTTCGCTCTCGATCTGCCAGTCGCCGCCGCGCTCCATCTGGGCCTCGTTGAAGCGGCGCAGGTGGGCGATCGCGTCGTCGAGGGCGGCATCGACGGCGTCGCTGACGGTCGCGTCGGCGATCTCGGCCGCGGTCACGCGGAGCTGTTCGGGCGCGAGGTCGATCCCGTCGAACTTCCGGAGCGCGTCGCACACCGCGTCGTCGCCACGGTCGCGCACGTCGTCGATCAACGCCCCGATCGACATCCGCAGGTCGGGATCGAAGATGTCGGCGAGCCCCCGACCGAACAGCGCGGCACGGGCGGTGTCGTCCATCGTCGTCCACTGCTGCCGGCGCATCACGCTCACCACGTCACCTCCACAGGGCGACGCTACCGGCCGGCTCCACCTCCCGACCCGACCTCCCGACCGGTGCGGTAGCATCACCACACGTTCCGATCACCAACCCGCTGAGGAATCAGCAGCATGGAGCGTGCATGCCCGTCACCGTCGTCGTCGGAGCCCAGTGGGGCGATGAGGGCAAAGCCAAGGTCATCGATCTCCTGTCGAAGGAGCACACCTACGTGGTGCGCTACCAGGGTGGCCACAACGCCGGCCACACGGTGGTCGTCGACGGCGAGCGCTACGCCTTGCAGCTGATCCCGAGCGGGATCCTCTACGAGCACGTGATCCCGGTGATCGCCAACGGCGTGGTGGTCGATCTCCCGACGCTGTTCACCGAGGTCGCCGCCCTCGAAGCCCGTGGCGTGTCGTGCGCCGACCTGCGCGTGTCGAGCCATGCCCACCTCGTGTTCCCGTGGCACCAGGCGCACGATGCGATCGCCGAGACCGTGCGCGGCGACGACAAGATCGGCACCACGCTCAAGGGCATCGGCCCGGCGTATGCGGACAAGGCGCGGCGCGTCGGAATCCGGGCGGGCGACGTCCTCGACCCCGAGCGTTTCGCCGCCCTGCTGGAGGAGCGGGCGGTCGCGGAGAGCGTGCTCATCGAGCAGGCGGGCGGTGAGCCGCTGCACGTGGACGAGGTGGTCGCCCGCTTCGTCGAACTCGGAGCGAAGCTCGCGCCGTTCGTCACCGACACGGTCAACCTGTTGCACAGCGTGCTGGCGAGCGGTGCTCATCTGCTGCTGGAGGGCGCCCAGGCGACGTTCCTCGATCTCGACCACGGCACCTATCCGTACGTGACGTCGTCGAATCCCACGGCCGGGGGCGCCTGCGTCGGGACCGGGCTCGGGCCGCGCGACATCGACCGCATCGTCGGGATCACGAAGGCCTACACCACCCGCGTCGGGGCCGGGCCGTTCCCGACCGAGCTGCTCGACGACGACGGCGACCGGCTGGTCGACGTCGGTCGGGAGTTCGGTACGGTCACCGGTCGGAGGCGGCGCGCCGGTTGGCTCGACTGCGTGATGCTGCGCCACGCGGTCCGGATCAACAGCCTCACCGAGTTGGCGTTGACGAAGCTCGACATCCTCGACGGCTTCGAGACCATCAAGATCTGTACGGGCTACTGGCTCGACGGTCACGTGCTGGAGCACTATCCCGATCGGTCCGAACTGCTGGCCCGGGTCGAGCCGATCTACGAGACGATCGACGGTTGGGGCAGCGAATTGAACGACACGCGCGAGCCCGGTGCGCTGCCGGCGCAGGCGCAGCGCTTCATCGAGATCGTCGAGCGGGAGGTCGGCATCCCGGTGCGCGTGGTCGGCGTCGGTGCCGAGCGCGACGACTATCTCGTGTGGACGTCGTGATCCCTCGTTACTCCACGCCCGAGATGGATGCGGTGTGGTCGGACGTCCGGCGCTTCGGCCGCTGGCTCGAGGTCGAACTGCTGGCGACCGAGGGCCACGCGACGCTCGGCGTCGTTCCGCCCGCCGACGCGGTGGCCTGTCGTGAGCGCGCCCCCATCGTCGACGAGACGTTCGTCGCGGCGGTGCTCGAACGCGAGGCGGTGACCGACCACGACGTCGCCGCGTTCGTCGACGTCGTCCAGGCGGCGATCGGCCAGCCGGCCGGCTCGTGGGTCCACTACGGGCTCACCTCCTCCGACGTCGTCGACACGGCGCTCTGCTGGGCGATGACCGACGCGGTCGATCTGCTGCTCCACGCGTCGACCGAACTGCTGCGTTCGCTCGTGTCGCTCGCCCGCACCCACCGCGACACGGTGATGATCGGTCGGACGCACGGCATCCACGCCGAGCCGACCACGTTCGGTGCCAAGGTGGCGCTCTGGGCGGCGCAGGTCGACCGCGACCGGACCCGGCTGCGGGCGGCGCGCGAGTCGATCGCCGTGATGAAGCTCAGCGGAGCGGTCGGGACGTACTCGAACATCCCGCCGGCGGTCGAGACCTTCGTCGGCACCGCCCTCGGCCTGCGGCCGGTCGCCGCGACGCAGGTGATCGCCCGCGACCGCCATGCCGAATTCCTCTACGCCTGTGCGTCGTCGGCGGCCACGTGTGAGCTGATCGCGATCGAACTGCGCCACCTGCAGCGCACCGAGGTGCGCGAGGTCCAGGAAGGCTTCAAAGTGGGCCAAAAGGGTTCGTCGGCGATGCCGCACAAGCGCAACCCGATTTCGGCCGAAACGATCTCCGGATTGGCACGTGTCGTGCGCTCCAATCTCCTGGCCGGATTGCAGGATGTCGCCCTGTGGCACGAACGCGACATCTCCCATTCATCGGTCGAACGGGTGATCCTGCCCGATTCGTCCCAGCTCACGTTTTACATGCTCCGCCGGCTCCGCCGGTTGCTCGACGGATTGATGGTGATGCCCGATCGGATGCTCGCCAATCTCGAAGCGAGCCACGGTTTGGTGTTCAGTCAACCCGTGCTCCTGGCGCTCGTGCAGAGTGGATTGTCGCGGGACGATGCCTACCGGATCGTGCAGCGCAACGCGATGAAAGCCTGGGACGAAGGCCGTGACTTTCGGGCATTGCTCGAACTCGATCCGGATGTGAACGGTGCCGATCTCGACGACGCATTCGATCTGCGCCGGTCGCTCGTCCACCTCGATTCGCTGATCGCCAACCTGGATTCGATCGAGATCGACTGATCCGGCGCTCGATCAATCGCTGCGGTTGATGCCGGCCGCCTTCAGCACCGATGCGGGAACGCCGACGTCGCGCCACGACGAATACGAGATCGCCTTGCCGTCGGAGTAGCTCTTGGCGACGTGCACGAAATCGGATTCGAGCGCTTCCATGTCGATCGAATTCGACATCGCCGACCGTTCGGCCTCGAGATTCTTGCGCTCCTGGATGAGCAGCAATTCGTCGATCGGGCTCGCCGACAGCAGTTCCTGATCGATCGCTTCGAGGCGTCGAGCGATCGTTTCCGGTGTCCGTTTCCGGCCCCGTTTCGGTTTCGTGGCGCGGAGGCCTTCGAGGTAATCACGGACGATACGACCCTCGGCACGTCCCTTTGCCAGGGCCGCCTTGTGCTCGTCGGTCATCGGGCGTTTCGGACCTCGCTTCAATGCCATATTCGCATTGTAAGACGTTTGGCGGATGAGGCAATAACTTTGATTTCATGTTCGAGCTGTCTTCACATGGAACCGATGTGTACGTCGGTGCCGGCCCGCAATATCCGTGGGGCGGCTTGTACGGGGGACAGATCGTCGCGCAGGCGTTGCGGGCGGCCACGTTGTCGGTCGACGACGAGTTGTTGCCGCACTCGATTCGTGCCTATTTCATCCGTCGAGGTGACCATCACGAGCCCGTTCGATACGAGGTCGACAGGATCAGGAACGGGCGCAGTTTCTCCACTCGCCGAGTGGTGGCGAGACAGGCGATCGGTGCCATCTTGAATGCCGAGAGTTCCTTCCAGCGGCCGGAGTCGACCGCGCATGTGCAGTCCGTCGAGATGCCGGAGGTGCCGCGGCCGGGGGAGCTGGTCGAGGATTCCTGGAGCGACGCGTTCGGTCGCGCCTACGTCCCGGCCGATCGTGTGACGGGCGCTCGTCGCGAGGGGGACGGGCGAGTCGTCGCGTGGATGCGGGTCAACGGCGATCTCGGTGACCCCGACGATCGACAGTCACAGCTCGTGCACCGGTGTTGGTTGGCGTACCTGTCCGACGACCTCCCGACCGATGCGGTGATCCGCGCCCATCCTGCGGGGCGCGACGCAGTCGACGCGCGACTCGTTGTTCTGCGCCAGCCTCGACCACACGATCTGGTTCCACGGGCGGCTGCGGGCCGACCGTTGGCATCTGTACGACTTCTCCTGCCTGCACATCGTGGGTTCGCGTGGGCTGGCGCTCGGTCACGTGTTCGCCGACGACGGGGCCCACGTGGCGACGGTGGCACAGGAGGTCCTCGTCCGCGACCCCGGCGCCCGCCCGTCCTGACGACGTCGATCACCCCGAAAAATGGAGCAGATGTCGCGCTCAGCGCGACATCTGCTCCAAATTTCGGCAACGGGGAGGCGAAAGGAGGGACGAGGTACGGTCGGCGGGGTGACGACGACCTCTCGACCCGCCGAGCTTCCTGAGCTGTCGCCCGCCCTCGAGCGGTTGCGGGCCCATGTGCTCACCCATTCGGTGAAGCACGGGACGTTCACCCTCAAGTCCGGCGCCACGAGCACGTGGTTCCTCGACACGAAACAGACCGCCTGCCGGCCGGAGGGGATCGTCGCCGTGGCCGAGGCGGTGATCGAGGTGTTCGGCGACGTGTTCGCCGACATCGATGCGATCGGCGGCCTGACGATGGGCGGCGATCCGGTGGCCTACGGCGTGGCGGCGGTCGCCGCGACCCGAGGACACGGCCTGCGCAGCTTCAGCGTCCGCAAGGAGGCGAAACAGGGGGGCATCACCGGGCGCATCGCCGGCGCCCTGGAACCGGGCGACCGGGTGCTGGTCACCGAGGACACGACGACGCGCGGGACGTCGCTGATCGAAGCCGCCGACGAAGTGGCGGCCTACGGCGCACGGCCGGTGTGGATGACCGTGATCGTCGACCGCGGCGGCACGTGCGCGGCGATGGCCGCCGAACGGGGCATCGACTACCGCCCCCTCCTCACCGCCCCCGACCTCGGCTTCGGCTACGGCACGTAGTTGTCGCGTGGGGTCAGGCTCCGCGCAACATCTCAGCGGGCGAGGACGCCGGGGTTGAGGATGCCGGCGGGGTCGAGGGCGTGCTTGAGGGCGCGCTGCGCGGCGAGGTCGGCGGGCGAGCGGATGAGACCGAGCCAAGGCGCCTTGGCCACCCCGATCCCGTGCTCGGCCGAGATCGTGCCGCCCCGCTCGGCGACCGCACCGAGGACCGTGTCGGTGAGACGAGCGGTGTCGGTGGTGTCGAGGAAGTTGAGGTGGGCGTTGCCCTCGGCGAGATGCCCGAACGGGATCAGCCTGGCGCCGTCGGCGAGGGCGGCATCCTGTGCGACCTGGAGCACGTCGGCGAGCGAACGGAGCGGAACCGCCACGTCGAGTTTGAACGTCGGAGTGCCGCTCGCGGTCGCGGCGAGCGCGATGGCCTCGGTGATGCGATCGCGGAACTCGATGAGTTCGCGACGCTGTGCGGCATCGGTGGTGACGACGGCATCGATCACGTCATCCGATCTCCCGAGCGCCTCCGCCAGCTGGTTCGTCGGATCGTCGTGATCGGCGCAGTCGACGACCAGGCAGGTGCCGTCCGCCGGCACGGCCACCGGCGAACGGCGGTCGAGGTGATCGCACACCAGCGCGAGCGCGGCAGGTTGGACGAACTCGACGGCATCGAGGGCCGGCACGGATCGACGGAGTTCCCCGAGCAGGTCGACCGCTGCCGCCATCGACGACATCGACACCAGCGCGGTGACGGTGTGTTCGAAACGTGGCACGAGACGCAGGCGCGCCGCGGTGACGATCGCCAGCGTCCCTTCCGAGCCCGCCAGCAGCGACGGCCAGTGCATCCCGGCGGTCTCCTTCGGCAGCCCGGCGAGCGAGCCGATGACGTCGCCGCTCGCCAGGACGGCCTCCACGCCGAGCACCTGCTGACGCATCGTCCCGAACCGCAACACCCGCGAACCACCGGCGTTCGTGGCGATGGCGCCGCCGATCGTCGCCGTGTCGCGTGACGCGAAGTCGACCGGCGCGTCGAGCCCGGCCTCGTGGGCGTGTGCCCGCCACCGGCTCAGCGTCACGCCCGCACCTGCGGTCACCTGCATCGCCGCCGGGTCGACCGGGCCGAGGTGATCCAGGCGTCTGAGTGAGAGCACGACGACCGGCCGCTCGTCGGTCTCGAAGTCGAGCCCGGTCGGGGCTCGCCCGGGGCACGCTCCCGCCGACGAGCCCGGTGTTGCCGCCCTGCGGAACGATCGCCACCCCGGCCCGGGCGCAGGCCCGCACGACCCCGGCGACCTCCTCGGTCGACCCGGGGCGAACGACGGCCGTGCTGACACCGTGGTACCGACCGGTCCAGTCGACCTCGAAACCGGCGCGCTGATCGGCATCGACGAGCACGTGCGCCGTGCCCACGACCGAGCGGAGTTCGTCGACGATCGCCACGCTTCTGAGCATTCCAGGTCGAGCATGCCAGCCGGCGGGTTCGGCAGGAGGCGGTCGGCCGGCCATCGCTACTGTCCCGGGGATGAGTTCGACGACCGACACCGCCCGCTTGCCGACCACCTGCATCATCGGCGCGGGCTGTTCGGGCTTCACCATGGCCAAGCGGCTCAAGGATGCCGGGCTCCCGTACGACTGCTTCGAGATGTCCGACGACATCGGCGGGAACTGGTACTTCCGGAACCCGAACGGCACGTCGTCGTGCTACCAGTCGCTGCACATCGACACGTCGAAGTGGCGCCTCGCCTTCGAGGATTATCCCGTACCGCGCGAGTGGCCCGACTTCCCCCACCACGCGCAACTCCTGCAGTACTTCCACGACTACGTCGACCACTTCGGGCTGCGCGAGACGATCACGTTCAACACCGCCGTCACCGACTGCATCCCGCTCATCGAAGGGCGCTGGGCGGTCACGCTGTCGACCGGCGAGACACGGGAGTACGACAACCTCGTCGTGGCCAACGGCCACCACTGGGACGCCCGGATGCCGTCGTATCCCGGCACGTTCGACGGGTATCAGGTCCACTCGCACCACTACCGCGACCCGTTCGATCCGTACGACTTCCGCGGCAAGTCGGTGCTGGTGGTCGGCGCGGGCAACTCGGCGATGGACATCTCCTCGGAGCTGTCGCAGCGCCCGATCGCCGACCGGTTGATCATCTCCATGCGGCGCGGCGTGTGGGTGATCCCGAAGTACATCGACGGCAAGCCGGCCGACAAGGCATCGCTGCCGACCTGGATGCCGGCCAAGGTCGGCCGCTCACTGGCCCGCCGGAAGATCAAGAAGACGATCGGCAACATGGAGGACTACGGCCTGCCCAAGCCCGACCACCGCCCGCTCGACGCCCACCCGTCGGTGTCGGGGGAGTTCCTCACACGCGTCGGTTGTGGCGACATCGAACCGAAGGGCGGGCTCGAGCGGCTCGACGGCGATGGCGTGGTGTTCACCGACGGCAGCCGTGAGCAGATCGACGCCATCGTCTGGGCGACGGGCTACAACGTCACGTTCCCGTTCCTCCGGGTGCCGGCGTTGACGCCGCAGGACAACACGTTCCCGCTGTTCAAGCGGATGGTGAAACCGGGCTTCGAGACGCTGTTCTTCCTCGGGCTGGCGCAACCACTGCCGACGCTCGTCAACTTCGCCGAACAGCAGTCGAAGCTGGTGGCGGCAGCGATCGCGGGCACGTACGCGTTCCCGGATCATGCGACGATGAACGAGGTGACCGCCACGGACGAGAAGGAGCACCTCGGGCACTTCTACGACAGCCCCCGTCACCGCATGCAGGTCGACTTCAACGTCTACGTGGCCGACCTCCACAAGGAGATCGCGGCCGGCACGGAGCGGGCGACCGAACGGCGACCCGCAGTCGTCTGACGTCACCCTGCCTGTTGGGGCCGGGTCCGAAAAGGCAGGGTCCGAAAAGCACGGGGGCTTCCAGTGGTCGTGACCGGCGTCGATCCGGTGACCTTCCGCTTTTCAGGCGGACGCTCTGCCAACTGAGCTACACGACCAGACAGAAGGGCCACTCGTCACGTGGATGACGAGTGGCCCCTGTTGCGGTCCCGACGGGACTTGAACCCGCGACCTCCGGCTTGACAGGCCGGCGTGAACTCCAGACTTCACCACGGGACCATTGCTGTATTCGATTGCTTGTACTACTCGACTTCGACTTCGCATTCAGACGCTGTGCAGCGCCGCACCCCCAACGGGATTCGAACCCGTGCCGCCACCTTGAAAGGGTGGTGTCCTAGGCCACTAGACGATGGGGGCCTGAGGCAATGGCCTCTTCTCGTTGAGAGCGATCAGAATCTAGCAGGGGCCTCGTGGCAATCCACCGGCCGATCGCGAAGCTCCCGCGGCACGATCGGCAGGAGCATGCCGTACGGGGCTCCGCCGTGACGATGATGCAACCGGTGTGCCTCGGCGAGCCGGTCGAGTGTCGCCACGTGCCGGTCGGCGAACCAACCGACGCGCTGATGGATCCATCCGTCGTGCACGAGGGCGTAGGTGGCGCCGTACAGCGTCACGCCCACCCCGACCGGAACCAGCACTTCGAGACCGTCGAGATGGAACCCGGCCCACAGGCCGAGCATCACGATCGCCGCGAACATCACCGGGAACCAGTCGTTGCGCTCGAAGCGTCCACCGGCCGGCACGTGGTGACTCCGGTGCAGGCGGCGGCCGACGCCGTGCATGACGAACCGGTGGGTCGCCGCGGTGACGGGCTCCATCAGCACGAAGGCCACGATCGCGGCCAGCACGGCCGACGGAACGGTCACGACGCCAACGATAGAGGTGATCCGTAACGCTCCGTTCGTTCGGGGACGGGTCCGGAATGAACGGAGCGGGGGAGGTTCAGCTGACAGCAGCTCAGTCGACGTAGGCGGCGAGTGCTTCGGCGAGCGTCACGTCCATCACGCCGTGCTCGCGCGCCACCGCCTCGACCCACTCGGGCCGCACCACCGTCGTGACGGCGATCGGCTCGTCGAGCGCCGACCCGGCCAGTGCCAGTCGCACGAACGACGCGGCGTAGTCCGGCGGCCGGAGGTCACGGCCCAGTTCGACGAGGGCGTACGGGTCGGGGGAGCGGCCATCGGTCGGGAGCGAGAAGAAGCTCTGCGACGACGGCCCGGTCGGCCCGCCGGCGAGCCCGGGCCCGTCGGCCAGGATCGCGCCGTGCACGTGCGTCGGCCTGGCGCCGGCGAGGAGCAGGGCGACGTACGCGCCGAGCCCCCGACCGAGCACCGTGATCGCTCCGTCGGGTTCACCGACGGTCAGGGCACCGAGCGCGGCGTCGGCGTCGGCGAGCAGGATCTCGGCGGTGTACCCGCCCCCTCGCGACATGGTCGAGCCACCGTGGCCGGTGAAGTCGAGCGCGGCGATCGGGCCGGGCCACGTGGCGACGTACCAGGGGACGTCGGCCGGCGACGCCTCGCCGAGACCGTGGAGGAGCAGCAGCGGCCGGGTACCCGTGCCGTTCTTGCCGATGCCGGTCGTGCCCGTCCCGTTCTTGCCAGTGCTGTTGGTCGCCGGCCGCAGATGGTGCAGGGCCAGTTCGATCTTGCCGTGGACGACGGTCTCGGTCGTCACGAGGCGCTCCCGATGAAGTCCAACGCCATCGCACTGACGAGATCGGGTTGTTCGATGTGGACGAAGTGGCCGGCGTTGTCGAGGACCTCACAGCGTCCGTTCACGGGCATGTAGGGCAGGATCTTCTGCAGCGGCGTGCCCCAGGCCATCACCTCGTCGACGCCGCCGAGGATGCCGAGGAACGGCATCGGCAGGCCCGGGAGGCGCATCAGTGTCCACTCCGGTCGCCACGGCCCGAAGCCGCCGAACCGCATCGCCGGGTCGATCTTCCAGCGCCATCCGTCGTCGGACTCGAACCCGCCGACCGTCACGAGACGGCGCAGCCACTCGATGGACAGCCGCGGGTTCATCACCCCACGACGCTGGGCGAGTTCGTCGATCGTCCCCGGTCGGCGCTGCGACGTCGCGGTGCGGCGCCGGTGGTCGAGCCAGCCGGCCAGTTCGTCGGCCATCATCTTCGACCGTTCGTGTTCGGCGATGTCGGGCATCCGCCGCGTCCACGGGATGCCGTCCATGTTGACGAGGTGCGAGAAGCGGAACGACTGGGCGTCGGCGAGCTGCGTCATCAGCGCCCCACCCTTGGAGTGCGCGATCACGGGCAGCGGGCGGCCCGGCGACACGTGGTCGAACACCGCCAACGCGTCGCGCATGTCGGCGTCCCACGAGTACAGCTCGACGTGGGCGCTGTCGCCGTGCCCGCGGGCGTCCCAGCCGACGACGCGCCACCCCGCGGCCGCCAGCTTCGGCGCGAACGCGTCGTACGTGCGGGCGAAGTCCATCCCGCCGTGCACGAGCAGCAACGGCGGGGCGTCTTCGTCGCCCCATTCGTGGACCGCGATACCGACCCCGTTGGGGTACAGGTGGTACTGGCGGGCGGGCCGTTCGGCGCCGGGATGGTCGAGCTCGGAGGATGCTGACGACGCCACCCGACGAGGGTACGGCGTGGCGTGCCGACCGTGCGCATCGATCCGCCCGTAGCATCGGCTCCCATGATCGGCAGGGGAGCGCGGGGTACCACCGGTGTGGCGGCGATCGTCGCGCTGGTGGCGGTCGTCGCTGCCGGGTGCGGCACCACCGACAAGGCGTCGCGCGAGACGCTCCCGCCGATCCGCACGACGATCGCGGTCACCACCATTCCGACCACCACGGTTCCAGCGGGCCAGCGCTTCTACGTGATCCAGCTGGGCGACACGCTCGGCACGATCGCCACGGGCTTCGGCGTCACGGTCCAGTCGATCGTGGATCTCAACGGCCTCGCCAACCCCGACGACATCCAGGCCGGCCAGACGATCGAGATCCCGAGCGGCATCACCGTCGTCCCCGAGATTCCCGCCCCGACCACGACCACCGGCTGACCCGGTGCCAGCGCTCGTCTCGGCGCGGTCCGTAGACTTTCGACCATGAGCTTCTGGCCGAACGCCGAACACTGGAGCGTCAAGATCCCCCTCGACACCCCCCATCCGCGGCTCGACGTGCTCGCCGACGACGGCTGGGTGCAACTCGCCGATGCGCCGGTCGAGATTCCCGAATCGGAGTACCTGGCCCTCGAGTACATGGACTGGAAGTCGGGCGGCGACACCAACTTCGCGCCGATCGCCTCCGCCGACGGCGAGCTCGACTGCCGTGGCTTCTGGGACAAGGGCAAGACCGACAAGGACGCCCTGTGGACGTCGAACGCCGAGATCGCGCCGAGCATCCGCCGCTACGTCGACGACGTCGGCGCCAACTTCGGCCGCGTCCGCACCATCAAGCTCGAACCGCAGGACCGCGAGACGGCGATCCGGTCGATCCACCGCGACGACAACAACCGGTTCAATCCCGACGACGAGGGGTGGGTGGTGCGGTCGTGGGTGGAACTGACCGACAATCCCGACAGCTACATGCTCCTGATGGACAACGGCCCCGACGGTCTCCCCGACCCGTCGACCGAGGTGCGCGTGCCGCTCCACAAGGGCGCCCGCTTCGTCGTCGACACCCAGCGGCTGTGGCACGTGGTCGTCCACCCGGGCGATGCGCCGCGCTACGCGTTGATCGTCAGCTTCGAGTCGGGCCCGGTGCTCGACGGGTGGATCCAACGCGAGCGCGCCACCGCGCTCACGTGATCGACCGGCGCTGACGCGCGCCGGCCCGACCCCTCAGCGGGCGTTGGTGATCGATCCCCGGAGTTCGCGCCCCGCTTCGGGCGCGTCGCGCCCGGTGGTTGCGAGCACCCCGCGACGGCGCAGGATCGGCATCACGCCCTCGCCGAACCAGTAGGCCTCTTCGAGGTGCGGGTGACCGGACAGGATGAACTCGTCGAAGCCGAGCTCGTGGTACTCCTCGATGCGATCGGCGATCTCCTCGTGGCTGCCGACGAGCGCGGTGCCGGCACCGCCGCGCACGAGACCGATGCCCGCCCACAGGTTCGGGGCGACGACGAGGTCCTCGCGGGATCCGCCGTGCAGCGACACCATGCGCCGCTGGCCGACCGATGAACTCTTGGCGAGCGCCGCCTGCGACGCGGTGACGACGGCCGGGTCGAGCGCGTCGAGGAACCGGTCGGCCTCGGCCCATGCGTCCGCCGCCCGGTCACGGCTGATGACGTGCAAACGGATGCCGAAGCGCAGCGTCCGGCCGTGGGTCGCGGCGAGTTCGCGCATGCGGGCGAGGCGGGGCGCGACCATCGTCGGCGGTTCGCCCCACGCCAGGTAGACGTCGACGTGCTTGGCGGCGACGACCTCGGCCGCGTCCGAGGCGCCACCGAAGTAGAGCTGGGGCGCCGGCTCCGGGGTCCGGTTCACGGTGGCCCCGGCGACGTGGAAGTAGCGGCCTTCGAAGTCGTACGGCGCTCCGCTCAGCGCACCGCGCAGGACCGAGAGGAATTCGTCGGTGCGGTCGTAGCGCTCGTCGTGGTCGAGCCAGTCGCCGAACCGTCGCTGCTCGGTGTCGTCGCCGCCGGTGACGATGTTCAACAGGAGGCGACCACCGGAGATGCGCTGGTACGTCGCGGCCTTCTGCGCCGCGAGGGTCGGGGAGATCGAGTTCGGCCGGAAGGCGACGAGGAACTTGAGCCGCTCCGTCTCGCGCAGCAGGGCAGCCGTGACGAGCCACGAATCCTCGCACCACGTGCCCGTCGGGGTGAGCACGCCGGTGAATCCGAGGTCGTCCGCGGCGCGCGCGATCTGGGCGAGGTAGTCGATCGTCGGCGGTCGATGGTGGCCGTCCGGGCCGAACGGCACGACGGTGCGACTGTCGCCCGAGGTGGGCAGGAACCAGTGCAGGACGACGCTCATGATGGTTCCTCCGAACTTGAATCCCGACTTACTTTGTCGAGTTTACTGACTTCCCGGACGATACCGTCGGCGGCATGAGCGTTCGCATCGCCGTCATCTACTACTCGGCCACCGGGAACATCCACGCCCTGGCCCGGGCGATCGCCGAGGGGGCCGAGGACGAAGGCGCCGAGGTCCGTCTGCGGAAGGTCGCCGAACTCGCACCGGAGGAGGCGATCGCCGCCAACCCGCGTTGGGTGGCCCACCGGGCGGCGACCGTCGACCTCCCGGAAGCGAGCCTCGACGATCTCGAGTGGGCCGACGGGTTCGCCCTCGGCTCGCCCACCCGTTTCGGGCTGCCCGCCGCCCAGCTCAAACAGTTCCTCGACCAGACCGGCGGGCTGTGGGCGCGCAACGTGCTCGTCGACAAGGTCGGCACCGCGTTCACGTCCGCGTCGACCGGTCACGGCGGGCTCGAGGCGACGGTGCTGGCGATCAACACCGTGCTCTACCACTGGGGCTCGATCGTGCTGCCGCTCGGCTACACCGACGCCTCGGTCAAGGTGACCGGCAACCCGTACGGTTCGAGCTGGGTGTCGGTCAAGGGCTCCGAACCGGACGAGGCGGCGCTGGCCACGGCGCGCCATCAGGGCCGTCGGCTGGCGCGCGTCGCCGGAGCGGTCGCGGCGCTGCGCTGACTCACGACGTCCGCACCGGGGCCGGGGTGACTGTGCCGGCGTTGTCTGGGGCGGGGGTGACCGTGCCCGCGTTGTCTGGGGTCAGGTCGGCACTCTCGTGCGGGAGTGAGCTCGGGATCGACGTGAGGATCGCCCGGGCGACCGCATCGTTCTGACGGAACGCCGGAGCGTTCGTCCGCGGTCGGGCGAACGCGCCGGCCGCCGGACGACTCGTGAACACCCCGAGCGCGTGGCGATGTGGGTGGTCGGTCCCGTCGGCGCGGACGACCCGCAGCGACGGGCCGGTCACCACGACCTTGCCCGTGTTGCGGTGCCAGCCGTGGTCGTCGGAGGCGACCTCCTCGGTCACCTCGCCCCGTTCGTACAGGCGGCGCAGGAGCTGGTCGGACGTGCGGCTCACGGAGGGCGATGCGACGCGGGCGTCGACCAGGACCTCGGACCGGAGCCGCTCCGGATGACTCGTGCTCGTCGCGATGAACGTGCCGGTGGCGTCGTCGCCGGTGACCGTCGTGTGTTCGCCGATGAAGCGCACCAGACCGGCGTCGGCGAGGGCGATCAGTTGGCGGAGCCGTTCGGGCGGCGGGCCGCTGGCGTAGTACATGAAGAAGCTGAACCACCAGATGCCGACGTCGTCGATACGTGAGCGGGTGGTGAACGCGCCCGACGCACTCAGCTTGGCCAGGGCGCCGAACGTCGAGAGGAGCCCGTTGAAGGCGCCGAGGTCGGCGCTGTAGGCCGGGTCGGTGCGGCGGGTGACGTCGTCGAGCACGTGGCGGCGGACGTGCTCGTGGAGTTGGTCGGCGTGCTCGAAGATCAAACCGTGCAGCGGACGGTCGAGCGCCGCGGCGTCGAACCGGTCGGCCGGATCGGGTACCGCCGACGCCACGACGGCGGCGAGCGCCCCGAGATCAGGGTCGGCGTCGGCGCCGGTGTAGCGCGCGGCGAACGAGTCCCATGGTTCGCTCACGCGGTCGGGATGGGCGAGGAACAACTCGTGGTAGTACGCCCAGCCGACCTCCTTGAGGACGAGGGGCAGGACGTCACGACGGAAGTCGAGCGAGCCGCGAGCGGCCAGGGATGCAATGGTGGGATCGTCCAGGAATCGCGGCAACCGCGCCGGTGGCGCGAGGAGTCGGTAGTTCATCTTCGACCGGTACGGCACACCGCGCCGCGAGCCGACGTGGAGCACCGGCTCTCGTCCGCTCGGCGACGTAGCGCAGCGCTGCGCCGTCGTCGACGAAGCGCCCGCCCCGGCCTTCGGTGACGAGGACGACGAGATCGGTGAAGGCCTGTCCGAACCCGAGGGCGATCACGTCGGCCCCCGGCGCGAGCACCGAGAGGTCGAGTTCCGCAGTGTGGCCCGGTGGGAGGTGCACCCGCCCGTGTCGCGCGGCGAAACGGGCCGTGGCCGCTCCGTCGGCGTCGGGTTCGGCATCGAGGTGGCCGAGGGCGAGGACGACCTCGTCGACGACCAGTTCCTCGACGACCGGCTCACCGACGAGCGGCCCACCGGCATCGGTTCCGGCCGTCGTCTCGAGACGGATCGTCTGGCGGCCGTCGGGACGATCCACCAGGTCGACGGCGCGCCGGCGATGGATGACGACCTCGACGTTGTCCGGGAGCAGCGACGCCACGTGGCGGTGGAACCAGTCGAGATAGACCGACTGGACGAGGCGGGTCGGGAACGTCATCGGACCGAGCGAGCGGATCTCCTGCGCCACCGCCGGCGGCGCGAGCGCGGCGAGCGTCGCGTCGTCGATCGTGAGGGCCCACTCGTACAGCGACGGACCGGGGCGGATCGGCCCCTCGCAGTGGACGCTGTCGTCGGTGAACAGGGTGACGTCCTCGGCCATCGAGTTCATCCAGAGCCCTGGATGGAGGTCGGGTCGCCACACCCGGCCGGTTCCCGCCCGGTGCGGATCGATGAGATGCAGGCGCAGCGGCCGCTCGCCGATCAGACCCGGGGCGTTGGCCACCAGGCGCTCGACCAACGACGCGGCCGTGGGGCCGGCGCCGACGATCGCCACCTCTGCGGATCGCTGCTCAGGCAGAGACCGCTCGCTCCGGGATGCGGATCTGGCCGGCGGGGGGCAGTCCGAGGTGTCCGCGCAGGGTGGTGGTCTCGTACTCGGTGCGCAGCACGCCGCGCTCCTGCAGCAGGGGGACCACGGTGTCGACGAAGCCGTCGAGGCCGGTCGGCGTGAGATGGGGGGCGAGCACGAATCCGTCCGAGCCGTCCGCTTGGACGAAGTCGTTCATCCGCTCGGCGACCTGGGCCGGCGTGCCGACGAACGTCAGCCGCCCGGACACCTCGATCATGAGGTCGCGGATGCTGAGGTTCTTCGCCTCGGCACGCGCCCGCCACTCGGCGGCCGTCTTCAACGGGTCGGGATACATGCGGGCCCGCCCCTGGATGATCGACGACGTCGACACGTCGGGATCGATGTCGGGCAGCGGGCCCTCCGGGTCGTACGCCGACAGGTCGCGATTCCACACCTGTTCGAGCAACAGGATCGCCGTCTGCGGGCTGAACTGCTGGCGGAGCACGATGCGGGCCTGTTCCGCGGCGTCGTCGGGCGTGTCGCCGAGCACGAACGACACGCCCGGCAGGATCTTCATGTCGTCGCGGTGGCGCCCGTAGCGGGCCAGCCGATCCTTCGCATCGGTGTAGAACGCCTGCGCCGGACCGAGCGAGTTGTGCCGGCTGAAGATGGCATCGGCGGTCTCGGCGGCGAGTTCACGCCCGCCGTCGCTGTCGCCGGCCTGGAGGATCACGGGGTGCCGCTGCGGACTGCGCGGCACGTTGAAGTTCCCGTGGATGTCGAACTGCGAGCCGTGGTGCTCGAACGAGCCGGGCGAGTTGCTGCGCACGAACTGTCCCGCGTCGGCGTCGACGACGAGTTCGTCATCGGCCCACGAGTCCCAGAGCTCGCGGGCGGTGTGCACGAACTCGCCGGCCCGCAGGTACCGGTCCT
Source organism: Ilumatobacteraceae bacterium (assembly GCA_963695145.1). Classification (GTDB taxonomy): domain Bacteria; phylum Actinomycetota; class Acidimicrobiia; order Acidimicrobiales; family Ilumatobacteraceae; genus Sva-07. Next base: position 227,721 of record CAVOGB010000011.1, on the reverse strand, counting down.
CGTAGTCGAGGAACCCGCCACGGCGGAAGTTCTCGCCGGTGAACGCGTCGGACGAGGTGACGACGTTCCACGCCGCGCGGCCGCCGGAGAGGTGGTCGAGGGTGGCCAGCTGTCGCGCCAGTTCGTACGGCTCGTGGAACGTGGCGTTGAGCGTGGCGGCCAGGCCGATGTGGGTGGTGACCGAGGCGAGCGCGGTGAGGACGGCCAGGCTGTCGGGACGGCCGACGGTGTCGAGGTCGTGGATCTTGCCGCCCTGCTCGCGCAGCCGCAGTCCCTCGGCGAGGAAGAAGAAGTCGAGCTTGCCGCGTTCGGCGGTCTGGGCCAGATGGACGAACGAGTCGAACTCGATCTGGCTGCGCGACCGCGGATCGTGCCAGACGGTCGTGTTGTTCACGCCCGGGAAATAGGCCGCGAGGATGACCTGCTTGAGTGGTTTGGTGCTCATCGATGCTCCTGGGTCCCGGCGGTCGCGTAGCGGCTGGCAGGTCTCGGGAGACCGAGCCGCTCACGGAACAAGCCGTCTTCGTAGTGGGTACGGAACGCTGCTCGACGCTGCAGTTCGGGCACGACGCCGTCGACGATGGCGTCGAGGTCGTGGCCGATCACGCCGGGTCGCAGGCGGAAGCCGTCGATCCCGAGGTCACGCCACTCGACCAGCCGATCGGCCAGCTCACGCGGCGTGCCGACGAAGATCGCGGCATCGGAGCGGTACGGATGGCCGTCGAGCGCGTCGAGGTGTTCCTTGCGCCGCTCGGCGGACACGCGGTCGTCGTCGAGGAACACGACCAGATCGGCGAACACCTTGAGCGGGGCCTGCGCCCGTTCGACGGTGCGCTCCGCCAGTCGGACGTCGTCGAGCCAGCGGCGCACGGCCGGCGTGTCGGCGGGGGTGACGAACACGAGGTCGGCCGAACGGGCCGCGAACTCGAACGGGACCGTCGAGTGGGCGAGGGCCGCGACGACGGGGTTGCCCTGCGGCGGGCGGGGCACGATCGACGGGCCCTTGACGCTGAAGAACGGTCCGGAGAAATCGACGTAGTGCAGCTTGTCGCGGTCGATGTAGCGCCCGGTGGCCTTGTCCTTGATGATGGCGTCGTCCTCCCAGCTGTCCCACAGCCGGCGCACGACCTCCACGGCGTCGGCCGCTTCGTCGAACAGTTCGCGCACGACCCGCTCCCTCGCGGGATCGTCGAGATCCGTCGGTCCGAACTCGGGGAACGTCCGCAACCCGACGTGGGCCGCCTCGGACGGCCGGCCGGAGATCTGCGGCCGCCAACCGGCGCGTCCGGTGCTGACGTAGTCGAGCGTGGCGATCGCCGACGCGACGTGGAACGGTTCGGTGTGCGTCGGCACGGCGGTCGGCACGAGTCCGATGTGTTGCGTCACCGGACCGATCAGCGACGCGATCAGGACCGCGTCGAGTCGACCGCGAACCTGGTCGGTGCGTCCGTCGGGTCCGGCGAACCTCGACGACTGCAATCCGAACGAGTCCTCGATCGTGAGGAAATCCAGCAGCCCGCGCTCGGCGGTGCGAGCGAGCGAGGTCCAGTACGCGGCGGTGAACAGCTCGGTGGGCGAGGCGGACGGGTCGCGCCAGCTGGCGGGGTGGAAGCCGGTGCCGTCGAGAGCGACGGCGAGATGCAACGGGCGGTCGGTGGAGTCGGTCATCACGCAGCTGCGATCAGTCGGTCGCCACGGTTGGCGGGCAGGTCCCAGGCGCTGAGTGCGCTGAAGGAGGTGAAGTCGGTCGTGTCACGGAAGGCCGGGATGGCGTAGAGGTCGCGGGCGTAGGCCCACAGGTTCGGATAGGCACTGAGGCCCGCGTTGATCGTCCGGTCGGCATTGGCGCCGTGGTCGTAGCGGACCAACGTGACGAACAGTCGGATGTCGGCTTCGGTGAGCCGGTCGCCGAGCAGGAACCGGTTCGTGCCGAGCCGCACGTCGAGTTCGCGGAACGTGTCGAGCAGCACGTCGCGCGCCGTTGCCGCCGCCGGCCCGCGCCCCGCCGCGGCGTGGATGCCCTTGTTCACGTTCGGGCCGATCCAACTGTCGAGTTGCTCGATCTCGTCGGCGAGATCGGCCGGGTACGTGTCGATCACCGGAGTGGCGAGTGCGCCGAACTGCGTGGCGAGGTCGATGCCGATCGTGCGGAACTGGTTGCTGACGACACGGCCGGTGACGCGGTCCCACAGCGTCGGTACCGAGACGTGCCCGTCGAATCCGGGTTCGGTCGCCTCATAGGCGTCGCGCAACAGGGTGAACCCGTTGACCGGGTCGGGTCCGTACTTCGCGCGGAATGCCCAGCCGCGACCGTCTCGCGCACCGTCGACGTACGACACCGAGATCACGTCCTCGAGACCGGCGAGCGCGTGGGCGATCGTCACCCGCTGCGCCCACGGGCAGAACCATCCGGAGTAGATGTGGTAGCGGCCGGCCTCGGCCGCGTACGGCGTCGAGCCGTCGTTCGAGATGCGGCCCTCGAATCGGTACAGCGGCCGCGGATCGTCCGGTTGCTGGATGATGCGGTACTCGCCGAAGCGTTCGGTGTCGACGGCGCTGGCGAACGCTCCGCCTGGCGGCGTGGCCTGCTCGATGTCGTGGGTGCCAATCTCATTGCTTGTGATGGTCATCGGTGTTCCTCTCGTTGCCGATCAATTCGGTGATGTCGTGGTTCGTGCGCTCGGGCCAGTCGTCCCAGAGCCGGTCGGGAATGTCGCGTTGCAGATGGGGAAGGACCTCGGAGGCGAACAGTTCGATCCCGGCGCGGCTGACCGGATCGTCGGGCCGGCCGATGCCGGCGGTGTGCTGGACCTCGTGGCCCAGGGCTTCGTGGTATCGATGCAGCTGGTCGACGACCTGGGCGGGACTGCCGACGAAGTACGACCCGCGCTCGATCGCGTCCTCGAGCGACGTGAACGTGGGAGGCACGCCGAGCCGGCGGGCGAACGCCTGCTGCGTGTCGTAGCGCGGCCGGAACTCGTCGACGGCGCGCTGTGAGTCGCGATGGACGTGCAGACCGGCCGAGCCGGCCCCGACGAGCGCGTCGGCGGGGTCGCGCCCGTAGTCGACCCATCGTTTGCGGTAGTCGTCGACGAGCGCCTGGTACTGCTCGAGCGGTCCGGACACGTTCGCCGAGAACAGCGGATCGCCCCACTTGGCGGCGAGGTCGGTCGACAGGGTGGACGTCGCACTGCCGTGCCAGACGCGGATCGGCTGCTGGACGGGACGGGGACGCGACGTGAACCGATCGAGCGCGGGGCGGTAGACACCGTTCCAGCTGACGCACTCCTCGCGCAGCAGCCGGTGCAGCAGTTCATAGTTCTCGCGGTTGCGTTCCCACTGGTCGTCGTTCGTGTAACCGAAGACCTTCGATTGTTCTTCCGTGTTCCCCTTGCCGATGATGAGATCGACGCGGCCGCCGGACAGCACGTCGACGGTGGCGTAGTCCTCGGCGACCCGGACCGGGTCGAGCAGCGACAGCACGGTGACCCCGGTGAACAGTCGGATCCGCTTGGTCGACGCCGCGAGGTACCCGAGGATCACGGCCGGCGACGATGCCTCGGCATCGTCGATGTGGTGCTCGCCGATGCCGAACCCGTCGAATCCGAGTTCCTCGAAGTACGACGCCTCGGCGATGGCGTCGCCGAGGACTTCCGTCGCCGAGGCCTTGCGCCCCGTGCCGGGATCCGGTGGGTTGGTCAGCAGCCGGATGACGATGAACTTCACGGCGCATCGACTCCGGGATCGTCCGCGAATCGTCCACAGAATCGTGATGGTCAGGCTCGTCACAGTCCGGGTCGACGATCGGCTTCTGGGCGGGGGTCTCGACCGCGAGGAACTCGAGGTCCCGACGGACGACGAAGCCGAGGCGTTCGTACACGCGGCGGGCGCCGACGTTCGCCAGGGCGACGTGGAGGATCGGTGTCTGACCGCGGGCGAGGATGCCGGTCGCGACCCGGTGCGAGAGCGCCGCGGCGAGACCGCGGCCGCGAGCCGACGGATGGGTGCACACGGCGCTGACCTCGGTGAACTCGGGCGTCTGCAACCGCTCGCCGGCCATCGCGACGAGTGCGCCGTCCTCGTAGATCCCGAAGTAGTGACCGAGCTCGATCGTCCTCGGACGGAACGGCCCGGGCTGGGTGAGTTCGACGAGCGCCAACATCTGCGGAACGTCGGTCGTCGTGAGAGGTTGGATCCAGGCGTCGATGGCCGGTGCGGCGGCGAGTCGATCGAGGATCATCTGGTGGCCGAAGCCACCACCGACGCGTCGCCAGTCGGCCGGAGGGTCGATGTCGCCACCGCCGGAGAGCATCACGATGGCAGCGGGGCCGACGAGCCGCCGCAGGTCGGCCCACGCGCACTGCGTCGACTGTTTCACCGCGACGAAACCGGCCACGTCGGGATCGAAGCGCCGAGCGAGGCCGGCCCCTTCGGCGAACCTGGAATGCGTCGACGTCAACGAGCGCCACACGAGGTTGTCGAGGATCTCCACCTGTTCGTCCGACAGGTCGGTGGCGTGATGTTCTGCGGTGGTCATCGTCGGCTCCGTGCGGGTGTTCGGTCGTTGGGTGGCGGTTGGTTGGTCGGTCGGCGTGTGGACAGCTCGATGGATGTCGGTCGGAGACATTCTCGTCGACGTCGGGGACGGCGTACTGGCCGGGGGGCAGGCCAGCACGCCGTACCCGACGATTTACCAGGACGACGCACCGCCACGTCCGTGCGGGCGGTGTGTGTCCTGGGATCGGGTCACGACGCCGGAAGGCCCGGCGGGTTGACTTCGGAGGCGTCGATGGCCTCGACGTCGAGGCCCCACTTGGCGAGCACGTCACCGTAGGCGCCGCTCTCGATCACGTGGTTCAGCGCGGCGGCGATCGGTGCGGCGAGGCCGCTGTCCTTCAGCGTCATCGCCGCGATCTGGGCGGGGATGTCGCCGCCACCGGGGACCACGCCGACGATCTGGGTCTTGCCGGTCGTCTCGTGACGGTACGAGGCCGACGGTGACGGACCGAAGTACAGATCGATGCGACCCGAGTCGAGGGCGAGCAGGAAGTCGGCCTCGTTCTGGTAGTAGGAGATCTCCGCCGGCTCGAGGCCCGCCGCCTTGTTCTGCTCGTCCCAGGCGAGCACGATCTGCTCCTGGTTCGTGCCGGAGCCGACGGCGACCTTGAGCCCGGCGATGTCGGCGGGACCGTTCACCACGATGTCGCTCCCCGCCTTGGCTTCGAAGGCGAGCGAGTCCACGCGGTACGAGGCGAAGTCGTACTTCTCCTTGCGTTCCTCGGTGACCGTGATGTTCGCGAACGCCGCGTCGTACTGCCCGCTGTCGACCGAGAGGAAGAGGTTCTCCCACGACGTCGGCTCGATGTCGATCTCGAGTCCGAGTGTGTCGGCGACCAGGTAGGCGATGTCGATCTCGTTGCCGATCAGGGTGGTCTCGTCGTCGGCGTAGAGGATCAGCGGTGGAGCGTCGAACTCGCCGATCCCGACCTTGAGCTTGCCGCTCTCCTTCCACTCGTCGGGCAGGGTCTCGGCGATGCTGTCGACCTTGTCGACGCGGATGCGCGATGCCTGCTCCGGCGTCGTGTCGAACGCCTCGGTGGCGACGGCGACGGGCGCGGCGCTGTTCTCGGTGACGGTCTCGGCTGTTCCGGTGTCGGTGGGCGCGGTCGAGTCGGCGACGGTGTTCGTCGCCGCGTCGGCCGTGCCGCCGTTGTCGTCTGATCCGCACGCGCTGGCCACGAGGCCGAGGGCGAGTACGACGGCCGCCAGCGCGGTGCCGCGGTGTCGGTGGGTTCTGTTCACGGGTGACTCCATCTCTTTCGGTGTTGGGGGGATTCGGGGGGTTGATCGGGTGGCCGCAGGTGGCGCGGTCAGAGCACCTTGGCGAGGAAGCTCGCGGTGCGTTCCTGGGTGGGCGCGTCGAACACCTGGGCGACGGTTCCGGACTCGACGATGAGCCCGTCGTCCATGAACACGACGGTGTCGGCGACCTCGCGGGCGAAGCCGGTCTCGTGGGTGACGACGATCATCGTCGTGCCCGCCACGGCGAGGGCCTTCATCACGTCGAGCACCTCGTTGACGAGTTCGGGGTCGAGCGCGCTCGTCGGCTCGTCGAACAACATCACCTTGGGCTCCATGGCCAGCGCGCGGGCGATCGCGACCCGCTGCTGTTGGCCGCCCGACAGTCGGCGTGGGTAGTCGTCGGCACGGTCGGCGAGGCCGACCTTGGCGAGGTAGGTGCGGGCCAGTTCCTCGGCCTCTCGACGCGACTTGCGCGCTGCCGAGCGCGGTGCCTCGGCGACGTTCTCCAAGGCCGTGAGGTGGGGGAACAGGTTGAAGTTCTGGAACACCATCCCGACGTGGACGCGCTGGCGGAGCACATCGCGCTCGCGCAGTTCGTAGAGCGTGTCGCCGGACCGGCGATAGCCGATGATGTCGCCGTCGATGGCGATGTGGCCGCTGTTGACCTTCTCCAATTGGTTGATGCAGCGCAGCAGGGTGCTCTTGCCCGAACCGGAGGCACCGAGCACGACCGCCACCTCGCCGGCGGCGACGGTCAGGTCGATGCCGTGCAGCACTTCGTGGGTTCCGTAGCTCTTGCGCACGTCGTGCACGACGACCATCGGATGGTCGAGGTCCCCGGCGGGATGATCGTTCGTCTGGTGGATCGTGGCGGTCATCGTCCGACCGCCTGGGCGCCGGCAAGCGTCTTGGCGTCGTCGGCCCTGGCCCGCTCGGCGACACGGCCGACGGCACCACGGAAGCGCTGGAGGGGCGTCGGTGGGAGCTGGCGCGCCGCGCCGCGGGCGTAGTGCCGTTCGACGTAGTACTGCACGATCGACAGGATCGTCGTGAGCACGAGGTACCAGACGGTCGCCACCATCAGCAGCGCCCACACCGCACCGTTGCGGTTGTAGATCACGCGCACTTGGTAGAACAGCTCCCCGATCGCCATCACGTAGACGACCGAGGTGCTCTTGAACAGGTTGATGACCTCGTTGGCACCGGTGGGCAGGATCGTGCGCATCGCCTGCGGCAGCACGATCCTGCGGAACTGGCGGAACCGGGGGATCCCGAGCGCGGCCGCCGCTTCACGCTGGCCGAAGTCGACCGACACGAGGCCCGAGCGCATCACCTCGGACGAGTACGCCGCTTGGTGCACGGCGAGTCCGATGACCGCCGCCGTCATCGGGCTGAACAGGTCGAGCGTCTCACCCGACCAGAAGCTCGGGCCGAACGGGATCCCGATCGACAACGACGGGTACAGGTAGGCGAGGTTGTACCAGAACAGCAGGTTGACGATGAGCGGGATCGAGCGGAACAACCAGGTGTAGGTCCACGCCACGGACTGCAGGAGCGGGCTCTTCGACAGGCGCATCGCGGCGAGCACGGTGCCGAGACCGAAGCCGAGCACGGTGCCCCACAGGGTCAGCCACAGCGTGGTCTGCAGCGCCTTCAGGATCGACGGTGCGGTGAAGTAGTCGAAGAACACCGCCCAGTCCCACTGCGGGTTGGTGACGAGACCGTGGACGAACATCGCCAGCAGCACGGTGATGACGACGGTCGCCACCCAGCGCGACGGATGCCGCAGCCGGACGATGCGGGCGGGCTCGGACCCGGTGCCGGCTCGACGGGCCGACGGGCTCGTCGACTCGCGGTCCGGTGCGTCGGATCGTCCGTCGGTCGTGCGCGCGCTGGTCGGAGCGTAGTGGTGGCGGCGAGGTCGTCGTTCCGATCGCTCGATCGACGGCCGCGGGGGGAGCGGGTGCGTTGCTGGACACGGGCGGTCACCATAACCTGAGTAATCCGATCTGTCTAGTCATCTTTTCCGTATTGTGTTTATAATCCCACGATATGAATCATGATCTCTCCGCACGGGACGGGTGCGACGATGCCTGACGAGCCGTGCGCAACGATCGCCGACCTGGTGGTGATCGGGCTGGGAGCGATGGGCAGCTCGACCGTCGACGCCGCCGCTCGCCTCGGCCACACGGTGATCGGGCTCGAAGCGTTCTCCCAGGGCCATGCTCGGGGCTCCTCGCACGGGCCGACCCGCATGCTGCGGCGCAGCATCGAGGAAGGGCCGCAGTACGTGCCGCTCGTGCTCGATGCGCTCCCGCGCTGGGCCGAACTGAACGACGACGCCGCAATGCCGGTCATCGACCTGCGCGGTGCAATCCGCATCGCCCCGCACGGATCGCCGATGCAGGACGCGTTCGTGGCGAGCGCCGTCGCCTGGGGGCTCGATTACGAACACCTCAGCGCGAGCGAGGTCAACCGCCGGTTCCCGGCATTCTCGGTCCCCGAGGGGTACTCGGCGATGTTCGAGCACGAAGCCGGTGTGCTGTTCGCCGACCGGACGGTCCGTGCCCTGCAGGACCGGGCGGCCCGACACGGCGCGGCGCTGCACTTCGACGAGCCCGTGATCTCGTGGGACGCCACCGGCGACGAAGTCGTCGTCCGCACGGCCGGCACCACCTATCACGCCGCCCGCCTCGTGATCACCGCCGGCTCGTGGACCACCCGGCTCGCCGCCGAACTCGGGCTGCCCCTGCAGCCGACGCGGGTCGTCAACGTGTCGTTCGAACCCCTCGATCCCGAATCGTTCACCGTCGACCGGCTCCCGGCGTTCGTTGTGAGCGACGGCGTCGAGGGCGTGTACGGCATCCCCGCCGTCGAGGGACAGGGCGTCAAGGTCGGCGGTGGCGGCACACCGGTCGATCCCGACCATGTGGATCGCGTCGTGCGCGACGACGAGATCGCCCACCTGCGCGGGTTCGTCGACCGGTTCCTGCCGAACGCCTCCGGGCCGGTCGCATCGGTCCTCACCTGTCTCTACACCGTGGCGCCCGACGGCCACTTCGTCATCGACCGTCACCCCGAACACGACAACGTGGTGATCGCCTCCCCGTGCTCGGGCCACGGCTTCAAGTACACGACGGCGATCGGCCCGCTGCTGGCCGAACTCGCCTTCACCGGCCGGACCACCCTGCCGATCGACTCGTTCTCGATCGGCCGCTTCGCACCGCACAACGCCACATCGATCGGCGCCTCACCAGTCAGAACAGGATCCTCATGACCATCAACACGTCCCGCACCGCCGACCGGGTCGACGGCCCGATCCCCCTGTCGGTCCTCGACCTCGTCCCGATCCCGAGCGGTTCGACGGCTCGACAGGCGATCGGCAACACGATCGAACTCGCCCAACACGCGGAGGCCGCCGGCTACCGGCGGTACTGGCTGGCGGAGCACCACCTCAACCCGGGGGTCGCCGGCACGACGCCGGCCCTGCTCATCGCGCTGATCGCCAATGCCACCGAGACGCTGCGCGTGGGTTCGGGAGCGGTCCTGATGGGGCACCACACGCCACTCGCCGTCGTCGAGCAGTTCGGGATCCTCGACGCCGTCCACCCGGGCCGCATCGACCTCGGTCTCGGTCGATCGGGGTTCAAGCGACTGCAGCAACGCAGCGTCGAGGCGAACGCGCCCACCCCCACCGCGCCGGCGACCGCGCCACCCGCCGGGCCGGCCGGCCGGCGCACCGAGCACGGACTGCTCATCCCGCCGCCGTACTCCTACGCCCACCTCATCGGGTCTCCCCGCGGCGCACTGCAGATGAAACTGCTGCAGCAACCGAACGCCGAGACCCCCGACTACGCCGAACAGATCGACGACATCCTGGCGTTGATCGGCGGCACGTATCGAGGTCCCGACGGAACCGAAGCGCACGTCGTGCCGGGTGAGGATGCCGAGCTCGAGGTGTGGATCCTGGGCAGCAGCGGGGGCGACAGCGCCGAGGTCGCGGGCCGCCGGGGACTTCCCTTCGCCGCCAACTATCACGTCGCGCCGAGTTCGGTGCTCGAGGCCGTCGAGGCCTACCGCTCGGCGTTCCGTCCGTCGGCGACGCGGTCCCGACCGCACGTGTCGGTCTCCGCCGATGTCGTCGTCGCCCCGACCGACGCCGAGGCCCGCGAACTGGCCACCGGGTACGCGCCGTGGGTGCGCAGCATCCGCACCGCCGAAGGTGCCATCCAGTTCCCGACGCCCGACGAGGCGCGCGCCCTGCCGTGGTCGGCCGCCGATCAAGCGTTGGTGCAGGACCGCCTCGACACCCAGTTCGTCGGATCGCCGGAGCGCGTCGCCGAGCAGATCGGCATCCTGGCCGACGCGACCGGAGCCGACGAGCTGCTGATCACGACGATCACCCACGACCAACGCGACCGGATCCGCTCCTACGAGTTGCTCGCGGACGAGTGGGCGGCCCGCCGGCAGCTCGCCCGCGTCGGCTGATGGCCGTCGTGATCCCGACCACGCGCGCCGCGACGCGCCGCGTGCGACAATCGGCCCGTGCCAGCGGCCGCCGACTCGGGCAGGAAGACGGGAACCCAGGCGATCGAACGGGCCATCGCGATCCTGCGGCTCTTCGCCACGACGGACACGCCGATGACGCTCACCGAGGTCGCCCGGGCCGTCGAGCTGACCCCGGCGACGACGCACCGGATCCTCGCCTCGCTGGTGCGCGAGCGTCTGCTCGCCAACGACGCCGCCTCGGAGCGATACCGCATCGGGCCCGATTCGCTGTTCCTGTTCGCCGCCGCCGCACGCCGCTACGGCATCGCCGCGGCGCGCTCGGAGCTCGAGGTGCTCGCCGGGGTGACACATGAGACGAGCGCGCTCGGCGTGCTCGACGGCGACGATGCGATCATGGTGCTGCAGGTCGAGTCCGACATGCCGCTGCGGTTCTCCCGCGCGCTCGGCACGCGTATCCCCTGGCACGTGTCGGCGATGGGGAAGGCGATCCTCGCCTTCTCGTCCGAGGACATCCCGACCCTCGTCGACGCCCACGGCGAACTCCATCGGTTCACCGATCACACCATCATCGACCGGGCCCGTCTCGTCGCCGAACTCGAACAGGTCCGCGAGCGGGGCTGGGCCATCAACGACAGCGAGCGCTACGACGGGGTCCGCGCCTTCGCCGTGCCGATCCTCCATGCCGTCGAACCCGCCCGGGCATCGGTCGGCGTCCAGGGCCCGGCCGAACGCCTGCCGGATTCACGCATCGGCGAGTTGGTCGACGCGCTGCGCAGCAGTTCCGAGCGGCTCAGCCTGCACGTCCAGATCACCACGTTCTGACCACCGCCGCGGCGGACGCGCTCGTCGACCGATCCGCCGACGATCCGCGTCCGCAGTCCCCGCCCCATCGTCTTGTTCAGGAGTTGCGATGACCGTCGCCGTCACCCCGCCGCGTCCTGCCGTCGTTCCCCCTCGCGCCGGGTGTCAGTCGCCGCTGCTCGACGTCGTCGGTCGCGACCTCGAGATCCCGGTCGTCACGGGCGGCAGTCGCCGGTTCGTGCAACTCGACTACGCCGCCAGCGCGCCGCCGCTGCAGGCCGTCGCCGACACCGTCGAGGCGTTCCTACCGTGGTACAGCAGCGTGCACCGCGGTGCCGGGTTCACCTCGACGGTGAGCAGCGAGGCGCTCGAGGCGGCGCGGCAGACGGTGCATGCGTTCGTCGGCGGCCGCGCGAGCGACACGGTGGTGTTCACCCGCAACACGACCGACGCGCTCAACCTCCTGGCCGGCGCCCTTCCCGCCGACACCACCGTCGTCACACTCGACCTCGAGCATCACGCCAACCTGCTGCCCTGGCGGCGCCACGAGCATGTGCACCTCTCGACGCCGGCGTCGCTCGCCGATCTGCCAGGCGTGTTCGATGAGGCGCTGGCTCGGTTGGATGGTTCCCGCGTCCTGGTGGCGGTCACCGGCGCGAGCAACGTCAGCGGCGAAGTGTTGCCGGTGTCCGACATCGCCGCCGTCGCCCATCGTCACGGTGCGCGCATCGTCGTCGATGCGGCGCAGTTGGCGCCACACCGACGCGTCGACCTCGCCGCGCTCGACGTCGACTACCTCGCCCTGTCGGGTCACAAGCTGTACGCCCCCTACGGCAGCGGCGTGCTGGTCGGACGGCGCGACTGGCTCGACTCGGCGCCGCCGCATCTCGCGGGAGGAGGTGCGGTCCGCGCCGTCACCCGCGGCGGGGTCGAGTGGACGGTGTCACCGGCGCGACACGAAGCCGGGACACCGAACGTCGTCGGCGCCGTCGCCCTCGCCGCGGCCTGCCGCACGCTCACCGCCGGCGGCCTCGACAGGGTCGCGGCGCACGACAGCGCGCTCACCGCCCATCTCCGTGCCGGCCTGGAGCGGATCGACGGCATCGACGTGTTGTCGGCGTTCGGTGACGACAGCGATCGGGTCGGGATCGTCGCGCTGCACACCGGCCGGCACCCGGCGTCGGTGGTCGCCGCCGCGCTGAGCGCCGAGCACGCCATCGCCACGCGCGACGGTGCGTTCTGCGCGCATCCGTTCCTGCGCCATCTGCTCGGCGTGGACGAGGCCAGCCGGTTGCCGAACGCGCTGCGCGTCAGCTTCGGTGTGGGAACGACCCGCGGCGACGTCGACGCCTTGCTCACCGCGCTCGGCGACATCAGCGACAACGGTCCGCGGTGGGCGTACGAACTCACGGCCGAACGGTTGGCGCCGGTTCCCGATCATCGGCCTCGGCCGACGTTCTTCCCGTCGCCCTCTCCCTAGTACAGCAAGTTAGCCGAGGGGTGGGGGCTTGCCGCAAGGACCCCGGCTGTGCTGTGAATGGCTGCCGTCGACCGCCCAGTCCGTCGACCACGGGAGACGACCAGATGCACACCGTCCAGATGGAGGCCGTACCGTCCGACCGCTACGTGGTCGACCTCGAGGAGATCGACGCGCCGATCGCGCTCGTCGGAGGCAAGGGCGCCAACCTCGCGGCGCTGTCCCGGCTCGAGGGCGTCCGCGTCCCGGCCGCCTTCTGCGTGACGACCGAGGCCTATCGCCGGGTCGCGGCTGCTGCGCCGTCGATCGACGATCGGCTCGACCAACTCTCGCTCGCCAGCCCCGACGACCGGGCGTCGATCGCCACGATCAGCGCCGAGATCCGCGGACTCATCGAAACCGTGACGATCCCCGATGACGTCGCCGTGGCGATCACTGGCGCCGTGACCTTGCTGGATGCCCGGCGGGATGCCCGGCGCGGCGACGCCACCGCCTACGCCGTCCGCTCCAGCGCGACGGCCGAGGATCTCCCGACCGCGTCGTTCGCCGGCCAGCAGGACAGCTTCTTGAACATCACCGGTGCGGGGGCGGTCCTCCAGCACGTCGGACGCTGCTGGGCGTCACTGTTCACGGAGCGCGCGGTCACCTACCGCCAGCGCAACGGCATCGACCACCGCAAGGTCCTGATGGCCGTGGTCGTGCAGGAGATGGTCGACCCTCTCGCCTCCGGTGTCATGTTCACGGCCGACCCCGTCACGTCGAGCCGCAAGGTCGTCGCCATCGAGGCGACGTTCGGCCTCGGTGAGGCCGTCGTCTCGGGGCTCGTCGACGCCGACACCTATCGCATCCGCGAGGGCGCGCTCGTCACGAGGCAGATCGGGCAGAAGCGGCTCGCCATCGTCGCGTCGCCGACCGGAGGGACCGAGGAGCGTGCCCTGGAGCCGGCGCAGCAGGAGCGGCCGACGTTGACCGACGCCCAGGCCGTGCGGCTGGCGCAGCTCGGCCGGCGGATCGAGGCGCACTTCGGCCAGCCGCAGGACATCGAGTGGTGCCTCACCGGCGGCGATCGGTCCGGTGACGACGGGTTCGGCGACGACGAGTTCGATGAGGGATTCCGGATCGTCCAGAGCCGGCCGATCACGACGCTGTTCCCCGTCCCCGAGGCGGGCGACGACGCGAACCACGTCTACATCTCGGTCGGTCACCAACAGATGATGACCGACCCCATGAAGCCGTTGGGACTCTCGGTGTGGCAGCTGACGGCCGCCCGCCCGATGTACGTCGCCGGCGGCAGGTTGTTCGTCGACGTGACCGCGCAGTTGGCGTCACCGTCGAGCCGCGCCGCCCTCCTCGACATGGTGGGACGATCCGACCCGCTGATCGGCGACGCGCTCCAGACCGTGCGTCGACCGCGGCGACTTCCTCCCGTCGCTCCCCGACGATGAGCACGGCGTCGTCCCCGGCGGCGTCGGGGGCGCCCTCTCCGCGGGCCCCGGCCCGATCGCCGCGGATCCGGCGATCGTCGCCGAACTCGTCGGGCGCACGCGGGAGTCGATCGCCACCGTGCAGCGCGAGATCCGCACGAAGTCGGGCGACGCGCTGCTGGAGTTCATCCTGAGCGACATCCAGGAACTCCGGCGGCTCCTGTTCGACCCACAGAGCCACCAGGCGGTCATGGCCGGAATCGAAGCGACGTGGTGGCTCAACGACCAGCTGCTCGACTGGCTCGGCGAGCCCAACGCCGCCGACATCCTCACGCTCTCGGCTCCCGGCAACGTCACCTCGGAGATGGGGCTCGCCCTCCTCGACGTCGCCGACGTGATCCGCCCCCACCCCGAGGTCGTGGCGTTGCTCCGGACGGCCGGCGACGACACGTTCCTCGATGCGCTGCCGGCGGTCCCGGGCGGGCAGGAGGCGTACGACGCCATCCGCGCCTACCTCGAGCGGTACGGCATGCGCTGCGTCGGTGAGATCGACATCTCTCGGCCGCGCTGGGCGGAGCGCCCGTCGACGCTCGTGCCCGTGATCCTCGCCAACGTGGCGACGTTCGAGCCCGGAGAACGTGAGCGTCGCTTCGAACGTGGACGCCAGGAGGCCGCGGCGAAGGAACAGGAACTGCTCGAACGTCTGCGGTCGCTGCCCGACGGGGCGCGCAAGGCCGCGGAGACCAAGGAGATGATCGACCGCGTCCGGACGTTCATCGGCTACCGGGAGCACCCCAAGTACGGTCTCGTCAGCCGCTACTTCGTCTACAAGCAGGCCCTGCTCGACGAGGCGGCGCGCCTCGTGCGGGCCGGGGTGCTCGACGCTGCCGACGACATCTTCTTCCTCACGTTCCAGGAGCTCCACGACGTCGTGCGCACACACCGCGTGGACGACGAACTCATCCGGCGCCGCAGGGTGGACTTCGCCACGTTCCGCACGCTCACACCGCCGCGGGTCCTCACGTCCGACGGCGAGGCCGTCGCCGGGACGTACCGTCGCGACGGGCTCCCGGCCGGCGCGTTGCTCGGGCTGGCGGTGTCGGCCGGAGACGTCGAGGGACGGGCCCGCGTCATTCTCGACATGGCGACGGCCGACGTCGAAGCCGGCGACATCCTCGTCACGACCGCCACGGATCCCAGCTGGTCGCCCTTGTTCGTCCAGGTCAGTGGCCTCGTCACCGAAGTGGGCGGCCTGATGACCCACGGCGCGGTCATCGCCCGGGAGTACGGACTGCCTGCGGTCGTCGGCGTCGAGCACGCCACCCGTCTGATCCGCGACGGTCAGCGGATCCGCGTGAACGGCACACACGGATACGTCGAACTGCTGTGACCCGCGCCACCATCCCCATCACCCCGATCCCATCCCCATCCCCATCCCGAAATTTGTTGGGATGGGCCCGATCAGCGGGTCAGATCCAACAAATTTCGGTGTGGCGTCGTCGTCGGCTCGTCGTTCGCCTGTTCAGTCGGCGCGGTGGGCGACGGCGAGTTCGGCGACCTCGCGCATGATCTTGGCGATCTGGAAGTCCTTCGGGGTGTAGATCGCGGCGATGCCGAGGTCCGTGAGGCGCTGCCGGTCGTCCTCGGGAATGATGCCGCCGACCACGACCGGCGCATCGACGCCCATCTTCTCGAGATGAGCGAGCACGTCGGGAACGAGGTCGAGATGGGAACCGGACAGGATCGACAGGCCGATCACGTCGGGGTCCTCGTCGCGCGCCGAGGCGGCGATCTGTTCCGGCGTGAGGCGGATACCGGAGTACACGACCTCCATCCCCGAATCGCGAGCGGCCACCGCGATCTGCTCCGCACCGTTGGAATGTCCGTCGAGACCCGGCTTGGCGACGAGGAACTTCGGGGGCCCGCCGGGGATCGACCTCACGAACTCGACCACGTCGCCGAGCCCGGCCGTCGAACCGCTCGCGCCGGAGACGCCGGTCGGGGCGCGGAACTCGCCGAACACCTCGCGCATCACGCTGGCCCACTCGCCCGTGGTGCCGCCGGCCTTCGCCAGGGCGATCGACGGCGGCATCACGTTGTCGCCGTCCACCGCCGCCCGCCGCAGGTCGTCGAGTGCGGCGTCGACCGCCTCCTGATCGCGCGCCGCCCGCCACGCCAGCACATCGGCGATCATCTCGGCCTCGACGGCGTGGTCGACCTTGAGGATCGCTCCCTCACCGCCGAGCGGCGAGGCGGCGGTCTCGGTGTAGGCGTTGACCCCGACGACGGTCTGGTCGCCCGCCTCGATCCGGCGGGTCCGGATCGCCATCGAGCCGACGAGGCGCGACTTCAGCGTCTCGACCGACTCGAACGCGCCGCCCATCGCCAAGACGTCATCGAGTTCGGTCTGCGCGGCCTGGCGCAACTCGCCGGTGCGCTGCTCGATCACGTGGGAACCGTCGAAGATGTCGTCGTACTCGAGCAGGTCCGTCTCGAAGGCCAGCACCTGCTGCATGCGCAGCGACCACTGCTGGTCCCACGGCCGAGGCAGGCCGAGCGCCTCGTTCCACGCCGGCAGCTGCACCGACCGGGCCCGCGCCCGCTTCGACAGCGTCACGGCGAGCATCTCGAGGACGATGCGCTGCACGTTGTTCTCCGGCTGGGCCTCGGTCAGCCCGAGCGAGTTGACCTGTACGCCGTACCGGAACCGCAGCGCCTTGTCGTCGACGACCCCGTAGCGCTCCCTCCCGATCGCCTCCCACAGTTCGGTCATCGCGCGCAGCTTGCAGATCTCCTCCACGAACCGGATGCCGGCGTTGACGAAGAAGGAGATCGAGCCGAACACCTGGGAGAACTGCTCGGCCGACACCTGCCCCGAGTCACGGACCGCGTCGAGGACACCGATCGCCGTCGCCATCGAGTAGGCGATCTCCTGCTCGGGTGTCGCCCCTGCCTCCTGCAGGTGGTACGAGCAGACGTTGATCGCGTTCCACTTCGGGGCGTGCCGCGCACACCACGCCACCATGTCGACGATCAACCGGCGTGACGGGATCGGCGGGAAGATGTAGGTCCCGCGCGACAGGTACTCCTTGACGATGTCGTTCTGGGTGGTGCCACGGAGCTGCTCGGTCGGCACGCCCTGCTCCTCGGCGTTGGCCACGTAGAGAGCGAGCAGCCAGGCGGCCGTGGCATTGATCGTCATCGACGTGTTCATCTGACCCGGGGGGATCTCGTGCAGCAACGTGCGCATGTGCCCGAGGTGGGCGACGGGCACGCCGACCTTGCCGACCTCACCGCGCGACATCTCCGAGTCGGGGTCGTACCCCGTCTGGGTCGGCAGGTCGAAGGCGATCGACAGTCCGGTCTGGCCCTTCGCCAGATTCGTGCGATACAGCTCGTTCGACGCCGCCGCGGTCGAGTGCCCCGAGTACGTGCGCATCAACCAGGGCTGGTCCCGCTCGCGGTGCTCGCTCGTCATGGAGGAAGTGTGGTGGCTGGGATGCACCGGCCTCAAGTCCGGTCTCCGGGCCGCTCGGGGACCCGTTCGGAAATCTCTTCAGAAATCTTGAAATTTGTGCTCAAGTCCCGAGTCGAGCCGGCCGAAGAATGTACGTCCGAGCAAGGACAGAGACGACCGGCACCAGTCATCCATCCCCCCCGATGCGATGGGCGGCCGCCGGTTGCAGAGGTTTCCCTCTGGCGGGAACCACGTCGGCCGTATGGCGGATTCGGCCGGCGAAGGACTCAGGGTGGGCGGCGGGCGGGCCGCCCACCCTGGATCCGTACAGGATGGTCGGGCGGCCATCCTGGCCGGTCGGGCGGCCGGTGAGTCATGGGATGGTCGGGCGGCCATCCCGGACTCGGCTCGGCCTCACGTTGGCGGTCGATCGATCGCATCGTCGAGCAACTGCAGGTAGCTGCGACGTGGCACGTCGACGGCTCCCAGCGAGACGAGATGCGGCGTCGTCCACTGCACGTCGAACAGCACCGCACCGATCTGCTGCAACCACTCCACCAGCGCCATCAGCGCGACCTTCGACGCATCGGTCTCGAGGTGGAACATCGACTCACCGGCGAACAGCCGGTCGACGAGCAGCCCGTAGACGCCACCCACGAGGTGATCGTCACGCCACACCTCGATCGAATGCGCCCAGCCCAGCCCGTACAGGGCGTCGTAGGCCGTGACGATCTCCTCGGTGATCCACCGGCCGGGCCTCGCCGGATCTCCGCACCGGCGCATCACCTCGGTGAACACCGTGTCGTGGCGGATCTCGAACCGGCGGGCGCTCTTGCGCATCGACCTCGTCACGCGCAGCCCGTCGATCGGGATGATCCCGCGCGGATCGGGCGAGTACCACGCCATCTTGCTGCGCTTGCGGCGCGGCTCGACGGGCATCGGGAAGATGCCGGCGCGATAGGCGGCCAGCAGCGTGCCCGGGGCCAGATCGGCGCCGATCGCGATCAGGTCGTCGCCGGGCGTCGCCAGCGCCGGGTCGGGCATGACGAACCGGGACGCCGCCGGCTCCACCGGCCGCCCGCCACCCCCGAAAGTGAGGGACGCGCCGCCAGTCACGGCCCCATTCTGCCAACGAGCGACCGACCTGAAACGCCCGGTGCCAGGCACCGGGCGTTTCAGGTCAGTAGGTGTAGAAGCCCTGCTTGGTCTTGCGGCCGAGCTGGCCGGCCGCGACCATCCGGCGGATCGTCGGCACCGCGGCGTAGTTCGCGTCGCGGAACTCCTGGTACAGCGCGTCGAGGATCGACAGTGACGTGTCGAGACCGACGAGGTCGAGCAACGCGAACGGCCCCATCGGGAAGTTGCAGCCGCCCTGCATGGCGGTGTCGATGTCGCTCATCGACGCCGTGCCCTGCTCCCACATGCGCACGGCGTTGTTGAGATACGGGAACAGCAGGGCGTTGACGATGAAACCGGCGCGGTCCTTGACCTCGACGGCGTCCTTGCCGCACGAGGCGGCGAACGCGGTCGCCGCGGCGATCGTCTCGTCGGCGGCGGTGATCGGTCGGATGATCTCGACGAGCTTCATCATCGGTGCCGGGTTGAAGAAGTGGATGCCACAGACCAGCTCGGGCCGCTTCGTGGCCATCGCCAGGTCGACGACCGGCAGCGTGGACGTGTTGGTGGCGAGGATCGCCTCGGGCTGCACGAGCTCGTCGAGCTGGGCGAACAGCGCCTTCTTCACCGCCAGGTCCTCGACGACGCTCTCGATCACGAGGTCGGCCAGGGCCAACTCGCCGAGGTCGTCGGTGACGGTGATCCGGCCGAGGATCGCCTGCCGCTCGTCGTCGGTCAGCCGGTCCTTCGCCACCTGCTTGAGCAGGGCGGCGTCGAGCCCGGTGTACACGGCGTCGGCACCGGCCTGCGTGCGCGACCGAACGGTCACCTCGTAGCCGGCGCGGGCGGCCACCTCGGCCAGACCCGACCCCATGATTCCCGAACCGAGGATCCCCACACGTTGCACGTTCATGCGCTGAGACCGTAGTTACCCACGGGTAACTCCGCCAAGCCGAAGACCGCTGCGCCCATCCACACCGCAATTAGTGTCGCACGGACGGTGCCGAAGGCACCCCGCCCCCATGTTCGCGCTGCTCGCCCTCCACCTCGTCGTCGGCATCGCCATCATCGGCTTCGGGCGGTCGCTCGGACGCCGGGCGTTCGCCGTCGCCGCGGTCGCACCGGCGGCGGTGCTCGTGTGGGCGGCGACGCGGTGGAGCGGCGTCGTCGACGGTGATCCCGTGACCGAGTCGTACACGTGGGTGAGCGGCCTCGACATCGCCGTCGACCTGCGGCTCGACGCGTTCGCCCTGCTGATGGTCGCCATCGTCTCCGGCATCGGCGTGCTGATCTGCATCTACGCGCTGGGTTACTTCGCACCGCACGGCCACGGTCACGGTCACGGTGACGCCACGCACGACAGCGGCGAGCAGGGGGTCGGCCGTCTCGCCGGGATGCTCACCCTCTTCGCCGGCGCGATGCTCGGCGTCGTCCTGTCCGACCAGCTCATCGGGCTGTTCGTGTTCTGGGAACTCACCTCGATCACCTCCTATCTCCTCATCGGCAACGACGACGAGAGCCCGCGTGCCCGCGCCGCCGCGCTCCAGGCGCTGTTCATCACGGGCGGCGGCGGGCTGGCGATGCTCGCCGGCCTGATCATGATCGGTGAGGTCGCAGGGACGTACCGGATCTCCGAACTCGCCACCGACCCGCCGTCGGGGTCGATCGTGAACGCGGCCATCGTGCTCGTGCTCGTCGGGGCGTTCACGAAGTCGGCGCAGGCGCCGTTCAGCAGCTGGCTCCCGGGGGCCATGGTCGCTCCCACGCCGGTGAGCGCCTACCTGCACTCGGCGACGATGGTCAAGGCCGGCGTGTACCTCGTCGCCCGTCTCGCACCGATCTTCGCCCTCACCGGACAGTGGCGGCTGCTCGTGCTCCTCGTCGGCGCCGTGACGATGACGATCGGCGGGCTGCGGGCGCTGCGACAGAACGACCTCAAACTGCTGCTCGCCTACGGGACGATCAGCCAACTCGGCTTCATGATGCTGCTGTTCGGCGTCGGCGGCTACCAGCTCGCCGAGGCCGGCATGGTGCTGCTGCTCGCCCACGCCGCCTTCAAGGCGGCGTTGTTCATGGTGGTCGGCATCGTCGACCACGGCGCCGGAACGCGCGACATCCGCCAACTGCACGGCTTCGGTCGGGACTGGCGTCTCGTGCAGGCCGTCGCCGTGATCAGCGCGGCCTCGATGGCCGGCATTCCGCCCCTGCTCGGCTTCATCGCCAAGGAGAAGGCGCTCGACGGCTACATCGAGCACGGCGATTTCATCGGCGCGGGAGCTGTCCTCGCGGTGATCGTGATCGCGTCGATGTTCACGTTCGCCTACTCGGCACGGTTCGTGCTCGGGATCTTCGGGCGATTCGGGCAGGCCGGTGAGCACGACGACCTGGCGTCGGCGGCGGACGCGCCCGGGCCGGTGTTCATCGGCCCTGCGGCCCTGCTCGCCGTCTTCACCGTCGTGGCGGGCATCGCGCCCGCGACGATCAGCGCCCTGGTCGACGCGGCCACGGTCGCCGTCTACCCCGGCACGCACCCGGCGCCCGTCACGCTCTGGTCGGGCTTCAACGAGGCCGTGCTGCTGTCGGTCGTCATCGTCGCCGGCGGCATCGTGATCACGTGGTTCCGCGGGCCCGTGGCGGGCGCCCAGCGGCGCTTCTCCGACGCCACCCACGTCGTGCCGACCGGCGATCGGGCGTTCCTCGGCGTGTTGCGCGCCATCGGGATCACCGCCCGCCGGGTGACGGGCGTCGTGCAGAACGGCTCGCTGCCGATCTACCTCGGCGTGATCATGCTGGTCGCCGTCGTCGTGCCGCTGATCCCGATGGCCACCGAGTGGGATGGCATGCCGCCGCTGATCGACCACCCCGCTCACGTCGCGCTCGTGGCCGTGATGCTGAGCGCGGCACTCGGTGCCTGCATGGTCCATCACCGCATCGCCGCGGTCCTCATGCTCGGCGCCGTGGGGTACACGATGGCGGCGCTGTACGTGGTGCTGGGCGCTCCGGACCTCGCGCTCACCCAGTTCTCCATCGAGACGCTGAGCACCGTGCTGTTCGTCTTGGTGCTCCGGTTCCTGCCGCGCACGTGGACGCCGGCGCCGGCGGCGCGCGGCCGTCCGGCCCGCATCGCCGTGTCGCTCGTGGTCGGCGTCGGCATCTTCGTGTTCGCCATCGTGTCGAGCCAGGCCCGGTCCGACGTCGAGGGTCCCTCGACCGCGGCGGCCATGATCGAGGGGTCCGAACCACTGGGCAAGGGCAGCAACGTCGTCAACGTGATCCTCGTCGACTTCCGCGGGTGGGACACGATGGGCGAGATCGCCGTCCTGGTGGTCGCCGCGGTCGGCGCCGTGAGCCTGGCCCGCTCCGGCCGTCGGCGCTCCGACCGTGCCGCGCCCGTGTTCGAGGAGATCGTCGAGGACATCGTGTTCGAGGAGATCCTCGAATGACGGTCGAGCCGGTCCCGGAAGCGCCGCTCGGCGGCGCGCCGATCCGCGCCCGCCCGCTGGCGCTGCTCGACACCTCGATGAAGGTCCTGTACCCGTCGATCCTGGTGCTCGGCATCTACTTCCTCCTCGCCGGGCACAATCGGCCCGGCGGCGGGTTCGTCGGCGGCCTCATGATCGGTGCGGCGATCTCCCTGCGCTACGTCGCCCGTGGGCCCGATGCGGTCCGCTCGTCGTTCCGCCTGCCGCCGCACGTCATCCTCGGTGGCGGCTTGCTGATCGCGGCCACGACCGCACTGGTGCCCGTGGTGCTCGGCGGCTCGATCCTGGAGCACGGCGCCAAGGAGTTCGACCTGCCGCTGTTCCACCACGTGAAGGTCACCAGCGCGCTGCCGTTCGATCTCGGTGTCGCCTTCGTGGTGATCGGGCTCGTGCTGATGGCCTTCGAGGCCTTCGGCGACGAGCAGGCCGCCACCGACCCGGCGACGGGCGACGGCGAAGCGCAGGCCGTCGGCCGGTGAGTGTCCTGCTCGCCTTCACGGCGGCGGCGTTGTTCGCCACCGGCACGTTCCTCCTGCTGCAGCGCCGCCTCTCGCGGATCCTCATCGGGATCGGGCTCATCGGGCACGGGACCAACCTCCTGCTCGTGACCTCGGGTGGCGCCGGCGGCATCGCACCGATCATCGGCACCGGCGATCCGCAGGACTTCTCCGACCCGCTGCCGCAGGCCTTCGCGCTGACGTCGATCGTGATCACGTTCGGCGTCACCGCGTTCCTGCTCGCCCTCGGGTTCCGGAGCTGGCAGATGACCCACGACGACGTGGTCGAAGACGACGTCGAGGACCGGTACGTCGCCCGCCGCGCCCACGACGACTTCGTGCTCGAAGGCGAGGCCGCCGAGCGCGCCCAGGCCGCGGAGGAGGACCGGTCGTGAACGCGCTGATCCCGCTGCCGATCATCGTGCCGCTGCTCGGCGCCGCGCTGTGTGTGATCGCCGCCCGCCTCCGATGGGCCCAGCGCATCATCGTGCTGGCCGCGCTCACCAGCAATCTCGTCGTCAGCGTCGTGCTGCTCGTGCGGGTCCAGGACGACGGGATCGGCGTGACCCAGGCGGGCGGCTGGCCGGCGCCGCTCGGCATCTCGCTCGTGGTCGACGATCTCGCGGCGATCATGCTCGTGGTGTCGTCGATCATGTTGCTGACGGTCTTCGTCTACGCCATCGGCGAGGGCCAGGAGGAGTCGCGGTACGCGGCGTTCGGTTCCGTCTATCTCGTGCTCGCCGCGGGGGTGTCGGCGAGCTTCATCACCGGCGACCTCTTCAACCTGTTCGTCGCGTTCGAGCTGATGCTGGTGGCCAGCTACGTGCTGCTCACGCTCGGCGGCCGGGCCGGTCAGGTGCGCGCCGGCATGTCGTACGTGGTGATCAGCCTGATCGCCTCCACGTTCTTCGTCGTCGCGCTGGCGCTGATCTACGCGGCGACCGGCACGGTCAACATGGCCGAGCTCGCGGTGCGCATGCCGGAGCTCTCGCACGGTGTCCGGGTCGGCTTCTCGCTGCTGTTGATCGTCGTGTTCGGCATCAAGGCGGGGCTCTTCCCGCTGTTCTTCTGGTTGCCCGACAGCTATCCGACCGCCCCGACGGCGATCACCGCCGTGTTCGCCGGGCTGCTGACCAAGGTCGGTGTCTACGCCATCATCCGCTCGCAGACCCTGCTGTTCCCGTCCGACGCGCAGCAGGGAACGCTGCTGCTCGTCGTCGCCGGCCTCACCATGGTGGTCGGCGTGCTCGGCGCACTCGCCCAGGACGACCTGCGGCGCATGTTGTCGTTCCACATCGTCAGCCACATCGGCTACATGATCTTCGGGCTGGCGCTGTTCACGCTCGCCGGCATCGCCGGGGCGGTGTTCTACATCGTCCATCACATCGTGGTGAAGTCGTCGCTGTTCCTGGTCGCCGGCCTCGCCGAGTTCCGTGCCGGCACCGACCGGTTGTCGCGGCTCGGGGGCATGGTGCGCTCGACGCCGACGATCGCCGTGCTGTTCGCGCTGCCGGCGTTGAGCATCGCCGGGATCCCGCCGTTCTCCGGGTTCGTGGGCAAGTTCGCGCTCGTCGACGCCGGCATCCAGTCGGAGAAGTGGGTCATCGTCGCGGTCAGCCTCACCGTCAGCCTCCTCACCGTGTACGTGATGAGCCGGATCTGGAGCAGCGTCTTCTGGGGGAAGGCCGACCCCGCCGTGGAGGAACGGCTGGCTCTCGCGACCGGGCGCATGCCGGTGCTGATGATGGCCTCGACCGTGGTGCTGGTGGTGCTCGGACTGGCCATCATGGTGTTCGCCGGGCCGCTCTACGATCTCGCCGAGCGGACGGCCACCCAACTCCTCGAGCCCTCGCAGTACGTCGATGCGGTCCTCGGCGGTCGGTCTCGTCGGAGGCCAGGCGTGAACGGGTTGCGGGCGCCCGTGCTCGTGGTGTGGCTGACCGCCCTCTGGGTGCTGCTCTGGGGTGACCTCACCGTGGCGAACCTCGTCGCCGGCGTCCTGGTCGCCGTCGTCGTCGTGGTGATCGCCTGGCCGACCGGCACCCGTTTCACGGCGTCGACGTCGTTCCATCCGGTCGCCGCGCTGAGGTATCTCGCGTACTTCGCCGGCCAGCTCGTGGTGTCGAGTCTCGTCGTCGCCCGCGAGATCGTCACCCCGCGCTCGTCGCTCAACCGGGCGATCGTGGCGGTCCCGATGCACACCACCTCCGCCGGGATCAACACGCTCGTCGCCAACTGCGTGACCCTGACCCCCGGCACGATCACCGTCGATGTGCGCGTGCGCGAGCCGGGGAGTGTGCCGACGCTGTACATCCACGCGTTGCACTTCGCCGGTGCGGAGTCGGCGCGCCGTGACGTGTACCGGCTCGAGCGCTACGCGGTGGCCGCGTTCGGCGACCGGTCGCTGCGCGCTGCGCTCGAGCATGGGGACACGCCCCGATGATCGCCGTGGCGCTCGTCTTCCTCTCGGTCGGCGCGTTCTGCTTCCTGTTCCGCCTCCTGCGCGGCCCGAGCCTGCCCGATCGCTCCGTGGGGCTCGACGGCCTCCTGTCGCTGGTCGTGATCGGCATCATCGTGCTCGCCGCCCGCGAGCACAACGGCATCACGGTGGAGACGGTGCTCGTCGCCGCCCTCGTGGCGTTCGTCGGGACGGTGGCGATCGCCCGCTTCATCGAGTACCGGGGCGACTCGTGAACATCGTCGGCGAGGTGTTCATCCTGGTCGGGTCGGTGCTGGCGATGATCGGCGGCATCGGCGCGGTGCGCTTCCCCGACGTCTATTCGCGGATGCATGCCGCGGCGAAGGCCCCGACGCTCGGTCTCGTGCTCGTCGCCATCGGCGCCGGCTTCGAGATCCGGACCTCGCTCGGCATCTGCGCACTCGTGCTCGTCGTGGTGCTGCAACTGCTCAGCGCACCGCTCGGGACGCACGCCATCAGCCGCGCCACACACCGCCACCGCGACGTCGAACTCGACGACATCGACGACCTCGCCCGCGACCGCGCCGCCGACCCGCCGCGATGAGCGAACGATCCACCCCCCGGTCCTTTCGCTCATCGTTGTGTGCGTCGGACGGATCGCTGTGACCGATTACCGGGGCGTCAGGCTGCGGTGCTCGACCGCCGTCGGTACCTTCGCAGCATGACGCAGCCGCCGGCCCCATCAACGATCGATGCGGCAACGATCGATGCGGCGACGATCGATGCGGCACTGACCGAGGTGGGCCAGATCGTCGACTCGTCCGGGAGGCACGTCGATCTCGCCGGCGCGCACAACGTCCGTGATCTCGGTGGCTACCGGATCGCCGACGGCCGGGTCATCCGCCACGGCCGGCTCTTCCGGTCCGATGGCCTCGCCAACCTCACCGACGACGATCTCGATGTCATCGATGCGCTCGGCATCCGCACGGTGATCGATCTGCGGTCGGCGGCCGAACTGACCCAGCGCGGCCGGTTCCCGCTCGAGCGGTATCCGGTGGCGTTCCACCACCTGCCGATCGTCGATGCCACCTGGATGGAGACCGGCGTTCCCGACTTCCCCGACACGGCCGATGGCGCCGTCGACTTCCTCGTGTGGGCGTACCACGACATGCTCGTCACCGGCGCCGACCGCTTCGCCCTGGCCATCAACCTGCTGGCCTCGCCGGAGGCGACGCCGGCCTTGTTCCACTGCGCCGCCGGCAAGGACCGCACCGGCATCCTCGCCGCGTTGGTCCTCGGGGGGCTGGGAGTCGACGACGACGTGATCGCGGCCGACTACGCACTGACGGCGATCGGCATGCAGCGCATGCGGGCGTGGTTGGAGGTCAACTCGCCGGAGAGCGTCGTGCTGATGAACGACCGCCCGGCGATGATGTTCTCCTCCGACCCGGCGGCGATGGCCCGCCTGCTCGCCGATCTGCGAGCGACCCACGGGTCGATCGCGGCGTACCTCTCCTCGATCGGTGTCGGCGCCGAGGTGCTCGCCGAACTCGCCGATCAGCTCACCCGCTGATCCCGTCGCCCGCAGGGTGCGGGTGGTGGCCGGTCGGTCGTCGGTGCCGTCAGGACTGGGCCGTCAGGACTGGATGATGCGGACCGACTGGATCTGCACCGGCTCGGTCGGGGTACCCGAGCTGGAGCCGGTCGCCGCGAGATCGGCCACCGTCGTGTCGAGACCGTCGGTGACCTGACCGAACAGCGAGTAGCTCGGCGGCAGGCTCACGCCCTGGTCACCGGTGATGATGAAGAACTGGCTGCCGTTCGTGTCGGGACCGCTGTTGGCCATCGCGATCGAGCCGACCTGGTACGCACCGGCCGCAGGGAGTTCGTCGTCGAACTCGTAGCCCGGCCCGCCGGTCCCGGTGCCGGTGGGGTCGCCGCACTGCACGACGAAGTCGGTGATGATCCGGTGGCACGGCGTGTCGTCGTAGTACAGGTTGCGAGCGAGGAAGACGAAGTTGTTGACGGTGAGCGGCGCCGCTTCGGCGTCGAGATCGATCGTGAACTCGCCCTTGTTGGTGGTGACGACCGCCTGATAGGTGGCGCCGGCGTCGAGGCACATCGGCGGCGCCGCGTCGAACTGCTGCACCGCCTCGGTGACGCCCTCCGCGGGCGGGCATTCCACCGTCGACACCGCGTCAGTCGAGGTGGGTGCGGTGTTGCCCGGATCGACCGCGGCCTGATCGGACGTCACGGGTTCGGTGACTGCTGACCCGAGCGAGTCGGCGGGGACGAGTGCGTCGGACGTGACCGGTTCGGAAGTGACCGGCTCGGACGTGAGTACCTCGGTCGAGAGCGTCTCGGTCGACACGGGGGCCTCGTTGTCGTCGCCGGTCACGACGCTGGCGATGAAGGCGAGCCCGAACACGGCCACGAGTCCGCCGACCACGATCGCCGCGATGCGGAACCCTCGCCGGCGGGCTTCCGCCTTCTGGATCTCCTGCTGCCGCAGGGCTCGGTTGGCCTTCTGACGTTCACGCTTCTCGGTACCCACAGGTCGCGCAGGCTACCGGCTGCATTCCCCCGAAAATGGAGCAGATGTCGCGCTCGAGCGCGACATCTGCTCCATTTTTCGGGGCGACGTTCAGGCGGGCTTCGGTGGCGGGCGCCAGCAGGTGAGCAGGAGCACGGCCGCCCCGCCGATGCCGGCGACCGCGGCGATCAGCAGCCCCGTCGTACCCATCAGGTCGTCGCGGATGTCGAGCGCCTCGTCGAGTGACCACTGGCCCGGCCCGAGCGCGCCGAGCGCGATGCCGACGATGCCGAGCGTCATCACGTACTCCCAGCCCTCCCCCGGCCGGAAGATGAAGAATCCGTTGCCACGGTGATTGATCGCCCAGGCCACCGCCATCACGCCGACGATGCCGGCCGCGGCGAACGGCGTGAGCAGCCCGAGCAGGAGGAGGATCCCGCTGCCGATCTCGGTGATGCTGGCGAGCCAGGCCTGCACCTTGGGCGGCCGCATCCCCATCGACCCGAACCACCTCGCCGTTCCGTCGATCGTCGGCCGGACGTGGTTGATGCCGTGCGCCAGCATCACGGCACCCGCCCCACAGCGCAGCAGGAGGAGCGCGAAGTCGATCGCGTCGGCATCGTTCATCGGCGCAGTCTGTCAGCTGGGTGCATGCCGTCCGAGGATCTGGCCCACGTAGGATCCGTGGCATGGCCAAGGTGCGTCTGTTCGCTTCGGCACGCGACGCCGCGGGTACCGGAACCGACGTCCTCGACGGCACTACGGTGGCCGAAGTGCTCGCCGCAGCGGAACGTCGCTACGGCCAAGGATTCAGCGCCGTGCTGACGACCTGCCGCATCTGGGTGAACGGTGAGACCGCGCATCCCGACACCGAGGTCGGCCCGCACGACGAGGTGGCGGTCCTGCCACCGGTGTCAGGAGGATGAAGTGACCATGACCGAATCACCCGACCCCGCGTCGTTGAGCCTCACCGAACTGCGCGGGCTGCGCCAGCAGTTGCAACTCGAGGACGACGCCGTGTCGTACGCCCGCCGGGTGGCGCAGGCGCGTCTCGACATGGTGAAGGTCGAGCAGGTGCATCGCAGCGACGTGGACGGCGGCGGTGCGGCCGACGACCTCCGCGCCGTGCTGTCACAACACCTCACCGGAGGTCCGGCCCGACCGCCGCGCCCGACCGAGGATCTGAGTGACCACCCGCTCGCCGTCGAACTCGACGAGCTCTGCGCCCGTCTCGGGTTCGGCCATCTCAAGGAACTCGACGACGCCGACCTCGGCGTCCTGTTCGACGCGCTCGCCTCGTTCGAACAGCGTGTGTCGTCCGACCGTCGTGAGCGGTTCGAGCGTCTCGATGCCCTGAGTGCCGAGCTGGTCCGTCGCTACCGCGTCGGCGAAGCCTCGATCGACACGCTCTGAATCCCTCGGCCTGGGGTGGAGCAGGCATGACTCGGGGCCCGGCTGGTTATCGTTCACGACGCTGTGCAACGTGTCGCGATGATCTCACTCCACACGTCGCCGCTGCTGCAGCCCGGTGCCGGCGACAGCGGAGGCATGAACGTGTACGTCC
Source organism: Ilumatobacteraceae bacterium (assembly GCA_963695145.1). Classification (GTDB taxonomy): domain Bacteria; phylum Actinomycetota; class Acidimicrobiia; order Acidimicrobiales; family Ilumatobacteraceae; genus Sva-07. The sequence continues at coordinate 198,640 of CAVOGB010000011.1, read as the reverse complement.
GCGAGCTGGTGTCGGCCCTCGCCCAGGCGGGCATCGACTGCACGACGTTCACCCGGGCGGATCGTGCCGGCCTGCCGCGCGAGGTCTTCGTCGAACCGGGCCACCGGGTCGTGCACATCGAGGCCGGACCGCATCATCTGCCCAAGGAGGCGCTTCCTGACGTCACCGAGGCGTTCCACGCCGGCGTGCTCGACTGGATCGATCAGCACGAGCAACCGGACGTCATCCACGGCAACTACTGGCTGAGCGGGGTCGTCGGGCACCGGCTCAAGCACGACCTCGACGTGCCGTTCGTGTCGACGTTCCACACGCTCGCCCGCGTGAAGGCCGAGGGGGGCGACCCCGAGCCGCTGTGGCGCGAAATGGCCGAGGCCGAGATCGTCGGCTGTGCCGATGCGATCTGTGTGAGCTGCGACGCCGAGGAGGAGCAGTTCCGGCGCTTGTACGGGAACCCGCTCGGTCGCATCGAGATCATCGCTCCCGGTGTCGAGCACGCCTTCTTCGCCCCCGGCGAACGCACCGGCGCCCGCCGGGCATTGTCGCTCGACACCGACGCACCCATCCTGTTGTTCGTCGGTCGCATCCAGCCGCTCAAGGGCCCCGACGTGGCGGTGCGGGCCCTCGCCGCGCTCGGCCGTCCCGATGCCCAGCTCCTCATCGTCGGCGGAGCGAGCGGCGACGAGGGCGACCTCGAGAGCGCCCGCATCCGCGCCCTGGTCGACGAACTCGGTCTCCACGAGCAGGTGCGCTTCGTCGAGCCGCAGCCGCATCACATCCTGTCCACCTACTACCGGGCCGCCGATGTCGTGCTCGTCCCGAGCCGCAGTGAGAGCTTCGGGCTCGTGGCGCTCGAAGCTGCCGCCTGCGGCGTCCCCGTGGTGGCGAGTGCCGTCGGTGGTTTGCTGAGCCTCGTCGACGACCGCCTGACCGGGCGCCTCATCGACGGCCGCAACCCCGACGACTACGCCCGCGCCATCGCCGAGATCCTCGACGACCGCCAGCTGCACCGGTCGATGTCCATCGCCGCCGTCGAGCGGGCCAAGCGGTACACGTGGGGGTTCGCCGCGGCGCGGTTGCGACGTCTCTACAGCGATCTCACGGTCCGCGAACGGGTGTCGTGCACGTGATCGAGATCTTCGACGCCGAACGGCTGGCCGGACTCGAACGGCAGATCGACGGGTGGCTCACCGCGTTGCGTGGCGAGCACGATCACATCCTCGCCGTCGACCGCGCCGACGACGGCCCGATCCGCTGGTACGTGCGGATGCGGGGCGACGACAAGGAGTTCACCACGGTGTGGCTCACGTTGAGCCAGCGCACGCTGCGCTACGAGACCTACGTGCTGCCGGCACCCGAGGAGAACGCCGCGATGCTGTACGAGAACCTGCTGCGCCGCAACGAGCGCCTCGTGGGGGCGCACTTCTCGATCGGCATCGAGGATGCCGTCTTCCTGCGCGGCGAGATTCCCGTCTCGACGGTGTCGCTCGCCGAGATCGACCGGGCACTGGGCACGCTGTACGCCACCGTCGAGCAGTGCTTCCAGGGGTTCCTGCGCATCGCCTTCGCCAGCCGGTTCGCCGACTGACATTTTCCGCTCTGCCGCCGACGTCATCCACCCTCGGGTGGTCCGGGTGGGTGTTCGGGGAGTCGGTATCCGTTCGTCCGCCCACCCGGGCTACCTTCGTCGCATGACGAGCCCCGGCGCTGCCGTTCCGCCTGCCGCAACCGGTCCCGACCACGTCGAGGTGCTGCTGATCGGTGGCGGCAACATGGGATCGGCGCTGCTCGAAGGCATGATCGGCTCGGGCGAATTCGAGCGCTCCGACCTCGGTGTCGTCGAGGTCGTCGAGGCGCGGAGGGCCGAACTGACGGCGACCTTCCCGGGCGTGGTCGTGAGCGCCGGCGCGGTGCCGTGCCGCTCGGCGATCCTCGCGGTCAAGCCGCCCGACGCGGTCGCCGCGGCGGCCGCGGCCCGCGACGCCGGGGCGACGCGCGTCCTGTCGATCGCCGCCGGTGTGCGGATCGACACGCTCCAGTCCGCCGTCGGCGATGCGGTCGCCGTCGTGCGGGCGATGCCGAACACGCCGGCGCTCGTCGGTCGCGGGGCGGCCGCGATCGCCGGCGGTCCGACCGCGTCGGCGGCCGACATCGACTGGGCCAGACGCATCCTCGGATCGGTCGGTACCGTCGACGAGCTCGCCGAGCCGTTGCTCGACGCGTTCACGGGCGTCGCCGGATCGGGGCCGGCGTATCTGTTCCTCGTCGCCGAGGCGCTCGTCGACGCCGCCGTCGCCGAGGGGATCGAACGTCCCGTCGCCGAGCGCGTGGTTCGCCAGCTGCTCGTCGGCTCCGCGCTGTTGCTCGACCGCGAACTGGATCCCGTGCGCCTCCGCGCCCAGGTGACGTCACCCGGTGGCACGACGGCGGCCGGCATCGCCGTGCTCGAAGCACGCGACCTGCGCGGCACCGTCGCCGCGGCCGTCGCCGCCGCGACCGCCCGCAGCCGCGAACTCGCCTGACGCCGTCCGCCCCACCGTCCGTCCGGTCCGCCCGGCCGGCCTCCGATCCTCGTTTGTGTCGCGATTTCGGGGGCCAGGCCCCCCGAAATCGCGACGCAAACGAGCATTTGGGACGACTGACTAGACACACTTCGGAATTACTTTCCTGTTTTTTCGACGTGGCACTTTTCACATCGTCATTCATCCTCTATCGTTCGGCACGTGGAGACGCGTTCGCCGGAAACGGCGAGCGGCGCCGACAGGGCTGGTGCCATCGGGGGGTTGGCACCGGCCCTTGTCGCGTTTTCGGGCCGGTACAGTTCGGCGGCACATGGGTCGCCGCTATGACACCGTCTCGTTCCTGACCGACTACGGCGTCGTCGACGAGTTCGCCGGTGTCGTCCGGTCGGTGATCCGTGATCTCGCCCCGCACGTCACCGTCGTCGACCTCACGCACGGCATCGCACCGTTCGACGTGCGCGGCGGATCGCTCGCCCTCGCCCGCAGCATCGGCTACGTCGCGTCGGGCGTCGTGCTGGCCGTCGTCGACCCGGGTGTCGGGTCGAGTCGTCGAGCGGTGGCGATCGAGGTCGCCGGTGGCGAGGGTGTGCTGATCGGTCCCGACAACGGCCTGCTCGCCCCCGCCGTGTCGCTCGTCGGCGGCGCCGAGCGGGCGGTCGAGTTGACGAACACCGAGTACCAGCTCGTTTCCCCGAGCGCGACGTTCGCCGGTCGTGACGTGTTCGGCCCGGCCGCGGCGCACCTCTGCAACGGCGTCGACCTGCTCGATCTCGGCGACGAGATCGACATCGACCTGTTGATGCCCGGCGTGATCCCGCTCGCCCAAGCGGATGACGAGCGTGTGATCGCCCAGGTGCTGTGGATCGACACGTTCGGCAACGTGCAGCTCAACGTCGGCCCCGACGACATCCCCGCCGGCTTCGGTGAGCAGATCGCGATGCGCACGAGCGACCCCACCGATCTGACCGGTGGTACGACACGATCGGCACGGCTCGTCGCCTCCTTCGCCGCCATCGGCGCCGGTGCCGTCGGCCTCGTCGTCGACTCGTCGGGGCTCTACGCCATCGCCATGGATCGGCGCTCGGCGGCCGAGGAACTCGGGTTGGGCGTCGGCGACCAGGTCACCCTGACGGCCGACGAGTCGGGTGCGCCCGGAGGCGTCACCCAGCGCGTCACGCTGCGCGGCCACTGACCCGGTGAGCGGGCGCGCGCCAGGCGGGCAGACACACCGTTAGCGTTGTCGCGGTGCGGCCTGCAACGACGTTGACCCTCGGTTTGCTCCTCGTGGCGATCCTCCTCGCCGGTGTGATCTCGCTCGTCCGCCTGTGACCTGAAACGCCTGGTGCCCTCACGATCGCGGAGGCACCACGCGTTTCACCCGGACCTCCGCCCGATCGTCGTCGCGTCGGGTGGCGTGGGTTACGATCGCCGGCGAAAGGTCGGGGGCGAACGTCCCCCGAGGGGGCCTGTGAATCTTGCCGAGATCATCGACGACCACGCGCCCGACTCCACGGCGCTGATCTGGAACAACCGCGCCACCTCGTACGGTGAGCTGCGCACCCAGGTCGATCATCTCCGCGGCGGGCTCGCCTCGCTGGGCGTCGGTGACGGCGACCGCGTGGCACTCGTGCTCACCAACGGCGTGCCGTTCGTCGTCAGCTATCTCGCCGCCCTCGGCCTCGGTGCGGTGGTCGTTCCGCTCAACCCGACGAGCCCGGCGCCGGAACTCGAGCGGCAGATCGCCACCGTCGGGGCGACCCTGGTCGTGATCGACCGATCGTGCACCGCGACGTGGGCGAACGTCGACGCGGCCGCGGTGCCCACGGTCACCGCCGCCGTCACCACCGACCCGGAGGGCCCGGACGATCTGATCCCCTTCGAACGCTTGCTCGAGTCCGAACCGGTCGAGCGCCTCGATGTCGAGGCCGACCATCTCGCCGCGCTGCTCTTCACGAGCGGCACCGCGGGCGCACCCCGCGCCGCGATGCTCACGCACGGCAACCTGCGCGCCAACATCGACCAGAGCCGGAGTGCGAGCGGGCATGTGAACGCCGACGACGTGGTGTACGGCGTCCTGCCGGTGTTCCACATCTTCGGCCTGAACGTGGTGCTCGGTCTCGCGCTGACGGTGGGCGCGACGGTGGTCCTGGTGCAGCGCTTCGATCCATCGACCGCGTTGCAGTCGATCGCGGATCGCGGCGTCACGGTGATCCCTGGCGCGCCGGGCATGTGGGCCGCGTTCACGCAACTCGACGACCCGCCCGCCGATGCCTTCGCCACCGTGCGGCTGGCGTTGTCGGGTGCCTCGCGCCTGCCGGTGTCGGTGTTCGCGGCGATGCGCGACCGATTCGGCGTCGACATCTACGAGGGCTACGGGCTCACCGAGGCGTCGCCGACCGTGACCACCTCGACCGGCGCGCCGGCGCGGCCGGGCTCCGTCGGGCGGGCGCTCGAGGGCGTGGAGGTGCGATTGGTGAACGTCGACGAAGACGCTCTCGTCGGCGACGTCGGTGAGGTGTGGGTGCGTGGCGCCAACGTGTTCGCCGGCTATCTCGACGACCCCGAGGCCACCGCGGCGGTGCTCACCGACGACGGTTGGCTGCAGACCGGCGACATGGCGACCGCGGACGACGACGGGTACCTCTACCTCGTCGACCGGGCCAAGGACCTCGTGATCGTGTCGGGGTTCAACGTCTATCCCGCCGAGGTCGAAGAGACCCTGATGACCCACCCCGACGTCGTCGAGGCCGGCGTGGTCGGCGTGCCCCATCCGCACACCGGCGAGGCGGTGAAGGCCTACGTGGTGCTGCGGCCCGGATCGTTGCTCGACGAGGAGACGCTGATCGACCACTCGCTCGACCGTCTCGCCCGGTACAAGTGCCCGAGCAAGATCATCTTCGTCGAGTCCCTTCCCCGCAACCTGTCGGGCAAACTCGTGCGCCGCAGCCTCGACGACGCCCTGCGCATCGGGCTCTCTCCGTCGGCGTGACCGACGTCGTGCAGGAATCGCTCCGAGCTGCTTTGTGAAAGTGTGCACGAGGCCCCTAACGTGGTCGGTGCATGGCTGGCAATCGAGTGCGACGACGGATCCCCGAGGCCTCGGTGGCCCGTTTGCCGGTGTACCTCCGCATCCTCTCCGACCAACTCGAGCAGGGCGTCACGACGATCTCGTCGGAGGAACTCGCCGAACTGGGTGGGGTGAACGCGGCGAAGGTGCGCAAGGACCTGAGCTACCTCGGCAGCTACGGCACACGGGGCGTGGGCTACGACGTCGACTTCCTCGTGTACCAGATCCGTCGCGAACTCGGCCTCACCCACGACTGGCCGGTCGTCATCGTCGGTGCCGGCAACCTCGGCCAGGCGCTCGCCGGCTACAACGGGTTCGGCGATCGAGGGTTCCCGGTCGGTGGGATCGTCGACATCGACGCCGCCAAGATCGGCTCGGTCATCGGCGGGGTGCGCGTCCGTCACCTCGACGAGGTCGCCCAGGTGGTGCAGCAGCGGAACATCTCGATCGGGGTCATCGCCACGCCGGGACATGCCGCGCAGGAGGCGGCCGACGCCCTCGTCGCCGCCGGCGTCACGAGCATCCTGAACTTCGCTCCCTCGGTCATCTCGGTGCCACACGGCATCCACGTCGGCAAGGTCGACCTCGCCGTCGAGTTGCAGATCCTGGCCTACCACGAGCAACGCCGGGCGGCCGCCGCTTCGGCCCCACCACTGCGAGCCGTGCCGGGCGAACGTCGCCGCGGTGCGAGCGCCTAGGGTTGCGATCGACATGTCGTTACTGGTCGTCGGCATCAACCACCGCAGCAGCCCGCTGTCGTTGCTCGAACGCGTCACCGTCGTCCCCGACCGCCTGGGCAAGGCCGTTGCGGGCCTCGCGGTGCGCGACAACATCCGCGAGGCCGTCGTGCTGTCGACGTGCAATCGCACCGAGGTCTACGTCGTCACCGAGCTGTTCCACGGTGCGTACGGCGACGTCCGCGACTTCCTCTGCGAACTCGGCGACCTGTCGGCCGACGAGCTGATCCCGCATCTCTACAGCCAGCACGATTCCACCGCCGTCGCCCACCTCTTCGAGGTCGCCGCCGGGCTCGACTCGGCCGTCCTCGGCGAGAGCGAGATCCTCGGTCAGGTGCGCACGGCGTGGGAGATCGCCCAGTCCGAGGGGGCGGCGCGGTCGACGCTGAACCTGCTGTTCCGGACCGCGATCGAGGCCGGCAAGCGCGCCCGCACCGAGACCGGCATCGCCCGGGGCACGGCGTCGGTCAGCCACGCCGCCGTCGAGATGATCACCGATGTCGTCGGCAACCTGCAGGGCAAGCGGGTACTCGTCGTCGGAGCCGGAGCGATGGGCGAGGGCGTGGCGATCGCGCTGCACCGCGCCGGCGGCGCCGATCTGCTCGTGTCCAACCGGTCCGCCGAACGCGCCGCCGCCCTCGCCGATCGGATCGGTGCTGTCGCGGTGTCGTTCGAACGGCTCGCGGAGGCGATCGGAGCGGCCGACGTGATCGTCGCCAGCACCGGCGCCGAGCAACACGTCCTCACGGCCGACCTCGTCCAGTCCGCCCGCTCGGGACCTCGTTCCGCACGACCGCTGCACATCATCGACATCGCCGTCCCGCGCGACGTCGAAGCGGGAGTCGCCGACCTCGCCGGGGTCACCGTGCTCGATCTCGACGACCTGCGCGACTGGGCCGATCGTGGTCTCTCGCACCGGGCCGGTGAGGCCGAGCGTGCCCGCGCCATCGTCTGGGAGGAGGTCGAGCGCTTCGGCGTGGAGACCACCGCTCGACAAGCTGCTCCGCTCGTGGCGTCGATGCGCGCCGCCGCCGAGGGCATCCGCCGCCACGAACTCGAACGGTTCGACAACGCGCTCGCCGGCCTCGACGAGACGCAACGCGAAACGGTCGAGGCGCTCACGAAGTCGATCATCGCGAAGCTGCTCCACGAGCCCTCGGTGCGGCTCAAGGCGCAGGCCGGAACACCCCAGGGCGAGCGCAACGCGGTGACGATGCGCGAACTGTTCGACCTCGGCTGAACGGCCGGGTCGATGAGTTCGCCGCTGCGCCTCGCCACGCGTGGATCGCGGCAGGCACTCGGCCAGGCCCGCACCGTGGCGGCGGCGATCGGCGCGGCCACCGGCACGACGGTCGAACTGGTCCTGATCGAGACGACCGGCGACGTCCGCCAGGACGTGCCGCTGCACACGATCGGTGGTCAGGGGGTGTTCGTCAAGGAGGTCCAACGCGCGGTGCTCGACGGCCGGGCCGACCTCGCCGTCCACTCGGCGAAGGATCTGCCCTCGACGCCCGCCGATGGGCTCTCGATCGTGGCCTTCACGGAGCGTCGGGATCCGCGCGATGTGTTGGTGGGGTCGACGTTCGCCGGCCTCGCCCACGGGGCGACGGTGGCGAGCGGATCGGTCCGTCGCCGCGCCCAACTGGCCCGGCTCCGGCCCGATCTCGACTTCGTCGAACTCCGTGGCAACATCGACACGCGGCTCACGAAGATCCCCGCGGGCGGGGCGATCGTGATGGCCGCCGCGGCCCTGCAGATCCTCGAGCTCACCGACCGCGTTGCCGAGTACCTGTCGATCGACGAGTTCGTCCCCGCCGTGGGGCAGGGCTGCGTCGCCGTCGAGGCGCGCGCCGACGACGAGGCAACGGCCGAGCTGGTCACGGCGGTCGATCACGCGGCGACGCGCCACGCGGTCGAGGTGGAGCGGGCGTTCCTCGCCGAGCTCGGTTCAGGATGTTCGTTGCCCGTCGGGGCCCACGCCACGGACGGCCTGCTGCGCACGTTCCTCGCCGACCCGGCGCGGAACCTGGCCGTGGGTGACGTGCTCGATCTCGCCGGCACCGACGCCGATCTCGAACTGGCTGCTGCAGCGGCACGAGCGGCGAACGCGTCGCTGCAATGACGTCGCCGCTCGCCGGCAAGCGGGTGCTGGTCACCCGTGAGCGTCCGGGCGAGCTCGGCGCGATGCTCGCCGCCCGCGGTGCCACGGTGGTGCACGTCCCCCTGATCGAGATCCGCGAGCCGGCCGATGGTGGTGAGCGTTTCCGTCGCGAACTGGCGGGCCTGCGGAACTTCGACTGGCTGGTCGTCACGTCGGTGCCGGGTGCGGAGCGGGCGGGGCGGGCGGCCGCCGATGCGCCACGGGTCTCGTTGGCCGCCGTCGGGAGCGCGACCGCACGGGTGCTGACCGATCTGGCCGGCCGACCGGTCGACCTGCTGCCCTCGGTCCAGCGCTCCGCCGCCCTCGCCGACCTGCTCATCGAGCGCTGTCGCGGTGTGCGTTCGCGGGTCTTCGTCGCCCAGGCCGACCGGGCCGAACCGACCCTGGTCGACCGGTTGCTCACGGCCGGACACGATGTCACCGCGTGTGTCGCGTACCGGACGGTGCTGCTCCGACCGGATCCCTCGACCGTCACCGATGCCGACGCATTGGTGTTGGCGAGCGGTTCGTCCGCGCAGGCCTGGTCGGACGCGTTCGGCCGTCGGACCCCGCCGGTCGTCGTGGCCATCGGCCCGACCACGTCGGCGGTGGCCGAGAAACTCGGTCTCGAGGTGACCTCCGTCGCCACCGAGAGTTCACTCGCGGGTCTCCTGGCCGAACTCGAACGCTCTCTCTGATCCGGCGGACGGATCGGGGGCGGAGGGACCGGTCGCCGGCCGACACGGCACCGTTAGGCTCGCGGGCGTGCACGACCGAGAATGTCCCCCCGGGGACAGACCCCGAGCGGACATTCTCCCGACGCGGCGACCGCGGCGACTTCGGCGCACCGCGGCGATGCGTGACCTCGTCGCCGAGTCGCATCTGCGCGTCGACGACCTGATCGCGCCGCTGTTCGTCCGCGAGGGCATCGACACGCCGCAGCCGATCGTGTCGCTGCCGGGCGTGGTCCAGCACACCAGAGCGTCGTTGCGGGACGAGGTTGCCGAACTGGCCGGCCTGGGCGTGCGGTCGGTGATCCTGTTCGGTGTGCCCGAGCACAAGGATGCCGTCGGCAGCGGCGCCTGCGACCCCGAAGGCGTCGTGCAGCTCGCCTTGGGTGACCTGCGCGCCGACCTCGGCGACGACGTCGTCGTGATGGCCGATCTGTGCGTCGACGAGTACACCGACCACGGGCACTGCGGCATCGTCGACGAGCACGGCGTGGTCGACAACGACGCGACGCTCGAGATCTATGCCGACGCTGCCGTGGCCCAGGCGCGGGCCGGGGCGCACGTGGTCGCGCCGAGCGGCATGATGGACGGCCAGGTCGCGGCGATCCGTTCGGCGCTCGATGCCGACGGGCACCACGACGTGGCGATCCTCGCCTATGCCGCGAAGTACGCGAGCGCGTTGTACGGGCCGTTCCGCGACGCGGTCGACGTCACGATCGTCGGCGGCGGCGACCGCAAGGGGTACCAGCAGGACTGGCGCAACGCCCGCGAAGCGCGCCGCGAGATCGCGCTCGACATCGCCGAGGGTGCCGACATGGTGATGGTCAAGCCGGCGCTCGCCTACCTGGACGTCATCGCCGACGCCGCCGCCCACGTCGATGTGCCGCTGGCGGCGTATCACGTCAGCGGCGAGTACGCGATGATCTGCGCGGCGGCCGAACGGGGCTGGATCGACGGCGATGCGGTGGCGCTCGAGCACCTCGGCGCGATCAAGCGGGCCGGAGCCGACATCGTCCTCACCTACTTCACCCGCTGGTTCGCCGAAGGCGTGCGCGACGGACGGATCCCGCAATGATGGCCGGTCCCGAAATGATGGTCTTGGGAATGATGGGCTTGGGATGACGATCGCCGTCTGCGATCCCGACACGTGCCCGGCGGCCGGTTGCACCGCGACGGTGTGCACGGGCGCCGGCGTGCCCTCGAACCACACGATGTTCGAGCGATCGAGGCGGGCCATCCCGGGCGGGGTGAACTCCTCGATCCGGGCCTTCAAGGCGGTCGGCGGCGAACCGTACGTCGTGGCGCGAGCGGCCGGCGCCACCGTCACCGACGTCGAGGGCACGACCTACTTCGACCTGGTGCAGAGCTACGGGGCGATCATCCTCGGTCACGCTCATCCCGCAGTGACCGCCGCCCTGCGCGCCGCGGCCGGCGACGGGACGTCGTACGGCGCGCCGACGCCGCGGGAGATGAAACTGGCCGAAGCGATCAGCGAGCGTGTGCCGAGCTGCGAGCGCGTCCGCCTGATGAACTCCGGCACCGAAGCGACGAGCACGGCGGTGCGACTGGCGCGCGGGGTGACCGGGCGCGATCGCATCGTCACGTTCGCCGGCAACTTCCACGGCGCCACCGACGCCCTCCTCGTCGCCGGCGGCAGTGGCGTCGCCACGCTCGGCCTGCCGGGTACCGCGGGCGTCCCGCGCGCCGCCGTGTCCGAGACGATGGTCGTGCCGTACAACGTGGTGCCCCGGCTCGACGAGCAGGTCGCCGCGGTCATCGTCGAGCCGATCGCCGCCAACATGGGCGTGGTCGCTCCCGTCGCCGGGTTCCTCGACGGTCTCCGGGCGGAGTGCGACCGGGTCGGTGCGCTGCTGATCTTCGACGAGGTCATCACCGGATTCCGGATCGGACCGGGCGGCGCCCAGGCGAAGTACGACGTGCGCCCCGACATCACCTGCTTCGGCAAGGTGATCGGTGGGGGCCTGCCGATCGGTGCGATCGGCGGGCGCGTCGACATCATGGAGCACCTGTCGCCGCTCGGCCCCGTGTTCCACGCCGGCACGCTCGCCGGCAACCCGATGGCGACGGCCGCCGGGCTGGCGGCGCTCGATCAGCTGACCGACGACGTGTACATCGAGCTCATGGCCCGCGTCCGCCATCTGTCGTCGTTGCTGCGCGATGCGTGTACGACGGCGGGACTGACCGTGGCGTTCCCGGTGGTCGGCACCCTGTTCGGCATCGTGTGCGGCGACGACGCCGGGGCGGTCACGAACTTCGACGAGGCCAAGCGCACCGACGAGGCGATGTACGCCGCGTTCTTCCGGGCGATGTTGGCCGAAGGCGTCGCGATGGCGCCGGGAGCGTACGAGGCGATCTTCGTCGGGTTGGCGCACGACGACGCCGTGCTCACGTCGATCGCCGAGGCCGCGCACCGGGCCGCCGCTCGGGCCGTCGCCGTGGCTGCCGGTGCGCGCTGAGTCGCTGACGGTACGGTGGCACCGGTGCGAGAACTGTTGTCGTGGCGACTCCTGGCGGCCCTGGTGGCGCTCGCCGGGCTGGCGTTCCTGGCCAAGTCGATCTTCGCCGACGACGACAAGCTGCAGGCGGTCATCGCGCCGGAACCGATCGAGCGCACGATCGACCTGATCGCGCCGGTCAGCGCCGTGCTGCCATCGGACGACTTCACCATCGGGGAGGACGGGTTGACGACCGGGTACGTCGACCTCGTGCTCCCGAACGATCGCACGATGCGCGTCGCGCCCGGAACGCCCGGCGAGTCGACCTGCACCAACTTCGTGGACCTCGACCAGTGCGGCGTGCTGGCCGATGTGCTCGGCGATGCGGTCGTGTGGTTCGCGCTCGTCCCCCAGGCGGCGCGCCAGACCGCGGAGCTGCCGCCGATCATCGACCTCGACGAGGGCTACGCCGTGTTCGACAACGGCTGGCGCATCGCCTACGCACAGGTGATCGAGCGGGACTGCGGCGACATCGACATCCCGAGCTTCGGCGACTTCCTCCGTCGTTTCGGCCCGAACAGCGTGACGATCCTCGACCTGAACCGCCAGCAGGTCACCGCCGTCCGGTGCGGAGCCGAAGTCGTGCCCGACAGCGTTCCGCCGACGAGCGCGCCGGACGGAGGCGTGCCGGAGACGACCGTGCCGGCACCGGCGGTGCCTGGCACCCAGCCACCACCCTGACCGTCTCGGGCACATTCCGCTCGGAATGCGAGCGAAAAGTGTCCGAGAGTCGCGGAAGCTGCTCAGCTCAGGATGGTGTGCGCCGCGGCGAGACCCGAATTGTGGGCGCCTTCCACCCGCGGACCGGCGAACGCGTCGCCGGCGAGCACGATCGAGCCGCCGGCCAACGTCCGGCACGGGTCGGGGAAGATCGTCCGGGGCGTGGCGAAGCGCCACTTCTTCACCTGGTGCTCGATGACGACCGCATCGCCGAGCCACGGACGGGCCGCGTCGATCAGGATCGGACCGAGCACGTCGACGTCGTCATCCCAGTGGGTCTCGCTCCACGTCGGTGCGGCGTGGAACGTGATCGCCGGTGTGGCGCTGACGCCCTTCGACATGTTGTCGCCGATGAAGCTGAACACGCTGTCCGCCGGCTGCGCGCCGCCGCTCCGTGACACGATCGCCGGCCGGTCGAGTGCGGCCAGCAGGCAGATCGTCCGGTCGTAGTCGACCCGGAACGTCTCCACGTCGAGTTCGAGGGCGGCATCGGCGAGCAGCCCGAACGCCTGCGCCAGCGGGCTCGTGATGATCACGTGGTCGGCCGGCCGCACGGTGCCGTCGTCGATCACCACGTCCCACCGGGTCGAGGCCGCGGTCGACGGGCGCAGCGTGAACGCCATCGTCGAACACTCCACCGCAAGGCCCGCCGCGAGGTCCTTGGCCAGCGACGTCATGCCGCCGGGTGCGACGTAGCGGGGGTAGCCGTCGTCGTGGTCGAACCCGTGGTTCCACACCCGTACCAACCCTCGATCGATCCAGTCGTCGACCCGCCGTTGGAAGGCCGGCGTGCGCACGGTGAAGAACTGCGCGCCGTGGTCGAACGTGGCGTCGCCGATGCGGCGGGTCGCCATGCGGCCACCGACCGAGCGACCCTTGTCGACCACCGCGACGTCGAGTGCACCGTCGGATCCCTCGTGCAGCGTGCGCGCCGCCACGAGCCCCGCCATCCCGGCGCCGATGACGACGACGCGCATCAACCGTGCGCGGCGGCGACGATGGTCAGGTGCAACGGCTTCGGCTCGGCCACGATCCGCCGCTGGTACGCCTTCTCCGCCCGTCCCAGGAACTCGAGCAGCACCCGGTTGAACGTGGTGGCGTGCTCGACCATGAATCCGTGGGCGGCCCCGCTGATCACCACCAGCTCGGCGGTCGGGATGCGGTCGGCGAGATCCTCGCTGTCGCCCCGCGGCGTGAGGATGTCCTGGCCGCCGACCATCACGAGCGTGGGCACGGCGATGTCGGGCAGCCGCGCGACGAGCTCCTCGTGCTGCTCGGCGGCGTTGAGGATCGCGTCGCACTGGGCGGCGAACGCGTGTGCGGGCCGACCGGGCCCCAACGGGCCGAGCCACCCGATCGCCGGCATCAACCGGCGGAACGACCGTGGCCCGATCACCCAGCGGGCGGCTTCCTGGCTCATCGACGAAAGGCCGCGTTCGAGGGCGGCGTCGCGCCAGCTCACCAGGAGTTCCTCGCGCCACGGATGGTTGCGGCCGGCCGTGCAGGCGAGCGTCAGCGACCGGGTCCGCTCGGGGTACTTCACCGCGATGATCTGGCTGATCGCCCCACCCATCGACGCTCCCACGACGTGCGCCGTGTCGACACCGGCATGGTCGAGCACGGCGATCGCGTCGTCGGCCATCTGCTCGAGGCTGTACTCGCCGCGCGGCTGGTCGCTGCGGCCCGCCCCGCGGTTGTCGAGGGCCACCGCCTGGTACCACGGCGCCGTCGCCAGGCGCTGGAGGTCCCAGCCGTGCTTGTCCGCACCGAGACCCTGGATGAACAGGATCGGAGGTGCGCCGGGCCGCCCGGTGACGCGGTAGTGGATGCGTGCCCCGTCGGACGCTCGGACGTACGTCATGTCACCCGCCTGTCATGTCATTGGCCGCCGAGGCCGCTCAGCGGCAGCCAGTCGAGCGGTGTTCCGGTCCGGATCTCACCCATCTCGTGGAGCAGTCGCACGATCTGGCCGCGCAGATGATCGGCGAGTTCGAGTTCGCTGAGCGGTCCGCGGCGGCGCCGTCCCGGCCGCGTCGCCTGGCCGATCTCGACCCGCGCGCTGCGGCCGAACGGGCTGCTCATCGTCGCCGCCGGGTACACCGGCGCGCCCGCCGCCGTCGCCGCACCGACGTGTTCGTGCTTGATCCGTCCCACGGAGCCCACCTGCCGCAGGCCGGTGCTCGCCTCGGCACCGAGGACGACCAGTTCGCCGGCCCGGAGTGCGCCGAAGACCTCGTCGGGATGATCGAGCAGCCCGCCGATCCGGCGACCGAGCGGGCCGAGCGGCGCCGAGTCGCTCCGGCCGACGAAGCGCACCGGACGGTCGACGGCCTCGCCGATCGCCAACGCGGCGAAGATCGGCGCCAGCGCGAAGCGGCGGGAGTTGACCACCACGAGCGCGCCCTTGCGACGCGGGAGGTGCTCTTCGCCACCGACGGTGACACTCCAGCGCAGCTGGGACAGGAGGGTGATCTGGCGGACGAGACCGGGATCGCGGCCCCAGTCGTCGACGACGCCCGCCTGCTCGTCGACGAGACGGCGCGGGAACTCGAGGACTCGTCCCACCGCACCCAGCGGGCCGATGTTCATGCCGCCGCCACCCGCGCCGGCCGGCGGATGATGCTCGGCCATCCGTACAGCTCGTCGATCACGTCGGACGTCGTCGATTCGGGGACGACACCGAGCAACTCGGCCATCCGGCCGTTGTCGGCGAGCCGCCCCCGGTGGAGCACCTCCGCCACGTGATCGGGAATCGGTGAGCCGAACAGGTAGCTCAGCACCTTGGCCACCTGCCAGTCGGGCCCGATCAGCGGGAACGGCAGCCGGCGCCCGCGGCGCAGCGCCTGGAGGCAGGTGATCGCACCGCTGGCGACGACGTTGACGGGCTCGGCGAGGCCTTCGCGGGCGGCGGCGACGATGGCGCGCGCCGCGTCGTGGTCCTTGATCACGGCGAACGGCGGATCGGCGAGCACGCTGAACGGCACGACGGGGTTGCGCAGCATCCGTCCGAGCGGCGACGGCACGTGGGGGCCGAGCACCGGAGCGAGGCGAACGGCACCGACCGGCACGCCGACACGCGAGGACACCCGCGCCGCGATGTGCTCGATCTCGGCAACGGTGCGACCCCACTCCGACGTCGGGCGGATCGGGGCGGTCTCGTCGGGACGCGTCAGCGCGCCGCGGCCGCGGCCGTAGATCTCGATGCCGCTGCGGACCACGAGATGTTGCAGCGCCGGACACTCGGCGGCGGCGCCGATCACCGAGGTGGCCGCCTGGTCGGTGAGCGTCCTCGCCACCTTGGGTGAGGCGCGGGCATCGGGTTCCCACACGCCGATGTGCACGAGGACGTGGGGGTTGAACCGGATGATGGTGTCGACGATGCGGTCGTGCTCCTCGGGCGGAATCCGGTGGAACGTGGTGTTCGGGAGGCGGCGCCGGGGAGGGTCGGCGTCGATCCCGGCCAGCGCACCGACCCACGGCTCGGCTTCGAGCATGCTGGCGACGAGCGTGCCGAGTTCCGCGCCGACTCCGCTGACGAAGACTCGACGTCCGCCCATCAGGGAAACGCTAGCCGCCACGTGTTCGTCGGCACGGGTTCGCGTGTGAACTCGTGTTCACATTCCCGTGATCTTGACGCCATCCTGACGTTGCGATGAGCGAAACCCCCGTATACGGGGGTTTCGCTCATCGCTGGGTGGTGGGCTGGTTGTCGCGTTGCC
Source organism: Ilumatobacteraceae bacterium (assembly GCA_963695145.1). Classification (GTDB taxonomy): domain Bacteria; phylum Actinomycetota; class Acidimicrobiia; order Acidimicrobiales; family Ilumatobacteraceae; genus Sva-07. The sequence goes on along the minus strand of CAVOGB010000011.1, from coordinate 182,491 downwards.
GCTTGATGACGGAATGATGACGAAATCGTCATATGCTGCGGTCAAGTCGTCCGGCGACACCGCCGATGACCTGTTGCCGGCCCCTCATCGGCCGTCCGAGATTCGAAGATCGCACTCCATCCGCCCATGTCCGAACCCGACGTTCCCGCACCCCGTCGATTCAGCCGGCGCCACGCCCTCATCGCGCTCGCGGCCACCGCCGGTGCCGTTGCGGTCGGCGACACGTTCGCGATCGGCGCCGCTCCCGACAGCCTCGACGATCCGGGCTCCGCCCTCGCCACCGCCCGGCGGATGCGGCTGACGCCCACGACGACGACTCCCACGACCCCCACCGCGCCCGGCGGGTACGGCGCGCCGATCCCACCGGCGACGGGCAAGTTGCTGTTCCCGGTCGGCATCCCGGCCGCCAAGTCGAACATCTACATCCTCGACAACTTCGGGGACTGCCGCGGCGCACGCGGTCACGCCGGTCTCGACATCCTCGCCGCGGGAGGAGGCAACCCGATCTTCGCCGTCGCCGACGGCGAACTCACCCAGTGGTACACGAACACCGGTGATGCGGGATGGGGCTGGACGCTCTCCGTCGCGGCGACGAACACGATCTACAAGTACTTCCACATGCAGAACAACAAGAACGGGCTCGACGTGGGAATGCGCGTGAAGGCCGGCGACGTGCTCGGATTCGTCGGCAGCAGCGGGACCGACAGCGCCACGAACTTCCACCTGCACTTCGAGGTGCGCCCGAACAACGTGCCGACGGACCCGCTCCCCCTGATCGACGTCCCCGCCGGGATCGCCGTGTCACCGACGCCGTTGCACGCCTGCATCGGCCTGCCGATGCTCTGACCGTTCCGGTCGTTCCGGTCGTGCCGGTCGTGAAGGGAACGGGCGGTGCGGATCAGCGCAGCTCGTGCGCCGTCATGATCGTTTCGCGGGCGAACGGGTCGAGCTGACGACCGGCGAGACGCTCGGTCACCTGGATCGCCTGCGTCGGATCCTCGATCAGGCCGGCCCAGCGGATGTAGCCGCCCATGATCCCGACGATGCGGTCGCCGACCTCGTCGCCGTGGACCAGCACCTTCGTGCCGTTGCGCAACAGGTCACGGATCTCGCCGTACAACGACTTCAGGTACGCGTCGAGATGGTCGTTGTTGAACGGGCGATGGCGGTACGGCAGCTGCTGCTCGTCGTAGTTGTGCAGGTTGTGGGGGGCGGCGATGATCGAGATCACGCATCCGAACCCGTTCTCGCGCAGCCAGATGATCTCCTCCTGGCGGCGAACACGACGGTGGCTGTCACCGACCCCACCCGGACGCTCGCAGATCGCCAGCTTGTCCTTCAGGATCCAGGTGAAGTTCCGTGGCGTGATGCCGAGCGCCCACTTGCCACGCAGCCGCGTTGGCATCAGGCGTCGGGGCTGACTGTGTGCACCGTGTCCATACCGGGGAGCCAGGCTAGCCCACCGGATCGGAATTGTTCACGAGAACGAGGCGCTGTTGGTGCCTCGTCACACGACGACCGGCGCCGACATCGCAGCCCCGGGAGGTGCCGGCTGCGACGTCGAGCACCCGCGACACGGTCGCCGCGTCGGGCGGGTAGCCGCCACGCTCGAGCCATCGGCGAATGGCGCGGCGGGCGAGCGGTCGTGGGGCGTCGCGCAACGCCGGTGCGTCGGTCGGATCGAGGTCGGCGGCCAACTGTTCGAGCAGCGTGTCGTCGTCGCGGAGCAGATCGGCGGTGCGGGCGAGGATCGCGGCCACGTCGCGATCGGCGACGTCGGCCATCAGCGGCAGGATCTCGTGGCGCACCCGGTTGCGGCGGAACCGGGGGTCGGTGTTGGTCGCGTCGTCGACGTAGCGGAGGCCCTCGGCCCGGCACAGGCCGACGGTCTCCGCGCGGCGCAGCGCCAGGATCGGCTTGGTCGGGCCGGGCGTCATCGCGCTGAGCCCGCTCGCACCCGAACCGCGCAGCAGCGCGAGCAGCAGCGTCTCGGCCTGGTCGTCGGCCGTGTGGCCGGTCATCGCGTCGGGGCCGAGCGCCACCTGGCGGGCGACACGGGCGCGGGCCTCGAGGTTGGCTCCGTCGACGAGCGCGACCCGTTCCACGCGGAAGACGAGGCCGAGACGTTCGGCCGTCTCCCGGGCGCACTCGGCGTCGGCGGCCGACGAGGCGCGCAAGCCGTGATCGACGTGGACGGCGGTGACGTCGCAGCCGGCGGCGACGGCGAGCCGGACCAGCGCGGTCGAGTCGGCGCCACCCGACAATCCACAGATCACCGGCGTGCCCGCCGAGGGGAACGTCGATCGCCGGAGCAGATCGGCGATCACGGTCACATCGAGATCAGAGATCCGACGACTGGCGCCGGCGCTTCTTCGAACCCGGCTCGTACTTCTGCGCCGTGACGGTGCGGAGGTACATCGCGATCAGGGCGATCAGGAGGACGAAGACGAGGAGCGTGACGATGACGCCGATCCACCAGTGCCAGATCTCGGCTGCGAGCATGCGGCGAGGTTACCGGTGACGCCCGTCGCGAACCGAAATCCCGCGCTCAGCCGATGACACCGTCACCGTCGAAATCGGTGTCGAGGCACCGTTCGATGCGCGACAGCAGGTCGGGCGGCATCTCGTCGTTCTGGCACTTGCGCGAGATGACCTGCTTCAGTTCGGCGTGGAAGTCGAACGCTTGCAGGCAGTCGAGGCAGCCGTCGAGATGATGGCGGATCGCACTGCGCGCCGAGTCGGACAACTCGTCGTCGAGAAAGGTGTCGAGTTCCCTGATCGTCTCCCGGCAGTCCGGGCCGTCGCATGCATCCACGTCATCGCTCCTGCACCGGATCGGTGTTCGACCCCGCCACGTCGGCGGCGACCAGGCCTCTCGCCAGTGCGTAGTCGTGCAACGCCTTCTGCATCTGCTTTCTTCCCCGATGGAGCCGCGACATCACGGTGCCGATCGGGATGTCGAGCATCTCGGCGATCTCCTTGTACGCGAAACCCTCCACATCGGCCAGGATCACCGGCAGTCGGAAGTTGTCGGGCAGTGCTTCGAGGGCCTGTTTGACCTCGTCGTCGGGGAGCATCTCCATCAACGACTCCTCGGCGGAGCGACCGAGGCCGGTGTCGCGGGACGTGTTGATCTGCTTGTAGAGGTAGAGGTCCTCGATGTCGCCGAGTTCGGTCTCGTCCGGGCGGCGCTGCTTGGCCCGGTACTTGTTGATGTAGGTGTTCGTGAGGATGCGGAACAGCCAGGCGCGCAGGTTCGTGCCCTCGGTGAACGTGTGGAAGCTGCGGTACGCCTTGAGGTACGTCTCCTGGACGAGGTCCTCGGCGTCGGCCCGGTTGCGGGTCATGCGCATGGCGGCCGAGAAGAGCTGCGGCGCGTATTGCATCGCCTGCTCTGCGAACACCGCCTGGTCGGCCATCGACCGGCGACCCTACCCGCTGGCGTCCATCCGCGGTTCGGCAGGCGCCGGTCCGGCAGGCGTCGCCTCGGCAGGCGCCGCTTCGGCCGGCGTCGGTTCGGCAGGGGCCTCGAGGGTCGACACGGCATGGTCGATCGACGAGACGAGGCGTTCGAGGAGGTCCGCCAGCTGGGTCCGCTCGTCCCGGCTGAATTCGCTGAGGATCTGACGCATCGCCCGCGACCGCCGCTTGTCGATGGCGGCGTGCCGGCGGCGACCCTCGGCGGTGATGCGGACGAGCACGACGCGGCCGTCGTCGGGTGACGCGAACCGCTCGACCAGGCCGTCGGCCACGAGGCGGTCGACCGCCCGCGTCGCCGTCGAGCGATTCACCCGGAGGCGGCCGGCGAGGCTGCTCATCGTGCGGTGGTCACGGTTCACGAGCATGTCGAGCGCATCCATCTGGCCCTGCTCGAGCGGGTCGTCGCGCCCCATCATGTACTCGCGGATCGCGGTGGTGGCCGGGCCACGACGGAGATCGATCCACGAGTTGCCGATGCGCACGGCGTGGGCGCGGTCGACGGGGTTGCGCAGGTCGATCGCGTTCTCTCGGCTGCCGGTCCGTCCCATGTGCGTTTGTACGCTAGTGAGCGATGGGAACCGGCAGCGTGGCGGAGCAGTCCGACCCGACGCATCCGACGGCACTCGAGGCGCTGCGCCCGCTCGCCGAGAGCGCGATCGAGATCGCCACGACCGACTGCAGCCGGTTCACGCATCGCGAGATCTACACCTCCCGCGGGCTGTTGACGCTGCTCGTCCACGAACCGCTGCCGGATGTGACCGCGCACGCCGCGGCGATCGTCGCCGGCGGTGGAGCGATGGGTGGAATGCTCGGCCCGGGCCACGCCCTCTACCACCGCCTCGGCGAAGCATGGGCGGCTCGCGGCGTGCGGTTCGTCCGGGTCGGCTACCGCGAGCCGAACAATCTCGACCTCTGCGCCCACGATCTGGCCTGCGGTGTGGAGACCGCCCGGGATGCAGGCGGTGATCGCGTGGTGTTGATGGGCCACAGTTTCGGTGGCGCCGCGGCGATCCGCGCCGCGGTGGTGATGCCGGCGTCGGTGGTCGGCGTGGTCACGTTCGCCACACAGTCAGCGGGGTGTGAGGTCGCCGGTGCGCTGCACGGTCGACCGTTGCTGTTGTTCCACGGTGACCGCGACGAGCTGTTGCCCGCCGAGGCGAGCTACATGGTGCAGGCGATCGCCGGATCCGGCGAGGTCGTGATCCTGCCGGGCGACGGCCACCTCCTCGGCCGCAGCGACGACGCCATCACGGAACGGCTCGACGAATGGCTGCCGGACGTGCTCGCCGTGCCCGAATCATCGCGGGAGCGGACGGTCAGCTGACGTAGACCGGGGTGCCGATCTGGGCGAACTCCCAGAGGAACGCGGCGTCGAGATTCGACTGCCGTTGGCAGCCGCCCGACAGCTTCTGGCCGAGTTCGGCGTCGGTCTGGTAGGCCGTGCCGTCGCTGATGTGCGTCGGGATGCCGTGGAAGCCGATCGCCCCGCGCTCGGTGTCGAGCCAGCGGATCATCTTCGGCAGGTAGGCCTGGCCGTTCCACGCGGTCGACACCTCGGAGCGGCTGTAGACCTCGTGCCGGCCCGGGATCTCGTTGTGGTACTGGCTGCCGGTGACGAGGTACGAACGCACGACGCGCTCCTGGTCGTCGACGGCCCACACCCGTTGCCCCGCACGGTCGTACACGACGCGTTTGCCCGTGCCCTGCCCACTGTTGGCGGGCATCGGCGGCGCATCGTCGCCGGTCGTGGCCACCGACGACAACGTCGCGCCCCAGCTGTCGGTGGCGCCGGGCGCAGGCGGCGGCGTGTGGACCACGAACGACTCGTCGCCGGGCCAGATGCCGAGGATGCTCGCCGTCTTCCCTCCCACGATGCCGTCGTCCTCCAGGTCCTGGCTGCCCTGGAAGTCACGGACCGCGGCCTCGGTCGCCACGTCGAAGGTGCCGTTGATGGCGCCGGTGTAGAAGCCGGCGGCCGTGAGCGCCTTCTGCACGCACTCCACCGACGCGCCGCTGTCGTCGAGTCGGACGGTGGTGACGGTGACGGTGCACCCGTCGAGTTCGACCGACGGCTGGGCGACGATCTCGGCGGCCGGAACGATCATCGCCGACACGTCGATGGCATCGGCGGCGACCGTGGCCGGGCCAGCAGTCAGCCCGGTCGTCGAGCGGTGGTCGGCCGTGAGCACGACCCCGACGCCGAGTGCTCCCACGACGGCGACGCCGGCCGCGACGACGCGCCAGTCCCACCGCGAATGGATCTCGTGGTGGGATCGGATCTTGGGGTCGGTGGGCGTTTGGCGGCCGTGCATCGGGTGGGAGGTGTCAGCTGGGATCGTCGAGCGGAATGCCCCATGGTATCCGCCGGGGAGCGCGGTGCTGAGCCTCACCGTTCGCTTGTTCCGGGTCGGCGGACCGCGATCGGCGCCCGTCGTACACTCGGGCGCGGCATGGCTGTGAACACCGAACTCGATCGTGCGGTCGACCAGCGGCTGGCGGAACACGACCTCCGCTACACGTCAGGCCGGCGCCGGATCGTGAGCAGTCTGCGGGCCGCGGGTGGGCCGGTCACCCTTCCCGAACTGCTGGCGATGGCATCCGATCTCGCCCAGAGTTCGGCCTACCGCAACCTGTCGATCCTCGAGGAGGCCGGTGTCGTGCGGCGGCTGGTGCACCGCGGTGACCACGCCCACTACGAGTTGGCCGAAGAACTCACCGAGCACCACCACCACCTGATCTGTGAGCAGTGCGGCCAGGTGTTCGACTTCACCCTGTCGACACCGATGGAACGCACCCTCGACGCCACGTTCGCGGCGATCGCCGAGGGCGAGGGATTCAGCCCCCGTCACCACGTGATCGACGTGTACGGACGCTGCGCCCGCTGTTCGTCCTGACCCGGACCCGAGCCGGCCCGGTCACATCTCGGCGGATCAGATGCCGAGCGACTTGGCGATGATCGTCTTCATCACCTCGTTGGTGCCGCCGTAGATGGAGGTGACGCGGGCGTCGGCGTAGGCGCGGGCGATCGGGTACTCGAGCATGTACCCGTATCCGCCGAACAGCTGCAGGCACTGGTCGATGACCCGCTTCTGCACGTCGGTGCAGAAGAGCTTCGCCTGCGCGGCCTCGGTCGGATCGAGCGTCCCGTCGTTCAACTTGCGTACGCACTGGTCGACGTAGGCCTGGGCGACGTCGACCTGGGTCTTCACATCGGCGAGCACGAACTTGGTGTTCTGGAAGTCGGCGATCGACTTGCCGAACGCCGTGCGCTCCTTCACGTAGTCGACGGTCCACGTCAGGGCGGCGGCCGCCGACGCGACGCCGGTGACGGCGATCGACAGGCGTTCCTGGGCGAGATTGGCCGTGAGGTAGTTGAACCCCTGGCCCTCCTCACCGAACCGGTTGGCGACCGGCACCCGCACGTCGTCGAAGAACAGTTCGGCGGTGTCCTGGCTGTGGAGGCCGATCTTCTCCAGGTTGCGCCCGCGTTGGAAGCCGGGCATCCCTCGCTCGACGACGAGCAGCGACATGCCCGAGTGCCGCTGTGTCGGGTCGGTCTTGGCGGCGACGATGATCAGGTCGGAGTTGATGCCGTTCGTGATGAACGTCTTCGAGCCGTTGAGGATGTACTCGTCGCCGTCGCGGATTGCGGTGGTGGCGATGCCGGCGAGGTCGGAGCCGGTGCCGGGCTCGGTCATCGCCACGGCCGTGATCAGTTCGCCCGACGCGATCCCGGGCAACCAGCGCGCCGCCTGTTCGTCGTTGCAGTACTCGATGAAGTACGGCGTGCAGATGTCGTTGTGCAGCGTCAGGCCGAGGCCGGCGCCGCCGATACCGGCCGCCGCCAGTTCCTCGGCGAGCACGACGTTGAACCGGAAGTCGCCGGTCCCGCCGCCGCCGTGCGCCTCGGGGATCGCCATCCCGAGGAAGCCGTAGTGTCCCGCGGCGGCGAACACCTCGCGGGGCATGATGCCGGCCGCCTCCCAGTCGGCGTAGTGCGGCACCATCTCCTTCGCGACGAACGCGGCGACGGAACTGCGGAACGTCTCGTGGTCGTCGTTGAACAGATCGCGCATCGGCTCAGCGTACGGCGGCCGCCCAATCCTCGTTTGCGTCGAACTTTTCGTCGCCCTGGCCTCAATTTTTCTGACACAAACGCTGATCGGGGACCCGTTGCTCGGCCTGCGTCAGCCGGGTGGGCGGAGGGTGATCGAGCCGTTCTGGCTGGAGAGTTCGATCACGTGGTCGCTCGCCGGATCGGTGCGCACGGCGTTGTCGGTGCTCCCGTTGGCGGTGTGGAGATCGACGCGATAGAGCACCTCGCTGTCGGGCACCACCACCTCGATGCCGCCGTTCTCCGTTCGCGCCGACACGGTCTGCGGTGGATCGAGGAACGACAACTCGATGCGGCCGTTCGTGTTCGTCGCGTCGACCGTCGACGACGTGAGTCGGCGGCCGATGATCCGTCCGCTGTCGTTCGACACCGTGATGTCGCCGGCGATGTCGTCGAGTTCGACGGTGACCGTCGTCGCTGTCGACGTCCAGCGGAGCCGGTCATCCCGCGCACGATCACCGTACCTGATCCGTCGATCGTCAGCGGGCGATCGGCGGGGATCGGCGATCGTGTAGTCGACGCTGCACCAGATCGACACGAACAGCGGGCACGACGAACGCACCTCGAGCACGCCGCCGACCACCCGGCTCGACACCTTGGTCGACTGCCAGCCGTTGCTCACCTTTGCGGTGACCTCGATGGTGTCGCCGTCAGTCGCCGTGACCGACACCGATCCGTTGTCGTCGGCGATGTCGACGCGCGGTCACGTCGGCGGCGGCGAACGACGAGTGCTCGGTGTGCTCCTCGTGGGCGAGCAGGCTGATGACGTTGTACGTGCCCCAGCCAGCGTGGCGACGGCGAGGATCCCCCCGGCGGTGATCCACAACGCCCGGACGATGCCCGACCCGTTCGGTCGTGATCCACTCGGCTCTTCCGTCGGGGCTCGAAACGTCGGGGCTCCGGCGAGCGCGCCCCGCCACTGAGCGGTCGGCAGGTCGACCGTGGGCAACGTCGGCGGTGGCAGTTCGGTCATGTCCTCACTCCTTCACCCATTGCAGGACGGCGAGCACCCGCCGGTGGTCGTCGGCGGTCGGCGGGAGGTCGAGCTTGGTGAAGATGTTGCCGACGTGCTTCTCGACGGCCTTGTCGCTGACCACGAGATCGCCGGGCGATCGCCGTGTTCGACCGTCCTTCCGCCATGAGGTCGAGCACCTCGCGCTCGCGGGCGTCAGTCGCTCCAAGGGGTCGAGGCGGCGGCTGCGGGCGAGCAGCTGGGCGACGACCTCCGGGTCGAGCACGGTGCCACCCTCGGCCACCTGTCGCACCGCGCCGAGGAACTCGCTGACATCGGCGATGCGGTCCTTCAGCAGGTACCCGACGGCAGCCATGTCGGCGCCGAGCAGTTCGGTCGCATAGCGCTCCTCGACGTACTGCGACAGCACGAGGATCCCGACGTCGGCGAGCTCGGCGCGGATCTGCAGCGCCGCCCGCAGCCCGTCGTCGGTGTGGTTCGGCGGCATCCGCACGTCGATGATCGCCAGATCCGGATGATGCAAGCGGACGACCCGCAGCAGCTCCTCGGCATCGCCGACCGTGGCCACCACGTCCTCGCCGGCATCGGCGAGGATGCGCGTCAGCCCGGCACGCAGCAACACGGAGTCCTCGGCGATCACGATCCGCACGGCAACTCCACCAGGATCGTGGTCGGGCCACCTTCGGGGCTGATCACGTAGCTCGTTCCTCCCATGCCGGCGACCCGCTCACGAAGCCCGTGGAGGCCGCTCCCCTTCGACGCGTCCGCGCCGCCGTGGCCATTGTCGCGGATCTCGACGACGAGCCGGTCCGCCGCCCTGGCGATCGACACATGGGCCCGGGTCGCGCCGCTGTGGCGGGCGACGTTGGTCAGGGCCTCGGTGACGACGAAGTAGGCCGCACTCTCCACCGCCGCGGGTGGTCGCTCGGCGACCTGTACGTCGAGCACCACCGGGACGGGCGATCTGGCGACCACGGCCGACAGCGCAGCGTCGATCCCCCGATCCTCGAGGATGACGGGATGGATGCCGCGCACGAGGTCGCGGATCTCGGTGAGCGCCGCCTTGGCCTCCTCGTGCGCGGCCGCCACGAGTTCCTTGGCGGCCTCCGGATCGTCGTCGAGCTTGTCGCGGGCGGCACCGAGGGTCGCGGCGAGCGCGACGAGCCGTTGCTGTGCCCCGTCGTGGAGGTCGCGCTCGATGCGCCGCCGCTCCGCTTCGGCCGAGTCGACGGCGGCCGTGCGGACGCGATTGCAGTTCGGTCACCTGTGCCGCCAGCCGCTCGTCGTCGGTGGGTCCGAGCAGCCGGTCGGCGAGTGCCCACTGCGTCGCCGCCGCACCGACCGTGATCCACGGTGCCACGACCAGGAGCCCGACGAGCCCGACGGCCAACGCCAGCCACCGCGCCGGGTCGGACGACGAGATCTCGAAGAAGTAGAACTTCGCGCTGTCACCGGGGAACGTGCCGACGTAGACCGGCAGCAGTGCCATCGCCAGCGACCCGCACCAGGCCGCGACGACGACCGCGTAGCTGATCGCACACACCGGCAACTCGACGAGGTGGTGCGCGATCTCCCGCCACCGGGCGCCGGATCGCAGCCGTTCTGCGAGCCGGCCGAGCCACGACCCGCGGATGAGGGGACGAACCGCATCGGGGACCGGTGTGCCGTAGATGCCCGCTCGTGACCGCGACACCTGGCCGAGCCCTCGGGACACCATGAGGGTGAGCCAGCCGATCGGCACGCCGAGCAGGAACACCGGCATCAGGCCGATCGACAGCGCCGCCATCACGACGATGACGACGAAGGTGACGATCGCCACCGGCAGCCCGACGGCGACGTGGGCGGCCGCCCGGAACAGACGGCCCGGGCGCCTCCACGGTCGGAATGGATTGACCATGACCCGAGCCACCCTATTCAGCCACTGCGACGTCAGCCGGTGGCACGTGAGGCGCCCGGACGCGTGCGCCCATCAGCTTGCGGCGATCGCGGTGAGGATGTCGAGCTTGCCGGCGCGGCGGGCGGGTCGCCAGGCGGCGACGACACCGGCGAGGGCGGCGAGCACGACGACGACGCCGAGTGAGCCGACGGGGGCGGCGAACGTCCCGAACCCCTCCTGGGCCGAGAGCGCCCGGAGCAGACCCCACGCGAGGAACGTGCCGAGTCCGACGCCACCCAGCGTCCCGAAGATCGCCACGATCACCGACTCCCAGCGAACGGTCGAGCGAACCTCGCGGCGGGTCTGCCCCACCGCTCGGAGCAGCCCGAGTTCGCGGGTCCGCTCGTGGATCGACAGGCTCAGCGTGTTGGCGATCCCCATCAGCGCGATCACCACGGCGAGCCCGAGCATCCCGTACACGAAGAACAGCATCTGGTCGATCTGCGAGCCCATGCTGTCGATGTACTCCGCACGGGTCTGGGCGACGGGCGCCGAGTTCCGCTCGGTCACGGCGGTGACGGCGGCCAGACCGTCGGCTGCCGACACCCCGTCGGCGAGATCGACGAGCACCACGAAGTCGCCCATCTGCCCGGCGTGCGGTGCCCAGTCGGCGGGCGTCATGACCATGTCGCCGACGTTGATCGTCGACGAGTAGATCGCGCCCACGCTGAGTCCGCTGGTCGACCCGTCGGCGAAGCCGGCCTCGACGGTGCTGCCGATCGCCAGGTGGTGGTCGTGCGCGTACCGCTCGCTCACCGCGATGTCACCGGCCGAGAGTCCCTCGAGCGAACCGGCGGACACTCCGAGGTCGAGCAGCCCGCCGAGCGCCGCGGGGTCGGCGACGGACGGCTCGACCGTGCTGCCCTCGGCGGAGATGACGGCGCCGGACATCCCGACCGACCGGGCGACCTCCGGCAGTGCCGCGACCTCCTGGGCGACGGCGGGGCTGAGGCCGGCGCCGCTGGAGTCGTCGGTGACGATGACGAGGTCGCCGCCGAAGTCCTGGTCGACGGTGTGCTCGATCGTCGCCTTGATCGAGGCGCCGAACGTGGTGAAGAGTGCGACGACGGCGGTGCCGACCATGAGCGCGGAGGCACTGGCCGACGTGCGCCGCGGATCACGCATCGCGTTGCGGCGGGCGAGCCGGCCCGTCTGTCCGCGGAGCAGGCGTGGGCCGAGGCCGAGCACGGCGGCGGCGGGCCGGGCGACGACGGGACCGAGGATCACGGCCCCGACGAGCGTGGCGAGCGCACCGAGACCGGCCTGGGCCGAGCGCAGTGTCGGCGTTCGTCGCGGTGACGACGGTCGCCACACCGGCCGCCGACACGATCACGCCGGTGACGAGCCGACGCCGCGAGGTGGCCGACGTGTCGACCGCCGAGTCGCGGAGGGCGGCGAGTGGTGCAACTCGCGATGCTCGCCGCGCGGGCAGGAAGCTGGCGAGCAGGGTCGAGCCGACACCGACGACGACGGCGATCATGACGGTCGAGCCGTTCATGACCACACCGTCGAAGCCGAGGTCGAGCCCGCTGCTGTCCATCAGCGCCTTGAGACCGACGGCCAGGCCGTAGCCGACGGCGAGGCCGATCGCAGACGCGAGTGCACCGATCGCGATCGCCTCGACGACGACCGACGACAAGCACCTGTCGGCGGGAGGCGCCGAGGGCACGCGAGCAGCGCCGACTCCCGGCTGCGCTGGGCGATCAGGATCGAGAACGTGTTGTTGATGCTGAACGAGGCGACGACCAGCGCGATCACGGCGAAGGCGAGGAGGATCGCCTTGAACATCCCGAGGAAGTCACCTTCGATGTCGGCCATCATCTCGGCGGTCAGCTGCGTGCCGGTGATCGCTTCGTCGCCGGCGGGCAAGGCCGTCGCGACCTCGTCGCGGAGCGTGCCTGGCTGACGCCGTCGGCGCCGGCGACCCGGATCGTCGACGCTTCGCCGGGCCGCCCGAGGAGTGCCGTCATCGGCCTCGTCGGTGAACGCGGTGAAGGTCGTCGGGCCGAGGCTGTCGACGCCGCCGAACGTGGCCAGTCCGACGACGACCACGTCGACCGGCTCGGGCATCTGCACCACGGTCCGATCGCCCACGTGCAAGTCGCCCTTGTCGGCCGACGCCCGGTCGATCACGACCTCGTAGGGCTGTCCGGCGGCGACGTCACGCGGGGCACGGCCGTCGGCGAGCGCCCAGGGATTGACGGGCGAGTCGCCGAGCCAGTTCGTGGCCGTGGTCGGGGGGCCGTCGCCGCCGATCGGGTCGCCGGCAGCCGACACGATGCGCCCCGATCCCTCGATGACCGCCTCGGCCGCGACCACGCCGTCGAGCGACGCAATGTCGTCGACGAGGGCGGCGTCGATCGAGCCGCGGGTCGAGAGGTCGCCGCTGCCGATCTCGGTGGCGTTGCGGACCACGACGTCGGTGCCGGCATTCGCTTCGCGGAACAGGTGGTCGAAGCCCGCGGTCATCGTGCTGCCGATGGTGAGTGACGCCGTCAGGAACGCGACGCCGAGCACGACGGCCATCGTCGTGCCGAGGAGCCGCCGCTTGTGGCTCCACATGCCCTTCCAGGTGGTGCGCCACATGTCAGGCTCCGAACGCCTTCATCCGGTCGAGCACCATGTCGGCACTCGGCGAACCCATCGAATCGACGATGCGTCCGTCGGCGAGGAACAGCACGCGGTCGGCGTACGCCGCGGCGACCGGGTCGTGGGTGACCATGACGACGGTCTGGGCGAAGCGGTCGACGGCGTAGCGCATGAAGCCGAGGATCTCGGCGCCCGTGCGACTGTCGAGGTTGCCGGTCGGCTCGTCGGCGAAGATCAGCTCCGGCTTGTTGGCCAGCGCGCGGGCGACGGCCACGCGTTGCTGCTGGCCGCCCGACAGTTCGCTCGGCCGGTGCTTCAGCCGGTCCGCGAGGCCGACCGTGTCGACGACCGTGCGCACCCACTCCTTGTCGGGCTTGGTGCCGGCGAGGTCCATCGGCAGCGTGATGTTCTCCGCTGCGGTGAGCATCGGGAGGAGGTTGAACGACTGGAAGACGAATCCGACCCGCTCGCGCCGCAGGCGGGTCAGCTCGCCGTCCGACAGCGAACCGAGCTCGACGTCGCCGATGAAGACCTGGCCCGAGGTGAGCGTGTCGAGGCCGGCGAGGCAATGCATCAACGTGCTCTTGCCGGAGCCGGACGGGCCCATGATGGCCGTGAACCGGCCGGCGGTGACGCCGACGTCGACGCCGTCGAGGGCCCGCACTGCGGTGCCCTCGCGTCCGTAGACCTTGACGGCGGCCGCGGTGCGGGCGGCGAGACGGCCGGCCGGATGCAGGGCCGGCGGGGGAGCGGGCCACCGGGCGTCGAAGGTCGCGTCGGCGGTCGGAGCGAACGTGGTGGTGTCCATGGCGTCCACTCTGCGCGAACGCACACGGAGCGGCCATGGGGCGGGCTCGTGTCTTCGAGGTAGGGACACCCCGACGCGACGGGGCTCGGGCACCCCTGGCGGGTTGTCCCGACGTCTGGGTCGAGCCCCGGACGGAACCCGCACGGCAGCTGACCCAGAGTTCGGCCGACATCACATGGAGCCCAGAGCGAGAATCGAACTCGCGACCTACGCATTACGAATGCGTTGCTCTACCGACTGAGCTATCTGGGCGCGCTCGTGGCGCAGGCCGCGATGTTATCGGGCGGCCTGCAGCACCACGCTGTGTCGATCGGCCGTGGGTGATCTCACCCGCAGGCGACACGGAGAACTGCTGGTCTCGCGCCGTTCACAATCCGGACACCCGGGCGGAATCGGCCGGTCTTACGGTCGAGAGGCATGGATACATCGAGGCGTACAGCCCCGAACACAACGCTGTATACAGCCGAGACATCGGCGCCGTCGCGCAGCGAGGCGACCCACCGCCTGCTGAAGCGCCGACTGCTCCTCGGCGAGTTCGCCTTCGGTCACCGGCTCGGCGAGGAGCGGTTGGCGGCGATGCTCGACGTGTCACGGACGCCCGTGCGCGAAGCACTCGCCCGGCTGCACGCCGAGGGTCTGGTGCAACGACATCCCGAGGGCGGGTTCGAGCCGGCGTTCCCCGACATGGACCGCATCGCCGAGCTCTACGAGGTGCGCAAGTCCCTGGAGCTGACCGCGGTCCGGCGCACCGTCGGCCCTGGCGCCGTCGGTCGGGATGGTGATCACGCCGCGGCGGTGACGCACGACCGGACGGCGCTGCTGGATCTGCGCCGCGACTGGGAAGCGCTCGAGGCCGAACCCGGCGAGCACGCCGACCCCGAGTTCGTGCTCGTCGACGAGGACTTCCACATCCGACTGGCGATGTCGAGCGGCAACACGGCCCTCGCCGAGATGTTGGCGACCGTGAACGAACGGATCCGGATCGTGCGCGTCCACGACTTCCTCACCGAGGAACGCATCCTGGCCACGGTCGAGGAACACCTCGGGATCATCGACGGGCTGCTCGACGGCACCGTCGACGTCACCGTCGAACGGCTCGAAGCGCACATCGACGAGTCGGCCCGGGTGGCGTCCGGCCGGGCGTTGACCGCCATGGTCCGGATGCTCGCCGGCCGGACGAGGAGTGCGCTCGATGGATGACCTGACCGGCCCGCTCGCAACGGCCCGTTGTTGAGCGCCCGCGGCATCACGCAGCGTTTCGGGTCGCTCACCGCCAACGACCACGTCGATCTCGACCTGTTCGCCGGTGAGGTGCACGCCCTGCTCGGCGAGAACGGCGCCGGGAAGAGCACGTTGATGAAGGTCCTCTACGGGATCAACCATCCCGACGAGGGCGAGATCCGGATCGACGGTGAAGTGGTGCGGATCGGGTCGCCGATCGACGCCCGCAAGTACGGCATCGGCATGGTGTTCCAGGACCTGCGCCTCGTCCCGGCGTTCACCGTGCTGGAGAACATCGAGCTGTCGACGGGCACCGGCCGCATGCGTCCGGGCGCGGCGCGGGCACGAGTGGTCGAGGCGGCCGAACGGCTCGGCCTCCACGTCGATCCCGATGCGCTCGTGCGCAACCTGAGCCTCTCGCAGCGCCAGATCGTCGAACTCGTCCGCGTGCTCATCTCGGAGTCGCGCATCGTGATCCTCGACGAGCCGACGAGTGCGCTCGCCCCCCAGGAGGTCGAAGCCCTCCTCGGCGTGATCGACCGTCTCCGCAAGGACGGGCTGGCGGTGGTGATCATCACCCACAAGCTCCGCGAGACGCGGGCGATCGCCGACCGGGTGACCGTGCTGCGCGGCGGGAAGATGGTGGTCAGCGGCGACCACCCCTCGACGATGACCGACGAGGAACTCGTCGAGCGAATGGTCGGCAAGAGCGTGCCGCCGTTGCCTGCCGAACGCGGGCCGGTCGGCACCAGGTCGGCCCTCGTCGTCAACGGTGTCTCGGTGCGCAGCGACGACGGTCGCCTCGCCGTCAAGGACGCCGTCTTCGAGGTCCGCACGGGCGAGATCATGGGCGTGGCGGGCGTGTCGGGCAACGGACAGACCGAACTGCTCGAGGCGGTGCTCGGCCTCCGTCCTGTCATCACGGGCCAGATCCACATCGCCGACGACGACATGAGCCGCGGCCGACCAGACGTGGCACTGCGGGCCGGAGCGATCGACGTGCCCGAGGATCCCGTCGGCGACGCCGTCGTGCCCGGCCTCACCGTCCTCCAGCACCTCGTGCTCGACGGGCGCCCATTGCCTCGTCGCGGCCTCGGGGTCGACTGGCCCGAGGTCCGCCGCGAGTACGCCGACGACCCCGTCGGCACGCGACTGTCGATGGCCTCCCTCGATCGCCGGGTCGACTCGCTGTCGGGCGGCAACGTGCAGCGGGTGATGCTCACGAGGGCGTTCACCGCCAACGGTGTGTCGCTGCTCGTCGTGGCCTACCCGAGTCGGGGCCTCGACGTCGCCTCCGTGCGCGAGACCCAGCAACTGTTGCTCGAACGCCGCGCCGCCGGCGTCGGCGTGTTGATGGTGTCCGAGGATCTCGACGAACTGATGATGGTCGCCGACCGGATCCTCGTCCTCCACGACGGGCACATCGCGGGAATCGTCAGCGCCGCCGGAGCGGACCGTCAGCAGATCGGCCGCTTGATGCTCGAGGGATCGCACGACGAGGAGACCGCCGCATGACCGCCGTACCCGACGCCGTCGTCGCACCCGATGCCGGCCTCCGATCCGATCCAGGGACGATTCCCGACGTCGAGCCGCCCGCCACCGACACGCCCGATTCCGACAGCAGTGGGCCGCGCCGCCTGCGCGTCGGCTCGTTCTCCGGCGTCATTCGCTGGACGCTCGCCCTGGGCGCGGCCGTCGTCCTCTACGCCCTCTTCCTCGCCGTCAACGGCGCCGACCCCGTCGAAGCGCTCCGAGCCATGTGGGACTCGGCGTTCGGCGACTCGACCGGTATCGGCGAGACGCTGATCCGCACCGCGCCGCTGCTGTTGGGAGCGCTCGCGGTGGTCGTGCCCGCCCGGGCCGGACTGTTCAACATCGGCGGCCAGGGCCAGATGGTGATGGGTGCGATCGGTGCCGTCGGCATGTCGTTCGCCCTCGACGGGAGCCTGCCGCAGGCGGCCACCCTGGTGCTGCTCCTGCTGGCGGGCGCCGCGGCCGGCGCTGCCTGGTCGGCGATCCCCGCTGTGCTCCGGCTCACGACGCATGCGAACGAAGCGATCACGTCGCTGCTGCTCAACTACGTCGCCGGCCTCGTGCTGAGCTGGTTGGTGTTCGAGCGCTGGAAGGACCCCGCTTCGTTGGGTCAGGCCTTCTCCGAGGAACTCGACTCGCACAGCCGCCTGCCGATCCTGTGGGGCGAGCGGGTGCATGCCGGCATCCTCCTCGCGGTCGTCGCGGCGTTCGTGATCTGGTGGCTGCTGCGTTCGACCGCCTGGGGCTTCCGGCTCGGCGTGCTCGGCGGCAACCCCGAGGCGGCACGGCGGTCGGGCTTCCGGGTCGACGGTCTCGCCGTCGGGGCGATGCTCGTCGGCGGTGCCCTGGCCGGGATCGCCGGCATGGTGGAGGTCACCGGAGTGGAGGCCAGGCTCCGTCCCGACATGTTGGCGGGCTACGGCTACATCGCCTTCCTCGCCTCATGGCTCGCCCGCCACCAGCCGTTGAAAGCGATCGTGTCGTCGATCGCGCTCGCCGCCATCTTCGTCGGTGGCTTCGGCCTGAAGATCAGTGCGGGGCTCTCCGGTGCCGCGGTCAACGTGCTGATGGCACTCGTCCTGCTCGCCGTGCTCGGGTTCGCCCAGCGGAAGGAAGTCTGATGATCGAAGCAGTCCTCACCGGCGCGGTGGCCGGTGGTACGTCGATCCTGTTCCCGGTCGTCGGCGAGACGTTCACCGAGCGGTCCGGGGTGATCAACCTCGGCACCGAGGGGTCGATGCTCGCCGGCGCGCTCACCGCCTACGTCGTCGGCATCGAGTCGGGCAGCGTGTGGCTCGGCGCCCTCGCCGGCGCGGCCGCTGGTGCCCTCCTGGCGCTCGTGCACGCGTTCATGGTGCTGACCCGCGGTGCCAACCAGATCGCCACCGGGCTCGTCGTCACCTTCCTCGGGATCGGCCTGACCGCCCTGTTCGGGCAGGACTACGTCGGCCAGGGCGTGAATGCCTTCGCCTCGGTCCCGATCCCGTTGCTCTCGGACATCCCGTTCATCGGACCGATCCTGTTCGACCACGACCCGCTGACCTACATCGCGATCATCTCGGGCCCGCTGGCGTGGCTCGTGCTGTTCCGCACCCGGTTCGGACTCATGGTGCGCGCCGCCGGTGAACGCCCGGAGGTACTCGTCGCCTACGGCATGTCGGCCACGCAGATCCGATACCTCGCCACCGTGCTCGGCGGCTCGCTCGCCGGCCTCGGCGGCGCCCAGCTGTCGACCGCATTCACGTTGAACTGGTCGGAGAACATGACGGTGGGGCGCGGCTTCGTCGCCGTGTCGCTCGTGATCTTCGCGGCGTGGGACCCGCTGAAGGCGATCATCGGGGCCTACCTGTTCAGCGGTGCGATCGCGCTCCAGCTGCAACTCCAGGCCCGCGGCACCGACATCTCGCAGTACCTCCTCCAGGCGGTGCCGTACCTGACGGTCATCGTGATCGTCGCCGCCCTCAGCCGCCGCCGGGCGAACGAGGCACCCGAGTCGCTCAGTCGGGTCTTCTGACCGGCCCGCCGCGCCCCCGGGCCACCCATCACCGAACACCGAGCCGCCGAACAAACCGTGAACGCGCGGAACCGAACCCCCAATGCCCAACCCCCGATGGAGGAGAACCATGACCATCCGACGTACCCGAGCTGCCGTGGTCCCGGCGCTGCTCGCACTGGCCCTCGTGGCCGCTGCGTGTGGCTCCGACGACAACGCCGGCAGTGACTCGAGTGCACCCGCCGATTCCGCCGCGCCCGCCGCCGGGACCGCCGCCGATGGCACTGGAGCCCCAGCTGCCACTGGCGACGTCGACACCGTCGGCTTCATCTTCGTGGGGCCGAAGGACGACTTCGGGTACAACCAGGCCGCGTACGCCGGGAGTGAGGCAGTCAAGACGGCGTTCCCCGACCTCACCGTCTTGCAGGCCGAGAACGTGCCCGAGACCGCGGAGTCCGAAGCGGTGATGCAGGACATGATCGACAAGGGAGCCGATCTGATCTTCGCCACGAGCTTCGGCCACCTCGAGTTCGCCGAGAACCTCGCCGCCAAGAATCCCGACGTCGTGTTCGTCCACCAGGGCGGCCTCGAGACCGAGCCCAAGCTCGACAACATGGGAACGTACTTCGGCACCGTGTACGAGCCGGTCTACACGGCAGGGATCGCGGCCGGTCAGGTCAGCAAGACCGGCACGCTCGGCTACGTCTACGCCTTCCCGATCCCGCAGACCCTGGCGAACATCAACGCCTTCACGCTCGGCGCGCAGTCGGTGAACCCCGACATCAAGACGATCGCCGTGTCGACGGGCAGTTGGTGCGATCCGGCACTGCAGGCCCAGGCTGCACAGACGCTGATCGATCAGGGCGCCGACGTCATCACGCAGCACCAGGACTGCACCAAGACGATCGTGGAGGCCGCCGAAGCCGCTGGTGTCTACTCCGTCGGCTACCACGCCGATGCGTCCGAACTCGCCCCCAAGGGCTGGATCACCGGCTCGGAATGGGACTGGACGGCGCTCTACACCGACATCGTGCAGACGGTGATCGACGGCAAATTCGCCAGCAGCCCGTACAACGGTGACTACCGGGTCGGTCTGCAGACCGGCGACAACCCGTTCATCCAGTCGGCCTTCGGATCGATGGTCACGCCCGAGACGATTGCGCTGATCGACGCCGCCAAGGCCTCGTTCGCCGCCGGCGGTTCACCGTTCACCGGACCCGTCGTCAATCAGGACGGCGACACCGTGTACGCCGAGGGTGAGACGCCGACGTACGCCGACATCGAGCAGATGGACTTCTTCGTCCAAGGTGTCACCGGTTCGACGAGCTGACCGGCACACCACATCCCTCTCCACAACATCGCCGACATGTGTTCGCTCCCAGGCTCCGATGACCGCCCCGACGTCGTGCTCGTGCACGGCGTCGGGGTCGGACCCGAGTCATTTGCGACCACGAAGACCGCGCTCAGCGCGGCCGGTCGGCGGGTTCACGGCGTCGTTCGCCCCGGATACGGGCCGGGCGAACACGCCATGGATCTCGACGCGCAAGTCGACCTCGTCCTCGACCGACTCGACCTCGTCTCCAACGGGATCGATCCGGGCGCTCTAGCCGGCGACCGGCCGCATGGGTCGGGGTCAGTGGCGGCGCCACGCTCGGTGTGATCGCCGCCTCCCGCCGTCCGGCCGGCATCTCGGTGGCGGTGCTGCACGAACCGCTCGTCGGCTCCGCCGCTCCCGAACTCCAAGCGATGATCCGGCGGGGTGCCGAACGCCTCGCCGCCGATCGCCTCGACGCCGGACGGGACGACATGGCGTCCGAATCCGACCGACGCCGTGCCCGTGCCGTCGAGTACATGACCGCGCTCGTCGGCGCCGACGGCTGGCATCAGCTCGGTCCCGACGGCCGTGCCGCGGTCGCGGCACGCGCCGGCCTCATCGCCTGCGAGGTGCCCCGCTTCGCCCGCTTCGAGCCGCGCCCGGTTCCCGCGGACGGCGCGGTGCGAGTCGTGATCACCGTCGGTGAACGGTCTCCCGCCGTGCGCCACGACGCCGCACGACGCGCCGCCGACCTGCTGCACGGATCGGTCCACGTCATCGGCGGCGTCGGCCATCTTCCGCAGGTCGAGGCTCCGGCCGCCTTCGCCGAACTGATCGAGGCGCTCACATGACGCTGGAACGAGCGGTCGGTGAACCAGCCGTGGGAGTCGACCCGAACGCCGAGCCCGCCGGGGTTGTCGGCGGGACGACGCCGTACCCGTGGCCGTACGACGGCGTGCTGACGCTCGAGCGGACGGCGCTCATCGTCGCCGGATGGAACGACGAGTGGTGGAGCCGCTGTCACGACCCCGCCGGCGTGGTCGGTGCGATCGGGCGCCTCGCCGGCGCGGTCGACACCGTGATCACGATCGACCACGGGAGCCCGTCGCGGTCCCGGCGTTCACCCCAGTTCGCCCCGGTCGCGGTGCCGACGATCGCCGGATCGAGCGCGGTCACCGCGGCCGGCATCGACGCCTTCTTCGGCGGACCGCTCGATGCCGTGCTGCGATCGCGCGGCACGGATCACCTGCTGCTCGTCGGCCTCGGGCTGGAGTCGACCGTGCACTCCACGATGCGCAGCGCCAACGACCGCGGATACGAGTGCCTGCTCGTCGTCGACGCGTGTGCGCCGCTCGATCCCGCCGCCCTCCCGCATGCCGTGTCGATGGTCGAGATGTCGGGAGGCATCTTCGGCGCCGTCGGACTCACCGAACCCGTCCTCGCCGCACTCGATGCGGCGCGTTGAACACCGCACCGATCGGAAGGAACCATCGTGACCGCTACCGACACGAGCACCGCACCCGCCCCCAGCGCGCCCGCGGCGATCATCCCCAGTGAGGGCCCGGCCCGCTACGCCGCCATCGAGGCGGACCCGTATCCGTGGCCGTACGACGGCGTGATCGAGCCGAGCCGGACGGCGCTGATCAACATCGACTGGCAGACCGACTTCTGCGGGCCGGGGGGCTATGTCGACGCGATGGGCTACGACCTCGACCTCACCCGCGCCGGCCTCGAGCCCACCGCCCGTGTGCTCGAAGCGGCGCGAGCCGCCGGCATGCTCGTGATCCACACCCGGGAAGGCCACGAGCCCGACCTGTCCGACCTGCCGCCGAACAAGCTCTGGCGATCACGCCGGATCGGGGCGGGGATCGGCGATGCCGGCCCGTGTGGTCGGATCCTCGTGCGTGGCGAACCGGGCTGGGACATCGTGCCCGAGGTGGCGCCGATCGCCGGCGAGCCGATCATCGACAAGCCGGGCAAAGGAGCGTTCTACGCCACGCAACTCGACCTCGTGCTGCGCACCGCGAGCATCACGCACATCATCCTCACGGGCATCACGACCGATGTGTGCGTCCACACCACGATGCGCGAAGCGAACGATCGCGGATACGAATGCCTGCTGCTCAGCGACTGCACGGGGGCCACCGATCCGGGCAACTACCGCGCCGCGCTGAAGATGGTGACGATGCAAGGAGGTGTGTTCGGCGCGGTCGCCCACTCATCGGCTCTGCTCGCGTCGCTCGGCGCGTGATCGACGACATCCCTGCCACGGTCGCCGGGCTGCTCGACGGCTATCGCGCCGGTGAGTTCTCGGTGCGCGAGGTGATCGACGCCACCCTGGCGCGCATCGCGGGCAACGACGATCGAGCCGTGTGGATCGGCGGGATCGAGCCGGACCGCATCCGCGCCGATGCCGATCGTGTGGCCATGGGGCCCGAAGGCGGAGTGGCCCGGGGTGCGCTCGCCGGCATCCCGTTCGCGGTGAAGGACAACATCGACGTCGCCGGTCTGGAGACCACCGCCGGATGCCCGGCGTTCGGTTCGGTGCCGGCGACCTCGGCCACGGCCGTCGACCTCCTGACCACGGCGGGGGCGGTGGTCGTCGGCAAGACGAACCTCGACCAGTTCGCCACCGGCCTGGTCGGAACACGCTCGCCGTACGGCACGCCGCGCAACCCGTTCGATCCCGCCGTGGTGCCGGGCGGGTCGAGTTCCGGGTCGGGCGTCGCGGTCGCCGCCGGTCTCGTCCCGTTCGCGCTCGGCACCGACACCGCCGGGTCGGGCCGGATCCCGGCCGCCTTCGGCAACATCGTCGGCTGCAAGCCGACGAACGGACTGGTGAGCACGACCGGGGTGATTCCCGCCTGCCGGTCGCTCGATTGCGTGTCGGTGTTCGCCCTCACCGCCCGCGACGCGGCGCTCGTCCTGGACGTGATGGCCCGCCGCGACGCGGCCGACATCTATGCCCGTCCGATCACCGACCGTCGGCAGCGGGCGGCCGCGGCGCCCGAGGACATCGTCGTCGGGATCCCCGACGACGATGTCCTGGCGCGGTGCGACGCGCCGATCGCCGAGATGTTCGACGTCCAACGCAAGGAGCTGGCCCAGCTCGGCGTGCGACTGCGCCCGATCGATGTCGGGCCGTTCCTCGAGGTCGGCGACCTCCTGTACGACGGGCCGTGGCTCGCCGAACGAGACGCCGCCATCGGGGAGTTCCTGGATGCGCATCCCACCGAGGTCCATGCCGTGCCACGCGACATCATCACCGGGGGGCGGCGATTCAGCGCCCGCGACCTCTTCCGGGCCGAATACCGGCGCCGTGAGCTGGCGCAGCGAGCGGCGACGGCGTGGGCCGGCGTCGATGCGATCGTCGTGCCCTCGGTGCCGACCGTCCCGACGCTGGCCGCCGTCGAGGCCGACCCGATCGGCATCAACACCAGGCTCGGCCTGTTCTCGACGTTCGTCAACCTGCTCGACCTCTGTGCCGTCGCGGTCCCCGGCGGCTTCCTGCCGTCGGCCGGTGGAGCGGGCCAGGGTGGAGCGGGCCAGGGTGGAGCGGCCAGGTGAGCGGGGGCTTCCCGTCGGCTTCACCCTGGTGGCGCCGGCGTGCTCCGACTGGTTCCTGCTCGACCTGGCCGACCGCTATCAACGGATGGTCGACCGTCCGCTCGGTGCCACGGGTACCCGGATCGGACCGGCCGAGGAGCCGGTGATCGTCGATCGCTCCGGATCCGTGCCGCTGGCGGTCGTCGGTGCCCACCTCGCCGGCCAGCCGTTGAACCACCAACTCCTCGAGCGGGGCGCCCGGCTCGCGGCCCGCACGACCACGGCACCGGCGTACCGGCTCGTCGCCCTTGCCGACACGATGCCCGCCAAGCCCGGGCTCGTCCGCGTCCCGGACGACGGGGCGGCGATCGAGGTGGAGGTGTGGGACGTGCCGATCGAACAGTTCGGCTCGTTCGTCGACGGGATCCCCGCCCCGCTGGCGATCGGCAAGCTCGAACTCGCGGACGGGTCGTGGGTGAACGGTTTCGTGTGCGAACCGGTGGGGGTCGAGCGCGCCACGGACATCACGCGCTTCGGTGGCTGGCGGTCGTTTCTACAATCGCGGTGAGGTCGAGAGTCCCGTCGGTGCGGTCCGGTGCGCGCGATGGGACATGTGTCGCGGCGAATGGCCCTCTAGCCTGGTCACATGCGTTTTCGGCGACTTCTCTCGGGGGCTGTGCTCGGCGTCATCGTGGCCGGTTCGGTGATCACGACCACGGCCCTGCCGGGATCGGTCGCCTCGGCGGCGAGTGCCACCAGTGCCTACGTGGCGATGCCCACGGCGCAACGGCTCCTCGACACGCGTCAATCGACGCCGCTGGCGGCCGGCGGGTCGCTGTCGGTCAGCGTCACGGGCGTCGCTCCGCTGCCGGCACCCGGCACGGTCGTCGCCGCGGTGCTCAATCTCACGGTCACCGGCCCCGCCGGCACGGGCTACTGGACGGTGTGGCCGCACACGAGCGCCCGCCCCGAGGCGTCGAACCTCAACGTCGACGAGCAGCAGGCGCTCGCCCGCAACGCCATCCCGAACCTGGTGACGGTCCCGGTCGGCGCCGACGGCGTGGTCGACGTGTTCGCCAGCGCGGGCGGCAACGTCATCGTCGACCTCCTGGGGTACTACACGGCTGCCGACAGCGCCACCGCCGGCCGGTTCCAGCCGCTCGCGGCACCCACCCGCGTGCTCGACACCCGCAACGTCAGCACGTTCAAGGCGGGCGAGGCCCGCAACTTCGCCGTGCCGGGCGCGGCGGGCGCCAGCGCCGTCGCCGTCAACCTCACCGCGGTCACCGGGGTGCCCGGCTACTGGCAGGTGTACCCGCAGGGCGGCGCCCAGCCGTCCACCTCCAACCTGAACTCGCCGACCGGCTTCCCGGCCGTGGCGGCCAACCAGGCGATCGTCACCGTCGATCCGTCGGGCGGCATCACGATCTTCTCCGAGAACGGAGGCGACCTGATCATCGACCTCGTCGGCACGTACACCGGCAGCTGCCGCGCCCGCCGACACGGCCGGGCTCTTCGTGCCGATGACCTCACCGACCCGCATCGTCGACACCCGCATCGCCGCGCTCAACCCGTTGGGCGGCACCACCCGCGCGCAGCCGGGCTGGACGTTCGAGGTGCCCGTGGCCGCGAACCCGGCGATCGGTCGCCCTGACGTCGCGGCCGTCGTGCTGAACGCCACCAGCGTCGACACGCTCGTGCCCGGCTTCATCAGCGTCGGCACCGCCGGCACGGTGGCTCCTGGCACCAAGCCGACCACGTCGACCATGAACGTCGTCCGTCCGGCACAGGTCCTGGCCAACCACGCCATCGTGCCGGTGTCGAGCCGTGGTTTCTCGATGTTCACCGAGGCGGGCGGCAACCTGCTCGCCGACCTCGCCGGCTACTTCATCGGTGCCGCCGCGCCGGCTCCGTTCGGCGCCCCGGTCAACTCGCCGGTGCCGACGTGCGGCACGCCGGCGGTCGGCTTCGCCACCTCCCCGGTCGGCCCGATCATCATCGGATCGTCGCGCACCGCCGTCGCCGACCTGCAGAACCGCCTCGCCGCACTGGGATTCTGGGTGCAGGCCGCTGACGGCTCCTATGGCCTCACCACCACGCAGGCCGTGATGGCGTTCCAGAAGTGGAAGGGCCTGCCCGCCACCACGGTGGTCGACAGCGCCACGGCCGCCGCGCTCAACACCGAGTTCTGTCGTCCGGCGGCGGGGCGCAACTCGGGGACGCTGCTCGAGGTCGACAAGGGCAAGCAGATCGCCTACCTCATCCAGAACGGGCAGATGAAGTACATCTGGAACGTCTCGACCGGCAACGGCAAGAGCTACGACGAGGAAGACCAGAAGGCCGCCGGCAACCGCGTCATCGGCATCGCCATCACGCCGACGGGCACGTTCAACACCTACCGCCAGAGCGACGTCGTCCGCTACGAGGGCGACCTCGGGTCGCTCTACCGTCCGAAGTTCATCGTCGGCGGCGTCGCCATCCACGGCGCACCGAAGGTGCCGAACTTCCCGGCGTCGCACGGCTGCGTCCGCGTCGTCAACCCCGTGATGGACCTCATCTGGGGACAGAATCTGCTCCCACTCGGCTCCACCGTGTGGATCCACGACTGAGCAACGTTCATTCGGGGACGGGTCCGGAATGAACGGTGACAGACGGGTTCAGAACAGGACCCACTCGGTCTGGACGAGGCGCGTGCCGTCCGCGGCCAACACGGCCAGGCGCACCGGTCCCGGTTCGAGCACGTCGAACGTGAACCGCCCGAGACGGTCGGACTCCACGGAATGCACCGCGTCGGCGCCGACGAGTTGCACGGTGTGCACTGCCGGTGGAACGAGCTGACCGACCAGACGGCGCGTCCCGTTCTCGATCACCATCACCTCGATCTCCACGCCCGGTGCCCTGAACGTCACCTGCCGGTTGGCCTCCGCGGCGCGCACACCGGCGAGTTCCTGTGTCGAGTCGAACACGAGCTCGGCCAACTCGGTGTCGATCGTGCGCCACGTGAACGCCGCCCGGGCCCCGTCGAGCACCCGATCGGGCACGGGGTCGGCGGCGTCGATGGCGCGACCGAGCAGGTCGAGCAGGTCGTCGTCGGTGATCATCGACCGGCTCGTCTGCTCGTCGGTCGGGTCGTCGGTCGGGTGGTTGATGGGTTCGTCGGTCATCCCGCCTCATCCTTTCGGCTGGGCCGTCGGTGACGGTCGTCGAGTCCTGGCGGGAGCAGCTTCTTGAGCTTCGCCAGGGCGCGGTCGCGGCTCGGGCCGATGCTGCCGACCGGCCGCCCGAGCAGCTCACCGATCGTGGCGTAGTCGAGCGGCGGCACCGTGCACAGGAGCCGCAGCAGGTCCTGATCCTTCGGCGGCAGCTGGGCGAACCCGTGGAGCACGTGGCGCAGCGTGTCGTCGTCGGTGACGATCTCGTCGAGACTCGACGCACTCGCGTCGGCCCGCTCCGGGAGATCGCTGACGCTGCGGGTCCGGGCCTGCTTGTTCGACACGCGCAGCGCTTCGTTGCGCGTCGTGGTCGCCAGCCACGCCGCGAGCCGTTCGGGCTCGCGGATCCGGTCGCAGTTCTCGGCGAGTCGCAGCCACACGGTCTGGACGACGTCGTCGGTGAGGGCGCCGAGACGGTACCCGCGGGCGATCGACCACACGAGACCACCGAACCGCCCGACGAGTTCGTCCCATGCCCGCTGGTCGCCCTCGATGACTCGTCGGAGCAGGTCCCCGACGTCCATTGGCGCCGAGTGTAGGCGAGGCGCTCGGAGCGGCGCTTCGGCGATTGTCACGCCTGTCAGGAGCGCGGACTCCGGGCGGTGATACGCGGAATCTCAGAAGACCCGATTGACGACGATGCCATAGTCGGGCATGCGGTACAGCCCGGGCCGGCGCAGCAGCTTGTCGACCGCGATCCGGGCCGGGCAGTCGCACGCCTCGACGATTTCGGCGAGCGCGCCGACGACGGTCGGCGTCGCGAAGGACGTGCCGCTCCACATCGCCCAGCCGGCGAAGTCGTCGATGTCCGGGACCGAGTCCGGCGATGATCGCCTCGTAGGCGCCGTCGAAGTTGGTCGAAGAACTCGCTGATCAGGTCCTCGCCGGGCGCCGAGGCATCGACCCAGGGCCCGTGATTCGAGAAGGGCGACGGCCCGCACGGCCCGAGCGATCCGACGGCGAGCACCTCGGGCATCGCTGCGGGGAACTTCGGACGGCAGGCGCCGTCGTTGCCGGCCGCGGCGACGACCACGGCGCCCTGGTCGACGAGTTCGCGGATCCAGAACGCGATGAGCGGCGGGGCGAGGTCTCCGTCGTAGTAACCGCTGAAACTCAGATTGACGATCAGGCGGCTCTTGTCGACGATGGCCTCGTCGACGCGTTGCAGGGCGTTGGCGATGTCGAACTCGTCGCCGTCGCCGTCGTTGTGGATGACGCCCTCGACCAGCACGTCGGCCACCGGTGACGCCCGCTGGATGATCGTGCGGATGAACGTGGTGTGGCCGGCGGCGATGTCGAGGTACGCGTCGGCGTTCATGTCGGGCGCGATCGCGAGACGGCGCTGCCGATGCCCACGAAGTCGACGTCGCTCTGCGCACGGTGTCCCGTCGGCCGGGATCCCCGTGTCGAGGATCGCGATCACCGCCTTGCCCGGCCCGATGCTCTGCCGCGGCGAGTCGTCGAGCAACGATGGCCGGACCGACGGGCGGGCCGTGCTCGAGTTCGTGAAGTGCATCGGATCGGCGCCGAAACCGGTGAAGTGCATCGGATCTGCGCCGAAGCCCGTGAAGTGCATCGGGTCGGCGGTGAACGACCGATCCTGAACACGGTGTTGGGCGCGACCGCTCCTGGCCGGATCTCGGGATCTTCCTCGATCTGTCGGATCAGGCGGGTCACGTCGACCGTCGGATCGAAGTAGACGCGCAGGAACCGGGAGCGCTCGGTCTGCCGCGCGTCGGTCTCGTCGGTGCGCAACTCGACTTCCGGCGACTTTGCCGACCCGCTCGACGATCTGCGTCCGGTGAATCGCTCCCATCGTCGAAGCGACGCAGGTCGATGAGCGCCTGTCCGGGTCGGTACTCGATCGGGCCTCGCGGCGTCAGCACCGCTCGCAGGCGCGGTTGACCCTTGTCGTCGAGGTACGGCTGGCGCGGACGGGGTGCAGAACGCCTCATGAGGACTCCTTCGCTGTGCACTACCGATCATGAGTACTTGAGACCGGACGTGATACCGGCAATATTGTCGCGCGTGCCCGAGCCCCCAGACGACGCTGCGCTCGCGGCGGCGTTCGCCGCGCTCCGGTCGCGTCACGATTCGCCGTCGGAGTCACTGGACGCCGCGCGACGCATCCTCGGCACGACGACATCTCCGGTCGTGCCCGGTTGGTCGCGCTCTGGGCGCAGGCGCTGGCCGAGCGGGAGCTCAACCGCCTTCCGGACGCCGAGCAGCATCTCCGCGCGGCCATCGAGCTCGGCGAGGAGCTCGACGATCGCGCTCGCGTCGCGCAAGTGACGAGCGCGCTCGTGTCGGTCGTCGCCGCACGCGGGCGGCCCGAGGAAGCGCTGGACATCGCCGACTCGATCGGCGACGAGTTGCCGGCGGCAGAACGCGGCGACCTCGAGATGAAGCGGGCAGTGGTGATCGAGCAGCTGGGTCGCCCGGCCGAAGCGGTCGAGGCGTACACCAGGGCGCTGGCGCTCATCGCTCGGCGGCGACGACCGTGTGCTCGAGGCGCGCCTGCGGTGCAATCGGGCGGTCGTGCTCGCCTACCAGGGCCAGATCGACGAAGCGCTGACGGACACCACGATCGCCGGAGCGTCTCGCCGCCGACACGGTCAGTTCTTCCTGGCCGGAGGAGCGGCCCACAACCACGGTTCACCGCCGGCGTGCAGGGCGACATCGTCACCGCGCTGGCGTCGTTCGCCGCGTGCCGACGAACTGTACGCCCGGGTCGGTTACCCCGGCCGGAGCGCCGGCGTGCTCGCGTCCGATCGCTGCGCGCTGATGATCGCCGCCGGGCTGCACGCCGAGGCGCGCGAAAATGCCGAACTCGCCGTCCGCACGCTCGAAGGTGTCAGCGACGTGACGGACCTCGCCGAGGCGCGCCTGCTCCTGGCCCGCGCCTGCCTCGCCCAGAACGACACGGACGCGGCCTACCGGGAGGCGACGACCGCTGGCGAGGAGTTCCGCGCCGCCGGCCGTTCCGGATGGGTCGCGATCGCCGAATTCGTCGCGCTGGTCGCGGCTGAGTCCACCGAATCGTCGTGGAACGACGAATTGGCTGCACGGGCGGAACGGATCGCCGGCGACCTGGAACGGCTCGGATGGGGGTCGGAATCGTCGGCCGTGCGCGTGGCGGCGGCCCAGACCGCTCTCCGGCTCGGCGATGCGCAGTTCGCCCGTGACCAATTGCAGATCGCCGCCCGGTCCCGCGATCGGGGTCGGACCGACCGGCGCGCCGCCGCGTGGTTGGCGACCGCGCACCTGCGTGCCTCGGAAGGCGAACGCGGCGGGGCGAAGCGCGCCGCCGCGGCGGGTCTGCGCATCCTGGCCGACCATCAGCAGACGCTCGGGGCGACCGAACTGCGAGTCGGAGCCACCGCCCACGCCGAGCGGCTGGCCCGACTCGGTCTCCGGCTGGCGCTCGAGGATCGTCGCCCGCGGGAAGTGTTCCGCTGGGCCGAGCGCGTCCGCGCGAATGCTCTGGCGATGCCGACGGTGCGCCCGCCCGCCGACTCGCCACTGGCGGCCGCGTTGGTCGAACTCCGCCAGCGGCGTTCCGCGTTCGACGAGGCGCGTCGCGCCGGCTCGTTCGACGGCGGTCTCGAGGCGGATGTCCGGCGGCAGGAGTCAGTCGTGCGCGACCTGGCCCGGCTCGTCGGAGGCGCCATCGACGGAGCCGGCCAACCGTCCGTCGCGCACGACGACCTGCAGGACCGGCTCGGCGCCGGTCGCCGGCTGGTGGAGTTCATCGAGGCCGATGGGGTGATCCACGCCGTCGTCGTGTCGGACCGGCGCTACCGGCTGCACGCCGGGCTCGCGGCGGCGACGGACCTGCTCGGCCTGGTCGATCAGGTGGGCTTCGGGCTCGGGAGTCTCGCCCGCCGATCGTCGTCAGCGGCCTCGCAGGCGGCCTCGCTCGCGTCGCTCACCGATGCGCTCGCCCAACTGGACGACGCGTTGCTGCGTCCGCTGCGCGTCGACGGCGACGAGCTGGTCATCGTCCCGACGGGCGTCCTGCACAACCTGCCCTGGGGTGGCCTCCCGTCGCTCACCGAGCATGCCGCACTCGATCGCGTCGAGCGCGACACGCTGGACGCCACCGGTCGGACTGCCGGTGCGGCCGCAGGTGGTGGTGATCGCCGGCCCTCGACTGGACGACGGGCCCGGCGAGGTCGATGCGGTGCGTTCGACGTTCACCGGGGCGAGGACGCTCGTCGGATCCGACGCGACCGTGGCGGCCGCGCTGGACCTGCTGGCGACGGCCGACATCGCCCACGTCGCGTGCCACGGACACTTCCGCAGCGACAGTCCCATGTTCTCCTCGCTCGAACTGGTCGACGGGCCCCTGACCGTCTACGACCTGGAGTCCCTCGGCGCCCCACCGCGCGTCGTCGTGCTCCCCGCGTGCAACGCCGGAATCGCCGCCGTCAGCGTGGGCGACGAACTGATCGGTACGGCGAGCGCCCTGTTGGGGATCGGGGTCGGCCACGTCGTCGCGCCGGTGACGATCGTCAACGACCTTGCCACGGTCGACGTGATGCGCTCGTTCCATCGCCACCTGCGCGACGGGGCGGATCCGGCCGTGGCGCTCGCCCGCACGCGGACGGAGGTCAGCGCGTCCGACAGTCCGCCCGCCCATGCCGCGGCGATGTCGCTGCTCTGCCTCGAGTGACCCCTCCGTTCATTCCGGACCCGTCCCCGGATGAACGGAGGCGGCGAGCGGGTCGCGGCCGTTCCAGCGCCCGCTCGACCCGAACGGTTCGAAGCGGGCGAACAGTTCCTCGCGGTACCAGTGCTCGTCGCGGGTGCGGCGGACGACGTCCACGTGCTCGGGCGTCGAGTAGGCGAACGACCGGGCCGCGTCCAATGAGGCCCACAGGCTGAACGTCGCCAGTCGCCCGACGGGTGCTTCGCCGATCCCGACCACGTCGATGAGGCCCGGCGCGCGGTGCAACTCTCCGTCCACGACA
Organism: Ilumatobacteraceae bacterium; assembly: GCA_963695145.1. GTDB lineage: Bacteria > Actinomycetota > Acidimicrobiia > Acidimicrobiales > Ilumatobacteraceae > Sva-07. The sequence goes on along the minus strand of CAVOGB010000011.1, from coordinate 150,798 downwards.
CGTCCGGCGCGGACGAACGTCAGCCACGAGCCGAGCCGGACGTCGGCACGGGTGACCACGGCGACCGGACCCGTGGCATCACCGGAGTCGAGGCCGTCGAGCGGATCGATCCCTCGCCACCGACCGTGCCCGCCGAGGCTGCGCAGCCGGACGTGCCACACGTCGTCGAGTGCGTGCCAGCGCCGGCCGATCGCGCTCGTGGCGAGGAAGTCGTCGAGCGCCGGCTCGCTGTCCCACACCGCGAACACGGCGGTCCGCCGCGGATCGATGCCGGTGCTCGTGTCGCCGGCGCGTCCGGTGCCGAGCAGACGCCAGAACACCAGGCCCGGGGTGCGGGCGAGCCGGAACCGATCGGTACCGAGTCGGCCCATCGCCAGCGGGGCGCGCCAGGTCGACTCGGCCACGAGGTGGAACGACGCGATCCGGCCCATCGTCCGTCATGCTGTCATGCGATGGACGTGCCGACTGCGACTGGTGTGCTGGTCACGGCCGTGATCGGTTACCTCATCGGGTCGATCCCGGTGGCCAACCTGGTGGCGCGCCGTCGGTCCGCGATCGACCTCCGCGACGTCGGCGATCACAACCCCGGGTACTGGAACGCGAGGGCGACACTCGGCCGGCAGGCGGCGCTCCCGGTCTTCGTCGGTGACGTCGCCAAGGGGGCGGTCGCGGCGCTCGTCGGTGTTGCGATCGCGCCGCCGGGCGTGTGGGGGATGGCGTACGTCGGAGCGGGTGCGGCGATGGTCGGGCACGCCTGGCCGGTCTTCGCGGGGTTCCGCGGCGGGCGCAGCGTGCTGACGTTCGTGGGCGGCGCGATGGTGTTCGCGCCCGTGCCCGCCTTGGTGGCGGTCGGGGCGCTCCTGGCGGTGTTCGCGGTCACGCGGTCGTTCGCTCGCGCCGCGCAGGTCGGCATCGTGGTCTTCCCCGTCGCCCAGCTCGTGATCGAGGGCCCGTACCGCACGGCGGCGACCGGTGTGTTGATGACGTTCATCGGCTTCCGCTTCGTGACTGCCCGTAGCATCGAGGCGTGACCTTCACGTTCGACAACACCTTCGTGCGCGAGCTCGACGGTCTGTTCGTGCCCTGGCAGGCGGCCCAGGCGCCGGCGCCGGAACTGCTCGCCCTCGACACCGACCTCGCCTCCGAACTCGGCACGAGCGAGACCGAGCTCCGATCGGCCGAGGGCGTCGGGATGCTCGTCGGCAACATCGTTCCGGCCGGCGCCGAACCGGTCGCCATGGCCTACGCCGGCCATCAGTTCGGGGGCTATTCGCCCCAGCTCGGCGATGGTCGCGCCCTGCTCCTCGGTGAGGTCGTCGACCGCGCGGGGCGCCGGCGCGACCTGCATCTGAAGGGTTCGGGTCGCACGCCCTTCGCCCGCGGCGGCGACGGTCGGGCCACGGTCGGTCCGATGTTGCGCGAGTACGTGATCAGCTCGGCGATGCACGCGCTCGGCGTGCCGACCACCCGTTCCCTCGCCGTCGTGGCGACGGGCGACGACGTGGCGCGCGAGACCCTGCTGCCGGGAGCGGTCCTCGTACGCGTCGCCGCGAGCCATCTCCGGGTCGGCACGTTCCAGTACGCCGCCGCGCAGGAGGATCCCGCACTCGTGCGCCGGCTCGCCGACTACGCGATCGCGCGGCACTATCCGACGGCAGCCGACGAGCCGAATCCGGCGCTCGCCCTGTTCGACCGGGTGCTGGATGCGCAGGCATCGCTCGTGGCGCAGTGGATGGCACTCGGTTTCATCCACGGCGTGATGAACACCGACAACGTCACGATCTCCGGCGAGACGATCGACTACGGACCCTGCGCGTTCATGGACGTGTTCGACCCGGCCACCGTGTTCAGCTCGATCGACCACGGCGGGCGGTACGCCTTCGGCAACCAACCGATGATCACGCAGTGGAACCTCGCCCGGCTCGCCGAGGCCATGCTCGGCTTGTTCGACGACGACACGCCCACCGCCGTCGAGATCGCCACGGCGCGGCTGCAGCAGTTCCCCGATCGCTACCACCGGTACTGGATGAGCGCGATGCGCGCCAAGCTCGGGCTGCGCGACGAACGGCCCGATGACGACGACCTCGTCACCGACCTGCTCGACCTGATGACCGCGCAGCGCGTCGACTACTCGACGTTCTTCCGGGCGCTGTCGTCGGGCGGTCTCGAGGATCCGACGTTCGCCGGGTGGGTCGAACGGTGGTCGGAGCGTCTCGTTGCCGCCGGTGACGATCGGGCATCGGTCGCGGCGGCGATGGATCGGGTGAACCCGGCGTACATCCCGCGCAATCATCTCGTGGAAGAGGCGCTCACCGCGGCGACGGCGGGCGACCTCGCACCGTTCCAGCAGCTCGTCGAGGTGCTGTCGCGGCCGTTCGACGAGCGGCCGGGTCTCGAGCGCTACGCCCTGCCCGCCGGGGCGGACTTCGCGGCCGGCTACCAGACGTTCTGCGGCACCTGAGCGTGCTCGGCCGAGACGCGGGTCAGAGCGTCTTGGGTCAGATCGTCTTCGGGTAGTAGCCGCCGACCTCGACACGCTCGACGTCGGAGCGGAAGTCCGACTCGAACGGCCAGTCGGCCTCCTCACCGGCGATCGGTGCCTGGACCCACCGTCCGTAGGTGCCACCGACACGTTCGTTGCCGACGAGCGACCACGCCTGGCGCTTGTACGTCCAGTTGTCGGGCTGCAGCCGATGGCACTCGACGAACTGGGCGATCGCCGCATCCCTCCGGCCCGCCCGCCACAGGTGGTTGGCGAGCTCGAACCGTGCGGCGCCCTCCGACGCGGCGTTCGATCGAGGCTGTGACCGCGCCACGACCTCGTCGGGGGTCAGCGCGAACTCGCTGTCGGCTCCCTTGGCCGCCCAGTCGCGGATGGCGTCGGGATACGACGCCCGGTCCTGACCCGAGAGCAACACCCCCCATTGGCCAGGCCCGTCGGCCGGGGGCGGCGGCGCCTTCGGCGCGCGGCCGAGTTCGGGCATCGCACCGAGCATCTCCTTCGGCATGTCGGAGCGTGCACTCGGCCAGCCCGGCTCGGCGGGACGGACGATGATGCCGTCCTCGTCGACCCACACGACGTTCGGGATGTTGACCACGCCGAACAACGCGTCCATCCGATGCGTCGGATCGAGCAGCGACGGATGGTCGGGCTGGGCGGCGTCGATGTACGGCCTCGACGCCTCGGGTCCCGACAGTTCGAGCGAGACCGTCACGATCTCGACGCCCAGCGGATGCAGTTCAGCGCGGAGTGCCTGCCAACCTGGCAGATCGAACGCACAACCTCAATACGGCGCCCATGACACGATGACGACCTTCTGCCCCCGCAACGACGACAGCGTGAACGGGTTGCCGTCGATGTCGTCGAGCGCCAGTTCGGGTGCCTCCGCCGACACGAGCGCACGCCCGCCGAACGACTCGGGTCCGATCGCCCACAACCCGGCGTCGGCGTCGTGCACCACGGCCATGCCGAGGCGATCGGTCGTGGCCAGCAGATCGAACCCGTCGCCCGCGGCGAGCGGCACGCAGACGTCAGCCTTGCACGCGCCCTCCGGCTTGATCTCCCAACCGGTCCCCTCGGCGAACTCGTCCGGGGTGATGTCGAGCGATTCGAGGATCATGGTGATCCACCGTAGTACCGCCCCCGCCACGCCTGCCGCGGGCGGACGATCCCGCGGGCGATCGCCAGGGCGGCCAGCGGGTCGGCGAGTGGGCTGAGCCAGTAGGCCGTGTCGGCACGGTCGTAGGCCCGCCGGGTACCGGCCAACGTGCCCAGCCGGGCGCAGGCGAGCGCAACGTCGACCACATCGCCTCGCCGGGTCACGAGGCGCGGGAGCGGCAGGACCTGGGCGATCACGATGACGGCGAGGTCGACGAGCTGCCTGTGCCGCGGCTCCACGCCGGGAAGAGCCAGCGACCGGCCCCAGCCGCGCCAGGCGTCACGGAACGAGTCGAACATGCGCACCGACAACAGATCGGTCGCGTCGAGGAACTCGACCGCGGCACCGTCCGAGGCCATCGCCCGCGCCAGGGCGACGTCCTCCACGAGGTGACCGGCGACGAGGGTCAGCCCACCCTGGGCGAGGAACGGTTCGCGGCGCACCACCATGCACTGGCCGTTCGCCATCGAGCGTGTGGCCGTGCGGGGACGGGTGCCCGGCGCGCCGAACCGGTAGACGAGCGTGGTGAGCATCGCTGCGTGCAGCCACCGCGATGGCGCGGTGGGGCACTCGAACCGTCCGGCCACCGTCAGGAGATCGATCCTGTCGCCCTCGGCGCGCGCCACGAGCGCGGTCGGCAACCCCGGGTCGGGTCGGGTGTCGGCGTCGAGCGTGACGACCCACTCGGTGGTGGCGGCCATCAGCCCCTGCTGGAGTGCCCACGCCTTGCCGACCCATCCGGGCGGCAGGGGTGCGCCGGGCACGACCCGGGCGCCGAGGCGGGCGGCGAGCTCGGCCGTCGCGTCGCCCGATCCGTCGTCGACCACGATCACCTCGGCAACACCGGGCGCACCGACGATGCGGGCGAGCAACGGGCCGATCCGCCCGGCCTCGTCGCGGGCCGGTATCACGACGCTGATCGATCGGAAGGGCGTCACCGTCGGGCGCACCGGAGCTGCCGCCTCGGCCGTGCGCGCCAGACGCGCGAACACGGCACCGGCCGCGATCGCGCGCGCCGCGAACCACGTGCATCGGCAGATGCGGCGTGCTGCGGTCATGATTCGTCTCGATCGTCCTCGATCATGGCGGCGACGATCCGCGCGCTCGTCAACACGAGGGGGAGGCCCCCGCCCGGGTGGCTCGACCCGCCGACGAGGTACAGCCCGGCGTGCGTGCCGCGGTTCGCGGGGCGGCTGAACGCGGCGCGCATCCCGTCCGAGGACGTGCCGTAGATCGCTCCGCCAGGCGACCGGTAGCGCGTCGCGATGTCGCTCGGTGTCATCGTGTGGACGAACTCGATCCGCTCGCGGAGCCGAATGCCATGGCGCGCCAAGCGGCTCAGCACGACGTCGATGCCGCGCTCCCGGTCGATCTCCGCTCCCGGCGGGGTGTTGAGGAGGAGGAACCAGTTCTCGCACCCGTCGGGCGCCTGCGAGGGGTCGGTGACCGCCGAGACGCACGCGTAGATCGTCGGATCGTCAGGGAGTTCGCCGCGCCGGATCGCCTCGAACTCGCCGCGCTCGTCGGCGGCGAACCACACGTTGTGGTGCGTCAGGCCCGGTGTCAGGCCACGCACGCCGGCACAGATCGCGAATCCGCTCGTCGAACGTTCGGCCCGGCGCACCCGCCGCGCCGCCGTGGCATCCGGCACCAGGTCGGTGTAGAGGTGTTCGGCATCGACGTTGGCCACCACCACGTCGGCGGCCAGTTCGGTGCCGTCGACGAGGACGACACCGCGGACCCGGCCGCCGTCGTCGGTCGTGATGGCGGTGGCCTCGGTGCCGGTGCGGATCTCGACGCCGCTCTCGCGGGCGAGCCGTGCGAGCGCATCGCGGATCGTGCCCAGCCCACCCGGCGGGTACCAACACCCGAAGCGCGCCTCGATGTGGGGGATGCAGGCGAGGGTGGCCGGCGCGCGGAACGGCGAGGAGCCCGAATAGGTGGCATAGCGGCCGGCCCATTGCACGAGCCGGTCGTCGTCGAAGTACGAACGGGCCGAGCGGTGCAGCGTGCGGAACGGGTCGATCGCGGGGACGTCGAACGGCGACCGCAAGCGTCTCGCCAGCGACACCGGGCTCGTCATCGGACCGGCGAGGAAGGTGCGCTCGGCGACGTCCCAGATCCGCCGGCCCCGCGCATCGAACGAGCGCCACTGCGCGCCGGCACCCGCGGCGAACTCCTCGAACGCGGCGGCCGTGCTGTCGTTGTCGTCGGCGACCGTCAGCGTCGAACCGTCATCCCAGTGGTACCGGAACTGGGGATCGAGCCGCACCATGTCCGGCGGGGACGAACCGGCCAGCTCGAACAGCTCGCCGAACAGGTGGGGCACCGTCACGAGGGACGGCCCGATGTCGAACGTGTAGCCGTCGCGCGCGTAGGTGGCGAGCTTGCCGCCGACCACCTCGTTGCGCTCGACCAGTCGGACGTGGTGGCCGGCGGCGGCCAGCCGGACGGCGACCGCGAGCCCACCCACGCCGCCGCCGACCACGACGGTCGAGGTCACGTCGCGACCCGCCGTGCGATCGCCGCCGCGGCGAGCGGGAGCATCCCGATTCCGCCGACCGTGGCGACCAGCGGATCGCGGAAGTAGCGGGCGAAGCCGATGGTCTCGAGCAGACCCACCAGGCTGTAGGTGGCGACGAGTGCCGCGTCGGGCCGCTCGCCCGCGGCATCGGCGGCGTCGGCGACCGGCAGGGTCCGTTCGAGGACGGCCATCACGCCGAGGCCGGTCACGAACCATCCGACGTAGTTGCCGAGCGGGATCCCGCGGTAGACACCGCGTCGCGCCCACACCCAGTACCCCTCGCCGACCATCTGCGGATCGAGGAACAGGTCCCATGCCGTGAGCGCCGCCGCGCCGGCGACCACCCGCGTCACTGTCCGCGACCGTGGTCCGAGTGCGGCGGTGGCGGCTTCGCGGGCCGGGACGGCCATGGCGAACCAGGCCAGCGGCACGAGCGCGGGTACGCGCGCGAGCTGCGGCCGCAGCGCGCCCGTGTACTCGTAGCGGCCGAACGGAACACCGGTGGCGGTCCCGACCCGTTCGATCGCGGCGGTGGTGGCGGTCACCGCGCCCAGCGCGGTGACCGCGCGTGCCGTCCCCCACCGGGCGCCGGCGTTGGCCGCGGTGGTGGCCGCCATCGCCACCACGACGGCCGACGACAGGGCGCGGCGCTGGGAGCCACCGCGCGGCACCAGCGGTGTGGCGATCATCGCCGCGGCGGTGACCGTGCCGGTCACGGCGGCCAATGCCCTCGCGGCCCTCATGGCGCCACCGTCAGGATCACCGGCGGACGAGGCCGGCAACGAGGCGCGCCTTCTCGAACGTCGACACTCGGGCCCGTTCGGAGAACACGTCGTAGTGCTGCGCTTCGATCCGGTCGAGGATCCTCCCGTACAGCGTGCGCGCCGCCCCGACGCAGCGGGCCGAGCGGTCGGGGAGCAGATCGATCCCCTCGTCGGCCGACCGGTACAGGGCACGGCAGCGCTCGATCTCGAAGCGCATCAGGTCGACGAATCCGGCGTCGACGCGGCGGGCCGTGAGGTCGACGCCGAAGCGGGCCGTGTCCTCGAGCGGCAGGTACTGGCGGCCGCGCTCGAGGTCCTCGCCGATGTCGCGCAGGAAGTTGGTGAGCTGGAACGCGTTGCCGAGATCCCGCGCCCTGGGCAGCGCGACGTCGTAGTCGGTCGGCTCGAGGATCGGCAGCATCATCTCGCCGATCACCGCCGCCGAGCCGTCCATGTACACCAGCAGATCGTCCCACGTGCAGTACGACGCGACCGTGAGGTCCATCGTCATCGACCGGAGGAAGCGTCGGAATGCGGTCGGGTCGATGTCGAAGGCGCGCACGGTGTGCACCACCGCCTTCAGCACCGGATCGTCGGAGCGCCCTGCGGCGAGATCGGTGAAGAAGCGGTCGCCGAAGTCGGCGAGGGCGGCGGCGCGGGCCTCGGTCGAGAGATCGGCGCCGCCCTGCGACGGCATCTCGTCGACGATGTCGTCCGCGTACCTCGCGAAGGCGTACAGCGCGTGCACGTGATGCTGCTTCACCTTGGGCAACACCTTGGTCGACCAGTAGTACGTCGTGCCGTGCCGCTTGTTGAACTCGCGGCACAACGCGTAACTCTCGTCGAGGGTCAGCGGCCCCGTCGGCAGCAGCTGCGTGGTCGGCGTCGGCGCACCGGCCGGACGACGGAAGCGAGCCAGCACCGTCACGAGCTGCGTCTCGTTGCGGCGTACTCGTCGACGCGCTGTGCGGCCAGCTTGCCCGACACGAGCACCATGGGAACTCCGACGCCGGGCAGCGTGGACGAGCCCGTGAACACGAGCCCCGGGGCCTTCCGATTGACGTTGTTCGGCCGGAACGGCCCGGTCTGGAAGAACGTGTGGGCGAGGGCGAACGGGGTGCCCTGTTCCATGCCCATGCGTTCCCAATCGGTCGGGTCGTACACCTCCTCGACGACGACGTCGGTGGGGTAGCCGAGCGAAGCCGTCCGGCGTCGGAGGTCATCGACGATCCGCTCCCGCTCGCGCGGCCAGTCGATGCGGGCACCACGCTTGGGAACGGCGAGGTTCGGGGTCGGTTCGAGCACGTAGAGGCTCGAACAGCCCTCCGGCGCGAGCGTGCGGTCGTGGAGGCTGTGCAGCGTGACGAGGATCGACGGGTCGGGCATCCGCACCCCGTCGTCGATGAGGGCCCGGAACGAGCCGTCCCAGTCGGCACCGAAGTGGATGTTGTGGTGGGCGGCGTCCGCCGGCGGCAGGCCGCGCACTCCGGCCACCCAGAGCACACACGACGGCGAGTACTTTCCCGCCCGTGCCGCCCGCGGCGCCTCGAGGTCGAGCAACTCCCGATACGCCACCGGGAGATCGGCATTGCACACGACGGCCTCAGCGGCGACGTGCTCCCCACCCTCGATGACCACGCCGGTCACACGGCCGTCGCTCGCTCGCGTGATCGAGCTGACGGCGGTGTCGAACCGGATGTCGACGCCGGCGGCGGCGACCGCGGCAGCGAGCCCGGCTCCCATCATGTGCATGCCGCCCACCGGCACGAAGACCCCCTCGACGGAATCCATGTACGTGATCACGGCGTAGAGGGCGAGGGCCTCGTAGGGCGCGAGACCGGCGTACATCGACTGGAAGCTGAAGATCCGCCGCAGCCGCTCGTCGTCGAAGAACGAGGCGATCTTCTTGTCGAGCCGCCCGAATCCGCCGAGCCGGATCAGCTCGAGGCCCGCGCGCCACGGCTTCAGCAGGTCGAGCGGCGAGTCGAAGTTGGCGTCGATGAACGACGACATCTCGGTCCGGTAGAGCACGGACAGCCAGTCGCAGAACCGTCCGAAGGCGGCTGCATCGTCAGCGCCGGCGAACGTCCGGATCTCCTCGGTCATCGCCTCGCGGCCGTGGCGCACGAACAGCGTCGATCCGTCGGCGAACACGGCGCGGTACATCGGGTCGACCGGCTCGATCGTCACGAAGTCGGCCATGTCGGCGCCCGCGGCGTTGAACGCCTCCGCCAGCAGGTTCGGCATCGTGAGCACCGTCGGCCCGTTGTCGAGCCGGAAGCCATCGGCCACCACGACGCCGGCACGACCGCCCGGACGGCTCGACCGTTCGAGGATCGTGATCTCGTGGCCGCGATTCGACAGGTGCGCGGCGGCCGACAGGCCACCGAGGCCCGCTCCGATGACGACGACACGCATCAGCCGGCCCAGATCATGTCGGCCCAGATCATGTCGGCCCGGATCATTGCCATCGAGATCATCACGGTCCAGCTCACCCGGTGCGAACGGTCACGTACTCGGCCAGCGCGACGAGTTCCCGCGTGGCGACCGGGGTGATGTCGGCGACCTCGATCGCGGTGACGGCGAGGGCGGCGAGTCGCGTGATCTCGACTTCGAGTTCGTCGAGGGCTCCGGTGTCGACGATGGTCTCTTGGATGCGCTCCACATCGGCGGGCGACAGGTCGGGATCGCCGACGAGATCGAGGACGGCGCGCTGGGTGGCGTCGGCGCGGGCGACCGCCCGCGCCATCAGCGGGGTCGGCTTGCCCTCGATGAGGTCCCCGCCGACGGGCTTGCCGGTGGCGGTCTCGTCACCGAAGGCCCCCATCACGTCGTCGCGCATCTGGAAGGCGTCGCCGAGGGGGAGCCCGTAGGCGCTCAGCTGCGGCAGCAGCTCGTCGGCCCGCGAGGGATCGGCGAGCACGGCCCCGAGGTGCAGCGGGCGCTCGATGGTGTACTTGCCCGACTTGTAGCGGCAGATGCGTTCGGCCTTCTCGATCCGTCGTTCGCGCTGCACGGATCCGACGATGTCGAGGTACTGACCGATGTTGAGTTCGATGCGCAGTTCGTTCCACAGGCGGATCGCCTCGACCGGTGCCGCCTCCATCAGTTGATCGGCGTACACGAAGGCGAGATCACCGACGAGGATGGCCACGCCGTCCCCGAACCGGCGGGACTCTCCCGCCCAGCCCGCATCGGCGTGTTCGGCGGCCGACAAGGCATGCGTCGTCGGCTGCCCCCGCCGCGTGGCGGCGTCGTCCATCACGTCGTCGTGGAACAGCGCGAACGCGTGCATCAACTCCAGTGCCGAACCCGCATCGATGTCGATCTGGTCGTCATCGCCGCCGCCGGCGCCGACGTATCCCCAGTGGCAGAACGCCGGGCGCAGCCGCTTGCCGCCGGCGAGCACGAGGCGGGCGATCTCGTCGATCGGGTGCGCCAGATCGCTGTCGAAGCTCGACCAGCGCCGGCGCTCGGTGTCCAGCAGGCCGGCGAGCCTCGTGTCGACCCGCTCCGCGAGGCGGCGGAGGGTCGGCGGTGGCGTTCCTGGCATGGTGACCGCAGGCTACTGCCGGCCGTCCGCCACCCTTTCGTCGCGCCGCACCGATCGGGATTCAGCCTGGGGCTTCCGGCCGTTCGATCCGGGCCGCGTCGATCCGGCCGTGTCAATCCGTTCGGTCGGCACCCACGACGGCGTCGAGATCGGCGGTGACCGCTTCGATGCGCAGCTGCGCGGCAGAGATCTTCGTGCGGCAGAGTTGGATCAACTCGGCCGCCCGGGCGACCCGCTCGGCGAGATGATCGACGTCGACGTCGCTGCTCTCCAGCTCGCGGAGGATGGAATCGAGTTCGCTCAACGCGGCGGCGTAGCCGGGCTGAGCGTTGGACGGTGCGGTGTCGTTGGGCATGGCGATCAATCCTCGGTGACAGGGGACCCGGTGGGAGAAACGGTGGGGGCGACGTCGTTCACGATGCTGCGGATCGAACCGTCGATGACGAGGGTGGTGAGCTCGTCGCCGAGCGCGAGATCGCCGACCGAACGGACGATGGAGCCGTCGGCGCGCCGGGTGATCGACCATCCCCGTGCCACCTGGACGGCAGGATCGAGGGAGGCGATCCGTGCGGCGACCACGTCGAGCCGACCCGAGGCGCGCCCGATGGCCGTCCGCGAGCGTTCGCCGAGGCGCGTGGACGCGCTCGTCAGCCGAACCTCGGCGCGTTGGGTGGCCGCCGGCCCGACGCGGCTGAGGCGTTCGATGCGCATGGTCAGGCGCTCGTCGGCGCGTTCCACTGCGGCGTGGGTGTGGCGGGCGATGCGGTGGGCCGAGGCGGACAGGTCGTTGGTCGACGCACCGAGCGTGGCGTCGGCCCGGCGCACGATCGAGTTCCACGCCGTCTCGGTGGCGGCCCGGTAGGCGCCGACACGGCCGATCAGCTCGCCGGCACACGCGGTGGGCGTCTTCAGCGCGGTGTGCGCCACCTCGTCGGCGACGCTGCGGTCGACCTCGTGACCGAGCCCGGTGAGCACGGGCACCGGGCTGGCGGCGATCGTGCGGGCGATGAGCTCGGCGTCGAACACGGCCATCTCGTTCTTCGCGCCACCGCCGCGGATGACCACGATGGCGTCGAGGTTCCCGAGCCGGGCGAGCGTGCCGATCGCGGCCGCCACGTGGGCCGACGCGAACTCTCCCTGCACCCTGACGTCGACGACCGACAGCTGGAACCCGAGCCCGCTCGATTCGAGTTCGTGCCGGAAGTCGTGCCACGCCGCCGTGCCGACGCTCGTGACGGCACCGATCCGCAACGGCACGGGGGACAAGGGGCGACGACCGTTCGCGTCGAGCAGGCCGTCGGCGACGAGGCGCCGGACGATCTCGTCGCGGGTCTGGGCGATGTCGCCGAGCGTGTACTTCGGATCGATGCCCGTCATCTTCAAACCGATGCGACCGGTGGGGGCGTAGTAGTCGAGGTAGCCGAACACGCGCACCTTCATGCCGTCGGCCAGCCGGAGCCGGTGCTTCTGCAGCATCGGCCGCAGGCGCATCCGCGCCGGGGCGAAGAACTGCACGTTGATGACGGCGCCGTTGCGTTCGCCGACGAGGGCGTCGTCGGCGAGTGTGAAGTAGGCGTGGTTCCCGCGGTCGCTCCAGCCGGTGATCTCCCCGCGCACCCAGATGCCGTCGCCGAAGCTGCGCTGGATCGACGAGTTGATCGCCTCGGCGAGTTCGCCGACCGTGTAGGTCGGGTTCGCGCCGTCGTCCAGTTCGTCGTCGCCGAAGTCGAACGCAGGCTGGGACATCAGCACCGATTCAATCAGCTCGTGGTCACGCCCCGAGAGCGCGCAGTGTGCCGCTCGGAGGCGTTTCGGTGTCGTCGTCGGACGCACCGTCGTCGGTGTCGGCTGCGAACAGCTGACCGTCGAGGGGCAGACCGCGTTGGAGGCGCAGGGCCTCGAGTTGGAGCAGGGGCCGCTCCAGTTGGCGCCGCCGGGTGCCGACGAGTTGATCGAGCGCCTTGTCGACGCCGTCGAAGCGCCGCTTGACGACCTCGACCTGGTCGACGTACTTGCGCCACTGCGAGCCGAACGTGCCGAGCAGCTTGAGGATCTCGTCGCTCGTCTGTTCGATCATGTAGTTGTCGAACGCCTGGCGGATCACGCCGAGGAAGGCGAACAAGGTCAACGGCGAGCAGAGCACGACCTGCTGGCCCATCGCATCGTCGAGCAGGGTCGCGTCGTGCTCGTGGATGAACCCGGTCAGCTGCTCGTTGGGGATGAACAGCAAGACGTAGTCGACCGATGGTTCGGAACTCTCGCCCGCGTAGTCGCGCTTGGCGAGTTCCTTGACCCGCAGCCGCACGTCGGCGAGGAAGCGCTTGAGGTGCATCTCCCGTTCGGCGTTGGTGCCGGCCTCGAGATAGCGCAGGTAGGCGGCCATCGGGAACTTGACGTCCATGTACAGGGCGTGACCCTTGGGCATGGGGAACGTGTAGTCGGGCCGGCCACCGCCGTCGATCTGGTTCTGCTTGACGTAGTTGATGTTCTCGTGGAATCCGGCGAGGCGCAGCACGTCCTCGGCCATCCGCTCGCCCCACTGCCCGCGCACCTGCGGGTTCGACAACGCCTCGCGCAGTGATCGGGTGGATTCGGCGAGGGTGTTGGCGACCTCGGCGTGGGCCTGGAGCGAACTGGTGACGCTGCCGAAGCTCTCGGCGTTCGTCCGGCCGAGCGCCGACACCATGTCGCTGAGCTTGGTGAGCTCGCCGCGCATCTCCTGATGCACCTGGTCGAGCCGGGCGTCGATGACGTCCTTCTTCGCCGACAGGTCGGCCGTGACCTGCTGGTGGACCTGCGCCGACGCGGAACCGAGTTGCTCGCGCTGCAGGACTGCGCTCTGCTGGAGTGCTGCGGCCACGGCGGCGTCACGTTCGGCGGTCGCCTGCTCACGCACCTGGGCGATCGCGTCGTGCACCGCCGTGTCGATGGTGCCGCGCAGTTCGGCAGCGGCCAGGAACTGCTGGTCGGCGAGCGCCGCCGCCCGGTCGGACGACACGACCACGGCCCGGCGGGAAGCAACCAGATAGGCGACACCTGCGGCCGCCGTGGCGAACAGGATGCCCAACAACATCGAGACGATCAACATGCATTCATGATGCGCACGGGGGTGTGACAGAGGCGCGGATGCCGCTCGACGGGCCGCGCGCCGATCGCCCGTGAGCCGTCGTTCACGTGCTGTTCATCGACCGCAATCCGTGGCGACACGCACCGTTCCTAGGTTCGGCGACATGCGCATCCCCAAGAAGACCGTGCCCAAGAAGTCGGTGCCGAAGAAGTTCACCCCGAAGAAGGCCGTCCCCCGCAAGCCCTGACCGGCGGTTCGGTCAGCGCAGCACGGCCTGCGTCTGGGTGACCTTGGCGACGAGGCGTCCGTCGTGGCGCACCTCGGTCTCGATCACGATCGTCGTCGAGCCGACGTGGAGCGGCGTCGCGGTGGCGATGACCGTGCCGTCCCGTACCGCACCCAGGAAGTTGGTCTTCGACTCGATCGTCGCCGTGCGCGTCGCGCCCTCGGGCAGGTTGACGAAGGCGCACGCCCCTCCAGCGGAGTCGGCCAGGGCCATCACGACCCCGCCGTGGAGCAGACCGCCCGACGTGCACAGTTCGGGTCGCCAATCGAGCCGCAGCACGACGTGTTCGGGCGACACCGTGTCGGCCTCCATCTCGAGTGAGGCGCACAGTGGCATGGCGGAGCGGATGAACTCGGTGTCGGAGGCGGTCATGGGATCCTTCGCTGCCGTCGTCGTGACTGGTCGGACCGAGTGTCGCGGGCGGCGCGTGCCCCGTCAACGGAGATGGGGTCAACGGAACGGGATGACGAAGCAACGGTCGGCGAGCGTGCCGAGCGCGTAGGCCTCGTAGTCGACACCGAAGTCGGCGTAGAGATGCCGGCACGACTCGCTCCACTCGAGGGCCGCCTCCGACGACATGCGGTGCACCACCTGCATGACGCCGCCCTCGAACACCCGGTACTCCGCCCACGTGCCGGGGAAGTCCTTGGTACAACCGACCTCGATCGACGCCACCCCGGAGCGGACCATCGGGCGGACCCGATGGCGGTGGGTGTGCCCCGCCGCATATCCGACGACGGCGGGACGGCGGACGCAGAGCTCGTCGAGCGCCTCGCTGGAGTCGGGATGCAGCCCGAAGTAGTCGTCGCTGCGTGATCCGCCCGGCCCGGGGATCCACTGCTGGTGGTGGCCCATCACCAGGACCGGTCGGTCCGCCGTCGCGATGTGATCGTCGAGCCACTCGATCTGTTCGCTCGTGATCCGTCCGGTCGTCTCACCCGGGATCACCGTGTCGAGCAGGGCGACCACCAGTCCGGGAAGCTCGATCCACTGGTCACCGGCGTACGCGTCCTGGTGTTGGTACGCGTCGTGGTTCCCGCGCACGGCACGCAGCCGGTCGCCGAACGCCGTGCGGTAGCACTGCTCGAACGCCGCCCATTCCTCGGCGGCGCCGCCGGCCGACAGGTCGCCCTTGACGATCACCGCGGCGGGGTCGATCGATGCGATCTCCGACACCGCGGCGTCGTTCATCACCTCGGGGTACGGCTCGGCTCCCGGATCGGCGCGCCGGACGGGGCCCTCCACCAGGTCGTCGATCCGGCCGGCTTCGATCTCGCCGAAATGCACGTCGTTGACCGTCGCCAGGCGGCACAACAGCGCACCGTTCGGCCGGTCGAGCGTGCGCACCGGGAGGTCGAAGAACCGGTGCTCCGTGCCCGCCGCCAACCCGGTGAACCGGTGGGCACGGGTGCCTTCGTGCAGCACGACGAGATCGTCGGCGACCGTGGTGACCTCCATCGGCGCGGGTCCCTCGATCAGTCCCGCACGACGTACGAGCTGACGATCTTGTCCTGCCACGTCTGCTTGCGGTCGTCCCAGGCCGCCCAGAGATACCCGAGGTAGAACACGTTGGCCGACACGATGTTGGCGAACAGGGTGCGCCCGAGCGCCTTGCCGAAGCCGACCGGCATCCCGTTGTCGGAGCGCACGAGCCGGATCTTCGTGATCCGCATTCCCCAGGTCTGGCCGCGCCCCAACGCCCGGACGTAGATCACGAGCACGACCAGCAGGCCGATCACACCGAGCGCGACGGCCGCCGCGACCGGGCCGGCATCGGGCGTGCCCGGTGGACAGCGGAGCTCCTGCGAGTCGGTGAAATCGTCGCGGTCGACGAGCCGGCAGCCGTCGAAGGCGTTGACGCCGATGATGATCGCCGGAACGATGAACAGCGCGGCCAGCAAGCCGTACAGGAGGCTGTCGAGCAGCCAACTGGCGAATCGGATCCAGAATCCGGCGAGCTGGCCCATGTCGGCCGACGTGTACCCCTGGTACCCGGGCGGCAGCGAGGGGACGAACGTGGACGGCGCTCCGGGAGGTGGTGGCGGTGGCGCGCCGGCGCCGCCGGGCGCACCCGGTGGGGGCGGCGGCACCGCGGGCGGCAGCGTCGGTCCACCGGGAGGTGGTGGGGGTGGGAACTGCGTGGCCATCAGCCGAGTGTGCCAGATCGCCGATCCCGAGCGGTGGCCACTGCGGGTCAGCGGGCGGTCAGCGGGCGCCGGTCAGCGGTGCCGGTCGGTGCCGTCGTCGGTCAGCGCCAGGGACGGTCGCGGCGGGCGGGCACGGGTCGGGCCCACCAGCGTCCGCTGAAGCGCCACGACCGGTCGCGGCTCGGGGTGACGGGTGCGACCGCGGTCGGCCTCGGCCACAGGCCCTCGATCGCCGCCACGATCACCGCGGCTTCCTCGTCGGTGGGCGGCGTGGTCATCGGGTCTCCTCGTCGTCGATCGACCAGCTGGCGCGGGTCGGGCGGATCACCACCGTACCGGCGATGTTGTCGTTGGGAGGACGGGGTGGGCTCGACACCGCCGCAGCGGTCGGGAGGACCCGGTGTGGCGGGGGCAGGTCGGGGAGCAGCGGGTCGATGCCCATCACAGCGGGACGTTGCCGTGCTTGCGCCGGGGAAGCTCCTCCCGCTTCGTCGACAACATGCGCAGCCCCGCGATGAGCTTGCGGCGGGTCTCGGCCGGGTCGATCACGTCGTCGACGTAGCCGCGCTCGGCGGCGGCGTACGGGTTGGCGTACTTGTCGGTGTACTCCAGCACCAGCTCGGCGCGCCGCGCGATGGGGTCGGCCGCCTGCTGGAGCTCGCGGCGGTAGACGATCTCGACCGCCCCCTGCGGGCCCATCACGGCGAGCTCGGCGGTGGGCCAGGCGAACGCCAGGTCGGCGCCGATCGACTTCGAGTTCATCACGACGTAGGCACCGCCGTAGGCCTTGCGGGTGATCACCTGGATCCGCGGCACGGTCGACTCGCAGTACGCGTAGAGCAGCTTGGCGCCGTGGCGGATGATGCCGCCGTATTCCTGGTCGACTCCCGGCAGGAAGCCCGGCACGTCGACGAACGTGATCAGCGGGATGTTGAACGAGTCGCACGTGCGCACGAACCGGGCCGCCTTCTCCGACGACTCGATGTCGAGCACACCGGCGAGCATCTTGGGCTGGTTGCCGACGATGCCGACGGGGCGCCCGTCGAGCCGCGAGAACCCGCACACGATCGACTTCGCCCAGTGCGGGAAGTACTCGAAGAACTCGCCGTCGTCGACGACGTGGCGGATCACCTCGGTCATGTCGTAGGGCATGTTCGGGCTCGGCGGCATGATGTCGCGCAGCTCGGGGCAGAGGCGGTCGGGGTCGTCGCCGAGGTCCTCGATCGGTGGCTCCTCGAGATTGTTCTGGGGGAGGAACGACAGCAGGAAGCGGACGTCGTCGAGGCACGACTTCTCGTCGGCCGACACGAACGTGGCGACCCCGGACTTCGAGGCGTGGCTCATCGCGCCGCCCAGTTCCTCGAGGGTGACGTCCTCGCCGGTCACGGTCTTCACGACGTCGGGCCCGGTGATGAACATGTGGCTCGACTCGCGGACCATGAAGATGAAGTCGGTCATCGCCGGTGAATACACCGCTCCGCCGGCGCACGGCCCGAGGATCACGGAGATCTGGGGGATGACGCCGGAGGCCAGCACGTTGCGGTGGAAGATCCCGCCGTAGCTGGCGAGGCTGACGACGCCTTCCTGGATGCGGGCGCCGGCACCGTCGTTGAGCCCGATCAGCGGCGCGCCGACCTTGAGCGCGAGGTCCATCAGCTTGTGGATCTTCTCGGCGAAGACCTCGCCGAGGGCGCCGCCGAACACGGTGAAGTCCTGGGAGAACACGAACACCTTGCGGCCCTCGACGGTGCCCCAGCCGGTGATGACGCCGTCGGTGTAGGGCCGATCCTCGAGCCCGGCGGCGTGGGCCCGGTGCCGGGCGAGCAGGTCGAGTTCGTGGAACGAGCCGTCGTCGAGGAAGTACTCGAGACGCTCACGAGCGAGCATCTTGCCCTTCTCGTGCTGCCGTTCGACCGAGCGCGGTGACCCGGCGTTGAACGCCTGCTCCTGCCGCTGCTTGAGGTCGTCGAGTTTGTCCTGCATCGGCGTCGTCACGTCCTGCGACGCTACTTGCTCCCACCTGAAACGATTGGGGTCAGGCACCGAACGTTTCAGGCGCGATCGGCGATGATGGTGGTGATGCCTGACGATTCCACCGATGCTGTCGACGAACCGTTCGACCTGCCATTGCAGCCGCCGATCGAACCGATGCTGGCCAAGCTGGCCCGGACGATCCCCGACGGTGACGGCTGGCTCTACGAGCCGAAGTGGGACGGCTTCCGCTGCATCGTGTTCCGTGACGGTGACCGGCTGGAGCTGTTCAGCCGCAAGCTCCGACCGCTGACGCGCTATTTCCCCGAACTGCTCGGACCGCTGAGCGAGGCGTTGCCGGCGCGCTGCATCGTCGACGGTGAGATCGTCGTCGCCCACACCGGTGGCAACGGGCTCGACTTCGACGCGCTGCTGCAGCGCATCCACCCGGCCAAGTCGCGCATCGACCGGCTGGCGGCGGAGACCCCGGCGGCGTTCGTCGCCTTCGACGTGCTGGCCAACGGTGATCGGGCCGTGCTCGACCTGCCGATGGCGGACCGTCGGGTGCTACTCGAATCGCTGGTCGAGCCGAATCCCACGGTGCACCTCACACCCGCCAGCACGTCGCGCGACGTCGCCGACGAATGGTTCGGCCGCTTCGAGGGTGCCGGCCTCGACGGGGTGATCGCGAAGCCGCTGACGGGCACCTACGAACCGGGGAAGCGATCGTTGATCAAGGTGAAGCACGAGCGGACCGCCGACTGCGCCGTCGCGGGGTACCGCATCCACAAGGACGGTCAGGGCGTGGGCTCGCTGCTCCTCGGACTGTTCGACGACCACGGGGACATGCACTCGGTCGGTGTGGCCGCGGCGTTCAGCGTGGCGCGGCGGGCGGAACTCCTCGCCGAACTCGAGCCGCTGACCCACGATGCGCTCGACGGCCACCCGTGGCGGGAGTGGGCGGAATGGGACGGCGGGAAGTCCCGCACCGGCGACGCCGAACCGAAGGCGAGTACGGGCGGCAGCCGGTGGAACGCCGGCAAGGACCTGTCGTTCGTGCCCCTCAAGATGGGGCTCGTGGCCGAGGTGACGTTCGGCCAGCTCGAGAACCGCCGCTTCCGACACGGCGTGAAGTTCCTCCGCTGGCGGCCCGACCGCACGCCCGAGAGCTGCCGCTACGACCAGCTCGACGTCGCCGAACCGATCTCGTTCGCCGACTTCATCGCCCGGTAGCAACTCAGCCGGTGGTGGTGGCCGGGGCGACGGTGGTGGCGATCACGACGGGCGGGACGGTGAGGTCCGTGGTGGGTGCCGAGCCGTCGTCGTTGCGGATCACGAACGTCTGCGGGTCGGTGGGCACCACGCCGGCCGCCGTGACGACGTTCTGCAGCTGCACCTGCCACGTGCCGGGCACCGTGAGCGGGAGGCCCTTGGCCGCGGGGACCACGGCCACGCCCTTGCCGGTCAGCGGAACCGGCTGGCTGATCGTGCCGATGTCCGGGTTCGGCGGAGCAGTGAACACGACCACGAGGCCCGAGAGGTTGGCCTCCGGGGCGTTGACGTCGACCTCCATCCCCACGAGTCCCGGCGTGTCCTGCGTGAGTTTGATCGTGACGTCGAGGTCGCCCTCCGGCACCTCGAAATGCTGCTCGATCACGTAGTCGATCGACGTGCCGGTGTCGGAGTTCGGCGGGGTCAGGGCGAACATCCACGCACTCAGGGCGACCGCCACGATCCCGAGCGCGGCCTCGGTGCCGAAGGCGCGGCGGAGACGGTCGGCCATCGGGACCGTCATCTCGTCGGCACGGGCGAGCCGGTCGTTGACGAACTGGCGCGCCTTGATGGCGACGAACAGCATGATCGCCACTGCCACCGTCTTCAGGAGCAGCACCCGGCCGTGACTCGATCCGAACAGGTCGCCGCCGTCGAGCCGGACGGTCTGGATCAGCCCCGTGACCACGGTGACGACGATCGCCAGGTTGGAGATCCGGCAGAACCCGCGGACCGCGTGCACCAGATCCTCCTCGCCCGGTCCGGCGAGCACGACCCGGGCGAGCAGCACGACGCCGCCGATCCAGATCGCCATCGCCAGGGCGTGGAGGATGCCCGTGGCGATGCCGATCAACGCCAGGTCGCCGCCGGTGCGGCTGAAGCCCATCGTGGCCACCGCCAGCGCCGGGATGCCGAGCGCGGCCATCTGCGTGGTCGGATCGATGACCCGGTCCGGTCGGAACGCCACCCAGCCGGAGCCGAGCACCAGAATGAGCCGGGCGAGCGCGGCGATGCCCGGCGCGCCGGCATCGAACAGGTCGAGCCAGTTCGACGGATTCAGTCCGCTGCCGAACGATTCCCCCGTCGCGGCGGCGGTGGCTGCGGCGACATACAGCACCGTGCCGACCAACGCGACGATCCAGATCATCCGGATGAACCGGACGGCCACCAGGTACTCGACCCCCTCGGGCCATGCCGCGGCGATCGTGACGAGCGATCCGAAGAGGATGGCGACGCCGAGGACCGAGAGCAGGCGCCCGAGCCACAGTGGGCCCTGTCCGGTCTGGGCTTCGGTCGGGCTCACGACGTCGCTCGGCGTGCTGGTGGCGTTCGGGTCGACGGCCGTGGTGGTGGCCAGTGTCGTGGCCGTCGAGGTGGCGGCGGCCGGGTCGAGCGTCGTGGTGGAGGCGACGGGGTCGTTCGACACGTTGAACGTGAGGATGCCGTTCCCGTTCGGTTGACCGTCCGTGTCGCTCACCAACCAGTTGGCGACGCACGTCCCCTTCGGCAGCGGGGAGGGAACCGGGACGGTCAGCGTGAGCCCGTCGCCGCCGATCTCGGGCCGGCCGAGCGTGACGAGTTGGGTGTTGCAGTCGAGCGAGACGGTGTTGGTCTCGCCCAACGCCTCGGAGAACACGATCGAGATCTGGGTCGGGGAGGCGGCGATCGTCGAACCGTCGGCGGGGTCGGAACTCACGACGGCGGCGTCCGCGTGGACGACCCCGGACTCCACGAGCGAGCCCATGGCCACGACCCCGAGTGCCATCGCGGCGACGGCGGTCGTCCGGCGAAGACGCCGGCGGGCAGGGCATACGGTTCGTTCGTTCACGGTCGGCCCGAATCTAGTGGTCGGAGAATCGCCCGGACGGGAGCCTCGTCGCGGGGCCCCTGGTCAGCTGCCACGTCGGCCCCCATGTCAGCAGGGTCAGCCCGGCGTGCGCACGCACGACGGTGCACCCATTTCGGTCACGAGGTCGTCGCGCCCGAGGTTGAGTTGGGCGATCTTCGTCGTCAGTGCGTCGAGCGCATCGGCGTCGACGGCCGGGCCGCCACCGGCCGCCGCCACGTCGCTCCACGCGGCCGCTTGCTCCTCGTCGTTCTGGATCAGGGCGCGGTGATCGTCTTCGAGTTCATCGGTGGGTGCGAGGGCCCGGATGGATTCGGCTTCGCTGCGCAGGATGGCGCCGGCCTGGGTGGCGAAGTCGGTGACCGTGATCCCGTCCGGCGGATCGGGGAGTGCGGCGAGCGCCGTCGCGGTCGACGGTGCACGCGGATTCGAGTCCGGCGAGGTACACCGCCGCCGTGGGGGCCGGTGCGCTGTCGGACGAGCAGGCGCTGAGCGCCACGAGGAACCCCAGCACGACGACGCCGGGCAGGATCCTTCCGGCGCCGATCCCTCCCATGCCGATTCTCCTCGAGCCGATTCTCTGCCGATTTCTCGAGCCGATTTCTGCCGAGCCGATTTGTGGCGGCCAAGCCCTGGGCACCATCCGCGGGTTCGACGGCATCGGGCAACCATAGAGAGCAGCACCGACCGATCGCTGTCATGCGTTCGCCGCCCCGCCGCCGCTGTCACATCCGCTGGGTATCGTGGCCGCGATGGCCACCCAGTCGCTGTACCGCCGATATCGGCCCCGACGATTCAGCGAGGTCAAGGGTCAGGACCATGTCGTCAAGGCCTTGCGCACGGCGGTCGCCGAAGGGCGGGAGGGCCAGGCGTACCTGTTCTCCGGCCCTCGCGGCACCGGCAAGACCACGTCGGCGCGCATCCTCGCCAAGGTCCTCAACTGTGCCAACCCGGTCGATGGTGAGCCGTGCTGCGAGTGCGAATCGTGTGTCGCCGTGGAACGGGGCACGAGCTACGACGTCCACGAACTCGACGCGGCGAGCAACAACGGCGTCGACGCCATGCGCGACCTCATCGAGAAGGCCTCGCTCGGCACGCCCGGGCGCCACAAGGTGTACATCCTCGACGAGGTGCACATGCTCTCGAAGGCGGCCGAGGCGGCGCTGTTGAAGACGCTGGAGGAGCCACCTCCGCACGTCGTGTTCGTGCTCGCCACGACCGACCCGCAGAAGATGTCCGACACCATCCGGAGTCGCACGCAGCACCTCCAGTTCCACCTGCTCCCACCGGACACGCTGGCCGAACACGTGCGGTGGGTGGCCGACGATGCCGGGCTCGACGTCAGTGACGCGGCGATCGAGCAGGTGTTGCGCCAAGGCGCCGGGTCGGCACGCGACGCCCTGTCGGCGCTCGAGTTGGTGGCGAGCATCGGCGACGACGGTGTCGAGACCGTCCCCCTCGACGAGTTCGTCGAGGCGATGATCGATCGCGATCCAGGGCGAGCGCTCACGATGGTGGCGCATGCCATCAGCATCGGTCGCGATCCGCGGACGCTCACCGAGGAATTGATCGGGTTCATGCGCAACGGGTTCCTGTGTCTGATGGCCCCCGAGCTCGTGCCGGTGTCGGGCCAGCACATCGACACGCTCACCGACCAGGCGGGACGGTTGGGTGCGGCCGGGCTGGTGCGCGGCATCGAGACCCTCGGCGCGGCCCTGAGCGACATGCGCCACGCGCCCGACGCGCGGGTGCTGCTCGACGTGGCCGCGGTGCAGTTGACCTCCGACTCGGTCGCCCCGGATCTCGGCGCGCTCCTGGCTCGCCTGCACCGCCTCGAGGAGCAGATCGCAGCCGGCGCGGTGGGGGCCGATGTCCAGCCGGCGCCGGCGGTCGCCGCTGATCCGATCACGGGTCGTGCGGCGCTCGGCGGGCGGGCCCGTACGGCGCCCGCCGGCCAGCCTGCTCCCGCGTCCGATCCCGTGCCGGACACCGCGTCAGGCCCTCGGCCGGGCGCCGACCGGCCGGCGCCGACGTCCGCGCCAGAATCTTCCGCGGCGGCCGCGGTCCCGTCGCCCGTGCCGCCCGCCGATGTCGCACCCACGGAGGCGACTCCCAGCGCGGCGCCCGGCGGCGGGCTGACGTCGGAAGTCTGGGAGCAGACCGTTCGTCCGGCGCTGCGCGGCATGACGCGCGCGGTGTACGCACCGGCCACCTTCGTCGACGCCGCCGACGGCACGGCCACGTTCTCGTTGCCGAACGTCGTGCACCGCGAGAAGTGCGAACAGCATCGCGAGGCCGTCGAGACGGCCATCCGCACCGCCACCGGCGTGGCCGTCGTCGTGCAGCTGCTCGTCGAGGGCGAGTCGGCACCGGTGGCCACATCATCGTCGGCGCCCGCATCGACCGCGGCCCGCGATGCGAGCGGCGGCGGCCCGAGCGTGCCGTCCGATTCGTTGCGTGGCGCCACCGCGTCACCCCCGGCGGCGCCTGCCGCGGCGCCCGTCGACGATCCGCCGGACGACGATGACGTCGATCTCGACGACCTCGTCGACGCACCACCCGAGAGCGTCAAGTCGCCGATCGATCGACTCGCCGAGGCATTTCCGGGCTCCGAGCTGATCGACGAACGGACCTGACGTGGCGAGTGCCTACACCGCGCCGGTGCAGACCCTCATCGACGAACTCGGGCGACTGCCCGGCATCGGTCCGAAGTCGGCACAGCGGATCGCCTTCCACCTCCTGAAGATCCCGAGCGACGACGTGGCCCGACTGGCCCACGCACTCACCGACGCCAAGGCGCGGGTGCGGTTCTGCGACCGGTGCTTCAACGTCGCCGAGAGCGCCCTCTGCCCGATCTGCAACGACGACGGCCGCGACACTTCGGTGGTGTGCGTCGTGGAGGAATCCCGCGACATCGTCGCCCTCGAACGGACCGGCGAGTTCCGCGGTCGCTACCACGTGCTGCTGGGGGCGATGAGCCCGCTCGAGGGCATCGGCCCGGAGCAGCTCAAGATCCGCGAGCTCCTGGCGCGCATCGAACCCGAGGGCATCACCGAGGTCATCATCTGCACCAACCCGAACACGGAGGGTGAGGTGACGGCGATGTATCTGGCCCGCCTGCTCAAACCGCTGGGGCTCACGATCACCCGGATCGCCAGCGGCCTGCCCGTGGGCGGGGATCTCGAGTACGCCGACGAACTGACGCTCGGGCGGGCCCTCGAGGGCCGTCGTGTCATGGACTGACCGGGAAACTCACCGGGCAAACTGACTGGCCAACTCGCTGGGGAAAAATGACTGAGGCGCCACCTTCACGAATCGGTAGCGGGCGGACGGGCCGATTCGTGTCAGTGGCGCCTCAGAAGTTGTTGTACCCGGTCGGAACCGGGTCCAAACGATCAATGTGCGCTTTTTTTGAGCGGATGTGTTGCAGTTACATTACGGAAATCCCGCTCAATTTGTCAAGTTTCCGCAACAACTACCGGAACAATCACCCGTCTGGGTGACCATCGGTGCTCGTCTTGCTACACAGCGTAGTGCAAGGGGGCGCTGAGCGCAACACGTGCGGACTGCAGAGTTTCGTAATTCTCGCTGAAGAACGCCGGCCCGTGCGGCGATTCAGAACGCGCGCAGGATCGCCGCGTCGCCCTGGCCGCCGCCGCCACACAATGCAACGGCGCCGATGCCTCCGCCGCGGCGGTGCAACTCGTGCAGCATCGTCAGCGCGAGGCGGTTGCCGCTCATGCCGATCGGGTGGCCGAGCGCGATCGCCCCGCCGTTCACGTTGACGATCTCGTCGCTGACGCCGAGGTCGGCGATCGACGCCAGTCCGACCGCCGCGAACGCTTCGTTGATCTCGATCAGGTCGAGGTCGTTCACGTCGATCCCGGCACGCTCGGCGGCCTTCAGGATGGCTCGGCTCGGCTGGTGGAGCAGCGAGGCGTTGTCGGGTCCGGCCACCATCCCGTACGACACGAGCTCGCCGAGCGGTGACACACCTCGGCGCTCGGCCTCCGCTCGCGACATCAGCACCAACGCGCTGGCGCCGTCGGACAACTGCGACGCGTTGGCGGCCGTGATCGTTCCGTCCGGGTCGAACGCCGGCCGCAGTCCGGCGAGGCTCTCCATGGTGGTGCCCGGCCGCACGCCCTCGTCGTGCTCGACGAGGATCGGCTCCCCCCTGCGCTGCGGAACGGCCACCGGGACGATCTCGTCGGCGAGGCGACCCTCCTTGATGGCGTTGGCGGCCCGCTCGTTCGACTTCACGGCCATGTCGTCCTGCTGCTCGCGAGTGATGGTGCCGGCCGAGTAGTTCTCGGTCCCGAGGCCCATCAGGCAGGCGTCGAACGCGCACCACAGACCGTCTTTGATGATGGCGTCGGCCAGCTCGGTGTTGCCGTAACGGAACCCGCCTCGCGCGCCGTCGGCGATGTAGGGCGCGTTCGTCATCGACTCCATGCCGCCCGCGATCACGATGTCGGCGTCGCCGGCGGCGATCATCTGATGGGCGAGGTAGACGGCGTTGAGGCCCGACAGGCACACCTTGTTGACGTTGATCGACGGCACGCTCATCGGGATGCCGGCCTTGACCGCCGCCTGGCGGCTCGGCACCTGTCCCTGGCCCGCCATCAGCACCTGGCCCATGATGACGTGATCGACTTCGTCGGGCGCGACGCCGGCGCGCTCGAGCGCGGCCGCGATCGCGAAGCCGCCGAGATCGGCCGCCGAGAACGAGGCCAGCGCGCCGCTCAGCTTGCCGATCGGCGTGCGCGCTCCCGCGACGATGACGGAGGCGGATGCGGGATCGTTCGAGGTCATGACGAAACGCTAGCCCTGGACCGGCGTCGTCGAGAAACGCCGCCGTCCTGTGTCGCGACCGCTTTGGGCCCGCGAGTTACCGATCGGTAACGTGCGGCGATGGACACGATCCTCGAGGCCATCCAGTCGGGCGCGAGCGGCGCCGACATCGCCAACGTCCCGATCCCCGACCACTTCCGGGCCGTCTACGTCCATCGCGACGACGTCGCCATGTTCGAAGGCGTCGAATCGGCGGACAAGGACCCCCGCAAGTCGCTGCGCGTCGGCGACGTGGCGACCCCGGAGCTGGCACCCGACGAGGTGTATCTGGCGGTGATGGCGTCGAGCATCAACTTCAACACGGTGTGGACCTCGATCTTCGAACCGCTGCCGACGTTCGGGTTCCTCGATCGGCTCGGCCGCGAGAGCGACTGGGCGGCTCGTCACGCGTTGCCGTACCACGTGGTCGGCTCCGACGCGTCCGGCGTGGTGCTCCGGGTCGGCTCGGCGGTCCGCAACTGGAAGCCGGGCGACCGGGTGACCGTGCACTGCAACTACGTCGACGACCAGGACCCGTCGGCCCACGACGACTCGATGCTCGCCGCCAACCAGCGGATCTGGGGGTTCGAGACGAACTTCGGTGGCCTCGCCGAACTGAGCATCGTCAAGGCGAACCAACTGATGCCGAAGCCGACGCACCTCACCTGGGAGGAGGCCGCGGTCAACGCCCTGTGCAACTCGACGTCCTATCGCATGCTCGTCGGCGAGCACGGCGCCCGGATGAAGCAGGGCGACAGCGTGCTCATCTGGGGCGCCACCGGCGGCATCGGCGGATACGCCGTGCAGTACGTGCTCAATGGCGGCGGCGTCCCGATCGGTGTCGTCTCGTCGCCCGAGCGCGCCGAGATCCTCCGGGCGATGGGCTGCGAGGCGGTGATCGACCGTCGTGCCGAGAACTACCGCTTCTGGTCCGACGAGCACACCCAGGACGAGTCCGAATGGCGTCGCCTCGGCAAGAAGATCCGCGAGCTCAACGGCGGCGAGGACGTCGACATCGTGTTCGAGCATCCCGGTCGTTCGACGATGGGTGCGTCGATCTTCGCCGCCAAGCGCGGTGGCACGGTCGTCACGTGTGCCGCGACGTCGGGATACATGGTCGAGTTCGACAACCGCCACTTCTGGATGAAGCTGAAGCGGCTGCTGGCCTCGCACTTCGCCAACTACGCCGAGGCGTACGCCGCCAACCGCCTGATCGACCAGGGCCGGATCCACCCGCTGCTCCAGGCCACGTATGCGCTCGACGAGGTCGGCGAGGCGGCCCTCGCCGTGCACCGCAACGAGGCCGAGGGCAAGCTCGGCGTGCTCTGCTTGGCGCCGGTCGAGGGTCTCGGCATCGACGATCCCGACAAGCGCGAGCGCGTCGGCGAGGCCAACCTCACCCGCTTCCGCACCCCCTGACCCGCCCGCCGAACGCCTCGAGCCGAAAATGGAGCAGATGTCGCGCTGAGCGCGACATCTGCTCCATTTTCGGGCCTCGACGGCTCGTCGATCGGTCGATACGGTCGCGACATGCCCAGCATCACGCCCAACCTGTGGTTCGACCAGAACGCGCTCGAGGCGGCCGAGTTCTACGTGTCGATCTTCCCGAACTCGAAGATCGCGAACGTCACGCACTACACCGACGCCGGCCCCGGCGAGCCCGGGACCGTCCTGACGGTCGACTTCGAACTCGACGGGCAGCGCCACACCGCCATCAACGGTGGCCCGGCGTTCACGTTCGACGAGGCGATCTCGCTGCTGATCGAGTGCGCCGACCAGGACGAGGTCGACTACTACTGGGACAAGCTGACCGACGGCGGCGAGGAGAGCCAGTGCGGATGGCTGAAGGATCGATTCGGCTTGTCGTGGCAGGTCGTGCCCGTCGGGATGGAGGAGCTCTTCGCCGACCCTGACAAGTCGCGTGCCGAGCGGGCGATGCGCGCCATGCTCGGCATGAAGAAACTCGATGTCGCGGCGATGATGGCGGCCGCCGACCAGACGGCCTGAGAACCCGTACGCTCCACCCGATGGGCGGAGACCGGGTGCCGGCGGCGGTCCTGTGGGACATGGACGGCACGCTGGTCGACACCGAGCCGTACTGGATCGCGTCGGAGCACGCGTTGGTCGCCGAGTTCGGTGGCACGTGGACCGGCGAGGATGCCCACTCGATCGTCGGGTTCGACCTCCTCGACGCCGCCATGGAACTCCGCGTCCGGGGCGGCGTCCGGCTCGAGCCGGTCGAGATCGTCGAGCGGCTGCTCGACAGCGTGATCGCGATGGCGAGCGCCGAGCTCCCCTGGCGCTGCGGTGCACGGGAGTTGCTCGCCGAATGTGCGGAGTCGGGAATCCCGTGCGCGATGGTGACGATGTCGTGGCGGCGCCTCGCCGATGCCGTGCTCGCCGCATCGCCGGGATCGTTCGCCGCCTCGATCACCGGTGACGAGGTGACGCTCGGCAAGCCGGACCCCGAGCCGTATCTCGCGGCGGCCGCCGCGCTCGGCGTCGATCCACGGGCCTGCGTGGCGATCGAGGACTCGCCGACCGGGGTTGCCTCGGCATTGGCCGCGGGGTGTGCGACGCTGGGAGTTCCTCATGTCGTCCCCCTCGAGCCCGCCCCCGGCCTCACCATCGTCCAGTCCCTCGCCGACGTTGCCCTCGCGGACCTCCGCGCCCTCGTCGCTCGCTGACACGCCGGGCGGAGGGATCGACGCCCTCGAACTCGACGAGATCCCCGAACCCCGGGGCCGGGCACCCCGTCGCCGCCGGCTGATCGGCGTCGTCACGCTGGTCGTGGCGCTGGTTGCCGTCGTCGCCGGCTGGTTGCTGGTGGCGGATCGTGAGCCCCCGCCGCCACCCCCCAGGCCCGACATCCCCCTCGACGCCTGGGTGCCCTACTGGACGCTCGACTCGGCGCTGCCCGAGGTCGCGCACCTCGACTCGATGCGCGACGTGTCGCCCTTCTGGTTCAACGCCGTCGGTGTCGACCAGATCGTGATCGACCCCAACGCCAGCGCCGATCTGACCGGATCGTTCATGGACGCGGCGCAGGGTTCGACGGCCGCGGTCGTGCCGTCGATCGTCGACGCCATGCCGGCCGGCGGGATGGCCGCACTCCTCGCCGATCCGGCGTCACGCACCGCCCACGTCGATGCCCTCGCCCGGTTCGCCGCCGACGGTGACTACGACGGCATCGACATCGACTACGAGCAGTTCGCCTTCGCCGACGGCCGCGACACCTGGGCTGCCACCCGGCCGAACTGGGTGGCGTTCATCTCCGAACTCGGCGACCGCCTGCACGCCGACGGCCGGACCCTCACCGTCAGCATCCCGCCGATCTACGACACCGGCCAGACGGCCGAGAGCGGATACTGGGTGTACGACTACGGCGCGATCGCCCCGCACGTCGATCACATCCGCATCATGGCGTACGACTACTCGGTCGACGAGCCGGGCCCGATCGCGCCGTCGAAGTGGGTGGAGTCGGCGATCAAGGCGGCGCTGGACGCGACGCAGGCTCCGGACAAGCTGGTGCTCGGCCTGCCGGCGTACGGCCGCAACTGGCCGACGGCCGTGCGCGGCGAGTGCCCCCCCGACCTCGTCGAAGGCCGCACGAGTGTGACCGCCGCGACCGTCGACGATCTCATGGCGTTGCGCGAGGCGACGCCGGTGTTCGTGCCGGAGACCGGCGAATGGACCTTCCAGTACGACCTCGAGGTGTCCGATGGGGTCACCTCGTGCGTGCAGACCCGGGAGGTGCACTTCGTCGACGGCGGCGGGGTCCGGGCACGGATGGATCTCGCCCGGCAGTACCAGCTGGGCGGGGTGTCGCTGTGGGCGTTCGGGTTCGACGACGAGGGGGTGTGGAACGCGATCCTGCCGACCGTCACCGATCCGACCGCGACACCGCCGACGACCGCCGACTGACCGGCGACTGACCGGCGGGGGCTCAGCTGTACTGGTCGAGAATCGTCGACTCGGTCACGCGGTTGAGGGTCTCGCGGATCGACCGGGCCGTCGCTTCGTCGACGCCCTCGACGGCGGTCAGGTCGGCCACGGTGGCCCGCTGCAGCTTCGCCAGTCCGCCGAAGTGATCGGCGATCGTCGCGGCGACGTCCTGCGGGAGCCGGTTGACGCGGTGGAGCAACCGCAGGCCCTTCGGCGCCGCCTCCCGGGCGAGGTCGTTCGAATCGCCGTCGAGATGGAGCGTGTTGGCGGCCAGACGGAGATTGAGGACGTCATCGTCGGACAGCCGAGACATCTCGGTGAGCGTGTCGGCCACGCTCCGGCCGGGTGGGAGATAGTCGGCGACCACCAGGTCGAGTTCGTCGTCGATCTCGCCGTACAGCTCGTCGAGCTGGAGGCGCAGCAACCGCGCGTCGACGCCGAGTTCGATGATCATCGTCTCGATCTCGTCCGCGATGCGGTGCACCATCTCGCCGCGCTGCACGACCGCCACGACGTCACGCAGGCTGGCGACGTCTTCGATCTCGACGGCCGTCAGATTGGCGATGGCGTCGTCGAGCCGCGCCTTGTACCGCTCGAGCGTCTGCAACGCCTGGTTGGCGCGGTCGAGGAGATGACTGACCTCGTGGAGCATCCGTTTGCCGCCACCGGCGTACACGTTGATGACGCCCATCTCCTCCGATGCCGACACGACCGGTACCGCCAACGACCGGGCGACGCGTTCGGCGGTCCGGTGCCGGGTGCCGGTTTCGCTGGTGGGCACGGTCGGATCGGGCACCAGGTGCACGTTGGCCCGGGCGATGCGACCTCCGTCGGTGGAGATGATGATCGCACCGTCCATCTTCGCCAGCTCCGACAGCCGTTGCGGGCTGTACGGCGCGTCGACGAGGAAGCCGCCGGAACAGATCGAGAGCACGTCGGCGCCGTCGCTCAACACGAGCAGCGCGCCGGCCTTCGCCCGCACGACCCGGTCGATGCCGTCGCGCAGTGGCGTTCCGGGCGACACGCGAGCGAGCGCATCGCGCATCTGCTCGTTGGCGGCGCCGAATCGGGACTGCATGGACCGATTCTAGGGGACGGGAGCGCTCAGCGGTTCAGGCCGCTCAGCACCACCGCTTCGGCGAGGGTTCCGGCGCGCAGCAGGCGCACGCTGCCGTCGCCGCCGGGCGAGGCGGGCGAGTTGGCCGGCACGACGACGCGACGGAAGCCGAGCCGTCCGGCTTCGGTGATCCGTCGCACCGCATGCGCCACCTGGCGGAGCTCACCGCCGAGACCGACCTCGCCGAACACGGCGAGATCGGCAGGAAGCGGCTGATCGTTGATCGCGCTGACGACGGCGAGACAGACGCCGAGATCGAGGCCGGGCTCGTTGAGCTTCACGCCTCCGGCCGTCGAGGCGTACACGTCCTGATCGCCGATCGCCATCTTGGCGCGCCGACCGATGACCGCCATCAACATCGAGAGGCGGCCGCCGTCGAGGCCCTGCGCGCTGCGCCGGGACGGCACCCCGGCAACGCCGGGTGTGGTCAACGCCTGGACCTCCACGACGATGGGCCGATGCCCCTCCATCGTCGGGACCACCGCCGAGCCGGCGATCCCCGCGCGACGGTCGGCGAGGAACAGCGTGGACGGGTCGGGCACGCCCGTCAGGCCGTCGTGGCCCATCTCGAACAATCCGAGTTCGTTGGTCGGCCCGAAACGGTGTTTCGAGGCGCGCAGCAGGCGCAATGCGTGGTGGCGGTCGCCCTCGAACTGCAGGACGGTGTCGACCACGTGCTCGAGCACCCGGGGCCCGGCGAGCCCGCCGTCCTTGGTGACGTGGCCGACGAGGACGATCGCCACGTTGCGGTCCTTCGCTTCGACGACCAGGCGCTGCGCGCAACCCCGGACCTGACCGACGCTGCCCGGCAGGGCGGCCGTGGAGGGATCGTGGACGGTCTGGATCGAGTCGACGACCACGAGCTCGGGTTTCGTGGCGTCGATCGCGGCGATGATGTGCGGCAGCGACGTCTCGGCGTGCAGCCACAGGTCGTCGCGGATCGCTCCCAGCCGCAGCGCCCGTCGTTGGACCTGGTGCGCGCTCTCCTCGGCCGTGACGTACAGCGTCGGGCCGCGCCAGGCGGCGAGCAACTGGAGCAGCAGCGTGCTCTTGCCGATGCCGGGCTCACCGCCGAGCAGCGTGAC
This sequence comes from Ilumatobacteraceae bacterium, assembly GCA_963695145.1. Classification (GTDB taxonomy): domain Bacteria; phylum Actinomycetota; class Acidimicrobiia; order Acidimicrobiales; family Ilumatobacteraceae; genus Sva-07. The sequence goes on along the minus strand of CAVOGB010000011.1, from coordinate 118,729 downwards.
CGAGCCGGGCACGAGGCCGCCACCCAGCACACGGTCGAGTTCGACGATCGACGTGGGGACCGGGTCGCCGTCCTGGGCCCGGACGTCGCCGATCGGCGTGGGCCCTGGCCGGTGCGACGCGAGCAGCGGCACGTCGGCGCCGAGCGGGCCGACGACGTCTTCGACCAGCGTGTTCCAGTCGCCACAGCCGGAGCACTGCCCCGACCACTTCGGATGCGCCGACCCGCACTCGGTGCACACGTGCACGATCTTGACCCGTCCGCCCGATCGCCCGATGTGCCGGCGTTGCGCGCCGTCGATGTCGCCATGCCGCCATCCTGACGCGGGGGTCTGACAGCCATCAGGCACGACGTGTCGATGAGCGAACCGCCCACCCCTCGGTCCGTTCGCTCATCGCAGGAAATGCCGGCGGGCCCGCCTCAGCCCATCGTGCGTGACCCGTCGATCGCCTCGCGGACGATGTCGGCGTGCCCGGCGTGCTGGGCGGTCTCGGCGATGATGTGGAGCACGGCGCGGCGGGCCGACCACGACGCCCCCGGCTCGAACCAGGGTGCCTCGGGCAGCGGGTGGGCGGCATCGAGATCGGGGAGGGTGGCGACGAGCTCGTCGGTCCGCCGGGCGACGGCGTCGTAGCGCTCGACGATCGACGCCAACGTCTCACCGGGCTCCATCCGGAACGACGCGGCGTGCTCGGCGTAGTCGGCTTCACCGCTGAACGCGAGCGCCGAGGGTCCGTGGACGATGAAGTCGGCCCAGCCCGACTCGGTGTGGGTGACGTGCTTGATGAGGCCGCCGACGGACAGGACCGACACGGTGCTGGCGTGGGCGGCCTGGGCGTCGGTCAGATCGCGGGCGGTGGTGCGCAGGAAGTTGCGGTGCGTCGCCAGCGTCTCGAGGAGATCCAGGCGTTCGGTGTCGGCGGGGCGGGTCGGGAAGGCCGGAATCGCCTGGCTGGTCATGGTGGTCGTGGTGCTGTTGGTCATGGTTCCAGCATGAACGACCATGTGGTCAGGATCTGTCCGCAATTCGGGTGAGAATGTCACCATGTCCAGTCCGAGCGAACGCATGCTGCGGCTGCTGTCGCTGTTGCAGAGCCACCGCGACTGGAGCGGCGCCGAACTCGCCGATCGGCTGGAGGTGTCACCGCGCACCCTGCGGCGCGACATCGACCGGCTCCGCAGTCTCGGCTACCCGGTCGACGCGTCGCCCGGTGTCGACGGCGGGTACCGGTTGGCCGCCGGCGCCTCGATGCCACCGCTGGTACTCGAGGACGACGAGGCGGTCGCCCTCGTCGTCGCCCTGCGGGCCAGCGCCCGGTTCGCACTGAGCGGTACCGCCGAGGCCTCGGTCGACACGCTCGCCAAGGTCGTCCAGGTGCTCCCACCGCGACTGCGGAGACGGGCCGAGGACGTCGCCCGGATGACGCAGACCGCCGACTGGTCGGAGGTCACCGACACGGTCGACCCGAGCGTGTTGGGGACGATCGCGACCGCGGCCCGGAACTCCGAGCGTGTGGAGTTCGCCTACCGGGATCGGACGGGGGCGGAGGAGGATCGCCTCGTGGAACCGGTCCGGCTCGTGATGCTCGGGCGCCGCTGGTACCTCGTCGCCTACGACCTGGCCCGCCACGATTGGCGGACGTTCCGCGTCGACCGCATCGCCGCGCCGCGCTCGACCGGCACGCAGTTCCGGCCGAGACCCGTGCCGACCGGCGACGCGGCCGAGTACGTCCGCTCGTCGATCCAGGTGGCGACGACCCGGTGGGAGATCGTCGTCGAGGCCGAAACGGCCGGCGACGAAGCCCGCCGCCGCGTCGGGCAGCGGGCGGTGGTGACCGATCTCGGACCGGGACGTTGCCGTCTCGCCATCGCCGCCGACGGGTTCGACTGGCCGACGATGCTCGTGGCGTCGCTCGGCGCCGACTTCCGGGTCGTCGAACCCCCGGAGTTCCGCACGCATCTCGCCACGGTCGGCCGCCGCTTCGCCGGGTCGGCGATCCCTGCGGCGCCCACGGCGGCAGAGCCGTGACTCACCGGATGGTGATGACCTCGCCGCGGTTGATCGACACCCAGTCGCGGGCGTCGAGGTAGGGGCGGAGACGATCGGCGATCACCCCGCCGTACAACGCGTTCTTCGGCCGCTGCAGTTCGAACAGGTACGGGAACTCGAGCCACGCCGTGGTGGCATCCCACAGCCGCAGCGCGGCCGCACCGGTCGGTGGATCGAGCACGACCGGCCCGAACAGGCGCTCCGGCTCACCGTCCGCGTCGAGCACCTCGGGGAAGAACAGCGTGGGCACGCCGTAGCCGCCCACGGCGACCACCCGGTCGTGATCGGCCTTCACCTCGTCGCCGGTCGTCGGATCGGCGATGGCCTCGTCGACGACGGCGGGGTCGAGACCGATCTCCTCCAGCAGGTGCCGGGCCACCGTGGGTTCGTGCGGCTTGTGGCCCTCCTCGTGGAGCGCCCGTCCCGCCCGTTCGTACCACCGGTCGAGGTCGTCCATGCTCGTGCGGCGCAGCAGTGCGCCGATGCGCATCATCGACCACCCGTACGACCATTCGCGTTCCCACGGGTGCTTCTTGCCCTCGACCCGGTTGATCTCCTCCAGGCTGAAGAACTTCCAGCAGATCTCGAGGCCGTTCTGGGCGCGCACGTCGCGGATCCACTTCGCCGTCTGATAGGCGAACGGACACATCACGTCGAAGTGGAAGTCGACCCGACTGACCACGGGCGGCTCCGGCGAAATCCCCATCCCTCCAGCCTCCCACACGCTGCCAAGCCTCGTTTGCGTCGCGATTTCTGCGGGCCGTCCCGCCGCAAATCCTGACGCAAACGAGTGATGACGGTCGCTCAGGTGGGCTGTGGGCGATGGTGTTGGCGGTAGCGGCGGGCGCGGCGCGATCGGGCCCAGGCCACGTAGCCGATGAAGAAGATCATGAACAGCACCCACGCGACGAGTGCCACGAGCGCGGCGATCGACAATGGTCGCGCCCACCACGCGTTGTTGGCCGGCGCCTGCAGCGACTGGGCGCGCAATTCGGCGATCGAGCCGTCGAGCGGTACGACCCACTCCAACGAACCGTCCTCGATGGTGGTGCCGTTCGTCTCCTCCGGCACGACCTCGCCGGGAAGACCGGCGCCGATCGTCACGTGCATCGACGACTCCGGCGTGGCGCCGCTGGCCGCGATCTGATCGGCGAACGGGACCGACCCGACGGCGGTCACCAGGTCGTCGTCGGCGAACGCGGCGAACCCGTTGGACAACCCGAGCAGGCCGTGCAGCGTGGTCGTGGTGTCGTTGTTGACCGTCGTCCGCTGCACCGACATCTGGTTGAACGGGGGGCCGATGCTGTTCAGCAGGTTCGTCGCGTCGTCGGGTGTCGTGAACGAGTGCGAGATCGTCAGCGTCAGGCCGCCCTCGGGCGTGGCGGTCGGGCCCTGCACCTCCCACCCCGCGGCGACGACGTCGTCGAGCGCCAAGTCGTCGGCGAGCGTCGGCACGGCGGCGAGGACCTCGGCGTCCGCGGTCGCCTGCACGGTCAGGGTGCCCGAGCCGTCGTCGGCCATCGTGAGGTCGACGTCGACATCGACCTGGCAGGAGGCGAGCACGAGCGCGCACGCACACAGGGCCAGCAGTCGGCGGATCACGTTCGTCATTATGATCGGACGACCCTCACCAACGGTGGCAACGGCGTCGGCCACGAGAATGTCCGCCGGGGTCAGACCCCGGCGGACATCCTGGCGGTCAGATCAGTTCGGGGGGCGGCAGCTCGCCCTCGCTCACCGGAGGCGTCGGATTCTCCGTGGCCGTGGTCGCGAGTTCCACCGATGACGGGGGCACGAAACCCTCGACGGCGGTGAACGTGAACCGCTTCTTGCCCGGATTTTCCGGATCGTCCTCGGTGTCGACGACGATGATCTCGCCGGCGGAGAACTCCTTGTACAGGATCTTCTCCGACAACGCATCCTCGATGTGCCGCTGGATCGCACGACGCATCGGGCGGGCGCCGAGCTGCGGGTCGTAACCGAGTTCGGCCAGCAGTTCCTTCGCCGACTGCTTGATCTCGATGCCCAGGCCCTGACCCTCGAGCTGGCCGACGAGGCGCTGCGTCATCAGGTCGACCGTCTGGAGCACCTCGTCGCGCGACAGCTCGTGGAACACGATCGTCTCGTCGATGCGGTTGAGGAACTCCGGCCGGAAGTGGTTCTTCAGCGAGTCGTTGACCTTGGCCTTCATGCGCTCGTAGCTCATCGCCGAGTCGTCGGTGGTGAAGCCGACGTTCGCCTTGCGGAGATCGGCGGTGCCGAGGTTCGACGTCATGATGAGCACGGTGTTGCGGAAGTCGACCGAGCGGCCCTGGCTGTCGGTGAGGCGCCCCTCCTCGAGGATCTGCAGCAGCGTGTTGAACACGTCGGGGTGCGCCTTTTCGATCTCGTCGAACAGCACGACGGAGAACGGCTTGCGGCGCACGGCCTCGGTGAGCTGGCCGCCCTCTTCGTAGCCGACGTAGCCGGGAGGCGACCCGACGAGACGGCTCACGGTGTGCTTCTCCATGTACTCGGACATGTCGAGCGTGATCATCGCCGAGTCGTCACCGAAGAGGAACTCGGTGAGCGTCTTGGCGAGTTCGGTCTTGCCGACGCCGGTGGGGCCGAGGAAGATGAACGAGCCCGACGGCCGCTTCGGGTCCTTCAGGCCGGCGCGGGTGCGGCGGATCGACTGGGCGACGGCGGCGACGGCGCTCTCCTGACCGATGATGCGCTTGTGGAGGTTCTCCTCCATCTTCAGCAGACGCTCGGTCTCCTCCTCGGTGAGCTTGTACACCGGGATCCCGGTCCACAGCGACAACACCTCGGCGACCGCTTCCTCGTCGACCTCGTCGAACAGGTCGACGCCGTCGGCCTTGACCTCGAGTTCCTTGGCGGCCTTCTCCTCGAGCAGCGACTTCTCCTGGTCGCGCAGGCGGCCGGCCTCTTCGAACTGCTGCTCCTCGACGGCGCGCTTCTTCGCTTCCTGCACCTGGTTGAGGCGGGTCTCGAGGTCGCGCAGGTCGGGCGGCGTGGCCATCCGCTTGATGCGCAGGCGTGAGCCGGCCTCGTCGATGAGGTCGATCGCCTTGTCGGGCAGGTGACGATCCGAGATGTAGCGGTCGGCGAGGTTCGCCGCGGCGACGAGCGCCTGGTCGGTGATCGTGACCCGGTGGTGCGCCTCGTACTGGTCGCGGATGCCCTTCAGGATCTCGATCGTGTGGGCGAGCGTCGGCTCGTCGACCTTGACCGGCTGGAAACGCCGCTCGAGGGCGGCGTCCTTCTCGACGTGCTTGCGGTACTCGTCGGTGGTCGTGGCACCGATCGTCTGCAGTTCGCCGCGGGCGAGCATCGGCTTGAGGATCGAGGCCGCGTCGATGGCACCCTCGGCGGCACCGGCGCCGACGAGCGTGTGGATCTCGTCGATGAACAGCAGGATGTCGCCGCGCGACTTGATCTCCTTGAGCACCTTCTTCAAGCGCTCCTCGAAGTCGCCGCGGTAACGGGAGCCGGCGACGAGGGCACCGAGGTCGAGCGTGTACAGCTGCTTGTTGGTCAGCGTGTCGGGCACGTCGTTGTTGACGATCTTCTGGGCGAGGCCCTCGACGATCGCCGTCTTGCCGACGCCCGGCTCGCCGATCAGCACCGGGTTGTTCTTCGTGCGCCGCGACAGGATCTGCATGACCCGTTCGAGCTCGCGCGTCCGCCCGATGACGGGATCGAGCGCGCCCTCGCGCGCGGCCTGCGTGAGGTTGCGGCCGAACTGGTCGAGGATCTGGCTGTTGCCGCCCTTGTCGTCGGCGTCCTTGCTCGACGCGCCGACGCCGGCCGGCGCCTGCTCGGTGCGGCCGGTGCCGCCCGTCGAACCGGCGGGGCCCTGGTAGCCCGAGAGGAGCTGGATGACCTGCTGGCGGACGCGGGACAGATCGGCGCCGAGCTTGACGAGCACCTGGGCGGCCACGCCCTCGCCCTCACGGATGAGGCCCAACAGGATGTGCTCGGTGCCGATGTAGTTGTGGCCGAGCTGCAGCGCCTCACGCAGGGAGAGTTCGAGGACCTTCTTGGCGCGCGGGGTGAACGGGATGTGGCCCGACGGCGACGAGCCACCCTGGCCGATGATCTCTTCGACCTGGCTGCGGACGGCTTCGAGCGAGATGCCGAGGCTTTCCAGCGCCTTGGCCGCGACACCTTCACCCTCGTGGATCAGCCCGAGCAGGATGTGCTCGGTTCCGATGTAGCTGTGATTCAGGAGGCGGGCCTCCTCTTGTGCGAGCACCACGACCCGGCGGGCCCGGTCGGTGAAACGTTCGAACATGGACGCCCTTTCCACAATGAAGTGTGAGTGGAGAACTGTCCGTCCACCCTACCGTCGCCTGCTATCGCGCGGACGTCCGCCCATTCGTGCGCTGATCGACGGGCGCGCTCGTGTCGATCGATCGTTCGTGCGGTGATCGACGAGCGCGCCGTGTGGGTAGAGAGGCGCGCTCGTGCCGATCGATCGTTCGTGCGGTGATCGACGAGCGCGCCTAGCCTGTCGGCGTGTCGCAGGACGAGGTGCTGGCCCCGAGCGTGTTGTCACCGCTCCTCGCGCTCGAATCGATGGATGCCGACCGCGAGCGCATCGAATCCGCGATGCACGAAGCGGTCCGCACGCCTGACCGCTATCTCAACGAGATCGCCTCCCATCTGATCGTCGCGGGCGGCAAGCGACTCCGTCCCGTCGTGTCCGTCGCCGCGGCCCAGGTGCTCGGAGCAGCGGCGCCGTACGACGTCGTCCGCGGCGGGGTGGCCTGCGAGCTCGTCCACCTCGGATCGCTCTACCACGACGACGTCATGGACGAGGCCGACACCCGGCGCGGCGTCGAGACCGTCAACGCGAAGTGGGGGAACCTGCAGGCGATCCTCGCCGGCGACTTCCTGCTGGCGCGGGCGTCGGAGATCGCCGCCACGCTCGGCACCGAGGTGGCCGGCCTGCTGGCGCGCACGATCGGATGGCTGTGCGAGGGCCAGATCGAAGAGCTCCGCCACACCTACGACGTCACCCGTGCCGAGGACAGCTATCTCACCTCGATCCACGGCAAGACCGCCTCGCTCTACGGCACGGCCGCCCGCATCGGTGCGATCGTCGCCGGGCACGACCGCGTCGTGATCGACGCGCTCACCGACTACGGCAACGCGTTCGGCATCGTGTTCCAGATCGTCGACGACATCTTGGACATCACGTCGACGAACGGCGACCTCGGCAAGCCGGCCGGGCACGACCTGGTCGAGGGCGTCTACACGCTGCCGGTGATCCGCACGCTCGCCGTGGAGGCGCCGGCGTCGGCCCGGCTGGCGTCGATCCTCGGTTCACCGCTCGACGTCGATCAGCGCGACCAGGCCCTCGCCATCGTCCGCTCCGGCCCCGGCATCGCGTCGAGCATCGCCACGGCGCGCGGGTACGTCGCGCGGGCGGAGGCGGCGTGCGACGACATCCCCGACTCGGTCGCCACGACCGCGCTGCGCGCCGCGCCGGGTGCGCTGCTCGAATCCGTCGCCGTCCACGCCTGACGGCGCGCGTTCACTGGCCGGCTCCGCCCGCGGCCGGGTCACCGGGCGCGATCCCCGACCAATTGCTCTTCCGCGAGACGACGGCGACGTTCCTCGACGAGCTCGTCCCGGTCGACGTGTTGCGCGACCTGCGCGACGAGCCGAGCGGCGAGCTGGCGAAGTACGGCCGAGTGGTCGCGGGCGCCCAGGCGATCTCGGTCGGATTCGGTCCGGTTTCCGACCCGGATTCGACCGTGATCGGCGGCGAGCACGATCTCGGTCGGAGCGTTTAGCCGGACTGAGCGTTCGCGAAGCGAACGATGCTGAAGGCCCAACGATCCGACACGGCGAGGTCGCGGAGCGGCCAGAGTGACGGCACGGCGCGGAGCTCGATGCCGCCATCCACATGGAGCGCGAGGAGATCGCCGACGGCTTCCACCCCGATCGGGTCGACCGGCCGATCGCTGATCCACTGGCCCGCGGCTTGCGCCCAGGGACGGAACGTGGCCGCATCGAAGCGGTAGCGGTAGAGCACCGTCGTCGACATGGCCGGCAACCATCCCAGTTCGATGGCGTGGACGCGCGATGCGGTCGTCGTGAACGCCTCGCCGAACGCGGCCTGCTCGGCATCGTTGCGGGGCCAGGCCGTCACGCGCGGGCAGTCGCGCGGGAACCAGTAGAGCGGTGCGTGCTCCGCGTCGATCGCCCACACGGCCGGCTCGTGCTCCGGGTTCGTCGGCGGGACGTGCGGCGCGAACTGTCGGATACGAGGGTCGTGGCTGAAGTGGAACAGCTCCACGGGACCATCGTCGCACTCCTGCACCGATGGGCATGGCGTCGACAGGACTACGCACTACTAACAGCGACTAAGAATATTCGTAGTACTCCCTAGACTTTGCTAGGCTTCGGTCGTGGATCCGCGCACGAACCCCTACAACCCCGGGGCGGGACTGCGCCCGGCGGCGCTCGCCGGCCGCGACGACGACATCGAGGCGTTCGAGGTGCTGGCGGACCGCGCCGAGCGCGGGCTGATCTCCCGGAGCATCGTGTTCAGCGGTCTGCGGGGTGTCGGCAAGACGGTGCTCCTCGGCGAGCTCGCCGGTCGTGCGATGGAACGCGGCTGGCTCGTCGTGCAGGTCGAGGCCGAGCACACCAAGCGCGATCACTTCTCGGCCGCCCTCGCGTCCGAACTGGCGAACGCGGCGCGCCGACAGAAGAGCTGGTTCGGGCGGACCACCGAGAAGATCCGTGACGCGCTCGGCTCGATCACGTCGTTCCAGGCGACCGTCGGTGTCGAGGGCGTGAGCCTCGGCTTCGACCGTCTCCCCGGCCGGGCCGACAGCGGCAATCTCCAGTTCGATCTCGTCGACCTGGCCGAAGCGGTCGGTGCGGCGGCGAAGGAGGATCACATCGGCATCGTCGTCTTCATCGACGAGATGCAGGAGCTGACGATCGACCAGATGTCGGCGGTGTGCCGCTCGTGCCACCGGGCGGGCCAGTCGAGCCTGCCGTGGTTCGTCATCGGTGGAGGCCTCCCGAGCCTGCCGACGCACCTGGCCGCCGCGGAGTCGTACGCCGAGCGGCTCTTCGACTACCGCGCCATCGACCCCCTCCCCGAGGTCGACGCGCTGTTCGCGCTCACCGAGCCGGCGGCGGAACATCACGTGGCGTGGGAACGCGACGCGGCGCAGTTCGTGCTCGGCGAGTCCGGCGGTTATCCCTACTTCCTCCAGCAGTTCGGCAAGACCGTCTGGGATGCCGCGGCCGGACCCGACACGATCGCTCTCGACGACGCCACCATCGGCGTCGCCGAGGGACAGCAGCAACTCGACCTCGGGTTCTACGCGTCCCGCTGGGAACGGGCGACCAACGCCGAGCGTGAGTTCCTCCGGGCCATGGCGGCCGATGACGGAGCACCCTCGAGGATCGCCGACATCACCGAACGGCTCGGCAGGACGAGCTCGCGCTCGCTCGGCCCGGCGCGGGCCAACCTCATCGGCAAGGGCATCGTGTACGCCCCCGAGCACGGCGTGATCGCCTACACCGTGCCGGGCATGGCCGACTACGTCCGCCGCCGCGACGACGACACGTAGCCCTCAGCGATGAGCGAAGTCCCCGTATACGGGGGTTTGGCTCATCGCTCCTCGTCGGGTCTGGCGGCGGGATCACCAGTTGGGGGCGAGTTTGGAGAGCGCGGCGACGAGGGCGTAGGCGCGCTCGGCCGAGCCGGCCTCGTCGTCGCGGAGCTGGCGGGTGGCGATGCGCAGGGCGGAGCCCATCACCCGGTCGCTGCGCATCGCCACGCGCAGCACCGGACGGAGCACGCCGGGCCGGCCGACGAAGCGGGCGGTGAGCCGGCCCACCTTGTGGTACTGGCCGACCGAGTCGGCGAGCAGCGTCGGATACCGCTGCAGCGACGTCGAGTTGCCGGATCCGAGCGCCTCGTCGAGCACGTCGGCGGCGAGCCGCCCGGTCATCAGCGCGGCGTCGACGCCGTCACCGTTGAACGGGTTGGCGACACCGGCCGCATCGCCGACCACGAGGAACGTCGGGCCCATCGTCGGTCCGACCGACCCGCCGAGCGGCACCCGGAACCTCGTCGGTGCCTTGAGCATCTGGCTCGGGTCGATCTCCCAGCGATCGGCGACCTGGCGGGCGAAGGCGTCGAGCAGCTTGAGGGCGTGGACACCGCGGATGTCGCGATACGACGAGAGCACGCCGACGCCGATGTTCACGGTGCCGTCGCCGAGTGGAGCGACCCACCCGTAGCCGGCGATCGGCGTGCCGTTGGCGTCGGGGATCGCCAGCCACGTCTCCAACCAGTGGTCGGACGAGCGCGGGCTCGCCCAGTAGCTCCTCGTGGAGATCCCGTACGGCCAGTCGTGGGCACGCGTGGTGCCGAGCGCCCGTCCGAACCGGCTGTTGGCGCCGTCGGCGACCACGACGAAGCGGGCGCGGATCTCTCGCTCGCCCTCGGCCGTCGACATCATGGCGCCGCGCACGAAGCCCCGTTCGGCGAGTGGCGCCGTCGCCTCGTGGCCCATCAGGACGGTCACGCCGGCCTCGCGGGCGCGCGTCCGCAGCGCCTCGTCGAGGATGTCGCGGCGCAACGCCACGGCATGATCGGGCAGGTCGGGATGATCGGGCCACGGCTCGGTGATCTCACGGCCGGTGGCGATCAGCCGGACACCCGCGATCCGGTGACCGGCACCGGAACGGGTGTGCGGATCGAGCGGGTCGACCCCGAGCCGGCCCAGTTCGGCGACCGCTCGAGGCGTCAGGATGTCGCCGCACGCCTTGTGTCGCGGCGTGGCTCGCTTCTCGACGAGCGTGACCCGGTGGCCGAGTGCCGCCAGCCGCAGCGCGGTGGCCGACCCCGACGGGCCGCCACCCACCACGAGCACCTCGGTGTCGACCCTGTTCATCGGCGGCTGGTCATGAGCGGCTGGTCACGAGCGGCGATTCACGAGCGGCGGTCACGGACGATCACCAGGTCGATTCTGGCCGCCACGGGGACGGAGCAGGGTCAGCTCGCGGCAGCAGGTGCCGGACCGACCACGCCGACGTCGATCGGGTTGCCCTTGGCGTCGAGGACCTCGGGCATCTCGCCCGTCGTGAGGTCGAGATCGCCGGACTCCAGGGCGGCGAAGATCGGGGAGTCGGGCGAGCACCACGCCTCGTACTCGTTCTCGTACTCGACGGACGTCGGATCGGCGCCGCCCAGCGTGTAGCGCTCGTGGCAGACCACGGCGACGATGTCGGCACCGCTGAGCTGGGTACCGAACGCCGGCATCACGCCCTTCTCACCGGTCACGTGGGGCCCGCCTTCGCGGCTCTCGTTGCCGTACACCGGGATGTTCGCCGCGTTGTAGCCCTCGGTGCCGTAGTACACCCAGCGGACCTGGTCGGCGATGTGCGGGAACGTCTTCAGCACCTCACCGCCGCTGAACGGATACCCGACGCCGCCGCCGCCGTCGGCGCCGTGGCAGCTGGCGCAGTTGGAGTACACGGCGACACCGTTGCCGAGGGGGCCCTCGATGACGGTCGGGCCGTCGGTGAGCGCCCGGACGTAGATGAATCCCCAGATCGGCATGAGGCTCAGGGTGGCCATCGCCCAGAACGGGATCCTGCGGCGGCGCTTGGCGGCGACGACGTAGGGCGGATCGGGCTTGACCGGCGGTGCCGCCGGGGCGCTCGGAGCACCGGCCCGAGGCGCCGGGCCGGTGGCCGCGGGGGCAGCCGCGGCCACCGGAGCCGGTGACGAGGAGGCGGCCGTCGCTGGCGCGGTGGTCGCCGGGGTCTCGGCCTCGCCCCCCTGGCCGATCGCGGAACGTCGCTCGCGCGACCGTTTGAGGAGATGTTCGGGGATCTCGGTCACTGCGCCGATGATAGATGGCGATCGGGCCAGTTCGAGAATCTCCGCGCACGCGACGCACGCGGGCGCGAGTGGTCGACGAGCAGCGGGTCGTGACGGTCGGCGTGCACTTACGCACAACCTCGCGCGCTCGACAGAGTGTGGTGCCAGACTTCGTACATCGGGCGTTGACGACTACAGTCGTTGGCGCACACTGTTCACCCGCCGCCCAACACCGATCACCAGGAGAGGAACGCCACACACCATGATCGCCGTCGATGTGCTCAGGTGGCCGGGCGCCAACGCCGCGTTCCTGGCTGCGTTCATCGGCGCGCTCGTCATGGCGCTCGCCATCATCCCCTACGGCAAGCGTCGCGCGGTCGATGCGCCGTTCGACTGGGGTCAGGCGATGCTCGCCAGCGTCTACATCTTCGGCGCGTTGTTCCTGGCGTTCGGCGTCGTGCCGCACCAGTGGATCAGCCACGCCGACAAGAACCTCGGCTGGTCGAAGGACAAGCTGCTGATCGGCTGGGGTGGCTTCCTGAAGCCGCAGTCGCAGGGCGGCTGGAACCCGATCACGCTCCAGTACGAAGCGGTGCGCGACATCGTGGTGGTGCTGATCCACGTGGTCTTCTTCGGCATCTACATCTTCCTCGCCGTGTGGTGGCAGAAGCGTGGCAACGTCAAGCCGAAGGAACTGCCGGTGTCCACCTATGGTCGACCCCTCGTGAAGAAGGCATAGGGCCGCCATGGCGAAGACCGACGCCAACCCCCCGATGATGCCCTACACCGACGACTACACGTTGGTGGAGGTCGATGCCGACTACCTGTCCAAGGCCGTCAAGCCGAAGCAGTTCATCCACATCGACCAGACCGAGTGCATCGCGTGCGAGGGGTGCGTCGACATCTGCCCGTGGAAGTGCATCCACATGGTGTCGGTCGACGCCGTCGACGAGGCGACGGGCACCGAGCAGCCGGGCACCGACCCGTCCGACGCGTTCATGTTCATCATCGACGACGACATCTGCACGCGTTGTGCCCTCTGTGTCGATCGGTGTCCGACCGGGGTCATCATCCTCGGCAAGGCCGGGACGGCCACCGCGGCCGGCAACTCCCACGTACGTACGAACAACCATGGCTACGGCTATGGCATGAGACTCTGAGCATCAGGCAGCAGGGAACGAGGACACGCAACCATGGCCAAGATCATCGACGACAAACCTCGCCCGACGGTGAAGGACCGCGTCTCGTCGACGGTCGATTCCGTGCAGGGCAGTCAGGCCTGGAGCTCGATCTTCCGCCCCGGTTCGATCTTCCGCAAGGGCTACACCGACAGTCCCCGTAACCGCAGCTACGTCATCATGAACTCGGTGCTCTACCACCTCCACCCGGTGAAGGTGAAGCGCCACGCGGTGAAGGTCAGCTACACCCTGTGCCTCGGTGGCCTGAGCTTCTTCCTCTTCATCCTGCTCACGGTCACCGGCATCTTCCTGATGTTCTTCTACCGACCCGAAGCGACCGTCGCCTGGGACAACATCCAGAACCTGCAGACCAACGTCACCTTCGGGCTCCTGGTCCGGAACATGCACCGCTGGGGCGCGCACCTGATGGTGCTCGCCGTCTTCTTGCACATGGCGCGCGTCTTCTACCACGGTGCGTACAAGCCGCCCCGCGAGTTCAACTGGGTGATCGGCGTGATCCTGCTCACGCTCACCCTGTTGCTGTCGTTCACCGGCTACCTGCTGCCGTGGGACCAGCTCGCCCTCTGGGCGGTCACGGTGGGCACCAACATGATGGGCTACACGCCGGTGTTCGGGCAGGAGGTCCGCTTCGTGCTGCTCGGCGGTGCCGAGATCGGTTCCGAGACGCTCCTGCGATGGTACGTGCTGCACGTGTTGTTCTTCCCGTTCATCATCGTCATCTTCATGGCGATCCACTTCTGGCGTGTCCGCAAGGACGGCGGCATCTCGGGTCCGTTGTGATCCCGCCGGCCGTGTCGACTGCGTTGAAGGGTGAGGTGACTCCATGACCGAGATCCCCGAACACCTGCTGAAGCGGGCTGCCGCGGCGCGCGACAAATCCGCGGCCGAGACGCCCGCGCCCGCCGAGCCCGCCGCTGCCGAACCGGCCGCGGCGTCCGACTCGCGCATCCCCGAACACCTGCTCCAGCGGAGCAAGGCCGCGAAGGCCGCCAAGGCGGGCGACGAGCCGGCCGCCGCGTCAGCGGGCGCCGTCGCGGTCGCCGACAAGGTCGGCGCCGTCGTGGCGGCACCGGTCGGTGCCGGTGCCGGCGTGCCCGTCGGTGCGGGTCCGGGCGGGCACACGCAGCGCCTGCTCACCGTCGTCAAGTCGGGATCGATCCAGGACGTCAAGGCGACGCCGGTCGACAAGGTCCACACGTGGCCGCACCTGCTCGCGGCCGAATTCGTCGCCGCGCTCGCCTGCACGGCGTTCGTGTTCATCTTCTCGGTGTTCGTCAACGCTCCGCTGCTGCAGTTGGCCAACACCAACCAGACCCCGAACCCGTCGAAGGCGCCGTGGTACTTCCTCGGCCTGCAGGAACTGCTCACGATGTTCCACCCGATGGTCGCCGGTGTGACGATCCCGGGCGTCGGGCTCATCGCGTCTGATCCTCGCCCCCTATCTCGATCGCAATCCCTCCAACAAGCCCGAAGATCGCAAGTTCGTCACCTCGTTGATGACCGTGCACCTCATGTTCTGGGCGGTCCTCGTCATCATCGGATCGTTCTTCCGGGGACCCGGCTTCAACTTCGTGCTGCCCTGGCGCGACGGCCTGTTCTTCGAGCTGTAGAGACGGTGATCGAACCGATCGTGAAAGGAGACCTGTCATGAGTACCACAGCAGTCATCGCCATCGTCATCGCCGTCGTTGTCGTCCTCGCCGCGGTGGCGTTCTTCACCCTGGCGCGTCGCAGCGACGTCCGTGGTGCCGGCGCCCTCTCGGGCGAGACGGTCAAGCGCGATCGCGCCGCGCGCGGCGCCACGCTGCCCGTTCCGACCACCGCCACGGCATCCGACGTCGAGGCCGCCGGCACGGCCGCGCGCACGAGCACGGCCATCGCCACGCTCGATCACGACGCGGAGATCGTGCCGTGGACGCCACCGGATCCGGAGGTGATCGGTGAGTCCCGCCGGCAGTTCTTCAACCGGGCGACCGTCGGGCTGATGAGCATCGGCATCGTCACGTTCGCGGCCGCGGCCTTCGTGGGGTTCCTGTGGCCGACCGGCAAGGGCGGCTTCGGCGGCCTCGTCACCGTCGGCAAGCTCCCGGCGATCAAGGACGGCATCAAGCAGGGCAACGGCTTCTTCTATGCGCCCGAGGCCCGCGCCTGGATCACCGAATATCCGGCCGAGGCGCTGCCCGCGGCCGAACTGGTCTACGACGAGTCGCTGCTCGTCACGATGCGCCAGGGCATCACCATCCTCAGCCAGAAGTGCCCACACCTCGGGTGCCGCGTGCCGCAGTGCACGACGAGCCAGTGGTTCGAGTGCCAGTGCCACGGGTCGCAGTACAACCGCGTCGGCGAGAAGAAGGCCGGGCCGGCACCGCGCGGCATGGACCGCCACCCGGCGACGATCGGGACCAACGGCGACGTCACCATCAACACGGGCAAGAAGGTCACCGGTCCGGCGATCGGCACGAACACCACCGGCCAGGAGGCCGAAGGCCCCCACTGCACCGGCGGCGGAGCGCATCACTGATGACCGCACCAGTCCTGGCCACGACGACCACCACGATCGCCGTCATCGGCCTCGTCATCATCACCATCGGGTGGATCGTCTACGGCATCTTCAACGTCACCGGTGGGCGCAAGGAGGTGGGTTCGGAGATCGAACTCGCCGCCAACCGCAAGCCGTACTTCGACGACGAGACCCTGGAAGGACCGCGGCTCGAGCGCGTCCAGTTGATCGGCGTGCTCCTGCTCGCCGTCATCGTCGTCGCCCTGCCGCTCTACTGGGTGTTCGAGCCGAGCCGTCAGGCCGGGGCCCAGCAGGGCTGGGAGGACCGCTTCGCCAGCTGGGGTTCCGAGCTGTTCGCCCCCACGGCGGAGGGCGGCTTCAACTGTGCCGGCTGCCACGGCGGCATGAAGGCCGTCGGCGGTGAGGCTCCGTTCACGGTGACCGATCCGAACACCGGCGAGGTCCAGGCGGTCAACTGGAAGGCGCCCGCCCTGAACACCGTCTTCTACCGGTTCAACGACGACGAGGTGCGCTTCATCCTCAACTACGGTCGGCCGTTCTCGCCGATGTCGCCGTGGGGACTCGTCGGCGGTGGTCCGATGAACACCCAGCAGATCAACAACCTGATCGCCTACCTCCATTCGATCCAGATCCCGCGGGAGAACTGTGCCGACGGCGAGGATCCACTCACGTGCGACTCGGGCCACCTGCCGAGCGACCTCCAGGCCGACATCGAGGCGGCGGCCAACAAGGCGGTCGAGGACGGTGATGCCGCCAGCTACGGCGAGGCGCTGTTCAACCTGAGCCTCTCCAGCGGTGCCTACAGCTGCGCCCGCTGCCACACGCTCGGCTGGAGCTACGACAAGCCGACCACGAGCGGCCAGGGCGCCTACGGCTGGAACCTCACCGGCGGGTCGACGAACAACCACTTCGCCAGCGAGGCCGACATGGTGGCCTTCATCAAGTCGGGCTCCGAGAACGGCAAGCTCTACGGACGCAACGGCCAGGGCAGCGGCCGCATGCCGGGGTTCGGCAACCTGCTGACCGACGCGCAACTCGAAGCCATCGTCGAATACGTACGGAGCCTGTGATGTCGATGTTGGCGATTGCCTGGGAACCCGAGATCCGCGGTGTGCTCACCGTCATGATCGCGGTGATCGTCCTCTGCGGCAGCATCTACCTGATCATGGCGACCAACATGGGCGCCCGCCTGGCCTTCCTCGTGGTGCTCGCCGCGCTGTTCGGGTGGCTGTTCCTCATGGGCATCACATGGTGGATCTACGGCATCGGCCTGAAGGGACCCGACCCGACCTGGGCCGAGGTGCCGGGCAAGACGGTGCTGCAGGACACGCAGGCCCTCTACACCGCGGGCGTCCTGCAGCAGTTGCCCGACGTGCCGGCGGACGCCACCTTCCCGGAGGAGGCCGATCTCGTCGCCGACCAACTCCTCTCCGAGGGCTGGGAGATCCTCGACACGTCCTCGCCCGAGTACGGCCAGGTGCAGGCCCAGGCCAGCGTGTTCCTCGAGGAAGAGGGAGCGTTCGCGGCGGGCGAGTTCCAGATCACCGAGGTGTTCGACCAGGGTGGCGATCGCTATCCGAAGATCAACGAAACGCTCGACTTCTTCGCCTTCTTCCACGAGCCGCACTACGTGCTCGCCGAGGCGGCGCCGATCGAGCAGGTGCGCACGGAACCGGGCCGTGCCCCGGTGCCTCCGACGATCGACGACAACGCGCAACGCCAGTACGTCTACATGGTCCGTGACGCGGGCGCCCGTCGTCAGCCGGCGATGGTCCTGACGATCGGCGGCGGGGCGATCTTCCTCGCCCTGTGCTACCTGCTCCATCGTCGTGAGCGGTTCCTGCGCCGCAACCTGGCGCTGCCGGCGACCCCGGTCGCCCGGGCCCGGGCGGCCGACGCCACCGACGCATCGAGCGCCGACAAGGAAGCCGTCTCGGTCTGACCATGGCGCAGTACCTCCCGATCGTCGCCCTCCTGATCCTCGCCGTGCTGTTCGGCGCGATCAGCTACGGGGCGTCGCGACTGCTGGCACCGAGCCGGCCGTCGTCGGCGAAGGAGGCACCGTACGAGTGCGGCATCGTGCCGTCGCGGGAACCGCCGGAACGCTTCCCGGTGGGTTTCTACGTCGTCGCCATGCTCTTCATCATGTTCGACATCGAGATCGTGTTCATCTACCCCTACGCGGTGTCGCACGCCGCGCTCGGGGTCTACGGGTTCTGGGCCGTGTTCGTGTTCTCGGTGATCTTCTTCGCCACGTTCGTGTACGAAGTGGCGCGCGGTGGCCTCGACTGGGGCCCGATCGGCAAGGCCCGCAACCTGCTCGACGAAGCCGCGATGGTGACACCCGACCGGACGCTGACCTCCACCGTCCGCCGCGTCGGAACCGAGGGGCGACTGCCCGCCGACGAAGAAGCCGCATAAGGAGTCATCACGATGGGCATCGTCAACGATGTGCTCGACGACGGACTCGGCGGGCTCACGCACAACGTCATCACCGGCAAGGTCGAAGACCTCGTCAACTGGTCGCGCTCGCGCTCGTCGTGGCCGGCGTCGTTCGGCCTCGCGTGCTGCGCGATCGAGATGATGGCCACCGGCGGAGCCCACTACGACATCTCCCGCTTCGGCATGGAGGTGTTCCGCGCCTCCCCACGCCAGGCCGACATCATGATCGTCGCCGGGCGCGTGAGCCAGAAGATGGCGCCGGTGCTCCGTCAGGTCTACGACCAGATGATGGAGCCCAAGTGGGTCATCTCGATGGGCGTGTGCGCCTCCTCGGGTGGGATGTTCAACAACTACGCGATCGTCCAGGGTGTCGACCAGATCGTTCCGGTCGACGTGTACGCCCCGGGCTGCCCGCCCACCCCCGAGACGCTGATCCACGCCATCGAGACGCTGCACGGCCTGATCGAGACGAACCAGATCATGAAGCGGCGTGCCGACACCGGCGCCGGCGCCAACGTCCATGTCGAATACGTGCCGGTCCCCGAGGGTGACACCCCGGTCCTGCTCGGAGCGAAGCCGGCATGAGCGATCCCGACGTCCAGCCCGAGATCGAGCCCGAAGTGCAGTCCGACGTGGCGCCCGAGACCCGCGCCGTCGACGACGTCGTCCACACCACTCCCGCCGAGTACCTCGCGCTCGTCAAGTCGCTCGACGACGACGGCTACACGATGTGCGTCGACCTCACCGGCGTCGACTATCTCCACCACATGGCACGGCCGCTGCCGGCCGACGTGGTGGCCGAGCGCTTCGAGGTCGTCGTCAACCTGCTCGATCTGGCCGCCCGCCGGCGCATCCGCATCCGCGCCCAGGTTCCCGAGGCCGACCCGGTGCTGCCATCGCTGTTCGACCTCTACCCGGGCACCGAGGCGATGGAGCGCGAGACGTTCGACATGTTCGGCATCTCCTTCGACGGTCACCCCGACCTCACCCGCATCCTGATGCCCGAGGACTGGGTCGGCCATCCGCTGCGCAAGGACTACGAGGTCGGCCGGATCCCGGTGCAGTTCAAGGCGGCCAACTCATGACGGCCGTCGACTCCCCTCCCGGCGAGTTCCGCCCCGGCGACTATCACCAGTTCGTCGCCGGCACCGACGAGGGCGGCCAGCAGCTCAAGCCGCGCAGCGAGCTCACCGCCACCGAGTTGATGCGCGAGGTGGGCTCCGTGCTGCGCATGAGCGAGGCGGAGGCGGCGCAACTCGGCGACCTCCCCGACGACCCCGACGACGATCAGACGATGATCATCAACATGGGTCCGCAGCACCCGTCGACGCACGGCGTGCTGCGCCTGATGCTCGAACTGCAGGGCGAGAAGGTGCTGCGGTGCAAGCCGATCATCGGCTACCTGCACACCGGGATGGAGAAGACGGCCGAGCAACTGGCCTACATGCAGGGGGGCACGAACGTCACCCGCATGGACTACCTGAGCCCGATCGCCAACGAACTCGCCTTCGCCATGGCGACCGAACGGCTGCTCGGCATCGACGAGGACATCCCCGACCGCGCGGTGTGGATCCGCATGCTCATGGCGGAGATGAGCCGCATGGCCAGCCACCTGCTGTTCATGGCCACCAACGGCATGGACCTCGGTGCCGTGTCGATGATGATCTACGGCTGGCGTGAACGCGAAGAGGTGCTGCGGTTCTTCCAGGAGGTCACCGGCCTGCGGATGAACCACAACTACGTCCGCCCCGGCGGCGTCGCCGCCGACCTGCCCGCCGGCTGGCGCGACGGGGTGCTGCGCATCCTCGATCTGCTCCCGCCGCGTCTCGACGAGTACGACACGCTGATGACCGGCCAGCCGATCTGGCGCGAGCGCCTGCAGGGCGTCGGTGTGATCACCCCGAGCGAGGCGGTGGCCCTGGGCGCCACCGGCCCGACGCTGCGTTCCACCGGTGTCGAGTGGGACCTGCGCCGCGACCTGCCGTACGGCCACTACGACGAGATGGAATTCGACGTGATCGTCGGTTCGTACGGCGATGCGTTCGACCGCTACGCGATCCGTCTCGCCGAGATCCGCGAGTCGATGAGGATCGTCGAGCAGGTCCTCGATCGGATGCCGGCGGGCGACTACCGCATCCAGGACAAGAAGATCACGCCGCCGCCACGGGCGCGCATCGACGAGTCGATGGAGGCGTTGATCCACCACTTCAAGATCTTCACCGAGGGGTTCAAGGTGCCCGAGGGCGAGGTGTACGTGGCGGTCGAGAGCCCCCGCGGCGAGCTCGGTTGCTACATCGCCAGCGACGGTTCGGCGAACCCCTACCGCATGCACATGCGCGACCCGTCCTTCGTCAACATCCAGTGCCTGCCGCACATGATGCGCGGCGGGCTGATCGCCGACGCGGTCGCCGTGATCTCCTCGGTCGACCCGGTCCTCGGAGGCGTCGACCGATGAGGTTGAACGATCGCAACGTGGTGATCGCGCGCGAGATCATCGCCCGGTACCCGAAGCAGAAGTCGGCGTTGATCCCGCTCGTGCATCTCAGCCAGGAGCAGAACGGCTACGTCACCAACGAGGCGATGCGGCACATCGCGGAACTCATCGGGGTCACCCCGGCGGAGGTCTACGGCACCGCATCGTTCTACGAGATGTTCCGTTTCGAGCCGACGGGCAAATTCCTGATCAACATCTGCGGCACGATGTCGTGCGCCCTGCTCGGCGCGGACGCGCTCATGCACCACGCCGAGCACACGCTCGGCATCAAGGCCGGTTCCACCACCGACGACGGCCTGATCACGCTGCAGCACGCCGAATGCCAGGCCGCCTGCACCGAGGCGCCGACGCTGCAGGTGAACTACCGCCACCGCTACCGCGTCACCCCCGAGTCGTTCGACCGCCTGGTCGACGACCTGCGGGCCGGTTCGCTCGACGACGAGATCCCGCCGCACGGCACGCTCGGGCGCAACCGCCAGCAGATCCCGGTCGACAAGGCCGTCGGTGCCCGCCCTCCCGCCGATGTCCACGAGGCACCGGCCTGGATCCCAGTGAGTTCGGCATGAGGCTGAGCCCGGCATCGATCGCGAGCCCCACATGACCGTCGTCAGCCCGTACCCATGGGCGCCCGGGTTCTACCCGCCGACCGCGGGGAGCGACCGCCCGCAGGTCGTCACGTCGCGCTTCCAGTACGACGACGCGCACACGCTCGATCGCTATCACGCCACCGGCGGCTACGACGGCCTCAAGGCCGCGCTCGCCAAGACCCCGGCGGAGATGAGCGAGGAGGTCAAGAAGTCGACGCTGCTCGGCCGCGGCGGCGCCGGATTCCCGGCGGGAACGAAGTGGGGGTTCACGCCGCAGGGTGTGTGGCCGCGCTATCTCGTCGTGAACGGCGACGAGTCCGAGCCGGGCACCTACAAGGACCGGCTCCTCATGGAGTGCGACCCCCATCAGCTCATCGAGGGCTGTCTGATCGCCTGCTACGCCGCCGGGCTGTCACAGTGCTTCCTCTACATCCGCGGGGAGATGCCGCTCGCCCACGAACGCGTCGCCCAGGCGTTGAACGACGCCTACGCCGCGGGCTACGTCGGCAAGAACATCCTCGGCACCGACTTCTCGGTCGACATCGTCCTGCACTGGGGCGCCGGTGCCTACGTGGTCGGCGAGGAGACGGCGCTCATCGAGTCGCTCGAGGGCGAGCGGGGCATGCCGCGCCTGAAGCCGCCGTACTTCCCGGCCGCCGTCGGCCTCTACGGCCAGCCGACGATCGTCAACAACGTCGAGACGCTGTCGAACCTGCCGTTCATCGCCCGCGAGGGCAGCAGCAAGTTCACGACGATCGGCACCGAGTCGTCGCCCGGCACCCGCATGATCGCCGTGTCGGGGCACGTCGTGCGACCCGGTGTGTACGAGATCGTCAACGGTTCCACCACGTTCCGCGACCTGGTGTACGGCGACGATTTCGCCCAGGGCATCCGCGACGGCAACGACCTGAAGTGCTTCGTCCCGGGCGGCGGTTCGGCGCCCTGGTTCCTGCCCGACCAGCTCGACATCCCGTTCGAGGGTCCGCAGGCGGGAGCGGCCGGCTCGATGCTCGGCTCCGGCGCCGTGATGGTGATGGACTCCACCACCGACATCCCGGCAGCCGCGCTGACGCTCGTCAAGTTCTACGCCCACGAGTCGTGCGGCAAGTGCACGCCGTGCCGCGAGGGCGGCACCTGGCTGTACCGGATCGTCGAGCGGATCGTCAACGGCAACGGCACCGACGCCGACCTGCAGACGATCCTCGAGGTCGGCGCCACGATCTGCCCCGGTGAGATGCCGCACGCGTCGAGCGAACGGCTCGGGCTGACCGCCGTGCCGTTCCCCTACAAGATGACCACGATCTGCTTCGTCGGCCCGTCGGCGTACGTGCCGATCCACTCGGCGCTCACGCTGTTCCCCGAGGACTTCGCCGCACTGGTGTCGCCCCGCGCCGAGCGGCGCACGATCCCGGTGCAGGCCGCGGAGGCGGTGCCGGTATGAGTGACAGCGACACGCCCGACGCCGCCGAGTCGACCGACACCACGCCGGATCCCGAGGTCGCCGTGCTCGACGACACCGAGGCCCAGACGGACCTGATCGTGGAAGCGGAACCGGAGCCCGATCCGAACGCGGTCACGATCGTCCTGAACGGCGCGGAGGTCGCCGCCCGCAAGGGTGAGATGGTCATCGCCGCGGCACTGCGCGCCGACGCGTACGTCCCGCACTTCTGCTACCACCCGCGCATGTCGCCGGTGGGCATGTGCCGCCAGTGCATGGTCGAGGTCGAGGGCCCGCGCGGTCCGATGATGGTCGTGTCGTGCATGACGCCCGTCGCCGAGGGGCAGGTCGTCAACACCGCCACCGACGGCGTCAAGCGCGCCCAGGAGGGGATGATCGAGATGCTCCTCGCCAACCATCCGCTCGACTGTCCGGTGTGTGACAAGGGTGGCGAGTGTCCCCTGCAGGACCAGGCGTTCAGCCACGGCCCCGGCGAGAGCCGGTTCGTCGAGGAGAAGCGCCACTACGAAAAGCCGATCCCGATCAGCGACCTCGTGTTCCTCGACCGCGAACGCTGCATCCTCTGTGATCGCTGCACGCGCTTCGCCGACGAGGTCGCCGGCGACAAGCTGATCCACTTCACCAGCCGTGGCAACAACACCCAGGTGATGACGTTCCCCGACGAGCCGTTCGCCTCGTACTTCTCGGGCAACACCGTCCAGATCTGCCCGGTCGGCGCCCTCACCGCCGTGCCGTACCGGTTCAAGGCCCGCCCCTGGGACCTGTCGGAGCAGGAGACGACGTGCACGACGTGCTCGGTCGGCTGCCGCACCGTCATCCAGTCGAGCCGCGACGAAGTGCTGCGGCTGCAGGGCGTCGACAGCGAGCCGGTGAACTGGGGCTGGCTGTGCGACCGCGGCCGGTTCAACTTCGAGTCCGGCAAGTCCGACGATCGCCTCGCCCAACCGCTCGTCCGCAGCGAATCCGGCCTCACGCCCACTTCGTGGAACACGGCGCTCGATGCCGCTGGTCGGCTCGTGCGCGAGGCGCTCGACTCCGGCGGACCGGCCGGGATCGCCGTGCTCGGCGGCGCCCGCGGGTCGAACGAGGACGCCTTCGCCTGGGCGCAGCTCGCCGACGCGCTCGGTGTCGGGTACCGCGATGCACAGCTCGGCGACGGGCTGCCGGCCGAGGTGCTCGGACTGCCGCGGGCGACCATCGCCGATGCGGTCGCCGCCTCCACGGTCATCGTGCTCGGGCCGGACCTGAAAGAGGAACTGCCCGTGCTGTTCCTGCGCCTGCGCGACGCCGCCGAGAAGCAGGGCACCAAGATCGTCGAGTTCACGTCGGTCGGGTCGGGTTTGTCGAAGTACGCCTGGAAGTCGGTGCGCTACGAACCCGGCACCTCGAACACCGCGATCTCGACGGCCCTGGCGGATGCCGAGATCGCCGAGCAGTTGGCGAGCGGACCGGTCGTCATCGTGATCGGTCGCCAGAATCTCGCCATACCGGCGGCGGCGACCGTCGGTGCGCTGCACACGCTCCGCGCCGGCCTGCCGGACGCCACCGTGCTGCCGGCGTTGCGTCGCGGGAACGTCGTCGGCGCATTGTCGGCCGGTCTCGCGCCGGCCGACGGCGATCACGACGGGCTCGCCGCGTTGCGCGCCGCCGCCGACGGCAAGATCGACCTCCTCGTGCTCGTCGGTGCCGATCCGATCAACGACTGTCCCGACGCCGACCTCGCCCGCCGCGCGCTGGCCGGCGCCCGCCGGGTGATCTCCGTCGACACGTTCCCCTCCGAGTCGTCGCAGCTCGCCGACGTCGTGCTCGCCGCCTCGGCCTTCGGGGAGAAGGCCGGCACCACCACCAACCTCGAGGGTCGCGTCAGCACGCTCGCCCAACAGGTGACGCCCCATGGCACCAGCCGGCCCGACTGGATGATCGCCATCGAACTCGGGCTGCGCCTGGGCGACCGGTCGCTGCCTGCCGATCACCCGCTGCGTTCCGTCTCGACCGTCGGCGAGGTCACCGATCTGCTCGCCGGCACCGTGCCCGCGTTCGCCGCGGCCACGTCGGCGGCCGTCGAAGCCGCCTCCGACGGCGTGGTGCTCGCCCACGAATCGGTGGAACTGCCGGCGGTCTCTTTCACCGCGCCGCCTCGGAACAGCTATGACTATCGACTCGTGGTGAGCCGCAAACTCTACGATCGGGCCGTCGGCACGGCGATGTCGCGTTCGCTCGCCAAACTCGCCCCCGGCGCATCAGCACACGTCCATCCGCTCGATCTCGATGCGCTCGGTGTCGCCACGGGTGACGACGTCAAGCTGGTGAGCGCGAAGGCATCCACCGTCCTGCCGATCGTCGCCGACACTGCGGTCCCGCGGGGCACGGTCTGGGCGCCGTTCAACCAGCCCGGCGGCACCGTCGAGGAGATCATCGACGCGGCCGCCGCGGTCACCGACGTCCGGATCGAGCGCGTCTGATGCCCTCCCTGCTGGCCATCGATCCGCTCGTCGAGGGCGGTCTGCTGTGGACGCCGATCCTGCTCGTGCTGTTCAAGGTGCTCGTCGTCTTCGTCATCGGTCTCGTCGGCACGATGTTCATGGTCTGGTACGAGCGCAAGGTCGTGTCGGGCATGCAGAACCGGGTCGGGCCGAACAAGGCCGGTCCGTTCGGCCTGCTGCAGACGCTCGCCGACGGCATGAAGCTGATCTTCAAGGAAGACCTGCTGCCGACGCGCGCCGACCGCATCGTGTTCCGCATCGCCCCGTTCCTCGCCTTCGTGCCGGCGTTCCTCGTCTGGTCGGTCATCCCGCTCGGTGGCGACTTCAGCGACGGCAAGGACGGCACCGTCGAATGGTTCGGCCACACCACGTTGGTGCAACTCGCCGATCCCCCGATGGGCATCCTCGTCGTGCTCGCCCTGTCGTCGATCGCCGTCTACGGCATCATGCTCGCCGGCTGGTCGAGCGGGTCGAAGTACCCGCTGCTCGGCTCGGTGCGGGCCTCGGCGCAGATGATCTCCTACGAAGCCGCACTCGGGCTCAGCGTCGCCGCCGTGCTGCTGACGTCGGGCACGCTGTCGACATCGGGCATCGTGCGGGCCCAGGACGACATCCAGAACTGGAACGTGATCCTGACCGGCATCGTGCCGTTCGTGATCTTCGTGATCGCCGCCACGGCCGAACTCAACCGGCCGCCGTTCGACCTCGTCGAGGCCGAGCAGGAACTGGTCGGCGGCTTCAACACCGAGTACTCGGCCTTCAGCTTCGCCCTGTTCTTCCTTGCCGAGTTCATGAACGTCATCACGATGTCGCTCGTGATCGTCACGTTGTTCCTCGGCGGCCCGCAGCCGGTCGAGATCGCCGGCACGAACCTGCTCGGCTTCCTCGGGCCGCTCAGCGGCACCGCCTGGCTGGTGCTCAAGTTGTTCGCGTTCCTGTACATGTACGTGTGGTTCCGGGCGACACTGCCCCGCCTGCGCTACGACCAGCTGATGGACTTCGGCTGGAAGGTGCTCATCCCGATCTCGCTCGGCTGGTTCCTGCTGCTCGCCGGGCTCCGTTCCTTCTCGCCCCGAGGCGATTGGGAGGACAGCCTGCGGGTGGTCCTGATCAGCTTCGTGGTGGCGGCCGTGTGCATCGGGCTGTTCGCCGCCGCGCTGCGGGTGAGCCGGAACAACCGTGAAACTGCCAATCGATCAGGAGCATCGAACTGATGGGCTACCTGGAGGGTTTCGCCGTCACGATCCGTCAGCACCGCCTCTTCGGCGGCGACCGGGTCACCACCGAGTACTCCGGTGGGCGCCGGGCGAAGAAGAAGGGCAACGACGCCCGCGACGTCCAACACGACGAGAAGCTCCCGCGTCCGGAGCGGCTGCACGGTCGCCACGTGCTCAACCGGTACGAGGACGGGATGGAGAAGTGCATCGGCTGCGAACTCTGCGCGGGTGTCTGCCCGGCCGACTGCATCCACGTCCGCGGCGCCGACAACGATCCCGAGAACCCGACGTCGCCGGGCGAGCGCTTCGGCTTCGTCTACGAGATCAACTACCTGCGCTGCATCCACTGCGACATGTGCGTCGAGGCGTGCCCGACCGAGGCGATCACCGAATCGAAGCTCTTCGAGTTCTCGTTCACGAACCGCAAGGACGCCATCTACACGAAAGCCGAACTCGTCGTGGGCGACGACGGCAAGCCGCAGAAGCTGCCGTGGGAGGACTGGCGCGAGGGCGACGACGTGCTCACCAGTGGATGGATGCGGGCGACGTCGCCGTCGGGTGACGCGACGTTCGAGGGCCAGGTCGGCTGGAGCGGTGAACTCGGCTACGGCGTGCGCGCTCCCGAGCCGGAACAGACCGAGCGCGATCGTTCCGTCAATCCGAAGGGCACCAGGGTGGTGCCCCGATGAGCGATGCCACGTTCCTCGAATACCTGGTGTTCTTCTCCGCCGCCGTCATGATCCTCGGTGGCGCCATCGGCGTGATCGCCATGAAGAGCCCCGTCCATGCCGCCCTCGGCCTGGTGCTGACGCTGTTCGGCGTGGCGGTGCAGTTCGTCGCCCTCGGCGCGCACTTCGTCGCCGTGGTGCAGATCATCGTCTATGCCGGCGCGATCGTCGTGCTGTTCCTGTTCGTCATCATGTTGCTCGGCATCGACCGCACGATGGACCTCGAGATCGAACCGATCCCCCTGCAACGTCCGCTCGCCGTCGTGATGGGCGTCGGTCTCGTCAGCCTGCTCGCCGCGGCGATCGTGCGGGCGAACGACGCGCTCGACATCAACCCGGGCAGTGGATTGGCGGTCGCCGGCCTCGACGGCGACGGCAAGGCGATCAACGCCGACGCCAACATCCAACAGCTCGCCACGAGCCTGTACGGCAACTACGTGTTCGCTCTCGAGCTGGCGTCCGTGCTGCTCATCGTGGCCGTCACCGGCACCGTCCTCGTGACCCGTCGCTGGCCGCGTTCGGGTGCGACGGGCGCCGGTGCGATCGGGTCGGAGGCGATGGGGTCGGACGGGCGAGGACAAGCGGGGACCGGCTCGTGATCGCCACCGTCGACCCCACCTGGTACCTGCTGCTGTCGGCACTGCTGTTCTCCATCGGCGCCGTCGGGCTCCTCATCCGCCGCAACCCGCTCGTGATGTTCATGTGCATCGAGCTGATGCTCAACGCCGCGAACCTGAGCTTCGTCGCCCTGTCGGTGCGGCTCGGCGACATCGACGGCCAGACGGCCGTGTTCTTCGTGATGGTGGTGGCCGCCGCCGAGGTCGTGGTCGGCCTCGGCATCCTCGTGTCGATCCTGCGGGCCCGTCCCGGTGCGACCGCCGACGACCTGGCCGAGTTGAAGGGCTGACCCCGCCGTGCTCGACATGCTCTGGTTGATCCCTGCCTTCCCACTGGCCGGGTTCCTGATCATCCTGTTGTTCGGCCGGCGCCTCGGCGAACCGCTCGCCGGTTGGGTCGCCACCGTGATGGTCGCCGCGTCGTTCGTGGTGTCCGTCGGGGTCTACATCGACATGCTCGGCAGGAGCGCCGAAGACCGCTCGAGCGTCGACGTGATCTTCACCTGGATCCCCGTCGGCGCGCTGCACGTCGATCTCGCCCTGCTCGCCGACCCGTTGTCGATCATCATGTGCCTGTTCGTCACCGGCGTCGGTGCGCTGATCCACATGTACTCGATCGGCTACATGCACGGTGACCCGAAGTACACCAAGTTCTTCCTGTACCTCAACCTGTTCGTGTTCGCCATGCTGCTGCTGGTGCTCGGCGAGAACATGCTGGTCACGTTCCTCGGCTGGGAGGGCGTCGGCACGTGCTCGTACTTCCTCATCGCCTTCTGGCACACCCGCGAATCGGCCGCCACCGCCGGCAAGAAGGCCTTCGTCACCAACCGCATCGGTGACTGGGGCTTCATGATGGCGATGTTCCTCACGTTCTCGACGGTCGGATCGCTCAGCTACGGGGTGCTCAACAACAACGCCGAGTCGGGCCTGCTCTCGCCGACGACCGCCACCGCGATCGCCGCCCTGCTGTTCGTCGGTGCGGTCGGCAAGTCGGCGCAGCTGCCGCTGTTCATCTGGCTCCCGGACGCCATGGCCGGCCCGACGCCCGTGTCGGCCCTGATCCATGCCGCCACGATGGTCACCGCGGGCGTCTACCTGATGGTGCGGGTCAACCCCGTGCTGACCGTTTCCGACGACTGGATCGGTCCGACGATCGCCTGGGTCGGCGTGCTCACCGCCTTCTTCGCCGCCACGATCGCGTTGGCACAGAACGACATCAAGCGCGTCCTCGCGTACTCCACGGTGTCGCAGCTCGGCTTCATGTTCCTCGCCATCGGCACCGGCGCCTACGTGGCGGCCGTGTTCCACATGATCACGCACGCCTTCTTCAAGGCGCTGCTGTTCCTCGGCTCCGGCTCGGTCATCCACGGCATGCACGACGAGCAGGACATGCGCAAGATGGGCAAGCTCGCCAAGCTGATGCCGATCACCTGCGGCACGTTCATCATCGGGTGGCTCGCCATCGCCGGCGTCCCGCCGTTCGCCGGCTTCTGGTCGAAGGACGAGATCCTGCTGTTCGCCGGCGCCGAGAGCTGGGCGCTGTACGTGTTGATCTACGCCACCGCGCTCCTCACCGCGCTGTACATGACCCGCCAGGTGGTCATGACGTTCTTCGGCAGGGCCCATTGGGACAGCCATGCCGCGGACGACACCGCCGCCGAGGTCGGCACCGGGGAGGAACCGACTCCGGCGGCTCACGGTGGTGGGGCGACCCACGGCCCCGCCGACGCACACGGCGACTTCCAACCGCACGAGTCGCCGCCGATCATGCTCATCCCGCTCGTGGTGCTCGGCATCCTCGCCATCTTCGGCGGGTTGATGCAGCTCCCGCATCTCGGGATCATCCCCGACCAGTGGGAACACCACCTCGAGCACTTCCTCGAGCCGGTCGTCTCCTTCGGCGAGTCCGACATCACCAACACCTGGGCCGACGACCATCTCGTGCTGCTGCTGTTCCTCGCCATCATCTGTTCGCTCGTCGGCATCGTGATCGCCTGGCTCATCTACCAGAAGCAGCGGGTCCAGGCGTTCGAGCCGAAGTTGTTCGCCGCGGGCTGGTACTACGACACCGCCATCACCTGGTTCATGGGCAATCCCGGTCGCAAGGGCTTCGAGGCGACCGCCGCGTTCGACGCCAACGTCATCGACGGCGCCGCCACCGGGACGTCGGTCATCGTGCGCGAGACCGCCACCGAGGTACGCAAGGCGGAGACCGGATACGTGCGCCAGTACGCCTCGATCATCGGCATCGGTGTGGTGCTGCTGCTCGGCTGGTTCGTCGTGATCCGGGGGATCGTCTGATGTTCGCCGCCGAAACCACCCTCGCCCTGGGGTTCCCGATCCTCACCGCCATCATCGTCGTGCCGATCATCGGCGCGCTCCTCGTGGCGCTCTCGCCGCGTTCGCGACCCGACTACGCCAAGTTGCTGGCGTTGCTGTCGTCGGTGGCCACCGCGGCGCTGACGCTGTGGATGCTCGCCTCGTTCGACACCGGCGATGCCGATTACCAGTTCCAGTCGTTCCACACGTGGATCGAGCCCTGGGGGATCTCGTGGCACCTGGGTGTGGACGGCATCTCGTTGTTCCTCGTCGTCCTCACCGGACTGCTGTTCCCGTTGGCGATCATCGGCGTCGACCCACACCACGACGAGCGGCCGTACCTGGCATGGCTGCTGATGCTGCAGGCCGGCGTGATGGGCACCTTCCTCAGCCTCGACCTGTTCGTGTTCTTCATCTTCTTCGAGATCGTCCTCGTGCCGATGTACTTCCTCATCGGTGGCTGGGGCTACGAGAACCGCGTCTACGCGGCCACGAAGTTCTTCCTGTTCACGATGTTCGGTTCGGCGTTCATGCTCGTCGGCCTGATCGCCACTGTTGCGCTGGCGAGCCAGGAGCTGGGCCACACCACCTTCGACCTGGTCGAGATCTCCGACGGTGCGAACTTCGCCGCCTCCACGGGCCGCTGGTTGTTCTTCGCCTTCGCCATCGCGTTCGCGGTGAAGGTGCCGATCTTCCCGGTGCACACGTGGTTGCCCGATGCCCACACGCAGGCCCCGACGGCGGGCTCGATCGTGCTCGCCGGTGTGATGCTCAAGCTCGGCACGTACGGCTTCTTGCGCTTCGGGCTCGGCCTGTTCCCCGAGGCGGTGATCTGGAGCCGCCCGTTCTGGCTGACCCTGGCGGTGATCGGCATCGTCTACGGCGCGGTCGTGGCCACGATGCAGATGGACCTCAAACGTCTCGTCGCCTACTCGTCCGTGGCGCACATGGGCTTCATCATCCTCGGCACGTTCGCCGTCACCACGCAGTCGCTGTCGGGTGCCGTGTTGCAGATGATCAACCACGGTGTGTCGACCGGCGCCCTCTTCCTCCTCGTCGGCTGGATCTACGAGCGGCGCTCGACGCGCAAGATCTCCGAGTTGAAGGGCATCCAGCAGGTCGCCCCGATCTTCGCCGCCGGCTTCATGCTCGTCATGCTCTCCTCGATCGGTGTGCCCGGGCTCAACGGCTTCGTCGGCGAGTTCCTGATCCTCATCGGCTCGTTCCTCACGGCGCGCTGGTGGACCGTGGTCGCCGCCACGGGCGTCATCCTCGCCGCGCTCTATCTGCTCTGGGCCTACCAGCGGGTGTTCCACGGCGAGCCCGACGAGGCGAACAAGCGCTTCCGCGAACTCTCCTTCAAGGAAGGTGCGGTCCTCCTGCCGTTCCTCGCGGCGATCGTGTTCATGGGCGTCTATCCGAAGCCGGTCCTCGACCGCATCCAGCCGAGCATCGACAAGCTGATCAGCCATGTCGAGGATCACAGCGACTACGTGCAGCCGGTGCCGAAGATCCAGATCGGCGTCGTGCCCGAGTCCGTCGAACCGAACGATGCGACCGCCGACAACGAGACCGAAGGAGCGGGCGACTGATGCTCGCCCAGATCGACACGTTCGCCGGCCCGGAGGTCGGCTGGTTCGCGCTGTCGCCGATGCTCACGCTGCTGGCCGGCGCCCTCGGCATCATGTTGCTCGGCGCGCTCACCCCGAAATGGCCGAACGGTTGGTACGCGACGTTCAGCGCCATCACCGCCGGCACGGCGGCCGCCTTCGCCATGGTGCAGTGGGACGACATCACCGACAATGGGCCGGCGACGCTCGTCGGCGGGGCGATCGCCTTCGACACGTTGGCGATGTTCCTGACGATCACCATCTGCATCGCCCTGCTGCTCGTGTCGCTCCTCACCGACGAGTCGTTGCGCGGCACACCGAACGACGGGCCCGAGATCTACGCGCTCTACCTCGTCGCCGCCATCGGCGGGGTCGTCATGGCGTCGGCGAACGACTTCATCGTGCTGTTCCTCGGTCTCGAGACGCTGTCGCTCGCGCTCTACGTGCTCGCCGCCAGCAACCGCCGCAGTTCGGAGAGTGCCGAGGCCGGCATCAAGTACTTCGTGCTCGGTGGCTTCTCGTCGGCGTTCTTCCTCTACGGCATCGCGCTCGTCTACGGATCGGTGGGCACGACGAACATCTCCGAGATGGTGCTGGCGATGCAGACGACCGTCGACGTCTCCGGTCCGAACCCGCTGGCGCTCGCCGGCATCGCCATGATGCTGGTCGGCCTCGGCTTCAAGGTCGCCGCCGCACCGTTCCACGTGTGGGTGCCCGACGTGTACCAGGGCTCACCCTCGCCCGTCACCGCGTTCATGGCCTCGGCCGGCAAGGCCGCCGCGTTCGCGGCGATGCTGCGCGTCCTGGTGATCGCCCTGCCGTTCTACCGCAACGACTGGCGCCCGGTGATCTGGGTGCTGGCCTTGCTGTCGCTGCTCATCGGGTCGTTCCTCGCCGTCGTGCAGACCAACGTCAAGCGGATGCTCGCCTACTCCTCGATCAGCCACGCCGGGTTCATCCTCGTCGGCGTCGAGGCTGCGGCCCACCAGGCCGGAGAGGTCGACGCCGGGCCGGGCATGCCCTCCGTCGTGCTGTACCTGATGCTGTACGGGATCCTCGTGGTCGGCTCGTTCGGCGTGGTCAGCATCGTCGGCCGTCAGAACGGTGGCGACACGAGCCTCGACGCGTTCAAGGGCCTGATGGCACGTCGACCGCTGCTGGCGCTCACGTTCACGGTGTTCCTGCTGGCGCAGGCCGGTGTGCCGTTCACGACCGGCTTCATCGCCAAGTTCGGCGTCATCCAGGCGGCGGTCGAGGAGCGCAGCTACGTCATCGCCGTGATCGCCATGGTCGCCGCCGTCGTCGCGGCGTTCCTCTACCTGCGGATCATGGTCAGCATGTGGCTGTCGCCGGCCGCCGACGGTGCGCCGTCGCTCGCCGTGCCGTTCTCCGCCGGTCTCGGCGATCACGGCGGCGGCCGTGTTCACCATCGCCGTCGGCATCTTCCCCGGCTGGCTCATCGACGCCGCCGACACGGTCACCCAGTACGCCCGCTGACGCGTCCGGCCGCGCATTTGCGATGAGCCAAACCCCCGTATACGGAGGTTTCGCTCATCGCACGGCGTGGTGGGACACAATCGGCGGATGGCGCGTCAGCGGATCTCGCAGGGCAGTTCGTTCGAGGAGCAGGTCAGCTACTCCCGGGCCGTGGTCGACGGGCGCTGGGTCTTCGTCTCCGGCACCACCGGTTACGACTACGCGACGATGACGATCGATCCCGACGTCGTGGCGCAGTGCCGGCAGGCGCTGGCGAACATCGACGGAGCACTCACGGCGGCCGGAGCGGCGGCCGCCGACGTCGTCCGGGTGCGGTACCTCGTGCCCGACGCGGCCGACTTCGAGCCGTGCTGGCCCCTCCTGCGCGACTACTTCCACGACGCCAGGCCGGCGGCGACGATGATGGTCGTCGGCCTGATGACGCCCGAGATGCGGATCGAGATCGAGGTGACCGCGCTCAAGCCGGAGTGACGGCGCTCGGGTGGAGCACGGGTGCGAAGCCGTGCCGGAGGGCGACGACCGACGTCGGCGGCGTCAGCACGTCGACCGCCCCGGCGGGCGACCGGATCTGTTCCCCCCAGCCTCCGAACCCGAACGGCTGGAGGCCGCCCGCAGTGACGAGATGCGGCGTGCCATCGTGCGGCCCGACGATCACCGTCCCGGTCGGCAGCTCATCGAGCGACGCCTGCCACAGGATGCGATCACCGGCGCGGCGGAGGCCACGCCCTCGGCGCAATCGCTCGCCGCTCAGTCGACGGTTCAGCTCGGCGGCCGGCACCGGTGCCACCCGACCGAGTCCGACCGTCACTGCGGACCGGTACGCCAGGTAGTCCTCCCGGCGGCAGAGCGCACACGGCCGGTGGCCCGCGGCGAGGGCCACGGCGTCGTCGAGGAAGAACAGCGGCGTCCACCGGTGCGGAGCATCGAGAGGATGTCTCCAGCCGCGGAACTCGGTCCGACAGATGATCCACAACGACCCGCCGTGATGGCGCACGATCGCCCCGTCGTCGTCGACGAGGCATCCGCGGTTGCCGGTGAACAGCCCGCGTTCGGGTGCGGCGTGCACGTCGCTCCACGGGTCGACGCGATTCGGGCGTGGCATCTCGTCAGCGTCCCCGCTCAGGCCGCGTCATGGAAGATCAGCCCGAGCGTCGTCCGCCGGCCGGTGTGGAGGGTGCTGACGCCGTGGCGCACCGGCGCTCTCGACCAGCCGCGGCTGGTGCGGAT
This sequence comes from Ilumatobacteraceae bacterium, assembly GCA_963695145.1. Classification (GTDB taxonomy): domain Bacteria; phylum Actinomycetota; class Acidimicrobiia; order Acidimicrobiales; family Ilumatobacteraceae; genus Sva-07. Next base: position 84,413 of record CAVOGB010000011.1, on the reverse strand, counting down.
CGGATGGTCGCGGGTGGTGAAGACCACGCCGTGGCCCTGCTGGATGGTCGCCGCCGTCGCTCGGGACTGGGCCCGGGGCCGTTGCTCGACCACGACGAACTCACCGCCGGTGTAGTCGATGTCCGGGACGTCGAGCCCGATCACGACCTGCAGCGGGAACACGAGGTCGCCGTAGAGGTCGCGATGGAGTGCGTTCCAGTCGCCGGGCTCGTAGCGCAGCATCAACGGCGTCGCCCGCTGCTGGCCGCCGTCGTGGCAGCGTCGGATCCATTCGTCGAAGTCGTCCGGCCACGGTGCGTCGTCGCCGCGTCGATCGGCCCACTCCCGGGCGATCGGGAGGAGGTGGGGCCAGAACGAGACACGCAGCTGCTGGACGATCTCGGGCAGCGGGTAGGCGAAGTACCGGTACTGACCCCGCCCGTACCGGTGCCGTGCCATGTCGACGGTCGAGCGGAACAGCCCGCCCTCGTCGTAACGGTCGACGAGGGCGGAGCACTCCGCCGCGGTGAGCACCGCTCCGATCGTCGCGACGCCGGCCTCGTCGAGGTCCGCCCCGACCGAGGCCCAGTCGAGATCGTCGATCCGCCGTGTGATCGATGCGGCCGTCACGCCGCGGACTCGAGGGCGATGAGCGCCGCCTTGGCGTCGACGCCACCGAGGTAGTTGCCGATGCTGCCATCGCTGCGCACGACCCGATGACACGGCACGACGACCGGCAGCGGGTTGTGCGAACACGCGCTCCCCACGGCGCGCACCGCCGTCGGGTTGCCCGCCATCGCGGCCACCGTCTTGTACGACGCGGTCGAGCCGTAGGCGATGTCGGGGAGGTGGGAGATCACCGTGCGCCGGAAGCCGGACACCAGTTGCAGGTCGAGGGGGACGTCGAACTCGTGGCGCCGGCCGGCGAAGTACTCGTCGAGCTGCCGGGCGACGTCGTCGGTGCGGGCCGGCATCCGCATGATGCGCGGGCTGATCTGGCCGGCGAGTTGATCGAGGACGGTGTCGTGGCCCTCCCTCTCGAAGGCCACCCGCACGAGGCCGGCCGGGCTCGCCGCGACGAGCAGCGGACCGATCGGGCTGTCGACGATGCGGTAGGCGACATCGAGGAGCGCCTCCTGCTCGGCGCGGGCCGTCAGCCGGGAACGCAGCGCGGTGATGTCGGAGGTGTCCGCGTCGAGCGAGGCGGTCAGCGCGGTGACGAGCGCCCGCTCGGTGTCGGCGCCGGTGCCGATGAAGTCGGTGGTCATGATGGGGAACTCCTTCGTGTGGTGGAGGGGGTGGTTGCCAGATCGGATGAGAGATCGAGTGAGCGCAGGGCGGCGATGCCGTCGGCGGCGCTGCGCCGGGCGGCCGCCTCGGAACTGTCGAGGAGCCGGCCGATCTCGGCGTAGGAGAGATCGGCCAGGTACCGGTAGGCCACGGCGTGGCGCTGCTTCGTCGGCAGCCGGTTCAAGGCGAGGCGCAGCTCGTCGTCGACGGCGCGGTGATCGCCGGCGTGGTCCGCCGTCGCGGACTCCGGTGGATGCTCCGTCGGGAGCGGCGCCCGGTGGCGGGCCCGGATCTGGTCGATCGCCTTGCGATGGGCGATCGTCACGAGCCAGGCGCGCACGTCGCTGTCCGGGCGCAGGTCGGGGTAGGAGCGCAGCGCCGAGATGAACGTCTCCGACCAGGCGTCCTCCGCGGCGCCGTCCGAGCCGAGCACCGCCCGGCACACGCGCATCACCATCGTCGCGTGTTCCTCGACCACCGCCTCGAACGGCGGGAGGCTCGCGCCCGCCCGCCCCCGGCCGGTCGTCGATCGTGTGCGTTCCATACCAGACCAACGTTGCACACCCCGATCCTGTGAGGTGATCCAGCCCCAACGATCCGAAAAATGGAGCAGATGTCGCGGTCAGCGCGACATTTGCTCCATTTTTCGGGTGGAACCGGTCAGGGGTCGAGTTCGATGATCTGCCAGCCGGTCAGCGCGGTCGTGTCGCAGGTGTTGGCCGACGTCGTGATCAGGATGCGCTCGTCGGCGGCCGTCGCCTCGGGCGAACCGTCGATCCCTGCGAACGTGCACGGCGCGAATGCGTCAACGCCCACCAGGGTGAGTTGGGGCTGCCACGAGTGGACGGGGCCCTTCTCCGTGGCGAGCGCGAATTCGGCGTGGTCCTCGTCGTCGATGCGGTCGAGTTCGAGCTGCACGTCGGTCCACACCGGTCGCATCTGGAACGACGAGTCGACGACGACGAACACCTGGTCCGTGTCCCTGGTGGCGGAGGTGATCAGGGCGTAGCCGCCGAACACGACGGCGACGACGGCCAGCCAGATCGCGAGCGGCTTCATCGGTCATCCGCCGGCGTTGAAGAGTGCGGCGATCTTGAACTCGACGTCTTCCTCGCTGGCATCGATGCTGGCGGCCTCGACGAGCGAGGAGACCCGACCCAGTTCATCGAGGTCGGCCTCGAACCCGACGGTGTAGATCGGGATCCGCAAACCCCCCACTTCCTCGTCGACATCGTCGAAGGTGAGGCCGTCGGTGGTCTGTCCGTCGGTGAGCACGACCAGGATCGGCTTGACGTCCGGATCGAGCGCCCGTTGATCCTCGAGCATCTTCAGCCCGAGCACGATGCCGTCGTACATCGCCGTGCCACCACCGGGGCTGAGGTCCTCGGCGATCGCCGCGTACTTGGCCTGTTGGTTGAGGTCGAACTCGCCGATGTCGAGCCGCTTCGTGGCGACGTCGTTGAACTCCACCACGCCGACCTCGGTGCTCGGCTTGATGAACTCGCGGGCCGAGAGCATGGCCTTCTGGACCGCCTCGATCCGGGTGCCCTCCATCGAGCCGCTCGTGTCGACGACGAACACCGTGGCGACGGGGCGGCCGCCGTCCTTCTTGTCCTTCCAGACGTTCTGCACGTCGATCAGCGTCGAACCCGACGGCACGGCGACCGTCGGGTCGAACGGCGGCGGGTCGAACCCGAAGTCGGCGGCCGACTGCTTGTACTGCGGCTGCTCGGCGAAGGCGGCGAACGCCTCGAGCGCCTCCGACTGCGACGGCGTCAGGTCGCCGACCGCCTCCAATGGGTTGTCGTGACGGACACCGAAGGGGATGAACTCGTAGCCGTCGTGGAGCGACTCGGTGTTCGAGTACGTCTGCCACTCCATGACGAATGCGTCGAGGGTGCCGGTGTCGTTGGCGACGGAGTCACGCATCTGCAGCGTGGTGAGCGCCACGAACGGCACCTGCCGCTGGAACTGTTCGAACACGCTGGCGACGTCGGGCGACGTCAGCCTGGCGGGATCGCCCCCGGCGATGTCGTCGAGCACGGTGAGCAGGAAGTTCAGTCCGGTACTCGAGGCGAACGGATCGGTGTAGCCCATCACGAGATCGCCGGCGATCACGGCATCGACGAGGGTCTCCGGCGTCAGCTCGCCGTACTTGGTGCGCAGCTCGTCGGCCGTCTCGTCCTTCATCACGATGCCCGCGACGTTCGACACGGTGCTCGGTCGCACCTCGGTCATGGGCTGGAACTCGTTGGCCATCTGCACCCACAGCTCGTTCGACGGCGTGAACGCTTCGGGCACCTCGTCACCGCGGGCGAGGAACTGGTACGCCGTGCCCGAGGCGATGGAGCGCAGGTCGACCCCGGCGACCGAGCCGTCGCTCAGCGTGATGCCCGCGTTGTTGAAGTCGTCGGTCACCTCGCGGAGCCAACCGTCGCTGTCCTGCCCCGACTTCTCGGTCGACGACCAGACCTCGATCACCTCATCGGCACTCGCTGGTGCGGGCGACGTGATCGGGAACTCGTCGAGCGGCGGCAGCGTGTCGGCGAGGTTGGCACCGGTCGGTGGCGGGATCGACGCACTGCGGGTGACGGGCGTGTCGACCCAGTCGATGTCGTCGGCCAACTCGTCGAGCCGTTTCGATGCCTGCGCCGCGTCGAGTGGCTCGTCGGTGCCGGCGGATCCGCAGGCGGCCGCCACGAGCGCCAGGGTCACGGCCGCGGCGGCGAGCGCGATGCGGTGAGGGCGCGCGACGCGTGTCATTCGGTTTCCCCACGTTTCGGTGCCGATGTGATCTCGCCGATGTCGATCGTTCCGGCGTCGCCGGTTCCGGATTCGAGCTTCGTCGTGGCCGTTCGTCCCGACTCCATCTGCTTGATCGCCGTCTCGGTCTCGGCGGTCAGTTGATCGAGCTCGAGGATCGTGCTCGCCATCGTCGGCAGCGCCTCGCGGCGATAGCGGGAGATCTCCTCGAGCGCCGCGTCGATGTCGGCGAACGCACCCTTCAGGGCCTCCATGTCGAGCATCGTGCTCGACGCCTGCTCGTGGATCTGGGTGCCCTGTGTCTTGAGCCGCTCGGCGGTCCCGGCGATCATCGCCGAGGTCGTCGTGTTGATCGCCTCGATCTTGTCGAGCACGATCTTCTGGTGGGCGAGCGCGAGCGCCACGGTGACGGCGACCTGCAGCGCACTGATGGTCACGTCGAGGGCGCGGTCGACACCACGGACGAGTTCACGGTTGTTGCGGATGATGATCTCGATCGCCAGGACGCCCTGCTGGTTGACCGCCAACTGCTGTTGCAGATCGAGGGTGCGCTGGCGCAGGGCGAAGAGGATGTCCTCCTCGACGAACTGCCGGCGCGGGTCGTCGGGCCCGATCTCGGTGGCGAGCTTGTCGACCACGGAGGCGTCGAGCGCTTGGGCGAGCGCGACCTGGTCGGTCAACGCATGGGTGAGCTCGCGCATCTGCTTCTGGTCGTCGCCGAGCGTCACGTTGTCGCGCTTGAGTTCGTCGCGCCCCTTCTCCAACGACTGCACGATCGAGTCGATCTGGGTCTGCGAGCTCTCGTAGCGCATGAAGTAGCGCTTGAGCGGGGTGCCGACACCGGGGATCTTGCCGACTGCCCGGCTGAACCATCCCGCGTCGGTGTCGAGGCCGGAGGGATCGAGCTTCTCGACCTCGATCCGCAGGTCGGACAACGACTTGGCGACCGCGCCGCCGTCCTCGGTGCCGTGCGACAGGTCCTTGAGGGGAGCCTGCAGCATCCGGCTCCGCGTGGCCGACCGCGTCTGGAGGTCACGACCCATCGCGTCGACGGCGGCGCGGGCGGCGGTGCGCGCATCGTCGTCGGCCGGATCGATCGCCAACAGCTGTTCCACCTGCGCGTCCGCCTGCGCACGCAGTGCGTCGGTCGGCTCGGGCTCGGGCAGCGCGAGCTCCGCCGCCGTGGCCGGCACGTCGAGCGAGAGGTGCAGTCCGGTGGTCGCGCCCGTGGGCGCGGGGGTGTTCGTCATCGTGAGGTCCTTCTGGGGGTTCGGTGCGCCTGATCAGGTCGCGTCGGATCAGCTCGCATAGTCGCCGGTCCGATCGGCCAGCGCTTCGAGTTCGGCCATTGCCGCATCGGCATCCTCGGGCTTCCTGCCGATCGGCACGTCGGCGAGCGCGGTGGTGGTGCGATCGAGCGCCGTGAGGGCGGACTCGTTCTGCGCCAGCAACTGGGCGATGCGGCGGCGTTGGGTGTGGCGGAGCTGGCGACGGCGGTCGAGCGTGGCCCGTTCGCGCTCGGCCGCTTCGGGGTCGCTGTCGTCGGCGGCCAGTTCCGCGAGGCGGCGGTCGATGTAGGTCTCGTCGATCGTGCGGATGCTCTCGGACGCGACGGCGACCTCGCGCAGGTTGTCGAGGGCCGACGAGAACACCTGCTGCGACGTCGCGAGGTACCGGGCGTAGGTGAGTTCGCCGGCGTCGAGACGTCGCTGCAGGACGTTGATCAGGCTGGCCCGCTTCTGCAGCAGGGCGTCGAGCTGCTCGGTCGGTTGCGTGTCGCTGAGCGCCCCGAGTTCCTCGCGCAGTGCGGCGATCTCGGCGGGGTCGACCTCCTCGACGCGCGGGACCTCGAACTGCAACTTGGCGAGCGTGCCGGTCGCCGACATCGTGAACGGCCACGCCGCCACCGCCAGGACGGCGAGCACCACGAGCACGATCACCATGAACGCGGGCGGATCGATGACCTCGAGGATCAGCCACACCGTCGCGCCGAGGATGATCGCTGCCAGCCACGTCGGCGGGTAGGTGAGCACCGCCTTGCCCCAACCGGTCATCAGGCGACCAGGATATCGCGTCCTCCTGCGGGTCCTTCTGCAGCCACTCGCGTCCCACCGGAAAATGGAGCAGATGTCGCGCTCAGCGCGACATCTGCTCCAAATTTCGGGAGGTGCGCGGCGATCGTCGATCGTCGATGGCTCGTGAGGGACGACGACCGCAACGTACCCACAGCGGAAACGCCGTCGAAACGAACGGCACCGAGACTCGGCAGCGTGAATCGAGGACCCCTCGAGGGCTACACGATCGGCGTCACCGCCGACCGCCGCTCCGGCGAACAGATGGATCTCCTGGCCGAACGCGGCGCCGAATGCCTGCACGGTCCGGTCATCGAGACCCACCCCGTGGAGTCGGAGGACGAGCGACATGAGGCCACGCAGCGCCTGCTCGTCAATCCGCCCGACCTGGTGATCTTCACGACCGGCCTCGGGGTGCGCGGGTGGCTCGAGGCGGCCGACGCGCTCCAGGTCGGCGACGACCTCCGTGACCTGCTCGGGCAGGTGGAACTGCTGGCGCGTGGGCCGAAGGCCACCGGTGCACTCGCCACCGCCGGATTCGAGGTCGCCTGGACCGCGCCGCGAGCCCGCTACGACGACATCACCGAACTGCTCTCGACGCGCGACCTGCGCGGCGCGCGGGTCGCCGTCCAGCTCGACGGTGCGGGCGCCAACGACCTGTGCGACCGGATCGCGGCGATGGGCGCCGACGTCGTCCGGGTGCCCGTCTACCGCTGGTCGCTGCCCGCCGACTCGACCGACGCCGAACGGCTGATCCGGGCCGTCATCGAGCGGCGGGTCGACGCCGTCACCTTCACCGCCAAGCCGGCCGTCGAGAACTTCCTCCGGATCGCCGGCGTCATGGGCGTGCTCGACGACGTCCACGAGGCATTCGACTGCGGTGACGTCCGGATCTTCTGTGTCGGGCCGGTGTGCGCGACCGGCGTCACCGAGGCTGGTCTCCCCGACCCGTTCGTTCCGGTCCGTCACCGCCTCGGTGCGATGGTCCAACAGGTCGCGCAGTACTTCGCCACCCAGGCAGAAGACGTCCAGATGGCCGGCACTCCCGTCCGGGTGCAGGGAAGGTTGGCGCTGATCGACGGCCGTCAGGCAGCCTGGCTGACCGACCGGGAGCGTGCGTTGCTGACCGCGCTGCTCGCCCGCAAGGGGGCCGTGCTGTCGACACCGGAACTCCTCCGTCGTGTGTGGCGCGGTGCGGAGACCGACGAACACCTGGTCGAGGTGACGGTTGCCCGTCTCCGCCAGCGCCTCGGGCCGGCCTCGGACGGGATCGAAACCGTCGTTCGCCGCGGGTACCGGGTCAGTTCGGTCTGACGTCGACACCTCACCGGATCAACGGTGCCGTGACAGCGATGAGCGAAGGGTCCACCTGTCGGTCGGTTGGCTCATCGCAGCGGTGGAGTCGGGTCCTGCGATGAGGGAACGGACCACCCCTCGGTCCGTTCGCCATCGCGACCTGATCGGTTCGTCAGCGGGGCGCGGGTTCGGGGGAGGTTTCCGGGAGCGCCGCCGAGTCGGCTGCGCTGCACGCGTCCGCGGACTCTGCGGTGAGCAGGGGATCGAGGGAGAACTCCGGACGGAGGTGCACGACGCCCGGTTGCGCCACGACCACCTCGAGCAGGCCGTCGTCCGACGGGAGGACGCACGCTCCTTCGTCGCCCGCCGAGTCGCTGTCGGCCGACCAGTACGGCATGTACCACGCACGCACGAGCACCGAGCCGGCGGTGTCGGTCTCGATCACGATCTCCTCGGGCGTCTCGCTCACGAGGCGCGCCGGCGGCTCCACGATCGGCGTGGCGTCGACGACCTCCCAGATGTGCCAGTGCTCGGTGGTGCGGACGAGTCGCAGCCACGGCAGGCCACGCTCGAGCAGCGCGGCCTCCGCCACGCCCCCCTCGTCGAGGTCGACATCGGGCAACGCGATCCACCGCACGGCGTGGTCGTCGACCCACTGGCGATACTGCGCGGCGGTGAGGTCGTCGTCGTAGAGGACGGCGTTGCGATCCATGTCGACCTGGCGCTCCCACCCACGGGCGATCGGCACCTCGGACGCGATGTGGGCCACCTCCCAGTGGCCGGCGGTGAACGGGACCTCGACCCGACCCGGCTCCCCTCCGGCGTGCGTGACCACGTCGATCACGGGCGCGTGGTAGTCGGGGTCGGCGGCGGGATCGTCGAGATGGCCGGCGGTGGCGACCCCGGGCAACACCATCCACACGGCGAGCGGGATCCCGGCCACGATGACGAGACGGCGGCGGCTGCGCCACATCGCTGCCGCGAGGATCGGCAGAACGAAGAACACCACCATCCGCGTCATGTTGCCGCCGAGGGGATTGGCGACGAAGAACAAGGGCACGGCGGCGGCGGCGGCGATTCCCGCCGACAGCCGGAGCACGCGCTCCGACGGTGGCAGCACGATCACCAGGCCGACGCACGACGCCATCACACCCAGGAAGCCGGCGCCGCGGAACGGGAAGACCCCCGGATCGGGGAAGAGCGCAGAAGCGGCTGCGATCGGGGTCACGGTGAGGACAACCATCGCGATCGGGACCTTGAACGGCACGTGTTCGCCGTTGCGGCGGCGCAGCCATGCGTCGACCACGATGCCGACGAGCCCGATCGCCAGGAACGCTCCCGCGACGGGGCTGGCCAGCGACGTCAGCGGGGCAGCCACGATGGCGAGCACGATCCATCGCCGTTCGTAGGCCGTCAGCGCCACCAGACCGAATGCGAGGCCCAGCGCGAACGGGAGCCGGCCGACGGCCAGGTTGACCGCCGTGCCCACCGCGAACCAGCAGGCGGCGATGGCGCCGATCCTGCCGAACCGTCGTTGCAACAGGTCGGCGAACGCCGCGGCGGCGATCACGCTGCTGACGATCCCGACCACCAGCGGGCCGAACCAGGAGGCGAGCGGGGGAAAGATGATGCTGTAGCCGAGTGTGTAGTGCCCGGTGTACCACTGGCCGTTCCAGAGCGTCAGGCCGGCCTCACGGAACAGTTCGATCCGGAAGATGTGGCCTGGCCAGTCGGTGCCGCGGGCGCCCGACAGCGCCACGGCGGCACCGAGCACCAGTGCGATGGCGGGCGCCAAGAGCCCGTTGGCGACTCGGTTGGCCGACGAGGCGTCGGCCGGGTCGGAGGATGGAAGGGGAGGGGTGTTCACGGTGGGTCCTGGTGTGCAGACACGGTGCCCGGCTGCACTGCACCGTAACCCTCCCGATGCCTCAGTGCTCCGCGGATTCCGCTCGGCGGACACGCAGGCCGTCGTTCGACAGGCGTACGGGAAGCGGCGTGCAGCCGGGCGCGATGGCCGTGACCTCCTCGAGGAGGCGCCGGGTCCCGTCGGGATCGCCATCGGTCAGCAAGCTGATCGCGCCGCCGTCACCCCCGGCGCCGTTGACCTTGTGACCCACCGCGCCGTGTCCGTGCGCCACGTCGATCACCCGTTGGGCGAGTGGGCCGACGAGGCCGGCGTGCAGCTCACGCTGGGCCTGCGTGTTCGCGGTCAGGGAGCGTCCGAAGGCCTCGAGATCGCCGGCGGCGAGGGACCGTGCGGCCTGGCGCGCGGCGCGGCGCAAGGCGTCGAGCGGCGGTGCCTGTGGCCCGCGGTCGATCATCTCGCCGATCACGATGTCGTGGATCGCCGACGACTGGTGCGGGACGCCCAGGTACACCACCACCAACCGACGTTCCAGTTCGGCGAGGACGTCGGCGGCGACGTCGATCGGCTCGACGTGGGTGTGCGGGTACGCGTCGACATGGATCAGGTTGATCCCGCCGAAGGCGGCGGCGATCTGGTCCTGCACCCCGCTCTGCAGGCCGAGGTGTTCGGTCTCGACGCGCCACGCCGCCCGAGCGACGTCGTGGTTGCTGCGCCGGCGTGAACGCAGCGCGTCGAGCGCTCCGATGAGCGCCACGCAGGTGGCGGCCGACGTGCCGATCGACGCACCGAAGGGCGCCTCGGAGTCGATCGTGATCTCGGCGGCGAGACCGGGTGGGATGCCGACCTCGAAGATCGCCGCCTCGAGCAGAGGATGCCGTCCCCAGGACCGTCCGTCGAGTCGCTCGGGTGCATAGCGGTCGCCGAAGACCCGGGCGTCGATCACCACCGGTGGTGCCGACCCGTCGTCCGCGCGCGCCACGATGTCGACGTACACCCGCGGCTCCACGGCGATGCTGCACACCGTGCCGTACTCCGCGAACCACGTGTCGGTCCACCCGCCGTTGTCACAGATGCGCGTCGGCGCGCTGGCGTGGACGGACAGGACGTCAGACGTTGGTGGCACGGCCCGCCCAGAACGGGGCGCGCAGCTCGCGTTTGAGGATCTTTCCCGACCCGGTCTTCGGCAGCTCGTCGATCCACGAGATCGAACGCGGCACCTTGTAGCTGGCGAGATGGGCGCGGGCGAACGTGCTGACCGCCTCCTCGTCGAGGTCGGAACCGGGCCGCTTGACGATCACCGCGTGGACGAGTTCGCCCCAGTCCTCGCTCGGGATGCCGAACACGGCCGCTTCGTAGATGTCGGGATGCGCCTCGAGCGCCGACTCGATCTCGGCCGGGTAGATGTTCATCCCGCCCGAGATGATCATGTCCTTCTTGCGGTCGCAGATGTAGAGGAAGCCCTCGTCATCGCGGTAGGCGATGTCGCCGACGGTCTGGAAGCCGTCGCGGCGATCCTCTTCGAACTTGTCGTGCTGCTTGTAGTAGTCGGCGAACACCGACGGCGAGCGGACGTACACCTCACCCGTCGCGTCGGGCCCCGTGCCGGTGACGATGTTGCCGTCGTCGTCGTACAGCCGGATCTCGACGAGCGGCGACTCCTTGCCGCACGACCCCGGCTTGCGCATCTGGTCCTCCGGGCGCAGCACCGTGTTCACACCGAGCTCGGTCGAGCCGTAGACCTCGAACAACGACTCCGGCGGGAAGTCCCGGACGTACTGCTGCTTCAAGGCGAAACTCCACGGCGCGGCGTTGGCGATCATGATCCGGATCGACGACCGGTCGTACTTCGCCTTCACGTCCTCGGGCAGGTTGCAGATCATGCGGATCGGCGTCGGCGCGCTGAACGTGGACGTCGGCCGGTACGTGTCGACGAGGCGCAACCAGTCCTCCGGGTCGAACTTGTGCTGCAGGATGATCGTCTGACCCATCGCCAGGGCGCTCGCCATGAAGCCGCCGGGTCCGGAGTGGTACAGCGGGCCGGTCGTGATGTACACGTCGTCGAGCCGGTAGCCGATGTACTGCATGAGCGCCACTCCCTGCCGGGGATCGGCGGCGTTGCGCCGGAACGCACCCTTCGGTTTGCCGGTCGTGCCCGACGTGTAGATCATCGTGGCGCCGGCGGCGTCCGGGTCGTCGTCGGCCGAGACCGTCGTCGCCGGCGCGGTCCACTCGCTCGTCGGTGCGGCGGCGATCAGGTCGTCGCCGGCCTCCATCCCCTCGAGCGGCGCGCCGTCGAACACGACGACCGAGGACACCTTGGGGATCTCCGTACGGATGCGGGCGAACAGCTCGGCGAACTCGGCGTCGACGACCACGACCGATGCGTCGCAGTGATCGACCACGTACGCCGCCTCGTCGTCGGAGAGCCGGTAGTTGATCGGCACGGCGGTGGCCTTGATCTTGCGTGCCGCGTTCATCGTCTCGACGATGCCGGTCGAGTTCTGACCGCACCAGGCGATCTTGCTGCCCGGCCCGGCGCCGAGATCGGTCAGGACGTGCGCCACCTGGTTCGCCCGCGCTTCGAGTTCGGCGTACGTGCACTGCCGCACGTCGTCGCCGCCGCGGTCGTCGATCACCGCGATCTTGTCGGGCTGACTGGCTGCGTACCCCGTGAGCAGGTCGGTCATGGGCGTATTCGTACCACCTGCTGCCGCACCGACTCGCTCCGAAGCCACCCCCGGAGACCCTCGATCACCGTTTGCGTCGCGATTTCCGGGCGACGTCCGCCGGAAATCGCGACGCAAACGAGGAATGACGGCCGATGGCGAGAGGGGTCAGACGGGCTGCAGGGCGGCGTCGCGGCGCTCGGCGTACCGGCGGGCGACCCGCTCGCTCGTGGCGAGGCGCTTCATGAGGCGCTCCTGCGCCGCGAGGCCCTCGCCCGACAGACCCTTGATGTTCGCCGCGTCCCACTGCCGGAGCACGACCGGGGCGAGGATCTGATCGTGGTGGATCTGCAGGTCGTAGATCCCGGCCTTGGCGATCAGCGCGGCGTGGCGGTCGAAGTCGGGGATCCCGACGCCGGGCATGGCGAACGTGCGGACCTGCTTCTCCATGGCGACCATCATCACGTTGGGAGCGGCCTCGATGGCGGCTGCCGCGAGGTCGCGGTAGAAGAGCTGGTGCAGGTTCTCGTCGCCGCACACGCGCTTCATCACCTCGTAGCCGACCGGGTCGCCGATCTGGGCGCCCGTGTTGCGGTGGGCGATGCGGGTGGCGAGCTCCTGGAGGGCGAGGTAGATGAAGCCCTCGAACAGACTGTCGGGGCTCGGCGTGATGCCACCCGACACCTGGGCCATCCGGCCGCGCTCGAGTTCGACCGGATCGATCGCTCGCGTGGTCATGAGATAGCCGTAGATGACCATCGAGTGGCGACCCTCTTCGGCCGTCCAACGGCGCACCCACGTGCCCCATGCGCCGTCCCTGCCGAACATCTGCTCCACGGAGCGGAAGTAGTACGGGAGGTTGTCCTCGGTGAGCAGGTTCACGAGGAGCGCGCTGCGGACCTCGGGGCCGATCGAGGCGCCGGCGAGGTCGGCGTCCTCCTCGGTCCACTGGTGTCCGATCTCGTGGTCGCGACCGCGGCCGTACGGCACGTAGTCGTGCGGGAACCACTCCTTGGTGGTGGCCAGGTGCCGTTCGAGCAACCGCTCAGCGGTTGGCGTGAGGTCGTGGAGGAGGTCCTGCTCGTTCACGAAACCCACCCTACCGACCGGCAGGTAGGAATGCCAGTCAACAGCGCTCGCAACGGTCGTCGGCGGTCGGGCATGGGTCACATTGCCCGCGAGCCCTCTCGCGAAACATCGAAGCCCTGCCGCCGCGCCTCGTCCACGAGGGCGATGGCCTGCTCGCGGGTGCGCACGGCGAACGTGGCGTGGATGCCGGTCTGGCGGACGTGCAGGTCGAGACCCTCACGCAGGTGCTCGACCTCGATGAGATCCGCCCCTCCGGCGGCGAACACCGACAGCAGTTGGGCCAGAGCGCCGGGCCGGTCGCCGATCCGGGCGAAGATCGACAAGCGCCGCCCCGCCTGGTTCTCACGGCGCCGGATCAGACCGGGCACGAGACCGAGGTCGACGTTGCCGCCCGACACGATCACACACGTGACGCCGTCGTCGGCCGCCCGGACGAGTCCGGCGTCGAGTGCCGCCACCCCGACGGCGCCCGCGCCTTCCGACACCAGCTTGGCCCGATCCATCAGGAGCACCATCGCGTCGGCGATGGCGTCCTCGTCGACGCTGACGATCTCGTCGAGCCACCTCGACACGAGCGGGCCGGTGATCTCGCCCGGGTACTTCACGGCGATCCCGTCCGCCAACGTCAACACCGGACCGTCGGCCACCGCACCACCGCAGTAGGGCGCACACGCCGCGGCCTGCACACCGACCACGCGCACGTGCGGCAGGAGCGTCTTGACGGCGATGGCCACGCCCGACGCCAGGCCGCCACCGCCGAGCGGCACGATGACGCACGAGAGCGAGGCGATGTCGTCGACCAGCTCGAGGCCGATGGTGCCCTGCCCGGCGATCACGGCGACGTCGTCGAAGGGTGGGCAGAACGTCGTCCCGCGCTCGCGGGCGCGCTCCATCGACAGCGACACGGCCTCCTTCAGCGCGGCGCCGTGCTCGATCACCGTCGCGCCGTAGTTCCGGCAGGCCTCGACCTTGTTGATCGGGGCGCCGACCGGGACGACGATCTCGCAGGGCACACCGAAGTGCGCCGCCGCGAAGGCGAGGGCCTGGGCGTGATTGCCGGCGCTGCCGGTGGTGACGCCGCGGGCCGCCTCGGCGCCCAACGACGCCACCTTGTTCATCGCACCGCGGATCTTGAACGAGCCGGTGCGCTGCAGGCTCTCCGACTTCAACACGACGTCACCCCGGTTGCGCTCATCACGGCCGTGCCGGCCCGACAGCGCCACCGAGCTGATCACCGGCGTGTGCTTGACGACCCCGCCGATCGCCTCGCGTGCCGCCCGGATCGACTCGAGATCGACGACCGCATCCACGAGCGAACCGTACTGCGCCGGCTCGGCCGGCGTTCGCCGACCTGCCGAAGTGCCCCGAGGAATCAGGAGTCGTCGGGGAGCGGGTTCTCGGGGAGCTTGCGAACCTTCGCCCGACGTCGGCGACGGGCGGGGATCATGTCGCGCATCGATTCGAGCCGTCCGAAGCACAGCAGCCGGTCGTTGGCGTGGAGCACCCGGTTCTCGCGGGGGTTGGGGATCACCTCGGTGTCGCGGTGCATCGTGAGCACCGTGATGTCGCGGTCGCGCAGGCCGGCCTGGGCGATCGAGCGGCCGACGAAGTCGCCGTCCTCACGCACGAGCAGTTCGGCGACGCCGTAGCCGGTGCTCACCGAGAGCCGCTGGCGGACGTCGAGCTCGGGGAAGGCGACCTGGTTGGCGACGTGGTCGACGATCGCGCCGGCGATGTCGAGATCGGTGGCGCGTTCGATGCCTTCGAGCCCGGGCGACGAGTTGACCTCCATCACGAGCGGCCCGTCGTTGCCCTCGAGCATGTCGACACCGGCCACGCGCAGGCCCATGATCTGGGCCGACCGCACGGCCGTCCGTTCGTAGTGGGCGTCGAGCGTCACGCCTTCCACCGAACCGCCGCGATGGACGTTGCTGCGGAACTCGTCGCCCTGCGCGGTGCGCCGCATCGCGGCGACGACGCGGTCGCCGACGACGAGGGCGCGGATGTCGCGCCCCTTGCTCTCGGCGACGAACTGCTGGATCAGCACGTTCTGGCGCGTGCTCTGCATCGTCTCGATGATCGCCTCGGCCACCTTGTTGTCGGGGGCCAGGATCACCCCGATGCCCTGGGTGCCCTCGAGCAGCTTGATCACCACCGGCGCCCCGCCGACGCGGGCGATGGCCGGCAGCACGTCCTGCCGATTGCGGACGAAGGCGGTGCGCGGCATGCCGATGTCGTGGCGCGACAGGATCTGGATGGCGCGCAACTTGTCGCGCGAGTTGGCGATCCCGTTCGCCGTGTTCGGCGTGTAGACGTCCATCTGCTCGAACTGGCGGACGACGGCCGAACCGAAGTAGGTGATCGACGCACCGATCCGGGGGACGATCGCGTCGTAGTCGGACAACGGTTTGCCGCGGAACTGGAGGTCGGGTTCGGAGCCCGACAGGTCGATGGCGAACCGCATGGTGTCGAGGACCTTGCACTCGTGACCGCGGTCGATCGCCGCCAGCTTGAGTCGTTGGGTGCTGTACGACCGCGGGGCGCGCGACAGGATCGCCAGCTTCATGCGATCCCGATCGTCGGGTCGTCGTCCATCTGGTGCATCGGTCGAAGCCTCCCGCCCGTGTCGTCGCTCGTGCTGCTGACGTCGCTCGTGTTGCCGGTGATCTCGGCGATGTTGGCGATCGCATCGCCCTGGTTGACGAGCGGGTGCTGGATGTGCCCGATCACGATGCCCGCCGTCGTGGCCGTGATCCGGCTCAGACGTTTGCCCACCGAGTCGTGGATCACGCCGAGCAGTTGCCCGCGGGTCACCTCGGCGCCGAGGCCGGTCTGCAGCAGTGCCAGGCCGCTGCGACGGGCGCGCACCCACGACGTCCGCCGGCTCTCGAGTGGGACGACCGCCCCGTCGTCGTCGGCGTCGCGGTCGATCATGCCGAGTTCGCCCAGCACGCGCCGGATGCCGCGGACGCCGAAGTCGAGGGCCGCCGTGTCGAACCGCCATGCTTCGCCGCCCTCATACAGCAGCATCGTCGCACCGTTCTCGGTGGCCGCGGCGCGCAACGATCCGTCCCGCAACCGGGCGTGCACCATCACGGGCGCGCCGAACGCCTCGGCGAGCTGGCGCGTCGTGGGATCGTCGAGGTCGCCGCGGACGTGCGGCAGGTTCGTGCGGTGGTCCGAGCCGGTGTGCAGATCGATGCCGACATCGCAGCGGGTGACGATCTCGGTCATGAACAGGTTGGCGATCCGCGCCGCCAGCGAGCCGTTCGGGGAGCCGGGAAAGGCCCGGTTGAGGTCACGACGATCCGGGAGGTAGCGGTCGCCCTGCAGGAAGCCGTGCACGTTGACGATCGGCACGGCGATCACCGTTCCCGACATCACGCGCGCGTTCAGGCTCTTCGTCACGCGCCGGATGATCTCGACACCGCCGATCTCGTCGCCGTGCACGGCGGCGCTCAGCCAGATCGTGCGGCCCGGCTTGCGCCCGTGCACGACCTGGATCGGTAGGGAGATCTGGGTGCCGGTGACGAGCCGCGAGATGGGCAGTTCGCCCGTCGCCGAACGGCCAGGGGGGACGAGCAGCTCGCCGATCAGGAACGGATCACGACTCGAGCGGCGCGTCGGGGTCACGTGAGCCCACGGTTCCGCTGCCGGATCTCGCGGGGCGGTCGGCCGCCCCGGTACGACACGCCGGGGTCGACGACGAACCGCGACCGCAGTGCCTCCCGACCGATCAGCATCCGAAAGCCCATCTCGTCGCGCCGCGTCAGGGTGACCTCGGCATCGACCGAGGTGCCGGCCAGCGTCAGCGTGGTCAGCACGACCGGTCGATCGTCGGACCGCCCCGAGGAACTCTTGATCGACCGCCACGCCACCACGGGCGCGGTGGCGTGCACGGGGTCGTTCATCGAGCGCTGCCAGGGATGGATCTCGAAGCGCACCCACTCGGCGCCGTCGCGTTCGAACGACTCGAGGTCGAAGGCGTGCAGCGACGACGTCCGCGCCCCGGTGTCGAGCTTCGCCTTCACGTAGGGGACGCCCCACTGGTCGAGGGCGATCCACTCGCGCCACCCGAGACACGGCCGGTCGAGTTCTCGACGCTTCACGCTCAGCCGGGCCACCGCCCCGAACGTAGTTGCGACAACTCGTCGACGTGAGCGATGTCACGTCGGGAAGTGCCCGGCCGACGTCGGCACGGCCGCGCCGCCTGCCAGGCTCGATGCCATGGTCTCCTGGTCGGCGTCGATCGCCGAAGCCCTCGTCCTCCTCCCCGTCGCGTTCGTCGCGTCGTGGCTCGCTCGTCGCGTGATCTGTTCGATGACGCGCCGGGCGGTCCGTCGGGCCCAGCGGTCGCAGGGGAGTTGGCGGGTGCGACTGGATCGTCTCGGCGACAACGGCCAGGCGGACGCCCGCAAGCGCCAGCGCGCCGACGCCGTGGCCCGGATGCTCGGCCACACCGTCACCGTGGCGATCTTCGCCATCGCCGCACTGGCCGCGCTGGCGCTCCTGGGCGTGTCACCGGTGTTCGCCATCTCCAGTGCCGGCTTCGTCGGATTCGCCATCGCCATCAGCGGCCAGCACCTCGCCAACGACGTGATCGCCGGCACCCGGGCCCTGCTCGAGGACCGCTATGCGGCCGGCGACGACGTGATCCTGCAGATGGGCGGGACCGAGGTGCGCGGCACCGTCGACCTGATCGGATCGGCCTCGTTGCGGCTGCGCACGCTCGACGGCGCCACCTGGCACGCCGGTCACGCGTCGATCGAGTCGGTCACGAACCTGTCGCAACTTCCTGCCGTGAGCGACATCGAGGTGCCGGTCGAGGCGTGGGAACGTGCCGACGAAAACGCGGCGGCGGCGCGGCTCGTGTCGGCCTCCAACGACGTCGGGCTCACCGGTGTGGTGTTCCTGCGTGACATCGAGACCCACGAGCCGGCGGATTCCGACACGATGACCGTGCGGGTCAAGTCGAACCGGCCGCTCACCTCGCCGGAGGAGGACCTCGTCCGTTCACGGTTGCTCGACTCGTGACGATCCGGATCGTCACGGCGGTCAGTCCGAAGGTCGCTCGCCGAACTCGGTGGTGATGACCCGCCCGCGGCGCTCGCCGGCACTCGGTGCGAGGTCGGCGACGACGAAGCTCCGCTGCAACCAGCGGTCGTGACCGTCGAAGCGCGCGGTGAACGGCGAGCGCCCGTGCACGGCCACGTTGTTGTCGATCACGAGCAGGTCGCCGGCCTCGAGCACGACGGCGCGCTGGCATCGTTCGAGGGCGCCACGAACCGTGTCGACCACGCCTCGTGCCTCGGCATCGATGCCGATCGTCAGGTCGGCGTCGAAGACGAAGGTGGGCGACTCGATCGTGCCGGTCACCAGGGGCATCACCGGGCCGAGCTCGTTCGGCCGGTCGCCGAGGAAGCTCGCATCGACCGCGGTGCGGTAGCGCGGTTCGAACAGCTGCTCGAGGATCGTCCTCGGCAGCTCGTCGAACAGGTCGTGGACGCTGGCCATCGTGGTCCTGGCCGCGGGGTCGCCGCGGAGACAGAGCAGCAACAGGTAGCGCGGGCGGTGCGGGTGGAACGCCGTCTCGGTGTGGAACATGAGGTTCGACCGCGACGACGTGGAGGTCTGCCGGTCGGCGTCACCCCGGGTCGGGACGATGTTCTGCACGATGCGCCCGCCGTGCTCGGGCACGTAGCCGACGGGCTCGCCCAGGCGCCGCGCCACGGTGAGCAGCATCAGCTCGGTCGCCAGGTCCTTCGCGGTGGGTTCACCGGGCGCGTCGGGAGTCGGCGGCAGCGCTCCGATGGGGACGTTGCGGATGAGCAGCGCTCCGCTGCGGTTCGACCGCGATGCGAAGCGGGCGAGGGCGTCGTCGACGGCGATCGGCAGGCTGCGCCCGCGCATCGCGGCCTCGTGCACGAGTTCCTCGTCGAGTTCGAGACGGTCGCTCCCGATCGGCGCCGAGGTCCACGAAGTGGCGTCCACGGCGTCGATCGGACGGCGATCGATCACTGTCGTCATGTCGCACACCTTCCTCTCGCCGTACTCGTGAATGGGCCCGTCCGAACGGCCGGTCCGGCTGAATGTTCCGATGGCATGTCCCGATGCGCCCGGTGGGGCGCGCTTGCTACAGTGCCCTGAAATGTTCGTTCCAGAATATTCCCATGATGGAACATTGTCAATCGCCGCGGCCGGGCGGCGCCACGTGGTGACCACTACGGTGCTCGGACGATGACCGTCGCCGAGACCGTCCGAGCACATGGCGGCCAGCTGACGCCGACCGAACGACGGATCGCGACCGTCGTGGTCGACTCGCCGCAGATCGTCGGGTTCGGCACGGTGGCCGACCTGGCGGACGAAGCCGAGGCCGGCGCCGCCACCGTGGTGCGCTTCGCCAACAAGCTGGGCTACGACGGGTTCGTCGGGCTGCAACGAGCCGTCCGCCGCGATCTCAGCGGTCAGCTCCGCCCCGCCGTCGAGCGCATCCGCGAACAGCGTCAGGGCCTCGACCACGTGCGCGACCACGCGGCGATCGAGCAGGCCAACGTGGCGATCACCCTGACCGACATCGACACGGCCGCCACCAAGGCGGTCGTCGCTCGTCTCGCCGACGAGCGTTCCGACGTGCTCGTGCTGTCCGGTGGGGCGTCCCGCGGCGTGGCGTTGCAATTCGTGATCGAGCTGTCACAGCTCCGCAAGCGGAGTGTCGATGCTCGACGGCAACCCCGTCGATGCCGCACGCTGCCTGGCGCTCGCCGGGAAGCGGCCGACGATCGTGGCGATCGACATCCGCCGGTACGACCGCTGGGTCGTCGACACCGTGCGGCTCGCCGCCGAGCGCAAGGCGTGGATCGTCGCGGTGACCGACAGCGTGCTCTCGCCGCTGGCATCGGTGGCCGATCACACCTATCTCGTGGCGGCCGAGTCGCCGGGGCCGTTCGACAGCCACGTCGGAACGCTGGCCCTGCTCGACGTGCTCGTCGTCGGCGTGGCGGGCGCGGATCGCGACCGGGCCACCGAGCGCCTCGACCGCCAGGAGTCGCTGTGGCGGGCGACCGATGCCCTGATCGACGAGTGAGCCCCCTCCCGCGTCGCCACCGGACCCGACCCCCTGGCGCACGCCGGAGGCGCGACTCGTCGAGCTCGTCGGATCCCATTAGCGTCGTCGGCATGAGCGAGCTCGCGGTCGCCGCCCTCCAGATGGCGATGTCGGAGGATTTCGACGACAACATCGCCACGGCCGAGCGGCTGGTCCGCGAGGCCGCCCGACGAGGAGCGCGGATCATCCTGATCCCCGAACTGTTCGAGGGGCCGTACTTCTGCAAGGACCAGCTGCCCGAACATCTCGCCCTCGCCCGTCCGGTCGAGGGGCATCCGACCGTGGAGCACTTCGCGGGCGTGGCCGCCGAACTCGGGGTCGTCCTGCCGCTGAGCCTCTACGAACGGGCCGGGCAGGCGCGGTTCAACTCGGTCGTGGTGGTCGATGCCGACGGCTCCGTCCTCGGCACCTACCGCAAGAGCCACATTCCCGACGGCCCCGGCTACACGGAGAAGTACTACTTCTCGCCGGGTGACACCGGGTTCCGGGTGTGGCACACGGCGCACGCCACGATCGGCGTCGGCATCTGTTGGGACCAGTGGTTCCCCGAGTCGGCCCGCTGCATGGCGCTCCTCGGCGCGGAGGTGCTCCTCTATCCGACCGCCATCGGCAGCGAGCCACCCGACCCGTCGTGGGATTCGTCCGGGCACTGGCAGCGGGTGATGCAGGGGCACGCCGGGGCGAACCTGATGCCGCTGGTGGCGGCCAACCGTGTCGGTCACGAGATCGGCCGGACGTCCGAGATCACGTTCTACGGCTCGTCGTTCATCGCCGACGCCACGGGTGAGAAGGTCGCCGAGGCCGGTCGCGACGGCGAGGCCGTGCTGGTGGCGACGTTCGACCGGCAGCAGCTGGCTGCCCAGCGGGCCGCGTGGGGACTGTTCCGTGATCGTCGGCCCGACCTGTACGGCCCGATCACGACGCTCGACGGCCGAGCCTGATGCCGCGCTGGCCGGCCGAATGGGAACGCGCACGCCGGCACCGCGATGTGTTGGCCGGCGCGCGCCGAGATGTGGCGCGATCAGTTCACCGCCGCCGAGCGGGCACATGCCGAGGTCGCCAACGCCATCGCCCGGTTCGAGCCCGTCACGATGGTGTCCGCAGCCCGCACCGCCGAGCGGGCAGCGGCGATGTGCGGCGACGGCGTCGAGGTCGTCGAGTTGCCGATCGACGACTCGTGGTTCCGCGACACCGGGCCGATCTACGTGGTCGACGACGGCGGACGGGTGGCGACCGACTGGAGGTTCAACGCCTGGGGCGACAAGTTCCTGCCGTACGCCGACGACGCGCTGGCCGCCGGTCGGTTCGCCGACGCCACCGGTGATCCGGTGCGTTCGGTCGACATGGTGTTCGAAGGTGGCTCGATCACGGGCGATGGTGAGGGCACCGCGGTCACCACCACCCAGTGCCTGCTGCATCCGAATCGCAACCCGACGATGACCCAGGTGCAGATCGAGACCGTGCTGCGCGCCGAGCTCGGGGTGCAGCGGCTGCTCTGGCTGCCCCACGGGCTGGCGCTCGACGACGACACCGACGGCCACGTCGACAACATCGCCGCGTTCGCCGCGCCCGGTCATCTCGTGCTCCAGGGCTGCGACGACACCGGCGAGGACGACTGGCTGCGCCTCGACGTCGACCGCCGCGTCGCCACGGGTGCGATCGATGCCGGCGGGCGGGAACTCGACGTGACCGTGATCCCGGTGCTGCCGTTCGCCGACGTCGACGGCGAGCGGGTGGTCGTGCCGTACCTCAACTACTACGTCGGCAACGGGTTCGTCGTCGTGCCGACGTGCGGCCATCCCGCCGACGCCGACATGGTGGCGCTGATCGGCGAGCAGTACCCCGGCCGCGAGACGTTCGCCCTCGAGGTCGGGGCGACGCTCGCCTACGGCGGCGGCGGCATCCACTGCATCACGCAACAGATCCCTGCGCCCTGAGAATGTTCGCCGGGGACAGACCCCGGCGGACATTCTGGCAACCTGAGAGGATCGAATCGGTGCGCGTGGATCAGTGGTTGTGGTCGGTGCGGTTGACCAAGACGCGTGCCGATGCCGCCGCGGCATGTCGCGGTGGGCACGTGAAGGTCAACGGCAAGACGGCCAAGCCGGCGACGCCGCTGAAGGTCGGCGACCGGGTCGAGGCCCGGCTGCACGACCGGGAACGGATCTGTGACGTGACCACCCTCGTCGTGAAGCGGGTCGGCGCACCGGTCGCCGAGACCTGCTTCGTCGACCACAGCCCGCCACCGCCACCGCGCGACGAGTACGTGCCGCTGTTCGAGCGCGAGCGCGGTGCCGGCCGCCCGACGAAGCGCGATCGACGCCAGCTCGACCGACTGCGCGGACGCCGCCGCTGAGGCGATACCGCGGTGACGGTGCCGCGGCGACAGTCCGCCACTCGCCGCGGCGTACGCTGTGGGCGTGACCGATGCCGTGCTCGAGTTCCGCCGGGTTCACCACGTGTCGATCAACGTCGTCGACCTCGACGCGGCCGTGGCGTTCTACCGCGACGTGCTCGAGCTGCCCGTGCTCGACCGTCCGCCGTTCGACTTCGGCGGGGCATGGTTCGGCCTCGGCGAACAGCAGCTGCACCTGATCGAGGTGAGCGACTTCACGGCACCGGTCGGACAGCACTTCGCGGTGCAGGTCGCCGACATCGACGCGACGATCGCCACCCTCGGTGCGCGTGGGGTTCGCGTGTCACGAACGACGGAGATCCCCGGCGTGTGCCGGCAGGCGTTCTTCGCCGACCCGACCGGGAACTCGATCGAACTCAACCAGCCGATCTGAGCAGCAGGCCGGGAATCGGCCTGGCGGATGCAAGAAATATCACGCATCTGCGTTGCATGGGAGAATATGCGTAGTAAAGTACGCACTACCAGTTCGACCACGCACAGGAGGAACACCATGCAGCCCCAGTTCAAGTTCACCGGATCGCTCAGCACCGAGCAGGTCACAGCGATCACCGACCGTATCGAAGCGGCCAACGAGCGGGTGCTCGACGTCGTCGTCGACGCCAACCGTCGCCTCGCCGATCTCGCCGTGACATCCGCGGCCCGCGTGACCGCAGCGCTGCCGGTGGACGTGCCGTTCGCCGACAAACTGCCGACCGCGACCGAGAGCGCCGGGCAGTATCTCGACTTCGTCGAGCGCGCCGTCGCCATGAACCGGGAGTTCAGTCAGCGCGTGCTGGCGACGCTCACCGCCAACGCTCCGAGTGACACGGTCACCGCCGCGAAGGTGTCGGTCGAGACGGTGCCGGCGAAGCCGGCCGCGAAGAAGGCCACCGCGAGGAAGGCCACGGCCAAGAAGGCACCGGCCAAGAAGGTGGCGGCCAAGAAGGTGGCGGCCAAGAAGTCCGCCACGACGACGAGTACCACCTCGAACTGACCGACTGCCGCCCACCGACGTGCTCCACCGACTTTTCGGTGGAACGCGGTGGGCGGCATCATCGTCACATGAGCGATCGACCAGACGAGCCGGACGGCGATCGCGCCGATCCGGGCGCGCCGGGCATCAAGGCGCCGGGTATGAAGGGGTTGGGCGACTTCATCAAGAGCCAGCGGCGCCTCGCCGAACTCTCCCAGCGTGAGCTGGCCCGGCTCGCCGACCTCTCCGACGCCTACCTCAGCCAACTCGAGCGCGGACTCCACGAACCGTCCGTGCGGGTGGTCACCGGACTGGCGCACGCGCTCGACGTCCCGACCGAGCGGCTCCTCAAGTACCTCGGCCACACGGACGTCGGTGATGCGCCTCGATCGACGGAGTCGGTGATCGCCACCGACGAGCGGCTCTCCGAGTCGCAGAAGCAGTCGCTGATCGACGTCTACCGGGCGTTCATCGCGGCCAACGACCTCGCTGGCACGCCGTCACCCTGAGCGGATGGTCAGGTCGCAACGACGAGCCGTCGGGCCGCGTCGACCACGACGCCGACACTCGTCGACTCGATCCGCCTCGCGGTCTCCTCGTCGGGCGTCTCCTGTTCGGTGCGGTTGACCAGCACGCCGGCGACGCAGCCGGCGCGCAAGCCCTGGCTGGCGCACATCGTGAACAGGGCGGCCGACTCCATCTCGTAGTTGAGCACCCCCATCGACTGCCACTCCGCCATGCTCCCGCGGAAGCGTTCGACCACCCGCCCCGAGTACGTGTCGTAGCGCTCCTGGCCCGGGTAGAACGTGTCGCTCGACGCGGTGACGCCCACATGGAGCCTGGCCCCCGTGGCCCTCGCGGCCCCGACGAGCGCCGTCGTGCAGTCGAAGTCGGCGACCGCGGGGAACTCCAGCGGTGCGAAGTGCACGCTCGTGCCGTCGAGTCGAACCGCGGCGGTCGTGACGATCACGTCGCCCGGCTCGATGAACGGTTGGATCGCACCGGTGGTGCCGACGCGCAGGAACGTCCGGACACCGAGCTGGGCGAGCTCCTCGACGGCGATCGACGTGGACGGGCCGCCGATCCCGGTGGAGCACACGACGATCGGAACATCGCCGATCCACGCCAGCCACGACGTGAACTCACGGTGGGCGGCGAGTGCGGTCGCCCGTTCCATCGTCGATGCGATCCGCTCGACGCGGGCCGGGTCGCCCGGCACGATCGCCAGTGCCGCACCCTGCAACATGTCGCGAGTGAGCCCGAGATGGAACACGTCTGCCACGGCCGCACCGTACCGCGCCCGGCCCTCTCCCCGAAGTGTGAGGCCAACCGGCGGAATCCGCCTCGGCCGCTCACACTTCCCCGGGGAGCGGCCGACTGGGCCGGAAGTGTGAGCGGTGCACGCCGACATCGCCCGTACCGCTCACACTTCACCCGGGACCGGCGGCGCCCAGGGCCGGGGCTCGGTCGAGTTGTGAACATGTAGATATCCTTATGTGGTGCGTGTACGCTGCCCGGGATGGCGTCGGTCGGTGTGGTGCTCGATGCGCTGAAGGCGATCGGGGAGGAGACGCGCCTGCGGATCGTGGCGTTGCTCGGGCACGCCGAACTGACCGTCACCGACCTCACCGAGATCCTCGGCCAGTCCCAACCGCGCGTGTCGCGCCATCTCAAGTTGCTCGTCGATGCCGGCCTCGTCACCAAGCACCGCGAAGGCACGTGGGTCTTCTTCCGGCTCGTCGACGGCGGGCCCACCGCGGCGCTGCTCGCCGGCGTGCTCGACCCGTTCGACGACAGCGATCCGATCCTGCTCGCCGACCGCAACCGCTTGGCGAGCGTGCAGGAGCGCCGTGCGCTCAACGCCCTCGAGTACTTCGAACAGATCGCGCCGATCTGGGACGAGGAGCGTTCGCTGCACGCCGCCGAGGCGGCGGTCGAAGCGACGATCGCCGAGGTGATCGGCGACGGCGACGTCGGGCGGCTCGTCGACCTCGGTACCGGCACCGGACGCATCCTCCAACTGCTCGGCCCGCGTGCGGTCCGGGCGGTGGGGATCGACGCCAGCCATTCGATGCTGTCGGTGGCCAGGGCCAACCTCGAACGCAGCGGCGTCACCGGGTACGAACTCCGGCAGGGCGACGTGTACAGCCCGCCGCTCGACGCCGCCAGCTTCGACCTCGTCGTGATCCATCAGGTGCTCCACTACCTCGACGATCCGGGTCGGGCGATCTTCGAGGCGGCGCGGCTCGTGGCGCCCGACGGCCGGCTGCTCGTCGTCGACTTCGCCCCGCACCGCCACGACTTCCTGCGTGACGCCCAGGCTCACCGCCGCCTCGGCTTCGACCACGATCAGGTCCGCCACTGGCTCGACCTGGCCGGCCTCCACTGTTCCAACATCCGTGACCTCGCGCCACCCACCGGCACCGACGGCCTCACCGTCACCGTCTGGCTCGGCATCGACCGGGACGACCGGTCCGATCGCGCCCCCTCCACGCTGAAAGGCGTCGCATGACCGTCTCCCGCACCCACCCGTTCGCCGATCACCCCCTCGCCGAGCTCGCCCGCGAGCGCATCCTCGTGCTCGACGGGGCCATGGGCACCGTCATCCAGACGCTCGGGCTGGAGGAGCACCACTTCCGCGCCGACCGCTTCGAGGATCACATCCACGACCTCCACGGCAACAACGACCTGCTCGTGCTCACCCAGCCCGACGCCATGCGCGACATCCACCTGCAGTACCTGCTCGCCGGCGCCGACATCGTCGAGACCAACACGTTCTCCAGCACCCGCATCGCCCAGGGCGACTACGGGACGCACGAGGTGATCGTCGAGCTGAACCTCGCCGCCGCCCGGGTGGCACGCGAAGCCGCGGAGGAGGCGGAGGGCCGCGACGGCCGCCGCCGATTCGTCGCCGGGGCCGTGGGACCGACCAACGCGACGCTGTCGATCTCGCCGCGCGTCGAGGATCCGGGCTTCCGCTCGGTCACCTTCGCCGCGCTCGCGGATGCCTACCAGGAGCAGATCGAGGCGCTCGTCACCGGTGGCGTCGACGTGGTGCTGATCGAGACGATCTTCGACACGCTGAACGCCAAGGCGGCCATCGTCGCCGCCCGGCGGGCCCTCGCCAGCACCGGCCGCTCGCTGCCGCTGATGATCTCGGGGACGATCACCGACCGGTCGGGTCGCACGCTGTCCGGGCAGACGCCGGCTGCGTTCTGGCACTCGATCCGCCATGCCCAGCCGCTGACCGTCGGGCTCAACTGCGCCCTCGGCGCGGAGGAGATGCGGCCCCACGTCGAGGAGCTCGCCGGCGTGGCCGACACGTTCGTCTGCGTGTATCCCAACGCCGGTCTGCCCAACGAGCTCGGTGGCTACGACGAGCAACCGGACACGACCGCCGGTTTCATCCACGAGTTCGCGCAGGCCGGGCTCGTCAACATCGTCGGCGGGTGCTGTGGCACGACACCCGACCACATCGGGGCGATCGCCCAGGCGGTCGTCGGGCTCACGCCGCGGGTGGTGCCGACCCGCACCCCGCGCCTCGAACTGTCGGGGCTCGAGCCGTTCGCCCTCACCGACGACATCCCGTTCGTCAACGTCGGCGAGCGGACCAACATCACCGGATCGGCCAAGTTCCGCCGGTTGATCAAGGACAACGACTACCCCGCCGCGCTCGACGTCGCCCGCGACCAGGTGGAGAACGGCGCCCAGATCATCGACGTCAACATGGACGACGGCCTGATCGACGGCGTCGAGGCGATGACGAAGTTCCTCAACCTGATCGCCGGCGAGCCCGAGATCGCCCGGGTGCCGGTGATGATCGACTCGTCGAAGTTCAGCGTGATCGAGGCCGGACTGCAGTGCGTGCAGGGCAAGCCGATCGTCAACTCGATCTCGATGAAGGAGGGCGTCGAGCAGTTCATCGAGCAGGCGCGCATCTGT
Organism: Ilumatobacteraceae bacterium; assembly: GCA_963695145.1. Classification (GTDB taxonomy): domain Bacteria; phylum Actinomycetota; class Acidimicrobiia; order Acidimicrobiales; family Ilumatobacteraceae; genus Sva-07. Next base: position 56,976 of record CAVOGB010000011.1, on the reverse strand, counting down.
CTCGACTACGGCGCCGCCGTGATCGTGATGGCCTTCGACGAAGCGGGCCAGGCCGACACCGTCGAGCGCAAGGTCGACATCGCCCGCCGGGCGTACCACATCCTCGTCGACGAGGTCGGCTTCCCGCCCGACGACATCATCATCGACCCGAACATCTTCGCCATCGCCACCGGCATGGAGGAACACGACCGGTACGGCCTCGACTTCATCGAAGCGACCAAGCTGATCACCGACGAACTGCCGTACGTCAACATCTCCGGCGGCGTGTCGAACCTGTCGTTCGCGTTCCGCGGCAACGAGCCGGTGCGCCAAGCGATGCACTCGGTGTTCCTGCTGCGCACGATCGAGGCCGGCATGCGCCTCGGCATCGTCAACGCCGGCCAACTCGCCGTGTACGACCAGATCGATCCCGAACTGCGCGAGCTGTGCGAGGACGTCGTGCTCGCCCGTCGCCCGGATGCCACCGAGCGTCTGCTCGACGCCGCCGCCCGCTTCGCCGGCACCGGCGAGCAGGCCGCCGATCCGGTCGCCGCGGAATGGCGTTCGTGGGACGTCGACCGGCGCCTCGAGCACTCGCTCGTCAACGGCATCACGGCGTTCATCGACGACGACGTGGAGGAGGCGCGGCAGGCCGCGGCCCGTGCCGTCGACGTGATCGAGAACTCGTTGATGAAGGGGATGAACACCGTCGGTGACCTGTTCGGCGCCGGCAAGATGTTCCTGCCCCAGGTCGTCAAGTCGGCCCGGGTGATGAAGCAGGCCGTCGCCTACCTCACCCCGTTCATCGAGGCCGAGGGCGGCGAGGACGCCGGTTCGAAGGCGGGCACGGTGCTGCTCGCCACGGTGAAGGGCGACGTGCACGACATCGGCAAGAACATCGTCGGCGTCGTGCTCGGGTGCTCCAACTACGAGATCATCGACCTCGGCGTGATGGTGCCGGTCCAGACCATCCTCGACACCGCGCGCGAGCGCAATGTCGACGTGATCGGGTTGTCCGGCCTCATCACGCCGTCACTCGACGAGATGGTGCGCGTGGCCGGCGAGATGGAACGCACCGGGTGCGAGGTGCCGCTGCTGATCGGCGGCGCCACCACGAGCCGCCTCCACACGAGCCTGCGGATCGACCCGGCCTACCACGGGCCCGTCGTGCACGTCGCCGACGCCAGCCGGGCCTCCAACGTGATCGGCAGCCTGATGTCGCCCGACCTGCGCGACGGATTCCTGCGCGATCTCGAGGTCGACTACGCCCGGGTGGTCGAGTCCCACGCCCGCGCCACCGTGGCGCGCGACCGGATCTCGATCGAACTGGCGCGGGCGAACCGCTGCCGGCCGACGTTCGATGCCTCCACGGTCACCGTGCCGACGTTCACCGGGCTGCGGGTGTTCGAGGACTACCCGGTCGCCGAGCTCGTGCCGTACATCGACTGGACGCCGTTCTTCCGCACGTGGGGCATCCGCTCGCGTTTCCCCGAGGTGCTCACCGACCCCGAGTTCGCCGACGCCGCACGGCCGCTCTACGACGACGCGCTGGCGATGCTCGACAAGATCGTGAGCGACCACTGGATCCGGCCGAGGGCGGTCGTGGGCATCTGGCCCGCCAACGCCGGAACGGGCGACGACGTCGACGACATCGTGGTGTTCGCCGACGAGTCGCGCACCGACGTGCTGGCGACGTTGCACGGCCTCCGCCAACAGGCGGCGCGCACCGGCGACCGTCCGAACTACAGCATCTCCGACTTCGTGGCACCGATCGACTCGGGCGTGGCCGACTACGTGGGCGCGTTCGTCGTGACCGCCGGTCCCGAGGAGATCGCCCTCTCGGAGGCGTTCGAGAAGGCGAACGACGACTACTCCTCGATCCTGCTCAAGGCGCTCGCCGACCGGCTGGCGGAGGCGTTCGCCGAGCGGATCCACGAGCGCGTGCGGACCGAGTTGTGGGGGTACGCGGCCGACGAGCACTTCGCTCCGACCGATCTGCTGACCGAGTCGTTCCGCGGCATCCGCCCGGCGCCCGGCTACCCCGCGCAGCCCGATCACACGGAGAAGGCGACGCTGTTCGCGCTCCTCGACGCGCCGAACACGGTCGGCGTCGAGCTCACCGAGTCGTTCGCCATGTGGCCCGGATCGTCGGTGTCCGGCCTGTTCCTGGCCCACCCCGAATCGCGGTACTTCGGCGTCGGCCACATCCGCCGCGACCAGCTCGAGTCGTATGCCGCCCGCAAGGGGTGGACGATCGAGGAGGCCGAGCAGCACCTCGCCCCCGTCCTCGACGGCAACGCCTGACCTTCCGCGGCGATGAGCGAACGGTCCATCCCCCGGTCCGTTCGCTCATCGCAACCCGACCGGGCAGACCGTTTGCCTCCCTTCGCGACGGGGTAACGGTCGACCCGGCCGGGGCAACCTGATCCCGGCCTGACACATCCGGGAGGCTGGAGATGGTGGCACGCGACACGCGCGCCAAGCGCAGCGGCATCGTGGCCGACGACATGACGATGACGTTCGATGGCACGAATGTCGTCAACGGGCTGAGCCTCACGATCGAGCCCGGAGCGATCGTCGGTCTGATCGGCCCGAGCGGGTGCGGCAAGACGACGACCGTGCGGATGCTCACCGGACTCCTCAGTCCGACGAACGGCTCGGCGACGATCGACGGCGTGGAGGCGGCGACGATGTCGTCCAAGCAGCGGTCGGCGATCGGCTACCTGCCCCAGAGCCCAGCGCTCTTCGGTGACCTGTCGGTACGCGAGAACCTCAATTTCCACGCCTCGATGTACGGGCTGCCGCTGCGTCGCCGCAAGCGACTGCGCGAGCTGCTCGAATGGGTCGAACTGACCGACGACCGCAAGAAGCGGGTGCGTGACACGTCGGGCGGGATGCAGCGCCGCCTCGCACTGGCGGCCACGTTCGTCCACGATCCGCGGTACCTGTTCCTCGATGAGCCGACCGCCGGCATCGATCCGATCCTGCGGGAGAAGTTCTGGAACCAGTTCCGCTCCCTCGGGGCCGAGGGTCGCACGCTCCTCGTCACGACGCAGTACGTCGGCGAAGCGTCGTACTGCGACATGGTCGGGCTGCTCTCCGACGGTGAGCTGTTGATGTTCGACACCCCGCAGAATCTGCGGCGCGCCGCGTTCGACGGGGAAGTGATCGACGTCGAGGTTCGTCAACCCCCCACGCCGGAGCAGATCGCCAGACTGCGCGATGCGCCGCTCGTGATCGGCGACGTCGATCGGATCGATGCGGTCACCCTGCGCATCGTGGTGCGCGATGCCGACGAGGCGCTCGCCCAGATGCAAGCGCTGCTCGAGGCCGTCGGGCTCGAACTGGTGGAAGCGACCGAGCACGTGGTCGACTACGACGAGGCGTTCGTGCGCGTCGTCGAGCGTCACCGCAACGCGTTGGCCGAGGTGGCGTCATGAGGATCCGTCACGAATCCACGCGCTTGGCCGCCCCGGATCCCGGCACCCGACGAGACGGTCCCGCCGTCGACGCCGACGTGACCGCCCCGATCGACCGCGAAGACGAGTTCACCGGAGAGCAGCTCACGGAAGAACAGTTGGCCGAGGAACAGTTGGGCGCGGACGAGTTCGCCGAGCCGCGGCACCTCGCGGTGGATCCGGTCGTGTCGACGAAGCTGCGTCGCGCGCACGGACCCTGGCGATGGGCGATCCGTTCCCAGACGTTCGTCCGCAAGGAACTCGTCGAGATCCTCCGCCAGCCGCGCCTGCTCGCCCTGCTCGTCGTCGGACCGTTCTTGCTGCTGCTGCTGTTCGGCACCGGTTACTCCCAGAACACGGTCCGTCTGCACACGCTGTTCGTCGGTCAGGAGGGTTCGATCTACGAACAGACGCTGAACGAGTCGGGCGACCAGCTCGACGACTTCGTCGACAACGAGGGGTTCGTGAACGACAAGGACGCCGCGTTGCGGTCCCTCGACAACGGCGACGTCGACCTGGTCGTCGTGTTCCCCGACGACCCGATGGCCCAGGTGCTGGCGGGTGAGCAGGCGACGATCGAGGTGTTCGACCGCGAGATGGACCCCATCCAGCGGACGGCGATCGCGATCGCAGCTCGGCTCGCCGTGCAGGAGGTGAACGCGACGGTGTTGTCGACGTTCGCCAGCAAGGCGCAGGAGGGGCTCGCGCCCGCCGCCGACATGGCGGCCGGCGTGCTGGCCATCGCCGAGGATCTCGACGCCCGTGACCCCGCGGATCCGGAGGTCGCCGGCCTGCTCGCCGATGCGGAAGGTCAACTCGCCGATCTCAGCGCGGCGATCGACGGTTCGGCCAACCTGCTCAATCGGCTGGCACCCGACACCGCAGACACGTCGTCGCTGACCCAGGCCAGCGAGGTGGTCGACTCGCTGCGCCAGCAGGCCGCGTCGGCGGACGGCTTCGACTCGGCGACGTTCCTCGCCGACGCCCAGGAGATGGCCGACACGACGAACAAACTCACGACGATCGATCCCGACGTCCTCGTGCGGCCGTTCACCGTCGACACGTCGAGCGTGATCCCGACCGACATCGACCCCACCGACTACTTCACGCCGGCGGCACTGGCGCTGCTGCTGCAGCACCTCGCGCTGACCTTCGCCGCATTGTCGCTCGTCCGTGACCGCAGCACGGGCCTGTTCGAGCTGCTGCGCATCGGGCCGCTGTCGTCGATGCAGATCCTGTTCGGCAAGTGCGCCGCCTACCTGCTCGTCGGGTCGGCCGTCGCCGCCGCGCTCACGGCTGCGGCGACCCTGTGGCTCGGCGTGCCGTTCAGCGGTCAGGTGGCGTGGTACGCGGCGATGGTCGTCGGCGTGCTGTTGGCGTCGCTGGCGCTCGGCATGGTGCTGTCGTCGATCTCGAAGACCGAGAGCCAGGCGGTGCAGTTCGCCATGCTCACGCTCCTCGCCGGCATGTTCTTCAGCGGGTTCATCCTCGGGCTCGACAACCTCGCCTACCCCGTCAAGTACATCTCGTGGACGCTGCCCGTCACGTACGGCATCCGGTCGTTCCAGACGGTGATGCTGCTCGGCGAGCGTCCGGCGACCGAGGACATCGTGGGCCTGGCGGCCCTCGTGGTGGTCTACGGTTCGATCGCCGTGTACGCCCTCCGCCGGAGCCTGCGCTCGAAGTGAGCAGCCGTCCCCACCTCCGATCCGTGCCGCCCAATCGACGTTTGCGTCGGGATTTCGGTGCACCGGCGCACCGAAACTCCGACGCAAACGAGTTGTTGAGTTGACGACATGACCGATGATCGACGCGACGAGCCGAGCCACCTGGGCCTGACGAAACGGTCCGCCGGCCGGATCATGGTGGTCATCGCCTACGTCGGCGTGGTCAGCGCCCTCGTCGGAGCGGTCGTCGGGTGGCAGTTCCTCGGGCAATTGTCCAACGCCAACAAGCAGGGCCTCGTGCTGGCGGAAGAGACGCTGTCGGCGGTCGACACCTCGCTGGAGGTGGCCAGCGACGTGGTCGACGCCGTCGACGAGGCGCTGGCGACACTCAGTTCGACGATCCTCGCGGTGGGCGACAGCCTCGACGCCACGACCGCGGTCGCCTCGTCGACGGCGCAGTTGGCGACGACGCTGCCCGACACGATCGACCGCATCGACGGCGGCCTCGGCTCCCTCGAGTCGATCGCCGGCACGATCGACAACACGCTGGGGGCGCTCAACCGGATCCCGCTCGCGCCGGATTACAACCCCGACGTCCCGTTGGGCGACGCGATCAGCAATCTGCGCGCCGACATCGCGCCGCTGGCGGACGACATCCGGGCCACGACGACCGACCTCGACACGTTCTCGACGAGCGCCGACGACCTCAACGCGCAACTGGTCGATCTGGCCGACCGGGTGGACGAGGTCCGCACCGCGGTCGCCGGCACCACCACGGTGATCACGCAGGCGCAGGCGTCGAGCGCCGACGCCCACGCACTCGCCCAGTCGACGTTGAGCGAGATCGGCAACCAGCTCGCCCTCAGCCGGCTGTTGCTCGTCGTCATCGCGATCGCCATCGCGGTCGGCCAGATCGTCCCCTACTGGGTCGGCCGCGAACTGCTCGAGGCCCCGGTCGTCGTCGTGGCCGACCTCGACGAGGTCAGTCGAAGCGACCTGGACGAGCTCGGCCTCGACGAGATCGCCCGGATCGACCCGGAGGAGATCAGTCGAGCCGACCCAGATCAAGGGTGAAGATCGCGCCGCCGGCCTTGCCGGCGACGTCGTCGGGATGCGTCGCCGGTGCGCACAGGACGAACAGGGTCTGCAGATCGTCGCCGCCGAGCGCGCACGCGAACGTCGGCATCGGCGTGGCGACCCGGTGCGTGACGTCGCCGCCCTCCCGGACGCACACGACCTGCGAACCCAGGGCGTCGGCGAACCAGATCGCACCGTCGGCGTCCTGCGCGCACCCGTCGGGGGCCGTGCCCGGGATCGCCGCCCACACCCGACGGTTCGACAGCGTCGCGTCGCCGGCGATGTCGAACGCGACGTAGTCGCCGCCGAACGACTCACCGACGATCAACGTCGCGCCGTCGGGCGTGATGACCGAACCGTTGGGGAAGGCCAACCCCTCCGCGGCGACCTCCACCGACCCGTCGGCCCGCACGAGCGCGAGGTCGGCGGCAGCGAACGTGCCACCGCCCTCGAAGTCGAACCCGAAGTTGCCGACGTACGCGTTGCCGGCGTCGTCGACGACCATGTCGTTGCAGTGACCGGTCGCGATCGCCGACAGGTCGGCGTGGGGCACCAGCGTCCCCCCGACGTCGCGCCACACCGACCGGCTCGTCATCGCCACCGCCAGCAGGCTGCCGTCGGGCATCCACCCGAGGCCGGACGGCCGATCGTCGAGGTCGCCGAACATCACGGTGCGCTCACCGGCGGTCGTCACCGAGTAGATCGCCCGCTGGTAGAAGTCCGAATACCACAGCCGACCGTCGTGCCAGCGCGGACCCTCACCGAAGTCGACGCCGTCGACGAGCAGGTGGAGTTCGGGCGACGATTCGGCGGCGGTGGTCATGCCCGCGACGGTACCCATGTCGAGCGTCCCCGATCGGCCCCGACACGCGCAATAGCGTCATCACCGTCGCTTCGTCCAGAGGCGCGATCAGTGAGGGGACTGCATGAACCGGAACACACGAATCCTGCTCGCCGAGGGCATCGGCACCGCCGTGCTCGTGATCGGCGGCCCGGGCACGGCGATCTTCGCCACCGGCACGTTCAACCAGGGGCTCAGCGTCGGCATCCTCGGCGTCGCCCTCGCCTTCGGGCTCAGCCTGATGACGATGGCCTACCTCATCGGCCGCATCTCGGGCTGCCACATCAACCCGGCCGTGACCGTCGGCATGGTCGTCACCAAGAAGATCGAGGCGGCCACGGCCATCCCGTACATCATCGCCCAGGTCGTCGGCGGCATCGTGGGTGCCGGGCTGCTGGCGCTCATCCTGAGCGGGACGAAGGGCTACTTCAAGTTGGCGCAGAACGCCGGCTTCGCGTCGAACGGCTACGGCGCCCACTCGCCGTCGGGGTTCGGCCTGATGTCCGTGGCGATCATCGAGATCGTCGTGACGGCCGTCTTCGTGCTGATCGTGCTCGGCACCACCGACGAGTCCGGCGTCCCGAAGGGGTTCGGCCCGATCGCCGCCGGTTTCGGGCTGGCGCTCGTCCACATGGTCTCGATCCCCGTGTCGAACACGTCGGTCAATCCCGCCCGCTCGATCGCCACCGCGGTGTTCCAGGGCCACTGGGCGCTCGGACAGGTGTGGGCGTTCATCGTGTTCCCGCTGATCGGAGCATGCGTCGCCGGCGCGATCTGGTTGGTGGTCGGTCCGCAGAAGCCTGAGGTCACGACGACGGCCTCGACCGCCTGAATCGATGGCGTGCCGAAGCGTGACTCGACGAGGTTCGGACACGACATCGGCATGACATCAGCCGGGCCCGGGATCCGGCCCCATTTGGGTCGGATTTCCTGGGCCCTGGTATCTTCGGGCCCCGATGTCGCAGTTCCTCCGTGACTACCTGACCGTCGTCTGGTTCGGCGCCGCGGCTCTCCTGATCGGTGGGCTGCTGCTCGGCATCGCCGCGCTGATCCGGCCGTCGAAGCCCAACTACGACAAGTCGGTGGCCTACGAATCCGGCGTCGACCCGGTCGGTATCGGATGGTCGCAGAGCCAGATCCGCTACTACGTCTTCGCCCTGCTGTTCGTCATCTTCGACGTCGAAGCGGCGTTCCTGTTCCCGTGGGCGGCCTCGATCGAGCGCTACGGCACGTTCGGCCTGGTGGCGATGCTCATCTTCATCGTGCTGCTGCTCGATGGACTCGTCTACGCGTGGAAGCGAGGGCTCCTCCGATGGGTCTAGTCGACAAGGGCCGTATGCCGGCTCCGCTCACCAAGCTGTTGAACATGAGCCGCTCGTACTCGCTGTGGGTCTACCAGTGGGGTCTCGCCTGCTGCGCGATCGAGATGGGTGCGGCGTTCGCCTCGCCCCGCTACGACGTCATGCGTCTCGGCGTCATCCCGCTCCCCGCCAGCCCCCGCCAGGCCGACTTCGTCTGCGTGTCGGGCACGGTCACCGACAAGATGGCGCCGGCCGTACGCCGCTTGTGGGAGCAGATGCCCGAGCCGAAGTACGCCATCTCGATGGGTTCGTGCGCCAACTGCGGCGGGCCCTACTGGGACAGCTACTCGGTCACCAAGGGCGTCGACCAGATCATCCCGATCGACATCTACGTGCCCGGCTGCCCGCCGCGGCCGGAGGCGCTGCTCGAAGCGGTCGTCCTGCTCCAGCAGCGCATCAAGAACGAGGACATGGCCGCCAAGTGGCGCGGCGACCCGTACCGCAGCAACCAGACGACCAGGGCGGTCATCGACGATGGTGGAGGGGCGACGGAGGCCGTGCCGGCCGAGCCGATCCCGGCGGCGCTTCCACCGCGCGAGCCGATCGTGGTGGGTGGTGGCCCCATTGAGTGATCAGACCCCTGAGACGGCCGCCGATGCTGCCGTCTCCGACGAAACCCTCGCGCTCCCGGGCGACGGTCTCCGTGAGGGGATCATCGACGACCTGCGGTCGCGGATCGGCGACGCGCTCGTCGACACCCACATCACGCCGAACGACGATCTGTGGGTGCGCGTCCGCACCGACGCGTGGCGCGAGACGGGCGAGGCGTTGAAGGCCGCCGGTTTCACGTTCTTCAACTTCCTGTCCGCCATCGACTGGCTGCCGTCGCCGTACGGCAAGGGGGAGGACGACCCGACCGCCGAGCCGGTCGCGCCCGACACCGAGATCCGCCAGGGCGTCACCGGCGGCGAGACGCGCCTGCAGGTGTTCGCCCGCGTCGTCGATCTCGACCGTCATGTCGGCATCACGATCAAGGCGGACGTTCCCGACGATGCCGCCGTCATCGATTCGTGGTCGTCGGTGTACGCCGGCGCCAACTGGCACGAGCGGGAGTGTCACGAGATGTTCGGGATCGGCTTCAACGGCCACCCCGACCTGCGCAACCTGTACCTCCCGACGGGGTTCGAGGGGTACCCGCTGCGCAAGGACTTCCCCCTGCTCGCCCGCATGGTGAAGCCGTGGCCCGGCATCGTCGACGTCGAACCGATGCCGGTGTCGGACGAAGCACCCGCCGCCGAGGACGCGCCCGCCGCCGAGGAAGCCGCCAGCGACGAGGCCTCCCAATGACGAACCTCACCGATCGGCAGCAACTCAGCTACATCGCCAGTCAGGCGGCCGACGCCCGCCTGAACGTCGAACTCGAGACGGAGGGGATGACCCTCAACATCGGCCCGCAGCACCCGGCCACCCACGGCACGCTGCGCATCATCTGCCGCCTCGACGGCGAGCAGGTCGTGTGGGCCGAACCCGTGCCGGGCTACATGCACCGCGGGTACGAAAAGCTCACCGAGGTCCGGACGTTCCCGCAGGTCACCACGCTCGTCAACCGCATCGACTGGCTCGGCAGTTTCGCCAACGAGGTGCCGTTCATCCTGGCGGGCGAGAAGCTGATGGGCATCGAGGCGCCGCCGCGCGCCCAGGTGATCCGCACGATCCTGTTCGAACTGTCCCGGATCGCCAACGTCGGGCTGTTCCTCGGCGATCTCGGTGTGCAGATGGGCGCGGTGACGCCCGTGTTCCTCGCCTTCCGCGACCGGGAGTACGTCCTCAACCTGATCGAGGGTGCGACGGGCGGGCGGTTCCACCCGAACTTCGACCGCATCGGCGGCCTGAAGGACGATCTGCCGAAGGGCTGGATCGACGAGACCCGCCAGGTGATGCGGAAGCTCCAGGCCTTCTGCGACACCATGGACGACCTCCTGTTCGGCAACGAGATCTTCCAGAGCCGCACCCGGGGCATCGGGGTGATCCCGGCCGACGTGGCCAAGGACTACGGGCTCTCCGGCGCCAACCTGCGCGCCAGCGGCGTCGACTACGACCTGCGCCGTGACCAGGATCTGCCGCTGGCATGGAACAAGGCCGACTGGAAGGTCTGGACGCATCCCGACGGCGACAGTTGGGCACGATGCTGGGTGCGCCTGCAGGAGACCCGCGAGAGCTGCAAGATCGTCGAGCAACTGCTCGACCAGATCCCGGCCGGCCCGGTGATGGCCAAGGTGCCCCGCATCATCAAGGTGCCGGAGGGCGAAGCCTGGGTGGCGACGGAGAACCCGCTCGGCGAGATGGGCTACTACGTGATCTCGAAGGGCGACCTGGGGCCCTTCCGCGTCAAGATCCGCTCCGCCAGCTTCAACAACATCTCGATCGCGACGTGGGTACTGAAGGGCGTGTACGTCCCCGACGTGATCACGATCCTCGCCTCGCTCTACTTCATCCTCGGCGACATCGACAGGTGATGGTCGGAATGATCTCGTCGTTGGCCGTCGACGTTCCCTACTGGGGACAGTCGCTGTTGCGCGTCCTGGGTGGCCTCGTGGCCGTGCTGTTGCCGGCCGGCACCATCGTCTACCTCTTCCTGTTCAAGATGATGTCGTTCATGCAGAGCCGGCTCGGGCCGATGGAGGCCGGGCCGTACGGTTCGATGCAGCTCCTCGCCGAAGTGGGCAAGTGGCTGCAGAAGGAGGACCTCGCCCCCGAGAACGCCGACGTCCGCATCTTCCGGATGGCGCCGCTCGTGGTGCTCGTGTCGACGTTCCTCCTCGTGGTGATCATCCCGTTCGGACCCGACGCCTACTTCACGAACTTCGAGACCGGCATCTTCTTCGGTCTCGCCGTGTCGTCGATCAGCGTGCTCGGCATCCTCATCGCGGGCTGGGCGAGCGCCAACAAGTACTCCCTGCTCGGTGGCCTGCGCGCCGCCGGTCAGCTCATCGCCTACGAACTGCCGCTCGTGCTGGCCACCCTCGGCGTGGTCATCCAGGCCGGCTCGATGAACCTGCAGAACATCGTCGTCGCCCAGAACACCGGCGAGATCTTCGGGTTCGGGTGGCTCGGCAACCCGTACATCTTCACGCAGTTCCTCGGCTTCGTCATCTTCATGATCGCGGTGCAGGCGGAACTCACGCAGCCGCCGTTCGACATGCCGATCGCCGAGTCGGAACTGGTCTCGGGCTACATGACCGAGTACTCGGGCTTCCGCTTCCTCATCTTCTTCATCGCCGAGTTCGCCACGGCCGGCGTGTTCGCGCTCATCGCGTCGGTCCTGTTCCTCGGTGGCTGGGGAGTGCCGTTCACGTGGTTCGGCTGGGACGGCATCGACGACGTCGCCAACTGGATGAACCTGGTCGGCCCGCTGCTGATGTTCACGAAGATGCTCGTGCTCACGTTCATCATCATGTGGGTGCGGTTCAGCTATCCCCGCTTCCGTGAGGACCAGCTGCAGACGTTCGCCTGGAAGGTGCTCATTCCGCTGTCGCTGTTCAACATCGCGATCACCGCCATCCTGAAAGTAGCGATCTGATGAAGGTCCCCGGTCTCATCAAGGGTCTCGGCGTCACGTTCGGGACGCTGACCGACACGATCACCAAGGGTGCGAACACGGTCCAGTACCCGCACGAGAAGGAGACCCCGCCGATCCGGGCGCGCGGCGTCATCGCCCTCCACGAGGGCAACTGCACCGCCTGCATGCTGTGCGCCCGCTCGTGCCCCGACTGGTGCATCTACATCGAGGGCCACAAGCAGCTCGCCCCGCCGCGGCGCGCCGGCGGCAAACCGCGCCAGGTCAACCACCTCGATCGCTTCGACATCGACTACGCGCTGTGCATGTACTGCGGCATCTGCGTCGAGGTGTGCCCGTTCGACGCGCTCTTCTGGAGCCCGGAGTACGAGTACTCCGAGCCGCGCATCGCCGACCTGCTGCACGACAAGGACAAGCTCGGCGAATGGATGCAGACCGTTCCCGAGGCGCCGGAACTCGAAGTGGGAGCCCAGAAGAAATGAGCGCGCAGAAGTGAGCGGGATCGTCCTCCTCGCCGCCGACGACATCAACGTCGCCCAGAACGTGGCGTTCGGCATCATCGCCGCGGTCATGATCTTCTCGGCGCTGTGCGTCGTCACCAGCAACAACGTGGTGCACGCCGCACTCTGGCTGGTGATGGTGCTCGCCGGAGTGGCCGCGCAGTACATCCTCGCTGCCGCCGAGTTCGTCGCCGTCTCGCAGGTGCTCGTCTACATCGGCGCCGTGATGGTGCTGTTCCTGTTCGGCATCATGCTCACGCGGGCCAAGCTCGGTGGTGAGCAGGGCCTGAACAACCCGGGTTGGATGCTCGGCATCCCCGTCGCCGTCGTCCTGTTCGGCCTGCTCGCCTACGTCAGCATCGACGCCTTCGACGACACGACGCTGCCCGATCCGGGCGGGCCGACGCCGACCTCCGCCCTCAGCGATCTGTTCCTGTCGCCGTACCTGATCCCGTTCATCGCGTTGTCGTTCGTCCTGCTCGCCGCCGCCATCGGCGCCATCGTCCTGGCCAGGAAGGACTGAGCGGTCCGTGCTGGCTGTCAACTTCCTCCTGCTGGCCGCGGTGCTGTTCAGCATCGGTGTGTACGGCGTCATCGCGCGGCGCAACGCCGTGCTCGTGCTGATGTCGATCGAGCTGATCCTCAACGCCGTCAACCTCAACCTCATCGCCTTCTCCCTGATGCACGGCCAGGCGGACGGCCAGGTGTTCGCCCTCTACGTGATCGCGATCGCGGCAGCCGAAGTCGGCGTCGGGCTGGCGATGGTCCTCATGATCTACCGCAACCGCCGTTCCATCTCGCTCGACGAACTGTCGGAGATGAAGGGCTGACATGCTCGCCCAGGCAACGAACGAGCTCAGCTCCGGGTGGTTCCTCGAGAACGCCTGGCTGATCGCTCTCATCCCGCTCGTCGCGTTCGCGCTGATCATCGGCATCGGCAAGCGGATGCCGTTCCGGGGCGCCGAGATCGGCATCGCCTCGATGGCGGCCTCGCTCGTGTTGGCCACCGGCACCGCGATCCAGTGGTTCCAACGGACGAACTCCGCCGACGACGCGGCGTCCGCCCAGGGCTTCGTGCACGGCCTCGCCCGCGCCATCGCGCCGCAGGCGGCCGAGGGGCACGGCAGCGAACCGTTCGTCGAGCCGGTCGTGCGCACCTGGGTGTGGTGGTCGAGCAACGGGTTCGACTTCGCCATCGGCTCACGGATCGACGGCCTGGCGATGATGCTGCTCTGGCTCGTCGCGTTCATCTCGCTCCTCGTCCAGATCTACAGCCTCGACTACGTCCGTGGCGACCGCCGGTACACCCACTTCTTCGCCGCCCTCACGCTGTTCTCGTCGGGGATGCTCATCATGGTGCTCGCCGAGAACATGATCCAGGTCATCCTCGGCTGGGAGATCATGGGCCTGTGTTCGTTCATGCTGATCGGACACTGGTGGGAGGAGGAAGCCAACGCCCGCGCCGCGCTGAAGGCGTTCTTCACCGTGCGTGTCGGCGACGTCGGCCTGCTCGTCGGCACGATCATCGTCTTCTTCGGTGCCAACCAGTGGGCCCAGGACAACCTCGACAGCAACGGGTTCAACATCTCCGCCATCCAGGCGTGGGCGTTGTCGGGCGAGGCGTCGAGCACGATCCTCCTCGTCGCCGCCGTCGCCCTCTTCATCGCCTGCATCGGCAAGTCGGGCCAGTTCCCGCTGCACACGTGGCTGCCCGACGCCATGGCCGGGCCGACGCCCGTGTCGTCGCTGCTGCACAGCTCGACGATGGTCGTGGCCGGGGTGTTCCTCGTCGCCCGGCTCTATCCGGTCTTCTGGCAGGGCTTCAACATCGGCAATGGCGGCATGTCGTTCATCGCCGTCATCGGCGCCATCACCATCGTGATCGCGGCCGTGCTCGCCTTCGTGCAGGACGACATCAAGAAGGTCCTCGCCTACTCGACCGTGTCGCAGCTCGGCTACATGATGCTCGGCCTCGGCACCGGCGCCTGGATCGCGGCGGTGTTCCACATCTTCACCCACGCCATGTTCAAGTGCTGCTTGTTCCTGTGCGCCGGCTCGGTCAGCCATTCGGGCTCGCACCACTCCTTCGACATGAAGCGCGACATGGGTGGGCTGCGCAAGGCGATGCCGGTGACGTTCTGGTGCTGGATCGCCGCCACCCTCGCCCTCACCGGTGTGTTCCCGTTCGCCGGCTTCTGGTCGAAGGACGAGATCATCGACAACGTCGGCCACCTCGGCTACGACCTCTTCTTCTGGACGGCGCTCGCCGGAGCGGCATTGACCGCGATGTACATGACGCGAGCGACATACCTGACGTTCTTCGGTGAGCCTCGCGGCGCGGCCGCCGGCGGCCACCACGTGTTCGGCGACCATGCCGAAGAGCACGAGATGGAGACGCTCACCGTCGGTGCCCAGCCGGTCTCCCTCGGCGCCGCCGCCAACGTGCTCGAGCACGGCGACCACGGTGATCACGGAGCCGATGCCGGCCACGACGATCATGACGATCACGACGGCCACGGCGACGATCACGGCCACGACGGGCACGACGACCACCATGACGCACCGCACGAGTCCGGTCCGCTGATCCTGGTGCCGATCGTGATCCTCGCCGTGCTGTCGGCCACGGTCGGGTTCCTCAACGCCACGCCGATCGGTGAGGACTGGGAGCGCTTCAAGCTCTACATCGAGCCACGCTCGGCCGCGGTCGAGATCGAGGACTACCTGGTCGCCAGCGGGCCCGGCGAGTCGATCGAACTGCGCAACCCGATGGTCGTCGCCCCCGGTGTGCTGGAGGCGGACGAGGGCGGAACGGGCGAGGGCGAAACCGCCGGGGAGGAACCGGGCACCGGCTGCGGGTTCGAGACGCCCGAAGCGGGAACCGTCTGCTTCATGCCGACGCAGGACCACGCCGAGCCGACCCTGCCGAAGATCCTGCTCTCGCTCGGGGTGGTCGCCGGCGCCTACGCGATCGCCATCGCGTTCTGCGTCGCCTTCTACGGTCGGCGGAACAAGCGGCTCGTCGGGCTCACCGACCGCTCGCGCATCATGCGCGGCGGCTACCTGTTCCTGAAGAACAAGTACTACCTCGACGCGCTCTACGAGAACGTCATCGTTCGTGCCATCGCCCACCCGATCGCCAGCGCTGCGTACTGGTTCAACCAGAACGTCATCGACGCGATCGTCAACGGCGTCGGGCACAACACCAAACAGACCGGCGACTGGGTCTACCGGAACATCGACCAGCGCATCGTCGACGGCGCCGTCAACGCCTCGGGTGCGGTGGCCTCGGAAACCGGCCACGGCCTGCAACCCACCCAGTCCGGCAAGGTCAACCAGTACGGCGCGCTGTTGTTCGGCGCCATCGCCGTGGGTGCCATCGTCCTCGTCATCGTCAACGTGAACTGAAAGTGCTGTTGAAGAGCCATGCAAACACTCACTGATCAGAACTGGCTCCTGAGCGTCGGGGTGTTCCTCCCGCTGCTCGGCGTGCTGGTGATGCTGTTCATCCCGCGCGCCGAGGAAGCCCTCGTGAAGACGGTCGGCATCATCGCCGCCGGCGCCACGCTGGCGATCGGCATCGTCACGCTCGTCAACTTCGACTACGGCGAGTCACAGAAGCTGCAGTTCTTCGTCGACGCGCAATGGATCCCGGTCATCCACTCCAACTACACCGTCGGCCTCGACGGCATCAGCCTGCCGCTCTACTTCCTGTCGATGGCCGTCACGTTCCTCGTGATGATCTACTCCTGGGACAACATGCCCGACGCCGGCAACCCCAAGGCGTTCTTCATCCTGATGCTCGTGCTGCAGACCGGCATGGCCGGCACGTTCGTCGCCCAGGACCTGATCCTGTTCTTCGTGTTCTTCGAACTCGTGCTGCTGCCGATGTACTTCATGATCGGCGTGTGGGGCGGTGAGGAGCGGCAGTACGCGTCGCTCAAGTTCTTCCTCTACACGATGTTCGGCTCGGCGTTCATGCTCGTCGCGTTCCTCGCCCTGTTCTTCCAGACCGGAGCGGAGAGCTTCGGCTTCCAGCACCTGATCGAGGCCGGCGCCGGCATCGACCACAACGTGCAGGTGTGGATCTTCGCCGGGATGTTCCTCGGGTTCGCCGTCAAGGTGCCGATGTTCCCGTTCCACACGTGGCTGCCCGACGCCCACACGCAGGCGCCGACGCAGGGCTCGGTCATCCTGGCCGCCATCCTCCTGAAGCTCGGCACGTACGGCTTCGTGCGCATCGCCATCCCGATGCTGCCGGAGGGCGCCCACGAGTGGGCCCCCGTGATCGCCGTGCTGGCGGTCATCGGCATCATCTACGGCGCGCTCGGTTGCCTCGCCCAGACCGACATGAAACGGCTGATCGCGTTCTCGTCGGTCGCCCACATGGGCTTCGTGATGCTCGGCATCTCGACGCTCACCACGTTCGGCATCAACGCCGCGCTGTTCGGCATGGTCGCCCACGGCCTCATCACCGGCATGTTGTTCTTCGTCGCCGGCTCGGTGAAGCACCGCTACCACACGCTCGAGATCAAGCGGCTCTCCGGCATGCTCATCCAGATGCCCCGCATGGGCTGGATCCTCGGCTTCGCGGCGATGGCGTCGCTCGGCCTGCCGGGTCTCGCCGGCTTCTGGGGTGAGTTCCCGGCGCTCCTGTCGGCGTACCAGCCCGGCTTCGGGTTGAGCGAGCCGCTCTATCGCACGTTGATGGTCATCGCCGCGATCGGCACCGTCCTCGCCGCCGCCTACCTCCTGTGGCTCTACCAGCGCACCGCGTTCGGCACGCCGAGCGAGGAGTTCGCCGGGCAGAGCGACGCCGAGCGCGGACAGGGTGCCGGCCACGGTCACGTGGCCCACTCGCTGAGCTCGGCCGCCAACACCGACGGGGACCACGGCGATGCGCACGACGAGATCCACGACGTCGGCCTCACCGAATGGATCGCGTGGTCGCCGTTCCTGATCGCCATCCTGGTGTTCGGCGTCTACCCGCAGCTCATGTTCAAGGTCTTCGATCCGGCGGTCACGGAGATGGTCGCACGCCTCGGAACGTCACTGGGTAAATGATCTCGACCCTGCTCGCTCAAGCGTCCGACTTCTCGGCGCCGACGATCGACTGGCACGCGCTCGCGCCCGAGATCATCATCGTGATCGGCATCAACCTGGTGCTCGGGATCGACCTGATGATCGAGGAGTCGAAGAAGTGGGCGATCGCCACCGTCGCCGGCCTCGTGATGCTGGCGGCGCTGATCCCCGTGGTGACGCTGGCCGTGGTCGGCGACGACAGCCGTTCGATGTTCGACGGTCGGTACGTGGTCGACAACTACGCGCTGATCCTCAAGGCGCTGTTCCTGCTCATCGCCTACGTCGTGATCCTGATGAGCCAGACCGAGCTCGAAGAGGGTGGCTACTACCAGGGCGAGTTCTACGTCCTGATGCTGTGCAGCGTGCTCGGCATGGTGATGATGGCGTCGGCCCGCGACCTCGTCAGCATCTTCATCGCCCTGGAACTCCTGTCGATCCCGGCCTACATGCTCGCCGCCTGGCGCAAGCGTGACGTCAAGTCGAACGAGGCCGGCGTCAAGTACTACCTGCTCGGCGTGTTCGCGTCGGCCGTGCTGTTGTACGGCATGAGCCTGCTGTACGGAGCGACCGGGACGACCAAGCTCACGGAGATCGGCGCGGCCCTCGCCGACGGCCATGCCATCGCCCTCGAAGTGGTCGCCATCGTGTTCATCCTGTGCGGGTTCGGCTTCAAGATCTCGGCGGTGCCGTTCCACCAGTGGGCGCCCGACACGTACGAAGGCGCACCGACACCGGTCACCGCCTTCTTCTCCGTCGCGTCCAAGGCCGCCGGCTTCGTGGCGATCATGACGTTGATCTTCCTCGCCTTCCCCGGCGTCGACGACATCTACGGCCCGCTGCTCTGGGTGCTGTCGGTGCTCACGATGACGGTCGGCAACGTGCTCGCCCTGCGCCAGACGAACATCGTCCGCATGCTCGCCTACTCCTCGATCAGCCAGGGCGGATTCATCCTCATGCCGCTCGCCTTCGCCGGCAATCCGGCCTCCAGTGCGGCGGCGATGAATGCGGTCATCGTGTACCTGCTCGTGTACGCGGTGATGAACCTCGGTGCGTTCGCCGTGATCATCGCCGTGTCGCGCAAGACCCACAGCGGCGAGA
The DNA here is from genome assembly GCA_963695145.1 of Ilumatobacteraceae bacterium. Taxonomy (GTDB): domain Bacteria; phylum Actinomycetota; class Acidimicrobiia; order Acidimicrobiales; family Ilumatobacteraceae; genus Sva-07. The sequence continues at coordinate 38,399 of CAVOGB010000011.1, read as the reverse complement.
TCAAGTCGTTCGGCGGCCTGTTCGGCTACGCCCCCGGCCTGGCGATGGCGATGACGATCTTCCTCGCCTCGCTCGCCGGCATCCCGCCGCTCGCCGGATGGTTCGCCAAGTTCAACTCGTTCAAGGCCGTGCTCGACGCGGGCACCACCTCGGCGTACGTCATGGCCGGGATCGCCGCCGTCAACACCGTGATCGCCGCGGCCTACTACATGCGTGTGCTGCGTGTGATCTGGATGGACGACGCGCCCGACGGCGACGTCACCCCGATCCGCACGCCGGCCCCGATCGCCGCGGCGCTGGTGATGACCGCGTTCGGCACGATCCTGCTCGGCGTCCTCCCGAACCTCGTGGCCCGCTTCGGCAACCTTCCCGACCTCACCGGCGCTTTGGCTCCGTAGTCAGGCCAGATTTCCCGCTCGCGGCGTTCCGTGAACGACTCGTTGCCCAAAGGCAACGTCGCCGTCACGCGCCTTGCGAGCGACAAAATCTGATCCCGACTTGTCTTGAAGAATGCTCGACGGTCGTCAGCACCGTGTTCGCTCGCGCGAGCTGTGAGACTTGTTCGGTCATGACCGACGAGATCCGGGACGAGATCGCCGCCAACGGGCCGATCCCGTTCGAGCGGTTCATGGACCTCGCGCTGTACGGCGAGACGGGGTTCTACATGCGCGCCGACGGCGGGTTCGCCGGCCGGCGGGGAGACTTCCTCACGTCGCCCGAGGTCGGTCCCCTGTTCGGCGTCGTCCTCGCCCGCTACCTCGATGCCGAGTGGGAACGGCTCGGGCGGCCCGATGCGTTCACGGTGATCGACGTCGGCGCGGGACCGGGCACGCTCGCCCGGTCGGTGCTCGCCGCCCGTCCGGCCTGCCTCGGCGCGACGACGTACGTCGCCGTCGAGGCGTCCCCGGCGCAACGCCAACGCCATCCCGAAGGCATCGAGTCGCGCCCGGATCTGCCGGCGGGTCCGATCGACGGCGTCGTGATCGCCAACGAACTGCTCGACAACCTGCCGTTCCGACTGGCCGTGTTCGACGACGGATGGCGCGAGGCGTTCGTCGGCATCGACCGATCCGGTCGATTCGTCGAGGTGCTGTCGGAGCGAATCGACCCGCTCCCGCCGTGCCTCCCACCACGCGCGCCCGTCGGCGCCCGCGCGCCGCTCGTCGAGCGGGCCGCGTCGTTCGTCGACGAAGCACTCCGCGTGCTGCACGCCGGCTCGCTGATCTGCATCGACTACGGCGTGGCGCGCACGGGCGAGCTGGCGATGCGCCCGTGGCGCGAGTGGCTGCGCACGTACCGCTCCAACGAACGCGGCGGTCACTACCTCGCCGAGCCCGGTACCCAGGACATCACCATCGACGTCCCGTTCGACCAACTTCCGGAGCCGGACGCGACGCGCCCGCAGGCCCAGTTCCTGCAGCGCTGGGGGATCGACGACCTCGTCGCCGAAGGGGTGCGGGTGTGGACCGAGCAGGCGGCGCGCCCCGGCCTCGAGGCGATGCGCATGCGCAGCCGGGTCGCCGAGTCGGAGGCGCTGCTCGATCCCGCCGGCCTCGGCGCCTTCCTCGTCACCGAGTGGCGCGCCCGCACGACCCCCCAGCGATGAGCGAAACCGCCGTATACGGGGGTTCCGCTCATCGCTACGACGGACAGCTCCGTCGGTGGGGGAGGCGCGGGGCGTGATCTACCATCGACCGCATGGCTGAGGAACCGACCGCGGGGCAGAACAACGACACGATCGACGCCTTGATGGCGGAGAATCGCCGGTTCCCGCCGTCGGAGGAGTTCAAGAAGAACGCGCTCGTCACCGGCACCTTCCTCTACGACGAGGCGGCCCAGGACGACGAGGGCTTCTGGGCGCGGCAGGCCGCCGACCTGCTCGACTGGGCCGAGCCGTGGCACACCACGCTCGACTGGCAGATCCCCAACGCCCGCTGGTTCGACGGCGGCATGTTGAACGTCGCCCACAACTGCCTCGACCGCCACGTGCTCGCCGGCAAGGGCGACAAGGTCGCCATCCACTGGGAGGGCGAGCCCGGCGACACCCGCACGATCACGTACCAGGAACTGCTCGACGAGGTGTCCCGCTTCGCCAACGTCCTCACGTCGCTCGGCGTGGCCAAGGGAGACCGGGTCAACATCTACCTGCCGATGATCCCCGAGGCCGCCGTGGCGATGCTGGCCTGTGCCAGGATCGGCGCCCCGCACAGCGTCGTGTTCGGCGGCTTCTCGGCGCAGGCCCTCGCCGACCGGATCAACGACGCCGAGGCCAAGGTGCTGGTCACCGCGGACGGCGGGTACCGCCGGGGCTCGGTGTTCCCGCTGAAATCGGCCGCCGACGAAGCGTGCGCGTCCGCACCGTCGATCGAGCACGTCGTGGTCGTGCGGCGCGGCGGCAACGACGTCGAGATGGTCGAGGGCCGCGACCAGTGGTACCACGACCTGATGGCGGACGCCTCGGCCGACTGTCCGGCCGAGCCGATGGAGGCCGAACACCTCCTGTACCTGCTGTACACGTCGGGCACCACGGGCAAGCCCAAGGGCATCATGCACACGACGGGCGGCTACCTCACGCAGGTGGCCTTCACGCACAAGTACGTGTTCGACCTCCATCCCGACACCGACGTGTTCTGGTGCACGGCCGACGTCGGTTGGGTCACCGGCCACAGTTACATCGTGTACGGGCCGCTGGCCAACGGTGCCACCCAGGTGATGTACGAGGGCGTGCCCAACCATCCCGACAACGACCGGTTCTGGGCGATCGTCGAGAAGTACGGCGTCACGATCCTCTACACCGCGCCGACGGCGATCCGCACGTTCATGAAATGGGGTGACGCCGAGCCCGCCAAGCACGACCTGTCCTCACTGCGCCTGCTCGGGTCGGTCGGCGAGCCGATCAACCCGGAAGCCTGGATGTGGTACCAGGAGCACATCGGCGGTGGACGCTGCCCGATCGTCGACACGTGGTGGCAGACCGAGACGGGAGGGATCATGATCAGCCCGCTCCCGGGCGCCACCACGACCAAGCCCGGCTCGGCCACGTTCCCGCTCCCGGGTGTGTCGGCCGAGGTCGTCGACGACCAGGAACGCCACGTCGACGTCGGCGGTGGTTATCTCACGCTCACGCGGCCGTGGCCCGGCATGTTGCGCGGCATCTGGGGCGACCCCGAGCGGTTCCAGGAGACGTACTGGGCGCGGTTCCCCGGCCGGTACTTCGCCGGTGACGGCGCGAAGCTCGACGACGACGGCTACCTCTGGCTGCTCGGCCGCGTCGACGACGTGATGAACGTGTCCGGCCACCGGATCTCCACGACCGAGGTGGAGTCGGCGCTCGTGTCGCACCCGTCGGTCGCCGAGGCGGCCGTCGTCGGCGCGACCGATGACACGACCGGCCAGGCGATCATCGCCTACGTCATCCTGCGCGGCGGCAAGGAGGTGACCGAGGAGGACCTCCGCAATCACGTGGCGGCCGAGATCGGGCCGATCGCCAAGCCGAAGAAGATCTACCTCACGCCCGATCTACCGAAGACCCGCAGCGGCAAGATCATGCGGCGGCTCCTGCGTGACGTCGCCGAGGGCCGCAACGTCGGCGACACGACGACGCTGGCGGACGCGTCGATCGTCGACGAGCTGCAGGCCCGGGCGGCCGTCGTCTCGGAGGACTGACACCGGGCGGACGCGCAACGATTCTCGTCGCCGGACCCGGCGACCTCGCGTCAGTCGCGGAAGTTCTCGAACTGCAGCGGGATGCCGACGTCTTCGGCCTTCAGCATCGCGATGACCCCCTGCAGCGCGTCGCGCTTCTTGGCGGTGACCCGGATCGAATCGCCCTGCGTCTGGCTCGACGTGCCCTTGTCGGCCTTCTCCTTGATCAACTTGTTGATCTCGCGGGCCTTGTCGGAGGAGATGCCGACCTTGATGGTGACGATCTGACGGACCGTGTTCTGCGTGGCCTCCTGGACGTCGCCGTAGTCGACGCCCTTCAGCGACACGCCGCGTTTGACGAGCTTCTCCTCGAGGACCGTGCGCAGCGCAATGAGCCGATCCTCGCTGATCGTGCGCAGGGTGATGACCATGTCGGCCTGCTCGATCGTGGAGTTGGTGTTCTTGAAGTCGAAGCGGGTACCGATCTCGCGCTGTGCCTGATCGACCGCGTTCTTCACCTCTTGGGCATCGACTTCGGAGACGACATCGAAACTGGGCATGAGCGCGAGGGTATCCGCACGCTCGCGGGCAGTGGGGATCGCGACCGCCAGCGCTACGCTCTCAGCGCCCCGTCTGCTCCTCGGACCGGACGGAGCATGGGTCGGTGCCCGAGCGGCCAAAGGGAGCAGACTGTAAATCTGCCGGCGTAGCCTTCGAAGGTTCGAATCCTTCCCGGCCCACCACGACGGCCTCGGCTGCACCCGTGCAGCCCGAGGCCGTTTCGTCGTTCAGAGCATCAACTGCATGATGGCGACGTCGAGCCACCGGTTGAACTTGCGGCCGACCTCCCGCTCGACGCCGACGAGGTCGAACCCGACCGAGGCGTGCAAGGCCCGCGAGGCGCCGCTCGACGCTTCGATCCGGGCCACGACCGCGTGGAATCCCGACTCCCGGGCGACGTCGATCAGGTGGCGCATCAGGGTCGAGCCGATCCCCAGCCCGGCGTGCTCTCGTGACACGTAGACCGAGTTCTCCACGGTCGTGCGGTACGCCGCCCGCTCCTTGTACGGCGACAGCGCGGCGAAGCCCACGACCTGGCCGGGGTCGTCCTGCAGCGTGGCGACCACGGCCGAGAACGCGCCGGAGCGCTCCGCCAGCCACGTCCGTTGCTGGTCGAGGGTCCGGGGGACGAGGTCGAACGTGCTCGTGTACTCGTTGACCTCGACGTTGTAGATCGCCCGGATGGCGGGGGCGTCGGCGAGCGTTGCGAGCCGAACGTGCACCGTTGGCCGTGGCGTGGCGTCGATCGACATCGGTCGGCGATCGTATCCGTCACGGCGTGTGGGCGTGGTTCCGCGGCGGCGTCGCGCCCCCGGCGAGATCGCCGTCGCCGGGCAGATTCGCGCGGTGCATGTCGGGTCGCTCCCGCTACACTTTCCCGCTTGGTCGCGGCGGTGCCGCGCCCCGAAGGGTGCCCCGGCGCCTGGGTCCTGGTCCGCTCCGGCGGGCCCGGAAATGGTGCTCCGGCACCGCACAACGCCCGGTGCCCCGGCACCGTGCTGCATTCGCCCTTGTAGCTCAGTGGCAGAGCACCTCCATGGTAAGGAGGGGGTCGCGGGTTCAATCCCCGCCGAGGGCTCGACCAAGCGGTCGGGTTCGCCCGGGCGCGAGCCAAACCCCTGGCGGCGTAGCTCAGTTGGTCAGAGCATCCGGCTCATAATCGGAAGGTCATCGGTTCAAGTCCGATCGCCGCTACCAGAACCAAGAACACCAGAAATTCGAAAACAGTCGAATTGTCAATCGAGATTCAGCTCAGGAGTGAGACGTAATCATGGGTAAGCAGAAGTTCGAGCGTAATAAGCCGCATGTGAATATTGGGACGATGGGTCATATTGATCATGGGAAGACGACGTTGACGGCGGCGATTTCGAAGACGTTGGCTGATCGTGGGTTGGCGGAGTTCGCGGCGTTCGACACGATTGACAAGGCGCCGGAGGAGAAGGCTCGTGGTATCACGATCTCGATCGCCCATATCGAGTACGAGACCGAGAACCGGCATTACGCGCATGTGGACATGCCGGGTCATGCGGATTACATCAAGAACATGATCACCGGTGCGGCTCAGGTGGATGGGGCGATTCTGGTGGTGGCGGCGACGGATGGTCCGATGCCCCAGACCCGTGAGCATGTGTTGTTGGCCCGTCAGGTGGGGGTGCCGTCGATCATCGTGGCGTTGAACAAGGCGGACATGGTCGATGACGAAGAGCTCCTCGAGCTGGTGGAGCTGGAAGTCCGTGAACTGTTGAACGAGTACGAGTTCCCCGGTGATGACGCTCCCGTGATCCAGGTCAGCGCGTCTGAAGGCGTTGGAGGGGGATGCGGCGTGGCAGGAGAAGATCATGGAGCTGATGGCGGCTGCTGACAGTTTCATCCCGGAGCCGGTGCGTGAGTTGGACAAGCCGTTCTTGATGCCGATCGAGGATGTGTTCACGATCACGGGTCGTGGCACGGTGGTGACCGGCAAGGTGGAGCAGGGGATCATTCACACGGGTGATGAGATCGAGATCGTCGGGTTGCGGGTGACGCAGAAGACGACGTGTACGGGTGTGGAGATGTTCCGCAAGTTGCTCGATGAGGGCCAGGCGGGTGACAACATCGGTGCCCTGTTGCGTGGCACGGGCAAGGATGATGTGGAGCGTGGCCAGGTGCTTGTGTAAGCCGGGCAGCATCACGCCGCACACGAATTTCGAGGGTCAGGTGTATGTGTTGAACAAGGACGAGGGTGGGCGGCACAAGCCGTTCTTCAACAATTATCGTCCGCAGTTCTTCTTCCGGACGACGGATGTGACCGGGACGATCGAGTTGCCGTCGGGTACGGAGATGGTGATGCCTGGTGACAATGTGGAGATCACCGTCGAGCTCGGTAAGCCGATCGCGATGGATGAGGGGTCTGCGGTTCGCGATCCGTGAGGGTGGTCGCACGGTTGGTGCCGGCCGTGTCACCAAGATCCTGAAGTGACCTGACGGACACCGGAAACAAAGAAATCGACGAGAGAAGAGAGCCATCATGGCCAAGAGTGAAAAGCGCATCAAGGTGACGCTCGAGTGCACGGAGTGCAAGCGACGCAACTACATCACCATGAAGTCGAAGATCAACGACCGCGAGCGTCTCGAGATGAAGAAGTACTGCGCCCACGAGCGCCAGCACACGCTTCACAAGGAGACCCGCTGAACAACCCGCGTGCGCCCCGGGGTCCAACCTCGGGGCCACCTCTCGGGATGCGCTGATACCCTGGCGTGTCCCAACCGAGGGCAGTAGCTCAGCTGGTAGAGCATCGGTCTCCAAAACCGACGGTCGGGGGTTCGAATCCCTCCTGCCCTGCCCACCACCCGAACGAGAAACCGTAATCACACCGTGTCATTGGACGATCTGAACCGCGAGCAGAAGCGCCAGCTTCGCAAGATGGGTGCCCTCGACGAGGAGGGCAAGGTCCAGCGCGCCCCGCGCACGGCGAAGAAGACCGAACGTACGGGCCCCCGGCAGTATCTCCGCGAGGTCCGCGACGAGATGCGCAAGGTCGCCTGGCCGAAGCAGCCCGAGGTCAAGCGTTACTCGATCATCGTGATCATCACGATCATCGTCTACACGGCCCTCGTCGGCGGCCTGGACTTCCTGTTCGGTGCCTGGTCCGAATGGTTCTATTCGACGTGAGCGACGAAACGATGAGTGACGAAACGATGAGCGACGAGTTCGCCGAAGAATCCGCCGGCGCGACGACCGAGTCCGCTGCCCCGACCGCCGCCGACCTCCTCCCCGTCGGCGACCTGTCCCTCGACACCGACGAGCTCGAGGCAGCCGACGAGGACACCGAGATCGACGACGAGTCGATCGACGATGCCGACGCAGCCGACACCGATGCCGGTTCAGTCGCAACCGCCGACGAGAGCGCCAGCGACGAGGCGGACGCGGCGCGAGACGGAAGCGAAGCGGACGTCGAACCCGCCACTCAGGATCGACGACTCCGCCGCCGAAAACGGCGCAGCGGACGGCGAGCAAGCCACCGAGAGCGTGTACGACGACCCGACCATGCGGCCGGGCCAGTGGTACGTCGTGCACACGCAGTCGGGCTACGAGAAGAAGGTCACGGCCAACCTCACGGCGCGCATCCAGTCGATGAACATGGAAGACAAGATCTACGAGATCGTCATCCCGACCGAAGAGGTCGACGAGTTCAAGAACGGCAAGAAGCAGACCGTCGAGCGCAAGGTGTTCCCGGGCTACCTGCTGGTGCGTTGCATCATGGACGACGAGTCGTGGTACTGCGTGCGCAACACGCCGGGCATCACCGGGTTCGTCGGCCAGAGCCGCCAGGGTCAGAAGCCCACGCCGCTGTCGCGGCGCGAGGTCAAGACGTTCCTCTCGCCGAAGACCGAAGGCGTCGACGCGGCCCCCCGTCGCAAGGCGAAGCTCGACTACGAAGAAGGCGAGAGCGTCCGCGTGAAGGAAGGCCCGTTCGCCGACTTCACCGGCCAGATCGCCGAGATCAATGCCGACCACATGAAGCTCAAGGTGCTGGTCAACATCTTCGGACGAGAGACCCTCGTCGAGATGGACTTCAGCCAGGTCGCCAAGCTCTGAGCGACGCCCTGCGTCACTCGAACCTCAACCGCACATCCAGAAAGACAACGCCATGGCGAAGAAGAAAATCGTAACGGTCGTCAAGATCCAGATCGAGGCAGGCAAGGCCAGCCCGGCACCGCCCGTCGGTACCGCGCTCGGACCGCACGGCATCGCGATCATGGACTTCGTCAAGGCGTACAACGCGGCGACGGAGTCGCAGGTCGGCACGGTCGTGCCGACCGAGATCACGATCTACGAGGACCGGACGTTCACGTTCGTCCTGAAGACGCCGCCGACCGCCGTCCTCGTCCGTGAGAAGGCCGGCCTGGCGAAGGCCGCCAACAACCCCGGCAGCGAAGTGGCAGGTTCGATCACCGAGGCCCAACTCGAAGAGATCGCCACCATCAAGCTTCCCGACCTGAACGCCTACGACCTCGAAGCAGCCAAGCTGCAGGTCCGCGGCACCGCCCGTTCGATGGGCATCAAAGTCGTCTGACGACACCAATTCCACACCGAATCAACGCCTCGACCGAGAACACCTCGCTCGGCGGGCTCAACCCTGAGGGAGACACATCATGTCCGGCAAGAAGTTCGCTGACGCGCTGAAGAAGTTCGATCGCGACCAGTTCTACACACCCACCGAAGCACTCGGCATCGTCAAGACGATGGCGTCGGCCAAGTTCGACGAGAGCATCGACGTCGCCCTGCGGCTCGGAGTCGACCCCCGCAAGGCCGACCAGATGGTGCGCGGCACCGTCGCGCTGCCGTCGGGCACGGGCAAGGACGTGCGCGTCGCCGTGTTCGCCACGGGCGTCGCCGCCGACGAGGCTCGCGCCGCCGGCGCCGACATCGTCGGGTCCGACGATCTGGCCGCCGACGTCGAGTCCGGCAAGATGGACTTCGACCTCGTCATCGCCACCCCCGACATGATGCCGCTGCTCGGCAAGCTCGGTCGCGTGCTCGGGCCGCGTGGCCTGATGCCGAACCCCAAGACCGGCACCGTCACCACCGACGTCGGCAAGGCCGTCGGCGAGTTCAAGGGCGGCAAGGTCGAGTACCGCACCGACCGCTACGGCAACGTGCACGTGCCGCTCGGCAAGGCCAGCTTCGAGCCGACCGCGCTGGAGGAGAACTTCCGCGCCGTGCTCGACGAGCTGCAGCGGGCCAAGCCGGCATCGGCCAAGGGCCGGTACCTGCGCAAGATCACCGTGTCGTCCACGATGGGCCCCGGCGTCCACGTCGACACCGGTCGTCTCCGTCCCGAGTCCTGAGGATCTGGTCGGCCGGCGCCATACGCTGTCCGACCGTCACATAGCAATCGGTCGCTCGCCGAAGACCGTTGGTCCACTCACGTGGGTAATGACACCGATCCGAGGTTCGGATCAGCGTCGCCAACCGAGGTGCATATCGCCGAAGAACCATCCCGTCAGGTCGCTCGACCGGCGTGATGCGCTCCTCGTCGGTGTTCGCATCACTGCGAGCACCACGAGTCGAAGCGAAAGGAGGTATGCACACATGACAACGGACACTGCACCGCGACCCGAGAAGGTCGCGATCGTCGAGGAGATCACCGAGAAGCTGAACAACAGCGTCTCGGTCTTCGTCACCGAGTACCGGGGTATGTCGGTCGGCGCACTCGCCAACCTGCGGGCCCCGCTGCGGGAAGCCGGCGCCGAGCACAAGGTGTACAAGAACACCCTCGCTCGTCTCGCCGCCACGACCGCCGGATACGACGCCCTCACCGAGCACCTGACCGGCCCGACCGCGCTCACGTTCGTCACCGGTGATTCGGTGGCGGCCGCCAAGGCACTCGCCGATCTGGCCAGGACGAACCCGCTGCTCGTCATCCGTGGCGGCATGCTGGGCACCAGCCCGATGACCGCCGATGACGTCAAGGCGCTCGCCAGCCTGCCCTCACGCGAGGAACTGCTGGCACGGCTTGCCGGAGCGTTCCAGGCCCCGCTCGTCAAGACCGCTGGTCTGCTCCAGGCTCTGCCCCGGAACTTCGCCTACGGCTTGTCGGCCCTCATCGAGAAGCAGACGGCAGAAGCCGCCTGACCCCTCGCACACCCGATCACCCCGAATCACCCGAAAAATGTTGGGATGCGCCCGCTGAGCGGGTCGGATCCAACAAATTTCGGATCAGGAACTGAACATCTCGAACCAAGAATCTGCAACAAGGAGAACGCCATCATGGCAACACTGACCAAAGACGACATCCTCGAGGCCATCAGCAACATGACGGTCATCGAGCTCAAGGAACTGCTCGACGCTTTCGAAGAGAAGTTCGAAGTCACCGCTGCGGCCCCCGTGGCCGTGGCCGCTGCCGCCCCCGCGGGCGGCGGTGGTGACGCCGCTGCCGAAGAGGAGAAGGACGAGTACGACGTCGTGCTCGCCGCCGCAGGACAGCAGAAGATCCAGGTCGTGAAGGCCGTCAAGGACCTGCTCGGCGTGGGCCTCAAGGAGGCCAAGGACCTCGTCGATGCCGCACCGAAGGCGATCCTGGAGAAGGCCACGAAGGCCGACGCCGAGGCTGCCAAGGCCAAGCTCGAAGACGTCGGCGCCACCGTCGAACTCAAGTGAGCCCGGGGCGCTGACGCGTCCCACGTACAAGCCCCACGGCGGGCGGGTCTCGCACCCGCCCGCCGTGGCGCGTCCCGGCACCCGTCGGGCATTTTGCGATGAGCGAACGGTCCACCTGTCGGTCGGTTGGCTCATCGCAACGGGGTGAAGTGCGGTGCGGCGGGGTGAAATCGCGGCCGGATGCTTGACATCCGGGCTGCATTTCTTTACCTTGACCCCCAATTCAGTCGCCTCGACGCACAGCGAGGCTGTCCCGTCCGGCGAAACGACGTCGGTAGCGGTTGATATTCGTCGCCCTGCCGCGATAGCATCGATGGTTGCCGTGCGTCTCCTGTGTCCCCTCCGTACTTTCGGTGTGGCCGCTGCGCGCCCGGCGGCTGGTCGTCGCAGGCCCGACGTCAGCTTTCGACTTACCTCAGCAACTGGAGGGTGATCCGTGGCGACTCGTCCCGTGTCCCGTGAACGCTATTCGTTCGGCAACCTCAAGGAGCCGCTCGAGCTCCCTGACCTGATCGCGATCCAGCGGGAAAGTTTCGAATGGTTCCTCAACGAGGGCCTGGCGAACACGTTCCGCGACATCAGCCCGATCAAGGACTTCTCCGAGTCGCTCCAGCTCGAGCTGGAATTCGACCCGTTCGACGAAGACCTGCGCCCGCCGCCGAAGTTCACGGTGGAGGAGTGCAAGGAAAAGGACATGACCTACAGCGCGCCCGTCTTCGTGCGCGCCCGGTTCATGAACCGCAACACGGGTGAGATCAAAGAGCAGACCGTGTTCATGGGCGACTTCCCGATCATGACCGACAAGGGCACGTTCATCGTCAACGGCACCGAGCGCGTCGTCGTGAGCCAGCTCGTGCGCAGCCCCGGCGTCATCTTCGAGCCGGGCGAGCGCTTCCGCCTCCGCAACCTGACCAAGCACCAGCTCGTCAAGGGCACCATCCACCCGTACCGCGGTGAGTGGATGGAGTTCGACGTCGAGCACAAGCCCGGCAAGGACGTCACCGCCGGCACCCGCGTCGCCCGCAAGCGCCGCCTCGGCATCTTCACGATGCTGCGCGCCCTCGGCTACGACGAGGCCAACGCCCCCGGCTTCCTCGACCGCTTCGTCAACCACTTCGACTTCCTCGAAGGCCAGTGGGACAAGGAGCGCGACATCGCCCCGACCCAGGACGAGGCGCTCGTCGAGATCTACAAGCGGGCCCGTCCGGGCGAACCGCCGACGGTCGAGTCGGCCAAGGCCTACTTCCGCAACGCGTTCTTCGAGAGCCGTCGCTACGACCTGAGCCGCGTCGGCCGCTACAAGCTGAACCGCAAGCTCGGCGACGAGGTCTCCCGCCTCGGCCAGCTGTTCGGCCTCGAGGGTGCCGTCAACGCCGAGGGCGAGCCGCTGCTCGACTACCCGGCCGAGGACCAGAACGTGCTCAGCCGCTGCGAGGTGCTCGCCTCGATCAGCTACATGCTGCACCTCGTCAAGCAGGAGCCGGGCTACCGCCTCGACGACCAGGACCACTTCGCCAACCGCCGCATCCGCTCGGTCGGCGAGCTGATCCAGAACCAGGTCCGCATCGGCCTCAGCCGCATGGAGCGCGTCGTGCGTGAGCGCATGACGACCCAGGACGTCGAAGCGATCACGCCCCAGACGCTGATCAACATCCGGCCCGTGGTGGCGGCGATCAAGGAGTTCTTCGGAACGTCCCAGCTGTCGCAGTTCATGGACCAGGTGAACCCGCTGTCGGGCCTCACCCACCGTCGTCGCCTGTCGGCGCTCGGCCCGGGCGGTCTGTCACGTGAGCGTGCCGGCTTCGAAGTCCGCGACGTGCACTTCAGCCACTACGGCCGCATGTGCCCGATCGAGACGCCGGAGGGCCCGAACATCGGCCTGATCGGCGGCCTGTCGACGTACGCCCGCGTCAACGAGTTCGGCTTCATCGAGAGCCCGTACCGCGAGGTCAAGGACGGCAAGGTCACCGGCAAGATCGTCTACATGGCCGCCGACGAGGAGGAGAACTACGTCGTCGCCCAGGCCAACACGCCGCTCAACGACGACGGCTCGATCCGCAACCCGCGCACGCTCGTGCGCCGGTCGCCGCAGGCCGCCAGCCTCGAAGACCTGCGCAAGATGCTCGAAGCGGAGAGCTTCTTCGGTGCCACGACCGACATCGGGTACGTGCCGCCGGAAGAGGTCGACTTCATCGACGTCTCGCCGAAGCAGATCGTCTCGGTCGGTACCGCCCTGATCCCGTTCCTCGAGCACGACGACGCCAACCGCGCCCTCATGGGTGCGAACATGCAGAAGCAGGCCGTCCCGCTGCTCCGCGCCGAGGCCCCGTACATCGGTACCGGCATCGAGAACCGTGCCGCCCGTGACGCCGCCGACCTGATCCAGGCGATCGACGACGGTGAAGTCACCGAAGTGTCCGGCAGCAGCATCACGGTCCAGTACAAGACCGAGGGCAAGCGGGTCTACAACCTGTCGAAGTTCCGCCGGTCGAACCAGGACACGTGCATCAACCAGCGGCCCCGCGTCGTCGAAGGTGACCAGCTCGTCACGGGCCAGATCATCGCCGACGGCCCCTCGACCGATCTCGGCGAACTCGCCCTCGGCAAGAACCTCCTCGTGGCGTTCATGCCGTGGGAGGGCTACAACTTCGAAGACGCCATCATCCTGTCCGAGCGCCTGGTGAAGGACGACGTGCTCACGTCGATCCACATCAAGGAGCACGAGGTCGATGCCCGTGACACGAAGCTCGGCCCGGAAGAGATCAGCCGGGACATCCCGAACCTGAGCGACGACATCCTCGCCGACCTCGACGACCGCGGGATCATCCGCGTCGGCGCCGAAGTCGGCCCTGGTGACGTCCTCGTCGGCAAGGTCACCCCGAAGGGCGAGACCGAGCTGACCCCCGAGGAGCGCCTCCTGCGCGCCATCTTCGGTGAGAAGGCCCGCGAGGTGCGCGACACCAGCCTCAAGGTGCCCCACGGCGAGGTCGGCAAGGTCATCGACGTCAAGGTCTTCAACCGTGACGACGGCGACGAACTCCCCCCGGGCGTCAACCAGCTCGTGCGGGTCTACGTCGCCCAGAAGCGCAAGATCAGCGTCGGCGACAAGCTCGCCGGCCGCCACGGCAACAAGGGCGTCATCTCCAAGATCCTCCCGATCGAGGACATGCCCTACACCGCCGACGGCCAGCCGGTCGACATCATCCTCAACCCGCTCGGCGTGCCGAGCCGCATGAACGTCGGGCAGGTCCTCGAGGCCCACCTCGGCTACTGCGCCCGCTGGGGTTGGACCAACGAGGACGGCACGCGCACCGGCGATGCGCCGATCCGCGGCACCGAGTCGAAGACCCGGCCGAACACCAAGCCGGCCACGTTCGTCGCCACCCCGGTGTTCGACGGCGCCAAGTGGGACGAGAAGGAGAAGTCGGGCGACCACCCGACGATCCAGGAGATCCTCGAACGGCTCAACCCGGAGGCCGCCAACGGCGATCGCCTGGTCGGCACCGATGGCAAGGTCACGATGTACAACGGCCGCACCGGCGAGCCGTACGACAACAAGATCACCGTCGGCTACATGTACATCCTGAAGTTGGCCCACCTGGTCGACGACAAGATCCACGCCCGCTCCACCGGCCCGTACTCGATGATCACCCAGCAGCCGCTCGGTGGTAAGGCGCAGTTCGGTGGCCAGCGCTTCGGTGAGATGGAAGTGTGGGCCCTCGAGGCCTACGGCGCGGCGTACTGCCTGCAGGAGCTGCTGACCATCAAGTCCGACGACGTGCTCGGCCGTGTCCGTGTCTACGAAGCGATCGTCAAGGGCGACAACATCCCCGAACCGGGTGTGCCCGAGAGCTTCAAGGTGCTGATGAAGGAGATGCAGGCACTCTGCATCAACGTCGAGGTGCTGACCGAGGACGGCCACGAGATCGAGATGCGTGATCTGGACGACGAGGTCTACCGCGCCGCCGAGGAACTCGGCATCGACATCTCCCGGCCCGAGCGTGGGACCGACGAAGACGACGCCCGTCGCGAGCGTGAGCGCCGCGAACGGGTCAGTTACTGAAGAACGAACGACTGAAGCGAAAGAGACCAACACATGCTTGACGTCAACATGTTCGACCAGCTGAAGATCCGGCTGGCCACGGCCGACCAGATCCGCACCTGGTCACACGGCGAAGTGAAGAAGCCGGAAACGATCAACTACCGCACGCTGCGTCCCGGAGAAGGACGGCCTGTTCTGCGAGAAGATCTTCGGACCGACCCGCGACTGGGAGTGCTACTGCGGCAAGTACAAGCGCGTCCGGTTCAAGGGCATCATCTGTGAGCGCTGCGGCGTCGAGGTGACGCGCTCGAAGGTCCGTCGCGACCGCATGGGCCACATCGAACTGGCCGCTCCGGCCGTGCACATCTGGTACCTGCGCGGCACCCGGTCGTGGCTCGCCTACCTCCTCGCCGGCATCGAGCCGAAGGAGGAGCTCAAGGCGAAGATGCTCGAGAAGGTCATCTACTTCGCCGCTCATCTGGTCAGCTGGGTCGACGAGGACGCGCGCCACGAGGCGCTGCCGAACCTCGAAGCCGAGTACCTCGAAGAGCGCGACGCCATCCAGAAGGAGATGGAGCTCGCCATCGATCGCCGGTACAAGGAGCTCGAAGGCGCGGCCGCCGAGGCGGAGAAGGAAGACGCCAAGGCCGCCGACATCAAGAAGATCCAGAAGGAAGCCGACAAGGAGATCGAAGGCATCCGCGAGCGCTACGAGATCGAGCTCGATCTCATCGCCCGCACCTGGGACGAGTTCCGCACGCTGCACTCGCGCAAGATCATCGAAGACGAGATGCTGTGGCGCGAGATGCGCGACAAGTACGGCGAGTACTTCGAGGGCGGCACGGGCGCCGAGGCGATCAAGTCGCTCATCGACCGGATCGACTTCGACGAGGAGGAGATCAAGCTCCGCGAGGCGATCGACCCGGGCGACTCGGGCCGCAAGCCGCTCAGCGCGCAGCGCAAGCAGAAGGCGATCAAGCGCCTCAAGATCGTCGCGTCGTTCAACCGTCGTGACGAGCACGGCCGTCGCAGCAACGACCCGAAGGCGATGATCCTCGACGCGGTCCCGGTGATCCCGCCGGAGCTGCGCCCGATGGTCCAGCTCGACGGTGGCCGCTTCGCCACGTCCGACCTCAACGACCTGTACCGCCGCGTGATCAACCGCAACAACCGTCTCGAGCGCCTGCTCAACCTCGGTGCGCCGGAGATCATCATCAACAACGAAAAGCGCATGCTGCAGGAGGCCGTCGACGCACTGTTCGACAACGGCCGCCGCGGCCGGCCGGTCACCGGGCCGGGCAACCGTCCGCTCAAGTCGCTGTCCGACATGCTCAAGGGCAAGCAGGGCCGCTTCCGTCAGAACCTGCTCGGCAAGCGCGTCGACTACTCGGGCCGTTCGGTCATCGTGGCCGGCCCGACGCTGCGCCTGCACCAGTGCGGTCTGCCGAAGCTGATGGCGCTCGAGCTGTTCAAGCCGTTCGTCATGAAGCGTCTCGTCGACCTCGAGCTGGCGCAGAACATCAAGACCGCCAAGCGCATGGTCGAGCGTCGTCGCCCGCAGGTGTGGGACGTGCTCGAAGACGTCATCAAGGAGCACCCGGTGCTCCTCAACCGTGCACCGACGCTGCACCGCCTCGGCATCCAGGCGTTCGAGCCGGTGTTGGTCGAGGGCAAGGCGCTGCAGATCCATCCGCTCGTCTGCACGGCGTTCAACGCCGACTTCGACGGCGACCAGATGGCCATCCACGTGCCGCTGTCGGCCGAGGCCCAGGCCGAGGCCCGCGTGCTCATGCTCAGCGCCAACAACATCCTGTCGCCGGCGTCGGGTCGCCCGATCGTCACCCCGCAGCAGGACCTCGTGATCGGTGCGTACTACCTCACCGAGGGCATGGACGGTGTGCCCGGCGAAGGCCGCGTGTTCCGCCACCTGTGGGAGATCCTGCGGGCCTACGACGAGCGCGCCCTCGACCTGCACGCGTCGATCACGATGCGTGCGCCGGGCAAGGAGCCGTTCCTCACCACCGCCGGCCGCATGCTGTTCGAGGAGGCCCTGCCGGTCGACTACACCGAGCAGTTCGGGCACATCAACGACACGGTGAAGAAGAAGGAACTCGGCGTGATCGTCGAGCGCCTGTCCGACAACTACGACAAGGCCGTGGTGGCCGAGGCGCTCGACGCGATCAAGAACCTCTGCTACCGCTTCGCCACCCAGTCGGGCCTCACCGTGTCGATCGACGACGTCCGCACCCCGAAGGCCAAGCGGGCGCTGCTCGACGGCTACGAGGCGCAGGCCGACAAGGTCGAGAGCCAGTTCCGCCGCGGCATCATCACCGACGGCGAGCGCCGCCAGCAGGAGGTGCGCATCTGGACCGATGCCACCGCCGAGGTGCAGGCGGCGATGGAGAAGGAGTTCAAGGAGCAGCAGTTCAACCCGATCGACATGATGGTCGGCTCGGGTGCTCGCGGGAACATGACGCAGATGCGCCAGATCGCCGGCATGCGCGGCCTCGTGGCCAACCCTCGCGGTGACATGATCCCCCGCCCGATCAAGTCGAACTTCCGTGAAGGCCTCGAGACCCTCGAGTACTTCATCGCCACGCCGGGTGCCCGCAAGGGCCTCGTCGACACGGCGCTGCGTACGGCCGACTCGGGCTACCTGACCCGCCGTCTCGTCGACGTCGCCCAGGAACTGATCGTCCGCGAGGAGGACTGCGGTTCCACGCTCGGCGTGTGGATCGAGAACGTCGGCCCCGACACGGCCAACCGCCGGTCGTACCTCGAGACGAAGTTGTTCGGCCGCGCGCTGCTCAACGACGTCACGCTGGCCAACCCGATGGAGGACGGCCGCACGGTGCTGCCGCGCAACACCATCGTCGGTGACGAGGAGATGGAGGCGCTGCGCGACGACCCGGGTGTCGATCGTCTGCGTGTCCGCTCGGTGCTCACGTGCGACGCCGAACTCGGCGTCTGCGCGATGTGCTACGGCCGTTCGCTCGCCACGGGCAAGATGATCGAGCTCGGCGAGGCCGTCGGCGTCATCGCCGCCCAGTCGATCGGCGAGCCCGGCACCCAGCTGACGATGCGGACCTTCCACACCGGTGGTGTGGCCGGCAAGGACATCGCCGGTGGTCTGCCCCGCGTCGTCGAGCTGTTCGAGGCTCGCACCCCGAAGGGTTCGGCCCGTCTGGCCAAGGCGTCCGGTGTGCTGCACCTGCGTGAGGACGAGGGCAAGGGCATCCCGGTCGTCGTCGTCGACGACCAGGGCGAGGAGCACGAGGTCGTGCTGCCGCTCGGTGCCCGTCCGATCGTCATCGACGGTCAGGACATCCGCGCCGGCGAGCCGCTCACCGATGGTCCCTTCGATCCGAAGGAGATCATGGAGATCAAGGGCATCCGCGAAACGCAGCTGTACCTGGTCGAAGAGGTCCAGCGGGTCTACCGCGACCAGGGCGTGTCGATCTCCGACAAGCACATCGAGCTCATCGTGCGCCAGATGACCCGCCGGGTCGGCGTGCAGGAGCCGGGTGCCACCGGCTTCCTGCCGGGCGAGCGCGTCGACTCCAAGGTCTTCCGCGACACGAACCGCCGGATGGTCGAAGACGGGGTCCGCCCCGCCGAAGGCCGCCCGGAGCTGATGGGCATCACCAAGGCGTCGCTGGCCACCGAGTCGTGGCTGTCGGCGGCGTCGTTCCAGGAGACCACCCGGGTGCTCACCGAGGCCGCCATCGACGGCCGCGGCGACAACCTGATCGGCCTCAAGGAGAACATCATCATCGGCAAGCTCATCCCCGCCGGCACCGGCATGATGCGCTACCGCGAGTTCGGCATCGAAGCGCCCGACTACGAGCCGATGACGTTCTACTCGAGCGACTCCGGCGAAGAGGATCCCGCCGCGTTCCTCTCCAGCCTGCACGGCTCCTACGACGGCACCTACTCGACCGAGACGGTCGAACCCGCCGCCGCCGAACCCATCGGCTGAACTACCAAACCACCGCGCAATGCGTGATCAATGTGCGCACCTACGCCGCACATTGATCACGCGTTCGGCGGTGAGCGTTGCGCGATCAGCGGGGCGCTCGTAGCCTTGCCGGGCTACATGAACACTGCCTCTCACCGGGTTCCCGGTGTACGGCGGATGAGCTCGACTCATCCAACCCACCACATTCCGTCGGCCGTGGTGCCGCCGGAGCGACCAGACGAACGAGGTCTCATTCGTGCCAACAATCCAACAGCTCGTCCGTCAGGGTCGCAGCTCCAAAGTCACCAAGTCGAAGACGCCGGCGCTCAAGGGCTCACCGCAGCGTCGTGGCGTGTGCACCCGTGTGTACACGACCACCCCGAAGAAGCCGAACTCGGCGCTCCGCAAGGTCGCCCGTGTCCGGCTCAACTCCGGCATCGAAGTCACCGCCTACATCCCCGGCGAGGGCCACAACCTGCAGGAGCACTCGATCGTGCTCGTCCGCGGCGGCCGCGTCCGTGACCTGCCCGGCGTGCGCTACAAGATCATCCGTGGCGCGCTCGACGCCGTCGGCGTGAAGAACCGCAAGCAGGCTCGTAGCCGCTACGGCGCCAAGAAAGAGAAGTGAGCTGAGTCATGCCTCGTAAAGGTCCTGCACCGCGGCGTGAACTCGTCGCCGATCCGATCTACAAGTCGGTTCTCGTCACCCAACTCGTCAACAAGGTCATGCTGCACGGCAAGCGCACCGTGGCCGAGAAGATCGTCTACGACGCGATGGATCTCATCCAGAGCCGCCTCGAGGGCGAGGACCAGGTGATCGACACGGTCAAGCGGGCGATCGACAACGTCAAGCCCCCGCTCGAGGTTCGCAGCCGCCGCGTCGGTGGTGCCACCTACCAGGTGCCCGTCGAGGTCCGTCCCCGCCGTGCCACGACGTTGTCGATCCGCTGGATCGTCGACTACTCGCGGTCGCGTCGTGAGAAGACCATGGCCCAGTGCCTGGCCAACGAACTGATGGACGCCGCCAACGGTCTGGGCGCGGCGATGAAGAAGCGCGACGACATCCAGAAGATGGCCGAGTCGAACAAGGCGTTCGCCCACTATCGCTGGTGACGCGATCGCCCACGGTGAAGACCGTGGGAACGAGCCGGCGACGGCTCGACAGAGCGAACGATTCGCAACGAGGACTGCGGCGTACCGATCGGTACGCCGCAGTTCTGCTTTTCGGGAGCCGGTCGGGCGTCACACCGGTTAGCACACGATTCACGAGTGCACTAAGGTGCGCGCTCGGGGGATACTTCCGCGAGAAGGGGATACTCGATGAACGTTCAGTCCATCCTGAGCCGGAAGGGCACAGCCGTCGCGACGGTGCAGCCGGGCGCGACGCTCGCGCAGGCGACCGCGTCGCTGCGGGATCATGGCGTCGGCGCACTCGTCGTGAGTGCGAACGGACGCACGATCGACGGAATCCTGTCCGAGCGCGACGTCGTGCGCGCGCTCGCCGCCCACGGCGGGGGCACACTGGGTCGCGAGGTCTCCTCCGCGATGTCCGCGAACGTGGTCGTGTGTCAGCCTGACGACACCGTCGATCAGTTGATGGCGATGATGACCGATCGTCGCATCCGCCACCTGCCCGTGCTCGACGGGGCGGGGGAGATGGCCGGAATCATCTCGATCGGCGATGTCGTGAAGGCCCGGCTCGGTGAGCTCGAGCTCGAGAACAACCAACTGCACGACTACATCCAGGGGCGCGCCTGACCATGTGGCGGGTACGTCGGCACCGACCGGGCACGACCCGACGTCTCGACGCCCTCACCGGGCCGGACCCTGCCGGCGCCCGCCCCGACGATCGGCGTGCTCGTCTACCGAGGGGTCGCCACGGCGGAGATCGATCTGCCCGTGTCGGTGCTCGCCGACCGGTTGGGCGCGACGGTGGTGTTCGTCGGCACGGAGCCCGGTGTGCTGCCCGGCGTCGAACCGTCACGCGATGTCGTCGTCGACGTCCTCGCCGCCGACGCGGCGCTGCCGGACTGGCTCGTCGTGCCGGGCGGGCTCGGTTGGCGCCGGGTGATCGACGACCACGCCACGATGGAGTGGCTGGCGGCGGCCGGCGCGCACGCGCGTGGCGTCCTCACGATCTCGACGGGCAGCCTGCTCCTGGCCTCGGCGGGCCTCCTCGACGGTCTCGACGCGACCGGCCACTGGCTCGCCATCGACGACCTGGAACGTCTCGGCGCCCACGCCCGTCGCGCCCGGACCGCGGACGCCGGGCGCATCATGACGGCGTCGGGCGCGTTTCCGGCAGCACAGGTCGCGGCCGAATTCGCCGACAAGGTGTCGTGGAGCAACTCGCCCTGGAGTTGCCCCGCCTGAGCCGACCCTGGCCCCCTACGGGGTCAGACCCCGGAGGGGGCCGGGTTGCCTCCGTGTCAGCTCGATGCCGAACGATGCCGCGCTGATCGTCGGCGCCGCGGTCGCATGAAGACCCGCATTGTTGACAATATTGTTGACGAAAAGTACCCTCGCGTCCGCAACCTTCGATGCCGGGAGAGGCTCGCCATGGCGATCGACAAACCGTATCTGGACGTCCCGGGCACCACGGTCTTCGACGCCGACCAGTCGCGGCACGGGTACTGGCTCAACCAGTTCTGCATGTCGCTCATGTCGGCCGACAACCGTGAGCGGTTCAAGCGTGACGAAGCCGCCTATCTCGACGAGTGGGCGATGACCGCCGACCAGAAGCAGGCGGTCCTCGATCGAGACATGAACCGCATGATCGCTCTGGGAGGCAACATCTACTTCCTGGCCAAGATCGGTGCGACCGACGGCAAGAGCTTCCAGCAGATGGCGGCGTCGATGACCGGGATGTCGGAGGACGAGTACCGCGACATGATGGTCGCCGGCGGACGCTCGCCAGACGGCAATCGTTCCGTGCGCGAATCGGGTGAACCGGCGCCAACCACACCTGAGCAGCGCGCAACGTCGCCAGGGAAGCCGGCGTGAGCGCCCGGATCAGCGCCAGCGTGTACACGTCGCACGTCCCCGCGATCGGGGTGGCGATCGATCTGGGCAAGACCGACGAGCCGTACTGGCGCCCGCTCTTCGACGGGTACGACCCGGCGAAGGAGTGGTTCGCGGCCCACACGCCCGATGTGATCATCCTGGTGTACAACGACCATGCCACCACGTTCAGCCTCGACATCATCCCGACGTTCGCGATCGGGACGGCGGCGGAGTATGCGGTGGCCGACGAAGGTTGGGGCCCACGGCCCGGTGCCCGACGTGGTCGGTCATCCCGAGCTGGCGTCCCACATCGCCTACTCGGTCATCCAGCAGGACTTCGACCTCACGATCGTCAACCGGCTGGCGGTCGATCACGGCCTGACCGTCCCGTTGTCGCTGATGTGCGGTCAGCCGTCGGCGTGGCCGTGCCAGGTGATCCCGGTCCCGGTCAACGTCGTGCACTACCCGATCCCGTCGGGGCAGCGGTGCCTCGATCTCGGTCAGGCGATCCGGCGTGCCGTCGAGTCGTACGACGACGACCTCGACGTGCAGATCTGGGGCACCGGGGGGATGAGCCACCAACTGCAAGGGCCCCGCGCCGGCCTCATCAACAGCCCGTTCGACCAGGCGTTCCTCGACGAGCTGATCGCGGCACCGACCGAACTGGCGAAGAAGCCGCACATCGACTACATCCGCGAGGCCGGATCGGAGGGCATCGAACTGGTGATGTGGTTGATCGCCCGCGGCGCGATGTCCGACCTGGCCGGTGGCCCGCTGCCCACCGTGCGCCATCGCTTCTACCACGTACCGGCGAGCAACACCGCCGTCGGCAACCTGATCCTGGAGAACGGTGATCCTGGAGAACGGCGATGACCATCTCGGTCGCCCTCGCCGGCGCAGGCGCGTTCGGTGCCAAGCACATGGACGCCATGCGGAACATCGACGGCGTCGAGGTCGTCGCCGTCGTGGGACGTGAACTCGAACGCACCCGGGCATTCGCCGACGAATACGGCGTCGAGCACGCGACGACCGATCTGGCCGACGTGCTGGCGATCGGCGACATCGATGCCGTCGTGCTCGCCACGCCCACCGCGCTCCACGCCGAGCAGAGCATCGCCACGATGCGCGCCGGCAAGCACGTGCAGGTCGAGATCCCGTTGTGCGACAACCTGGCCGACGGTGAAGCGGTCGTGGCGGTCCAGCAGGAGACCGGCCTCGTCGCGATGTGCGGCCACACCCGCCGCTTCAATCCGAGTCATCAGTGGGTGCACCAGCGGATCGAGGCCGGCGACTACTCGATCCAACAGATGGACGTGCAGACGTACTTCTTCCGGCGCACCAACACGAACGCGCTCGGCCAACCGCGGAGTTGGACCGACCATCTGCTCTGGCACCACGCCGCCCACACGGTCGACCTGTTCGCCCATCAGACCGGGAGCCCGATCGTGGCCGCCCACGCGTTGCAGGGCCCACCGCATCCCGAACTCGGGATCGCGATGGACATGTCGATCCAGCTGGCGACGGCGAGCGGCGCCATCTGCACGTTGTCGCTGTCGTTCAACAACGACGGTCCGTTCGGCACGACGTTCCGGTACATCGGCGACACGGGGACGTACGTCGCGAGCTACGACGACCTGGCGACCGGCCACGGCGAACCGATCGACGTGTCCGGAGTGGCGGTGTCGATGAACGGCATCGAGCTGCAGGACCGCGAGTTCTTCGCGGCGATCGCCGAGGGACGCGAACCGAACGCCAGCGTCGCGCAGGTGCTCGACTGCTACCGAGTGCTCGACCGACTCGAACGACAGTTGGCATCCGAACCCACGGAGTTCGACCGGTGACGTTCCCGATGAGTTCGATCGACGCCGGTGAAGAGGATCCGGCGGGCACGGCGGCGAACCTGCGCGTCGCCCGCACCGAGTCGATCGCCGACGACCTCCGCGACGACATCGTCGCCGGTGTGTTCCCGTCGGGGGAACGGCTGATCGAGGCCCAGCTCTGCACTCGCTACTCGTGCGGGCGGGCGGTGGCGCGAGCGGCGCTCGTGCAGCTGGAATCGGAGGGGCTCGTCGTGCGTCAGCCGAACCGTGGCGCGACGGTTCGGCGGATCTCGCTGAGCGAGGCCATCGAGATCACCGAGGCCCGCGCCGCACTCGAGGGGTTGATCGCGGCTCGGGCGGCGCGCCACGCCACGCCGGTCGAATGCGTGGAGTTGCGCCAGGTCGTCGCCGACATGCGGGCCGCGGTCGCCGACGAGGACGCGGCTGCGTATTCGGAACTGAATCGAACGTTCCACCGGCGGCTGCGCGAGATCAGCCGGCACACCGTGGCCTCCGACCTCGTCCACAACCTGCGCAACCGCGCGGTGTCGCACCAGTACCGGCTGGCGATGATGCCCGGCCGGCCGAGCGAGTCGTTGCAGCAACACGCGGCGATCGTCGAGGCGGTCGTCGCCGGCGACGAGCAGGCGGCGTCGGCGGCCATGAGCGCGCATCTCGACTCGGTGATCGCCGTGCTCCGCCGCTGGGGCGACGCTCACTCCTGATCGTAGGGGAGGCCGACGTACTGCTCGGCGAAGGCTGCCTGGGCGAACGTCGAACGGGCCAGGTGGGCGAGGTCGTGTTCGATCACCCGGTGGTCGAAGGCGGTCTGGCCGGGGAACTGGTGCAGCATCGTCGTCATCCACCACGAGAAGCGCACCGCGCCCCACACCCGTCGCAACGCGGTCGTCGAGTAGGCGTCGAGGTGCCGGTCGTCGCCGGCGTAGTGCTCGACGAGCCCGCGGGACAGATACCAGACGTCGGACACCGCGAGGTTCAGGCCCTTCGCGCCCGTCGGCGGGACGATGTGGGCGGCGTCGCCCGCGAGGAACAGGTTGCCGTGACGCAGCGGCTCGCACACGAAGCTGCGCAGTGGCGCGAGCGACTTCTCCACCGATGGACCGGTCGTGATCTGTCCCGCCAGGTCGGCGGGGAGGCGCGCCAGCAGCTCGGACCAGAAGCGGTCGTCCGGCCAGTCGTCGACGTCGTCGGTGAGCGGCGCCTGGACGTAGTAGCGACTGAGCATCGGGGTCCGTCGCGAGCACAGGGCGAAACCCCGCTCGTGCCGGGCGTACGTGAGCACCGGGACCGGCGGTGTCTCCGACAGGATCCCGAGCCAGCCGAACGGGTAGTCCTTGGCGAACTCGGAGCGGTCGGCGGCAGGGATCGATGTGCGGCTGACGCCGTGGAAGCCGTCGCAGCCGGCGATGAAGTCGCACTCGATCCGCTCGGCGATGCCGTTGGCGAGATAGGTCACCGACGGCGTGTCCGAGGTGACGTCGTGGAGTTCGATGTCGGTCGCCTCGAAGACGATCGTGGCGCCCGATGCGTCGGCGGCGTCGTACAGGTCGCGCTGCAACTCGGTCTGGCCGTATCCCATCATCTCCTTGCCGACGCGGGCCACCGTGTCGATCGAGACCAGCTCGTGACCGCTCCACGCGATGTCGATCAGATCGTGGACGTGCCCCTCGGCGTCCATCCGTGCACCGACGCCGAGCTGCCGGAGTGTCTCGACGGTGCTCCACTCGAGCACACCGGCCCGGACCCGGCCGACCACGTACTCGCGGCTGCGCAGCTCGAGCACGACGTTGTCGATGCCGGCCCGACCGAGCATGAGCGACAGCAGCGTCCCCGCCGGTCCTGCTCCGATGATCACCACTGGAACCTTCATGCGCTCCCCTCACCCTCTTGCCCCGTCAACGAAGACTGTACGCAGGCGACCGGACGCTGACCGCAGGATTGTGGACAATCCGTTACTGTCGACACGGTGATCATCGACTGTCACGGGCACTACACGACGACGCCACCCGGTGTCGGCGCGTGGCGCGAGGCCCAGGTGTCGGCGGTCGACCGCGACCCGTCGTACGTGGGTGAGAAGGGCACGGTCGACGTGTCCGACGACGAGATCCGGGCGAGTCTGGAAACGGCGCAGCTGCAGTTCCAACGCGACCGCGGCGCCGATCTCACCCTGTTCTCGCCACGGGCGAGCTGGATGGCCCATCACGTCGGCAACGAACACACGTCGACGTTCTGGTCGCAACACCAGAACGAGCTCATCCGTCGCGTGTGCGACCTGTACCCGTCGAACTTCGCTCCGGTGTGCCAGCTCCCGCAGTCGCCCGGCGCCGCCATCGACGGCTCGGTCGCCGAACTGCGGCGGTGTGTCGGCGAAATGGGTTTCGTCGGCTGCAACGTGAACCCCGACCCCTCGGGCGGGTTCTGGACCGGGCCGCCGCTGTGGGACCGCTCGTGGTGGCCGCTGTGGGAGGCGATGTGCGAACTCGACGTGCCCGCCATGATCCACGTGTCGGCCTCGTGCAACGAGAACCTCTTCACCACGGGCTCGCACTATCTGGGCGCCGACACCACCGCATTCATGCAGGCGCTCAGCTCGGGGTTCATGCGCGACTTCCCGGGCCTGCGGTGGATCATCCCGCACGGAGGCGGCGCCGTCCCGTACCACTGGGGACGGTTCAAGGGCATGGCCGCCGACCACGGTTGGGACTTCGACGGGCTCGCCGAACACATCTTCTACGACACCTGCGTGTACCACCAGCGGGGGATCGACCTGCTCGTCGACGTGGTGCCGGTCGCCAACATCCTCTTCGGATCGGAGATGGTCGGCGCCGTTCGCGGCATCGATCCCGACACCGGCAACTACTACGACGACACGAAGATCTACATCGACCACTCCGCGCTCGACGCCTCGGCCAAGGAGCAGGTCTTCGATGGCAACGTCCGGCGCGTGTTCCCGAGGCTCGTCGTCGAGGAGGCCGCACCGTGACCAACCCGAACGCCCGCAACCGGCACGTCGTGGTGCGCACGATCGAACGTGCGGCCGTCGACGTCGTCGACGCGCTCGCCCCGATCGGTACCGCGACGGTGCACGAGGCGCTCGGTCGACGGGGCTTCCTCGGTGTCGACATCCGGCCGATCCAATACGACGTGAGGGTGGCCGGGAGCGCGGTGACCGTGTCGAGCCATCCCGGCGACAACCTCATGATCCACGCCGCCGTCGAGGTCTGTCAGCCCGGCGACATCCTCGTCGTCACCAACACGGCGCCGTCGACGCACGGGATGTTCGGCGACCTGCTCGCCACCTCGCTGATGACCAGGGGGGTCCGCGGCCTCGTGATCGATGCGGGCGTCCGCGACACGAGCGATCTCCGGTCGATGGGATTCCCGGTGTGGAGCCGGTACGTGTCGTGCCAGGGCACGGTGAAGGCGACGCCCGGTTCGGTCAACGTCCCGGTCGTGATCGGCGGTGTCACGATCCATCCGGGCGACGTGATCTGCGCCGACGACGACGGTGTCGTCGCGGTCGGTCGCGACGAGGCGGGGTGGGCGCTGGAACAGTCCGTCGCCCGGCTCGACAAGGAGGCCGGGAGCCGCGCCCAGCTCGAGTCGGGCGTGCTCGGGCTGGACATGTACGGACTGCGGGCGAAGCTCGTCGAACTCGGCGTGGAGTTCATCGACTAGAACGGCGCCATGGCCCGTTACACGATCAAGACGCCGCCCCACCACGCCACCTGGGCGCAGTTCCTCGACGTGTGGCGCGCCGCCGACGACATCGAGCTGTTCGAGTCGGCGTGGAACTGGGACCACTTCTACCCACTCGCCGAGCCGTACGACGGACCCAACCTCGAGGGCTGGACGATGCTCGCCGCCCTCGCCCAGGCGACCTCCCGCCTCCGGCTCGGCGCGATGGTCAACGGGATGCACCACCGCCACCCGGCGGTCACCGCCAACATGGCCGCGACGATCGACCACATCTCGGGCGGTCGCTTCGAGTTGGGCATGGGCGCCGGGTGGAACGTGATGGAATCCGACGCCTACGGCATCCCGCTCGGCTCGCTGCGCGAGCGCTCCGACCGGTTCGAGGAAGGCATCGAGGTGATCTCGTCGTTGCTCACGAACACCGTGACCAACTTCTCCGGCGAGTGGTTCCAACTCGAGAACGCGTGGTGCGAACCGAAGCCCGTGCAGGACCACATCCCGATCGTGATCGGTGGCAAGGGTCGCCGCCGCACGCTGCGCACAGCCGCCCGGTTCGCCGACCAGTGGGACATGACGACCCCCGACGCGCCCGCCGACTGGCTCGAACTCGACGGCGTGTTGCGCGAGCACTGTGCCGTCGTCGGGCGCGACCAGTCGGAGATCGCACGGTCGGTGCACCTCACCTTCGGCGAGGACGACGACCCTGCCGAACTCGCCGATCGCGCCGGCGGGTTCTTCGACGCGGGGGTCGACATCGTCGTGTGGTCGATGCGCGGGCCGGTCGAGGCGTCGCGCCTGGAGCCGCTGGCGAACACGCTCGCCTGACAGGCCGACCCGGCCGAAGGGCCGACCTCGACGTCACGGGGCGGGGGCTACCGTTGGCGCGATGGTGAGCGTCGAGGAGGTCGCCGACATGGCGACGGCCCTGCCGGAGGTGACCGTTGGCGAGCGGTTCGGCAACCGCACGTGGTCCGTCGGCGGCAAGGCGTTCGCGTGGGAGCGGCCGTTCAGCAAGGCCGACATCAAACGGTTCGGTGACGAGACGCCTCCCGCGGGGCCGATTCTGGCGGTGAGCGTCGACGATCTCGGCGAGAAGGAGGCCGTGCTCGCCGCCAATCCCGAGGCGTTCTTCACAATCCCGCACTTCAACGGCTACGCCGCCGTGCTGATCCAACTGCAGGTCGTGAAGAAGCGGGCACTGCGCGAGGCGTTGGTCGACGGCTGGCTCGCCGTCGCGCCGCGCAAGCTGGTCGACGCCCACGTCGACGAACTCACGGGCCGCCGTCGCTGATCCCGGGCCGCTGTTCGGGCTACGAGCGCGTGAAGAAGCCGTCGAAGACCGCGAGGGCGTCGGCCGCCAGTTCGTCGCACGGCCCCTCGACGTCGACCGGCGAGTCGCCGCGGGCGAACACCTCGCGGCTCGACAAGCGCAGACTGCGGCCGCCGCCGGGCGGGACGATGTCGGCGAGTTGCTCACCGGACAGTGCGAACACGAGCCGGCCGATGGCCGCCCAGTACTGGCCTCCGGCGCACATCGCGCAACTCTCACAGCTCGTGTAGAGCGTCGCCGCGGCGCGCTCGTCGACCGTGAGGTTCAACGACGCCCACGTGGCGAGCGCCAGCTCGGGATGCCCTGTCACGTCGCCGGTGCCGACGGTGTTCATCAACTCCATCAACACCGTGCCGTCAGCCCCGACGAGCAGTGACCCGAACGGTTCGTTGCCGTCGGCTCGCGCCTGCCGGGCGAGCTCGATGCAGCGACGGAGGTGGGCGACGTCGGTCTGATCCATTCCGTCGACCGTACCCGGGCCCGTCCGTACCGCGTTCTCGTGAACTTCTCGCGTCCGCGGGTACGCAAGAAGTTCACGAGAACGCGACTGCGAGATGGTCTTCACACGGAGGACACAGTCCGAACATCTGGCCCTTCTAGTTTCTCGTCCGTTCAGCCGGCGGACGCACATGCGGTCGAGGGTGAACCTCCGAACACTCGTGAACAACCCCCTCAAGGAGTCCCATGCGGAAGCGCAATGCCCTCGAATTGCCGTGCCCCTGCTCGCATCGCTCGCCCTCGTGGCGAGCGCGTGCGGCAGCGATGACGACAGCGAGCTCGAGCGCCACTGACGCTCCGGCCGGCACCGACGCGCCCGCCGGCACCGAAGCGGCATCGGGCACGGAAGCGCCCGCCGGCACTGACGCCCCGGCCGGTACCGACGCCGCATCCGGCACTGCCGCGGCATCCGGTGACACCTGCGTCGATGGTGACACCGTCCAGCTCGGCTTCCTGAACTCGACATCGGGCCCGATGGCCATCAGTGAGCAGACGGTGCGCGACTCCCTCATGCTCGGCGCCGAGGAGATCAACGCCGCCGGCGGGATCATGGGCAAGCAGATCGAGTTCATCGAAGAGGACGGCCAGAGCGAGCCGACCGTCTTCGCCGAGAAGATCAACAAGCTGCTCACCGAGGACAAGGTCGCCGCCGTGTTCGGTGGTTGGACCTCCGCCTCCCGCAAGGCGATGCTGCCCGTGGTCGAAGGAGCGAACGGTCTGCTGTTCTACCCCGTGCAGTACGAGGGTCTCGAAGCGTCGCCGAACATCTACTACACGGGTGCGACCACCAACCAGCAGATCATCCCGGCGATGGACTTCTTGAAGTCCGAGGGCGTCAAGACGCTGTTCCTGGCCGGCTCCGACTACGTGTTCCCCCGTACCGCGAACAAGATCATCAAGCAGTACGCCGCGGAACTCGGCATCGAGATCGTCGGTGAGGAGTACGTGCCGCTCGACAGCGACGACTGGACGACGCAGGTCGCCAAGATCGCCGAGGCGAAGCCCGACTTCGTGTTCAACACCATCAACGGCTCGTCGAACGTCGGCTTCATCAAGGCCTACGACGAGGCCGGCCTCGGCGCCGACAACTCGCCGATCATCTCGGTGTCGATCGCCGAAGAAGAGGCCCCGGCGATGGGCGTCGATCTCACCGGTCAGTACGCCGCCTGGAACTACTTCCAGAGCGTCGACAGCCCCGAGAACGCGGCGTTCATCGAGGCCTTCCAGGCCAAGTACGGAGCCGACCGACCGACGTCGGACCCGATGGAAGCGGCCTACACCTCCCTCTACCTCTACAAGAACATGGTCGAGAAGGCGGAGTCGTTCTGCGTCGATGCGGTGAACGCGGCGTCCGACGGTGTGACGTTCGATGCGCCCGAGGGCTCGGTCACGGTCAACGGCGAGAACCACCACATCGCCAAGACCGGCCTGATCGGCCAGATCAACGCCGACAACCAGTTCGACATCGTGTGCAGCTCCGACGGCCCGATCGAGCCCGATCCGTTCCTCGAGGGCTACAGCTGGTGGGACCCGAACAAGGACTGACGCCCAGGTCGATCCCGCACGACCCTGCCTGTTGTCGGGGGTGCCGTGCGTCAGCGCGGCACCCCCGATCAGTGCCCAGTCCTCGACCGACCTGTCCGACAACAGAACGGATCTGAAAGCAGACACGATGGACGTACTCACCACCCCCTTCCTGACGGGGACCGCGACCGGCGCGATCCTGCTGCTGGCTGCGCTCGGGCTCACGCTCACGTTCGGCCAGATGGGCGTGATCAACATGGCGAACGGTGAGTTCCTCATGGTGGGGGCCTACGTGGCGTACTCACCCAGCAGGTGATCAGCGCGCGCCGGTGTCTCCATCGTGGTCGCGCTCCCGATGGCCTTCATCGTCGCCGGCCTCCTGGGGCTGCTCCTCGAGCTCACCGTCATCCAATGGATGTACAAACGACCGCTCGACACACTGCTGGCGACGGTCGGTGTGTCGTTGGTGCTCCAACAGTTCGCGCAGGATCTCTTCGGCGCTCAGGGCGACCCGGTCACCGCACCGAGTTGGCTGGGTGGCCGCATCTCGGTGTTCGGCTACGAGTGGCCGCACCGCCAGCTCTTCACCATCCTCCTGGCGCTCGCCGCGCTCGGCGCGCTCAGCGCCGTGCTGAAGTACAGCTTCTTCGGTCGGCAGATCCGAGCGACGGTGCAGAATCGACAACTCGCCGAGACGCTCGGTGTCTCGACCCGCAACGTCGACCGCATCACCTTCTTCCTCGGCTCGGGCCTGGCCGGTGTCGGTGGGGTCGCCATCGCACTGATCTCGGGCACGAACCCGACGCTCGGCACGGCGTACATCATCCCGGCCTTCCTCGTCGTCGTCATCGGAGGCGTCGGGCAGCTCAAGGGAACGCTGCTCGCGGCGTGGGCCGTCGGCGTGGTCACCGCCTTCCTGACCGACTGGACCAGCGGCAGCATGGCGCAGGTCATCACCTTCGCCCTCGTGGTGATCTTCCTCACGATCCGGCCACAGGGCCTCTTCACCGTTCGGACCAGGTCGCTGGCATGACCGACGCTGGCATGACGGACGCGGGCATCAAGGTCGCCGGAACGACGCGGCCGAGACGACTGCTCAACACGTACGGTCCGTTGATCGGCATCGCCGTGCTGGCATTCTTCCTGCTGGTGTGGGCGCCCGGCACGATGACTGCGTTCCGGCTCGGCAACCTCGGGAAGTACTGCGCCCTGGCGCTCGCGTCGATGGGCATCGGGCTGGCCTGGGGTCGTGGCGGCATGCTCGTCCTGGGTCAGGGCGTGTTCTTCGGTCTCGGCGCCTACGCGATGGCCATGCACATGAAGCTCGAGGCCGCCGGCCCGGGCGGCGTTCCCGACTTCATGACGCTGTACGGCAACGGCACCATGCCGAGCTGGTGGGAACCGTTCCGCAGCGGGCCGTTCACCGTGTTCGCCATCGTGGCCCTGCCCGCCGTGGTGTCGTTCATCCTCGGCTACGCGATCCTGAAGCGCCGGGTGAAGGGCGCCTACTTCGCCATCCTCACCCAGGCGATGGCGGTCGCGTTCGCGACGTTGCTGATCGCGACGATCAAGCAGACCGGCGGCTTCAACGGCCTGAACACGTTCACGACCTTCTTCGGCCACAACCTCTACGACCCGAAGGTCGAGAAGAACCTCTACATGATCGCCGCGGGGTTGGTGATCCTGTTCATGCTGATCCTCTGGCAGCTCTACCGGAGCCGCTACGGCGAGCTGCTGGTCGCCACGCGTGACGCCGAGGAGCGCATCCGCTTCCTCGGCTACGACCCCGCCAACATCAAGCTGGTCGCGTTCGTGGTGGCGGCCATCATGGCGAGCATCGGCGGCGCCATGTTCGTGCCGATCGCCGGCATCATCTCACCGTCCAACGTGGATGCTCCGGCGTCGATCATGTTGCTCGCCGGCGTCGCCCTGGGTGGCCGTTCCTCGTTGTTCGGCCCCGTGCTCGGCGCGATCGCCGTCGGCTACGGCCGGTCCACGCTCTCGGAGAAGTTCCCGACGCAGTGGACCTACTTCCTCGGTGCGCTCTTCATCGTGATCATGTTGTTCCTTCCGGGTGGTGTCGCCTCCCTGTGGCCGAAGATCAAAGGACTGTGGCCCTCCCGTCGGCGGGCCAAGGCGAGGCGCCTCGATCGTCGACACCGGACCTCGAACCGGCCCGTGAACCCGAGTTGCCGACCCGGCGGCGATGGCATGACCGCCTCGTTCCTCGGAGAGGACTACCTGGAGATCCGCGACCTGACCGTCGACTTCGACGGCTTCAAGGCGGTCGAGGGCGTCGACCTCACGCTGCTGCAGGGGAGGCTGCACTTCCTCATCGGCCCGAACGGAGCCGGCAAGACCACCCTGGTCGATGCCCTGACCGGACTGGTGCGCGGCAGCGGCGAGGCCATGTTCCGGAACCACGACCTCGCTCGACGATGAAGTCGCACATGATCGTGCGCCTCGGGATCGGTCGGACGTTCCAGACGGCGTCGGTGTTCGAACAGCTCAGCGTGCTGCAGAACCTCGACATCGCCGCCGGTGTGCACCGCAAGGCGCGCCGGTCGATCCTCGCCCGCGGCAAGGTTCCCGAGCGCGTCGAGGAGGCGTTGGAGACGATCGGGCTGACCGCGCTGGCGCACCGGCCGGCGGGGATCCTGGCGCACGGGCAGAAGCAGTGGCTCGAGGTCGGCATGCTGCTGGTGCAGGACGCCAAGGTGATGTTCCTCGACGAGACCGTCGCCGGCATGAGCACCGATGAGCGCGACGAGACCGGTGAGCTCCTGAAGCGGATCGTCGGCGACCGGACCATCGTCATCATCGAACACGACATGGACTTCATGCGCCGGTACGCCGACTTCGTCACGGTGATGCACACCGGCAAGGTGCTCGCCGAGGGATCGGTCGCGGAGGTCCAGGCCGACCAAGCGGGTGCAGGAGGTCTATCTGGGAACAGCGACGGAGGCGGCGCCACATGGTTGATTCGACATCCACGGCGGAACCGACAGCCGCGGCACCGCCTTCCACGGCGGAACCGATGCTCGAGTTGGTCGGCGTGACCGCGGGCTACGGGCGCTCGATGGTGCTGTTCGACGTCGACCTGTCGATCCCCAACGGCGGCGCGGCGGCGGTCATGGGCCACAACGGCGCGGGGAAGACGACGCTGCTGCGGGTCGCCGTCGGCCTGATCCCGGTGAGGTCGGGGACGGTGCTGCTCGACGGCGAGGACGTCACCAAGATGCGTCCCAACCGCCGGGTCCGCAAGGGTCTCGGCTACGTCCCCCAGGGCCAGCTGTGCTTCCCGCAGATGACCACGATGGAGAACCTCCAGCTGGTCTCGAACGTGAAGACCGAGATCGACGAGGTGCTCGACACGTTCCCCGCCCTCACCGGTCTGTTGAGCCGGCCGGCGGGCCTGTTGTCGGGTGGTCAACGCCAACAGCTCGCCATCGCGCGGACGCTGCTCGGCAAGCCGCGGCTGTTGATCCTCGACGAGCCGACCGAGGGCATCCAACCCAACGTGGTCGCGGAGATCGAGGAGGTCATCGTCGAACTCACCCGACGCGGCGATTTCACCGTCCTGCTGGTCGAGCAACACGTCGGCTTCGCGCTCCGCTCGACCGACAAGTACTACGTGCTCGAGTCGGGTCGCATCACGGGCACCGGCGAGGGCGGCGAGGACTCGCTCGACGAGGTCCGCGCGGTGATGGCGGTCTGACCGACCGCTGATCGCCGCCACCGCGCAACGTGTGAACAATGTGCGGCCCAGGTGCGCACATTGATCACGCGTTCGACCGGATGGCGGCGCGGCATGGCGTGAGATCGCCGTCACGTCCCGGTGGGGCGCGGATCCGGCCGGTACACTGGACGACCGTGCTCGCGCCCCTGGCGCAGCCCGACTCCCTGTAGTACGTGTAGTCGCACCTTGATACGGAAGTGAAGTAGAGAAGATGGCCAAGCGCGAGTTCCCCCTGGATCGCACCCGCAACATCGGCATCATGGCGCACATCGACGCCGGGAAGACGACGACGACCGAGCGCATCCTCTACTACACCGGCAAGAGCTACAAGATCGGTGAAGTCCACGACGGCGCGGCGACCATGGACCACATGGCCCAGGAGCAGGAGCGCGGCATCACGATCACCTCCGCTGCCACCACCTGTGTGTGGAACAACAACCGCATCAACATCATCGACACGCCGGGCCACGTCGACTTCACCATCGAGGTCGAGCGCTCGCTGCGCGTCCTCGACGGCGCCGTCACCGTGTTCGACTCGGTCGCCGGCGTCGAGCCGCAGACCGAGACCGTGTGGCGCCAGGCCAACACCTACAAGGTGCCGCGCATGTGCTTCGTCAACAAGATGGACCGCATCGGTGCCGACTTCTACCGCACCGTGCAGATGGTCATCGACCGCCTGCAGGCCACCCCGCTCGTCATCCAGCTGCCGGTCGGCGCCGGTGGCCCCGAGGCGGTCAAGCCGTTCGTCGGTCTCATCGACATCGTGAAGATGAAGGCGCTCATCTGGCTCGACGAAGAGCTCGGCGCCAAGTGGGACGAGATCGACATCCCCGACGACATGATCGACCAGGCCAACGAGTACCGCGAGCAGATGATGGAAACCATCGCGACGCAGGACGAAGACCTGATGGACAAGTACCTCGGCGGCGAAGAGGTCAGCGAGGCCGCGATCAAGTCGGCCATCCGCAAGGGCACCCTGGCGTTCGACTTCGTGCCGATCCTCTGCGGCTCGGCCTTCAAGAACAAGGGCGTCCAGCCGATGCTCGACGCCGTCGTCGACTTCCTGCCGAGCCCGCTCGACATCCCGCCGGCGCACGGCACCAACCTCAAGGGCGACGAGGACCTGTACCGCGGCCCGAACGACCAGGAGTTCGCCGCCCTGGCCTTCAAGATCGTGTCCGACCCGTTCGGCAAGCTCACCTACTTCCGCGTCTACTCCGGCGAGATCGGCAAGGGCGAAGAGGTCTACAACTCGGTCAAGGAAGACCGCGAGCGTCTCGGCCGCATCCTGCTGATGCACGCCAACCAGCGCGAAGACCTCGACGTCGCGATGGCCGGTGACATCGTCGCCGGCCTCGGCTTCAAGAACGTCACCACCGGTGACACGCTCTGCGACCGCAACCACCCGATCATCCTCGAGCGGATGGAGTTCCCCGAGCCGGTCATCCACGTGGCGATCGAGCCGAAGACGAAGTCCGACCAGGAGAAGCTCGGCAAGGCGCTCAAGTCGCTGTCCGACGAGGACCCGACCTTCCGCATCCGCTCCGACGAGGAGACCGGTCAGACCGTCATCTCCGGCATGGGCGAGTTGCACCTCGAGGTGCTCGTCGACCGCATGCAGCGCGAGTTCTCGGTCGAGGCCACCGTCGGCAAGCCGCAGGTCGCCTACCGCGAGACGATCACCAAGGAAGTCACCAACGTCGAGTACCGCCACATCAAGCAGTCGGGTGGTTCCGGCCAGTTCGCCGTGGTGAAGATCAACATGATGCCCAACCCGGGC
Source organism: Ilumatobacteraceae bacterium (assembly GCA_963695145.1). Classification (GTDB taxonomy): domain Bacteria; phylum Actinomycetota; class Acidimicrobiia; order Acidimicrobiales; family Ilumatobacteraceae; genus Sva-07. The sequence continues at coordinate 2,139 of CAVOGB010000011.1, read as the reverse complement.
GGCGGCTACGAGTTCGAGGACAAGATCTCGGGCGGCAAGATCCCGCGCGAGTACATCAACCCGACCAACCAGGGTCTGCAGAGCTCGCTCGACAACGGCGTGCTCGCCGGCTACCCGACGGTGGACGTCAAGGTCCAGCTCGTCGACGGTCAGTACCACGACGTCGACTCCTCGGAAATGGCCTTCAAGATCGCCGGTCAGATGGCGTTCCGCAAGGCCGCCGAAATGGCCAAGCCCGTGCTGATGGAGCCGATCATGGCCGTCGAAGTCGTCACCCCCGAGGACTACATGGGCGACGTGATGGGCGACCTGTCGAGCCGCCGTGGCCGCATCGGCAGCATGGAGGCCCGTGGCAACACGCAGGTCGTCAACGCCACGGTTCCGCTGTCGGAGATGTTCGGCTACAGTACCGACCTTCGTTCACGCACCCAGGGGCGTGCCACGTACACGATGCAGTTCTCCGAGTACCAGCAGGTGCCGGAGACCATCGCCCAGGAAATCGTGAAGCGGGTCCGCGGCGAGTGATCGCCCGGATCCTTCGAATTCAGATCTTTGACAACTCACATCTAGACACAAAACGAAAGAAATTGGAGCCGCACCGTCATGGGTAAGCAGAAGTTCGAGCGCAATAAGCCTCATGTGAATATTGGGACGATGGGTCATATTGACCATGGGAAGACGACGTTGACGGCGGCGATTTCGAAGACGTTGTCGGATCGTGGGTTGGCGGAGTTCGCGGCGTTCGACACGATTGACAAGGCGCCGGAGGAGAAGGCTCGTGGTATCACGATCTCGATCGCGCATATCGAGTACGAGACCGAGAACCGGCATTACGCGCATGTGGACATGCCGGGTCACGCGGATTACATCAAGAACATGATCACTGGTGCGGCTCAGGTCGATGGGGCGATTTTGGTGGTGGCGGCGACGGATGGTCCGATGCCTCAGACCCGTGAGCATGTGTTGTTGGCCCGTCAGGTTGGGTGTGCCGTCGATCATCGTGGCGTTGAACAAGGCGGACATGGTCGATGACGAAGAGCTGTTGGAGCTGGTGGAGCTCGAGGTTCGTGAGTTGTTGAACGAGTACGAGTTCCCCGGTGATGACGCCCCGGTGATCCAGGTCAGCGCGTCTGAAGGCGTTGGAGGGTGATGCGGCGTGGCAGGAGAAGATCATGGAGCTGATGGCTGCTGCTGACAGTTTCATCCCGGAGCCGGTGCGTGAGTTGGACAAGCCGTTCTTGATGCCGATCGAGGATGTGTTCACGATCACGGGTCGTGGCACGGTGGTGACGGGCAAGGTGGAGCAGGGGATCATTCACACCGGTGATGAGATCGAGATCGTCGGGTTGCGGGTGACACGCAGAAGACGACGTGTACGGGTGTGGAGATGTTCCGCAAGTTGCTCGATGAGGGTCAGGCGGGTGACAACATCGGTGCGCTGTTGCGTGGCACGGGCAAGGATGATGTGGAGCGTGGCCAGGTGCTGTGCAAGCCCGGCAGCATCACGCCGCACACGAATTTCGAGGGTCAGGTGTATGTGTTGAACAAGGACGAGGGTGGCCGTCACAAGCCGTTCTTCAACAATTATCGTCCGCAGTTCTTCTTCCGGACGACTGACGTGACCGGCACGATCGAGTTGCCCGTCGGGTACGGAGATGGTGATGCCTGGTGACAACGTGGAGATCACCGTCGAGCTCGGTAAGCCGATCGCGATGGACGAGGGTCTGCGGTTCGCGATCCGTGAGGGTGGCCGCACCGTTGGTGCCGGCCGTGTCACCAAGATCCTGAAGTGACCTGACGGAATCAACGAGAGAAGAGAGAACCGACATGGCACAGAGCATCCGCATCCGTCTGAAAGCGTTCGACCACGAGATCATCGATCAGTCGACGAAGAAGATCGTCGAGACGGTCACCCGTACCGACGCCACCGTCCGTGGGCCGATCCCACTGCCGACCGACAAGCACCGCTACACGGTCATCCGTGGGCCGCACGTCGACAAGGACTCGCGTGAGCACTTCGAGATGCGCGTGCACAAGCGCCTCATCGACATCGTGAACCCGAACGGCAAGACCATCGACAGCCTGCAGCGCATCGAGCTGCCGGCCGGCGTCGACATCGAGATCAAGATCCAGAACGCC
>CAVOGB010000010.1:0-274277 GCA_963695145.1 Ilumatobacteraceae bacterium | reverse complement strand
CGCTCCGAACGTTGCCGACCTCACCGGTCGGCCCGTCGACCGTGGTGTTCGCCAGCAAGACGCCAGACCTGCGTCGGCGCCGACCTTGACGAGCGGCTTGGACGTCCGCATCGGCCAGGGCGATCTGGTGATTTCCCGGGCCGGATCGGCCGCGTCGAAATGAAGATCCAGGCCAAGGACTGCGCCCAGGTGGTGTGTTCCAGATAGAGCCGGCACGCTCCGACGGGACCGCAACCATCTTCACGCACCGTCTCGCCCCTGAAGACGTTCTACTTCGACAACCCGAACTTCCGGGCGCTGATCGGCACCACGGTTCCGTTCATCACCGACACCGGTGAGACGATCCAGATGCCGGTCCCGGCGCGTATCAACTTCGCCAACGACTTCTCGCCGAAGTTCGTCGGCCGTGACAGCGCCCAGGTGGCGACTCGTCTGGCCAACGGCTGCACCAACGCCTTCGGCACCCCTGCGGCGGCGTGTCGGTCTGGAGCGTCGCCAGCGGCGGTCGGATGGGACAGGTGATGGGTGAGGACTCCGTCGAGGTCGCCCCTGGCGCCACCGACTGCGTCCAGGACTGCCAGGCGCAGAACCGGACCCGGGGCCGCGCCGTCGTGCTCGGCTTCCCCTCCCCCGTGCCGGCCGAGAGCCGGCTCACACCTCGGGAGCCCTGACCAACTGATCTGCGGGAACCACCGGGGGGTCGAGCGAGTGCTACGGTTTCCCCCGTACCCGCGTACTGGGCGGCCGGTCGACTCGGCCGGAACGCCGCCAACCCGTACTGCGTGAGCACCCGGTCTCCCTGATCGGCATGCGGCCGTTCGGTCAGCTCCGCTTGCGGGCGATCAGCAGCACGTTCTGACCGAACGGCATGCGGATGCGACTCTCGACGAACCGCACGACCGGGACGATGCACTTGTCGAACACGCGGACGGTGAACGACGACGTCGGTTCCTGGCGGGCGAGGCGCACCATCAAGAGCCAACTGAACCAACCCACCACGTTCACGTAGCGGGCGTCGACGACCTCGTATCCCGCCCGGCGTACGTCACCGTCGAGTTGGTCCTTCGTGTACCGGCGCTCATGACCGAGCTTCTTGTCGAACTGGCTGTAGAGCAACTGGAACGCCGGCACCCAGATCACCAAGTGCGCGCCCGGCTGCAGCCGATCCGAGATCGCCCGCAGCGCGTCCTGATCGTCGGCGATGTGCTCGAGCACGTTGATCATCACCGCCGAGCCAAAGAGCGGATCAGCAGTCACGTCGTCGATCACACCGGACACGCTCGTCACGCGCTGGTCGTCGCGGTAGCGCTCGGCGAGGAGGCCAGCGGCATAGGCGTCGGGTTCTCGACCGCGGTCACGTCACCGAACGCCGTGAACGCCTCGGTGAACGTGCCGTGTCCTGCTCCGACCTCGAGGATCGGACCGGCGAGGTAGGGCGACGCCAGTTCGACGATCCAGTTCCGGTAGTTCTCGGCGTCGTCGAGCGAGTCGAGCGTCGAGGCGAGCGTGGCGTCGACCTCCACCTGATCGAAATCGCGGTCGGTGCTCGGTTCCGGGGACGTCACGGACGACAGGCTAACGACGGCCCAGAGATCGGCCCAGAAATCGGCACGGTGATCGGGCGTCGCATCCGGACACGGTGCCGTCTCGGTCACGATCCGGTCGCAATCCGAACGGAATGTGACCGAGAACGCCGGGGATAGGCGACCGTCGCTAGCACTCATCGAAGACCGGCGGTGACAGACTTGGGGCCATGGGACGCATCCACCACACTCCACTGGTCGAACCCCGACGTCGAGGTGCACAAGGTGGTCGTCGGGCCCGTCGACAACAACGTGTTCGTCGTGCGCTGCCTGCGGACGGGCGATGCCGTGCTGCTCGACGCCGCCAACGAGCACGAACAACTCCTTGAGCTGTGTCGGTCGCTGGGCGTGCGCCGCGTGCTCGAGACGCACGGCCACTGGGACCACATCCAGGCGGTGCCCGCCCTGCGAGAAGCCGGCTACGAGGTGGCGGTGACTGCGGCCGACGCACCGAAACTGAAGGACGTCGGCTACGACGTGTTCATCGACGACGCCGAGGTGATCGAGGTCGGCCGCCTGCGCCTCCACGCGATCCACAACCCCGGCCACACGCCCGGTTCGATCTCGTTCAAGCTCGACGGCACCCCGCTGCTCTTCACCGGCGACACGCTGTTCCCCGGCGGCCCCGGCAACACGTCGTTCCCCGACGCCGACTTCGACACGATCATCCACTCGATCACGACGAGGCTGTTCACGTTCCCCGACGACACGATCGTCCTGCCGGGCCACGGCGACGACACGACCATCGGCAACGAACGACCCCACCTCGAAGAGTGGATCGAACGCCGCTGGTGATCGTGGTCGGGTGTTTCGTGCAGGGCGTGGGTGCAGGAAACACCCGACCACGTCGAACACCCGACTCCCGGGTCATGGTTCGGACATGAGGTACGACGAGCGGCCCGCCGATCACACACCGATTCACACCGACGACCTACCCCCGACCCCAGTGCGGGACAGGAACATCCTGGCGACGGCGTGGATCGAGGCCCCGGCCGATCTGCTTGCGCTCGGCGACGACGTCCCGGGTCGACCGACGGCGGAGTACAAGCGGCGCATCGGCGCTTGGCTCCTCTGGCGCGCCGGGCCGGCGTCGGGTGGTGACGCTCGCTACTGGGCGGCCCGCAGCACCGATCTCCACGATGCCGTCACCCTCCGTCTGCATCCCGACGGTTCGGCCAGTGGCACGGGTCCGAGCGGCGCCACGCACACCCGGTTCCGGTCGTGGAAGGAAGACCTCCGACACCCTGAATCCTCCACAGTCCGGCGTTCTCGTGAACTTCTTGCGCACGTGGGTACGCAAGAAGTTCACGAGATCGGCGTTGGAGGCAGGCCGTCGTCAGTGGGCGATCTCCTCGATCTCCTGGCGGGACACCTCGCCGGGCATCTTGCCGATGATGATCATCGCCAGCACCTCGTCCTTGGTGACCTCGTCCTTGTTCACGGTGCCGACGAGTTCGCCCTGGAGCATCACGCTGATCCGGTCGGCGAGGTCGAACACGTCGTGGATGTCGTGGCTGATCAGGAAGATCCCGATCCCCTCGGACTTCAGCTGCGTCACGAGGTCGCGCACCTCACCCGTCTCGGCGGGCCCGAGCGCCGCCGTGGGTTCGTCCATGATCAGGATCTTGGCGTTGAAGTGGACGGCCCTCGCGATCGCCACCGACTGGCGCTGACCGCCCGACAGTGACCGCACCGGCGTCCGCAGGTTCTTGAACCGAGGGTTGAGCCGGGCCATCAACTTCTGCGTCGCCGACGACATGGCCGAGTCGTCGAGGGAGCCGACTTTCGTCCGCAACTCGCGACCGAGGAAGACGTTGCCGGCCGCGTCGATGTTGTCGGCCAGCGCGAGCTTCTGGTAGATCGTCTCGACGCCGTACGTGCGGGCGTCGCGCGAGTTCTTGATCGTCACCGGCTCGCCGTTGATCAGGATCTCGCCCGAGTCGGCCGGGTGGGCCCCCGCGAGCGTGTGGATCAGCGTGGACTTGCCGGCGCCGTTCCCACCGACGAGCGCGACGACCTCGCCCGGGTACAGGTCGATCGACACGCCGTTGACCGCGTGCACGCCGCCGAAGGCCACGCGGATGTCGCGCATCTCGACGATCGGCGCGCGAGATCGGTCGACTGCCGCATCGGCGATCGGTTCGGCGGAATCGAGATCGGTCATCGCCAGCTCCTTTCTCAGACCTTGCCCTTGCGCAGCGTCGAGTCGAGGCCGACGGCAGTGATCAGCACGAGGCCCACCACGACGTCCTGCATCGGCGAGTCGACCTTCAGCAGCACCATGCCCGACCGCAACGACTGCATGATCACCGCGCCGAGCACCGCCCCGGGAATCGTTCCCACGCCACCGGCGAACGACGTGCCGCCGATGACGGCGGCCGAGATCACGTCGAGTTCGTTCTGCACGCCGAGGTTGGTGACCGCCGCGTTGAGACGGGCGGTCTGGACCGCGGCGCTGACCGCACACAGCACGCCCATCAGCACGAACGTCAGCATGATGATCTTCCGCGTGTTGATACCGCCGAGTTCGGCCGCCTCGGGGTTGCCACCGATCGCGTACACGTAGCGACCGAACCGCCGACGACGCGCCAGGTAGGTCATCACGATCGTCACCACGATGAGCATCACGACCGGGTAGGCGATGCCCGTCGAGATCTGCAGTCCGCCCTCCGGCGGGGTGATGTTGTGGTCCGCGGCGTACTTGGCGGCCAGCTGCTCGGGCCAGTAGTAGCTGTTGGCCACCCACACCGCGCCGAGCACGATGGCACAGCCGAGGACGGCGATCCCCGTGTCGAGCCACGTCGGCCGGAGCGGGAGGTCGTAACGCTGACGGCGGCGTCGGGAGAGCAGGACGCTGAGGATGATCAGCGCACACCCGATCCCGCCGAACAGCCAACTCTTCCAGTCGCCGAGCGAGCCCTTCGGACCACCACCGAGCAACTGGAACGTCGCGTCGAGCGGCGCGAGCGTCTGACCCTGCGCGAACCGGAAGATGAGCCCGCGCCAGATCAGGAAGCCGCCGAGCGTGACGATGAAGGCCGGGATCCGGATGTACCCCACGAGGAAACCCTGGAACAGACCGACGACGGCGCCGAGCAGGACGCCGACGGCGAGCGCCAAGAGCCACGTGTACCAACGGCCGAGGCCCAGATTGAACGTGTTGGGGATCCAGCGGGTCTGGACCATCGCCATCACGTAGCCGAGGAATCCCAGCAGGGATCCGACCGACAGGTCGATGTTGCGCGACACGATGATCAGGACCATGCCGGTCGCCATGATGGCGATCGAGGTGCTCTGCACCGACAGGTTCCAGAGGTTGCGGGCGGTCAGGAAGTCGCCGCCCGACAGGATGTTGAACCCGATCCAGATGACGGCGATGGCGAGGATCATCCCGACCATGCGCGTGTCGATCTCGGCCGACGCCAGCCCCGATCGGAACCCGGTGGCCGGTACCGGGGTCGGAGCGGGTGCGTCTTCCAGCACTGTCTGGGTCTCAGTCATCGTCACACTTTCTCTTCATCGCGGCTACGAAAAGGCGAAGTGCCCCCCGCTCGACAGCGAGGGGCACTCCGACTACACGGTGTTCGATTTCAGATGACGATCAGGGGCAGGCTGCCACGGAGCCGGCATCGACGCCCTGGCAGAGATCGTCGGTGGTGATCCAGCCGGCATCGACGACCACGTTGAGGTTGTCCTGGGTGATCGGGATCGGGGTCAGGAAGATCGAGCTGAGGTCGTTGCCACCAGGCGTGGTGAACGCCGCAGCACCGCTGACAGCCGACGGGTCCGGGTTGGCGCACAGCGAGATCGCGGCTTCGCCAGCGGCCTTGCCGAGCTCACGAGCATCCTTCCAGACGTCGACGGCCTGCGTGCCGAGGGCGACCCGGTTGAGGGCAGCAGCGTCGCCGTCCTGGCCGGACACGGGCACCTGGCCGGCGAGGCCCTGTGCGTCGAGGGCGGCGACGACGCCACCGGCCATGCCGTCGTTCTGCGAGATGACGGCCTGGATGTCGTTGTTCTCAGCGGTGAGGAACTGCTCCATCTCGGTCTGCGCGTTGGCGGGATCCCAGTTGTCGGTGTAGGTCTCACCGACGATCTTGATGTCGCCGGACTTCACGGCGTCACCGATGACCTTCTCGGCGCCGGCCCGCAGGAAGTCCGCGTTGGCGTCGGCCGAGTTGCCCTTGATGATGACGTAGTTGCCCTTCGGCACGAGGTCGAAGATCGCCTGGGCCTGCATCTCGCCGACCTTCTGGTTGTCGAACGTCAGGTAGAGCACGCCCGGATCCTCGATGAGGCGGTCATAGGCGATGACGGGGACGCCGGCGGCCGTTGCGGCCTGCACGGACGGGATGATCGCCGTGCCGTCCTGGGCGAGGATCACCACGACGTTGGCGCCCTGCGAGATCAGGTTCTCGACGTTGCTCGCCTGCGTCTCGGCGGACGACTTGGCGTCGTTGGAGACGTAGCTGCCACCGCCGGCCTCGATGGCCGCCTTGATCGCCGGCTCGTCGAACTTGCCCCAGCGCTCTTCCTGGAAGTTGTTCCAGGACACGCCGACGACGCAGTCGCCACCAGCGCCGCCACCCGCCGCAGCGGTTCCGGCGGGGGCTGCGGAACCAGCCGCTTCCGTTCCGGCGGTCGATCCCGCCGTCGTGTCGCCGGACGACGAGTTGTCGTCACTGCCGCACGCGGCCAGCACCAGCCCTGCAACCGCAGCCGCGGCTGCGACGGTTCTCAGTTTCATGTTTGCTACTCCCCCTCAGGATGTATTCCAGCGGTCAAGGTGGCCATCTGGCGCTGCGACCTTATCGCGTCCGCTCGGAGCGGGAAAGCATCCACGTTGCCACCGCGGCGATGCGGCGATGTGGAGCGGCGCTCGCGGTGTGGTTCAATCCGCACGTGCCCGACGATCCGGTGTCCGACGCCGATGACGGTGACGATCGATCCGGGCGCAAGCGCTCCCTCCGGTGGATCGTGACCATCGGGGTGGTGGCGCTCGTCGGGCTCGCCGTCGCCGTCGTGGCGATCGTGAGCGACGCGTTCTTCGTCGTCGACCGGCGGTGCCGATGCGGCGCCGGCGTTCGTCGACGACACCGCCACCGCCGGCATCGACCACGCCTACACCGGTGGGATCGAGTACTTCGTCGGCGGCGGTGTCGCGGCGTTCGACTGCGACGGAAACGGGCTCGCCGACCTGTTCCTCGCCGGCGGAGCCGATCCCGCCGCGCTGTACCGCAACGAGAGCCCGATCGGCGGTGCTCTACGCTTCGCCAACGTGGCGTCCCCGATCACCGATCTGACCCAAGTCACCGGCGCCTACCCGATCGACATCGACAGCGACGGACTCATGGATCTCGCCGTGTTGCGTCGAGGTGCCAATGTGCTGCTGCGCGGCCTCGGTGACTGCGCGTTCGAGGACGCCACCGCTGCTCTCGGCCTCGACGGCGGGGACAGCTGGACGGCCGCGTTCAGCGCCACCTGGGAGGGATCGAACCGGTTGCCCACGCTGGCGTTCGGGAACTACCTCGTGCCGGACACCCAAACGTGCGCCGACAGCGAGCTCGTGCGCCCCGCACCCACCGGCGACCAGTACGCGCCGCCCGTGGCCCTCTCCCCCGGCTACTGCACGCTGTCGATCCTGTTCAGCGACTGGGGCCGGTCGGGCCAACGCGATCTGCGGATGTCGAACGATCGGCACTACTACACCGACGGCGAGGAACAGCTGTGGAAGATCGCTCCCGACGAGGCGCCGCGTCCGTACACCGAGGCCGACGGCTGGAAGCCGATGCAGATCTGGGGGATGGGGATCGCCAGCCAGGACGTGACCGGTGACGGCTACCCCGAGGTGTTCCTCACGAGCCAGGCCGACAACAAGCTGCAGACCCTCGAGAACGGACCGGACCAGCCGGCCTACGAGGACATGGCGTTGGAGGCGGGCGTCACCGCCCAGCAGCCCTACGCCGGGGGCGACGTGCTGCCGTCCACCGCATGGCACCCGGAGTTCGAGGACGTCAACAACGACGGGTTCGTCGATCTGTTCGTGTCGAAGGGCAACGTCGAGGCGCAGGTCGACTACGCGACGCGCGACCCGAACAACCTGCTGATCGGCCAGTCGGACGGCACGTTCGTCGAGGGCGCGGAGGCGGCCGGGATCGTCAGCTACGAGCGCTCCCGCGGCGCCTCCCTCGTCGACCTCAACCTCGACGGCATGCTCGACCTCGTCGTCGTCAACCGCGAGTCGAACCCGACGCTGTGGCGCAACGTCGGGCGCGGCGACGCCGAGCACGCCGAGCCGATGGGCCACTGGATCGCCATCGATCTCGAGCAACCGGCGCCGAACGTCGACGCGATCGGGGCATGGATCGAGGTGCGCACCGGCGATCACACGATGACGCGGGAGGTCACCATCGGCGGTGGCCACGCCGGTGGCAAGAACGGATGGATCCACGCCGGCCTCGGCGACGCGACGAGCGCCGACATCCGCGTGCAGTGGCCCGATGGTGAGACCGGTCCGTGGATGACCGTCGACGGCGACCAGTTCGTCACCATCGAGCGCGGTTCGAACGAAGCGACGCCGTGGACGCCGCAGGAGTAGCGGTGTCGACCACGGTCGACGATCCGGCGCTGGTACCGCCCGACGATCGACCTGGCGATCATTCGGCCGATCCGCCCGTCGCGGCGCCCGGTCGATCGGTCACGCTGCGCGGCGCCACCTACCCGGTGATCCTGCCGAAGGTCACCGACCCCCGGCTGCACGTCGCGTCGGTGATCATCACGATCCACGTCCTGGGTCAGGTCGGGCTGCGCTTCTGGGTCAGCGTCCCCCAGATCCTGGCGGCGATCCTCACCTGCGCGATCATCGAGGTCGCGGTCACGTTCCGCCGGACCCGTTCCCTCGTGTGGCCGGCGAGCGCGATGTTGACCGGGAGCGGCGTGGCGCTGATCCTGCGCGTTCCGGGGACGCCGCCCGGCGACCACTGGAGCACCCACGCCTGGTACATGTTCGCCGGCGTCGCCGCCTTCTCGCTGCTGACCAAGTACGTCATCAGGTATCGCGGCTCGCACCTCTTCAACCCCTCGAACCTCGGGCTGGTGGTCGCCTTCGTCGTGCTCGGCAGCACACGCGTCGAACCGCTCGACTTCTGGTGGGCGCCGCTGAACACGTGGATGATCATCGCCTACACGGTCATCCTCGTCGGTGGGCTGCTGATCACCCGCCGGTTGCACCTGCTGGCCACGGCGGTCACGTTCTGGCTGGCGCTGGCCGCAGGGATCGGGATCATCGCCGCGTCCGGGCACTGCATGACCGCGCGGTGGGCGTTCTCGCCCGTCTGCGGGTTCGACTTCTGGCGGGTGATCATGTTCTCGCCCGAACTGCTCATCTTCCTGTTCTTCATGATCACCGATCCGAAGACCGTGCCCGCCGGACGGGTGGGGCGCGTGATGTTCGGGCTCCTCGTCGCCGTCGCGAGCACCCTGCTGATCGCTCCGCAGACCGACGAGTTCGGCACCAAGGTCGCTCTGCTCGGCGGGCTGGTGCTGATGTGCGCGTTCCGTCCGCTCCTCGACCGGCTCGTTCCCGAACGGGGATCCGAGGCGGATCACCTCGGCCGATTCGGGGCGCGGCTCGCCACTGGCCCCCACGGCCGGCCCGGGGTCGTGCGGCCGGTCATGCGGATCGGGCTGATGATCGCCGCGGTGGGCGTCCTCGGCGTCGCCATCCTGCTCGCCGGCACGTCGGCGCGGGGCGTGATCGTCCTCGGGACCGACGACGTCCTCGGGCGCGTGCCCCACGACGTCGACCCGGCGACGTTCCCGACGATCACGGTCGAGCAGGGCGTGCTCGACTGGAACCACGAGATCGCCGGCCCGGGCGCCCGGGAGATCGTCCTGACCCTGGCCGAGAACCTCGAACTCGAGAACCAGGCGTTGGTGCAAGGCGATGCATCGATCCTCGAGGCGGTCGACCACGGGGACCGACTCGACGACATGCGCGGTCGCCTGGCGGAGGCAGCCACCACCGGCACGACCGTCATCGAGCGTCACCAGATCGACGACGTCAACGTCACGCTGCTCGTGCCGTTCGGGCGGCAGGACGGCCTGAGCCTCGGCCTCGAATCCACCGGCACCACGACGACCGAGACGCTCGACGCCGACGGGAACGTGCAGTCGCGGACCACGTCGCCGCTCGACACCACGTTCGTCGTCCGTCGGGCGACGGGCGACCGTTGGCTCGTCGTCGACGAGCTACCTCCCGACGCGCCGAGCTGACGTTCAGGTTCTCGCCGACGGGAAGGCGTCGAGGCCGAGTTCGTCACGCATCGTCGCCGAGGCGACGAGCTGTTCGGGACGGAGGCAGGCCCCGGTGGCATCCGCGAGGCGGGTCATCATCTCGAAGTTGGCGACGACGGCCGATGCGTCGATCAACCACTCCGGACCGAACTGGTCGACGAGGTCCGCACGAGCCGCTTCGGCCGCTGCTGCATCGGCCCCCGTGACGGCGGCGACGAAGTCCTCCAAGTTCGGCGAACGCCGACGAACGGGGTCGTCAGAGGTCGACTCCGGGTCCGACTGCTGCGATTGGCTGGCGGTGCTCGCACGGAGCATCATCAAGTGGGAAGTCGTTCAATAGAAACACTCACGCGCCAGGGAGAGTCGGGCCGCGACCCGCTCCATCTCGGCGCGGCTGAGCGTGCCGCGGGTCCACCCGAGTTCGCCCATCTCGTCGACCGGGATGTACTGCGCACCGGACAGCAGCGCCACGGTCGCCCACTCGGCCGGCGCGGCACTCAGACCCTGCACGACGGCGGCCTTCTGATCCGCGGGCGCGGCCACGGGCACCCAGTTCAAGGTGGCCGACTCGACCTGCGGGTGACGACCGTGTGGCTCGCCGGGCGTCGGCGCCGGGAGCGGCGGCCGCTCGAGGCCCGCGGCGCGGAAGAACCCGTCGACGGCGGCGGTGACGACGACGACACCGACCATCTCGACATAGGCGATCGGGTCGATGCCGAGTTCGAGCTGCGACTGGTACCAGCGCTCCGTCAGCGTCGCCGCATGGCGGGCGATGCGGTACACGGCATCGACGACCACCGGAGGCAGGCCGGCCGCCGCGGCGGCGGGCGCCCGGCCGGACGTCGTCGCCGACTCCCACGGCGCGATCGGGTCCTCGTCGTCGAGGGCGGCGAGTGCCAGCTCGGCCATCGCCGCGCGTTCGAACCCGGTCCATGATCCACCGGGCGACGTGACGTGCCGCCACGCCTCCGCCTGCGCCGCCACCAGATCGGGCCGGATGGTCAGGTCGGTCGGCATTCGGGCAATCATGGAGGTTGCCGCACCCCCCGTCAATCATCATCGTCAAACATCACCGCACGACACCGCCGTACCGACCGAGGAGCACGACGTGACCACATCGCTCTTGCCGACCGCCCGCTTGAGCGAGATCGCGCTCCCCGATTTCGGGATGCCGCTGGTGGAACCGACGCTGCCGCCGTCGATCTATGTCGAACGACTGGAACGGCTGCGGGCGGCGATGGACGCGCGGGGATACCGGCACGTCGTCGTGTGGGGCGACCGGGAGCACAGCGCCAACATCGCCTACCTCACCGGCTTCGATCCGCGGTTCGAGGAGACCGTCCTGATCGTCGGCACGTCCGGTGACCCGGCGCTGCTGCTCGGCAACGAGTGTTACGGCGTCGGCGAGAACGCACCGCTTCCCGTCCGTCCGGTGCGGTTCCAGGACCTCAGCCTCCCGGGGCAGTCGCGCGACCGGTCGCAGCCGCTGCCCGAGATCATCGGCGACGAAGGCATCGGGCCGGGAAGCCGCGTCGGTGTCATCGGGTGGAAGACGTACTCGAACCGGGCCACGACCGACGCGCCGTCGTACCTGATCGACGAACTCCGGCGGGCCACGGGCGCGGGCGGGCTCGTCGAGAACGCCACGGACATCCTGATCGATGCGGCCGACGGACTCCGGGTCGGCAACGAGGTCGAGCAGCTCGCGGCGTTCGAGTGGGCCGCCTGCCAGACGTCGCACGGCGTGCGCGGCGTGCTGGAGGGACTGCAGCCCGGGATGACCGAACGGGAGGCGGTGCGCCTCCTCGAGTGGAACGGCGCTCCGCTGTCGTGTCACCTGATGCTGACCGCCGGGCCGCGGGCCCGGTACGGACTGCTGAGCCCGGGCGACCGCCGGATCGAGCGCGGCGATCCGTTCACCGTGGCGTTCGGCATCTGGGGAGCCCTCAATTGCCGCGCCGGGTTCGTGGTCGAGGATGCGTCCGAACTGCCCGGACGGTGCGGACGACTACGTCGACCGTCTCGTCGCCCCGTATTTCGAGGCCGTCGCCGAATGGTACGGCGCGCTCCGCATCGGGCAGGTGGGCGGCGAGCTGCAGGCGATCGTCGATCGTCACCTCGGTGACGAGTTCTTCGGGATCTCCCTCAATCCGGGACACCAGCTGCATCTCGACGAGTGGGTCAACTCGCCGGTGTTCCCCGACTCGACCATCGAGTTGCGATCGGGCATGGCGCTGCAGTGCGACATCATCCCGGCGACCGGTACGCCGTACTTCACGACGAACATCGAAGACGGCGTGGCGTTGGCCGACGAGTCACTGCGAGCGGCGTTCGCTGATCGGTATCCCGACGCGTGGTCGCGCGTGCAGGCGCGGCGGCGGTTCATGATCGACACGCTGGGGATCGACCTCCATCCCGACGTGCTCCCGTTCTCGAACCTCGCCGCCCACCTGTCGCCGTTCCTGCTGCGACCCGACCAGGCGATGTCGATCCGTCCCTGACGCCGGCACCCCACCTGGCCGGTGCGTCCTCGCCGAGGTGGCATAGTGGTCGGTGACACCATCGGAGGGATGCCCGTGCATTCGTGGCCCCTCACCTGAGAAAGCACCAGATCAGAGGACCATCGTGAGCGACCCATTCTTCCCCGACGTCGACGCCATCGCGTTCGAAGGCCGCGAGTCGGACAATCCCCTGGCGTTCCGCTGGTACGACGCCGACCGCGTGGTGGCCGGCCGCACGATGGCCGAACACCTGCGCTTCGCCGTGTGCTACTGGCACTCGTTCAACTGGGACGGCTTCGACATCTTCGGCGCCGGCACGCTCGACCGGCCGTGGCTGCCGACGCTGAACCCGACGGTCGATCCGATGGTCGCCGCCCGCTCGAAGATGGACGCCGCGTTCGAGTTCGTGTCGAAGCTCGGCGTGCCGTTCTACTGCTTCCACGACCGCGACATCGCCCCCGAGGGCGCGACGTTCGCCGAGTCGTGCCGCAACCTCGACGAGATGGTCGACCTCGCCGGCGAGCACCAGGAGCGCACCGGCGTGCAGCTGCTGTGGGGCACGGCGAACCTGTTCTCCAACGCCCGCTTCCAGGCCGGCGCGGCGACGAACCCCGATCCGGAGCTGTTCGCGTTCGCCGCGGCGCAGATCGCCCACTGCATGAACGCCACGCATCGCCTCGGCGGCGCCAACTACGTGCTGTGGGGCGGGCGCGAGGGCTACGAGACGCTGCTCAACACCGACATGCCGCGCGAGATCGACCAGCTCGGCCGGTTCTTCAACATGGTCGTCGAGCACAAGCACGACATCGGCTTCGAGGGCACGATCCTGATCGAGCCCAAGCCGTTCGAACCGACCAAGCACCAGTACGACTACGACGTCGCCGCCGTCGCACTCGTTCCTCACCCGCTACGGGCTCGAGGACGAGGTGAAGGTCAACATCGAGGTCAACCACGCCACGCTGTCGGGCCACGACTTCCACCACGAGGTGGCCGCCGCGTTCGCCAACGGGATCTTCGGATCGATCGACGCCAACGCCGGCGACGACCGCCTCGGTTGGGACCTCGACCGGTTCCCGGTGTCGGTCGAGCAGATGACGCTCGGGATGCTCGAGATCCTGCGCGGTGGCGGGTTCACGACCGGCGGGCTGAACTTCGACTCGAAGCTGCGCCGCCAGTCGATCGACCGCAACGACCTGTTCCTCGCCCACATCGGCGGCATCGACACGATGGCCCACGCCCTCGTCGTGGCGGCCGACATCCTCGAGACCGGCACGCTCGACGCCCGGCGCGCCGAGCGGTACGCCGGTTGGTCGGGCGAGCTCGGCCAGTCGATCCTCGACGGCAAGCACATCCCTGGCGTCACTCCACGAGCGCGCCCTCGCCGACAACCCCTCGATCACCCGCGTCAGCGGCCAGCAAGAGCACCTCGAGACCCTCGTCGCCCGCCACATCGACCTCGCCCAGTAGCCACCTGTCGCGCGGGGTCAGGCACTTCGCAACAGGTTGCGCTGGGCGAAGAGCTCGTCGAGCACGCGTCCGTGCAGCGATGACAACGCTCGATCGCGGGTGGCCGCAACGCGACCTCGGCGGGCAATTGTCCGCACGCTGGACGCTGTCGCGAAATGAAACCGGTCGGCGAGCTCGGTCGCCGGCGCCAGGCGGAGTTCGGTGGCAAGCATGATCGCGACCGTACGTGCAGGGTTCGATCGTCCTGGCGCGGTCGAAATGATGGAACCCACGTCGACGCCTGCGACGGCCCCGACGACCTCGAGCAGCCGGCCGAAGGAGAGGTGATGGCCGAGCATCGCGAGAGCGCTCGCGTCGAGTGCATCGCTCGGTTGGGGCGTCTCGACGAAGGCCCGATGCGCCTCGGCGTCGGCTCCGACGACGGCGGTGACCTCGCCAAGAGTCAGCCATCGCGGCGGGCGGCGCCGACCGAGGTAGACGCCGTAGCTCGACCACCGATAGGCCGCCAGCGACTCGATCGAGACGAACGCGAGCGGGTTGCGGTGGACGTAGCGGGTGAGCCGAGCCAGCTGCTCGTTCGTCGTGATGTCGACCGAGTGGAACCGTCCACGGAACAGTGGACCGTCACGCCGATAGCGCTCGTTGTAGGACTGTGTGTACCGACGTTCGACGGACTGCATCGCACGCGACAGTCCGCCGATCGGGCAGTGCGCGACAAGGTGAAAATGGTTCGTCATGAGGCAATACGCGTGGATCTCGATGCCGAAGCGATCGACTGCGTCGGCGAGCAGGGCCTCGAACTGGACCAGGTCGACCTCGTTGCTGAAAATGTCCTGGCGATCGGCACCGCGATTCATCAGGTGGTACCAGCGATCGGGCACGTCGGGGCGGAGTGGTCGTGACATGACTCAAGGATGAACGGCGGGTGTGACGGCGGGCGGCGCATGGTGCGAACCTGTTGCGTTGTGCCTGACCCCACGCGACAGGTGATTTCTCCTATGGCGGTAGGGGTAATTCGGGAAGTGGCGTAGAATCGGGCTCGTGAACACGCTCTTTCGGGTCGAGGGGTTGCACGTGCGGCCCGCCGCCAACGACCTGGCCACCGAACGGCCGCCGATCCTGCGGGGCCTCGACCTCACGGTGAACGCCGGCGAAGTGCACGCCATCATGGGCCCCAACGGCTCGGGCAAGTCGACCCTCGGCAGCACGCTGATGGGCTCGCCCGAGTACGAGGTCACCGCCGGCACGATCGAGTTCCTCGGCGACGACGTCACGAACTGGCCGACCGACGAGCGGGCCAAGGCCGGGATGTTCCTCGCCTTCCAGTACCCCCAGGAGATCGCCGGCGTCTCGGTGATCCAGTTCCTGCGCCAGGCCCAATCGGCCCGCAAGGGCATCGACCTGTCGGTCCTCGAACTGCGCCTCGCCACGATGGACTGGATGAAGCGCCTCGGCATGGACTCCTCCTTCGTCGACCGCTACCTCAACGAGGGATTCTCCGGCGGTGAGAAGAAGCGCAACGAGATCATGCAGATGGCGATCCTCGAGCCCGAACTCGCCATCCTCGACGAGACCGACTCGGGCCTCGACATCGACGCCCTGCGCGTCGTCGCTCAGGGCATCCGCGAGGTCCGCGCCGACCGGCCGTCGATGGGTGTCGTCCTGATCACCCACTACCAGCGCCTGCTCGACGAGGTCACGCCCGACCACATCCACATCCTCGTCGACGGCCGCATCGTCGCCACCGGCGGCATGGAACTCGCCGAGCAACTCGAGCGCGACGGCTACGACGCATTCCGCCCCACGGCCGGCGCAACTGCCGGTGTCGGCGCCGCCGCCGGGTCGACGGTGACGTCTCGACGGTGATGGGGAGCTGAGCACGATGACGCTCGACGTCGCCACGATCCGCAAGGAGTTCCCGATCCTCGACCGCGAGATCGACGGCGCGCCGATCGTGTACCTCGACTCGGGCAACACGTCGCAGAAGCCGCGGCAGGTCATCGACGCGATGTCGACCTTCCTCGAGCGGTCGTACGCGCCGATCAACCGCAGCTCGTACCGCCTCGCCGGTGAGGCCACCGATGCCTACGAGCACGGCCGCCGGTCGATCGCCCGCTTCATCAACGCGCCGAGCGCCGACGAGGTCGTGTTCACGAAGAACGCCACCGAGTCGCTCAACCTCGTCGCCCAGACGTGGGGGCGGACCAACCTGGCCGCCGGTGACGTCGTCGTGCTCACGGAGATGGAGCACCACGCCAACATCGTGCCGTGGCACATGCTGGCGGCCGAGCGCGGCATCGAGCTCCGCTGGATCCCGCTCACCGCCGACGGCCGCCTCGACACGACCGACCTCGGCCGGCTCCTCGACGGTGCCAAGGTGCTGTCGTTCACGGCGATGAGCAACGTGCTCGGCACGCTCCCGCCGGTCGCCGAACTCTGTGCCGCCGCTCACGACGCCGGTGCGCTGGCGATCGTCGACGCCTGCCAGTTCGTGCCCCACAACGTCACCGACGTGCAGGCGTGGGACGCCGACTTCGTCGCCTTCTCCAGCCACAAGATGTGCGGCCCGTCGGGCATCGGGATGCTGTGGGGCCGCATGGAACTGCTCGACGCGATGCCGCCCTTCCTCGGTGGCGGCAACATGATCGACACCGTCACGTTCGAGGGCTTCACCACGGCACCCGTGCCGGCGAAGTACGAAGCGGGCACGCCGGCCATCGCCGAAGCCGTCGGGCTCGGCGCCGCCGTCGACTTCCTCGAGGCGATCGGGATGGACGCCGTCCGCCAGCACGAGGTGGAGCTCACCCGCTACGCGCTCGACACGCTCAACGACCGGTTCGGCGACGACATCAGGATCTACGGACCCGACGACGTCGAGCACCGCGGCGGCGTGATCAGCTTCGCCTTCCGCGACCTGCACCCCCACGACGTGAGCCAGGTGCTCGACGAACACAACGTGTGCGTGCGCGCCGGCCACCACTGTGCCAAGCCGTTGATGAAGTCGCTCGGCGTCAACGCCACGACCCGGGCGAGCCTCTATCTGTACAACGATCGCGACGACGTCGATGCGCTCGCTGATGCGCTCGACGGTGCAACGGATATCTTCGGACTCTGATGCCTGGCCTCGAAGACCTCTACCGCGAGATCATTCTCGACCACTACCGCACCCCGCGGAACCGTGGTGAACTCGAGTCGCCACCCGCCGTGGAGACCAACGGACACAACCCGCTGTGCGGCGACGAGATCACCGTGTACCTGCTCGTCGACGGTGACGGCGACGACGCGGTGGTGAGCGACATCAAGATCGGCGGCCAGGGCTGTTCGATCTCCCAGTCGTCGGCGTCGATGATGTCCCAGGCCGTCAAGGGCAAGTCGGTGGCCGAGGCGCGAGCGCTCATCCGCCGGTTCAAGTCGATGATGTCGATCGAGGGCAACGAGCCCGAGGATGGTGCCGACGAGGTGGCCCTCGGCGACCTCGAGGCCCTCCAGGGTGTGGTGAAGTTCCCGGTGCGGATCAAGTGCGCCGTGCTCGGCTGGAACACGTTGAACCAGGCGCTCGACGAAGCCGCCGCGCCCTGAGCCGTGTCGGATCCCGAGCCGCTCGACGCTCCGGTCCTGTCGCCTGATCGTTCGGCGCTCCCGCCCGACCAGGCCGAGGCCCGGGCCCGCGTCGGCCGTGCGCTCCGCCGGCTCGGACACGTCCTCGTCGGCCATCACGCCACGGTGGCGCAGCTCGATTCACTGACCGACGATCTCGATCGGCAGGCCGCGGCCGTCGCCGGCAACGACGTGCGCATGCGCGTCATCGAGCGGCCGACGGGCGACTGGGGTCCCGCTCCGGCCGACGGCGACGCCATGTTCAGTTACGACGAGCGGCCGTTCTCCGGGCGTTCGTCGCCCTGGGGTCTCGACCTCGACGTGGTGCGCGACGGCGACGAGGCGGTCGCCACCGTCACGCTCGACTCCGCCCACGAGGGCGCGCCGGGACGCTCCCACGGTGGCATCGTCGCCGCACTGTTCGACGACGTGTTCGGCTTCGTGCTGACCATCATGGAGCAGCCCGCGTTCACCGGCGAACTGACCGTCCGCTACGAGCGCGGCGTCCCCCTGCACGTTCCGCTCGAGTGCCGCGCTCGCCTGACCGAGCGCGACGGTCGCAAGATGTACATGACCGCCGAGTTGACCGAAAAGTCGACCGGCGAGGACGACGCCGGCGACCCGGTCGTGTTCTGCCGGTCGCGGGCGATCTTCATCGCCATCCTGCCCGAGACGTTCGGCCGCGGCGCCTGACGCCGGCGGGCCCCTCCAATCCTCGTTTGCGTCGCGATTTCCGTCGGCCGGCGCCCGGAAATCGCGACGCAAACGTGGGTTGGACCCGATCGATGGACCGACGACAGGCCGTGGTCAGGCGCGGCGGAGGTCGGTGACTTGGCCGTTGCTGGCCGTCACGAGATCGCTCGGTGACAGCGAGAACACGTCGTTCCACGTGCCGGCCGCCGCCCAGACGACGTCGTACTGCAGCAGGTCGGGATCGACGAAGACCGGCAGCGTCGACGTGTGCCCGAACGGTGGGACACCTCCGATCGGGAAGCCGGTCGCCTCGCGCACGACGTCGGCATCGACCCGCGAGCACTTCGCTCCACCGGCGGCCGCCGCCAGCTTGTGCTCGTCGAGCTGGTTGGAACCGCTGACGTAGGCCAGCACGACCTCGCCGTCGACGGCGAAGATGAGGCTCTTCACGATCTGACCCACGTCGCAGCCGATGGCCGCCGCCGCGTCGGCTGCGGTCTTGGTGCCCTCCGGGAAGCGGACCGGGTCGACGTCGACCCCAGCCGCCCGCCCCGCCTCGATCACGCGTCGCACGTTGCGGTGCACGGGCTCGATCGCGTTCGGTTCACTCATGTTCGGCGACGGTAGCGGGACCGGCGGTGGCGAGGATGATCATCCCCAGCAGACGCGACGAGAGGATCCCTGCGCAGGCCGACCCGGCGGGACCCGTCCTACAGGGCGAACAGGTCGTCGAGACCGCCGGGCGACGCATCGTCAGCAGGCAGTTCGGCGTCCTCGGCGAACGCCGCGTAGCCGTCGGTCTCGAGCTGCAGCGCGAGCTCGGGGCCGCCCGTCGCCACGATCCGCCCCTGGGCGAGGATGTGCACGTGATCGGGCTTCAACTCGTGGAGCAGACGGTTGTAGTGCGTGATCGCCAGCACGCCGAGCGGTTCGGCGCCGCCTTCGCGGTCGTTGCTCATCGCCTCGACCCGGCGGGCGCAGTCGCGCAGCGCGTCGATGTCGAGACCGGAGTCGAGCTCGTCGAGGATGGCGATGCGCGGCTGGAGGATGGCGAGCTGCAGGGTCTCGTTGCGCTTCTTCTCGCCGCCCGACAGGTCGACGTTCAACGCCCGGTCGAGGAAGCGCTCGTCGAATCCGATCCGGCCCGCCTCGCGGCGCAGCGTGGCGTCGAGATCGGCGACGGAGCGCCCGCGGCTCGTCAACGCCTCGGTGAGCACGTCGTCGAGCATCACGCCGGGGACCTCGGTCGGATACTGCATCACGAGATGCACGCCGGCGACCGCCCGCTCCCACGGGGCGAGCGCGAGGAGGTCGATGCCGTCGAGCGTGACCGTGCCGGCGGTGACCGTGTAGCCGGGCTTGCCCATGACCACACCCGACAGCGTGCTCTTGCCGGCGCCGTTCGGGCCCATCACCGCGTGCACCTCGCCCGAGCTGACCGTCAGGTCGATGCCGCGCAGGATCTCCCTGTCGCCGACCGCAGCATGCAGGTTCTTGATCTCGAGGGTGCTCACGACGTCGACTCCGTTCCGGATGTACCGCTGCCCGATGTGCTGGCGCCCGACTTGTTCCGCAACGTGACGACGACGTCACCGTCGACGACCGAGGCGTCGTGTACGGCGACCGGCTGCGTGGCCGGCAGGGTGACCGCATCGCCGGTCACGAGGCTGAACATGCTGCCGTGCTTCGGACACTCGATCTCGAGCTCGTCACACCACACTTCGCCGCCGGACAGCAGGACGTTGGCGTGGCTGCACGTGTCGTCCACGGCGTAGACCTCGTCGCCGATGCGCACGACCGCGACGGGCACACCGTCGACGTCGACCCCGCGCACCCCACCGTCGGCGAGCTCGTCGAAGCGGCACACGACGGTCATGACGAGGCTCCGACCGGTGTGGCCGTCATCGTCGATCCGAGGTCGAGCTTGTTCGACACGCGGAGCCGGAGATCGTCGGCGATCGCGCCGACGGGCAGCTGGGCGATGACCTCGTCGAAGAACCCGAGCACCACGAGCCGCTCGGCGACCTCCGGCCGCACCCCGCGGCTCTCGAGGTAGAAGCGCTGGTCCTCGTCGATCGGGCCGACCGTCGAGGCGTGGCTGCACTTGACGTCGTTGGTCTCGATGTCGAGGTTCGGCACGCTCTCGGCCCACGCCCCCTCGGACAGGGTGAGGTTGCGATTCGTCTGGTAGGCGGTGCTGCCGCCGGCGTGCTTGCGGATCTTGATCAGGCCGGTGTAGACGCTGGCCGCGTGGTCCTGCACGGCGCCCTTGAACAACAGGTCACTCGACGTGTGCGGGGCGTCGTGGTCCTGGATCGTGCGGAAGTCGTGCATCTGGGTGCCGCCGGCGAAGTACAGCGCGACCTGTCGGGTCGAGCCGCCCTTGCCGGTCAGCCGGGCCTCGGTGCGGGCCCGGACGTAATCGCCGCCCAGCGTGACGGTGGCGAGCAGTGTCGACGAGTCGCGCTCGCCGACCGACTGCTGGTTGCCGATCTGCCAGGTGTCGGTGCCCGTCTCGTTGATCGCCAGGTAGCGGACGCGGGCCGCCTGACCGGAGCGCACCTGCAGCACGGGCACGACGAGCGCATGATCGTCCTCGGCGCCGGGGGCGGCGACGAACCGTTCGACGACGGTGACCTCGCTGTCGGCACCCGCGTCGACGACGAGGCGCGGGAACACCGCGACACCGGATCCGGCGATCGTGTGGGTGACGACGATCGGGTCGGTGACGACGCGCCCGGCGGGAACCCGGATGACCGTCGGTGTCATGAACGCACGGTTGGCCTCGGCGAACACGTCGGGCGTGTCGTCGGGGAACAGCTCGGGCTCGGCGTCGACGATCAGTTCAGCGAGGAGCTCCGCGGGTCCCTCGATCGTGGTGTCGACCCGCTCGGGCCGGAAACTGTCGAGGTCGAGCTGATCGATGCGGCTGTACCGCCAGATCTCCTCGTCGGGCGAGGGGAGGGAGGCAGCGACGAAACGCTCGGCGGCGGCCAGACGGATTTCCGCCCAGTCCGACCAGGGGCTACCGGCAGCTCGCACTGCGTCGGGAGTGAACGCAGACACGGCCCCAATGCTACGGACGCGGGGCGGGAAATTCCCCTACGGCCGTAGGAGAAATTGCTCGCGTCAGGCTGCCTCGTTGCCGTCAGCGCTTGCGGCCGAAGATGCGCTTGAAGACGTTCTGCCGGCCTCGCGCCTGTTCGGCTTCGACCTCGGCCCGGATCTCCGAACCCGCGTTGTTCAAGATGTCCTCGGCTTCGTCGAGGACGGCCGCGGCCGTTCCGTCGTCGAGGCCGGCCGGCTCGGGCGGGGTCGGTGGGACGACGAGGGAGCCGTGGGTCCAGGCGACGTCGGCGAGGCGCCGTTCGAACGCAGGACACGCCTCGGGGCAACGCCAGGGGGCGTCGGGCGCCAGGTCGAGGTTGCACTTCCGCACCGTGTCGCCGTTCGGATAGGAACGGCTCTCGAAGTTCTTGCATTCGGTCCGCATCGGCACGCCCCCCATGCTACGGCGCGATGCGATCGCACATCGGGCGGGCCGCGCCATACCGCCGGATCCAATGTTGCAGAATGGTTACGGCCTCGGACGCGCGGGTATAGCGCCCGGGCCAACTGGCACAGCAAGATCCAACGGAGGAACGAATGACCCAAATCGACGAAAACATCGACACGAACGAGTCACCGACGACCCACGAATCGGATCGGCGGGCGTTGCTGCGCAAAATGGCGATCGGTGGCGCCGGCGCGGCAGTCGCCGCAGTCGCCCTCGGCCGCACGGCGGAGGCGGCCGACAGCGGCGACCCGATCGACTCATACGGTCACGGCGCAACACCGGCGACGCTGCCGACAACCCTCACGACCTCCGGAACGCAGGTTCCGGATTCGTTGCCGTCAGCGCGGCGCCGGCGGCAGCGACCGCCACCACTCCGGCACCCCAGGGGAGCCTGGCCGTGCAGTCGGCGAACGGCCCGCAAGTCGTCGTTCCTGCCATCGGGAGCGACCGCGGTCTCCGGTCCGACGCCTGGCACCCACGTCGCCGGCGAGTTGTACGTCGACAAGGACGGCACCCTGTGGTTCACCGTTCCGGCGCCCACCACGGCGGCACCGACCGCAGTGCGCTTCGTCCAGCTGGCGGGCACCACCGGCAGCGGCACGTTCCACTCCATCGCTCCCCAGCGTGCCTACGACTCCCGTATCGCGGCGTACACGCCGAACGGACCGTTGGCGCCGAACGCATCGCGCGTGGTGAGCGTCGCCGACGGCCACAACGCGGCCGGTGCGGTCACGCTCACCGATGCAGTGCCGGCCGGGGCAACCGCGGTCGAGATCAACCTGACGGCGGCGGACCCGACCGACAAGAACTTCCTGGCGGTCGCGCCGGGCGATGCGACGGCGACGTCGACGTCGCTGCTCAACTGGAACCTCGGCGTCACGCAGATCGCCAACTCGATCACGGTCAAGTTGGACGCCATCACGCCAGATCAAGGTGTTCTGCGGCGATCAGGCCGGCAGCACCCAGTTCATCGTCGACGTGTTCGGCTACTACATCTGACACATCGGTGACCTGAAACGCCTGGGGTCTGACCCCAGGCGTTTCATGTTCAGCCGACGGAGCCGTCCATCTGCAGTTCGATGAGGCGGCTCCACTCGACGGCGTACTCCATGGGCAGCGTCTTGGTGATCGGCTCGATGAAGCCGTTGACGATCATGCCCATCGCCTGCTCCTCGGAGAGGCCGCGGCTCATCAGGTAGAAGAGCTGCTCGTCGGCGATCTTCGACACGGTCGCCTCGTGGCCCACCTGCGAATCGCGCTCGCCGATCTCCATGTACGGGAACGTCTTCGACGTCGACAGTTCGTCGAGGATCAGCGCATCGCATTCCACATGGCTCTTCGCGCCGGTCGCGCCTTCGTCGATGCGCACGAGGCCGCGGTAGGTGGTGATGCCACCGTCCTTGCTGATCGACTTCGACACGATCTTCGAGCTCGTGTTCGGCGCGGCGTGGACCATCTTGGCGCCGGCGTCCTGGTGCTGGCCTGCCCCGGCATAGGCCACCGACAGCACCTCGCCGGTGGCGCCCTCGCCCACGAGGTACACCGACGGGTACTTCATCGTCAGCTTCGAGCCGATGTTGCCGTCGATCCACTCCATGTGCCCGTACGCCTCGACGCGGGCCCGCTTCGTGACCAGGTTGTAGACGTTCGGCGACCAGTTCTGGATCGTCGTGTACGTGACCCGGGCGTGCGGCTTGACGACGATCTCGACGACGGCGGAGTGCAGCGAGTCGCTCGTGTAGACGGGTGCCGAGCAGCCTTCGATGTAGTGGACCTTGGAGCCCTCGTCGGCGATGATCAACGTCCGCTCGAACTGGCCGGCGTTCTCGGAGTTGATCCGGAAATACGCCTGCAGCGGCATCTCCACCTCGACGCCCGGCGGCACGTAGATGAACGAGCCGCCCGACCACACCGACGTGTTCAGCGCCGCGAACTTGTTGTCGCCGGGCGGGATGATCGTGCCGAAGTACTGCTTGACGAGGTCGGGATACTCGCGCAGCGCGGTGTCCATGTCGCAGAACAGGATCCCCTGCTCGGCGAGGTCGTCACGGTTCTTGTGGTAGACGACTTCCGACTCGTACTGGGCGGTGACGCCGGCGAGATACTGCCGCTCCGCCTCGGGGATGCCGAGCTTCTCGTACGTCCGCATCATCTCTTCGGGGAGCTGGTCCCACTCGTCGACCTGCTCGCCCGCCGGGCGCAGGTAGTAGTAGATGTCCTGGAAGTCGATGTCGGGCATGTTCACCGCGAACCACTCGGCCATCGGCTTCTTCTCGAACAGGCGCAGCGACCGCTGGCGCATCTGCGTCATCCAGCGCGGCTCACCCTTCCACCACGAGATCTGCTCGACGACGCCGGGATTGATGCCCTTTTCGGGCGTGAACGCGTACTCGACGGAGTCACTCCAGCCGAGGTCGTACTTGCTGAGATCGAGATCGAAGGAAGTCATCGAACCACTCCTGCGTGCAGACGTCGTGGAATAATTTGCACTACCGCCATAGTAACAATTCCCGGCGGCAATCACCCGCCGACGATCGCGTGAACAATCTGCGCAGCTACGGCGCACATTGTTCACGCGTTCGACGCCCGGTCGCGCGCAGGTTGGCGGACAGGGCCCGCAGGAGGGTCAGGCGGCGAATTCGTCGTCGAGGGGGTCGTCCTCGGCGAGCGGCACGTCGATCTCGATGAAGATGCACTCCCCCGGGCACTGCTCGGCGGCGTGGATCACATCGACGACACTCCTCGCCGGAACGTGGGCGAGGCTGCCCGATCCGCCGGGATCGTTGAGCGGCTGGCCGGCCTCGGCCACGTAGGCGATGCCGTCCTCGAGCTGGACGAACACGTCGGGGCAATGGTCGACGCAGAGACCGTCGCCGGTGCACAGGTCCTGGTCGATCCACACGCGCATGGTGGACGAAACGGTACCCCGCTCTGTCTACATTGGCTCCGCCGTGACTGAACCAACCGCCCCCGCCTCTCAGCATCCCGAGTCGAGCCCCACGACGGGCGCCACACCCGCCCCACCGATCGCTCCCACCCGGCCCCACACGTGGCACCGGCCGACCGGCGACGTCGACGACCCGTGGGCCTGGATGCGCACACTCGACGACCCGGAGCTGCTCGCCTACCTCGCCGCGGAGAACGTCTACGCCGACGCGTGGTTCGACGCCCGCAGCGACACGATCGAGGAGATCTTCGAGCAGATCAAGTCGCGCATCCAGGAGACCGACATGTCGGTCCCGGTGTTCTCGGGCGGTTGGTGGTACGTCACGAGCACGCTCGAAGGGTCGAGCTACCCGATCCATCATCGCGGGCCGACCGCCGAGGAGGCGACGAGCGAGATCCTCCTCGACGAGAACGTGGAGGCCGCCGATCACGAGTACTTCGACGTCGGCGCGTTCGACCTCTCGCACGACCACATGCTCGTGGCGTGGTCGTTCGACATCGACGGCGACGAGCACTACACGTTGCACATCCGCGACCTGGCGACCGGCGACGATCGCATCGACCACATCATCGACGTGTGCAACGCCGGTACGGCGTGGTCACGCGACGGGCGCTACCTGTTCTACGTCACCGCCGACGAGCAGGAGCGGCCGTACCGCGTGTGGCGACACGAGGTCGGTGGCGGCCCCGACGGCACGCCCGACACGCTGGTCTTCGAGGAGACCGACGAGCGCTACTTCGTGGGTCTCGGCGAGACCCGCTCCGACGACTTCGTGATCATCCAGTCGGCGAGCAAGACGAGCAGCGAGATGCGGCTCCTGTCGACCGACGATCCGACCGGCGAGCCGGTCCTCGTGGCCCCGCGCCGCGACGACGTCGAGTACTCGGTCGACCACTGGGGCGACCGGATGATCATGCACACGAACCTCGACGCGGTCGACTTCCGGCTCCTCGTCGCGCCGACGGCGGGCGACTGGACCGATCCCGCGGCGTGGAGCGAACTGGTGCCCCACGAGGCCGGCCGCCGGATCACCGGCGCCGACCCGTTCGCCGAGCATCTCGTGATCCACGAATGGGCCGATGCCCAGCCGCGCCTGCGCATCGTGTTCCGCGACGGCGCGGAGCGCACGCTCGACCTCGGCGACGCACCACACGACGTCGACATGGCGTCGAACCCGGAGTGGCGGACGACGCTGCTGCGCTTCGGCACGCAGTCCACGACCGTGCCGCCGACGCTGTACGACGAGGACGTCCGCACCGCGGAACGCACACTGCTGAAGCAGGTGCCGACCCCGAACGTCGATCTCGATCGCTACACGTCGACGCGCCTGTGGGCCACCGCCGCCGATGGCGCGAGGCTGCCGATCGACATCGTGCACCACGTCGACACGCTGCTCGACGGAACGGCACCGAGCGTCGTCTACGGATACGGCGCGTACGAAGCGTCGATGCCGCCGTGGTTCTCCGTCGCCCGGCTGTCGCTGCTCGACCGTGGTTTCGTGTGGGCGCTCGTCCACCCGCGCGGCGGCGGCGAGTTGGGCCGGCAGTGGTATCTCGACGGCAAGCTCGAGTCGAAGGTCAACACGTTCACCGACACGATCGCCTGCGTCGAGCATCTCATCGACGCACAGGTGGTCGCGCCGGGACGGGTGTGCATCCGCGGTGGTTCGGCCGGCGGGCTGCTCGTCGGTGCGTGCATCACGATGCGCCCCGACCTGTTCGCCAGCGCCGTCGCCGAGGTGCCGTTCGTCGACGTCGTGTCGACGATGAGCGACCCGACGCTGCCGCTGACGATCACCGAGTGGGAGGAGTGGGGCGACCCGCGCGAGGAACCGTTCGCGTCGATCATCGAGCACTACGCGCCCTACGACAACACCGTGCCCGCGGCGTACCCGGCGATCTACGCCACGGCCGGGCTGAACGATCCCCGGGTCAGCGTGCACGAGCCGGCCAAGTGGGTCGCCCGGCTCCGTTCGGTGAACACGGGTGACCGCCCGATCCTCCTGCGCACGGAGATGGGCGCCGGCCACGGCGGACCGACCGGCCGCTACGACGCCTGGCGCGACGAGGCCCGCACCCTCGCCTTCATCCTCGCCACGACGTGACCGGTTCGAACATGTCACGTGGGGTCTGACCCCACGTGACATCTTCAGAACAACGCGAGGACGGCGAGGGCGATGAGGACGGCGTTGCGGGCGAGGTGGGCGGGGCCGATCGGTTTGGCCGACCAGGCGCCGAAGCAGGCGCACGGCGGACGCCGGCCGTGGGCGAGGGAGTTGCCGATCAGCGCCGTGAACGCCACGAGCATCACCAGTGCGGCGATGGCGGGCCACGGCGGCACGGCCTGAGCGATCAGCAGCGCGCCGACGACGATCTCCACCCACGGCACGATCGGGATCGTCCACGCCGGTGCCCCGAGACCACGGGCCTGCGCCGGCCACGACCCACCGGCGGCGATCTTCGACGCGCCGGCCACCACGAACGCGACGCCCACGACGATCGAGGCGACGAGCGAGACGGTGTCCATCGGCGATCAGTGTGCCGACAGCCGGCTCAGAGTTCGAGGACGAGGCCCTCGCGGGCGGCGATCACGTCGACACCCATCTTCTTGCCGCAGTCGACGGCCGCCGCGGTGAGGATGTCGAGCGCGTCGTCGTTGTGCGCGGGATCGTGGTGGAACAGCACGAGCTGCTTCACCCCCGCCTCGGCGGCGAGCCACACCGCGTACTCGACGGTGCAGTGACCCCAGGTGTTCTTCTCGCGGAACTCGGCCGGCGTGTACTGCGCGTCGTGGATCAGCACGTCGGCGTCGCGACACAGGTCGAGGGCACCCGGCGTGGCGGAGAAGCTCCCGTCGGAGGGCATCTGATGGTCGCTGATGTAGGTGACCGAGGTGCCGCTCCACGTGACGCGGTACCCCAACGTGTTGCCGACGTGCGGGATCAGACGCGACATCACCTGGATGTCGTCACCGAGCATGAACTCGTCGTTCGACACCTCGTTGAACTGGATCATGCCGGGCAGCATCGCGAAATGGATCGGGAACAACGGCGGCTTGATCGTGTCGGCGAAGACGTCCTCGACCGTCAGGTCGCCGTCCTGCAGCGGCGCATAGATGCAGATGTCCGAGCCGTCGCGCAGGAGCGGCTTGAAGAACGGCAGCCCCTGGATGTGGTCCCAGTGGAGGTGCGTGAGCAGACACGTGGCGGCGAACGGCTGGTCGAGCGAGCACTGCTGGCCGAAGTAGCGCAGGCCGGTTCCGAGGTCGAAGACGATCGGCCGATGGCCGGGAATGTCGAGCGCGACACAGGACGTGTTGCCTCCGTAGCGGACGATCTCAGGGCCGTGGCACGGCGTCGAACCACGGACGCCGTGGAACGTGACGCGCATCCCGTCGGTCGCGGCGTGTGGTGTTGGTGAACCCCCGATGGACGCACGATACGTGGTCGCGTGTCGTCGGACACAAGCGCGGCCGACGTGACGTCGGTCGCAGGCACCAAGTCACCCCGCACTACCGTCCATCTGGTATGAGCGACGCGCCAACGCTGCCGGATGGGATCGTCGTCGTGGTGAAGCGCGAGTGCGAGACGTGCCGGATGGTCGTTCCCGTCCTCGGCGCGCTCGACGCCGCCGTGGACCTCACCGTCTACACCCAGGACGACCTCGACTTCCCGGGCACGCCCTCGGCCCTCGACGATCGCGACCTGGCGGTCAGTTGGCACCACGAGATCGAGACGGTGCCGACCGTGCTGCGCGTCGTCGACGGTGTCGAGGTCGAGCGCACCGTCGGCTGGCAACGGCCCGAGTGGGAACGCATCACCGGTGTCGCCGGGCTCGGCGGCGACCTGCCCGTGTTCCGCCCCGGGTGCGGATCGATGAGCGTCGACCCGGATCTCGTCGACGCGCTGCGCGTGCGGTTCGGCGCGTCGGTGCTGGCGTCGCGACGCATCGAGGTCGCCGAGGCCGAGGACGACATCGAGATGATGTTCGACCGCGGCTGGAGCGACGGTCTCCCCGTCGTGCCGCCGACCGAGGCGCGGGTGATGCGGATGCTGACCGGCACCACTCGTGCCCCGTCGGAGATCGTGGCGGTCGTGCCGCCCGACCTCGTGGAAACGACCGTGGAGAAGGTGGCGATCGCCGCGGTGATGGCCGGCTGCAAGCCCGAGTACCTGCCGTGGGTGCTGACCGCGGTCGAGGCGGCGTGCACGAGCGAGTTCAACATCCACGGCCTGCTCGCCACGACGATGCCGGCCGGACCGGTGATCGTGTGCAGCGGGCCGGGCACCCGCGCCATCGGGATGAACTGCCGCGGCAACGCGCTGGGTCAGGGCAACCGCGCCAACTCGACGATCGGCCGGGCGCTGCAACTGGTGATCCGCAACGTCGGCGGCGGTCGGCCGGGCGAGGTCGACCGGGCGACCCACGGATCACCCGGCAAGATCGGGTTCTGCTTCGCCGAGAACGACGCCGAGTCGCCGTTCGGCACGATCGCCGGCGAGCACGGGATCCCGGCCGGCACGGATGCGATCACGCTGTTCCCGGGCGAAGGGACACGGTGCGTCGTCGACCAGTTGTCACGCGAACCCGATTCGCTCGCCCGCTCGCTCGCGGCGTCGCTGCAGACGTTGCATCACCCCAAGCTCGTCCTGGGATTCGACGCGATCCTCGTACTCGGCCCCGAACATGCCCGGGTGTTCGCCGACGCCGGATGGGGACGCGAGGAGGTGCTGGCCGGTATCCGCGCCCACCTGGACCGCCCGGGCGCGGAGCTCGTGCGGGGCGCGGGAGGCATGGCCGAGGGGATCCCCGAGGGGTTCGCCGACGTGGCCTCGGTGCCGAAGTTCCGCGACGGCGGCCTCCTGCTCGCCTATGCCGGTGGCGGGGCCGGGTTGTTCTCGGAGATCATCGGCGGCTGGGCCAACGGTGCGATCGGGTCGACCCCCGTGACACGAGCGGTGCAATACTGAACACCGTCATGACCCGCACGATTCTCGATCCCACCAGCGAGCGCTCCGTCGGCACGCGCGAATGTGTGCGCCGCCCTGCATCGCTCGACGGACTCACGGTCGGGCTCCTCGACATCTCCAAGCCGCGCGGCGACGTGTTCCTCGATCAGATCGAACGCCGTCTCGTGGAGCACGGCGCCGCCGTGAACCGCTACCGCAAGCCGACGTTCACCAAGCCGGCGCCGGCCGATCTCCGCCACCAGATCGCCGTCGAGTGCCACGTCGTGATCGAGGCGCTCGCCGATTGAGGCAGTTGCACGTCGTGCAGTGTGCACGACATCAACGATCTCGAACTCCGTGGCATCCCGGGGATGTTCGTCGCCTCCGACGAGTTCGTCGACGCCGCGATCGCCCAGTCGACGTCGCTCGGCTTCCCGGCGGTGGCGCGCGTGTTCACGCCGCACCCGATCCAGGACCGCACCGACGACGAGATGGTCGCCTACGCCGACGCCGCGTTCGACGCCATCCTCGCCGCCATCACCGAACCGTGAGCACCCTGCCTTTTCGGACCCGGTCCGAAAAGGCAGGGTTACCTGAGGGCGGCGATGGCGGCGGCCACGGCCAGGACGCGGCGGGCGTTGGCGACGTGGAGGTTCTCGATCATGCGCCCGTCGACGGTGACCACGCCGCGACCGTCGGCGACGGCTTCGTCGAACGCGGCGATCACGCGCTCGGCGTAGTCGACCTCGGCGGCCGACGGCGCCCACACGGTGTTGGCCGGCTCGACCTGGCTCGGATGGATCAGCGTCTTGCCGTCGAAGCCCATCTCCATGCCCTGCCGGCACTCCGCCTCGAACCCGTCGGCGTCCTTCACGTCGTTGTACACGCCGTCGAGGATCACCTTGCCGGCTTCCCGCGCCGCCAGCAGCGCCGTGGCGAGATGCGGAACGAGCGGGTGGCGGCCCGGCACGATCGGTGAACGCAGCTCCTTGGCGAGGTCGTTCGTGCCCATCACGAGCACGGCGACCCGAGGGTGGGCGGCGATGGCGCGCACGTTGAACATCGCCGTCGGCGTCTCGATCATCGGCCAGATGCGCACCGACGAGGGCGCTCCCGCACCGTCCAGTTGCGCGGCGACCGCGTCGACGGCATCGACCGCTGTCGACCTTGGGGATGACGACGGCCGACGGTCCCGCCGCACCCGCGGCTGCGATGTCGGCCTCGCCCCACTCGGTGTCGAGGCCGTTGCAGCGGATCGTCAACTCGCGACCGCCGTACAGGCCGGACTGCACCGCGGCGACGGCCTTCGCCCGGGCGTCTGGCTTGGCGTCGGGGGCGACCGCATCCTCGAGGTCGAAGATGATCGCGTCGGCGGGGATCGTCTGCGCCTTCTCGAGTGCCCGCTCGTTGGCGGCGGGCATGTACAGCACCGAGCGGCGCGGGCGCAGCTCGGCGGATTCCTCGGGGCGGAGGCCGTCGTTCATGAGGCGAAACCGTAGAGCGAGGCGAGCGACGCGTCGCGTTCGGCGAGCTGGCGGGCCAGCGCGACGATCACCCGGCACTGCTTGACCGAGGCGTCGTCTTCCATCTTGCCGTCGAGCAGCACCGCACCGGTGCCGTCGCCCATCGCCTCGATCACCCGCTGGGCGTGGGCGACGTCGGACGGGTCGGGACTGAACACCCGCTTGGCGATGTCGACCTGCACGGGATGGAGGCTCCACGCACCGACGCATCCCAGCAGGTAGGCGTTGCGGAACTGGTCCTCGCAGGCGACCGTGTCCTTGATGTCGCCGAAGGGCCCGTAGAACGGGAGGATGCCGTGCATCACGCAGGCATCGACCATGCGGGCGATCGTGTAGTGCCACAGGTCCTGCTGGTAGGTCGTGCGGGGCTCGTCGATGTCGTCGCCGGACGGATCGGCGCGCACGAGGTAGCCGGGATGGCCGCCGCCGACACGCGTCGTCTTCATCCGCCGATTGGCGGCGAGGTCGGCGGGGCCGAGCGACAGTCCCTGCATGCGCGGTGAGGCGCCGCAGATCTCCTCCACGTTCGCCACGCCGCGGGCCGTCTCGAGGATCGCGTGCACGAGGATCGGCCGGTCGAGTCCTGCCTTCGCCTCGAGCTGGGCGAGCAGCCGATCGACGTAGTGGATGTCCTCCGGCCCCTCGACCTTGGGGATCATGATGACGTCGAGCCGGTGGCCGGCTTCGAGCACGGCGGCGGTCAGGTCGTCGAGACCCCACGGCGAGTCGAGGCTGTTGACGCGCGTCCAGAACTGCGTGTCGCCGAAGTCGACGTCGCGGGCGACCTCGACGAGACCCGCTCGCGCGGCGATCTTCTGATCGGCCGGCACACCGTCTTCGAGGTTGGCGAGCAGGATGTCGACCGTCGGCGCGATCTCGGGCACCTTGGAGCGCATCTTCTCGTTGGCGGCCGGGAAGAAGTGGATCACCCGGCTCGGCCGGAACGGGATCTCGTGAACGGGCTCGGGAGCCCCGACGGCGAGCGGTCGGAAGAAGTCCTTGGGAGGGCGCATCGCCCCCAACCGTACGAGAACCACCCGAACCGCCCCAAGGTGACCGACGGCGACCGGTCCGGTCTGCTTCGGGACGTCTCGGACACGAAACGATCGGATTCCGATCGAAATGTGGCCGAGTCCCGTCGGCCGACGGTTGGGTTTCCGCCTGGGACGGTCTCGCCACCCACGATCGGGCATGAAACTCGTCGAACTCGACACGGTCGCCCGCCGGCACCACGGCGTGGTGACGCGAGCGCATGACCGGCCTCGACGGCCAGGCCTGGCGGCGAGCAGTGCGCAGCGGTGCGCTCATCCGGCTCCATCCGGGCGTCGCCCGACTGGCCGGGACCGCGGACACCGTCGAGCAACGCATCACCGCGGCGTGGTTGGCGGTCGGACCAGGCGCACTGGCGTCACACCGATCGGCGATGTACCTCTGGGGTGGGCCCCGACCGGACGACGACCCGGTCGACCTGATCGTGCTCGACCGTCGCGGCACACGGCACCGCCCCGGCATCTGCATCCATCGGCCGACCGATCTCGCAGACCTCATTCCGCCACAACGGCGCTCCAACATCCGGTGCACGAACATCGTGCGCACGCTCTGCGACCTCGGCGCGGTCGATCCGGGCGGCGTCGAAGCGGCGGTCGGGCACGCGCTCGCCGCCCGACTCGTGACGCTCGGCGCCCTCGAAGCGGCGCTGGTCGCCCACGCTCGTCCCGGCCGCACCGGCGTGGCCGCGCTGCGCTCGGCGATCGATGCGTGGTCGATCGACGCCCGCCCCGCCGACTCGCTCCTCGAGCAGGCGATGCGTCGGTTGGTCGACCGCTACCGTCTCCCGACCGTCGAGTTCCACAAGCGGATCGAAGGCTGGGAGGTCGACTTCTGGGTCGTCGGGACACCGATCGTGCTCGAATGCGACGGATGGGCGACCCATGGACTGTCCCAGGACCAGTTCGAACGGGATCATCGGCGCGACGCCGAGTTGACTGCCAGCGGATGGATCGTCGTGCGGTTCACCTACCGCGCCATCACGCTCGCCCCCGGGCCCACCGCGGAACGCATCCGCGAGGTCGTCGAACGCTGGCGGAACGCGTCGGACCCTGCCCCCACCTGACGGTCTCGGGCACGAAACGATCGGATTCCGAACGAAATGTGTCCGAGACCGGGCGGGTGGATCGCTACGGGAGCGAGGCGATGCCGGCGTCGACGACGACGAGGCCGTCGGCGACGAGGTCGGCGAGGATCCGCTGATCGAAGCTGCCGGCCGGGGTGGCATGGCCGACCAGCGCCGACAAGACCCGGCCGCGCGCCTGGCGGTCGCTGCCCTCGAAGCGCGATTGCCGGCCGCTGACGCCCGCCGATCCGAGCGCGGGATCCGGCTGCGGCGAGCCGCGCCGTCGCCACTCGCACGTCGATGCGATCGGACACCCGCCACAGATCGGCGTGGGGCGGCAGGTGGTGGCACCGAGATCCATCAGGATCTGGTTCCACGCCCAACCTTCGCCTCGAGGGACGAGCGCATCGGCCGCGGCCTGGGCGTTCTTCGGCGTCAGCCGCACGCCGGATGTCCGGGCGAGCACGCGGGCGATGTTGGTGTCGATCACCGCCACGTCGCGTTCGTAGGCGAACGCGAGCACCGCACGGGCGGTGTACGCGCCGATCCCGGGGAGGGCGAGCAGGTCGTCGAGCGCATCGGGCACGACACTGCCGTGCCGATCCACGATCTCCCGTGCGGCGAGGTGGAGATTGCGGGCCCGCCGCGGGTAGCCGAGGCCGTGCCAGAGGCGCAGCACGTCGCCGAGTGTCGCATCGGCGCAGGCTGCCGGCGTCGGGAACGACACGAGGAACGCCTCCCACTTCGGGATCACGCGCAGGGCCTGCGTCTGCTGGAGCATCACCTCGGCGACGAGGATCGCCCACGGGTCACGGACCCGTCGCCACGGCAGATCGCGCAGCCGCGGCATCCCCCACGCCAGCACCGCACCGACATCGACGGGCCCGGCACCGACGAATGCGTGATCAATCTGCGGCTCAGGTGCGCACATTGTTCACGCGTTCGGGGTTGGGGTGGGACGGGTGGGACGGGACGTGACGGTCAGTCCCAGACGTCGGTGCCGTCGTAGGGGCGGGTGCGGTCGGGGGCGAACTCGCGCTTCCAGATCAACACCTTGCGCTTGAAGTAGCACACCTCCTTGCCGTCCTGGTTGAAGCCCTTCGTCTCGACGGTCACGACGCCGCGGTCGGGCTTCGACGACGACTCCTTCACCTCGAGCACGCGGGTCTCGGCGTGGATCGTGTCGCCGTGGAACGTCGGGAACTTGTGCTGCAGCGTCTCGACCTCGAGGTTGGCGATCGCCGCGCCGCTCACGTCGGGCACGCTCATGCCGAGCACGAGGCTGTACACGAGGTTGCCGACGACCACGTTGCGGCCCTGCACCGAGTTGGCGGCGAACCAGTCGTTCGTGTGCAACGGATGATGGTTCATCGTGATCATGCAGAACAGGTGGTCGTCGTACTCGGTGATCGTCTTGCCGGGCCAGTGGCGCAGGATGTCGCCGGGCGTGAAGTCTTCGAGGCAGCGGCCGAACGGGCGCTCGTGCGTGGTCATGGCGCCGACGGTACCGCCCGCGCCCATTCCGTCGGTGCTCAGTCGGTCGGCAAGTTGTCGACGGGCTCGGGTTCGACGTCCGGTGTGTCGTCCAGCTCCTGCTCACCCGGATCGTCCGGCTCGCCCAGGTCATGCTCGCCCAGGTCCGGCTCGCCCAGGTCCTGCTCGACCGCACCCTCGGGCGCCGGCTCGCGTTGGAAGCGCAACGCGAAGTCGATCCGCGACTCGCCCTTGGCCGTTTCGACGCGGGCCAGGTCGCGCAGCCTGATCAGGCGGTCACGCTTCTCGATCTTCCACGGCCCGACCCGGAGGGACGCGTAGGCGAGTGCGCCGAGCGCGATCGGCATCAGGTACTGCGCCATCCGGTACGCGGCGATGGCGGGAGCGACGACACGCTTCGGCAACCCGAAGCTGACCAGCACGGCGATATACGTACCCTCCACGACACCGAGACCACCGGGCAGGATCGGGATGGCGGCCATCACGTTGGCGAGGCAGAACGCGACGACCAGGGCGTCGAGGCTCAGCGAGCCGCCGAAGGCGCGCAGGAACATCCACAGCGAGGCCATGTCGAACAGCCAGTTGAACGTCGCCCAGAACACCACCACCCGCAACAGTTGTCGGTCGCTGACCAGCTCCTCCACCCGTTCGCCCACCTGACGCAGGACTGCGGCGAACCGGTCCTCGTTGAGGCTGAGCTTGCGGGCGATCCAGCGCGCCGCCTTCTCCGCCCGCCCCTGACCGTCGGTCAACCCGATCACGAGCATCGCCGCGATGGCCATGATGATCACGCCGACGACGGCAGCGAGCCCGTACAGCGGGTTCACCCCACGGATCGGGATCGAGATCACGAGCCCGAGCCAGAAGATGATGTTCAACACGACAGCCGAGCCGATGCCGGCCGTGGCGAGCGCGAACCCGGCATCGGGGCCGCTGATGCCGGACAGCGTGAGGAGGCGGTAGCCGAGCGCCGAGCCGGCCGCGTTCCCGCCGGGGACGATGTTCGACAGCGCCTTCGTGCTCAGCTGGATCCGGAAGACCCGCCAGTGCGACAGCTTCGAACCGGCCGAGCCGAGCGACGCCTTGGTGAGGAACGAGTAGCAGGCGAGCGAGATGAACTGCAGGACGAACCCTGCGGCGATCAGCGCCGGGTTGACGCTGCCGATGGTGTCGGCGGCCTGACGGAATCCGGTGAGCACCGGCGGCCCGAGGAACACCGCGAGGACGATCAGCAGCAACACCTTGATCGTGAACCGCAAGGGCCGCAGCCGCCGCCGTTTCGGAGGCGCGACGTCGTCCTTGACCAGCGCCGGCAACTCCCCGGTCGGGAGCACGCCGCGGTCCATCTCGTGGGTCGTGTCGTAGCGACTCGATGCCGAGTCGCTCATCGCGTCACTCATCGGTTCGGCCATGCCGTCGACCCATACCGTCAGTACGTCTCGACGAGGTCGCTCAGGCGGCGCCGCAGCGCCGGCGCGACCTCGATGGGGGTCAGCCCGAGGTGGACCACCACGAGCTCCTTGTCGGGCACGACGATCGTGAACTGCCCCTGGTAGCCGTGGCACGACAGGCTCCCCGGGAACTGCGGCCACATCCACCAGTGGCGGCCGTAGTCGAACCCGCTCTCGGGGTCGTGGGCCACCTTCGTGCGGGCGTGGTCGCGCCAACCCGCGGGCAGGATGCGCACGCCGTTGCCCGAGCCGGTGACGCCGTCGTGCCGGTACAGCTCGCCGAAGCGGGCGAAGTCGCGCGCCGTCGCGTACACGTAGGACGAGCCGACGAAGTCGCCGGCGTCGTCGAACTTGGGGATCGCCGACGTCATGCCGACAGGCCCGAACAGCCGCGCGGTCAGGTAGCGCTCGACCGCCTCACGTCGCACCGCGGGATCGCCACCGGCCGCACCGGTCAGCACGTCGCCGACGATGCGACACAGGATGTTCGTGGTGCCCGACGAGTAGCTCCACACGTCGCCGGGCGGGTGCTCGAGTGGTTGTGCGGCGGCATACGCGGCGTGGCTCGGGTCGGTGCCGCCGAAGAGCATCTCGATGCAGTTCGACGTCTCGTCGTCGACGTAGTCCTCGATGAAGTGGAGTCCCGATCGCATCTCGAGCAGGTCGAGGATCGTGATCGCCTCCTTCTCGGTGCCGGCCCACTCGGGCACCGGCGCCGGCGAGGCGACGTCGAGCAGACCGTCGACCGCGAGCAGACCGATCACCGCGTGGGTGATCGACTTCGCCATGCTCCAGGAGATCAACGTCGTGTCGGCATCGACCGCCTGCTCGGGCTCGAAGGCGTTGGCCGGTTTGGTCCCGTACTGCTCGGCGACGACCGCGCCACGATGCATCACGACCACCGCGAGCGAGACGCCCTCGGTAGCCGGCCGGGTGAAGAACCCGTCGAGCCGCGCATCCGCGCTCCGAGTGATCACGCAATCACGTTATCCGTGCCGGCCGATGTGGGGCCGCCAGCATGGGGCCGCCGGGACGGGCCGACGAGATGATCGGCGAGGTCGCCCAGGCCCTCCACGTCGTGCACGTCGACGGCGCGCAAGGCCAGTTCGATCACCGGCGCAGTGCCGGCGAGCTCGACGAGCGCCGCCAGCTCGGCCCGTTCGGCCAGGGCGAGCCGGCGCAGGTCGTCGTGCCAGGCGACGTGGTCGGCGAGCGGCCCGGGCGGCAGATCGGCCAGGGAGTCGTCGTGCAGTTCGTCGGGCAGCGGATGGATCAGGTTGACGACGACACCCCCGAACGGGAAGCGCCCGGCGCGCAGGGCGTCGACCAGGTGCTCGGCCTCGCCGATCGCCTCGGCCCGGGGACTCGACACCACGACGAACGTGGCCTGGTCGGAGCGCAGGAGGACCGACACCTCGCTCGCCCGGCGGCGCAGACCGGGCTCGATGTTGGCCAGCGAGCGGAAGAACTCCATCGTGTCCTCGACGATCTGCGGCCCGGCGAGACGGCGCACCGCCCACAGGAACATCGACGCCGCGGCGTTGGTCACCTTGGCGAACGTGCGCTGGCCGAGGGTCAGGGCACGGTAGACGGGATGGCTGAGGAACCCGACGAGCCGGTCGGGCGCCTCGAGCAGGTCGATGGCGTGCCGCGACGGTGGCGTGTCGACGATCACGAGATCCCATTCGCCGCTCGTGTGCAGCTCGTGGAGCCGTTCGATCGCCATGTACTCCTGGGCGCCCGACAGCGACCCCGAGATCGCCCGGTAGACCGGGTTGCCGAGGAGCGCCTCGGCCTGCTGCGGGCTCGACGCCTGCTCGCGCACCAGGCGGTCGAACGTCGAGGCCGCGTCGAGCATGAGCGCCCACAGCTCGCCGTCGCCCGTCTCGCCGACTCCGCTGACGTGGTGCGGGTCGTCGGCCGCCGCCCCGAGTTCCAGCCCGAGCGCCTCGGCCAGCCGGCGCGCCGGATCGACCGTCACGACCACGACGCGGCGCCCGGCGCGGGCCGCCGCCACCCCGAGCGCGGCGGCGGTGGTGGTCTTGCCGACGCCACCCGGTCCACAGGTGACGAGCAACGACGCTTCGTTCACGGCGACGGCGAGCGTCGTCTCCGGTGCCGCACCGGTTTCGCTCGCGCTCATCGGTCCGCCAGTTCGTCGGCGAGCTCCGACAGCTCCGCTCGACCGAGGTCGGTCGTCGTCAGCCGGGGCAGCGTGATCACGTCGGCGGAAACGGCCGCGCGCAGCCGGGCGATCTGCGCCCGCTGCTGGTCGAGTCGCGCCCGCCCGAACGCCGCCGACGAATCGAGCGCCCGCTTCGAGGCGGCCGACAGCTTGACGCCCTGGGTGCGCGCAGCCACGGCCGGGCTCTTGTCGAGACCCTCGCGATCGGGCCAGCACGAGTTCACCACGAGCGGCAGCAGGTCGATGCCCAGTTCGCCGCCGACCTCCCGGGCGAGTTCGAGACCCTCGGTGACGGGGGTGACCTCGGGCAGCGTGACGATCATCGCCCGGCAGCGGGCCGGGTCGGTGAGCATCGCGTTCACCTCCTCGGCCTGTTCGCGGATCGGGCCGGACTGCACCACGTCGGAGAGACCGGTGGCCGACCGCAGGAAGGGCGCGGCGTGACCAGCGGGTGGCGCGTCGACGACGATGAGGTCGGCGGCCCGCTCCCGTTCGAGCTCCTTGATCTTGCCGAGCACGAGGAGGTGTTGGAGCCCGGGTGTCGCCGCGGCGATCATCGGCAGCGAGGCGGCCGATGCGGCGCGGCGCAACATGCCCCCGACGCCCCGCAGGTCGAGGTAGTCGCCGAACGCCTGATCCGCCGGGATCGTCCGGCCCCGCACCTGGCCTCCGCCCGTGACCCGTTGCAGGATGCGATCGCTGTGGTCGAGCGGGCGGCCGCCGAGCAGTGTGCCCATCCCGGGACGCCCGTCGACCGCGACGAACAGCACGTCGGCTCCCTCTCGTGCGGCGGCGAGGGCGTACGCCGCGGCGACCGTCGACGATCCGACGCCCCCCTTGCCGGCGACGACGGCGACGTGCGTGCTCGTCAGCCAGCCCGCGTCGGTCATCCGGGAGACGGTACCGGCGTGGCGAACCGCGGACCGGCGATGCCGACGTGACTCCCGACCGGGCGGCCGACCGCGTCGCAGGCCAGGCGCGCCGCCTCGATCAGCCCCTCGACCGAGCAGCCGGTGTCGACGCCCATGCCGGTGAGCGCGTGGACGAGGTCCTCGATCGGCACGTTGCCGCTGGCGCCCGGAGCGAACGGACACCCGCCGAGCCCGCCGACGCTGGCGTCGAGCCGCACCGCACCGTGCTCGATGGCGACGAGCCCATTGGCGATCGCCAGCCCGCGGGTGTCGTGCAGGTGCGCGCCGACCGGCACGTCGACGGCATCGACGACCGCGTCGACGAGGGCCGCCACCTCGGTGGGCACGGCGACGCCGATCGTGTCCGCGAGGCCGATCGACGACGCTCCGGCCTCGGCCGACCTCCGCGCCGCCTCGACGACGGCCGCCGGATCGATCCGACCTTCGTACGGGCAGCCGAACGACGTCGACAGCGTCATCTCGATGACGGCGCCGTCGAGCGCCGAGGCGAACGCCGCGAACTCGTCGAGCGCGTCGTCGGTGGAGGCCCCGGCGTTGTGGCGGCTGTGCGTGTCGCTGACCGACACCACGTACTGGAGGTGGTCGATCCCGGCGGCGAGGGCGCGCTCGGCACCGCGCCGGTTGAGCACGAGTCCCCAGCGCACGACGTCGAGGTGCTGCGTCGCCGCGCTCAACGCCTCGGCGTCGGCCATCGCCGGAACGCGATCGGGCCGCACGAAGCTCGTCAGCTCGAGTTCGCGCACGCCGGCGGCGACGAGCGCCTCGGCGATGGCGATCTTGGCTTCCGTGCTGATCGGCGCTTCGTCCTGGAGTCCGTCGCGGAGGCTGACGTCGCGGACGAGCACGGATGCGGGCAGGGCGGTCATGGGCCCATTCTCGCAGCACTTTCCCATCGCGCCAGATCGGATTCGTGCCGTCGACCGCGTTGTCGGCAGACTTGGCGCGTGACGACTCGCTCCGGTCCCCTCGTCGGTGTTCGCGTACTCGAGCTGGGCAGCTTCATCGCCGGCCCGTTCGCCGGCCAGCTGCTCGGCGACTACGGCGCCGAGGTCATCAAGGTGGAGGCGCCCGACGGCGGCGACCCGATGCGCACGTGGGGCGTCACCGTCGACGGGTCCGGGCTGTGGTGGCCGACGATCGCCCGCAACAAGCGCTCGGTCGTGCTCGACCTCCGCCGGCCCGAAGGCCGCGCCGCCGTGCTCGACCTCGCCGCCCAGTGCGACGTGGTCATCGAGAACTTCCGGCCGGGACGCTTGAGCGAGTGGGGTCTCGACTACGCGGCGCTGTCGGCCGTGAATCCCGGGATCATCGTCGCCCACGTGTCCGGCTTCGGCCAGACCGGGCCGCGGGCGGAGGAGGCCGGGTTCGGGTCGATCGGCGAGGCGATCGGCGGCATCCGGCACACCACCGGCGATCCCGATCGGCCACCGGCGCGGTGCGGCATCAGCCTCGGCGACTCGCTCGCCGCGATGTTCGCCGTGATCGGCACGCTCGCCGCGCTCCACGAGCGATCGACGAGCGGCCTCGGCCAGGAGGTCGACGTGGCGATCTACGAAGCGGTCGCCGCGCTGATGGAGTCGTCGATGGCCGACTTCGACGTGGCCGGCGTGCTGCGCAACCGATCGGGCGGCACGCTTCCGGGCGTCGCACCGGCGAACGCCTACCCCACCCTCGACGGGGCCGATGTGCTGATCGCCGGCAACGCCGACGCCGTGTTCGCCCGGCTGTGCCAGGCGATGGGCCGGCCCGAGCTGGCGACCGACGCGCGCTACGCCACCCACGTCGCCCGCGGTGCCGCGGAACGGGAGCTCGACGGGATCGTCGCCGACTGGACCTCGACGCTGACCGCCGACGCCGTGCTCTCGACGCTGCGTGACCACGCGGTGCCCGCCGGCCTCGTGTACACCGCCGCCGACATGCTCGACGATCCGCAGTACCTCGCCCGCGGGATGGTCGAGCGGCACCTCTCGCGAGTCGGTGTCGACACGCCGATGCTCGGTGTCGTCCCGAAGTTCTCACGCACGCCCGGAGCGATCGTCGACGTCGGCCCGACCCTCGGCGAACACACCGCCCAGTACCTCACCTGAGAATGTTCGCCGGGGACAGACCCCGGCGGACATTCTCGGGTCGGTACGCTCGGCGCGATGGAGTGGACCGTGCACGGCGAGCGCTCGGTCTACGAGAGCGAGTGGATGAACCTGTCGCTCGTCGACGTCGAACTGCCGAGCGGCAAGCGCTTCGAGCACCACGTGCTGCGCATGCCGTGCGACGCCGCCGGCGTCGTGGTCGACGACCCCGAGCGCGGTGTGCTGCTGCTGTGGCGGCACCGGTTCATCAGCGACACGTGGGGCTGGGAGGTGCCCGCCGGGCGCGTCGATCCCGGCGAGACGCCAGAGGAGTGCGCGGCGCGCGAGACGCTGGAGGAGACCGGCTGGCAGGCGGGCGAGCTGACCAAGCTCACGTCGTACCGGCCGCACAACGGCACGTCCGACGCCCACTTCCACCTGTACACCGCGGCGGGGGCCACCTACGTGGGCGACCCGTCGGACCCGGACGAGGCCGAGCGCATCGAGTGGGTGCCGTGGCCGCGGCTGCGTGAGGAGATCCGCGCCGGCCGCATCAACGACGGCCTGTCGCTCACCGCCCTGCTCTGGTGCGCCGCGCTGCGCTGACCGCAACCCTGCCTTTTCGGACCGGGTCCGGAAAGGCAGGGTTGCGTCAGAACTCTTCGTCGAAGGCGACGTCGCCGGCGACGCCGGTCTGGTACGAGCTGACGGTGCGCTCGAAGAAGTTCGACAGGCCCTGCACGTCCTGCAGTTCCATGAAGCTGAACGGGTTCTTCGAGCCGAACTCGATGCCGTAGCCGAGCTGGGCGAGGCGCTGGTCGGCGACGTACTCGAGATAGGTGCGGGTGTCGGCGAGACTCATGCCCGGCACGCCCTCGCCGAGCACGTCGGCGGCGAACAGGTGCTCGCACTCGACGGCCTCACGCAACATCTCGCGGATCGACGCTTCGAGATCGGCGTCGAACAGCTCGGGCTGCTCCTTGCGCACCGTGTCGACCACCTCGAGGGCGAAGTTCATGTGGCAGCTCTCGTCGCGGAACACCCAGTTCGTGCCGTCGGCCAGGCCGTTGAGCAGGCCCTTCGACCGCAGGAAGTAGACGTAGGCGAAGGCGGCGAAGAAGAACAGGCCCTCGATGCACGTGGCGAAGCAGATCAGGTTGAGCAGGAACTGCTTGCGCTGCTCGGGCGTCTCGATG
This sequence comes from Ilumatobacteraceae bacterium, assembly GCA_963695145.1. GTDB lineage: Bacteria > Actinomycetota > Acidimicrobiia > Acidimicrobiales > Ilumatobacteraceae > Sva-07. The sequence goes on along the minus strand of CAVOGB010000010.1, from coordinate 231,730 downwards.
CGATCGAGGCCCTGGATCGAGTTGATCCACTTGAAGCAGAACTCGGCCTTGGCACGGATCGAGGGGATGTTCTCGACCGCCGCGAACGCCGCCTCGCGCTCGGCCATGTCGGGGATGTAGTTGTCGAGCAGCGTGAGGTAGAACTGCACGTGCAGCGCCTCCTCGTAGAGCTGCCGCGACAGGTACATCCGCGCTTCGGGCGCGTTGATGTGCTGGTACAGGTTGAGCACCAGGTTGTTCGACACGATCGAATCGCCGGTGGCGAAGAACGCCACGAGCCGCGACACGAGGTGCTTCTCGGCCGGCATCAGCTTGCGGTCGAGGTCGACGAGGTCGTCGGAGAAGTCGATCTCGTCGACGGTCCACGTGTTCTTGATGGCGTTCTTGTACATGTCGAAGAACACCGGGTAGCGCATCGGCCGCAGCGTGAGGTCGAAACCGGGGTCGAGGATGTTCGTCGGCCGGGCCGCACGCGCCGGCTGCACGACGAGCAGATCGTCCGGACGTTCGGGCGACCCCGCTGGCTGTGCTGAAAGGTTCAGTGAGCCCGAACTGGACATTGCGAGCGCCATCAGTCGCACGCTTCGCAGGCTTCGGGGTTGGCCAGGCTGCAGGCGATGGCCTCTTCGTCGGTGAACGTCTTCCGTTCAGTGAAGGTCTGGTTCGCCGCCGACGTGTCGAGCGGGGCCAGTTCGCCACCGCCACCCCCACCCCCACCGGCCGGTGACGTCGATGACGCGGCTTTGCCCGACGTGGTGGCCTGGTTGATGCGGGTGGCCGGGCGGCTGCGCAGGTAGTACGTGGTCTTCAGGCCCGCCTTCCACGCGTGGAGGTACATCGAACTGAGCTTGCCGATCGTCGGCGTCTCCATGAACAGGTTGAGCGACTGGCTCTGGTCGATGTAGGCGCCGCGCTCGGCGGCCATGTCGATCAGCGAGCGCTGCGGCACCTCCCACGCCGTGCGGTAGATCTCCTTGAGTTCGGCCGGGATGCGCTCGACGTCCTGCACCGAGCCCTCGGCCTTCTTGATCTCCGAGATCATCTCCTCGTCCCACAGGCCGCGGCGCTGCAGTTCGGTGACGAGGTAGCGGTTGATCTGCATGAACTCGCCCGACAGCGTCTCGCGCTTGAACAGGTTCGACACCTGCGGCTCGATGCACTCGTAGCAGCCGACGATCGAGGCGATCGTGGCCGTGGGGGCGATGGCGATCAGCAGGCTGTTGCGCAGACCGTGCTCGGCGATGCGCGCCCGCAGGCCGTCCCAGTCGAGCTCGGCGGGCGGCACGACCGCCTTGCCGTCGCGCTGCCAGAGGTCGAACTGCAGGTTGCCCTGCGCGGCGCGGGTGCCCTCGTACGCCTCGTGCGGGCCGTTGGCCTCGGCGAGTTCGGTCGACGCCCACAGCGCGTGGAAGTAGATGTGGGCGCTGATCAGCTGCGACAGTTCCTTGGCATCGGCGGAGTCGAACGGCAGCGCCTTCTTGAAGAACACGTCCTGCAGGCCCATCAGACCGAGGCCGACCGGGCGCCACTTGTTGTTGGAGAACTCGGCCTCCGGCGTCGGGTAGTAGTTGATGTCGATCACCCGGTCGAGGAACGGCACCACCTGCCGCACGACGTCACCGAGCTGGGCGAAGTCGAACTGCCCGTCGGCACGGACGAACGCCCCGAGGTTGAGCGAGCCGAGGTTGCACACCGCGGTGTTGTCCTGGTCGGTGATCTCGAGGATCTCGGTGCACAGGTTCGACAGGTGCACGACGCGCGGTGAACCGTCGTCGTTGGTCGCTCCCGTCTGGTTGCACTTCTCGTTGGAGGCATCCTTGAACGTGATCCAGCCGTTGCCCGTCTGGGCCAGGGTGCGCATCATCTTCGAGTAGAGCTGGCGGGCCGACACCTGCTTCTCGTAGAGGCCGGCCTCCTCGGCGGCGAGGTACGCCCGCTCGAACTCGGCGCCGTACAGATCGGTGAGGTGCGGGACGCGCTTGGGGTCGAACAGCGACCACTGCCAGTCCTTCTCGACGCGTTCCATGAACAGGTCGGGGATCCAGTTGGCGATGTTGAGGTTGTGCGTGCGGCGGGCGTGGTCGCCGGTGTTGTCGCGCAGCTCGAGGAAGTCCTCGATGTCGGCGTGCCACGACTCGAGGTAGACGCACGCCGCGCCCTTGCGGCGGCCACCCTGGTTGACGGCGGCGACCGACGAGTCGAGCGTGCGCAGCCACGGCACGATGCCGTTGGACAGGCCGTTCGTGCCGGTGATGAGTGAGCCCTTGGCCCGCACCCGGTGCCAGGCGACGCCGATGCCGCCGGCGAACTTCGACAGCTTGGCGATGTCGGTGTAGCGCTTGTAGATGCCCTCGAGGCTGTCCTCCGGCGAGTCGAGCAGGTAGCAGCTCGACATCTGCGAGTGCGACGTGCCGGAGTTGAACAGCGTCGGGCTCGACGGCAGATAGGCGAGCGACGACATCAGGTCGTAGAACTTGACCGCCGCGTCGATGTCACCCGAACCGTCGGGTTCGGCACAGAGCCCGCAGGCGACGCGCAGGAAGAAGTACTGCGGCGTCTCGATCACCTCGCGGCGCTGCGGGTGGCGCAGCAGGTAGCGGTCGTACACGGTGCGCAGGCCGAAGAACTCGAAGGAGCGGTCGCGGTCGGAGTTGATCGCCGCGTTGAGCGCCGGAGCATTGGCCTCGACGAAGGCGAGCACGTTGTCGGCGACGAGTCCGGCCGCGTGGCCGACCTTGATCGACTCGGAGAACCACGGGATGTTCTGGTTGCGCACCTCCTTGTCGATGACGGTGGCGAGCAGGCGGGAGGCGAGGCGGGAGTAGCTCGGCTCCTCGACGATCAGGCCGGCGGCGGTGCGGATCGACAGGTCGTCGAGCTCGCGGGTACTGGCGCCGTCGGCGAGCGCCGAGATCGTCCGCGTGGCGACGCGCATCGGATCGACGCCGAGCAGCCCCTCCGACGCCCGGGCGATGGCGTTGACGATCTTGTTGACGTCGACCGGCTCGAGCGCTCCGCTGCGCTTGCGCACGCGCATGCCGCCCGACACCGGTGCGCTGCCCGTGGCGGATCCGTTGGCGGCCGGCGTCTTGGACATGTCGGTGAGCGTGGGGGCGGCCGGTTGCCGTTCCTCGGGGTGTTCCGGCGCCGAACCGTCCGTCGTGTCCGTGTCCGGACCTCCCACATTGCCGTCGATCAGTGTCACCAGATTGCTCCCAGTCGCTCGTTCGTTCGTTCGTGCCCGGCATCCGTGCCCGGCGGTCGTGTCAGGTGTTCCGGCCCGATTTCGTGTTCTTCCGAGGTGCGCAACCACCACATCGTGTGGCCGCCCCCACCCCCACCCCCACATGTCGTGGTGACGGGCCCGTAATTACAGCAGTGTGACTCGCCGCGCGCAAGTACCGATCCGAGACTTTCGCGACGTCCCAGGTCAGCCGCTACGCGCGACGTTCACACGGTCGCTCGCGCGTCACGACGCACGGGCGCGGGTCTCGATCGACGTGCCGGACGGGCGCCGGACGTCGGCGAGTTCGGCCTCGAAGCGCAGTCGCGACCAGACCGCGTCGACCGTCTCGGCCGTCGCGGTGATGAAGTCCACGCCCTGTTCCGCCCCGGCGCTCCCCCAGCGTCCGGCGTCGGAACGCTCGGCTTCGGCGTGCCACACGGGTTCGACCTGCAGCAGGCGGCCGTCCCGACCGCGGATCAGGTTCTCGCGGTAGTCGAGCGTGGTGCGCCAGCCGGCGCGTTCGAGGTCACGGCGATCGCATTGCTCGAGCACCGCACCGTGCTGACGCTCACGTCGGATCCCCGGAGTACTCCCTCGCAGCATGGGAACATCATGAACCAGCCCGCCTGTGGACCGTCAGTGCCGATTGGATGTGACTTTCGCGGCGATCTTGTGGACAACGGTCCCGGTGCTGTGGGTGCGCTGTGGGTAGTGCCCGAGCCCGACGTCACAGCTGGTCGATGATGTCCTGGCACTGCCTCGCCGCGGCCACGAACTCGGGATCGGTCGGGTCCAGTTCACCGAAGATCGTCTCGCCGGTCGGGTCGGCGAGCACGTCGGCGGTGGTCAGCTCCGGCACGTCGGCGCCGTTCTCGCGGAGGCAGTGGAACAACTCGACGATCAGATCGGTCTGGCTCTCACCGGCCGGCGGGAAGAAGTCCTCGGTGGCGTTGTCGGAACACGACGCGCCCGCGTCGGGCATCTCGAGGTCGATCAGATACTTGGACACGACCGGTTCGACGCAGTCGACCGTCAGGAAGGCGGTGTGTCCCTCCGCGTCGACGGTGAACAGCACGGCCGACGCGAGCGAGTCGGCGAGGGCCACCGACCAGTCGTACGGCGTGGCGGGATCGCCGCTGTTGCCGATCACGAGGATCGGTGCCGCGCCGTCGGCGGGTCCGAACACCAGCGGATCGATCGGATCGGGGGTGCCGATGCAGCCGGTGCTCGCCCGGAGGAACTCGGCGAAGTACTTCGATCCCGCCGCCGACTCGTCGGCTTGTTCGCGCACGGTCGCCTCGTCCGGGCGGTGCGGGTCGTCGGCACAGTTGATGAACAGGTTGGACTCCTGCTCGTTGTCGTACGAACCGTCCGGCTCCCGGCCGACGAGGCTGTCGCCGAGCACCTGCAGCAGCGTGCCGTCCTGGTCGGTCGACGCGTCGTACAGCCCTTCGGCGAGGAACGGCCAGGCGTCCTTGCTGTAGAGCGCCGACACGACGCCGAGTTGCAGTTCGCCCGGCGTCAGCACCCGATCCGGGTCGTCGGTGTCGTAGCTGCCGGCCGAGGCGATGTCGGCGACGAGGGCCCGGTAGGTGTCGATCACCGGACCCAACTCGTTCAGCACGCAGTCCTCGTCGGCCTCGCAGGCGGCGGCGAAGTTCTCGAACGCGTTGTCGAAGCCGGCGCCCTGTTCACGATCGAGCTCGGCGGAGTCGTCGGTCGGCTTGACGCCGCCGTCGAGCACCAGCGCCCGCACCCGGTCGGGGAACAGTTCGGCGTAGGTCGCGCCGAGCCGGGTGCCGTACGAGAACCCGACGTAGGAGAGCTGGTCGTCACCGAGCGCCTCTCGGATCTGGTCGAGATCGCGGGCGGCGTTGTTGGTGCCCACGAGCGGCGCGAGGTCGAGGGCAGCGGCCGGGCAGTCGTCGTCCAGACCCTTCGCCTCGTCCACCAACGCCGTCCATCCCGCGTCGTCACCCTCGTCGAGCAACGGGATGTTGTCGTCGATCTTGATGTCGCAGTCGACCGCTGTGCTCGCCCCCACGCCGCGCGGGTCGAAACCGACGAGGTCGAACCTCGCCGCGACGTCCTCGGGGACGAGGGAGGCGGCCGACGTGAGGAAGTCGATCCCCGATCCGCCGGGACCGCCCGGGTTGAACACGAGCGAGCCGATCCGCTCGCTCTCGTCGGTCGCGGGCACGCGGGCGAGGGCGATGTCGATCGTGTCACCGTCGGGTTCGTCGTAGTCGCGCGGCACTGCGAGCGTCGCGCACTCGAGTTCGACGCCCGTGGCCGAACTGTTGTCGTCGTCGCACGCGCCCCAGTCGAGCGTGCCCGTGCCACCGCTGCCTGCCGGATCGGTGCCGGCCGGATCGGTGCTCGTCGGATCGGTGCTCGTCGGTCGGCGGCTCGGTGCCGCTCGGGTCCGTGGCGGTCGGGCCGGTGCCGGTCGATTCGGTGCCGGTCGATTCGGTCTGGTTCGCCTCGACCGACGACACGCCCGACGACGCCGAACACGCCGCCAGCGCCGTCGACACCACCAACAACGGCGCCAGCACCGCCACGCTCGAAACTCGCCTCACGATTGGACGCTACTGCCCCGTCCGATCACCCCCGCCGCGGCACGTTGCGATGAGCGCTCAGGCGGGGTAGGTGTCGATGTCGGTGGCCTTGACCGAGGCGTGCACCGGATCGCCGGGGCGCAGCGCCAGCGCGTCGAGCGATTCGGCGGTGATCTCGGCGGTGAGATGGAGGGGGCCGTCGATGCTGACACGCACCCGATCGCCCAGCCGATCGATGTCGACCACCACCCCGGGCCACGTGTTGCGGGCGCTCGTTGCAGCCCCGACCGAACGGGCGATGGTGACCGCCTGCGGTCGGATGACGGCGAAGGAACGGCCCGGATCGGCATCGGCGACGACGACGTGGGCCCCACCATCACTCGTCAGGATGCCGTCGGCCACCATCCCGGCCACGAGGTTGGTGCCGACGAGTTCGGCGACGTATCGCGATCGCGGGTGCGCCGTCACCTCGGCGATCGTGCCCGCCTGGACGATCCGTCCGCCGTCGAGGATGGCCACCCGGTCGGCGAGCGCATACGCATCGACGGGATCGTGGGTCACGAGCAGCCGGATGCCGTCGAACGATGCGAGATGCCGGCGCAGGTCGCGCCGCACCTCCCGGCGCGTCCCCACGTCGAGCGCGGCGAGCGGCTCGTCGAGCAGCAGCACGAGCGGGTCGACGGCGAGCGCCCGCGCCAACGCGACCCGTTGCGCCTGCCCGCCGGACAGGTCGCCGGGCCGTGCCCGCGCGAACTCCGCCAGCCCGAACCGGGCGAGCAACTCGGCGGCCCGGCGACGCGCCTCGCCCTTCGGCGCCCCGCGGGCGCGCAGGCCGAAGGCCACGTTCTCGAGGGCCGTCATGTGGCCGAACAGCAGGTACTGCTGGAACACGACACCGATCGGGCGTCGCTCGGCAGGGACGAACACACCGCCGACGGGATCGTCGAGCACCTCCCCGTCGAGGACCAGCTGCCCGCGATCGAGCGCCAGCAGCCCGGCGATCGCCCGCAACAGCGTCGTCTTCCCCGACCCGTTCGGGCCGAGCACCGCCAGCACCTCACCGCGGGCGAGGGTGAACTCGGCGTCGAGGTCGAACGGCCCGACGGTGACGCCGAGACGGGCCTCCAGCGTCATACGGCCACCGTCACACGACCACGGGCCGGACACCGCCGAGCCAGCGATCGCGGAGGCTGGCGAGTACCGCGAACGACACCGCGATCAGGATCAGGCTGAGCAGCAGCGCCTCCTGCGGGTTCGTCTCGAGTGCGAGGTACGTGGCCAGCGGCATCGTCTGGGTGACGCCCGGGAAGTTGCCGGCGAACGTGATCGTGGCGCCGAACTCACCGAGCGCCCGCGCCCAGGCGAGCACGGCACCGGCGACGAGCGCCGGCCGGATCGTCGGCACCGTGACGCGCCGGAACACGTACCACCGGCTCCCGCCGAGCGTCCGGGCGGCGTCCTCGTAGCGCCGGTCGACCTGGCGGAGCGCAGCCTCGACGGTGATCACCAGGAACGGCATCGACACGAACGTCTGCGCCATCACCACACCCCACGTCGTGAACGGCAGGCGGAAGTCGAACCAGCGATCGAGGTACTGGCCGAACAGACCGCGCCGGCCGAACGAGAAGAAGAGTGCGACGCCACCGACCACCGGCGGCAACACCATCGACAGGGTGCACAACGCCCGGACCAACGACCGGCCGGGGAACACCACACGGGCCAGCACCCACGCCAGCGGCACGCCGAACAGGACGGCGAACCCGGTGGCGGTCAACGACGTGCGGATCGACAACCACAGTGCCGTGCGGACGTCGCCGTCGCCGGCCACGTCCGCCAGCGACCCCCACGGGGCCCGCCAGAGCAAACCGATGAACGGCAGGGCGAAGAACGCCACGGCGACGATGGCGAGCAGGAGGATGGGTACGGGTACCCGCTCGCGCGAGGCGGTGCCTGCCGTTCTCGTCACGGCGCAGTGATGCCGTTGTGCTCGGCGACGGCCGTCAGCGGGAACCGGGCCGGGGGCATGCCGGAACAATAGTCAACGTCTGACTAGTCCAGCATCCTCGGCTCGCTGCCGGTCCGGCCGGCGACCACCGCGCGAAACCGGCCGCGCGAGAATGACCCCCATGATCGAACGACAGATCGACGTGACGACCGACGACGGGACGATGACGACGTTCGTCTTCCATCCCGAACACGGTGGGCCCCATCCGGTCGTGCTCTATCTGATGGATGCACCGAGCATCCGCCCGGCCCTGAAGGACATGGCGTCGCGCCTCGCCACCGCCGGGTACTACGTGCTGCTCCCCTATCTCTTCTACCGCGGCGGACCGTTCCGCGAGTTCGGCAGCAGCGACGAGGACATGCACGCCCGTCAGGATCTGATGGGCACCGTCACACCGACCAACATCGTCGGCGACGCACGGGCGCTGCTGGCGGTGGCCGACGCCGACCCGGCCGCGCGCGGCGGACCCGTCGGCGTGGTCGGCTTCTGCATGAGCGGCGGTCTCGCCGTGTCGCTCGCCCGCGCCCTGCCCGAACGCGTCCGCGCCGCGGCTTCGATCCACGGTGCGTGGCTCGTGCGCGACGCGGACGATTCGCCGCACCTCGGTCTCGACCCCGTGCAGGCCGAGCTGTACTTCGCCTGGGTCGACGGTGACCCGACGGCGCCGCCGGAGACCGTGCCCGTGATGACCGCCGCCCTCGATGCGGCCGGCGTCACGTACACCATCGACACGATCACCGGCGCCGAGCACGGGTTCGCCCCGGCCGGCCCGCGCTACGACCGGGCGGCCTCGGAGCTGCACTGGGAGCGCGTCCACGCACTCCTGCGCCGCAACGTCGACTGACCCTTCCTCACACCCTTCGACCCAGGGCGGCAACCGGTCGTCCGATCCACGTTTGCGTCGCGATTTCTGTCGGCCGGCGCCCCATTTTTCCGACGCAAACGTCAATCGGAGCGGTCGACCCACTTGGGGACGTAGCCGAGCGGGGGTGCGGTGGCCAGGTCGATCGCGGCGGCGGCGGTGTCGGCCCGGCCGACGAGCGCCGCATGCTCGGCACGGATGAAGCCGGCCTCGACGGCACGGGCCACGAAGTCGAACAGGGGACCGAAGAACCCGGCGACGTCGAAGAACACGACCGGGACCGCCAGCAGTCCGAGCTGGTTCCACGTGAGCAGCTCGAACGATTCGTCGAGCGTGCCGAACCCGCCGGGCAACACGATCACCCCGTCGGACAGCTCCGCCATCCGGGCCTTGCGTTCGTGCATCGAACCGGTGACCTCGAGCGAGGTGACGCCGCGGTGGGCGACCTCGGCGCCGACGAGATGCTCGGTGATCACGCCGACCACCTCGCCGCCGTCGGCGAGCGCGGCGTCGGCGACCGCCCCCATCAGCCCGACCCGCCCTCCGCCGTACACCAGCCGATGCCCGCGCGTGGCGATGCCGGAGCCGAGCTCGATGGCCGCGGCGCTGAACCGATCGTCGTTCCCGCTGTTCGATCCGCAGAACACGGCGATGCTCGTCATCGCGCCATCGTCGCAGGCCCACCGTCGCCGGCCTCCGTCGCCGGCCCTCTTGGGTCGTGTGGGCGGAAAAGGACCGCGTGATTACCGGCCAGTAACGTCGGCGCGATGACGATGCAGAACGAGGCGGCCCAGGATCAGGCGGAACCGCGCGAGACGGTGCTCGCCGCTCCCGACGTCCCCGCGGCCGCCGACGCGATCGACCTCGCCGACCGGATCGTGACCAAGGCCTTCCGGCGCCTGGCCGACCTCGGCGGGCCCGACGCCGCCCAGGTGCTCGCCTACGACATGGCCCACGCCGCGGCGGGCGTCGCGACGGCGCGAGCCCTGCTCGACTACGGCGCCAAGGGCGACCTCGAGGCCCGCATCACGTGCGCCTTCACCGCCGACATGCTGCACGACCTGTCGTCGAAGATCTTCGGCCGCGAGCACGACTGGGACACCGAGCGTGACCCGTTGGGTCCCGTGCACGCCTTCGTCCGCCAGTTCCGCGACCCCGAATTCCTCGGCGCGCTCGCCGACCAGCCCGGCCCCCGTCATCTCGACACCGAGATGGACATGGTGGCCGACTCGTTCGGGTCGTTCGCCACCAACGTCATCGCGCCGCACGCCGAGCACGTGCACCGGACCAACGGCGACGTGCCCGAGGAGATCGTGACGGGACTCGCCGAACTGGGCGCGTTCGGGCTCAGCGTGCCGGCGGAGTACGGCGGCTTCAGCGAAGGCGGGAGCGCCGAGTACACCGCCATGGTCGTCGCCACCGAGGAGCTCTCGCGGGCCAGCCTGGGCATCGGCGGTTCGCTGATCACGCGCCCCGAGATCCTCACCCGCGCCCTCGTGAAGGGCGGCACCGAGGAGCAGAAATTGAAGTGGCTCCCGAAGCTCGCCTCGGCCGAGGTGATGCCCGCCGTCGCGGTGACCGAGCCCGACTACGGCAGCGACGTGGCCGGCATCACGGTCACCGCCACCCCGGCCGACGGACCCGACGGCGAGCCGGGCTGGGTGATCAACGGCGTGAAGACGTGGTGCACGTTCGGCGCCCGCGCCGACGCCCTCACCCTGCTCGCCCGCACCGACCCCGACCGGACCAAGACCCACCGCGGCCTGTCGCTGTTCATCGTGCCCAAGCCGCGCGGCGACAGCCACGGGTTCGTGCTCACCCAGGAGGCCCGGCGGAACGATGGCCCCAGGGAAGATGGCCCCAGGAAAAATGGAGGGCCGTCCGATCGACACGATCGGCTACCGCGGGATGCACTCCTACGAGATCGCGCTCGACAACTGGTGGGTGCCGGCGGAGAACCTGATCGGTGGTGACGAGGGCCTCGGCAAGGGCTTCTACTTCCAGATGGCCGGCTTCGAGAACGGGCGGCTGCAGACGGCGGCCCGGGCGGTCGGCGTGATGCAGGCGGCCTACGAGCAGGCGCTCGACTACGCCCAGAACCGCAAGGTCTTCGGCGATGCCGTCATCGACTACCAGCTCACCCGGGCCAAGCTCGGCCGCATGGTGGTGCTGATCCAGGCCGGCCGCCAGTTCGCCTACGCCGTGTCGGTGCTGATGGCCAAGGGTGAGGGCTCGATGGAGGCCTCGCTCGTGAAGGCGTACGTCTGCAAGGCCGCCGAGTGGGTGACCCGCGAGGCGATGCAGATCCACGGCGGCATGGGCTACGCCGAGGAGTTCCCCGTCAGCCGTCTGTTCGTCGACGCCCGCGTGCTGTCGATCTTCGAGGGTGCCGACGAGCTGCTCTGCATGCGCGTGATCGCCCGCCAGCTCGCCGCACCAACCTCCTGAACCCTCCGTTCGTCCGGACCCGTCCCCGCGCGAACCGAGGCCGCTCAGGCGGTGAGTTCGTCGGCGAGGAGGGTCAGCGAGGTGATCCGCTCGAAATCGGCGTCGGGGTGGTCGTCGTACGGGTCGACGAGGATCGGATGGAGACCGGCGCCGCGCGCCGACGCGATGTCCATCGTCACCGAGTCGCCGACGTAGGCGATGCGGCCGCGATCGAACTCGGCGAAATGCGGGAGGGCATGGTCGAAGATCGCCGGGTCCGGCTTCATCACGCCGACGTCGTGACTGTCGACGATGACGCGCATCGCGACGTGCCGGCCCTCACCCACCTGGCAGGTCTCGCGGGCGAGCACTGCGGCGATCTGCCCGCTGGCGTTCGACACGACACCCATCGGCACCCCCGCCGCGGCGAGGCGATCGAGCGCGATCGCGCGATTCGGGGATCGACCAGCGCCACAGCGGCGCATGGCGGGTCTTGCCGAGCAGCGCGGCCGCCTCGGTCACGTCCGGCTCGTCGACGCCGACCGAGCGGACGTACGCCTCGTCGTAGACGATCCAATCGGCCTCGATCGCGCCCGCGCTCGCCTTGGCGGTCATCCCCGCGTAGTGGGCGCGCCGGTGGGCGTCGATCGACGGATCGCCGCCGTAGTAGGCGAGGAGCGGCCCGAGGACCGTCGGATCGGGCAGGACGAGCACCCCGCCCGCGTCGAACAGGAGGGCATCGAATCGACGCGACACGAGCGCGTTCAGCCGAGGTGCTCGTGGAGGAACCCGACCGCCTGCGGCCAGATGCGGGCGTAGGCCTCGTCGTCACGGGTCCCGAGCGCGTTGTGCGGCGCCATGAACGCGTGTCCCGTGCCCGGCTCCACCGTGATCGTGACGTCCTTGCCGAGCGCCTTCAGCTTCGCCTCGAGTTCGTGCGCTCCCTCCGGACCGAAGAAGTCGTCGTTCTCGGCCATGTGGCCCTGGATCGCGGCGGTGATCTTCGAGTAGTCGGGCTGGTCGTCGCCGGTGGGGTACCCGTAGAACGGCACGATCGCCTTGACCCGGTCGGGGCGCAGCGCGGCGAGCACGAACGTCAGCATGCCGCCCATGCAGAACCCCATCACGCCGATGTCGCTGCCCCCGTCGGTCGATGTCGGGGTTGCGGCGTGATCGGCGAGGAAGTCGACGGCGCCGCTCATGTCGCGCGCGGCGCGATCCATCGGCATCGCCTGCATCAGCTCGCTGGCCTTGTCCATCTCGGTGTGGCCGGCGAGGTCGCCGTGGTAGAGGTCGGGCGCCAGCGCGACGAACCCCTCCGCCGCCAATCGATCGGCCATCTCCTTGATGCCGGAGTCGAGGCCCCACCACTCCTGCACCACGATCACGCCGGGACCGGACCCACCCTCGGGCAGTGCCAGGTAGCCCGACGCGCCGGCGCCGTTGCTCGGAAATTCGACGAGTTCTCCCACCGCCGCAACGTAGCACCGTCCTGATTCGCGCCCGGTTGGAGCCGGGTGCGGATCGGCGCTCAGCGGTCAGACGGCGGCGATCGAGGCTGCGAAGCGTCGCTGCAGATCCTCCAGCAGACCGTCCGGGAGGCGCGCCGCCACGCCCCCGTCGTCGTCGAATCGGCCCGCCTGCGCGCCGAGCGTCTGCGCCCACGCGTGGATCAGGTGCGTCGGGCGCCACATCGCCAGTCGCTCGGCGTCGAGGGGGAGCCGGCGTTCGTAGGCGCGGCGGTATCGCCCGGCCACGACCGGGCCGGCGGCGCCGAGGACGCGGCGCTCGACGCGGTGGGTGGCGGCGATCGCCGCGAGCTCGAACAGCAGGAGCGTGCGCGCCACGTCGCCGTGCCGGTCGCCGACCCCGGCGTCGGACCAGTCGATGACCGCCACCGACGCGGCGTCGACCACGACGTTCAACGGATGGAAGTCGCCGTGACAGACGCTGCCCGGTGCGGCGCGCAACCGCGGGACGAGCCGCTCGACCTGCTCGAGGGCGGCCGACAGCGCCGGATCGTCGAGTTCGCCGCACAGTGTCCGCGGCAGCGAGAGCCGGCGGTCGACGAGGTCGTCGGTGTCCGGGAACCCCTCGACGGGCAACCGGTGCAGGTCGGCCTGCAGGCCGGCGAGCTGGTGGAGCCGCCGGCGCATCGTCCACGGCTCGTGCTTCACGGCGTCGAACAGCACGCGACCCGGGGCCCGGACCATCACCTGGGTCGGCAGGGGCGTCACCACGCCGGGTTCGAGCACCACGAGGACGCGCGGCACCGGATATCCCATGTCCGCGAGCCACTCCTGCAAGGACGCCTCGCGGCGCGCCACGCCGAGCGCGTCGAGCCGAGGCTTCACGCGCACGACCAGCGGTTGCCGCCAATCGGCGGGCAACGTGGCACCCGAGTACTGCACGAAGTGGATCGCGCTGTCGAAGCCGCCGGTGTTCGTGCTCGGCGTGCCGACGACCTCCACCGGCCCACCGAAGCGCCGCTCCAGCCAGGCGCCGAGCGACGCGGCGACGGCGTCGGCCCTACCGGTCACCGCAACGACGCCCGCCGGTCCACGACACGGCCCGAACCGTAGACGTTGCCCGCGCTCGTGCCATACCCTGGGGCGATGACCGCCGTCGAGCCCCGGATCTCCGATGCCTACACGAACGACCGGGAGCACGTGTTCCACTCCTGGTCGGCCCAGGGCGCACTCGATCCGGTGGTCATCGCCGGTGCGCTCGGGGCGAAGTTCTGGGACGAGAGCGGCCACGAGTGGATCGACTTCTCGAGCCAGCTCGTCAACATGAACCTCGGCCATCAGCACCCGAAGATGGTCCAGGCGATCAAGGACCAGGCCGACCGCCTCTGCATGGTGGCGCCGAGTTTCGCCAACGAGCACCGCAGCGAGGCCGGCCGGCTGATCGTCGAGAAGGCCAATCTCGGACGCGACGGCGCGCCCCGCCCGGACGGCCATTCCCCCTCATTTCCAGAAGGTGTTCTTCACCAACGCCGGCGCCGAGGCCGTCGAGAACGCCATCCGTCTGGCCAAGGGCTACACCGGCCGGCTGAAGGTGCTGTCGACGTATCGCAGCTACCACGGCGGTACGGCCGCGGCGATCGGACTCACCGGCGAAGGGCGACGCCTCGACAACGAGCCGTCGATCCCCGGCCTCGTGAAGTTCTGGGGGCCCTACCCGTACCGGTCGGCCTTCCACGCGGAGTCGGCGGCGCAGGAGTGCGAGCGGGCCCTGCAGCACCTCCGCGACACGGTCGTGTTCGAGGGCGGCAACAAGATCGCGGCGATCATCCTCGAGTCGGTCGTCGGCACGAACGGCATCCTCGTGCCGCCCGACGGCTACCTCGAAGGCGTGCGCGAACTGTGCGACGAGTTCGGGATCGTGATGATCACCGACGAGGTGATGGCCGGGTTCGGGCGCGCCGGGCAGTGGTTCGCCTGGCAGAACTGGGGCGCCCAGCCCGACCTGATCGCCTTCGCCAAGGGGGTCAACTCGGGCTACGTGCCGCTCGGCGGCGTGGTGATCTCGGCCGACATCGCCGCGGCGTACGACGAGCGGGTCTTCCCGGGTGGGCTCACCTACTCCGGCCACCCGTTGGCGTGTGCCACCGCTGTCGCCAGCATCGGCATCTTCGAGGAGGAGGGCGTGCTGGAGCAGTCACGCCACCTCGGCAACGACGTCATCGGGCCGGCGCTGCGCGACATGGCGTCACGCCACGAGTGCATCGGCGAGGTCCGTGGGCTCGGCGTGTTCTGGGCGATCGAACTGGTCGCCGATCGGGCGACTCGGGCTCCGCTCGACGCGGCCACCATCGGCCGGGTGGCCGCCGAGTGCAAGGCGAACGGCCTGTGGCCGATGACCGCCAACAACCGCATCCACGTCGTGCCGCCGTGCAACGCGCCCGACGACGTCGTGCGGGAGGGCCTCGCCATCCTCGACGACGCCCTGACGCTCGCCGATTGAGAGGCGCCGGCTGAAGCCGACGACCGCCGCGTTCTCGTGAACTTCTTGCGCACGCGGGTACGCAACAAGTTCACGAGAACGAATTCGACTCGATTCAGTTGAAGGCTTCGGCGGCGGCGCGGGGGTCGGCTTCCATCAGCGCTTCGGTGTCGCGCTTGGAGTACAGCACGGCGATGACCAGCACGACGATCGCCGCGCCGGCGATGGCGAGCCCGGCACCCGTGGGGGTCGACACGACCGGGTTGTCCTCGTCGATGTTCGACAGGCTGATGATCGCCGGGAGGAGGAGCAGCGACACGAGGTTCATCACCTTGATCAGCGGGTTGAGCGCCGGACCGGCGGTGTCCTTGAACGGGTCGCCGACGGTGTCGCCGATGACGGCGGCCTTGTGGGCGTCCGAGCCCTTGCCGCCCTCGTGGCCGTCCTCGATGTACTTCTTGGCGTTGTCCCACGCACCGCCGGCGTTCGACAGGTAGTTGGCCATCAACTGGCCGGTGAGGATCACGGCGGCGAGGAACGCTCCGAGGGCCAGGTAGCCGATCCCGAAGCCGATGATGACCGGCGTCAGCACGGCGAGCAGCGCCGGGGTGACGAGTTCACGCAGCGACGCCTTGGTGCAGATGTCGATGACGGGGGCGTAGTCGGGCAGCCGCTCGCCGGACATGATCTTGCCGTCGGCGAACTGGTCGCGGACCTCCTGGACGACGACGCCGGCGGTGCGCTGCACGGCGCGGATGGCGAGCGACGAGAACAGGAAGCTGATCGAGCCGCCGAGCAGCAGGCCGATGAACACCTTCGGGTCGGCGACGTTGATCGGGATCGCGTCGAACACGCCCCGGGCCGTCTGGTTCAGCTGGTCGACGGCCTCGCGCGGCAGCGTCTCGTTGGCCGCGGTCTCGATGTAGCTGGCGAACAGCGCCACGGCGGCGATGACGGCCGAGCCGATGGCGAAGCCCTTGGTGACGGCCTTGGTCGTGTTGCCCACGGCGTCGAGGCTGACCATGATCTTCTCGGCCTCACCCGAGAACTCGCCCGACATCTCGGCGATGCCGGCGGCGTTGTCGGCGACGGGGCCGAACGTGTCCTCCGAGACGATCACACCGGTGGTCGCCAGCATGCCCATGCCCGTCAGGGCGACGAGGTAGAAGGAGAACTGCAGGCTGCCGCCGCCGAGGGCGAGGGCGGCACCGATGGCGATGGCGATGGCGATGATCGCGTACACCGACGACTCGAGGCCCGATGCGGTACCCGAGAGCACGGTGGTGGCGGGGCCGGTACGCGTCGCCTTGGCGATCTCCCGCACCGGCGTGTACTCGGTGCCGGTGAAGTACTCGGTGAGGCGGCTCACGGCCTGGGCCAGCACGAGGCCGATGACGACGGCACCGAAGCAGCGCCACCCCTCGTTGTTGTTGTCGTTGCCGACGTAGAACATCGCCAGCAGGAACGTGCCGATGACGGTGATGATGCCGGCGGTCAGGAAGCCGCGGTTGATCGGCTTCAGGGCGTTGGTCTCGCCCTCCTTGGCCCGCACGGCGTAGACGCCGGCGATCGAGGCGACGACGCCGACGGCGCGGGCGGCGAGCGGGAACACGAGGCCGAGCGCCGGGTTGGCGCCGATGGCGGCGAACGCCGGGACACCGAGGATGATCGACGCGACGAGCGTGACCTCGTACGACTCGAACAGGTCGGCGGCCATGCCGGCGCAGTCGCCGACGTTGTCGCCGACGTTGTCGGCGATCGTGGCCGGGTTGCGCGGGTCGTCCTCCGGGATGCCCGCCTCGACCTTGCCGACGAGGTCGGCGCCGACGTCGGCGGCCTTGGTGAAGATGCCGCCACCGACGCGGAGGAACAGGGCGAGCAGCGAGCCACCGAAGCCGAACCCGATGAGGATCGCCGAGCTCGTGTTCTGGAAGATCATGATGATCAGCGTCGCGCCGAGCAGGCCGAGGCCGACGGTGAACATGCCGGCGATGCCGCCGGTCCGGAAGGCGACCTTGAGCGCCGCCGGCAGCGAGCCGGCCTTCGCTGCGGCAGCCGTGCGGACGTTGCCGCGCGTGGCCAGGGTCATGCCGATGTACCCGGTGAGACCGGACAGGACCGCGCCGGCGATGAACGCCAACGTGCGGAACGTGCCGGACTGGACGAACGTCAGCGCCACCTCGCCGGAGGGCTTCAGCACCTCCGTGGACGTGATGAAGACGATCACCGCCAAGGGCACGAGGATCACGGCGATCGTCCTGAACTGCCGCTTCAGGTAGGCGGCGGCGCCGACCTGGATGGCGGTCGCGATCTCGATCATCTTCGGCGTTCCCTGATCGGCGGCGAGCACGTCGCGCATCAGGTTGAGGCCGACGAAGATCGCCACCACCGCCGCCAGGGCAGACAGCAGCAGGACGAGCATCTCACCTCCCGCGAGCGTGAAGGACTGATAGCCGCCTTCCGCAGCGAGCATTCCGCTCGCGAGCGCACCATTGATCACTGAAATCCTCCTGCGTTGGTCGCGTCAGCCGGTGCCGACGTGAAGTCCACGACATCGGTCGTGACTCACGCGGGATCCAACACCGCGACGTGAGCGCAGGCAACATACCCGACGACCCCCACATCGAAGCAATTCCCGGGGCACCCCGGGCGCGCCCGATCCGGGGCAACGCGTGAACAATGTGCGCCACAGGGGCGCACATTGTTCACGCATTCGCCGCCGGCGAGGTGGGTCTACTCGCCGCCTTCGGTCAGGGTCACGTCGATCGGGGCGAAGTCGGCGCCCTTGGTGTCGAGGCTCTTGTCCAGCAGCGCCCAGGCCGCGGTGACGACGTCGTTGGTGTAGGCACCCTCCGTCGGCGGCTTGGTGAGGACCGTGGCCCCTTCGAGGTTCGGGGTGCTCTGGCTGATCTCGACCGTGCGGTCCCAGGCGTCGGCGTTGATGAAACCGATGCCGTCGGGCGACGGCCAGATCAGCTTGTCGACCTCGTTCATCATCCACAGCTGGTGGGTGGCGCCGAGCGTCGATCCGGCCGCGGTGACGATGTCGGCGCACTTCTCCGGATTGTCGCGGCAGTAGATCCAGCCCTGGATCGAGGCGGCGACGAAGCGAGTGGCCTGGTCCTTGTACGCCGGGTCGTCGGTGAGGCGGCCGGCGTCGGCCCAGATGGCGTCCTGCAGCATGCCGACGCCCTCATCCTCGTAGCTGATGACGTTCAGTTCGTCCGGCGTGTACAGCTCGCCCGTGTCGGGGTTGACCGACTCGAGCACCTGGGCGTATTCGTTGTACGTCATCGCCTCGGCGGCGTCGATCGATCCGTCGAGCAGCGCGACCATGTCGAACTGCTGGCCGACGAGCGTGACGTCGGTCGCCGGGTCGAGGTCGTTCTTCGCCAGCGCGGCGAAGATCTCGTACTCGTTGCCGAAGCCCCAGTTGCCGATGTTCTTGCCGGCGAAGTCGGGGACCGACGTGATGCCGCTGTCGGCGAGGCTGACCTGCAGCGTGCCCGAGCGCTGGAAGATCTGGGCGATGTCGGTGATGTCGGCACCGGCTTCCCGGCTGGCGAGCGCTTTGGGCACCCAGGCGATGGCGAAGTCGGCGTCGCCGTTGGCCAGCTGGGTCTGGGGCACGATCTCCACGCCGCCTTCGATGATGTTCACGTCGAGGCACATGTCCTCGTAGAAGCCCTGGTCCTGGGCGGCGTAGTAGCCGGCGAACTGCGCCTGGTTGAACCACTGCAGCTGGAGGCTGATCGGCTCGGGCTCGGCGCAGTCGCCACCTGCTGTCCCACCCGGTGCCTCGCTCCCCGCCGTCGCGTCCGTTCCAGCGGGCGCTTCGGTGCCGGCCGCTTCGGTGCCGGCGGGCGCTTCGGTGCCGGCAGGGGCGTCGCTCGCCGCCGGCGCGCTGGTCGCGTCGCTTGCTGAGTTGTCGTCGCTGCCGCAGGCGGCCGCGACCAGTGAGATGGCGGCGAGACCTGCCGCCGCCATACGGACACGTTGTTTGTTCATGCTGTTGCTCCCCCGGGGTCGAGACCCCGTGCTTGTTGTTGGTTGAGGTGTGGAGAAGGTGTTGTCGGTGCGGCTTGGCGCGACGGTGAGGCGAAGCGCTCGACGGCGACGGCGACGAGATAGAAGGTGAGACCGACGGCGCACGCACCCACCACGTAGGCCCACGAGGCGGCGGTCCGCGACGCGGCGGCGTTCGACGTGATCCCATACCCGAGCCCGTTCTGGCTGCCGCCGAAGTACTCGGCGACGAAGGCCGTGATCACAGCGACCGGCGCGGCGATCTTGACCGCGGTGAACAGGTACGGCACGGCGTTGGGGATGCGCGTCTTCACGAGGATCGCGGTCGGCGACGCGGCGTACGACTGCATCAACTCCATGTGGGTGGCGCTGACCTGACGCAGACCCTTGGCCACGTTCACCAGCACGATGAACGAGACGATCATCGTCACCATGAGACGGCGGGGCACCTCGGTCGTGCTGGCGAACATGTTGTTGAGCACCGGGACGATGACGATGATCGGGATCGCGTTCAGGGCGATGGCGAGCGGCGTGACCAGCTCGTTCGCCACCCGGAAGCGCATCAGCACGAAGCTCAGGGCGACGCCGACCACGATGCCGAGCACGAGACCGACGAGCGCGTTCTGCCCGGTGACGAGCATCGCCGCCCACACGTCCGGCCAGCTGTCGACGAGTGCCGACCAGATGTCCGACGGTGCCGGCAGCAGGTACGGCTGGATGTCGAAGATCCGCACGACCCCCTCCCACACCGCGACGAACAGCCCGCCGACGATCAGCGGGGGGACGACCACTTTGCCGACCGTCGAGGCCGCACTCATCGGTCCTCGATCCCGCGGGGCACGGGCGGCGAGGCGTTCTCCGGCAACACCTCGTCGGGGCCGGGCCCTTCGACACGTCGCAGGGCCTCGCGGACCTCGGTGATCTTGCTGTAGAAGCGGCTGTCCTCACGGGTGTCCTCGTCGCGATCGTCGCCGAGGTGCACGTCGATGATGTCGGTGATGCGGCCGGGCCGAGGCGACATGACGACCACGCGGTTCGACAGGTAGACCGCCTCCGGGATCGAGTGCGTGACGAAGACCACGGTCGTCTGGGCCGCCCCACAGATCCGCAGCAGTTCGGCCTGCATGTGCTCGCGGGTCATCTCGTCGAGGGCACCGAACGGTTCGTCCATCAGCAGCAGCGGCGGGTGCGAGGCGAGCGCGCGGGCGATGGCGACCCGCTGCTGCATGCCGCCCGAGAGCTGCCAGGGCAGGTGCGCCCCGAAGTCCGACAGCTGCACGAGCTCGAGCATCTCCTCGGCGCGCTGCTGCCGTTTGGCCTTGTTCCATCCCTTGAGTTCGAGCGGGAGTTCGATGTTCTTGCGGACCGTCCGCCAGTCGAACAGGCCCGACTGCTGGAAGGCCATGCCGTAGTCCTGGTCGAGGCGAGCCTGCTTGGCGGACTTGCCGTTGACGAGCACGGTGCCCGACGTCGGCTCGATCAGGTTGGCGATCAGTCGCAGCAGCGTCGACTTGCCGCAGCCGGACGGTCCGATCAGCGACAGGAAGTCGCCCGCGTGGATCGACAACTCGATGTCGGCGAGCGCGTCGACCTGGTTCGGCCGGCCGGCGTTGAAGACCATCGACAGCCGGTTGACGATGACGGCCGCCGACGTCGACAGCGACGACGTGGAGACGGTTGACGACGTGGTCACGCGACGGCCTCCCGCGGACGGTTGCGCATGGCGATGGCCTCGATGCCGACGATGAAGGCGAACATCACGAGGCCGAGTGACGCGGCCCCGAAGACCGCCGTGTACACCTGTGCCGGATCGCTGGTGGCCTTCTGGCCGTACGTGAGCGAGGCGAATCCGACGCCGCGGACGCCGGTCGAGATCTCCGACACGATCACCCCGATCACCGACGCGGTCGCGGCCAGCTTCATGCCGGGCACCATCGAGGGGATGGCGGCGGGGAACTTGAGCTTCACGAGCGTGCTCCACCAGCTCGCCGCGTAGCTGTCCATCAGTTCGAGCGCCGCGGCCGGTGCCGAACTCAGGCCCTTCAGGGTGGCGACGGCGATCGGGAAGAAGGCCAGGAAGGCGCCGAGCGCCGACACCCACATCCACTTCGGCAGGTCCCAGTTGCCGCCGAACGCGGCCACCTGCGGGGCGAGGGCGATCAGCGGGACGGTCTGCGAGGCGATGACGTAGGGCAGCAGGCCGCGTTCGACCACCTTGAAGCGGGCCATCACCACGGCGAGTGCGACGCCGAAGATCCCGCCGAGGAGCAGCCCCACGAGGGCCATCCGGAACGTGTACCAGCTGTACCCGAGCACGGCCCGCCAGATCGGCGTGTCCCTGCCGCGCACCTCGGGATCGAACAGGCGTTGCCACATCTCCCACGTGTGCGGCATCGCCCGGTCGCTGGCCCGCGGGATCAGCCGCCAGCCGAAGATCTCGCCGCCCTCCTCCGGACCGAAGGCCTTGTACAGCTCCCAGAGCGCGGCGACGCAGAGCAGGGCGACGACGAAGAGTGCGGCTCTCCTCAGACCTCTGCTGATCATCGGGTACCGATCACGAGCGGGCGAGCGCTTGCTCGCGCAGGGCGGGGATCACGTGCTCGCCGTACTGGGTGAGCGTGTGGTCCTTGCCGTCGTGTTGCAGGTAGATGGCGAACTGGTCGACGCCGAGGGCCGCCAGCGCGTGCAACTTGTCGAGCTGGGCCTCGACCGGCCCGAGGATGCAGAACCGGTCGACGATCTCGTCGGGCACGAACGTCGTGTGGGTGTTGCCGGCCTGGCCGTGCTGGTTGTAGTCGTACGCCTCGCGACCCTTGATGTAGTCGGTGAGCGCGGCCGGCACGGCCGACGACTCGCCGTAGCGCTCGACGATGTCGGCGACGTGGTTGCCGACCATCCCGCCGAACCAGCGGCACTGGTCGCGCATGTAGGCGAGGTTCTCCGTCGGCCCGACGTAGGCCGGCGCGGCGACGCAGATCGTGATGTCGTCGGGATCGCGGCCGGCATCGCTCGCCGCGGCGCGCACCGCGCCGATCGTCCATTCGGCGATCGACAGGTCGGCGAGCTGGAGGATGTACCCGTCGCACGTCTCGCCGATCATCTTCAGCGCCTTGGGGCCGTAGCCGGCACCCCAGACCTCCAGTTCGCTCCTCGTCGCCCACGGCAGCGTGATCGTCGAACCCTTGTAGTCGACGCTGCGGCCGTTGGCGAGTTCGCGGACGACATGGATCGCCTCGCTCATCGTGGTGAGCGTGGTCGGCTTGCCGTTCGTGACGCGCACCGCCGAGTCGCCGCGGCCGATGCCGCAGACGGTGCGGTTGCCGTACATCTCGTTGAGCGTGGCGAACGTCGAGGCCGTGACCGTCCAGTCGCCGCGTCGCCGGGTTGGTGACCATCGGTCCGACGACGATGTTGCGCGTCTCGTTGAGGATCTGGGAGTAGATGACGTACGGCTCCTCCCACAGGATGTGGGAGTCGAACGTCCACACGTGGCTGAACCCGTACGTCTCGGCCCGCTTCGCCAGGTCGATCACCCGCGCCGCGGGCGGCGTCGTCTGCAGAACGATCCCGAGATCCATCTAGCGCGTTTCCGGGAAGCCGAGGTCGATGGTGCTCGTGGCGGGGTCGGGCCAGCGGCTGGTGACGACCTTGGCCCGCGTGTAGAAGTTGACGCCCTCGGGCCCGTACATGTGCGTGTCGCCGAACAGGCTCGCCTTCCAGCCGCCGAAGCTGTAGTAGCTGACCGGGACGGGGACCGGAACGTTGACGCCGACCATGCCGACCTGCACGTCGAACTGGAACTGCCGGGCGGCACCGCCGTCGCGGGTGAAGATCGCCGTCCCGTTGGCGTACGGGTTGGCGTTGATCGTGTCGATGCCCTCCTGGTAGCCGCTGACACGGACGACGGAGAGGACCGGGCCGAAGATCTCGTCGCGGTAACAGGCCATGTCGGTGGTGACGTGGTCGAGCAGGGTCGGGTTGAGGAAGAAGCCGTCGTCCGGCAGGCCGTCGCGGCCGTCGACGACGACCGAGGCACCTTCGGCCGGGGCGGCGTCGACGTAACCGCGCACCTTGTCGCGGTGCTCGCCGGTGATCAGCGGGCCCATCTCGTTGCCGGCCTCGTTGCCGGGGCCGACCTTCACCTGCGGGATGCGTTCGGCGATCTTCGCCACCAGCTCGTCGGCGATGCTCTCCGAGGCGAGCACGACGCTCACCGCCATGCAGCGCTCGCCGGCCGATCCGTAGCCGGCGCCGATCGCCGCGTCGGCGGCCATGTCGACGTCGGCATCGCTCAGCACGAGCATGTGGTTCTTCGCCCCGCCGAGCGCCTGGACCCGCTTGCCGTTGGCGGTGCCGGTCTCGTAGATGTACCTGGCGATCGGCGTGGAGCCGACGAAGCTCACCGCGGCGACGTCGGGGTGTTCCAGCAACCGGTCGACGGCGACCTTGTCACCCTGCACGACGTTGAAGCAGCCCGCCGGCAGGCCCGCCTGGGCGAGCAGCTCGGCGAGGTAGAGCGACACGGACGGGTCCTTCTCGCTCGGCTTGAGCACGAACGTGTTCCCGCAGGCGAGGGCGTTGGCGAACATCCACATCGGGACCATCGCCGGGAAGTTGAACGGCGTGATGCCGGCGACCACCCCGAGCGGCTGGCGGATCGAGTAGACGTCGATGCCGGTGGCCGCCTGCTCGGAGTACTCGCCCTTGATCAGCTGCGGGATGCCGCAGGCGAACTCGATGTTCTCGAGGCCGCGGGCGACCTCACCGAGCGCATCGGTGACCACCTTGCCGTGCTCGGCGGTGAGGTACGACGCGATCTCCTTGCGGTTGGCGTCGACGAGCTCGCGCAGGCGGAACATCACCTCGGCGCGCCGTGACAGCGACGTGGCGCGCCACTCCGGGAACGCGGCGTGCGCCGCGGCGACCGCCTGGTCGACCTCGTCGGCCGAGGCCAGGTCGACGGCGCCGGACTGCTCGCCGGTGGCCGGGTTCCAGACGACCGCCGAGCGGCCGGAGGCGGACTCGACGACCTTGCCGTCGATCCAGTGCGAAATACGATTCATGGTTCTCTCCCTCGGGACCTGAAACGCTTGGGGTCAGACCCCAGGCGTTTCAGGTCACCTCAAATAGGTGGACAGGCCGCGCTTGATGTACTTGCCGTGGCCCTTCGTGCCGACGTAGCTGTCGTTCTCCACGACGACGGTCCCGCGGCTGATCACGGTGTCGACCTTGCCGTCGATCTCGAAGCCCTCGTAGGCCGAGTAGTCCATGTTCATGTGGTGCTTGTCGTTGACGCCGATCCGCGTCGTCCCGTTCGGGTCCCACACGAGGATGTCGGCGTCGGCGCCGGGCTCGATGACGCCCTTGTCGGGCAGGCCGAACATCCGCGCCGGTGTCGTCGAGCAGGTCTCCACCCAGCGCTCGAGGCTGATCTCGCCGCTGACCACACCCTGGTAGATCAGCTCCATCCGGTGCTCGACGCCACCGATGCCGTTGGGGATGGCGGCGAAGTTGCCGATACCCATCTCCTTCTGGTCCTTCATGCAGAACGGGCAGTGATCGGTGGAGATGATCGCCAGCTCGTTCATCCGCAGACCCTTCCACAGGTCGGTCTGGTGGTGGGCGTGCTTCGTGCGCAGCGGCGTGGAGCACACCCACTTGGCGCCCTCGAACCCCGGCGCGGCGAGCTGGTCCTCGAGCGTCAGGTAGAGGTACTGCGGGCACGTCTCGCCGAACACGTTGAGGCCGGCGTGCTGCGCGGCGGCGACCTCGGCCAACGCCTCCGACGCCGACATGTGCACGATGTAGAGCGGCACGTTGCCGGCGACCTTGGAGAGTTCGATCGCCCGGTGGGTGGCCTCGCCCTCCAACTCGGCGGGCCGGGTCAGCGAGTGGAACTTCGGATCGGTGTCGCCGCGGGCGATCGCCTGGGCGACGAGCACGTCGATGGCGATGCCGTTCTCGGCGTGCATCATGATCATCGCCCCGGACTCCGACGCGTTCTGCATCGCCCGCAGGATCTGGCCGTCGTCGGAGTAGAGGACCCCGGGGTAGGCCATGAACAGCTTGAAGCTCGTGATCCCCTCGTTGTCGACGAGGTAGGTCATCGCCTTCAGCGACTCCTCGTCGACACCACCGATGATCTGGTGGAACGCGTAGTCGATCGCACACTCGCCGGCGGCCTTGTCGTGCCACGCGCCGAGCGCGTCCTGCACGCTGCCGCCGGTGTTCTGCACGGCGAAGTCGACGATCGTGGTGACGCCGCCCCACGCCGCGGCGCGGGTGCCGGTCTCGAACGTGTCGGACGCCTCCGTGCCGCCGAACGGCATCTGCATGTGGGTGTGCACGTCGATGCCGCCCGGCACGACGTACTTGCCGGTGGCGTCGACGGTGCGATCGGCCACGATCCCCATCGTTTCGGCTTGGCCCGGGGCGAGGATGGCGACGATCTTCTCGCCGTCGATCAACACGTCGGCCTCGCGACGGCCGACGGCCGACACGACCGTGCCGCCCGAGATCAATGTGGTGCTCATCGGTTCACCCCGCGACGATCTCGCCGTAGGCGTCCGGCCGGCGGTCGCGGTAGAACGCCCACCCGTCGCGGACCTCCTTGATGACGTCCAGGTCGAGGTCGCGGATCACGAGTTCGGGCTTGTACGTGTCGGCGACGTCACCGACGAACTGGCCCCGCGGGTTGGCGAAGTAGGTCTGACCGTAGAAGTCGTTGTCGCCGAGGTCCTCGATGCCGACCCGGTTGATCGCCCCGACGTAGTACATGTTGGCGGCCGCCGCGGCGGGCTGCTCGAGCTGCCACAGGTAGGCCGACAGCCCGCGGGACGTGGCCGACGGGTTGAACACGATCTCGGCGCCGTTCAGGCCGAGGATGCGCCAGCCCTCCGGGAAGTGCCGGTCGTAGCAGATGTACACGCCGACCTTGCCGACGGCCGTGTCGAAGATCGGATAGCCGCCGTTGCCGGGACGGAAGTAGAACTTCTCCCAGAACCCCTTGACCTGCGGGATGTGCTGCTTGCGGAACTTGCCGAGGTAGGTGCCGTCGGCGTCGATCACCGCCGCGGTGTTGTAGTAGACGCCGGGCTGCTCGATCTCGTACATCGGCAGCACCATCACCATCTTCAGCTCCTTGGCGAGCGCCTGGAACCGCTTGGTGGTCGGGCCGTCGGGGATGTACTCGGTGTACTCGTAGTACTCGGGGTCCTGCACCTGGCAGAAGTAGGGGCCGTAGAACAGCTCCTGGAAGCAGATGACCTGGGCGCCGTCGGCGGCCGCGTCCCGGGCCGCGTCCTCGTGTTTGACGATCATCGATTCCTTGTCGCCCGTCCAATCGGTCTGTAGCAACGCGGCTCGGATGATGTTCGCCATGAGGTCCCTCGTGATCGGTCGTCGGGTGGATCCGCCACCCGGTTGTGCCAGGTAGGGCCGACATTAGTGCACACCTGGAGCGGGACAACCGGCGGATCCGGGCCGGCCCGCAGCGTTCACGATCCGGAAACAACGAGCGCCTGCAGGACGGGCTGCAAGACTGGCCACGATGCCGACGCTGCGCTCCGCCTGGCACTGGATCTTCGGCAAGCACCCGCCGCGGCCGCCCGACCCGGAACGCACCGTGGAGGCCGGTTGGGTGCCCGTGTGGCAGGCCCCGATGCTCGTCGACGAACTCGTCAACGCCGGGATCCCGGCCGTGTGGACGGAGGACTTCGGGCTGAATCCGCTGCTGTACCACCGCGAGGCGATGGCGCGCATCTTCGTCACCGAGGACCACCGCGCCGACGCCGAATCGCTGATCTCCGACGTCACCGGCCTCCCCCCGTCCCACCGCCCGATCTGACGCGTCCAATCCCCGTTTGCGTCAGGATTTCTGGGGGGACGTCCCGCGGAAATCGCGACGCAAACGAGGATTTGGTGCCGTGTGGCCGGGTCGGTGCACACGTTCGGGCATGCATGACGAGCTGGTGGCGATGGCGCGACGACAGGAGGGGCTGCTCAGTGCGGCGCAGCTGGCGTCGATCGACCTGACGGAATCGCAGCGGCGCCGACTGCTGGCGACGTGGCTGACGCGGGTGGCGCCGCGGGTCTACGCGATCCGGGGCGTGCCCGAGACGCACCGCTACCGCCTCCGCCTCGGGCTGCTCTGCCTCGGCGAACGGAGCTGGGTGAGCTACGAGGCCGCGGCGACGCTGCACGAGCTCGACCGCTCGAAGCCCGACGCCGTGGAGTTCACCGTCGACCGCAACCAGCGGGCGAGTTGGCGGAAAGGTGGGCTGCCGTTCACCGTGCACACCACGACGATGTTGAAGCCGATCGACTTCGTCGTCGTCGACGGGTTGCGCACGATGTCGGCGACCAGGACGATCATCGACCTCGCCCACGCCCGGGCGCACATCCGTCGGGTCGAGGCGGCGATCGACAGTGCGGTGCGTCTCGGCCTGTCATCACCCGACGTGCTCGCCACCCGGTTGGAGACGTTGCGCGGGTCGGGCCGATGGGGCTGCCGGCTCGTCGACCAGCTGATCGTCGACTCCGGGGGCCACACGATGCTCGAACGCCGGTTCCTCGAGATCGTCCGCCGTGTCGGCCTGCCCCGACCACGCACGCAGGTGGTCCATCGCAAGAACGGTCGCCACGTGGCGCGGGTCGACTTCCTGTTCGACGAGGCCGGGGTCGTGGTCGAGGTCAGCGGACGGCTCGGCCACAGCACGCCGATGGAACGCGCCCGTGACGCGCAGCGCCGCAACGAGCTGCAGGACATCGGTCGACGGGTCTACGAGTACACGTGGGAGGACGTCACCGAGCGGCCGGCATTCGTCGCCCGCACCCTCCTCCAACGCCTCCGCCTGGTTGCGTAAATCCTCGTTTGCGTCGCGATTTCCGGGACCCTGTCGCCCTCCGATCGCGACGCAAACGGGGTTGCGGACCACAATCGCCCGGATGCTGACAGCGACGATGCGCCGGACACCGATGATCGCGTGTGTGATGGTGGTGGCGCTCGTCGCCGCGGGCTGCGGCAGCGATGATGGAGCGACGTCTGCCCGAGCGACCGAGACGACGACCGCCGACACGAACGAGGTTCCGATGCCCGACCCAACGACACCGACCACCCCGGACGACACGACGAGCCCCGACGCTTCGAGTGCCACCGCCGCTGCCGACCGCGGGTGCCGCGACGACGGCGGAGGCCGCGCCCACGACCGTGGCACGCCCGGACGGCCCAGCGGCGGACCTGTCCGAGGAACTCACCGGTGGAGCCGGCGTGTTCATGGGCGAGCCGCTCACCACGGACCTCGACGCGGCCGGGTACAGCGAGCACGAGTACGTCGCCGCCGGCACCGCGACGTCGTACACCTCGAGCGAGCGCACGAGCGACGGGCGCTGGACGTTCACCCCGGATGGCTCGGCGCCGTACCGCACGCGCGTCCTCGTGCGGATGCCCGCCGACCCCGCCGACTTCAGCGGCACGGTCGTGCTCGAGTGGCTCAACGTGAGCGGCGGGGCCGACGCCAACCCCGAGTGGGCGGGCATCCACGAGGAGGTCATCCGGGAGGGTCACGCGTGGGTGGGCGTGTCGGCGCAGATGATCGGCGTGATGGGCGGCCCCGTCCTCGTGCGGACGAACTCGCCCGGCGCGGAGAACGCCGGGCTGGGTCTCCGGGCGATCGACCCCGAGCGGTACGGGACGCTCGACCATCCCGGTGACGGGTTCGCCTTCGACATCTACACGCAGGTGGCCCGGGCGATCCGTGCCGGGGCCGGCCTCGACGGTACGACGCCCGACGCGCTCGTCGCCGCCGGCGAGTCGCAGTCCGCCTTCGCCCTCGTCACCTACTACAACGGCGTGCAGCCCCTGACCCAGGCCTTCGACGGGTTCTTCGTGCACAGCCGCGGTGGCGTCGCGATGGGTCTCGTCGGACCGGGCGAATCGGCCGACCTGGCCGGCGCGATCGGCGGCGGTGGGCCCTCGACGTTCCGCGACGACCAGCCCGCGCCCGTGTTCGACCTGCAGACCGAAGGTGACGTCACCGGGATCCTCGGCTCCTCCGTGGCCCGCCAGCCCGACCACGACCGGTTCCGGCTGTGGGAGGTCGCCGGCACGGCCCACTTCGACCAGCACCTGCTCGGGGCGAGCGCCCAGTACATCGACTGCGGTTACCCGATCAACAACGGCCCGCTCGACGTCGTCGCCAAGGCCGGGTTCCGGGCGCTCGTGACGTGGATCGAGACCGGAGCGGCGCCGGTCGAGGCGCCACGGATCGAGTTGACCGCCGAGACGCCGCCGGTGATCGTGCGCGACGCGGACGGGATCGCCCTCGGCGGGATCCGCACACCACCCGTGGACGTGCCGGTGGCGACGCTGTCGGGTGAGCCGGGGCCGAACGCGATCGCTCGCCTGCATCCTGTTCGGCACGACCACGGCGTTCACGCCGGAGCGCATCGCCGAGCTCTACCCGTCGCGCGCCGACTACGAGCAGCGGTATGCGGCCAGCGCCGACACCGTCATCGACCAGGGCTTCGTGCTCCCCGTCGACCGCGACCGCCTGCTCGACTACTCGGACCCCGCCGCCGTCGCCCCCTGAAGTCCTCGCCCCCTGAAATCGTCGCGCCCGCCCAAATCCTCGTTTGTGTCGCGATTTCCGGGCCCTGCGCGCCCAAAATCCTGACGCAAACGTGGGCTGGACGGGGTCAGATGGCGCTGTGGCGGAGGAGTTCGTGGGCCATGGGACACTCGGCGACGATGGCGGGCGGGCCCATCGGGACACGGCCGTGGCGTCCGACGACGTCGGTGACCATCGACGTGGGCAGGATCTCGACGTCGAGCTCCCACGGATCGCGCTCCTCGGTCAGCGTGGCGATCCGCTCGACCATGGCGTCGACGAATCCGCTCGGCAACCGGCGACCGATGCCGGCGACCAGCCACACGGGTGTGCCGGCGGCGCGAGCGCATGCGGCGATCGTCGACGAACCCATCGGCACGATCGCCCGCTGCGGGTCCGTGGCCATCGCCTCGATCAGCACCACGTCGGCCTCACGGCAGGCCACCCCCGCGGCGCCCGAATCGACCGGCTCGTAGTCGACGTCGTAGCGCTCGAGCCGGCGCACGAACGACGTGGCGGTGTGGCCGACGTCCATCGCCAGCACGCGGACGTCTCCCCGACGGATCAACCCCTCGCCGATCACGTCCGGGGCGCCGATCGTGACGACCGTGGCGTCGTCGGGGAGTGCAGCACCCAGTTCGGCACCCGTGCGATCGTTGCGGATCTCGTCGGCCAGCTCCCACACGGCCTCGAACGGCTCGGCGGACGTCGTGACGTTGGCGCACAGCCACCACAACGGCCCGACGAACGGGTGACGCTCGACGATGCGCCGGCACGCCACGACGAGGCCCGACGGATCGACGCGCAACGAGCCGAGCGCATGTGCCGTCTCCTCGGCGAGCGACGCCGGATCGGCGCCCTGGGCACGAGCAACGTAACGAAGGTGCTCGATCGGATGCACGAGTCGACGGTACTCCGCAATGATCGGCTCGGCCTCACGGCGAGCGCGGTGCGGCCAGCAGGCGACCCGCACACCTGAAACGCTCGGTGCCTGACCCCAGGCGTTTCAGGTGAGTGGGTCGAGCGGGGTCGGGGTCGCTACGATCGCCAGCCGTGGCCGACACCACCTCCCCGCTCACTGCGCCGATCGGCAAGCAGCTTCCCGGCGATCTCAGCCTGACACCGCTGGTCGATGGCGCCGCCGGTCAGGCGCGCCCGTTGATGGAGTGGCTGACCACGTTCCACCTGGCGTCGGTGATCGTCGATCCGTACACCAACGAGAGCAGCTGGATCCTGCGGACCGCGACGCGCATCCTCGAACCGTTCCGCGGCTCCGACGCCCGCATCAACCTGATCGTCACCTCGGGACCGAGCGATGCGAAGGCCTTCCTCGGGCCGCTCACCGACAGCTTCCTCGTGTTCTGCGACCCCGACCGCTCGGTCGTGAAGGCGATGGGGCTCAGCGAGCTCCCCGCGTTCGCGTTCATCCGGGTCGACGGCGTCGTCGAGGCGTGCGCCCAGGGCTGGAACCCCCACGAATGGGGCGCGGTCGCGGATGCCATCGCCGCGACCACCTGGTGGTCGTCGATCACGGTGCCCGGCCCGAACGACCCGGGCCCGTTCCGCGGTTCGCCGGCCCTCGGCTGATCGTCGGGCAGAGGGTCGGGCGACGGACGCGTGTCCGACCGGCCGACGTCCGGGATCCCGCCCGACGTTCCTCGCGACCTGCCGATCGTCGACGCCCTCGACGACGTTCGCCGAGCGCTGCGCGACCACCGACGGGCGATCATCGTGGCGCCCCCCGGCGCCGGCAAGACCACCGTCGTGCCCCTCGCGCTGCTCAGCGAACCGTGGCTCGGCGACGGTCGCATCGTGATGCTCGAGCCGCGGCGCCTCGCCACCCGGGCGGCGGCCCGGCGCATGGCGGCGACCACCCGGACGTCGGTCGGCGACCTGATCGGCTACCAGACCCGCGACGAGCGCCACATCGGCGCGACGACGCGGATCGAGGTCGTCACCGAGGGTGTGCTGACCCGACGGTTGCAGCACGACCCCGCACTCCCCGGCGTCGCCGCCGTGATCTTCGACGAGGTCCACGAGCGCAACCTCACCGCCGACGTCGGACTGGCGTTCACCATCGAGGTCGCCGCCAGCATCCGCCCCGATCTCGTGATCGTGGCGATGTCGGCGACTCCCGACGTCGAGGGTCTGCAACGTGTGCTCGACGCGCCCGTGGTCACGAGCGACGGGCGGATGTTCGACGTCGACGTCCGCTGGCTGCCCCGCACGTCGGCGCGCGCCGGCTCGACTGCAGGAGGCCGGACCGGTGGTGCCGGCGGCTCCGGAAAAGGCCCGCGACGGCCGCCCCGGCTCACGGCGCACCAACCGATCGAGCCCGACGTGGTCGCCGCGGTCCAACGGGCGATCGCGTCGGACGACGGCGACGTGCTGGTGTTCCTCCCGGGCATCGGGGAGATCCGCCGCGTCGAACGAGCGCTCGACGGCGTGCTGCCCGGTCACGTCGACGTGTACGCGCTCGCCGGCGCACTGTCGCTCGAGGAGCAGGACCGGGCGTTGGCACCCTCACCCGCCGGTCGCCGCAGGGTCGTGTTGTCGACCGACATCGCCGAGACGTCGCTCACCGTCGACGGCGTGCGGATCGTGATCGACGCCGGCCTCGCCCGCGAACCACGCTTCGACGCCCGCACCGGACTCAGCCGGTTGACGACCGTGACCACCAGCCGCGCGTCGGCTGATCAACGCGCCGGGCGCGCCGGCCGCACCGAGCCGGGTGTCGCCTACCGGCTGTGGAGCAAGATCGAGCACGGCACGCG
Source organism: Ilumatobacteraceae bacterium (assembly GCA_963695145.1). Taxonomy (GTDB): domain Bacteria; phylum Actinomycetota; class Acidimicrobiia; order Acidimicrobiales; family Ilumatobacteraceae; genus Sva-07. The sequence goes on along the minus strand of CAVOGB010000010.1, from coordinate 199,294 downwards.
GCCGCGCCACCGCTCGCCCGAGATCGTCCAGGCCGACCTCGCCGGCTTCGCCCTCGAGTTGGCGGCGTGGGGCACCGCCGCCGCCGACCTCGCCTTCATCGACCCGCCGCCGGCGCGGACGCTCGAACAGGCGCGGGCCCTGCTCGTCGACCTCCATGCGCTCGACCGTCACGCCATCGATGGGGACGCCACCGATCGAGACGGGCCTGATCACCCCGCTCGGCCGGTCGATGCTCGGCCTGCCGGTGCACCCCCGTCTGGCGCGCATGGTGGCGGTCGAGCGATCCACGCTGGCCTGCATCGTCGCCTCGATCGTCGACGAGCGCGACGTGTTCCGTGGTCGCCCCGATGAGCTGCCGGCCGACCTGTCGTTGCGCGTCGGGGTGATCGCCGGCTCGGCGTCCCACGACGCCGCCGACCGTGGCGCCGTGTTCCGCCTGCGCGAGCGCGCCGCCGACCTCGCCCGCCGCGCCGGCATCCGGTTCGATCTCGACTCGGTCGACGTCGACCGCACCGGCGCGACGCTCCTGCTGGCGTACCCCGACCGGATCGCCGGCCGGCGGCGGCACGGGCAGTTCCAACTCCGTTCGGGCGAGGCGGCGTGGCTGCCCGACGACGACCCGCTCAGCGCGGAGGCCTTCGTCGTCGCCGCCGACCTCGACGGGCGCGGTGCCCGCTCGAGGATCCGGCTCGCCGCCGCACTCGACGCCGCCGACGTGATCGCCGGCTTCGGCAACGACATCGTGGAGCAGCGATCGCTCGTGTGGGACGGCGACCGGGACGACCTCGTCGAGCGGGTCGAGCGGCGCCTGGGCGCGATCCAGCTGGGCCGCACCGAGGGCCGCGCCACGCCGGGCGACGAGACGACCGCGGCGGTCATGGATCACGTCCGCCGGTCCGATCTCGCGCTGCTGCCCTGGAACGCGACGAGCCGTGCGCTGCGGGAGCGGGTCGAGTTCCTCCATCGCGTGCTCGGTGACCCGTGGCCCGACTGGTCGCTGCCGGCGCTGGCGCGGACCGTCGAGGACTGGCTGGCCCCCTACACGCCCGGCATCACCGGCCGCGCCGACCTCGACCGTGTCGACCTGGCGATGGTGTTGCGGTCACAGCTGCCGTGGCCGGCGGGTGCCGACCTCGACGGACTCGCTCCCGCCGCGCTCGAACTGCCGACCGGGCGGTCGGTGCCGATCGACTACACGGCCGAGTCCCCGACGGCGGCCGTACGCGTGCAGGACCTGTTCGGGGTGCAGGAGCATCCGCGCGCCGGTGGTCGTCCGATCGTGTTGCAGCTCCTCTCGCCCGCCGACCGCCCGATCCAGGTCACCGCCGATCTCCCCGGGTTCTGGGCCGGGTCGTGGACGGAGGTCCGCAAGGAGATGGCCGGGCGCTACCCGAAGCACCAGTGGCCGGCCGATCCCGCCACCGCCAGCCCGAAGCGACTCCGGGACCGCTGATGTTCGGTCTCTCCGTCGGCCTCACGGTCGCCTGCCTGCTGGCGGTGTTCGTCGGTGCGACGGTGCAGGCGTCGATCGGGATGGGAACCGGCATGATCGCCGCGCCGGTGCTCGCCTTCGCCGACCCCGCCTTCATCCCGGCGGCGATCCTCATCTCGATCCTGCCGTTGACGTTCGCGGTCGCGTGGGACGACCGCCACCACATCGATCGCCGTGGTGTCGGCGTGGCCCTGATCGGTCGGATCCCCGGACTGATCGTCGGCGCCTACGTGGCGGCATCGCTGTCTGACGACGTGTTGGCCGCCCTCGTGGCCGGATCGGTGCTCGTCGGCGTCGCCGCGTCGCTCACGACGAGACGCTTCCGCCCGACGACACCGGCGTTGATGTTCGCCGGCATGGCATCCGGCTTCACCGGCACCACCACGGGAGTGGGCGGGCCACCGATGGGTCTGACCTATCAACACAGCGACGCGGCGACGATCCGTTCGACGCTGTCGGCGTTCTTCTCGGTCGGCTCGGTGTTGTCGATCATCGCCCTGGTGATCGCCGGTGACATCGGCCGCCGGCAATGGGAACTCGGCATCATGCTGCTGCCGGCGATCGGCGCCGGTGCGCTCACCGCCCGCGCCTACCGCGACCGGATGCACCCCGAGGTGATCCGGCCCGTGGTGCTCGCCATCTGCACGATCGCCGCCGTGGCGCTGCTCGTCGAGACGTTCTGACCCGACCACCCCGGCCGGCGGGGATCGGGTTCGGGGGCACGCTCGCTCGTTTTGTCCTACGCTCTGCGCTTCATGTTGGGAGCATGGCGGGCAGGGCGCGCCGCGCTGGGCGCGGCGGTGGCGACCGTGCTCGCGGGGTGTGCGCTGACGGCGTGCGGGCGCATCGATCCGATGGCCGCCGGCTCGACGTGTGTCGGTTCGACCGACGCCGCGGGGTTGCCGGACATGTTCGGTGAGGTCCCCGGCGGCCTGTTCGCCGCCGACTACCAACGCGCCGTGCCGCTCCCCGACGGGCGCACGCTCTGGCTCTTCCAGGACGCGTCGATCGTGCTGCCGCCTCCCCCGCCGCCCCCGGAACCGACGACGACCACCACGACGCTGCCCGGATCGCCGCCGCCTCCACCCGTCGTGCCGGCGACCCGTCTCGTGCACAATGCCGCACTGATCCAGAGCGGGCGGTGCTTCGACCTGCTCCGCAGTGGCTCCGACAGCGATCCCCGGCCCTGGTTGTTCCCCGCCGAGACCGCACCGTTCTCCCACTGGTTCTGGCCGCTCGACGCCACGATCGGCGACGACGGGCGTCTGTACGTCTTCGTCGCCGAGATGGTGGAACACGGACCGCTCTACCTGTCGACCACCGAACCGATCGCCACCCGTGTCGTCGCCGTCGACGTCGCCACGATGCGGCCCGTCGCGGCGGGGCTGGCGCCGAACGCCAGCGCGTCGCTGTACGGGTTCTCGATCGCGAGCGACGCCAGCTGGACGTACCTCTACTCCCAGTGCCACCGCCAGTTCGGATGGTCACCGTCGATCCTCCTCCTCGCCCACGACCTGTCGTGTTCGGCGAACGTGACCGTCGCCCGCGTGCCCAAGGGTGGGGTCCTCCAGACGCCGACCTACTGGGACGGTACGAACTGGCAGTCGGACCCGGCGCGGGCGCGTGCGCGGTGATCCCGACCGCCGGGCGCAGCGTCAATCCGAGTCAGGTGCGCTGGACGGGGTCGGAATTCGTCGCCGTCACGAAGGTCGGCGACTGGTTCGGCACGACCGTGTTCCTCGACCGGGCACCCGCCGCCCAGGGTCCGTGGACGACCTACGCCCGGATCCGGGTCGACCCGAAGTGCGATCCGACCGTGTGCAACACCTACTTCGCGTCGTGGGTGCCGTTGAACGTGACCGGCGGGCAGTGGCTGATCGGGCTGTCGAACAACCGCTGGGACGGTGGCATCTCGGAGATCAACCGGCCGACGTTCCTCCCCGTGCCGCCTCCGGGGCAGTTCGCACTCGCCGCCCGCTGCGGCCGGGTGCAGTGCTGACCGGTACGAATGGGCGGGGACCACCGAGTCGTGCCAGAGTGCCCGCCGATGATGACCCGCTCGACCCGTTCCGCCGCGCCCACCGTCCGCCTCATGGTCGCGTCGGCCGCCTGCGCCGCGCTGCTGCTCGCCGCCTGCAGCGGTTCCGACGACGCCGCCCCGACGGGCACCGCGACGGATGCTGCCTCGACCACGGCGACCCAGTCCACCGACGCTCCGACCACCGACGCTCCGACCACCGACGCTCCCACCACCGACGCGCCGACGACCGACGCGCCGACGACGGATGCCCCGACCACCGACGCGGCGCTCGCCGCGTTCGAGACGATCGCCCCCGGCGCCTACGACGTCGGCGTGCAGACGATCACGATCACCGACGCCGACCGCAACCGCCCGCTGACGGTGGACGTGTGGTTCCCGATCGACGATGCGACCGGCCTCCCTGCCCACCAGTACACCCTGCTCCCCGGCGTCTACTACGAGTCGCCGACCGCGGTCGATGCCGACTCGACCATGGTCGCCCCCGGTGGCCCGTTCCCGCTCGTGGTCTACTCCCACGGCAGTGGCGGGCTGCGCTACCTCGATTCGAACTACACCGAGGCGATCGCCAGCCACGGCTACATCGTCGCCGCGCCCGACCACACCGGGAACACCGCCATCGAGCGATTGGGCAACAGCGAGGACGACTTCGACGTGATCGCCCTCAACCGGCCGCAGGACATCGAGGCCGTGATCGACGCCATGACCGACCCCGCCCACCCCGAGGCCGGGGCGTTCGCCGCCGGCGTCGATCCGGAGCAGATCGCGGTCACCGGCCACTCGTTCGGCGGGTTCACGGCGTACGCCATGGCGTCGGGCTACACCAACGCGCTCGGCACGTTCGAGGCCGATCCGCGCGTCGATGCGATCATCCCGCTCGCGCCGGCGACCGGTGACGGTTCGGGACGGTTGCTGAGCGACGAGGATCTGGCGGCGATCACGGTCCCCGCCCTGGTGATGGTCGGCACGAACGACCAGACGGCACCGCCGACGCCCAACGTCGACCGGCCGTGGGAGCTGTCGAAGAGTGAGCCGAGCTACCGGGCCGATTTCGTCGACGGCCAGCACCAGACGTTCAGCGACTTCTGCGAGTACCAGCAGGCGGTCCCGCTGCTGCCGAACGTCCCGCCGCTGATCCTCGACACGATCAACGCCTACGCCGCGGAGGGATGCTCGCCAGGCGACATGCCGATCGGCCGGGCCCACGACCTGCAGAACACGCTCGCCGTCACGTTCCTCGACTCGGTGTTCCGCGGCGGCGAGATGATCGATCCCGCCGTCGTGGCGATCCCCGACGACCTGATCTACGCCGTGAAGTGAGCGCCACCTGACGCCGGCCGTAGGCTCGCAGCCATGGCCGATGTCTCCGCCCAGCCCGATTTCGCGTACACCGAACTGCTGCCGCTGCACGGTCCCGGCAGCCACGACGACACGCAGTACCGGCTGATCTCGACCGAGGGCGTCTCGACGTTCGACACGCCAGAGGGCACGTTCCTGAAGGTCGATCCCGAGGCGATCCGCCGCCTCACGGCCGAGGCGATGCACGACATCGCCCACTACCTCCGCTCGGCCCACCTGCAGCAGCTGCGCAACATCCTCGACGACGCCGAAGCGTCCGACAACGACCGCTTCGTGGCCCTCGACCTCCTCAAGAACGCGTCGATCGCGGCGGGCGGCGTGCTGCCGATGTGCCAGGACACCGGCACCGCCATCGTGAAGGGCAAGAAGGGCCAGTTCGTGTTCACCGGGGGCGGCGACGAAGCGGCGATCGCCCACGGCATCTTCGACACCTACCAGACGTCGAACCTGCGCTACAGCCAGATGGCCCCGCTCGACATGTACACCGAGAAGAACACGGGCACGAACCTGCCGGCCGAGATCAAGATCTCGGCGGTCGACGGTGACGCCTACTCGTTCCTGTTCATGGCCAAGGGCGGCGGGTCGGCGAACAAGAGCTACCTCTACCAGGAGACCAAGGCGCTGCTCAACGAGGCGACGCTGCTGCCCTGGATCTTCGACAAGATGCAGAGCCTCGGCACCTCGGCCTGTCCGCCGTACCATCTCGCCGTCGTCATCGGCGGCACGTCGGCCGAGTTCGCCGTCGAGACCGCCAAGCTCGCCACCACCAAGTACCTCGATTCGCTGCCGACGACGGGCTCGGCCGGCGGGCACGGCTTCCGTGACGTCGAACTCGAGCAGGCCGTGCTGAAGCTCGCCCAGACGACGGGCATCGGGGCCCAGTTCGGCGGGAAGTACTTCTGCCACGACGTGCGCATCATCCGCCTCCCCCGCCACGGCGCGTCGTGTCCGGTCGGCATCGCCGTGTCGTGCTCGGCCGACCGGCAGGCGCTCGGCAAGATCACCAAGGACGGCATCTTCCTCGAACAGCTGGAGACCGACCCGGCCCGGTTCCTGCCCGAGGTCACCGGGGAACACCTCGGGGATGGCCCGATGGGGACGAGGCGGTGCACATCGATCTCAACCGGCCGATGGACGAGATCCGCGCCGAGCTGTCCACGCTGCCCGTCACGACACGGGTCATGCTGACCGGCCCGATGATCGTCGCCCGCGACATCGCCCACGCCAAGATCAAGGAGCGCCTCGACGCCGGCGAGCCGATGCCCGCCTACCTGCGTGACCACGCCGTCTACTACGCCGGTCCGGCGAAGACACCCGCGGGGTACGCGTCGGGTTCGTTCGGGCCGACGACCGCCGGGCGCATGGACAGCTACGTGGAGCAGTTCCAGGCCGCCGGCGGCTCGATGGTGATGCTCGCCAAGGGCAACCGGTCGAAGCAGGTGACCGACTCCTGTGCGGAGCACGGCGGGTTCTACCTCGGCTCGATCGGCGGGCCGGCCGCCCGTCTCGCGCTCGACAACATCCGCAAGGTCGACGTCCTCGAGTATCCCGAACTCGGCATGGAGGCGATCTGGAAGATCGAGGTCGAGGACTTCCCGGCCTTCGTGGTCGTCGACGACAAGGGTCACGACTTCTACGCCGACGTCCGCGCCCGGGCGGCGATGCCCGTCTCGATCAGCTGAGCCTCCGTTCGTCCGGGGACGGGTCCGGAATGAACGTTGCTCAGCAGGCGGCGTGGGCGGCGGCGAGCGCGGCGGTGGCCTCGTCGGAGGTGACGTCGAGAATGACGTGGGAGATCGTGCGGTCGTCGGTCCTGGCGATCTCGTCGCCCACACAGGTGGCGACGTCCGGATCCTCGCCCCGCACCTCGAGCACGTTGCCCACCCAGTTCCCCACGCTGCCGCGGTCGTGGACGAACAGGTCGCCGGCGAGTTCGGCGTCGTCGGTGACGCCGTCCTCGAAGGGACAGTGCTGGCCGTCCTCGGCGAGCGGGCCGTCGAGCAACTGATCGGTCACGATCCGATCGATGCAGAACGACGACGCCGGGAATGCGGTGTGGCCCACGCCGTCCCAGATCACGTGCACGGCGTCGTCCAGCGCGTCGGCGAACTCGGCCGCGTGATAGCCCGGGGTCAACGGATCGAACTCGGTGCCGATCACGAGGATCGGCCGGTCGACGTCGACCGGACGGATCGGCTCGATGGTGTGTTCGTTGGCGGGCAGCGCGTCGCAGAAGTCCGATTCGTCGATCTGCGATGCGAAGTCGGCGCAGTAGATCACCAGGTTGGCGACCTCGAACGACGGCCCGGGGGACGATTCGGCTTCCTCGTCCGCCGGTGGCAGGGTGGGATCGTCGGCGGCGAGCGCGGCGAGCGCCGAGGCGTCGCCGTCACGCGCATCGCCGAGGGCGGTGGCCAGCAGGGGCCAGTCACCGGCGTACGTCAGCGCCTGGTCGATCACGCGGTCGAACGTGTCGCCGTCGACCGTGTCCGGCTCGCCCTCGAAATCGTCGGTCGGCAGTTCTTCCGCCGACGATCGCAGGTCGTCGAGCGCCGAGCGGGTGTCGTCACCCATCGGGCAGGCGTCGCTCTGGTCGCACAGTTCGATGAACCGGTCGAGCGCGGCGTCGACGCCGTCGTCGGCGTAGTACGGGAAGCCGCCATCGGTGGCGCCGTCGGGCCCGCCGACGAGCGGATCGGTGGCTCCGTCGAGCACGAAGTGGCCGACCTGCTCCGGGTGGTCCGCGGCGAACGTGGCGCCGATGATCGTGCCGTAGCTGTAGCCCAGGTAGTCGAGCCGATCCTCACCGAGCGCCACGTGGATCGCCTCGAGGTCGGCGGCCGAGTACGGGCCGGACAGGTAGGCGGCCAGCTCGCCGGTGTGTGTCGCACAATCGGCCATGAATTCGGGGCTGTCGAGATCGGGGTCCTCACCACAGTCGATGGGAGGGGTCGACGCACCGATCCCGCGCGGGTCCCAGCTCACGATGTCGTAGGCGCGCAGGATGTCGACCGGCAACCCCGGTCGGAGCCCCCAGGCGGCCTGGAGACCGGAGCCACCGGGGCCGCCGGGATTCATCACGAGCGTGCCACGGCGTGTGCCGGTGGCCGGATGGCGCGTCAGCGCCAGTTCGACCGGCGGAAGGTCGGCGTCGGGCGCGAACGGGTCCATCGGCACCTCGAGGGTCGAACATTCCCAGCGCGTCGTGCCGAGGAGCGTCGGCGACGGGATGCCGAACGAGGTACAGGGTCCCCATGCGAGCGTGGACGTGTCGACCGACGGGTCGGCCGGTGTTCCGGTCGAGGTGTCGGTGCCCGGTTCGGCCGTCGGATCGGTGGCGGGAGGACCGGACGGGTCGTTGTCGGACGCCGTCGGTCGGGTCGGTGTCGCCGGGTCGGCACTCGGGTCGTCGATCGGTGTCTGGGCGCGCTCCTCGACCGCCACGTCGATGCCCGGTGAACAGGCGGCGAGCAGCGCGCCCGCGACCACCGCACCGACGATCCACCGACCCGGAATGGCGCGCAACCGCACGATGACAGTCTGATCGATCAAGCGATGCTCACGAGGTCGAGCCAGTCCTCGCTGAAGTAGTCGACGTCGCCGTCGGGCATCAGGAGCACCTTGGTCGGGGCGAGTTCGCGGACGAACTCCTCGTCGTGACTCACGAGGATGATCGCGCCGGGCCAGTCGACGAGCGCGCCGGCGACCGCATCGCGCGACGGCGGGTCGAGGTTGTTCGTCGGCTCGTCGAGCAGGAGCAGGTTGTTCCGACCGACCATGAGCATCGCCAGGGCCAACTTCGTCTTCTCGCCGCCCGACAGCGTCCCGGAATCCTGGAACACCTTGTCGCCCGACAGCCCGAACATGCCGAGCAGGCCGCGCAGTTGGGTCTCGGTGAGATTGACGCCCGGCGGGACGGCGTCGCGGATGTTGGCGAGCAACGATTCGTCGATGCGCAGGTTGTCGTGTTCCTGGGCGTAGTACCCGGCGTGGACCTGGTAGCCGAACTCGAAGTCGCCGAGGTCGGCCTCGGTCTCGCCGGCGAGGATGCGCAGCAGGCTCGTCTTCCCCGCGCCGTTGAGGCCGAGCACGAGCAGCCGCTCGCCGCGGCCGAGGTCGAAGCTGATGTCCTCGAACACCGTGGGCCCGCCGTAGGCCTTGCACAGTTCCTTCGCCTCGATCACGGTCACGCCGCACGGAGGAGGGGGCGGGAAGCGCACGTTGAACGTCTTGGTCGCCCGCGGCGCATCGATCTTGTCGGTCTCGAGGCGGGCGATGCGCTTCTCGATGCTGTGCGCCATCGCGGCCTTCGTCGCCTTCGCGCCGAACCGGTCGACGACGGTCTGCAACCGGTCGATCTCCTTCGCCTGCAGGGCCGCCTTCTTCGCCCGCCGCGCTTCGTCCTCGGCCCGCGACCGCTTGTACTGGGTGTAGGTGCCGCGGTACTCGATGACCTCGCCGACCGATGTCTCGGTCGGGCGGTCGAGGTGGAGGACACGAGTGATCGATTCGTCGAGCAGCGCGAGGTCGTGGCTGATCACGAGCAGCGCACCCTTGTACTGGCGCAGGAAACCCATCAGCCAGTTCTTGGCGTCGACGTCGAGGTGGTTCGTCGGCTCGTCGAGGCAGAGCACGTCGGATCCGGCGAACAGGATGCGGGCCAGTTCGACGCGGCGCCGCTGGCCGCCCGACAGCGTGCTGATCGGCTGGTCGAGCCGGGCGTCGGGGATGCCGAGGCCGGCCGCCATGGCCCGCGCCTCGCTCTCGGCCGCATAGCCGCCGTTGGTCCGGAACGCCTCTTCGGCATTGAGGTAGCGCTCCACGTTGCGCTCGTCGGGCGTCTCCTCCATCGCGATGCGGAGCTTGTCGATGCGCGTGATCTCGTCGTCGATGCCGCGTCCGGACAGCACGTGGGTGACACAACTCCGACCGTCGAGCGCGGTGTCGATCTTCGGGTCCTGCGGCAGGTAGCCGAACCCGCCCTTGCGCATTACCCGGCCGGCCTTCGGCTCGGCAGCGCCGCCGAGCACCTTGAACAAGCTGGTCTTTCCCGCCCCGTTGCGGCCGACGATGCCCACCTTGTCGCGCGGCATCACGGTGAAGCTGGCGGAGTCGACGACGAGTCGGCCCCCCACTTCCACGGAGATCGCCTGGGCCTGGAGCACCCGTCCAGGCTACGGCGTGCCGGAAAGCGTCAACCTGCCTTGCGTCACGCGCAAGCTGGGTTGACGTGTTCGTTCACGTGTCAGGCCCGGCCGGCCGTCACGGCGCGATCGTCGTCGCCGGAGCTGCGGGCGGCGAGGTCTGCGGCGGCGCGGTCGGCGGCGGGGTCGTGCTGCGGCGGTGGTGTGGCGGGCGGAGTGGTCGGGTGGCGCGGTCGTGGCCGGAGCTGCCGTGGTGGCGGGGGCGGTCGAGGCCGGCGTGTTCGGCACGGTGGTCGCTCCGCCGCCTCCCGAGGGGGTCGCAGGCACGGTCGTCGGGCGGGCGACGGTGGTGGCCGTTTTCGATCCACCGCTGCCGGACCCTCCGGACGGCTTCGAGGCGGGCGAGTTCGACCCACCGCCGACCGCCGAATCGTCGGTGAACTGCGACTTGAGACACTCACCCGCACCGAGTTCGGCGGGGCCGAGCGCCTCGGCGGTGAGATCGACGAGCACTTCCCGACCCGTGTTGCTGGGATGCAGGTGGTCTCCACTCAGCACGCCGGGAAAGCGAGCGGTCTGCTCCCAGTCGACGACGGTGACGTTGGGGAACTCCGCCGCCAGTTTGTGCACCGTCTCGTTCACCTCGGCCCACGCCGGTCGGTACTCGGTGACCGTGTACAACAGCGTCGGGCGCGGCGCGAGACGGGTGAGGATGAGGCGCAGCTCGTCCTCGTAGCGCTGCTGGTCACGGCCGTAGTTGCTCCCCAGGTGCACGACCGCCGCATCCCAGTCGTCGGGGGTGCCGATCACCGGGTCGAGCACCTTGTCGAGCACGCGATTGCCGAAATCGATGAACCGGCTCGGCTCGGCTTCCACCTCGACCGCCCAGCCGAGCGGCACGAGCTTGTCGCACATCAGCCCGCTGTAACGGGTGGCGGTCGACGCCATGATCGAGTCGCCGATCACGAGGAGCCGGTTGTCGATGACCTTGTCGCCCACCAACTCGGCGGTGGTGCCGTCCTCGCGGACCGGCCGGGTCACCGAGACCGGGGGCTCGCGTTCGGGCGCCACCGTGGAGGGCAGGACCCCGACGCCACCCACCGTCGGCAACGGCGCCAGGGCGGCCTGATCGGCGGTGACGTCGGCCGCGCTGGTGCCGGCGCACGCCGCGAGCGTCATCGCGCACGCCGCGGCGAGGACGGAGCGGCGGCCGAGCATCGTCACATTGAAGCGCGGTTCGGCGATCGATTCACGTCGATGTGCTCGAGCCCTTCGTCATCGGGCGGTCCAGCCGCCGTCGACGATGATGCTCTGGCCGGTCAGGAACGACCCGGCCGGCGAGGCGAGCAGCAGGAGCGCACCGTCGAGCTCGGCGAGTTCACCCATGCGGGGGATCGGCGAATTGGTACGGATGAACTGCTGGCTGCCCTCGTCGGTCTCCATGCCGGCGGTCATCTCCGAGGGGAACCAGCCCGGGCACAGCGCGTTGACCGTGATGCCCTTGCGCGCCCACTGGAGCGCGAGTTCGCGGGTGAGGTTGACGACGGCGCCCTTGCTCGCGCAGTAGTGCGCTTGTTTGACCGGCGTCGATCCGACGTGGCCGAGCATCGACGCGATGTTCACGATCGCCCCGCCGCCCCGTTCGATCATCGACGGCGCCGACAGCTTCGACAGGTGCCACACGGCCGTGACGTTGATCTCCATCGCGTCGCGGAAGCGGTCGAGCGGTTCGTCGGCGACGGCCATCGCTTCGCCGATGCCGGCGTTGTTGATCAGCACGTCGACCCCGCCGAAGTGATCGAGCGTCGCCGCGACGAGATGCTCGCGGGCAGCATCGTCGGCGACGTCCGCGGCGACGGCGAGCGAACCGGGCAACTCCGCGGCGAGCCGTTCGAGACGATCGAGCCGGCGGGCGGTCACGACCACCTTGGCACCGACGGCGTGGAGGACGCGGGCGAAGTGCGCGCCGAGGCCGGACGACGCACCGGTCACGATGGCGACGCGGTCGTCGAGGCGGAAGCGATCGAGCGGGTTGCGGTCGGGGAGGGCTGTGGCATCGGTCACCGCATGACAGTACGCGGACCGCGCGACCGTGTGTCGATCGAGACAGTTCCGTGACAACACGCGTGCAGTGACGTATCTCACCGCGCTCGCCGCGCTCTCGAGGTGTATGAACGCTGATGTGGAACTCCGCCTCGAGGCCTGGCTCGCGATCATCAAGCTCGCGTTCGTGGTGTCGGTCGGCGCGGCCGTGTTCGCGATCGGGATGTCACTCGCTGGTGACGTGTCCCAGGCGGCGATCGTGATCCCCGTGATCGTGGTCGGATTCGCCTCGAGCTGGAGCCTGACCGGCCGCGTGCAGGCTGGGCTGGTGCAGCCCGGACGGGTTCGCCACAGCGACGCCCGCGCCCTACGCTGAGGGCGATGAAGGTCCGCATCGGGTTCGGCCTCGGGACGCGGACCAATCTCAACGACGGTTCGTTCGGCGCGGTCGTCGACGAACTCGAGCGGCTCGACTTCGACTCCCTGTGGCTCTCGGAGCGCATCAGCGGCGAGGCGCCCGACCCGCTCGTCGCGATGGCCTACGGCGCCGGGCGCACCACCCGGCTGAAGTTCGGGATGTCGGTGATGGTCCTGCCCGGGCGGAACCCGGTGGTGCTCGCCAAGGAGCTGGCCACCCTGGCGACGATGTCGGGCGGGCGTCTCCTCCCCGCGTTCGGGCTCGGCGCGGTCGACCCGGTCGAACAGCAGGCCTTCGGTGTCGAGCGGACCGAGCGGGCGGCGATCTTCGACGAGATGCTCACCGTGATGCGGCTGGCGTGGACGGGCGAGCGGTTCAGTCACGACGGCGCCCGCTTCCACTACGACGGGGTGCGCGTGCGGCCGGCGCCGCAGCGGATGGATGTGTGGCTCGGCGGGCAGGCGCCGTCCGAGCTCCGTCGCGTCGGCCGGCTCGCGGACGGATGGTTGCCGTCGTTCGTCGTGCCCGCCGACGTCGCCGCCGGGCGCCAGGTGATCGAGGCCGTGGCCGCCGAGCACGACCGCGAGATCGAAGACGACCACTACGGCGTGCTCATCCCCTACACGTTCGGCGAGATCCCCGATCAGTTCCGTGCCGTGTTCGCGCGGCGTCGCCCCGACATCGTCGACGTCGGCGATCTGGTGGCCACGTCATGGGACTCGTTGATCGCCACCATCAAGCGGTTCGTCGACGTGGGCACCTCGAAGTTCGTCGTGCTCCCGCTCGACGAACCGGGCGGCGCCGACGCCTGGATCGCCCACCTCGGCGAGGCCGCGCAGGCCCTCCTCCCCCTCGAGACCTGAAACGCCCGGGGTCAGGCACCAAGCGTTTCAGGTGCGCGCAGCCGGCCGCCGCCGTACGACCAGCAGCGCCAAACCGGCGACCAGTAGGCCGAGCGCGACGGCGCTGAGTTGACCGGTCCGGTCCGCGCCCGTCGCCGGCAACTGCCCAGGGCCCGTGACCGGCGGCGCGACGCCGCCACCGTTCGGGACCGTGGTGCCCGGCAATGTCGTCGGTGGCAACGTGGTCGGCGCCACGGGTGGTCGTTGTCGGTGGCCGGTGGCGGTGCGACGAACTCGAACGCCCCCGTGTCGCACAACGGCCCGGTCGTGGTGCCGTTCCCCCGGACGACGCCGCGCTGGTCCGTCTCTCCGCCCGGCGTACAGAGGGCAGCTTGAACGTGGTCGACGGCCGGAGATGAAGCGGGGATCGCCCGCGTCGGTGTCGCTCCCGGTGCGTTGACCTGGAGTGGACCGAGCTGCGCCGACGTCGCGAGCAGATCGCCGGTCGCGGTCAGCGCACAGCTGTCGACGGCATCCTCGGAGATGTTCGCGCCGAGCGAGATCGGCGTCCCACCAACGAGGACGGCACAGTTGGTCCCGCCGCCCGTCGGTCCGAAGATGTTCCCGGCGAGTTCCGCCGACGTCCCCTCGAGGAACACATCGGCTCCAGCGAGCGAGACGTTGCCGGCGAATGTGCTCATCCTGACCGTCGACGTGGGTCCGTCCGGCACGCACAACTGGGTCCCGTCGACGATGCAGGAGTACAGCGCCCCGCCGTACCCCGGGCCGACGCCCGCCGCCCCTGGAGCGCCGGGCGTGACGTTGCCGTCGAACGTGGACGACACGACGTCGAACGTGCCGCCCACACCGTTCGCGCCGACCGCACCCAGCGCCGACCCGAAGTCTCCGGTGTTGGCACTGAACGTCGATCGCAGTGAAGAGACCGCGCCGGCATAAATCGCTCCGCCGAATGCGGCGCTGTTGCCGTTGAAGTAACTGTCGGTGACGCTCACGCCAGCCGAGGCGCCGATCGCGCCGCCAGACCCCGACGGACCAGGTGCCCGATTGCGCAGGAAGGTCGAGCTGGAGACGACGACGTCGCCGCCCAGCAACGTCTCGATCGCGCCACCCGAACCGTTCTGGGTCACGTTGTCGGTGAATGTCGACCCCGAGACGTGAACGTCGCCGATCGATATGACCCCACCTGCGCCCGCAACAATCCCGCCACCGGTCCCGACGTTCGCCGTGAAGCTCGAGTCGGTGATCGAAATGAGACCGGTGCCGATGATCGCCCCGCTGTCGCCTCCGGTGTTCCGGTCGAACGTCGAGGCGGTGACCGTCATCGTCCCTCGTGCGAAAACCGCACCTCCCCCGCTGCCGTCGCCGGTGTTGTCCGAGATCGTGGAACCGGAGATCGTGACGTTCCCTTCCGAGTCGATCGCCACCGTGCTGGTGCCGGTCGCGTGGTCGATCTGGGAATCGGTCAGGATCACGTTGCCGAGGGCGAAGATGCCCGAGCCGAATGTCGCGCCTGACACTTCCGTGATCCGGGCGCGTGTGAGCGTGACGTCGGCGACGGAATTCACCGCGCCCTCACCGGATGCATTCTGCATCGTCAGATCTTCGAACGTCACCGCCGCGGCGGGTCCGGCGTCGAACAGACGGCCGCTGCCAGACCCGGAGATGATCGTCGTGGCCATGCCGGCGCCGCGGATCACGAGCGGCTCCGTGACGGGTATCGGGCCGAGGGCGACGTCGAAGGTGCCAGCCGCCAGAACCACGACGTCCTGGCCGAGCGTCCCCGGTGCGCATCCGTTCACTACCGCATTGGTGTTGGCCGCGACGACGGCCTCTCGGAGCGAACACGTCCCGGGACCCGGATCGCCGGGAGTGTTCACGGTGATCGTCGCCGCGTGCACCTGGGCGTCGCCGACGGCGACAACGCCCAGGATCGACACCACCAGTCCCGCGGATGCCAGCAGTCTGATCCCCCTCGAGCCGTGCATCGTCGAAGGGTAACTCCGCCGACCCGACGGCCTGGTCGATCGTGGTGAATGCCGGATCGGTGGAACCGAATGCGCTCGGCGTGACGTCGAACCCACCATGAAGCGTGAACTGCTCAGCCCACTGGCCGTCGTGCTCAGCACGATCGTCGTCCTCAGCGCCTGCTCGTCCGACGGCGACGTGGCGGCGCCGCCGAGCGACCCGACGACGAGCCAACCGAGCAAACCGACCGCGACATCCACGACAGTTCCGGGCACGACCGTTCCGGGCACGACCGACCGCCCCGACCGGCCGCAGGGCTTCGCCCCCGGACAGCTCGCCTTCTTCGGCGACTGCCCCGCCCTCCTCGGCTACATGCAGACCGAGGCGACCGAACGCGTGACGGCGTGGGGGCTCGGGGGCGGCGGCATCTACCCGATGAACGAACGCGTGATGACCGCGACCGACGCGACCGCCGCCGGCGCTCCGACCGCCTCGGCCGAAGTCGGGCGCAGCGCGGCGCCGGCGAGCACCCCGGCCGTGCCGCCGGACGCATCAGCCGGCGGGTTCTCCGAGACGAACACCCAGGAGGTCGGCGTCGACGAGGGTGACATCGTCGAGACCGACGGCGAGTACGTGTACGTCGCCAACAGCGACGGGTTGCGCATCGTGCGGGTGGCCGATGCACAGGTCGTCGGTCAGCCCGAACTTCCGAACGGCAGCCATCAGTTGTTGCTGGACGGTGACCGGTTGCTGGTGGTGACGTCGAGTTCGGACGGGGCGGCCGACACGATCGTGTCGCTGTTCGACGTCAGCGATCCGACCAACGCGACGCTGCTGCGCCGCTCGCATCTCGAAGGGTCGGTCGTCGCCACCCGCTCGGTCGACGACGTCGCCCGACTCGTGATCACGACCAACTTCGATCAGCGGCTCCCGTTCGTGCAGCCGAGCGAGTTCGGCCTCGACGAGGACCGTGCCCTCGAGCGCAACCAGCAGATCATCGCCGAGTCCTCCGTCGACGACTGGCTGCCGCGCTGGTTCGACGAGGCGGGGGACGGCGCGTTCGGACCGATGCAGCCGATCCTCGACTGCAACACGGTGGCCGCTCCGGACGACTTCGCGGGACTCGGACTGACGTGGATCGCCTCGGTCGACCTGCTCGGCGATGCGAACCCGGTCGGCTCCGCCGGCGTCGTGTCGACGGGCGACATCGTCTATGCCTCGGCCGACAACCTGTACATCACGACGCAGAACTGGGACTGGCAGTTCCGGCCGATGCCGGCCGACGACGCCGGCGACCGACCCGGCGCCCGACGAGATCGTCGACGGACCACCTCCCACCCAGATCCACCAGTTCGATCTCGGCGAAGGAACGACGGCCACGTACGTCGCCTCGGGCTCGGTGCCCGGCCGGCTGCTCAACCAGTTCGCGATGAGCGAGTACAACGGCGACCTGCGGGTGGCGACCACCACCGAGGGCTGGAACTTCGGCGAGCAGAGTGAATCGGCGGTCTCGGTGCTGCGGCCGAACGGCGAGCACCTCGACACGATCTCGTCGGTCGGTGGGCTCGGCACGACCGAGCAGATCCGTTCCGTCCGGTTCCTCGGCGACACCGCCTACGTCGTGACGTTCCGCCAGACCGACCCGCTGTACGTGCTCGACCTGTCGGATCCGGCGGCCCCGGTCCTCGACGGCGAGTTGAAGATCCCGGGCTACTCCGCCTACCTCCATCCCGTGGGCGACGGGCTGCTCCTCGGCGTCGGCCAGAACGCCACCGACGACGGCCGCATCCTCGGCACGCAACTCAGCCTCTTCGACGTGAGCGACCCGACCAACCCCCAGCTGATCGACACCTTGCCGATCGGTGGGTCGAGCGACGTCGAGTGGGACCACAAGGCGTTCCTGTACTGGCCCGAGGACGGCACGATCGTGCTGCCCGTGTCGCCGGGTTGGAACAGCTGCGAACCGAACCAGCAGTGCCTCGCCGACTCGCTGGCCGGTTCGACCGGCGGCGTGATCGTGGCCCAGCTCGACGGCCGCGAGCTGTCGCCGAGGGGCGTGATCACGAGCGTGAGCGCGGACAAGAGTGGCTGTTGGAACCCCCTGCAGCGCTCCATGGTGATCGGCTCCGAGCTCGTGACCGTCGGCCTCGACCAGATGCAGTTCTCCGACCGGACGACGCTCGAGCCCCGCGACAGCGTTTCCTGGGGCAGTCCCGAGAACTACGGCTGCGCCTGGATCGACTGAGAACACCAGAATGAGCAGATGTCGCTGAGCGCGACATCGTCCATTTCGGGTTACGGGTGGCCTTGGGCGACGCCGCCGGCGGTGGCTCGGAGCTGGTTGGCGTCGAAGTCGGTCACCGGGTACTTGACGATGCGGTACGAGAACCCACTCGGGGTCTTGGTGATCGCCATCGTCAGGTTGCGGTTGGCGTCGTACTCGGTGAACATCGGCTGGACCGGCGCACCCCAGCCGACGAGGATCGACCCGTCGGGTTGCACCCGCACGGAGCCGAGGGTGCCGCCGGTCTGACCACCCGGCGCCTGGATCTGCCAGAGCAGTGTCGCCGTGCGGTTCACCTCGTCGATGGCGTAGGCGACCGCCCGCGACGGCTGACCGGTCGCCGTCCGGTTGTCCATCATCGTCAGCACGTTGCCGTTGAGCCGGGCGTCATGAGGACGGGCGGGGCCGCCGAGAGGGTCGTTGACGATGGTCAACCGGGCATCGCCCGCCGTCTTGCGGCCTCCGACGATCCACTTGATGGACCCGTTCGAGCGGTTGATCCGGAACGCCGCGTCGAGGTGACGTGCGGTGACGAGGTAGTCGCCGGTGCCGTCGTTGATGCGCTCGAGCCCGTTCAGGTGATGCAGGTCGACGACGCCCACCTGGGGCGGAGTGTTGTGGAACGGGATGTTCGTGAACCGGTTGGGGAACGTCGAATCCGTGTCGGGGAAGTGGGCCGCGGCGCTCCAGGTGAACACGACGGTCCCGGCGCTGTTGATCTCCTGGATCACGCCGTCGACGATGCGGTCGCTGGCAGGAACGGACAGGTGCCCGGGTTCAGCGCGCCCGGCGCCGCGCACTGCGCCGCAACGGTCGTGTTGAGGGCCGTCAGGTTCCGACCCTCGATCAGGGGATAGCTCAGCATCGCCCGACCGCCACCCGGCAGCTCGACGTAGTCGTGCTGGTCCGTCGGTGTCACGCCCGGGTTCACCGTGCGGATCTCGCCGTTCGGGCTGATCCCGGCGACGAGTGCACCATTCAGATTGGTGTTGAGGTAACCACGATCGGGCTGCACCCCGAAGGCCTGACCGAGCTGCGGGACGTAGACCAGCGTGCCGTTCGACAGCTTCTTGAAATCGAGCACGGGTGTCGGCGTGCGCTTGTACCAGACCGGCGCGCCACGGTTGTCGAAGATCACGCTGAAGGCACCCGACGGGTCGCCCGGCAGGGCGGCCACGCCGAACGTCGTGAGGTACCAGCCCGGCGCCGGGTTGCCC
Source organism: Ilumatobacteraceae bacterium (assembly GCA_963695145.1). Classification (GTDB taxonomy): domain Bacteria; phylum Actinomycetota; class Acidimicrobiia; order Acidimicrobiales; family Ilumatobacteraceae; genus Sva-07. The sequence goes on along the minus strand of CAVOGB010000010.1, from coordinate 180,470 downwards.
GGACGGTCGACCGCGAGGGCTGGGAAGTCGGCCGGCAGGCAACGGAAGAAGTAGCTCGCCGACTGACCGCCCCGCGTGAGCGTGAGCGTCACGAGCTGGTCGGTCGCGACCTGCCGGCTGATCGGTCCGGACGACACGGGGACGCCGTCGAGCGTGGCGGTCACCAGCGGGAGGAGGTCGAGCTGGATCGACAGCGCGGTCGTGCCGGCGTTGCACGCCACCGCGTAGTCCTGTCCGGCCGGGGTGTAGTCGGGGAACACGTGCTGGTTGAACGACAGCCGCTCGACGAGCGATCCGGCGGGGGCGACCATCACGCCGAACACGTCGACGATGACGTCGGTGGCGGCGAACGCATAGATGCAGATCGAGCGATCGGCCGCCAACTCGACCGTCGCGAGGTTCGTCGCTTCGGCGGGCGCGGTGTAGTTGAGCGACGACACTTCGGGCCGGGTCGACGAGCACGGGTAGATCGTCAGGTAGCCGTTCGCCCGCGGGTTGGCGGCGATCACGTTGAGCATCACCGACGACGCCTCGTCACCGCCCGGCACGAGTGCCACGGGATCGAACTTGCGGGTCTCGCCCGCCGCGAACGGGGCGAGCGGTCCGCCGATGCCGTTGCGGGTGTCGACGATGCGCGTGCCGCTGAGGGGCTGCAGCTGCGCGGTCGGCCCGAAACCCGGCGCCGGCGCGTAGTAGCCGGTGACGTCGACGATCACGTCGGCGGCCACGTCGGTGAGCACGCACATCGTGCTGCCGAGACCGAGGCCGACGATCGCCGCCACGGCCCGCGCCTCGCCGGCGACGAAGTTGAGGTTCGACGACGGTGGGGCGGGCTGGCCGCACGGGAACGCGGTGAGGTACCCAGCGGCCGCGGCCCTGTCGACGGTGAGGTTGACCACCGCCGCCGTCGAACCGTCGGGGATCACCGACGTCGGGATCTTCACCTCGCGCGTGACGAAGCGGGCCAGCCGTGTCCCGCCGGGCTGGCGGGTGTCGAAGACCCGAGTCGGCTGGATCGACGCGAAACGGTCGGGTCCGTCCGACCACCATCCCGCGAGATCGATGATCAGGTGGGCCGTGCCGTGGCTGAAGATGCAGATCTCGCGGTTGTCGTCCGGGATGGCGACGACGAGGTTGGGCGTCGGGATGCCGGGCCGGGTGTTGAGGTTCGAGGTCTCCGGTCGGCCGCTCGCGCACGGGTAGACCGTGAAGTAGTCCCGCGTCGGGGAGATGGCCGTCATCGACAGCGACACGGCGGCCGCGTTGGCGGGAACGTCCGCCGCCAGATTGACCCGCATGGTGCAGCCGGCGCCGATCGTCGTGCCCCATCCGCCGATGTTGTTGCGCGTGTCGACGAGGCGCTGCGGGTTGATGGCGGTGTAGCTCTCGAGCGACGGAGCCGTGGCGGCGCCACCGGCGGGGAGCGGTTCGCAGCCGACCGATGCGGCGGCGGCCTGCACCGTGCCGGCGTCGGAGAAGGCGATCGGCGGCAGGCCGACCGCGACGAGGACGGCAACGAGCGCCCAACGAGTTCGTCGGTTCATGACCGCCGAGGGTAGTTCCCACCCCTTCGCCGGTGCGCTCCGTTCGTTCCGGACCCGTCCCCGAACGAACCGAGGGCGTTCAGGTGGTCGTGCGCTTCTGGATGTTGGCCCACTCGTCGCGGAGGCCGACGGTGCGGTGGAACGTCATCGGCGCGTCGGGATCGACGGCGAAGTAGCCGAGCCGCTCGAACTGGACGACCTGGCCCGGGGCGGCATCGCCGAGTGCCGGCTCCACCTTGCACGCCGTGAGCAGCTCGCGCGAGTTCGGGGCCAGATCGTCGAAGACGTCGCCCGTGCGCTCACCCGGCACCGGTTCGGCGAACAACCGCTCGTACAGCGCCACCGTCGCGTCGAGCGCATGGGCGGCCGACACCCAGTGCATCGTCGACTTCACCTTGCGTCCGTCGGGCGCGTTCCCGCCCCGCGTCTCGGGGTCGTACGTGGCGTAGACCTTCGTGACCTCACCCGCCGCGTCGACGTCGAAGTCCGTGGCGGTGACGAAGAAGGCGCCGCGCAGGCGGACCTCCTTGCCGGGCGACAGGCGGAAGTACTTCGGCGCCGGCTCGGCCATGAAGTCCTCCCGCTCGATGAACAGCCGGCCCGTGAACGGCACCGACCGCACGCCGTCGTCGGCGTTCTCCGGGTTGTTGACGATGTCGACGTGCTCGACGACGGGCTCGCCGGCGGCGTCGGTCGGCCAGTTCGTGATCTCCAACTCGAGCGGCCGGAGGACGGCCATCCGCCGTTGCGCCGTGCGGTTCAGCTCGGCGCGCACGAACGATTCGAGCAGCTCGATCTCGTGGCGGCTGTTGGTCCGGGCGACACCGATGAAATTGCAGAACTCACGGATCGCCGAGGCCGGATAGCCGCGCCGCCGCAGCCCGCGCAGCGTCGGCAGGCGCGGGTCGTCCCAACCGTCGACGGTGCCGTCGAGGACGAGCTTCATCAGCTTGCGCTTGGACGTGACCGTGTGCGTGAGCTCCAGCCGGGCGAACTCGGTCTGGCGCGGCGCCTCGAACGGCAGCGGGAGCTGGGCGAGGTACCAGTCGTACAGCGGCCGGTGGCTGTCGAACTCGAGCGTGCACAGTGAGTGCGTGATGCCCTCGATGGCGTCGCTCTGCCCATGAGCCCAGTCGTAGGTCGGATAGATCTTCCAGGCATCGCCGGTGCGGTGGTGGCGCTCGTCACGGATGCGGTACATCACCGGGTCGCGCAGCTGCATGTTCTCGTGCTGCATGTCGATCCTGGCCCGCAGCACGTGCGAACCCTCCTCGAACTCACCGGCCCGCATGCGCCGGAACAGGTCGAGACTCTCCTCGACCGGCCGGTCGCGGTACGGGCTCTCGATGCCCGGGTTGCCGTAGCCCCCGCGTTGTTCGGAGATCGTCTCGCTCGTCTGGTCGTCGACGTAGGCCTTGCCGTCGCTGATCAGCAGTTCGGCCCAGTCGTACAGCTGCTCGAAGTAGTCGCTGGCGTAGAGGATCGGTCCACCGGGCTCGAAGCCGAGCCAGTTGAGATCCTCGATGATCCCGTCGACGTAGCTCGTCTCCTCGGTGTCGGGATTCGTGTCGTCGAAGCGCAGGTTGCACGAGCCGCCGAACTCGGCGGCGATGCCGAAGTCGAGCGTGATCGCCTTGGCGTGACCGATGTGCAGATAGCCGTTGGGCTCGGGCGGGAACCGGGTCTGCACCCGCCCCCCGAACGTCCCCCGCTCGTTGTCGGCGGCCACCAGGTCACGGACGAAGTTGGCGGCGGCGGGGCGTTCGATCGGTGCGCTCATGACCGCTCCAGTATGGAGGCCAGCGGCGGGCTTCTGCCCGGACGCGCAGACGGGTCACGGCGGTCGCAATCGACCGCCGTGACCGTGTCCGCCCGCGGCCGCCCGCTAATCGGCCGGGTTCACGACCACCGCAGTGGCCATACCGAACATGCCGTCCTCCGATTCCACGTGGGTCAGGATGTGACAGTGCCACACCCACGTTCCGGGATCGGTGGCGTGGAACAGCACCGAGTACCGCTCGCCAGGGGCGATGTTGATCGTGTCGGCGAAGTACGGCTGGTCGAGGGGGATGCCGTCCTTGGCGTACACGAGTTGGGGGAAGCCGTGGAGGTGCATCGGGTGCGCCATCAGGCCCTCGTTGTAGTAGTTCACCGCCACCCAGTCGCCCTGGTCGACGACCACGGGAGCCGTCGCCGGGAAGCTCTTGCCGTTCAGTGTCAGGCCGATCACACCGGCGTCGTTGAGGACCATCGGCATCTCGACGGCGGGCACGAGGTCGGCCGGCACCGTGACGCCGCTGACGGTCTTTCCGTACGGGAGCGGATTGTCGCCGACGACGAAGCTGGCGAACATGCCGTTGACCACCGACGTCTCGCCGTGGAGGTGGGCGTGGTACATGCCGATCATCGGTTGGTCGGCGACGAACTCGTAGGTGTGCGAATCACCGGTCGCCACCACCTCCTGGGTGTATGGCGACACGCCGTCCTGCGCGTTCGGCGTGTGGATGCCGTGCCAGTGGATGTCGGTGCCCAACGGGGTCTCGTTGTGCAGGACGACCCGCACCTTGTCGCCGACGGCGACCTTGATCATCGGTCCGGGCACCATGCCGTTGTACGTCCAGGCGTCGACGACCTTGCCCGGCGAGACTTCCCACGGCGTGACCGCGGCGGTCAGCTCGAACTGCTTCGTGCCGTCGGGCAACGTCGTGTAGTCGAGCAGCTGGTTGCCGACACCGTCGGTCTCGGCGGGGAAGGCGGCCATCGAGTCGACCATCATCTGGTCCATCTCCTCGGCCGTCATCTCGCTGTGGTCCATGCCGGGCATCCCGGCCATCGCGCCCGGCACCCGTGGCGGCCGCAGCCGTGCCCGTCGCGTCGGCACCGGGCTGGACGGGAGCGGCCGCACCGTCGGTGATCGTGAGGTCTGCGGTCATCCCGCTGCCGGCATGACCAGGGATCGTGCAGATCACCTGATAGGTCCCCGGCGCCAGTTCGCCGAGGTCGAGTTGCTCGGTGGCACCGGCGGCGAGGTTGCCCCCGGCGATGGCCGGATCGACGAGCGAGAGGTTGTGCTCGATCGAGCCGCTGTTGGTCACGTCGATCACGACGTGGCCGGCGGGAGCGGTCAGGTTGCCGGTGATGGCGAACTCGGTGAGTTCGACCGACAGCGTGGTCGAGGCGGTCGCGGCCGCCTGCGGTGCGGCCGGCTCGTCGTGCAACACGGCCACGATGCCGATGGCCACGAGGCCGAGGACGATGGCCGTGACGAGGCCGACCATGGCGCCGAAGACGATGGGGCTGATGGCCGGACCCGATGGCCGGTCACCGCCGCTCGTGGCGGCGGACGGGTGGCTCGACCGTGGTCGTGCCCTGGACGGGAGGGTCGTCGAGAAGTGTCACGTCACCGACTCTGCCGGTGTCATCGGCGGGCAACCAGGGACCTTCGACCCTTCTTCGGCCCGACCGTGGCAGGCGGGGAGGGCTCATCCTCGGCAGCGGTTGGCGCGACCGGCGAGGGGGTACTGTCCCCCGGGACGACGAGGGCACAGGGGGCTGGCATGTATCCGGGCAAGTACGCACACGAACATCCCGACCGCCCGGCGTTCATCATGGCCTCGACCGGCGAAGCCGTCACGTACCGCGAGTACGAGGCCCGGGCGAACCAGCTGGCGCACCTGTTCCGCAGCCTCGGCGTGCAGCGGCTCGGGCACTACTCGATCTTCATGGAGAACAACGATCGGTACCTGGAGTCGTGTGCCGCCGGCGAGCGTTCCGGGTTGTTCTACACGTGCGTGAACTCGTACCTCACCGCCGAGGAACTCGGCTACATCGTCGACAACAGCGAGTCGACGGTCGTCATCACCTCGCTCGCCAAGCGGTCGACCGTCCTCGAGGCGATCGCCGGCAACGACCGCGTCACCCACGTCTTCGTCGTCGACGACGACGGGACCAGCGGCGACGAGCGCGTCCGTGACTATGCGCTCGCGCTCGCCGGCCATCCGACGTCGCCGCTCCCCGATGAGCGGGTGGGCATCGCCATGCTCTACTCGTCGGGCACGACCGGTCGCCCGAAAGGCATCATCCGACCGCTTCCCGATCAACCGCCCGGCGAGATGCTCGGGCTGTACTCGTTCCTCCACGATCTGTGGCACTACCGCGAGGACATGGTCTACCTGTCGCCGGCGCCGCTCTACCACTCCGCGCCGCAGGCGGCCGTGAGCTTGACGATCCGCAGCGGCGGGACCGTGATCATCATGGAGCGCTTCGATCCGGTCGAGTTCCTCCGCCTCGTCGAGCGGTTCAGCGTGACCCACAGCCAGCTCGTGCCGACGATGTTCAGCCGCCTGCTCAAACTGCCGGAGGAGCAACGCACCGCGTTCGACCTGTCGTCGCTGGAGATCGCCGTGCACGCCGCCGCCCCGTGCCCGATCCCGGTGAAGGAGGCGATGATCGAGTGGTGGGGACCGATCATCCACGAGTACTACGGCGCCACGGAAGGCCTGGGGTTCACCGCCTGCGACAGCGAGGAGTGGCTCGCCCACAAGGGCACGGTCGGCAAGGTGATGCTCGGCAAGCTGCACATCCTCGACGACGACATGCACGAGGTGGCGGACGGCGCGTCGGGCACGATCTGGTTCGAGACGGCGACGCCGTTCGAGTACCACAACGACGCCGAGAAGACGCGCGAGGTGACCTCCGCCGACGGCCGGATGACGACGGTGAACGACGTCGGCTACGTCGACGACGACGGGTTCCTCTACCTCACCGACCGCAAGACGTTCATGATCATCTCGGGTGGCGTCAATCTGTATCCGCAGGAGATCGAGAACCTGCTGATCACCCATCCCAAGGTGGCCGATGCGGCGGTCTTCGGGGTCCCCGACCCCGACCTCGGCGAGCAGGTCAAAGCCGTCGTCCAACCGATGCCCGACGTCACGGCCGACGACGCGCTGACCGACGAGCTCCTGGCGTTCTGTGGCCAGCACCTGTCGCGCCAGAAGGTGCCGCGCTCGATCGACTACATGGCCGAGCTCCCGCGCCTGCCGACCGGCAAGCTCTACAAGCGGGTGCTGCGCGACCAGTACTGGACCGACGCGGCGAACAAGATCGTGTGATGAACGGCCGACGATGACGGGTTGGACGTGCGACGAGTGCGGTCGCCTGTTCGCCCGCCCCCATCAGGCACACGAGTGCTCACCGGCGATGACGCTCGAGGAGTACTTCTCGACCGGGCCGCCACATGAACGTCCCGTGTTCGACGCGGTGTACGGATACCTCACGTCACTCGGCCCGATCCATGTCGAGCCGGTGTCGGTCGGGATCTTCCTCAAGAAGCACGGCAGCTTCGTCGAGCTGCGCCCGATGACGAAGTGGGTCGCCATGTCGTTCCCGCTCGGCCGGCGGATCGACCACCCCGCCATCGCCCGCAAGCCGATCGACACGGGCTCACGCGTGTACCACTTCGTCAACCTCCGCTCGCCCGACGATCTGACCGACGACGTGAAGGCCTGGCTCGCCGAGTCCTACGAACTGGTCGACTGACGACCCTCGGCTCGGCGGCCGCTCGACGCGGACAACCGCCACGCCCACCGGAACGAGCCGCCCCGGACCTTCCACCGTTCGGCGGTGTCGGGCCCGCACGCGGCCGTGCCCAGGCCGCGGTGGGCCACGTCGAGGTGGACGAACGTCGCGCCCGACGGCTCGCCGGGAAGCTGGTGGGCATGGGTGGCCGCGGTCAGTTCCTCGGCCCGGTACGGCAACGCCGAGAACGCCATCGGCACCGCCGGCGTCACCTCGAGTGTCGTCGTGCCGTCGCCGATCCGGAACCAGCGGGTGTCGACGTGCAGCCCGTACTCCTGCGGCACGATGAACGGCACCGCCTGCTCGCCGACGCGCGCCGTCCAGCGACCGAGCGTCGTCGCGGCGCGCCGGTCCGGGTAGCTGTCGCCGGGGCCGGGCCCGAACCACTCGAGGTCGTCGAAGCCGGCAGGGAGTTCGAAGCGCACGCCGACCCGGGGCAGGTCGTCGTACGTCTCGGGGATCGTCACCTCGTCGACGATCTCGAACCCACCGTCGACGACGCGGCGGCGCTGACGGTGGACCACGTTTCCGAGCGCCGTCTCGTACGTCGTCGTCTGCAGGTGCTCGTCGCCGTCGCGGCGATCATCGACGGCGGACGGTGCGAGGTCGTCGAGACCCCACCCGCGCCACCGGTCGGCGGCCGATCGGTCACGGTGCCACGCCCCGGGCGGGTCGTCGTTGTCGGTCGGCGGCCGCCACAGGCAGAGCGCCGGCGGGGCGATCCCGACCATTCCCGTCGCGACGGGCCCGATGCACAGACGGTCGCCCTCGTCGACGGCGCCGGACGTGCGCCGGCGCGTGCTCGGGCGGGAGGGAGACGTCGCGGCTCGACGACGAGCTGTCGCACCGCCTCGACGGAGCCACGCGCCGACCACGGCGTCGCCCGCCGCGAACGGAACGTGAACGTGACCGCAACCGTTCCCGCGGCGACGTCCGGGAGCGGCGGCGCCGCGATCCGGCAGTGCTGCTGCGGCGCGATCGTGGGCAGCTCGAGCACGCCGTGACCGATCCGTCGTCCGTCGACCTCCGCCACCCACGTGGCGCGCAGATCGTCGAGCGAGGTGAACCAACGGCGGTTCGTGACCCTGATGAAGCCCGGGCCGGCCCACTCGACATCGACGGGCTGCGTCAGCGCGGCGAGTTCGGCCAGCAGTGGATGGGGCACACGATCGGCCGACACCAGGCCGTCGCACACGAACGCGCCGTCGTGGGTCGTCTCGCCGAAGTCGCCGCCGTAGGCCAGCACGCGCCGGCCGTCGACGTCGATCCGCCGCAACGCGTGGTCGCACCACTCCCACACGAAGCCGCCCTGCAGCCCGCGCCGGCCGAACAGCGCCCAGTAGTCCGCCAGGCCACCGGCCTGGCCCATGGCGTGGTTGTACTCGCACAGGATCAGCGGACGCCGCGTGTCGCGTCGATCGTCGGCCCACGCCGCGATCTGGGCGGGGGGCGCGTACATCGGACACACGATGTCGCTCGCCGGCGACGCGGCGTGGAGGTTCCCGGTGAAGCCGCCCTCGTAGTGGACCGGACGGGACGGATCGGTGCGCCGGATCCAGGCGGCCATCGCATCGTGGGCGGCGCCGTCGCCGCTCTCGTTGCCGAGCGACCAGGCGATCACGCACGGGTGCGACCGGTCGCGCATCACCATCCGCGAAGCGCGTTCCATGAACGCACCGAGGTACCGACGGTCGTGCACCAGCGACCCCCAGCGGGCGTGGCTCTCGATGTTCGCCTCGTCGACCACGTAGAGGCCGAGTTCGTCGCACAGCTCGTAGAACTCCTCCGCGTCCGGGTAGTGGGCGGTGCGAACCGCATTGACGTGGTGGCGCTTCATCATCAGCAGGTCGGCCCGGATGTCGTCGACCGTGATGGCCCGACCGCGATCCGGATGGATCTCGTGGCGGTTCACCCCGTTGATCACGACGGCGACGCCGTTGATCAGCAATTGTCCGCCGGTCACTTCCACGCGCCGGAAGCCCACCTGCACCGACCGCTGGTCGATGACGGTGTCGCCGTCGCGCAAGGTGACCGTGGCTGCGTAGCGCGCCGGCGTCTCGTGGTTCCAGGGTTCGACGTCGGTGACCTCGAGCGACGTCAGCACGCGTGGACCGGGCCACACGTAGCTGGCGACCGTTTCCAGGTCCGGGCGATCGAACGGATACTCGGGCACCGCCTGCGGCCCGGTCCGCACCGTCCGCCGGCCGACCCGCACCGCCACGTCGACGGTGAGCGGTCGCCCCGCGGCGTCGCCGTCGACGCGCACGTCGATCGCCAGCCGGCCGGTCGTGCCGTCGTCGGCGAGGCCCGGAACGAGGGCGCAGTCGGCGAGGCGCACCCGTGGCTCCGACCGCAACTCGACGGAGCGGTGGAGCCCGGGCAGCCACCACTGGTCCTGGTCCTCGATCCAGCTCGCGTCGCTCCACTGCGGCACGGCGATGGCGATCTCGTTGTCGCCGGTGCGCAGATGGTCGGTGATCTCGAACGTCGAGGCCAAGCCGGCTGTCCTTGCCCATTCCGACGAACGCGCCGTTGACCCACACCCACGCCATCGCCTCCGCCGAACCGATCCGCACGAAGGTCCGGCGGGCGCGCCAGCGCGCCGGCAGACGGAAACGGCGGCGGTAGACCGCCGTCGGGTTGTCGGCCGGCACGTCGGGTGCGTGGAGCGCGAACGGCATCCGGATGTTGAGGTACGCCGGAGCGCCGTGGCCCTGCAGCGCCCAGCTTCCCGGCACCTCCACCGCACTCCAGCCGTCCGTCGGGCCGACGATGTCGTCGGCGCCGATGGCGTCGGGATGCGGCGCCAGGCGGAAACGCCACGCGCCATCGAGCGTCACGACCCATGGCGCCGGGGACACCGACGGTTCACGGGTGGCGGCGATCTCGATCCGGCCGACCGACTGCACCTCGGGCGTCAACCAGCGGCTGAGCGGGAACGGATCCACGGGCGATCACTCTGCCAGAAAGCCGGGTCAGAAAGCTGGGCGAGCAGATCGGGCCGGAACGTCGGGCCCGACGGGTGGACCGGACGGGTGACCTACAGTTCGTCGCCGATGCCGTCGTCCGCCCACCTCACCGATGGTCGCGTGAGCATCGTCGTCGCAACGGTGGGCGGCTGTGCCGAGATCCTGTACTGGGGTGCGGCGCTGGGCGCGGTCGATCTCGATGCGATGTCGCGCGCGCTCTGCCGCCCGGTCACCGGTGGCGCCCTCGACGCGGAGGCACCGGCGTCGCTCGTTCCCGAGCACGGTTCCGGGTACACCGGTCGTCCCGGGCTGGCCGGCCATCGACCCGACGGGACGGGTTGGGCTCCCCGGTTCACGCCCGTGTCGGCGACGGTCGACACGAGCCATGTGGCGATCGTCGGCCGTGACGACGTCGCCGGGCTCGAACTCGAGAGCCGCGTCGAGCTCGACCCCAGCGGTCTGCTGCGCGCCCGAGCCACGGTCACCAACGTCGGCGATTCGCCGTACACGCTCGGACACCTCGAGCTCACGGTTCCCCTGCCCGCCCACGCCGTCGACGTGATCACGTTCCACGGGCGCTGGAGCCGCGAACTGCACCCGCACCGCCGGACGCTCCGCGACGGTGCCGTCGCCGTGGAGAACCGCACGGGACGCACCTCGCACGAGCATCCACCGCTCGTCTGGATCGGTGAACACGGCTTCGGCGAGCAACACGGCGACGTGTGGGGCCTCCACCTGGCGTGGAGCGGCAACGCCCAGCCTGCGCGTCGAACGGCTCGCCGACGGCCGGCGCGTCGCCACCGCCGGCGAACTGCTCGGGGCGGGCGAGATCGTCCTCGACCCGGGCGAGGCGTACTCGACGCCGGCGGTGCTCGGCGCCCACGCGCCGACGGGTCTCACCGACGCCAGCCGGGCGTACCACCGCTTCGCCCGCGCCCTGCCGGCCCACCCCACGCGCCCGCGTCCGGTGCTGGTGAACACGTGGGAGGCGGTGTACTTCGATCAGGATCCCGACCGTCTCCGCCGGCTCGCCGAGCGCGCCGCCCGGGTGGGAGCCGAACGGTTCGTCCTCGACGACGGCTGGTTCTCCGGCCGTCGCGACGACACGTCGTCGCTCGGTGACTGGTGGGTGTCGGCGGACGTGCACCCCGGCGGACTCGCACCGCTGATCGACCACGTCCGTCGGCTCGGCATGGAGTTCGGCCTGTGGGTCGAGCCCGAGATGGTCAGCCCCGACAGCGACCTCCACCGCGCCCACCCCGACTGGGTCCTGCAGGCGCCGGGATACGAACCGGTGCTCGGACGGCACCAACTCGTGCTCGACCTGACCCGCCACGACGCCTTCGCCGCGGTCCACGATCGGCTCGACCGGTTGTTGCGCGATCACGACATCGCCTACCTCAAGTGGGACATGAACCGCGTGCACGTCGCGGCGAGCGACGCCGCCGGGCGTGCGGCCACCCACGCCCAGACGCTCGCCGTGTACCGCCTCATCGACCGGCTGCGCTGCTCCCACCCCGACGTGGAGATCGAGAGCTGCGCGTCGGGCGGGGGACGGATCGACCTCGGCATCCTCCAACGCACCGAGCGCGTGTGGACGAGCGACTGCAACGATGCGCTGGAACGCCAGACGATCCAGCGGTGGGCGTCGACCCTGATCCCGCCGGAGGTGATGGGTGCGCACATCGGTCCCCCGCGCAGCCACACGACCGGACGCACGCACTCGCTCTCGTTCCGCGCCGCCACGGCCTTCTTCGGTCACCTCGGCCTGGAGTGGAACCTGCTCGACCTCGACGACGCCGAACTCGCCCGCGTCGCCGACGTCGTGGCGCTCCACCGCCGCCACCGCGAACTGCTCCACACCGGTGACGTGCTGCGCATCGATCGCGGCGACGACGGCACGATCGCGCACGGCGTGGTCGCTCCCGACCGCTCCGAGGCGATCGTGGCGCTGGTCCGCGTCACGACGTCGGCGAGCCTGCTGCCCGACCCGCTGCGGATCCCCGGTCTCGACCCCGAGCGCTCGTACGGGATCACGGACCTCCCGCTCGGCCGTGCCCGCTGGCTCGTCGAGCCGGTTCGCCTCACGGGGCGACAGCTCGCCCGCCACGGACTCCAGCCCCCGGTGATGAACCCGGAGTCGGCCCGACTGATCCATCTGACCGGCCAGCTGACCGGCCAGATGACCGGCCATCTCACCGGCAAGGCATCGACATGACCACGGGCGCCCTGATCGCCTTCGTCGTCCTCCTGCTCGGCTGGTCGCTGGTGTCGGGGCGGCTCGAACGGCTCGACGTGACCGGTCCGATCGTGTTCGTCGCCGCCGGGCTGTTCCTGTGCAACGGACCGTGGGCCGTCATCGACGTGGCGGTCGACTCGCACTCCGTGCACGGGCTCGCCGAGGTCACCCTCGCGCTGCTCCTGTTCGCCGACGCGGCCCGGGTCGACCCGAACGACCTCCGCCACGCGGCCGGCCTACCGACACGCCTGCTCGCCATCGGCCTGCCGATCACGTTCGCCCTCGGCTTCGGCCTCGGTGCGGCGTTGTTCACCGACATGCCGTGGGAACTCGCCGCGCTGCTCGGGGCGGCACTGGCGCCGACCGACGCCGCGCTGAGCGCCAGCGTCGTGTCCGACGAGTCGCTGCCCCAGTCGATCCGTCGCTCGCTGAACGTCGAGAGCGGCCTCAACGACGGCATCGCCACTCCCGTCGTCACCAGCATGATCGCCGCGTCGGCCGCAGTGATCGGGTTCGGCGTCATCGAGGAGTCGTCGTCCGCGCACGGCGTCGACGCGTTGATCGACCTGATCGGCGGCGTGGCGATCGGCGTGATCGCCGGCTATTTCGGCGGTCGCGCCCTGTCCTCGGCGCGGAACGCCGGCTGGGTCACGTCCGGCGGCGAGCGCATCGTCGTCCTCATGCTGGCGGGCGTGGCCTTCCTCGTGGCCGAGGAGGCGGGGGTCAACTACTTCGTCGCCGCGTTCGTCGCCGGCATCGCCTTCCGCGCCGGTATCGGCGAGGACGACAAGGAGGTCACCGCGCTCCCCGAGTTGATCGGCCAGGTGCTCGCACTCGCCGTGTGGTTCGTGTTCGGGGCGCAGCTGGTGCTCGACGGTCTCGAGATCGTCGACTGGCGCATCGCGCTCTACGCCGTGCTCAGCCTGACGGTCGTGCGCATGGCGCCGGTCGCGCTCTGCATGGTCGGCGCCGGATTCGGCGCGCGGTCGACGATCTTCATCGGCTGGTTCGGCCCGCGCGGTCTCGCCTCGGTCGTGTTCGGCCTGCTGATCGTCGAGGAGCTGCCGACCGACGATCCCGGGGTGCGAACGGTGCTGTCGACCATCGTGCTCACCGTGCTGCTCAGCGTGATCGCCCACGGGGTGAGCGCCCGACCGCTGGCGGCCTGGCTGCGACACGCCGAACCGCCGTCCGACGGCGGTGCCGAAGCACCCCCCATCCGGCACCGGCCGCGCTTCGGCCGCCGATCGGCCTGAACGAGGCGACGATCCCCGTCCGCCGGATCGGCAACCAATACCGTTGCCCCATCATCGATCACCCTGCCGCCGACGCGGCTCCCGGTGCGCCCGAGCACGTTCGCTCCGTGCGCAATGCGGCCCTGCTCACCGCCGGGGTCGGCGCGCTGCACGGCGTGCTGTTCCTCGTCTCGTTCTGGTTGTTGTCGAACCGGCCGGGCCCGTCGGCGTCGGCGGCCGAGGTCACCGCCTTCTACAGCAGCAGCGGACAGCGCCGGGTGATGATCGTCGGCCTCTACCTCATGCCGTTCGCGGGGATCGCCTTCATCTGGTTCATCGTGGCGCTGCGGATGTGGGTGGCGGGTACCGCACGGCGGGTCAACATCCTGCTGTCGAACGTCCAACTCGTCGCCGGGATCCTGTACATCGCGTTGCTGTTCGCCGGCGCGGCATCGACGTCGGTGCTGGCGGCGAGCGTCGAGTTCTCGCACGGTGAGATCGACCCCTTCGCGGCGCATCAGTTCCCGCAGTTCGGCAGCACCCTGATCCTGGTCTTCGCCCTGCGGATGGCGGCGATGTTCGTCATCACCACGTCGACGATCGGGCGCACGTCGCACGTGCTGCCACCGTGGTTCGCCTGGAGCGGCTACGTCGTCGGCCTCTTCCTGCTGCTCAGCGCGTCGTTCCAACCCTGGCTCGGGCTGGTGTTCCCGATCTGGCTGATCGTGCTGAGCGCCATCCTCTTGCGCCGCGCCCTGCGCATCCCGCCCGATCTCACGATGCCGGCGGGAGCCGCGCCCGCCGTGACCTGACGGCCGGCGAGCGAGTACGGTGCGGTCGGACGACACGACCGAAAGCATGGTGTGGGATGAAGTCGATGAGGGTCTATCTGGTGTTCTGGTTGTCCGGCCTCCTCGCCGGGGTGATCCTCGTGGAACGCTGGCGCCGCAACGGCGAGGACTACGTGCCCGTGCAACCGGTCGTGCCGGGCACGCTCGACGGGTCGCCGAGCTACACGGCCCCGAGTGCACCGGCCAAGCGGCCGAACCTCGTGGGCCTCGTCGTCACCGGCGCCAAGCTCGACGCCGAGCGCGTCAGACAGCGGGTCTCGAAGGACAAGGCACCGACCGCGGACGCGGTGAGCTCAGGCGCCCAGTAGTCCTTCCGCCGCCTCGGACGGCTTGAAGTCCGGCAGGCGGAGCATGCGGAACGAGTTCAGGAATCCGAGCAGGCAGGCGAGGACGGGCACGAGCATCGCCACCTGGAGCGCGGTGTCGCCGGCTTCGCCGTTGATGCGGACGATCTCGTCGGAGACGTCCTCGGGTTCGTCCTCGAGCAACAACTCGAGCTGGGTGGTGCTCACGAGTTCGGCGTTGTCCTCCAGGGCGTTGGCGATCAGCTCCTGTTGGTCGGGCGGGATCACCGTGCTGTCCTTGGTCATCTGGGTGAAGCTGAACGACAGGGTGGCGAGCAGGATGCCGCCGGCGAGCGCGAGGCCGAACGACAACCCGAACGACTGTCCGGCCGAGTTGACGCCCGCCGCCTCGCTGACGCGCTCCTCCTCGATCGGACCGAGGATGTAGTTGTTGAGCTGCGACACGAGCAACCCGAGCCCGGCACCGCCGATCAGCAACGGGACGAACAGGTCCCAGCCCGAGTCGCCACGCGGAATCACCGCGATCACCAGCACCATGCCGACGAGCGCCAGCCCGAATCCGACCTGGATGACTCTCGCGGCACGGAGGTCCTTGCCGAACTTTCCCATCGCCAGGGCGACGACGAACATCGTCAGCGACAGCGGCGCCAGCGACAGCCCGGCCCTCATGGCGTCGTACTCGAGCGTCACCTGGAGGAACAGCGGCAAGGCGATCATCGCGCCGCCGAGGGTGATCTGCTGCAGGACCATGCCGAGCGCGCCGACACGGAAGTTCTTGATCGCGAACAGATCGGGGTCGAGCAGGATCACCTTGCCCGCTCGCTTGCGGCGCGTCAGCCACACGGCGAACAGCGCGAGTGCCACCACGCCGATCACCATCAGCAGGCCGACGTAGACCCCGCCCTCCTGCCACACGAGGATCCCGAGCACGACGCCGCCCATGCCGAGCACCGACAGCACGGCACCCCCGACGTCGATCTTGCGGACGCCGGTGTACGGCACGTCGACGATCAGGTTGATGTTGAACAGGACGATGGCGATGATGACGACCTCGAGGGCGAAGCCGACCCGCCACGAGAGGTACGTGGTGACGAAACCACCCAGCAAGGGGCCGATCGCCGCCCCGACGGCGGCCGCGGCGCCGACGAGCGCGTACGTCTGCTTCTGGGCCGCACCCTGGAAGTTGCCGTGGATCAGCGACTGCATCGCCGGCAGGAGCAGGGAGGCGCCGATGCCACCGATCAGCGCCCAGAAGATCACGATCGTCGTGACCGATTGGGTGACCGTCATCGCCAGCGCGCCGACGGCGTAGCCGAGGAGCCCGAGCACGTAGGCCCGCTTGCGGCCCATGATGTCGCCGAGCTTGCTGTTGATCAGGATGAACGCCGCCGAGACCAACGCCTCGAGCGCGATCGCCGACTGGATGCTGCTCACCGAGGTGTGGAGGTCGCCGGCCACGGCCGTGATCGACACGTTCATGATCGACGTGTCGACGACCAGCACGAACATCGCCATCGCCAACAGCACGGCCAGTTTGCGGTTGCCCGCCTCGTCGACCCCGACCGTCGGCGGAGGTACCGGTTGATTCATACACGCCCCTTCGTCGGCCTGGTGAGGTGCGATCATGGCATGGAAACGTCTGCTCGCGTTCGCCGACGGCGGCGTGTCCTGGCCGGTTCGTCCGGCGGGGCGTGCGCTAACGTGCAGCCGTCGATGACCCAGGAACCGAAGGTGAGGCGGATGAGCGAGATCGAGGAGACCGGGGCGATCGACTGGTTGCTGATCGAGGCTCCGGGCACGCGGCTCGACGGTGCGTTGGTCCCACCGCTGCTCGACCTCGTCGACCGCCGGCTCATCCGGGTGCTCGACGCGCTCGTGCTGGTCAAGCGGACCGACGACGATTTCGACGCATTGACGACCGAGCAGCTCGACGCCGTCGGGATCGGCGACATCGGCGAGCTGGCGGGCGCCTCGTCCGGCTTGCTGGACGACGACGACGCGGCGACGGCGGCCGCGACGCTCAGCCCCGACAGCGTGGGGCTGCTGATCGTCTACGAGAACCTGTGGTCGCTGCCGTTCGCGATCGCCGCGAGGCAGGCAGGCGGGCAGCTCGTGGCGCGTGGGCACGTCGCCGAGCAGGCAGTCGTCGACGCGCTCGACGCGGCCGGAGACTGACGGCCCACGCATGAGGCCGGTACGAGGAACAAGGAGCACACGATGGGTTTGATCGGTGGCATGGCCCGCACCGCGGTGATCGCCGGCACGGCGACCGCCGTGGGCAACCGCGTGTCGCGGCGGCAGGCGAATCGTTGGAGCAAGAAGGACCAGTCCGCGTACGCGGACCCCCAGTACGCGCAACCCCAGTACGCCCAGCCGCAGTACGCGCCGGCCCCGCCGCAGTACGCCCAACCCCAGTACGCGCAGCCGCAGTACGCGCCGGCCCCGCCCCAGTACGCGCAGCCGCAGTACGCGCAACCCCAGTACGTGGCGCCGGCGCCCGCACCCGCGGCGCCGGCGGCTGCGCCGGCCGCGGCCGGGCCGGACAAGTACGAACAGCTCCGCAAGCTCGGCGAGTTCCACGAGCAGGGGATCCTCACCGACGAGGAGTTCGCCGCACAGAAGGCGCGCATCCTCGGCACGTGACGTGACCGATCCCGGGCCCGCCAGTCGCCTCGCGGAACGCGTCCGGGCCGCCTCGTACGGCACGGTGCTCGTGATCGCCGCGCTCGGTGTGACCACCGTGGCCGATGTCGGCCTCGGGTATTCAGCAGAGCTCGTGCTCGGCGTCGGCGCGGCGACGTGGGTCGCCCACCTGTACGCGGAACTCCTCGGCCGGCACGTCGTGCAGCCGGAACCGCTGCGGCGCGCCGAGGTCTACGAGGCGATGGTCGACGGGTCCCCGATCCTGCTCGCCACCGTCCTGCCCGGTGCAGCGCTCCTGATCGGCCGGGGCGGCGACGCCGCCGCCGAGACCGCACGCTCGCTGGCGATCCTCGTCGCCTTCGCGCAGCTGGTGGGCATCGGCGTGCTGGTGGCGCGGGTGGCACCGGGTCGGGCCCACGCGGCGTGGGTCTTCGCCGGCGTCACCGCTGCCGTCGGCGTCGTCGTCGGTGCTCTGGCCCTCATCCTCGGCCACTGACCGCGCCCGATCCTCGTTTGCGTCGGGATTTTCGGGGACCGGTCCCCGAAAATCCCGACGCAAACGAGCTTTTTCAGGAGCTGGCGAGGGCGCCGGAGCCGCGGCGGCGGAAGACGAGCTTGATCAGCTCGCCGACGAGGAGCAGACCGGCCGCGAGCACGATGCACAGCAGCCACTGCCCACCGGTCAGCGACGTGGTCCCGAGGATCCGCTGCAGCAGGCCGAGTTCGGTGGACAGGATCGTGAACAGCAGCGCCAGCCCGTAGAGGAACAACTGACGCCGCCCGCTGATCGAGTCGCGGTCGAGGGCGGTCTCGGTGGCGCTGCGGGCGCCGAGCGCGAGCGCCACGTTCATCAGCGAGAAGACGACCACCGCCATCGAGGCGGCGACGATCGCGCTCTCCCGGTCCTCGAACACCTCGAGCACCCAGAGCGTCTCGATCGCCATCACGATCCCCAGCGCGATGTCGAACCCCCACTGCCCGCGCGACAGCACCGGTTCGCGCAGCGGACGCGGTGCCTTGTCCATCAGCCCCTCGACCGGCCGGTCGAAGCCCAGGGCCAACGCCAGCGGCACCTGGACGGCGAAGTTGATCCAGAGCACGGCGAGCGGTGCGAACGGGATGCCGTCGGCGATCTGGAACAGGGCCGCGCCGAGGTAGGTGGCGATGAAGGCGACGAGCGCGGCCATCTGGAACCGGATGTACTTGGCGAGGTTGTCGTACAGCTGACGCCCGTACTCGACCGCCCGCACGATCGTGGCGAAGTTGTCGTCGGTCAGGATCATCACCGCGGCGTCCTTCGACACCTCGGTGCCGGTGATGCCCATGGCGACGCCGATGTCGGCCTTCTTCAGCGCCGGCGCGTCGTTCACGCCGTCGCCGGTCATGGCCACGATGTTCGACTGTTCCTGGAGCGTGCGGACCAGGCGGATCTTGTCCTCCGGCGACACGCGGGCCACGACGCCGATCTCGCCGAGTTCGGCTTTCAGCTGGTCGTCGGGCATCGCTGCGAACTCCGCCCCGGTCAGGGCCTTGCCGGTGATGCCGAGTTCGTGGCCGATCGCGGCCGCCGTGACCGCGTGGTCGCCGGTGATCATCCGCACCTCGATGCCGGCACGATGGCACTGCTCGATCGCCACCTTCGCCTCCGCCCGCGGCGGGTCGACGATGCCGACCATCGCCAGCAACGTGAGATCGCGGATGTCCTCGAGGTGCGGGGCGGCCGGGTCGAACGTGGCCGGATCGAAATCGCGGCGGGCCACGATCATCACGCGCTCGCCCCGTGCGGCCATCCGCTCGTTCTCGTCGAGTGCCAGACGATGGCGGTCGTCGTCGACCGGGGTGGTGGCGCCGTCGGGGGTCCAGAACGACCCGGCGCGGTCGAGCAGCACGTCGGGGGCGCCCTTCACCAGGCACCGGATGACCTCGTGGCCGTGGACATCGGTCATCCGGTGGAACGTGGCCATGAACTTGTAGTCCGAGTCGAACGGCACCTCGGCGAGGCGCGGGTACCGCTCGCGGGCCGTGTCGAGGTCGATGCCGCCCTTCGCCGCCAGCACGATCAACGCGCCCTCGGTGGGGTCGCCGATGAGCTCACCGTCGGCGAGGCGGGCGTCGGCGCACAGCGCCATCGGCAGGAGCGCATCGGTCAGGTCGATCGACGCCCCGCCCTCGTGGCGGATCTGGCCCTCGGTCGCGTAGCCCTCGCCGCTGACCGTGAACCGGTTCTGTCCGGGCACGACCATCTCGCGGGCCGTCATCTTGTTCAGCGTCAGCGTGCCCGTCTTGTCCGAACAGATCGCCGACACCGACCCCAGTGTCTCGACCGACGGCAGTCGTTTGACGATCGCGTTCTGCGACGCCAGCACTCTCGTGCCCGTGGAATAGAGGGTGGTGACGACCGCCGGCAGCCCGGTCGGGATGGCCGAGATGGCGAGGGCGACACCGGCGATGAAGAGCTCGTCGAAGTCCTGGTCGTGCGCCAGCCCGAGCAGGATCATCGCCACGAAGGCGATGCCGGCGAGCCCGGCGATGATCATGGTCAGCCGGTCGAGCTGCTTCTGCAGGGGCGTCTTGTCCGACTCGGTGCGGTTGAGCAGGTCGGCGATGCTGCCGATCTCGGTGTTCATCCCGGTCCCGGTGACGATCAGCTCCCCGCGACCGCGGGTGACCGACGTGTTCATGAACACCATGCCCAGGCGATCCCCGAGGGGCACGTCGTCTCGATCGATCGTCGCGACGTCCTTCAGGACCGGTGTGCTCTCGCCCGTCAGCGCCGCTTCCTCGATCTCGAGCGTGGCGGCGACGAACAGCCGCCCGTCGGCCGGCACGCGGTTGCCGGCCTCGATCAGTACGACGTCGCCAGGCACCAGCTCGGCGGCGTCGATCTCGATCACCGTGCCGTCGCGGCGGACACGGGCGATGTCCTTCAGCATCTTCTCGAGCGCGGCGAGGCTGGCCTCGGCCTTCGCTTCCTGGTGGAGGCCGAGGACGGCGTTGAACACGGTGAGCCCGAGCAGCACGAGGGTCGTGCCGGCCTCGCCCGTCACCACCTGGTTCACGACCGCCGCACCGACGAGGATGATCTGCATCAGGTCCTCGTACTGGCGCAGGAAGGCGTGGAGCGCTGTCTCCTTCGCCTTGCCGGCGAGCACGTTGGCGCCGTAGTGGGACTGGCGTTCGCTGACGGCCCGCGACGTGAGCCCCACCGTGGTGTCGACGCCGAGTTCCCGTGCGGTCTCGTCGGCGCTCTTGCGGTACCAGGCAGGTGCGGGAGGGGTCCCTTCGATCGTGGTCATGGTGCGTCAGGTGGCCGCGGTGGCGATGGCGATCACGACGACGGTCAGACCGGCGAGCGCGATCAGGAGCGGCCAGACGAAGCGCAGGAAGGTGCCGTAGGGCACGCGGGCGATCGCCAGCCCACCCATCACGACCGCCGATGTCGGCGTCACGAGGTTGACCAGTCCGGACGCGCTCTGGTAGGCGGTCACGACGAGGGCCCGATTGACCCCGGCGAAATCGGCGAGCGGCGCCATGATCGGCATCGCCACGGTTGCCAGGCCTGATGTCGACGGGATGAGGAACGACAACGGCAGGAACAGCACGTACATCACGATGGCGAACGCCGCTTCGCCCACGTCGCCGAGGGCGCTCTCGGCCCAGTACAGCACGGTGTCGGTGATCTGACCGTTGTTCATCACCACGGTGATGCCACGAGCGATGCCGATGATGAGCGCGACCCCGAGCAGGTCGCGCGCACCGTCGACGAACGTCGACGTGAGCTCCCCCTCCTTCATCCGCGCGACGAGGCCGATCAGGATGGCGAAGAACAGGAACGATGCGGTCATCTCGGGGAACCACCACCAGAGCGTCGGCAGCCCGATGTCGAGGTCCTCCCACGGGATGACGCCGTAGATCATGACGACGAACGCCCCGGCGAACAGCGCCAGCACGATCTTCTGCTGCCTGGTCATCACGACGTCGGCTTCGCCGTCGGTCGCCGCGGAGAAGTGGCGCTCGTTGTCGCCCTTCATGTCGTACACCAGCGACGTGGATGCGTCCTGGCGGACCCGCTCCGCGTAGCGCGAGACGAACCAGATGCCCATCGCGAGGCCGACGACCAGGATCACGAGTCGTCCGACGATGCCGTCGCTGATCGGCACGTCGGCGAATCCGGAGGCGATCCCGGTGGCGAACGGGTTGACCGTCGAACCCAGCACACCGATCCCGGCCCCCAGCAGGATCACGGCGGCGCCCACCATCGCGTCGTAGCCGGCGGCGATCATGACGGTGATGATCAGCACATAGAAGGCGAGACTTTCCTCGGCCATGCCGAACGTGCTGCCGCCGATGGCGAAGACCGTCATCAGGATCGGGATCATCCAGCGCTCCTTGCCGCGCAGCCGCCGCACGAGCAGCGCGATCCCGGCCTGGATGGCACCGGTCTTCATGGTGATGCCGATGAACCCGCCGATGACGAGGATGAACAGTGCGACGTCGATGGCCCCGAACAGATGGCCGCTGTTGAAGACGTCGATGTTGCCGGTCGCCCCGTCCTCGATGCCGTACAGGCCGTTGATCGGCGCATCGAGAGAGTCGACGAGGATTCGCTGCGGGTTCGAGTCGACCTCCTGATAGGTGCCGGGGATCGGCGACCCGTCCGCGTCGAGTGCGTACTGCCCGGCCGGGATGATCCAGGTGGCGGCGGCCATGATGACGATCAGCGCGAACAGGATCGTGTAGGCCGACGGGAGCGAGAACCTCGACTTCTCCTCGGCCGGCGGTGCCACCTCGGTCGTGTCCGTGTCGTTCGACATCACACCCCTCCTTCAGCGGTGACCACGAGGGCGATCGCCGCGTCGTCGGGACCGGGATCCCGATCGTCGAACGGGGGATTGCGCCGCGCCCAGGCGATGAACAGCACGATCGCGACGACCACCAGCGCGATGATGATCCAACGGGTCGTCGAAACCCCTTCAGACTCCTGTGACACGTCGGTCTCCTTCCGAACGTCGATCAGATCGGGTCGCGCTGCAGCGGACAGGTCATGCAGTGGCCGCCGCCGCGACCCTTGCCGAGCTCGAAGCCCTCGATCTCGATCACCTCCACCCCGGCCTGGCGCATCTTGCCGATCGTGTAGGTGTTGCGTTCGTAGGCCACCACCACGCCGGGTTCGAGGGCGACGACGTTGTTGCCGTCGTCCCACTGCTCGCGCTCCTGCTGATAGGCGTCGCCGCCCGTCTCGACGACGTGCAGCTTCGGCACCCCGAGCGCGTCGGCCACGGCGGTGAGGAAGCTGTCCTCGACCGTCGTGTGGAACGGCTTGCCGTTCGTACCCGGGCGGAGGCTGACGGCACCGATGTTGTCGACGACGCTGGGGTAGGCGGTCGCCTTGTCGCGGTCGAGCAGGGTGAACACCGTGTCGAGGTGCATGTGCGCACGGTCCTTCGTCATCACGGCGGCGATGACCCGGTCGGCGGCGCCCTTCTCGAACAGTGCCGCCGCGACCTGCTCGATCATGCGTCCCTGGGTGCGCTCGCTCATGCCGATGAGCACGGTGCCGTGGCCGATCGGCATCACGTCGCCGCCCTCCATCGAGGAGAGACCGAAGTCGGTGGTCTCCAACCGGCCGTCGGCGCGCTCGTGTGGGTACCAGAACTCGAAATCGGCGTCGGCGAACATCGGGTGGGCCTTGTAGATCGCCGCCACGTTGTAGGCCTCCCGGCGGCGGGCCGGCCAGAACATCGGGTTGATCGACACGCCTCCGTAGATCCAGCACGACGAGTCGCGCGTGAACAGCGTGTTGGGGAGCGGCGGCAGCACGAACGTCGACGGGTCGTCGAGGGCGGCGGCGATCAGCGATGATCCACCGAGCGTCTCCAGATCGAGGGCGGCCTCGGTGACGGTGAGCCCGCCGATGAGGTGCTTGGCGAGC
Organism: Ilumatobacteraceae bacterium; assembly: GCA_963695145.1. Classification (GTDB taxonomy): domain Bacteria; phylum Actinomycetota; class Acidimicrobiia; order Acidimicrobiales; family Ilumatobacteraceae; genus Sva-07. Next base: position 157,172 of record CAVOGB010000010.1, on the reverse strand, counting down.
ACGTCGGGCGGATACCCGGCGAGCAGCTCGCGAACGGCATCGACCAACGACAGACCGACGGTGTACTCCGAGACGACGAGTTCGATCAGCCGTTGCCGTGACGGCTCGCTGGCCGCCAGCGTCTCCGCGAGCAGTTCGTGGAGGAGGAACACCTCCACGCCGCGGCCGCGCATCTGCGCCACGAACCGGTCGTGTTCGAGTTGCGCCCGTTCGACCCACAGCACGTCGTCGAAGAGGAGCTCGTCGTGGCTCGTGGGTGTCAGCCGCTGCAGGCTCAGATCCGGGCGATGAACCATCACCTTGCGCAGCTTGCCGACCTCTGAGTTCACTCCGAATTCGGTCATGTCATCCCTTTCGCTGTTCCGTCGCGTGCGTGTTCAGGTCGCGGCGACGACGTTGGTGCCCGCCGTTCCGGCGACGATCGCCTCGATGTCCTCCAACGCGCCGATGGCGGCGCGTTTGCCGGTCGCCTCGACGAAGCGGATCGCCGCGGCGACCTTCGGGCCCATCGAGCCGGCGGCGAACGACTGGCTCGCCAGCTCCGTCGCGGTGATCTGTTCCAGACGACGCTCGTCGACCGTTCCCCACGCTTCGTAGACGGCGTCCACGTCGGTCGCCATGACGAAGAGATCGGCGTCGACCTCGCGGGCGAGCATCTCGCTGGCGAAGTCCTTGTCGATCACGGCCTCCACGCCGCGCAACGTGCGTTCCTCGCCGGGAGTCCACGAGGTGGGGATGCCGCCGCCTCCGGCGCAGATCACGACCACACCCTTGTCGAGCAGCCACCGGATCGGCCGGATCTCGAAGATCCGCTTCGGCGCCGGTGACGGCACGACGCGCCGCAGGTTGACCCCGTCGCGCTTGAACACCCAGCCCTTGTCCGCGGCGAGTTCCTCCGCCGACTCGTCGTCGTAGATCGGACCGACGAACTTCGTCGGGTCGGCGAACGCGGGATCGTCGGGATCGACCTCGATCATCGTGAGCAGCGTCGCCAACGGCACGTCCGCCGGGAGGGCGTTGCCCAGTTCCTGTTCGATGAGGTAGCCGATCATGCCCTCCGTCTCCGCGCCGAGCACGTCGAGGGGATAGGGGTCGACGTCCTTGTAGGCGGCCGCCTGCAGTGCGAGCAGGCCGACCTGGGGACCGTTGCCGTGCGACAGCACGAGCTGGTGCTGCTCGGCCACGGGGGCCAGCGAGCGCGGCGGCGATGCGGATGTTGGCCCGCTGTGCGGCGTCGGTCATCGGTTCGCCGCGCTTCAAGAGCGCGTTGCCGCCGAGCGCGACCAGAACTCTCATCAGCTCCCCAGCGTCGCGACGAGCAACGCCTTGATCGTGTGGAGCCGGTTCTCGGCCTGGTCGAACACGATGCTCGCACCGGATTCGAACACGTCGCCGGTGACCTCGAGGCCGGTGTCCATCCCGGTCGCCTCCATCATGTCGCGGCCGACGATCGTGTTCGGATCGTGGAACGCCGGGAGGCAGTGCATGAACTTCACCCGCGAGTTGCCGGTGCGGCCGAGCAGGTCCGAGTTGACCTGGTACGGCCGCAGCAGGTCGACCCGGTCGTGCCAGACGTCCTTCGCCTCGCCCATCGACACCCACACGTCGGTGTGCACGAAGTCGACGCCTTCGACCGCTTGATCGGGATCGTCGGTGATGGTGATGCGGGCGCCGGTGCGGCCGGCGATGCCTTGGGCGATCTGCACGACGTCGTCCGGTGGCGCCAGCGCGGCGGGCCCGCCGAGGCGGACGTCGGCTCCCATCAACGCCCCCATGACCAGGAGCGATCGACCCATGTTGAACCGGCAGTCGCCGACGAACGCATACGAGAGTGCGTCGTACGGCTTGCCGCTCGCTTCGTGCATCGTCAGGAAGTCGGCGAGCATCTGCGTCGGGTGCCACTCGTTCGTCAGCCCGTTGTAGACGGGAACACCGGCGTTGGCGGCGAGCTCCTCGACGTCGGCCTGGGCGTTGCCCCGGAACTCGATGGCGTCGTACATCCGGCCCAGGACGCGGGCGGTGTCGGCGACCGACTCCTTGTGTCCGAGCTGCGAGCCGGACGGGTCGAGGTAGGTGACGTGGGCCCCCTGGTCGAAGGCGGCGACCTCGAAACCGGCTCGGGTGCGCGTCGACGTCTTCTCGAAGATCAGGGCGATCTCCTTGCCCTCCAGGCGCTTGGCTTCGACGCCGGCGTACTTCGCCGTCTTCAGCGCCTCGGCGAGACGCAGCAGGTACAGCAGTTCGTCCGGCCGGAAGTCGATCTCCTTGAGGAAGCTCCGGTTTCTCAGGTTGAACATGTCGATCCTCCGCGCAATCGTGGCAGCCGTTGTGCTCTCTCTTTCGACCGTAAGGACGGGGTAGGTGGCACGGACCCACCCGCTGCCGGGTGGTTCCCGGTCCCGAGGTGAACACGTGGGGTGTGCGGTGAACGCCGGGTGGCGTCGACGTGGCGTCGACGGGGCGTCGGCGCACGCCACCCGCAGGCCACCCCCTGCAGGGTGGTCCGCCACGGCAGGGATCTGGCGAAGATGGCAACCCGCACACATCGAGCGCCGGGAGCGGCATGAGGGCACCAGACCACGACCACCACGATCCGGTGACGTCCGAGCCGGTGATGGCCGAGCCGGTGATGGCCGACCCGGTGATGGCCGATCTGGTCGAGTACCTGGTGATCCAGGTCCCCCACCTGGACTCGTTGTCGTCGGTCGGTCCCGCCCTCACCGCCCTGGCGGCCGACTCGACGATCCGCATCCTCGACCTCGTCGCCGTCACCGTCGACGAACTCGGCGGCGTCCACGAGGTCGATGTCGGAGCGATCGACGGCTTGCGCGACGTCGCTCCGTTCGTCCACCTCTTCCACGAACTGTTGTCGGGCCACGACATCCGCCTCGCCGCGCTCGCCCTGCCGCCGGGATCGGCCGGAATGGTCCTCGTCACCGAGGACCGGTGGGCCGCGTCACTCGACGGCGCCGCACGCCGCGTCGGCGGCCGGATCGTCACCGGCGAGCGGATCCCCGCCCACCGTTTCGAACTGGCGCTCGCCCATGCCCCGTCCCGCGGCGACGGCCCCCATGGCGACCGCGGACGATGATGACACCTGCGGATGCGCCCGAGAACGACCACGGCCCGACACGACGGCCGGGTCTGCTGTCGCGACCCCCGGCGACGTTCCGGCCGATCGACACGGCGGGTGCGGCCCTGTTCATCGATCCGGTCGCGCAGATCAACGCCCTTGCCGAGCTGATGGACAAAGGGCTGCTCACCCGCGAAGAGTTCGACCGCGCGAAGCAGCGTGCGCTGCGGTGGTCGAACGACGGGTGACCGACGAAGCAGGCGCGCGGGACCCGGAGGTCCTGACGTTCATCGTCCGGCTCGGGGCAGCCATGAGCGAGCTCGGTGAGCCGTCGTCGATCGTGCAGCAGCGGCTGGTCAAGGTCGCCCGCGCCTTCGGCATCGACGCCGCCCGCGTCAGCGCGTTCCCCACGTATTTCATGGTGTCGATGGGTTCGGGCGAGCCGGTCGTGCTGGAACTGACGACGGCGTTCGGCGTCCAGCTCCGCCTCGACCAGTTCGCGGCCATCGACCGCCTCGTCGGTGACGCCGAGGCGGGCGACGTGACCGCCGCCGAAGGACTGCGCCGGCTCGAGGAGATCGGCACCTCGGCGCCCCGGTTCGGACGGCCGACGAGCATCCTCGGTTACTGCATCCTCACCGTCGGGCTGTGCCTGATCCTGCACCCCACGGGGAGCGATGTCGCCGCGGCCGCCGTGTTCGGCGTCGTCGTCGGTGTCCTGCGGATGCTCGGCTCGACCCGGCCGAACCTGCAGGTGCTGATGCCGGTCCTCGCCTCGTTCGTCGTGTCCGTGCTCGCCGCGACCGCGGTCGACCACGACCTGATCGATCCGGCGCTGCGCGCGGTGGTCGCATCGCTCGTGGTGTTCCTGCCCGGCGCCACGCTCACCACCGCCGTCCTCGAACTCGCCGCCGGTCAGATGATCTCGGGGGCGAGCCGCCTCGTCGCCGGTGCGGTGCAGCTGGCGCTGCTGGCGTTCGGCATCCTCGCCGGCGTCGAAGCCGTCGGGCTGTCGTCGTCGCTGGTCCTCAGCGTCGGCGGGCAGCGGCTCGGTGAGTGGGCGCCGTGGCTCGGCGTGTTCGTGTTCGCCGTCGGCGTGGCCACCGCGCACTCGGCGCCGAAGTGGGCCCTCCCGGCGTTGATCGTGGTGCTGTACACCGCGTGGATCGGCCAGCTCGTCGGCAACATCGTGCTCGGCGGGTACGTCAGCGCCTTCGTCGGTGCGGCGGCGATGACGCCGGTGGCGTACCTCGTCGGCCGGCGACCGCCCGCCATGCCCGCCCGGGCATCGTTCCTGCCCGGGTTCTGGCTCCTCGTACCGGGAGCGCTCGGTCTCATCGGGCTGACGGAACTGGCGGGCGATGCGCGGACCGCCGGCACGAAGGATCTCGTCGCCACGGTGGCGTCGATCTTCGCCATCGCCATCGGTGTGCTGTGCGGCACGATGATGATCGCCGGTGCCGAGTCGACCAGGGACTGGCTCACGAGCACCCCGGTGAGCGCCGCGCCGCGCGCGCTGTGGAGGCGCCGGCCGTCCAGATGACGGGCTCTGGTCAGTGTCACACCCCCTGCGTATGGTGGTGGGTACCAGCTTCGGTTGGTTTCGTCGGCTCTGCTCCGACCGGTTGTCCCTCTCGTAGGAGGTGAACATCGTGGTGAAGACGATGGTGAACTTGGTCGACACCCTCGCGGTGTTGCTCGAGGCTGACGTCGGCGGGGCCGATCGCGACACGGTCGCCGGCTTGCTGACACAGTCTCGTGAGTTGCGAAGTTGGCTCGACTCGTTCGATGTGCGCTGCGTGCGCAGGACGTCAGAGTTGGCGGCGCAGGGTCGGTCGGAGCCGGCCGAGTCGATGGGCACGGAGCACGGGTTGTCGGCGCGTGAGAGCCGGCTGGCTCGGTTGCGGGCCGAGGCGTGCGATCTGTTCGTGCTCTTCGAGCGTGCCTTGACCCGTGGTGAGATCGGCGCCGGGCATGTCGACGCCTTGGCGGCGGCGATGCGTGATCTCGACGATGAGCAGCGGTTCGGGCTGATCGATCGGGAGCAGCGGTTGTTGGAGGCGGCGATGCGGATGCGTGTCGACGACTTCGTGCGCCATTGCCGAGTGCAGGTCGCCGACGTCGTCGCCCAACTCGCCCGAACGGCGGCGGCCGCAAACGGTGCGCCCGCCGAGAATGCGTGCCGGCTCGGCCGACGAGCGACTGGGACCGGGCCGCCGGTTTACCGGAGGACGGGCCGGCCACCCCGCCGATCGATCCGCAGGTGGCGGAGTACCTGCGTCAGCGCGATGGGTCGAAGGTGCGTCGGTGGCGTGACCTCGACACCGGGATGTGCATGACGCTGATCGCGCTCGACCCGATCCGTGACGCCGTGTTCAAGACCGCCTTCGACGCCCACCTCAACGCGCTGCGCGCCGAGGGGACCACCGCCGGGATGAGCTGGCGGCAGGTGGAAGTCGAAGCATTCATCCGCACGATCAGTGCCGGGGTACGCCCCGGTCGCCCAGCTGGTGGCCGGCCTGCCGATCCGTCGGTGACGCCCACGACCAGCGCGCAGCTCGCTGACCTGCGCGCCGCCGCCCGCACCGCAGTGACCCCCGCGGAGGCGGGTGGCGACCACAACGTGCCCGAGATCTGTGTCGTGACCACACTCGACCGGCTCCTCGACGACTGCTGCACCCGAGGGTTGTGCGAGACCAGCGACGGTCAAGTGCTGTCGGCGCCGTCGTTGCGGCGCATGCTGTGTGACGCCGTGGTGTTCCCGACGGTGCTGGGTGGTTCCGGTGAGGTGCTCGACTCCGGTCGTGCCCGACGCACGGTGAACCGCAAACAACGCCGGGCGTTGCGGGCGATGCACCGCACCTGCGGCCACCCTGGTTGCACCGTGCCGTTCGAGTCCTGCCGAATCCATCACGTCCGCTGGTGGACCCGCGACCACGGGCCTTCCGACCTCGACAACCTCCTGCCACTTTGCGAGACACACCACCACCTGGTGCACGAAGGCGGCTGGACGTTGACGATGACCCCCGACCGGGTCGCCACCTGGACCCGCCCCGATGGGACGGTGTGGAAGACCGTCAACACCGCCGGCCGGGCCGCCGACGTGCTGGAGGACGATGAACGGTCCCGATGGTGCAGCACGCCGGCACGAGACTCGGCCGGTCAGCTGGATCTGCTCACCGAGGGAGCGGGGTAGGTCCTGAGGAACTCGTCGATGCGGCGCCCGTCGTCGATCGTCGCGGGTGGCCTTGGGCGCGGTGTGGACGGAGCCGTGCGCGGCCACGGGCACGACGATGAACTCGCCCTCGTCGACGTGTGACGACGCCTGTTCACGGGTGCGGCCCGGGTGGCAGCGAAGTTGACGGCCGCCTGAACCTCAGATCGGCGCGGCCAAGGACGAACCCGTTCGATCGGCGCTGTCACGGCGATGCTTCCACCACGCGTCGATGGCGATGCTGGAGGCGGTGATGGCAACCAGGGTCACGGCCGTCGCCGGTTCGTCGACGAGGCTCGTGAACACGAACGCGACGAGCACCGACACGGTCGTGAACGCGGCGATCGCCAGCACGACGATGCTCGCTCCGGTCTCCGCCCGCACACGCATGTGGCCGAACGTGATCAGCGTGAACACGAGCAGGGCGATCACGCTGCCGATCGAGGCGATCGCACTGAGATCGAAGAACACCGCGAGCAGCGAGGCGGCAACCGCCGTGGCGACCAGGCCGAAGGCGGCTCGTCCACCGACGAGTGAACCCATCACCGGCGGGAACTGTCGTGTCTCCGTCATCTCCTCGCACAGACCCTTCGCCGGATACAGCCCGGCGTTCGTCGCGCCCGAGGTGGCGAACAGCGCGGTCACGGTCATCATCCAGTAGCCGGCGCGGCCGAGCGTCGGTTCGGCGGCGACGGCGAGGGCCGTGCCGCCCGAGTCGATCACCTCCTGGACGGTGAGCGTGCCGAACACGCCGAGGGCGACGGCCACATAGATCACGGTGGCGATGCCGAGCGCCAGGTACATGGCCCGCGGGAGCTGGCGAGCAGGTTCGACGAGGTCCTTGGCCGTGAACGTGATGACGCCGAACCCCAGGAAGGCGAAGAACGTCAGTGCGATGCTGGCGATGATGTCGGCGACCGATGGATAGTTCGACGGAGCGAGCAGATCGGGGTCGAGGTTGGCCAGCGTCGACACGGCGAAGATGCTGAGGATGCCGATCACCACCACGACGACGAGGGTCTGCACCCGCGCCACCGCCCTCGAGCCGACGACGTTGAGCAGGGTCATCACGACGACGACACCGACGGCGAACACCTTGGCCCAGTTCTCGTCGCCGTCGGTGGCGGCGCTGCTCGCGTAGCTGCCGAACGACACTGCGACCATGCCGGTGATGATCGCGTTGGCGCCGAGCAGCAGCCACGCGATGATGCCGGTGACGTGGCCGTCGCCGAAGCCCTGGCGCACGTACTCGAGCATCCCGCCGGCCGACGGGTAGCGGGATCCGAACTTGGCGAACGAGTAGCCCTGGAGCATGGCGACCGTCCCGGCGAGGAGGAACGAGATCCACACCGCCGCCCCGGCGACCTCGCCGGCCGCACCCAGCAGCGAGAAGATCCCGGCGCCGACCATGGCGCCGACACCGATGAACGCGGCCTGCCGCACGTTGAGTTGGGCGCCGGTGGGCGCGGGTTGTTCCGTCGGACTCGGAGCGGTCATCGTGCTGCTTTCATCAACGATCTGGCGTCATCTGCACTGGCGTCATCGGGTCTGGCCTCATCGGGTCGTCGCCATCTGCCGGGCGATCTCGGCCGCCTCGGCGCGCGAGCTCACGCCGAGCTTGCGATAGATGACCTTGAGGTGGAACTTCAACGTGTTCATGGAGATGTAGAGCTCGTTGGCGATCTCCTGCAGCGTGAGCCGGCTCGGCAGGAACCGCATCACGTCACGCTCGCGGTCGGTCAACGGTTCGATGCCGGCGGGTTGCGAACGACCGTCGTGGCCGATCGCCGATGCCTGCACGGAGGCCCGGCGCACTCGATCGAGCCATCCGGGAGGCGCCCGCCAGGCGCAGCGTTCGACGAGTTCCACCGCCGCCCCGCCCTGTGTCGCCACGGTCTGGACCATGCCGTGGGCCACGGCGGTCTCGACCGCGGCGGTGGCGAACTTGAGGGCCTCCTCGTGCTCGCCGGCGGTGGCCGACCGCAGCAGGGCGAGCACCACGTCGTGCCTGCTGCACCGGGCGACGGCGTCGTCCAAGGCTTCGCGCGCCGCGCCGTGGTCGAGACGCAGCAGTCGGGTCCGCGCCCGCCCGACGTGATGCCAGAACGGGTCGTCGATCTCGCCGATCCACCGCTCGGCGTCGTCGACGTCGCCCGCCGCGAGCGCCACATCGGCCGCACACCTGGCCACGAGGGTGCGAACGCCCCCACCCGACATCGTGCGGTCGAGCGAGCGGCGCAACGTGTCCAGGGTCGACCGGGCCGAGTCGATGGCGCCGTCGTCGAGATGGGTGGCGACGAGTTCGGCGAGGGCGCGGACCCTGATGTAGGTCGTCGGCGCCACGTCGGTCGTGCCCAACTCACCCAGTGCCTCCACGACGCCGTCACGATCACCGACCTCCCGGCGCGCCACCAGATCGGCGAGGCGGAGTTCGCCATCGACGATCGCCATGTTCGTGACCGAGGCGAACTCGCGCACGCCGCCGACCGTCTGGAGCGCGGCGAGCGGGTGGCCGGCGAGCGCCTCGCCGAGCGCTCGAACACCCTCGAACGACACACCGCCGACCGGATCCTGGACGAGTTCGAAATCGGCGCGACGCACGTCCTCGTCGTCGTCGTGCCAGCGCTCGGACAGCGCAACGTCGAGCGCCACCATGTTGAAGCCGAGCCGGCCGAACGAGTCGAGCAGCCATTCGGGGCCGAGTTCGGCCATCGACTGACGGGCCAACCGGCCTCCTTCGGCCCAGTCGCCGCTGACGGTGGCGGCGACCGACTGCAGGAGCGTCAGACGGGCCGCGAGCACCCCGCTGACAGCCGATCGCTGCGCCCACCACGAGAGCCGGGTCACGCCATCGAGAAAACGGCCGCGGTCGACGAGCAGTTGACACCACGTGAACTCGAGCGTCGCCGCGAAGTCGGTGGCGTAGGCGTCGACGGGGAGGGCCTGGATCGTGGCGCGCACGACGTCGCGGCGCCCACCGTCGTCGAGCGAGAGATGCACGGCACTCAACAGGCGCAACGCCTCGCGATGGCGACCGGCGAGCACGAGGTGCTCCAGCGCATCTGCGAACTCGCCATCGGCTTCCGCGGCGGCGGCGGCGCGGGCATGCAGGTCGCGGGCGCGCACGGGATCCTCGTCGAGCTGCGCCAGCAGCACCTCGCGGACGAGCGGGTGCAGCTCGTACCGTTCGCCACCACGTCGCGACAGGAACAGATCGCGCTCGAAGGCGCGCCGGAGCAGCACGTCGGCGTCGTCCCGTCCGTGGAGAATCCTCGCGAGCCGGACGTTGACACGACCGACGACGGCGACCTCCCTGAGCAACTCGACGAGTTCTTCCGGCTCGCCCCCGAACGCTTCGGCGCGCAGATAGTCCGCGGTGATCTGCATCGCGTCGGTCGACCCGGACGCCTGCGTGAACAGCTGCAGCCCCGCGGCCCAGCCGCCGACGCGACCGATGGTCTCACCCACCCACTCGTCGTCGGCGTCGGGCGCCAGGCGGCCGAGCAGTTCCGCGGCCTCGACCGGGGCGAACCGCAGATCGTCGAAGTCGACCACTGCCAGACGACCGTCGAGTCGCGCCCGATCGAGTGCCAGCGCCGGCAGCGATCGCGCGACGACGACGAGTTGCAAGCCGTGCGGCAGGTGCTTGACGAGGTGACGGAAGATGCCCATCACCTCGGGCTGATCGGCGACGACCTGGAGATCGTCCAGCACGAGCACCGCGGGCTCCCCGGGCGTGTGGTCGAGCGCCACGATCAGTTCGTCGGCGAGCACGTCGGAAGGAACGGAGTCGTGCAGCCGCAGGGTGAGTTGGTCGAGACTCCCGGGTCGCAACCGGTCGATCGCGGCGAGGAGGTTCGACCAACACTCCGGAGCCATCCGGTCGCGCTCGTCGAGCGTGAACCACGAGACGGGTCGGCGGACCGTGGCCGCCCAGTCGGCGACGAGGCTCGTCTTGCCAGCGCCGGCCGGACCGTGGACGAGGACCACCCCGTCGGGTCCTGCGGCTTCGAGCCGCTCGATCAGCCGCGCCCGGCGGACATTGTGGATCGGCAACGCCGGAACGCGCAGCTTGATCGCCGCATGCGCCCCGTCGCGCGTCGGTTCACCAGGATCTGCACGGACAGTTGTCATGCTGCCCTCTCGACCTCGACGTTGACGCCCCGAGCACGTTGCCAGTTCACCACGGTGTCTCCTGGCGGACGGTACCACCGCGCCGTCGGCCGGCCAGCGATGTCGAACACGCGCATGGTGGTCGCGTGTGGACTAGACCAGGAACCGTCCAACGCGCCCAGACCCGATCGGATTCCCATGACCGTGACCCAAGATGAGCCAACCGCCGACACGGCCTGGTGGTCACTGACCCCCGAGGAGGCGGCGACCCAACTGACCGTCGACGCCGACGAAGGACTGTCGGACGCCGAGGTGCAACGCAGGCTGGCCCAGTACGGACCGAACACGCTGACGACGGAACCGCCTCCGAGCACCTTCACGATCGCCAAGGGTCAGCTCGGCAATCCGATGAACCTCATGCTGATCGCCGTGGCGGTCGTCAGCTACAGCATCGACCAGGTCCTCACGGGTGCGATCGTCACGGCGCTCGTGGCCTTCAACGTGATCATGGGCACGAACCAGGAGATGAAGGCGCTCGCCAGCGTCGAGGCGTTGGAGCAACTCCAGGTGTCGCGCGCCGCGTCAGGCGCGACGGCAGGGTGCAGGAGATCGACGCGAGTGGCGTCGTGCCCGGTGACGTCGTGCTGGTGGAGGCCGGTGACCTGATTCCGGCGGACGGGCGACTGCTCACGTCGGCCACGCTCGAGACCCAGGAGGCCGCCCTCACCGGCGAGAGCGCGCCGGTCGCCAAGGATCGCTCGGTCCTGCCACCCGGCGAGACCGCGCTGGGCGATCGCACGAACATGGTGTTCCAGAACACGCAGGTCACCCGCGGCTCGGCGACGCTCGTCGTCACGTCGACTGGCGAAGCGACCCAGATGGGTCACATCGCCGACATGGTGTCGGCGACCCAACGCACGAAGTCACCGCTGCAGCAGGAGCTCGACGACCTCACGAAGGTGTTCGGCCTGCTCGCCGCGATCGCCGTCGGCATCATCGCCGTCGTCGGCATCATTCGTGACCAGGACTTCGAGACCCTCGCCCTGCTGTGCGTGTCGACGGCGATCTCGGCGATCCCGACCGGTCTCCCGACGTTCGTGCAGACGATCCTGTCGTCGGGTGCCCGCCGGCTGGCGGAGGCGAAGGCGGTCGTCAAGACGCTCACCGACGTCGAGACGCTCGGCGGCACGACGGTGATCAACAGCGACAAGACCGGCACGCTGACGATGAACGCCATGACGGCGACCACCATGCTCGCGGGCGGGGCGTGGTTCAAGATCGAGGGCGGCGGCTACGTCAAGACCGGTGCCGTCATGAGCGTGGCCGGCGAGCCCACGCCCGATTTCCACCAGCTGGCGCTCGGTCTGACCCTGTGCAGCGACGCCACGGTCGCCGACGACGGAACGGTGATCGGCGATCCGACCGAAGCGGCCTTCGTGGTGCTGGCGGCCAAGCTCGGCGTCGATGCGGAGGAGACCCGCCGGTCGCTGCCGCGACGGGCCGAGGTGCCGTTCGATTCCGAGTACAAGTTCATGGCGACGTTCCACGACCGACCGGACTGGCTCGCCGCCGGCGTGCTCAGGCAGCCGCACTTCACGACCGTGAAGGGTGCGCCGGACATGGTGCTCGATCGGTGCACGCACGTGCTCTGGCACGGCGAGCAGGTGCCGATCGAGGAGCGTCGCGACGACCTGCTCGCGGCGAACCGGCGCTTGTCCGAGCAGGGCCTGCGCGTGCTGGCGTTCGCCGTGCGTGATCTGGACGACGACACGATGACCGCGGCGATCGGCGACCCGATGGGCGCCGTCCACGATCTGTTGTTCGTGGCGCTCGTCGGCATCATCGACCCGTTGCGCGCCGAGGCGAAGGACGCCGTCACGAGGGCGCTGGCCGCCGGGGTCGACGTCCGCATGATCACCGGTGACCACACGATCACCGCTCGGGCGATCGCCAACGATCTCGGGCTCGGACCGGGCGTCAAGACGGGAGCCGAGCTCAACGCGATGACCGACGCCGAAGTGGTCGCGGCGCTGCCGCAACTGCACGTGTTCGGCCGCGTCGCGCCGGAGGACAAGGTGCGCCTCGCCCGCCTCATGCAGGAGGCCGGCGAGGTCGTGGCGATGACCGGCGATGCCGTCAACGACGCGGCGGCGCTCAAACAGGCCGACGTCGGCGTGGCGATGGGCAGTGGATCCGAGGTGACGAAACAGGCCGCCAAGATGATCCTCACCGACGACAACTTCGCCACGCTCGTCAACGCCGTCGACCTCGGCCGCGACATCTACCGGCGCATCTCGTCGTACATCAAGCTGCAGCTCACGATCCTGTCGTCGGTGCTGCAGCTGATGCTGCTGGCCACGATCTTCAACATCAACGAGGGCGTCGCCCTGTTCCCGATGATGTTGCTGTTCTGCAAGCTGTTCGTCGTCGTCACGGTGGTGATCGGCTTCGTCGTCGACGTGCCCGACCCCGGGGTGATGCAGCGGCCGCCGCGCAAGCCCGGCACCCGCATCGTCACCAACCCGCAGATCATCCGGTGGTTGGTCAGTGGCTTCCTCATCGCCTTCGCCGCGCTCTCCCTCCTCATGTGGGGACCCGACGAGCCGAGCACCGAAGTCGCATCAGTCTCGATGACGATGGCGTTCGCGGTCGTCGCCCTCAGCGCGGTGAACATGGGCCTCGTGATGCGGCGGGAACGCGAACCGGTCTGGGCGACACCCGTGTTCCCGTACCTCGGTTGGATCCTGCTCGGCTGGATCCTCACCGTGCTGGCCGTCGAGTTGGGGATCCTGCAGCGGATGCTGCAGACCGAATCGCTCAGCGGTTCCCAGTGGGCGGTGTGCATCGGCCTGTCGGCGGTGTCACCGGGGGTCATCTGGATCGACAAGACGATGCAGCTGCGCAAGCTCGACCGCAGCACGCATCCCGCGCTGTCCACGCCGTCCGCCGCCTGACCGCGGCGTCACCGGGCGCGGAGGCGGACGCAGCACGTGTCGGCGTCGGGTTGGAGGACGGCGTCGAAGGCGTCGCCACCGATCTCGCCGAGGGCGGCATCGATCAGGCCGTGGTTCATGCCGCAGATGAGATCGGTGTGGCGCTGCGCGAGCAGGTGGAACGGGCAGTTCCGCAGCAGCACGGTGCCGTCGTCGCGTTGGTCGGGTTCGAAGCCGTGCTCGCGCAGGACCTCGAGCGTCGCCGCCCTGGCGGCTGCGGTCGATCGGTGGGAGCCCATGCGGTCTCTGATCACATCTCCGAGTTGCCGCCCTGCGGTCCGGGCGGCGTCGTCGACGGCCGCCGCGACGTCGCCGCCGGTCGACTGCGCCCGGGTGATGGCGTCGGCCAGGAGCCGCCCGGCGAACTCGTAGTCGCGTGGCGGGAGCGTCACGGCGAACTCGCGGCGCGTGCGGCGGTACATCTTGGCCGGACGACCAGCGCCCGGACCCGAGCGACCGGTCAGCCGTTGGAAGTCGACGTCGAGGAGACCGTCGTCGGCCAACCGATCGAGATGATGGGCCGACACGCCGCGCTGCAGTCCCGTGGCGTCGGCCGCTTCGTCGCGGCCGACCCAGGTCCCTGCCGCCACGACGTAGTCGTAGAGCGCACGCCGGCTCGGTTCACCGAGCGCGCTCATGGCCGCCAGCGCGTCCACGTCAGCAGGACCTGCGTTCTCGTCCATTCGTCGAGTATAGGTTCTAACAACAAGATCGTCTTGCTCTAGAGAGCGCAGGAGAGTTACTATGACCGGACATCGTTGGCTCTAGAAGGACCCTCGAACGCACGAGAGGCTGCGACCATGCACGACGAACACACCGCCCACCCGACCGACGAGTCCCTGACGATGCGGGTCGTGTCGTGAGGCGTTTCTCGGTGCGCCCGACACTGACCTTGCGCGGTCGCACGTTCAAGGGCTTGCGCGGCTGGTCGGGCAAGCCGTTCCACCCTCCGCTGACCGACTTCCCGATCGCCGCGTACGTGCTCGCCGCGGCGTTCGACGTCATCTCCGTCATCGGTGGCGACGACAAGGATTGGGCGACCGATTTCTGGCACGCCGGGACCTACGCGTTCGTCGGCGGCGTGGCCGTCTCGGTGCTCGCTGCGCTCACCGGATTCTGGGATGCGTGGAAGTCGTCGGAGGCGGGCACGCAGGCACGGCGGACGATCAACACCCATGCGGCGATCATGATCACCGTCACCGTGCTGGCGATCGCCGACCTCGTCTGGCGGCTCGCCGAGTACGACACCGAACCATCGACTCCGATCGGGATCATGATCCTGTCGGTCGTGATCGCGTTGTTGGTGTCACTCGGCGCGACGTTCGGCGGCAGCCTCGTCTTCGAGTACGGCTTCAACGTCGAGACCGCCGGCGATCACCCGGCCTGGCACCAGTCCGAGACCGACGTGTTCCCGGGAGAACACCGCGACGGTGCGTGACGGTCAGGCCGAGAAGTGAGCGATCAGGTTCCTGACCGAATCGGCGACGTTGTCCTCGTGCCGCTTCGGGTAGCCGGCGAGGTGGAGCGCCGGCGGGAACTTGGCCGTCGACATGTCGAACGTCTCGGTCACCCGGGTCGACGCGTCGACCGGTTCCAGTTCCCACCGCCAGCGGTGGCCACCGAAGTGACACCACGCGATCAGGCGGTCCTGTTCGTACTCGACGACCTTCGACGACACCCGGTACGGCACGCCGACCTTCATCTTCATCCCGAACTTGCTGCCCATCGCCAACGTCTCGTCACCGGTCCGCGCGCCCTTGACCGTGCCGTCGCCGCTCAGTTCGCTGTGGTTCGCCGGCCGGCGGAGGAAGTCGAAGACGGCTTCGGGCGTCGCCGGGACGACGCCGGTGGCCGAAACGGTGTCGTCGGTGACCGTCGTCGTGACATCCTGATCTGCGGGCATGCGGCCATGCTGTCACGGTCGGGGCCACCTACCGTGCACGACGTGCCCGACACGGTCCGTTCCGTCGCGTTGTCGATTGCCGGCATCGCCTTGCTCCACGCCGCGGCAGCAGTGCTCGCCGAGCAACGTCGCAGCAGGGCTTCGTAACGGTTGTACCGTCGGTCGCATGGCCGACGGGAAGGCGCCGCGGCCGACCGCGCCGCGGTCGGCACTCCGATCCCGGGGCGCTCTCGTGTCGAATCTGACTCGGCCGGGCCGATGCCGCGTGGCGATCGCGATCACGGTGGTGGCGCTCACCGGTTGCGCCGGCGACGGACGCACGGACTCCCCGACCGGAGGCGAGGCCCCGCCGGCGGTCGGCGCGACGCGTCGACGGCGGCATCCACGACCGCCACGGCGGACAAGGACCGTGACGCTGCCGCGGCAGCGTTCACTCGCAGCCTGTTCGCCAAGTTCCGCAGCGACGAACCGGGCTGCACGGTGGCGGTCGGCCGGGACGGACAGGTCGTGTTCGCCGAGGCGTATGGTGCGGCGCGCCTCGATCCGCTCGAGCCGATGACCGCAGACACGGTCGTCGACATCGCCTCGGTGTCGAAGCAGTTCACGGCCACGGCGATCCTGCTGCTGGCCGAACGGGGCGCGGTCGACCTCGATGCGCCGCTGTCGACGTATCTCCCCGATCTACCGGCGTGGGCTTCCCGGCCGACCGTGGCCGAGCTGATGCATCACGAGAGCGGGATCCCGGACTACCTCGACCTGCTCGTCGGGCGCGGTTTCACCCTGACGGGGCCCAGCCCCACGGTTGCCGACGCGCTCGATGCGCTGGGAGACGTTCCCGAGCTCCGGTTCGCTCCGGGTACCTCGTGGGAGTACTCCAATTCGAACTACTTCCTGTTGGGCCAGGTGGTGCAGGCGGTCTCGGGTGAGGAGCTGGGCGCCTTCCTGGCTACAGAAGTGTTCGAGCCGCTCCATCTCGACATGGTCATGGACCCCGTCGCGGCGATCGATGAGAAGGCGGTGTCGTACGAGCTCGTCGACGAGGAGTGGCACGTCGCCGACAGCCACTGGGTGCCGACGACGGGTGCCGGGTCGATCCAGACGACCCCGAGCCAGCTGGTGTCGTGGGCGACGCAGTACTGGGAGCCCACCGTCGGTGCGTCCACGATCGATGCCGAACGATTCGACGGGGCGGTCCGCACCGGCCGCGGGATGCGCTACGGCGCCGGGATCTACCTCCTCGACGCCGGGGGAGATGACGGGCTGATCCTCACCCACGACGGCGCGTGGGACGGGTTCCGTACCGTCTTCACGGTCTTGCCGGAACGCCACGCGGCGGTTGCCGTCAGCTGCACGAGCCCCACCGCGCTCGGACACATCGGCCACCACAACACGTTCGACCGCGATCTGCTCACCGCATGGATCGGCACCGACTGAAGCGGCATGGCGCCCCCGCCACGAGGGGCCCCGAACACGTCTCAGCCCGCGTGCCGCAGGTGTTCGCGCCCCTCGCGCAGGCCGTAGACGACCAGGATCGCGCCTGCCGCGATGTCGGCCCACCACCATCCGAGCCAGGCGTTGAGCACGAGTCCGACCAGGATTCCCGCGGCCAACGCGCCGTCGATCAACGTCACCTTGGCCTCGGCGGTGAGCACGGGATTGCCCAATTCGTGGCCGGTGCGGGCCTTGCCGGCCGCCAAGGCGCACATCACGACACACGTTGCGGCGAGCCACGCGATTCCCAACGGCGACGAGTCGGGGCGGATCCCGAGCGCGACGGTGACGACGGCCTGGACGACGATGTAGATGGCGAGCAGGAAGAACGCGATGCCGATCATCCGCAGCGCGCGACGCTCGTCGTGGGCGGCCTGCGTGCCTTTGAGCTGCCAGATCACGACGACCGAGGCGAAGATCTCGATGCAGGAGTCGGCGGCGAATCCGGCGAGCGCGACCGAGCGCGCCTCGACCGCGGCGAACACGAGGAACCCGATCTCGATGACGTTCCACAGGAGGGTGGCGTACTCGAGACGGAGCCCGCGCCGAACCAGTTGCTCGCGGTGGGCTCGAGACACGGGCGTCATTCTGTCGCCGGCGGCTTCGTTCGTCCGCTCGACCGGTCGGTGATCAAATTGCCGATGGCTCGGATCCGGAAGTACGCCCTCCTGCAAGACGATGTGTCGTCCGGCGCTGTCGCCAACCCTACGGACGCGGTGAAATCCGAACATCCGCCAAATCGGTCGATTGGGACGCGCCGAACAACCGCCGACGCCCTGTCACTCAGGCATGTGATCGGCCGAAACGGGGGATGACGGTGCCTCGCTCGAGAACGACAATCGAGGAGTCGGCGAGTTCGGACAGGAAGATGACCCGTTCGCCGGACGGGCCGATGGAACGTCGCGATTGGAGGAACGAGCCGCAGTGGACGAAGAGGCACCGATTTCGCTGGCGGATGCGACCACCGTTCTGCGTCGCGCCTTGTTTGCCCTTGCCATCGGCGACGTCGGAGCGCTGGAGCTGTTCACGGACGATGTGTGCGGCGACTCGCCCAATCTGTTCGTGCGATCGAAGACCGAGCTCGGCTACCAACTCCTCGATCGGGCCGGAGCGTTGTCGAACGTCGAGTTCGATCTCGATCCTGTCGTGATGGACGGCCCCGACACGTTCCTCGCATCGTGGCGGGTGACCGGTGACCACACCGGCGACGCGCTGCTGAACGAGGACGTCTACTTCCAGCCGACCGGGAAGAAAATACGGTTGTCGGTGTCGACCCGCGTGGAATTCAGGCAACGACGCATCGCCGCGTTCAGGACGTCGTACGCGGACGGCGACCTGTTCAGTCAGATCCGCGGTGATGCCCCACCGGCGGTGGAGCGCTGAGCCGCATCTGGCGGATCGTCACACGCCGATGAGTCCCAGCTCGCGCAGTTGGTCGACTGCTTCGCTCCGGGACCCGGCGCCCAGCTTGTGATAGATGGCCACCGCCTGGGTCTTGACGGTGCTCCGCGAGATGTAGAGGCGCACCCCGATCTCCTGCAGCGTCAGGTGCGTCGCCAGGAACGGCGCCAGCCGGAGCTCCGCGGCGGTCAGCGATGTGCCGCCCGCGATGATCGTCGCACTCGACTCCGCACGAGCGCTGAGCTCATCGGCCCGTGAGGCGAGTTCACCGAGAGCGGGCCGTTGCCGGATGATGCCGTGCGCCTGCTGCAGGACCGTCACCGCGCCGACCCGGTCGGTGAGGGCGAGGTAGGCGCGCGCCATGTCGAGCAACGTGCTCACCGACATGACCGGCAGCGCGTACGTCAACAGCGGACGGAGATGGGCGGCGCGGGCGAGCCGGGTCCGCGCGACGTCGAGTTGGCCCGTTCGGATCGCCGTCCGAGCTCCGAACGCGAACACGGGCGCACTGGACCAGTAGTCGTCGAACGTCCCGTCCGCGATGAGGCCCGAAGCACGATCGCCGTATGCGATCGCGCCGGCCCAGTCGTCGCGATCGGCGGCAAGCTGTCCCAGAACGGCGAACACCATGGCGGCCAGCGGAACGGCGCCGATCGCCGTCGCACCGTTCGCGGCGCGGATCAACAGGTCTTCCGCGCGTTCGGGATCACCGTCCATGAGGGAGGCGAGCCCCTCGGTGAACACCATGCTCGTTCGGTACGGGCTCGTGGGCGCGAGTCCCTCGAAGGCGACGATCGAGTCGGACCGCATGGCCGCGACCCCGTTGCGGCAGAGGAAGGCCCGCATGTAGGCCAGGGTGCTCTCGGTGGAGCTGCCATCGGCCGCGACCATCGACACGTCCGAGTGCTCCGCCGCGTTCGACCATGTCTCCGCTTCGGCCGGATACCCGAGGAGGGCGTACCAGAGCGCACCGTGGGCGGTGAACGCCGGATAGCGCTCGAGGAGGTCCTCCTCGGCGAACCATTCCAGCCACCGGCGCACCGTCGCGGCCCCTCCGCGCGCCCAGAGCGGCTGCATGAGTTCCCCCATCAGCAGTGCGACACGGTCTTGATCCTTTGCGGCCTGCGCATGACGGAGTGCGTGTTCGAGACGCCCGTTCGCCTGGTACCACGCCGCAGCCCGGGCGTGGAGCTGCGGCTCCAGTTCGGGTTCGTGCCGATGGAGTTCACTGCGCAGCAACTCGCCCAACAACCGGTGGAGGCGATACCACTCGCGCCGCTCGTCGAGCGGCACCACCAGCAGGTTGCGGTCCTCGAACCGTTCCAGCAGCGCGGCCGACCCCGTGGTGTCGAGGATCGCGTCGCACACTGCGCCACTCATGGTCTCGAGAATCGATGCTCTCCTCAAGAACGAGGCGTCGTGCGACGTCAAGCGGTCGAGTACCTCGTCGCGCAGATAGTCGCCCACGAGACGGCTGTCGCCCCGCAACTCGAATTGGGCCGCGGAATCCGAGCTGCCGACGGTGGAGGCGACGCTGGCGAGGTACACGCCTGCCGGCCAGCCCTCGGTGCGCTCGACCAGCGTGGCCACATCGGTCTCCGAGAGATCGGCACCGGCCGCACGGAGCAGGCCATCGGCCTCGGGCACGGTCAGAGCAAGTTCCCGTGTGCCGATCTCGAGCAGTTCTCCCTGCACGCGCAGGCGCGGCGTCGACAGCTGTGGCTGGACCCGGGAGGACAGGATCAGTCGTGCTCCGACAGGGAGCCCGACGGCCATCTGTCTGAGGATGTCGAGGCACTCCGGATTCGTCACGAACTCGAGCTGATCGATCACCAGCGTGATCGGAGCAATCACCGAGGCCAGCGCTTGCGCCAGCAGTGTCGCCAGCGCGACGGGGCTCCGGCGCGAAGCGACCGCGGCGAACAGACCGGGCCCGAGCGGCGAGTGGAGGTCCAACGCGGCGGCGAGGCCGGTGCAGAGCGCGACGGGATCGTTGTCGCCGTCGTCGGTCGACAACCACGCCACCGGGCCGGACGCTTCCTCGCTCCACTGCCGCAACACGGTGGTCTTGCCGTAGCCGGCCGGGGCGACCACCGTCACGACCGGCGCGTCGGACCGATCGATCAGATCCAACAGCGCGCTCCGCCGCACGATGCCGACACGTGCGGCGATCGGGCGCAGCTTGGAGGCTCGGACGCTGCTCGCCCGGGACTCGTGCGAGGCCGGGTTCAAACCGACTTCCTGGCGGACCAGGCGGCGCGCCGCACCCGCGCTGTGGTCAATCGAGGACATCGCGCATCAAACCGACCCCACGACCTGGCGGCGCGGCAACACGGTGGCGCGGACATCTCCGAGCCCGCAGATACGCCCAACTCTCATGATCGGAACTCCCTTGTGTCCACGGTGTGGGGGGCGGGGACACGCTCGTTGTTCGACTTCGAAGGGCCCGGACCGCTGTTCGGCCGCCTTCGACCGACGCGACGCAGCGGATGCTGCGGGGCAGGAGCGAGATTAGCAGGGTCCCGCGACGTGCTCCCGAGGACGGCTCTGTCGTCCGACGATCCCGCCGCGCGCCGTACGATCCCCAGCGAGGTACTCATGACCGCATCACCGACCGTCCGTCCACGAGCCGATCGTCCATCCGTCAGGAGCGTGGTGTGGCGCGGACTCGTCATCACCGCGCTCACCGCGGTCGCCCTGTGGCTGCTGGCGGCGATCCTTCCCGGTTTCTCGATCGATTCGTGGTGGGACGCCGTGCTCGCCGGTTTCGTGGTCGGTGTCGGCAATGCCGTCGTCTGGCCCGCGCTCTCCTTTCTGGTGGTGCCACTTTCGGTGCTGACGCTGGGCCTCGGAGCCATCGTCCTCAACGTGCTCTTCGTGTTCGTGCTGCTCGATCCGCTCCCCGGAGTGACGATCAACGGGTTCGGGACCGCGCTGGCGATCGTGATCGGACTCGTGATCATCACCACGATCGTCGGCGCGCTGTTGGCGATCGACGACAACTCCTGGCTCGATCAGCGACTGGCCCGGCAGGCACACCGCAGGGCCAAGGGTGCCAACGTGACCGACGTGCCCGGCCTCGTGTTCATCCAGCTCGACGGCGTGGCCCATGCGGTGTTCCGACGCGCGTTGCGGTCCGGCGAGGTTCCGACCCTGCACCGCTGGATCAACGAGGGGAGCCACCACCTCGTGGGATGGGAGACCGGCTGGTCGTCCCAGACCGGCGTGAGCCAGTGCGGCATCCTCCACGGCTCGACGCGCGACATGCCGGCGTTCCGGTGGGTCGACAAGACGACCGGCGAACTCGTCGTGTCCAACCACCCGAAGTCGGCCGCCCTCATCGAGCGGGCCCACTCCGACGGCAACGGCCTCCTCGTCGGCGACGGCGCGAGCTACGGGAACCTGTTCTCCGGCGACGCCGAGCGCGCCGTGCTCACCATGAGCGGCGCCGGGAAGCGCAAGGAGGGCCGCACGGGTGCGGGCTACTTCGGCTACTTCGCCCGCCCCGGACAGGCGATGCGGACCCTGATCGCGGCGATCATCGAGATCGGCCGGGAACGCGTCGCGGCGACCAGGCAACGCCGGCGGGGAGTCGAGCCGCGCGTCGAACGCGGCTGGGTCTACGCGCTCCTCCGGACGTTCACCACCGTCGTGACGCGCGACGTGTCCGTGCAGGGCGTCGTCAACGACATGTGCGAAGGACGGGCCGCGATCTACGTCGACCTGCTGGGCTACGACGAGGTCGCCCACCACTCGGGCCCCGAGCGCGTCGATGCGCTGGCGGTGCTGCGCGACCTCGATCGGCAGATCGACCGCATCGAGCGGTCCACGCGCTGGACCCCGCGCCCGTACAAGCTCGTCGTGCTGTCCGACCACGGCCAGACCCAGGGCGCCACGTTCGAGCAACGCACGGGCCAGACCCTCGCCGGGCTGGTTGCCGAATTGTGCGGTGCGGCCGCTTCGGGAGACCACGACTCGGAATCGGGAAACACCGAGTCGTCGGCGTGGTTCCGTCACGCCCGGCACTCCGAGGGCGCCCCCACGCCGGTCGTGCACGACGTGCCCGTGGTGCTCGGGTCGGGAAGTCTCGGCCTGATCACCATTCCCGGCGACACGCGCCGCTCGACCCGTGAAGAGATCGACGCCCGGTACCCGGCACTCATCTCCGGCCTGGCCGCCCATCCCGAGATCGGATTCGTGCTCGTGCGGACGAACGCCGGGATCGTCGGTGGTGTTGGGCAACCACGGCACGCTCGACCTCGCGAGCGGCGTCGTCGACGGCGAGGACCCGTTGGCCGTGTTCGGGCCCCGCACGCGCGAACAGGTGGCCGAAGTCGACAGCTATGCCACGGCCGCCGACATCATGGTGAACAGCCGCTTCGATCCCGAACTCGAAGAGGTGGCCGCGTTCGAGGATCAGGTGAGTTCGCACGGCGGACTCGGCGGTCCCCAGACCCATCCGTTCCTGCTCTATCCGGCAGAACTCACCGCACCGACCGAGCCGATCTTCACGTCACCGGCGATGTACGGCGTGTTGAAGGCGTGGCGGACCGAGGTGGGCCATCCCGCACGATCGCTCGAGAACGAGCCGCCGCTGGAAACGGGAATCGCCTCGGCTGGCTGACGCGCGGCGATCGGTGACGGCGACGCTCTCCCACCTACCGCGCTCGCGTCCGCCGGTGCGTGCCCGCCGCGATACCGTCAGGTGATGAGCGAGGAACGGTTTCCAGCGGTGGCCGGCGCCAGTCACTCGTCGTTCGGACCCGTCGAGATCGACGTCGGTGCGGTCGGCGACGCCCGTATCAAACGGATGGTCTACCCGCCCGGGATGCGGTGGTCGACCGATCTCAAGCCGATCGCCGGCACCGAGTTGTGCGAGCACGCCCATGCCGGTTTCCTCGCCGAGGGATCACTCCGTTTCGAGTTCGAAGACGGCTGCACGCTGGAGTACCTCGCACCTGCCATCGTCGAGGTCGCCCCGGGTCACGATGCGGTCGTCGTCGGCGACGGCCCTGCCGTGCTGATCGAGGTGGATTTCGAGACGGCCACTGTCGAGCGCCTGGGCATCGCCGAGCACCGTCACGACTGATCGACGAGCGGTCGCGCCGCGCGATCTGCTTGAGCGGAGGGGTGTCGATGCCGAAGGATGAGTGATGAGGAAACGCTCGCTCAAGGTCGGCATGTTGGTCCGATACAAGAAGTCGGGCAAAACCCTGGGCGTCGTGACGGCCATCGGTGTCGCCGCGTTCAGCTACCTGCATCCGGATGGATACGCCGGCATCGCGACGCCCGCCGAGGTCGAGGTGTTCGACGAGGAAGAGGCGTGACGCCGACGCCATCGGGGCCCGTGACGCAGTGACCCTCGCCCGAGTCGACAGGGCGAGGGTCGGCGCCGGCACCTGACGTGCAGGTACCGACGCGACCGAGAGCGTAGTGAGGTCGTCACGGTCGAGCCGACGGAGGAGGATCGTCGCCCCCGCACTGTCGATACCGTCGTGCGGATGGTGAGCCCGCTGCGAGACGTCACGGTCGAACGCGACGAGCAGGGCGTGCTGCTCGTGCGATGGCGGGCGGACGAGCCGATCGACATCGGGATCGGTGCGACACCGGTCGCCGCCGAGCACACATCCGTCGCCACCACGGTCGACGGTGGCCTGATTCGCATCGACAGCCCGACTCTCCGGCGGGCCTACGTGTCGCTCGTCCCGCCCGGGCGGCCGGCGGTCATCGCGGCCGAACGTCGCATCCCGTTCGAGGGGATCACCAACCTGCGCGACCTCGGCGGCTACCCCACCGCCGCCGGCGGGACGACGCGGTGGGGCCGGGTGTTCCGCGCTGACGCCCTCCACAAACTCACCGCCGACGACCTCGACGCCTTTCACGAGTTGGGCGTGCGGACGGTCTACGACCTGCGCGGCGACGTCGAGCGCGCCGAGTACCCAGGGCCGGTCCCTTCGCGGCATGTGTCGATCGTCGGGCGACCACGCGACGTGACACCGCCGCCGCCACGGTTGGAGATGACCGCCCGCGACGGCGAGGAGATGCTGCGCGACACGTACGTCGGGGCCCTCATCCACAGCGCCGTCGAGATCGGCGCCGTCGTGCGAGGCCTCGCCGACCCCGATCTCACGCCCGCCGTGTTCCATTGCCATGGAGGCAAGGACCGCACCGGACTCGTCGCGGCCGTGCTGCTGCTCGCGCTGGGTGTCGATCGCGAGACGGTGCTCGACGACTACGAGGCCACCAGCCTGTACCGCTTCCCGGAGGACCAGCACGACAGCCTCGTCAACATGCTGCAGGCCGGCATTTCGCCGGAGGCCGCCGCCGGCGTGCTCGGCACACCTCGCTGGGCGATGGCCGAGGCCGTCGACGTGCTCCTCGACTCCCCCACGGGCGTCGACGGGTTCCTCACCGGTCCCGCCGGCTTGGAACCCGACGAACTGGCCGCCCTGCGAGCGCATCTCGTCACCCCGCCGGGGCCGACTGAGCGGTGACGACGGACGTGCCGTCGCCGTCAACCGCGAGCGGTTCCGCGTCGATCAGAGATCGATCGCCGCGGCCGCCGCGCTGGACACGACGACTGCGCCGCCGCGGAACACCGAGACCGGCCCGTCCTCACTGACCACCACGATCGTCGCCGTGGGGTGGTCGTGGCTGTACCGCTGCGCGGACCGGTGGCGCATCCCGCGGTCGCTCGTCAAGGCGTCCTCGGCGTCCTGCGTCCAGCGCAGACCGACCGCGACCTTGCGCAGCGCACCGTGACGATCGACGATCACGGCCAGGTCGTGCTGGCGGAGAACGGTCGTCAGCGCCGAGAAGTGACGACGATCGCACACCGAGAGCTGGGGTGTGCGTGCGGCGGTGGAGGTGTCGAGTGACGTCCAATCGAGGCCGTCGCCGTCGTGAGCCACGATCGTGGCCCCGATCCGCGACGGCGCGAGCCAGTGGACGGCGAGTTCCAGGACGTGGTTGGCGAACGACGTGTCGAGTTCCGGGACACGCTCGAGCAACTGCTCGGCCAGGGCCATCGCCGTCGGTCGACAGTGCCAATGACGGCCGTCCCACGCGATCATGGTCTCGTCGACGGCGATGCGCACGACGTCGAGGACCGGGGTCCGCTGGATGATCGCCGCGCCCGTCTTGCGCTGCAGACGCACCAGATCGGCCTCCATCAGCATCGAGCCGGCGAAGCACGCGAGCGCCACGCCACCGTCGACCGACCGCACGAGGAACGACGCCCGCCCGTCGGCGTAGGCACGGCCGGCCGCGGGATCGTCGTCGAGCGGGACGAGGTCGTAGTCGGGCGCGTCGAGTGCGATCGGGCGCTCGGCGACCGGTCGCCCCCGGGGGACGATGATCGCGCCGTAGGTCGGACGTCGCCCTTCGAACATCGGAGCGCGCCGACAGTGGTCGAGCTCCTCGAGCAGGAGCCGGCGGAACTCAGGGTCGGCGGGAAGCTCGATGCCGTCGTCGTCGAACTCGTCCGCCAGTCGCTGCAGCCACCGTGTGGGCATCGGTTGGTCGGCCACCGCGGCAGCGTACCGAGTGCGGCACGTCTCGATCACCGTGTTCGGGCTCGGCCTACGGCGTCTCGGGCGGCCCGCACTTCCTCGGCGGCAAGAACGTCGCGAGCACGGCGATCGTCGGCCGGTCAGATCCGCCGTCGCCGCATGTTTCTCCGGCCGACACGCGTGGTCGTCGAAAGGAGTGTTCCTCCGAGACCGACGAACGCGAGACCGACGATGAGCATCGAGAACGGCGAGCTTCCCGTGGCGGGCAGACTGGCTGGGGGCGGCGCGGTCGGGATGGGCGGGAGTGGGATCTGGATCGGGGGGCTGACGATGGCCGTGATGACGACCTGTTCGGTGCGGTCGCCACATGTCCCGGCTGATCCAGTGTGGACGGCGTCACCGCTGTACGTCGCGATCCACTGGTACACCCCGGCTTGGGTCGTGACGAAGTCGGGCGAGGACGCCTGGCCGGCGGTCAGTGGGACGTTCTGGAAGGAGGCGACGCCCGCCACGAGATTGTTGCTGCATTGCGTGTCTCCCGGCGCGTAGATCGCGAAGGACACGGCACCGGTGGGAGGCGCCTGACCGCTCGACGCCACGACCGCGGTGTCGTGGACCGCCAGGCCGACCGGCCCACTGGCGTGGCTGGGCGTGCTGCTGATCGAACTGGGACAGATGACGGCGATCGTCGCGGTGGCGCCGACCGCATCGAGCGCCGTCGTCGCCGTGTTGGTGACGGTTCCACAGGCATCTGGTGCGGTGGGACTCGTCACATGGACCGTCTGGCTCTGCCCCGCCTCGAGGGTGAAGGTGCCGCACCCCAACGTCTCGCTGGGCGGGGCGCCGGCGATGGTGCACGTTGCCGGACCCTGCTGGTCGGCGATGGTCCAATCCACCCCTGACGCGGCGGGGAGCGGGTCCGTCAGCGTCACGCCGTTGGCCGGCAACGGTCCCGGGTTGGTGAGGGTGATGGTGAAGCCGATCGGTTCACCGGCCGAGACGCTCGGCGCGTCGGCGGTCTTGGTCAGGAGCGTGGAGACGACCCCGACCTGCTCGGACGCATCAGCGCACGCCCCAGTGGAGGGTTGATGAAGCGCGTCGCCGCTGTAGCTGACGACCCATTGGTAGAGCCCGAGCGGCGGTCGGGACGAAGTCACCCGAGGTGGCTCCGGTGGGTGACAACGGCACGTCGACGAAGCCCGGGCCGCTCACCAGGTTGGTCTGGCATGTCGTGTCCCCCGGCCCGTACAGGGCGAAGGTGACCGTACCCGTGGGGACCACGTTGCCGTCGGTGACCACCACGGTGTCGTGTATCGGGGTGCCGGGGCTGACCTGGACGGCGCTCGGCGTCGTGGTCACCGCGGTCGCGCACTGCACCGTCACCGAGCCCTCACCGGTCCCGCTGCCGGCGATGGGTGAGGTGGCGGTGGCCGTGTTGTCCAGCACGGCGCACACGCCTGCTGCCGTCGGGCTGGTCACATGGACCGTCTCGCTCTGCTCCGGCGGCGAGGGTGAACGTGCCGCAGCCCAGCGTCTCGCTGGGCGGCGCACCCGGTGATGGTGCACGTGGCCGGACCCTGCTCGCTGGCGATCGTCCAGTCCACCCCCGCCGCCGCGGGGAGCGGGTCGGTCAGCGTCAGACCGGGGAGCGCGTTCGGTCCCGGGTTGGCCAGGGTCATGGTGAAGCCGATCGGTGAGCCGGCCGGGACGATCGGGGCGTCGGCTGTCTTGGTCAAGGTCGGGGTGCAGCCCGTCGGCACCGGGTTGACCTGCAAGGTGATCGCGTTGGAGAGGTCCGGCGGGAGAATGTCGTTGGTGGTGGCGTTGGCCTGGTCGCTGATCGAGCCGGTCGCACAGATCTGGGCGACGGTGGTCTGGAAGCAGACCTGCGGCGGGTCGCCGATGAAGCTCAGCTCGGCGAATGGTTGCAGCCCGTTGGCCCACGGGTCGTTCGTCGGTGCGTTGATGACGAACTGGGCAGTGAGGGTGTCCGTCGGGGCGGTCACGGGGATCGCGGAGATGTCGAGGACGCCCGGGATTGGTCCGTCGAGCATTGAGACGTCGGTGAATCCGGGCACCGGGGCGCCGGTGGAATCGAGGAGGGTGACGCGGATGTCGGTGAACGCATCGAGGCGCGTGGACACGAAGCGGACCTCGTCCCAGCCCTGGACGTGCCCGGGTTTGCCGTCGCAGTAGAACGAGGTGGGGCTCACGAGCTCGAGCGCCTGCTTTCCGACCCGGCAGGGGTTGTTGCCGGTGCGGGCATCGAAGCTCCACAGGAACCCGGCGTCGCCGAGGCCCCACATGCAGCCGGTGGCCGGGTCATACGTGTAGGCGTAGTCGCTGGTGTGGCCGCCGTTGACCGGGTTGCGCTCCGGTGGCTGGTTGGTGTCCCAGCGACGGGCGGGATTGAAGCCGGTACACGCCTGCTCGGTGGTCCAGTTCCAACAGAACGCGTACCCGTTGGGTGCTCCGGCGGTCACGTCGAAGAACGCAAAGTACGACTGGTTGAGCTGGGGCACGTACGTGACCTGCTCGAGGCTGGCCACGTCAGGCACGCCCGGTACGGCAGCCCCCGGCCCGGGAACCGGCGGCAGCGGACTCTTGTCGGCCGCGACGCACACCTCCTCGCGAGGTGCAGCACGCGGCACGCCTGCGTCGCGGTATCCGCCGAGCGAGGCGGCGCAGATTCCGTGAGGACCAGATGTTCCGGGATCGATGATGAACGATCCGTAGCCCGTCCCCGAAAAGTTCGGCGTCGGCAGCACCAGCGGCGTGCCCCAGCCGGGGCAGGCCGCTTGCGTGGCCGTGTCGAAGCAGCTCACCTGGGAGCCGCTGTTCCCGCTGAACGCCTGGTCGAGGAAGATGCGGCTGCCGTCGGCAGTGAGCTGGACCACCAACCCGCGGTTCGAACCGTTGACGCCGGGGTTCCAGGCCACCACCGTGCCGTTGGCCGCGGTGCTCAGGTCGACCCGCGCCCCGGTGGCACACGGCGCCTGGGTGGCGGCATCGAAGCAGTACAGGATCGGGGTGAACACGCCCGGCGTTGTTCTCCGAACCGTAGAAGTACAGCGACGTCCCGACCGCCGCCGACCCCTCGATCATCGACGGGTAGTCGCCCGGCACCGAGCTGCCGGTGCCGGGACTGGAAAGCTGCGTGTACCCGCATGGGGCCGCAACCAAGAGGTCGAAACAAGCGACCCCGTAATCGGCAGGGCGGTTCACCGGGAAGAACATCCTGCCGTCCGTCGTGACGAACTGCATCGGCGTGAAGCTGGTACTGATCGGCTGTGGAGGGTCCCCGTATGTGAGGACCTTCGGGTAGCCCGGACATGGCACCCCGGTCGACGCGTTCGGTACAGGCGACGATCTGTTGCCCGCTCCCGCACCGTGTGGTGGAAGATGTTGAACACGTTGTTGCCGAACAGGATCGGCCGGAACCCGTCGCCGCCCGTCGCGCTGTCCTGGAAGATCTCGGTGAGCGGAGGCGGAACCGGTACCGCCGCGCCGGTCGACGTCGACGGCACATTACCCTGCGAGCGCACCGCCGTGGTGTCCGTGCCAAGATCGGTCGTCCCGAACGTCGTCCCGTCAGCCGAGTACTCCTTGCTCCACGTCGGCGGGGTCTGCAGCGATCCGGGCACGAAGCGTCTGACCGGCACCGATCGGATCCGTGACGACAGAGTGACCAGGGCTCCCAGTCGTGTTGTCGTAGTCGACGACCCACTTGATCGGGGCGCCCGGCAGCACCGAAGCACCGTTGGCTATCGGATTGCCGGCTTGATCGAGGGCCTGCTTCGTCAACGTTGCCTGTCCTTGGGCCGACACCACATCGTTGAGTCCCGGGCACATCGCGGCGACGATCATTCCGACCGTCAGGAAGCAGACCGTTCGCACCAGGGACCGAGAATGCGGAACCACGCGCCGCGACGTTCCGGACCGCCGTTCGTCTGCACGTCGATTCACAGAGATCTCCCCGCTCTCGTACCCCGGCGACCGTAACAGTTCCCGGAAACGCCTCGTGACCTACGCCGCTCCTCGACGTCAGATCTCGCCCGCCTCAGCGTGCTCGCCGGTTGCACGTGGTGTGCCCGAGATGTCGGTCGGTGACGGCAGCGGTTCGAGAAAGTGGGCGAGTTCGGTGATCTGGAGCAGTCGCCGGACCTGCAGCGAGGCGTTGCGCACCATCACGCTGGTCGTGTCGCCGCTCTCGCGAAGCTCGATCAGAACGTGGAGCGCCGACGAGTCCATGAACGACACACCGGAAAGGTCGAGCACCAATCGATCGGTGATCGCTGTCAGCTGCAGGCACGCGTCACGCAGCATCGGCGACGTCGAAGCATCGACCTCACCGGTCACCAACAACACGGCGTTCCCGTCGAGATGAATCAGATCCGTTACGAAATCGCCGCCCATCGACGACACTCCTCCACCAACCGGCTACGGGCTTGAACCGGCAGCACCAGCGCTCCGTTCAGCATAATCCTGGAGGCTGGTCGGCTGCCGTGGGCGTAGGCGAACCACTCGATCGGGTGAGAGATCGACACATCGGGGTGTCCGCCCCAGCGGCGTTCCCCGGCTGTCAGCCTCAGGCGGTGGCGAGCACGGCCCGCAGGGCTTCGAGCCGCTCGGGCACGATCCGGTACCAGACCCAGAGCCCGCGCTTGTCGCGCGAGATGAGACCGGCGTCGTGGAGGATCTTCATGTGATGACTGATCGTGGGCTGTGATCGCTCCACCACCGCGCCGAGATCGCAGGCGCACACTTCTTCGCCGGCAGCGGCAGCGACGTGGGACAGCAGGCGGAGACGGACCGGGTCGGCGAGCGCGGCGAAGGCCTTGGCGATGAGTTCGGCCTGGGCGTCGTCGAAGCGATCCGATCGAACCGGCGCGCAGCAAGCGATGGGGTCGAGCGTGTCAGCCTTCTGAGCCATACCGAATAGTCTATCGAAGATTGTCGAACTACTAGATTGACGATTGTCGAATCAGCTGGCATACTCGACTACATCGACAGGCGTCGAAGTAGTCGGTGCCGAGAAACGAAGGAGCCTCAGATGTCCCGTGTTCAACTTGCGCTCAACGTCGCCGACCTCGACGAATCGATCGCCTTCTACACCAAGCTGTTCCAGACCCCGCCGGCCAAGATCCGCGAGGGGTACGCCAACTTCGCGATCGCCGACCCACCGCTCAAGCTCATCCTGTTCGCCGGCGCCGGCGAGCCTGGGTCGCTGAACCACATCGGCGTCGAGGTGGACTCGGTGGAGGATGTGGCCGCGGCCATCCAGCGGGCGACGAGCGACGGTCTCGAGCAAGAAGTGCAGGAGAACGTCTCGTGCTGCTTCGCCGTGCAGGACAAGACGTGGGTGCACGGTCCCGACAACGCCTGGGAGTTCTACACCGTCCTGGCCGACGCACCGGCGATGGCGTGCGACGTCGGTGGCAACGAAGGGTGGGCGTCCGATCCCGTGGCGGTCGGTGCCAAGCCTGCCGGGTCGTGCTGCTGACCGAGTCCGCATCCGATCCCGACGCTCGCCATCCGGGCGACCATGCCCGCCGCCACCTGTCAGGTGGAGGCCGGGACCAGTTCGGCCAGCAGTCCTCGAACGAGCTGGTCGATCTGGTCGCGGATCGGCCGGACGGCATCGATGCCTCGGCCTGCAGGATCCTCGAGCGCCCAGTCGAGGTAGCGCTTGCCGGGGTGGAACGGGCACTCGTCGCCGCAGCCCATCGTGATGACCACGTCGGAGGCCTCCACGGCGGCGTCGTCCAGCTTCTTGGGATGTGCGCCGTCGGCCCGAAGATCGATTCCGAGCTCGGCCATCGCCTCCACGACAGCCGGGTTGATCGTGTCGGCGGGGGCCGTGCCGGCCGACCGCACGACGACGGAGTCGCCGGCGTGATGGGCGAGGAGCGCCGCGGCCATCTGTGAACGGCCGGCGTTGTGGACACACACGAAGAGCACTTCGGGCGGATGGTCGTCCGGTCGGTCAGTCATTGGGGGACTCCGATGCATTCGTGGGGTAGAGGAAGCGGATGAGGCCGAACGCCACCACAGCGCCGATCAGCTGCATGACGATGAACATCGGCGCCGACGACGGCTTGATCCCGGCGAACGTGTCGGAGAGGGTTCGGGCGACCGTGACCGCCGGGTTGGCGAAGCTGGTCGAGGACGTGAAGAAGTAGGCGCCTGCGATCCAGAGTCCGACGGCGAAGGGCACCACCGAGGCGCGGCCGGTTCGCACGCAACCGTGGATCACGAGCAGGAGACCGATGGTGGCGATCGCTTCCGACAGCCAGAGTGCGCCCGACGAGCGGGTCGTGGTCGACAGTTCGAACGCGGGAAG
The DNA here is from genome assembly GCA_963695145.1 of Ilumatobacteraceae bacterium. GTDB lineage: Bacteria > Actinomycetota > Acidimicrobiia > Acidimicrobiales > Ilumatobacteraceae > Sva-07. The sequence continues at coordinate 125,130 of CAVOGB010000010.1, read as the reverse complement.
CGAGAACATCACGTTGGCGACGATCGCACCGACGCAACCGCCGATCGTCTGGGCGACGATGTACAGACCGGTGTCGCGGGTGCTGATCGATCCGAACCCTCGGGCGACCAACGTGACCGCCGGGTTGAAGTGTGCACCCGACACCGCCCCGAACATGAGGATCAGTCCGATGAGCGCGCCTGCCGTGGCGGCCGCGTTCTCGAGCAACTGCAGGCCGACGTCGGTCGGCGACAGGTTGCTGGCCATGATGCCCGAGCCGATCACGGCCATGACCAGCAGCCCCGTCCCGATCGCTTCGGCCACCAGACGCCTGGTGAGATCGAGGCGGAGTTGCCCGGTGCCGGTCTCGACGGCGACCCCGAGTTCCTTGTCGTCCGGACGCAGCGAGTCGCTCATCGATTTCCGTGCAGTCGATGGCGGAGGGATTCGGTTCTCATGCGGCGTTCAGCGATCGAATGCGCGAGCGCAGCTCCTCGACGGTGCGGTCGAACGCCGTCCGTGAGCCCTCGGCGACCGGGTCGGGGATCGACCAGTGCAGCCAGTCGTCCGCAACGTCGAGTTCCTCGTGGGCACGGTCACACACCGTCACCGTGAGCGCCCGGAAATCGGCCACGTCGTCGAGGCGGCGCGGTCGAGCGGCACTGAGGTCGAGCCCTGCCCGCTTCGCCGCCGCCTTGGCGCCCGGATGGACCGCCGGGGCGGGATGCGTCCCCGCACTCGCCGCGGGCTCGCCGACGATGGCCGTCCACAACGCGGCCGCGAGTTGCGACCGCGCCGAGTTCGCAGTGCACACGAAGAGGGCGGGCTGTCGGGGGATCGCCACTCGGCCACCGAGTTCGTCGAGAGCATCCGGGACGAGGTGGACGTAGCGGCGCCGACCGTCACCGCTGGAGCGACCGCGCACGACGACGCCGACGCTCTCCAACACATCGAGGTGGTGGGACAGCAGGTTCGACGGTATGCCCAGCTGGCGTTGCAGCTCCTGGGGCGAACGATCGGACGTCATCAGGCGATCGACGACGGCCAAGCGCACCGGATCACCGAGTGCCGCGTGACGATCGGCTCGCTCCTCGAGCGTCAGCGCATCCACCCCGCCATCATGTCACTCAGTCGGATTTGAGACAACTTCTGTTGAGTCGATGTCCGCGTCACCGTGATGGGCCAGCCAAGGCGTTCGGCACGTTCCGGGAATACTTGCGTGCGCAATGAAGTTGGAAGTGTTGCGTTCACTTGAAAGGACCACACCATGACCACAAGCGTGAGCACCGATCGAAGCACACTCCGACCAGTCGCCGTCGTTGTCGGCGGCGGACAGAGCCACTGGGTCGGCGACGGATTTCGAGTGGAGCAGATGTTCGGTCCCGGCGACGAGCTGGCGTCGATGGTCAGCCCGTTCCTGTTGCTCGACTACCACGCCCCCTATGAATACGGGCCGACGGAAACACCGCGCGGTGTCGGAGTCCACCCCCACCGGGGGTTCGAGACCGTCACCCTCGCCTTCGACGGCAGCGTCGCCCATCACGACAGTTCCGGTGCCGGTGGTGTGATCGGACCTGGTGACGTGCAGTGGATGACGGCGGCCTCGGGCATCCTCCACAAGGAGTACCACGACGCCGATTGGGCCCGTGGCGGGGGCCGATTCCACATGGTGCAGCTGTGGGTCAACCTGCCGGCGAAGAACAAGATGGACGCGCCGCACTACCAGCCGCTGACGGCCGAGCAGATCGGACGCGTCGACCTCGACGCACACGGCGGTTCAGTGCGCGTCGTCGCCGGTGACTTCGAGGGCCACGCAGGCCCGGCCACCACGCACACGCCGATCAATCTGTGGGATGTCGAACTCGACGCAGGTGGGGCGATCGCCCCGACGATTCCTGCCGACCACAACGTCGCCGTCCTCACGCTCGACGGCGACGTGATCGTCAACGGCACCGATGTGAGCTCAGGCCACGTCGCGATCCTCGGACGCAGCCGACCCGGACACGACGGCGTCGAGATCGCCACCCCCACCGGCGGGCGCGCGCTCGTCATGACCGGCCGACCGATCGACGAACCGATCGCCGCATACGGGCCGTTCGTGATGAACACTCGCCAACAACTGGCGGACGCCTACGACGACTTCCAAGCCGGACGCTTCGGCCACCTCGACGGCTGAACGCACTCGGCCCGCCCGGCGTCGGGTGCCTCCTGAGCGCCGTGCGTGACCGTTCGATCCGGCGTGGTGCGACACGTCCGGATCGTGTCGGGCTCGCTCGCAGCGTGAACCATGCGGTACTGATGGGAGATGCGGCGTCGCTCTGGGGAGCGCGCGTCCGACCGCCGACCGACGAGGAGAGACACATGGCCTGGGACTTCGAGACCGATCCCGACTTCCAAACCGAACTCGACTGGATGGACGAGTTCGTCCGTGACGAGGTCGAGCCGCTCGATTTCGTGCTCGACGACCCGTACGACAAATCCGACGAGCGGGCGATGGAGATCCTGCGCCCACTCCAGGCGCAGGTGAAGGCGCGCGGGCTGTGGGCGTGTCATCTCGGTCCCGAGCTCGGCGGCCCCGGTTACGGCCAGGTGAAGTTGGCGTTGATGAATCAGATCCTCGGCCGGTCAGGGTTCGCCCCGACCGTGTTCGGGTGCCAGGCACCCGACAGCGGCAACGCGGAGATCCTCGCCCATTTCGGTACCCAGCCGCAGAAGGACCGGTATCTGCAGCCGCTCCTCGACGGCGAGATCAGCTCCTGCTACTCGATGACCGAACCGCACGGCGGCGCCGACCCCACGCTGTTCACCACCAATGCGGTCAAGGATGGCGACGAGTGGGTGTTGAACGGTGAGAAGTGGTTCTCGTCGAACGCCAGGTACGCGAGCTTCTTCATCGTCATGGCGGTCACCAACCCGGAGATCAGCGCCTACGAAGGCATGTCGATGTTCATCGTTCCGGCGGAGACGCCTGGTGTGAACATCATCCGCAACGTCGGGATCGGTACCGAGAGCGAGGAGGATGCCAGCCACGCGTACATGCGTTACGAGAACGTCCGCCTCACCGACGACAACCTGCTCGGCGAGCCGGGTTCGGCGTTCGGTATCGCACAGGTGCGTCTGGGTGGCGGTCGCATCCATCACGCGATGCGGACGATCGCCCAGCTCGAGAAGGCCTTCGACATGATGTGCGAACGGGCATTGTCCCGCTCCACCCGGAACGGACCACTCGCCTCATTGGGAGTCGTACAGGAGCAGATCGCCGACAGCTGGATCGAGATCGAGCAGTTCAAGCTGCTCGTGATGCGCGCCGCCTGGAAGATCGACAAGTACAACGACTATCGCCGGGTCCGCCACGACATCGCCGCCGTCAAGGTGGCGATGCCGAAGGTGTACCACGACGTCGTGTTGCGGGCGATGCACCTCCACGGTGCGCTCGGCGTGTCGAACGAGATGCCGTTCACCCGCATGCTGATCGGCGCCGAGGTCATGGCCCTCGCCGACGGGCCCACCGAGGTGCACAAGACCACCGTCGCCCGTCAGGTCCTGCGCGAGTACAAGCCGATCGACGATCTGTTCCCGTCGCGACACCTGCCGAAGCTGAAGGCTGCGGCACGCGACAAGTACGCCGCATATTTCGAGCACGAGCTCGCCGCAATCTGAGCGAAGGGTGCGTTCGCAAGCAGCCGACATCCTCACGCTCGCCCACACCGCGCGAGAGGTCGCGGCCCTCGCGGTCGGACCACCCGACCTCGTGCGCGAGTTCGCGGCACGCGTCGGTCGGCGGTGAGCAGCAACCACGATTCGGCGCCGGCCCACTCAGCCGGTCAGTCGCCGGTCGTGTGCGGATTACCCTGCCGCAATGCCGTCGGTCGCCGACCCGTTCAGCGCGGCGAACCTCGCTGATCCGTACCCGTTCTACGCGCGACTCCGGGATCGTTCGGAGGATCTGGTGGAGGTTGCCGAACGTGGCGTTCTGCTCGCAGCCCGGCACGAGGTCGCTCGTTCGGTGCTGCGCGACCACGACCAGTATCTGTCGGGTCTCGGGGTCCAGTGGATTCCGGTCGGAGACGCCGGGCTGCGGGCCACCTTCATCGAGAACGACCCTCCCGCGCACACACGGGTCCGGCGAGCGGTGCAGCGATGGTGCACACCGCGGGCGATCTCTCGGCTCGAGGAAGTGGTCGACACCGTGGTCGAGGAGTTCGTCGACCGGTTCGTCGACGCGGGCGGTGGTGACGTCATGGCATCGGTGGCGCGGCCGGTGCCGATCCGGGTGATGAGCCAGTGGCTCGGGCTCGACCTACCGGACGAGGCCGCGGGCTGGGCCGACGCATCGTTCAGACTCGGTGCCCCCGATCCACCGGTGGGTACGGAGCAGCAGTTCGCAGGTTTCCTGGAGTGGGCCTTCGCCGAGGGCTTCGCGAGTCCACGACGCGGCGGGTTCGCGGAAGCAATCCTGGCGGGTGGCGACGGCGAAGCGCTCGAAGCCGACGAGCCCTTCATCGCACTGGCGTCGATCATCATCGCCGGGCTCGACACCACGGTGCACATGATCGGAAATGGCATCGCCGCGCTGGCTGCGCATCGTGACCAACTCGATCTGCTGCTGGCGGCCCCGGCGGAACGGTCGCCGGCGGTCGTCGAGGAGACACTTCGGTACGACGCTCCGGTGCGGTTCTTTCTCCGTCGCACCGACGACGGCCGGTCGATCGTGGTGCTCTACGGGTCCGCCAACCGCGATGAGCGAGTGTTCGACGAACCCGATCGGTTCCTCATCGAGCGCGATGCATCGGCCCACCTCGCGTTCGGCTCCGGCATCCATCTCTGCCTCGGCGCACCGCTCGCGCGGCTCGAGGGCACCGCGGTGTTTCGCCGACTTGCCCAGCGCGTGTCGTCGATCGAACTGCTCGCCGGTGCGGCTCGCACCGACTCGGCGGCGATCCGAGGCTTCGCCACCCTCCCGGTCAGGATCACAGGCTGCTGGTAGGTGGCCTCGCGGTGGCCTCGCTGCCAGCGGCGGATAGAACAAGGGAGGAGGCAGCCATGTCCAAGTCCGAAATCGGCCCGCTCGACATCACGTTCACCGCCACGTTGGGGCGGGTGCGCGAGGGCGACACCTGGACCTGCGTTCAGATGCCCGACTCCGCCACGGTGTTCGGCACCCGCGGTCTCGTCAAGGTCGCCGGCACCGTCGACGGCGTCGAGTTCCGCAGCTCGTTCATGGCGCTCGGCGACGGCACGCACAAGCTCCCCATCGCCGCTGCGATTCGCAAGGCGATCGGCAAGACCGACGGAGACGAGGTCGTCGTCCACCTCGAGCAACGCCTCAGCTGACGCGCACCTGGTCGGAACGGTCACGGCGACGACCGGCGCCAGCACGCTCACGGCATCGAGGCTCCGTCAGTCGAGGGCCACGAAGTCGAAGGCGAGCGTCGAGGGATCCCTGGTGAGCACGGCTCCGGCGGGGTCGATCGCCTCGACGAGCGCATCGCCGAGGGCGGTCGAGGTCCATGTGCCGTCAGCAGCGTCGAGCACCCAGGCGGTCGTGGCCCCGGTCTCGTCGTCGACCAGCATGACGACGCGCCCGTCGATCAGCGGCCGGAGGTCGCCGCTGCGCAATCCCTCCCGCTCCGCCTGGGATTGGGGAACCTCGAAGCTCTCGCCGGTCTCGTGGTTGCGGACGACGATCGGACCGTCGAGCGGCCACTCCCACGACCACGTCGCACGGCTCGGGTCCCCGGCGAGCTCCGCACCGTTTGCGTCGACGTACGGGTAGCTGCCGTCATCGGTGCCGACGCCGCAGCAGTCGGCGACCTCGATCGCGGCCGCGCTCGGCACGACGAAGACATCCCCGAGGCCGTCGGTCGATCCGACGACCTCGTGCACCGTGCCGGCGTCGCTCGAACCGATCGGCACGGCGACGATCCGTCCCGGGTTCGTCGGGCCCGGCGACTCGACGAGCAGGTAGGCCACATCGTCGGGGCCGAGGGTGATCAGGCGTCCCTGCGACTCGGGGATGTCGAGCGGAACGGTGCGCGGGTCTGCCTCCAGCACCGTGAGCGTCTTCTGGCCGGCGTCGTACGCGACCGGGAGCCCGGCGGCCGTGTACTGCACGGTCGGGCAGGCCTGTCCGGTGCATGCGGCGTACTGCTCGAGCGGCGACGTCGGGGCGGGCGCGGTCGTCGACGGCGCCCCGGCGGCGCTCGTCGGCGGAGTCGGCACTGCGGTGCCAGGCGTCTCCGATGGCGCAGCGGACGTCGTCGCCACGACGAGCGACGTGGTCGGATCGTTGCCGATCGGCTGCTCGTCGTCATCGCCGCCCAGCGCGATCACGAGGGTCACCACGACCGCACCGACGAGGACGATCGCCGCCACCACGATCCACTTGATCCGCCGTGCCCCTGTTTCGCTCACGGCGCCCGATGTTAGGTTCGAACTCGGCCTCTGGGCGTCCTGCGACGCGGCCGGAGGCGACATCGAGGAGCGACGCCCGTCACGCCTTCGCGAGGTTTCGGGGTGGGACCGCCGTGGGCATCAGTGGCGCCGTGACTTTCCCGATACGCGTGCACCCTGGGCGCTGGTTGCTGCACATCTTCGAAGAATTCGATGCGTCGTTGATCGACCTCGACGGCGAGGGCATCACCGACTTGGAACGACACGAAGGATTCGCCTGTCAGTGGAGCGGCCACGACCACCACGAGTAGGCACGCGGTCAGTGACGCCCGTGCCGAGTCGGATGGGTGGTCCGCTGCTGGTGAGACGCCGGGGGAGGTGGCGCCCCACCGAGGCAGCGTGAACACATGAATCATCCGCCATCCGCGTGACAAACAGGGAACCCTTCTGCGCGCCTTGCGTAACGAAGTCGATCGGCTTGCGGTGACACCTGATGAGTTGGTGCGATGGTGTGCTCGGGGTCTGCCGGGTCGGCATCGAGGCACCGGTTCGTGGCAAACACCGAGACGACAACGACCACGCGAACCGGTTGCAGGTTTAGAACGCCGTGCCATGGGTAGCTCGCTGGCCCAAGGGGACCACCAAGGCGGGTGGCGAACCATGAGGTGAAGCTGCAGAGGGCCCTCTGCACCTTCACCGAATGATTCCGCCGTCCAGGTTCTCAGGCGCCGGGAACCTTCAACGACGCAGGTTCTCGACGCCGCGCGCTCCAGGGCGTCGTTGTCGGAACTCTCGGCCGGTGAGGCGCGAGATCTTGCGACATCGACGTCATCCAACCGGGCACGCGGACGTCCGTATTGCCATCGCAGTATCCCGCCGGAGGGTCGGCTCACAAATGACAGGATCACGAACGACACGATCACGAACGACACGACGAACGCGCGTGGAATCGTTCGACGTCGTGGCTGCGGCCGGCACGTCGCTCGCACCACGTGGGGGCCCGGGCGTGAGCGTCCGAACGTTGCTGTCGCAGAGCGATGGCTCCGACGTTCCGGTCGATCTGACCACGTGGCGTCCACGCAAGATTCGCGACTGCGAGTTGCTCTGGATCGATGTGCAGGCGCCGACGAACGAGGATCGCACCCTGGTGGGCACGGCCCTGTCGCTCGAGGCCGGATCGCTCGAGGCACTCACCAACGGCGCAACCATTCCGGACGGACACGTGCTCGACGAAGGGATCCTGGTGACCGTCCACACGCTTCGCGAGGATGTGACAGAGAAACCGATCGTGCTGCACATCATGGTCGGCCAAGGCTGGGTCCTCACGTGGCACCCCGAGCCGATCGTGTTCCTCGACGAGCATCATGAGCGCATCCAGGATCAGCGTGAGGTCGGCAGTTTGACCCCGGTGCTGCTCCTCGTCGCCATGCTCGACTGGCACCTCGACACGTTCTATGCCGCCGCCGACCAACTCGAACACGAAGTCGACGAACTGGACGAAGTGGCCCTGCTCGGCGACGAGACGAACGTATTGGGACGGCTCGTCGACATGAGACGGCGGATCGCCCGGGTGCGACGCCTGCTCAACGTCCATCGAGAAATGTATGCCGAGGTTGGACGACCGGATTTCATGCCGGACATCGATGCGCGTGAAGCGGAGGCCCTGACGTCACTCATCCACCGCCTCGAACGCGCAACCGACGCCGTGGCAAATGCCCGCGAGATGTTGATCGGTACCTTCGACGTGCACATGACCCGCACAGCGCAGCGCACCAACGACATCATGCGTCTGCTGACGTGGGTCTCGGTCACGCTGCTCCCAGCGGCAGTGCTGGCAAGCGTGATGGGCATGAACTTCCAGATCGGCCTCTTCCAGGACCCGAACGCGTTCTGGATCGTCGTCGCTTCGATGGTCGTGTTCGCGCTGACGACCCTCGTCGTCGCCCGCCGACGCGCCTGGCTCTAGGAGACCGCGGCCGATCTGTACCCCGTCGCTGCTGTATGTCGTCATGGTCGGTCGAGCGGTGGTCATGAGTCGGGTTGGAAGCGGTAGCCGACTCCGGCGTCGGTGATGAAATATTCCGGTCGCGTCTGGTCGTCTTCGAGTTTGCGCCGAATGTGCACCATGTGGACGCGCAGGAGGTTCTGGTCGGGGTCGTAGTCGCCTCCCCACACCGCGGTGATCAGCTGTTTGTACGTGATCAATTCGTGCGGATGTTGGACCAGGCAGGTGACGATTCGCCATTCGATGCGAGTGAGACGCACTTCCTTCACGGCGCCCACGAGGGGTTCGGGATCGAGCTCGTTCAGGTCTGCGGACACGAACGCTCGGTGAGCGGCGAGGTCGAGTTCGAACTGTTTGGTCTTGATGTGCGCCGCAGGCTTCTCCGTGACGGAGTGGCGCCGGAGGGCAGCTCGTACTCGGGCGATGAGTTCGGCCATGCCGAAGGGTTTGGTGACATAGTCGTCGGCGCCTGCCTCGAGCGCGAGGACCTTCGAGCGCTCGTCCTCGCGTGCGGTCAAGACGATGATCGGGACGTTGTTCCATCCTCGGACGGCTTCGATGACGGCGACTCCCCCCATCCCTGGCAGGCCGAGATCGAGCAGGACGAGGTCGGGGTTCGATTCGGTGATCTCGACCAGTCCCGCCTCGCCGCTCGAGGCTTCGGACGTGTCGAAGCCGCGAGCGCCGAGGTTCAGGGTGAGGGCGCGCCGGATCTGGCGTTCATCGTCGACGATGAGGACCCTTGTCATGGGGCACACCCGGGTTCTGTCGTCCGGTCGGGTTCACATGGAAGCACGATGGTCACGGTGAGTCCGCCCCCCGGTGTGTCGTCCAGGGCGAGCGTTCCGCCCATGGCGGTGATGAAGCCGGACGCGATGGACAACCCGAGGCCCACGCCGTCGCCGACCGGGGTGTCACCGAGCCGTTGGAATGGCTGCATGACCTGGTCGCGTTGGGGGCCGGCGATGCCGATCCCGTTGTCGACCACACGAATGTGAACCTTCTCCCCGATCTGTGCCCCCTCGACCCGAAAAGGCACATTCATCGGGCTGAATCGCTCGGCGTTGGCCATCACGTTGGCGAGACTTCGTTCGAGCAGGGCAGCGTCGCATCGCACTGGAGCGATTTCGGTCGGGACGTCGACGCGTACTCGTTCGCTCGGAATGTTCGTGCTGTGGAGCGCCGAGTTGACGATGTCGGACACGTGGGCCGGCTGCAGGCTGATGGCCAGCGTGCCGATCTGCAGGCGGCTCGCGTCGAGCAGGTTCCCGACGAGTTGATTGAGTCGGTCCGTCTCCTCGTCCACGGTGAGCAAGGCCTCGGCCAGTTCATCCGGGCTCCAGCACACGCTGGGATCGCGCAGGCCCGAGACCATCGCCTTGATCGATGCGAGGGGAGTGCGCAGATCGTGGGACACCGCGCGCAGCATTGCGGTGCGAACGGCGTCGACATTGGCGAGCGAGGCCGCCTCGTCGGCGTCCGCCGCCAGTGTCTGATTGTCGAGTGCCAACGCCAGTTGGTCGGCGAGGGCGCGCAGGAGCCGTTCGTCGTCCGCCGACAGCGCGCGACCGAACAATTCGAGCGTCCGCGTCGGGTCCGACATGTCCTTGCGCGCGAGAGGTCCGAGCCCCGACGTCAGACTCAGCGTGACCGTTGGCTGCGAGTCGACGTCACCGTCGGTGGCAATCGCGGGGAGGGTCCCGCCAGCGGCGGACAGCCGCACTCCCGCCAGGTCGAACGTGGATCGGATCTGTTCGACGAGTCGTTGCACCGGTTCGGGGTCGAACGCCAAGCTCGTGGTCGACCGGACGAGCGCCTCCGCTTCGAGTCGAGCTCGACGCGCTTCGAGCGAACGCCGAGACGCGATGTCGACGAGCGCCCCGACCGCCACGGCGACGGCGATGAACACCACCAGCGAGACAAGATTCTCGCTGCGTCCGATCGTGAGCGTGCCGTATGGGCGGACGTAGAACCAGTTCAAGAGCAGTGAAGCAACGACGGCAGCGACGACCCCGATCAGCAGTCCGCCGACACCGGCAATGGCGAGCACGGCAACGAGGGCGAGCAGGAGTTCGGTGGACAGGTCGATCGACTCACGGAACGGCATCGTGATCACGACGAGGATCGGCAGCCCGAGTGCGATGAGGAGCCACCCGATCGTCGTGCGTCGACGTACCATCGTCTGCGGGGCTGTCCTCGCCGCGACGTACCCCGAGTCGCCCGTGCGGGCGATGACGTGCACGTCGACGTCGGGCGCCAAACGCGTGACTCTCGCGACGAACGAGCCGTGGAGGAGTTCGTGCCAGCGGCTTCGAAGGCTGGCGCCCAGGACGAGTTGCGTCGCCTTTTCGCGCCGGGCGAACGCGGCCATTGCCTCAGCGGTGTCCGAGGCGACGACGTCGTGCACGGTCCCACCGAGTTCGGTCACGAGTTTTCGTTGCCCGGTCAGTGCGGCGTCGTCTTGTTGGGACAGCCCGTCGTCGACGGCGACATGCAGCGCGATCAGTTCACCGCCGACTCGCCCGGCCATCCGCGCCGCACGGCGGATCACCGCCTCGCCGCCCGGAAATCCAGTCATCCCGACGACGACGCGCTCGCGCGTCTCCCACGCTTCGGAGATGCCGTGGGCGTCGAGGTAGCTGGTGAGTGATTCCTCGACGCGGTCGGCGACCCACAGGAGGGCCAACTCGCGCAGGGCTCCGAGGTTGCCGGGCCGGAAGTAGTTGGCGAGCGCGGCGTCGACGCGTTCGGCGGGGTAGATGTTGCCGTGGGCCATCCGGCGGCGGATCGCCTCCGGGGCCATGTCGACGAGTTCGAGTTGGTCGGCGCGGCGGACGATGTCGTCGGGCACGGTCTCGCGTTGGACGATGCCGGTGATCCGCGTGATGACGTCGTTGAGTGATTCGAGGTGCTGGATGTTGAGCGTGGAGATCACGTCGATCCCGGCGTCGAGGAGCTGCTCGACGTCCTGCCATCGCTTCTCGTTGCGGGAACCGGGGGCGTTCGTGTGTGCGTATTCGTCGACGAGCACGATCTCGGGCCGGCGGAGGAGGATCGCGTCGACGTCCATCTCGTACAACACGGTGTCGCGGTAGGGAATCTCCCGCCGTGGCATGATCTCCAGGTCACGAAGCTGGTCGGCCGTCTGCACCCGCCCGTGGGTCTCGACCAGCCCGATGACGACATCCGCGCCGCGGTCGTCGCGGCGGACGCCCTCGCCGAGCATCTTGTACGTCTTGCCGACGCCGGGCGACGCACCGAGGTAGATGCGCAACGAACCTCGGGCCATGCTCGATACCCCTAGCGATCCCGCTCGGACGTGGACAGGGACTGGTTCACGTCGACAAGGCGTCCAGCGCGAGGTTCAGAGCCAGGACCTGGACCGCCGGCTCGCCGAGCACGAGGAGGTCGCGGCCGTGCGTGTGGTCGTCGATCAACGAGAGCACCTCGTCGAGTTCGAGCCCGCGCTCGGATGCGACGCGTGGCGCCTGCAGGCGGGCGTTGGCGATCGAGATCGCCGGGTCGAGCCCGGACGCCGAGGCGGTGACCGCGTCGACGGGGACGGCCACGTCGGCGGTCAGCTTGTTCTCCGCACGGTAGGCGTCCACGCGTTCGGCGACGGTCGCCAGGAAGTCGGGGTTGGCCGGCCCGTAGTTCGACCCGGAGCTCGCCGAGGCGTCGTAACCGGCGCCGGCGGCCGACGGCCGGGGGTGGAAGTACTGGGGGGCGACGAAGTTCTGACCGAGCAGCTCGCTGCCGACGACGACACCGTCGACCTCGATCAGCGACCCGTTCGCCTTGTCGTGGAAGGCGACCTGGCCCAGGGCGGTGACCACCAACGGGTATGCGATCCCGAGGATCACCGTGAACACGGCGACCGCGACGACGGCGGGACGGAGCTGGCGGATGAAGGGTTGCATGTCAGTTCGCTCCCAGTGCGGTGACGACGATGTCGATGAGCTTGATGCCGACGAACGGGGCGACGAGGCCGCCGAGGCCGTAGATCAAGAGGTTGCGCCGCAGCACCAGGGCCGCGGCTTCGGCGCGGAACTTGACGCCGCGCAGCGCGAGCGGCACGAGGGCCACGATGATGAGCGCGTTGAAGATGACCGCCGACAGGATCGCCGAGCGCGGGCTCGACAGATGCATCAGGTTCAGCGAGTCCAGTGCTGGGAGCGCCGCCGAGAACATTGCCGGGATGATGGCGAAGTACTTGGCGACGTCGTTGGCGATCGAGAACGTCGTCAGCGAACCGCGGGTCATCAGCAACTGCTTGCCGACCTCGACGATCTCGATCAGCTTGGTCGGGTTGCTGTCGAGGTCGACCATGTTGCCGGCCTCCTTGGCAGCCTGGGTGCCGGTGTTCATGGCGACACCCACGTCGGCCTGGGCCAACGCGGGCGCGTCGTTGGTACCGTCGCCGGTCATCGCCACGAGGTTGCCGCCGGCCTGCTCGCGCTTGATCAGCGCCATCTTGTCCTCGGGCGTCGCCTCGGCGAGGAAGCCGTCGACCCCGGCCTCCTCGGCGATCGCCGCCGCGGTCAACGGGTTGTCGCCGGTGATCATGATCGTGCGGATGCCCATCGAACGAAGTTGGTCGAATCGCTCCCGCATCCCGGGCTTCACCGTGTCCTTCAGCCGGATCACCCCGAGCACCCGCCACGACGTGGTGGCGCCGGCCTTGTCGATCACCACGAGCGGGGTGGCCCCGTCGCGCGAGACCTGCTCGACGATCGGGAGCAGTTCGAGCGGCACCAGTCCCCCTTCGGCTTCCACGAACCGGCGGACCGAATCGGCCGCACCCTTGCGCACGAGGCGACCGCTGGTGAGGTCCATGCCCGACATGCGGGTCTGGGCGGTGAACGGGACGAGCGTCGCCGTCGGGTCGTCGACCGGTGCGATGTCGAACATGTCGATCGCGAGTTGCACGATCGAGCGTCCTTCCGGTGTTTCGTCGGCGAGCGACGAGGTCATCGCGCTCTCGGCGAGTTCGGCGACGTCGACATCGTGGACGGGGATGAACTCCGCCGCCTGCCGTGACCCGTAGGTGATCGTGCCGGTCTTGTCGAGCAGCAGCGTGGTGACGTCACCCGCCGCCTCCACGGCGCGACCCGACATCGCCAGCACGTTGCGTTGCACCATCCGATCCATCCCGGCGATGCCGATCGACGACAGCAACCCGCCGATGGTCGTGGGGATCAAGCAGACCAGCAGCGCCACGAGGACGACCACGTTCTGTTCGGCGCCGGAGTAGATGGCGAAGGGCTGCAAGGTGACGACGGCGAGCAGGAAGATGATCGTCAGCCCTGCCAGCAGGATCGTCAGGGCGATCTCGTTCGGGGTCTTCTGCCGGTCGGCGCCTTCGACGAGGGCGATCATGCGGTCGAGGAACGTCTCGCCCGGCTTGGCCGTGATCTGCACGACGATCTCGTCGCTCAGCACCCTCGTCCCGCCGGTGACTGCCGAACGGTCGCCTCCCGACTCGCGGATGACGGGTGCCGACTCGCCGGTGATCGCCGACTCGTCGACGGTGGCGATGCCTTCGACGATGTCACCGTCTCCGGGGATCACCTCTCCCGCGGTGACGACGCACAGGTCGCCGAGCTGCAGGTCCGACGAGGATGTCTCGACGATCGTGCCGTCGGCGGTGCGGACCCGGGCGGTGGTCTCGGCTCGGGTCTTGCGCAGCGTCGCCGCCTGTGCCTTGCCGCGGCCTTCGGCCATCGCTTCGGCGAAGTTGGCGAACAGCACGGTGAACCACAACCACAGCGACACGAGGCCGGCGAACGCGTTCTCCTGACCGGTGCTGCTGGCGAAGTCCCGGATGAAGATCGCGGTGGTGATCACCGAGCCGACCTCGACGATGAACATCACCGGGTTGCGGAACATGGTCCGCGGGTTCAGCTTGCGGAACGCGTCGACCGCGGCGGAGCCGACGATCGCCCGGTCGAAGATCGACTTCGACGCCGACTCCTTCCGGCGCACCTTCGGCGGGCGCGGTACGTCGGGAACCCGGCTGTCCGGTTCGGGGATGATGGTTGCGGTCACGCGATCCTCACAATGAGAGATGTTCGAGTACGGGGCCCAGCGCCAGCGCCGGGAAGAACGTCAGGCCGGCGACGATCACGACGACGCCCACGATCAGGAACCCGAACAGGGAGTTGTTCGTCGGCATCGTGCCCGCCGTCGCCGGCACCTTCGGCTTGGCCGCCAGCGAGCCGCCGATCGCCAATGCAGGGATGATGGTGAAGAAGCGCCCGACCAGCATCGAGATGCCCTGGGTCGTCGTGTACCACTGGGTCCCGGTGCCCTGGAAGGCGAACGCCGAGCCGTTGTTGTTGGCGCTCGAGGCGAAGTTGTACAGCACCTCCGAGAGGCCGTGGGCGCCCGGCTGGTAGGTCGCGGCGCTGCGCAGGAGCACTGAAGCGGCGGCGAACGGGAGCAGAGCGAACGGCATCGCCAGGATGTAGAGCGTCACCAGCTTCATCTCGGGTGCCTGGATCTTCTTGCCGAGATACTCGGGCGTTCGTCCGACCATCAGCCCGGCGATGAACACCGCCAACAGAGCCAGGACCAGCATGCCGCTCAGGCCGACACCGACGCCGCCCGGTGACACCTCACCGAACATCATGTGGAGCATCGGTGACAGACCGCCGAGCGGCGTGTACGAGTCGTGCATGCTGTTCACCGCGCCCGTCGACGTGCCGGTCGTCGCACCGGCAAACAGCCCGCTGCCGGGTGCGCCGAAGCGCACCTCCTTGCCCTCCAGGTTGCCGCCCGACTGCGTGATCGACAGCGACTGATCCGCCCCGGTGGCGGTGAGGTTCGGGTTGCCGTTCTGCTCGGCGAACATGGCGAACGCGCTGAACGCAATCAGGATCGTCGCCATCACGGCGATCAGCACCCGGGCCTGGCTCTTGTCCTTCACCAGCCGTCCGAAGGCGACGACCATCGAGAACGGGATCAGCAGCAGCGCCCAGATCTCCAAGATGTTGGTGATGCCGTTGGGGTTGCTGAAGGGGTGCGCCGAGTTGGCGTTGAAGAACCCGCCACCGTTCGTTCCCAACTCCTTGATCGCCTCCTGCGACGCGACCGGTCCGCCCGGGATCGCCTGCTCGGTGATCGCCGTCGCCGGGTCGCCCGTGTCGAGCGGGGTCTGATCGACCGTCACGGCGACGACACCGTCACCGAGGTTCTGGATGACCCCTTGGGAGATCAGCACGACGGCGAACACGAGACTGAGCGGCAGGAGGATGCGCAACAGGGTCCGCACGAGGTCGACCCAGAAGTTGCCGAGCAGGCGCGACCCGGTGCGGGTGATCCCGCGGATCAGGGCGATCGCCACGACCATCCCGGCGGCGGCCGACACGAAGTTCTGCACCGTGTTGCCGAGCATGTTGGTGAGATTGCTGATGCTCAGCTCGCCCGAGTACCACTGCCAGTTCGTGTTCGTGACGAAGCTGACCGCCGCGTTGAACGACCCCATCGGGCTGACGCCGGGACGGTCGGTCGGGTTGAACGGCAGGACTCCCTGGAGGCGGTGCAGTCCGTACAGGACCAGCACCGAAACGAGACTGAAGGCGATCAGCGAAACCGCGTACACACTCCACCGCTGGTCCCGCTTGGCATCGACACCGAGGAGCCGATAGATCGCCCGCTCGATCGGGCCGAAGAAGCGGTCACCGGGAGCTGAACCGTCGGACCGAGCCCCGTACACGTCGGCCATGTACCGGCCGAGCAACGGCACCGTCGCCGCGAGCAGCACCACCAGCACGAGCGCCTGGACGAGTTGCTGCCAACTCATCAGAAGCGCTCCGGACGGATCAGGACGACGAACAGGTACACCACACCGAGGGCGGCGATCCCCAGCCCGATCCAGTTGTCGACATCGCTCACCGCGATCACACCGTCACCCCCGAACCGACGCTCGTCATGGTCGCCACCGTCGCGTCGGAAGCCGCACCGGCGGCCTCGACCGCGGGGGCGTCGAATTCGTCCGGCCCGATGATGCGGTCACACCAACGGATGTAGATCACGCAGAGTGCGAAGAACGCACAGATGACGGCGACGAAAATTGCGTCAGCCATGACGGGTGCTCATTGCTCGATTCACGAAGCCCGTTGTACGCCGCCGCCTCCTCGGTGTGAGGAGTGTTGGCGGCTTCTTCACGGCCACGCTTCGAACTTTCACGGTTCCTTCACGACGGCCCTCGATCTGGCCCGGGAGTCCAGCCCGCGGTGACCGACGGCGAGGAACCTCCGCCGTGAACGACCCGTGAATGATCGGCACAAAGCCGTGAAGAACCCGCCAAGAACGTGGACACCCGATGCACGCAGGCGTACACCGGAGGCATGACCGCCGGTTCGTGTCCGGACTCCCGAGAGAGCGACATGTCGTGAACGACGAGACGGAACCGTCCACCTCGGGCGGCAGTGCATCGCGGAATCCGCCGCTGCGGCCGAAGAACTCGCTGACCGATCCCAGCCTGATGTTCGGTGTCGGACCCCTCGCCGCATTCCTGCTCGCCGGCGGACTCGTGTCCTGGCGCGACGACATCGGTACCACGAACGTCGCATTGCTCATCGGACTCGTCGTGGTCATCGCCGCCACGGCGGACCGCGCCGCCGGGGTGGCCACCGCACTCGTCGCAGCATTCTCGTACAACTTCTTCCACACCCAGCCCTACCGATCACTTCGCATCGACGACGGTGTCGACGTCCTCACCGTCGTGCTGCTGCTCGTCATCGGACTGGTCGTGAGCGAGATCAGCGCGCGCGCTCACAGTGCGATCAAGGTCTCCGACCGGCACGGTGACGCGGAGCATGCGCTCGAGCGCTCGAGCGAGCTGCTCGCCGGCGGAGCCAGCGTGCAGGAAATGTGGGAGACCGTTCGCCAGGACCTCATTCGGCTGATGCACGTCGCCGACTGCCGCTATGAAGACGCATCAGACTCGATCACCGAGCTGCCACTCGTGTCGCGGTCGGGAACGCTTCAAATGCGGCACCGGGTCTGGGTGGACTCAGGATTTCAACTCCCCGATGGCGGTGCCGCCATCCCTGTCATCCACGCCGGCGCCACCTACGGCCAGATCGTCTTGATCCCGCGATCCGGCTCAGGATCGCTCCGCGACGAACGTCGACTCGCGGTGGCCCTCGCTGACCAACTCGGGACCGCCGTCGCACTCGCCGGCCGACCAATCGACTCCTGAACGCAGCCGGCGGGACGCTTCCGGCTCGGATGATCTGTGGTCGGGATGGGGAGATTCGAACTCCCGGCCTCCTGCTCCCAAATCTGAAAGATGGCCATATCGGCGAATTCCGACGGGTGTCGAATAGTGCCAAATGTGGTCATCTAGCTGGGGTGATACCCGGACGGGTCGTGACTGGCCGGACACGTTGGAACGGCCCGGTGTCGGTCGGATTGATACATTTCTGATACATCGCAGACCTCCTGACCGGCTGGTCGAAAGCGACTTCGACGTCCGGATCGGATTGGGTCCGCGCTCAGATGTGGGTGATCGTGATGTCCAGTTTGAGGGCTCGTGTGGTCGGCCATTTGCGGTCGGTGGTGATGAGTTCGTCAGCCGAGTGTTCGATCGCAGTTGCGATCACGAGCGCATCAGGAAGCCGGAGTTTGCTGTGCCGAGAGCGAAGGGATGCCGCGGTGTGAGCGATCCCTCGATCGAGATCCGCAATCTCGATCGGCAGTCGTTCGACGAGGTCGTCGACCACGGCGACGGCACGCGGTCCTCGACGTTGTGGGCCGACGAGACACTCCGCGAGTGCGGACGCGGCCATGGCGAGTCGATCACCGCTGCGAAGCACACGGGCGAGCGCTGCGTTCGCGGACTCGTGGTGTGCGTCGTCGGCGTCGAGCAGCCCGATGACGACGCCGGCGTCGAGGTGGATCAGTCCCACTCGTCGCGGAGGGTGTCAACGCCGTGTTGGGCGTAGACCCCGGTGAGTTGGCCGGCGAAGTCGGCGAGGACGTCGTGCTCACGTTCGAGCACGACACGGCCCGGTCCGTCGGCGCGTGCGACGAGTCGCTCACCGGATTCGAGCCCGGCGGCCCGGAGTTCGGCAACCGGGATGGTGATCTGGTGCTTGGAGCTGATCGTCGTCGCCCCTCGGCGCCTTTCCTTTACGTTCCTCACGTAAGTAAGGGTAATTCGGATCGAGGTGGGACGCAACGCGATTGGTGGTCCTCCAAGCGGGCGAGCTCGAGCATCGTTTCCGATGCTCTCGTTGTCAGGCGCTCCGGCGGAGAGGTGGCGGCGCCCAGGTGCCGTCGTGCACGCTGTCGGTGGGCAGGTAGAGCCGTCGGTTCGCGAACCGTGCCCCGACCGGGCACTCGGCCCTACTTGACCCGTTGCTCGACCCACCGAGCACCGGCATCGGTTGGTCGGTTCCGAAGTACGTGGTCACGATTCGATCTCGCCCACGATGAGGTCGAGCGTTGCCCAGGTGAACGGCTCAGCGGGTTGGCCACGAGCATGTAGTCGGATTTGTCGACAAGCGTCGACCGGGCGTGCCGGCGGCAGGGTTGGCTCGCCCCGAACGCAAGCTGAGCAACGGCGTTATGGGCGGGTGGGTCCTCGTCTGCGAAGAGCACAGTCCGGCAGATCGGCGCTACTTGTCGCCGGGCGCTTGGTCGATCCCGAGCTGTCGGTCCAAGTGATTTGTCGATGGGTAGTCGATGGTCGTGACGACGCCGCTGTCGACCTGAAGCCGTGTGATGGCGCAACTCGGCACGCCGCCGGAAAGTAGATCGGCGTTTGCGTTGATCACCGACTTGTCCCGCCCACGATCGTGCGAAGCGCGTCGACAGTCACTCCTCCGTGTGCGACTACCACCACGACGTCAACCTGGTCGAGCTCGAAGTCGACGAGCGCGTCGATGAAGCGCGCCGCTGCGTTGTTCGACGAATCGCCCACGGCGGGCTGGTAGGACCGGTCTTGAGTGGTCCGCTCCCACTCGATCAGGAACGCGTCGACGCTCGATACTCGCATCGTCGCCCCAGTTCATCCGTTCGGTGAAGCGTGGTTCTGTTGTCAACTCGAGGCCCAAGGCAGCGGCGATCGGGACTGCCGTCTCTTGAGCCCGTCTGAGTGGGCTTGCGACAACTGCGTCGATGTCAGTGCGGCTCTCAGCGAGCCACCCCGCGACGGCCGCTGCCTGGCGATGCCCCAACTCCGTGAGGCCAGGATCGGCTGCCGACCGGACCTTCTCGCCGTGCTGGACCACCAGTACTTCGACACTCACATCGGCGACGCTACGCGGGAGTCGAATGACGAAGCGTGTGCGCGTTCGCAAGTTCTGAGTCGGTGACAGGGCCGCACCGAGTGCCCGCTCGGGGCGCAGAGCGCAAGCGACCAAGGCGCACAGATCATCTGATCTGGAAGTGTCCTCGATTGCCGGCTCGGGCGACGGTATTTCGTGACGCGGGACTTGGGCCGTTACGAGCGGCGCGATCGACATTTCGACCGCGATTACGCGAGCGCGTTGTCGGGTGTTCGAGTGATGGATCACGAACCATTCCTTGGTGCCGGCCATCACCGTGACGCCACCGGGTACACGATGATCGCAACGTCCCCCGACCGCGCCCGGCCTCTGAGTGAGGTGTGAGGGGCCGACGCGTCGCGGAGCGACGGCGTCTCGTGCGAGTGATATTGGGTGGCGTGGCATGCTGTGATCCATGGGCGTGGCGCCGGAGACGAGGTACGCCAAGAGCGGCCACCTCGTAATCGCCTATCAAGACGGCGGCGGCGATCGGATGCCGGTGGTATGGGTGCCCGGATTCGTTTCGCATGTGGAGATTCAGCGTGAGCTGCCCTGCTTCTACGGGATTCTTGAACGGATCGAACGATTTGCTCGGTTGATCACGTTCGACAAGCGCGGCACCGGCCTGTCGGATCGATCGTTGGGTGTCGGAACGCTGGAAGATCGGATGGACGACATCCGTGCGGTGTACGACGCCTGTGGCCTCGAACGGGCGAGCATTGTCGGGGTCTCCGAGGGTGGTCCGCTTGCGGTCCTGTTCGCTGCCACGTACCCGGAGCGGGTCGACCACCTGGTGCTGTACGGCACCTATGCGAGCAATGAGCGGACGCCGGACGAGGTCTTAGCGTCCGCGTCCGCGATGGAAGCGGGCTGGGGAACAGGAATGTTGGCCGGCCTCGTCGTGCAACACGTCGAAGAATCGGCGCGAGGTGCGCTGGCTCGTTTCGAGCGCTACGCGTGCACGCCGAGTATGGCGGCGGAGAAATCGCTGGCGGATGCGGCGCTTGATGTGCGAGGTGTGCTTGGTGCCGTCGGTGTGCCAACCCTCGTTCTGCACAACCGCGACGACCCCTTCGTGCCCATCGCGAGATCCCGGGCTGTTGCCGGCGGGATCCCGAATGCGCGGTTCATCGAGCTGAACGGTGACTTCCATGTCAGTTGGCGCGCAGTCGATTACGAGGAGTTCGTCGGTCATATCGAAGAGTTTGTGACGGGTATCCGTGTTGTCGAGGATCGCTCGAACCGTGTGCTCACCACCGTTTTGTTCAGCGACATCGTCAGTTCAACCGCACAGGCTGCCGAAGCGGGGGACCGCCACTGGCGACACGTGCTCGATGATCACGACCAAATCGTGCGTGCCGAATTGAGTCAGTACCGAGGCCGGGAGATCAGCACCACCGGAGATGGGTTCTTCGCCTCGTTCGACGGTCCAGCGCGTGCGGTCCGCTGCGGCGTCGCGATCACCGAGGCGGTCCGGCGACTCGGAGTGGAGGTGCGTGTCGGGGTACACACCGGCGAGTGCGAGGCGCGCGGCGCCGACCTCGCGGGGATAGCGGTGCACATCGGGGCACGCGTCGCAAGCCTCGCGGGACCCGGGGAGGTACTCGTCACGAGCACGGTACGCGACCTCGTCGCTGGCTCGGGCCTTCACTTCGAGCGGCGCGGCACGCATCAACTCAAAGGCGTCCCAGAAGACTGGACTGTGTTCGCTGTCGACCGCACCGCCATGCCGTGAGGAGAGACGGTCCAGTTCTTGCACTCCACCGGTGTCCCACACCGCCGGCTTCGTGACGCGATTATCTGATGCCGGACTTGGGCCGAACTCGCACGCGAACACGAGCCGTCGAATCGGAATTACGTGCGTCGGTATCGGGCGGTTCCGCGCCGTGCCCGGCTACGAGCTAACGCTTGCATGAGGCGCACATACCATCAGGGCACTGTGCGCTCTCAACCTCGGAGGCTCGACGTGGACATTCTGGGTGCGCTCGACGCATCGACGGACGAATTCGGCCGACGACTCGGCCTCGTCAGCGAGGAGGGTTGGACACTCCCGACTCCGTGCTCGGACTGGGATGTTCGGTACCTCACCGCCCATGTGATCGGGGGGAACCGCTTTGCCGTTCACGTTCTCGGTGGGATGATCGCAACGGAAGCCATCGAGCAGGTCATGTCGTCTCCACAACTCGGCGACGACGCCGTCGAGGTGTGGAGATCGACGTGCGCGATGCAGGCGGCAGCGTTCCACGCTGACGCCGCGTTGAGCCGTCCGATCGATCATCCGCTCGGGGAGATTTCGGGTCGCCAGTTCCTCGACTTTCGTGTGTTCGACATCACGTTGCACGCGTGGGATCTTGCTCGCTCGATCGGTGCAGATGAACGACTCGACCCGGACCTGGTCGACGTGGTGTTGAACATTGTCGAGAATGGGCCGGCCGGCATGGGCTTCGGAATCGCGGCACTCGGTCAGGTACCGGCGACCGCGTCGACACAAGCAAGGCTTCTTGATCTCACCGGACGCCCAACCGGGTAGCACCAACTGCCGCGGTACTAGCAATCCCGTTCCACATCGGGCAATCTGGGCGGACGCCGCTGGGGCGTGCTGGGGGGAGCGGACCGATGTCAGGTGAACAGGGCGTCGCAAGGGTCGTGCTCGTGCATGGCGCGTTCGGAGGTGCGTGGTGGTGGGATGCCACGAGCGCTGCGCTCGCCGATCTGGGCATCGAATCGGTGAGCGTCGAGTTGCCGACGATCGGAGAGGGTGTGGATCCGAGCCTCGACTTCCACGCCGACGCCGAGTACGTGAGAGAGATTCTCGGCGGACTCGATGGTCCGATTGTGCTGTGTGGAAACTCCTACGGCGGTGTTGTCATCACCGAAGCATCAGCAGGGGCGCACAACGTTGTGCGACTCATCTACCTCGCCGCGTTCATGCTCGACGAACAGGACGAAGTGCCAGGTGCGTTGCTGACCAACTGCACCCCTGAGTTCTTGGGGGGCTTCGCATTCGGCGACAACGGACTCGCGACGTTCGATCCCGACACGGCGAAGGACGTTGTCTTCAACCAAGCGCCGCGCGAGGTCGCCCAGGCGGCGGTGGACCAATTCCGACCGATGGCTCTCGGCCTCGGCAGCACCACCACCGTCACAGCAGCAGGCTGGCGCGACATCCCTTCTACCTACGTGATCTGCAGCAACGACCGCTCACTGCAGCCTGACGCACAACGACGGTGGGCGGCGCAGCGGGCGACGGAGTCGATCGAACTCCCCTACGACCATTGTCCCCAAATCTCGAGCCCACGAGAGATCGCGGAACTGCTCGCGAGCGCCGCGGTGACGACAACTTGATCACGCACAGCGCACGATCTGCCGATATTCGCTACCTCTCGACTGGCCGATCATCGTCACGATCCCGTGATTTCCGAGTGCGGTGCTTGGGCCGATATGAGCGGCCTCTCGGCGACAATCGACCGGAATGCCGAGTGTGGTTATGGAGCGCCGTCGAGTGGTCCTTCGGGCGGGCGGCCGGCCGACCAACACATGAGGGACAGTGACACCGTCGTGAGTGGGCCCGGATACCGTTCGGCGATGGCCAACACGTACGCCGCCAACTTCGGAGACGTGGTCAAGCACGCGGTGCTCTGCGAGGTGGTCGTCCGTGAGCGACCGTCGAGGTATCTGGAGAGCCACGGTGGCAGGCTCGTCTATGACCTCGCCCGCCTCGAACCGGGTCCTGGCGGCGTCTGGGATTTCCTCGAACTGGCGTCGGACCACGACGCCCTGAGTGGATCGACCTATGCCGAACTCATCCGGCGCGAGGCAGGGACCCGACACGATCCCGGGAGGTACCCGGGGTCGATCGCCCTGGCCGCTGAGTGTCTCCCGGCCGAGTCGGACATAGCGGTATTCGAGCTCGTCCCGGCGAGCGCAACGGAACTGGCCGAGGGTCTGGCTGCAATGGGGCGGTCGGCCACCGTCGAGGTCGCCGATGGACTCACCGGTGTGTGCGAACGGGCGCGCCCTGGTGACTTGGTGCTGCTCGATCCGTTCGACGTCCACGACCGGGGCGGCGCCTGCAGCTCCGTGGAGGCGTTCGCGGTGCTCGCGACACGAGGTGTGAGCACGATCTTGTGGTACGCGATCTATGACCCGTCGGAATCGGACAAGTGGATCGCTGACTCGATCCCGAGCACCGTCCCTAGCGGTTGGTCGGCGCGGCTCGTCGGCGACGCCACCGAGGGCGGGCTTGCAGGATGCGGGTTCCTCACCGCCCATCTCTCGTCGGAGTCGGAAGCCGCGGCAGGCTTGATTGTCGAGGCTCTAGCTCGCGCACTGTCGGGGGTCCGCCTCGGCTTGAGGGTCGAGTGACCTGACGATCACACCGATGTCTCCGAACGCCGGCTTCGTGACGCGATTATGTGACGCCGGAAATGGGCCGAAGTCGCACGCCGTCGGAGATGACGTCGCAGCGATTACGAGGGTCAATATCGGGCCGTCTGTGGGCTGGCATTGAGGTTTGCGTGAGGCGCACACATACCGGGCAAAGTGCGCTACCAGTCCGGAGACGCCCCGAGTTGCGGGGCCGGGACCGAGGTGGCACTCACCGAAGGTTGGCCGCGCGTGGTGCGACCGCGAACGGCGCACCTCCAGTCGGGCGGTTCACCACCATGCCGACCGGGTGCGGCACCTGTTCGCTGATCGGCGTGAGATCGAGACGCTGGGCCATTCGCGCCAGCACCAGCGCCAGCTCCATCTGCGCCAGAGCGAAGCCGATGCACATGTGCGGTCCGCGACCGAACGGGATCCACGCGAGGTCGCCGAGTGCTTGTTGCTCGGGCGTTGCGTCGACGAATCGATCCGGATCGAAGCGCAGCGGTTGAACCCAGTGATCCGGGTGGCGTCCAGCGAGATGAGGCGACCACACCAGGAGAGTTCCCTTGCGGATGCGACAGCCGCCCAGCTCCGTCTCTCGGGCGGCCACGCGGGCGCCGATCAGCCCGGCAGGGTGCAGACGCAGGGACTCCCGAACTGTTCGATGCGTGTACTCGAGACGTGCCAGCGACGCAGCGTCGACGCGAACTGCAGATCCAACCGTGGAACCGAGCACGATGTCGGCCTCGTCCCGCACCCTCTGCCACACCTCCGGTGAGAGCGCGGCGCACCACAGCAGCCATGAGAGTGCCGCAGCTGTGGTGTCGTAGCCCGCACCGATCAGCGTGCGGACCTGTGCACGGATCTCGGAGTCGGACAGGCCAGCATCGACGACGAGCGCTTCGAGGATGTCGAGCGGGTCTCCCGATGGGTTGGCACGGCGATCGGCGATCTCGGCGTCGATGATCGCGTTGATCGCCCGAAGGTCGCGACGAACACGGGCGCGGGTTGTGAACGGCAACGGGTGCGGCAACTGCTTCACCACTGGCGCTTCGATGAAGTGCTGCGGCCCCTCATACAAGTCGGCGATCTCGTCAGCCCGCGCAGTGAGACGGTCTCCGAAGAACGCATGAACCGTCACGCCGATGATCAACCGCCGAACGACTGGCGCCAAGTCTTCCGGACGATCGCCCAGCTCGCAGCGTGAGACCAACTGGTCGATCATCACATCGGCACGTTCCGCGATCATCGGGACCCACTGGTCGAGGCGCCGACGCGTGAACGCTGCCTGCACGGAGCCCCGACGACGACGATGCTCCGCCCCGTCGGACACGATCATCGAGTCCTTACCAACGACGAACTGGACACCAACGACGTTGAACCGATGTCCCCACCGAAACGCGTCGGCCGGTAGCGAGAACAACTCGCGAATCACAGCTGGATCACCGATGACCGCCAACCGCGCCCCCGGCAGGCCGAGCCCACAAATCGGACCATACGACTGGCTCAGCCGATCGAGTGCAGACGCCGGATCGCTGAAGATCTCGCGCATCCGACGCAGATTCTCCCAGCCGGACGGTCCCGGGAGCGCCGTGGCCATGGAACAGTGTCCCACGTTGTCGACGAGCAACTTTCCGACCATCGACAAGGCCCGAACCAATTCTCGGGCATACAGCGCCAGAACTGTAGATAGGCGTTACCTCTCGACTGGCCGATCATCCGCACGATCGCGTGATTTCCGAGTGCCGTGCTTGGGCCCCACTGCGGCGCGCCCGGCTGGTCGGGTCCTCATTTCTGATTCGCCAATTATCGAGTGCCTCCGTCCGAGCGCCTCCGACCGAGCAGGCACTTCTGGGACAGGTCAACCTGGTGCGAAATCTCAGCCGATGCAGCTGTGCCTCGGCAGCAACTCGCCTCGGTGCGTGGCGCACCCGCCATGACAGACTGGTGGGGTGAGTCGGCCTCGTCAGTCCGGGCCGACGGCGCCGGTGTTGCGGGTCGGGTGTGCGATGTGGGCATACAAGGCCTGGCAGGGTCTCCACTTCCCTGACCACATGGCCCGACGAGAGCAGCTCGGCGTGTACGCCAGCTGGTGCAACGCGGTCGAGGGCAACACCACCTTCTACGGGCTTCCCGCCCCCCGGACGATCGCTTCATGGGCGCACGAGGCGCCCGAGACCTTTCGGTTCGTGTTCAAGCTGCCGCGAGCGATCACCCACGAACACCATCTGCGTGACGTCGCAGAGGATCACCGTCAGTTCTTGCAGCGGATCGCCCCGCTCGGCGACCGCGCCGAACAGCTGTCGATCCAGCTCCCCCCATCGTTCGGACCCGCCGACATCGATGCGCTGGCCGCGTTTGTCCGGGCGCTGCCGACGTCGCACCGCTACGCCGTGGAGTTGCGCCACCGCGCCTTCTACGACGACCCACAACTGGAAGCACACGTCGAGGGGCTGCTCGGTCAGCACGACGTGGAATGGATCAGCCTCGACACCACCACCCTGTACAGCGCTGTCCCACCGAGCGCCGCTGAGCGCGGTGCCCGCCGCCAGAAACCGCACCTGCCACGCCGACTCCGCGCCCTCACCGACCATCCCGTCGTCCGCTTCGTCGGCACCGACGACCCGCAGCAAACCCGTGCCGGGTGGCAGCCATGGCTGGCCGTGCTCGCCGGATGGCTCGCCGAAGGTCGCACGCCCACCGTGTTCATCCACACCCCAGACAACGTGGCCGCACCGCCCTTGGCACGCGGCTTGTACGACGACGTCCGCCGCAAGATTCCCGCCCTGGCCCCGCTGCCGCAACCGATTCGCGCCGCCCCAGCGATCGAGGAGCCCACTCTGTTCCCCGACGAGCCCACCGACACCGTCGCACCGCCACGCCCGTAGCCGTCGACGGCGCGAGTGTCAACGCTGTGGCCCCGCCGCTCGTGGGTCGCCCATCGGGGCCGGAACTGGGCACTTCAGGGACGCTCGTGCGGTGCCCGAGTGACGAGCGTTCTGGGACATCCGAACGTCGGCGTGTCCAGCGGTCGTTCGTGTCGAGGGCGCAGCAGCCTCGCTGCGCCGATACCTCAGGACCGGCGGCGCGTGGGCTTGGGAGGGTAGAGGGCGGTGAGTGTGTCGAGAAGCTTGGGGAGCAGCGGGCTGAAGCGGCCTTCGCCCCAGGGGAGGCCGGGCTCGTTGGCCATCGCCTGGCCGAGGACGCCACTGATGAGGATCGATGTGACCCAGAGCGCCTCGTCGGAGTCGGCACCGGCGCCGAGTTGGCTTCAGCGTTCGCGGCGTCGGCGAGCGCTTGGCGTTGGAGACGGACCATCTCGACGCTGGGGGCCATCGCCTCGGGCGTCGGCTGGAAGCTGGGCACTGGGCGCCAGAACAGCAGTTGCGCGGTTGCCGGGTGGGCGAGCGCCCAGCGGCCGCTGGCCTCGAGGCCGGCGGCGAGCGCGTCGAGGCCGGGGTCGGCTCGTGCCATGGCGGTGCGCATGATCTCGAGGTGGGTTCGCTGGCCGCGTTCGAAGAGGGCGTCGTAGATGGCCAGGAGCGAGTCGAAGTACTTGTAGATCGACGGCGGCTTCACGCCGAGCCGGCGGGCGACCTCCGAGAGGCTGAGTCCGTTGACGCCCTCCTCGGTCATCACGTCCTCGGCGATGGCGAGGATCTCCTCGATCGTCTCCTGGCGGCGCCGCGCCCGGCGGTCGCCTGGTGCGGGGGCGTTCACCTCGGTCGTCGACGACATAGCTTGCACTGTAGCAGAAGTGTCTCTTGACAGCTATAGCTAATAGTATTAGCTTGTGGAACGTTAACACGCTAGAGAGGGACGGACCGATGGCACCGAAGAACCAGCGTTGGTGGTTGACCGCCGACCACGTCGAGCTCGACATCGAAGCCGGCGCCGACGCGCTCTACGCCATGGTCTCCGACCTGCCCCGCATCGGGGAGTGGAGCCCGGAGTGCGAGAGCGTCGAGTGGGAAGGCGACGTCACCGTCCCCGTGGAGGGCACCACCTTCATCGGACACAACGCGGTCGGACCCGGGCGGCGCATCCGCTACTCGCGCCACGGCCGGGTGCTGGTCGCCGATCCGGGCCGCGAGTTCGCCTTCGTCACCGACGAGGGCGGCCGCGAGTCCACCGTGTGGCGCTACCGGTTCGAGCCTCTGGGCGACGGCCGCACCCGGGTGACCGAGTGCTACGAGGTGCGGTGGATCCCGACGTGGGCGCGCATCCTCGACGTGCCCACCAACCGCCACAAGGACCTGCTCAAGGGCATGCGCACCACCCTCGAGCGCCTCAAGGCGGCGGCCGAGGCCGATCACCCGGGACCACGAGCTCCCACCGAAACCCACGAACAAGCCCGATCATGACCACCTGCTTCACGGCCACCCCCGGCGTCGACGTGATCACCACGACCGCCGACATCCCCGCCCTCGGCTCGCTCGCCATCAACGCGTTCGTGCTGCACGGCAACGAGCCCGTCCTCGTCGACACCGGCACCGTCGCCGGCTCCGCCGAGTTCATGTCGGCGCTGACGTCGGTGATCGATCCTGGCGACCTGCGCTGGATCTGGCTCACCCACACCGACTTCGATCACATCGGCTCCCTCGCCGAACTCCTCGAGGCCAACCCCGACCTGCGGGTGATCACCTCGTTCCTCGGCGTCGGCATCATGGGCCTGTCGTCGACACCGCTCCCGATGGACCGCGTCCACCTCGTCAACCCCGGCCAGACCGTGACGGTCGGCGACCGCCGGCTGACCGCCGTGAAGCCGCCCGTCTACGACAACCCCATCACCACCGGTTTCGTCGACGACCGCACCGGAATCCTGTTCAGCTCCGACTGCTTCGGTGCGCTGCTCCCCGCGATCCCGCAGGCCGCCGCCGACCTCGACGCCGACGAGCTGCGGGCCGGGCTGGTGCGCTGGGCCACCATCGACTCGGCCTGGGTGCACGACGTCGACCGCGACGCCTTCGGTCACGCCCTCGAGCGGCTGCGGGCGATCGAGCCGACCATGGTGTGCAGCAGCCACCTCCCACCCGCCACGGGCGCCATGTTCGACGTCCTCGTCGACTCGCTGGCCATGGCGCCCACCGCCGACCGCTTCACCGGCCCCGACCAAGCCGCCCTCGAATCAATGCTCGCCGGAATGGTCGACGTTCCCGCCTGAACCGACACACGACCCGCCCGCACTCTGGGAACGACGCGGTACTCAGAAACGGCGCTCTGCCGGTGACTGCGGGTAGACATCGGTGCCCGAGAACGCGCAGGGAACCGATCGAGCGAACGTGCCCCATACCGCCGGCCTGGTGACGCGATTCTGTGGCATCGCATCCGGGCCGCTATCGAGCGGTCGATTCCGCTCCGGAGTCGTGATTCTGTGCGGCGAAGTGTGGCCCTTCCAGCCGACAGTCGTAGAACAACCGTCAGCCTGGCCGGACCCCTGTACCGCGTCAGCGGACCTACACCGGCTCAAATCCGAAGCGCCAGATTGCGTGCGCGTTGCCGGACGTTGCGTCACTGATTCTGCCCCTCCGTGCCGACTCAGATCCGGGCGTATCAGGCGCCCACGCGGCGCCTCTTTACATGCGGTGGCAGCTATCTGGGCGCCGACAGATGGAGGAGATCCCCATGAGCTTCGAGAACTTCAATGGGTCGAGCAGAGGCGCGACCGAGACGCAAACCGCCGGTGTGCTGGAGATCCCAGTCGTCGAGCGAGCGGCCACGTCCGCCAGCGTCGTGTGGGTCAACGCCGAGCGGATCGCTCCGATTCTGCTTCGGCTGTCGCTGGCGGTCGTGTACATCTGGTTCGGAGTGCTCAAACTGGCGGGCGTATCACCGGTCACCCAGCTGGTCGGGGCAACGCTGCCGTTCGCCGATCCGAAGAGCGCGGTGCGTGTGCTCGGCGTCTTGGAGATCGTCATCGGGATCGGGCTCCTGTCCCGGCGCTCTCACCGGGCTTTCTTGATTGCGGTGGTGATCCACCTTGCGGGCACGTTCCTCACCGTGGTGATGGCGCCGGCGCTGCTGTGGAGCCATGGCAACCCGACTCTGCTCACGACGGACGGCGAGTTCGTGCTGAAGAACCTTGTTCTCCTCAACGCAGCGCTGCTCCTCGCCGTGCTGCCTCGCACCCCGCACCGACGCAGCTCGCCAATCGACCTGCCCGAAGACCAGTGACGAATCACAAAGACACCTGGCCGTCTGTGGCGGCGTGTGGACCGCCGACTCAGGAGGCCATCTGAGCGGGTTCTCGGTCGGTACTAGCGTGGCGAGATGGCCGATGATGGCGGGTCGGCGGAGCTGCCGACGGGGACGGTGACGTTTCTGTTTACCGACATTGTGGGTTCGACGCCGTTGTGGGATTCGTTTCCTGATGCGATGGGTCCGGCGTTGGCCCGCCATGACGAGATCGTCCGAGCAGCGATCGTTGGGGCGGGTGGTCATGTGATTTCGACCAGTGGTGACAGTTTCGTCGCGGTGTTTGCCCGGGCGGGGCTCGCTGTGGAAGCAGCGCTGTGCGCGCAGCGGGCTCTTACGGCCGAGGTGTGGGCCGGTGGCCCCGTGTTGCGGGTGCGGATGGGTATCCACACCGGCGATGCCGAAGAACGCGACGGCGACTATTTCGGGCCGCCGCTCAATCGCGCCGCGCGGATCATGGCCGCGGCCAACGGTGGTCAGATCGTGTTGTCGGCGTTGACCGCCGGGCTCGTGAGCGGCGTGTCGGAGTTCGAGTTCCATGATCTCGGGTTGGTGCTGCTCAAAGGCGTCGTGGAGCCGGTGCATGTGGTTGGCGTCGCCGGTGACGGTCATGCTTGGTTCGACAGGCCGCTGTTGACGGCGCAGGTTTCGCGGGGCAACTTGCCACGTCTGCCGGACGAGATGGTGGGCGATCTGGCCGATCTGCAGCGTCGGATTGCCAACCTTGCCCGGGCTCGGGTGGTCACTCTGACCGGCTCGGGTGGGGTGGGCAAGACCCGCGCCGCGATCGAGATCGGTTGGTTGGTTGTCGATGAGTTCGTCGACGGTGTCTGGTTGGTCGAGCTGGGCCCGATCGCCGACAGCGACCTCGTGGTCACCGGGATCGCTTCTGTGCTTGGTGTGCACCCGCAGGCGGGGATGACGGTGGTCGACTCGATCGTCGACTGGTGCTACGGGCGGCGGATGTTGTTGGTGCTGGACAACTGTGAGCATGTTCTCGATCCGGTCGCCGGGCTCACCGCGGCGATCGTGGCCGGGTGCCCGACGGTGACGATCGTGGCGACGTCGCGTGAGCCTTTGGGTGTTGACGGTGAGATCGTGGTGCGGATTCCGTCGTTGGAGGAGAGCTTCGGCTGCGAGTTGTTCGTGTTGCGGGCGACGGCGGCGGACAGTTCGTTCGAACCCTCCGATGCCGACCGCGAGGTGATCGCGGTGATCTGTCGGCGCCTCGACGGGATTCCGTTGGCGATCGAACTGGCCGCCGCCCGGATCCGGTCGCTGACCCCAACCGAGTTACTGGCTCGTCTCGACGACCGCTTCCGGCTGCTTCGCGGCGGCGGACGAGGTGGCCTCGAACGTCACCGCACCCTGCGGGCGACGGTCGCCTGGTCGTATCAGCTCATGTCGTCGGACGAACAGTTGTTGTTCGATCGACTGTCGGTGTTCGCCGGGACCTTCGATCTCGCGGCAGCGGAGGCGATCTGCGCCCGTGACTGCCTCGATGACACCGACATCGTTGATCTGCTCGGCGATCTTGTCGACAAGTCGATGGTGATCGCCGTTCGATCGGCAGCGTGGGACCCGTTATCGGTTGCTGGAATCTCTACGCCAGTACGGGGAGGAACGCCTCGACGAGCGAGGCGCGACCGCCACGCTCCGAGATGCTCACCTGGCGTACTTTTGTGCCTTGGCGGAACGGATCGATCGTCAATGGAGAAGCCCCGACCAGGCGAACGCCGGCATCCGGTTCGACGACGACTGGGACAACCTGGGAGCGGCGCACAACTGGTCGATCTCGACCGCCGACATCGATGCCTCGACGGCGCTCGTGGCAATGACGGGATATTTCGCGACCTGCCGTGTCCGTCGCGACCATCAGGAATGGTGCAACCGCACACGGGAGATGGCCGAGTCGCACGGTGTTGTCCCGATGAGAATCTCCAGCTACGAAGCGTTATGGGCTCTCGACGACGGCGACCTCGAGACGGCAATCGCGGGAGCGAGGAACGGGTTCGATGATGACGACGATCGTTGTGCTGATGTCTGTCACATGGTGCTGGCCATCGCGCTGTCAGCGTCGAGTCGAACATCCGAAGCCGTCGAGTTCGTTGCCGTGTTGCGCTCGCGTCCTCGACGTGGCGTCGGATCCCTTCGCGAGAAGCGTTCTGGCGCTCGGGATCGCACAGGTCACCTCCACCGCCGGGCACCCCGACGCCGCGAGTGACATCCAAGTCTTGCTCGAGTCAGCGCTCGTGGTGGGCATGGACCAATTGGCCCATGCGATACGCATCCGGGGATTCCATCGGTTCTTCGTCGACAACGATGTGGATGCCGCCCTGACTGACCTGCGCGAAGCCGTCCGGTTGAACAAATCGGTGGGTACCACGTCGATCTTTGCGGAACAGGGTGTGGCTTTCATGCTGACCCTTGGCGCACGTCCCGAAGCCCGGAGTGAACTCTGTCGGATTCTTGCCGCCGCCTACGACGAACGGATATGGCTTGCGGTCGACTCCCTGCTCGAATTGCCGCCATCAGTTCTCAGCACAACCGACCCCGACGCGGCTGCAGTCGTGTTCGGATACTGCGAGCGGTGGGTGCCGGGCTGGGGAGATGCTGCGAGGCAATGGCGTGAATACACGGCCGAACTCATGGCTGCAATCCCCAACTCCGCGGTCAGCCGAGACCGCGGTGCCGTCATGGACCGCCACGAAATCGTCGCGTTCGCACTCGCAGCCCTCGCCGAGCCATGAATCGACCCATGACCGTCAGAACCTGCGCGGCCGATCGTTACGAACGGAGGCTGTAGGGTCGCTCGATGGCTGTCGAGCATTTCAATCCCTCGGGCGTCGCGCCGATCGACAACGTTTCCCAGGTCTCGGTGGCGACCGGGAGCAAGATCGTCTTCTTCGCCGGTCAGGTCGGCAGCAAACCCGACGGATCACCGGCCGGCGACGACCTGCGTTCCCAGACGAAGCAGGCCCTGCAAAACCTGCAGACCTGTGCCGACTCCGTGGGCGTGACGTCGGCCGACATCGCCAAGCTGACGATCTACGTCAAGGACTACTCCGCCGAGAGATTCGATGAGTTCATGGCAGGGTTCGGCGACTACCTCGAAGACGGCGGCACGGTGGCCTCGGCATCGGCCGCCACGTTGGTCGGCGTCGCCACCTTGTTCGAGCCGTGGTCGCTGGTGGAACTCGACGTCATCGCGGTGACCGCCTGAGCGGATACACCGGCTCACCGGCCGGCTTCACCGGGAGCGGCCCACGGTTCGCCCTCGAGTCCGGCCCGACCCCATAGGTAGAGCCGACGAGCCAAGCCCGTGATCGTGGCGGTGCCGCGTGCTCCGGGACCGCGTGAGCGGCGGTCCCAACTATTTCGCAGGTCGAAGAATGTCGCCAACCAATTGGGCAATCGTGCTGTAGGCGAGGTCGTTGAGATGAACGCCGTCTTCCGCCAGATCCGACTCAGTGAGGTGTCCGACCATTCAACGAAATGGGCACCGTGTTCCTCAGCGACCCGTCCGGCAATGTCGCTGTACTGGTGTAGGACGTTGTTCACGCGTCCGATCTGACGATCCGAGACGGGTGGCGGCCCGAGTACCAACTGCCCTGCCCCAGCGCCCGCCGTGAGAAGAGTCGCGTCGTTTCGCTCGTATTCATGCCGTGGCACCTGCTTCCAGGGGGCAGCGTCGTTGGTGCCGAAGCTGTAGACGATCCAGTCGAAATCATCTGGCGCCGCCAGACGTACGGTTTCGCGGGTATCCAGTCCGCCTCGGGCGAGGGTCAAGACTTCGAAGTCCATCGACCGGCAGGCGTCGGCCCGGAGCCGCACGCTCATCGCTGACGCCTGACGGGCGGATCTCGTCCTGTTTCAGCTCCACCAAGATCGGCGTCACCTCGTCGCAATCGCGTGCGGAGGTCGAGCACGAGTACGCCGACGAACAGTGAGGCGAGCATGCCCACAATCCAACCGGTGGCGGTCATGTTCACGGGAATTCCCCACGTAGGACCAATTCACTCCAGCGCGGTGCTGAGGGTGAGCACCGCATCCCGTCATCGGGGGGTGCCCTGGGTATGTGCCGCGTGATGGTCGGTCCGCCCTTTCGCTCGGCGAGCTTGGCTGCGCCTACGGCGCGCCGTCGGCGTTGGGCCCGTGTCGGGCGTTGGGTATTACCGGATCGGTGTGCACTCGTGATTCCTTCTCGTTTGGATCTCGGCGGCGCGGGAACTCTCTTGCCGGTGCGCCGGCGCCGTCCGCGGTGTCGACGCGCTGGCAGCGAGTGACGGTCCGCCCCGTCCGCGGGTCGTCCGGCGGCCGCCCAGAGCTGGACGGCCTCTTGTTCGCCCTCGAGGCCGTCCAGCCGCCACCACGTCCGTATGTCGCACGTCGACTCGTCGCTCCGCGTCGCCGAACGGGTCCATCCACCGCCGAGCACGCCGTCGTCGCCGTCTCACGATCGTCGCGAGTGAGTGACGGACCTGACCTAGTGTCCTTCGCGTGCGCGCTGCGATCTCCATGCCGCAACGTTTTGCCGACGGCACGTTTGACCCGAAGTCGTTTCGCGCGTTCCTCAGCCGGGCCGAGGCGCTCGGCTTCGAGAGTGCGTGGACCCAAGAGCAGGTGCTCGGCCGATTTCCGCAGCTCGGGCCGACAGAGACGATGACTTTCGCGGCCGCGTGTACTGAGCGCATCCGTCTCGGTTGCGCGGTGTATGTCACGCCGCTTCACAGCCCCGTGCATCTCGCGAAGAGCCTGAGCACGCTCGATCAGCTCAGCGGCGGACGGCTCGAGGTCGGTGTTGGTGCTGGCGGTAAGCAGCGGGCGTTCGCGGCGTTCGACGTCGACCCTGCGACGTACATCACGCGCTTCACTGAAGGTGTCGCGCTCGATGAAAGCCTGCTGGACCGAGCCGACCATCACCTTTGACGGACGCTTCTGGCAGATGCACGGCGCTGCAATGGAGCCGAAGCCGATTCAGAAACCCTTCCCGCCGTTGTGGTTCGGTGGCGGCCACCCAAACGCGTTCGCGACGCGCCGTGCGGTTCGGCGGCGGCTTCTTTGGCGCCGGTTCTTCCACGACTGCGCAATTTCGCGATCAAGTGCGCGTCCTACGGACGATTCTCACCGACGAAGGTCGCGACGGTGCCGAGTTTCCCGTCGCAAAGCGCGTCTACATCCATGTCGACGAAGACGCCGAGCGCGCAGCACGACTCGTTTCCCAGAACCTGGCTCAGATCTACGCCGATGTCGCGGCCGACTTCACACCAGTTGCCGTGTTCGGCAGCCCGACTACGTGCATCGAGGGTGTGCGCGAGGTCATCGATGCCGGCGCCGAGATGATCTTGTTCACGCCGCTTCACGACGAAGCGGCACAGATGGAGCGGCTGGCAGCCGAGGTCGTGTCAGCTTTCTGACCCGTGCGCACGGCTGC
The DNA here is from genome assembly GCA_963695145.1 of Ilumatobacteraceae bacterium. Lineage (GTDB taxonomy): Bacteria > Actinomycetota > Acidimicrobiia > Acidimicrobiales > Ilumatobacteraceae > Sva-07. Next base: position 89,477 of record CAVOGB010000010.1, on the reverse strand, counting down.
GGAGTCAAGCCCCATCTCAAACGCGACTGAGTCGGGGATCGTCGAACGTAGAGCCGAGGCCATCGCCGACGCCCCGCTCGGCTTCGGCGTACTCGACGGCATGACCGTGGACGCACGACAGAACACACGCCGCAGCGCGAAGGAGCGCGCGACATGACTGCGTGCTGGTGGCTGGAACGGCCCGGCGGGCGAGGGCGAGGCCGCCCAGCTCTGGCGGCCGCCGGACGACCCGCGGACGGGGCGGAGCCGCCCCGGGTGGCGCCGACGCCGCTGACGCCGCCGGCGCACCCGATCACAGAATTCCCACCCCACCGGGAACCGAAACGACCACTCGGATGGTCAACCCCATCGCCTGCCTCGACGACAACGTCCCGGTCATCACATCTAGTCACCGGTAATTCGCCCGCGCTCGCGCCGAATGGACGCTCGCGGCGCGGTCAGCAAGCGAACTCGGCGCACAGAACAGCGGATCTGGATGTGCCCCCGATCGCCGGGTCGGAGACGTGATTGCCGAGTGCTCGGCTTGGGTCGAAGTCGCACACCGTCGGCGATGACGTCGCAGTGATTAGGAGTGCCGATTCCGAGCGGTCTGTGGCCCGGCATCGACGCTTGCATCACATCCTCCGTCAGGGCATTCTGCTCGAATGGAACCCATCGCCAGCGTGGGCGAAACTGGCTGCGCGCTGTGCGCCGAGAATGCGGCGGCCGACCGTGGCGAGGATCCGTGGGCCGTTGCACGACTCTCGACAGGACTGGTCCGCCTCAGCCCCACGCAGTGGTTCCGGGGCGCAACATTCTTCGTCGCAACGAGTTGCGTTGCCGAATTGCATGAACTTCCACGAACGATCCGGTCTGCCCATCTCATGGAGATGTCAGACGTCGCGCAGGCCATGTTTCATGCGTTCAACCCCCGGAAGCTGAACTATGAAGCCCTGGGCAACACGGTGCCGCATCTGCACTGGTGGCTCACGCCGCGATACGACAACGATTCGCGTCCCCGAGCGCCGATCTGGGAAGACTTGGATTTTCTCCGAAACCTATGGACGCACGGAGCGCGTCCAACCGACGAGGACCGTGATTTGTTGAAGCGCACACTTGTCGATGCCTTGGAGAGTGAGCGCGTCAAGATCGAGCAACGCTTCGTATAGCGCCGAACTGCCAACTTGGCGCCATCGTGGGCGATGCAACAGTGATTATGCATGCCGATACCGGTCGGTCACCCGGCGGAGATCGACACTTGCGTGAGTCGCCCCCTCGAGCCCCAGCTGAAGATACCGACGGTGGGCTCGTCCGTTGACGAATCCGCGAGACTCGACGGCGTGAACGAGTTCGAGAACATCGACCGGCATGTCGTGCGGCGATCCGATCGAGGCCCGGTGTGAGGGCCGTCGTCTACGACCGCTACGGCCGGCCCGAGTTGCTTCGGGTCGACCACGTGCCGAGGCCGGTGCCGAGCGCCGACCAGGTGCTCGTGCGGGTTTCCTCGACGTCGCTCAACCTGAGCGACTGGGAGTGCCTGCGCGGCTCGCCGTTCTACGCCCGTATCGGAGGGCTTCGAACGCCGGCTCGCTCGACGCTCGGCTCGGACATCGCCGGGCGAGTCGAGGCCGTCGGCGCCGACGTCACCCGGTTCCGACCGGGTGACGAGGTGTACGGCGACAACCTCGGGCTGAAAGGCGGCTTCGCCGAGTACGCCGTTGCGCCCGAATCGGCCCTCGCCCCCAAGCCGGAGCAACTGACGCTCAGCGAGGCATCGACGATCCCACAAGCGGGCGCGATCGCACTGCAGGGAACCGCCGATGTAGCGCCAGGGATGCGGGTCCTGATCAACGGGGCGGGCGGTGGCTCGGGGTCGTTCGCGATCCAGCTGGCGAAGCGGGCGGGTGCCCACGTGACCGCTGTCGACAACGCCGGCAAGCTCGACTTCATGCGGTCGCTTGGCGCCGACGAGGTGATCGACTACCTCCGCGAAGACTTCACCCGCGGCGCCGAGCCGTACGACCGGATCCTCGATCTCGTCGCCCATCGCTCGGTGTTCGCCTACCGGAGGGCGCTCGCTCGCGGTGGCCGGTATCGCTGTGTCGGCGGGTCGGTGCCGACACTGATTCGAGTCGTCACGGTCGGCGCGATTCTCGGTCGGCTCACGGGTCGACGGATCGGCATCCTGGCGGTGCGCGAGGGGCCGTCGCATTTCGAGCCGCTCGCCGCACTCTGCGTCGCCGGACATGTCGGGATCTACATCGACCGCACGTTCGCTCTCGAGGAGGTGCCCGAAGCACTGCGCTACGTGGGCGAGGGCCGCGCCCTCGGCAAGGTCGTGGTGGAGGTCAACGTCGACTGAGCTGACCCCTCGGTGGGATTCTCGGGCACCCGGCTTGGGCCGTTCCCGAGTGGCCTGGCCGGCGCCCGCGACGGGATTACGCGACGCGTTATCGAGCGCCGCGAACTGCATTTCGCAAACGCGGCCGAAACCGCACATATCTGGGCGGTGCCGTTCAGGGTTGTTGCGGCGGATCGGTGACGGCGCTCCGTGTGCTCAAACCAGGAAGCGTTCGAGCAAATGGGCGAGAAGGGCGGGGTGTTCCATCGGGAAGCCGTGGTCGGCTCCGGGCACGATCGCCAGCTGCGCGTCGGGGATCGTGCGTTGGGCGGCGGCCAGTTGTTCGATTGTGACCATGTCGTGGTCAGCTGCGACCAGCAGCGTGGGTACGGACAGCGCAGCGAGTTCGCCGAGGTCGAGGTTCGGCTCGGTCCTCCACAGCTGCGCGAGCTTCTCGAACACGATGTCGAAGTGTTCGGGCCCGTCGGGTGAGACGGCGTCGTGGAGTTGTCGGAGCATCGGTGGGAGCATGTCGGGGGCGAGGTGCTCGGCCATGGCGTCGACCTCGTCGGGCACGCCGTCTCGGTTGATTGCGTTCCCGACGTACACGAGCCGCTCGACGAGATCCGGCCGCCAAAGGGCCACGAGCAGGGCCACGACGGCGCCGTCGCTCCACCCCACGAGGTGGACCGGACCGGCGGTGATGGCCTCGAGGAAGGCGATGGTGTCGGAGGCCATGTTCTCGTAGGTGATCGTGCCCGGATCGCTGGTGCGGCCGTGGCCCCGGCGCTCTGGGGTGAACACCCGGTATGCGCTGGAGAGCTGCGGTACGAGTCCGGCCCAGGTCTCGATCGGGCACATTCCCCCGTGGAGGAGCACGAGCGGCGGGCCCGACCCGAGCGCCTCGTAGTAGGTGTGCACGCCGTCGAGGTCGAGGTAGCCCTGGACAGTTTCGGTTGTCGCCGTTTCGATTGTCATGGAACAACCGTGGCACGGGCAAACGATCTTGGCATGAGGAGGTTGCCCTACGTTTCGGTCTCCCAGTCGGGCAAGAGACCGTGACGCATGGCGAACATCGCGGCCTCGGCGCGACTGGACACACCGATCTTCTGGTAGATGCGCTCGATGTGGTTGCCGGCGGTCTTCGGCGAGATGCCGAGCGTTGCCCCGATTGCCTTGGTGGTCCCACCGCGCGCCACTTGCGCGAGGACTTCGACCTCGCGCACGGTGAGACCGGCCGGCGCCGCAGGCCTTTTGCGGACACGGTGGCCGTCGGCCGCCAGCACCGCATCGACTGCCGCACCGTCGAGCGTGCCCGCCCTGGCAGCGTCTCGCAGTTCGGCGGCGGCCGGTCTGCCGACTGAGCGCCGGCCGGTGCGGGCGATCCTCGATCATCGCGTGGTAGCAGTCGGCCGCTGCGAGCACCTTCGACAGCACGGGAGAACCCGGTCCGGACGCTTTGGGATAGCCGCTGCCGTCGGTCCGTTCGTGGGCGGCAGAAGCGATCGATGCCAGCAAGGCGAGCTTCCCGCAGCGATGCAGCACCCTGTCGGTGTAGTACGCGTGGAGGCGGACGCGTTCGAACTCTGCAGCGGTCAGCGGGCCCGGCTTGTCCCACAAGGTGTTCGGCACCCCGGTGCGGCCGATGTCGTGGACGAGCGCGGCACGTCGGAGGGTGACGAGGTCGGCCGACGGGAGGCCCAGGACAGCACCGGCGGCTTCGGCCAACGAAGCCACCGCCCTGGAGTGACCGGTGAACCACGGTGACTTGAGATCGGCAAAATCCGCGAGCAACGCCAAGAGATCGTCCAACTCGGCCTGCGTGAGCACCCTCGCTCCCCGAGAAGCGCCGCCGATGACGAGTTCCCAGGACGAGTCGGCATCCACCCCGTCAAGCATCTGCCCCGCAACTGCGCACCACCGCTCGACCAGGTCCGCATCGAGGTAGGGCACGTTCTTGCGTGCGAAAGCGATCGTCGCCTCCCACCCGTGCTCCCGATCGCACACCTCGACGATGTTGGTGAGGTTGGCAATGCAAATCGGCAAGAGGACATCGTGGCCTTGCAGTCCCAGCGGGATCCCCTTGCCGTTGGTTTGCTCGAAGGTCTGCAGAAGTGACGCGACCACGAGGTCACCGAGCCCGATCTCCTCTGCCATGCGCGCGCTCACGGCGCAATGAGCCAGAAAGGCCTGCTGGAATCGCGACATGCCACCAGCGACCAGCCGCGCCTTCACCCGCCAACGAGCGATACCACTCTTCGCGCTCCCCGCCCGTTCGAAGATGTACCGGAGCTGTTCGAACGGAGTGGGACCGACGTCCACGACACGGGCCCGGAACTCGATGTCGTCGCCGAATAGCTCTGACAGCTCGAAGCTCGTGCCGACGCAACCAGCCCCGACGAACAGCGACACCCAATAGGTCGCATCGACATCCTCGGCCGACGCTCTCAAGTGCTCCGCGAACCGCGTGGCGATCACGCACGACCGCAACACATGCTCCAACGGCTGGCCCAGACCCAAGTCGGTAGCCATCGCAATCGAGCCGACCACCTCCCCCAGCCGCACGCCCGAGCTGGCGGCACCATCCCGGCCATCGACTTCCACAGACTCCCAAGCTACGTGTGACGCGACCACCGCTTCGACGTGCTCTTGAAGGCCGGACCTCTGCCACACAACGTTCGGCCACCCGAAACTCCGACCGGCTCAAACTCCGGCCGGGTGACGCGATTACGTGACGCCGCACCGGGGGCGTTCTGTGCGGGTCGATCGTGCGTCGAGCGCGGGTTATCGACCGGTCTTATCGGGTGCCCTCGACCGTGACTCCGGCGATGGCCCGTCTGTGCGTGCGACTTGCTCGCGCAGCGCGGCAATGTCGGCGATCTCCCACGCCTCGGCCACCTTGCCCTCGCGGAGGTGGAGGATCACTGCCTGATCGATCTGGAAAATTCGCCCCGTACCGCCTACGCCACCGAAGCCGGCTGTCATCGTTCCGGTGACGACAACGCGAGCCATTTCGATCTCCCCGTCGACGACGACCTCTTGCACTTGGTGGCATAGATCCGGGATCGCTTCAAGCGCATCCTTCCAGACGGTCTTCTCGGCCTCAGCGCTGGTCGTCGAAAGTCCTGCCGGTGCGTGGATCAGTGCGTCCGGATGGAGCAGTTCGTCGAAGACGTCGAAGTCGCCGGCGTCACCTGCAGCAAGCCATCGGAACACCACGGTCTGACGCAGATCGGCCATCAATGAATTCTCTCACTAGGGCTACTAGGACTGCGCGACGTGTCACCGGCTGCCAGCTTGGTGACGCGATTGTGTCGTGCCAAACTTGCCTTACAGGCCGCAGTAGCTGAGTGGCCGCAAATCCTGCGGTCGTTGGAGGGGCGGCGTCCTCCGCCCCTCCAGTCCGACTACGGGCAGTCCGACTACGGGCTCAGAACGGGCAGTTGCCGGGAGCGCTGACGTCCTGGCGTCGTTGCGCTTTTGACGGAACGAGTTGCACCGCGATCGTCTGCGCCGGAGCGCCGCTCTCGTCTCGGATGATGTGCACCACTCCATCGCCGAGGTCGATGAACGAGTTGTTCGGCGAATTTGCCGTATAGACGTGTGGCGTGCACTCTGGATCATCTCCGTCGTAGGCCGTCACGCTGCCCTGGGTGACGATCACGAGGCTGGGGCCGGGATGAGTGTGCCAGCCAGTGCTCGGTATGCACCCGCCGCAGAGGGCGGGGTCCCAGTCATTCTGCTGGACGTAGAGGTCCGACAGCCCACGCGTCTTGATCGTCTCCCGCCAGTGCGGGTCCGAGACGTTGGAGACCGCGTGGGACTCGATCTCGCCGAATGTGGCGCTGGCCAGCGTTTTGGGTGTGTAGGCCGGGACCGTCGCAGGCGTCGCGTCCGCCGCTCCCCCGTAGACGGCAAGGCCGACGAGCGCGAGAGCCACCGGCCAGGTCCATCTCGCCTTCAGTCCAATTTCTTTTCCCTTTCCCATCATGTACCTCCATCGTTTTGGTCCCGTCGACCGGGCTGCGCGTCACGGTGAGCCTGTCCACCAAATCCGCGTTGGACTCGGGCTCAACGGGCACTCAAAATTCGGCTGCACGCCAGACGCGGGAGACCATCCATCCTGGTGATCAACAGCAACATCCGGCGGTGGCGCCGTGCTTACATGGGGGCGTATGGCAGCGGCCGAGGGTTCGGTGATCGGCTTGGTGAAGCCGACCACCGTCTTCCGTGCCGTTGAACGCTTTTTGAGGGACGGGGCGCACGATGAACCAGTGAACCGTCGCAGGCTGCTTCGAGGGGGGAGGTCGGCTCAGCCGTGAGGTATCGCGTACTCGGCCCGCTGGACGTCGTTGCCGACGACGGCGAGCTGCAGTTCGTGGGCGGACCCAAGCAGCGAGTCGTGCTCGCCGTCCTCATCGCCGCGGCCGGACGGGCGGTGTCGGTCGACCGGCTGCTGCAGGCCATGTACGGCGAGGACGCCGCCCCGAACAACCGAGCGACGATGCACACCTACGTCTCGAACTTGCGCCGCACGCTGGGCGACGTGGTCCTGCGCCAAGGCGATGGGTACCTGCTGCGATCCATCGGCTCGACGACCGACGCGGTCGAGTTCGAGAACGCCTACCGAGCCGCGACCGCGCTCGTCGCTCCTGAAGAGGTGGCCGGCGGACTGCGCGACGCCCTGTTGATGTGGCGCGGCCATCCCTATGCCGATGTGGAGGGCCACGGCACCCTCGATGGCGAGATCACGCGACTGAACGAGGTGCGGCTGATCGCACTCGAGGCCCGCATCGAAGCCGACATGCGGGCCGGGCGTCATCGGGAGGTCGTCGCCGAGCTGGAGGCGTTGGCGGTGGAGCATCCCTTCCGTGAGAACCTTCGGGCCATTCACATGCTGGCGCTCTACCGGTCCGGCCGGCAGAGCGAGGCATTGCGGGCGTACGGGCGCACGCGAACAGCTCTGGTCGAAGGGCTGGGTATCGACCCGTCGCCAGAGCTGCAGGAGATGGAGCGGCGGATCCTCGTCCAGGATCGGACGTTGATGGCCACGGTCGGCCCGACGGTGCAACGACGCGCGGTACTCGTGGCCGACGTCGGCGGGCCGTGGCCCGACCCCGGAGCCCGTGACACGGCGCTCGCTCGTCGTGACTCGGAGTTGGCCGCCGCCGCCGACCGGTGCGGAGGCATCACACTGACACCGAGAGGGATGGCGGGCTACGCCGTGTTCGTCGAGCCGATCCAAGCTGTGCAGGCGGCGCAGGCGGTGGTGAACGACCGAACGCGGATTGCCATCGACTACGGTGATCTCGAGTTGGGGGAGGACGAGCCGGTCGGTCCTCCGCTCGTCCGGGCCGCCCGTCTTGTCGCTGTGGCCAATCCGGGGCAGGCGCTGTGCTCGTTGGCGGCCCATCAGGCCTTGACCCTGACGGGTGTGTCCGGCTGGGCGGCGGCATCGCTGGGACGGTTCGACATCATCGGCCTTGACGGTGAAGTTGACATCTATCAGCTGGTGGGCGGTGGCTTTGGCAGCGAATTCCCGCCGCTCCAGCTCGATCGTCTCCCGCCGCTGCTGCCACGCGGGTCGGAGCGCTCCGTACCGGGGTTCGAGCTCCGCTCGCTCATCGGCGTCGGAGAGCTGGGCGAGGTGCACCGCGCCTACCAACCGTCGTTGGGCCGGGAAGTAGCCGTGAGGATTTTTGAAACCGGCATGGTCGAGCACCCGCAGTTCGTGCGTCGCTTCGAGAGCGCGTTGCAACGCATCACCCGGGTCGAGCATCCGACTGTCGTGCCATTGTTGGACTACTGGCGCGAGCCGAACCGGGCCGTCATGGTCAGCCGTCTCATGACCGGCGGCCACCTCGGCGAGCGGATCCCAGACGGCGGCTTCTCTCCGGCCGACGCCTTGGCGATCTTCGAGACCGTGGCCGCGGGGGTGGCGTCGGCGCATCGCCACGGCGTGGTGCACGGACGGCTCCGGCCAGAGAACATCTTGTTCGACGACGAGGGGAACGCCTATGTCGCCGACCTCGGAGTCGACGAGATCTGCGCCGGCATCATCACGTTCGCGACCACGGCCTATGACGCGCCTGAACGGCTCGGAGGAATCCTGGCCACCCCGGCTGCCGACGTGTATTCGCTTGGTGTCCTGCTCCAGCAACTCCTGAGCGGCACACCACCGCCGCTCGACGGGCCCCTCCCTACCGGCCACGACCGCGTCGCCGAGGTGATCGCCCGCGCCATCGATGCCGATCCTTCGGCGCGCCCGGAGACCGTCGACGACCTCGTCGTCCAGCTACGGGAAGCCCTCGCCGTCGCCGTCGATCCGACGTTCGTGGCGGCCCGGAATCCCTATCGGGGTTTGGAGGCGTTCGAGCAAGCCGATGCCGCCGACTTCTTCGGTCGAGAGCACGCCGTCGCCGAAATGGTCGACGTGCTCGAAACCGAGCGCCTCCTCGTCGTGGTGGGGCCATCGGGCATCGGGAAGTCGTCGGTCGTCAAGGCCGGCCTCGTCCCCGCGCTGCGCCGAGGCGCCGTCACCGGTTCCGAGAGCTGGTTGGTGACCGAGCTGACGCCCGGCCGAGCACCGTTCGATCAGCTGAACGCGGCACTCGAACGTGTGGCGACTGTCGAGGTCCCCGACGTCATCGGCGAGATCATGACCGGGGAGCGACGGCTCGATGACATCGTCACGCCGCTGCTGCCGGAGAGCAGCATTGTGCTTCTGGTCGTCGACCAGTTCGAGGAGCTCTTCACCGAGACGCTCGACGAGCAGGAACGACGTGCGTTCATGGACGTGCTCGCCGACGTGGCGAGCCGGCCGCACTCGAGCATCCGCATCGTCGTGACGTTGCGGGCCGACTACTTCGATCGACCGCTCGGTTACGCCGTGTTCGGCAACGTCCTGCGGGGCCGAACCGTAGCCCTCGGAGCGATGACGGCCACGGAGCTCGCCGACGCGGTCCGCCGCCCCGCCGCGGCCGTCGGCGTCGAGGTGGATGCCGCGCTTGTCGCCCGGATCACCGGCGAGGCCGAGCGCCAACCGGGCGCCCTCCCGCTCGTTCAACATGCGATGGCGGAGCTCTTCGAGCGGCGCCTTTCGAACACGATCACTGTCGGCGATCTGGACGAGTCAGGCGGGCTCAGAGCGGCCCTCGGCCGGCGGGCCGAGGCGATCTATGGCGGGCTCGACCAGCCGCTCCGCGACCAGTCGCGCAGGCTGTTCCTCAGTCTGGTGAATGTGAGCGAGGACCACGACGACACCCGTCGCCGCGTTCGCCGTACTGAGCTCGAGCAGCAGGGTCTCCGAGATGGCGAGCTCGATGCCTTGCTGCCGGAGTTCGGCCGTCACCGCCTCCTCACTTTCGACCGCGATCCTGCGAGCCGCACGCCCACCGTGGAGGTGGCGCACGAGGCGCTGCTGGACCACTGGCCGAGACTGCGGGCCTGGATCGACGACGCTCGTGATGACCTGCTGACGCGGCGGCGGCTCGCGACGGCGGCCGCCGACTGGCTCAACGCTGGATCCGATCCCAGCTTTTTGTACGCAGGTGGACGCCTCGACGTCGCCGAGGCGTGGGCATCGCACTCCGGCGTGTCACTCACCGACGACGAGCACCGCTTCTTGACCAGCGGCCGCGCAGAGGCCGAACACGAAGCGTCCGCCCGCACACGCCGCCGTCGGGCGATCGTCGGACTGCTCGGTGCCGCCCTGTTGACGACCACCGTGCTCGGAAGCTTTGCGCTCGTCCAGCGCGCGGCGGCCGACACCCAGGCGCGCCAGGCCCGGGCTCGAGACCTGGCTGGCCAGGCCCAGTTGTCCATCGCCGAGGACCCCGAACGCGCCGTGATGCTCGCCTTGGTCGCCACGCAAACGACGCACACGCCGCTGCCGGAAGCGGTGTCGGCGCTGCAGGCCGCGACGCAAGCCGACCGCGTGGTGACCACCGTCAACGATGTAGGTGCCCAGGCATTCGACGCTCGAACAGACGGCTCGATCGTCGTCGTCGACCGTCCCGATGCCCCGGGCTTCGCCTTCATCGACCCGATCACCGGCACGATCACGAAGCCGGTCACGACGGTACGCCCGCCGAGTTGGCACTCCTTGACCTTCGACCCCTCGGGCCGCGTGCTCGGCGTCGGCTATCAAGCGCCGGACGATCCCACGACGCAATCCACCGATACCGCGTCCGACGAACCGGTCATCGAACAGTTCGAGGTGCCCGGCGGCCGGTCGCTGGGCACGCTCAGCGGGCCCGATGGTTCATACGAGAGCCTCGCGTACGATGCCAGCGGACGCTGGCTCGCCGCCGTGCGGAACACCGGAGACAGCCCTACCGTCATGCTGTGGGACCTCGCAACACACGGCGCCCCGATCCCGGCCGGCCCCGGCGTGGACTTCCGCTTCATCCCAGGATCTGACAGCTTGGTCGTCGCCGACCCCGACACGCCGACGCTCACCGTTGTTCACCTCGAGCCAAGTCGCGGAGTCATCACGCAGCGGCGGATCCCCCGACCCGACGTGCAGTACACCGCGATGGCCGTCGACCCCGCCGGCGGACTTGTCGCGGTGGCATCGCTCCCGGGTCGTCGCGTCGACATCCTCGACATCACGACGGGCGAAGCGCGAGCCACGCTGAACATGCCGAGCCCGGGAGAGCCCGAGTTCAGTCCCGACGGCAAGCTCTTCGCTGTCGCCGGCGGCGACAACCTCATCCGCGTCTACAGCACAGCGGCGTACACCCAGGAGCTCCTGCTCGCCGGTTCCCCCGACCAGCCCTACGGGATGGCATTCTCTCCCGACTCGTCACGGCTCGTGTCCGCGGTGCCTGGCCAGCTCCGATCGTGGGATCTGTCGCCCCAGGGGTCAGCGGCACTCGGGAACTTCCGCGCGACCGGTGGCTTCGTGGGTTCTTTCGCCGTCGGCGCCGACCAGTCCAATGCCCTCGTGACGACGTACAAGGACGGAACGGGGACCATCGAGCGTGTCACCCAGTCGACCGGCAACGTCACCGCGGTGGTGGGCGATCTGCACCAGGATGCTCCGGTCGGTTCGCTCATCTCGGCCGACATGACCGCAGCGACGGGGCTCGATCAGAACTTCCTCGCTCACGAGTTCAACCTCGCCACCGGACGATCTGTCGCCCTCGACCGCTGCGAGAATGTCTTGGCGCTCGATCAGTCGGGCGCCACGGCACTGGTCGACGGCCAGGGCCTCTGCGCGCCAGGCGGCCCCGCGTCGCCACCACTTCCCGGGCCGCCCACCGCCAGCCGCGTCCTCGAGACAGCGACGGGACACACCATCCTCGACCTCGGCGCGACACCCCTCTGGGGAGGGGTCTTCGGTCCGCCCCGCGAGGACGGCTTACCCGGAATCGTCGTGGTCCTCGCAGGCGACGCAAACGACGCCCACGTGCGCGATCTGGGCACCGGAGCGGACCTCGGCACGTATGCACCCGACAAAGGGTTCATCCTCAAGGCCGCGCTCACGGCGGACGGCAAGCGACTCGCACTGACCACCACGATCGGTGATCTCATCGTCCTCGATCTCGCCAAGCTGGCCCACGCTCACCGACCCCAAGACGCAGTGATCTGGACAGTGAAGGCCCACAACGGCAGCGTGCAAGGCCTCGCCGTGTCGACCACCGGCCTCATCGCCACCGCCTCGTCGGCCGGGAACGCCCGAGTCTGGTCCCCCGCAGGGCACCTCCTCGCCGACCTCCCCATCCGACCCGACGACGTCCCGAGCGTCGCCTTCGCCAGCGGTACCAACACCCTCTACTTCGAGGACGGCGACGACGTCCTGCGCAAGTTCTCCCTCGACACCGCCGCATCGATTCGGCTCGCTCGATCTCTGGTCACCCGGCCGTTCACGTCCGACGAGTGCACCCGCTACTTTCCCCGACAGCACTGCCCGACGGTCCGTCCATGACGGAAGGGACTGTCAGGACGCACCTTGTCAAGCGGCGAGGAGATGGGCCACGTCCTCGAGCTTCAGCATTGAGCCGCGGACGGACGGGCATCCTGTCGGGCTCTTGCCGTGCGTAGATTACCCGGCGAAGTCGGTCGCCAAAGACCGCTGTCGGGCGGCCCAGATGGCGGGACGCTCAGGGTTCAGGAAATCGCGAGGCGTGTGACACTGAGGCATGCAACTCGACCTGACCGATCGCACTGTGTTGATCACCGGGGCGTCGAAAGGAATCGGCCGAGCCTGCGCCGAGACGTTCGCGGCCGAAGGGTGTTCGCTCGATCTCGTCGCACGCAACGAGGCGGCGCTCGATGAACTCGCGGCGGATCTCACGGAGCGGTTCGGAACGACGGTGCGAACCCACGCGATCGATCTCTCGGTACCCGACGCGCAGCGGCACCTGGCCGAGTCGCTCGACGTGGTCGACATCGTGGTCAACAACGCCGGCGCGATTCCCGGCGGGAATCTCGGCACGGTTGACGACGAACGGCTTCGAGACGGCTGGGAGTTGAAGGTGTTCGGCTACATCAACGTGTGCCGGCTGCTGCTGCCTCGCCTGATCGCTCAACAACGCGGGGTCATCGTCAATGTGATCGGCGCCGCCGGTCTGCGGCCGCAGGAGTCGTACATCGCGGGTGGCATCGGCAATGCGGGGCTGATGGCGATGACGCAGGCGCTCGGCGCGACGTCGTTGCGCGACGGCGTTCGTGTCGTCGCGGTCAATCCAGGTCTGATCCTCACCGACCGCATGACCGACCTGTTGCGTGCACGGGCGCAGGACCGGTTCGATGACCCCGAACGATGGGCTGAACTGACGCCGACCGATCCTGCACCCGGTCGCCCCGAGCAGGTCGCCGACGTCGTGACGTTCCTCGCGTCCGACCGGGCAAGTCACATCAGCGGCACGACGATCACCGTTGACGGCGGCGCGTCGTCCCGCTAGCCCTCGTCAGGCCCTGCGAGTGGCACCAGTTGATGAGGGGTCGGGCGAGGGCTGCGTGGTGACCGTCGAGGTGGTGGAGGTCGATCGCGGCTTGGACGAGATCTTGCGGCTTCAGGTGGTGGCCTTGGGCCCAGTCGTGCCAGACCCGGAGGCCGTGAACGATGTGGCGGGCGGTGTCGAGGTTGTGGTCGAGGTTGTTGAGGTCACGTAGGTAGCGGCGGTTGACGGTGACGTTGTCGCGGAGGTTGTCGCGTTCGTTGCGGAGCGCGTTGCGTTGATCGAGGATCGGTCGAGCGCGTTCAGTGACGTGAGCGAGCGTTGCCCTCGCGGCGGTGACATCGTCGGCCGCGTGTTCGATGTCGCGACGGTCGCGTCGGTGAATTCTGCCGGTGTGCGCGAGTTGGACTCGGGAGTCCGAGTGTGCCTGTTCGGCGGCGCGTACTGCGGTCTCGGCGTTGGTGATGGCGGCGACGTGCGGGTCGCACAGCGGGGCGAGCTGGACGATCTGTCGGTCGAGGGCATCGATGCGTTGGCGGATTCGGATGTCGGTGGACTCGTGGGCCTCGATGGCTCCCTCGGCGTCGACCATCGCATGGACGGCTTGCGTGAGCAGCGGGTGGAACCAGTCCGGGACCTCACAGCGCGGTTGGAGCACGGGTGCGGGCGGGACCGCTGCGGCCAGGTCGCGTTGAATGGTGAGTGCGGGTTGGTCGGCGCGATCGGTGGCGAGGATGCGTTGCAGGACATCGATGGCGTCGGCGGGGTCGTGGGTGTCGGTGACGACACAGATCACGTTCTCGTCGCGACCGCGGGTGGCGGCGACGTACAGGCGTATCACACCTGGTAGATGTGGTCGGGATGGGGAGATTCGAACTCCCGGCCTCCTGCTCCCAAAGCAGGCGCGCTAACCAAGCTGCGCTACATCCCGGATGACCGGCCCGAAGCCTACTGACGCGGCGCTCCGGACCGACTGGCGAATACGGGCTACAGCGCGATGGCTCCGACCGTGCCGGCGTCGGGTGGTGGCCATCGGCGCACCGCCAGTGGCAGGCCCGCCGTCGCGGAACGCGTCTTCCAGCTGGTCGACGTGCGTCGATCGCCGCCGATCGAGCGGATCGAGGTTGGTTCCCATCGCCACCACATCGAGGTAGGCCCGCCGGAACAGGTCGTCGTGCCCGTGCTCCACGCCGGCGAGCGCATGGGCGAGTTCGTGCGCGGCCGTGGCCACCGTGCATTGACCGTCGGCGAGACGGATCTCGATCGGCGCATCGGCCCGCCCGAGCGAGCCCACCGCGACGGACGACACCGTGCCGGCTCGAGCCCGACGGACCACCACCACCGGCCCGCTCCACCACGGACCGTGGGCGATCGTCCGGATCAGCCGCTCGATCTCGTCGAACGGTCGCTCGTCCTCGATGTCGGTGCCGTCGAACGCGGCGAGTTCGCAGGCGTACACCGCGACTCGACCGACGTCATCACTGACGTCGCACGGACCAGCCGATCGCCGAGGGCTGTTCATCGTCCGAGCGCCCGCCGTTCGGGAAGGCGCTCGCGTCCGACGTCAGCACGTTCGGCGGCAGCGACGCCGGCATGCCAGCCGGAAGCCTGGGCGGCACTTGCCGGCCGTGCGGATCGGATTCGGCCGAATGATCGTTGCAGGTGGTCGTCCACCTGCTGCGAACGCTCCCGCAGTGCGAGTGCGGTGGAGTCCGCAACCGCGGCGGGGCGTCCGGCGGCCGCGTCGCGGGCGCTCTCGTCGAGGACCACGCCGATCCGATCGGCGAACCCCATCAGGAAGGAACGTCGGAACCGCTGGGTGGCCGCTCCCGTGCCGCGCGAGATGCCGACCATCTGCGCTGCCGCCTGCTGATGCAGCGAGTGGTACAGCAACTCCACGACCTCGACGTCGGAACGGAACCCGGCCAGGTAGGCCACCATGCCCGTCGGGAGGCGTCTTGAACACGACCCGGACATCGTGGTGATCGCCGACGGTCGTCAGCAGGGCGAGTCGCGCCCGCACGTACGCTCCCCGCCCCAACGGGAGTTCCCGGATCACGATCTCGTCGTCGAGCCGTCCGGACGCAAGACGCTCGGGATCGATCCGGTGCCGGGCCACCAGTTCGGCCGCCTTGCGGGCGAACGCGTCCGCCTCGTGTGGATTCGACGTGCCGGCGGCCTTGTCGAACAGCTTGCGCACCCGTTCGAGGATCGCTCGGTCGTGTTGGGAGTGGGTCGTGTCGGTCGTCGAATTGATCACCATACGGGCAAGGTGGGTGACGATAGAGGCAAGTCGGTCGCGAGATAGGTTGTTCACATGCACGCTGTGTCGGACACCAGCACGATTGACGAGATCGACGAGCACATCGACGGTCGATCGCTTCGACGGGAACGCAATCGTGAGGCCGTCATCGAGGCCTTCCTCGCGCTGGTCCGCGAGGGAAACTTCGATCCGGGCGGCGCCGAGATCGCCGAGCGTGCCGGAGTGTCCCACCGGTCGGTCTTCCGCTACTTCGACGACCTCGCCGACCTGATGATGACCGCGATCGCTCGCGAGGTGGAACGAGGCCTGCCGCTCGGGGAGATCGACCGCGTCGGCGAGGGCTCGTTCGACGACCGGCTGGAGCGGCTCATCGAGGCCCATCTGACGATGCTGGACAAGCTGCAGGGCATCGCCACCGTCACGCGGATTCGGGCCGTCACGATCCCGTCGCTCACCACCGCCTTCGCCAGCATCGCGGCGAGCTTCCGGACGGTGCTGGAAGAGCATTTCGCTCCTGAGCTGGCCCGGTTCTCGGCCGCAGACCGTCCGGGGATCGTCGACGGAATCCAGGTGCTGCTGAGCTGGGACGTCTACGACCTGCACCGCAGGCTGTACGCCCACGACGTCGACCGGATCCGAACCTCGACGATCACCGCGGTCACCGCGCTGCTCAATCCCTCCAGCTGACAGGCATCGTTGCCGACGGCGACCGGTAACGTGTCCCCGCCTTTGCGGACGTAGTTCAAAGGCTAGAACCTCAGCCTTCCAAGCTGATGATGCGGGTTCGATTCCCGTCGTCCGCTCCGAGAAACACCAGCCCGACGTCGGTCGTTGTCCGAGCGGCGGGTGCGCCTGCGTTCGTCAGTAGTCCTCGCGGAAGTTGCCGATCAGCGTGATGATGTTCCCGTCCGGGTCGGTCACCGATGAGAGGCTCACGCCGTTGTTGACTTCCACGATGTCGCCTGGTTCGTAGTTCCGGTCGCGAAGCGACGTGACGGCGGCGGCGATGTCGTCCACGGCAAGGTTGAACAGGCTGTGGCCTGCGTGTTCCGGTTCACGGTGCATCTGCAACCAGCCGCCGTTGGTGACTCGCCACTCCGCGAGTTGGCCGGGCATGGGCACGTTCGTGGCCGGACGGTCGAAGAAGCCCTCGTACCAACGATGGCTGCGATCGAAGTCGGTCACCGAGACGACGGCGAGGGCGTGGTCGATGGTCATGGTGTTCCTTTCACGTTGTGAGGTTCAGTTGGCGAGTTCGGTGCCGAGCGCATCGAGTTGGGAGTTCGTCCCGGTTCGACGCCAGTCGGGTTGTTCGTGGTCGTCGAGGAATGCGTTCTGCTGAGTGAGCCGCACTCGTGTATCGCCGTCGTGCGGGATCAGTTCGACCGTCGTGAGCGAGACGGTCACGATCTGGTCGTCGGCCAGCAGTGTGGAGCTGAACACGATTCGCTCGTTGTCGATGATGTCGTGGTAGGTCGACTCGAACGCCAGGTCGGGCCCGTCGACGGGGCCGCCGCCGCTGTTGCGCTCGTGTCCTCCGACCCGGAAGTCGAGGGTGTGTTCGGTGGCGTCCGGGCAGAACCAGCGGCCCTTTGCGCCCGGATCGGACCACGCGGCGAACACGCGCTGCGGTGTTGCTCGATAGGAGCGTTCGATGACGAAGGTGTCGTGAGTGACGGTGTGGATGTTCATGTGTTTCCGTTCTGGTCGGTCGAGGTGCTGTCGAGGAAGTCACCGAGCCGGTCGAGTTGGCGTTCCCAGTCGGCGCGGAGCACTCCGAGCCATCGTTCGGTGGCCTGGACGGTGTCGGGTTCGAGTCGGCAGGTGCGGATTCGTCCGACCTTGTCCGAGCGCACCAGGTCGCAGCGTTCGAGCACCTTGAAGTGTTGCTCCACGGCCGACAGCGTCATGTCGAGTGGAGCAGCCAGATCGCTGAGCGACGTCGGGCCATCGCTGAGCCGAGCGAGCATCGCGCGCCGGCTCGGATTGGCGAGCGCGCGGAACACTTCGTCGAGAGCCCGTTCAGATAACTCAAGCATGTGCTACATCATTGCCGATCAAACGGCAACTATCAAGTAGATACTTGACTATTCTCGAGGCCTGACCCTATGGTCAACAACGAGTTTGCGATGTGACGAACGCTCGAAGGGAGTCGCGCCAGGCGGGTGTTGCCGTGCGGATCCCGATCGGCGCCGACTCGGGCCGATCGATCCAACGGCCGAGCGCCTGTACTCGGATCTCGATCGACTTCTCCACGAGCTCGTCGGACAGATCGCTGCCGGACGCTGACCGGTACTCGTCGACGAACCAGGCACGGAACCGTTCGTAGCTCTCCATGTCTGACGACATCGCAGCGTCGAAGAGCATCATGTAGAGCGTGTTGCCCACCTCGAACTCGATCGGTCCGTAGCCGCAGTCGTCGAAGTCGAACACTCGAGCCTGGCCACCCGAGAACAGCACGTTGGCGTACGAGAAGTCCCCGTGAAGCAGTTGTCGCCGACCAAACCCGCTGAAATCAGTTCGAGGTTCCACTTCGGCCAGCGCCGCGACTGTCGGCAAGTCGACCGGGCCGAGATGATCGAGCGAGCGGTGCAGGCTTGCCATCGTCGTCGCCATTCGCCGCACGTCAGCCTCGTCTGAGACATCGGGTGTCTTGCCGACAACGAACGGATAGACGACAGCGAGCCACATCCCGAGTTCGACGATCAGGCCCGCCTTCGTCGTCACCGGCCCGACGACCGAGTCGTCCGTCTCGGCAAGCAGCGACAGCGCTTCAACACGTCGCTGGAAGGCTGGGTCGACGAGCCGACTGTCGGTCAGTTTCACCACGACCTGGTTGCCGTCGCGCGATGCGGCGAATACCCGAGACTGATGACCGCCGTGCAGTTCTCGACCGCAGACCACTCCGACCGACGACCACGCCCGGTCGTCCGGCAGGGGCAACGACGGCAGATTCTCGGACGCCGCCATCACCCCAGCATGCCATCGACCCGTGATTGCTTTGCGCCGCATCGCGGCCGAAGCCGCAGGGGACATGTCTCCGACGGAATGTCTCTGAGCCTCAGCTCGACTTCGTTACGCAAGGCGCGCAGAAGGGTTTCCGGTTCGTCACTTGAGTGTCGGATGATTCAGTTGTTCACGCTGCCTCGGTGGGGCGCCACCTCCCCCGGCGCCTCACCAGCAGCGGACCACCCGCCGATCGGAAGTCGAACTGACCATGTGGCCGCAACGCGTCACCGATCGCCGCGTGGCGGAGCGACGTGTGCGCGGTCGTGGGTGCGTCCGGGTTATCGGCGGGTGGCTCGCCAACGGTTGAGTACTTGCCACCAGAGCAGCGCTCCGGCCGCACTGACGACCGTCAACGAAGCCACGATGCCGCCATCGTCGGCACCCGCGTCGGTCGCTACTGCGACAGCAGCGACGGCGACGAGTAGCCACGCGGCGCCGGCCGCCCAGATCGCGAGTCGTTCGACTTTGGTCAACTCGGGGTCGTCAGCGACCGCGGACCTGCTGGCGCCTTCGGCGCGCAACAGCTGATCGAGCCAGCGCACGGGTGCGGTGACGACGGCAACGAGCGATGGTGCCCAGATTGCGGTGATACAGACCAGCCACAACTCCTCGGTCGGGCCGATCGTGGTGGTGTCTTCGAGCACTGCGGCGGCGGCGAACACTGCCAGCGCGGTGGTCAGGAACGCGAGCAACGCCTTCACGTACCGCAACACGATCACCTGCACGCGCAGGATGTGCCGAGCAATCCCGTACTCGACCTTGGCGACCTCTTCGATCAGGGATCGATCGCGTGAGGCGGTCAGCTCGAACAGGCCGCCAGCGCGTCCGAGATCGCCGTCGACATCATGACGACCCAGACCCCCGTAGGCGTCGAGTTGGCGATCGATGCGCGAACGAGCCAGATCGTTGGAAGGCACCAACAGATCGATGTTCGCGGCACTCGTTCGCACGGTGGTCAAGTCGTTGCGCGCTGCCAAGCCCAGCTCGTCGGACGGGAGCCGGATCCCAGTCAGCGTGAACCGTGGTGTGAACACGTCGTGGCCGTCGTGGGCGACGTGTTGCGCGTGGAAGTAGAACAGCGTCAGATCGCGCAGCACCAGCCACAACGCGGCGAACGGCAACGCCAAGAGAGCGACCATCGCCGCAAGTAGACAGATGTGCGCCAGATCGAGCTCGCCCGACACCAACGTTCGAATCACCGACACGATCGAGTCGCGAGCGATAGCCGGCAGCAACACCATCAAACCGGCGCCGGACAACAGCGCCGTGGCGACACGATGCACCGTGGACAGCCGAACCTCGCAACGTTGCAGAAATGCTCGCATGGCAGCTCGCTCATCAATCTCGAGCTGATCCACCCTCAGAGTCTGCTCATCGAGCCCAACCGACAGGTGGATGGGCGAGCGATCCGATGCAAACGGCGTGGTGGTGCACTGTGTGTCCTTCCGCGACTGATCTGTCACCGCCAACGCGTTTCCTACCGCAGGACTACGGCCAGCCGAGCGTCGAGGAACGCGACCGAACGTCCCGGTTGATCGCCGCACGTTCCGGCCACTCCGCGAAGTGACCCCTGTTTCCGCTCTGTGAGGCACGACTGAGGCACGAGAGATCGTGTTTCGAGACCAGTCTCAGGAGCGTGCGAACAGAGCGATGCTGGCCGCGGTCTGGGCGGCGACATCGGGCAGGACCGCGGCGAACACGTCCATGCCGTGCGACGTGCCCATCACGACGCGGCACTGCGCGCTGACCCCGGCGCGCAGCAGCAGCCGGTAGAACTCGATGCCCTCGTCGCGCAGCGGGTCCGCTTCGTTGACGCTGATGAACGTGGGCGCCAAGCCATGCACGTCGTCGTCGGTGGCGAACGACGGCCACGCCAAGGGATTCCCGGCGTCGAGCTGCTCGATGCCGTAGGCGACCGCACCGCGATTGTGGTGCAGGTTGAGGAGGATGCCTTCGTTCTCGATCGATGACGGGAACCGCTCCTGCGGCCAGCGGCCGGCGATGTACGGGCACAGCGCGTACAGACCACGGACGAGTCCCATGTCGCCGTCGCGCAACAACTGCATCCCGGTTGCCAGAGTCAGGTTCCCGCCGCCACTCTCACCCGCGACGATCACATGATCTGGGTCGACGCCGAGCTCGACGGCATGGTCGACCGTCCAACGCACCCCTGCCACACAGTCGTTCAGGCCAGCTGGGTACGGGTCGATCTGGGGCGCCGACGACGGCGTGAGGCAGTTGCGGAAGTCGATCATCGCCACGGCCAGGCCCTGATGGGCCAGCACGCGGCCCCACATCCGGTACATCGCGTTGAAGCACGAGCCGGTCTGCATACCTCCGCCATGGAGGTACACGACACCGGGAACGACGTGGTCGCCATCGGGACGGATGAACTGGACCTTGACGATGTTGCCGTCCGGCGCCGACGCGAACTCTCGCGTCTCGATTCGCAGACCGTCGAACGGCGCCACCTCGGCGGTGTCGAAGCGGGCGTAGAGGTCCTCGAGCTTGGCCGCCATCGACAGGGCCGACTCGGAATTGGAGATCTCGACCAAACGCTCGCGGCTGTCGATGTCGCTCAACCGGCGCGACGGGACGCTGCGCAGCGCTCGCTTGACGCGCGGATCGAGACGCTGATCGTTCTGCACGTCCCGTTGGGACACCGCCTCCGTGTCGCTCGACATCGCACCCTCCTTCACCCCTCGCAGTCGCACCAACGATCGTGTCGGTGCGTGCCGGAGAATACCTTTCCCGCGACTCGTTCCCACACCGGTGTCGGCAGGGGCGTCGTCGAGTCTCGACACGTCCTACGAGGGCCAGACGATCGCCAACGCCGTGGTGAGCCCGGTCGCCTCCGGCGGTGGCGCGCAGGTCTACCGCTTCGGCTCGACCCACGTCCTGCTCGACGTCACCGGATGGTTCACCGGCTGAGAGCCACAGCGCTTTTCGCGAGTGCCTACGGGGCGACGGCGACGCCGAGGGACTGGGCGGCGAGGAACTTCGGCGCGCCTTCCTCGTAGAACACGTCGACCGCCGAGATCGTGTACCCGGCCTTCGTCAGCAGATCGAGGATCGGCCGGGTGAGGTGGCATCCGCCGAACAGACGCTTCTGCAACGGTTCCAAGCGATGTTGCCAGCGCTGCACCTCGTCGTCGGGTGCGAGTCCGTGTTCCACGAAATGCAGCGTTCCTCCGGGCTTCAGAACACGACGAACCTCGAGCAACGCGGCGACCGCGTCGGGAATCGTGCACAGGGTCCACGTCGACAACGCCGTGTCGCAACTGTCGTCGGGCAACGGCAACGTTTGGCCATCGAGCCCGCAACGCTCGATGGCGATCGGCGACCCAGCGACGCGCTCGCCGGCCAGCTTCCACCCGAGGTCTGCCGGCTCGACCGCCGAGACCGCGACGACGGAACCCGGATAGAAGGGAACATTGAGTCCGGACCCGAACCCGATCTCCACGACGCGACCGTGGAGCCCTGCGCACACGCGTTCCCGCAGCTCATGCAAGGACGCTGATCCGCACGCAACGTCGACGATGCGGGGCAGCACGTGCTGACCGTAGAGTCCCATCCTGCCTCCTTCGGTCGACGGGCGGAGCGAGCGGCGAACCGACTGTAACTCCCGTCGTGAGGCGGTCGACTCTCAGATGCCGCTCGCCGACGTCAACGCCGGGCGCTCTCCCCCACCGTCCGATCCGCAGATCGTCGGCCGACGACGGACGCCCGCCGAGCGTGCGCAGCCTCGAGTCCTTGGAGATGTCGGTAGCCGCGCTCGAGCAGTTCGTCGAAATCGAACTCGTCGCGGAGTTCGGTGCTCCGGAGCGACTCCCACAGGGCGATCTTGCCGGTGACGCCCATGCGCAGGAACTCGAGTTCGAGGACGCTCGTGAGTGGCGAGCGCCGGAAGGATCCATTGGACTTCAGCCGGCCGACGCGTTCGGCCAACCAGGCCGCGGCCATCTTGTACCGGCGGGGGGACACGTGGGCGGCGGCGAGAATCCGGGTGAGCGTCTCGCGGTCCTGCTCGATTTCGGTCGCGATCGTGGCGAGCTCGCCGGCGTCGCTCGCGGATCGTTCGTGATCGGCGAGGCTGCGCATGCGGTTGCTGCCCCCGGTCGCGCCGGCCAGATGATCGGTCAGGTAGATGGCGAGCAGATCGTCAGACATCGGTCACCTCGTCGGCAGTCGGCCGATCCGCACCGAGGACGCAGAACTCGTTGCCTTCCGGATCCCGCAGGACGACGAACCCTTCATCGCCGCGCTGGCCGACATCAGCGTGGGCGGCGCCGAGTTCCAGCAGTCGGGTCACCTCGGCGGCGGGATCCTCGGCGTCGAGGTCGGGATGGCATCGGTTCTTGCGCCGCTCGACGTCATCCACCGGTTGCAGCCACATGGTGGGTCGGTCGAAGCCGGCATCGTCCGGCGGGACGAGATGAACGGAACGCCCCTCGTCCGGGACCACCCGATAGCCGAGTGCGAGCGACCAGAACTCCGACATCCGTCCGACGTCGACGACGTCGAGGGTGAGCTGGGCGATACGGCACGTCATGAAGTCGGCCTCCGGTTCGTCATGGCCCTCCCTGTGCCCGCATCGCGCCGTGGGCAGACAGGGCGGTGTCGTCGGGTCGGCCAACGGGTAGTGCAGGTCGGGCCGCCACACGCAGCCGATGGCGGGTCCACGTCAATTGCAGTGACCATCCCGACACCATCGAGGAGACTCCCGTGACCGACACCAACGACTGGAACACCCAGATCATCGACGAGTTCCGCGCCAACGAGGGCCGGGTGGGCGGCAACTTCGAAGGCGCTCCCCTGCTGCTCCTCCACACCACGGGCGCCCGCACCGGCAAGGAGCGCGTCAACCCCATGATGTACCAGGACCTCGGCGACTCGGTCGCCGTGTTCGCCTCCAAGGCGGGCGCACCCAGCAACCCGGACTGGTACCGCAATCTCGTCGCCCACCCCGACGTCACCGCCGAGATCGGCACCACGACGCGCTCCTTCCGCGCCCGGACCGCCGAGCCCGACGAGCGTGGCCCGATCTGGGAGAAGCAGAAGGCCGACTACCCCGGCTTCGCCGACTACGAAGCCGGCACGAGCCGGGAGATCCCCGTCGTCATCCTCGACCCGGCCTGACGCCCGGCGCTCGGGGAGAACATCGAGGTGGCGACGGCTGAGGTGCAAGCAGCGCGGCGCCGGCGTCGCGAGGCGGCGCTGGCGCTGCGACCCGAGATGTCGCCGACCGGTCCGGCACCCGAGCACTTCAGGGTGGCGACGTGGAACGTCAACTCGCTCAAGGCGCGGGCACCGGCGATCCGTCGGTTCCTCGACCGCGCCCGGCCCGACGTCCTCCTGCTGCAGGAGACCAAGGCGAGCGAGGTGGCGCCGGTCGCGGCCGAAGTGTTCGACGCGCTGGGATACGACATCGTGCACTGGGGTTCCGGCGCGTACAACGGGGTCGCCATCGCCGCCCGCCACCGGATCCGCGACGTCCTCACCTCGGCCGACTTCGCCAACGAGTTCCTCGGCCGCGAGCCGCGGTTGATCTCCGCCGTGATCGAAGCGCCCGAGCCGATCCGGTGCGCCAGCGTCTACGTGCCCCACGGCCGTGAGGTCGGGCACTGGCACTACGACTACAAGCTGCAATTCCTGGCGGCGCTGCGCGATCAGGTCGCCGAGTGGGTGGCAGACGGTCCGCTCGTGCTGGGCGGCGACGTCAACGTCGCGGCCACCGACAGCGACATCTTCCATCCCGACGCCTTCGTCGGTCTCACGCATGTGACCCCGCCCGAACGTGAGGCTCTGGCGGCGGTGCTCGGGGCCGGGCTCGTCGATCTCGACGTGCGCCGTTGGGGTCCACGGGAACGCCGCTTCACGTGGTGGAACCACGGGCTGAACTACTCGCGCAACCTCGGCATGCGGATCGACGTGCTGGCCGCCGACCCCGGCCTCGCCGACCGGCTGGTCACCACGTGGATCGACCATGTCGAGCGCGGCGGCGAGCGCCCGTCGGATCACGCCGCCCTGCTCGCCGACCTGGCGCTCAGGCCACCGTCATGAGAGATCGGGCAGCCGCTGCTGTTTGCCGATCAGCGGAGCGAGCGGGTCGCCGACACCCGCCAGGCGCTCGGCGATGGTGCGGATCGTCCAGCGGTCGGGGCGCAGATCCGGATCGTCGAGTTCGTCCCAGGTGATCGGCACCGACACCGGCGCGCCGGCGGCGGGACGCACGCTGAACGGCGCGACCAGCGTCTTGTTGATCGCGTTCTGGGTGTAGTCGAGCCGCGCCAGACCCTTGCGCTTCGCCTTCTCCCATTCCCAACTCACCATGTCGGGGACGCTGGCACCGATGATCCGCGAGAGCCGTTCGACCCAGGCTCTCGTGTCGTCGAACGTGTAGCCCTTGGCGACCGGTATCCAGACCTGGATGCCGCGACGTCCGCTCAGCTTCGGGCCGCCTTCAACGCCCATCTGGTCGAGCGCGGTGCGATGCAGCCGGGCGAGCAGCACCACGTCCTCGAACGAACTCGACGTCCCGGGATCGATGTCGATCATCGCCCACGTCGGCTCGTGGGGGTGATCGGTGGTCGACGTCCACGGGTGGAGTTCGACGGCGCCGAAATTGGCGGCCCACGCCAGGGCCGCCGCGCTGTCGAGCACCGAGTACACCTCGGTCTCGCCCGGGTCGGCCTCGTCGTTGCGCCACGACGCGAGCCAGTCGGGCGCGTGCGTCGGACGCGCCTTGTGCCAGAAGCCGGGTTCCTCGATGCCGTCCGGGTAGCGGTGGAGGTTGATCGGGCGGCCGGCCAGGTAGGGCAGGATCGCCGGGGCGACCGATGCGTAGTGCCTGATCAGATCGCGCTTGGTGACCGCCTGGTGCGGCCGGCTGGCTGGTATCAGCACCTTGTCGAGATTGGTCAGCTTCAGCGTGTGGTCGCCGAGCGCCCACTGTCCGCCGCGCGCCGGGAGTTCGTCGAGCGTCGCCAGCTCATCGGCGTCGGGACCGTTCCACAGGGCACTGCTCGACCAGGTCGCCGCCGGCGATGCCTTCACCTCGTCATTGGTCCTCCCGGTCTTGACCGACGTCGGGTGCTCCTCGGCGTCCCAACCCTCCACCGCGTGTTCGTCGCGCTTGTGGAACAGCATCCACTGTTCACGCGAGCCCGACGCGCCACGACGGACGAGGGCAAAGTGACCGTGCAGCTTCTCGCCGAACAGATCGAAGTGCAGGTCGCCCGCCTCGACGGCTTCGATCGGATCGTCGGCACCGGTCAGCTTCCAGGTGCCCCAGTCCCACACGATCACGTCACCGCCGCCGTACTCGCCCGCCGGGATCACGCCCTCGAAGTCGAAGTAGCCGAGCGGGTGGTCCTCCACGTGGACCGCCATCCGCCGAGCGGCCGGATCGAGCGTCGGGCCTTTGGGCACCGCCCAGCTGAGCAAGCACGCCCGCGGCCTCGAGGCGCAGGTCGTAGTGGAGGCGGGTCGCCCGGTGGCGCTGCACCACGAACCGGTTGCCTGCCGCGGCGGGCGGCGCGGTCGACGGCCGTTCGCCCGACGGCTCGGGCGTGACCGAGAAATCGCGCTTGCGGCGGTACGTCGCGAGACGATCAGGGGCGGCCGACGCGCGCGGCTTCGGGGCCGCCCGCTTCGAGGTCGAGCCCGACTTCGACGTTTTCGCGGTTTTGGGCGTCGTCGCTTCGTCGACGCCTTCGACTTCGCCGGCGCCTTTGATTTCGTGGGCGCCTTCGATTTCGTCGACCCCTTCGACGTGGACCCCTTCGACGTGGATCGGCGCGCTTGGTGGTCTTGGCCCGCGTCGGTGCTGGCTTTGCCATGCGCGTCGCTACCCCGATGGTTCGGGCCGCAAACAGGCTCGCGGGCCGTGGCGCCGTCTCCGCAGCGAACGGTTCGGGTAGAGAAGTGACGATGCCCGAACTCGGAGACGTGGAGGGGTTTCGTCGACTGATCCGGCGATTCGAGGGCGCCACGATCGAACAGATCGACGTGCGTGATGCCGGCATCCTGCGGAATCGATCGTCAGCAGAGTTCGTCGACGCGCTCGTCGGCCGACAGATCGGCCGCGCCGTCAGGACCGGCAAATGGTTGCGGGTTCCGGTCGGCGACCTCACCGTGCTGTTCCACTTCGCGATGACGGGCTCGTTGGTGGCGGACGAGGCCGAGGTGCACCGGCACGACCGCGTGATCTTCGCCACCGACGCCGGGGAGTTCCGGTTCCGGGATCTCCGAAAGCTGCGCGGCATCTACGTCGCGGCGACGGCCGACGAGGTGAACGAGATCGTCGGCCCGCTCGGCGTGGACGCACTCGGGATCTCCGCCGCGGACCTGCGCAACCGGCTGCAACCGGGGCGCTCGACGATCAAGGCGGCGCTCATCGACCAGACCCGGATCGCGGGGATCGGGAACTTTCTCAGCGACGAGATCCTGTGGCGCGCCGGGATCGACCCGAGGACGCCGACGGCGACGCTGACAGATGCCCAGTGGGCCCGCCTGCACCGCTCGTTGCGGACGGTCGTCCGGGCGGTCGCCCGGGCCGGCCACACGCCGCGCACCAGCCGCTGGTTGACGGGCGCGAGGTGGAAGGAACCGGCGCTCTGCCCGACGTGCGGATCGGCACTCGAGCACGGCGTGGTGGCGACGCGGTCGTCCGTGTGGTGCCCCGTCTGCCAGCGCACCGACGGGTGACCCGCCCTCCTCGCCAGATCCCCGCCCTCCTCGCCAGATCCCCGCCCGCTCCCGGATCCCGGTCACATTCGGTTCGGAATCCGGCCCAAATGTGACCGAGATTGGTCGGGACCGGGCGGGCCGGGGGGAGTTACGTTCGGCCGGCGCGGAGTTGCTCGAGGTCGCGCCGGGCGTAGCGGTTGTGCCAGAACGCTTCCTCGAGCACGGTGAACAGACACTCCCGCACCGGGTGCGGGCCGTTCTCCAGCACGTCGACGGTGCGGTCGAGATCATCCGGCGTCACGGCGGCGAGGTAGTCGCGGAACCGAGCGGCCCGGTCGTCACGCACGGCCATCGCCTCGGCGAACGACGGCGTCAGGTCGTAGTCGAGGCCCGGCCACGGGAAGTCCACGGAGCCGGAGTTCGGCAACCCCATCGGGTCGAAGGGCTCGTCGAGGATCGGATGCGTGAACCACTTGTCGGTGGCGAACACGACATGGCGCAACGTCTGCACGAACGACCACTCGTCGTCGACCGACTCGTCCAGCGCCGGTTCGGGGAGGGCCCTCGCCTGATCGATCGTGGCCTTCCACTCGTCCTCGAGGGCCGACCACGCCTCCCGCAAGCCGTCGGGCGTGGACGGCCGGAGCATCCCCCGCAGCGGAAACCACGGATCCCGCTCGTTGACGTACGCCGTGACATCGACGCCGTTGATCACGACGCGGTCGATCAAGGCATCGATCTCGACATCGACGAACCACGAATGGGTGATCCTCGTCCCGGTGAGGTCGACGTCACGGAAGCGGGCGCCGTGGAGATCGGCACCCCAGAACACAGCCCCCGCCAGATCTCCCTCGAACTCCTCGGGCATCACTCCTCCGATCACGTCGCTCCACGAAGCGACCAGTCTGCCCTCCCCGGTGCCGACGATGGCGATCGACGTGCGGTCAGTCGGTCGTGCGGGCCCGATGCAGCCGGATGGCGGCCGGGACGGCGATCACCAGGATGATGACCGTGTAGATCCAGGCGGCGGCGACCGGATGCATCGTCGGCCAGACCTCCTTGGTGACCGGCGTGGTCGGGTTACCGAACAGCACCCGCACGGCGGCGACGATGGCACTGATCGGATTCCACGAGGCGACCCACTGCAAGGCGTCGGGCATCGACTGCACCGGCACGAACGCGTTGCTGACGAACGTCAGCGGGAAGATCACCACGAACACGATGCCCTGGACGGCGTCGGCCGAACGGGCCTTCATCCCGATCCACGTGCCGACCCAGATCATCGCCGAGGCGAAGGCGATCAGGAGCACGATCGCCTGGGCGACGTGCCACGGGTCGCTGTGCGTCCGCCATCCGATGAGCAGCCCGGTCGTGAGGAGGATGGTGATGGCGAGGATCACGGCGGCGACCTCCGACACGAAGTGCCCCACGAGATACGCCGACCGCGCGGTCGGCAGGGAGCGGAAGCGGTCGATCACCCCTTCGTTGAGGTCGGTCGAGATCGACACGGCGGGACCCATCAGACCGAAGGCCAAGCTCTGCACGAGGATGCCGCCGATCAGGTACTCGCGGTAGTTGCCGCCGTCGACGCTGATCGCACCGCCGAAGACGAAGGCGAACAACAGGACGAACATGATCGGCTGCACGGTGACGTCGAGCAGCTTCTCGGGGATCTGTCGGATGTGCTCGGCGTTGCGCCGGGCGAAGACGAGCGAGTCGCGCCAGAGTGTGCCCGTCGGGCGATCGCTGCCCACCGCGACGGGTGGCGCGTCGAGTTGGTCCAAGGTTGCGGTCATGACGTCTCCTGTGCGGGTTCCTGGATGCGGGTGGTCGATTCGGCGCCGGGCCCGGTGAGGCTCAGGAACACGTCGTCGAGCGTCGCCTGGCGGCGGTTGATGTCGCGGATGTCGATGCCCGACTCGTCGAGCGCCCGCACCACCTCCACGATCCGGACGTCGGCCTCGACGGGCGCCGTGACGGTCTGCGCCGCGGCATCGACGGTCGGCTCGTCGGACGAGAACTGGGCGACGAGGCCGGCGGCAGCGACGAGATCACCGGGCTCGGTGACGGTCACCTCGATCCGGTCGCCTCCGATCTGGGTCTTCAGCTGCGCCGGCGACCCCGAGGCGACGGTGCGGCCGTGGTCGAGCAGGACGATGTGGTCGGCGAGCCGATCGGCCTCTTCCAGATACTGCGTGGTCAGCAACAGCGTGGTCCCGTCGGCGACGAGATCCCGCAGCATCTGCCAGAGGTCCTCGCGGCTGCGGGGATCGAGCCCGGTGGTCGGCTCGTCGAGCACGAGCACACTCGGCTTGGCCACGACGCAGGCGGCGAGATCGATCCGGCGGCGCATGCCGCCCGAGTACGACTTCACGAGCTTGCCGGCCGACTCGGTGAGTTCGAGCCGTTCGAGCAGTTCGTCGGCCCGGGCGCGGGCGACCTTGCGCGGCAGTTGGTTGAGGCGACCGATCAACTCGAGGTTGAGCCGACCGCTCAGGTACGGGTCGACGGTCGCCTGTTGCGAGGCGACCCCGATCCGCCGACGGACCTGGTCGGGGTGCGTGGCGACGTCGAAACCGGCCACCCAGGCCTGGCCTTCGGTCGGGATCGACAGCGTCGTGAGCATGCGGATGGCCGTGGTCTTGCCGGCGCCGTTGTGGCCGAGGAGACCGAGCACCGTGCCGGGCGCGACGTCGAGATCGAGCCCGCGCAGCGCCCAGAGATCGCCGAACCGCTTCCCGAGACCGACCGCCCGAATGCCGGCGTGGATGCCGGGCTGCGTCAGCGTCGACGCCGACGGTGACGCCAAGTTCTGATGGGAGTTCGTATGGCGTACTTCTTCGTCGTACATAGTACGACCAGTCTTACCAGTACACTGTACGAATGGCAAGCGGTGATTCCGGACAGCCGTCACATCCCGCCCACGGCGCCGGGCACCACGGCGCCCACGCTGCCGCGTCGCAGAAGGCGGCGCGCAAGGTCGAACAGGTTGCCGAGCGGCTGGGCGCCAAGGTCGACCAGGCGTCGGCCGAACTCGCCCGCAAGTCCGCGCTGCTCGAAGACCTCACCGCCCGCATCGCCGCCCACGACGTGTGGACGCGGCCCGAGCCCGGGGCCCGGCGCACCAAGTTCAGCCGTGACGAGATCGCCGCGGCGGCGGTGAAGATCGCCGACGAGGAGGGGTTCGAGGCGCTCTCCATGCGACGCCTGGCAGCCGAACTGGATGCCGGCACGATGACGCTGTACCACTACATCCGCACCAAGGACGAGCTCCTGGCGATCGTCAACGACTCGGTGATGGGCGAGCTGATCGTTCCCGACGGCGAACTCCCGGCCGAGTGGCGCGAGGCGATCTCGGCGATCGCCCACCGCTCGCGCGACGTGTTGCGCCGCCACCCGTGGACACTCGACATCCGCGACGATCCCGCTCCCGGACCGAACGGCGTGCGTCATTTCGACCAATCGATGCAGGCGGTGATGTCGCTCGACATCTCGCTCGCCGAACGGTTCGATCTGATCACCGCCGTCGACGAGTACGTGTTCGGGTTCTGCATGACGGAACGCAACAACTTCATGGACGCCGACTCGTCGCTGGGCGACGACGTGAAGGACTACATGTCCGGGCTCGTCGGATCGGGCGACTATCCGGCGCTCACCGCCATCGCGGCCGAACACGGCATCGACGGGGCGTTCGCCGAACTCTCCCGCCAATCCCGCGACCCCCAACGGTTCACGCGCAACCTGAACCGCCTGCTCGACGGCTTCGCCCTCGAGATCGACGGCAGCTGAACCCGCTCCGACCCGGCCAGCGGGGTGACGCGCCACCTAGTGTCGCCCCGGTGAAAATCACGGTGGTCGGAGGCGGCGTCGCAGGACTGTCGGCAGCATTGAAACTCGGGCGGCTCGGTCACGCCGTCACGCTGATCGAACGGGACCGCACGGCGATGCCCGACACGCCCGACGCCGCGTTCGAATGGGTGCGCCGCGGTGCGCCCCAGGTGCGCCACAGCCACGCCTTCCTCGGCCGGCTCCGCACGTCGCTCGCCCGGAACGAACCCGACGTGCTCGACGCACTGCTCGAGGCCGGCGCGACCGAGATGCGCTTCGGCGACGACCTCCCGCCGACGATCACGAACTTCGTGCGCGAGCCCGGCGACGACGAACTGGTCATGCTCGCCTGCCGGCGCACGACGTTCGAATGGGTGCTGCGACGGATGGCGCTCGAGGAGGGCAACGTCACGTTCGAGGGCGGCCGGGCCGTCGTCGGCCTCGTGGCGAGCGACGACACGCCGCCGGTCGTCAGCGGCGTCCGGCTCGAGGACGGTTCGACGGTGGACAGCGATCTCGTCGTGGTCGCCGCGGGGCGGCGTTCGGCCCTGCCCGACTGGCTCGGCGAACTCGGCGTGGCGCTGCCCGACGAGGAGGTGGAGGACACCGGCATCGTCTACTTCTCACGCTTCTTCCGCCTGCGCGAGGGCGCTGACTACCCGCCCCGCAGCGGGCTGATCGGTGGCGACCTCGGCTACGTCAAGTACGGCGTCTTCGTCGGCGACAACCGGACCTTCTCGCTCACGCTCGCCGCACCGACGGCGGACGAGGAGCTGCGCAAGACGCTCGCCGACCCGGTCAACTTCGACCACGCCGCCCGTGAGCTCGTCGTCGCCGAGCCGTTCCTCGACGGCCGGGCCGAGCCGCTCGACGACGACGTGCACGTGATGGCCGGGCTCCTCAACCGCTGGCGTGACTTCGTCGTCGACGGTGAGCCGGTCGCCCTCGGGGTGATCGCCATCGGCGACGCCGTGCTGTGCACGAACCCGCTCTACGGGAGGGGGTGCAGCACCGGGTACTGGGGGGCGCAACTGCTCGCCGACGCCATCGAACGCCATGACGACCTCCGGGCCATCGCGCTCGACTACGACGAGGCGCTGCGCCGCGAGATCCTGCCGTGGTACCGATCGACCGTGGTCCAGGACGCCGAGGCGCGACGCGTCGCGGCGGCGATCCTGGCCGGCGAGGATCCCGATGGCGACGACACGGACCCGCGCACGATGATGCGCGCGGTGTTCCGCGACGGTCTCATCCCCGCGCTCCAGACCGATGCCGTCGTGCTGCGGGCGTTCGTCCGGAACCTCAACCTGCTCAGCGAGCCCGACGCGCTGATGTCGGACACCGACGTGTCGGCCCGGGTCCTCGCAGCGTGGGAGCAGCGCCACGACCGGCCGGCACCCGAGCCGATCGGCCCGGCGACCCGCGAGGAGTTCCTCGCCGCCGCCACCGCCTGACGACGTCCCCGTCGTTGGGTCAGTCGACGGCGAGGAGATCGACGACGAAGACGAGCGTCTCGTTCGGCCCGATCACGCCGCCGGCGCCCGACGCGCCGTAGCCGAGGTGCGGCGGGATCGTGAGCCGGCGCCGACCGCCGACCTTCATGCCCTGCACGCCGTCGTCCCAGCCCTGGATGACCTGGCCCCGGCCGAGGCCGAAGCGGAACGGCTCCATCCGGTCCCACGAGGCATCGAACTGATCGCCGGTCGACCACGACACCCCGACGTAGTGCACGGTGACGTCCGAGCCGGCGACCGCCTCGTCGCCCTCCCCCACCGTTTCGTCGTCCTTGACGAGCTCGGTCGGCGGTTGTTCGGCGGGGATGGTCACATCTGGCTTGCGCATCGACCGGACGCTAACGCTGAATCAGAGCCCTCCGACAGGTCGACTCAGCCGCGTTCGATCCGCACCGTCAGCGCTCGGGGATCGTGGGCGTGCAGGCCGATGTCGACGAGAACGGTGCCCTGCTCGGTCAGCCAGGTGCCGTCGGCCCGGATGTCGAGCATCGACCAGTCGGGATCGATCACGGCGGTCGCGGTCGCGCGGGGATCGAGTTCGATGCGGGTGAACCCGACCAGTCGACGAACGGGCCGCTCGAACGTCGACCCGTCGACGCCGGCGTGCGCGAAGACGACGGTCGAGGTGGCGCGATCGCTGTCGTTGCGCACGGTGACCGCGACCCGACGGTCGTCGTCGATCAGCGACGCGGCTTCGATCTCCGCGGCGGAGTAGCCGAGGCCCCAACCGAAGGGGAAGTGCGCCTCGACGCCGTTCCGGTCGAGCAGCCACTGGCCGTGGAACAGGTCGTACTCGATGGTGCGCGCATCACGGTCGAAGAAGGCGAGGTCGCCCTCCTCACGAGGGACGGCGAACGGCAGCCGACCGCCCGGCTCGGACGATCCGACGATGATCGATGCCAGCGCCGCGCCTCCCTCCACGCCGCCGTACCACGACTGCAGCACCGCCCCCACCTCGTCGGCCCAGGGCATCACCACGGCCGACCCGCTGACCACCACCACGACCACGCGGTCGCACACGGCGGCCGCGGCGCGGATCAGCGCCTCGTCGTCGGCGGAGAGTCGCAGCGACACCCGGTCGCCGCCGAGCGCCATCGGGGCAGACGCTGGGGACGCGTCGTCCGGCGGTGACGAAGCGGTGCCCTGCTCGGGAGGCGCTGCGGAAGGGTGAGCCCGACCGGTGGGAGCGAACGGCGCCATCGGCGCGCCGGCTCCGAGCTCGGGGTGCTCGACCGGGGGGAACAGCTCGGCGCTCAGCTGTTGCATGTCGGAGGCGCCCATGTACTCGCCCTCGTCGTCCTTCGTGTAACCGACGACCACGACCGCGACGTCGGCGTCGGCGGCGATCGAGGCGTCGGTCGCGTGATGGACGATCCGCTCGTCGCCGAACGCCGCGCGGAGACCGGCCAGCGCGGTGACCACCGACGACGATCGGACATCGCTCGAGCCACCGTCGCCGAGGTTGCGTACTCCGGCGAGACGGCCGAGTACGGCCACACGACCGGTCGTCGCGTGGATCGATCGGGAGCAGGCCCCCCTCGTTGCGCAGCAGGACCGCCGAACGCACCGCGGTGTCGAAGGCGAGCCGGCGGTGGGCGTCGCTGCCGACGACGTCGAGCGACGGACGCTCGGCGATCTGCGGGGCGAACCGCAGCAGCGTCGCCACGATCCGGCCGACGGCGCGGTCGACGTCATCGACGGTGAGTTCACCGCTCGCGACGGCATCGCCGAGCGCCAGCGCGCGCTGTTGCCGGAACGGCATCTCGATGTCGAGCCCGGCGCGGACCGACTCGACGGCGTCACGGAGCCCGAAGATGAAGTCGGAGACGACGAATCCGTCCCAGCCCCACTCCTCGCGGAGGATGTCGGTCAGGAGGACGGTGTTCTGTCCGCACCACTCACCGTTGACCGAGTTGTAGGCGCTCATCACCGAAGCGACGCCCTCGGCGGCGACGCGCTCGAAGTGCGGCAGGTACACCTCGTGGAGCGCTCGCTCGCCCACGGTCACGTCGACCGTGAACCGGGCGTTCTCCATCGAGTTCAGCGCGAAGTGCTTCATGCACGCCATCACGTGACGCTGCAGGCCGCGGGTGAGCGCCGCGGCCATCACCCCGACATGGTGCGGATCCTCGCCGTAGGTCTCCTGGGCGCGACCCCACGCCGGGTGGCGGAGCAGGTTCATGCACACCGCGCCGGTGAACGTCGCGCCGCTGGCGCGGAGTTCGGCACCGATCGCCTCGCCGATCCGCTCCTCCAGGTCGGGATCGAACGTCGCACCACGGGCCATGCTCACCGGGAACGCGGTGGCGTCGCCGATCACGCAGCCGCGCGGTCCGTCGGCGAACTGGATGCCCGGAATCCCCAGCCGCCCGACCACCGCCGCCGGCCACGGATGGAGGTAGTAGCCACCGCCTCCGCTCATGTCGGTGAGGCCGGGCCAGAACGGTGTGTCGCCGTCCAGGCAGCCGAGCTTCTCCTCGAGCGTCATCGACTCGACCAGCGCCTCCGCCTCGGCGTGGTGGTCGGCGCCACGCTCCACGCGGCCCGCAGCTTCGGTGAACGGATCGGTTCGTGTCGTCACGTGTCTCACCCTGCCACAACAAGCACGCACCCGAGATTCTGGTTGGATGGAGGGGTGCCCAACACCTTCCTGCATCCGTTCGCCAAGCCGACCCGGGGGGATTTCGTCACCATCGCGCGTGGCGAGGGAGCGCTCCTGTGGGACAGCGACGGCAACGAGTTGATCGATGCGATGGCGAGCCTGTGGTACTGCAACGTCGGCCACGGACGGGCGGAGATCGCCGACGCCGTCGCCGAGCAGATCCGCACGATCGAGACGTACTCGTGCTTCGATCCGTTCACCAACGCCCCGGCCGAGCAGCTCGCCGACCGCATCGTGTCGCTCACATCGACGCCCGAGGCCCGCGTCTTCTTCGCCGGTTCCGGCTCCGAAGCGGTCGACTCGGCGATGAAGCTGGCCCGCCTCACCCACGTCCTCGCCGGCCGGCCCGAGCGGCGACTGATCATCTCGCGGGTGCGCGGCTACCACGGCACGAACTACGGCGGGACGAGCGCCCAGGGTCTCCCGCTCAACAAGGAGGGCTACGGCGAACTCCTCGCCGATGTCGTCCAGGTGCCGAGCGACGACATCGAGGCGCTGTCGGTCCTGATGGCGCAGCACTCCGACCGGGTCGCCGCGGTGCTCACCGAGCCGGTGCAGGGCGCGGCCGGCGTGTATCCGCCCGCCGACGGCTACCTCGAGGGGGCACGCCACCTGTGCGACCAGCACGGCGCGCTGCTGATCTTCGACGAGGTGATCACCGGGTTCGGCCGGCTCGGCTCGTGGTTCGCGGCGCAGCACTACGGCGTGCAGCCCGACATGACCACGTTCGCCAAGGCCGTCACGTCCGGCTACCAGCCGCTCGGCGGGGTGATCGTGGGCGCCGCGGTGCGCGCGGCGCTCGAGGCCGATCCGGCGTTCATCCTCCGCCACGGCTACACGTATTCGGGTCACGCGTCGGCCTGCGCCGCGGGATTGGCGAACCTGGCGATCATCGAACGCGAGAACCTGGTCGGCGAGGTGGAGCGCATCGGTACCCGCCTCGGCGGCGGCCTGCGGGCACTCGCCGACGACGGCGTGATCGACCACGTCCGCGGCGACGGGGCCATCTACGGCGTCGGCCTGCGCGCCGACCAGGACGCCAGCGCGATCCGCGATCGCATGCAACAACTCGGTGTGGTCGTGCGGGCGATCGGTGCCGACACGCTCGACGTTCTGCCCGCCGCTCGTGATCACCGACGACCAGATCGACCGGGTCGTCGACGCCGTCGCCGAAGCGGCCGCCGTGTAGACATGTCGCCATGACCGACGGCGTCGCGATTCCTGTGGCCGACATGGACGGCCCCCCGGTCGCGGCGGACGGGCCGGCGGTGTACAACCCGTTCGACCCGGCCTTCCGGTCGAACCCGTACCCGTTCTACGACCGGCTGCGCGCCGAGTCGCCGGCGCACGTGACGCCGGTCGGCCTGACGATCATCACCCGGTACGACGACGTGGCGCGCACCCTGCGGAGCAACGACTTCAGCCGCGACGTCGACGCCAACGCGACGCCCCGCGACGATCCGATCTTCGAACGGCGACGCGCCCGGCGGCGCGACGGTGCCAAGACGATCCTCAATCTCGATCCTCCCGACCACACCCGCCTCCGGCGGCTCGTGAGCAAGGCCTTCACCCCGTCGGCGATCGACGCGCTGCGCAGTGGCATCGAAGCCCAGGTCGACGCCGTGCTCGATCGGGCGGCCGAGCGGGGAGAGCTGGAACTCGTCGACGAATTGGCGTTCCCCGTGCCGTTCCAGGTGATCTCCGACCTGCTCGACCTGCCCCAGGACCGCACCGACGAGATCCGCGACTGGAGCCAGGCCCTCACGGCCTCACTCGAACCCACCGCCACGCTCGAGACGCTCGACGCCAGCGATGCGGCTGCCGCCCAACTCGTGCCGTACCTGGCCGAGGTCGTCGAAGCCCGACGCGCCGATCTCGGCACCGACGTGTTGTCGGCGCTCCTGGTGGCCGAGGAGGAGGGCGACCGGTTGAGCATCGAGGAGCTCCTGTCGTTCGTCGTGTTGCTCTACGTCGCCGGCCACGAGACGACGGTCAACCTGATCGGCAACGGCACGCTCGCCCTGCTGCGCCACCCCGACGAGCTGCAGCGCTGGAAGCACGATCCGGCGCTCGACGCATCGGCGGTCGACGAGCTGTTGCGGTTCGACGGTCCCGTCCAGCACACCGTCCGCGTGGCGATGACGCCGGTGACCTACGGCGAGGGTGCGCAGCAGGTGACGGTCGAGCCCGGCTCGTCGGTGCTGTGCGTGCTCGGCGCCGCCAACCACGACGCCGCCGTGTTCGACGACCCCCACACGTTGCACCTCGACCGCCCCAACGCCAACCGCCATCTGGCCTTCGCCGCCGGGATCCACTACTGCCTCGGCGCGTCGCTGGCGAAGCTCGAGGCGTCGGTGGTGATCGGGCGCCTGATCCGCCGGTTCGACGAGATCGAGCTGCTCGCCGAGCCGACCTTCCGCGACCGCCTCACCATCCGCGGCGTCGAACACATGCCCCTCGCCGTCCGCTGAAACGCTTGGGGTCAGGCACTCAACGTTTCACCTCCGCGGGGTGAAACGCTCGGTGCCTGACCCCAAGCGTTTCAGGGGTGTTGGAGGAGGTCGATCAGGCTGCTGGTGTCCCAGCGGTCGCCGCCGCGGGCGACGACCTGCTTGTAGAACTGGTCGACGAGGGCGGCGACGGGGAGCCGGGCCCCGTTGCGCTCGGCCTCCTCGAGGCAGATGCCGAGGTCCTTGCGCATCCACTCCACGGCGAAGCCGAAGTCGAACGAGCTCTCCGCCATCGTCCGCGCCCGGTTGTCCATCTGCCAGCTCTGCGCCGCACCCTTGCCGATCACGTCGATCACCTCGTCGACGTCGAGCCCCGCCCGCTGGGCGAAGTTGACGCCCTCGGCGAGCCCCTGCACCAGGCCGGCGATGCAGATCTGGTTGACCATCTTCGTCAGCTGTCCGGCACCCGCCGGGCCCAGGCACACGCACGACTTGGCGTACGCCGCCAGCACCTCCCGTGTGGCGTCGAACACGTCGGGCTCGTCGCAGCCGCACATGATCGTGAGCTGGCCGTTCTCCGCCCCCGCCTGGCCGCCGGACACCGGCGCATCGACGAAGCCGACAGCCCCGCTCGCGGCACACCGCCGCCAGTTCCCGCGCCAGGCCGGCCGACGCCGTCGTGTGATCGACCAGCACCGCCCCGGCACGCATCCCGGCGATCGCGCCGTGCGGGCCGAGCGTCACCTCGCGCACGTCGCTGTCGTTGCCGACGCACAGCGCCACGACGTCCGCATCCTCCGCGGCCTCGAACGGCGTCGGTGCCGCGGCGCCGCCGTTCAGCGCCACCCAGGCGAGCGCCTTCGCCGCCGTGCGGTTGTAGACGACGACGTCGTGACCGGCGCGACGCAGGTGCCGCGCCATCGGCGCACCCATCGTGCCCATTCCCAGAAATGCGACCCTGCTCATCCGGGCGAGTCTGTCACTCTGCCAGAGTGACGGTGTGCCAGCCCGGTGGACCGTCACCACGTGGAACGTGCACCGCTCCGCGCACCCGGACATCGCCCGCATCGCCAAGCAGCTGCCCGTCACTCGCCCGACGACATGACCGATCTGCCGACGGCCGAGCCCGCGACGACCACCCGGCGGGGCGCGGGGAGGTGGAAGCAGGCCTGGCGGCGCGTCGCCGATGCGGTCACGTGGGTGCCACCGACGCGGGTCGAAATCGGAACCGTCGCCAAGTCGGCCCTCGCCGCCGGGCTGGCGTGGCTGATCAGCGCCCCGATCACCGGAGTCGACGCGCCGATCCTCGCCTCGCTGACCGCCCTCGTGGTCGTCCAGGTGTCCGCCCGTGGGTCGTTCCGCACCGCCATCGAACGAACCGTCGCCGTGGTCCTCGGCGTGCTGGTGGCGTTGGCGATCGGCGACGCGATCACCCTCGACGCCGTCACCGTCACCCTGCTCGTGGGAGCGTCACTGGCGGTCGCCGAGCTGGGGCTCCGGCTGCCGCGGGCGGCGGCCCGCCAGGTGCCCGTCAGCGTGCTGGTCGTCCTCACCACGGTGTCGGTGAGCGACCAGTACTCGAGCCTGCACCGCGCCGCCGACACGGTCATCGGCGCCGTCGTGGGTGTGACGATCTCGCTGGCCCTGCCCGCGTCACGACTGCTCGACGGGCGCGACACGCTGCACCGCCTCGCCTCCGGACTGCACGACACCCTGATCGCGATGAGCGAAGGCCTCCGTCACGACTGGTCGACGGAGCAGACCGAGGAGTGGCGCGTGCGGGCTCGTGAGGTGCGCGCCCGCATGGTGGCGTCCGCCGCCGAGGCGATCGGCAACAGCCGCGAGGCGATCCGCTGGAACTTCCGCGATCGCGGCCACCGCGACGAGCTGATCCGCTACGAGGCCGCCCTGACCACGTTCGAACGCGCCGCCATCGGTGTGTCGGTCATCGCCCGGGGGATCGACGACCACGCCCGGCTGTCAGGCACGGCACACGCCGCGATGCCGGCGATCGGCGAGCTCCTCGAAGCGCTCGCCCTGGCGGTCGACCGGCTCGGCGGCCACCGTGCTCGGCGGCGCGGCCGACGGGGAGTTCTCCGCCGCGCTCGACGAGGTTCGTGGCCGGCGGCAACGATGCGTCGAGGCCGCAGCACGCCGGGCTCGCGAGGCGTTGCTCGCCGATGCCGACCCGCAGGACCACGTCGACGCGCAACGGCGCCGCCGCCTCGACGGCGAGTGGCTGAACTACGCGGCGATCCTCGTGCAGGTCGATCGCATCGCCGCCGACCTCGCAGGCGACACCTGACCAACGTTCATTCCGGACCCGTCCCCGGATGAACGTTGCCGGGATTACTTCTTCTTGGCGTCGGCGGGCGTCTTGAGGACACCCTTGGCGAGCGCGTCGTCGAGGTAGGCCTCGGCCTCCTCGGCCGACACCTTCAGCGCCGGTGAGATCTCGGAGATCAGGTTGACCCGGGCCCGCTCGTACATCGTGCGCTCGGCGGCCGACAACGAGGCGTCGCGATTGCGCGCCGCCAGGTT
Organism: Ilumatobacteraceae bacterium; assembly: GCA_963695145.1. Taxonomy (GTDB): domain Bacteria; phylum Actinomycetota; class Acidimicrobiia; order Acidimicrobiales; family Ilumatobacteraceae; genus Sva-07. Next base: position 49,292 of record CAVOGB010000010.1, on the reverse strand, counting down.
CCGGACCACCTCGGCGACCTGGTACACGTCGCCGCTCTTCAGCTTCTCCTGGTGGTTCTTGAACCGGCGGCTCCAGTTCGAGGGCACGCGCGGATCGGGCTTGGCGAGCACCGCCACGAGGTCTTCGAGTTCGTCGGCCGACACCGGCGGACGAACGCCGACCTCGTCGGTCTTGTCGATCGGCACCTTGAGGGTCATCTCGTTGATGACGGTCTTGAGAATCAGGTACTCCTGCTTCTCGCCGAAGAACTCCATCTTCTTCGTCCCTTGCACGACACAGGCCCCGTGCTGGGGGTAGATGACGGTTTCGCCCTTCTTGAACTTCACTCAGAACCTCGCCTCTTCGGGGGTGCACCGCTGGCGCTCGCAGCGGCATCCCAGCCTACCGACAAGACGCCCGATTCGAACCCGGCGACCGTGCCCGCACGGGTGGCGGCGCAGTCAGATCGGGCGCGTCATGCACACGCTGTGCGGATTGGCGGTGTACGAGCCGAACGGCGGACACTCGACGAAACCGGCCGACCGGTAGAGGGCGTGCGCCGGGACGAAGGCCTCGCCCGTGCCCGTCTCCAGGCTGACCTGTCGCGCCCCGACCGCCGCCGCTTCGGCGAGCAGGTGGTCGAGGATCGCCCGGCCGGTCCCGGCGCCGCGGCGAGCGGCGGTGGTGTGCATCGACTTCAGTTCGACGTGGACGGCGGTCATCCGGCGCAGCGCCCCGACGCCGAGGAGTGCGCCCCCGTCGCCACGCGCGCTGCAGAACGTGATCGCCGGGTCGACGAGGGCATCGACGTCGAGGGCGTGGACGTGACCCGGCGGGGTCACCTCGTGGGCGAAGCGCAGGTGGGCGGTGAGCAGTTCGATCACGTCGGGTGTCCGCGGATCGTCGGTCCCGACCGTGTACGCCGGATCCCGCGGCCCGAAGCGGCCGAGGTAGTGCCAGACCTGCTTCACCGTCTGCAGATCGAAGCGGCCGTCGCGACGGGCGGCACCGATGTCGGCCGGCGTGAGGGCTCCGTCGACGGCGATCGCCTCGGCGGCGGCGACCACGTGTTCGCCGCGGAACGTCGGGTGCTCCCGGATCACGTCGACGGCGACGCGGTACCCGGAGTGCCAGCGCAACTCGCACGGCAGACCGCGGGCGATCCCTTCGATCGGCGACCCGCGGTACGACGGATCGAGCACCAGCGCCGCCACGTCCCGCTCGATCGACACTCCGCCGTGGACCTGGGCCTCGATGTAGTGATCGAGATCACCGAGTTCGCGGTGCGGGAGCAACGGGAGCAGCGCCATCCGGTCGGCGGTGCCGACGTCGGTCGGTTCGAGCACGCTGTCGGGAAAGCAGAACGTGACCCGGTCGAGGGCGCGCGGGTCGAGTTGGAAGAAGCACGACCCGAACCGCGGCGAGCCCCCGTACGGGCTGCGGCGATCGTCGAGCGAGCCGTACACCGGGCGGCCCGTCGCCGGAGCGTCGTCGTAGGCGCCGGCGAACATCCGGTGCTCCCACCGCCACCGGTCACCATCGGGCCGGGCCGTGAGGCCGCCGTTGCTGAGGCCGGTGACGAACTGCGACCGGTAGAGCCCATCGGCGGCGATCGAGCCGAGGACCGTGCCGTCCCCCGAGGGCACATCGGGGTGGAAGTGCAGCGTGACCGGCAGCGCCGGATCGAGCGCATCACCGGTCGCCAGCGAGCGGACGTGCTCGATCGCACGCCGTGCCGATTCATCGAGCACCACCCGGACATTGTGCCAATCGACCCACACCGGCGCGGCGACACGGCCACGGTGTGCGCCCTCGGCAGGATTCGAACCTGCGCGCTACGGATTAGAAGGCCGTCGCTCTATCCAGACTGAGCTACGAGGGCAGCGCCCGGCTGACCACCGGGCGGTGCCACGATAGGCGAACACGTCAGAGATTCGTGGCTCCCGCGACCCCCGAGGGACCGGTCTGGCTCCCCGCTCCTCCGACGCCGGCCGTCCCCGGTTCGATCGTCTCGCCGTCGAGGATCTCACCCGAATCGCCGTCGTCGTACCACCCGAACGCCGAACCACCGCCACCGCCCACCCCCGACGCGGCCCGCGTGTCGGTCAGCACGCTCGGCGCTGCGCCACCGGCTGCGGACGACCCGTTCGGTCCGTTCACACCGTTGCGTCCGCCCTGACCGCCGCCCGCCCCCGCGCCGCCCGTCCCCCCGCGCAGCGTCGACGAATGGACCTCGACCGTGTCGACCTCGCGCGGTGAACAGACCCACCGACGCTCCACCCGCCCCGCCACCGCCCTGGCCGCCCTCACCGCCGGAACCACCCGCCCCGCCGCCGCCACCCGCGCCGGGCGCATCATTCGGCGGGCACGTTCCCGAACACGTGGCGCCCGCTCCCGCGCCGCCCGCCGCACCGCCGACCGGCTGGGTGCCGCCGACCGACCCCGCCGAGCCGGCACCGCCGAGACCGCCGGCGAGCTGCGACTCGATGACGCGCAGCCGATCGACGCCGTTGGCCACCAGTGCGACGGACGCACCACCGCCGAGACCTCCCGCGCCGCCGGGACTCCCGGCGCTCGCCCCGCCGCCGCCACCGCCACCACCGCCGCGGCCGGTCCCCGCACCCGAGCCGCCGCCACCCCCGTTGCCGCCGACGCCGTTCGCTCCTCCGCCGGCGGCGGCGCCCGCCGCGGCCGGTGGGACGAGCTGGTCACCGGTGGGAGCCGTCGTCCCGACCCCTCCGGCGCCACCTGCACCGCCGCCACCTCCCGCTCCGCCGGCACCCGGCGCGCCGGGCCTCGACGAGGCGGTACCGCCGGCGGCAGCGCTGCCGGCCACCGCGGCACCGGGCTGGCCACCCGCACCCGGCGCGCCACCCCTGCCGCCCGCGGCACCCGGGCTGGCGCCGCTCCCCCCGCCGCCGCCCGCGTCCTGTGCTCCCGGCGCTCCCGCGGCGGGCGCCGCGGTCCCCGCCGCCGCCGGTTCCGCCGCGGCACCACCGGCACCGCCGGCACCGGCCGTGACGGACGAGCGCACGATGTCGATCTCGCCGACGTCGTCGGCGAGCACTCCGATGCTGTTGCCGCCGGCACCCGCCGGAGCGCCGGCGCCGGCGGACCCGGCCGTGACACTGCTGTCGGCGATCGTCAGGCTTCCCGCACCGACGACCGAGACCGCCACCGACGCGGCCCCGGGCGGTGCATCGGCGGCCACGATGTCGAGCGCGGACAGGGTGATCGCCGCCCCGTCGACATACGACAGCCCCGAGGCCGGAACCGAGACCGCCGTGCGCGCCGACACGTCGCGCAGCCACGCGTCGTCGTAGCCGCCGTAGATGCTCGTGGTGGCGTCGACCGCGACGGCCGCGTCGGACACGTCGTAGGCGCCCACCGAGCGCACGTACACGTCGCTGCCCTCGGCGGCCTCGATGGCGTGCCGCAGCGACCGGAAGGGGGCGAAGATCGTGCCGTCACCCGCGTCGTCGTCGCCGAGTTCACCGTCGACGAACACCGTCTGCGTGGCGTCGTCGAACACCCGCACGACGACCGAATCGGTCGCCGTCGTGCCGTCGGTGCCGGTGACGGTGAGGTCGAACGCCATCGTCGTGACGTCGTCCGGCGCGGTGAACGACGGCGACGGCCCGCCCAGCGTCCCGGCACCCGCGGTCACGTCCGGACCCGAGCGCTGTGTCCAGACGATCGATGCGTCCGGCGTCCCCGCGGCCACGCCGACGGCGGCGAGCTGCACCGCCGCGCCCCGGTTAGCGGCCACATCGACACCGGCGTTGGCAACGGCAGGCACGGCCACCGTGGTGGGCGTCTCCGCCACGGTCGTCGACGTCGTCGTCGTGGTCGAGGTGCCGGTCGAGGTAGTGGTCGAGGTCGTCGAGGTGGTGGTCGAGGTCGTCGCCTCCTCCTCGCCGGCGACGCGGTCGACCACGAACGCACCCATCACGGCGAGCAACGCGACGACGGCCGCGATGCTCAGTCCGATCGTGATCCCCCGGCGGCTGCGTTCGTTCATCGCTCCTGCAGATGTTCGCGCAGGAAGCCCAGCGCGGTGATGACAGCGAACTGTCTCATCTGCTCTCGTTGTCCGGGAAGGCGGGAGTGGCGGACCTCGTCGAAGCCGGGTCCGACCAGCCCGACGAACAGCGTTCCCACGGGCTGACCGTCCTGTTCGGCCGGGCCGGCGACGCCGGTGAGCGCCACCGCCACATCGGCACCGAGGCGTTCACGGACGCCGTGCGCCATCTGGCGGGCCGCCGCCTCACTGACCACCGGGCCGTCACCGACGCCCAGGAGCGAACGTTTGACGTCGGACGCGTAGCTCACGATCGAGCCGCGGAACACGTCGCTGGCACCGGCGATGCCGGTCAGCCGGGCGCCGACCAGCCCGCCGGTGACCGACTCGGCCGTCGCCAGTGTCAGCCCACGGCGCCGGCACGCATCGAGCACGACCGATTCCATCGTGTCGTCGTCGACACCGAACACGAGCCCACCGAGTTCGCCACGGATCACGCGCTCCCACTCGTCGAGCTGGCGAGCGCAGTCGGCCGCGGTCGCCGCCTTGGCGGTGAGCCGGACCTTGAGGCCTTCCCAACCACTGGCGAGGAAGGCGAGGGTCGGCGTGTCGGGGGCCTCGAGTTGGTCGATCACATGATCGAGGCGGGCATTCAGGCCGCTCTCGCTCTCCCCCCACGTGCGCAGCACGCGGCTGGCGATCACGGCGGCATCACCGCTGCGGGCGGCGAGGTCGGGGATCACCGCCCGCTGCACCATGTCGTACATCTCGTGCGGCACGCCCGGCACCGCGTAGATCACCTTGTCGACACCGTCCACGACGACCGGGCAGATCAGGCCGGGGGCGGTGCCGCGGGTCTGGGGGATGATCGTCGCACCGACCGGCACGTCGGCCTGGCGCAGGTTGTTGTCGGTCATCGTCCGGCCGCGGGCGGCGAACATCGTCCGGATCACGTCGCCGATGGCTTCGTCGCGGACGAGATCGACCTCCATCACGGCGGCGATCGCCTGCCTGGTCAGATCGTCGTGGGTGGGGCCGAGGCCACCGCACACGATGACGGCATCGGCGTCGGCCAGCAGCCGACGCAACTGCACGACGATCCGGTCGACGTTGTCGCCGACCTTGACCTGGGCGAGCGAGTCGATCCCGTGCGCCGCGAGTTCGCCGCCGATCCACGCCGAGTTCGAGTCGATGATCTGGCCGAGCAGCAGTTCGGTGCCGATGGCGAGGACGTCACAACGCATGGGTGTCCGCCTCGCAGGGCCGTGCGTGGATCACCCGACGGAGCCCGCCACCGGCGTCGACTGGTCGATCGGCCGCATCTGCCGGGCCGCCCACAGGTACTGCGCGCCGCTGACCACCGCGAGGACCACGGCCGCCCAGAGGAACCCGTTCCACAGCCACTTCGCGTCGAGGGCGGTGAGCGGCAGCAAGGCGAACCCGACCGCCAGCTGCTGGCAGAACGTCTTGTACTTCGCCAGCCTGCTCGCCGGCACGCTGATGCCGCGACCCCCGACGATCACGCGGTACACGCTGATGATCAACTCCCGCGCGGCGATGATGATCACGGGCACGACCCAGAAGACGTTGATCGACACGAGCGTGAACATCGCGCCGAGGATGAGCACCTTGTCGGCGAGCGGATCGAGGAATGCGCCCGCCGACGTGACGCCATGGCGGCGGGCGATCCAGCCGTCGATGCCGTCGCTCAGGCAGAAGATCAGCCAGAGCACGAATGCGATCCACGAGCCGCGGGGATGATTCGGGATCACCCAGAACATCAGCGGCGACAGCAGGAGCCGCCCGACGGTGACGGCGTTGGCCCACGTGGCGATCTGGCTCGAGTCGGCCATCAGCGAATCACCGTCGCCTTCCCGTCACTCGCCGTCCAGCACCGACAGGTCGAAGCCGGCGGCCACCAGATCCGGCCCGAGCGCATCGACGATCTCGACCTCCGCGAAGCTCCCCACCGCGACATTGTCGCCGACGTGCACGATGCCGTCGATCTCCGGCGCCTCGCGATGTGTCCGACCCACGCCCGGCGCATCGACGAGCACCGACACCGTGCGGCCGATGAGCGCATCGCGACGGTTGGCCGTGATGTCGTCCTGCAGTTCGCGCAGTTCGGCGAGGCGCTCGTTCATCAGGTGCGGATCGACGGCGCCGTCGAGGTCGGCGGCATAGGTGCCGTCCTCCCGGCTGTAGCTGAAGAATCCGCACCAGTCGAGCTGTGCCTGCTCGACGAAATCGAGGAGCTGGTCGTGGTCGGCCTCGGTCTCGCCCGGGTAGCCGACGATGAAGTTGCTGCGGAACGCCGCGTCGGGTTCACGGGCGCGGATGTCGGCGATGCGATCGAGGAATCGCTGCCCGTCGCCCCACCGGCGCATGCGGCGCAGCAGCGGCTTGCTCACGTGTTGCAGCGACAGGTCGAAGTACGGCACGCCGGACGCGCAGATCACGTCGATCAGGGCGTCGGACAGGTCGCTCGGATAGAGGTAGAGCAGGCGCACGCGATCGGTGACGGCGGCGACGGCCTCGACGAGCGGGACGATCGATCCGGCCCCGAGTTCTCCCGGGCGATCCTTGCCGTACGACGCCAGGTCCTGGGCGACCAGCACGATCTCGCGCGCCTCGAGCTGCTCGACCTCGGCGAGGATCGAGGTCAGGTCGCGGCTGCGTTGCGGGCCGCGGAAGCTCGGGATGGCGCAGAACCCGCACGAGCGGTCGCAGCCTTCGGCGATCTTGACGTAGGCCCACGGTACGGCGGACTTCGGGCGGGGCAGGTTGAGCAGGTCGAACGACGGGATCGCCGTGCTCGACACCGGGATCAACTTGCGGCCGGCGGTCGGCGCGGGCCTCGCCGCGCCGGTGAACGTCGCGTCGGTGAACGACTGGCCGAAGCCGGCGACCTGGTCGACCTCGGGCAGCTCGGCGGCGAGTTCGTCGCCGTAGCGCTCGGCCATGCACCCGGTGACCACCAGGCGCGAGCCGTCCATGCGCAGTTCGTCGAGCGCGAGGATCGTGTCGATCGACTCGCGCCGGGCCTCGTCGATGAACGCGCAGGTGTTGACGACGACCAGGTCGGCGAGGGCCGCATCGTCGGTCGCCTCCATGCCGTCGGCGAGCAACACACCGACCAACTTGTCGGAGTCGACGTCGTTCTTCGGGCAGCCCAGCGTCTCGATGTAGAACCGCTGTGACATGGTCAGCAACGCTATCTCCCCCACCCCACACCTCGTCCGACACCATCCATCGGAGTGTCCCCCACAGCTCGTTTGTGTCGGGATTTCCGGGGGCTGGCCCCGGAAATTCCGACACAAACGGGGATTTGGACCCGATCGGGGCGGGGCGGGGCGTTCGTGTACTGGCCTACTGGTGGGCGAGGCGGAGGCCGGGGCGGGGCCAGGGGAACGACACGAGGCGGCCGGTGCTCGACAGCGTGACGTAGGCGGTCCGCAGGTCGTCGCCGCCGAAGCAGATGTTCGTGGTCATCAGGTCGCCCGTGGCGTGGTGCTCCACCTGGGTGCCGTCGGGCGAGATCGCCGTGATCCCGCCGTTGAACAGCGTCGCCGCGCAGACCCACCCATCGCCGTCGACGGCGAGCGAGTCGAGGTACTGCATCCCGGGCAGGCCGTAGAGCACGCCGCTCATGTCGAGCGGCACGGCTTCGGCGAGTTGTCCGACGCCCACGACGGCGCGTCGGAACACGCGTCCCGTCGTCGTCTCGGCCCAGTACAGCGTGTCGGAGTCGGGCGACAGGCCGATGCCGTTCGGGCCCTCCACCGGGAACACGAGTTCGCGGATCGTCCGACCCATCGACCCGGGCGTAGTAGATCGCCGTCAGGTCGCTGGTGCGGGTGGCGTGGTCGCGGATGCCGTGGTCGGTGAAGTAGAACCCGCCGTGGCCGTCCATCACGAGATCGTTCGGGGCCCGCAGCGGCCGGCCGTCGCACTCGGTGTACAGGTCGGTGACGGTGCCGTCGTGCGGATCGACCCGCTGGATCCGGCCGCCGAGGTAGCGCTCGGGCACGAAGGCACCCGGGAACATCATCCCGCCGAACTCGGCCGGCGCGAAGCAGCCACCGTTGTTGCACAGGTAGATCGCTCCGTCCGGGCCGACCGCCGCGCCGTTGGGGCCGCCCTCGATCTCGGCGATCGTCGACTTGGTCCCGTCGGGGGCGACCCGCGTGAGCCGCGGCCCGAACATCTCGACGAGCACGACCGATCCGTCGGGCATGGCGATCGGCCCCTCCGGGAACCGCAGGCCATCGGTGATCTCGGTGAGTTCGGGCGTGAGTTGCGCAACGTCGGACATGGCGCTCATGTTGCCAAAGCTGCACCTCGTTCTCCCGAGCGGAGCCGTGCCACGCTTCGTCGATGAGCTACGACACCATCCGATCGTCGACGGTCGGAGCGATCACGACGATCACACTGGACCGGCCCGACCAGCTCAACGCCTGGACACCGCACATGGCCGAGGAACTCGCCGACGCGATCGGACGCGCCAACGACGACCCGGCGGTCGGAGCGATCATCATGACCGGCGCCGGGCGGGGGTTCTGCGCCGGGGCCGACATGAACGCGGTGTTCGGCACCCGCCTGGCCGGCACCGACCCGGGCAACGACACCGCCGGTGGGTCCGGCGGCATGCCGGCCGGCATCGACTGGGTGCGGTTGGTCCGCGAGTCGAAGCCCATCGTGGCGGCGATCCACGGTGCGGCGGTCGGGATCGGGATCACGATGGTCCTGCCCGCCGACGCCATCGTCGCCACCGCCGACGCCAAGATCGGTGTCGTGTTCATCAAGGTCGGACTCGTGCCCGAACTGGCGAGCACGCACTTCCTCGTCCAGCGGGTCGGTTGGGGGGCCGCCTCCGATCTGTGCCTCACCGGCCGGATCGTGCGCGGCGACGAGGCGGGCGCACTGCGGCTCGTCGACCACGTCGTCGACGACCACGACGCCCTGATCGCCAAGGCGACCGAGCTGGCCGAAGCGTTCGCGGCGAGCCCCACACCGCAGGCGCGGATGGTCAAACAACTGCTCACGGTCAACGGGGCCGAGACCGACCTCCACGCCGTCCAACGACTCGAGAGTCAGCTGCTCGCCGAATGCTGGTCGACGCCCGAGCACGCCGAGGCCGTCGCCGCGTTCACGGAGAAGCGCCCGCCGCAGTTCCGCTGAGGCCGACTCGTCGATCCACCTGAAACGTTCGGTGCCTGACCCCAGACGTTTCAGGTCGTCAGAGCTGGCCGTTCTGCTGGAGGAGTTCGAACTCCTCGACGGTCATCAGGACGGCACGGGCCTTGGAGCCCTCGCTCGGGCCGACGACGCCGCGTTGTTCGAGCAGGTCCATGATCCGCCCGGCGCGGGCGAAGCCGACCTTCAGCTTGCGCTGCAGCATCGAGGTCGATCCGAGCTGGCTGCGCACGATCAACTCCATCGCCTGGCGCATCATCGCCGTGTCCTCGTCCTCGTCGCCGGCCGAGAACGCGTTCGCATCGGACGTGACGTCGAGCGAGTCGTCGAGCCCCGGCATGGCCGTCATCGGACGTGGCGCCGGCGGCACCAACGAGCCGGGGGCGCTCATCGGCGGCGGGAGCTGATCGCCGCCCTCCTCGACGTCGTTCGAGTACACCGGTTCGGGCGACTGCGCCCGCCAGTGCGCCACCACTTTGCGCACCTCTTCCTCGCTCACGAACGATCCCTGGATGCGGCTCGACACCGACGAGTTGCCCGGCAGGAGCAGCATGTCGCCCTTGCCGACCAGCTTCTCGGCGCCGGGCTGGTCGAGGATCACCCGCGAGTCGGTGAGGCTCGACACGGCGAACGCCATGCGGGCCGGGATGTTCGCCTTGATCACACCGGTGATCACGTTCACGGACGGCCGCTGCGTGGCCACGATCAGGTGGATGCCGACCGCTCGGGCCTTCTGGGCGATCCGCGTGATCGACTCCTCGACGTCGCGGGCGGCGACCATCATCAGGTCGTTCAACTCGTCGACCACGACGACGATGTAGGTCAGGTGCTCGTACTCGACGGTCGACCCCGGCGGGGCCACGATCTGGCCCTTGGCGAACGCCTTGTTGTAGCCGGCGATGTCGCGGTAGCCCATCTCCGACAGCAGGTCGTAGCGACGTTCCATCTCCTTGACCGCCCAGCCGAGCGCGTTGGCGGCCTTCTTCGGGTTCGTCACCGGCTGGGTGAGCAGGTGCGGCAGCCGCTGGTACTGCCCCATCTCGACCTGCTTCGGGTCGATCAGGATCAGGCGGACGTCGTCGGGCGTGGTGCGCATCAGCAGCGACGTGATGATGCAGTTGATGCCGCTCGACTTGCCGGCACCCGTCGCGCCGGCGATCAGCAGGTGCGGTGTGGCGGCGAGGTCGAGGAAGACCGCCTTGCCGGCGATGTCCTTGCCGACCGCCACCTCCAGCGGGTTGGTGGCCTTGGCCGCCTCGGGTGAGGCCAACAGGTCACCGAGCGCAACGAGTTGACGCTGCCGGTTCGGCACCTCCACCCCGATCGCCGAGCGCCCGGGGATCGGCGCCAGGATGCGCACGTCGGTGGCCGCCATCGCGTAGGCGATGTCCTTCTGCAGGCTCGTCACCCGGGCGACCTTGACGCCGAGGCCGAGTTCCAGTTCGTAGCGCGTGACGGTCGGGCCGACGGTCATCCCGACGAGCGCCGTCTCCACGCCGTGGGAGGCGAGCGACTCCTGGAGCATGCGGCCGCGCGCCTCGACCTCCTTGCGATCGATCGTCTGCTCACCGGGCCGGTCGAGGAACGTCATCGGCGGCAGGATCCATTCGCCGACGCGGGCGCCGTCGGGCGACGCCACGCCCGGCTGGCTGCCGACCGACACCTTGGGCTTCGGGAGCCGCGATCGCTTGGCCGGCTCGCCCGGCACCGCGAGGTCGTCGTCGTCCTGGGCGAAGTCGTACAACGTGGCCGCCGCCGCCACCGACGTACCGTCCGGGCCGGCGCCCGTGGTTCCCTCTGCGCGGTCGCTGTTCAGCGTGGAGATGTTGCTGATGCCGGACTTCGCCCATCGTCCGATCGGGTGCGCCACCGTGGCCAGGAAGCCGCCGGTCTGTGCCGCCATGGTCCGCATCGACGTGCGGGTGACGAGCAGCACGCCGCCGACGAGCAGCACGAGGAGCACGACGGTTGCACCGGCCGGACCGACGAGCGCCTTGAGCGGCTCGGCGACGAGCGCGCCGAGCCAGCCACCAGCGGGTTCGAGCTGGTCGACGTCGGCGGTGAGCTCGTCGGGCCCGCGGGACACGTGGAGCAGGCCGAGCGACGCCGCGGCGATCATCGCCCAACCGACGAACAGCCGGAACGGGCTCGACGTCCGGCCCCGCCGGACGAGCGACACGCCGATCCCCGCGAGCACCACCGGCACCGCGTAGCGACCGAGCCCGGCGAGCCATCCGAACACCGTCTCGAGACCGCGACCCAGCGGGCCGGCGAGGTCGAAGTACATGGCGAGCCCGAGCAGGACCCCGGCACCGATCAGCCCGAGCCCGAGGAACTCGTGCTCGCGCCCGGCCACCGCCTCGCGCATCTCGGCGTTCGCCCGCGTGCGGCGCGACGCCTGCTGATCGGGCGGCGTGGCGTCGCGCACCGATCCCGGTCCGGCCTTGCTCGAACCGGCCTTGGTCGCAGCCGGCTTGGATCCGGGCTTGTTCACCGCTGATTTGCCCGCCGCGGCCTTGGAGGAGCGGGTGGTCGACGGGCTGCGCTTCTTGGACGATCCCCAGTTGGACATGGCTGTTCCACCGTACCAATCGGCGGCCCTCGCCAACCGTTACCCCGGCGGGAACCAGCACGGCGACAAAGGCGGCAACCGTCGTCGGCGACCGCGTCGTCCCAGCTCAGACGGGTTCGACGCTCTGGATGACACCGTCGGGGCCGACGACGATGTCGAGCGAACCGCCCTCGGCGGAGCGCGCCGACACGACGTAGCGCACCGTGCCGCCGGGCCCGCCCTCGACGCTGACGGCATCGATGGTGGCGGTCGGGAGTTGCTCGGCGATCACCGACAGGAGGAGATCGTCGTCGAAGGTCAACGCCGACGACGAGAACGTGCTCCCTTCCGCCCCCTCGAGTGTCGGGCCGGGAACCTCGAGCTGCCCGTCGATGAACACGTAGGGCACCGCTTTCGTCCCCTCGTCGATCGCCACGAACACGTTCGTCAGTTGCGACGTGGCGGTCACCTCGAAGAACTGCTGCGGCCCGCCCAGTTCCGCTTCGACCGCGTCGACCGCACGGCGCAGGTCGTTCGGCACGACGACGCCCGATTCACCGGTGCCCGTCGTCCCGTCGCCCGTCGGTCGCCTCTCCGGCACGGATGATGCACTCGACGTCTCCACGCTGGCGACCGTCCCGGTGCCGGCGTCCCGGTCGCCGGCATCGCCATCGCCGGCGCACCCGGCGAGCACGACCGCGGCCACGGCACCGGCCAGCACGATGGAGCGCGTACGCGTCACCCTCGTCCGCCCGACCCCGTCACCCGTACCGCCCGGTCAGGTCTCCATCACCACGGGCACGATCATCGGCCGGCGCTTCGTGCGCTCGCTGACGAACTTGCCGGCGGCGCGGCGCACTTCCCGTTCCAGCGCCTCGACGTCGCGGACGCCGTTCGACAGCGACTTCTCGACGGCGTCGGCGATCGTGTCGCACGCCTCGTCGAGCAGGTCCTCGGCCTCGGGCGCGTAGACCCAGCCGCGAGTGATGATCTCCGGACCGACGAGGACCTTGCCGGTCTGCACGTCGACGGTGACCACGACGACGACCACACCCTCCTCGGCGAGCTTCTGGCGATCGCGCAGCACCCCTTGGCCGACGTCGCCGACGATGCCGTCGACGTACAGGTAGCCGCTCGGGACGCGGCCGACAGGCTGCAGGCCGCGCTCGGTCAACTCGATCACGTCGCCGTCCTCGCAGAGCACCACGTGATCGCGGGCCACGCCCATCAACTCACCGAGCCGGGCGTTGGCGACCATGTGGCGGTACTCGCCGTGGATCGGCACGAACCACTCGGGGTTGACGATCGACAGGAACGTCTTGATGTCGTCGGCCTGGGCGTGGCCCGTGGCGTGGACGTCCATCACGCCGGAGTGGACGACTTCCGTGCCGAGGCGCAGCAGCCCGTCGATCACCTTGTTGACGTTGCCCTCGTTGCCCGGGATGGCGTGGCTCGACAGCACGACCACGTCGTGCTCGTTGAGCTTGAGCCACTTGTTCTCGCCGCGCGCCATCAGCGCGAGCGCCGACATCGGCTCACCCTGCGATCCGGTGGAGATGATGCACACGGCGCCCGGGTCGAACCGGTCGATGTCCTCGATGTCGACGATCGACGACTCGGGGATCTCGAGCACGCCCAGATCGATGCCGAGGCGCACGTTCTTCTTCATGCTCAGGCCCAGCGTGGCGATGACGCGACCGTCGGCGATCGCCGCCGTGGCGATCTGCTGGATGCGATGGAGGTGGCTGGCGAAGCTGGCGGTGACGATGCGCTTGCCGCGCTGCTGGGCGAAGAGCGTGCGCAGCACCGTGCCGACGCTCGTCTCGCTCGGCGCGTAGCCGGCCTCTTCGGCGTTCGTCGAGTCGCTCATCAACAGCCGGATGCCCGGGCCCTTGGCGAGCTGGCCCATGCGGGCGAGGTCACAGCGCCGATGGTCGACCGGGGTCAGGTCGATCTTGAAGTCGCCGGAGTGGAGCACGACGCCCTGCGACGTGTGGACGGCGATGGCGTGCGCGTGGGGCACCGAGTGGGTGACCGGGATGAACTCGATGTCGAACGGGCCGACGGCGACCGTGTCACCGTCCCCGACCGCGCGGAGGTCGGTGCGCTTCGTGAGGCCCGCCTCGTCGATCCGGTTGCGGGCGAGGCCGAGGGTGAGCGCGGACCCGTAGATCGGCAGCGGATCGTCACGGAGATCGCCGATCCCGTCGGTGTCGCGCAGCAGGTACTGGATGGCCCCGACGTGGTCCTCGTGGCCGTGCGTGAGCACGAGCGCCTCGATGCGCTGGGCGTTCTCCCGCAGATAGGTGAAGTCGGGCAGGATCAGGTCGATCCCGTGCATGTTGGCGTCGGGGAACATCAACCCGCAGTCGATGAGCACGATCGAACGGGCGGGGTCGTCGACCGCTCCCTGCTCGATCGCCATGCAGTTGCGACCGATCTCGCCGAGCCCACCGAGGAACACGACGCGGACCGCCGCCGAGCCGCGCCCCTCCGGTTGCCGTGTCGACGGTGACGCCGACGTCCGTTGTCGGCCGTCAGCCACGAGCCGCGACCGTGCGTGCGGTGATCAGCCGGTCGTAGACCTGTCGGGCCGCCGCTTCGAGTCCGTCCGGGGTGGGGCCCATCGGCGAGCGGCACTCTCCGACGTCGTGGCCGAGCGTGCGCATCATGGCCTTCGACGGTATCGGGTTCGGCGCCGCGTCGCCCGTTTCGAACTCGAAGCTCTCCAGCTGGCGGGCGTTGATCCGTTGTGCCGTCAGCACATCGCCGCGTTGCCAGGCATCGAACATCTCGGCCTGGTCGGGCGCGCACCAGTGTGTCGCCACACCGATCACGCCGACGGCGCCGATCGCGAGGAGCGGCAGCGTCATCGCGTCGTCGCCCGAATAGACCTCGAAGTCGGCCGGGGAGTTGGCCTTGACCGCCGCCGTGGCACCCGGGTTGCCGGCCGCATCCTTGAGACCGAGGATGTTGGGCACGTCGGCGGCGAGGCGGACCAGCGTCGTGCTGTCGATCTTGCGTCCCGAGCGCACGGGGATGTCGTAGAGCACGACCGGCAGGTCGGTCGCACCGGCGATCGCCCGGAAGTGCGTCTCGAGACCCGCCTGCGACGGACGGCTGTAGAACGGGCAGACGGCGAGCACGCCGGCGATGCCCAACTTGCCGGCTTCCTCGGTGAGGCCGATGTCGAGGCCGGTGTTGTACCCGGTGGTGCCGGCGAGGATCGGCACGGTCACGGCCGACGCCACCGCTTCGAAGAGCGTCAGCTTCTCGTCGATCGACAGCGTCGGCGACTCACCGGTGGTGCCGCACACGACGAGGCCCTCGTTGCCCTGCTCGACCAGCCACTTGGCGAGGAGGACCGCGGCATCGACGTTCAGGTCACCCTGGGCGTCGAACGGGGTGACCATCGCCGTGAGGACTCGGCCGAAACGGGGCATCAGAAGCTCCCTTCGCGAGCACGGTCGATGCCCTGGGTGAGCATGAGATCCTCGTGCAGTTCCATCCAGACATCGTGGTAGCTCCCGCACATCACACCGGTGAACATATTCGATTCGCCGTCCTGGATCCGGATGAGAACCGATTCGAGGCGCGGGCCGTACGGCGCCATGCGCTCGAACACGCTGCCGATCGTGGCGATCGTCGGTTCCGTCGCGGCGTGGAGGTGGGCCAGGTTCTCGAGCACTGCGGCGTCGTAGCCGGGGTCGGAGTGGTCGTTGCGTTCGCCGTTGAACTTGAAGAGCTGCCACGCGCCGCACAGTTCCTTGAAGTGCTCGTTGAAGGCGAGGAACTGCTCGTAGGCGACGGTCAGTTCGGGGTTCGGGACGACGGGCGCCACGTCGTCGCGCAGCAGTTCGAGGTGTCGGGCCCGGCCACTCGCGGTGAGCTGCCACAGCGCGGGTCCCTCACGGAACTGCACGTGGTCGTCGGCGGACCAGTGCGCGAGGTGCTCCTCGACGACAATCGACGGCGAGGCGGTCATGTCGGCCAGCGTGCCGACGGTGGCGAACCCCCTGATCCGCAGCGTGTGCAGCGTGCAGAACGGCTCGGAAGATCGGTGCCCCATCGCCGGTGGATGCTACCGACACCCGTTTGTGTCGGGATTTCGGCGGACCGGTCCGCCGAAATCCTGACGCAAACGAGGATTCAGGGGCGGCGGGCCCAGATGAGGATCCGCTTGAACGCGTAGAAGTACGGCGCCACGTCGCCGATGCGGCGCAGCAGCGCGGTGCGGTAGGCGTCGACGAAGGGCTCGTGCAGGTCGGCGGGCAGCCGTTCGAAGAACCGGTTGAGGTTCGTACCGCGCACCCATTCGACGACGTCGGACGACGACCCGAGCACGTGCGGGTACACGCGCAGGGCCACCCGCTGTGTCTCGTAGCCGAGGTCGAAGAGGATCCGGGCGTACTCCTCGGGGGCGAGGACGTTGGTCGCCGACGGGTCGGGCGGCACCTGCCCGCCCATCGCCTCCAGGAACGGTTCGGTCGCACCGACCTCGTTGGCCACCATGTGCGACGCATGCGTCCCGTTGGCGGGCACCTGGACCACCAGCTGACCACCAGGCGCGAGGGCGTCGGTCCAGCGGCGCAGCACGACCTCGTGGTCGGGCACCCACTGCAGGCTGGCGTTGGCCAGCACGAGGTCCCAGCCGCGGTGCGACTCGCTCGCCGTCGGTCCACGTGCGCGAGGTCGCCACGTTCGAAGGCGACGTCGACGTCGCCGGGCAGTTCCAGACCAGCCGCCCGGTCCAGCATCGCCGGTGACGAATCGACGCCCGACGAGCGTCGCTCGCGCCGAGCCGGCTCGCGGCTTCCACGCTGAGGGCGCCGTCGCCACAGCCGAGGTCGACCATCCGACGGACGGCCGTCGGGTCGACGAGTTCCACCAGGTCCCAGAAGGGTTGTGCCCGTTCCCGGGCGAACCGTCGGTACTGGTCGGGATCCCAATCGCTCATGCGACCGAGCCTACTTGTATTTAACTTGTATTGTCCAACGTCAGGCGGCGGCGAGTGGAGCCGCGGGGAGCGCCACCAGCTCGCCCGTGATCGCGCCGTGCGGCTCGCCCGCCGGATCGGCGGCGTCGGCGCCGGTACCCGAGCGGCTCCGCCACACGAGGTACAGCGCGGCACCGATCATGATCGGCATCACGTACGTGATCGCCCGGTACACGAGCACGGCGGCCAGTGCGCCGGCCGGTGCCGCACCGGCGGCGACGAGCGCGCCGGTCAGACCGGCCTCGATCACTCCGACGCCGCCCGGCGTGGGGATGAACGAGCCGAGCAGCGTGACGATGAAGTAGACCCGCAGGAACTCGACGTTGCCCAACTCGGCGCCGATGCCGACGCTGCGCAGGGCGATCAGCAGGACCAGGGCACTGCAGAGCTGGGCGACGACGGTGCGTCCGACCAGACCCCACGGCCGCGCGGCGACCGAACGAAGCCCGGTGCGGACGTCGTCGATGCCGGTCTCGGGGTCGACGTGGTCGGCCCCCGGAAAGCGTCGCCCGAGGCGGGTGCAGACACGGCGACAGCGTGCGACGGCCCAGCGGTGGATCCGATCGGAACCGAGCACGACGGTCCACACCGCGATCGCGCCGATCACGACGGTCGAGCAGAGCCCGACGACGACGAAGTCCATCGACTCCGGCGAGCGCTGCGTGAGCTCGACGCCGAGCGCAACCAGCGGCAGCGTCCAGGTCACGAACACCGACGCGACGCCGGTGGCGATGAGCGCGACGGCGAACGTCGACGTCGGGATCGACCGGTCACGGGCCACCGTCCACCGCAGCGCGGTGCCGACCGCACCGCCCATCGGCAGTCCCTTGCTGGCCGCCGAACCGGTCTCGTGCACCAACGCGGCGTCACCGTACGTCGACGAGCCGAGCAGCGCCCGGTAGATGTCGACGCGCACCGCGCGCTCCACCAGGCCGACGGCGACGAGGGTCGCCACGATCCACAGCGGCATCATGCGCAATTCACCGGCGGCGGCGACGATCGTCGTGCGCTGCAGCCAGACGGCCGTCAGGAGAAGGAGCCCAATTGCCACCACGGCGACCCGGCGAGCGAACTCTCCACGGGCATTGCGGGCGGGGGCGCGGACCATGCCAGAGCATCGGCACGGAACCCGTCGCGATCAAGCGCGAATCCGCTCCGACACACCGAATTCACACCCTGGAGTCGGGTATTTCGTGTCGTCGGGTATCTCGTGCACGGCGTGGGTGCAGCAACACCCGACAACCGCACAACCGACAACGGAAGTTGTCAGCCGGGCCTCGGCGCGGTCGAGTTCGAACTTGGTGAACTCCTCGCTGGTGTCCTCCCAGTCCTCGAACTGGATGACGCCCATCTCCTCGAAGCGGTGGCGCAGCCACAGGTCGTTGCGGTCGAGGAGGCCGAGCTTCTTGCAGTTCGGCACGATCTTGGAGAACAGCATCTGCTGGAAGACGTCGCGGATCGGGTCGCGCAGGACGATCGGCAGCACGTCGCGGGGCGCGACGCCCATCTGCTCCCACACCTCCTGGCTCAGGAAGCGGTCGCGCATGCGCACGGCGGCCTCGTAGGCGAACTCCTGGCGGTCCTTCATCTCGGCGTCGGTCATGCCGTCGTAGACCTCCTTCAGCGAGAGCACACCGAAGGCGACGTGGCGGGCCTCGTCGCTCATCACGTAGCGCAGCAGCTTCTTCAGCAGCGGCTCCTCGGTCATCTGGTGCATGAAGCCGAACGCGGCGAGGGCCAGTCCCTCGACCATCACCTGCATGCCGAGGTAGGTCATGTCCCAGCGGGAGTCGTTGATGATGTCGTCGAGCAGCATCCGCAGGTGGGCGTTGACCTGGTAGCCGCCACCCATCTTCTCGTCGAGGTACCGGGCGAAGACCTCGACGTGGCGGGCCTCGTCGACCACCTGGGTGGAGGCGTACAGCTTGGCGTCGTACCACGGCACCGTCTCGGTGATCTTGGCGGTGCACAGCAGCGCGCCCTGCTCGCCGTGCAGGAACTGCGACAGCGTCCACTTGCGGTTCTGGATGCCGAACGCCAGCCATTCCTTCTCGCCCCAGTGGCCGATGACCGTGTCGTCGTAGAGGTTCGGGTCGATGCCGGCGGCGATGCCGACCTGATCGCCCGCCACGACCTTCTCGAGATCGACCTCGATCGACCAGTCGAGGTCGGTGGTGGCGTTCCACTGCCCGGTCTTGGCCTTCTCGTAGAGCTTGCGCAGCTGCGGCCGCTGGAGGGAATAGTCCCAGGTGAAGATGGCCTCGGCGTTGTCCTTGACGGCGTGCTCGACCTCGTCGGGATCGGTGTTGGAGATGGCGAGGATGGCCTCGAGGTCGTCGAGATCGGCGCGGCCGATCAGCGACTCGTTCGTGCCGGGTTCGCGCTCGGTGATGCTCATGGGTGCAGCTCCTTGGGGGCTCGGAGGTCCGTGAGGACGGGGAGGAAGGGGAGGAGGAACTCGCGCGCCGACTCCTCGTCGCCGAAGTCGACGACCGAGGACGGCGCGAGGAAGTACGAGATGACGAGGCGGGCGACGATGTCGATGAGCGACCCGCGATTGCGGCCGGGGGAGGAACTCGTCGGCGAACGGGATGAGGTAGGCGGTGGCGACGCGGATGATCCGCGGCAGACCCTCGACGGTGAGTTCACCGAGTACGGCGCCCGGTTCCGACGCCAGCATGAGCGCGAGGTGGTCATCGCCGCGCAGCTCACGGGTGGCGCACGTGACCGTCCGCACCAACAGGTCCTCGAGCGACGTCGCACCCTGGATCCGGCTGAGCAGCCGCGTGAAGAAGCGGTCGAGTTCGTAGACGCGATGGGCCTCGAAGATGACGTCGCGCCCGCCCGGGAACATCCGGTACATCGTGGCCCGCGACACGCCGGACTCGCGGGCGATGTCGTCGATCGTGACCTTGTCGATCCCCCACCGCCCACAGCAGCGCTTGACCGCGTCGAGGACCGCAAGCTCGGTCGGCGCCCACTCGCGCCGACCGATGCCCGCAGTACTCGCAGCACCGGCAATCCCCGGGCTGCGACCGGTTCCCGTCATGGATGAGACACTAAGACGAAATATGTCTCACTGTCAAGCCCTTCGCCGGGCTCTGGCCTGTGGCCCTCGTCACCGGGGTAGCTTTCGCCCAGCGTGAACCACGAACCCGAGGAGACCCTCATGCGACGCTCCGTCCGCTCGACCACCCACCCCCGCCGAACCGGCACCCTCGCCCGCCGGCTCGTGCCCGCCCTCGCCGTCGGCGCCCTCGTCCTCGCCGCCTGCGGCAGCGACGACAACGCCGCCGACACCGCCGACACGACAGCCGGCACGACTGGCGGCACGACGGCCGGTCGACGACCGCCGGCTCGACGGGCGACGCCGGCGACTGCAGCGCCACGCTCGAGGCGGGCACGCTGACGATCGCCACCGGTGATCCGGCCTTCTTCCCGTGGGTCATCGACGACGCGCCCGAAACGGGCAAAGGCTTCGAGGCCGCCGTCGCGCTCGCCGTCGCCAAGGAGATGGGCTACGAGGGCGATGCCGTCGCGTGGACCCGGACGACGTTCGACGAGGCGATCCAGCCCGGGCCGAAGACGTTCGACATGAACCTCCAGCAGTACTCGATCACCCCCGAGCGTGAAGAGAACGTCGACATGTCGCTGCCCTACTACACGAGCAACCAGGCGATGGTCGCGCTCGACGGCTCGCCGGCCGCCGGTGCCACCACGGTCGCCGACCTCAAGGACGTGAAGTTCGGCGCCCAAGCCGGCACGACGAGCCTCGACTTCATCAACGACGTGATCAAGCCGACGACCGAGCCGTTCGTCTACGACGACAACACCGGCGCGAAGGCGGCGCTCGAAGCGAACCAGATCGACGCCGCGGTGTTCGACCTGCCGACCGCACTCTTCGTGACGACCGAGATCGACGGCAGCAGCGTGGTCGGGCAGTTCCCCGCCTCGGCCGGTGGCACCACCGACCAGTTCGGGTTCGTCCTCGACAAGGACAGCGCCCTCACCGGCTGCGTCAACGCGGCGATCACGACGCTGACCGACTCCGGTGAACTCGACTCGATCCAGCAGGAGTGGCTGTCGGACACCACGGGAGCGCCCGTCATCTCGGTCGACTGACCCGGATACGACACCCGATGACCGTCACCGACGACCCGGCGCGCCGCCTACGAGCATGCGCAACGCCGTCGCGCTGCGATCATCGCCACCGCGAGCACGATCATCGTCGTCACGGCGCTGATCGTGCTCGTGCCGCGCGCCTCGGGCTGGCAGAAGGTCCGCCAGGCGTTCTTCGACGGCGACGTGTTCGTCGACTCGTTCCCCCGCCTCGTCGACGCGTTCTGGCTCGACGTGAAGATCCTGCTGTGGTCGACGCCGCTGATCCTGCTGGTCTCGCTGCTCGTCGCCCTCGCCCGCAGCGCCCGCAGCCCCGCCCTGTTCCCGGTGAAGGCCTTCGCCGTGGTCTACACCGACGTGATGCGCGGCATCCCCGTGATCCTGCTGATCTTCCTGATCGGCTTCGGCGTGCCGGGTCTGCGGATCGTCTCGCGCACGTGGTCGGATCCGGTCATCTGGGGCACCGTGGCCCTCGTGCTGTCGTACTCGGCGTACGTCGCCGAGATCATCCGCGGTGGCATCGACGGCGTGCACGAGAGCCAGCGCGCCGCGGCGCGATCACTCGGCATGACGTCGCACCAGGCGATGAACACCGTCGTGCTGCCCCAGGCGTTCCGCAACATCGTGCCGCCGATGATGAACAGCTTCGTCAGCCTGCAGAAGGACGTGGCGCTCGTCAGCGTGATCGGCCCCGTCGAGATCCTCCGCCAGGCCGGCATCGACAAGTCGAAGTTCGCCAACTTCACGCCGTACGTGGCGGCCTCGCTGATCTTCCTGGCGATCACGATCCCGTGCACCCGCCTCGCCGACCACCTCCTGGCGCGCGAGCGTCGGCGCACCGGGGCCACGACGATCTCGTGAGCGAGCTGACCACGCTCCTCGAACTGCGAGGGGTGCGCAAGTCGTTCGGCGCGGCCACCGTGCTCGACGGCATCGACCTCACGGTCGCCCACGGTGACGTGATCACGCTGATCGGCGCGTCG
Source organism: Ilumatobacteraceae bacterium (assembly GCA_963695145.1). Lineage (GTDB taxonomy): Bacteria > Actinomycetota > Acidimicrobiia > Acidimicrobiales > Ilumatobacteraceae > Sva-07. The sequence continues at coordinate 27,446 of CAVOGB010000010.1, read as the reverse complement.
GGCTCGGGCAAGTCGACGCTGCTGCGGTGCATCAACCTGCTCGAGCCGATCGACGACGGCACGATCATGTTCGACGGCGTCGACATCGCCGAGCCCGGCATCGACGCCGACCCGATCCGCCGCCGCATCGGGATGATCTTCCAGAGCTACAACCTGTTCCCCCACATGAACGTCACCGACAACGTCGCCGTCGGCCCGCGCAAGGTGCTCGGCACCGACAAGGCGACCGCGCGGCGCGACGCGCTGGCGATGTTGACCCGGCTCGGTCTCGCCGAGCGGGCCGACGCCTATCCCGACCAGCTCTCCGGCGGGCAGCAGCAACGCGTCGCCATCGCCCGGTCGTTGGCGATGAATCCCGACGTGATGCTCCTCGACGAGATCACCTCGGCGCTCGATCCCGAACTGATCGGCGAGGTGCTCGACGTCGTGCGCGACCTGAAAGCCGGCGGGATGACGATGCTGTTCGCCACCCACGAGATGGCCTTCGCCCGCGAGATCAGCGACCGGGTGTGCTTCCTGCACCGGGGCCAGATCCTGGAGGAGGGTCCGCCGGAGCAGATCTTCGGTGCCCCCGCCGAGCCGCGCACCCGCGAGTTCCTCCAACGCGTCATCGACGCCGGCCGGCTGTGACGATCCTCCCGAAAAATGCCTCGATTCGCGCGCTGAGCGCGCGAATCGAGGCATTTTTCGGTGTGCGGGGGTGGGCGTCAGGCGCGATCGAGGGTGTACTCCATCACCTGGGTGAGGCGGATGTTGTTGCCCGACGGGTCGCGGAACGACGTGTCGACGCCGTACGGCTGTGCGGTGGGCGGGTCGTTGAACACGACGCCGCGCGCCGAGAGTTCGTCGTAGCTCGCCTGACAGTCGTCGGTCGTCAGGAACAGCGTGCCGCCCGCACCCTTGGCCACGAGTTCGGCGAGCTGCGCGCTGGCGTCGGCGTCGAGCATCGGCGGACCGGGAACCGGCATCAGGACGAGGCCGATGTCGTCCTGACCCACCGGCCCGACCACCAGCCAGCGGAAGTTCCAGTCCTCCATCGTCACGTCGGAGCGCACCTCCCAACCGAGCGTGCGCGTGTAGAACGCCAGTGCCTCGTCCTGGTCGTGCACCCAGAACTGGGCGTTGGCAATCGTGATCATGGCTCCTCCTCGAGGTTCGTGTTCGACACGATCGACGTTACGGAATCCGTTGCCGCCCGGCTTCTCGAAACGTGCGGTTTGCCGGCCGTCCGTACGCCGCGGCCACACAGTCGGGGATGCGGATCAGTCGGGTGGCCGGGGGGAACGAGCGGCGGTAGTCGGCCGGTGCCGTGCCGTACAGCCGGCGGAAGCTCGTGATGAACGAACCGAGACTCGACAGTCCGACCGCCACGCAGATCTCCGTGACCGTGCGGTCGGTGTTGCGCAGCAGCGCCGCCGCCCGTTCGAGCCGCCGGGTCAGCAGGTACTGGTGCGGCGACTCACCGAACGTGCGCCGGAACTCGCGGCTGAAGTACGCCGGCGACAACGCCGCGGCCCGCGCCATGTCGGCCACGGTGAGCGGCTCGAAGTAGCGCGCGTCGACCAGATCCTTCGCCCGGAGGAGGTGGCGGGCGGGCGGCGACACCATCGCGCCAGTCTCGCCGATCAGCCGGAGACGCCGCAGACGAGGTTGCGGTTGAGACAGTCGGCGACCTCACCCTCGAGCTTGTCCTGGTCCCACACGTTCCAGAAGTCGGCGTGTCCGGTGCGGATCGATCCCGACGCCAACGACAGGCCCTCCGGGTCGACCGGCGGGTAGTCGATCGTCACCTGCAGCTGCGGAACGGCGACCGGATGGCTGGCCGGGCAGCCATCGGTCCCGTACACGGCGTGGGTCTGAACGGCCGAGTGCCCCGCATCGTCGCTGACGAGGTGCTCGCCGTCCCAGCAGTCGGGGAACGTCACGATCATCCGCAGCTTCGAGTTGGCCGGACACGCCGGCGGCTCGACCTCGCGTGCCGCCGACGTGCCGCACGACCAGGCGACGATGTCGGTCGACTGTGCCTCCTCGGCATGGGCGTCGCCGCCGATCAGCATCAGCCCGGGCGGATAGGCGACCACGTCGGCCGGATCGACGCCCGGTCCGGGCCGGTAGTAGGCGGTCATCCCGCTCGGTTCGACCCGAGCGCCGTCCGCATCGAGCAGCGCCGGCGCCCAGTACGACGCCGTGTCGAGCCGCTGGGCGCAACTCGTGGACGCCCCTTGGAGGGCCTCGTAGTCAGGTGTGGCATCGACGTCGTCGTTGCCGAAGAAGTTGTGCTGATGGCTCTCGCCCGGCTGATCGGGCAGCACGATCGGATCGTCGAACGCGACGTGGCTCAGCGCGCACCGCACGATGAACTGCGCCACGTTGCCCTGCGGTCCGCGGTGCTGCGGATCGGGTGCATCCGACGAGGTGCCGTCCGATGCCGCCCGTCCGATGCCGCACCGTCCGAACCACCTCCGCCGCAGCCGGCGAGGACCACGCCGGCGACGACCAGCGCCGCCAATCCGACGATCGGTCGCGTTGCGATGAGCGAACGGACCGAGGGGTGGGCGCCTCGCTCATCGCAGGAGTGGGGCGGGGGCACGGGAGGGTGGTGCTCGGTTCAGCTCGCCGGCTTGTCGGGCACCGTGATCGCCGCGAGGTCGACCTTCGGCGGCATGTTCACGGCCGGATTCGCCGGAGCCGTCGCCGCATCGGGCATGCCGTCGAGCACGGGCGGATCGGGTGTCGGCGCCGTCGCATAGTCGACCGCCGGCGGCGCCGTGGCGACGTCGTCGAGCCAGCTCGCCACGTTGAGATCGGTTGCCAGGTAATCGCCACCGCTCCCTTCGCCCTCACACGGCAGGAGTGCCTCGATGTCGGCGGGTGCGCTCGTCGTGAACGTGTTGCCGGCGAAGCAGTTGCCGAGGCCGGTGGGGTCGATGATCGACAGGTCGGTCGCCACCGCCGACATCGCCAGGTCGGCCACGCCGCTGGCTTCGACGACGTTGTCCTGGACCGAGTTGTCCTGCGGCGTCCAGAAGATGGGCACGATCGACTCGGGATCGGCGAGCGGCTTGTTGCGCGTCTCCGAACACGGCTGATCCCAGGTGTCGGGGCTCGGCTCGGTGTCGTTCGGTTCGAACTCGGCGAACGGGATGATGCCGATGCCGGTCTTGGGGTGGTCGTACACGCGGTTGCGCTCGATCACGTTGCCGATGCCACCCTCGACGAGGATCCCGTTGCCCATGGCGAGGACGGCGTCGTCGATCGCCGGCGTGTCGGGCTGGTTGTTCGAGTACACGAGGTTTCCCACCACCGTCAGTTTCCGCTGCGGGTAGCACAGCTCGTACGTGGCGGAGTTCGTGTTGATGCCGGCGCGGTTGTTGTTGAACCGGCTGTTGATGATGTACAGGTTGCCGCCCGACGTGGTGCCGGAGTATCCCAGGCCGTTGTATTCGGAGATCACGTCGTCGATCACCGCGTCGCACTCGAAGCACTGGCCGATGTAGAAGCCGGCGTCGGGGCTGCCGCTGGCGTAGGAGTGTTCGAACAGGCCGTGCGTCGAGTCGTACGCGTAGATGCCGTAGTCGCCGTTGCGCGACGCCGTGAGGTACGACCCGCGGTACCCGTCGACACCGGTCCAGAAGAACCCGTTGTTGGTGTAGTTGCGGGCCGTCATGTTCTCGATCGCCACGCCCTTCGCACCGAGCACGCGGATGCCGTTGTCGAGTTCGAGCTCACCGTCGAGGATCACCTCGTTGCGGTCGAGCCCACGGATCGTCAGCTCGTCGGTGGTGACGTTGACCGCCTCGTTGTAGACGCCCGGCGAGATCAGGATGAGGTCACCCGGCACCGAGGCGTCGACGGCCTCGGTGATCGTCGGATAATCGGCGGGAACCGCGAGCGTGGTCGGCTCACGGGTCGGGGTGCTGTCCGCCGTGGTGTCCTCCGGGCTGCTGCCACCTGCATTGGTGTCGGCTGGGGTGTTGGCGGCCGGGCTGCTGTTGGCGGTGTCCGTGCCGGCCGGTCCGCTGGCGCCGGTCGCCGCGGTGCCGTTCGCATCCGTGATCGCCGAGGGCGTGTCGTCGCTGCCACAGGCGGCGAGGGTGATCGCCCCGACGGCGGCGATGATGCCGACTCGAAGCAGGACCGAATGCTGGTGGCTCACGCGCCGAGTATTGCCGAGGACGGGCGCCGGTACAACCGACGATGCCGCCGGACGATCCGGGGGGTCAACCGTCGGCGGGCAGCACGACGACGGTCCCGGTCATGCCGGCCTTCGCCGTGCCGTGGATCGAGCAGTAATAGGCGAACGTTCCGGGTGTGGTGAACACATGGCCGTAGGTGGCGCCGGGGTCGAACTCGGTCTTCTCGGCACCCCAGACCTCGCCGGCGTCGGCAGGCCGCACGTCGTGCTCGTTCCGGCCACGGTTCTCCCACAGCACCTCGGTGCCCACGGCGACCTCGATCGACTCGGGCTGGAAATGGTTGTCGAGCGCGGCCACGTCGACGATCACACCGTTGGGCTGGACCGCGGTCACGGTCGTGGGCGGGGCGGCCGGTGCCAGCCCGCCGGCAGCGATCGCTTCCTCGCTCGCGTCCGGTCCGTCGGGACCATCGGGATCGCACGCCGCGAGCACGCTCGCCGTCATCGCGACGGCCGCGGCCACGGCGAACACGGTCCGGAACGAGCGCACCATCACGCGTCCATCAACTGGGTGGCGAACTCGTCGCGCAACGTCTTCTTGGAGAACTTGCCGACGCTCGTCTTCGGCACCTCGTCGATCCACACGACACCCTTCGGCAGCTGCCACTTGGCGACCTTGCCCTCGAGGTAGGCGATCACGTCCTCCTCGGTCAGGGTCGAACCGGGCGTGCGCACGACGCAGGCCAGCGGCGCCTCGCCCCACTTCGGGTGGACGACACCCACGACCGCGGCCTCGGCGATCTCCGGATGGCCCATCAGTTCGTTCTCCAGTTCGACCGAGCTGATCCACTCGCCGCCCGACTTGATGAGATCCTTCGTCCGGTCGACCAGGCGGATACGACCGCGGGAGTCCATCGTGGCGACGTCGCCCGTGCGCAGCCAACCGTCGGCGGTGAAGCTCTCCGCCGATCGTGGGTCGTCGTAGTAGGCGGCCGCGATCCAGTTGCCGTGGCACTGCAGTTCGCCGCTCGTCTCACCGTCCCACGGCACCTCGTCGACCGTGTCCGGAGTGACGACGCGGCAGTCGACACCGAACACGATGCGCCCGACCTGGGTGCGCAGGTCGGCCTGCTCGTCGTCGGGGAGGAGCTCCTGGTCGGCGTCGAGGCGGCACACCGACGCGATCGGGCTCGTCTCGGTCATGCCCCACGCCTGCAGGATCGGCAGGCCCGTCTGTTCGCGGTACGCCTCCGACAACGAGCGCGGCACGGCCGATCCGCCACAGGGGATCGCCCGCAGCGACGAGGTGTCGCGGCCCTTCAGTTCGGGCAGCACGGCCATCCAGATCGTCGGCACGCCGGCGGCGACCGTCACCCGCTCGTTCACGACCAGGTCGGCGATGGCGGGGCCCGACAGGTCGGGGCCGGGCATGACGAGGCTCGCACCGGTGGCGACGGCCGCATGGGCGAGACCCCACGCATTGGCGTGGAACATCGGGACGACGGGCAGGATCACATCGGATTCGCGAGCACCGAGGCTGTCGGCGGTCATCGCCCCCATGGTGTGCAGGAACGTGGAGCGATGGCTGTACACGACGCCCTTCGGGTTGCCGGTGGTCCCGCTCGTGTAACACATGCTCGCTGCACGCTGCTCGTCGTCGACGTGGAACTCGACCGGCGACGCCGCGGCGAGCAGTTCCTCGTAGTTCAACAGTTCGTGACCGTGCAGGTCGGCGGGAACGTCGCCCTTGCCGTCGTCCATCATCACCAGGTGGCGGACCCGCTCGAACGTCGGCAGCAGCGGCGCCAGCAGCCCGAGCAGCGAACGGTCGACGAAGATCACCTCGTCGTCGGCGTGGTTCACGATGTAGGTCAGCTGTTCGGGGAACAGCCGGATGTTCAGCGTGTGCAGGACGCGCCCGGTGCACGGGGCAGCGAAGTAGAGCTCGAGATGGCGGGCGGTGTTCCACCCGAACGTCGCCACGCGGCCGTCGGCCGAGATGCCGAGGTCGTCGAGGACCCCGCCGAGCCGCCGGGTCCGCTCGGCCCAGCTGCCGTAGTTCGTGCGTTCCAGCCCGGTGCCCGACGCGGTGGCGATCTCCTTGTGGGGGAAGAACTTCTCCGCTCGTCCGAACAGATGTGGAATGACGAGTGGAACGTCTTGCATGAGGCCCTGCATGGCCCGAAGGTAGCGCAGCACGTCGGTGCCCCCGATACCGTCAGGTGATCGTGAGCGACGCCGCCGAACTCGAACTCGACGAGCCGCCCCACGTCCGGCCGTCGTGGGCCCCGTTCACGCTGGTTGCGTTCGTCCTGCTCGTCGTCTGCACGAACGCGGCGAATGCGTTGTGGGCGAAGTGGGTCAACACGAACCCGAGCGGATTGTTGATCCTGTCGTCGCGCAACCGCTATCTGGCGTTGACGCTCGCCTCCGGGGTTCCGCTCGGCAGCTTCGTCTTGATCGCCACCGCCAGGATCACCGCTGCCTTCGTGGTGTGCCACATGATCGGGCGCGCGTATCGCGACGACGCGATCGGCTGGTTCACGAAGTACCTCGGTGTCACCAAGGAATCGATCGACACCTTCAACCGCGGGTTCGCGAAGGCGGAATGGGCGATCATCCCGTTCTTCGTCGGTTCGAACATCGTGGCCGCGCTCAGCGGTGTGCACCGCACGCGGCCCGTCCGGCTGGCCGGCCTGCTGGCGATCGGCATCGCCGGGCGGCTCCTGCTGATCTGGTGGATGGCGCGCACGTTCGAGGACCAGCTGGTGACGATCCTGGAATGGCTGGCGAAGTACCAGTGGTGGGCCGTCGGCATCTCGATCGGCATCGTCGTGCTGGTGAACGTGCGCAACCTCCGTCGCGGCTGAGGATGTCCGCCGGGGACAGACCCCGCCGGACATTCTCCCTCCGCTGCGGCCAGCCGGGCGGGGCGTGGTACAACGACACCCATGGCTGAAGTCACCTTGCGAGGCAATCCCATCCACACGTCCGGCGAGCTGCCCGAGGTCGGTGCGGCCGCGCCGGCGTTCACGCTGACGGGCGCCGGTCTCGGCGACGTCACCCCGGACGACTTCGCCGGCAAGACGATCGTGCTCAACATCTTCCCGAGCATCGACACCCCGACGTGCGCGACGAGCGTGCGGACGTTCAATCAACGGGCCGCCGACCTCGACGACACGGTCGTCGTCTGCGTCTCGGCCGACCTCCCGTTCGCCCAGGGTCGCTTCTGCGGCGCCGAGGGCATCGAGAACGTGACGACGGCGTCGACGTTCCGTTCGTCGTTCGGCACCGATTACGGCATGACCCTGACCGACGGCCCCCTCGCCGGGGTGCTCGCCCGCGGCGTCGTGGTCATCGATCCCGAGGGCACCGTCAAGTACACCGAGCTCGTCGGCGAGATCGGCGACGAGCCCGACTACGACGCCGCCATCGCCGCCATCTGACTTGTTGCGTGGGGTCAGGCTCCACGCAACAACCTCAGTCGAACGTCACGACGATCTTGCCGAAGAACGTGCCGTCGGCCATCAGCTGTTGGGCCGCCGCCAGTTGCTCGAACGGGTGGACCGAATCGATGATCGGGTGCAGCCCGTGGCGGGCGACGTCCGCCAGCATCTCGGCGAACTCCGCCGGACGGTAGCCGCCGGCACCGATCAGCGTCCTGCCCCAGTGATAGACGGACGGCAGATCGATCCCCACCGTGTTGCCCGTCGTCGTCCCGCAGAACACCATCCGCCCTTCGATGGCGAGGGATCGGATCGAGGCATCGAACAGGGCCGGGCCGACATGGTCGACCACGAGATCGACGCCGCGCCCGGCGGTGATCTCGAGGACGGCCTCGGCGACGTCACTGCCCCCGTGTTCGATGGCGTAGTGGTCGACGGCGTGCGCACACCCGATGGCGAGCGCCTGCGCCACCTTGTCCGCTCCGCCGGCCGTGCCGATGACGGTGGCGCCGGCGGCAACGGCGAACTGCACGATCGCCGTCGACACGCCCGAGCCCGCCGCGTTCACCAGCACGGTCTCGCCCGGTTGCACGCGTCCGACCGTGTGCAGCGCGTGCCATGCCGTCATGTACGCCACGGGCAGGCAGGCCGCCTCGACGAACGACGTCGACTCGGGAATCGGGTGACAGCGCGCCGCCGGCGTCGACACGAGCTCGGCGAAACCGCCGTCGCGGGTCGAGCCGATGGTGCGGAGGTTCTCGCAGTAGGGCTCGAAACCGGCGGTGCAGCGCTCGCACACGCCGCACGTGCTCACCGGATCGAGGAGGACCCGATCGCCCACCGCCGGTGAGTCGGCACCGAGGTCGGAACCGCGGGCCACGACGATGCCGGCGACGTCCATCCCGGCCACATGGGGCAACGAGAAGCCGCGCACGAGCGGCGCCGCGCGTTGCAGCAGATCGAGCCGGTTGAGACCGCAGGCGCGCACGGCGACCACGACCTCGTGGGGACCGGGCACGGGATCGGCGAGGTCTTCGACGGCCACGACCTCGGGGCCACCGAAACCTCGCTGGACCTGCGCTCTCACGTGGGATCGGGCATCGTTCGGGCGGAACGTGTCACGAGGTGTCTGACCCCACGTGACATGTTCACGCGGGCCAGATGACCTTGCCGTCGGCGTCGTAGAGGCCTGCCGCGAGGTCGGCGACGAACGGCTTGGTGTCCTCCGGAGCGCCGTCGGGCCACACCCCGGCGGCGACGTACGCCTTGTACTCGGCGGCGAACCGGTCCGGATCGATCAGCCCCACCGGTTCGCCCTCCGGCGTGCCCTTCTGCACCTCGGCCAGCTCGGCCTGCCAGCGGAACAACTCGCCTTCCTTGGTGAGGAAGTTCGCGTTGCCCGCGGCGTCGATCAGGTCGACCGACATGTCGACGGCGGCCTCGGGATCGGCGATGGCATCCTCCATCCCCTTCAACGAGGCCCGGGCGAAGTCCTCGACAGCCGTCTGATGGTCGTCGTAGAACCCCTGTGACGTGTAGAGCAGCCCGAACGACCCGGGGATGCCGGCATCGCTCGGATCGAACAGGTTGTAGGCGACGCCGGCCGCGTCGAGCTGCCCGGGTTCGTTCGACTTGAACACGGGGAGCGCATCGATGCCGGTGGCGAGGTGCGCCTGGGGGTCGAATCCGTCGAGCAGCACTTCCTTGTAGTCGGTGCCGCGCGCCAGGCCGGCGTCGGCGAGCATCGCCACGATCGACGGTGGGATGTCGCCCTTCACGCCGATCGTCTTGCCCTCGAGTTGGGACAGCTCGGTCGCTCCGCCCTCCGGGGTGATCAGCGCCTCGATCGGCGTCTTGCCGTAGGCGATGAAGGCGACGAACTCGGCGCCGGCGCCGGTGTTGTTCAGGAGCTCGGTGTAGTTGCCGGCCGAGGAGAACTGGGCCTCGTTGCTCGCCACGAGCGGATAGTTGGCCGTGGAGAAGCTCGGCTTCAGATCGACGTCGAGGCACAGGTCGTCGAAGTAGCCGGACTGTTCGGCCACGACGACGTCGACGATCGACGCCGCGGCGGCGAAGTCGAAGCTCGACAGGTAGGTGATCTTGCCGGCGTCCTGGTTGAGGGCGCACCGTGCGGGATCGATCGTGGCGAGGAGGGGTTCGCCGCCGTCGCCGCTGTTCGCCGGCGCATCGGTGCCGCCAGTACCGCTCGTGCCGGTCGTGTCCGTGCCGGCGGGTGCGTCGGTGCCACCCGTGGTGACCGAGGTGGTGTCGGCAGGTGCCGCGCTGCCGGCGGGAGCATTCGTGGTGTCGCCGGCGTCGTCGTCGCTGCTGCACGACGCGGCGACGAGGCCGACGACCAGGGCGGCGGCGGCCAGCGCGGCGGCCCGTCGGCGACCGGTCAGACGTGGGTGTGGACGGTTCGTGCGGTACATGGATGGCTCCCCTGGGGTGACGGGCGGTGGGCGACTCTGGACGTGTTCACGGGTGTGGAGGGTGGACGGAGACAGTGTGGCTGGTGACGGTGCGGCTAGTGACGTTGCGAGCTGTGCCAGTGGAGGGCGACGCGTTCGAGCGCGCTGATCAGCAGCGTCGCCATGGCGCCGATGAAGCCGAGCACGAAGATGCTGCCCCACAGTTGGTCGAGCAGCTGGATCGGGCGGGCCTGCGCCGTCTTCACCGCGTAACCCAGCCCGGACGTCGTCCCGGCGAAGAACTCGCCGAGCACCGCACCGACGAGGGCGAGGCCGACGGCGATGCGCGCGGCGGAGAACAGGAACGGCAGCGACGAGGGAACCCGGAGTCGCCAGAACACGACGCGTTCGCGCGCATCGACCGACCGCGCCAGTTCGAGCAGGTTCGGGTCGACCGAGCGGAACCCGGCGACGGAGTTGACGAGGAACGGCACGAAGCACACGAGCGTCGTGATGACGATGATCGGCTTGAGCCCGAAGCCGAGCCACACGACGACCGCCGGTGCGTAGGCGATGATCGGTGTCACCTGGATGAGCACGGCGAGCGGCATCGAGGCCCGTTCGACGAACGGCGAGTGCGCCATCACGGTGCCGGCGGCGAGGGCCAGCACGAGTGCGGTGAAGAAGCCGAGCGATGCCTCCCACACCGTGACGCGCCCGTTACGGATGTAGAAGCCCGGGTCACCGGCGATGTGTTTCAGGATGTCCCACGGCGCCGGGAGCACGAACCGCGGCACGTCGAACACGGCGACGAGGATCTGCCACAGGAGCAGGAATCCGACGACCCCGATCACCGGCGCGCCGAAGCGGAGGAACGCCTGCTGCCGAGCCCGGCGATCATCGGCCGCCAGCAGTTCGTCGATGTCGACCCCGGAGACGTCGAGATCGGACATCCCGCCGGGCACTTCCTCCGGATCACCGCCGTCGCGGACGCTCACGAACCGGCCCTGCTGCCCACCGTCGAGCATGCCATCGGTCATGCGTGCCGTCCGTCGAGCATGCCGTCCGTCATGAGTGCCGTCCGTCGAGCATGCCGTCCGTCATGAGTGATGGTCCTGGAGGTGATCGCGGAGGGCACGGACGTGGTCGTGGAACGCCGGTGCGTCCTCCATCTCGGCGCGGCGGGGCCGTGGGAGCGAGATCGGCTCGACCGCCGCGATCCGGCCGGGCCGGGCGGCCATGACCACGACACGGTCGGAGAGGATGACCGCCTCGGTGATCGAGTGCGTGACGAACACGACGGTCGTCCCCGTGCGCTGCCACAGGTCGAGCAGCAGGTAGCGCATCTCGGCGCGGGTGATCTCGTCGAGCGCGGCAAACGGCTCGTCCATCAACAGGATCGGCGCACCGAGCGCGAAGCCGCGGACGAGCGAGACCCGTTGCTGCATCCCCCCGGAGAGCTCGTGGGGGTACGACGTGCGGAACTTGGCGAGCCCGACCGTGTCGATCAGATCGTCGATGTCGCGATCCGACAGGGAGGCGGCATCGCTGCGACGGCCCGCGTCGAGCGACGAGAGGAAGCGGACGTTGCGCTCGACGGTGGCCCACGGCATCAACGCCGGGGTCTGGGGGACGAGACCGTACTGCTTGGCCTTGCGGGCGGCCGTCGGCTGCTGTCCGGCCACCTCGACGACGCCGCCGTCGGGCTCGATGAGCCCACCGATGACACGCAGCAGCGTCGACTTCCCGCAACCCGACGGACCGAGCAGGCTCACGAACTCGCCGCGGCCGACGTCGAGGTCGACCGACCGCAGCGCTTCGACGACCTGGCCGACGGCGGCGGAAGACCTTGTTGACGCCGCGCATCGACACGTGGAGGTCGGCGCGCGGCACGGTGGTGCTCCCGGCTCCGTCGTCGATGTTCACGGTGTCGTCCATGATGTGTGAGGTCATCTTCGCATCCCGCTCCCGAATCTCACATCTTCGATCACGAACGGTACGACGAAACCCGACGAATTCGGCCCCACGTCGATGAACGGCTCGTGAACCGTGGTGCGACGGCTCAGGTCAGGAACGGGTCGAGGGAGCGGGTGAGCCCGGGCGTCGAGGCGATGCGCTTGCAGGCGAGCAGCACACCCGGCATGAAGCTGTCGCGGTCGTAACTGTCCTGGCGGATCGTCAGCGTCTGGCCGGTTGCACCGAGGATCACCTCCTGGTGCGCCACCATCCCGCGCATGCGCACCGAGTGGGCCCTGATCCCCGCCGGGCCCGCGCCGCCGCGGGCACCCGGATACACCTCGTATTCCGTGGGATCCGGGTCGAAATCCCGTTCGCGGGCGGCGGCCATCCGCTCGGCCGTCTTGACCGCCGTACCGGACGGGGCGTCGATCTTGCGATCGTGGTGGAGTTCGATGATCTCGGCGGTGTCGAACCACGGGGCCGCCATCTCGGCGAAACGCATCATCAACACGGCGGAGATGGCGAAGTTCGGTGCGATGACGCAGTTCGGACCGTCGCCGGCCCCGAACGTCGATGCGAACAGGTCGAAGTCGTCGTCGGTGAAGCCGGTCGTCCCCACGACCGCGTGGATCCCGTGCATGCCCAGCCACGGCAGGGTCTGGCGGGCGGCGGACGCCACGGTGAAATCGACGACGACGTCGCACTGCGCGTCGGCGAACGCGTGGAGGTGTTCGTCGACGGTGACGCCGGCGATCGACTCGCCGGCACCGCCCGGGTCGACGCCGGCGACGAAAACGAGTTCGGGGTCAGCGGCCACCGCGGCGCAGATGGTGCGACCCATCCGCCCGGCGGCTCCGTTGACCCCGACTCTCATTCGTGCAGTCTGGCCGATTCACCCGGCCAGTGTGTGTTCGGTTCGCTCAGCGGTGACGACGACGGCCGCCGTCGCGACGGCCAGCATCACGCCCGCCGCCGGTGTTCTCGACCGGACGCTCGCTCTTCGGGCCGAGGTCGCCGAGTTCGCCGGCGAGTTCGGCGTCGAAGCTGTCTTCGAAGCTGACCTCGACGACGGTGCTGCCGGTGGCGGCTTCGCTGCCGTTGCCGCTCGAGCGCTCGCTGCGCTCGCTGCTGCGCTCGGTGTTGCTCTCCTGGCGGGCCGGAGCCGGGGCGGAGTCGCCGCCGGCACCCGTGTCGCTGCCGGTGTCATCGCCGACCGGGACGAGGCTGACCTTGCCCTTGTCGTCGATCTCGTCGACGCGGACCTCGATCTCCTGGCCGAGCGACAGCACGTCCTCGACGGCGTTGATCCGCTTGCCGCGGCCCAACTTCGAGATGTGGACGAGGCCGTCACGACCCGGGAGGATGTTGACGAACGCACCGAACTTGGTGATGTTCACGACCCGGCCGTTGTAGACCTTGCCGAGCTCCGCCTTCGGCGGGTCGACGATGGCGAGGATCGCCGCGCGGGCCTCTTCCATCCGCCACGCCTCGACGGCGCCGATCGTGACGATGCCGCGGGCGCCGTCGTCGTCGACACCGATGTCGGCGCCGGTCTCCTGCTGGATCGTGTTGATGACCTTGCCCTTCGGCCCGATGACCTCGCCGACCTTGTCGAGCGGGATGTAGATCGTGGTGATCTTCGGGGCGGTCTCGGCCACTTCCGCACGCGATTGTGGGATGCAGGCGTTCATGACCTCGAGGATCTCGAGGCGCGCCGTGCGGGCCTGGGCCAGCGCGGCGGTGAGCACGTCGGCGGGGATGCCGTCGATCTTCGTGTCGAGCTGGAGGGCCGTGATGGCGTCCTCGGTGCCGGCGACCTTGAAGTCCATGTCGCCGAAGGCATCCTCGGAGCCGAGGATGTCGGTCAGCGTGATGTACTTGCCGTCCTCGTAGATGAGGCCCATGGCGATGCCGGACACGTGGCTGCGCACCGGCACGCCGGCGTCCATCAGCGAGAGGCTGGACGAGCAGACCGACGCCATCGACGTGGAACCGTTCGACGACATGACCTCGGAGACGAGGCGCAGGGCGTAGGCGAAGTCCTCCTGGTTCGGGATGACAGGAAGGACCGCGCGGGCGGCGAGGGCGCCGTGGCCGATCTCGCGGCGCTTCGGCGAACCGACGCGGCCGGTCTCGCCGTTGGCCCACGGGGCCATGTTGTAGTGGTGCAGGTAGCGCTTGGTGTCGTGCGGCGACAGCGAGTCGATCATCTGGTTCATGCGGGGCATGGCCAGGGTCAGGACGTTCATCACCTGCGTCTCGCCACGCTGGAACAGGCCCGAACCGTGCGCCGTCGGCAGCACGCCGACTTCGGCGGTGACGGTGCGGAGATCGGCGACGCCACGGCCATCCATGCGGATGCCCTCGTCGACGACACGGCGGCGGACGATCTTCTTGCTCAGCGAGCGGACCGCTTCTTTGACCATGCTGTTCTGGCCGGCGAACTCGCCGGGCTCTTCCTTCGTGCCGCACAGCTCGGCGATGATCTCGGCCGTGACGGCGTCGGTGGCCGCGTTGCGCTCGGCCTTGGCCGGCAGGATGACGACCGGAGCCAGCTTGGCGGCTCCGACGCGCTCGACGGCGGCGAGGATCTCGGGCGTGTAGTCGAGGACCGGGGTCCACTTCATCTGCTCGATCGGGCCGGAGGTCGAGATGACCGAGGCGACGAGCTGACGCTGCATCGCGATCGATTCCTTGATCCACACCTTGCAGGCTTCGAGGCCGTCGGCGAGGACTTCCTCGGTGACCTTCTTGGCGCCGTCGTCGTAGTAGTAGAACGCGTTCTCGCTGCCACCGGCTTCGACCATCATCACGGCGACGTCGCCGTTGTCGAGTTCACGCCCGGCGATGACGAGTTCGAACGTGCCGGCTTCGGCTTCTTCGTAGGTCGGGTGGGCGATCCATTCGCCGTCGACCGAGTAGGCCATGCGGACGGCGCCGATCGGGCCCTCGAAGGGGATGCCCGAGATCATCAGCGCGGCCGAGGCGGCGTTGATCGACAGGACGTCGTGCGGGTTGTGCTGGTCGGCACCGAGGACCGTCGTGACGATCTGGGTCTCGTTGCGGAAGCCGTCGGGGAACGACGGGCGCAGCGGCCGGTCGGTCAGGCGGCAGGTGAGGATGGCGTCCTCGCTGGGACGACCTTCGCGCCGGAAGAACGAGCCGGGGATCTTGCCGGCCGCATAGGCCCGCTCCTCGACGTCGACCGTCAACGGGAAGAAGTCCATGCCTTCACGCACGCTCTTGGCGGCGTTGGCGGTGGTCAGGACCTTCGTGCCACCGATCGACGCCACGACGGCGCCCATCGACTGGGGGGCGAGCTTGCCGGTTTCGAAGGTGAGTGTCTTCTCGGTTCCCGAGACGGGACCGGACACAACAATGGGATCAGCCACAGAGGGCTCCTTTCAATGCACGGCGGCCCGTCGGGCTGCTGCGTGCGTCTTGTGGAGCGAAGGAGCCGGTTCCCAGTTGGCGACCCCGAACTGCGATCCCGTGCGCACGGGAGAGTTCGGAATCAGCAACCGGCAACCGACAGCGGTTCGCTCATGTACGAGATCGGACCTTCCGACCTCGCACAGCAGCATACCGTGACCAACCCCGAACCCCCGCGACCGGCGCGGAACCGGGCCTGCCAGGACGATGCGCCACCGAGGAGCGGCCCCGACGGAGCGACGGCCGAGGAGCAGCCATCCTTCAAAATCTGCAGGAACGGCGGAGTCACGGGCGTTCGAGCGACAAGGCGCGCAGCGACGCCGTTGCCTTTGGGCAACAAGGAGCCTGCGGAACGCAGTCGATCGGGCCGCCTGGCCCGCCGTTCAGCGACGGAGGCCTTGGTCGGCGATGATCTTGCGGTAGCGCTCGACGTCGATCGCCTTGACGTAGTCGAGCATGCGACGGCGGCGGCCGACGAGCATCAGGAGGCCACGACGGCTGTGGTGGTCCTTCTTGTGCATCTTGAGATGCTCGGTCAGGTGGGTGATGCGCTCGGTGAGGAGTGCGATCTGCACCTCGGGCGAACCGGTGTCGGTCTCGTGGGTGCGGTTCTTCTCGATCGTGACGGCCTTGTTCGGCATCGATGATCTGCCTTCCAGTTGATGGCGTGGGGTCCACGCTCGGAGGTCGCAGCGACCGATCTCGGTCGTTGCATCACGCCCGCGCCGCTCGCCATGATCGGCGACCAGCCCAGACGGACCCCGCAATGCTACGGCCAACTCCGCGCTTTGTCCCCCCGATCAGCGTTTGCGTCAGGATTTTGGAGAGACAGGTCGCCGGAAATCCTGACGCAAACGTGGATCGGAGCCGGCAGACGGCGTGGCGATCAGACGCCGAGGAGGGAGCGGGCGTGGTCGATGTCGTGGGCGAGCTGGGCGATCAGCGCGTCGACGCCGTCGAACTTGCGCTCGCTGCGCAGGAAGTGGGCGAACCGCACGCGGGCCGCTTCGCCGTAGAGATCGCCGTCGAAGTCGAGCAGGTGCGCCTCGAGCAACGACGAATCGGCGTGCTCGTAGAACGTCGGCCGCCGGCCGAGGTTGATGGCGCACGGATGCACGTCGCCGTTGGGGCGTTCGTACCACCCGGCGTACACGCCGTCGGCCGGCAGCGACATGGCGTTCGACACCTCGACGTTGGCCGTCGGGAACCCGAGCAGGCGTCCGCGCTGGTCGCCGGTGACGACCGGGCCCGCACGCCTCGAACAGCCGACCGAGCATCTCGTTCGCCCGGGTGATGTCGCCACCGGCGAGGGCCCGGCGGATCGCCGTGCTGCTGACCGGTTCCTCCACGCCGTCGGCACGCTCGATCAGCGGGAGCGGCTCGACCTCGAAGTCGTACTCGCCACCCAACTTGCGCAGCAGCACGACGTTGCCGTCGCGGTGGCGGCCGAAATGGAAGTCGTCGCCCACCACGATCACCTGCGTGTCGAGGCAGCGCACGAGCACGCGCTCGACGAAAGCCTTCGGGCGACTCGTCGGCCTGATGGGCATCGAACGGCACGACGACGACGGCATCGATCCCGGTCGACTCGAGCAGCTCCATCTTCTGTTCGTTGCTCGTCAGCAGCCGCGGTGCCGACTCGGGACGGACGACCGACGCCGGATGGCGGTCGAAGGTGACCACGGCCGACAGCGCACCGAGGTCGGCGGCGCGCTCTCGAACGTGCTCGATGACCGCACGATGGCCGAGGTGGACGCCGTCGTAGGCGCCGATCGTGATCACGGCGCGCTGGCCGGGCCAGGGCTGTTCGGCGAGGTCGGTGACCGTCTGCACGCCCGGAAGGCTACCGATCCCGGTCGGCAGCGCCGCCATCCGTCGGCGGGAGCACCACTGCCGGCTTGGCGTCGCCCGCGCCGTATCGCTCGTAGACCGCGAGGAGGCGCTCGCTGTCGCCGAAGACCGCCCACGGGCCGTCGCCCGACCAGGCCGGCAGCACGCGACCGTTGGCGATCAGCGCCGCCGTCGCGCTCGTCGACGGTGACCGGTGCGAGCGATCGCACGGCGGCGGCGACTGGCAGCAGCTCGCAGTCGTCTGGTCCGGCCGCCTCGGCGAGCGTGAACGACCCGACCCGCGTCCGCCGCAGACCGCGCAGATGGGCGCCACCGCCGAGCAGCGTGCCGAGGTCGGCGGCGAGCGAGCGGATGTAGGTCCCGGCGGAGCACTCGACCTCGATGTGCAGCACCAGCGGATCGTCGGTCGGCGAGATGTCGAACCGGTCGACCACCACGGCGCGCGGCTCGCGTTCGATCTCGATCCCCTCCCGGGCCAGCTCGTGCAGCCGTTTGCCGTCGACGCGGATCGCCGACACCATCGGCGGGATCTGGCGGATCGGACCGGTGAGGTGTTCGGCGGCGGCGGCCCGGGCCTGGTCGAGGGTCACCGCCGACATGTCGTGGGTCGCGGTGACCTCGCCGGCGGCGTCGAGCGTGTTCGTCTCCACACCGAGCACGACCTCGCCGACGTACTCCTTCTGGGTCTTCTCGACGAAGCGCAGCAGGCGCGTCGCCATGCCGACGGCGACGACGAGCACGCCCGTGGCGTCGGGATCGAGGGTGCCGCCGTGGCCGATCTGGCGTTCGCCGAAGCGCCTCCGCATCATCCCGACGACGTCGTGGCTCGTGACCCCGATCGGCTTGTCGACGATGGCGAGGCCGTGCGTCGTCGCCGGCTTGCGCCGCGCCATCGGGCGGGTCTCAGTCGCCCGTGTCGGGTGCGGACTCGGCGCCGGCCCGCTCGATCCGGTCGCGATCG
Organism: Ilumatobacteraceae bacterium; assembly: GCA_963695145.1. GTDB lineage: Bacteria > Actinomycetota > Acidimicrobiia > Acidimicrobiales > Ilumatobacteraceae > Sva-07. The sequence continues at coordinate 9,251 of CAVOGB010000010.1, read as the reverse complement.
CTGCGCAGGATCTCGTCGATGCGTTCGGCCGAGCGGATCACGAGGTCGGGTCGGAAGTCGAGGATCGGTGTCTTCTTCGCCCGGATCTGGCGGGCGATCGACGACTGCAGCCGGATGCGGTATTCCCCGAGCGCCTCGAGGATCGACGCGTCGCCGTCCTCACCTTCGAGCGAGTCGAAGTACACGAACGCCCGGTTCAGCTCCGGGTCGACGTCGATCCCGGTGATCGACACCAACGACAGGCGGTCGTCGTCGATCCGCACGAGTTCGTCGGCGATGATCTCCCGCAGCGTGGCCCCCACCCGGGCACCCCGGGGGTATTTGGGAGCGCTCGAACGCGATCCACCCTTGCTCCCACTGCGCTGTCGTCCGGCCATGATCGTCTCCCTTCGCCTTCCCGCTGCTTGCTGCTTGCTCGTCGTCGTTCAGGTGAAGTCGGGCGCGGTCGCGGTTCGACCGCTTCAACTCCGCCATGCCCGACATGGTGGCGAGCGTCTCGACGGCGTCCCACAGGGTCAACGCCTCCTCACCGGTCGGGGCCTTCGAGATGACCGGCCCGAAGAAACTGGCCTCCTTCTCCCCGCCCGGGTGGAACGTCAGGATCGGCGTGCCGACGTCACGGCCCGTGCGGCTCAACGCGAGTTCGGTGTCGGCGCGGATGTGGTCGTCGTGCGACTCGTCGTTCGCCGCCGCCGCGAGCGCTTCGTCGAACCCGTTCGCCTCGAGCAGCTCACGCAGGAACGCGTCGATGTCGGCGGTGGCGTCCTCGCGCCGCGACTCGACGTGCAGCGCCGTCCCGAGGGTGGTGTACCAACGGCCGACCTCCTCAGGCCCGCCGCCGCCGACGCGGATGGCATCGGCGATCCGCAGGCCCTGATGGCCGCGGTAGTGCCCCTGCCGGTATTCGGGCGTGTACCACTCCTTGTTCGTGTCCTCGTTGACGATCCAGAGCGAGATGAAGCGCCAGTCGACCTCGTAGTCACGCTGCTCGGCGACGTTGACGACCCATCTCGACGTGATCCACGCCCACGGGCACACGGGGTCGAAGAAGAAATCGAGGTCGGCGGCCATGCCCTCACGCTAACGGCGTTCCCGCTCGGCGTTGAGACAGTGTCAGGAAGCGTCCGGTTCCGCGCAGTCGCCGTCACTGAGGTACGCGCTGCATTCGGCGTCCGTCAGCGAGCGGGTGAGCTTCGACTCGGGCGATCGACGACGAGTTCGTCCGGGTCGAGCGCCCACACCCGCGCCAGGCCCGAATCATCGAGCGACAGCAGCCGTCGTGCCGCTCGGATCGACCCCGACCGTCGACACGGCGTGCTCGGCATCGAGGAGCAGTTGCTCGTCTCCGGTCCGCGAATCCCAGAGCCGTACCGTTCCGTCCTGACCACCGGTCACCACCGAGGCGCCATCGGCGCTGAATGCTCACCGCGTTGAGCGGGCTCGTCGAGCCCGACAGCGTGGCGACGATCGCTCCCGTGTCCGTTTCGACCACCTCGGCGCGTCCGTCGTTCGTCCTCGTCAGGGCGACGTGGGTACCGCTCCGGGTCGAAGGCCAGATGCGGACGCGTCGATCGGGATCTCCGCGACCACGTCGTTGCGCTCCCAGTCCCAGATCTTCACCACGTCGATGCGTCGGGTCGCCGACGAGCGGTCGATTCGACTGACGCGAACGCGACCCTCGTCCCATCCGGCGCGACCGCGACCGAATCGACCCAGAGCGGCAGGGAGAGCCAGGGTCGACAACCGTGCGCCGGTCTCGGCGTCGTGGACGACGATCTGCGCGCCGTCCGACGTCGTCACGGCTCCTGCGCGAGGACCACGCGCGAGCCGTCCGGGCTCCACGCCATGGCACTGATCAGCGCGCCGTCGGAGACATCGAGCCGGGCGCGGAGTCGACCGTCGGCGAGATCGCGGATCTCCACCTCGTCGGCGCCTCCGCTCGGTGACGACGCCGTCGAACGGCTGCACCGCGATCCGCGTTCCGGACGGATCGACCGCGGCGAGGCGTCTGAAGCCGCCCACCTCCGGCTCGTCCAGGCGCCGGAGTTCACGGCCGGTCGCCAGATCGGTCGTCCGGACGAACCCGTCGCTCCCGACCGTCACGACCTGGTCGGCCGTGATCGCCCCTCCTGTCGACGGCTGCGGCCTCGAGGTTGAACAACTCGCCTCCCCCGAGTTCGGAGACGTCGAAGATCTTGGTCGACGCCACCCCGACGTCGCCCACGGCGAGGCGGTTGCCATCGGGTGAGAACGAGACGCCGGCCACACCGGCGGCCAGATCGTCGGCGCTCAGCCGGAAGTCCTCCGACAGCGTCGAACCGTCGAAACGCCACACTTTTGCGGTGCCGTCCGCGCTTCCCGTGGCGAGCCGGCCGTCGTCGAACGACCAGTCGATCGACAGGATCGGCCCACCGTGCCCCGACGCGGACGCGAGCAGCTCGCCGGTCTGACGCATCGAGGATCCGGATCACGCCGTCGTCGCCTCCCGCGGCGACCATCGTGCCGCTGTGGCTCCACGACCAGTCGCTCGACTTCACCGCCTCGGTCGGCTCGACGCGCCGGTTCGGCCGATCCGGTCGTCGAAGATCGCCGCGTAGGGTTCGTCGAACAGTGCCGGCGATCGCGCGGCGGCCGTCGGGGCTGATCTCCATCCTGAAGAGGACGTCGTCGGCCTCGGCGAGCGTCTCACCGGTCGCCGGATCGACCGTCCGGACCTTCTCCTCCTCGGATCCATTGTGCGAGCAGTCGCGTGCCGTCGGCGCTGAACGACGGGTTCCACACTCGGCCCGCTCCCCTCGACCGTCGAGATGAGCGAGCCGTCCGACGGATCGAACACCTTGAGCACGCCGTCGTCACCGGCGACGGCCAACATCGTTCCGTCGGCGGAGTACGCGACGTCGTTGATGTCGACGTCGTCACCACGCCACGACCGGATCGACGCACCGGTCGTGGCGCTGCGGATGTCGACGATCCCCGATTCCTCCGGCCCTTCGGTGACGAAGGTGTCACCGGCCGGGTCCCAGTCGAGCCGTCCGCCGACGTCGGGCGCCGTGGCGAGCAGGCGAGTCTCGCTGACCGCCCGGTGGAGCGCATCGAGCGCCACGGGCAGGACGGTCCCGTCGACGTTCTTGGTGGTGTCGACCGCTCGGAGCCCGAGCAGCATCGATCGCTCGGGATCGATGTCGATGTTGGCATCCGCGGCGGCCGCCAGCTCGCGGGCGGTCGCGTCACGTCGTGCGGCGTCGGCCGCGTCGCGTTGCGCTTGCGCCTGGCCGCGCTGATCGAGCGCGACGAACCCGACGATCAGCGCCACCACGAGCGCCACGGCGATCGCCGCGAGCTGGGCGCGCAATCGGCGGTTCGCTCGGGCCTGGCGATCGATGCGTTCCTGCGCCTCGAGTTCCTCGCGGGCGCGGAACGCTCGGCTGGCGTCGAGGAATTCCGTTTCCAACGGCGGCATCGGTGAGTCGTCGAGGGCGGCGAGCGCGGCATCGAGGCGCACGCCCCGATAGAGGCCGGCTTCGTCGCGATCCATGCGCTGCCATTCAGCGGCCGCTTCTCGCACGTGATGGCGCTCGGCGATCGTGTCTCGATCCTCGGTGATCCACTGCCGCAGACGAGGCCACGTCCGCAGCAGGGCCTCGTGGGCGACCTGCACCGTCGGCACCCGGGTACGCGGATCGTGGTCGAGGGTGAGGAGACGGGCCGCCGACCACTCGTCGACGACGACCTGCGCCGCCCCACCCGAATCTCCGAGGTCGGCGCGCGGTGAACGGCGACCGGTGGGTTCACTGTCGACGTCGACCACGACGAGCTGTTCGAAGACACGGCGAACCGCCCCTCGGCCGTCCGCATCGGCTGCCCTGGTAGAGCAGATCGGCGCGGGAGGCGATGGCCTGGTCCATGCCTCCGAGTTGTCGGTAGTCGTCCATCGTCAAGGATCGATCGGGGCGACATTCGGCAAGCTCGTACAGCGTGAACTGCAACGACGGCAGCGCGGCCGGTTGGTTGATCGACCGTCGCCACCAGCTCGGCGACGAGCGCCGGCTCGGCGACCGCTCCGAGCGCCTCGACCGGCCGCACGATCGCCGCCTCGAGTTCGGCGGGCGACATCGGCGGGACCGCCACCGTCGCATCACCGACCAGTGCGCCCGAATCGTTGGACGGCGAGCGGCCGATCGTAGAAGTCGGCGCGCAGCGTGGCCACGACGTGGATCCGGCCGGCCGGATCCGTGACCGCGGTCGCGATCGCGTCGAGGAACGCCGCCTGCTCCGCGATCGACGTCAACGTGAAGAGCTCCTCGAACTGGTCGATGACGAGGAGCACCGAGCCGTCCGCCGCGACGGCTGCCGCCGCCGCGTCGGCCACCGTCGTCGAGCCGTTGCGCAGGTTCGTGGCCAGGTCGACGATGTCGTTGACGGCGACCCGGCGGAGCGCTTCGGCGAGCTCCTTGAACGGGGACGCACCGGGCAGCATCGTGGTGACGAACCATCCTGGTCCCACCTTGCCGTCGCGAACCGCGGGAACGAGGCCGGCGCGCACGACGCTCGACTTCCCGCTGCCGGACCCGCCGACGACGAGCGTCAGCCTCGGACGCATCGACCGTCGCGATCCGCGCGCAGAGTTCGCCGACGAGTTCGTCGCGGCCGTGGAAGTCCCCGGCGTCCGTCTCGTCGAAGGCGCGGAGGCCCTTGAACGGATTGACGCGAACGTCCACCGCCGCCGGCTGGGTCGCCAGCGCAGTCGTGACGGCGTCTACGAAGCATTCGATCGAGTCGCCCGGCGCGTCGAGCACCGACTCGAGCGAGCGCTCCACATGACCGGGGAGTCGGCGATCGCAGCGATCGACGGTCGCTCGGAGGACCGAGGCGAAGTCGGCGGCGTCGTGACCACGCGTCGTCGGACTGACGACGAAGTTCGTGAGGAACAGCTGACCGCGCTCGTCCACGACGATGTTGTCGAGGTTGACCCAGCCGTGCTGGACACCCCGGGCCGCCGCGTCGGCCAGCGCCCCGCCGATGCGCAGCACGAGGCGGTCGAGGTCGTCACGGACGACGGCCGAACGCTCGATCCGCGCCCGCCATGTCTCGACGCCGGCACAGCGCGTCACGACGAACGCGGTGCCCGGTTGGCGCCAGTAGTCGTGGATTCCGACCACCGCCGGATGGGTGAGCGAGGCGATGCGCTGCGCGTTGGCTTCGAACGACTGCACGAACCCGGGCTCGTCGACGCGTGCGTCGTCGAGCACGCTGATGACCATCGCCTGATCGCTGCCGGTGAGGCGGGCCTCGTGCATCGTCCCGTTGGGGCCGATCCCGTGCCGGCGCCCGAGCCGGTACCCACGAAGCGGTTCACCAGCGGCTTCGGTCGGTTCGAGGCCGGGATCGTGGCCCAGGATGCGACGCTCCAGGTCGGCCAGCGCCGGTGACGGATCGAGCCCGATCTCATCGGCGAGCGTCGTGCGGTAGTCGCGATAGGCGCGCAGGGCGTCGACCTGCCGGCCCGACCGGTACAGGGCGAGCATCAGTTGGCTGCGGAAGCCCTCCCGCAGCGGATGCTCCGCCACGAGTGTCTCGAGACGGGCGATCGACTCGGCGGAGCGACCACAGGCGAGGTCGGCATCGACGAGCCGCTCCACTGCGATCACCCTGAGTTCCTCGAGGCGCTGCGCTTCGGGAAGCACCCACTCCTCGTGGGCGAATTCCGCATACGCATCGCCTCGCCACACATCGAGCGCCTGGCGAAGCGTCACCCCGGCGAGCGCGGCGTCGCCGGCACCGAGCTGCCGACGCCCCTCGTCCAGCAGGGTCTCGAAGCGGTGCACGTCGACTCCCGCTCGAGGCCCCATGAGGCCGTATCCAGGTGCTCTCGTGACGAGCTCGACGTCGGGGGCACCGCTGGCGATCACCTTGCGGATGCGGGCGATGTAGCTGCGCATCGTGGTCCGCGCGGCCTCGGTCGGCTCGCCGTCGAACACCGCATCGGCCAGCCGGTCGACGGACACGACATCGCCGTGGTGGACGAGGAGCATTGCCAGCAGCCGGCGCTGGCGCGGCCCGCCGATCGTTGCCTCCGCCCCGTCGATAACGACGGCGAGCGGACCCAATGCCCGAAACTCGATCACGGTGCCCCCCGGTGGTTGCAGAACCTACTTGTCGATCGATCGCCACGTTGCACGTGGGGCGTGGCAATCGTGTGGCAAAGGCGGCGAGAATCCTGCGATCGATCAGGGTTCGAGCGCTCCGCTCGTGATCTGGCTTCCGTCGTCGAGGGTGGCGGCGGGGACGACCCCGCGAGCGACCAGGTCGCGCACGATGTCGTCGCGTGTGCGAGCGTGCGAGTGCTGGACCGGTGATCAGCGTTCCGTCATCGAGGGTGGCCGCGGGGACGACCCCGCGTGCGACCAGGTCGCGCACGATGTCGTCGCGGGTGCGAGGTTCGATCGGCGTCACCTGGCCATACGCCGGATTGTCCTTTGCGTCACCGACGGATTCGGCCACGACCGGGGTCACCTGGCCAAAGCCCGGATGATCCTTCGCGTCGCCGATCGGAGCCCGAGGTTCGCTCGAGTCGGACCCGCCGACGAGCGCCATGGTCAGACCGGCGACGGCGACGAGTGCGGCGGCGACGAAGACCCAACCGACCCAGTGACGCCGGGGCGGATTCCCCGACGGCGGGTCGGCCGCAGCAGGACGCTCGATCGGTCTTGTCGAGCGTGTCGTTGTCGAGGGTCTCGTTGGTGAGCGTGTTCTGGGTGGTGTGTCATGGCGTGTCCCTTCGGGTCGGATCGGAATGCCGTTGTGGCATTGATCACGATCGACCCGATGGGTTGGGGTTGCGCCGCTGCCGCGTGGCAATCACGTGGCAGCACCGGACAACCCGGTCACGCTGGAGATTGTCCGCCGGGGTCTGTCCCCGGCGGACATTCTCAGGTCAGGTGCGAGCGATCTCGACGTCTTCGAAGGTCTCGATGAGGTCGCCGGGCTTGAGGTCCTGGAAGTCGGACAGGCCGATGCCGCACTCGAAGCCCTCGCGGACCTCACGGGCGTCGTCCTTGAACCGCTTGAGCGAGGTGATCTCGCCCTTCCAGATGATCGTGCCGTCGCGGAGGAAGCGCACCTTCGACCCGCGGGTGATGACACCGGAACGCACGAGGCAACCGGCGATCGCACCGATCTTCGGCACCCGGAAGATCTCGCGGACCTCGGCTTCACCCGTGACGTGCTCTTCGTACTCGGGCTCGAGCATGCCGATGACGGCCTGTTCGATGTCCTCGAGCAGCTTGTAGATGATCTCGTACGTCCGGATCTCGACCGACTGTTGTTCGGCGAGCTTGCGAGCCTTGCCGTCAGGACGGACGTTGAAGCCGATGATCGTGGCGTTGGTCGCCTCGGCGAGCGTGATGTCGTTCTCGGTGATCCCGCCGACCGCACGATGCACGAAGCTGATGTCGACCTCGTCGCGCTCCAGACGGCGCAACGACTCCGTCACCGCCTCGAGCGAACCCTGCACGTCGGCCTTGAGGATCAGGTTGAGCGATGCCTTCTCGCCCGACTGGATCTGGTTGAACAGATCCTCGAGCTTCGTGCCGGTCTTCACGCGGGCGTCCTCACGGAGGTGCCTCGCCTTGAGACGCTCCTCGCGGGCCTCGCCCACGGTGCGGGCGATCTTCTCGTCGGGCGCGGCACGGAACTCGTCGCCGGCCTCGGGAACGGTGGACAGGCCGAGCACCTGGACGGGGGTCGACGGACCGGCGGACTTGACCTGCTCGCCCTTGTCGTTGATCATCGCCCTGACCTTGCCCCACGCCGCACCGGCCACGATCGGGTCGCCGACCTTGAGCTCGCCCTTGTCGACGAGCACGGTGGCGACCGGGCCGCGGCCCTTGTCGAGCTGGGCTTCGATGACGATGCCCTTCGCCCGGCCCGTCGGGTTGGCGGTGAGGTCCTCGAGCTCGGCGACGACCTGCAACTGCTCGATCAGGTCGTCGACGCCGATGCCCTGGAGGGCCGACATCTCGACGACGATCGTGTCGCCGCCCCACGATTCGGGCACGAGTTCGTACTCGGCGAGCTGGGTGAGCACGCGCTGCGGATCGGCGTTGGCCTTGTCGATCTTGTTGACCGCCACGACGATCGGCACGTCAGCGGCCCGAGCGTGGTTGATCGCCTCGATCGTCTGGGGCATGATCCCGTCGTCGGCGGCGACCATCAGCACGACGATGTCGGTCGCCTCGGCGCCGCGGGCCCGCATCTGCGTGAACGCGGCGTGACCCGGGGTGTCGAGGAACGTGACCGAACCGTTCTCGTTCTGCACCGTGTAGGCACCGATGTGCTGGGTGATGCCACCGGCTTCCCCGTCGACGACGTGCGCCCCGCGGATGTTGTCGAGCAGCGTCGTCTTGCCGTGGTCGACGTGACCCATGACGGTGATCACCGGCGGACGCGGCTCCTGGCCCTCGTCGTCGTCGGAGTCGTCGAACAACTTCTGGAGTTCGACCTCCTCCTGCTGGCCGGGCTCGACGAGGAGGATCTCCGCGCCCACCTCGAGGGCGAAGAGCTCCATCTGCTCGTCGGCGAGCGTCATCGTCGCCGTGACCATCTCGCCGTTGTTGAGCAGGAACCGGACGACGTCGGCGGACGTGCGGTTCAGCTTCGGAGCGAACTCCTGGGCCGACACGCCGCGCTCGATGATGACCGTGCCGGTGGGGACCGGCGCGTCGGAACTCGTGTACGTGGTGAACTGCGGCTGCAGCTCGTCCTGGTCGCGACGACGACGGCGACGGCCGGTGCGGCGCGGCGGGCGACGCTGCCCGCTCGGGCGGGCGCCTCCACCACCGGGACCGCCACCGGGACCACCGGGGCGACCTCCACCACCGGGACCGCCGGGACCTCCCGGGCCACCGGGACGGCCACCCGGGCCGCCGGACGGGCGCGGCGTGAATCCACCGGGACGAGCACCACCGGGGCGCGCGCCTCCTGGAGCGTTCGTGCGTGACGTGGGACGGGCCGAGCCGGGCGGCGGCGGGATCGGCCGGCCACTCGGCGAGAGCGGACGACCCGGGCGGCGGCGGGATGGCCTTGCCGCTCGGCGACACCGGGCGCGCGGCCGGCGACGGCGCGACGCTCGGTTCGGGGCGTGACCGCATCTCGGTGATCGCCGAAGTCGGGGGCGCCTCGGGCGGACGGCCCCCTGCGCTCGGCCGGGCGCTCGAGATGACGCGCGACGCGGAATCGTCGGCATGCTCGGC
>CAVOGB010000009.1:0-570532 GCA_963695145.1 Ilumatobacteraceae bacterium | reverse complement strand
TGAGCTCGCCCGGACACGGGCACGACCCGCACAGTTCGGCCCGAGCACCGCAGTGCATTTTCCCCGGGACCATCTCGTTGTTGGTGCCGTCTGCTGCGCCGACGGCGATCTGTGGGGACGCACGTCGGTCTCGCGGAGTTGAGCGTGTGTTCCGGCGGACGGCCGCCCCTCGTTGCGTTCTTGCAGGAGGGTCACTACTGGAGCGAGTAGCTGCGCGAGGGGTCTTGTGGGCTCTTGAGGCCGACGCGATGGCCGTCCTGATCGCAGATGATGGCGTAGCGGGCACCGAAGAAGGTGTCCCACGGTTCGACGCTGTTGGCGTATCCGGCCGCGCACAGGCGGGCGTGGGATTCGTCGACGGCTTGGCGGCTCGGCAGGTTGAGGTCGATGACTGTTGAGCCTGCTGCGGGGCCGGCGTAGGCGGGGTCCCAATGTTGGGCGAAGGGTGGTTCGTGCAGCACGAGGTTCATTCCGCTTGGGAAGGTGATGACCGCTGCGTTGGTGTGCCTCGGAGCCGACTGCCAACCGAGTAGCTCCCAGAACCGCTTTGCCCGTTCGAGGTCGGTGACAATCAGGTTGACCTGGGCGAGGCCGTCGATGCGGTCCATCTGGGTCACCGGCCCTGGCCGTCGTTGTTGGACCCTGCCGACTCAGTCGGGAGCGGTCGAGCGTCACCGCCCGGGCCGGGGGTGATGTGGAGGAGTTGGCCGGGTTCGCGCAGGGTGAGTTTGTGCCACACACCTCGAGGCACCACCACGGCTTCGCCGGCGTGGAGTTCGACCTCGACGTCGCCGCCGGGGTATTCGAGACGAAGGCTCATGGCACCGGAGACCAGATAGAGGAGTTCGTCTCCATCGGGATGGACCTCGCCATCATGTGGTGCGTTGGCGGTGACCAGTGGTGCTCCGATCGCAAGGCCGTCGATACGGCGCGGCGGCCGGCCGGGCTCCTGGTCGACGAGGACGGCCCGTCGGGTGCTGCGGGCCATACCGACGACCTGGGTGGTCAGGTCGATCAGCTGGCCGGAGGCGATCTGGTGGTTGCTGGTCATGGTTCCTCCGTGTGCGACGGTTGGCGTGTCGTGTCTGTTGTTGCCCGTTCCATCGATCAGGGTTCGCGAACTCCGGAGGGCGGTTCGGGCAACATCGAGTGATGGAGCCCTCGGATGCCGACGTGATCGCGGCGTCGCTCGCTGAGCCGGCGGCGTTCGGTGCGATCTTCGATCGCCATGCCTCCACCATCTTGCGCTACTTCGGACGGCGGGTGGAGCCGGCGGCCGCAGAAGGCCTGCTCGGTGAAGTGTTCCGGATCGCGTTCGAACAGCGAGCGTCGTTCGATCCATCTCGTGCCTCGGCTCGCCCGTGGCTCTATGGAATCGCGGCCAACCTCGTCGGCCGCCACCGCCGCAGTGAGCGTCGCCGGCTTCACGCCATGGCACGGCTGGCTGCCAGACAGCCCACCGATCAGGACGATGTTGTCGGAGAGCACGCAGCCGGTTCGCTTGACGCAGCCGAGGCGTGGTCGCGGCTCGCCGGCACCGTTGACGCCCTTCCCGCCGTCGAACGTGAAGCACTGCTGCTGTTCGCTTGGGAGAATTTGTCCTACGACGACATTGCTGATGCGCTCGGCGTGCCCGTTGGGACCGTGCGTTCGCGACTCAACCGGGCCAGGCGTCGGCTACGCGAACACGGTTCGAGCAAGGGCACCCAAACATCCAGGACTGATCTCACCGAGGCCGACACCGATGACAGATGAACTCGACCCCCTCCGTCGGCTCCGCGCGGACGACCTTCTGCCCACCGATCCACCTGACGCCGAGTTACTCGCCGCCGCTCGTCGTCGCCTGTTAGCCGGTATCGCCGGGACCACATCGGACGATCCCGTGCCGCTGCCGTCGGTCTACACCCGTCTCGCGTATCGCGACGAGCGAGCGGCACTCGAGTTCCTCGAGCGAGCCTTCGGCTTCCGCGAACTACGCGAATCCCGGATGGAACATCCAGACGGGATGCTGGCATGGCTCCAGCTCGGCAATGGCGTCATCATGATCGGCCGATCCGGCACGCAGCACCACGGACTCACCAGTCCGATCGATGCCGGAGCGACCACTGCCATGGTGATGGTCTACGTGGACGACATCGACGCTCACCACCGACAAGCAGTCGCGGAGGGGGCCACCATCGTGTCCGAGCCCGAAGACATGTTCTGGGGTGACCGTCGCTACGAAGCGTTCGACTCCGAGGGCCACCGTTGGCACTTCGCCCAACGACTACGCCCGGAGTTGACGACAGCACACACCTGACTCGCCGGACCATCCGATCACATCCTTTGGGCCAACCTCGAAGAGCAAGTGCATGTGCTCGGCGGACCGCAGCATCGGCCCGATCCGTGCTACTTCGCGGCACGATCGAACTCGAGGGGACCGGCACGGAGATGCAGGCGCAGATCGGGGAGATCGAACGGCGCTACCTGGGGGAGTGCGATGACCGACGGCCTGACATCTTGGTCAAACAACGCCGGGGGAGCGCAGACCAAGTCCCTGATGAAATGGACCGAGGAGGAGTGGCGCCAGGTCCTCGCCGTGAACCTCGGCAGCGTCTGGTTCCTGTCGCGTGCCGCTGCCGGACCCATGCTGGAGCAAGGCAAAGGAGCGATCGTGAACATGGGCGAGTTCGGAGCGCCGGAACGCTCGGAGCTGCTGCACTCCGCGACCATCGCTATCGTGGGCGAAGCGCCGCTCGACCGCCTGTGGCACGCGGTGCCCTCGTATCCGACGGTCAGCGAGGTGTGGCTGGGGTGGCTCGAAGGCCGACGGCCGCCCGACCGCCTGAGGCGGCTCAGTCCTGGTCGGGGCGGTAGTACGCGGACCCGGCCTCGGGCGCGAGCGTGAGCGCCAGATGCCCTGGCCTGGTCGCCTGGGCCTGCGCGCCGGCGGCCGCGCTGATCCGGCGCTCACGGACGAGGTGGTCGATCGCGGCATCCCGCTCCGACACGATCGCGGTGAGCCTGTCGGCGGGGATCTCGCGGACGGCCTGGTCGACGTTGTCGTGGGGGTTCTGAGGGCCGCCCTCGATCGTGTTCCCGCGGAGGTACATGGCGATGAAGATCACTACGTCGAGGCCGATCACCGCGACCCACGCCCACGTGCCGCCGTCGAGCAGCTCCTGACCGGCGGTCAGGGCGATGAGTACCGTGACGATGCCGGGGACGACATGCATCAGCGTGGTAGTCCGCTGCGCCGACCGCGAGACCGCCCGCGGAAACCGGCGACGCTGCAGCTCGCTCCACCCCGTGACGGGTAGCGAGATCAGCGTGAGGATGCCCGCAAACGCCAGAGGGAAGTCGAACGTGCTCCGGCCGACGACCCATCGGAACATCGCTGCCGCGCCGACGAGCGGCGCCACCAGCAGGAACATATACGCGAGCGACTGCAGGCAGCTCCCGGGAGAGACCCTGCGATACTCCGCGCTGACCGCCTCTTTGGGCGCGAGCATGACCAGCGCGTACTGTGCGCGGGGCTCCTCGGCGAAGGACCGCAGCTCGAGCCGCCACCATTCCAGCGGGCCCCACTTCTGGGTCTCCGCGAGGAGGCTGCTCAGGTTCTTCTCCGTCACAGGGCCCGATCCTTCCCGGCCCGCGTGACGGCCCGGTCGAGCGCCTCGACACGGGTGCGATCAGACACCGGCAGGAAGCCCTCGACGGTCGACTCGCCGAGGATCGCCGCGGCGACCTCTTCCACGAAGGCCAAGCGCCACCCATGCGATGAGCACGGGATCGTCCTCGGCCAGGTCGGGTGCGTGCGCGACCGTCGCGGTGCGCCGCAGTCCGACAAGGCTCGCCGCGTCCGGCACCCAGCTCGGCGCGCCCTCTGCGGCCGGCGCGAAGGCGAACGCATCCTGCCCGCGCAGACTCCGCAGCGCATCTCTTTGGCCTCCACTGCTGAATCATGCACCGTGTCGAGTTGCCGCTGGCGTATTTCGACCGACGTCGACGCGGTGCGAACAGGATTGGGGCCACCGTTGGCTGGAGCTGTCCTGCTGGCTGCAGACCTCGTTGCCTCGGCATCGCGGCGAGCACCCTGAACACCCGGGCACCGCGGTTGCTCAGGAGCGTGCATGCACGGGCGTGCTAGGGGTGCAGTGCGTGGGCGGTGTCGGGACGGGTGCGGTTCTCCAGCATCTCGACGTAGACGTCACTGATCGCATCGACGCCGTGGTCGTGCTGGATCTCGATCCAGCCGGCCACCTGCTCGAGGAACGGGCCCCATGCCTCGCCGAGCTTCGCCTCGATCACGCCAGGACCCCACTCCTTGCGACGCTTCTCGATCTGGCTCGGGGCGAAGAACATCGTCCGTGCAGGGCCCGGCATGGGATCGACGCTCCCCGAACGGTCCTCCCAGTGCGTGATGCCGACCATCGCAGAATGGGTGAGGTCGTCGCCGTAATGCTCGTGGACCGCCCGGACCACCGCCGCATTCCCACTCATGTCGACCAACACAGCCGGTCCGGATGGGAGCGAGGCGAGGTCGTCGTATGCGACGACTTGGTCGTAGCAGCCCAGCCCCTGGACGAAGGCGACATTGGCCGGTGACGTGAGGCCCACGACCGTCACGCCCCGGCGCCCGCGCAGCAGGTGGGCCGTTCCGAACGCGGTCTTACTCGACGCGCTCCCGAGCACCACCGTTCGCGCACCGAAGAACACATTGTCGGCGAGGAAGTCGTCGATCAGGAACGACGTGAAGAACAGTGGGCGATACACCATCTGCTCGGCTTCCAGATCGGCCCGATAGCCGGCCGTCCCTGAGCATCGCTCGTAGTTGTTGTAGACCGGCGGGAGCGCCGAACGGTGGACGGCACCGTCGGCCAGCGACCCGGTCGACACGTGCGTGGGCCGAATCACCAGCTCCGTCGACATCGGCAAGTAGCCGAACAGGCGCTCGCCCGCATCCACGCCGTCGCACCGTGATTCGACGACATCGGCAAAGCCCCAGACGGGAACGCGACCCCAGTTCACCTCGTCGCCCAATGCGGGCGCAGGGAAGAACGTCCAGTAACCGATCATGTCACCGGCAGCCGCGTACGTGATGTTGTTCGCCGTGAACCCGAACGCGTCGACCCTCAATCGCACCTCGCCCTCCTCGAGCGGAGCGGGCGCGAACTCGACGACTCGAGTCGTTCGGTAGTCGTCGCGGTTAACGAGTAGATGCCAGTCGCTCACGGAACGACGGTAACCGTCGTCGGCGGCGCGTCGATCAATTCGCGATCCGGTAGTCGATCGCGATGGAGACGTTCGGCTTCGTCTCGTCCCTCCAAACGTTCACGCGCTCCATGATGACGCCACATGAAGGCGTCGAATGGCAGGACCTGATCGTCCCCGTCAGGGATGCCCGCGGGCTCAAGAAGAAGTCCGATGACATGAAACCTGACCACCTCAACGATCTGGGCTCGCAGGGTTGCGAGGCAGTCGGTTTGTCGCTCAGAAGCGGCGATCTGTTCGACTGGCCGGTGGTCTTGCTCAAGCGCGTAAACGGTAGGGGCGCGGAAAGCTTGGTGACGACTGGCATCGATTGCCCGAAGTGGATCGGGATTGCTAGTACCGAGCGGCAGTTCGGCTCGGCGCTATGTCCGGTCCGGTGGGACGCGGGCGATGGAGGTTAGATCGCGACTGGGTGCCAGCTCCAGGTTGATGGGCCGCGGCAGCTCGACCCTTATGAGCAGGTGATCGACAGATGCTTCGCCGATCCACCGGTGCGCGCCCGTCGATCCGCACACCGTGAAATGTCGTCGCCTGTTCGGACACCAGGAGCCGGCGGTCGTCGCTCACGACGGTGAGCGAGTACGGCAGCTCGATTGCCGAATGTCCGAGCGTGTGCGATGCAATCAGGTTGTGGACGAGCATCGACCGACGCGCATTGGCGTCAGGGTTCTGTGGCGCACCGATCGTGTCGACGGATACTTCGGATCCATCGATCAGCGCGTGGAGTTCGAGATGTCCGGTGTAGCCCGGCGCACCGCCAAACCCGCCCGTCCAAATGGCCTCGATCTGATTCCCGACGGGTTCGAACGGGATGAAGTCGGCACGTGCGGCCCAGTCTTGCCAGGTCCGGCGAGCGTCGTCGAGCACCGCCGCATCGTGCCACAGCGAGTCTCGCGGACCGTGCCGAGCGGCAGTTCGGAGCGGCACGCAATTAGCTATCGGCGATGCGTGAACGGTGAACGTTATGGGGCGTGGCGACGGGCGATCGTTACGCCACACTTCGCCGGATATGTGGGTCTCGAAAGCGCATCGAGCGGGCGTTATCGGGCGCCACTGCATCCATCTTGGAGCGGTCCGTGTGAGCCGAGCAGTACGGCAGATCTGGGCGCGGCCCACCGTCGCATCGCTGGCTACCACACGCCCGGGACGAGCCGGCGCGTTCGACGCCGGTATGCGTCGTAGCTCTCTCCGAGCGCCTCGCCGAGCATCGCCTCCTCGACGCGGATTCGGTGGATCAGCGCCCCGGTTGGAAGCATCGCGAACGCGACACTCAGCCAGTGTCCGAGAGTCGCTCCGAGTCCGACGAACACGCCGATCGTGGCGACGTACAACGGGTGTCGGACATTGCGGTACGGACCCGTGTCCACCAACTCGTGATCCCCATGGACGGTGAGCGAATCGCGATGGAACCTCCCGAGATGACGGCGCGCTGCGGTACTGAGCGCGCCCGATCCGACCAGAAGCCCAAGACCAGCAACTACCGCAGTTCGCTGATGCCGGATGACACCTCGGCGGCAGATCAGCGAAGCCGACGTTGCACCAACCAGCGCCGTCGTCGCAGCGAGTTCGAACCACCGGCTTGTGGCGGTGTCGATGACCTGTTCGTCCGCACGATCAGCAATAGCTGCCACACGCGAGCGCGCACGGGACGTGCCGAGCTCGATCGAGAGGTGCCACGCGAGGATGACGATGGCGCCACACCGCACGCGCCGATTCACCCAGATCATGGGCCGCATACGGGCACCGTAATCCGCGTCGACTGCGTCCTGGCGTGTCCCCCTCGCTAGCGCCGAATGCCCGCTATGTGCGTTCCGCGCCAGTGGAACTTTGGCTGCGCGACGATGAGGGCCATGAAGCGATCGACGGCTGTCGGCCGATTGAGTGACGTCGCCGATGAACTGGACCGCGTCAAGCAGTGGTCGGACGTGAGCGTCATCGCCGGGTACGTGTACGGCGCTCTTGTCGATGGCGACGACGAACTCGAGCGCGTCTCGATCGCGCTGGTCGTCAACGAGCCGGCCGACGGTGTGCCGTGGTTGAGCCGCCCGGCGCATCTCGAAGCGCTGGCCAAGTTCATCCGGCTCGACAAGCTTCCGATTGTGTGGCGGTGGCGATCAGCCGAATGGCCGGTCTGGAACCATCAGATCAATCGCGCCGCATGCTTCTGGACCCGCGACAACGGACGCGACGATCACGTCATCGACGCGCTTGCGCTCGCGGTCGATCGATGGCGTCCAGTTCACCGAACCGGCGGATGCCGACGCGCTGCGAGGACAGGTCGAGGTCGAGCGTGCGACGGCGCGTCGGCACCTTGCCAGCGTGACCCACTCGTTCGGTGATCGCGAATGGCGGCGAGATCACAAGGGCGACGGCGCGTACCCCGAGGACACGCTGTGGGCTGCAGCTGCCGGCTTCGTCGAACTCGACGACTGGATCAACACGCCGCCACCGTGAGTTGCGTGGCGTAGCGCAGAACGAGGATTATCCGGGTGATCCCGCATCGGCCCCGCCGCATGCCGACCTCCTACGGGGAAGAACCACGCCAGGCGGCTTGCGGCCCGCGCACATACCGGGCATTCGGTGCGGGCGTGAAGCCCGCTCAATTGCGGTGAGCGTCCGCGCCGACCGGGGCATTAAGCCAATCGACGAGCACCCCCAGAGTTTCGTTCATCCGATCTGAACCGCCCGAGATCACCATCGGCCAGGATGCCGGGCGCCCGTCAGTTACCTCGAATCGGATCAAGAAGGATCCGTTGAACGGTCGAGTGACGATGTCGGTGATCGACGATCGGGCCAAGCGTCGCGTTGGGAGTATTCCGCGAAGGCAGATCTCGTCGGGGCCGATGGTCACCTGAGCCATCGCGGCGCGGATTCCACCGGAGACGAAGACCAGCCCGAACAAGGCGAAGACGATCGTGCCAGCCACGTCTGTGGAGAGAAGTGATAGTCCGAAGATGGTGAACCCGACGCCGAAGGCGAAGCAGGCGAGACCGCCGATCAGTCGTCCGACCAAGAACGGTCGGTGCACTGTCACGGGTTCACGCACCGGGGAACTATCGCACCTGCGCGCAACGGAGCAGCAAAGCAGGGCCGACCAGATCTGCCGCTCTGGACGCTATTGGTTCGGGCTGATCCAACTCGCGAACCGCGAACGAGCCACTCGAACTCGACTCGCCATCGACGCCCGCCGATCAGGAGTGACCGTTGCCGTCGACGCACTGACCGCTTGCAACAGTCGGTCCGTTGCGTCGGTCATGCCTTCGACCAGGAACGCGATGAACTGTGCCGCGTCGGCCAGCGAGAGACGGAACGTCTCGGTGCAACGATCGTTGTTCCACACGCTCAGATTCACGAGTCGCTGGTCGAGGTGCCAGGTCGCTCGAAGCACACGCCCCTGCTCATCGGAAAACAGCACGCGACCGGTAGGCAACTCGTAGACCTCAGCGATGCTCATGACTTCTCATTGGTTCACGAGGCAGATGCGATGTCAAGACAATTCATTCGACGGCTCACCCGCCCATAGCTGCCGATCGGCGCCATTCATTGGCGGGCAGTCCGCGGTCAGCCACCGATGGAGTCAGGATGGTGGTCGCCACAGCTTGTCGTCGGCTGCCATTCGTTGGGCAGGTCCGTTGGTGTTCTGCGCGTTGAAGGTCGCTTCCCTGGCGACACGCACGCGGTCCATAGCGATTTCAATCAGTACCGAGATCGCCAGAACCACGGCTGCCAATGTGAGATACGGAATCACAATGCTCACGAACTGTGAGATTCGAAACTCGAGCGGGACCCGAGAGTTGCCGAAAATTTGGTTGCCGTACCCCAGTTGGTTGCTCAACGCCATTGCGAGCGTTCCGACGAACAATGCGTATGCGAGGTATCGCAGTGCCGCAGCACATCGCGCAACGCGCCGGTCCAGTTGCTGCGCCATATCGAGGGCCGTCTCGCTCATCGTCGGAACGTAGCGCGAGGACGGTTGCGTCCAGGGTGATGCCATCTCTCTGCTTGGCCCGAGCCATTTCGAATCGCCACGGGGGCCGATCGACGGGTCGATCTGGGTTCTGGGACGGGCATTCGATGAGCGACCAGAACTGCCGCTCGGCGCTCCTTGGCGACGCACATCGACCGCTTAAACAATGAGGGCCGAGCCGGCGGTAGGGCACTCCGACTTCGGCTTCGGTGAACCTGTCGTATTCGGCCTTCGATTACTCCATTGGCGGGCAGAGAGTGCCGAATTCTTGAATGTTGTGTCACGATCGGGATTGTTTCGGTGTCTTTGGGGGTGATGGGCGCAGTGGATAGTGAGTGGCGGGATCGGCTTTTGTCGGTGTATCCGTCATTGCGCCGGTTTGCTGGCGTGGTCGGGTCGACGGACATGTCACCCGATGATTTGGTGCATGACGCGATCGTGTCTGCATTGCGTAGTGGTGGTCTTGAAGCAGCGAACGATATTGAGGCGTACCTGCGTCGGGCGATCGCCAATCTGGCTTCGAACGAACGTCGTCGGCTCGGGAGACATCGACGAGCGGTCGACCGTCAGCGCGACTCGACGACTACGGCTGCGTTCGATGCGTACCCATCGGACTTGGCTCATCTCGCGTCGCTACCGGCGAGGGCCCGGGCGGTGTTGTTTTTGCACTACGTGGAGGGCCGATCGTTCGAGGAGATCGCTGAGGTGCTCGATATGCGTTCTGATGCCGTACGCCAAGCAGCGCACCGTGCCCGTGTGCAACTTCAGCTCAACGAGGGAGGCCTCGCATGATCAACGACGATCTCGAACGACTCGCGAACCGCGGCCCGTTTCGCGATCCCGGCGACGTGGTCGACTCGGCCATCATCGAGGCAGCATCCAGCGAAGCGGAGTCCGGTGCGTCTGCTGGTGGCGGCGATCGGTGTGGTGCTCGTCGTCGGCCTCGTGATCGGTCTGGCGTCATTGCGCGATGCCGGTGGGCCGGCAGTCGTCGACGCGCCTGTCACGGTTCCCGCGACGTCGCCGAGCCCGCCTGTCTCGGGAGATATCTCCTCCAGCACCATCGATAGTGCGGATGTCGACGCCGCCAGTGTGTATCCATGCGGCGACAGTCCCACCGGTACCGAGGTGCGTACCTGGAGTTCGGACACCGTCGACGTGTCGTTGGTGGTCACCGGCAACGATGCGCTCGTGATCCGTGTGACGGATGAATCAGGCGAGGCCCGGCAGTCTTGTTTGGACAGCGCCTCGGCGAAAGCCGGACTCGAGGATGAAAGGTCGCTGGTCTGGGTTGGTCCGGTGGATGACGGCGTACTCATCGCGATCGCTCACCCGTACGGACGAGCGATCGTGCCGATCGACGAGTTGACCCGTCTCGGGCCGGTCGCGTCGGTGGGTTCGTCGGACTACGACCTCACCTTGTACTTCGCGTCGCCCGACGATCAACTGCCGTCCGGGAGCCCGTCGCTGGAAGCGATCGGCCGACTCATCCAGCAGGCGCTCGACCGCACCACCTCCAGCGGAGATCTCGGACCCGATGTCCTCGTCGCCGAAACGGACGACGACTTCGCATCGAGTGACACCTTCGTCCCACCGACGGAACCGATCAGGGCCGAACCGCTCCAAGCGATCGATTTCAACCTCGACGAGCCAGGCTCCTTGCCGTCATTGTTCGGGTTTCAATTTGCAACGACCATCGATCCCGACCTGCTGTCGCCAACCATCGATCCGGTGCTTGGCCCACCGGACATCGACACGGGATGGCTGCCAATGCCTCCGACACTGGCCTGCACCGGTGCCGACCAATACCGATCGATCCTTTGGGCCGACGCAAGATTCGTGCTCAATGGCACCGACACGAACAGTGACGGTGAACTCGACTCCGTCATTCTCGCAGCGTGGAGTGTCGGTGACGCCCCCTTGACGTTCTCGCCACCGCTGACCGCGCCGATCACGCAAGCCAGCGGGCTGACCGACCCCGGCGGCCTCGGGATCGGCTCACCAAAGTCAGCCATCGCCGAACGCCCTTTCCAACTATCCTGGGAGGACAACGGACGTGTGTTTGCCCTTGCTGGCATCGGTCCAGTGGTCTTCGACACCGTCGAAGACCACATCGTTGCAATGAGCATCGAAGCAAACGACTGCTGACCGCGCGTGATCGTCGCCGCGGTGCGCCAGCGGTGGGCTCAGCCGGCGTTTCATGACACTTCCAGATCGGATGTTTTGCGCGTGTGGAGTGCTTGCGCAAAGCGCGCAGTCCGGGCAATCTGGGCGGTGTGGCCATTGAGTCGGTGTGCAACTCTTCGCCGCCGCCTACGGGTGTTCTCCCAGGGAGCGTGTAGTCATGCCGATGCCCAAGCGCGCGAGTGTGGATGATTACTTTGCGCAACTGAACGACGTCCAGAGGCCGCACCTCGAAGCGCTCCGCAAGCTGAGCTTGGGTGCCGACCCGACGGCGCGGGAGGAACTGAAATGGAATCTGCCGGTGTACGTCCGTGGCGACAATACGAACTTGTGGATGCTTCAGAATTTCAAGCATCATTGCTCGCTTCGGTTCTCTCCGGAATTCTTTGCTACCCAGCGCGAAGCGGTCGAGGCCGCTGGCTTCGAGGGTGGTGAGGGCTTCATCAAGCTCCCCTACGAACGACCGTTGCCGACGAAACTTCTGAAATCGTTGATGAAGGCGCGCGTCCTCGACTACGAGGCATCAAGACCTGCCTAGCAACGAGCGCTCGGCTGAGAAGCGAGTGCCTCGATTCTCAGCGCCGATCTGTAGATATTCCGGTAATCGATGAGGCTTCGGTCTGCTTCTCGTCGAGGCAGACCGAACGCGCTCGGTAACGACGCTCGATCATCCAGCGCCAATCAGTCGACGGCTCGCACGTAACGGCCCAACGCCGCACTCGGAAATCACGCGATCGTGCTGATGATCGGCCCGTCGAGAGGTAGCGCCTCTCGGCGGCTGGGCGCCTGGCCGTCGAGCATCGCTGGCGAACCTTCTGAGCGGCCAGGGTTTTCCCAGCAGACGTAGGGTCGATCGGATGCTTCGCGTTGCCCTGGTGGGCGACAGCCACCTCACCGATGTATCGCAGCGTCCGGTCACGAAACTCGGAACCCGTCTGCGGTCGGCGGGCTTCGAAGTAATGACCCTCGCCAGAGGCGGGCTGGACACCCGCCAGGCCTTGCGGCACGCGGCGCCCAATGATGTCGACTGGATCGTCTATAGCTTCGGCACCAACGATTCAGCTCCCTGGAAGCAAGTGCCACCGCATGAATACGAGCGGAACTACGCGACTCTGCTCTCCATGGGCGCCGGTGCGGGGCAGTTGGTGCTCGGACCTCCACCCGTGTCGGACCGGCAGATCGGACGACTGAACAACCTCGTCCGCGAGTACAGCGACATCGCCGCACGAGTCGCTCAGGACCATGGCGCCGACTTCGTCGCACTGCTCGAACACCTCACGGAGCTGGATCTAGCGGACGACGGCGTACATCTCAACGACAGCGCCTACACGACGATTGCCGAACTGGTTACCGACATCCTCCGACCAACGACGGACTAGTCGACCTGCTGTTCAGCAACTCGTCGGCGCGAGCGCAGAGTGCCCGTATTTGCGCCTCACGCAAGCGTCGATGCCAGCCCAAAGACCGCTCGGTATCGGTACTCGTGATCACTGCGAGGTCATATCCGACGGTGCGCGACTTCGGCCCTTACCGAGTACCCGAGAATCACTCGGCTGTGCCGACGGTCAGTTAGTCGAGAGGTAGCGCCGCGCGACAGATCTACGCGGTCCGCCACACGGGCCACCTGCCGAGTCACCGGTCCTGACGCCCGTCGACGGACGGAATCCCCAGGATCGCCAGAAGTTCGGCGCGGCTAAACACGCCTGCTTTGCGATACATCGCCACGAGGTGTGACTTGACCGTGCTCCTGCTGACGCCCAGTCGGTCGGCAATCTCGACAAGCGTCAGTCGCGAATTCAAGAACAACAGGACCTCCAACTCGTCCCGAGTGAAGAGCCGAAGCCGATCATCCGAGGGCGCTTGGGGCACGAAAGCGACTGTACGTGCGGCGACGGTTGCAGCGTCTCCACCGAACGGGTGAACCGCTCCGACTGCCCGGGATGTGCACTGGACGCAAGCATTGGCTCGTAGCCGGCCACGGCCCGGAAGCCGCTCGATACCGACGCACGAAATCCCGGCTCGACGGCTCGTGTTCGCGTGCGAGTTCGGCCCGACTGCAGTGTCACGGAATCGCGTCACCAGGCCGGTATCCCGGGACTCTCGGTCCGGGTGGTGTCGGCGGATGTCAGGATGAGTTGGATGGTCGCATCCGACGGCGAATCGCTTCCGCACGGCCACACCAACGACGCGGTAGTGCACGGCGATGTCGTCGTGAAGACGTATCGGGGGCCAGACGCGGTGGTTCGTCAGGATCGTGAGGTTCTTGCCATCGTGTCGTTGGCTGGTCGATTGCCGGTCGCTCCTTTCATCGAGTCGACTCCCGGCGTGATCGTTCTCGGGAGGGTGCCAGGGCGGCATGGTCAAGATCTGATCGAACTCGGTCATGGCGACGTGGTCATGTTCGCTCTGGGTCAGATACTGCCGCGAGTTGCAGACAATCGAGCCCTCCTTCTACGGCGCCTACGACGGTGGTGGCGTCCTCGTGCACGGCGACTTCGGGCCGAACAACGTCCTGCTCGCCGAAGACGACGACACGGTCGTGCTGCTCGCCGACTGGGAGTGGAGCTCGATTGGCCACCCGACGATGGATCTCGCATGGGCGGAGTTCATCGTGAGAATGCATCATCCGCATCATGTGGATTGTCTGTCGGCGCTGTTCGATGGATACGGGCAGCGACCGTCGTGGAACGAGCGCCAGACTGTGATGACGGACCGGGCGGGTGCACTGAAGGCGTGGCTCCGTTCGTGGAACGACCACGACGCTGAGGAATGGGACCGTCGTTCGCGACTCATCTCCCAATGGGAGGAACTCCCGTAGCGATGCGGCCAGCGAACGCTAGGAAGCTCCGACGCCCACGGCGACGGGTTCTATCCCGTCGACAACTGGGTGCCCCGGCGGCCCGCCCGTGACGGCGACCGGCTCGAACCCGCTGCCACGATGACCGATCTCAGCGAAGAGTGCGAAACAACTCGGCACTCGATTCGAGCGCTCAGATGCCCGGCATGGGCGCTGACCCAACAACGAAAACGCCGCAAAATTGCGCTCGATATTGACGGCCCACATCCGTTCTCGCCCCCGGCACGAGCCGCACAGTTCGGCCCATTCGTGACACGAGATAATACCAACCGGCAGTGCTCTGATGCGCCGGTTCCCGAGCGCGCGGCGAGCAGACGACCGAAGTGTGCGCCCCGATCCGGCGTCTGGGGCAGGTTGTCGTTCGCGCGATGACGGAGCGGTTCCCAATCGGTGCCCCGCTCGTCGGCAATCTCCTCAGATGCGTCGGATGCGAGTGGGGTGATGGGCTAGCAAGATGTGCATGCCCGACCTTCCGCAAGCCTGGCGCGACGGCTTCGATGAGGTTGCCGAGCTCTACGACAGGGTGCGCCCCGGCTACCCCGACGACCTCTTCGACGAGCTGGCCGCCGCACTGCCTCGGTCGCCAGTCGTGGTCGAGGTCGGTCCTGGCACAGGCCAAGCCACGAAGGGCCTCGTTGCCCGAGGCGCCAGAGTGACTGCGGTCGAGTTGGGTGCCCACCTGGCAGCCGTCCTCGCCCGCAACCTCCCGACCGTCGACGTCGTCATCGGGCCCTTCGAGAACGTCGACCTCGCGCCGGGCTCGTTCGACGCTGTCGTGGCGGCATCGAGCTACCACTGGGTGCCGCCCGAGGCGCGGATGACCCGACCGGCGGCCCTGCTCCGACCCGGCGGGCACCTGGCGCTGATCGCGCTCAACCAGGTCGCTTCTCCCGCTGACCGTGGGTTCTTCGACGAGGTCCATCACGTGTTCAGCCGCCATGGACTGCCGGGAACGCACGACCCTGTCCCCACACACGAGGAGCTTGTTCCCTCGTTCGTCGATGAGATCGTCGCCTCGCCAGAGTTCGCAGAGCCTTCGATCCATCGCTACCGCTGGGACCAGCGCTACACGGCTCGGGGCTACACGGAGCTCAAGCGGACCGACTCGAACAGTCGGGCGATGGCCGACCCTGAAGCCCGCGAGGCCATGCTCGCCGAGGTCGAGGCGCTCATCGACTCGCGCTACGACGGGTGGATCGTCCGCCCCCTCACCGCCTCTCTGGTGTTGGCTCGCCGCCGCTGACGATCGGCGCCGACCTACGTCCACCACCCGGCGGACAGCTTTGGGAGAACGGGCCACGCGACGCCCGCCGTCGATTGAAGCCCTGCCGTCAATCTGCTGTTCAACGGCACTCGACAACGCCCGCCCCGTAAGCCGATCTCTCCGCAGGAACTCGCGCCACATCGCGACCCAAGCCGGGTGCCAGGCACCTTCACCGACTTGACTGCCCAAGGCGAGTGCCCTGACTCGATGGTTCCGCGTGGTCAGGCGCGACAGCCGCGTGACGGGTCTGTTTCCTCGACGTAGTCGTAACCGTCGAGCATGTACGGAGGCGGTTCGCCAGCCTTCCTTCGTCGGCCGATCCCCACAACGTGAGCCCGAGCCAGCGTCCGTCGTCCGAGTGAGCGGTGGTCCGGCGCGCGGGGCCGGGCTGTGGATACGCGAATTCTGTCGGCACCCGGGCATGAGCAGTCAGGAAGGCGTCGAGGTCGTTCGCCGATCGCTCGGCTTGAGCCGCGCATATCGCTCCGCGTAACCACGGCAACCCGGCTTGCCAAGGTGACCGACTGCGGCCCGGATGCGACGCTGCAAAATCGCGTTACCAGGCCGGCGTTGGGTGCCAGATGAGCTTTCCGTCGATCCGACGTGCCCCAGCTCTTGGCGGGCAGAGCGGGCATCATCTTTGGATGAGCGACGACGCACCCGCGTACACCGACATCACGTGCACGACGTGCGGTCGCCACAACCGAACTGCCCATATGGTCGGTCTGTCTGAGGACCTGAGGCTCTGTTCGGTGTGCGTCGCCAAGGTCGGGGCGATCATGGACAGCGAGGCGGGCGTTGTCGGTCCTGCGGTTGACTGGGCAGCCCGATGGCCACTCAAGTACGTCGAATAGCACCGAGCTGCCGTCGGCCAATCGATGCGGTTGGCGACGACTGCGCGGAAGAATGGATGCGGAGCCGGCGGTGTGGATGAGGTGGCACGGTCGCCCCACCGTTCCGCTTTGACACGTTCGGGCTCGCGGCGCCGAGTGGAGCCCGACGGTCTGACGCGACGCCGGCGCGGTTCGTGGAATCCTCAGTGTTCGTGGGCTTGACCGCGCAGAGGCGCTGGCGAAGACTCACACGATGGTCGCAGGACAGGTTGTTCTCCTGAACGGGGTATCCAGCTCGGGGAAAACGTCGGTGTCTGCCGAGCTGCAGGCGATACTCCCCAGACCCTTCCTCAGGGCCGGCATCGACACGTTTTGGCCGATGATTCCCGAGGGGCTCGTGGCCTTCGACCCGCCCGTAGGTCACCCAGCAGAACAGGGACTGAGCGTCGAGACTTGCCACGGCCCGTCCGGTCCGTATTTTGTGCTGCATCCCGGTGACGTCTTCCATCGCCTGATTCGGGGCATGCACCGTGGGGTCGCCGCAATGGCGCGTGAGGGGAATGACATCATTTTCGATGATGTGATCTATGACCCGGTGTACTTCGAGAACTATCTGGAAGCTTTCGAGGGGGTGAGCGTCTGGTTCGTCGGGGTCAAGATTCCACTCCACGTCGTCGAGCAGCGCGAAAGGCAACGAGGCGATCGGGCGATCGGCCACGCTCGAGGGCATTTCGACCTCGTTCATCGCCACGGCCCGTACGACATCGAAATCGACACGGAGCGGCACTCTGCCCGCGAGTGTGCCGAACAGATCGTTTGTGCATTGGACAGACTGGGCGAGCCGCGGGCGTTTGCTGCCGCACGGACCCAGCTGCGAATTTGAAGGCGACGTGGTGGTCGTCGTCACCGAGCCACCCGAGGTGAGGCAGGTCGCGTCCCCAGAGCGAGTCGAGGACACACCACTCTCGCCTCGAGCCCACCATCCGTCACCGAGGTGCCGGTCGGGGCGCCCGACAACACCGATCGATGACCCGTCCCGACGCAGGATCGGCCCGCACAGTCCGGGCCAAGTCGTTGCCCGCCTGATCCCGATGCTTCGGCTCGATCGTCGCTGAGCGGCGCGATGATCTTGGCTGTGGACATTGGAGTTCTGGAATTCCTGCATTCGCTTGCAGACACCGCGGACACGTTGGCCGGTGATGCCTGGCTGAGCGGCAGTGTTCCGGTCTCGGCGAAGCCTGACGGAAGCCCAGTAACTGCGACAGACCTCGCTGTGGAGTCCGCACTCCGAGACCTCGTCCGACAGCGTTATCCCGCTGATGGATTCTTGGGTGAGGAAGTTGGCCGCACAGTTGGAGTGTCAGATAGGAACTGGGTCGTTGACGGCATCGACGGGACCGCTGCGTTCGTGGCGGGTCGACGAGAGTGGTCGACTTTGATCTCGATCGTCGACCGTCATCGGGTGGTTGCGGGAATCGCTTCGGGCCCTGCGCTCGGGAAGCGATGGAGCGGGATGCTCGGGAGCGGAGCGGAGGTCATCTCGCATGAAGGGCGCCGCCGACGCGTGGAAGTCTCAAGCCGAAGCAAGCTGGATGGTTCCAGAATCTCGAGCTGGCCACCTGCCGATTTGGTTCCTGACCGTTTCCGACCGTCAGCGGACTGTCTCGCACGGTTGAGCACACCTCCGACACAGCGACCGTCGTGGGGTGCAAAGGTTCCGAACGGGGCGATGCTCGTCGCAGAAGGCCGCATCGACGCCTTTGTTCTGTTTGGTGGAGAAGTCTGGGACCACGCAGCCTGCTCAGCCATCGTGATCGCAGCCGGCGGACGCTGGTCTGATATTGACGGTGACGAAGGTGTGAAGGGCGGCCCCGGGGTCTACACGAATGGCCACATCCACGATGCCGTACTCGCCACACTTCGGGGTGACAGCTAGATCTGCCGGCAGGAGACCGGACGGAGGTCAGGTCAGCATCTACTGCCCGATAACGCGGACTCGAAATCACGGCTCCGCCTGTTCAGGAGCCACTCGGATTCGGCCCGAGGCCAGCAGCGGCTGAGGGCCGGGGACCGCCAACGCCATTGGTGGTGGTCCCCGGCCGGTCCGGATCGTCGCCCGTCTACAACGCCGGTCGTTCGCCGCCGACGGGATGGTGTCGGCGGCCGATGTCCTACTTGCCTTGCCTGTAGCTGTAGATCCGCGGCTCGAAGGCAGCCACCGCGTCGCGCACCGCCGCCGACGGGGTGCCGAACAGCTCCAGCTCGAGGCCGCCGCCGAGCTCTACGAGCCGCCCGAGCAGTGGACCTGCACCGGCGAGGTGGGCAAGAAACGCGTCGGAGCTGGCATACGTTTCCCGCACGACGCATCGCGCACCGTCGTCGCTGAAGAACCAGTCGTGTTGGAGCGTGTCCGGCTCGCCACGAATCGTCGCCAACGCCTCGGCGGCGAGCTGTGTGAACTGATCGGCATCATCTGGCGAGATGCTCGGAAAGGTCGCGCTGACCTGAAGCTGTTCCATGGGGGCCTCTCTCGTGGTCGAAGGCACGTCAGTTCGTCGCCGTCGGCGTGACGTTCTGGTTGAAGCGGAACAGGTTCGACGGGTCGTACCGGTTCTTGAGCTGCTGCAGGCGTCGGTACGTGTCCGGGGGATACGCCGCCCTGACGTTGTCATCGCCGGCTTCTCCGGTGAAGTTCACGTAGGTGCGCCCGGCGCCGTACTGGGCCATTGCGTCGCGTGCCGCCTGCGCCCACTCCCGGTGAGGTGGGAGGTCGTTGACGTCGGGAGTACGGGCGATGCAGTTGACGATGTACGGCGAGGTGCGATCGGTGAACGGGGTGGCGTTCGAGGGGACACGAGCCATGGCACCACCGAGGTGGTGCAGGTGGAGTTCGGCCTGCACCGGGAGGTCGGCGGACCTGCGATGGAAATCGGCAAAGGTGGCGACGGCGTCGTCGGGAACGCTGTCGATGAACGCAGATGTGAAGTAGTTCGCCGACCCCGCCGTCCACAAGCCGTCGAGCAGCTGTTGGAGGTCGACGTACGGCAGCGGGCCGATCAGGTCGGCCACCACCCTGCCGAGGGTGCGCAACGGTTGGACCACCTCCATGCCCGCCTCGGGATCGCCGGCCCAGCAGACGGCGATGGCGGCGACCTTCTTGAAGTGCCATTCGACGGGGAGGAACGGTGCTGGTGGCGCGGTCGTGAGCACGACCAGCGAGCTCAGGTCGTCGGGCGCATCGCTCACGTGGTCGCGCCAGCCGGCGACCACCTCGGGCGCATCGTCGCCAGCGAAGAAAACCAGCCCGCCGAGAACGGTGGGGCCGACCGGGTGGAGCGCCATCTCGAGCGACGTCACGACGCCGAAGTTGCCGCCACCGCCGCGCAGCGCCCAGTAGAGCTCGGCGTCGTCGTTCGCACTGGCTCGCACGATCGAGCCGTCGGCGGTCACCACATCGGCGGCGAGCAGGTTGTCACAGGCGAGCCCGTGGGCCCGAACGAGATGACCGATGCCGCCTCCCAGGGTGAAACCGCCCAGTCCCGTGGACGAGACCAGTCCGCCGGTGGTGGCGAGGCCGTGGACCTGGGTGGCGGCATCGAACCCGGCCCACTTGGTACCGCCGCCGGCCACCGCTCGCCGCCCTGTGGCGTCCACCTCGACCGTGTTCATCGCCGACAGGTCGACGACGATGCCATCGTCGCACGTGGAGAAACCGGCGACGCTGTGCGCTCCGCCGCGGACGGCCACCGGCAAGCCCTCGCTCGCCGCGAAGCGAACGGTCCGGACGACGTCGTCGGTGCCGGCGGGACGGACGATCATTGCCGGGTGCTTGTCGATCGCACCGTTCCAGATGTGCCGTGCCTCCTCGTACTCGCTGTCGCCGGGTCGCACGAGCGAGCCCTGGAGTTCACCCTCGAGCTCGTTGATGCTCGCGTTGCCGAGCAGTTGTGTCATGTCGTCCTCTTTCGGTGTCGTGGTCAGAGCATCGTGACAGCCCCCGCTTTGCGCGCTCTTTGCAAGGCTCGTTGGCCCCGCCGATCACCGATCACCTCGAATCGTGCCGCCGCTTCGGCAGCAGCACGAGCGGATGCGTCGGCATCGCCGACGCCGCGGCGGAGATGGGCGACGAGCAGGTGCCCCCAGCCGATGACGTAGATCGGTGTGACCCGGTCGGCCATCAGCAGGCTCCGCTCGAGTGGTGGCAGCGCCGCATCGACGGCACCGAGTTGCAGCTCGACCAGCCCTTGGATGTTGAGGGTGTGGGCGACGCCGGCGACATCGCCGGTCCGTTCCATCATCGACACGGCCTCGTCGACCTGGCGGCGGGCATTGGTCGCCTCCCCGCGCAGGGCGGCGACGAAGGAGCGTCCGGCGATGGTCATCGCGATCGAGCGCAGATCACGCAACGACCGGTGGACTTCTTCGGCGGCGTCGAAGCAGGCGAGGGCCCCCGTGAGGTCGCCGGCCCATCGGAGCGTGTGTCCTCGCTGGCCGAGCGCGTAGCCCATGCCGTAGGTGTCGCCGAGCACGGTGAACCGGGCGATCGCGTCGTCGAGTAGCTCCAGCGCGAGGTCGGTCTGGCCGGCGAGCCGCTCGGTGAGCGCGGCGGCCACGGCCACGTGCCCGCCCGCCTGGGCGGCGCCCACGAGCCGGCCCAGCAGCATGGTGTCCTCGGCGATGGGGAGCGGCACGGTTCCTCGGTCGTCGACGACGCAGGACACGCACAGCGTGGTGAAGAACGGCGGTGACTCCTCGGGCACTCGGTCGAGCGCGTCGCCGGCGTCGTGCAACAGTGCCCGGGCCTCGTCCACCTCGCCCAGCGCCAGCGCCAGCACGGCGGCGAAGTGGCTGGTACCGACGATGCTTGCCGGTTGCGACCCCACCCGCGCCCGTGCGGTCGCCGATTGTTGCGTCGCGCCCAGCCAGTCCTGGGTCATCAACATGAAGATCGCCTCCTGATCGACGGCGATGGCCATCGCGTGGTCGCCAAGACCCCTCGAGGCTTCGGTGATGGCGCGGGCCACGCCCGCAACCGGCTCGAGGTCGGCGCGGCGAAGATGCAGCACTGCTTTGGTGAACAAGGCGCGCATCCGCAGCTCCGAAACCTCCGGGCATCGATCGAGGGCACCCGTGAGCCAGTCCAGGGCTTCGGCCAACTGCCCCCGCGAGCGCAGAAAGCGGCACGTGCTGGCGGCGACCTGGAGCGCGACACACGGTTGTTCATCGAACGCGCTCGCGAACGCGGCGCGCAAGTTGTCCCTCTCCGCGTCGAACCATGCTGGAGGTTCGAGGACGACGGGCACGCCGCGGTCGGGATCGTGACGCGCAGCCTCCTGCGCGTACCAAGTGCGATGGCGTTCGACGCATGCCGACAGCTCGCCGGCATCACGCAGCCGAGCCTCGGCGTATTGCCGCACCACCTCGAGCATGCCGAACCGAACGGCCTCGCCCGTGGTCTCGGCCATCACCAGCGACTTGTCGACGAGACGACTGAGCACGTCGATGACGTCGCTGAACACCGTCACCGCGGCGGCGGCATCGAGGTCGAAGCCGCCCGCAAACACGGCCAGACGACGGAACACGACGCGCTCGTCGTCTTGCAGAAGGTCGTGACTCCAGTCGAGCGTGGCGGCCAGGGTCTGCTGGCGGTCGGGATGGCCGTGCCCACGATGGGACAGGACGGCGAGGGCATCGCCCAAGCGGGCGGAGAGCTGTGCGACCGAGAGATGGGCGACGCGCACCGCGGCCAGCTCCAGGGCGAGAGGGATACCGTCGAGACGGCGACAGATCTCGGCGATCGGGGCCGCCGTCGAGGCATCGAGCACGAAGCCCGGTGACGCATGCCTCGCCCGTTCCACGAACAGCTGGACCGATTCGAGACGAGCGAGGAGGTCGGGCGCATCGTCGTCTCCCGGAAGCTCGAGTGACGACACCCGCCAGGAAATCTCGCCGGGAAGCCCGAGCGGCTCGCGGCTCGTGGCGACGATGACGAGTTCGGGGCATCGCGCCAGAAGCTCCGTGACCAACGGGACGACGGCATCGAGGACGTGCTCGCAGTTGTCGAGGACGAGCAAGATCGCGGGCTCGAGAGCTGATCGACGAGCGCCGCGATCCACGGCCGGTTGCCCTCGAGCGGTAACTCGAGGGCACCGCCGACCGCTGACGGGACACCGTCTCCCTGCGTCACGCCTGCCAGCTCCACGAGCCACACGCCATCCGCCCAACGGACGCTTGCCACCTGGCCATGCGCGATCTCGATGGCCAGACGGGTCTTGCCCGCACCGCCGGGACCGGTGAGCGTGAGCAGGCGCGTCCGTTCGAGCAGCCGACCGAGCTCAGCCAGTTCCCGATGACGACCGACGAAGCTCGTCGACATCGTGGGCAGGTTGTGCGGACACATCCCCGGATCGGGGGCGCCACCGACGAACAGCCGACGGTAGACGGCGACGGTCTCGGGCGCGGGTGGGACGCCGTACGACTCGTCGAGACCGTCCCGGAGACGCTCGAAGGCTGCCGCCGCGTCCCAGCGGCGTCCAGCTCCAGCCAACGCAACCAGCAGCGACCGATGCAGGTCCTCGTCGAGCGGCCGCTCCAGCGCCAACGGCTCCAGCAGCGTGACGGCCTGGTCGGGAAATCCGCCCTGCACGAGTGCACGGGCGAGATCCCCCACGAGGCGCGTTCGAATCGCGCCGAGGCGGTCGCGGTGCGGCGCTGCCCAGTCCTCATAGAGGTCCTCGGGTAGGAGTTCGCCCGACCACAGGGCGAGCGCGTCGCGAATGTCCTCGGGCGCACCGGTCGAGGCAGCCCTCGCCGCCGCGGCGTCGAACTCATCGACATCGACGGTCACGCTGTCCGCGCCTCCGAGGACGACCATCTCGTCCTGGAGCACGAGGTTCTGAGCGCCCACCACCCTGCGCGCCGCATGCAGCGCCTGATGGAGGTTGTTCGCACCGACTGTTGGATCGGCCTCGGGCCACAACTGCTCGATGAGCACGTCACGATGCGCACGATGACCCGCGGCGAGCGACAGCAGCTTCACGACTGTCTTCGCCTTACGCAGCCGCCACGTCGGCACGGCGACATCGCCCTCGACACTCACCGCGAACCCGCCCAAGAGCCCAATCCTCACGGACCCGCGCGCGTCGCTCACCCATGCATGCTCACCGCTCGCCCCCGCGAAGGCAACCACGACACACCCGAAGCGCTGTGATACAGACCGTCGAGCACGGCGCTCGTGTCCTCTGAAGTCATCTGCCGGTATCGACGAAGCTGCGTACAGTCGGTCGCGTGCACTCGACGTCACGTGACCAGATCGTCGCGCTCGGCGCGGCGCGACTGTCCGAAGCCGTGCACGCACGGGAGATCTCGTGTCGCGAAGTGATGGTCGCCCACCTCGACCGTATTTCCGAACGCAACCCCTCGCTGAACGCGATCGTCAGCCTTCGCGACGGCGATGCGCTCGTCGCCGAAGCGGGTCGGTGCGACGACGAACTCGCCGCCGGCATGTCGCGCGGGTGGATGCACGGCATGCCCCAGGCGATCAAGGACCTCGCTCCGACCGCTGGCCTGCGCACCACCTTCGGCTCTCGGCTCACCGAGCACTTCGTGCCGACGGCGGACGCGCTGATCGTCGAGCGGATGCGCGCCGCGGGCTGCATCATCATCGGCAAGACGAACGTGCCCGAGCATGGGCTGGGGTCGCACACGTTCAACGACGTGTACGGCACCACCCTGAACCCGTACGACACCACACGAACCGCTGGCGGCAGCAGCGGCGGCGCGGCCGTCGCGCTGGCGACGCGGATGCTGCCGGTCGCCGACGGCAGCGACTACATGGGTTCATTGCGTAACCCGGCAGCGTGGAACGACGTGTTCGGCTTTCGGCCCAGCCAGGGGCGCGTGCCGAGCATCCCGGAGCGCGACGCGTACCTCGCGCAGCTCGGCACCGAAGGCCCGATGGGGCGCAGCGTGGTCGATCTCGCGCTCCTCCTCGGCACGCAAGCCGGCGAGGACCGGCGCGCCCCGCTCAGCCTCAGCGGCCGGCTCGACGAGCTGTCGACCGTCAGTCGGACACGCGAGACGCTCGGTGACGACCCATCGCTCGCGAGCGTGCGCGTCGGTTGGCTCGGCGACCTCGGTGGTCACCTGGCGATGGAGGACGGCATCCTCGACGTGTGCGCGTCTGGGCTCGCACGGCTCGCGTCGCTCGGCGCCGCTGTCGAGCCTGCGATGGTTCCCGTCGACCTGGACGCGACGTGGGATGCCTGGCTCGTTTGGCGCCACCTCCTCGTATCGGGCGGCCTCGGTCCGGTGGTCGCCGATCCGGCTCGCCGGGCGCTCGTGAAGCCCGAGGCGCTGTGGGAGGTGGACCGTGGCCTGAAGCTCACCGCAATGGAGATCAACCGTGCGTCCGAGGTTCGCACCCAGTTCACCACTGCGATCACCGCAATGTACGAGTCGATCGACGTCCTGGTCCTGCCGACCGCACAGGTGTGGCCGTTCGACGCGACCGAGCGATGGCCACGGCGGATCGGCGAACGGGAGATGGACACCTACCACCGGTGGATGGAGACGACGATCTACGCCACGTTCGCCGGGTTACCGGCGATCAGCGTGCCGGTCGGCTTCGACTCTCGTGGGCTGCCGATGGGGATGCAGCTGATCGGCCGCCCGCGCGGCGACGTCGAGGTGCTTCGGATCGCGCACGCCTACGAGTCGATGATCGCCGATCTGCACATCGGCGAGGCCTGACAGATATTGCGCCCCGAGATCGCCCTCACCGACCAACCGAACACAGAACGCGCGAGTACAACGTCGTCGAGCGCTTCTTCGCGCCAGACGGTGTCAATGAATAGTTGACGCCCGCAATGATGTCAAGATATTATTGACACATGGCATCGACACCAACGTTCCGGACGACCGGTCTGGGCCTGTTTGCGGCTGGTCTTGTCACGTTCGTCCTCAGCACACTCATCACCGACGGTTTCGTCCACGGGATCTTCCTTGGCATGACCATCGCCCTCATGGTCGGGGCCGCGTACCTCTTCGGGGCGCAGTGGCGGAGGGACCAGCGCGAAGACGGCGCAGATCCGGACTCTGAGGCATGGTGGCTCCCCAGCCAGGACGAGCATCGCGAATGAGCACGCCGAGCGGGGGCCCGCTCTCGGACGTCCTCGGCCGTGCGGTACTGGAGGGAGGACCCGAGCAGTCGGTGCTCGACCCCGACCGGCCGGAGGACCACCTCGCGATCGTCGCCCGGGCCGCTGTCGCCGAGCTGGCCGGACGCGAGTTGTTGCGTCAGTCGGTCTCTGCGGCGCGCGGCAGCGGGCACAGCTGGGCGGCCATCGGCAGGGTCCTCGGTCTCAGCCGTCAGGCCGCGCAACAGCGTTTCGGTACGGACGAACAACTTGACGAGGGCCCGGAGTATCGATGGCTCGGCCCGGTGACCGCCTTCGACGAGATGCCCGAGCTCGAGCTCGCCGGGCGGCGCGGGTGGCGGACGATCGGCGCGGGGATGCTCAAGCATCGAATGGAGCGCACCGACACGCAATGGGAGCATCGTCGCGTCGTGTGGCGCCGACCGGCCGGCTCGTACGAGGTCGACGGATGGGTCGTGGCCGCGCGGGCTTTCCCGTGGCTCTACCTCGTCCGAGACCTCCGGACTCCGCCTGAAATCTGATATCCCCGCCGCAGTACGGGAAGGGCCATGGCCGACTTGCTGACAGCCCTGCACGAGCTTGCGCCTGCCGAAGCACCGAAACGGAGCGGGACAAGCGCCGTGAATTGCGGGCTTGACGCGGGTCCTAGAGTGCGGACGCATGAGCATCTCCGATGACGACATCAACGAACAGCCGGTCGACGACGGGCTTCCCCCGACGGTGGCCGGCGACGCCGACGGCACCGACGGCGCTGACTCCGACGGCACCGACGGCACCGACGGTGGTGATTCCGACGGCACCGACGGTGGCGACTCCGACGGAACCGACGGCGGTGACTCCGACGGCACCGACTCCTGACCGGCGACGCGCACTGGCAGGTTCGCCGCGTTCCCCATCGGGACGCGCCCGCTCTCGCCGATCTGGTCGGGGACGTCGACACGTTCTGCAGCGACGTGGTCTCTCGCCGTCCCATGGTGTCGCGGCTCGCGGCGTTGGAGCGCTTCGGCGGGGTCGGCGTGCTGTGGGACGACCTGTTGCGCCGAGGGACGCGCCAGCCGGCGTTTCGCGTCGTGCGCGCCGGGAACACGATCGCGGCGGGTGAGGTCACCCGTCGTGCCGGGCTCGGCAACTCCAGCCTCGACGACGTCCTCGCGCCGAACAACGTCGTCGACCTCTATCGGCGCGGCCACACCGTGGTGCTCCAAGGGCTGCATCACACGAACCCGCACCTCGCCCGGCTGGCCAACAACGTCGCCCTGACGCTCGACCAGCCGGTACAGGTGAACGCGTACCTCTCGCCGGCGGACGCGCGGGGGTTGGACGTGCATTTCGACTTCCATGACGTGTTCGTGGTGCAGCTCGCCGGCTCGAAGCGGTGGCGTGTGTGGGCACCGCTGCCGCGCACGACGGAGCCGGTGAAGGGCCGGCACACGATCCCGGCGCCCCGACTCGACGAACTCGGCGATCCGACGCTCGATCTCACCCTCGAAGCCGGAGATTGCCTCTACCTACCCCGCGGCTATCCGCACGCGGCGGAGACGACCGACCGATCTTCCGATCATCTCACGATCGGCGTGCCGCCGGTGACGTGGCAGCGCGCGCTGCACAAGGCGATCGATGCCGAGGTCGCGGCCGGCCGGCTCACCGGTTCACTGCCGGTGCGCATGCTCGAGCCCGGCGCGGCGGCGAGCGAGATCGAGCTCGATGGCCTGCGCCGGGCGGTCGGTCCGGTGGCGCTGCGCCATTGGATGGCGCGCGAGATCTGGCGTCGGCAGCCGGCGACGCGACTGCGGCCACTGGTCGCACCGCCACTGGGTTCGAGTCCGTTGGAGTTCACCCCCGGGCCGTTGCTGTGGTTGACCACGATTGCCGACCGCGCCGTGCTCGGGCTCGGTGACCGCCTTCTCGACATGCCGCTCGAGGCGCATCCGTTCCTGTCGGCGTTGCTCGATGCGCAATGTCCCGTCCTCGCTCAGGACGTGAAGGGTCTCGACGATGAATCGCGCACGGTCGTCCTGCGCCGACTCCTCGCGGAAGGAGTGTTGACCCATGTCGCCTAGATACCAGTGCTCGTCGGCGTCGGCCGAGCGCGACGAGCCGATGTTCGCCACGGGCTCCTGGGTGCGCGGGTGGGTGCTGGTCGAAGTTCCCGGCGCGTGGGGTGAGGACGCGATCCATTCCAGCGCATTCGGTGAGTTCGCCCCGCAGCGCTGGAAGGACGAGCTGAAGGGACGCAACATCCGAGTCGTGTGCATCCGCTCGCACCAACGCGCCGGTGCGACCGACGTGCGTGTCTACGCGTGCGCGGCGCGGCGCCCCGGCCAGCGGCCCGCTCAGCTGTGGCGCCGGGAGGTGGCGTCGCTCGCCGATGTGGTCCCCGCCGTGCAGGAGCTCCGGATCGACCAGCGGCCGAGTGCGCCGTGGGAGCGCGACCATGAGCGGGTGCTTCTCGTGTGCACCAATGGGCGGCACGATCAGTGCTGTGCCAACCTCGGGAGGCCGCTCGTACGCGCGCTGCGTGAGTCGCCCTGGGCGAACCAGCTCTGGGAGTGCTCGCACATCGGGGGCGACCGGTTCGCCCCGAACCTCGTCGTCCTTCCGGACAGCCTGTACTTCGGTCGTGTGGAGCCGGAGCGGGCGAGCAGCGTTCTCAGCGCGCTCGATGACGGACGGATCGACCTCTCGCGCTTCCGCGGACGCACCTGCTTCTCACTCGCCGAGCAAGCGGTCGAGCACTTCGTGCGGCACGAACTCGCCGTCGACGGGATCGATGACGTCGTGATCGAGGGTCGGCCCGCGGACGGAACGTTCGTCGTGAATCTGGGGGAGCGCCGCGTGAACGTCCGTGTGCGACGCCGGATGGTCTCGGTCGCCGAACCGCTCACCTGTAAAGGGCGCGGCGACCAGTTGGTTCCGGCGTTCGACCTCGTGTCCCTCACCTGAGGCAACGGCAACACGAAAGCCCCAGGTCAGCGACCTGGGGCTTTCGTCGTCTTCGGTGTAGCTGGGTCCGCCTGGTGGCCCGATCGTCACCTTGCCGCTCCGTCGTTCCACATGGGTTGTCACCCTGCAGGAGTGTACATGTGACTCTGGTAACAGGTATTCCATGGTGGAATTGATACCAGGGTCTGTGCGTTGATGGATGTGTGAACCCGAGTCGCCCGCCAGTCGGCTTGCCCGCCCCCTCGTCCGCTCGGACCGAACCCGATAATCCCACTCGAAAGGCCCCATCATGATCTTGTTCCTCATCCTCCTCGCCCTCGCCTGCTTCGTCATCGCCGAGATGCGTCAGCGCCGGCAACTGCGACCGAGCAACCGGGCGCAACAACCGACGCAACGCTTCATGGACGAGATCCTCCGACGGAACAGTCAGCTCTGACGCTCGCGCCCGCCGGCGGATACTGCTCGGGCGCCCCTGTCGCGAACGTCAGCCCCAGGTCACCAGACCTGGGGCTGACGTCGTTCTCGGGCAGCCACCGCTCTCGGTGGGCCATCGTGTGGTCAGTTGGCGTCGCGCCGTTGGAACAGGATCGTGCCGATGGTGAGCGCAAGCACCACGTAGCCGCCGAAGAGCAGGGCGTCCTGGGTCCGGCTGAGTGCGGCGGCGAGGGTTTCGGCGTTGTCGGTGGCCTGTGAGATGTTGAGCATGCCGGCGGCCGCACTGAACGGCATGAACCGGGCCGCGTTCGCCGGGACGAGCGTGCGGACGAGGTTCTCGAGCACGAAGGCCCAGACGAGCAGGATCGACACGGTCGCCGCGCTGTGCCGCAGGATCAGTCCGACGCCGAGCCCGAGCAGGGGAGCGAGCATGGTGAGCAACAGACCCCAGAGGGCGGTCGAGGGCATGCCCGAGGTGTCGCCCTTGGCGAGGCCGCCGATGACGGCACCGCTCAGTCCGCCGATCATCCCGAGGATGCCCATCGCCAGACCGAACCCGGCGGCGATGGTCGTCTTCGCCGCAACGATCACCCAGCGGGCGGGCTGCGCCGCAACGGCGTTGGCGATCGTGCCGTGCTGCACCTCGGAGGTGAACAGCAGGGCGCCGACGATGGTGGCGAGCACCGTCGTCAGCCACGTGGAGAAGATGAAGGTGTCGCCGACGGTGAACGGCAGGTGCGTGTCGGGATCGGTCTTGACGAACGTGGCCAGGATCCACGAGAGCAGGATCCCGATGACGGGGGTCAGGACGAGGATGGCGACGTTGGATCGCAGCGATGACACCTTGATCCACTCGCTGTGAACTGCCGGTCGGATCGAGGCCACATCGGCTCGCCGGGAGCGCAGGGCGGCTCGATGGTCGATGAACGTGCGCGAGGTCGACGGGAGCTCGACGGTTGCGGTGGTGCTGGTGCTGGTGGCGGCGGTGATGGTCATGTCGTTGGTTCCTTTTGTCGGATCGAGTCGGTGTACGGATCGGGAATCGGGTCAGGCGGCGGCGAACTCGGCGACCGGGGTCGTCATGTCGAGCAGGATCTCTTCGAGCGGTTGCGACGGATCGCGGGCGAGGGTCGTGGCGAGCGACTCGGCGGCGAGGACCCTGCCGTTGCCGATCACGATCAGGTCGTCGGCGAACTTCTCCAGCTCGCCGATGAGATGGGTCGAGAGGAACACGGTGCCGCCCTTGGCGGCGAAGGCGCGCAGTGAGTTGCGCAGCCAGCGGATCCCGTCGGGGTCGAGGCCGTTCGACGGTTCGTCGAGCAGCAGCACCTCCGGCTCGGCGAGCAACGCACCAGCGAGGGCGAGCCGCTGCCGCATCCCCAGCGAGAAGCTCCCGGCGCGCTTGTCCGCTGCCGTCTGCAGCCCGACCTCCTCGAGGACCTCGTCGACCCGCCTTGCCGGGACGGCGCTGAGGGCGGCGATCGCTCGGAGGTGGTTGCGGGCGGAGCGACCCGGATGCATGCACCGGGCGTCGAGCACCGAACCGACGACGCTCGCCGGCCGCTGGAGTCGGCTGTAGCTCGTCCCGTGATAGCGGACGTCGCCGTGGTCTGGGCGGGTGAGCCCGACCATCATCCGCATCGTGGTCGACTTGCCGGCGCCGTTCGGGCCGACGAATCCGGTGACTCGACCGGCCGCGATGTCGAACGACATGTCGTCGACGACGCGGGTGTTGCCGTAGTACTTCGTGAGTGCTGAGACGGTGATCATGAGGTGGTCCGTTCCTGTCGGGTCGGTGCTGTTGGGGATGGGTGTGTTGGTGATGGGTGTGTTGGTGATGGGTGTGCTGGTGAAGGGCGCGATCGAGATCAGCTCGGCGTTGACCGAGGTGAGGTGGGCGACCACGCCGTGGAGGTGGGCCGCGTCGTGGATCTCGCCGATCAGGCGTGTTTCGCCGGAGCGGGTGTGATCGCAGACGAAGTCGTCGAGGAGTGGGCGGAGGATGCGAGCCGTGGCCCGTCCTCTGATCACGATCTCGTAGTTGGTTGGGTCGAACATGAGCCCACGGTCTCATCGGGTGGTGTGAGGTCGCCTCACCCCGTCGCGCTTCTCACCCGGGTGAACCCGCGGCGTTAGGGTCCGCACGGTGCCCGTGGAACACGAGTTCGCGATCGCGGCAACCCGTCTGCGTCCGCCGGCGCCCCCGACGCGCCTCGTCGAACGCACCCGGCTCGATGTCATCCTCGACCTGAGCATCGACCGCCACGTGCCG
Source organism: Ilumatobacteraceae bacterium (assembly GCA_963695145.1). Lineage (GTDB taxonomy): Bacteria > Actinomycetota > Acidimicrobiia > Acidimicrobiales > Ilumatobacteraceae > Sva-07. Next base: position 539,366 of record CAVOGB010000009.1, on the reverse strand, counting down.
CTCGTCCTCGTGAGCGCGCCCGCCGGCTCGGGTAAGTCGACCCTGCTGGCGTCGTGGGCGTCACGCCAACCGATCCAGGTCGCGTGGCTCCAGGTGGAAGACGGCGACTCCGACCCCGCTCGGTTCTGGTCGTCGCTCGTCGGAGCGATCGGCAGGCCGCGCCCGGACGCCGAGCGCCGTCTGTCACCGCTGATCGTCGGCTCGCAGGGCGACGACCGGGTGATCGTTCCCGCACTGGTGAACGAGTTGATGAACGACGAGCGGCTCGTCGTCGTGGTCGACGACTACCACCTGATCGACAGTGACCACGTGCACCGCGGCGTGGAACGCCTGATCGACCTCGGCCCGTCGGAACTGACCGTCGTCGTCTCGACGCGGGTCGATCCGCCGTTCCGGCTCGGCCGGCTACGGGTGCGCAACCAGCTCAGTGAGATCCGGGCGGAGGACCTGCGCTTCGCCAGCGGTGAGGCGGCCGTGCTGTTGGGATCGGCGACCGGGACACTGTCCGCCGACCTGCTCGATGAGCTGTGCGCACGTACCGAGGGCTGGGCCGCCGGGCTGGTCCTCGCCGGCCTCTCACTCGAACGAGCCGCGGATCCCGAGCGTTTCGTCGAGGCGTTCCGCGGCGACGATCAACTCGTCGTCGGCTATCTCACCGATGAACTGCTCGCCGCAATTCCGGCCGCCGACAAGCAGCGCCTGCTGGAGACCTCGGTCCTCGATCGTCTCACCGGTTCGCTGGTCGATGCCGTCACCGGATCATCGGACGGAGCACGGTGGCTGTCGACGACGGCCGACGAGAATCAACTGGTCATCCGCCTGGACAGCACCGGCGAGTGGTTCCGCTACCACCATCTGCTCCGCGACCTGCTGGCCCTCGAGGCACAGCGCGCGTTTCCCGAACGGATCCCCGAGCTGCAGCGGCGGGCGGCGTCGTGGTTCGAGGCGCGGCACGACCACGCTCACGCGGTCGAGCATCGGCTCGCCGCCGGTGACGTCCATGCGGCGATGCGGGCCATGCGCGTGGTCGGCCCGGATCTCCTCGGCCACGGACAGGTGCGCACACTGCGCACGCTGCTCGAACGGATCGGAACCGCCGGCGCCGACGACACCGTCTGTTCGCTGCTCTGGGGTTGGTGCCACTACCTCACCGGTCGGTACGCCGACGCGCAACAGTCTCTCGACACCGCACTCGCCGTTGCTCCCGACACCTTCGATCGCGTGATCGCCATGCCCCTGAGCATCAACGTGGCGCTCGGGCGCGGTGACGTCGCCAGCGCACTGGCGACCGCGCGCGACGTCATGGCGCACGGTGACCTGGCAATGCGTCCCGCCGAACTGGGCACGGCGGTGGGCGCGGCCTACGCCTGGGCCGGATATCCCGACGAGGCCAGGGCGGCGCTCGCCGTGGCGATCGTCCGGGCCCGCGCGGACCAGCGCCTCACCGCGCACGTGCTCGCCCTCGTCTCCCTCGCCATCGTCGAGGCCGACGCCGGCAGTCCCGCCGACGCCCGCGCCGCCGCTTCCACGGCGCTCGACACCGCCGAGTCGTACGGCTTGCCGGGCTACCACGGGATCGCACCGGCCTTCGCCGTCGCCGCGCGAGCCGCCACCGATCCGGCGCTGGCCCGGACACACGCCCTCCACGCGATCGAGCTGGCCCGACGCGGCACGACCAATCTGGGGCTGGCGTACGTGCTGACGAGCGGTGGCGACACGTTGCTCGACCTCGGAGACCGTGACGGCGAGGCGCTGCTCGCCGAAGCCGGCGAGGTGCTCGGACGTTGCGTCGACCCGGGCATCGCGATCCGCCACCTGGAGCGGGCCAGGGCCCGCCACCAACTGTCGAACCACCTGGCCCCACCGGCGGTCGGGCGACCCGCCGCACTGGTGGAGCAGCTCACCGAGCGCGAACTCGCCGTGCTGCGGTACCTGCCCTCGAAGCTCTCCCAACGCGAGATCGCCGTCGAGCTCTACGTGTCGCTCAACACCGTGAAGACGCACACCAGTGCGATCTACCGCAAGCTCGGCGTCAGCGACCGCAAGAGTGCGATCCAGGTCGCCCGCGACCTGCGACTCCTGTGAGCCCGCAGGGTGTGGCTCACCGGGCGAGTCGTTCGGCGAGCGGCACGCGCCACTCGTCGGCGAGCACGCCCTCGAGCGCGGCGAGCGCCTCGACGGTCGAGCGATCGCTGAGCGTCCGGTCGAGCATCGCATCGTTGGCGGCTCGGACCGGCAACGCCGCTGGATGCCGCTCGACGACCGTGATCGGTCCGGCGACGTCGACCGTCCCCGTTTCGAGCACGCGCAGGTACCAGCCGGTCCGCCCGGTCGATCGCATCAGCCCGCCGACCGCCGCAGTGCCACGATGCAGCGTCAGCTTCTGACACGGCCAGCGCGGCTGAGCGACCTGCAGCAGGGCGGTGCCCCACCGCCACACGTCGCCGATGCACACGTCGTCCTCGGTGGCGCCCCGTGTGGAGATGTTCTCCCCGAACGGGGCCGTCGCCGAGTCGGGGAGATCCGGCTGCTCGAGGTCGACCGCCCACCCGGCGAGGTGTTCGGACGGGTAGGCGTACACGGCCTTGTCGAGGCCGCCGTGCACGGACCGGTCCGATTGGTCGTCGCCGGCGAGGTTCAACTCGGTGAGCGCCAGACGCCCTGCGGCGACACGTTCCTTGGCGATCGACGACGTGATCTCCGACCCGCGCGGGTCCGAGCGCCCGCGGACCTGACACGTTGACCCGGACGACGACGATCACCGTTCCGTCCGACATGCCGAGCACCGTAGTCATTCCGCGAGGGACCCGCGTCCGACGCATCGAGCGCCTACTGGTCGAGTTCGATCCGGAAGAACGGTTGATCCGGGCTCTCGGTGCGCTCCGCGATCACGCCTTCGCGCGTGTCGTCACCGTCAGGACCGGAGATGATCACACGGTCGCCGATCGTCGCCCCGGCGACGTCGGCCGTGGGGACGAAGAGTCCTTCGGCATCCGCTCGGACGGGTGCCGATCGGGTGATGTGCCAAGGCTTCGGCGTCGGATCCATGTCTGCGTGTACCCGTCCGGGCCCTGCGAGAATCGCCCGCATGGAGTCGTTCTCGAAGCACGTCGGACGGTGGACCGGATCGAACGCGTTCCGATTGATGCCGGCTGATCCGCCTCACGTCGCCGCCGCAACGGCGAACGTCGCGATGGCGGCGGCGGGCCGGATGATGTCGATCGCCTACACCTGGTCCCATCCGCAGGATGGTGCGCAGGACGGGCTCCTCGTGATCGGTCCGGGCGACGAGGAGCACGGCGCCGTCGGATTCTGGGGCGACTCGTGGCACCAGCATCCCCAGCCCACGGTGCTGGCGGGCGAATTCGTCGAGGACCGGGTGGTCGTGAGCTACGACTACGGCGGTGACTGGGCCTGGCGGATCATCGTCGACGCGACGAATCCCGACTCGTTGACGCTGCGCATGGAGAATGTCGTGCCGGAAGCAGCTGCGACCGACACGGTGGCGGCCGGCGCCTACGTGGCCATGCAGGTCGACCTCCGCCGTCAGTCGTGACCTCGTGCTCCGACACCCACCCACCACCGTGCGTGCGGCATCATGGGCACCGTCGCTGCAACGTGGCGCGCGCGAAGGGATGGATGCCGGATGAATGAGATCCTGGTCGAGGTCGACGATCCCGTCGCCACGATCACCCTGAACCGACCCGAGACGCTGAACGCACTCACGTTCTCGATGCTCGCCGCGTTCCGAGAGGCCGTCGACGCCGCGGCACGGGATCCGCGGGTCGTCGGGATCGTCGTCACCGGTGCCGGCCGAGGGTTCTGCTCCGGGCTCGACGCCGGCGTCCTGCAGCAGACCGCGACCGCGGGCTCGTCGACCCGACCGAGATCGGACGACGTCCCGGGGATGTTCACCTGGCTGCTGGCGGTCCCCAAACCGATCATCAGCGCGGTGAACGGCGTCGCCGCGGGAGGCGGATTCGTCCTGGCCGTGATGAGCGACCTGCGCCTTGCGTCGACCGACGGTTCGTTCACCTCGATCTTCTCGAAGCGCGGCCTCGTCGCCGAACACGGGACGACGTGGATCGTGCCGCGCCTCATCGGAACGGGAGCCGCCCTCGACCTGCTGTGGTCGTCACGGAAGATCGACGCGACGGAAGCCCACCGCGTCGGGCTGGTCCAGCAGGTGGTGCCGCCCGACGACCTGCTGCCCGCGGCTCGCCGGTACGTCCTCGACCTCGCCGAGCACGTTTCTCCCGCGTCGCTCGCCGACACCAAACGGCTCGTGTACGAGGGCTACGGCGTCCGCTACCCCGAGGCCCTCGAGACGATCGACGGGGTGCAGTACGCCGCCCTCGACCGGCTCGACGCCAAGGAAGGGGCCGCCGCGCTGATCGAGAAGCGGGCCCCGAACTTCCCGCGATTGACGAACTGATGGGATTGACGAGCTGATGGAGCTGCCGAGCTGATGACGGACTTCGAAACGATTCGTTACGAGGTCGAAGACGGGCTGTGCCGCGTGACGCTCCACCGGCCCGACCGCATGAACGGAATGACCAATCAGATGGTCCGCGAGGCGCACGACGCACTCCAACTGGCGGCGGCCGATCCGGGTATCCGCGTGCTCGTCCTCACCGGTGCCGGCAAAGCGTTCTGCCCCGGCGCCGACCTCAACCACTTCACCAGCGGCGGGACCGACGAGGTCCTGACGGCACGCGAGTTCGAGGTCACGACCCTGCTGCACGAGATTCCCGCCGTCACCGTCGCCGCCATCAACGGAGCGTGCGCGGGCGCGGGATTGGGGTGGGCGCTCGCCTGCGACGTGCGGGTGATGGCCGCCTCGGCGAAGTTGAACACGGCCTTTCTCGACGTGGCCGTCGCCGGTGACATGGCGATCCCGTGGTCGCTCCCGCGCATCGTGGGTGCGGCGCGGGCCCGGGACCTGTCGTTCTTCCCGCGCCGCATCGAAGCCGACGAGGCCGAGCGGGTGGGGATCGTCGCCCGGGTGTTCGCCGACGACACGTTCCGCGACGACGCCGAGGCCCTCGTGTCGACGCTGCTCGAGAAGTCGCCGACCGCGCTCCTCGGTCTCAAGCAGAACTACCTCGCCGCGGAGCGCATGACGTTCGCCGACTTCACGGCGTACGAGGCGGGTCGCCACCTCGAGATCGCCGCGAGCGCCGACACGGCCGAAGCGTTCCGGGCCTTCGTCGAGAAGCGCAAGCCGGTGTTCCGATGATCCGCCTGCGCCAAGTGGCCCTCGTCGCCGATGATCTCGACGCGGTCGTCGCCGACCTCGGCCGGGTGCTCGGTCTCGAGGTGGCGTTCAACGACCCGGGCGTCGAGATGTTCGGCCTGCGCAACGCCGTCCTCCCGGTCGGCAGCCAGTTCATCGAGGTCGTCTCACCGATCACCACGGGCACGGCCGCCGGACGTCAACTCGAGCGCTTGGGCGCCGATGGCGGCTACATGGTGATCAGCCACACCGACGACCAGGCCCCGTTTCGCCGACGCGCCGACGCCCTCGGGATCCGCACCGCGTTCGAGGCCGACGACCACGGCTACCAGATCTGGCAGCTCCACCCCGGCGACACCGGAGGATCGTTCCTCGAGATCGACTTCCAGCCCGGAGGCGACGATCCGAACGGGCCGTGGACGCCGGCCGGGCCCGACTGGCAGCGAGCCGTGCGCACCGACGTCGTCAGCGTCATCTCGGCCGTCGAGCTCGCGGTGCCCGACCCGGACACCGTCTCGGCCCGTTGGCGCGGGATCCTCGGTCAGGCCCACTTCGACAACGCGCAGATCCGTTGGTCGGAGGGCGTCGGCGGTCTCGTCGCGGTCGAACTCGGCGACGGCGCGACGGCCAGCCAACGCATCGGCGGCGTCGAGTTCCGGTACTGACGACGACGTCCGGACGTCGAGCCGGCGAGCGGTTCAGCGGGCGGTGTCGATGACGACCCGTCCGCGGGTCGCGCCGGCGAGGATCGCCTCGGCCAGTTCGGGAACCTTCGTCATCGGTTCGACGGTGGTCATCGCGTCGAGGAGCTCGGTGGGCAGGTCGGTGCCGAGACGGCGCCAGGCTTCGTCACGCACCGGCGCCGGGCACGACACCGAGTCGACGCCGAGCAGGGCGACGTTGCGGAGGATGAACGGCAGCACGGTCGTCGGCAGGTCGTTGCCACCGGCGAGCCCGCACGCCGCGACGGCACCGCGGTACTTCGTCTGGGCCAACACGGTGGCCAGCGTCTGGCTGCCGACCGTGTCGACCCCTCCGGCCCACCGTTCCTTGTCGAGCGGTCGGCCGGCCGTGGCCAGCTCCGCACGGTCGACGATCGTCGTCGCTCCGAGCGAACGCAGGTAGTCGTGCGTCTCGGCCCGCCCCGTCGACGCGGCGACGTGGTAACCGAGATGGGCGAGCACGGCCACCGCGACGCTGCCGACCCCGCCGCCGGCACCGGTGACGACGAACTGCCCGTCGTCGGGCGTCGCACCGTTGCGTTCGAGCGCCAGGACGCACAGCATGGCGGTGAGCCCTGCGGTGCCGATCGCCATCGTCTGCTCGAGCGTCAGCCCTGCCGGCTTGGCGGTCAGCATGTCGGCGGTGACCCGCTGACGTTGGGTGAAGCCGCCCGAACGGGTCTCCGAGAGCCCCCATCCGGTGGCGAGCACTTCGTCCCCCGGCTTCCAGTCGGGCGAGTCCGACGACTCCACCACGCCGGCGAGGTCGATCCCGGCGATCATCGGATGCGACCGCATGATCTTGCCCTTGCCGGTGACCGCGAGGCCGTCCTTGTAGTTCAACGACGAATAGGCGACCGCGATGGTGACGTCACCCTCGGGCAGATCTTCATCGGTGAGTTCCTGCAACGTGGCCGGGCCCGGCTCGGATGCGGAGATGGCGCGGAATGTGCTCATGGTGCTCCTGTCTGTCCCGGTGTGCTGGTGCTGCTCATCGCAGCGTGTAGCGCAGGGGAAGTGATTTGTAGCCGCTGACGAACGTCGCCTGTCCGGTCGTGGCGGTGCCGGCGATCTCGGCGCCGGCGAGGCGGGGCACGAGGTGGCTGAACAGCGAGCGCAGCTCCATGCGGGCGAGTTGGGCGCCGAGGCAGAAGTGGATGCCGAACCCGAACGCGATCTGCTTGTTGGCGTTCGACCGGGTGACGTCGAACCGGAGCGGATCCTCGAAGTGGTGCGGGTCGAGGTTGGCGGCGGCGTAGTTGAGCATCAGCCAGTCGCCCTTCTTGATCGGCTGTCCGGCGATCTCGGTGTCCTCGGTCGCCGTGCGCATGAAGTGACGCACCGACGATGCCAACCGGATCATCTCCTCGACGGCGTTGCCGATCAGGCTCGGATCCTCACGGAGCAGGGCGAGCTGGTCCGGATTGGACGCCAGCTGGGCCATCCCCTCGGTCATCGCCGCCGACGTCGTGTCGTGACCCGCCGTGGCGATGATGACGTAGTAGCCCATCTTCTCCAGGTCGGGCATCGGCTCGCCGCGGATCTCGCCGTTGGCGATCAGCGTGGCGAGGTCATCGGTCGGATTCGCCTGCCGGTCCGCCGACAGCTGCATGAAGTAGCTGTACATGTCGACGAGCGTCTCGACCCGGTCCTCGGGCGTGCTGCCCTCGCGTTGCAGATCGGGGTCCTCGGCGCCGAACAGTTCCTGGGTGAGGGTCAGCATGCGCCCGTAATCGCCCTCCGGCAGGCCGAGGATCGACAGGATGACCTGGAGCGGGTACTGCACGGCCACGTCGCGGTTGAAGTCGACGAGGCCGACGCCGTCGACGGCCGCGTCCTCGAGCGTGGCCACCGCCCGCCGGCTGAGTTCGTCGAGCCGGTCCGTCATCGCTGCCATCGCGGCCGGTTTGAACCAGTCGTTGGTCAACGCCCGGTAGTCGGTGTGATCGGGTCGATCCATGTGGATGAGCGTGCGGATCTGGACCGGCTGTGCCTCCTGCATCCGCAGCGCGACGTCGTTGGCGAGGACCGGGACGGGCGCGTTGGTGAACAGCGCCGGCTGCCGCTCGACCGCCATCACGGCGTCGTGACCGATCACCGCCCAGAACGGCGTGAAGCCCGCGGCCTCGATCCGGTGCACCGGCCCGGCGGCGTGCAGGTCGAGCACCTCACGGCGCCATGCCTCCATGTCGCCGTACCGGCGCGGGTCGTGGAACACGTCGGTGGGTGTGGCAGTGCGCATCGGCATCCTCTGTCATTCGTGTTCGTGCCGCTCCGGCACGACGCGAATGTAGTCGCCGACCTCACATCGTCGAGGGTCCGCCGCGCTTGGCGTACTCGGCGCGGTAGGCGCGGGCGAGTTCGTTCATGCGGGACTTCGACAGCAGCTTTCCGGCGAGTTGGAACGTGCCGTGCTCCTCTTCGTCGAGATGGTCGCGCACCTCGGCGGACAGGTGCCCGGCGAGTTCCTTGAACCGGTCGGTCGTGGGGTCGACACCGCGGAGTTCCTCGACCAGTTTCTCCGCCTTGTGGTGATCGGCGAGGGCGTGGCGGCTCACCGACAGGCCGGCGTCGTCCATCAGGAGGGGCACGTAGAAATGGCGCTCCTCGGCCGTGGCGTGGGCGTCGAGTTCGTGCGCCAGGGCGAGGAACGCGGTGCGCCGCGTGTCGGCCGCGGCGCGGGCATGGGTCATCGTGCGCGCCAGCGAGCGCTGTACCTCGTGGCTCGCCCGCAAATCCTCGAAGATCGTCATCCCGGTCACTCTCTCATGTCTGCGGCACGGTCGTTGACGCCGAGCGATGAGCGAGACCCCCGTATCCGGGGGTTTCGCTCATCGCTCAGGTCGGATCGGTGTGGGCGCGCGGCGGGCGATGATCGACGTGACGCCGATCGTGCCGGCGTCGATCAGCGCGCCGAGCCGTGCCCCGTCGTCCCGCCACTGTTCGAACGCCGGTGCGTCGGAGAAGCGACGCCGGATCTCGTCGTCCACGGCCTGCTGCACCGGCGCCCACTCGCCGATGCCGGCTTCGGCGCAGGCCACGTACTCCACGGTGCAACCCGCCTGCTCGAGCGCCGCTGCCACCTCGTCGGCGGTCCAGAACGTGTTGTTCGCGCTCGTCACGCGGCGATCCCCGTTCGCCGTCAGATCGGCGATGGTGACGATCCCCCCGGGGCGCGTCGCCCGCACCGCTTCCGTGACGGCGGACCGCAGATCGTCGAGCAGCGAGATGACCCCGTTCAGCACCGCCACCGCGCACGAGGCCGTGGCGAACGGGAGCTCCGACGCCCCGGCTTGCACACTGGCGAGGCCGAAGAGTCGTCGGGCGCCGCGACAGCTGGCCGCCGACGGATCGGCCGGCACGATCCGGTGGTCCGTGCGATGCATCAGCCACGCGCTGAGCGGGCCGAGCCCGCCCCCGATGTCGAGCCCGGTCCCCGGCGCGGTCGTGGCGAGCACATCGCACAGATGGTCGAGGAGTTGCGGCATCGCCGCGCTCGTCGAGGCCCCGGCGCAACGCTGCTCTCCTTCGAGGCCCAGCCCGACGACCGCCTCCGTGCGCCACTCGGTCGGATCCTCGAACAGCTCCGCGGTCGCGTCGTCGAGGGAACCATGGGAAGTCACCGCCGACTTCTACCCGAACGGGCGCGGGCTACACGTCGGCGCCGACGTTGCCCCCCGACACGTTCTCGTGGACGGCGCTCCGAGCGCACAGCAGACTGGCACCATGCCTGCCTCCGCCGCAGCCCATCGCGACTCCTGTCCGAAGTCGATGGTGTACGGACCGTGCGGCGGGGTCCGCGACGACCGGCGGTGCGAGATCGGCGATCGGACCTGCCCGTTCTGCCTCGACGCGGCTGCGCCCGTGTGGCGCGGGCGGTCCCAGATGCCACGGCCGTTCGGTCTGCCCGACATCGTGATCGACGTCCGCCCGTCGATCGACGACCCCGCCATGCTGCGCCGCACGGCGGCCCAGCTCTCCCAGCGCGGCTATGGAGCGCTGCTCGGCGAGCACCTCGACGACCCGGCGCCGGATCGTCCCCACATCGCCGCGGCCGCGGTCGTCGCCCAGGGCGTGGCGGTGGTGGCCACGGTGACGCCCCGCGACCGGAGCGAGCTGGAGTGCACCATCGAGATCGACGCCCTCATCGGCGCAGGAGTGCTCGCCATCCACTGCGTGACGGGCGATCATCCCGCGGCCCGGCTCGGCGCCGACTTCACGGCGACATTCTCGATGGATGGCACCCGGCTCGCCGAGCTGGCCCGTCGCCGTGGCGCGTTCGTCACGGTTGCCGAGAGTCCGGCCAGCCCGCCGGTCGAGTGGCGGCCCGATCGGGTGCTGTCGAAGCAGCACGCCGGCGCTGACGCGGTGATCCTGAATCATGCCGGTTCGGTCGGCGACCTGTGTCGGTTCGCGCAGCGTTGTCGCGACATCGGGGTGACGATGCCACTCGTCGCTCCCGTCCCGGTCGTCACGGACCATCGTTCGGCGCACGCTCTGACCCAGTTCCCCGGCCTGTGCCTGCCGCCCGGTCTGCTCGAGGCCGTCCTGCACGATCGCGACCCGCATCGTGCCGGGATCGCCGCCGCCGTCGACATCGGCCGGGCCCTGCTGGCCTCCGGCGAGTTCCGCCACCTCAACCTGTCGGGATCCGCGTCGGGTTCGGGCCTCGCCGAGCGGGCCGAGGTGATGACCGCGGTGGCCGATTCGATCCGAAGCGGCTGAGCCGAACCGGCTGAGGAACCGGCTGGACATCTGGGTCGAGTCCGGTGCGGAAGCCGGCCGAAATCTGACCCAGATGCCGGGTGCGCGGACAGGCGCCGCTGGCTAGGTTGCGGCGATGCCCCGCCGTGCCGAGACGTCCCGCCCCGATACCCGCCGCACGATCGCACGATTGGCGCTCGGTGGGGTGCTGCTGGTCGCCGGCGCCGGGCACCTCACCGCCCAACGACAGGAGTTCCAGGCCCAGGTGCCCGAGTGGATCCCGGTCGACGACGACGTCGTCGTGGTCGTGTCGGGCGTCGCCGAACTGATGCTCGGTGCGGCACTGATCCTCGTGCGGCGCCAGCGCGTGGCGGTCGGCCTCGTGGTCGCCGGGTTCTTCGTCGCCGTGTTCCCCGGCAACGTCGCCCAGTGGCGCGAGGGGACCGATGCGTTCGGCCTCGACAGCGACACGAAGCGATTCGTCCGGCTGCTGTTCCAGCCGCTCCTCGTGGTGTGGGCACTCTGGTCGACCGGCGCCACGACGTGGCTCGCCAGGCGGTGGCGGGCGAGATAGCGGCTCAGCGCGCGTTCTGGATGGCGGCCCAGACGCGTTCGGCGGTGCAGGGCATGTCGATGTGGGTCACGCCGAGGTGCGACACCGCGTCGACGACGGCGTTCTGGATCGCCGGGGTCGACCCGATCGTCCCCGACTCGCCGATGCCCTTCGCCCCGAGCGGGTTGCGTGGACTGTCGGTCTGCGTGTTCGACGTCTCGAAGCTGCACAGCTCGGCCGCCGACGGGATGGCGTAGTCGGCGAGGTTCGACGTGATCGGGTTGCCGTCGGGGTCGTACGACACCTGTTCGTACAGCGCCTGCGCGGCCCCCTGGGCGATCCCGCCGTGCTGCTGGCCACGCACGAGCATCGGATTGAGGATGCGACCGCAGTCGTCGACGGCGATGTGCCGCAGCATCGTGACACCACCGGTCTCGGTGTCGACCTCGACCAGCGACACGTGGGCGCCGAAGGGGAACGTGGAATCGGTGCCGTCGAAGTCGAGCTCGTGGCGCAGGGCACCCGGCTCGACGCCGTCCGGCAACTTCGTTGCGTCCTTCGATGCCGCGGCGAGTTCCACCCACGTGACGGCGTTGGCGGGCACACCGGCCACCTGCAGGCCGCCGTCGCCGACGACGATGTCGTCGGGGGAGGCCTCGAGCATGTGCGCGGCGATCTGCTTGGCCCGGTCGAGCACTCCTTCGGAGGCGACATGGATGGCACTGCCCGCGGTCTGCAACGATCGTGAGCCGAGCGTGCCCGAGCCGCGGGGGACCCGGGCCGTGTCGGAGTTGACGAGCGTGATCTTCTCCATCGGGATGCCGAGCACGTCGCTGGCCAACATCGCGAACGCCGTGCGGTGACCCTGGCCGTGGACGCTCGTTCCGGCGAACACCGTGGCGGAGCCGTCGTCGTTGACCTCGCACGCACCCCATTCGATGTGCAGGCCGACCGGGGCGGTGACCTCGACGTAGGTCGACACGCCGATCCCGAGCTGCTTGGCGTCGCCCGATTCCCGGCGCGCCGCCTGCTCCTCGCGCATCGACTGGTAGCCCGCCGCCTCGAGCGCCGCGTCGAGTGCCTTTTCGTACTCACCCGAGTCGTAGTTGCCGCCGGTGATGGTGGTGCGCGGGAACGTGCCGGGTTGCATGAAGTTGACGCGGCGGATCTCCGCCGGATCCATGCCGATCTGGTCGGCGGCGACGTCGAGGACCCGTTCGATCAACTGGGTGGCCTCGGGTCGGCCGGCCCCGCGGTAGGCGCCGATGGTGGTGTTGTTGGTCAGTACGGTCTTGGCGTCGAAGCGGACCTTCGGGACCTCGTACACACCGACCGACATCATCTGCGTCAGCATCGGCAGGATGGCGCCGATCGCCGGGTAGGCGCCGGCGGATGCCAACACCTCGCAGTCGAGGCCGACGATCTTGCCGTCGTTGCCGACACCGAGGCGGGCGGTCATCACGTAGTCGCGGCCGTGCACCAGCGACACCATGTCCTCCGACCGGCTCTCGGCCCACTTGACCGGCTTGCCGAGCGCCAGCGCGGCCTTGCCGGCGATGAGGTGCTCGATGTACGCCGCGGCCTTCGGACCGAATCCGCCGCCCACCCAGGGGCAGGCGATCCGCAACTTCTCGGGTTCGAGCCCGAGCATCGGGGCGTACCCCGCGTGGATCGTGTGCGGCGCCTGGTGCGACACCCACATCGTGAGCCCGCCGTCCTCGGGAATGCAGACGACGCCGTTGTTCTCCATCGGCACACCGGCGAGACGCTGGCTCACCATCGTCACCTCGGCGACGGCCTCGGCGCCTTCGCACGGGTCGCCGCCCTCCTTGCCGAACTCCGTGGCGAAGCACACGTTCGAGCCGGTGTCGGGGAACAGCAGTGTGGCGTCTTCGGCGCAGTCCGGCCGCCGCCGTCATGACGGCCGGCAGGGGGTCGATGTCGGCGAACACCTGCTCGGCGGCATCGTTCGCCTGCGCCTGCGTCTCGGCGACCACCGCGGCGATCACGTCGCCGACGAAGCGGACGCGCTCGCCGGCGAAGATCGGCCGGTTGTAGTCGGGTGGCAGCATCGGGAAGCCCTGCATCGCCGGCATCCCGAGGTCGTTGCCGGCGTGGTACACGGCGACGACACCGGGCATCGATTCGGCATCGCCGAGCTCGACCGAGTTGATCGTGCCGTGGGCGACCGGCGAGCGCACGAGCGCCACGTACAGCATGCCCGTCTCGACGAGATCGTCGACGTACTTGCCGTCGCCGGTGAGCAGCGTCGGGTCCTCCAGTCGAAGTACCTCGTTGCCCAAGATCGAACCAGCACCAGCCATGTGAGACATCCCCTTCAGTCCGTTTCCCCGGAGGCCCACCTTAGAGCGTCGTCGGCGCGTCGATGATCAGCGGAGCCGTCGTTCAGGCGTCCTCGTCGTACACCTCGTCCGGGATCGCCGCGCCGAAGTGGCCGATCGCCCGATCGAGCCCCCGATCGAGCAGCCAGGTGGGCGCGACGACCAGCGCGATCAGCGGGACCAGCCGGTAGTCGCCGACGAGTTCGGGGATCAGGAAGATCGCTCCGATGGGGGAGCGGACGCCGACCGTGAACCCGACCGCCATCGCCGCCACCATGCCGTTCCACGGATGGGCGACGTCGATCCCGAGTCCGTCGACGGCCAGCAACGTCAGCAGCCCGAATCCCGCCGACACGGTGATCGTCGGTGTGAGCACGCCGCCCGGTGCGCCCGCGCCGAGCGCCGAGGTCGTGCCGATCAACTTGCCGACCGACAACGCGAGCACGAGCGCGACGGTCGATCCCACCGATGCCCCGCGGAGGGCATCCATGCCGTTGCCGGCGGCGAGCGGGTACAGCGCCACACAGCCGCCGGCGATCACGCTCATCGCGCCGATCACGATCCACGGCGCCATGCCGGTGCGCTGGATGATCGCCCGGACGGTGATGTGCGTGCGCATCGCCAGCAGCGCCCGGGCGGCGAGCGCCGCCGGGACGAGCACCACGAAGCCGAGGCGCACGACCGACCAGCGTGAACCCTGGATCGGCGGGAAGATCGCCTGACCCCCGAGCCATGTGGCCGCCACGAGATGGCCGCCGAGCGCTCCGAGCACGACGAACCACAACGCGCGGCGGCTGCGGCGGACCCCGAGGTGCTCCTCGACGTAGACGAACGCGGCGATCGGTGCGTGGTAGGCGCCGGCGAACGCCGCGGCGATCCCGGCCGCGGACAGCGTGTCGCCGCGCCCCGTGCCCACCGGCCCGTGAACTTGCCGAACGCGCCACCGGCCTCGATGATCGCCGACTCCCGGCCGATCGACACGAGCGCCGACGACACCACCCAGGTCGCGCCGGCCCGGTATGCCGTGGCGACCTTGGAGATGCGTCGCTCCTCGCCACGGGCCGACGCGGCGATCGCCTCCACGCCGGTGCGGCCCGACCACCGTCGCTCGACGAACCACCCGACCGTCGCCGCGAACGCGACCGTCGCGGTGACCAGCGTGAACACGACGAGGGACGGGAGCCGGCTGGCGGCACCCGTCGTGGTCGACGCGTGCGAGTACAGGTCGACCGCCCAGTGCAGCGAGTCGCGGTAGTAATGGGCGAACATCGCCGCCGCGGTGACCACGACGACGAGGAGCAGCGCGCTGGCGACGGCCGGACGGTCGGGACGGACGTCGAACCCCGATGTCGGCGTCCTGTCGCTGTCGGCCGCATCCCGCTGAGCCGGCTCCACGCCCCTCACCCTAGGTCGCCCGCGCCAGGCGGTCGGGTCCCGGTGGCGTCGCCCCGTTCAGCGCTTGTAGACCGTGCCGTCCTTCATCACGAACTTCACGCGCTGGGTCACGGTGATGTCGGTGAGCGGGTCGCCCGGCACGCCGACGATGTCGGCGAGCATCCCGGGGGCGATCCGGCCCAGGTCGGGGGCGTCGATCAACTCGGCGCTCACGGTCGTGGCGGCGCGGACCGCCTGCAGCGGCGTCATGCCGCGCTTGACGAGCACGACGAGCTCCTCGGCGTTGCGCCCGTGCCAGATGGCCGGCGCGTCGCTGCCAGACGCGATTTTCACCCCGGCGGCGATCGCCTTGCTGAGCGACTCCTTCGCCTTCGGGAACACGTCGGCGGCCTTCGCCTGCAGGGCCGGCGGGTGCGCCGACACGTCCCAGTTCTCCGTGAGCGCCGTGGTCGACACCAGGAAGGTCCCGGCCTCGACCATCCGGGCGATCGTCTCGTCACCGATCATGAATCCGTGCTCGATGCAGTCGATCCCGGCGTCGAGGGCGGCATTGACCGCGGTGTCGCCGTGCGCGTGGGTGGCCACCTTGAGCCCGCGTCGGTGCGCCTCCTCGGCGATCGCCGAGAGTTCCGCGGTCGAGTACTGCTGCGCTCCGGGAGGACCGGTCGGCGAGATCACACCACCCGAACCGCAGCACTTGATGACCTGGGCGCCGTACTTGATCTGGTAGCGCACGGCCTTGCGGACCTCGTCGACCCCGTCGGCGATGCCTTCCTCGACCGACAGCGGCATGATGTGCGGCGAGAGGGACGATTGCGCGCTCGGGTCGAGGTGGCCGCCCGTCGGGACGATCGCATGGCCGGCGGGCACGACGCGACAGCCCTCGACCCAGCCGGCGTCGATGGCCTCCGACAGCGCGACGTCGAGCAGGTAGCCACCCGTCTTCACGAACAGCCCGAGGTTGCGCACGGTCGTGAATCCGGCGAGCAGCGTCCGGCGGGCATTGGCGGCACCGCGCAGGGTCATCTTCACCGGGTTCGTCCGCACGGGGTCGTTGAGGCCGGCACCCGGACCGCCGAGCACGAGGTCGACCTCCATGTCCATGAGGCCGGGGATGAGGGTCAGCTCCGGCAACTCGATCACCTCGTCGGCATCGTCGGCGAGGGACCGCTCGCTCCCGACGGCGGTGATCCGGTTCCCCTCCACCCGGACGTAGCCCGACTCGATCACGTTGCCGGTGTCGATGTCGAGCACGCCGGCGGCATGGAGAACGGTCACCGTGGATTCGGGCATGGCAGGTCCTTTCGGCGGTTCGTGGTCAGAGGTCGTCGTACTCGATGGCGACCTCGGGGCCCACGGGCAGAGACTGGCACGTCAGCACCCACCCCTCGGCCACCTCGTCGGTCGTGAGTGCGTTGTTCACCCGCATGGTGACCGACCCCTCGGTCACGAGTGCCATGCACGTGGCGCAGTTGCCCTGCTCGCACGAGTAGGGCGGGTTGAGCGAGGCCCGGCGGGCGGCGTCGAGCACGGTGTCGCCGGGAACGTGTTCGAGCACGTGGCGCTTGCGCTTGATCGTGATCGTCAGCCGGGTGGGTGTGGCATCGGTGCCCGCATCGTCGCCCGGCTCGTCACCGGATGCCTCGTCGGCCGCCTGTTCGACGGCCTCGCCGGTGAGGTCGATCACCGAGTTGAGGAACCGTTCGATGGCGATCCGGTCGGCGGGTACCCCGGCGGCGGCGGCACCCGCCTCGACGAGGTCCATGAACGGCGTCGGCCCGCAGATGAACACGTGCGGATCGGTCCCGCCGGCCTCGGCCAGGAAGTCGGTGATGTCGTCGGCCGACACGTAGCCCGTGGCGGCGTCGAGGTGGTGGTGCACCGTCAGCCGGTCGGGGTGGGCGGCCGCGAGTTCTTCGATGGCGTCGCGGAAGATGACGGAGGCGTCGTCGCGGTTCGCATAGAACAGCCGGACCCGCCGCGAGCCGCGGTGGAGGGCCTGCTTGACGATCGAGAACACCGGCGTGACGCCGCTGCCGCCGCAGAACGCGACGATCGGACCGTCGTCGTCGTGCCGCTCGCAGAAGACACCGGCGGGCGGCATCATCTCGAGTTCGTCGCCGGCCGTCACGTGGTCGTGGAGCCAGTTCGACATCACGCCGCCGGGCACTCGTTTCACCGTGACGGCGAGGCGATCGTCGATCGCCGGAGCACTCGACATCGAGTAGCAGCGCATCACGTCCGCACCGCCGATCCGGGCGCGGACCGTGCAGAACTGCCCCGGCTCGTACTCGTAGAGCTCGCGGAGCGATTCGGGCACGTCCATCACGTACGTGCGGGTGTCGGCGGTCTCGTCCACGACGTCGAGCACCGTCAGGGCATGGTACGAGTGGCGTCGGATGGTGTCGCTCTGGTTCGTCGACGGCATCGCACGGCCTCCTCTCGTGAGTCGATCTCACCCGCGGGTGAATACGCCACTATACGATAACGCGAATGTAATTCTCACACCGCGTCGGATATCGGTGCAACGTGTCAACGGGACGTGGCGGCGCGGCGGCGGTAGGCCGAAGGCGCCTCGCCGGCGTGGCGCGTGAACGACCGGGCGAACGCGCTGACGTTGTCGAAGCCGACCGCCAGCGAAACGTCGAGGACGGTGCGGCTCGGCTCGGTGAGCAGTGCCATGCTCCGCAGGATCCGCGCCTGGGTGAGGTACGACCGCCATGACATGTCGAGGCGCGCCGCGAAGCGCCGGCGCAGGGTCCGCTCCGACACACCGATCGCGGCGCACGTCGCCGCCATCGTGGCGGTCGCCAGATGGCGCTGCGTGTAGTCGATCGCCGCGGCCACGACGGGATCGTCGGACGTCGGCAGACCGCGGCCCGACTCCTGGCGGAGCTCCTCGCCGACGAGGTTGCCGAGCGTGCGGAAGAAGTCGTCGGCGGCCGGATCCGTGTCGCGACGTGTGATCGGCCAGCGCACGGCGTGCATCACCATCTCCCGGATCAGCGGTGACGCCGCGAAGATGCGCACGCCGTCGCCGGCCTCCGGGACCAGCGGCGGTTCGAACAGCACGGAGATGGTGGTGACGGAGGCGTGCAGGGTCGCCTGGTGCGTGCATCCGGCGGGGATCCAGGCCGCCTGGTGCGGGGGAAGCAGGTAGGTCCCGTCGGGGGTCTCCACCTCGACCGCACCGTGGACGGCGTACTCGATCTGGTGGAGGTCGTGGTGGTGCCAGCCGGTGGTCAGCCGGGCGCCCTCGTACACCAGGCTGCCGCACGTGGCGTGGCCGCCGTCGCGCAGGTCGACCCAACCCAAGCCCGGTCGCGTTGCTTCGGGGTCGGCCGGTCGAGCACGATGATTGACCGATTGTGCAGAGACGGTCATACCCCGAACAGGATAGAAGAGAGTCATGAATGTTGACGATCTTGTCCTGGTGAGCATCGACGACCACGTGGTCGAGCCGCCCAACATGTTCGACGGCCGCCTCCCGGCCAAGTACGTCGAGGACGCGCCGCGTGTCGTCAAGGACGACAACGGCGTCGACCGCTGGATGTACCGCGGCAACCAGACCGGCGTCGTCGGCCTGAACGCGGTCGTGTCGTGGCCGAAGTCGGAGTGGGGTTTCGACCCCACCGGGTTCGACGAGATGCGCCCCGGTTCGTACGACATCCACGCCCGCGTCCGCGACATGGACGTCAACGGCATCACGGCGTCGATGTGCTTTCCCACCTTCGCCGGCTTCAGCGCCGGCCACTTCCGTCACGTCAAGGACGAGACGACGAACGCGGTCATCCGCGCCTACAACGACTGGCACATCGAGGACTGGTGCGGCGCGTACCCGGATCGCTTCCTGCCCCTGTCGATCGTGCCTGCGTGGGACCCCGCCGAGGCGGTCGCCGAGATCGAGCGCGTCGCCGCCAAGGGCGCCAAGGCGATCACGTTGCCCGAGCTCCCGCACATCGACGGTCTGCCCAGCTATCACAACATGGATCACTGGGGTCCCATCTTCGAAGCGATGATCGACAACGGCCTGGTGATGTGTCTGCACATCGGCCAGGGCTTCGCCGCACTGCAGCTCGCCCCCGACGGTCCGGTCGACAACCTGATGATCATGGCCTGCCAGATCTCGATGCTCGGCGCCCAGGACCTCCTGTGGGGTCCCGCGTTCCGCACGTATCCCGGGCTCAAGGTCGCCTTCTCCGAGGGCGGCATCGGGTGGCTCCCGTTCTACCTCGATCGCTGCGACCGGCACTTCACGAACCAGGTGTGGCTCCACGGCGAGGACGACTTCGGCGGCAAGCTCCCGAGCGAGGTGTTCCGCGAGCACGCCCTCGCCTGCTACGTCACCGACCCGACGTCGCTCGGTCTGCGCAACGAGATCGGCATCGACATCATCGCCTGGGAGTGCGACTACCCGCACTCCGACTCGATCTGGCCCGATGCCCCGGAGAAGATGCTCGGTGAGTTGAACGCTGTCGGCGCCACCGACGAGGAGATCGACAAGATCTCGTGGCAGAACGCCTGCCGGTTCTTCGACTGGGATCCGTTCCAGAAGGGGAGCCGCGCCGAGCACACGGTCGGCGCGCTGCGTGCCCGGGCGACCGATGTCGACGTGTCGACGACGACCCGCAAGGAGTACGCCCACCGCTACGCGCTCGCCCACGCCAACACCTGAGTCGCGCTCCGGCGCGGTCAGTCGGTCGGTTTGGCGGCCGACATGATCAGGCGCGTCTGGGCGATCGGGGGCCCGGCGGTCGTGCCGCCGTCGATCGGCAGGACGATGCCGGTGATCTGCGCGGCGCGTTCGCTCGACAGGAACGCGACCGCGTTGGCGACGTCGTTCGGCTGCGCCTCGCGCTCGAGCGGCTGCATGTACTTGATCACCGGGCCCATGTCGTAGTTGGTGATGCCGCTGCGGATGTGGGCGGGCGTCAGGCAGTTGACGCGGATGCCATGTGGCGCGAGGTCGATCGCCATGCACTTGGTGGCGTGGGCGATCGCCGCCTTCGAGGACCGGTAGGAGATCATCCCGGCACCGGCGTTCACCGCGGCGATCGATGCGTTGTTGACGATCGAGCCGCCACCGTGGTCCTTCATGTGGCGCGCCGCCCGCTGCGTGCCGAGGATGACGCCGAACAGGTTGACGTTCATGATCCGCTGGAAGTCGTCGAGGTCGTCGGAGAGGAATCCCTTGAGTCCGCTGCCGATCCCGGCGTTGTTGAACATGATGTGCAGTCCCCCGAAGCGTTCGACCGCGACATCGACGAGCGCTTGCACCTGATCGGGGTCACTGACGTCGGTCTGCTGGAACACCGCCCGCTCGCCCAGCGCCGCGGCGACCGCCTCGCCGTGGGCGACGTCGACGTCGGCGACCACGACGCTCGCTCCCTCGGCGATCAACAGCTCGGCGGTGGCCTGGCCGATCGTGCCGGCACCTCCGGTGACGATCGCCACCCGGCCGGCGAACTCTGGGCGTGTGCTCTTCTCGGTCCCCATGGCGACCATCCTACGCTTCCGATACTACGACTTCGAAGTGTTGGCGCGGCCAACCGACGAACGCGTGAACAATGTGCGCACGGGCGGCGCAGATTGTTCACGCATTGGCCGCCGGCGAACTGTCGGGCGTCAGATGCCGTGGGGGTCCCAGAGCGGGGTGTCGGCCCAGGCGGGGGAGTCCCAGTGGTCGAGGGCGACGACCTCCGACACGGGGCGGCGGCGGAGGGGGCCGTGCCGACCCCGCGGCCAGCCGACGACCACGTGCGAGGCCAGCATCCACGTGTCGGGCACCCCGATCGCGGCGCGCAGCATCGCCTCGCCCTCGTAGTCGGCCCAGCTCGTCGGGCAGGCGCCGAGCCCGATGCCGCGGGCGGCGAGCAGGAAGTTCTGCACCGCTGGGTAGATCGACCCGCCGAGCAGCAGCTCGGAGGCGGACGTGAACCGACGCGTGGCGAACAGCACCGACGTGAACTCGCCGGCGCGGTCGTGGAGCTCGTAGGTGGCGCGGTTGCTGCGTGCCCGTTTGCTGTCGTCGGCGGGGTCCGGCCGGCTCATGCGATAGACCGGCTCGATCACCGCGAGGGCGTGTGCGGCGGCCGCCGCGACGACGGCGCGCTGTTCGGGCGAGCGGAGGATCACGAACCGCCAGGCCTGGAAGTTCGCGCCGGACGGGGCCCAGGTGGCCGCTTCGAAGCAGCGGCGCAGGACGTCGTCGTCGACCGGCTCGTGGCTGAAGCGACGGATCGAGCGTGCGGTCGACATCGCCTCCCACAGGTCGTCGGTCCCGCGTGGTGCACTCCCACCGGTCCCCATCGCAGCAGTCATGGCCTGGCCTCCCCGTGGGCATGGCGGGAATCGAGGTCGTCGATCACGCGTTGGGACCGGTCGATCTCGAACTCGTTGCCGTTGGCGCGCAGCTCGGCGAGCAGATCGATGAGCTGCTCGCGCTGTGGACCCGTGAGCCCGATGCGCTCGTACACGGCCGTGTTCAGCTCCTCGATCGCCGCGTCGACGACGCGTCGACCATCCGCCGTGATCACGGCGAGCGTGGTGCGGGCGTCGAGGGGGTGCTGTACCCGGCGGACGAGCCCGTCGTGCTCGAGGCGGTCGATCAGATTGGTCACGGTCGCCGGGGGGATGCGCAGCGTCTTGCTGATCCAGGTCAGCGTCAGCGACGACTCGGGGTCGATCGCCAGCCACGAGAGCACTTCGTAACGCGGGAAGGTCAAGCCGTGCCGGTGCATCACCGCGGCGATCTCGTTGCTGAGCAACTGTTGGGAGCGCAGGATCGCCGTGAACACCGCCATCCCCGACGCCGCTTCGTCGTTCCATCGCTCCAGCCAGACGCGGCGCGACGCCTCGACGACGTCGAACGGGGCGGGCTCGAATGCCATGGCACGGGAGACTATTGGGCCGGCACCCGCGGAACGCTCAGCCACCGGGGATCGATCGACCGATGATGCCGGCCGCTTCGAGCGAGTCGATCTCGGCGACGGTCAGCCCGAGGTCGCGGAGCAGTTCGTGGTTGTGCTCGCCGAGCAGCGGTGCGGCTCGGCGGTGGTAGCGGTCCGGTCCGCGCGACGAACGGAACGGCAGCCCGGCATACGACGATGGTCCGATCACGGGATGGTCGAGTTCCTCGAAGAACTTGCGGTGCTGCAGTTGCTCGAGGTCGGGCTGCTCGTGCGGCTGCATCACCCTGCCGACCGGCACGCCGGCACCCCACAGCGCGTCGACGATCTCGTCCGCCTGACGTTCCCGGCACCACGCCGCGAGGTGCTCGTCGATCGCATCGTGCGCGGCGACCCGCCCGGCGGCGGTCGAGAGTGCCGCATCGGTCGCCCACGACGGATGACCGAGTGCCTCGACGAGAGCCGTCCACTGGTCGTCGTCGGCGACGGCGATCGCCACCCACGCGTCGTCGCGTCCCTCCGGCGGGGCGGCCGCCCGGTACAGGTTCTGCGGCGCCGCGCCGGGCCCGCGGTTGCCGGTGCGGGTGAGCAACGCGCCGTACGCGGAGTGCTCGATCACCTGCTCGGCGGCGACGTTCAGCGCGGCGTCGACCATCGCCGCCTCGACGAGCGAACCTTCGCCGGTGCGGTCGCGATGGCGGAGGGCGACGAGCAGACCGACCAGGGCGTGGAGGCCGGCGTTCGGGTCGCCGACGCCGTACGGCTCGTTGGGAAGGAGATCGGGATGTCCGGTCAGCCAGGTCAGGCCCGACGCGTCCTCGATGACGAAGGCGAACGCGGCGAGGTCCCGCCACGGTCCGTCGAGCCCGAACCCGGGCATCCGGACCATCACGAGATCGGGGTTGGCGGCGCGCAGCGACTCGTAGTCGAGCCCGGCGCCGTCGAGCACCCGCGGCGTGTAGTTCTCGACGACGACGTCGCACGTGGCCGCGATCCGCTTGACGAGATCCACGCCGCGTGGGTCGGCGAAGTCGATCGTCAGGCTCGTCTTGTTGGTGTTCAGCGCGGAGAAGATCGGGCCGCGCTCCCAGTACCGGGGCTCGCTCTGCGGCACGCCGCCGACGAGGCGGACGCCATCGGGCCGCTTCGCCGACTCCAGGTGGATCACCTCGGCGCCGAGCAGGGCGAGGACGTGCCCCACGAGCGGGCCCGCCCAGAACGCCGTCATGTCGAGCACCCGCAGGCCCTCGAACGGCAACGTGACACGTTCGGTGAGGTGTTCGGTGGCTGGCCCCGGCGTTGCGGGTTCCGCGGATCCGTCGGGTACCGGGTCGGCGGTGTGCTCGCCGAGGGCCGGCGCCGGGCGGCGCGGCGGCAGCACGGCCGACGACAGGCGGTACGGCGCACCGGGGTTGCAGACGCCGTCGCGCGGGTTGTCGACGAACGCGCCGCGCTCGACGAAGTGGTCGATCGTGGTGGCGTTCGCACCGTCGACGATCGGCGCGTTCGGGATGCGGAAGGCGGAGGCGAGGTCGGTCACCTCGGCGACGGTGTGCCCGGCGACCCAGGCGTCGATCGTCGGGGCGAGGGCGGTGCGCTCGAGGAAGTACGACCGTTCCTCCATCCACTCGGGATGGCCGACCATGACGCAGAAGTCGAGCCACTGCTGCCCGGTGCCGCAGCCGAGCCCGACGAGGCCGTCCGACGCGGCGGCGACGCCGGGTGTGGGCACGGAGCGTTTGCGCCGCATCGGGTAGCCGAGCTGCTCGCTGGAACGTGACGGGGTAGTAGGTGAGGCACGACGCCATCACCTCGAGCATCGACACGTCGATGATCTCACCCGGTTCGCCGTGCCGGTGCAGTGACGCGAGGGCGGCGATGGCGGCGTACACGCCCGTCAGCCACTCGCCGATCTGGCCGCCGACGTGGATCGGCGCGCGATCGGGTGCGCCGCGGCCCAGCCCGACGATGCCGCCCGACCAGGCCTGCAGCGTGAACTCGGTCGCCGGCCTGTCGCTCCACGGGCCGTCGAGCCCGAACGGCGTGATCGAGGCGACGATCAGGTGCGGGTGCGCGGCCAGCAGTTCGGCCGGCGAGCAGCCTGGCAGTTCGGCGACCGTCGACCCGCGCGACCACACGACGACGTCGGCTTGCCGCAACCACTCGTGCAGCGTCTCCGACCCGGAACCGGGTTCGACGACGACGCTGCGCTTGGAGGCGGCGAGGTGGTTGAACAGCGCCCCGTCGTCGCCGTCGGCGATGGTCGCGCCGGACGCCGACCAGTGGCGCAGCGGGTCGCCACCCGGTGCCTCGACCTTCACGACGTCGGCGCCGGCGTCGGCCAGCAGCTTCGTGCAGTAGGCGCCGGCGATGCCGCTCGACAGGTCGACGACGCGCACGTCGCTCAGCGGCGGCCCGGCGGACGACGATGACGGTCGTCACTGGGGCGTCACTCCGGCTGGCGCCGGCCCGAGCGGCTCAGGCGCCACTCCGGCGGGAAGTTGTTGTCGTTGTCCTTGACGGTGTTGTTGAGCCCGGCGTCCATCGTCTCGTCGGTGATCGTCGCCCGCTTGCCGGTGCCGTCCTCGCGCAGCAGGCTGCCCATCGACTCCATCCAGGCGCTGAGCATGCTGCCCATGTACTCACCCTGTTGCTGCTTCATGATCTCGAAGAACACCTTCTGCATGAACACGGTGTCGGTCGGCCGGGTCCTGGCGCAGGCGAGGGCGTACTTGGCGGTCTCGGCCTCGAGCTCGTCGCGCGGCACGACGCTGTTGACGAACCTGCACTCGGCCATCTCGTCGGCGGTGAACGGGCGGCCGGTGAAGACCATCTCCTGGAACTTGCGCAACCCCATCATCGTCGCCCACTGCCACATGCGCGGGGCGTAGCCGACGTACCGGAAGGCCGGGTGGCCGAACAGCGCGTCGTCGGAGGAGACGACGAGATCGGCAGTCCGCGGCCTGGTAGAAGTGCCAGCCGTAGCAGTAGCCCTTGACCTCGAGGATGCTGATCTTCTTGAAGTCCTGCAGGCTGCGACAGCCGGCGCGGGGGTTGGCGTACCAGTGCACGAGCCCGGCACCGGCGCGGTACGAGCGCTGGTTGGGCATCGTGATGTCCTCGTCGGGGTCGATGCCGTACTCCTCGTGGAGCGACGTGCCGGCGGCCTGCTTGGCCATCAGCTCGTCGAGGTCGGCGCCGGTGCCGAGGTCCTTGCCCTCGGCGCGCACGACGAGCACCTTCACGTCGTCGTCGATGCTGGCCTTGAAGATCAGGTCGCCGTAGCGTCGGCGGGCGCCGATCGTCAGGACGTTGAGCTGGTCGGGCCGGTCGAACGTGATCGTGGCGATCTTCGTCGCCGGATCCTTCTCGTAGCGGACGATCTCCTCGGGCGGTGGGACGTCGATGTCGGTCACGGGTTCTCCTGGTTCGAATTCGAGCTGCGATGAGCGAAACCACCGGATACGGGGATCTCGCTCATCGCTCGGTCGGGTACGGGTCGAGTGAGTGGGTGGCGAGGGGTTCGGCGCCGTGGTCGGTGAGCGCGACCGGCTGTTGCGCGTAGGCGGCGCCGACGCCGGCCTCCCAGACGAAGGCCGACAGGCCGAACACCATGCCGGGCTCCAACCGCTCGGCGGCGGCGGTCTCGGGGAGCGCGTGCGTGACGAGTGGCAGGTCGAAGCCGTGCCCCAGCCCGCGAGCGACCGGCATCGGCGGCGCATCGACGCCCGCCGCGGCGTACGCATCGAGCAGATCGCTCGCCGGCGCGCCGGGCACACACGCCGCCACGAGCCGCTCGAGCAACTCGTCGCGGCGACGGAACAACGCCAGCGTGTCCGCGCTCGGTCCACCGACGACGACGGTCCGGCTCAACTCGCCGAAGTAGCCGTCGCGGATGACCGCGGCATCGAAGACGACCAGGTCGCCATCGGCCACCGGCGTGTCGCGGCTGGAGCGCTGCCACGGCTGCCGGCGCGACGTGATCCACGCGACGTCCTGCGTCGCTGGTGTCGTCACGCCCTGGGTCGCCATCGCCTCCATGAACACCCCGGTCAGCTGCCGCTCGGTGACGCCGGGCGAGAGGGCATCGAGGGTCGCGGCGAGCGCTCGTTCGGCGATGCCGATCGCGTCGCGGATCGCGTCGATCTCCCCAGCGAGCTTCGTGCTCCGGGCGCGGCGCAGGAACTGCTCGCCGTCGACGACGGTGGCATTCGGAAACGCCGCGGCGAGCATGCCCGCGCCCGAACGGGTGAGCGAGTCGGTGGCGACCGTGCGCGCCGTCGCCGCCCCGGGCAGTTCGGTCAGCACGCGCAGGAACGTCTGCGAGTTGAACGAGATGCCGTAGAGGTGCTCGCGCGGGATGTCGTCGGGCACGCCTTCGTCCCACGTGCTCAGCAGATGGATGTCGCCCTCGCGCGTCAGCACGCAGCCGGCGCCGAACGGCCGCGACCCGGCGGTCCACAGCCGCCGGACACCGGCCACGTACCGGGCGTTCGCTTCGCGGCCGATGACGAGGATGTCGACGTCGGCGCGCTCCATCTCCGCCATGACGCGCTCGCGCCGGGCGACGCGCAGTGCGGCGTCGTCGGGGACGATCTCGGTCGCGGGTTCATGGACGGGATGGTCGATCAGGCTCACGGCAATCCCTCAGGAGATCTCGTACGGGTCGTACGGATAGTCGGTCATCGGTTCCCAGCCGTCCTCGGTGATCAGGACGACCTCCTCGGACCGGTAACCGGCGGCGCCGTCGTCCCACACGATCGGCTCGAGGACGAGGACGCTGCCCGCTTGCAGCACCAGGCCGGCGTCGAACGCCTCACCGATGTCGCTGCCGACGAACGGCATCTCGGCGCTGTCGATGCCGAGTCCGTGGCCGAGATAGAAGTGCGACATCCACGGCTTCTCACCACCGGCCACCGCGATCGCCGCGGCGGTCAGGTCGCCACCGGTCGCGCCGGCGCGGGTGACGTCGAGCACCGCCGAGATGATCGCCTTCCACTGCTCGAACTGTTCGCGCTGGCGGGCATCGGGTTCCCGACCCACGATCCAGGTGCGGCCGAAGTCGGAGTGGTAGCCGTTCCAGGTGACGCACGTGTCGACCCACAGCACGTCGCCCTCGACGAGTTCGCGCTCGGTCGACAGCAGGGGGCAGGCGAGCCCGCCGGTCGTCGTCCACGGACCGTCGCTCATCGACGGCGCCATCACCTGCCAGATCGGCTCGAGGATGTTGGCGTCGGCGCCGTGGTCGAAGATCGTGCGCAGGAACGTGGCGGTGAGATCGGTCTGGCGCACGCCCGGGGCCAGCTGCGCCTGCACCTCGGCGATGCCGATCTCGGTGATGTGCAGCGACGTGCGCATGCACGACAGCTCGTCGGGTGTCTTGACGAGCTTGGCGCGGTTGATCACGCTGCCGCCGGCGGGCGGCGGACCGCCGGCGAAGAAGTAGTCGCTGCGGCGGAGGGCATGGGTCCACTCGTCGACGGCGATGACGGCGCCGGGGCTCGTCAGGGCGGCCAGCTGGGCGGCGAATGCGGCGACCCCCTCGTCGAAGTCGAGGTACACGGGGCCGTGCACGTGGTCGGCGGGGAGGTCGGCCCGCAACCGCTCGTCGTCGTGGACCGGCGACCAGATGTGCGGGACCTCGTCGTCGGCGAGCACGACCGCCACCGGCTGCTCGAAGTGGCTGCGTCCGGGGTCGGCGAGCGGCCACACGGCACCGGTCGCGTAGATCACGTTCGTGTTGCCGAGGAGGACGAGCGCGTCGATGCCCTGGTCGCCCATGATCGAGCGGACGCGGGCGGTGCGCTCGCGGCGCATGCGGGCCAGGTCGGGCTGGGCGGGGATCCGCGTCCCGATCGACGGCGCGGTCGACGTCTCCATCAGGCCGGCCGGCATCAGTTCGCCAGCCCGAGGTAGCGCTTGACGTTGTGGTCGACGATCTTCGCCGCGTCGTCGGCTCCGACGGCGCGCGACGACCGTCGCCAGCGACTCGTTGCTGTAGCCGTAGGTGCTCTCGTTGTGCGGGAAGTCGGTCGACCACATCACCCGGTCGACGCCGATGCGGTCGATCAGGTCGAGGCCGAGCGGGTCGAGCATGAACGACGCCATCATGTGGTGCTCCCAGTACCACCGCGGGTCGTGCTCGGGGATCAGGTTGTTGATGTGGTGGAGGGAGGCGGCGAGGTGCTCGGCGTCCTGCAGCACCGACGGCACCCAGTTGATGCCGCCCTCGAAGAAGCCGACCTGCAGGCCGGGATGGCGGTCGAGGATCCCGCCGAAGACGAACTTGCCGAACGGGTCGCGGAACGGGGCGACCGACTGCAGCATGCCGATCTCGACGGCGTTGTACTCGTTCGGCGTGGCCGGCGGGGTCTCTCCGATGTGGTACGTCACCGGGAGACCGACCTCCTCGATCACGGCCCACACGTCGCGCATCGCGGTGCTGGCGTAGTCGATCGGGACCTTGTTGTCGTCCTTGCCCGGGTTGAGCGGCATGAGGAACGTCCTGAGGCCGAGCGACCTGCAGTTCTTCGAGCGTGCGCCGCGTGCCGTCGGGGTCCCACCAGTTGATGAGGCCGACGCCGTAGATCCGTCCGCCCGAGCGCTCCTGCACGTCGGCGAGGTACTCGTTGTAGATCCGGAAGCAGACCTCCCGGACCTCCTTGTCGGGCCAGCCGAACAGGGCCAGGATCGAGTTGGGGAAGGCCAGTTCCTTGTCGACACCCTCGGAGTCGAGGGCGGCGAGGCGGGCGTCGACGTCGCCGGCGTGGGAGCCGGGCAGCGGGTCGTACTGCGTGAGCACTTCGAGGAACTGCGGGTGCAGGATCGACTGTCCGCCCATGCCGACCGCCCAGCCGCCGTCGACGTTGAGGACCTGGGGCACCTTGTCCTTCATCGACTCCGGTGCCCGCTCGACGAAGATGTCCTCCGACAGCGAGATGTGGTTGTCGGCGGAGAACACCTCGGTGCCGACCGGCAGCCCGACGTCGTTCGGGGGGAGCGGTCGGCGGTCCTTGGGCGCGCCCATCCGTCGGTCGGATAGGTCAACGTGGTCGACATGGATTCCCCTCGATGAGTTCGCGTCACGAGCCGATCGGCCCGGATCGACGATCGGCCGAGAATACTTCGAGTTCGTAGCAATTGTCAACCGGTCGGTCGCTGGCTACATTACTTCGAGTTGGAAGTAATGCTCCGGGGAAGGACGCACGGCAGGCATGAGCGAGGGGAACATTGAGTGGGACGCGGAGTTCGACGTCGTGATCGCCGGGTCG
Organism: Ilumatobacteraceae bacterium; assembly: GCA_963695145.1. GTDB lineage: Bacteria > Actinomycetota > Acidimicrobiia > Acidimicrobiales > Ilumatobacteraceae > Sva-07. Next base: position 510,235 of record CAVOGB010000009.1, on the reverse strand, counting down.
GGCGGTGGCGGTTTGACCGCCGCGCTCGCCGCCGTCGACGGCGGCGCCAGCGCGCTCGTGCTCGAGAAGCAGGCGCTGATCGGCGGCTCCACGTGCATGTCGGGCGGCGTCGTGTGGATCCCGAACAACCCGCTGATGCGAGCGCGGGGGAATCGCTGACTCCTACGAGGAGGGGATGACGCACTTCGAGACGGTCGTCGGCGACGTCGGCCCGGCGTCGTCGAAGGAACGCCGCGACGCGTTCCTCACCGCCGGCCCGGAGATGGTCGAGTTCCTCGAGCGGTGCGGCGTGCGCTTCGCCCGCTGCGACGGCTACAGCGACTACTACTCCGACCGCCCCGGCGGCAAGGACATCGGGCGGGCGATCGAGCCGGTGCCGTGGAACGCCAAGGCGCTCGGTGACTGGCGGAACCGGCTGCAACCCGGGCTCGCCCAGAGCGTCGGCCTCGCGGTGATGACCAACGAATCGCGATCGCTGTCGCACTACAACCGCAGCGTGCGCTGCTTCGCCGTCGCCGCCCGCGTCGTCGTCCGCACCGTACGGCGCCAAGGCGCGACGGCAGGCGCTGTTGACGAACGGGGCCTCGCTGATCGGCCAGATGCTGCGTGCCACCCTCGACCGCGGGATCCCGGTGTGGACCGAGGCGCCGCTCGACGATCTCGTCGTGGAGGACGGCCGCGTCGTCGGGGTGCGCACGGTCCGCGACGGCAAGGCCGTGGCCGTACGCGCCCGCCACGGCGTGCTCCTCTCCGCCGGCGGGTTCGCCCACAACCCGGAGATGCGCGAGGCGTACAGCGGCGACCAGCCGAACAGGGCCAAGTGGTCGATCGCCAACCCCGGCGACACCGGCGAGGCGCTCCTCACCGCGATCCGCCTCGGCGCCGCCGACCGACCTGATGGACGAGGCCTGGTGGCTGCCGACACCCGCGCACCGGCCGGTTCGGCCAGTCGACGCTCGACCAGGCGCGGCAGCGGCCGCGCACGATCTAGTCGATGCCGCCGGCAACCGGTTCGTCAACGAGTCGAACTCGTACATGGAGGTCGGCAAGGCGATGTACGCCCGCGACAAGACGGCGAAGGCCGTTCCGGCGTGGCTGATCTTCGACGACCGGTACCGCAAGCGCTACGCCCACCAGCGTTCGCAACCGGGCCACTTCCCGAAGAAGCTCCTGCAGAGCGGGAACCTGAAGCAGGCGTGGACGCTGGCCGATCTCGCCACCATGTGCGGCATCGATGCGGCGGGTCTGGCGGCGACCGTCGAGCACTTCAACGAGCACGCCCGCAACGGCGTCGACCCCGACTACGGGCGCGGCGAGTCGGCCTACAACCGGTCGCTCGGTGACCCGAACCGCGGCCTGCATCCCTGTCTGGGACCGATCGACGAGGCGCCGTACTACGCGGTGCAGATGCTGCCGTCCGACATCGGCACGTGCGGCGGTCTCGTCACCGACGAGGCCGGCCGCGTGCTCGACGACGCAGGAGCGCCGATCGCCGGCCTGTACTCGACCGGCAACAGCACGGCGACGGTGATGGGGCGCCACTACCTGGGCCCCGGCGCGAGCATCGCCAACAGCATGGTCTTCGGCTATCTGGCGGCGCGGCAGGTGGCCCGGGAGGCGAGCGGCGGGGCGGTGGTCAGTGCAACGTGACGCCGTCGCGGCGCACCGTGATCGCCCGCGTCGGGCAGAGGCGTGCCGCCGAGACCAGTTGCGATTCGTCCACCGCGTCGACGTCGACCACCGTCGCGATGCCGTCGTCGTCGAGATCGAACGCGCCGACGGCCTCGTAGACGCAGTTGCCCGAGCCCATGCACGCGTCGCGGTCGATGTCCACTTCGATCGTCACGCCACGAGTGTACGACCAGCCCGATTCCAGTGAGGAAGCCCCATGCCATCTGACGAGACGATCACCTCGAGCGCGGTCGACTTCGCGCCGGCCAACTTCTTCCGCGACCGGGCGATCCAGGACGACCCGTACGACTACTTCGACTGGGTCCGCCGGCAGGGGCCCGTGTGGCGCGAGCCGAACTACGGCGTGTTCATGGTCACCGGGCATCCCGAGGCGATGCAGATCTACAGCGATCCGGCGACGTTCCCCGAGCACGACGCCGCATCGGGCCGGTTCTCGTCGTGCAACGTGGTGAGCGGGCCGTTCCAGAAGTTCTCCGAGCCGATCGAAGGCGACGACGTCACCGACGTGATCGTGCGCTGCCGTCACGAGCTGACGTTCTCCGACCAGCTCCCGGCCTTCGACCCGCCGAACCACACCGCCCACCGGCACCTGTTGATGCGGCTGATCACCCCGAAGAACCTCAAGGAGAACGAGGACTTCATGTGGGACTACGCCGACGTGTTGATCGACCGCTTCATCGGCGACGGCTCCTTCGAGGTCGTGTCGCAGTACGCGGAACCGTTCACACTGACCGTCGTCGCCGATCTCGAGGGCGTGCCCGAGGCCGACCACGAGCTGTTCCGTGAGCGGCTGTCGACGGTGCACGAGCACCTCGAACACAAGCCGCTCGAGTTCCTCTACGGGAAGTTCAGCGAGTACATCGCCGACCGCCGCCGCGAGCCGCGCAACGACATCCTGAGCGGGTTGGCGACGGCGACGTTCCCCGACGGTTCGACGCCCGAGGTGAGCGACGCCGCGCTGCTCGCCGCCAACCTGTTCGCCGGCGGGCAGGAGACGACCGTGCGGTTGTTGACGTTCGCCCTGCGGATGCTCGGCGAGAACCCCGAGCTGCAACAGGCGTTGCGCGACGACCGCGACCGGATCCCCAACTTCGTCGAGGAGACGCTGCGCCTCGAGAGCCCGCTGCGCACGCAGTTCCGGATGACCCGCGTGGCGACCGAACTCGGGGGCGTGGAGATCCCCGCCGGCGGCACGCTCATGCTGGCGCCGGGCATGTGCAACCGCGACGAGCGGGTCTTCGCCGATCCGCACACGTTCGATCTCGGGCGGGTGAACGCCCGTCAACACATCGCCTTCGGGCACGGCATCCACACCTGCGCCGGCGCCCCGCTCGCCCGGGCCGAGGGCCGGGTGACGATCAACCGCCTGCTCGACCGGCTCGGCGACATCCGGATCGCCGAATCGGCGCACGGTCCGGCCGGTGGCCGCTCGTACGAGTACCTGCCGACGTTCTTCCTGCGCGGCCTGCAGACGCTCCACGTCGACTTCACTGCGCTCGCCTGAGGGGTTCCCGCGGGCCTGAAAATCGGACTCTCGGTTCCGGATAATCACCCGGAGCGGTACTCCCGGATCACGCGATCGGGATTTCCGAAAAGCTAATGTCATGACATGGCGAACAATGTTCCCGATGAGGCGGCTTCCGATCCGGTCGACGACGGCGGCGACGCCGACGCCGCCTGGCGTGACCGGGCGATCGAGCGTTCGACCCGCGCCGCGCGCGAGCGTGCCGCCGTGCGCGTGCAGCAGTTCCTGAACGCGGCGCGGGCGATCATCGCCGAGAAGGGCTCCACCGAGTTCACCGTGCAGGAGGTGGTGGACCGCTCGAAGCAGTCGTTGCGCAGCTTCTACCAGTACTTCGACGGCAAGCACGAACTCCTGCTCGCCCTGTTCGAAGAGGAGATGGGCGAAGCGGTCGTGCGGGTGAAGCGGGTCACGGTCGACGGCGATCCACTCGACCGTCTCGAGCAGACCGTGCTCGTGTTGTACGAACTGTGCTCGCCGTCGGAGTTGTCCGAGCAACCGCTGTTCCTCGAATTCGCGCAACGGCTGCTCGTGACCCATCCGAGCGAGGTCGCGTCCGCCTACGCGCCGCTGCTCGAGTACATCGTGTCGATGGTGGAGGAGGCCGGCGACGCGGGGTTGCTGCGCGCCGGACGTCCCCGACGCCTCGCCGCCATCGTCCTCCAAGCGGCGACGACCACCGCCGGTCGCAGCGCCGGTGGGCGCCAGCCGATCACCGCCGCGGAGATGTGGGAGTTCTGCCTCCACGCCATCGCCCCCGACAGCGTCGTGGCGCGACGGATGAAAGCCGCCTGAGAACATCACTCTCATTTTGGGAGAGTTCGCTTCCCTCGGGACGCGAATTTCGCTAACATCGACGCTGATGGATGCCAGACCGACCCCCGAGCAGCGCGCGCTGGACGACGCGGCGATCCGACTCGCCGAGAAATTGGGACCGACATCGGTCGGTGACCTCGACGACGAGGACCGCCGCGAGCGCCTCGATGCCGCTCTCACCCAGGCCGGATGGCGAGAACTGCGCAGCGGCGGCCCATCCGAACCGCTGGCGTCCGGGGTGGAAGCGGCGCTCGTCGCCCGCTCGCTCGCCCGTGGCGCGTGCGACGTGGCGTTCATCGGCCCCGTCCTGGCACACGATCTCCTGCGGCGTTGCGCCAGCGCAGCAGCCGACGACGGCGTGGCGCGAACGGTGGCGGTGAGCGCCGACCTGCGTCGGCTGGGGAGCGAGGTCGCCGTCGACGCGGCGGGCAGCGCGGTCGCCGTGGCACTCGACACCGACGGCACCACGCTCGTGGCGGTCCCGATCGTCTCGACCGACGATGGCTCCGATGGTGTCGACCTGACCCGGCGCACGAGTGCGCTCGCCGTCGCTGCCGGACCGTCACTCGGAACGGCACTCGGTGCGCTGTCGCCGGACGACTTCGTGGCGTGGGAGGCCCTTGCCGTCACCCTCACCGCCGCCGACCTCGTCGGCGTGATGGAAGGCGCGATCGAACTCAGCACGGCCTATGCCCGCGAGCGCCGCCAGTACGGCGTGCCGATCGGGTCGTTCCAGGCCGTGCAGCATCTGCTCGCCGAGGCCAAGACGCTCAGCGAAGGCGCGCTGAGCGCGATGCTGTACGCGTCCTGGGCGGTCGACGCGCTCGAGCCCGCCGAAGCGCGCGCCGCGGCGGCCGTCGCCAAGGCCTACGCCGCCCGCAGCGCACGCACCGTGTGCGAGACCGCCATCCAGGTGCACGGCGGCATCGGCAACACGTGGGAGTGCATGGCCCACGTGTTCCTGCGCCGGGCGTTGCTGTCGACCGAACTCTTCGGTGGCGAGAGCGCCCAGCTGGCCCTGCTGGCGCAACAACGATGGGGAGCCCCACATGGACTTTCGTGATTCGCCCGACGAGGCGGAGTTCCGCCAACGGATCCGCACCTGGCTCGCCGAACGGGGTGACACGGTCAAGCGTTCGCACAGCGACGACGGCTACTGGACGATGCTCGGCGACTGGCACCAGCAGCTCTACGAGGCCGGCTTCTTCGCCCTGACCTGGCCGGCGAAGTACGGCGGACGCGAGCTGCCGCCGGTGTACGAGGTGATCGTCGACGAGGAACTGGCCCGCGCCGGCGCGCCGCCCAAGCCGAGCCTCGGCTACCTGATCCAGGGGATCAGCCATCACGGCAGCGAGGCGATCAAGGACCGGTTCCTGCCGGGGCTGATCAACGGCCGCGACCGTTGGTGCCAGGGTTTCAGCGAGCCCGATGCGGGCTCCGACCTCGCGTCGCTGCGCACCACGGCCACCCTCGATGGTGACGAGTACGTGATCGACGGACACAAGATCTGGACGAGCTACTCCGACGTCGCCGAGTGGTGCATCGTGCTGGCCCGCACCGATCCCGACGTCCCCAAGCACAAGGGCCTCTCCGCGTTCGCCGTGCCGATGCACCAACCCGGGATCGAACAGCGCCCGTTGAAGATGATCAACGGCATCACGACCGAGTTCGGGCAGGTCGCGTTCGACGGTGCCCGCGTGCCGGCCGCGAACATGATCGGTGAGCCGGGCGAAGGCTGGCGGTTGGCGATGACGATCGTCAGCCACGAGCGCGAGCCCGCCGAACTCGGCTTCGCCTCCCGGTACCTCAAGGCGGTGCAGGACCTCGAGGCGACCGCCCGACAGGATCCCGCGGCGGTGTCCGCCGATCAGGCCCGCCAGCTCGCCTGGGCCTTCGTCGAGGCCGAGATGCTGCGGATCCACACGGCGCGGCGCCTGTCGGAACGCTTCGACGGCGTCACCCACGGGTCGGAGGGCTCGATCGACAAGCTGTTGATGACGTGGGCCGAGCAGAGCATCGGTCACGCCGCGCTGTCGTTCGGACTGATCGACGCGATCGGTGGTGGATCCTCCGACCAGCTCGACTTCTACCTCTACAGCCGTGCGCAGAGCGTGATGGGCGGCACCTCACAGGTGCAGAAGAACATCATCGCCACCCGCATCCTCGACCTCCCGGTCGGCTAGCCCAGAAGGGGAACACCATGTACGACGTGCCCGACGAGATCGTGGTCGAGGCCGACGGCCCGATCCGGATCGTCCGCCTCAACCGGCCCGACGACCTCAACGCCGTCAACCACGACCTGCACGAGGGGCTCGCCGGGCTCTTCCCGCAGATCAGCCTCGACACCGGTGCCCGCGCCGTCGTGCTGACGGGCAACGGACGGGCGTTCTCGGCCGGTGGTGACTTCAACTACCTCCGCGAGTTGGCCGACGACCGGGCGTTGCGTCGCGTGAGCATCGACACCGGCAAGCGTCTCGTGCTCAACATGCTGCAGTGCCGGGTGCCGGTCGTCGCGGCCGTGAACGGGCCCGCCGTCGGTCTCGGCTGCAGCCTCGTCGCCCTCTCCGACGTCGTGTACATGTCGGAGAAGGCCCATCTCGCCGACCCCCACGTGGTCGTCGGCCTGGTCGCCGCCGACGGCGGGCCGATCACGTGGCCGCTGCACACGAGCATGCTGATCGCCAAGGAGTTCGCGTTCACGGGTGACCGCATCTCCGCCGAACGTGCCCACCAGCTCGGGCTGACCAACCACGTGTGCGCCCCTGAGGACGTGTTCGATGCTGCCCTGGCCTGCGCCCGCCGGGTGGCGGCCCTGCCGCAGTTCGCCGTCGAGTCGACGAAGCGGATCCTGAACATCCACATGGAGCGTTCGGTGCTGGCGACGATCGACTTCGCCCTCGGCGCCGAGTACGAGTCGTTCGACACCGACGACCTCCGCGGCTTCATCACCCGCACCCTCGACGCCAAGACCTGACCCGCCCTCCGTTCGCGCGGGGACGGGTCCCGAACGAACGGAGCTCTCAGACGGTGGCGGGGGCGGGGACGACGGGGGTGTTCTCGACGTTCATCAGGGCGGCGAGGTTGCCGCCCATGAACTTGGCGACGCGCTCGGGGCCGTGGTGCTCGAGGTCGTTGGCGTAGGCGACCGGGTTCTCGAGACCCTCGGGGTGCGGGTAGTCGGAGCCGAACAGGACGTGGTCCTCGCCGAGCAGGTCGGAGAGCTTGCCGTAGTCCTCCTCCCAGAACGGGCTGATGTAGACGTTGCGACGCATCGCCGCCACCGGCTCTTCCGGGAAGTCCTGCGGCATCTTCTTGTACGTGTCCTTCATCGCCCGCTGGAGGGGCTCGATCCACGACCCGCCGTTCTCGACGACCGCGATCTTGAGCTGCGGGAACCGCTGCAGCGCACCGTGGGCGACGAGCGACGCGATCGCATCCTCGATCGGCCGCCACGACGACAGCATGCGGAACGCCGCCGGCTTGAACGGCAGCATCTCCTGGTCGCTGCCTTCCCACCAGTTGGCGATCTGGTCGTAGCCGCTGTCGGAGGAGTGCAGCGCGACGAGGATGTCGAGCTCGACGACCCGCTTCCAGAACGGGTCGAACTCGGGCAGGGCGAACGAGCGGGTGCCGCGGAAGCCGGGCACCGGTGCCGGACGGATGAGCACGACCTTGGCGCCGCGCTCGTGGACCCATTCGAGTTCCTCGATCGCCTTCTCGACGATCGGCAGCGTGATCACCGGCGTCGAGAAGATGCGGCCCTCGTAGTCGAACTGCCACGTCTCGTACATCCACTCGTTGAGGCCGTGGATGGCCGCATGGAGGAAGTACGGATCGTGCTTCATCCGCTCCTCGATGACGCTGGCCAGCGTCGGGAACATCAGCGTGCGGTCGATGCCCTGTTCGTTCATCAACTCGAGCCGTGACGCCGGCTCGCGGAACGCCGGGGGCGACTTGATCGGTTCACCGAACAGCTCGCGGCGGCTCTTGCCCTCCGGATTGCCCTTGCGGTAGTACTCCTCCTGGGCGCCGGGGCGGGCGACGACGTCGAACGTCGGGTTGGGGATGTACTCGCTGATCTTGCCGCCGACGGCCAGCTTGGTGCGGCCGTTCTCGAGCTTCACGTACTGCAGCTGGCTGCGGTACTGGTCGGGAAGGTGACGGGTCAACGCTTCCGGTGGCTCGTAGAAGTGGTTGTCGGCGTCGAAGATGGAAATGCCGGACGGTGTGGTCATCGGATCCCTCGTTGATGTTCGGGCTGGTGTCGTCCCTGCTCGGATGGGGGCGCAGGAACCGTGCGAATAACGTCATCTCCCTCAGATGAGAACATCATTCTCTCAAACCCCCCGCCCGATTGCAAGTCGCGGTGCGTCGCCCCAATTCCGACCGAGATCCGCTCCATCACCGATCTCGGTCGGATCTGGTCCGGTTTCCGGCCCGAATCCGACCGAGATCGCAGAAGGTCAGCGGGAGGCGAGGTCGGCGACGAACTCGCGGGTGCGGCGGCTCGACTCGAGGAGTTGCTCGCGGCCCTCACCGATCGGCAGGACGCGCACCGAGATGTCGGTCACCCCGGCGGCGGCGAACGAGGCGAGCCGCTCGCGGATCATGTCCTCGTCGCCCGCCGCGAGGATGTCGGACACCCCGGTGGCGTTTCCCTGGTCGAGGAGCCGCTGGTAGTTCGGCGACACGGTCGCTTCACTGAGCACCCGGTCGGCGCGGGCCTTGGCGGCGTCGACCTCGCCCGGCCGGCACAGACAGATCGGCACGCCGGCGACGATGCGCGGCGCCGGTCGGCCGGCCTTCGGCGGCCGCGGCGTGCAGGCGTGGCGCGATGTGCGACTCGATGGCCTTTTCGTCGGCGAGCCAGAGGATCGTGCCGTCGGTGCGCGACCCGGCCAACTGGAGCATCACCGGGCCGAGTGCCGCGAGGAGCACCTGCATGCGCGGCTCGTCGGTGACGTGCATCGGGTTGTGGATCGTGAAGCTGTCGTTCTCCACGTCGACCGGGCCGGGTCCGGCCATCGCCGCGTCGAGCGTGTCGAGATAGTCGGCGGTCAGCGCCGCGGGACGTTCGTAGGGGAGCCCGAGCATGTCCTGGATGATCCAATGGTGCGACGGGCCGAGGCCGAGCGTGAACCGACCCTGGGCGACCAACTGGGTCGACAGCGACTGCTGGATCAGCGCCACCGGATGGCGCGACTGCAGCGGCACGACGGCGGTGCCGATCTCGATGCGCGACGTCGCCTGCGCGATCAGGGCCGCGGCGGTCATGGCGTCGAACTCGTCGGGCACCTGGGGGATCCAGACGGTGCTCAACCCGTTCGTCTCCGCCCACACGGCGTCGTCGATCATGCGCTGCACCTTGGTGGCGTAGCGGTTCCGTTCGGGGCCGACCATCAAGCCGATGCGCATGTGAGAACTCTACTCTCCTAGACTGAGAGTCCAAGTTCCGTTTGCCGCCGTGCGGCCTGTCGGGACGCAACCGGACGAGGGACGACGAGATGGACCACACACTCGGACACGAACGAGCGGTGCTGCCCCTGCCTGAGCGCGGCGGTCCCCTCACCGACATCCGCATCGTCGATCTCACCGCCGCCCTGGCCGGCCCGTTCTGCACGATGCTGCTCGCCGACCTGGGTGCCGACGTGATCAAGGTCGAGCCGCCGAAGGGCGACTTCACCCGCTACGGCGGGCCGTTCACGAAGGGCGACACCGAACATCACTACGGCGGGTACTTCGCCAGCGTCAACCGCTCGAAGCGCAGCATCGTGCTCGATCTGCAGACCGAGGCCGACCGCGACACGCTGCGCGACCTCGTCCGCGACGCCGACGTGATCGTCGAGAACTTCCGCGTCGGCGTGCTCGACAAGCTCGGCCTCGGCTACGAGGCGCTGGCGGAGATCAACCCGCGGCTCGTGTACGGCGCCGTCCGCGGCTTCGGCGACCCGCGCACCGGTGAGAGCCCCTACGCCGACTGGCCGGCCTTCGACGTGGTCGCCCAGGCGATGAGCGGGCTCACCGCCGACCACGGGCGCGCCGGGCACGTTCGGCACGCGCATCGGCCCGAGCGTCGGCGACATCTATCCCGCCACGCTGCTCGCCCTCGGGATCGTGTCGGCCGTCCACGAAGCGCGGCAGGTCCGGGCGCGGGCAGTTCGTCGACGTGGCGATGTACGACGCCCTCGTCGCGCTGTGCGAGGAGACCGTGTACCGCTGGAGCCACTGGGGTCGCCACGACGTTCCCCACGGCAACGAGCATCCGATCCACCTGCCGTTCGGGTTGTTCGCCACCGCCGACGGGGCCGTCGCCCTCGCCGCGCCGACCAATCACTGGCCGATCCTGTGCGAGGTGATGGAGCGGCCCGACCTGATCGACGACGAGCGCACCTGCGACAACCGGGCCCGCAACAAGAACCGGGCGATGGTGCTCGAGATCATCGAGGGATGGCTCGCCGAGCGGACCACGGCCGCAGGTGCTCGAAGCGCTCGGCGGCCGGGTGCCCGTCGGACCGGTGAACAACAACGAGATGCTGTTCGACGATCCCCACCTGCCGGCGCGGGAGATGCTCGTGGCGTTCCAGACGCCGGGGAGCGAACGGCCGACGGTCTACGCCAACACGCCGATCAAGTTCACGCGCACGAAGGCGGGCGTCAACCGGCGGGCGCCGCTGCTCGACGAACACGGCGACGAGGTGCGGGCCGAAGTGGCCGCCGCGGCCGCCACGACGGGAGGACGACGGCATGACCCATCGCATCGCGGTGATCGGTGGCGACGGCATCGGCCCGGAGGTCACCGCCGAGGCCCTCAAGGTGCTGCGCGCCGCCGGCGCCGACATCGACACGACCGATTTCGACCTCGGCGGCGGGCGTTACCTGCGCGACGGCGAGGTGCTCAGCGAGGCGACGATCGAGCAGCTGCGCGGCTTCGACGCCATCCTCTTCGGTGCGGCCGGCCGGCCCGACGTCACGCCCGGGCATCCTCGAACGCGGGCTGATCGTCGGGATGCGGATCGCCTTCGACCTGTACATCAACGAGCGGCCGTTCCAGGGGACCGCGCCGGGGCACACCGAGCCGCACGACTTCGTCGTGATCCGGGAGAACACCGAGGGTCCGTACATCGGCGACGGCGGATTCCTCCGCAAGGGGACGCTCGACGAAGTGGCGACACAGGGCTCGGTGAACACCCGGATGGGCGTCGAGCGGGCGATCCGCTACGCGTTCGAACTCGCCCGCCGCCGCGGCGACCGCAGGCACGTCACGATGGTGCACAAGACGAACATCCTCGTGTACGCCGGCGACCTGTGGGAGCGGACGTTCAACCTCGTGGCTGCCGACTATCCCGACGTCGCCACGGCGTACCAGCACGCCGACGCGGCCTGCATCTACTTCGTGCAGGACCCGCACCGCTACGACGTCGTGGTCACCGACAACCTGTTCGGCGACATCCTCACCGACCTCGGCGGCGCGGTGTCGGGCGGCATCGGACTCGCCGCCAGCGCCAACCTCAACCCGGCCCGCACCGGGCCGTCGATGTTCGAGCCGGTCCACGGATCGGCGCCCGACATCACCGGTCAGAACAAGGCCAACCCGACCGCCGCGGTGCTGTCCGCGGCGATGATGATGGACTTCCTCGGCGAGCAGGACATCGCCGAACGGATGCGCGCCGCCTGCGAGCACGCCGGCGTCGGCTCGACCACCGACGTCGGTGACCGGATCGCAACGGCTGCCGAGCGCGCCGCCTGACCCGTGAATGCGGCCGAGTGGTCGCGGGCGCCCAGGCGATCTCGGTCGGATTCGGTCCGGTTTCCGACCCGGATTCGACCGTGATCGGCGGCGAGCACGATCTCGGTCGGATCTGGCCCGCGCGTCACAGGACCGCGTCGATGAGGGCGCGTTCGAGCTTGTCGAGTCGCCGCGCAATCGAGCGTTGAGCCGGGACACGCTTCGAAACCGGCATCTGGCCGGCTACGAACGCGGCCCGCCGAAGCTCCACCTCGGCCGTGCGCAGCTCCGCCGCAAATTCGGCATCGAGCGTCGCGAACTCGGGGATCACCGTCGCGAGGGCGTCGATGCGGTGCAGCAGAGCGCCCTGGCCGTACCGGTCGGTCAGCGGCGCGTCGAAGCGCGCCCGGGTTCGTTTGGACCAGGCGGTGAGACCGGCGCCGGCACCACCCAGGGCTTTGCGGACGTCGTCGTTCTGCAGCAGCGTGATGAGTGCCACGCCGACGGCCGACGCCTTCTTGGCGTTGAGGCCCTTGTAGTTCAAACCACCGGCCATCACCGAGACTCTACGTCTCGGTCGGCGAACGACACGTGGACCAGCGCTGCTGACGCTCGAGGGTCGCTGCTCGGTGGCGCCGAGCACTTTGTGCATTGCGGCGAGAGGTGCGATAATGGGGTTCTCCGGTGCTGAGAACGTGCCACCGCACGTCGGCGTCGGCAAGGAGTGACGTGCTGCTCAACCCGACCCCCGACCAATCGCTCTTCCGCGAGACGACGGCGACGTTCCTCGACGAACTCGTCCCGGTCGACGTGTTGCGCGACCTGCGCGACGAGCCGAGCGGCGAGCCGGCGAAGTACTGGCAGCGCGGCGCCGAGCTCGGTTGGACGAGCCTGCTCGTCGACGAGCAACACGGGGGAGGAGCGGTGGGCGAGCACGGGCTGGTCGACCTCACGCTGATCGCCCACGAGTTCGGCCGTCACGCCGCGCCCGGCCCGTTGATGCCGACGAACGTGGTCGCCGCGCTGCTCAGCCATCACGGCGGTGAGGGCCATGACGAGGCGGTGGAGGCGCTCGTCGCCGGCACGTCGACCGCGGCGTGGTGCCTGGCGGAGCCGCCGCCGCACGACCATCTCGGCGGGTGGGTGCTCGACGTGCGCATCGACGGCGACGAGGTCGTCCTCAACGGCACCAAGCGGCCGGTCGACGCCGCCCCGACCGCCGACCTGCTCCTCGTCACCGGACGCACCGGCGACGGCCTCACGAACGTGCTCGTGCCGCGCGACACGCCGGGTGTGTCGATCCGCTCGCTGAAGTCGACCGATCTCACGCGGCGCTTCGGTGCCGTCGACTTCGACGACGTCCGGCTCCCGCTCACCGCCCTCGTCGGCGAGGCCGGTGGCGCGGGCGACGAGGTCGAGTGGGCGACGCTGCTCGGCCTGACGATCGCCGCGGCCGAATCGGTCGGTGCGATGCAGGCGGCGTTCGACATGACCGTCGAGTGGGCCTTCGACCGGTACGCCTTCGGTCGTCCGCTGGCGTCGTATCAGGCGCTGAAGCATCGTTTCGCCGACATGCAGTCGTGGCTCGACGCGAGCCACGCGATCGCCGACGCGGCCGCGGTCGCGGTGGCCACCGACGATCCGCAGGCGGCCGACCTCGTCGTTGCCGCGGCCGCCTACATCGGTCAGTACGGCCCCGACCTGGCCCACGACTGCGTCCAGATCCACGGTGGCATCGGTGTCACGTTCGAACACGACCTGCACCTGTACCTGCGGCGCATCGTCGTCAACCGAGCGGCGTTCGCCGGCCCGGCCGATCACCGCCGGCGGCTCGCCGACCTGATCCAGCGTCACGCCGAGGAGCGAACGGCCAACGTCGAGACCATGGAGGTGGCGTCATGACCGATCTGCGCGACGAGATCGTGGCGGCCGAGCCGGAGTCCGTCGACGAGTTCCGGGCCCGCGCTCGGGCCTGGATCCGCAGCACCCTGCCGGCGAGCACGCCGTCCGATCAGGTCGGGTACCTGCGGCCACGGTTCACCGACGAGGAGGAACTGGCCGAGGTCGAGGAAGCTCGCCAGCTGCAACGGAAGTTCTACGACGCCGGCCTGGCCGGTGTCTGCTTCCCCCGCGAGTACGGCGGCCTCGGGCTCACTCCGGCGCACCAGATGGCGTTGCGCGAGGAGCTGTCGGGGTTCGCCTATCCCTTCCGTCTCCAGGCGCCGACGTTCTCGCCGTGCGCCGCCGTGCTGCTCGAGTTCGGCACGCACGAGCAGAAGCTCCGCCACCTCCCGGCGATCATCAAGGGCGAGGAGTTGTGGATGCAGTTGCTGTCCGAACCGAGTGGTGGTTCCGACGTGGCGGGCGCGCTGATGACCGCCGTGCGCGACGGCGACGAGTGGATCCTCAACGGCTCGAAGGTCTGGACGACCGGCGCCTGGTTCTCCGACTGGGGCCTGTGCCTCGCCCGGACGAACTGGGACGTGCCGAAGCACCGCGGGCTGTCGGTGTTCATCTTCCCGCTGCACCAGCCCGGCATCGAGATCCACCGCATCGAGATGCTCAACGGGTTCAAGGACTTCTGCCAGGAGTTCATCACCGACGTGCGCGTGCCCGACTCCGCCCGGATCGGCGACGTCAACGAGGGTTGGACGATCGGCACCCGCTGGATGTTCCACGAGCGGATGCTGCACAACTCCCCGTACGTCACCTCCGCGACCGGCAACGCCGGCAGCTCGCGACGCAGCCTGCACAACGTCGACATCGCCCGCGACAGCGGTCGCCTCGACGACCCGGTGAGCCGTGACCTGCTCGGCGAGGCGTACATGCTGGAACTCGTCGGCGAGGTGATCCAACACCGGATCGCCGAGGGCATCTCGACCGGCAAGATGTCGGACCAGGCGGCGTCGGTCGGCCGGCTGTACTCCGGCGTGTCGACGACGCGCCTGACGTCGATCGCCTTCGAGCTCGCCGGCTCGAGCGCGACCGCCTGGGACGACACCGACGGCGCAGCGGCCGAGATCGGCAACGACTACCTGCTGCGGCAGGTGTCGACACTCGGCGGCGGCACGACGGAGATGGCCCGCAACGTCATCGCCGAACGCGTCCTCGGCATGCCCCGTGAACTCTCGTACGACCGCAACACCCCGTTCCGCGACGTCCCCAAAGGCCCGCCCGCCAAGTAGCGATGAGCGAAACCTCCGTATCCGGTGGTTTCGCTCATCGCTGGGATGACGTGCGTCAGCGGGAGATGATGCTGACGCCGGCGGTGCCGGGGGCGCCGTAGAGCTGGGCGTAGCCGACCTTCGGGTTGCCGGGGACCTGGCGGTCGCCGGCCTGGCCGCGCAGCTGCTTGACGAGTTCGTGGATCTGGCGCAGGCCCGACGCACCGATCGGTTCGCCGTTGGCGATCAGGCCACCGTCGGTGTTGATCGGCAGCGGGCCGTCGATGTTGGTGGCCCCGTCGGCGAGCAGCCGCTCCTGATCGCCATCGGCACAGAAGCCGTTCTCGGCCATGTGGTACACCTCCGCGCCGGCGTCGGTGTCCTGCAGCTGGATGACGTCGACGTCCTCCGGGCCGATGCCGGCCTTCTCGTACGCCGCCTTCGACACGTCGACCGTCGGCCCCGGGACCCGCTCGAGCGGGATCGACGGGCTGTGGACCTCGAACGCACCGATCCGCCGGGTGCGCACCTCGGAGGCGTGCAGGTAGATCGGCGTGTCGGTGAACTCGTGGGCCCGATCGGCGCGGCACAGCACGATGGCCGCGGCGCCTTCGTCCGGCGCGCAGAACATGTACTGGGTGAGCGGGTCGTTGACGATGCGCGACTCGAGGATCGCCTCGACCGACATCGGCGTGCGACGGAACGCGTTCTCGTTGAGCGCGCCGTTGCCGAAGTTCTTCGCCGCCACGCGGGCGAGCGTGGTCGGGGTGATGTCGAAGTCGTACATGTACCGCTGGATCTTCTCGGCGAAGTACTTCGGCGTGAGGAACATGCCGGCCTCGCCGTACCAGGTCGGCAGGCTGTACAGCGTCGGGTCGGCGTTGAACGCGCCGGGCACGTGCTTGTCCATGCCGATCGCCATGCCGATGTCGTACTCGCCGAGGCGGATCGTGTTCGTCGCCTGCGTGAGCACGCTCGCCGCGGTGGCGCAGCCGTTGTACATGTTGAAGAACGGGATGCCCGTCATCCCGAACTGGTTGACGATCGAGTCGGGGTTGTCGACCTCGTAGCTGCCGCCGAACGCGAACTGCACGTCGCGCCATTCGACCCCGGCATCCTTCATGGCGAGGCGCGCGGCGGCGGCGCCCATCTCGATGGCGGACTTGCCGGGGAAGCGCCCGAACGGGTGCAGCCCGACTCCGATGATGGCGACGTCGGCGGTCATGATCCGGCTCCGACCGCGGTGTCGCCCGCGACAGGGCCGAACGCGTAGGTGACGACGTCGCCCGCCTCGTTCGTGCTGAACGGGATGATGGTCAGCTCGACGGCGTCACCGATGTGCGGGTGGCCGTCGCCGTACCCGGTGAGGTACGACTCGACGATCACCTCACCGGGCAGCTCGACGTAGCCGACGTGGTACGGCACGAACTCCTCCGGGCCGGCGTACGGCGGCGGCGGGCGGAAGTTCTGGGTGGTCCACGTCCACACGGTGCCGGTGCGGCCGAGTTCGATCGTGGTCATGTCCTCGGAGGCGCACCGCGGGCAGCCGTAGTGGCTCGGGAACGTCACCTCGCCGCACGAGCCGCACCTCGTACCGAGCAGTGCCGGTGTCTCCGACGGCCAGGTGAACAGGCCCTCCGCGATCGGGCTGGCAGTGAGCGGGGCGGTCGCGGCCATCAGCCCTCCTTCATCGATTGCTTCATCTGGTCGAGGTCGACCAGGATCGGATAGCCGTTGACCGACAGGGCGTGGCCGTGGCCGGTCGAGTGGATGTCGAACACCGACTGGATCGCGGCGTAGAAGCCCTGCACGTCCTGGGTCTGGTTGACGGCGCGCTTGGCCTGCGCCAGCGCGAACGGGTTCATCGCCGCGATGCGACCCGCCATCGTCATCGTGAACTCGCGGAGGTCGTCGAGCGGCACGACGTGGTTGACCATGCCGTACCTCTCGGCCTCCTCGGCGGTGAACTGCGAGGCGGTGAAGAGCCATTCCTTCGCCTTGCGCGGGCCGAGTTCCCAGGTGTGGCCGTGGTACTCGACGCCGCCGATGCCCATGCGCACGACCGGGTCGGAGAACTTGGCGTTGTCGGCGGCGATGATGATGTCCATCGGCCAGCACAGCAGCAGCCCACCGGCGATGCACTGCCCCTGCACGGCGGCGATCGTCGGCTTGCGGATGTCACGCCACGCCCGGGAGTAGCCGATGTACCGCTTCGTCTCCCACTCGTAGATGCCGGCGAGCCCTTCGACCTTGAGGTCGATGGCGTCCTCTTCGCGCCGGCCCTCGCCGGAGATGTCGTGACCGGCCGAGAAGTGCTTCCCGTTGGCCTGCAACACGATCACCCGGATCTCGCGGTCGGCGGCGGCCGCCATCATCACGTCGTTGAGCTCGTCGAGCATCGCCGGGGTCTGCGAGTTCGCCTTGTCCGGTCGGTTCAGGGTGACCACGCCGACGTTGTCGTCGACCACCTCGTACAGCACGTCGCTCATGTCAGATCCGTTCGATGATGATGGCCGGTGCCATGCCGCCGGCGGCGCACATGGTGATCAGGCCGTAACGGCCGTCGGTGCGCTCGAGCTCGTCGAGGGCGGTGCCGATCAGGATGGCGCCGGTGGCGCCGATCGGGTGGCCGAGGGCGATGGCGCCGCCGTTGACGTTGATCTTGTCGCGGTCGACGCCGAGGTCGCGGATGAACTTCTCGACGACGACGGCGAAGGCTTCGTTGACCTCGAACACGTCGATGTCGTCGATCGTCAGGCCGGCCTTGTCGAGCACCTTGCGGGCCGCGGGGACCGGAGCGTTGAGCATGAGCGTCGGCGAGTCGCCGACGTTCGCCATGGCGACGAGCCGCGCCCGTGGCGTCCAGCCGTTGGCCTTGGCGGCCTCGGGGCTGGCCCACAGGATCGCCGCCGCACCGTCGACGACACCCGAGCTGTTGCCGGCGTGGTGGACGTGCTCCACCTCGAGGTCCGGATACACCTGGGTGATCAGCGACTTGAACGACGTGCCGGCCTCGTCGAGGGGCACGTCGTAGAGGCCGGCAAAGGCCGGTGCCAGACCGGACAAGCCCTCGCGCGTGGTCTGCGGCCGCGGGTACTCGTCGTGGTCGAGGGCGACGGTGCCGTCGTCGTTGTGGACCGTGATGAGGCTGCGCTCGAAGCGGCCCTCGGCGATCGCCTTGGCGGCGCGCTGTTGCGACTCGAAGGCGAGGTCGTCGAGCGCGTCGCGCGGGATGCCTTCGAGTGTGGCGATCGCGTCGCCGCAGATGCCCTGGTGCGGCTGCGGGTGGATCGAGCGGAGGTGGGTGTTGCCGGCGTCCATGAACGGCGGCAGGCCCGGCACGCGGTTCGCCGCATAGGTCGACATCATGTCGGTGCCGCCGGCGATGACGATGTCCTCGAGCCCGGCGCCGATCATGCCGGCGGCGAGGTTGGACGACGTGATGCCGCTGCCGCAGAAGCGGTCGAGGGTGACGCCGCTCGCCCTGACGTCGTAGCCGGCGTCGAGCGCGCCCATGCGGCCGAGGTCGCCGGCCTGCGTGCCCGACTGGTTGCTCGTGCCCCAGATGATGTCGTCGACCTTCGACGTGTCGAGGTCGTTGCGTTCGGCGATCGCGGCGAGGACCGACGACGCGAGGCGCTGCGGATGGAGGTGGGCGAGCGAGCCCTTGCCGGGCTTGCCGATACCGCGTGGCGTGCGGCAGGCGTCGATGATCAGGGCGTCGGACATGTGTGGTTCCCCTCGAGGTTCGGGATGGGTGTGTGGGCCGGGTTCGTTGACGAACGTGAGAGTGTCATTCTCGCAGGGGAAGACCCGTCTTGTCACTTCGGCGAGCGGCGCAGTACGGTCGACGTCCGACGCCGGCGCAGTCCGCCCGGGGAACGACCGCGGCCGAGCCGCCAGCAATGCGCGGCGCAGCCGCCACCAGAGGAGGAATCATGGAGATCAACGGCGCACGGGTGATGGTGGTCGGAGGGGCATCGGGCATGGCTCGCGCCACGGCCGAGCGGGTCGCCGCGGCGGGTGCGAAGGTGGCCATCCTCGACCGTCCCGGCACCGAGGGTGCCGCGGTCGCCGAGGCGATCGGTGGCTACTTCTTCGAGTGCGACATCACCGACTTCGAGGGCACCGAGCAGACCGTCGCCGCGGCGATCGAGGCCCTGGGCGGACTCGACGTCGGCGTCAACGTCGCCGGTGGCGGCATCGGCAAGAAGACGCTCGACAAGCAGGGCGTCGCCCACGACCTCGAATCGTTCCGCCAGGTCGTCGACCTCAACCTGGTCGCCACGTTCAACCTCAACCGTCTGCAGGCCGAGGCGATGGCGAAGAACGAGCCCAACGCCGACGACGAGCGCGGCGTGATCATCAACACCGCGTCGATCGCCGCGTTCGAGGGCCAGATCGGCCAGATCGCCTACACCGCGTCGAAGGCGGGCGTCGCCGGCATGTCGCTGACGATGGCCCGCGACCTCGGCTCGTTCGGCATCCGCGTCAACGCGATCGCGCCGAGCCTGTTCGACACGGGCCTCGTCAAGGCGGCGCCGGACGAGATGAAGGCCAAGCTCGTCGCCGATGCCGCCTTCCCGAAGCGCATGGGCAGCCCCGACGAGTACGCCAAGCTCGCCGCGGCGATCATCGACAACCCGATGCTGAACGGCGGCACCATCCGGCTCGACGCCGGCCAGCGCTTCGCGCCGCGCTGACCCTGGTGATCGCCGCCGTCTTCGTCTTCCTGGCCATCAACCCGTAGGGCGGCGGTACGGCTCCATGTCGATGCCGGGGTAGCGGCGCGCCACGTCGTGCAGCGTCTGGTCGTTCCAGTACTCGTGCCCGGCCGGCGGGAACCCGAACAGGTCGCGTTCGCGCACCGATGCGTGCGTGATCATCTCGACCCATGCCCGCTGGTTGCCGGAGTTCGGCCACGCCATCTTGCCCATCCACGGAAGCCCACGTGCGGAGAAATCGGACAGCAGGGCGAACCGGCTGCGCTCGTGACCGGTCATCGCCGAGCCCCGGTGGAACACGTCGGTCGTGTAGCTGAACAGCGTGCCCGCGGGGCCGACGACAGGGACCTCGTCATCGGCGAATCGTCCGGGTTCGACCATCGCCGGCGTCATCGGCTCGCGATCGCCGACCGCGCGGGGAACGACCCGAGTGGGGCCATCGGCCTCCGTGACGTCCGACAGCAGGATGAACGAGGTGAGCTGCGGCCAGCGGCCGTCCGCGCGGGGCACGACCATGTTGTGGTTGCCGTAGTCGCGGTGGTGCGGCTGGTCGTAGTCGACGGTGCCGCTGTACTTGGCCCAGAGCTCGATCTTGTACACCTGGAGATCGGCGGTTCCGCAGAACCGTTCGGCCGCGTCGACGAGATCGGGGTGGACCGCGAGCCGGTTCAGTGTTTGCGACTTGAACGGTGCGACCGTCAGGCCGGAGAACTGGCTGGCCACGAGGTGGCGGTACGAGTCCGGATCGGCGAAGTACTGCTCGGGCCGTGGGTAGACCTCGAACAATGCGTCGCGGGCGGCTAGCGACCTCGTCGGCGCTGAGGAAGCCCGGCATGATCGCGAACCCATGGGTTCGCACGCTGTCGAGGAAGTCGTCGGGAACGCGCACGTCAGTCGGTGTGGCGGGCTTCGCCCATCCACGGATCGTGCCACGGGCGGTGGCCGGCGAGCAGGTCGTCGGCTGCCGCCGGACCCCAGGAGCCGGGTGCATACGGGTGGACGGGTGGCGGCGAATCGACGAGCGGTTGCATGATCCGCCAAGTCTCCTCCACCCCGTCCTGGCGGGTGAAGCGGGTGGTGTCGCCGACCATCGCCGCGTGCAGCAGGACCTCGTACGGCGTGGGGCCCTCGCCACCCTCGTCGGCGAACTCCATGTCGAGCGTGATCGGTCCCGGACCCGTCGAGTGCGCCCGGTGGGCCTGCATCTCGATGCGCACCCCGGTCGACGGGTCGAGCTTCACCACGAACTGGTCGGGTTCGGACTTGTCGCGGTCGAGCATGGCGAAACCGAGCCGCGGCGGATGTTTGAACACGATGCGCAGTTCGGTCTGCGTGACGGGAAGCCGCTTGCCGGCGCGGATGAAGAACGGCACGCCCGACCAGCGCCAGTTGTCGATCTCGAGGCGGAGCGCGGCGAACGTCTCGGTCGTCGAGTCGGCCGCGACACCGTCGATGTCGAGGTACCCGTCGTACTGGCCGCGCACGTAGTGCGCCGGGTCGGCAATGCTGACCGCCCGGAACGCGGTCACCAGCGAATTCTTCAGATCCTCGGAGCGCCCGCCGGCGGGAGGCTCCATCGCCGCGGCGGCGACGACCTGCATCAGGTGGTTGACCACGACGTCGCGCAGCGCGCCGACCGGATCGTAGAAGTGGCCCCGGTCGTCGACGCCGAAGTCCTCCGCCATCGTGATCTGCACCGAGTCGACGTAGTTGCGGTTCCACACCGGTTCCAGCATCACGTTGGCGAAGCGCAGGAAGAGAATCTCGGAGAGGCCCATCTTGCCGAGGTAGTGGTCGATGCGCAGGATCTGCGATTCGTCGACGTACTCGTGCAGCTCGGCGGCGAGCGCCTTGGCCGAGTCGAGATCGTGACCGAACGGCTTTTCCACCACGATGCGGGCCGCCTTGGTGAGGTCGGCGTCGTGCAGCCCCTTCACCACGGTGGCGAACAGGAACGGCGGGATCTCGAGGTAGAACACGGGCCGTTGGGCGCCCTGGATCGCATCGGCGACCCGGGTGTAGGTGGCGTCGTCGGCGAAGTCGCCTCGCACGTACGACAGCCGCGCGACGAACCGGTCGAACACCGCGTCGTCGATGGTTTCACCGGTCGCCTCGATCGACGTGCGCGCCCGGTCGACGAGCCGATCGAGCGTCCAGTCGTCACCGGCGACGCCGACGATCGGGCAGTCGATCAGCCCTCGAGCCTCGAGGCGATAGAGCGACCGGAAGGTCATGACCCTCGCCAGGTCGCCGGTGATCCCGAAGATCACCAGCGTGTCGCACGTGTCGCCGCTCATGTCTGCTCCTGCTTCTCGATGATGTCGGCGCGCGCCCCAGAATCTGGCCGATCTGACAGCTGGCGTAGACGCCGTTGCCGGGACGGCCGCGGATCAGGTCGGCCACGAGGCCGGTCCAGCCGGTCTGATGCGTCGCTCCGAGGCCCGCGCCGTCGTCGCCGTGGAAGTACTCGTTGAACGTGATGTTGTCGGACCAACGGGGGTCGTGCTGCAGCCGGTCGACCTGCCCGAAGCACGGCCGCCGACCGTCGGGCCCGATGGTGAACAGGCCCGTGAGACGCTGACGGAGGTCGGCGGCGATCTGGTTGAGGTCCATCCGCACGCCGCTGCCGGTCGGGTATTCGATCTGCAGTTCGTCGCCGTAGAACTGTCCGTAGCGTTCGAGCGCACCGATCACGAGGTAGTTGAGCGGCATCCAGATCGGGCCACGCCAGTTCGAGTTGCCGCCGAACATCGAGGTGGTCGACTCGGCGGGCTCGTAGTCGATCGTCGCATTGATGCCGTCGACATCGAGATGGTACGGGTGGTCGCGGTGCCACGCCGACAGCGCCCGTAGGCCGTACGGCGAGAGGAACTCCGCGGGGTCGAACAGTCGTGCCAGCACCCGTTCCAACCGGTCCGCGCCGGTGACGCCGAACAGCACTCGCGTCCTGCCGGCCTCGCGGCGCAAGAGGCCGCGCGCGGTGAGCCCGTCGACGCCTCCGAACCCTTCGAGCAACCGGGCGACACCCTTGCCCAGCACCCTGGCGCGGTCGATGAGCTCGACGTCGATGGTGACGGCGGCGAGCAGCGGGATGACGCCGACCATCGAACGGACCTTGACCGGTGAGATCGTGCCGTCGGGCGCGATGAGCTGGTCGTAGAAGAACCCGTCGTCTTCGTCCCAGACGCCCGAAGCCTCCAACGCTCGGCCGATGGCGGCGAAGTGTTCGAGGAACTTGAGGACGAGGTCGTCGGCCGATCGTGTGCCCGACCGATTGAGGATCGAGGCGATGGCCGCCATGGTGAGCGAGTAGAACGCCATCCAGCCGGTGGCGTCGGACTGTTCGAGCCGGCCGCCGACGGGCAGGTGGGAGCGGTCGATCGGGCCGATGTTGTCGAGGCCGAGGAACCCGCCTTCGAACAGGTTGGAGCCATCGGCGTCTTCGAGGTTGACCCACCACGTGAAGTTCACGAGGAGCTTGTCGAACACGCGCTCCAGGAAGTCGACGTCGCGGGCGCCGTCGATGGCGAACACCTCCAGCGCCGCCCACGCCTGGACGGGCGGGTTGACGTCGCCGAAGTCCCATTCGTAGGCGGGCAACGCGCCGTTCGGGTGCTGGAACCACTCGCGGCAGAGCAGCAGCAGCTGATACTTGGCGAACTGCGGATCGAGGTGGGCGAACGTGACGCAGTGGAAGCCGAGGTCCCATGCCGCGAACCAGGGGTATTCCCACGGGTCGGGCATCGACATGATGTCGAACGCCTCGAAGTGCGTCCAGCGGGCGTTCCGACCGGTGCGTCGTGACGCCGGCGGCGGCGGTTGCGCCGGGTCGCCGGCGAGCCATCGCTCCACGTCGTACGCGTAGAGCTGCTTGCCCCAGAGCATGCCGGCGAACGCCTGGCGCATGACGAGCGCTTCGTCGGCGGATCGTTCGGGCGGCGTGAGCGCGGCGTAGAACTCGTCGGCCTCGCGATGGCGCAGTGCGATCGTCGCATCGATGTCGATGTCGGGCGCACCGGCCGGTCGCAGCCGGAGGCGCACCTCGGCCGTCGCGCCGGCCGCCACGTCGAGCCGGTACCACAGCGAGACCTTCGTGCCGGTGTGGTCGGGGTTGACCGTCGCCGCACCGTCGACGACATGGTCGTTGATGCCGTCCTTCGGATAGGCCGTGCCGGAATCCGAGCCGAACACGCGGCGGTCGTTGGTCTCGTTGTCGCAGAACAGGGCGACCGGATCGGCGCCGTCCGGGCCCGGGAAGGCGATGAGCTCCATCGGCCCGACGACGGGATGGTCGATCGCCACGACGCCGTCGTCGTTCCGGCGGAGTGTCGGCTCGACCGCGTCGATCTCCCAACTCCAGGTGTTGCGGAACCAGGCCGTCGGGAGCACATGGAGGGTCGCCGCCTCGGGGCCGGCGTTGGTCGCCCGTACGACCATCACGATGTCGTCGACGTCGGCCTTGACGTAGTCGACCTCGACCACCCAGTAGCGATCGTCGTCGAAGGCGTCGGTGTCGAGGAGTTCGAACTCCGGGTCGTGCTTGCCGCGCCGGCCGTTCTCCTCGACGAGCTGCTGGTACGGGAAGGCGCTCTGCGGATAGTGGTACCGCCAGCGGTTCCAGGCGTGGCTCGGCAGGGAGTCGAGGTACCACCAGTAGTCCTTGGGGTCCTCGCCGTGGTTGCCCTGGGCGCCGGTGAGGCCGAACATCCGCTCCTTGAGGATCGCGTCGTTGCCGTTCCACAAGCGCGAGGCCCAGACAGAGCCGCTGCTCGACGTCGGAGAACCCGGCCATGCCGTCCTCGCCCCAGCGGTAGGCGCGTGAGCGGGCGTGGTCGTGGGGGAAGTAGGTCCACGCCTCGCCGTCGGCGCTGTAGTCCTCGCGCACCGTTCCCCACTGGCGCTCGCTCAGGTAGGGGCCCCACCGGTACCAGTCGCCGGCCTCCAACAGGCCGTCGGCCAACTGGCCGAATCCGGCGACCCTGGCCTGTTCCGCCCCTGTGCCGCCGTCGTCCACCGCCGCCAACGTACCCGAGGCCGTCAATCCCTGCTCCGCCGACGACGATGGCGACGCTCGGGCACCGACCACACCCGGACCAGTTCTCCCTCGACCGGGAGCGCTCGCCACTGTGCCAGCGTCTCGTCGAGCGCGGCATCGACCTCCGCGTTTGCTGGGATCCGCTCACCGCGCCGCCACGCGAAGTAGACCTCGTTGACGCGCCGTTCGGCGTCGTCGAGGTCGCCGACGTGGCGGGCGATCACGGTCTTGCCCTGCGGCGTGCGCTTGCGGCCGAGGGTCTTGAACGTCGCCCCGTCGGCGACGCACCCCCAGAAGCCGTGCTCGAGGCCGAGCGCCTCCTCGACCACGAACGTGACGAGGTCGTGCGGGATGTCACCGCCCGCCGCCATCGTGGGGCCCGGCACGTGCGTGTGCGGCGGACGCAGTGCGTGCCAACTGCACGTTCGGCCCTTGGCGTCCTTCCTGAAGCGAACCTCCACGATCGAGAGCGTAGGAAACCGGTCGCCGTCGACGCGGGCGCATTCGCCGCTGCGCGAATGTTGTCGGCATGCGTTTCGAGACGACCATCGAGTTGGGCGGAAAGACGGCCACGGGCTTCGAAGTGCCGGACGAGGTCGTGGAGGCGCTGGGCTCGGGCAAGCGGCCGGCCGTCACCGTCACCGTCGGCGGACACTCGTACCGCAGCACCGTCGCCGTGATGGGCGGTCGTTTCCTCGTGCCGCTCAGCGCCGAGCACCGAGCGGCGGCGGGTGTCGCGGCCGGTGACACGGTCGAGGTCGACATCGAACTCGACACCGCCGAGCGCGTGCTCGACGTGCCCGACGATCTCGCCGCGGCGATCGCCGCCGACCCCGCCGCCCAGTCGTTCTGGGACTCGATCTCGTACAGCCGCCGTCGTCGGATCGTCCTCGCCGTCGAGGGCGCGAAGGCGGCCGACACCCGGGTGCGGCGCATCGAGAAGTCCGTCACCGACCTGCGTGCCGGCAAGGCCTGAGCGCGAGCAGACTGGGGTCATGCCGGTCGCTTTCAACCACACGATCGTCCACTCCCGCGACGTGGACGAGTCCGCCACGTTCTTCAGCCAGATGATGGGTCTGCCGGCGCCGAAACCGTTCGGGCCGTTCCTGGCCGTGCCGGTCGAACACGGTGCGACGTTCGACTTCGCCCAGGCGGGGGACGACGAGGAGATCCATCCCCAGCACTATGCGTTCCTCGTGACCGAGGACGACTTCGATGCGATCTACGGGCGCATCCTCGAGCACGGGATCGAGCACTATCCCGAACCGCACTTCGGCCGGGTCAACGAGATCAACCACCACGACGGCGGTCGCGGGGTGTACTGGTGCGACCCGAGCGGCCACTTCCTCGAGATCATCACCGTCCCGTACGGCGGGTGGCCCGAGGGCTCCGACCGCCGCCCGTGACCGTCCTTCCTGCTGGCGCTGAGCGGTTCACGGCCGGCGATCTCGAGGAGCTGAGCGCACTCGTCGCGACCACGTGGACCGCGGCCGCCGACGGTGACTGGTCGGCACCCGCTGGCACGCTCGAGTGGTCGTGCCTCGCCACGGCGGACCATGCCGTCGACTGCGTGTATGCGCCCGCCTTCTTCCTGGCCTCGCGTCGGACGGATCGCTACCCGCACGCCGGCGGTGACCTCACGATGGGGGAGGAGGCCACTCCGGAGCGTCTGGTCGAGTCGCTGGCGATCGCGACGCGTCTGTTGGTCGCCGTCGTGCGCGACACCCCTGACGACGTGCGGGCCGTGATCTTCCGCCGCCCGCCGCAACTGGGTGCGCCCGGCGACTTCCTGCCGCGCGCGGCCTTGGAGCTGGCACTGCACGCCCACGACGTGAGCGTCGGGCTCGCCGTGCCGTTCGAGCCCGCGCCGGCGATCGCTCGGCGGCTCCGTGAGCACACTCGTCCCTGGCCGATGTGGACGACGGAGTGGAACGGTCTCGGTGACACCGACGACCCGTGGCGCGATCTCCTGACCGCCTCCGGCCGACCGCAGCGATGAGCGAAACCCCCGGATACGGGGACGCCGCTCATCGCTGCCGCCCGGCCGACCGCAGCGATGAGCGAAACCCCCGGATACGGGGATCTCGCTCATCGCAAGGCGGTCAGTGGTTGCGGAGGGGGGTGGAGCGGGCGATGTTGCCGGCCTTGGTGGCCGACTGCATCACGTAGTCGCCGAACGACGCGGCGTTCGGGTTGTCGCTCGCGCCGCTGATCATGCGGGCGTAGCCGCCCTCGAGCACGATCGCCATCTTGAAGTTGCCGAGCACGAGGTAGTAGTCGATCTCCGACACGTCGCGTCCGGTGTGGGTGGCGTAGTACTCGAGCAGGTCCTCCCGGTCGGGGAGGCCCTCGTAGTCGATGTAGCCCTTGCCCGAGCGGTCCTCGTCGGCGTTCGCCCACGGCATCAGGACCCAGGCGAGATCCAGCATCGGGTCGCCGATCGTGCCCATCTCGAAGTCGACGATCGCCGCCAGCTCGGCGGGTGCGCCGTGGCGGAACATCACGTTGGCGAACTGGTAGTCGCCGTGCATGAGGCCCGGCTCCCACGACTTGACCTCGTAGCCGCGGAGGAACTCGACGGCGTCGTCGATGCCGGGCAGGTCGCGGACCTTGTACTTCTCCCACTGCGACAGCCAGCGGTCGACCTGCCGGGAGTGGAACCCCTCCGGCCTGCCGAGGCCCTCGAGGCCGACGCCCTTCCAGTCGACGTTGGCCATCTTCGCCGCGCCGTCGACGAGTTCGTAGGCGAGACCGGGCCGTGCGGCGAGGTCCTTGTCGAACGGTGCGGGCCAGTGGCCGGGATCGGCCATGACGCTCCAGCCGTCGACGAAGTCCATGAGGTAGAACGCCGCGCCGAGCACCGACTCGTCCTCGCAGAGCGCGATCGCCGTCGGGTGGGGCACGTCGGTGTCGTTGAGCGCGGAGAGGATGCGGTGCTCGCGCACCATCGTCTCGTTGCGGCCGGGGGGCACGACGCGCGGCGGCCGGCGCAGCACCATCTTCTGGCCGCCTCGCTCGACGCCGAAGATCTCGTTCGCCGCCCCGCCCGACACGAACGTCACCTCGGGCTCGCCCTCGCCGGGCAGACCCTGGGCGTCCATCCAGGCGCCGAGCTTGGCCGGGTTGGCCAGCTCGTCGATCTTCTGGGCCGCTTTGGCCGCCGCCTTCGCCGCGGCCTTGTCGTCGGATGTGGTGTCGTCGCTCATGACGCGCGCTCCCGGTCTTCAGTGCGGCGATGCGTTCGTCGAGCACCTTGCGGGCCCACTCGCGGCGTGGCGGGAGGAACTCGGTCGGCCAGAGTCCCGGCGACGGCTTGTATCCCTTGAGCACCTGTTGGGCGACGGTGATCTTGTGGACCTCGGTCGGGCCGTCGACGATCGACATCGACGGCGCCCACTGCCACATCTCGGAGAACGGCATCTCGTTCGACACGCCGAGCGCCCCGTGCAGGTGCATCGAGCGCCACACGATGTCCTTCAGCACCGAGGGCATCATGAACTTGATCGCCGCGATGTCCTTGCGCAGCAGCTTGTAGTCGTGGTGCTGGTCGATCTTCCAGGCGGTCTGGAGGACGAGCAGGCGGAACATCTCGAGCTGCGCGTACGACTCGGCGATGTCGGACTGCACCATCTGCTTGTCGGCGAGCAACGAGCCCTGTGTCTCGCGCGACAGCGCCCGCTCGCACATCATGTCGAGGGCGCGACGCATCACGCCGACCGAGCGCATCGCGTGGTGGACACGGC
This sequence comes from Ilumatobacteraceae bacterium, assembly GCA_963695145.1. Taxonomy (GTDB): domain Bacteria; phylum Actinomycetota; class Acidimicrobiia; order Acidimicrobiales; family Ilumatobacteraceae; genus Sva-07. The sequence continues at coordinate 481,813 of CAVOGB010000009.1, read as the reverse complement.
CGCCGCCGAGGCGGGTCTGGGCGACGTGGAAGCCCTGGCCCTCGCCGCCGAGCAGGTTCTCCGCCGGGACGCGCACGCCGTTGTAGTTGATGAGGGCGTGCATGCCCTCGTCCTCGTGCTCGGAGAACATCCCGATGTGGCGTTCGATCTCGATGCCGGGCGTGTCGGACGGGACGAGGAACATCGACATGCCCTGGTAGGCGCTGGTGTCCTTGTTCGTCCAGGCCATGACGATCACGAACTTCGACGTGCGGGCGTTCGAGGAGTAGTACTTGCTGCCGGTGATGACCCACTCGTCGCCGTCCTTGACGGCCTCGGTGGTGAACATCTTCGGGTCGGAACCGGCGTGCGGTTCGGTCATCGAGAAGCACGAGAAGCACTCACCGTTCAGGAGCGGTTGGAGGTACATCTCCTTCTGCTCGTCGGTGCCGTAGTGGGCGATGATCTCGGCGTTGCCGGTGTCGGGGGCCGCCGTGCCGAACACGTTCGGCGCCCAGTTCGAGCCGCCGAGGATCTCGTTGATCAGCGCCAGCTTGAGCTGACCGAAGCCCTGCCCGCCGAGCTCCGGGCCGAGGTGGGCGGCCCACAGGCCGCGCGCTTTGACCTGCTCGCGCAGCGAGCGGACGTAGACGCCGAGGTCGCCCTCGAGGGGGTAGTACGGGAGCTTCGGGTAGAGCAGGTCGAGCGGTGCGATCTGCTCGTTGCGGAACTCGCGGATCCACTCCAACTGTGCTTCGAATTCCGGATCGGTACTGAAATCCCAGGCCATGCGCAACCCCTCTGCTGCTCGGCGGCGCCGCTGTCGGCGTCCGACGAGGTCCCACTCTAATCGAGTGAAAACGCTTTTTTCAACCCCCAGTTTTTCTGGACGCAGTCGACGGTGAACGGACGAAGCCGACCGCGGTGCTCATCGCGTTGCGTCCTCGGCCGCTCGCACCTCGCCGATGGCCCGCTTCGCCGACACCCCGGCAGGGGCGCCGCAGTAGGCCGCCACCATGAACAGCAGTTCGTCGACCTCGTCGTCGGTCACGCCGGCGCGCGCCCGCGCTCCGGCGTGCAGGCGGAACTCGTCCATGCGCCCGAGAGCAGCGGTCATCGCCAGCACGAGCAGGCTCCGATCACGCGTCGACAACGGGCCTTCGCGCGCCCATGCGCCCCACGCGGTCGCGGTGATGTGGTCCTGGAACTGCCGCGTGGTCTCGTCGGGCGCGGCGGTCTGCGCATCGACGTACGCGTCGCCGAGGATCCGGCGACGCATCGCCTTCGCCGCCTCGAGCGCCGAGTCGTCGCTCATCGGACGTGTTCGGCGATCTCGAGGAGCGCGTTCGTCACGAAGTCGGGCTCGGTGATCATCAGGTCGTGGCCCGTGTCGATCGACCACAGCCGGCCCTCGGCCCGGGCGTCGGCGATCATCGCCGGGTCGCGCGTCGGGATCGTCGACTCGCAGACGATGTGGAATCGCGGGATGGCGGCGGTCGCCGACTCGTTGGTCAACACGAGCTTCTGCTCGAAACAGGCCCACGGATGCGGGGTGAGGCGGGCGTCGGTCCAGGCGATGTCGTCGGGGTCCTCGACGCCGTAGAACCCGGCGGCACCGTCGCCGGGGAGGAGCACGAGTTCGATGCCGTCGCGCACCTCGCCCATCTCGCGGGCCATGAGCATGTGCGGCCCGGCGACGTCGACGAGCGACTGCCCGTTCACCGGGTTGGCGGCGTCGAGATACACGACCTTGCCCACGCGGTCCGCGGCGCGGTCGGCGACCCCGGTGATCACCATGCCGCCGTAACTGTGGCCGACGATGATCACGTCGTGGAGGTCCTCGTAGAAGAGGAGGTTCACGACGTCGTCGATGTGGGCGTCGAGGTCGATCGCCGGCGACACGACGTGGGCGTGTTCGCCGAGGCCGGGCAGGCTCGGTGCGTGCACGCGGTGTCCCAGGGCCTGCAGGCGCGCGGTGACCTTGGCGTAGCACCAGCCGCCGTGGCCGCCGCCGTGGATGAGGACATATGTGTGCATGCGGAACTTTCTGACGTTGGACGAAGTGGGCGGAAGCGAGCCAGGGGTACGCGCGGATCAGTCGGGCCGGGCGCCGAGGGCACGCAGGGCGAAGCGCTCGACGTGGGCACGCGCATCGTCGCGACCCATCGTCGCCCGGCCGTTGATCGCATCGATGAACAGCCGCCAGACGATGGCGTGGATCGTGGCGGCGTCGGCATCGGGATCGCAGTCGGGGAAGTCGCCGGCCTCGGCGCCGGCGGCGAGCGCGGCGCGCAATGGCGCCCGCAGTTCCGCGATCGCCTGGTCGCCGGCGGCGTCGAACACCCCGGGCATCGTGGGGGAGATGAACATCCGCGCCGCCTCACCGTGGCGGGGGTCGTCGGCGAGGGCGAGGATCTCGTCGATCCAGGCCCGCAAACGGGCCAGCGGCGATCCGGCGAGGTCGACCTCGTCCGCGAGGCGCCGTGCGGTCGCCGCGGCGTTGTCGGTGAACATCGCCACCAGGAGGTCGTCCTTGGAGTCGAAGTGCCGGTAGAACGCCCGTGTGCCGAGCCCGGCCTCGCCCAGGATCTCGGTGATGCCGGCGTTGGCGTACCCGTTGCGGCGCAGCACGACCCAGCCGGCGCGGTAGAGCCGCTCGCGCTCGTCGGCGTGCTTGGCGTCGCGATCGGGACGTGCGTCGTCCGGTTCCACGGCAGTCAGGTTGGCATGCCCGCGGGTCACCGGCTCACACCTTGCGGGTGATGCCGCCGTCGACGCGGATGATCGAACCGGTGGTGAAGCTCGACGCCGCACTGGCGAGGTGCACCGCCAGTGGCGCGATCTCGGCCGGATCACCCAGGCGGCGCAACGGCACGAACGGCACGTCCTCGCCTTCGGGCGGTGCCCATCCGGCGCTGCCGTACGTCCGGAACGGTCCGGGCAGGATGGCGTTGACACGCACCTTCGGCGCGAACGCCTCGGCGAGGCCCACGGTCATCGCGTTGAGCCCTGCCTTGGCGCACGTGTAGGGGAGTTCGCGGGTGCTGGCGACGAGGGAGCCGGCCGTGCCGATGTTGACGATCGAGCCGCCGTCGTGGTCGATCATGTGCGTGCCCGCCGCGACGGCGAGCCGGAACGGACCCTTGAGGTTCACCGCCATGGTCTTGTCGTAGAGATCCTCGGAGATCGAGTCGAGCGTCTCGTACAGCGGCGACATGCCGGCGTTGTTCACGAGCACGTCGAGACGCCCGAACCGCTCGAGCGTCGTGGCGAGCAACGCGTCACAGTCGTCCCAGTGGCCGGCGTGGAACGCGATCGCCTCGGCGCGGCGGCCGGTCGCCGCGGTGATCTCCGCGGCGACGCTCTGGCACACGTCGAGTTTGCGCGATGCGACCACGACATCGGCGCCGGCCTCGGCGAGGGCCTCGACGATCGCCCGGCCGATCCCGCGCGAGCCTCCCGTGACCAGCGCCACCCGACCGGTCAGGTCGTGGAGTTCACTGATCGACGTCACGACGCGGTGCTCGGAGCCGGACGAGTGGGATCGTGCTCCCGCCCCGAGTCGCGGGCCCCGCTCTTGCGCAGGAACGTGACCGAGCGGGTGGCAAGGCGCCAGCCGGCCTCGGTGCGGCGGAACGTGTCGGTCCAGTACCCGATGCGCAGGTGATGGTCGCTCTGGCCGACGAAGCACATCGGCTGGATGCCCGACGCCTCGTCGCCGTCGAACTCGAGCGCCGGCGTGCCGGTCATGAACAGGCCCTTGGGGGCCGCGGCGACGAGGCGCGGGAAGTCCACGAGCGAGTACTTCTCGCCGAACGCGGCGTACCAGCCGTCGGTCGTGAACACCTCCATCACCGACTCGACGTCGTCCCGGGTCATCCCCGCGGCGTACTTGGCGAGCAACTGCTCGATCTCGATCGTGTCGCTCATCTGCGCCTGGTCCATCGGTCCCTCGATCTGCGTGCGCACGGTCGCGCCCGGGTGGAAACGTTCTTCTCACTTGACGCAAGCATGATATCCTCCTTGACCGAAGGGGACCGAACGGCGCTGCCGATCGCGACCAGAATCCGAGTCTCAGAGGGGAATTCATGCGCGTCGTCGTCGACCTGAACAGATGCGAGGCCAATGCGTTGTGCATGGGTGTCGCCCCGGAGGTGTTCGAGCTCACGGACGACGACGAACTGATCGTGCTCCAGGAGCACCCCGACGAATCCCTGCGCACCCGGGTCGAGGAAGCCGTCCGCCAGTGCCCGCGCCAAGCCATCTCGATCGAGGAGGATTCCTGACATGTCCACGGCGACTGCCGACCTCTACTACGACCCGTACGACTTCGAGATCGATGCCGATCCGTATCCCGTCTGGAAGCGGATGCGCGACGAGCAGCCGCTGTACTACAACGACAAGCACGACTTCTGGGCGGTCACGCGTTGGGACGACGTCGAGGCGGCGCTGAAGGATCACGGCCGGCTGATCTCCAGCCACGGCACGATCCTCGAGCTGATCAAGGCCAACATCGAGATGCCGCCCGGGATGGTCATCTTCGACGACCCGCCGAGCCACACCGCATACCGCGGGCTGATGTCGCGCGTGTTCACGCCGCGCAAGATGAACGCCATCGAGCCCGAGGTTCGTCGCTACTGTCAGATCGAACTCGATGCGCTCGAAGGTGCCACCGAGTTCGACATCATCGAGGTGCTGGCGGCGAAGATGCCCATGCGGGTGATCGGCATGCTGCTGGGCATCCCCGAAGCCGACCAGCAGGCGATTCGCGACCATTCCGACCAGGGTCTGCACCTCGACTCGGCCGACGACTTCGGTGCACGATTCGACGAGTTCAGCTTCTCGGCGACGGAAGGAAGCTTCGGCGAGTATCTCGACTGGCGTCTGGAAAATCCCTCCGACGACGTGATGACCCAACTCGTGCGGGCCGAGTTCGAGGACCACACCGGCGTGACCCGCCGCCTGACCCGCGAAGAGGTGCTCGGCTACGTCAACCTGCTGTCCGGTGCGGGCAACGAGACCACCACCAAGTTGATCGGCCACACCGTACGGACGCTCGCCGCGCTGCCCGATCAGCGTCACGAGCTGCGGGACAATCCCGACCTGATCCCGAACGCGATCGAGGAGTCGCTGCGCTTCGAGGCACCGTCGCCGATCCAGGCCCGCTACGTCGCCGAGGATGTCGAGATGCACGGGCAGACCGTGCCGCAGGGCAGCGCCATCGTGCTCGTCAACGGCTCGGCGAACCACGATGAGCGCAAGTGGGGTCCGACGTCGGAGGAGTTCGACATCCGGCGCAAGATGGACCACCACCTGTCGTTCGGCTACGGCCTGCACTTCTGCCTCGGTGCCGCACTCGCCCGCCTCGAGGGTCGCGTCGCTCTCGACGAGTTCCTCAAGCGCTTCCCCGACTGGTCGGTCGACTACGACCGCTCGGAGCGTTCCCACACGTCCACCGTCCGCGGCTGGGACAAGTTGACCGTCGTCCTGGACTGACGGTCGCACGTCGGCCCCGGCGTCCGCGCCATACATCCGTTCCCGTTCACCCGTTTCTCTCCGAGGAGTTCCACCATGTCCCTGTTCGATCTGTTCCGCTACGACGGCAAGCGCGTCGTGGTCGTCGGCGCCGCCACCGGCATGGGCAACGCGGCGGCGCGTCTGCTCGTCGATGCCGGCGCCGAGGTGGTGGCGATGGACTTCGCGCCGATGGACATCGAAGGCATCGCCGGTTCGATCACGGTCAACCTGGCCGACAAGGCGTCGATCGATGCCGCCGTCGAGGAGTGCGGTGGTCGTGTCGATGCGCTGTTGTCGTGCGCCGGCGTCGCCGACGGCACGCCGGGCATCGAGAAGATCAACTTCCTCGGGCACCGCCACATGATCGATCGGATGCTCGACGCCGGCATGCTCGGGCGGGGGAGCGCGATCGGCTTCATCTCGTCGGCCGCCGGCGCGGGGTGGGCCCGCGACGACAACCAGGAGGTCCTCGGCGAGTACCTCGCCATCGAGGACATGGACGAGGCGTCGCAGTGGGCGCTCGACAACGGCAAGGCCGACTACTTCCAGAGCAAGCTCGCCGTGTGCCTGTACGTCGCCAAGATGGCGTACCCGCTGCTCGCCAAGGGCATCCGGATCAACGCCATCATGCCCGGGCCGACCGACACGCCGCTCGCCCAGGCCAACAAGGAGATGTGGCTCGGGTTCGGTTCCGACTACCGCGAGGACACCGGGGTCGAGGCCTCGACGCCCGAAGACCAGGCGTACCCGCTCGTGTTCCTCTGCAGCGACGCCGCCAAGGCGATCACCGGCATCACGCTGACGAGCGACCAGGGCTACTTCAGCAGCGGGATCACGAACTCGTACCCCGCGGCGAAGGGCACCGCCGACTTCCTCACCGGCCGGTACTGAAGCGCGATGACCGACCCGCCCGCTGCCCAGGCTGCTGCCGTGGGACGGCTGGTTCTGGACCTCGGGTGAGGACGGCCGCCTGCGCATCCAGGGCTGCGACGAGTGCGACGCGCTCGTCCACCCCCCGTCGCCGATCTGCCCGTCGTGTCGCTGTTCCTCGTCGTCGCCGCGGGTGATGTCGGGGCTCGCCACCGTGATCGGGCTGACGGTCAACCATCAGCAGTGGTTGCCCGACTTCGCCCCGCCGTACGTGATCGCCAACGTCGCGCTCGCCGACGACCCGTCGATCCATCTCACGACGAACATCGTCAACTGCGAGCCCGGCGAGGTGCAGCTCGGCGCCGAGGTGCGCGTGCTGTTCGAGCACGTCGAGGACGTGTGGATCCCGCTGTTCGAACTGACCGGCGAAACCGATCCGGTCGACCGGGTCGTCGAACCGACACGGCCGACGGTGCGGCTCCCGCTCACCGACGACCGCTACGAGCACAAGTCGGTCATCTCCGGGATCGGCCGGTCGGAACTCGGCCGCCGGTTGATGCGCAACCCGCTGTCGCTCGCCGTCGATGCCAGCCTCGCGGCGATCGCCGACGCCGGGCTGACGCCGGACGACATCGACGGCATCGCCACCTATCCCGGTGGGATGGGCTACGAGATCGGCTTCAGCGAAGGTGGCATCACGGCGGTCGAGGAGGCTCTGCGGTTGCGACCGACGTGGATCTGCGGCGGCCCCGAGGTGCCGGGCCCGGGCGGTTCGATCCTCAACGCGATGATGGCCGTGGCCAACGGCCTGTGCCGCCACGTGCTCTGCTTCCGCACGGTGTGGCAGACGACCGCAGGACAGCTCCAGCTGTCCGGGATGGGCGGGCGCGTCGGTGGTGATCAGCAGTGGCGGATGCCGTACGGCGCGGTGAGTGCCGCCAACTGGATCGGCATGAATGCCACGCAGTACCTCCACCGGTACGGAGCGACGCGCGATCTCTTCGGCCACGTCGCCGTCAACGCCCGCCGCAACGCCGGGCTCAACCCGAACGCCATCTACCGCGAACCGTTCACGCTCGACGACTACTACGCGGCACGCATGGTCACCACGCCGTTCGGCCTCTACGACTGTGACGTACCGTGCGACGGCGCGATCGCCGTGATCGTGAGTGCGGCCGAGGTCGCCGGTGACCTGCCACACCCGGCGATCCGCATCGAGGCGGCGGGCACGCAGATCACCGAGCGCCTGTCGTGGGACCAGGACACGGTCACCCACGAACCGCAGGTGATCGGGCCGTCGACGCATCTCTGGACGCGCACGTCACTGACGCCCGACGACATCGACGTCGCCCTGCTGTACGACGGGTTCACGTTCAACTGCATCACGTGGATCGAGGCCCTCGGCTTCTGCGGCTTCGGCGAGGCGAAGGACTGGATCGACGGTGGTCGCACGATCGCCCGCGACGGTGCACTGCCGCTCAACCCGCACGGCGGCCAGCTGTCGGAGGGGCGCACCCACGGGATGGGGTTCTTCTACGAGGCGGTCACCCAGCTGCGCGGCGACGCCGGCGACCGCCAGATTGCCGACGCGAAGACCGCCGTCGTCGCCACCGGCGGCGGCACCCCCTCGAGTGCCGTCATCCTCCAACGCGCCGACGCCTGACCGACGACCCTGCCTTTTCGGACCCGGTCCGAGAACGGCGGGTCAGCCGAGTTGCTTCTCCATCTCGCTGAAGTCGGTCGGGGCGACGGTGCCGGCGCCGGGGATCGGCGGCCGGGGGATGATCACCATCGACGGCACCTGGATCGACTGGCCGGCGGTGACGAGCGAGTGGAGCTGGTCGATGAGGTGTTCGACGTCGATGAACGATCCGCTCAGCAGGTTGCGGGCGAACCAGTCGCCGGCGAACGCGCCCATCAGCTCCCGGTCCCAGTCGACGTTGAAGTGCGACTGCGAGTCGCCTTCGCCGCCACCGCACTCACCGATCGTCACCACGGTGAAGTTGATGCCGGGCTGCTCGATCCGCCAGTGATCGGCGAGCCGGTTCAGCGCCACCTTGGTCACCTGGTAGACGCTCAGCCCGCCCCACGGCGCGGTGTACGACGCGCCGGTGGTCGACAGGTAGATGACGTTGCCGGCCGACTCCTTGAGGTGGGGGAGCGCCGCCTGGCTGACGTTGCTGGCGCCGACGACGTTGGTGGAGAACGTCGAGATCCACTGCTCGGGCGTCGCGTCCGAGACGCGCACGATCGGGCCGACCGCGGCGGCGTAGATCACCGTGTCGATGCCTCCCATCGCCGCCGCCGCCTCGTCGAGCGCGGTCTTCGCCGCGGCCTGGTCGATCACATCGCACTGGATGGCGATCGCATCGTTGCCGGCCTCCTGCGCCGCCTCCTGGATCTTCTCGAGGCGACGGGCCAGCAGCGTGACCTGCTCGCCACGCTGTGCCAGGCCGATACCGATGCATCGTCCGAGACCGGTCGATGCGCCGACGACGACGACCCTCTTGCGTGCCTTGTCCTGCATTCCCCTCGTCCTCCTCGTCACGCCCGGCGACAGTCGACGTCGGACACGACCAAGATTGCCATACGCGGATGACGAGAACCACATTTCCGTCCCGCTCGGTCGGACGGTACTGTTCGCCCATGTTCTTCGGTCTGCGCTTCGATTTCCGCAATCCCGACCTCGGCGGCGTGTCGACCGCCGACCGGTACGCGGCGGCGCTCGAGATGGTCGACTGGGCGGATCGCCTCGGCGCCATGACCGTCGCCGTGTCCGAGCACCACGGCTCCGACGACGGCTACCTGCCGAGCCCGCTCGTGATGCTGTCGGCCATGGCCGCCCGCACGACGACGGTGCGCTTCATGGTGGCCGCCCTGATCACGTCGTTCTACGACCCCATCCGGCTCGCCGAGGATCTCGTCGTGCTCGACAACATCAGCCGCGGCCGGGTCGACCTCGTGCTCGGTTCGGGGTACGTGCCGAGCGAGTTCGAGATGTACGGCGTGCCGTCGTCGGAGCGGGCGGCGCGCCTGCACGAGACGCTGCAGACGCTGCAGGCCGCCTTCACCGGCGAGCCGTTCGAGTATCGCGGACGCACCATCCGAGTGACACCGGCACCCGATCGTGCGGGCGGTCCCGGGCTGATGCTCGGCGGCAGCAGCGAGGTCGCGGCCCGGCGGGCGGCGCGGCTCGGTGCTGGATTCATCCCGGTGTCGGCCGAAGTGTGGGAGTTCTATCGCGACGAGGTGCAGCAGCTCGGCGGCGCGGACCCCGGCGAATCGATCGTCGGGGAGAACTACGTCGTGGCCCTGTGGGATGACGTCGACCGCGGCTGGGAGCAACTCGGCCCGTACTTCCTCCACGACACGAACGCGTACGGCGCGTGGCAGCAGGAATCGAACGCGCACGCCCCGTTCCACGTCGCCACCGACATCGACGAACTGCGCTCGCGCGGCACGCACCGGATCGTCACGCCCGACGAGTTCATCATCGAGATGAAGGCGGCGCCGTTCCCGTTCCAGATCTTCCACCCGATGTGCGGCGGCATCCCGCCCGAACTCGCCTGGCAGAGCCTGCACCTCTACGAACACGAAGTGCTCCCCGCCTTCGCCGCCGTCTGACCACCCGGCGCGCCGCCGGGTGGCGCGGGTCAGATGTACATGCCGCCGTTGACGCCGATGACCTGGCCGGTGATGTAGGAGCCGTCGTCGGAGCAGAGGAACGCACACGCGCCGGCGATGTCGTCGGGCGTGCCGGCCCGGCCGAGCGGGACCATCGGGCCGACGACGTCGACGCCGGGGAAGTGCTCGGGCGGCGCGTGCCGCGCCATCGGCGTGTCGACGAGGCTCGGCGGGATCGTGTTGACGGTGATGCCGCTGCGGGCGAACTCCACGGCGAGGGCCTTCGTCAGGCCGATCACGCCGCCCTTCGACGCCGCGTAGTGCGTCATGCTCGGTGCCCCGGACTGCGCGCTCGACGACGAGATCGTCACGATGCGCCCCCAGCGCGCGGCGACCATGTCGGGCACGGCGTTCTGCACGCAGGTGAACGTCCCGGTCAGGTTGACCGAGATGATCCGGTTCCAGATCTCCGGCGTGATGTCGGCCAAGGCGTCGAACGACTCGACCCCGGCGCTCGTCACCAGGATCTCGACCGGACCGAGTGCGGCGCGGACCCGCTCGAACCCGGCATCGACCGAGCCCCAGTCGGCGACGTCGACGTCGGCGGCGATCGCCGTGCCGCCGGCGGCCGTGATCTCGTCGGCCGCCGCGCTCGCGGCGGCACCGTTGCGGTCGAAGATCGCCACCCGATGGCCGTCGGCGGCGAACCGCTTGGCGACACCGAGCCCGATGCCGGACGCACCTCCGGTGACGACGGCGACGCGGCTCATCGCCCGGTCTCGGTCGTGGGGGCCTCGACGGGGTCGAACTCGAGATGGACGGACGTGAGCCCGCGCAGGATCCATGTCGGCTCGTACTCGAAGCGGCGCTCGCCGGCGGGACCGTGGTGCTCCTCGGACAACCGGATGTCGTGCATCCGGTCGAGGATCCGCTCCAGGCTGACGCGCCCCTCGACACGGGCGAGCGGGCCGCCGGGGCAGGAGTGGGCGCCTCGTCCGAAGGCGATGTGACCCTGCACGTTCTCCCGGTCGAGGCGGAACTCGGCGGGGCACTCGAAGCGCCGGGGGTCGCGGTTGGCGGCACCGTTGAGCAACATCACGGGCGTGCCGGCGGCGATGTCGACCCCGCCGACCGTGGTCGAGCGCCGGGTGAGCCGGAAGTCGGTCTTGACCGGGCTCTCCATGCGCAGCATCTCCTCGAGGAACGCCGGGATCTTGTCCCGGTCGGCGCGCAGCTCGTCCTGGACGTCGGGATGCTCGGCGAGGTACATCAGCGCGCCGGCGAGCAGGCGGGCCGTCGTCTCCTGACCGGCGGCGAACAGGAACGTGGCGGTGCGCACGACCGAGGTGACCTCCGGGACGGTGTCGTCCGGATAGTTCGCCACCGCCAACCGCGTGAGGACGTCCTCGCGCGGCGCGGCGCGGCGGTCCTCGATGTACGCGGCGAACGTGTCGTCGAGCCACGACAGCGGGTTCTCGCCGGGGCTGCCGTCGGCACCGGCACCCACCTCGCCGACGGTGCCGGTGAGCCCGAAGCCCCGGCGGAACCGCTCGTGGTCCTCCTCGGGCACACCGAGCACGTCGGCCACGGCGAGCATGGCGAACGGCTGGGCGTAGGCGCTGATGAACTCGCAGCGGCCGTCGGCGACGAACTCGTCGAGCTGTCGGTCGGCGAGGCCCCACATGAACGCCTCGTTGTCCTGCAGCCGCCGCGGCGTGAGCAACCGCATGATGAGCGAGCGCTCGCGGGTGTGCTCGGGCGGGTCCATCGTCACCATGTGCTCGTGCATCGGCAACGTGGTGCGGTACTCGGCGACGATGTCGCTGATGTCGTCGCCCTCGAGTGGCACCGGGAACGTGGCGTAGGGGCCGATCACCGAGTTGCACGACGAGAACGTGTCCGGGTCGCGGTAGATCTCCGAGGCCTCGTCGTATCCCGTGACCGCCACGACGCCGAGGTGCGGGAGGTGCAGGACCGGACACTCCGAGCGGAGCGCGTCGAGATACGGATACGGGTCCTCGACCAGCGATGGGTCGGTGAAGTAGTCGATCGTCGTCCAGTCGCTCATGGCGCCCCCTTGATGATGTGCCGGTCGGTGGTGCCGGTCGGTGGTGTGTCGGTTCGAGAATTTGCTGAGCAGTCGCCCAGCAATCGTGTCAGCAGACTAGCCGCCCGCTCGCCCCGCGCCTCGTTGCCCGGCACCCTGCGGGCCCACACGGCGCTCGACGACCAGTGTCGACGCCGACTGGCCGACCCGGCCCGAGGCATCGAACAACTCGGTGGACGCGATCCCGCCGCCCGCCGCGTCGACGACGGCCGCCGTGCCGATCCCGACCCAGCCGCCGACCGGCGCTCGTGTCAGGTGCACGGTGAGGTCGGCGTTCATGAACGACCACTCCGTGAACGGCAACCGGTGGTGCACGGCCTCCGACGCGAAGTCGGCGGCGGCGATGGCGATCTCGGTGCCCTGGATCTCGGTGCCGGCGACGACGGGCACGGTCAGGGCGATCCACTGGTGGGAGGCGCCGGGCGCTCCATCCACCCGCAGGTGTCTCGTCGCGACGGCGGTGCTGTGGAAGTTCTCCCAACCGATCACCTCGGCGAGCGCCGGATCGGCATCGGTCAGCGTCGGGGCCGGAACCGAGGCGAACGGATCGGGGTTCGCCGTGGCTGCAGCCGGCAGGTCGAGGTCGGCCCGCTGGACGGTCACCGACTGGGCCGCCGCGACGACACGTCCCCCGGCGGTCAGCGTGGCCCGCTGCCGTTGCACGCGGCGGCCGCCTTCGGAGCTGCTGACGTCGAGGCGCAGCGGTGCGCACGGCACCGGCGCCAGCAACTCGACGGTGAGCCGCCCGAGCACCCGGTCCGTCGGCGTGAGTCGGCCGGCGAAGAGCGCGGCGACCGCCGCACCGTGCAGCACCTCGCGGTTCCACGGCCCCACCGCGCCCACGGTGGGCACGAACGTGTGGTCGCCGTCGGGGACGAACAGTGCTTCGACGTTCACGAATCGCGTTCGGCGACGAGCGCGCCGCGGTTGACCTTCGTCGCCGCACTGCGGGGAATGGCGTCGACGATCTCGACGGTCTTCGGCACCTTGTAGGCGGCGAGGCGCGATTTGGCGAACGCGATCACGTCGTCCGCGGACGGCGGAGCGACCCCGCCCTTGACCTCGATGATGGCGTGGACCCGCTGACCCCACTCCGGATCGCGCAGCCCGATCACCACGACGTCGGCGACGGCGGGATGATCGATGAGCGCCGCTTCGACCTCGGCCGGGAACACGTTGGCCCCGCCGCTCAGGATCAGGTCGACGCGCCGGTCGGCGAGGTAGAGGTACCCGTCGTCGTCGACGTGGCCCATGTCGCCCACGGTGGCGAGACCGGCGTCGGTCACGTCGAGCGCCCCGGCACCGAGGTACGTCGAGCCGCCGTAGGCCGGCGCCTGCATGTAGATGTCGCCGACCTCACCGGTCGGCAGCGGAGTGCCGTCGGGTCCGAGGATGCTGACCTCGGTGCCACGCAACGGCAGCCCGACGCTGCCACGGTGTTCGAGCCACTCGTCGCCGCGCAGCGCGGTGATCCCGAGCGCCTCGGTCATGCCGTAGGCCATGACGATCCGTTCGGCACCGATCAACTCGATCCACCGCTCGACGAGGCTCGGCGGCATCGACGCCGCACCCTGCAGGATCCATTCGATGCTCGACAGATCGCGCTCGTCGATGTCGGGCAGGTCGGAGATGCGCTTCAACATCGTCGGTGTCGCCGTGAACGTCGAGACGCGATGGCGTTCGATGACGTCGACGATCTGCGCCGCATCGAACTTCTGCATGATCACCAGGTGGTCGCCGCCGAGCATGTTGTTCAGCGTCGTGAAACCCGTCGAGTGGTACATCGGCGCCACGACGAGGATCGTCTGCGGCGTCGGGACCGGGCCCCACATGGCGATCATCGGCGTGCTGAACACGTCGTGGTACACCGCCGGCCGGTTGATCACGATGACCTTCGGCAGCCCGGTCGACCCGCTGCTGCAGATCCCCATCAACGACGGCGACACGACGTCGGCCAGGTCGGCGGCCAAGTCGGCGGAGAGATCGTCGGCGGGATCGGCGCGCCATCCGCTCGTCGATCCACCGGTCGATCGACGCGATGTCCGATTCGTCGAGGTAGACGGCGGCGGCGACGGTCTCGCGCAGGCGGGCGCGCTCCCAGTCGGGCAGGTCCCAGCGCACGGGCACCGGGATCGCACCGAGCTTCCAGGCGGCGACCGACGCCAGCACGAGGTGCAGCGAGTTCGGCATGGCGATGCCGACCCGGTCGCCGAACCCGGCGCCACGGTCGCGCAGGGCGCGCGCCAACGCGTCCGATCGGCGGTCGAGCGCGCGCCACGTCAGCGACGTCTCGACACCGTCGGGGGCCACATGGCGGACGACCACCGCCTCGGGGTCGCGTGCGGCGAAGGCCCGCACCCGGGACGGGTAGCTGTCGGGTGCGGCGGCCGGGCTCGCCGTCGCCTCGCTCATCGCGGCAGGCCGAGCACGTGCTCGCCGATGATGTTGCGTTGGATCTCCGACGTTCCGCCGGCGATCGTCATGGCGAACGAGCGCACGTACCGGTTGAACCACGACTCGGTGTAGACGTCGAGGTGCCACGGGTTGTGCGGCGTGCTCGGGCGGTCGCGGTCGAGCACGAGATCGGGCCCGAGCGTCTCCAGGGAGTTCAGCGCGGCGGCCTGGGCGGCCTCCGATCCCAGCAGTTTGAGGATCGACTGCAGGGCCGTCTGCTTGCCCCGGGCCGACTCGGCGACGGTGCGGTACCCGAGCAGACGCAGCGCCATGGCGTCGATCAGCAGTTTCCCGTACCAGTCCTGCGTGAGCGGGTCGTCGGCAAGGGCGGTGCCACGGACGTGGTCGGCGAAGTTGACCGCGGCGTCCTCGAGGCGTTCGTACTGGCTCAGCCAGAGCATCGCCCGCTCCTCGCCGAGCGCACCCGTGGCGACCCGCCACCCCTGGTCGAGTTCGCCGACGAGGTTGGCGACGGGCACGCGGGCGTCGTCGAAGAAGACTTCGTTGAAGTCGAGGTCGTCGTGGCTCGTGATCGAACCGAACGGGCGCCGCGTGACGCCGGCGGTGTCGGTGGGGATGATGACCGCGCTCAGGCCCTTGTGCTTCGGTGCGTCGGGGTCGGTGCGGACGAAGGTGAAGATGATGTCGGCGTCGTGGGCACCCGACGTCCACACCTTCTGACCGTTGACGACGAACTCGTCGCCGTCGATCACGGCGCGGGTGCGCAGCCCGGCGAGGTCGCTGCCCGCGTTCGGCTCGCTCATGCCGAGCGCGGCGGTGATCTCGGCGCGCAGCAGGGGCACCGCCCAGCGCTGCTTCTGCTCGGCCGTGCCGAACATGAGGATCGAGGCGGCGATGATGCTGACGCCCTGCGGGTTGAAGCTGTGGTAGATGCGGCGGCGCACCAGTTCGTCCTCGATCACGAACTGCTCGAGCAGCGCAGCGTTGCGTCCTCCGAACTCGGGGGGCTGGCCGGGCAGCAACCATCCGGCGTCGAACATCGCCGCCTGGAACGCGCGCGCCCAGGGCGGCACGTCGGCCGACGACTTCGCCCGTGGGAACGTCGTCTCCGCCGGCGGGAGGTTCTCGTCGAGCCAGGCGGCGAACTCGGCGCGCACGGCCTCGACCTCGGGTGGGAAGGTGAGATTCATGACGCCAACGCCTCCTTGGCGATGTGGCGACGATGTTCGGCGGCACTGCCGAACATCACCTCGCCGAGCTTGGCCCGCCGCACGCTGATCTGGAGATCGTTCTCCCAGGTGAAACCGATCCCGCCGAACAGCTGGATGCCGTTGGCGATGGCGACCTTCTGGCAGTCACCGGCGGCGGCCTTGGCCATCGACACGGCGGTGCGCCAGCTCGGATCGTTGTGGTCCGGATCGTTCTCGGCCAGGACGAGCGCCGCGTACTGGCACACCGCCCGCGCCCGTTCGATGGCGACGTACATGTCGACCGCCTTGTGCTTGACCGCTTGGAACGATCCGATCGGCACCCCGAACTGGTGCCGTTCCTTGACGTAGTCGACGGTCATGTCGAGGATCCGCTGCGACGCACCGACGGTCGGGATCGCCCAGCCGAGCGTGGCCTCGGCGATGGCGCGTTCGATGCCGACCGTGACGTCGTCACCGTCGAGCCGCCGGTCGGCGGCGACCTCGACCCCGGCGAGCGTGACGTCGGCGATGTGCACGAGCAGGTCGAACGCCGGCGTCCGTTCGGCGGCCAGCCCGGCGGCGGCGCGCTCGACGACGAACACGGCCGGCGCGCCGTCGCCGCGCTCATTCCTGACGGTGGCGACGACCGCGATCTCGTCGGCGCGATCGCCGTCCACGACGTGGCGCACCGTCCCGTCGAGCCGCCATCCGGCCTGGGTCGGCGTGGCGGTGACGGTGTCGGCGCCGAGTGCCAGCGCCCCGGTGATCGTTCCGGCGGCGACGCCACCGAGCCACCGCGCCTGTTGGGCGGCGTCGCCGCAGTGCGTGATCGCGGGTGCGAACTGGGTGGTCGTGCCGACGAACGGCGACGGGTCGGTCGCCCGGCCGAGTTCCTCGAGCAGGATCGCCAGCTCGACCCACCCCATCCCGAGACCGCCGTGTTCTTCGGCGATCGTCAGGGCGGGCCAGTCGAGCTCGACCATCGTGGCCCACCATCCGGCGGGGTCGATGCCGTCGTCGATCACCGCCCGGACGAACGACGGCGAGCACTCCTTGTCGACGATGCCGCGCACGGTGTCCTGCAGCTGGCGCTGGTCGTCATCGAGTTCGAAATCCATGCGGGCTCCATCCGTCTCGCTGTGCGGGTCGCGTGGGGGTCGAGCGAGTGGAAATCTCGTTGCACCCCGATGAGAATGATAATTTCACAACGACGGGAAACCTACGCGAAGATGGGTGCGACGCCGACATCGGCGCCGTGTCCACTCGGGCGACCGGTTTCGACACGTTTCGAGGGTTTTCGAGAGAGGGACGAACAGCTATGGGGCTCTGGTACGAACCGAACCTGTTGATCGACGGCGAACTCGTCGCCGCCGAGGGTGGCGCCACGTTCGCGTCGGTCAATCCGGCGACCGAAGAGGTCATCGCCGAAGCCGCCGACGCATCGGTCGCCGACGTCGAGCGGGCGATCGCCGCGGCGCGCCGCGCGTTCGACGAGACGAGCTGGTCGACCGACGCCAAGTTCCGCGCCACCTGCCTGCGTCAGCTGGCGGCGGCGATGCGCGACAACCTCGAGGACCTGCGCGCGCTGACGATCGCCGAGGTCGGTTGCCCGATCGGCATGACCACCGGCGCCGGCCTCGAGGGGCCCATCGGGATCGTCGACTACTACGCCGAGCTGGCCGAGACGTACGAGCCGACCACCGACCTCGGGTTCATCGAGGCGTACGGCAGCCAGCACCGCCGCTGGATCGAGCGCGAGCCCTACGGCGTCGTCAGCGCCATCTCGGCGTACAACTACCCGACCCAGCTCAACCTGGCCAAGCTCGCGCCCGCGTTGGCAGCCGGCTGCACCGTCGTGCTCAAGGGCGCTCCCGACACACCGCTGATCACGCTGGCCCTCGGCAAGCTGATCGCCGAGAACACCGACATCCCCGCCGGGGTCGTCAGCGTGCTCACGTCGAGCAGGGTGGAGACGGGCGTGGTGATGACCACCGATCCGAACGTCGACATGATCACGTTCACCGGGTCGACCGCCGTCGGCAAGGCGATCACGGTCGCCGCCAGCGACACCCTGAAGAAGACGTTCCTCGAACTCGGCGGCAAGTCGGCGTGCCTCGTGCTCGACGACGAGTCGATCGACTTCGGCGTGATGATGGCGGCGATGGCGACGTGCTCGCACGCCGGGCAGGGATGCGCCATCCTGTCGCGCCTTTCGGTGCCGCGTCACAGGTTCGACGATGCCGTGGCGATGGCCAAGGGGATGATGGAAGGCCTCAACGTCGGTGATCCGAGCGATCCGGCGAACTACCTCGGACCGCTGATCAACGCCAAGCAGCGCGAGAAGGTGCAGGCCATGGTCGACCGCGCGGTCGCCGACGGCGCGACCGTCGTCACCGGCGGCACCGCCACCGATCACGAGAAGGGCTTCTTCTTCAAGCCGACGATCATCATCGGCGCCGACGAGAACAGCGAGATCGTCCAGGACGAGGTGTTCGGCCCGGTGCTCGTGATCCTGCCGCACGACGGCGACGAGGATGCGGTGCGCTTCGCCAACAATTCCAAGTACGGGTTGTCGGGCGCCGTGATGGCCGCCGATCGCGAGCGGGCGCTCGCCGCGGCCCGCAAGGTCCGCACGGGCACCATGAGCGTCAACGGTGGTCTCTGGCACGCGCCGGATGCGCCGTTCGGTGGCTACAAGCAGTCGGGCATCGGCCGCGAGAACGCGGTCGCCGGGTTCGAGGAGTTCCTGCAGACCAAGGTGTTCGCCGAGCCGCAGGCCGGCTGAGCGCGTTCGCCCTGTACCAGGTGGCCACCGAACGGGCCGTCGACCAGACGGTGCCCGATGTGAGCACGTATCTCAGCGAGCACGGCGGGTCGATCCGCGACCTGGCCCTGCTCACGCATCTGGACGGTGCCGGGCCCGATGGTTCCGGTCTCGACAGTGTCACTGACGGTCTCGTCGGCATCGGCGAGATCGTCCCGGAGATGTTCGTACCGGGCACCGATGTGCTGCGCCCCTCGGTGCTGGCGACGTACGCCGACATCGTCGCCGGCAAGTTCGCCAACAGCAAGTTCGCCCCGTCGATCTGCGTCACGCTCGATCTCGATCTCCACCTCGTCCGGTCGCCGTCCGGTGCCGGGTTCGAGGCGGGCGACGGGATCCGCTGTCGCTCGAACGTGGTGCGCGCCGGCCGGCGCATCGTGGTCATGGGATTCGACATCACCTCGGCGGACGGCGTCCGCGTCGGTTTCGGGCACGCCGGGTTCATGGCGTCGCCCAATCCCGACCACGTCGTGCCGAACGGTTTCGGGCTGGTCTCCACCGACGCGGAGCGCGGTCGATTGACCGCTCCGTTCGCCGAGCGCGCCGGCGTGCGTCGCCTCGGTGGTGGGCGGGCCGAACTGCCGTACCGGCTCGACAACATCAATGCGACCGGCGCCCTGCAGGGAGGTCTGCTGGCGCTCTGCGCCGAGGAAGCCGTGCTCGACGCCCAGCCGGACCGTGAGATCGCCTCGCTGGGGATCCGCTACCTGCGCGGCTTCCGGCGCACGTCGGCGTTCGCCCAGGCGACCGTCGAGGGCGATGTCGCCCGGATCGAACTCGTCGACGAGACCGGCGAACTCGGCGCCGTCGTCGTCGCCTCGTTGCGCGCGTGACCGGCGCGTCGCGGCCAGGATCCGACGGCGCGTGGGCTCCGGTCGTCGACGGACCCGAGGAGATGACCGCCACCTGGCTGTCGCAGGCCCTCGGGCGGCAGGTGACAGCGGTCGCCGCCGAGCGGATCGGCACGGGACAGACCGGTGCCGCCTACCGGCTCGCGATCGACAGCACCGACGGGCCGCTGACGCTCGTCGCCAAGGTCGGCGCCGGCGACGCGAGCGCCCGCCGGCGCGTGCGCAACGGCTATCGGAGCGAGGTCGGGTTCTACCGCGACATCGCCTCGACGGTCGAAGTGGCCACGCCGCGGTGCTGGTACGGCGCGATCACCGCCGACTCGCTGGCGTTCACCCTGCTGCTCGACGATCTCGCCCCGCGCCGGCCGGGTGTCCAGGCCGCGGGGTGCACGATCGGACAGGCGCGCCTCGCCGTGTCGAACCTGGCCGCTCTCCACGCCGGCCGCTGGAACGACGAATCGGTGTTCGACCTGTCGTTCCTGACGCGTCCGACCGCGGCCGGGGCGGAGTACGTCGGATCGATGGTGGCGGCGGCCACGGAGACGTTCGTCGCCCGATTCGCGGCGGAACTCGACGGGACCGATGTGGACACCCTGCGCACCGCGGCGGCCGTGATGACGCGTTGGCACCAGGCCCGCCCCTTCCCGTTCAGCGTGCTGCACGGCGATTATCGCCTCGACAATCTGCTGTTCGACCCGGCCGGCGCCGACGTCGTCGCCGTCGACTGGCAGACGCTGGCCGTCGGACCCCCGATGCGCGACCTGGCCTACTTCCTCGGCACGAGCCTCTCGGTCGACGACCGCAGGGCGGCCGAGCGTGGCCTCGTCACCGACTACCACGAGGCGCTGTGTGCCCGCGGCGTGTCGGGCTACGACGCCGGCCGGTGCTTCGACGACTACCGGCTCGGCCAGCTGCAGGGTCCGATGATCACGACGATGGGATGTGCGTTCGCCACCGGGGACCGTTCCGTGGCTGCCGACGAGATGTTCCTCGCCATGGCCCGCCGATCGTGCGCCGCGATCCGCGACCTCGACTCCCTCGAACTCGCCGGGCGGGAGTGACCGGTGAGAATTGACCGGGCGTGAGTGACCGAATGGAAGCGTGGGAGGATCGGACGATGTCGTTGGTGCCGTGCGCGTATCGGGCCCGGGCATGGCAGGGCGACGAAGTGGTTGCCGATTCGACCTCGGCGATCCGGGACGACGGGGCCGACCGAGCGCCGATCCTGTGGTTCCCGGTGGCCGACGTGCGCGTCGACCGGCTCGACGATGCGGGCGACGTGCTGACGTGGGGCGCCGGGGAACTCGACGGCCATGTCGCCTTCGACCCGGAGTGCGTCCGTCTCGGCCTCGTCAACGGCACCGATCCGGGGCGGCCCGCTCGTGCGGTTCCCGAACTGGGGCGACGCCGCCGACCTCGTCGACATGATCGACGTGCGCCCAGCCGGCGCCGCGCGGTATGTCAGCGTGCCCCACGCCGACTGGCGGCGCCCGGTCGTCGAGGCCAGCCAGATCCTCGGGCAGATGATCGTGGCCGCGATGCGCGAAACGGCCGGCCGCCGCGCCGTGTCGGCGTCGATGGTGATGATCCGTGCCGCCGACGTGCGGGCGCCGCTCGTGTTCGTGCTCGACGTGCTCTCGCACGGTCGGACGTTCTCCACGATCACCGCGCGCGTCGAGCAGGACGACCGGACGTGTGCCACGGGCGTCCTCCTGCTCGACAGCGTCGCCGCCGACGTGATCCGTCACGCCGTGTCTGCGCCCGACGTGACGCCGCCGGACGACACTCCTGCCCACGACATGGGCGTCACCGGTCGTGACGTGCGCATCGTCGACGCGGCGTACACCGGCGACCCACACGCCCCGGTGGGCCCGCCCGTGCTCGACGCCTGGGTGCGCTTTGCCCGCGTCGCGGATGATCCGGCCATCCACGCCGGGCTCCTGGCGCAGTTCACCGGGCACCTCTCGATCGGTGCGGCGCTGCGCGCCCACGACGGTGTCGGTGAGCAGCAGGCCCACGTGACGCTGTCGACGGGCATCAACGCCATCAGCATCAGCTTCCATCGCGACGTACGCGCCGACGAGTGGATGCTCTACCACCATCTCTCGACCTCGGCGGCCGGCGGCATGACCCACTCCGAATGTCGGGTCCACGCCCGCGACGGCGATCTGCTGGCGTCGTTCACCGTCGACGCGATGGTGCGGGCGTTCGGTGGTTCCACCACCGGCGACTACCGGAGTTCGCTGTGAGCCTCACCACCGGTCATGGCCCGCTCAGCCCGGAGCCGGCCGGTCGCTTCGTTCCCACCATGGCGCCGGGAGCCGTCTACGTCGAGCCGTACCCGCGTCGTCTCCGGGCCCGCATCGGCGAGCGCACGGTGATCGACACCGAGCGGGCCCAGTTGGTGCACCGGCCCGGACTGCCGACGTCGTACGCGTTCCCGATCGACGACGTGCCGGCCGAACTGGCCGACCCCGAGCCGATGGTGCCCGGTCACGTCGCGGTGCCGTGGGACCGCGTCGACGCCTGGTTCGAGGAGGACGTCCACCTCACCCACCAGCGCTATCCGAAGAATCCGTACCATCGCGTCGACTGCATGCCGGGGTCGCGCCGACTTCGAGTCGAGGCCGGCGGGCTCGTCCTGGTGGACACGTCGCGCACCCTCGTCGTGTTCGAGACGGCGCTGGCGCCGCGGTTGTACGTCGCCAAGGCGGACGTGCGCATGGACCTGCTGACGCCGAGTCCGTCGTCGAGCTGGTGCTCGTACAAGGGCCACGCCAGCTGGTGGAGCGCCGTGGTCGCCGGCACGACGTTCGCCGACATCGCCTGGAGCTACGAGGATCCGCTCGCCGAGAGCATGGCCATCGGCGGGATGCTGAGCTTCGACGAGCGCGTCGCGAACGTCAGTGCCGAGCTGCCCACTGCGGACTGACGTCAGTCCGCGCGGGTCTGGCCGTCGACGCCGACCTCGTCGAGCACGTCGAGTTGATCGTTGTGGCTGTGGGTGAAGCCGAGCTCCCGCTCGGTGGCGATCGTGTCGGTGCTGCGGTAGGCGAGGATGTAGGCGCGGCGGAAACCGGCCGTGTGGTTGCCGCCCGAGCCGTGCATCACCCGCTCGTTGTGCACGGTGCAGTCGCCTTTCCTGATCGGCACCGTGACCACGTCGTCGCCGTCGCGGAGGTCCGTTCCCAGTGCGTGGGAGGTGCCGCGGTCGCCGTACATCGGTGCGTGCGGTCGCAGCGCCGGTTCGTGGATCGTGGAGGGGACGAAACGCATGCAGCCGTTCTCGATCGTCGAGTCGTCGATCGCCAGCCAGATGGTGGCGGTGCGGGTGTCGGGCGTGTCGGGCCAGTAGGCCATGTCCTGGTGCCACGCGAACACCGCGTCGTCCTTGAACGGCTGCTTGGCGAGGAGCTGGTCGTAGTCGAGTTCCATGCCGTCGCCGCACAGCTGGCGGGCGACGGACGCGCTGCGCTGCTCGGCGATGTTGTCGACCCAGGCCGGGTAGTAGCGGCGGGGCAACATCACGTTGACGATCGAGTAGTCGGCCGGGTCGCGGCCGTAGTCGCCCGCCATGTCGCAGAAGTCCTTGCCCGGCACCTCGATCTCGCGGCGCAGGAAACGGTCGTAGTCGACGGCGATCTCGTCGACCTCGTCCTCGGTGAGGAGTCCGGACAGGTGGACGAAGCCCTGCTCGGCGAACCGACGGCGGTCCTCGTCGCTGATGACGTACTCGCCATCGCGGATCTGGCTGCGCTCGACGTCGGTCACGGGTTCCTCCTGTCCTGGACCATCGGGTCGGTGGTGATCTGCTGTTGTTCTAGCAGGGCGCCGGAAACCCGATTCGGGTCGGCTCGGTTCGTCGGCCCTTCGGTGCTACGACCAACGGCCAATGGTGACCTGGCCCGTGCCGGTTCCAAGCTGGACGTGACCACCGTCGAAGGGAGCCGTCATGATCCGAGCTCGTCTGACCCGCACCGCGGTGTTGGCCGGCGTACTGGCCGCCACCGCGTTCACGGTCGCGTTACCGCCCGGCCAGGTCGGTGCCGTCACCGCAACGAGAGCCGAGCTGAGCGGCGGACAGCTCCGCGTCGAGGGCCGCGGTGCGCCCGGCGTCCTGACGATCGTCGAATCGACGACGAGCGCGGCCAGTGCCCGCAGCGGCACCGACGGACGGTTCAAGATCCAGAGGTCGGGGTTCACCGCCCCGGACTGCAAGGTGACGATCCGGGACGGCCAGACGCCGACGGCGACGGTGACCCTCTCCGGCTGCACGCCGAGCGTGGCACCGCCGCCGCCCACCCCGGCGCCGCCGACCGGAACGTGCGTGATCGCACCGCAGGCTCCGACGACCCTTCCCCGCGGCGTCGCCGGCGTCGTGTTCTTCACGACCAGCGGGTGCGACACCACGACGAACAGTGGCGCCACCCCGACACCGGTGCGCTGGAGCGTCGTCGCCGGCGTGCTGCCCACGGGCATGACCGGGCCGAACTTCCAGGGCACCACCGCCGGCAACATCATCGGCACCCCGTCGATTGCCGGGACGTACGCGTTCACGCTGCAGGTCACCGACCAGATCGGCGCCACCGACCAGGAGACGATCACCGTCATCGTCGCCTGAACGCAGAGCATTCTGACGCCGACGTCGATATCGACAATTGGTAGGCTGGTCGGCCTGACCGAGAAGCTGGGGACGATGGGACGACGAGCGGCGTCATGAGCGAAGCATCGGCTGCGGTCGGGATCTTCGACTTCGACAACCACTACTACGAGGCGGTCGACGCGTTCACCCGTCACGCCGACCGCGCGCTGCGCAATCGCGGTGTGCGGTGGGCCGACATCGACGGCCGGCGGCGGCTGCTCGTGGGTGGAACCCTGAACAGCTACATCGCCAACCCGGTCTTCGATCCGGTGGCGAAGCCGGGTGCGTTGTTCGACTGGTATCGCGGCAACCCGAGCCGGCAGGGGATCGTCGAAGCGTTCGGCGAACTCGAACCGATCCGACCGGAGTACCGCGAGCGGGACGTCCGCTTGCAGGTGATGGACGACCAGGGCGTCGACGGGACCCTGCTGTTCCCGACCCTCGGCGTGGGCATCGAGGACGCGTTGGAGCACGATCCGCAGGCGTGTGCCAAGTCGTTCGAGGCGTTCAACCGGTGGCTCGAGGACGACTGGGGCTATCGCTACGAGGGCCGGATCTTCGCCGTGCCGTACCTCGCGCTCGTCGAGCCGGTCGCCGCGGCCGCCGAGTTGCGCCGGGTGATCGACGCCGGGGCGGTGGCGGTCAACGTGCGCCCGGCCCCGGTCGCCGTTCCGGGCGGGCGTCGCTCGCCGTTCGATCCGGCCTACGACGAGATCTGGGGGCTGGCCGCCGACGCCGGGATCGTGGTCGCCACGCACGCCGGGATCGACGCCTACGAACCCCTCGTGCAGATGTGGGAACCGGGCGGCGGCGAGAGCTCGTTGTTCCGATCGCCGCTGCGCGGCATCATCACCAAGGGCCGTGGCGTCAGCGACTTCTACGCCGCCGCGCTGTGCCACAAGGTGTTCGACCGGTTCCCCGGCCTGCGCTTCGCCAGCGTCGAGAACGGTGCGTCGTGGGTCCCCGACATGCTCCACCGCCTCGATGACGCCGCCAACCGGAACCCCGGCTTCTTCGCCGAGCACCCCCGCGAACAGTTCGGTGAGCACGTGTGGATCACGCCGTTCTGGGAGGACGACGTCGCCGGCCTGCTCGACGACGTGCGCGCCGACCGGCTGCTCCTCGGCTCGGACTGGCCCCACGCCGAGGGCACGCGTCAACCCGCCGACTTCGTGGAGGAGTCGTTGGGCGGCCTGCCAGCCGACACGGCGCGACAGATCACCCGCCAGAACGCGCTCGACCTGCTGCGGATCTCGCTGCCCTGACGTTGATTCCACCGTGCGATGTCGATGTACCGGCGCCCGTGCGGGACAACGACATCGCCGCGGTCAGACGGCGGCCTCGCGCAGGCCGATCGCATTTGCCCAGAGCCTGGTGACCTGCTCGGCGGCGTGGTCGAAGTCGTAGTCGCCCCAGTGCTCCACGAGCCACAGTTCCGCGAACCGGGCGATCATCGCGCCGAGGGCGACGGCGGCGATCTCCGGGTCGATGTCGGGATGGGCGACGCCCGCCTCCTGCAGCCGCCGCACGGATGCTTCGGCCCGCTCGGCGAAGTGTTTCTGCCGGCGCATGCGGGCGTCGTTGACGAGGCTGTCGTAGCGCGACACCTCCTCGATCACGCCCATGATCCGCCCGTTCGCCCGGTAGCGGTCGAGGTAGCGGCGGTTGGCGCGCAGGATGCGCTCGAACTCGGTGGTCCCGGTCGCCGGATCGCCGTCGTCGGGAGCGGTGAGCAACGCTTCCTGGGCTTCGGCGACCTCGCGGAAGATCTGTTCCTTGGAATCGAAGTAGTGGTAGAAGCTGCCGTGCGACAGGCCGGCGCGCTCGGCGATGTCGGAGATGCGGGCCTCGAGGAACCCGGTCCGCTCGAACTCGTCCTTGGCGGCCTCGACGAGACGGGCGCGGGTCGCCACACCCTTGCGGGACCGCGGCGCGTCGGGTCGGTGCTCGGTGATCTGGCTCGCACGGGGCATGGAATACCTCTGCAGTCGTTATCGACTTCGATGTCAAGATCAGTATGACACGTTGGCTAGGGTGACGGCATGAGGCCCGCGGTCGGCATCGTCGACACGATGATCGGGTTCCCGGTCGATCACGACCAGCTCTACGAGACGATGCGTCGGCAGTTGCTCCGCGACCGCGAGTCGCAGGAGTCGTTCACGATGCCGGCGTCGTACATGTTCCACGACGTGCCCGAACACGCCGCCGAGGCCGATCCGGTGGCGGTCACGCTCGCCGAGATGGATCGTTTCGGCATCGACGTCGGGCTGGTCAGCCTCACGGCCGCGCCCGAGGCTGCCGCCCGCGCCCTGCGCGCCCACCCCGACCGGTTCGTGGCGTCGTACACGTCCGACCCGAACCGGGGGATGGACGACATCCGCGATCTCGTCGCCGCGCACGCCGAGTGGGACGTGCGCGCCGTGTCGGTGTTCCCCCACGCGGTGTCGCCGCAGGTCGCCATCGACGCGCCGCGGATGTACCCGCTGTACGCGAAGTGCGTCGAGCTCGGGTTGCCGCTGTTCGTGACCGTCGGCATCGCCGGCCCGCGCGTGCCCTCGCTGTGCCAGAAGGTCGAGCTGCTCGACCAGGTGATGTACGACTTCCCGGAACTGGTGCTGGTGATGCGCCACGGCGCCGAACCGTGGGTCGACCTGGCCGTGAAGCTGATGCTCAAGTGGCCCAACCTCCACTACTCGACGTCCGCGTTCGCACCCCGCTACTACCCGCGCCAGATCGTCGAGTTCGCCAACACCCGTGGTGCCGGTCGGATCATGTACGGCGGCTACTTCCCGATGGGACTGTCGCTGGAGCGGATCATGACCGAGCTCGACGACGTACCGTTCCACGACGACGTGTTCCCGGCGTTCCTCCGCGACAACGCGCGGCGGGTGCTCGGACTCGATCGCCGACCCGACAGGAGGGATCATGAGTGAGTTGACCGGCCGCGGCCAGGTGACGGGCGTGGTGGTGATCACGGGCACCGGCGGGATGGGCCGGGCGGTCGCCCACCGGCTCGCTCCCGGACGTCACCTCGTGCTGGCCGACGTCGACGAGGGTGCACTCAGCGGCGTGTCGGCGGCACTCACCGGGATCGGTCACGTCGTCACCACGCAACTCGTCGACGTCTCCGACCGTGACTCCGTCACCGAACTGGCCCGGGTCGCCGCCGGCTTCGGTCCGGTGGTCGCGATGGTCCACACCGCCGGCGTCTCACCGGTGCACGCCTCGACCGACGCCATCATCGCCGTCGACCTCGTGGGCACCGCGCACGTCCTCGACGCGTTCGCGCCGGTCATGGCGCGCGGCGGAGCCGGTGTCGTCATCGCCTCGATGGCCGGCCACATGGGTCCGCCGATCGAACCCGACGTGCTCGTGGCGCTCGCCACCGCGCCCGCCGACGAACTGGCGACGCTCCCGGCGACCGAGGCGATCCGCGGCGGCGACCCGGGGCTGGCGTACACGTTCGCCAAGCGGGGGAACCACGTGCGCGTCCGGGCGCAATCGGTCGCCTGGGGCGAACGGGGTGCGCGCCTCAACTCGATCAGCCCGGGCGTGATCGCCACGCCGATGGGGCTCGCGGAACTCGCCGGCGGATCCGGCGCGTTCATGCAGGCGATGGTCGACGGCTCGGGGACCGGCCGCCTCGGCACCGCCGACGACATCGCGGCCGCCACCGAATTCCTCGTCGGACCGTCAGCGGCGTTCGTCACCGGCACCGACCTGCTCGTCGACGGCGGCGTGGTCGGAGCGCTCACCACGAATCAGATCGCGTTCTGAGCGCCATGAGCGACCGAGTGCCGGCCACCGACGCAGCGACGAGTGACGATCTCGAAGCGATCAAGCAACTCAAGGCGCGCTACTTCCGCCTCATGGACACGAAGGACTGGGACGGGTTCCGGGAGCTGTTCACGCCCGACGTCGTGATCGACGTGAGCGGCGACGGCGGCGGGGTGTTCGAGGGCCTCGAGGCGTTCCTCGCCATGTTGATCCCGACGCTGGCCGACGTCCAGACCGTCCATCACGGCCACATGCCGGAGATCGAGGTCACGTCGGCGACCACCGCGTCCGCGATCTGGGCGATGGAGGACCGTCTGCAGTTCCCGGAATCCGCGCCGATCACGTCGGTGCACGGCTTCGGCCACTATCACGACACGTATGTGAAGGCCGACGACGGGCGCTGGCGGATCGCGTCCAGCCGCCTGACGCGGCTGCGCATCGAGGTCGTGTGACGCCGGTGCCGGCCCAGGAGACCAGCACACGGGTGGTCCGCATCCACGAGCCGCTCGAGTTCGAGGTGCTCGCCGAGGATCTCGGGTTCCCCGAGGGTCCGGTGGTCGACGCCGACGGGTCGGTGCTGGTCGTCGACATCGATCGTGGTGTCGTGCTGCGCGTCGCCGATGGAGCGACGACCGTCGTGGCCACACCGGGCGGTGGCCCGAACGGCATGGCCGCGGAGACGGCGACGACGGTGCTGGTCGCCAACAACGGCGGGTTCCTGTGGAGCGAGGTGAACGGGTTCCGCATCCCGATCGACCGCCCGACGCACACGAACGAACCGCCGGGCTTCGAAGGCGGTTGGATCGAGCGGATCGACGTCACCACCGGTGAGGTGACCGTGCTGCACCGCGCCTGCGACGGTCGCCCGCTCCGCGGGCCGAACGATCTGGTGGTCGACGAGGTCGGCGGTGTCTGGTTCACCGACCACGGCAAGGGCCGGCGGGCGAGTGTCGACCGCGGCGGTCTGTACTACCTCGCCCCCGACGGCGCGCCGGTGCGCGAGGTCGCCTTCCCGCTGCTCGGCCCGAACGGCGTGGGCCTGTCGCCCGACGGTCGCCGCGTGTACGTCGCCGAGACGCACACCGGCCGCCTGTGGGCCTGGGACCTCGACGCGCCCGGTGTGGTCCGCCCGTCCGGCGGGTCGCTGGCGATCCGCCACGGCGGCGTGTGCGTCGCCGCCACCCCGTTCTCGTTCGACTCGCTGGCGGTCGAGGCCGACGGCCGCATCGCCATCGGCGCGATCGGCGACGGCGTGGTGGTCGTCTCGCCCGACGGATCGGAGATCGACGTGCACCCGATTCCCGGCGACGTGACGACCAACCTCGCCTTCGGCGGCGCCGACGGCCGGCGCGCCGTCATCACGCTGTCGCGATCGGGCCGCCTCGTCGAGACCGTCTGGCCGCGCGCCGGCCTGGTCGTTCGTCCGGACCCGTCCCCGGACGAACGGAGCGGGGGATCACGTTGACCACGGCCGCGGCGGTCCTGCGCGGGCATGCCACGCGCGACACGACGGCGCTGTTCTTCGAGGACCGGTCGTGGACGTATCGCGAGCTCGTCGCCGAGGCGTGCCGCCGGGCGGCCCTGCTCGACGAGCTCCTCGACCCGCAGCAGCCGCCGCACATCGGGGTGCTGCTCGACAACGAGCCCGAGTACCTGTTCTGGCTGGCCGCGGCGGCGCTGTCGGGCCGCGTGGTGGTGGGGATCAACTCGACCTACCGGGGCGATCAGCTCGGTCAGCTCGTCCGCCACACCGACTGCCAGGTGATCGTCACGAACGAGAACCAGCGCCCGCTGCTCGACGGCGTCGACACCGGCGTTGCCGACGACCGCATCCTCGACGTGGCGAGCGCGACCTACCACGGGCTGCTCGTCGACCGGTCGACCGATCTGCCGGCCGTCGAGGTGACGGCGGACGATCTGCTGCTGTTGATCTTCACGTCCGGATCCACCGGGATGCCGAAGGCGGTGCGCTGCACGCAGGGCCGGTACGCCCGCACCGGTGCCCACGTGGCGGGCATCGCCGAGCTGGGTCCGAGCGACGTGATCTACACGCCGCTGCCGTTCTTCCACTCCAGCTCGCTGTTCACCGGCTGGGCGGCGGCGATCCAGGTCGGCATCCCGGTCGCCACACGGGAGCGCTTCTCGGCGTCGGGCACGCTCGTCGACATCCGCCGGTGGGGGGCGACGATGCTGACGTACACCGGCAAGGTCCTCAACTACATCGTCGCCACCCCCGAACAGCCCGACGACGCCGACAACCCGCTGCGGTTGGCGGTCGGCAACGAGGCGTCCGACCGCGACATCCGCGAGTTCTCGCGGCGCTTCGGCTGCAACGTCCGCGACAGCTACGGCTCGACGGAGGGGATCATCATCATCCGCCGCGACCCGACGATGCCCGCCGGGTCGCTCGGTACCGCCAATGCGTCGGTGAAGGTCGTCGATCCCGAGAGTCGCCAGGAATGTCCGCCCGTCGAGTTCGGCGCCGATGGCCGACCGGCGAACCTCGAGGTGGCGATCGGTGAGATCGTCGAGACCGAACCGACGAGTGGGTTCGAGGGGTACTACAGGAACGAGGAGGCCACCCAGGCCCGGTTCCGCGACGGCTGGTACTGGTCGGGTGACCTCGCCTACCGCGACGCCGACGGCTGGCTCTACTTCGCCGGCCGGTCGAACGAGTGGCTGCGCGTCGACGGTGAGAACTTCGCCGCCGCTCCCGTCGAGGCGATCGTCGCCCGGTTCCCCGACGTGCGCAGCCTCGCCGTGTACGCCGTGCCGGACGATCCCGTCGGCGACCGGGTGATGGTGGCGGTCGAACTCGTGTCCGGCGCCGAGTTCGACGGCGGGGCGTTCGACCGGTTCCTCGACGAGCAGCCCGACCTCGGCACGAAGTGGCGGCCGGCGTTCGTGCGGGTGACCGACGAACTGCCGAAGCTGGCCAGCATGAAGGTCGACAAGATGCGTCTGCGCCGCGAGGCGTGGACCGCCGGCACGGTGCACTGGCGTCCGGCGAAGGGCGAGGCGCTGCGCCCGCTGACCGACGCCGACCGCGCCGGGCTCGCCGAC
This sequence comes from Ilumatobacteraceae bacterium, assembly GCA_963695145.1. Lineage (GTDB taxonomy): Bacteria > Actinomycetota > Acidimicrobiia > Acidimicrobiales > Ilumatobacteraceae > Sva-07. The sequence goes on along the minus strand of CAVOGB010000009.1, from coordinate 450,954 downwards.
CTCCTGCAACCCCGCAGGCCGCCGGATGAGGATCAGGGCACTCAATAGGGCCGCTGGTAGCGTCGTGACGTCGAATTCTGAACGAGTGGTCAATTGACCGTGGAGGGACATCACTGATGACGAAGATCCTGGAAGGCGTGCGCATTCTCGAGGTTGCGGAGCACACGTTCGTGCCGGCCGCATCGGCGGCGCTGGCCGATCTCGGTGCCGAGGTGATCAAGATCGAACACATCAGTCGGGGCGACGCGATGCGCGGGCTGGCGTCCACCGGCGTCGCCACGATGGCGGCCGACGTCCACGGCCTCCTCGAACACTCCAACCGCGGCAAGCAGAGCCTCGGCCTCGACCTGGCGCAGCCCGAGGGCCTCGAGGTGCTCTACAAGCTCGCCGCCACGTGCGATGTGTTCCTCACCAACAAGCTGCCACGCGTGGCGACCAAGCTGAGCATCGAGGTCGACGACATCCGTGCCCACAACCCGGACATCATCTACGTGCGCGGAACCGGCCAGGGCACTCGCGGGCCCGATGCCGACAAGGGCTCGTACGACTCGTTCGGCCTACTGGGCGCGGGCCGGGATCGCCTACGGGCAGAAGCGCCCGGAGGACGACAACGTCACCAACCCGCCGGCACCGGCATTCGGCGACTCGATCGGTGCCATCACGATCGCCGGCGCGATCATGGGTGCGCTGTTCCACCGCGAGAAGACCGGCCATGCGACCGTCGTCGACGTGTCCCTGCTCGCCACCGGCATGTGGTCGATGGGCGGGGCGATGGCGTTGTCGCTGTCGATGAACTTCCCGTGGACCGCGCCGCCCGCCGACCGGTTGGCGTCGAACCCGCTCACCCGCAACTACCGCACGAGCGACGGCCGCACGCTCGCCTTCACCTGCCTGCAGGCCGGTCAGTACTGGCCACCGCTGTGCGACATCATCGAGCGCCCGGAGCTCAAGGACGATCCGCGGTTCACCAGTGCCGCTCTGCTGATGGAGAACAGTCGCGACGCGATCGCCATCCTCGACGAGGTCTTCGCGGGCGCAACGCTCGCCGAGTGGCGCCCGCGGCTCGAGTCGTTCGTCGGTCAGTGGGCGATCGCCCAGGACACCCTCGAGGTCGCCGACGACCCGCAGACCGTGGCCAACGGTTATCTCGTGGAGTACGAGACAGCAGGGGGTACCCCGTTCCGGCTCGTCAGCGTGCCGATGCAGTACGACGGCGAGCCGGCGTCGTCGCGCCGGGCCCCCGAGTTCAACGAGCACGGCGACGCGATCCTCGAGTCGATCGGCCTCGACATGGAGCAGATCATCGACCTCAAGATCCGCAACGTCGTCGCCTGAACCAGGTTCACTCGCGGAGGGCGGCGCGGAGGTCGACCTTGCGGACCTTGCCGGAGGCGGTGCGCGGGAAGTCGGTGACGACGCGCAGTTCCTCTGGCCACTTCTGGCGCGCCAGGCCGGCCGCCTCGAGGTGGGGGAGGAGGTCGGCGAGTTCGATCGGGTCGGTGCCGGCCGCCATGCGGATCACCGCGCAGGCGTGCTCGCCGAGCCGGGCGTCGGGCGCGGCGACGACGGCGACCTCGGCGACGCCGGGAACGACGGCGATGGCGTTCTCGATCTCGGCGGCCGACAGGTTCTCGCCGCCGCGGATGATGATGTCCTTCACGCGATCGGTGATCGTGAGGCAGCCGTGTTCGTCGACGACGCCGATGTCGCCGGTGTGGTACCAGCCGTCGTCGTCGAAGGCGTCGTCGAGCGCCGGATTGGTGTAGCCGAGGCACAGCTCCGGGCCCCGCGACAGGATCTCGCCGGCGACACCCGCCGGGACGTCGGCGCCGTCGGGGTCGACGAGGCGGAGCTCCACGCCCGGCAGGGCGGGACCGTCGGTCGTGTGGCGCTGATCGGCCGGGTCGTCGAACTGGCTGCCGGTGGTGGAGGGATGCTCGGTCGAGCCGTAGGCGCGGATGATCCTGATGCCGAGCCGTTCGGCCCGCCGTCCGAGTTCCACGGGCACCGGTGCGCCGCCGAGGCCGATGCGTTCCATGTTGGCGGCGTGCGCCGGCGTGAAGTCGGGGTGGTCGAGGAGCGTGGCCAGGAAGATCGAGGCGCCGGTGCCACCGCTGATGTCGTAGGCGGCCATCACCTCGAGCGCGTGGCCGGGATCCCACCGGTCGATCACGTGCATGTCGCCGCCGCGTCCGAGCGGGCCGAGCACGGCGCCGAGCATGCCGGTGGCATGGGTGACGGGGGAGCCCATCAGCGTCGCCCTTCCGGCGACCCATCCGTTCATGTGCCGCAGCTCGCTCAGCATGGTCCGGTGGTCGTGGATCACGCCCTTCGGGTCGCTGGTGGTGCCCGAGGTGTAGGCGAGCACCGCCACCTCGTCGGCGCGCGGCGTCGGTAGGTCGGCGACCGGGTCGAGCAGGTCGAGCGCATCCCACCCGATGCGACGGATGCCGGCCGGGGCGGGCCGATCGGCACCGTCGCCGACCATCACGTGCACGCGCAGCCCGTCGGGGGCTGCCTCGTCGACGATGGCGGTGTAGTCGACGTGGCCATAGGAGGCGGGCGCGATGTAGGCGTCGGCGCCGCACTCGGTGAGGATGAAGGCGACCTCCTTGCGACCGTAGATGTGCACGATCGGCACGAGCACGTAGCCACCCATCGCCAGGGCGACGAACGACACGATGGCTTCGCGCCAGTTCGGCAGCTGGAAGGCGACGACGGCACCTGGCTCGATGCCCTCGGCGCGGAGCAGGGCGATGAGTCGGCGGGCCTCGTCGTCGACGTCGGCGTACGTGCCGTGCCACTCGTTGGTGCGGGAGTGGACGTTGACCGTGGCGTTCGGCGTCGCGGCGAGCCACTCGGCGACCTTGGCGCCGAGCGTGTCGTCCGTCCACCATCCGTCGTGTTCGTACCGCGCGACGAGTTCCGCCGGCACCGACCGTTCCGACCATGCGTGCTGTGCCATCAGGAAGCCTCCTCGACCCGGATCATCGACTGTTGGGCGAAGCTGGCGACGAGCGCGCCCTCGCGGTTGTACACGTGGCCGGTTCCGTAGGCCGATCCGCCGGTGGCCACCGGACTCGACTGGGTGACGAGCAGCCAGTCGTCGATCCGGAACGGGCGGTGGAAGAGCACGTGGTGGCCGATGACCGAGGTCCGCAGCGCGACGTGGGCGTCATGTTGACTCCACTCGTCGTGCGGGAGCAGCGCCGTACCGATGAGGGTCAGCTCACTGCCGAACGCGAGCAGCGACTGGTGGATCGCCGGATCGTCACCGAGCTGTTCCCCGACCCGCCACCACAGTGACAGCTGGTTCGGCTGGGCCCGACGATCGTCGAGGTCGGTGTCGCCGACGATGCGGGTCTCCCAGGGCAGCAGCCCGAGATCGACCCGGCGGGCGTCGTCAGGCTGCCCGACCGATTCCGGCATCGGCTGGTCGTGCTCGACGCCGGACGCCGGGCGGTGGCACATCACGGTGGATCCGAACCCGACGGCCGGGGTGCCGTCGCGACCCGGCTGCGACGAATCGATGCGCAGCGTGGCGTACGCCGTTCCGGCGTGCAGCGTGGTGACGTCGTAGTCGAGTGACCCGGTGTCGCGGGCACCGCGGGGGAACACCACGTCGACCGACTTGACCGCCATGTCCGGCAACATCCTGGCGGCGATGACCGCCGCTTGGCCGATCATCTGACCCCCGAACACGTGACCGCCGGCCAGGCCGAGCGTGCCCGCCCGCCAGCGCGTCGGATCGTCGACGGGTTCGACGTCCGTCAGACAGGTGAGCAACTGGTCGAGCGTGATCATGGGTCCCCCGGGTCGGTGTGCCACGACATCGTCGTGGACGGTGGTGCGGCGTTACAACTCGAGCAGCCGCGGCGCGGTACCGCGAGCGAGGAGCTCGGTGCCGATCTCCGTCGGGATCGAACTCGACGAGCCGAGGATCGTGTCGACCACGAGCGTGCGCTTCAGCCAGCGGTGGAAGTCGTGGTCGGTCGTGAAGCCGATGCCGGCCAGCACCTGCTGGGCGTTCGTTGCCGTCGTGCGCGCCGCCTTGCCGGCGAGCGACTTGGCGACGGCGGCGAGCAGCGGGTCGACGTCGTCGGTGCAGGCGTTCGCCACCGAGGCCGCGCCTTCGATCGCCACGAGCGACTCGGCGAGCTTGTGCCGGACGGCCTGGAACGACGCCACGGATCGACCGAACTGCTCGCGGTCGACGGCGTGGGTCCGCGCCGCGTCGAGCATCCACCGTGCGCCGGCGATCAGCTGGTGACTGAGCGCCACCCGCCCCGCGGCGACCGCCGCCTCCCACGCTCCGTTCGTTCCGGACCCGTCCCCGCGCGAACCGAGCGCATCGGCGGGCAGGTCGATCACGAGTCGGCGGTACGGGGAGCCGGGGTCGAGGCCGGCGACCGGCGCGGTTCGCACCTGGTCCGGATCGATGGCGACGAGTTCCACGCGGTGATCGGGCCCCGCAGCGATGGCGACGACGACCGTGTCGGCGGTGTCGATGCGGGCCGAGACGAGACCGTCGATGCGGATGACATCGCCGTCGCGTCCGGCCGGCGGTGTCGACCGGTGCGGGCGGGGGAGCACGACGCACGTCGTCGGCGTGACGTCGAGCCCGAGGGCATGGGCGAGCACGTCGTCGACGATGGCGGCCGACGATCCGGTCGTGCCGAGCGCGGTGAACGCCATCGCCGCGCCCTGAGTCGGCGCCGCCGCGAGCAGTTCGCCCCAACCGAGGTCGTACAGCGCGGCGTCGGCCTCGCCCGGACCGGGCGCGGCGAGCATCGCCGACGAGAACCCGTCGGCGAGCATCGCCAGGTCGCCTTCGTCGATGTGAACCGCGTCGACCCGGACGGCGTCGTCGATCCCGGTCACGACTCGGCTCCGAGGTCGAGCAGGCGACGGGCGACGATGTTGCGTTGGATCTCCGACGTGCCGCCGTAGATCGTGGCCGCCTTGGAGTAGAGGTACTCCTCGCGCCAGCGGTCGGCGAACGTGTCGTCGTCGAACTCGATGACTCCGCCGAGCACGTCGCGGGCCGTTTCCAGCAGGGTCTGCTCGGCGGTGGCGATCAGGATCTTGTCGATCGACGTCTCGGCACCGAGCGGTTCGCCGGCGGCGAGGCGGAACTGGGTGTCACGCGACCGGCTGCGGAACGCGATGACCGCTTGGAACGCTTCGCCGAGCGCCTTGGCCGTCGTCGCCGGCACGACGTCTCCGTCCGCCACCCGCGCCACCAGCTGGTCGCAGCGGTGGTGGAGGTGGGCGCCGCGGTGCCAGAACGTGGTCGAGCGCTCGTACGGCAGCACGTCCATCGCCACCTGCCACCCCTGGCCGACGTCGCCGAGCCGGCGCTCGTCGGGCACGAACACGTCGTCGTAGAACACCTCGGCGAACTCGAGGCGGCCGTGCTGGGCCTCGATCGGGCTCGGGGAGATGCCGGGCGAGTCCATGTCGACGAAGAATGCGGTGATGCCGCGGTGGGCGCTGCCGGGTTCGCCGGTGCGGGCGAGCAGCACGCAGCGCTGTGCGTACTGGGCGTAGCTCGTCCAGACCTTCTGGCCGTTGATGCGCCATCCGCCGTCGACGGCCTCGGCCCGACACGTGAGCGAGGCGAGGTCGCTGCCGGCGCCCGGCTCGGAGAAGCCCTGGCACCACAGCTCCTCGCCGCGCAGGAAGCGCGGCACCATGTCGGCGACGAGTTCGGGCGAACCGAACGCGCTGATCGTCGGGGCGAGCACCTCGATCATCGTCCAGATGCTCGGGTCGGCGAGTTCCCGGCCGGCGATCTCCTCGCCGACGACGGCGCGGAACATCGTGGGGCCACCGAGCCCGCCGACCGGTTCGGGCCAGCCGTAGCGTCCGAAGTCGGCGTCCCAGAGCGCGCCCTTCACCAGGCGGTACTGGGCCATCTGTTCGTCGAGCGTGCCGTTGCCCGCGAAGGGTGGTGCCAGCTCGTCAGCGTGGGCGTCGAGCCACGCGGTCAGTTCCTGGCGGAACGTGCCGATGTCCATCGAGTCGATCGAAAGTTCCGACGCGTCGGGTCAGAGGGGTGGTTCGCTGACCATGGTGATGTCGGCGGCGCCGCTGTCGGGCACGCGTGGTTGACGCCAGGCTTCGACGGGGAACGACGCTTCGCAGAAGGCGAACGTCAACAGCAGCAGGTTGCGGACGTCGTCGGGCAGGTCGTCGATGTCGAACCCGTTGGCGTAGTCGATGATGTCGGCCATGCGCGGCAGGATCGCGTCGTAGAACGCTTGCATCTCGTCCATCGTCGACGCCAGCCGCTTCTCATAACGCGGGCGCCACGTGTCGAAGATCCAGTCGGTGAACGGTGCGAGGTCGGCGAACTGGGCGGGCAGTTCCTTCGGTGCCGGCGTTGTAGCGACGAAGACAGGGGTGACGGTCGGGGAAAGGGTGTCGGTCATGGGGTTCTCCTGCGTTTCAGGCGTCGGCCGGTTCGGGCGTGGCGGCCGGCATCCACGGATAGCTGGCCGGGCGGCCGCCGGCTTCGACCTGGGCGCGCACCGCGGCGTGGTGGTGGCGGCACAGCACTTCTTGGTCGTTGAGCACGAACGTCTTGACGACGCCGGTCTCGATCATCGACTGGGTGGCCTCGAGGGTGTTGGCGTCCTGGAAGGCGTACTCCTTGAACGTCGAGAACGCCATCTCCTGGGCGATGCGGTCACCGGCGTTCTTCGGTGGCACGAAATACAACGCCGTCTCGAACAGGTGCTCGCTCGGACCGGTCGGCCAGTAATGGTACGTGAGATACCAACCCGGCTCCCAGATCAGGATCATCATGTTCGGCCACACCATGAACGTGTCGGTGCCCCACGCCTTGTGGCGGGCCGGGTTGACCAGCGGCGGCAGGTTCTCGTTGTTGTTGATCACCTCCGGCTTGTCCCACGGCCCGAACAGGCCGCTGCGCATCGCGTTCTCCGACGGCTTGACGATGCTCGGATCCTTCGGCGGAGCCATCCCACCCCACGACGACACCACCGAATGCGGGCTGAAGATGTCGTAATGCAACGCCTCGAACCCGTACCCGGCCAGCTTCTGAGCCTCCTCCGCGGTGGCCTGCTTCATGTGCAAAATCGGGGCGTGGTAGAACTCGATGAAGGCATCGATGAACAACTTCCAGTTCGCCTTCACCTCCGACTTCGCCCGGTACACCTGGGTCATCGCACCGAACGGGTAACCAGCCAGACCCTCACTGAACGGATGCAACGCCTCCGTCAACGTCTGGGCCGGCTCATCATCGAGATTGACGAAGATGAACCCTTCCCACACATCACACGCCACCGGCACCAGACCCAGGTTCTCCTTGTCGAGATCGAAGAACTCCGACTCCTGCTGCACAAAGTTCAAACTGCCGTCCAGGTCATACCGCCAAGCGTGGTACTTGCACGTGAACTGGCGACACGTCCCCGACGTCTCCTCCTGCGGATAGTCGTCCCACACCAACTTGTTGCCCCGATGCCGGCACACATTGTGGAACGCGCGCACCGTGCCATCACGATCCTTGACGATGATGATGCTGCGCTTCGCCCAAGCGAACTCCTTGGTGAAATAGCTCCCCACCCGCGGGAGCTGCTCGACACGCCCCACGTTCAACCATTCCTTCGTGAAGATCGTGTCGATCTCCTGCTGCCAATACCCAGGATCATACGAATCCTCATACGGCACCGGAGCCGTACCGAGACCCGGATAGTGCTCGGTCCAACTACCTTCGACGGGCTTCGGGAATTTCGGCATGTGTGCTCCTGATGTCACGCGGCGCCCGGGGTGGCCGGGCAGCGTTCCGATACGAGTGAGGTTTCCGTTTTAGGAGAATACCATTTCCGCGGCCCGCGAGCAAACCGGACATCGACCGTGACGCGCACCGGGCGGCACTCCCAGGAGTGCCGCCCGGCAGGAGAACGCCGCGTGGATCAGTCGAACGTGGTCGGGGTCGGTTCCGTCCACGTGGTGAACGGGAAGTCGAAGCAGTCGAACGGCAGGGCCGGATCGGAGGCCATCACCAACGTGCCGCTCTGCACCTTGAGGTACGAGAAGCACTGCGTGTAGGTGTCGCCCTCCGACGGTGCGGTGTGCGCCGTCGACCAGTCGACCGGATGGAACATGCCGCCGGCGTCGTAGTCGGTGATGGCGTTCGTGGCGGCCACGGTGCTCGCCCGGTCGAACTGCGGTCCCGCGGCCAGGATGCCGGTCGCCGCCAGCTGTGCCCCGAGCCAGCCCTGGATGGCGTAGTCGTTGATCTGCACGCCGCTGGCGGCGAACGCGTCGAGCATCGTCTTCACCGCCGGGTAGGCCGGATCGGCCTCCATCGGCCGGTAGGGGATCGAGATGATGTCGCCTTCGAGCAGGTCGGCGTTCGTGGAGAAGTACTCCGTGTCGCCGTATCCCTGCGGCAGGGCGACGATGACGTTGTCCATCCCCTGGCGCTGGAGTTCCTGTTCGAGCGTCAGCACACCGTTCTGGTCGATGCAGGTGGTGATGTAGTCGACGCCGGCATCCTTCATGGCGGTGACCTCCGGTCCGAGGCCGTTGGGGAAACCGAAGGGCAGGTCGTTGTTCTTGTACACGAACTCGACGCCGGCGTCGGCGCCCCACGTGGCGAACTCCGATTCGGCCCGATCGACACAGTCCTTCGACGCCTGCGACACGCCGTAGCCGATCGAGGCGGCCTTCGTCCCGCCGGCCACCTTGGCACCCCAGATGCTGGCCGGGCTGGCACACTCGACGCACTGGGTCCCGACCGGGATGTAGCTGCTCTCGAAGCCGTTCACGTCACCGGCCGCGGGGAACGTCGTGTACAGCGGCACGCCCGCGGCGCCGATGTCGGTGAAGCCGGCGTATTGCAGCGGTGCGCCGAAGATCCCGAAGATCGTGTCGTCGCCGATCAGTTCCAACGACTTGACCTGGGTGTTGCCGACCTCGTCGTCGTCGACGCGGCTGATCGCCAACTGGCGGCCGTTCACGCCGCCGAGGCTGTTCTGGTAGTCGAAGTAGGCCTGGACGCCGCCCTGGTAGCACTCGAGCAGGCAGTAGCCGAGCGGGTTCGACGGCCCGGTGCCGAGCACGGCGAAGTTGATCGCGTCGTCGGTGACGCCCGGGACGCCCGTGATCGCCTCGAACGTGCCGACGTCCGGTGTGGTGTCGGCCGGTGTGGTGTCGGCCGTGGTGTCCGCGGTCGTGTCGGCCGTGGTGTCGGCGGTCGTCTCGGCGGTGGTGTCGGCGGTCGTGTCGGCCGGTGTCGTGTCGGCGGCTTCCGTGCCGGCCGGTGCCGCCGTCGTCGCCGAGTCGTCGCTCGAGTTGCTGCACGCCGCGAGCAACAGACCCCCGACGGTCAGCGCGACGGCCAGGCGGCGCGACCTCGATGCAGGCAGCCGCCTCCGAGTGTTGATCATCAACCATCCCCCTCAGTGATAGGTGGTCCCCCGTTTCGGACCACGTGACGAGAACCATACTCTCCGGGACGGAGAAGTGCGGTCACAAACCGGTCACGCAGACCGCCCAGTGGGATCGCCGATCAGATCGGCGGTGCGGTGTCGCCGTCGTGGGGGACACCGTCGGCGCCGGCGTAGAGGAACGCCTGGACCCGTTCGTTGGCGTCCTCCGCTCGGCCGGACCAGGCCGCCGTGCCGTGTTCCATCACGACGACCCGATCGCACAGGGCGAGGGCGTGCGACACGTGCTGTTCGATCACGAGCAGCGCGGTGCCGGCGGTGCGCAGGGCGGCGAGCGATTCGTACGTGCGGTCGACGATCGTCGGCGCGAGGCCGAGCGAGAGTTCGTCGGCGATGAGCAGTTTGGGAGCGTCGACGAGCACGCGGGCCATCGCCAGCATCCGCTGTTCGCCGCCCGACAGCGTGCCCGCCGTCTGGGCACGGCGCTCGGCGAGACGCGGGAACAGGTCGTACGCCGCGTCGAGGCCGGCCCGCACACCCTTGCGCCCGCGGATCCGGTTGATCGACAGCACGAGGTTCTCCTCGACGGTGAGCGTGCCGAACACGGATCGGCCCTCCGGGGCGTGGGCGACACCGGCGCGGGCGAAGGCGTACGCCGGCGATCCGGTGACGTCCTGGCCGTCGACGAAGATCTGACCGGACGAGGGGGCGATCAGCCCCGAGGCGACGCGGGCGATCGTCGTCTTGCCGGCGCCGTTCGGTCCGACCAGGGCGATCGCCTCGCTCGCACCGATCGTGATCGAGACGTCGAACAGTGCCCGGAACGCGCCGTACGCGGCATCGACGTTGCGGAACTCGAGCGCGGCGCTCACGTCGGCACCTCCAGGTCGCCGAGATAGGCGTGGCGCATCTCGGTGCTCGCCATCACCTCGGCCGTCGTGCCGGACACGAGCATCCGCCCGAAGTCGAGCAGGTAGCTGCGCTGCGTGAACGAGGCGACGAGTTCGATGTCGTGCTCCACGAGCAGGATGGCGAACCCACGGTGTTCCTGCACCTCGCGCAGCGTCTTGGCGAGCGCCGCCGTCTCGCTGCGATCCAGCCCGGACGACGGTTCGTCGAGCAGCATCAGCCGCGGCTGGGTCATCAACGCCCGGCCGACCTCGACCAGGCGGCCCTGTCCGAGGCTCAGGCGTTCGATCGGTTCGTCGGCCAGGTCGCGCAGGCCGAGGAGTTCGAGGATCTCGTCGGTGCGTGTCAACTCGTCGACGCGCGGCGCGCCGAGCAGCCGGATGTCGCTGAACCACTTGCGTTCCCTGCGCCGGGCGCGGTCGGCGATGACGAGGTGGTCCCGCACGGTCGAATCGGGGAAGAGTTCGATCCGTTGGAACGTGCGGCCGATCCCGAGCCGGGCCCGCTCGTGCACGCGGCGGCCGGAGATGTCGACACCGTCGAATTCCACTTGGCCGCCGTCGATGCCGATCACGCCGAGGATGCAATTGAAGAACGTCGTCTTGCCGGCCCCGTTGGGTCCGATCAGGCCGACACGTTCGCCCGGTTCGACGTCGATGTCGACGTCGTCGAGGGCGACGATGCCGGCGAAGTTCTTGCGGACACCGCGGGTGCGCAGGAGGGCGGTCACGACACCGGCTCCTCGATCTGGGAGGTCGACTCGGCCGTCACGGCGGCCGCGGCAGCGGCCCGTTTGGCGGCCTTCTTCGCCCGTCTCTCGGCGGATCTGGCCCTCGTCATCTCGATGACGCCCTCCGGATGCTTGGCGTACTGGATCGTGCCGAGGCCGAACAGGATGAAACGCCACTTCGGCGAGATCGGGAAGAAGCCGGGGATGCGGCCCGGATCGCGCAGGATCCAGCCGAGGAACGTGCCCTCGAGGAAGATCTTGTTCATCAGTCCGAACGCGGCGGCGCCGTACAGCGCTCCCGCCGGCGTGCGGGCGCCGAACGTGACGACGAGAACGAGCCAGAAGAGCGCGCCGAAGGGGGAGAAGTTGTTGTCGTAGTTCACCGCCTTCTGTTGGAGCGCCAGCATCGCACCGCCGATGGCGGCGACGAACGCCGACACGGAGAAGGCGATGATGCGCGCTCGGGCGGGGGAGATGCCGATCGACTGTGCGGCCACTTCACTGCCGCGGACCGCCTTGAGCGTGCGTCCGGTGGTGGACAGACCGAACAGCGTGACCGCCACGGTGGCGATCACGAGGACGATCAGCACCAGGGCGAGGAAGACCTTGTCGTTGTCGAAATCCCAGGGGCCGAGCACGGGACGCGGGACGGGCAGCGACGCCGCGGCGCCGCTCGCCGAACCGCCGACCCACGAGAACTTGACCATCACCGCGTTGAAGAAGAACGCGAAGGCGAGGGTGGCGATGGCGATCCAGATGCCGTTGAGCCGCAGGAGCGGCAGCGAGAGGAGCGCGCCGACGACCGCCGCGATGACCGCGCCGATGAGGGCGGCGACGAGCACGGGCGTGTCGAAGCGATCGGCGAGCTGGAACACGGTGAACGCGCCGATGGCGGCGAAGGCGCCCTGGCACAGGGAGATGTGGCCGCCGATGCCGGTCATCACGGTGATCGACAGGAACACGATCGCCAGCGCGACGGCTTGCGTGGCGAGGAAGATCCACACCGTGTCGCCCCTGGTGAACAGCACGACGCCGCAGGCCACGATGAACGCGGTGCCGAGCACGCGCTGGATCGTGACGCGCTTCGGGTCGGTGGCGACATGGGTCTGCGAGGACGGGGGTGGATCGACGCCCGAGAGCGGATCACTCGCCCGCTGGGTCTGGCGCACCTTCGGCGAGAACACGAGGATGCCGAACAGCACGATGAACGGGATCGCCGGCGTGAGGTTGCTCTGGATCGGGCGGAGCCACGTGAGGTCGTTGCTCCACTTGGGGATGAACGTGTTGAACAGGGCGATGAGGATGCCCAGTCCGAGCCCGCCGAGGAACGCCCGCGGCAGGCTGACGAGATACCCGACGGCGGCGGCGGCGATGGCGACGACGACGATGTTGAAGAACTCGCCCGCGGCGAGCGAGGTGAAGCGGGGGGCGATGAGGACGCCGGCGAGACCGGCGAAGAACGACGACAGGGCCCAGGCCGCCGTCGAGACCCGGTCGGCGTTGATGCCGTTGAGCTCGGTCATCCGCGGGCTCTCGACGACGGCGCGCATCCGCAGACCGATCACGGTGAACTTGAACAGCAGCGCCAGGCCGACCGTGGCCGCGAGGGCGACGACCATCGCCACGAGCTCGTTGCGGCTGAACGAGTAGATGTCCCACACGTCGTAGAAGACGTTGTTGCCGCGCGGGGCGAGCCCTTCGATGGCCGCGCCCGTCTTGGGCTCGAAGTTCATCACGATGTCGACGATCGCCGGGAGGGCGATCGTCAGCCCGATGGCCACCACGAGGCCGGCGACCGGCGGCGCGGTTCTCAGGTGGCGGAACACCAACCATTCGAGCAGGACGCCGACGGCCGGCGCGAGGATGACGACCGAAACCAGGAATGCCGGCAGGATCGGCCAGCCCCACTCGGTGTGCGTCTTGAAGAAGACGACCGCCGAGACGTAGGCCTGGGCGCCGAAGGCGAGGTTGAAGATGCCGGAGGTCTTGTAGGCGAGGACGAAGCCGAGCGCGACGAGGGCGTAGACCGTCCCGGGCGGCGCTCCTTGGAGCACCGCCCGGAAGAGGTCTTCACCAACCGATGCGAGCATCGTCCATCGAGGAATCGGTGTTCATCGGTCGCCTCACATCATCCCGTCGTCAGAAGTTGGTCGGGGTCGGGTCGGTCCAGGTCGCCATCGGCAGCTGGAAGCAGTCCCACGGTTCGGCCGGATCGGAGGCCATCACGAAGGCGCCACTCTCGACCTTGACGAAGGCCATGCAGACCCGCGAATCCTCACCCTCGGTCGGCGCCGTGTGGGCGGTCGACCAGTCGACGGTCGGCACCATGCCGCCGGCGGTCCAGTCGGTGATCGCGTTGGTCGCCGAGACGACGGTCTCACGGTCGAACTGCGGACCGGCGGCGAGGATTCCGGCGACGGCGAGCTGCGCTCCGAGGTAGCCCTGGATGGCGTAGTCGGTCATCTGGGCGCCACTGGCGGCGAAGGCGTCGATCATCGTCTGGACGTCGGAACCGTCGGCGTCGGACTCGAGGGGACGGTACGGGACGCCGAGGATGTCACCTTCCAGCAGGGCGGCGTTGTCCGACACGAACTGGGTGTCGGCGTAGCCCTGCGGGAGGGCGACGACGACGTCGCCCATGCCCTGGCGCTCGAGTTCCTGTTCGAGCACGAGCACGCTGTTCTGGTCGATGCAGGTCGAGATGAAGTCGACGCCGGCGTCCTTCATGGCCGTGACTTCGGGCCCGAGGCCGTTGGGGAAGCCGAACGGCAGGTCGTTGTTCTTGTAGACGAACTCGACGCCCGCGTCGGCGCCCCAGGTCTGGAACTCCAACTCGGTGCGGTCGACGCAGTCCTTGGAGGCCTGCGACACGCCGAAGCCGATCGACGCGGCCTTCGTCGCACCCGCGATGGTCGCCGTCTGGACGGTGACGGGGCTGGCGCAGTCGGCGCAGATGTTGCCCACCGGGATGTAGATGCTGTCGAAGCCGTTGGCGTCGACGGCGGCCGGGAACGTGGTGTAGAGCGGGATGCCGGCGTTGCCGATGTCGGACCAGCCGGCGTACTGCAGCGGCGCGCCGAAGATGCCGAAGATGCTGTCGTCGCCGATCAGCTCGAGCGCCTTGACCTGGGTGTTGCCGACCTCGTCGTCGTCGACGCGGCTGATCGCCAGCTGGCGGCCGTTCACGCCACCGAGGCTGTTCTGGTAGTCGAAGTAGGTCTGCACGCCGCCCTGGAAGCAGTCGAGCAGGCAGTAGCCGAGCGGGTTGGAGGCTCCGGTGCCGAGGACGGCGAAGTTGATCGCGTCGTCGGTGACGCCCGGGACGCCGGTGATCGCCTCGAACGTGCCGACGTCGGGCTCGCTGTCGGCCGTCGTGTCGGCGGTCGTGTCCGCCGTGGTGTCGGCGGTGGTGCCGGCCGTCGTGTCGGCCGTGGTGTCCGCGGTCGTGTCGGCGGTGGTGGTCGCGGTGGTGTCCGCGGTGGTCGCGGCAGTCGTGTCGCTGGTCGCGTTGTCGTCGCTCGAGTTGCTGCACGCGGCGAAGATCAGGCAGCTGGCGGCGGCCGCGGCCAGCACGCGCACCGACCTGGTTCGTTGCTGATGAGAAGTGGTCAAGGTGGTGATTCCCCCTGGTCGAGGCCGCACCCCTGCGGTGCCGGTCCGGTGTGAGAACTCTACTCTCGTGTGGGGAGAGTGCAAATTCCCGTTCCGCTCACTGGGACGTCGGCGTCGGACCATGGCCGTCAGATCGTAGTCACCGACGCGCCGTCGACCGGACGGACCCGATCGCCCGGCGTGCTCGCCCCAGGTCGGCACAGGGCGACGACGCAGCCGCCGAAGCCGCCGCCCGTCATCCGTGCGCCGAACACACCAGGCTGCTCGAGCAGGTGGCGGACCGCTCCATCCATGGTCGGCGTCGACACGGCGAAGTCGTCGCTCAGGCTCCGGTGGCTCGCCACCATCAGGTCACCCGCCCGCGCGTAGTCGCCCCGTGCGAGGGCGTCCGCGAATGCCGTGACGCGGGCGTTCTCCGTGATCACGTGGCGGGCGCGGCGTCGCGCGAGTTCGTCGTCGATGCGCTCCACGTCGCCGGGCGTCGCCGCACGCAGTGGCCCGATGCTCGCTTCGGCGCGAGCGCACTCGCCGACGCGGTCCGTGTACTCCGACCCTTCGAGCGTTCGATGCGCCACGAACTGCACGACGATCGCCACGTCGTCGGGGATCGGGACAGCGGTGACCTCCAGCGTGTCGCAGTCGATGAGCGTGGCGTGCCCCTGACGTGCCGAGGCGATGCACAGCTGGTCCATGATGCCCGTCGGCACCCCGGTCGCCGCGTGCTCGGCCCGGCGGGCCAGTTGGGCGAGTTCGAGGGGTGGGCCCTCGAAGCCGAGGGCGAGGGCGACGGCGACCTCGAGGGCGGCGCTCGACGACAAGCCCGGCGCCGACCGGGATCGTCGTGCGCACGTGACCGTTCAACCCACGACCGGCCAACCCGCGACCGGCGCCGAGTTCCGCGGCGACGGCGGCGACGAAGCGCCCCCACCGGGGTTCGACGGTCTTGACGTCGTCGGCCGCGATCGTGGTCGGCAGGTCGACCGGTTCGGGCTCGTCGTCGGACACGAGACGGATCCGATCGCCGGGCGTCCCGTCGATCTCGGTCCACCGGTCGATCGCCATCGGGAAGACGAGGCCGCCGGTGTAGTCGGTGTGATCGCCGATGAGGTTCACCCGCCCTGGCGCCCGGGCGACGATCCGGTCGGTCATCCCAGGCTCCGCAGCCGGGCCGCGACGTCGGCGGGATCGACCGGGTTGAAGTACTCCTCGCATGCCGTTTCCGCAGCGGCGATGAAACGCGGCACGCCGGCCGACCGCCACGGCGAGACGATCTCGATGTTGAACCACGGTGACGTGTCGCCGTCCCAGGACGACGGTGCCTGGTAGAGCCACATCATGTACGGCAGTGGCCGGTCGAAGAACCGGTCGAGCCGCCCGAACAGGTCGACGAGGATCGAGGCGAGACCGTCGCGCTGGGCGTCGTCCGCGGCGACGAGGTCGCCGATCTCCACGTCCGGAGCGACCGCCAGCGTGATCGGGTGGACCGCCGCATCCTGCGCCCAGACCCGCCAGCCCCGCTCGGCGAGCACGAGGCGATCCCCGGGGTGGGCGTCCGGACGCCAGCCGGCGGTGAGCAGCCGGTGCGGCCGGCTCGGCACGTGGTCGTAGGCGTAGATCTGGCCGTGTGGATGCGAGATCGTGGCGCCCACCTCGGCGCCGCGGTTCTCGAACACGAGCACGTACTCCGCGCCGGCCGCCCGCAACGCGGCGGTGCGCTCGGCCCAGAGGTCGATCACACGGCGGGCGCCGATCGCACCGATCGAGGCGAACGTCGCGTCGTGCTCAGGCGTGTAGAGCACCACCTCGCAGCGGCCCGCACCGAGCGCCGGCCAGCGGTTCGGGAACGACCGCACGCCGTACGGCTCGGGCGCCTCCAGCCCGCCGACGCAGAACGGGCAGCCCGTGCTCGGCAGATTCGGGCGCGCCTGCCGGGACGCAACGATGTGCACCACCGTGCCGAGATAGGGGTCGACGCGCGTGGATGGGTCCCCGGTCACGGCGCCGATGCTGCCACGTCGCCGTGTGCCGCCCTCACCACCGCGGCTGTCAGGTCTCCGGCAGACACTTCGCCCTCCTCGCGCGTGCCTGATCGAACTACGGTCGCTCGGATGACAGAGGACGCTCGAAGTTCGAACGGCGGCAACCTGGCCAATCCGTTGGCTGGCCGCCGGGCGGTCGTCACGGGGGCCGGGCAGGGCGTGGGTCGGGCGATCGCGCTCGAGCTGGCGGCGGGCGGAGCACACGTGTTCGTCAACGACCTCAGCGGCGAACGGGCCGAGTCCGTGGCCACCGAGGTCCGCGACGCCGGCGGACGCGCCGACGCCTCGCCGTTCGACGTGACGGATCACGCCGCCGTCGCCGCCGCGCTCGATGGCGCCGGTGTCGACATCGTCGTGAACAACGCCGGCAACGCCGGCGCGAGTTCGGCCATGGCGATGGCGTCGTTCGTCGACACCAGCCCGAATGATTGGCAGCCGTACCTCGCCGTCAACCTGCTCGGCGTGATGCACTGCGCCCACGCCGCGCTGCCGGCGATGATCGAGGCGGGCTGGGGACGCATCGTCACGATCGTGTCCGACGCCGGCCGGGTGGGGGAGTCGGGCATGGCCGCGTACGGCGCGGCGAAGGCGGGCGCCGCCGGTTTCACCCGCGGGCTGGCGATGGAGGTGGGACGCCACGGGATCACCGCCAACGCCGTGTCGCTCGGCACGATGCGCACGCCGATGACCGAGGCGCTCTGGAGCGAAGGCGATCCGGAACGCCAGCGGGCGATCCTGCGGCGGTACGCGATCCGTCGGCCCGGTGAGCCCGAGGACGTCGCCGCGATGGTGGCGTTCCTGTGCTCACCGGCGGCGTCGTGGATCACGGGGCAGACGTATCCCGTGAACGGCGGCAGTTCGTTCGCCCTCTGACGGCCGGACCCACCCGCCTCCACCCCGGAGGCGATGGCGATGTAGGGCGCTATCGACCCGACATCGCCATCACCTCGGCCCGCGTACTGTTGCCTGATGGAACGATTCGAAGGACGCACGGCGGTCGTGACCGGGGCGGCGAGCGGCATCGGCCTCGCCGTCGCCGAGGCATTGGTCGCCGAGGGGATGCGGATCGTGATGACCGACATCGACGCGGCATCGCTCGACGACCACGTCACGCGTCTGCGCGACGCGGGCGCGGAGGTGCACCCGCTCGTGGTCGACGTGCGCGATCCCGAGGCCCTCGAGTCGGCCGGTGCGCTCGCCGTGGATCGGTTCGGTGGCCTGCACGTCGCCGTCAACAACGCCGGCATCGTCAACCGCGGCTACTCGTGGGAGCTCGGGCTCGACGAGTGGCACCGCGTGCTCGACGTGAACCTGTGGGGCGTCATCCACGGTGTCCGGGCGTTCGTGCCCCGCATCCTCGCCACCGGTGAGGAAGGTCACGTCGTGAACGTCGCCTCGATGGCGGCCGTGCAGGCGGTCGACCGGCTCGGGCCCTACACCGTGGCCAAGCACGGCGTGCTCGGCCTGTCCGACGTGCTGCGTCTCGAGATGGGCTCGATCGGCGCGCCGGTCGGCGTGAGCGTGGTGATGCCGGGGATGATCCGCACCGGCCTCAACCCGATCGGCACGGTCGAGGCCTCGACGGTCGCGGCGAACATCGTCGACGCGATCCGCAACGGCCGCGACTACGTGTTCACCGACGACCACCACGCCGCACCGGTCGAGGCGAGGTTGCGGTCGATCATCGCCGCCCGCGACGACGTGGTCGGTTAGCCGGTCCCGTCGACGCCGGGCTCAGGGTTCGATCACCACGCGGATCGAGGCGGTGCTCCGGTCCCCGGCGACGCGGAACGCTTCGACGGCGTCCTCGATCGGGAACCGGTGGGTGATCAGGGTGCGGGCGATCTCCGGATCGGCGGCGAGCATGGCCGCGGCGTCCTCCATCTCCCGGCGCCCGTCGTGCGCGCAGTAGCCGAGGGAGGGGAGCAGGCGCGCCTCGCGATGGAACAGCGGCCCCCAGTGCACGTCGACGGATCCGACGTGGACGCCGAGGACGACGACCGTGCCGTGCGACCCGACGAGGTCGATGGCGCGCGCCAGGCTCTCGACCGTCCCGGCGGCCTCGACGACGACGTCGTACAGGCCATCGGTGCCGACGGGGATGCCGAGGCGCTCGGCGGCCTCGAACTGGAACGGGTGCCGGGCCTCGAGCGCGACATCGGTGACGCCCATGTGGCGTGCCCCGGCGGCCGCGAGCAGCCCGAGCGCGCCGGCGCCGACGACGGCGACCCTCGTGTTCGGTCCCACACCGGCGAGCCGGAGGGCGTGCCACGCGACGGTGGCGGGTTCGACGATCGACGCGTCGCGCACGTCGAGACCCGGCGGCAGGGCGATCAACCGACCGGCGGGCGCCAGGAACTGTTCGCTCATGCCGCCGTCGGCGGTGATGCCGAGGGCCCGCTGCGGGTGCGTCGGGCAGAGGTTGTACCGCCCGAGCCGGCACTCGGGGCAGTCCATGCAGCCGTACATCGCTTCGACGACGACCGCGCTGCCGTCGGCCCGGACACCGGCCAACTCGTGGCCGAGGATCTTCGTCGTGCCGTAGCGCAGGTACAACAGGTCCGACGCGCAGACGCTCGTGGCCCGCATGTCGATGAGTTCGCCGGATCCCGGCGGCTCGTCGAGCTGATCGACGACCACGCCACCATCCGCTCCACGCACTGCTCTCACCCGCGCCACGCTACGAGGTCCGGCCGGCGAGCCCCGCAGCACCCGTTTGCGTCAGGATTTTCGGCGGAGGGTCCGCCGAAAATCCTGACGCAAACGGGATTGTGAGGGACTGCCGGCCGAGCTGGGGGTTCCGGTCAGGCGGGTGGTGGGGCGGCGAGCTGGTCGCGCAGTTTGAAGCGCTGGATCTTGCCGGTCGCCGTCTTCGGCAGCTCGTCGACGGTGAAGAGCTGCCGCGGGCGCTTGAACGACGCCATGTGCTCGCGGCAGTGCGCGTCGATCGACGCGGGATCGATGCTGTGCCCCCGACGCGGCACGACGAAGGCGACCGCTTCCTCCAGTCCCTGGTCGTTGCGCACACCGACGACGGCGGCTTCGAGGACGTCGGGGTGGCCGACGATCGTCGCCTCGACCTCGGCCGGCGACACCCAGATGCCGCCGGCCTTGATCATGTCGTTGTTGCGGCCGAGGAAGGTCCACGTGTCGTGCTCCGAGCGGACGTAGACGTCCCCGGTGCGCAGCCATCCGTCGGCGCGGAACGTCGCCGCCGACGCTTCGGGACGCGACCAGTAGCCGGTCGCCGTGGAGGGACCGCGCACGTGGAGGTACCCAGGGGCGTCCGGCTCGGTGACCACGTGGTCGTCGTCGTCGAGCAACTTCGCCTCGTACCCGTCGACGACCCAGCCGCTGGAGCCCGGTTCCTGCCGGTCGAGACGGTTCGAGAGGAAGATGTGCAGCGCCTCGGTCGATCCGATGCCGTCGAGCACGGGGAATCCGAACCGCTCGGACAACCGGCGTTGGAGGTCGGCGGGGAGCGCCTCGCCGGCGGTGACGCCGGCGCGCACCGACCGGAACGCCGCCGGTTCGATGTCGGCATCGAGGAGGCCGGCGACGAATCCGGGCACGGCGAAGAACAGCGTCGGTGCTTCGGCGGCGACGAGCTGACCGATCGCCGCCGGGGTCGGTCGCTCCGGGTGGAGGACCACCGAGGCGCCCGCACCGAAGGGGAACGTGAGCGAGTTGCCCAGCCCGTAGGCGAAGAACAGCTTGGCGACCGACAGGAAGCGGTCGGCGGGCGTCGACCTCGAGCACCGTCCGGGCGTAGGTGTCGTACGTGGCCTGCATGTTGCGGTGGGCGTGCATGACGCCCTTCGACAGCCCGGTCGTGCCCGAGGAGTACAACCAGAACGCCGCCGAATCGCCGGCGGTGTCGGCGAGGGGCATCTCGGCGTCGTCGGTGAACGCCGTCCACCGCTCGACCCCGGCAGCACCATCGGCGATCGCACTGTCGTCTTCGTCGGGATCGTCGACGTGCACGACGCGGACGCCACCACGCGCCGCCCGCACCGGTTCGACGACCGGCAGGTACTCGGTCGACACCACGAGGGCGCTCGCTTCGGCATCGGCCACGATCGACGCGACGTCCGTGCCGGTGAGCATCGTCGAGATCGGCACGGCGATCACGCCACCGCGCAGGCAGCCGAGGATCCAGGCGATCATCTCGGGTGAGTCGTTCATCACGATCACGACGCGTTCGTCGCGGCGCACGCCGAGGTGGGCGAGCGCGCATTGCACCCGCCGGACGAGGCGCTGCACGTCGCCGTACGACGTGTCGTGGCCGCGGCAACGCACGGCGACCCGGTCGCTCGCCCCGGCCTCGATGTGGCGATCGAGCAGCCAGCCCGCCGCGTTGTACGTGTCCATGCTCTGCCCCCAGCGTGATCGTCCGGTGTGGTCCGGTTGCCTACAGCCGTACGTATTCGTAGTCGACCGGCTTGGCATGGATGCCCGTCGACGGGGGAGCGACCCAACCGGCGACCTTGCCGCGTTCGTGCACCCCGACCATCAGCGATCGGACGAACTCGGCGTCGCGGGTCGACGGCAGCCAGTCGTCGACGTGCGTCTCCCACTCCGCCTCGCTGACCAGCCGGCCGTCCGGGCTCACTCTCGACCCGCTGAACGTCCCGACGTTGCGGTGGAAGCCCACGTGCGGCAGGGCCAGCGACCTGCCGACGGCGGCGAGGGCGCGGTTCCACCGGTCGACGCCCTTCTGGCAGTCGGCCGTGTAGTCGTCGCGCAGGGTCTCGTTGAGCGCCGCCAGCTGGGCGACCTCACGGGTGGTGATCCGGCCGTCGGCCACCAGTGGCACCGAGCGCATCGAGTCGCGGAGCCGGTGGTCGTCGTCGCGGCGTTCCTCCTGGAACCGGCCCTTCAGCCCGGCACCGAAGTAGTTGGCGGCGTTCGTCGACGTCTCCGCACCGAAGAGGTCGAGCGACAACGAGTAGTGCAGGTTGAGATAGCGCTGCAGCGTCGCGACGTCGATCCCGCCGAACGGGCGGATGTCGTCGGTGTCGTGTTCCTGCATCAACTGGACGGTCCGCTCGACGACACGGCCGATGCCAGACGCCCCCACGAACATGTGGTGCGCCTCCTCCTTGAGCATGAAGTCGCAGGTGCGGCTGAGAGGATCGAACGCGGATTCACGCAGCGAGGCCAGCTGGAACTTGCCGTCACGGTCGGTGAAGTACGTGAAGAAGAAGAACGACAACCAGTCGGGTGTCGGCTCGTTGAACGCCCCGAGGATCCGCGGGTTGTCGACGTCACCGGAGTGGCGTTCGAGCATCTCGTCGGCCTCGTCACGGCCGTCGGCGCCGAAGTACCGGTGCAGCAGGTACACCATCGCCCAGAGGTGCCGCCCCTCCTCGACGTTGATCTGGAACAGGTTGCGCAGGTCGTACAACGACGGCGCCGTCATGCACAGCGCCCGCTGCTGTTCGACGGAGGCCGGTTCGGTGTCGCCCTGCACCACGATCAGGCGGCGCAGGTCGGAGCGGTACGCACCCGGAACCTCCTGCCACACCGCATCGCCGCGGGCGTCGCCGAACGCGATCGTCCGTTCCGGGGTCGGCTCGGCGAGGAAGATCCCCCAGCGGTAGTCGGGCATCGCGACGTGACCGAAGTTGGCCCACCCCTCCTGGCTCACCGACGTCGCCGTCCGCAGGTAGACGTCCTTGTCCTGGTAGGCGACCGGGCCCATCTCGCGCCACCAGTCGAGAAAGCGCGGCTGCCACGACTCGAGGGCGCGCTGCAGGCGCTTGTCGCTCGCCAGGTCGACGTTGTTCGGGATCTTGGCGTCGATGTCGACGATGCTCATGTGCTCGTTCCTCTCACACTCTCCGGTCGTCGTACGCCGGTCGCGAGCCGGTCCCGAAGCGGCGCAGCGCACCGTCCGGGCCGACCGCATTGGGTCGCTGGAAGATCCAGTTCTGCCACGCGGACAGGCGGGCGAAGATCTTCGTCTCGATCGTCTCGGGACCGACGAAACGGAAGTTCGCCTCCATCCCCGTCAGCGCATCGGGGGAGAAGCTGTTGCGCTCCTCCAGCATCACCCGCACCTCGTCGTCCCAGTCGAGGTCGTCGAGGGCGAACGTGACGAGTTCGGCGGCCAGCGCGTCCGCCGCGAGGAGGTCCTTGCCGCCGCCGCCGCCGCCGCCGCCGATCTGCGCCCGCGCCGTGGCCAGCGCGTCGTCGCGGCCCCAGAACCTCGACTCGAGGCGGCTCAATCCGTTCGACATCGGATGGGCGCCGTCGTTCGCCGCCGTGAGGCGGATCATCGGTGCGGGCTCGTCCTGTCCGCCCTCGTCCATGCTGGGGCGGGTGCCGTCGAGCATCAACGAGCGGTCCGCGGCGAGCATCACTTCGGCGAGGATGCCGGCGAAGCAGCTCGCCGGCTCGACCATCGCCACGAGGGTGCGGGCGGACGCATCGAGCCGTTTGAGCGTGCGCGTCCAGAACAGCCGGGCCTCGCGGACGAGCCAGTGGTCGCCGTCGTTGCCGAACAGTTCCTCGGCCTGGCAGACGGCGTCGATGCTCCCACTCGTCGTCAGGGCCCAGGTACCGATCTGCGGTTCGTCGAACCGCAGATGGAGGATCGCATGGTCGAGTTCGAGCGCCGCCTGCACGATCCAGGCAGTGCTGCCGACGGAGGCCAGTTCGTCGCCGCTGACCGGCTGCGTGCGTTCGGGCCCGCGGATCGTGATGCGGGCGCAGCCGAGCTCGCGATCGATGTCGACGTCGACGTGCGTCGAGCGCATGGTGTCGCCTTCGATCACCGTCGACGACCCGAGTGCCGGCAGCTCGATCCCCTGGGCGTCGGCCGGCTGATCGGTGGGCCGGTCGGAAGCGTGGGCCCGGGCGAGGGCGCGGGTGGCGACGAGTTCGGCGAAGCTGCTCTTGGGGGCGATCACGTCGACGAGTCCCCAGTCGACCGCCTGCTGGCCCTTGACCCCTTCCGTGCGGGTGGCGAACACGTCGGCGAGGTCGCGGCGGACGAACCGCTTGTCGACGACGCGGGTCAGCCCACCGGTGCCGGGGAGCACGGCGAGCAGCGGAACCTCGGGCAGGGAGACGGTCGATGCCCGATCATCGATCAGGAGGATCTCGTCGCAGGCGAGGGCGAGTTCGTAGCCGCCTCCCGCCGCGGTGCCGTTCACCGCCGCGATCCACACCTGCTGCGAGTTCGCCGTCGCGTCCTCGATGCCGTTGCGGGTCTCGTTGGTGAACTTGCAGAAGTTCACCTTGTGACCGTGTGTCGACGTCGCCAGCATCTGGATGTTTGCTCCCGCGCAGAACACCTTGTCGACGCCACCGGTCACCACGACGCAACCGACCTCCGGATGCCCGAATCGCAGGCGTTGCACGATGTCGTACAGCTCGATGTCGACGCTCAGGTCGTAGGAGTTGAGCTTCAGCTCGTAGTCGTCGCGCAGTCCCGCGTCCGGCGTCACCGCCATCGTCACCGTCGCCACCGGCCCGTCGAAGGCGAGCCGCCAGTGGCGGTAGGACTGCGGGTCGACCGCGAAGGTGATCGACGCCAGATCGGCTGGCGCGGGTTCGGTCATCGTGCCCCTTTCCGGAATCATTCTACATCTGAATGGCGATTCGTCAAGAACATGTGGAACGATCCCCGAGCGATGTCGTTGTCAGGCGCGGGCGCCGCTACATCGACATCGCACATGGCGGAGACGGGTCAGCTGCCGTCGATCTCGGCGTTCACGAACCAGGCGTTCGCCCACGGTGACCAGGCCTCGTGTTTCGTGTCGAACAGGCGCTTGGCGCGGCGCCCCGGCCAGGCGGCGGGGAGGAGCGAGTGCGGGATCTCAGGGTCGCTGAACGGGAAACGTCGCCATTCGTGGACCAGTTCGACGATCGCCGCGAACCGGCCGGCGGTCGAGGTGGGCCGCCGTCGTCCGAAGTCGTCGATGAACTGCGTGTAGCGCTGGCCGAGCTCGTCGAGATCCCAGGCGCGGCGGAGGATCTCGGAATCGGGCACGAACGTGCCGGTCTCCGACAGGAGCACGATCGCGCTCGTCGCCGAGATCGAGGTCGTGCAGGATCGCGTTCGCCTCCGCTTCGCGCTCGGTGTGCGGCGAAACGGCGATGCCCGATCCGATGAAGCCGAAGCCGGCGAACCCGAGGCGACTCCGGAGTTGGTGTCGCTTGGCGCGTTGGTCCTCGGGCACGGTCGCCAGCACGACCAGCCAGTGGGCATCCCATGTCTCGTCCGCCGCGCCGAAGCCGTAGATGCGGTCGGTGCCGGCTTGCAGGAGTTGGGTGCCGCTCGCCGTCAGGTGCCAGCGGGTCCGGCGGCCATGGCGCTCGCGGTCGAGCAGGCCCTCGTCGCTCAGCCTGGCGACGGCCTGGCGCGCGTTCCGTTCGCCCACGTCGATCAGTCCGAGACCGTCGACGATCGTCGACGTCCACACGGATCCTCCGTGGGGCAGGGTGAACTCGCCGAGGAGCGTCAGCAGCAGGCTCTTGGCGCTGCTCCCCGAGCGGGGACGACCCGATCGGTGATCAGCGGCTCGATCCGGCATCTCCCGGTTGTAGTGCACACGGTGCGCACGCGCCAGGATGCTGGTCGATGAAACCCTCCTGGACCGTTGCCAGCGCCGACGGATGCGAACTCGCCGGCTACGAACTCGGTGGCCGCGGCGACGTGCTGCTGATCGCCCACGCCACCGGTCTGTGCGGTGCGATGTACCAATTGTTGGCCGACGAGCTGACCGACACGTTCCGCGTCGTCGCCTTCGACTTCCGCGGGCACGGCGACTCGACGCGATCGGGTGCGCCCGATCCCGATCTGGATCCCGATCTGGATCCCGATCTGGATCTCGGCTGGGACCGCATGGCCGAGGACGTCGTCGCCGTCGCTCGGCACGTCGACGCCGATCGTCTCCACGCCTTCGGCCACTCGATGGGCGGCGGGGCGCTCCTCCTCGCCGAGCGGGCGGTGCCCGGGTTGTTCGACTCGCTGTTCCTCTTCGAGCCGATCACGTTCCCGGATGATGCGGCCACCGACGGCCAGAACGTGATGGGCGACGCCGCCCGCCGCCGACGGCAGGTCTTCCCCTCACCCGCCGACGTGGTCGCCCGCTACGCCGGCCGCCCACCGTTCAACCAGGTCAGGGCCGGATTCCTGGCGGCCTACGTCGAGAACGGTTTCGCCGAGCAACCGGACGGGTCGGTGCGGTTGAAGTGTCTGCCCGAGGTCGAGGCCACCGTGTTCGAGAACGGCCGGGCCGCCAAGCTCAGTGCGGTGCGCCACGTGGCGACACCGACCGCCGTCGCCGTCGGCCACGACGAGGAGGGGCCCAACCCCGCCCGCCTCGGCCCGCCACTCGCCGATGCGCTCGTCAACGGTCACCTCGTGCGCTACGACCACATCGGCCACTTCGGACCGCTCCAGGATCCGTGGACGATCGCCCGCGACCTCGAGCGCCACGTCGCGGCGCAGGAGCGACGCGCCGTCAGCTGAACGCGGCGATGACCTCACCGAAGCGGCTGATCGATGCGGTCGGGGCGAAGTCGGTGAACCAGATGTAGAAGCGGTCGATGCCACGTTCGTGCTGCGCGCCGAAGTGGTCGATCAGCTCGGAGGTGGTGCCGAGGGCGACGTGGTCGCTCATCACGGTTCCTCCCCAGCGGCGGCGCGTGGTCTCGACGATCGACTCGCGCTCGGCCTCCGACGGGACGACCGCGACGGTGCGCTGGATCGAGACGCGGACGTCGCCGACCTGGTCGCGGAGTTCGTCGATCCGGTCGAGTGCGCTGATCGCCACGTTCCACCAGTCGGCGTATTCGCGAACGAGGCCCAGGGTCCGGGGCCCGACCCCACCGATGGTGATCGGGATCCTGCGGGTCGGCGCCGGCTGCTGCATCGCGTTCGTCAGGGTGAAGTGCTCGCCGGCGAAGTCGAACGGCTCGCCGCTCCACAGGCCGCGCAGGATCGCCAGCGTCTCGCTGAGGCGAGTGGTGCGCTCGGCTCCGCCGGCCGTGCTCACGCCGAACGTCTCGAGCTCGGCCGGGATCGAACCCGACCCGATGCCGAGTTCGAAGCGGCCGCCGGAGGCGTGATCGAGCGACTTGGCCTGCTCGGCGAGCATCGCCGGATGGCGGAGCGAATCGCACAACACGAGATGCCCGACGGTGAGCGTGGTCGTGTGCGCGAGGACCCACCCGGCGATCGACATCGCCTCCCACATCGGCTGGTCGGGGGCGAGCGGGGGGACGACGTGGTCCATGAACGCCATGCCCTCGAACCCGACGGCCTCGGCGGTCCGCGCCCGCTCCACGATCGCCTCGTGGGACATCCGCATCTGCGGCAGGAACAGGTGGAAGCGGGGAGCACCCGTCGAGGTCGGCACGTGGTGAGAGTAGGTCAGGCCCTCCGAGTCGACCCGACCCTGCCTTTTCGGACCCGGTCCGGAAAGGCAGGGTTCTCGACTACTCGAAGCGGGACTCCCGCTCGCGCAGGATCGCGCAGAGGGTTTCGTTGTAGGGCGCGGTCAGGCCCAGTTCGCGGCTCAGGTCGACGACGGCGCCATTGATGACGTCGACCTCGGACCGGCGGCGGGCGAGCTGGTCGAGGCGCATCGACGGGCTGGCGTCGGGGATCGTGGCGGCGAACTCGGTGACGTAGCGGACCGGATCGTCGAAGCCGAACTGCACACCCGAGGCCCGGCCGACCTGCCATGCCTCGAGGAGGCAACCGATCGCCACCGCCCATGCCTCGGAGTTCGCCATGAGATCACCGACGGTCAGGTCGAAGGCTGCGGTCGGTGCGCTGAGCGTGACGTTGCAGAGGAACTTCTCCCAGATCATCAGGTCGATGTCGGCGAACGCCTTGACGTTGAAGCCCGCCTCACGCCACGTCCGCTCGATGCGTCCGACGCGATCGGAGACTCCGCCGTGCATCTCCCCGATGCGGATCAGGCGCATCCCCTCGTGGTGCACGTGCCCGGGCTCGGGGATCGACGAGCCGAAGCCCTCGGCGATCCCGATCACCACGTGTCGGTCGGGGATCTGGCGGGCGACGCGCTCGCCGGCACCGAGGCCGTTCTGGAACGCCATCACCACGTCGTCGGGCCGCAGCAGCGGGGCGATCTTCGCCGCGACCTCCTCGACCGCCGATGCCTTCGTCCCGATCACCCACAGATCGCATGGTCCGGCCTCGTCCGGCGACTGCGCGGTGTGCAGCGTGTCGACCGTGAACGACCCGCTCGCACCGGACACCCGGAGGCCGCTGCGGGCGATCACGTCGATGTGGTCCTGCCAGGTGTCGATGGCCCACACCTCGTTGCCCGCCCGTCCGAGCAGGCCCGCATAGACCGACCCCATGGCCCCCGTGCCGACGATGGCGATCCTCACGGCGCCAAGCTAGTGGCGCTCCGGTGTGCGGTGACCTGGACGATGACGGCCGCCGACGCGAGCGCCGCGGTCTACGTGGCGGTGATCTGGCAGGCCGCGGCGTCGAGCCCGTCGGCGGTGAACGTCGCCGTGATCGTTCCGGGTCCGCTCGGCCGGATCACGGCGAGTGCCCGTCCCTCGTACGTGGTGGACGTGGCGGACCGGTACGACTCGAGCGATCGCGGGTCGGCGCTGGCGAAGCCCTGCAACGTCGCCGGGCCGTCGATGGTGACGGTGATCGCCCGATCTGCGCCCGTGTCGATCACGCCTGACGCGTCGGTGAGCCACACCGAGACGTATGCGAGATCGGTGTCGGTGGCGTCGATGTGTTCACGGTCGACCGCGGCGGCGATGCGGAGTGGTCCGACCGCCGTGCGCAACGCGGTGCGTCCCGACTCGACACCGTCGCGAGAGGCCACGGCGACCAGCTCGCCCGGCGCGTACGCGACGTCGAAGTGGGCGCGGAAGCCGTTGCCTGCGCCGGCGGGTTCCCGGCCGATCGACTCGCCGTCGAGCAGGAGCTCGACCTCGTCGGCGTCGGAGTAGACCTCGACGGGCACGGTCGTGCCCTCGAACCCGGGCCACGTCCAGCCGGCGATCGTGTCGCTCCACGCCCATGGTCCGGTGTGGGTGACCTCCCGGCCGAGGTTGGCGGGACGGCGCACGGCGATGTAGGGCTCGCTCCGCAGCCCGAACACGGTCTCGCGGAAGTACGACTGCGGAGTGCGGAATCCGGTGATGTCGATGTCGGCGCAGTCGGCGAGCACCCACGGGTACGGGGCCATGAACTGTGGTGAGTCGTCGTCGGCGTCGCGGTCGCCGGCGTATTCGACGCGGCCGATACCGACCTCGCCGAGGTAGTCCCAGCCGGTCCACGTGAAGTCGCCGATCACGTGTCCGGAATCCATGATCATCGGCCACGCCCGGTCGATCGCGGTGACGTACGTCTCCGAACCGACGATCACCCGATCGGGGTGTGTCTCGTGATCGGTGGCGTACCGCACGTCGAGGTAGTTGTAGCCGGAGACGTCGAGCGACGCGCACACCTCCTCGATGCAGTCGTCGACCAACGGTGACGCCATCATCCGGTCCTTGATCTGGGCCCACGCGGTCATCTGCGAGTTGACGCCCGCCGGCTGGTCGTCGCGGTCGCTGGTCGCGGTCTCCTCCTGGGAGGGCAGGAAGTCGCCGATCCGGGAGATCAGGTCGCGGATCGCCAGGAACGGCTGCACGGCGTTCGTCACGTAGCGGGTGGGGTCGAGCGAACGGACGTGTTCGGCCAGGTCGCGGGCGAGCGCGGCGCCGAGCGGCGAGCCGATCTCGGGAATCTCGTTGCCGGTCGAGTACATGATGACGCTCGGGTGGTTGCGGTCCTTGCGGACCATGGCGGCCAGATCGCCTCGCCACCGATCGGCGAAGCGCAACGCGTGGTCGTGGTCGCGCTTGCCCTCGGTCCACACGTCGTAGGCCTCGTCCATCACGGCCACGCCCAGGCGGTCGCACGCCGCGAGCATCGCCCGACTGGCCGGGTTGTGGGAGCTGCGGATCGCGTTGAAACCGGCGGCCTTCAGCAGCTCGACCCGGCGCTCCTCGGCCCGGTCGATCGTGGCCGCTCCGATCGGCCCGTTGTCGTGGTGCACGCACGCGCCGCGGCAACTTCACGGTCTCACCGTTGATCCGTAACCCGTGGCGCGCGTCGAGCTGCAGCCGCCGCACCCCGAACGTGGTGATCGCCTCGTCGAGCGCTGAGTCGGCGGCCGTGACGGTCGTCGTGCACGTGTAGAGGTGGGGGTCGTCGAGGCTCCACCGCGTGAGCGTCGGCGAGGTACAGCCGCTGGCGGGCGACGGCGCGTCGTGTGCGGCCGGAGCGTCAGCGGGATCTCGCCGGCCGCCGTCTCGTTGCCTTCGGCGTCGACGATCGAGTTGCGCACCCGCACGGTCACCGTGTGCGGCGTCTCGTTCTCGACCTCGGCGGCGACCTCGACGACCGCGCCCCGGTCGTCGATCTCGGGGGTCGTGATCCACACGCCGTCGATCGCGAGATGTGTGCGCTCCTGCACCCACAGGTGCACCGGCCGGAAGATGCCGGCACCGGAGTACCAGCGGGAATCGTCGCCGGCGCGGCACTCGACCTTGATCGTGTTCGTCGCGCCGTAGCGGAGGCAGGGGTCGAGATCGATGAGGAACTCGCCGTACCCGTACGGCTCGCCGCCGGCAAGTCGTCGTTCACGAACACCTGCGCATCGCGGTAGACGCCCTCGAACTGCAGCCGCACGCGTCGGTCGCGCCACTCCTCGGGCGCGTCGAACGTCTTCGTGTACTCCCACACACCGTCGGGGAAGTAGGCGTTCATGTGCGAGCCCGACGGATCACGGGTCGTGCCGATCATGGCGTCGTGGGGGAGCGTGACCGTTTCCGGCTCGGTCCCGGACGTTGCGCCGGTGAGTTCGAGGAAGCGGTTGAGCTTCGGCTTGACGATCCAGTCGGCGTTGAACGACGTTCTCATGACTTCGTCTCCAGGCGTGCGGTGCGATCGAGGAGGGCGGGCAGTCGTGCGGCGACGGGACCCACGAGGGCAGGGTTGCCGGCGAGATCGCCGAAGATCGGGAGCCCGATCAGTGCGGCCGCCAGCGCCGCCGTGTCGATCTGGCCGTCGGTGGTGCAGTCCGTTGCGATCCGCGCGTACGTGGTGGCGAGGGGATCGGACACGGTCCGCGGGTTGCCCCGGTGATCGACGCCGAGTGTCGACCACGCCCACAGCGCGAGCACGTCGGCGAGCGCGTCGATGGCGAGTCCCCGCTCCAACCGGTCCCGGATCGTGCCGGGCAACCGCTGCGGGAGCTTCTGGCTCGTGTCGGTGGCGACCTGATCGCACCGGTGACCGAGGCCGGAGTTGGCGAAGCGTCGGAGCGTCGTCGCGATGTACTCGTCGACGTCGGCGCCCGGCGGCCCGACGAGCACCTCGGCGATCTCGGCGGCCATGCGGTCGAGGAGGTCCCGCCCTCCCGGATCGGCCGCGACGAGATCGATCGTGGCGAGCCCCTGGTGCAGGCCGTAGTGCGCGGCCGCCGTGTGGAGTGAGTTCAGGACGCGCAGTTTCAGCATCTCCCACGGAGCGACGTCGTCGACGACCTGGACGCCGACGTCGCCGAGCGGTGGCATCGGCGTCGCCCATCGGCGCTCGACGACCCACTGCGAGTACGGCTCGGCGCGTACCGGCCAGGCGTCGTGCAGGCCGATCGCCGGCGGCGACCGTCTCGCGGAAGTCGTCGTCGGTCGCCGGCACCATCCGGTCGACCATGCTGTTCGGGAACGCCAGGTGCTCGTCGGTCCACACGGCGAGTGACGGGTCCCCGATCGCCGCCAGTTCGCGCACGACGGAGCGCAACGTCGAGCCGTTCGCCGACAGGTTGTCGAGGCTCAACACGGTGAGATCGCCCACGCCGCGGGCCCGCCGGTCGCGGGCGGCGAGCACGAGGTGGCCGACGACGCTGCGGGGCGTGTCGGGATGATCGACGTCGTGGCGGATGTCGGGATGGGCCCGATCGAGACGACGGGTGGCCGGGTCGATGCAGTAGCCCTTCTCCGTCACGGTGACCGACACGATCGTCGTGTCGGTCGACGCCAGCGCCTCGCGCACCGCGGCGCCCTCCGACGGGGCGTGCAGTGCCTGTCGCACCGACCCGACGATGCGGTGCGTCGTCGTCGTGCCGTCGACGACGCCGAGCGTGTACAGGCCGTCCTGCGGGCCGAGCGCGTTCGGCACGTCGTCGTTGCGCAGCGAGACACCGATGATCCCGAGATTCATCGATGGGCCGTCGTGACCGGTTGCGAGCAGGTCGTCGGCGTACACCGCGAGGTGGGCGCGGGAGAACGCGCCGAGCCCGAGATGCACGATGCCGCACCGCATGTCGCCGCGGTCGTACGTCGAGGCATCGCCGCAGCCGCCGTGGTCACGGTCGAGTCGGAGAGACGTGGCATCACGCCTCGGGCGGGCGCAGGTTGAACACGCGACGCGGCAGGCCGACGGCGAGTTCGTGGGCGATCTCGTGGGCTTCGTCGAGCTCGAGTCGATGGTCGCTCACGAGTTCGGCGAGGTAGCGGCAGTCGACGCGGCGGGCGACGTCGTGGCGGGCGGGGATCGACAGGAACGCCCGGGTGTCGTCGACGAACCCGGTCGTGTTGGCGAACCCGGCGGTCTCGGTGACGGCGCGTCGGAACCGGAGCATCCCCTCGACGCTGTCGAGGAACCACCACGGCGGGCCGAGGTACAGCGCCGGGTAGTGGCCGGCGAGCGGGGCGAGTTCGCGGGAGAACGTCGTCTCGTCGAGCGTGAAGGCCACCATGCGGAAGCCCGGGTCGTTGCCGAAACGGTTGAGCAGCGCGCGCAGGCCGTCGACGTAGTCGATCGCGCCGGGGATGTCGGCGCCGATGTCGCGTCCGAACCGTTCGTAGAGCGGGCGGTTGTGGTTGCGGTGCGAGCCCGGGTGGAGCTGCATCACCAACCCGTCCTCGATGCTCATCGCGGCCATCTCGACGAGCACCTGCCCGCGCAGCGTCTCCTTGCCGGCCGCGTCGAGCGTTCCGGCCAGCGCGCCATCGAGCAATCGTTGTGCAGTTGCCGGGTCGACCGAGGCCGTGTACGCCGACGGGTGCCCGTGGTCGGTGGCGGTGGCGCCGAGCGAGATGGCGAGTTTGCGGCGGTCGAACAGCGCGGCGAGGTACTCGTCCCACCGTGTGGTGTCGCGCCCGGTGATCTCCCCGAGGCGCTGGACGTGGTCGGCGTACACCTCGTGGTCGGGATCGACCACCGAGTCGGGCCGGAACGTCGGGATCACCCGGCCGGCGAAACCGTCGGCGGCGAGTTTGTGGTGGTGGGCCAGGTCGCTCAGCGCGCCGTCGGTCGTGGCGACGACCTCGATGCGGAACCGGTCGAGCAGCGCCCGTGGCCGGAACGCGTCGTCCGCGAGGCATTCGGCGATGTGGTCGTACGTGGCGTCGGCGGTCTCGCCGGTGAGTCTGATGTCGATGCCGAACACGTCGCTCAAGACGTGGTTCATCCAGAAGCCCGACGGTGTGCCGCGGAACAGATGGAAGTGCTCGGCGAAGGTGCGCCACACGTCTCTCGGCGACGCAACGCCGTCGCCCGGTTCGCCGGCGGCGTCGACGTCCCGCGGCGGGACACCGAGCGCCTCGAGCGGGACTCCCTGGCTGTAGAGCATCCTGACCAGGTAGTGGTCGGGCGTGATCAGGAGGTCCGCGGCGTTGGCGAACGGCTCGTTCTCGGCGAACCATCGAGGGTCGGTGTGGCCGTGCGGGCACAGGAGCGGCAGATCGGCGATCTCGGCGTAGAGCTCGCGGGCGATGGTGCGCTGGATCGGCTCCGGCGAGAACAGCCGGTCGGGGTGCAGCGTGAGCGGCCGATTCGACGTGGAGCTCACGGCCGCGTCGTCCAGCGCTCACGGAGCACACGTGCCGCCGCCTTCGGCGCCCGGTCGCGGGTGAACACGCCCTTCTTGTTGCCGCCGACACGCAGGATCGAGGCGGTCGTCTCGAAGTCGGCGAAGTTCCACACGTGCTCGCCGACCACCGCCGGGATCCGGTCGAACACGCGGTGGTACATCGCCAGGAGCGCGGACTGGTACTCCTCGCTCCACGGCACCGGCCGGACCGAGTTGAACCCGTGGATCGTGTCGGCGCCGTACTCGGTGATGATGATCGGCTTGTCGAACGTGTCGGCCCACCCCGTCAGCTCGGCCTCCAGGTTGCGTTCCGCCGCGGCCAGGTCGCCCGTGTCCACGTACCAACCGTAGTAGCGGTTGACCATCACGACGTCGGCGAGCGGCGTCACCAGGCACTTGTCGTACGGCGCGAGCATCACGTTGACGAAACCGACCGGCCGGCTCGGGTCGGCCTCGCGGCGTGGCGGCGAACAGGGGCTCGAAGTAGGCGAGCGATTCCTCCGTGTGCGATTCGGGTTCGTTGGCGACGCTCCACAGCACCACGCTCGGGTGGTTCTTGTCGCGGGCGACGAGTTCGCGGATCGCCTGGCGGTGCACCTCCTGGGTCACGTCGTTCAGCGTCTCGTCGGAGAACGTCTTGAACGTGCCGCCCATGAAGAATCCGCCGCCCATGCCGAGGTTCTGCCCGACGGCGGCCGTCTCGTCGATCACCACGATGCCGCGGCGGTCGGCCTCGTCGAGGATCTCCTCGGCGTACGGGTAGTGCGACGTGCGGAACGAGTTCGCGCCGATCCAGTCGAGCAACGCGAAGTCGTGGATCATCGACGCGTTGTCATGTCCCTTGCCGCGAGCGAGGTGGTCCTCGTGCATGCCGAAGCCGCGGAAGTAGAACGGTTCACCGTTGATGAGGAACTGGGCGCCCTCGACGCGCACGCTGCGGATGCCGACCGGCTGGAGGTAGCGGTCGACCACGTCGTCGCCGTCGAGCAACTCCACCGTCAGTTCGTGGAGGTACCCGTGCCCGGGCGCCCACAGGTGGGCGTCGTCGACCCGCAGTTCGCCGGTCCCGCCGCTCGCCTCGGCCACCACGGTGCCGTCGGCGTCGCGCAGCGCAACCCTGACGGCCGCGTCACCGGCGACCTCGACGCGGTACTGCACCACGCCCGTCGAACCGTCGACGTCGGTGACGACCGTGACGTCGTCGATGTGGTCGACCGGCGTGGAGTGCAGCCACACGCTGCGGTGCAGGCCGGCGTAGTTGAAGAAGTCGTGGTAGTAGCGCTGGGTGCGGGTGCCGTCGGGCTGGACCTGGATCACGCCCGGCGGCACCGACTGGAACGTCAGCTCGTTGTTGACGACGGCCGTGACCCGCAGGGCGCGGCCCGGTGCGGCGAGGTGGCTGATGTCGGCTTCGAACGGCGTGTAGCCGCCTTCGTGCTCGACGACGAGTTCGTCGTCCACCCACACCGACCGCTCGATGGGTCGCGGAGTCGAAGCGGAGCACGAGACGCGGCCGTCCCAGCCGGCCGGCGCGTACACGGTCCGCTGGTACCAGACGTCGCCGACGTGGTCGTGGAGTTGCTCGTCGACGAACAGATCGTTGTAGCTCGCCGGCACGGCGATGGTGCGGGCGTCGGGGAGCGGGCCGCGCCACCACTCGTCACGCCGCCCGGCCCCGGCGGCGTCGGGCGTGAACGCCCACACGCCGTCGAGCCGTTTGCACTCCCGGATCCCGTTGTCCTGTGGTCTCAGCATCGCATCCCCTCGAACGTATGCAAACGATTGCACTACCAAGCATGACACATCGCGGCTGCGCTGGTCCACCGTGTGGTGCCCGCCGTCGGTCTTCGCTCAGGCGGTGGGGCCGAGGGAGTAGGCGCCGGTGGCGGGGTGGTGGTACCAGCCGCCGGCCGCGTGGGTGCCACCGTCGACGTGGATCGTCTGGCCGGTGATGTACCCCGCCATGTCACTCGCAAGGAACACGGCGGCGGCCGCCATCTCGTCGACGTGACCGGCGCGTCCCATCGGCACGGTCGAGCGGAACCGATCCTCGTCACCGGGCTGGGCGAGCGCCTGGATCCCCTCGGTGATCGTGATGTCCGGTGCGAGCGCGTTGACCCGGATGCCGTACGGCGCGAACTCGAGCGCCGCGGTCTTGGTGAGATTGATCACGCCGGCCTTGGCCGCGGCATACGCGGCATAGCCGGGAGCGGCACGCACGCCCTCGATCGAGGTGACGTTGATGATGCTGCCACCGATGCCGGCGTCGATCATGCCCCGGACGATGCGTTGCGTGCAGAGCAGCACGTGGCGGAGGTTCGAACGGTAGAGCGCGTCCCAGCCGTTCTCGCTCGTGTCGAGGATCGACGACCAGAACGTGCCGCCGGCGTTGTTCACGAGGATGCTCGCCGGTCCGAGTTCCTCGGTCGTCCGCGCGAGGGCGGCGTCGACCTGGTCGGTCTCGCGCACGTCGGTGACGATGCCGAGCGCGCCGATCGAGCCGGCGGCGGCCGCGCACGTCTCCGCATCGCGCTCCCAGATCGCCACCGACGCGCCGAATGCCGCAAGGCCCGCGGCCACGCCCTTGCCGATGCCGGCGCCACCGCCCGTCACCACGGCCACGCGGCCGGTCAACAGGATGTCCGATGGGTCGATTCCGGTCGCCATGTACGTTTCCCTCGATGAAGTTCTCGGTGTCGTACCCGATCCTCGCGCACCCGCCCGACGCCGACTTCTTGACCGGAGCCGGCTTGGCGGCGTTCTGCCGGACGGCTGAGCGGGCCGGGTTCGACGGCATCGGCTTCACCGACCACCCGGCCCCGACCGACCGGTGGTTGAACGCCGGCGGCCACGACGCCTTCGATCCGATCGCCGCGTTCGCGTACTGCGCGGCGATCACCGAGCGGATGATGCTGATCCCGAACATCTACGTGCTGCCGTACCGCAACCCGTTCCTCGTGGCGAAGGCCGCGGCGACCGTCGATGCGCTGTCGGGCGGGCGCTTCATCCTCGCCGTCGCCACCGGCTATCTGCGCGGCGAGTACAAGGCGCTGGGCGTCGACTTCGACGAGCGCAACGATCTGTTCGACGAGGCCCTCGAGGTGATCCGGGGCATCTGGACGACGGACGACTACACGTACACGGGCGCGCACTTCGAGGCGGTCGGTCAATCGGCCAACCCGAAGCCGCGTCCCCTGCCGCCGATCTGGATCGGCGGCAACAGCCGCCTGTCGCGCCGCCGCGTGGCCGCGGTGGCCGACGGGTGGAGCCCGTTCCCGGCACCACGTGTTCTGGCGACCACGGCCAAGACCCCGCCGTTGGAGACCGCCGAGGATCTCGCGGTGATGCTCGACGAACTGTGGCGGTTCGTCGACGAAGCCGGCCGCGATCGCGGATCGATCGACGTGGCGTTCAGCCCCCCGGCTCTGGGCGATCCCGCGGCCGGCGGCGGTGCGGACGGCACGCTCGAGACCATCGCCGAGCTCGCCGCGATCGGTGTCACGTGGACGAGCCTCGCCGTGCCAGGCGATTCCCTCGCCCACGCCCTCGAAGCCCTCGAGGAGCTCGGCGACACGGTCATCGCCCGGTCCGCCCGCTGACCGCCCGCGGTCGCCCGAACTCCCCGAAAATGGAGCAGATGTCGCGCTCGAGCGCGACATCTGCTCCATTTTCGGATGGATGCGTGACGTAGAGTCCCGTCGCGTGCGCAACGACTCGCGAGCGACGATCGTCGATGTTGCCGCTCTGGCCGGGGTGCACGCGGGCACGGTCTCGCGGGCGTTGAGCCGGCCCGACAAGGTCGCGCCGGCCACCCGCGAACGTGTCGAGGCGGCGGTCAAGGAACTGGGGTTCGTACCGTCGCGGGCCGCTCGCGGGCTGATCACCGGCAAGACGGGCTACGTGGGGGTGATCGTTCCCGACATCACCAACCCGTACTTCGCGGTGCTGGTCCGCTCGATCGAGCACGCCGCACGCGACGCCGACTTCCAGGTGCTGCTCGTCGACACCGGCGAGCGGAGCGACGAGGAGGTGCGCGCCGCGCGAGGGCTCGCACGGGAGGTCGACGGCTTCATCGTGCTGTCGCCCCGGCGGCTGCACCGCGAGGTCGACGCGATCGGCGAGACGCCGGCGGTGTTCGTCAACCGGCAGGTCCGCGGCCGGGCGTCGGTCCTGCTGCGTTCCGCGGCCGCGGCGGAGGAGGCGCTGCGTCACCTCGCGGCGCTCGGGCACACGAAGGTCAGCTACCTGTGCGGCCCGCAGGGATCGTGGGCGGCGACCGAACGGCGCGACGCGGTGCGCCGCACGAGCCGGGCGAGCGGGGTCGAGGTCGTCGAGATCGCCGGGTCGGCACCGACGTTCGAAGGCGGACAGGACGCCGTCGAGCAGGCCGCCACCAACGGGTCGTCGGCCGTGATCGCCTTCAACGACCAGATGGCGCTCGGAGTCCTGGCCGGGCTGACCCGACGCGGCATCCGCGTGCCGGAGGAGATGAGCATCGTCGGCTGTGACGACGTGCCCGTGGCGGCCATGGTCGCCCCACCACTCACGACGATCCGCATGCCGACCGACGAGGCGGGAGCTGTCGCTGTCGAGTTGCTCGCCGACAGCACGGCCCAGGTCGAGCTGTTCGGTTCGCTCGTCGTGAGGGCGTCGACGGGTGCCGTCCTGGTTCGAGCGAAACCCAGAGGCTGACCCTCCTGCGGACGACGGTTGGCGCGTTCACCACATGGAGCGAACATATATACGAGAAAGTATTGACCGATCGAACATGCGTTGCTATGATCGAGTCATGGGTCCGACGGTGGATTCCGAACTCGACGAGATCGCCGGGTTTCTCAATGCCCAGCACGCCCGCCTCGCGCGCGTCACCCATCAGATGCTCGGGACGCCCGAGTCCTGGGCGATGCCGGGCATCTTCACGCTCGAGC
Organism: Ilumatobacteraceae bacterium; assembly: GCA_963695145.1. GTDB lineage: Bacteria > Actinomycetota > Acidimicrobiia > Acidimicrobiales > Ilumatobacteraceae > Sva-07. The sequence goes on along the minus strand of CAVOGB010000009.1, from coordinate 412,440 downwards.
AGTTCCTGTGCTGGCGCACCGGCATCAGCCGGTCGACCGCGCAGCGCATCGTCACCATCGCCCGCCGTTGGGACGAGCTCCCCGAATGCGTTGACGCGTTCGATCGTGGCGAACTGTCCTTGGACCAGATGACCGCGGTGGCCACCAAGGTCCCGGCGTGGGCCGATCACGACGTCTCCGAACTCGCCCCCATGCTCACCGTGCGGCAACTGCAACGCCTACTGGGCAAGTACGACTTCACCGGCATCGAGGAGCCCGACAGCACCGAACCGGGCATCACCGAACCCGACGACCACGACGACCACGACGGCGCCACCGACTCCGGCCCGGTCGAAGGAGCGGATCTGTCCGCCGAACCGCTCGGTCCATCGGTCCCGGAAGACCACAGACCGCCGCAGCCGACGCCCGTGACGGACGTCGGGTCGTGTCGTTTCTGGTTCGACGACGACGGACGGTTCCATCTCCAACTCGAGACCGACCAGGCCAGCGGGATGGTGATCGAACAGGCAATCGGCGAATCCCGTGATCACCTCTTCAACAACGGGCAGAGCGATGTCACGATGTCCGATGCCGTGTTGGAGATGGCGCAACGTTCCCTCGACGCGATCGACGGCCCCGACCGACGCAACCGGTGGCGGATCAATCTGCACTTGCGCACCGACGGGCGTTGCACCGACAGCACCGGTCACTTCCTGCCCGATGCGATCCGCCGCTACCTCACCTGCGACGGCCTGCTCACCCCGACGTTCTACGACAACGGGATCCCGGTGTCGGTCGGCCGGTCCCAACACATCGTTCCCGACCGGACCCGCCGGGTGGTGATCGAACGCGACGGCGGATGCATCGTCCCCGGTTGCAACGTCACCCACCATCTCGAGGTGCATCACATCATCCACTGGGACGACGACGGTCCTTCGGACACGTGGAACTTGGGCTGTTTGTGTCCGCACCACCACCGATTGCATCATCAGGGACGACTCGGGATCAGCGGCAACGCCGACATCCCCGGCGGACTCACCTTCACCGACGAAAGCGGGCGGATCATCACCGCCAGCGGGATCAAACCCAAACCGCCTGGTGGCCCGCCGCCCCCCATCGCCGGTCACTTCCAGCATCCCCTCGGACAACGGCTGGACATGAATTGGGTGACGATCAGCCCTCCGTCCCACTACGGCCACCGACGTGCCGAGCGGTGGCGCAACGGGGCGACGATCGCCCAACCCTGATCGGGCGAGCGGTTCCCCGGAAGCGGCCGGGCGTTCGAGCATCGAATCATCAACCAGCGTGATCGTCGATGCGGGCGATGAGCCGTTCGACGAACTCGGCGGTCTGCGCGAGGCCCGCGTCCAGGCCCAACGACTCCTCGAGCGCGATCGTCCGCGAGACGCTGGCGATCAGCACGAGCATCGCCTCGGGCGACAGGTCGTCGCCCGCCGCGCCCGCCGTTCCGGTGAGGCGTTGCAGCGCCTCGAGTTGGGCCTGCCTCGACTCGGCCACCTGTTCGGCGATCTCGACGGCGATCTCCTTGCGATGGTTGGCGAGGGCGATGAACTCCATCAGCAGTCCGGTGCCGGCACGCTCCGTACTGAGTTCCCACAACGCGTGGATGGGCCGCGCCGACGACAGGGCCCGTTCCTGGCGTTTCGCGTACTGCGCGCCCCGGCGGCGGATGACGGCGAGGAACAGGTCGTCGATGGTCTTGAAGTAGTAGTGGACGAGCGCCGGGGTGACTCCCGCGTCGGCCGCGACCCGACGGGAGGTGACGGCCGCGTAGCCGTCGGCGAGCATCACCTGTTCGGTCACGTCGAGCAGCCGCGTCCGCGTCTCCGACGTTTCACTCCCGCTCCGGCGTGGCTTCGACATGATCCATCTCTCCCGTCGTCGAGCCGTCGTCAGAAGTCGGCGACCTTGGCGCAGTCGTCGCGCCATTCCTGCTCATCGTGGGGTGACCGTACGACACTGAGCGATCGTTCAGCAAAGGCCGATCAGTTCGCCGGAGGTGCTTCGAGCCGATCGAGGAAGCGCTCGATCACGTCGTACGTCTCGGCGATGCCGGTCGTCATGCCGAGCGACGCCTCGAGCACGAGTGCCCGCGACAGCCCGGCGATCAGCACGAGCAGCACGACCGGCGGCACGTCGATGCCGAGCGCGGCAACGTGGTCCTCGAGGGCCTTCAGCTGGATCGCACGGAACCGCTCGGCGTATGCGGCGAGCTCGGTGCGGATGACCTTGCGGTGGTTGGCGAGCGCCATCAACTCGGTGAGCAGTCCGGCCCCGTCGCGGTCCTTGCTCACCTCCCAGATCGAGCGCAGCGGCCGTTCGGCCGACATCCTGCGTTCCTGACGCGCCAGCTGCTGTTCGGCCCGTCGCCGCAGCAACGCCAGGAACAGGTCGTCGAGCGTGCCGAAGTAGTAGTGCACGAGCGCGGGGGTGACGCCGGCGTCCTTGGCGATGCGCCGGGAGCTGACGGCCGCGTACCCGTCGTCGATCATGATCCGCTCGGTCACGTCGAGGAGCCGGACGCGGGTCTCGGACGTCTCGGTGCCCATACGGCGGGGAGTGACCATCCGGCATTCTCGCATCCGGATTCCGAACGCGACGCGATCATGGCGTCGGGCCCGCCCACCCTTCGGCGATCGCGTGAACAATGTGCGCACCAGCGCCGCACATTGATCACGCAGTCGGCGGGAACGGCCGGGAATCAGTCGGCGACGGGCAGGACGAGCGTCGAGGCGGTGAGGTCGATCGTGCGGGTCGACGGGGCCAGGCGTGACGACGTCGCCGGGTCGTCGTCGGTGCCGAGGTTGCGTTCCCAGCGGGGGAACGCGCCGCCGGCCACGAGCAGGCGGATCCGGTTGTGGGCGGAGAACCGGTGGGCGATCGGGTCGAACTCGATGCGGATCACGCCGTCGGCCGCGACCGGGTCGAGGCGGACGAAGCCGTCGGTGACGTTGCGTGAGGTCCCGTCGGGCTCGACCTCGGAGATGCGCACGAAGAGGTCGGCGTGCGGGTTGTCGGTCGAATGGGCGAGCGACACCGTCGGTGTGCCGAGCACCTCGAGCGGTCGCGTCAGCGGTTCGCCGGTGAACACGGCCACATCGCTCCGCGCCGCCAGCTCGCGGTCGTCCTTGTAGCCGCCGTTGAGCAGCGACGCGCCGCCGATGGCCGGGGTCGGATCGCCCGGGTCGTAGGTGAAGCTCGCCGAACTCCCCGCGGCCGCCGGGGTGGCCTCCAGCCCGCCGCCGGGCGCGAGGTACAGCGTCTGCTCGTGCGTGGGCGGCGGCCACGAAGGCAGGTCGCGCCACTGGCTCGCGCCACCGGTGACGAAGACGCGCACGGGCTGCGCCCGCGTCCGTACCTCGCTGCCGGCGAGGTGTTCGTCGAGCCAGTCGTGGATCTCGTTGACCACGATCCTGCGGCCCTTGGTGACGACCTCGGCGTGCGTCCAGGGGCCGACCGTGAAGGCGACGTCGACGCCCCGAGCGTGGAGCCGCTCGTACTGCTCGAACGTCTGCGTCACGAACACGTCCTGCCATCCCGACTGCAGCAGCACCGGCACGTTCAGGCGGTCGAGGGCGTCGCCGAGTTGCATCGGCTTCCAGAACGGGTCGGCCGGATCGCGGTGGCTGATCCAGTCGCGGTACCAGGGCGCACCACCCTGCAGGAGCCGCTCGCCGGCGTGGTCGAGCGGGAGCTCCGCCGCCGCAGCCGGCACGGTCTTCAGCGCCTTGGCGTGTCCGAAGATCAGCTTGGCGAGGTTCGGTTGTTCCTGGCGACGGACCTGGTCGGACCAGCCGAGGAAGTCGCCGAGGTTGAACGCCCCGCCCTTGTACACCGCCGCCTGGAAGTCGTGAGCGCTGATCGAGATGACGGCCGTCGCCAGCTCGGGAGGCGGATCCAGGAACATCGCCCATTGCGTGAACGCCAGGTACGAGCCGCCGTGGGTGGCGAACTTCCCGTCGAACCACGGTTGGTTGCGCATCCACTCGACGGTGTCGGCGCCGTCTTCGATCTCGTGTTGCATCGGCTCGAACGGCTGGTCGCCGGAACCGAACGTGCCGCGGCACCGGGCGAGGATCACGCGATAGCCGCGGCCGGCGAGCAGCCCACCGGTCATCGTGGCGATGAAGATCCCGTACCCGTAGGGCGATCGGACGAGCACCGTGCCCTTGACCGCTCCGGTCGGCTCGTGGATGTCGGCGCGCAGCGTGACCCCGTCGCGCATCGGGATCGGCACGTCGCGGGTGATCGTGTACTCGCTCGTCGGCGCGGGAAGGGCCTGCATCCGGGTGAACGCCGAGGCCAGCAAGCGCTCGCGCCTGGTCGGCTTCACGGCGGTGGGTCCGCTCACGGCGTGGCTCCCGAGCCGGCCGCGGCGCGCACCGCGTTGATGATCCCCTGATAGCCGGTGCAGCGGCAGAGGTTGCCGGAGAGGCCGACCCGGATCTCCTCGTCGGTCGGGTCGGGGTTGTCGCGCAGGAATGCGGTGACGGACACCACGAAGCCGGGCGTGCAGAAGCCGCACTGCAGGCCGTGCTCGTCGCGGAACGCGGCCTGCACGTTCGACAACTCGCCATCGGGGCCGGCGATCCCTTCGATCGTGGTGACCTCGGAGCCGTCGGCCTGCACGGCGAACACGAGGCACGACCGGACGGCCTCGCCGTCGAGCAGCACCGAACACGCGCCGCACACGCCGTGCTCGCAACCGAGATGGGTGCCGGTGAGGCCGCAGCGCTCGCGGAGGTAGTCGGCGAGCGTCAGGCGGGGCGGCACCGAGGCCCGCCGGCGCACCCCGTTGACGGTCACCGCAATGCCCTTGTCGGCGATCGTCGTGTCGCTGATCCGATCAGTCACGGAGTGCCTCCTCGATGGCTCTCGCCCAGGCCCGGGCGACGACGGTCGCTCCGACGCGCCGGCGATAGTCGGCTGACCCGTTGAGGTCGTAGGGGATCGACGTCAGGTCGTCGACCGCGGACCGGCCGAGTGTCGCGGCATCGACGTCGCCCGCCCGCACGCCGAGCACCGACTCCTCGGCGGTGGTGCCTCGCACCGGTGTCGATCCCATCCCGAACAGGCCGATCGCACAGCGGGTCACGGTTCCACCGCCGTCGACCTCGACGGCGACGCCCGCTCCGGCGATGGCGAAGTCGCCGTGACGTCGCGCCACCTCCTCGATGGCGAAGCCGCAACGGCCCGTCCAGATCGGGAACCCGACGCGGGCGAGGATCTCGTCGTCGTCGAGTGCGGTCGACCAGGTGCCGGTGAAGAACTCGACGGCCGGGATCACGCGGCGTCCACGTGGCGACACCGCCTCGAACTCGGCGTCGAGCGCGAGGGCGACGGCGGGCAGTTCCGACGCCGGGTCGGCGTGGGCGAGCGACCCGCCGATCGTGCCGCGGTTGCGGATCTGGAAGTGCCCGATCAACGGCACGGCGCGGGCCAGGAGCGGCACGAGCCGGGCGACGTCGGTGTCGCGCTCGACGGTGGCCTGGGTGGTCGACGCGCCGATCCAGACGGCTCCGTCGCGCACGTCGATGCCGCGGAGCTCCTCGACCCGGCGGAGGTCGACGACGTGTTCGAATACGGCGAGGCGCATCGCCAGCAGCGGGATGAAGCTCTGCCCGCCGGCCAACACCTTGGCGTCGTCGAGGTCGGTCAGCAGCTGGAGCACGCCGTCGATCGTGTCCGGCGCGTGGTAGTCGAACGGTGCGGGTTTCACTGCGCCGCTCCCGGATTCGCCGCCTGGGCCTCGTCGATCAGGCCGACGATCGTGGCCGGGCTGAGCGGCAGGCTCGTGATCGTGACGCCGAGCGGCGCCAGCGCGTCGGCGATCGCATTCGCCACGGCGGCCGGCGCGCCGATCGCCCCACCCTCGCCGACGCCCTTGTATCCGCCCGGTCCCGGGCCGGGAGAGCCCTCGGTGTGGACGTACTCGATGGTCGGCACCTCGGTCGACGTCGGCAGGAGGTAGTCGACGAACGTCGTGGCGAGCGGGTTGCCCTCCTCGTCCCACGGGAAGTCCTCGAGGAGCACGCCGCCGATGCCCTGCACGGTGCCGCCGGCGATCTGGCCCTCGACGACGTTCGGGTTGATCATCGGCCCGCAGTCCTCGGCCACGACGTAGCGCAACAGTTCGACGTGACCGGTGTCGATGTCGACCTCGCACGTACACACGTGGGTGGCATTCGCCCAGATGCTGAACGACTCGGCGCGGTACCGGGCGCTGGCCTCGAGGCCCATCTCGACGTCGGCCGGGAGCTTGTCCTTGCCGAAGTAGGCGAGGTCGGCGATCTCGGCCATCGTCACGCTCGGCGAGGGCGACCCCTTGACCGAGGCGCGACCGCCGTCGACCACGATGTCGGCGGGCGCCGCTTCGAGCACGTGGGCCGCGATCGCGGCGATGCGGTCGCGCAGGATGGCGGCGGTGTCACGGATTGCACCGGCGACCATCGATCCGCTGCGGCTGCCACCCGTCCCGGCGCCGTACGGCGTGAGTGCGGTGTCGCCCTGGATGGTGTGGACCGTCGAGATGTCCACACCGAGCGCGTCGGCGGTCAGCTGGATCGCCGTGGTCTCCAGGCTGTTGCCCGCCGAACCGCCCGCCAGGTACACGCTGACGCTCCCCGTGGGTTCCACACGGATCGTGGCGCCCTCGCTGCCGTGGAGGGCCATGCCGCTCGCCGTCGGCTCGACGTACGTGCTCGTCCCGATGCCGAGATGGCGGCCCTCGGCACGAGCGGTCTCCTGCAGACGCCGGAACTCGTCGTAGCCGATCCGCTCCAGCGCGAGGTCGAACGTCTCGAGCGGGGTCACGTCGCTGTAGGTCATGCCCACCGCGTTGGCGTAGGGCATCTCGTCGCGGCGCAGCAGGTTGCGCCGTCGGAGGTCGGCGGGGTCGACGCCGAGCCGGCGGGCGGCGATGTCGAGCATCATTTCGCGGGCGACGGTCTCGAACTGCCACGGCCCCCGGTACGCCGTTCGCCCGGGCGTGTTGGTGAACACGCACTTGGTGCTGAACGTCGCGTTCGGCAGCCGGTACGGACCGGGGAAGATCATCCCGACGGCGGCGGAGACGAAGACCGGCCAGGGGATCGGGTACGCACCGATGTCCTGGACGAGATCGATCGTCGCCGCCTGGTACGTCCCGTCGGCATCGAACGCCATCCGCACCAGTCCCTGCTCGCGGCGCGACGAACTCGCCATCAGGTTCTCCCGGCGGTCCTCGATGTACTTCAGAGCGGCCGGCACCTTGCTCGCCGCGAGCAGCATGCAGATGTCCTCGCGGTGGGGGTTGATCTTCTGGCCGAACGCACCGCCCGTGTCGCGGGCGATCACGCGGATGCGGTTCTCCGGCACGGCCAACAGCCGGGCGGCGAACATCCGCAGGTCGTGCGGCGACTGCGACGCGGCCCACACGGTGAGCTCCTGGTCGCCGCGTGACCACTCGACGACGATGCCGCGCGTCTCCATCGGCGACGCCACGTACGCCTGCTGCGAGATCGTCTCCTCGACGACGAGCGCCGCCTCGTCGAACACCGGCGCCAGCGTCTCGGCGGGGCGTCCGCTCAACCCTCCGCAGAGGTTTCCGGCCCAGCCGTCGAAGACGAGCTCCTCGTTCGTCTCCGCCGTGGCGAAGTCGACGACCGCCGTGAGCGGGTCGTACTCGACGTCGACGAGATCGGCGGCATCCTCCGCGATGTAGCGGTCCTCGGCGACGACGAGGGCGACGAGGTCGCCGACGAAGCGCACCTCGTCCTCGGCGAGCGGCGGGCGAGGACTGTCGGGGACGTCCTTGCCGGCGAGGGCGAACCACGCCTCGTGGACGCCGGGGTTGAGGTCGGCCGCCGTGAACACGGCGTGGACGCCGTCGAGTGCGAGCGCCGCAGTGGCGTCGATGCCGACGATCCGTGCCCTGGCGAACGGGCTGCGGACGAAGCAGGCGTGGAGCATGCCCGGCCGCACGACGTCGTCGACGTAGGTGCCGTGGCCGGTGAGCAACCGCGGGTCCTCCACGCGGGCGATGCGCGCCCCGGCGTAGCGGGTCGTGCCGGTCGTGAGATCGGCGTGTGTCACGGGCCTGCCTCCTCGTCCCACCAGGGCATCATCTTCATCACCATGCCGTCGGGGTCGTGCACCAATTCGAGGTACACGCCGACCTCGTCGACCGTGTCGAGATAGCAGAAGCGCGAGCTGCGCATCACCCCGGACATCACGGGCGGGTAGCCGCACTCGATGGCGAAGGCGCGGAGGTCGTCGTAGTCGTCGACGAAGTAGCCGTGGTGGTGGGCACCCGGCCCGCGTCGGGCGAGGTGGTCGAAGTGGACCCCCTCGCCGCGCAACGGCTGCATCAGCTCGATCATCATGTTGCCGCTCCGGCCGAACGCGAGGCCGAGGTCGCACTGCACGGGCCGGCTCGTCCCGTCGGGCTCGTTGATCTCCCACGGCGTCGTCGACTCGAACTCGAAGTACCTCGTGCACCCGAACGAGCGGCGCATCGATTCCTTGGCGGCTTCGAGGTCGGTGACGACGTAGGCCTGCTGGCACAGGTACGGCCCGAGCCGTCCCATCACCGCGGCCAGGTCGCCTGCGGGACGGACGCTCACCAGCGTTCCGCCGGCGTGTCCAGGTCCATCGGGCGGGCGTACGACGGGTCGTCGGTGCCCCACGTGCCCTTGATGAAGCCGGCGAACCCACCCTGCGAGATCGCCGACGTGTCGCCGTTCATCGTCCACTCGATCGTGCAGCGACGCAGCGCGATCTTCCAGACGCCGTCGCGACGTTCGAGCCGATCGAGGTAGCGACCGCCGATGAGCGCCAACGTCCGATGGTCGCGGACGCGCATCGTGCCGATCACGTAGCTCTCGGCGTGGGCGACGTCGCCGTCGATCTCGCACGTGTGCGTCGTGATGTTGTGCAGGTGGTCGATGAAGATCGACGAGTGCGCGTCGTTGGCGTACTCGCCGTAGTCGGGGCCCGACTTCACGACGGGACCGTGCTCGTCGACGGCGTCGTCGAAGTACACGCTCGTCATCAGCTCCAGGTCGTGGCGGTCATGACCACGCGACTGGTTCATCACGCAGTCGAGGATCGCCTGGCGGTCCTGCAGGTACCGCAGCTCGGCCCGCAGGGCGGCGAGTTCGTCTTCGACCGTCATCGTGTTCAGCCTTCCGGTGCGTTGAGCAGGTCGGGGATCGTCGGATCGACCTCGAGGCCGATCGATCGCATCAAGAAGGCGACGGTCTCGTAGCAGCCGACGGTGAAGATGAGATCGAACAGCTGCTGCTCCTCGAGGTCGGCGGCGAGCGTCGCCCACGTCTCGTCCCCGATGACGCCGTCGTCGATCAACTCGTCGACGGCGCGGATCACGGCGGCGTCGAGTGGCGTGAAGAAGGGCGCCTCCGGCCCATAGGCGATGCGGCTGATCTCCTCGTCGGTGAGGCCGGCGTCGCGGCCGTTGAAGAAGTGCTGGGCCCACACGTACGCCGCTCGACGCTTCACGGCGACGCGGAGCACGACGATCGCGCGGAGCCGGACCGGGAGCGTCGTGCCGTGGAGCACGTGGCCGTTGAAGGGGAAGAACGCCTGTGCCAGGGCGGGGTGGTGGGCGAACGCACCGATCGCGGCGAGCCCCTTCGGCCGACCCGCTCCGCTGGCCGCGGCGAACGTGTGGTCCTCCGGAGCGCGGAGCGCCATGGCCGCGTCGATCACCTCGCGCGGCCACTCACGCGGCGCCAGCGGCTGGATGCGCGGCGGCGGGACGCGCGGCGGCACGCGACCGTCAGACGATGACACGGCCACCGTTGACCCCGAGCACCTGGCCCGTGATGTAGCTCGAATCGTCGCGGGCGAAGAACGCACATGCCGCGGCGATGTCGTCGGGCGTGCCGACGCGACGGACCGGCGTGGACTTCTCGTGGACGGCGACGCCTTCGCCGAGCATGCCCGCATCCTCCGCGCTGCGCAGGCTCGGGGTGTCGACGAAACTCGGCGGCACGGCGTTGACGGTGATGCCCTTCGGGCCGAACTCCTTGGCCAACGAGCGCGTCATCGAGATGACGGCGCCCTTCGACGCCGAGTAGTGCACCTGGCCGGCGTTGCCGGTCTGCGCGCTCGACGACGAGATGTTGACGATGCGTCCCCAGCCGGCCGAGATCATGTCGGGGAGCACGACCTGGCAGAGGTCGAAGATGCCGCGCACGTTCACGGCGAAGACCTGCTCGAACTCCTCCTGGCTGATCGCCAGGAACTTCGAGAACGGCGAGATGCCGGCGTTGTTGATCAGGATCGTCGCCGCGCCGAGCTGGTCGCGGACGGCAGCCACTCCGGCTTCGATCTCCTCACGGCTGCTGACGTCGACCGTGATGCCGATCGCCGTGCCGCCGTCGGCCACGATGGCCTCGGCGGTGGCCACGGCGGTGTCGCCGTTGCGGTCGAAGATCGCCACCGAGGCGCCGTCCTGGGCCAGCCGGGTGGCGATGGCGATGCCGATGCCGGAGCCGCCGCCGGTGACGATCGCGGTGCGGGGGGATGACCAGGCGGGAACAGGAGTCATGGGCGAACGCTCACTTGTCGTCGAAGGGCTGTACGGGTGTTTAGCACGCGGTGCGGTGGGTCACCAACCGCGCCCGCGGCATCGTACGACGCGGCCGCTACAGGGCAGGATTCCGTGCCGCGGCGGTGGGTTGCGACCCGTTCGTCAGGCGGCCGACGTCGCCTGCATGGCGATCGAGAAGCGTTCCAGGCGGCCCTGCATGTCGGGCATGGCGAGCCGTTGCGCGGCGCCTTCGTAGGCCGCTTCGACGATGTCGCTCGTGATGCGCCCCGAGAACAGGGTGGTGCCGGCGAGTTCGAGCGCGACGCGGCCGGGGCGCAGCAGCAGCACCTCGTGCCCGAGACGCCGCAGGTAGCCGACCTCTCGGAGCACCGTCCGATTCGGCCACGTCCGCAGCAGGCGGCCGGGCCCGCTGGGTGGGTCGGCCGGGTCGAACGTGATCGCGCTGATCGCCAGCACGGCTCGTGACGGCAGCCGGGCCGCGAGATCGAGGTTCGTGGCCGAACGAAGGCCACCGTCGACGAGGCGGGCGCCGTCGACTCGCACCGGTGGGTACAGCCCGGGGATCGCGCACGACGCCTGCAAGGCCCGGCGCAACGTCGCCCGCGGCGTTCCGTGGGACGGATCGGACTCGAGCATCACCCGCCGGCCGCTGTCGAGATCGGATGCGACGGCGCAGATCCGCCGGTCCGGCCACTCCTCGGGGTAGAACTCCGAGGCCCAGTCGTGCGATTCGCCGAGCGACAGCAGGGCGCCTGGGAAATTCCGCCGGAGGAAGCCCGGCGGTTGCGGCAGCGGGACGCGCACGGGGCTCAGCGCTCGCGTCAGCACCCACGTCGAGCCGACGGCGCGCCGGCCGAGCTCCGGCCAGGAGCGCCACGCGCGGGTCGTCGCCAGCGGGGCCCGGTCCTCGACCCGATCATCCAGCCGGTCGCCGGCGAGTTCGTCGGCGAGTTCGTCGACGGCCTGCGGCCGGTCGGTGCAGACCCGCGCCGCGATCTCGTCGAGCGGGACACCGAGCTGGATGTCGGCGGCCACCGTGGAGCCGGCCGAGGTGCCGATCGCCGCGGCCGCGTCGGCCACGTCGAGCCCGGCCTCCTTCAGCGCCATCAGGATGCCGGCACTGATCCCGATCGCCATGGCGCCACCGCCGCCGATGACCGCGGTGAAGCCGTCCCCGGTGCGCGAGGTGCCGGTGCGCGAATTGCCGGTGCGGGAGTTGCCGGTGCGCGACTTCGTCGTCATTTTCGACCCCTTGTCTTCGGCTTCGTCGCGGTGACCAACTCGTCGACGGCGCCGGCGATGCAGTCCTCGTAGAACTCCGGATCAGGCATCGCGTCGCGATCGGCTGTGAAGCAGAACGTCACGCGGTCACCGTAGCTACCGATGCCGTTGTTGAGTGCCATCCCGTCGAGCACCGGCCCGAGTCCGGTCGTGTCGACCATCTTGGCGCCGCAGAAGTAGATGGGCGTGAGCGGGCCGGGGACGTTGCTCACCAGGGTGTGCACGGCCAACGTCCGACCGCGCCGGCTCAGCGCCCGCACGGCCGTGCGCTGCACGGTGCCCATCAGGCCGCCGAACGCCTCCTCCGACATCTCCATCAACGAGCGCACGGGGTAGGCGCCCGACTCCTTGACGTGCGACGTCGACGCGACGACGCGTCGGAGCCGCTCGAGGGGGTCGGCCTCGTCCGTGGCCAGTGTGATCGGAGCCAGTGAGAACTGGTTGCCGGCCGTGGCCGCCGACCCCGAATCCGCCGATGTCGTCGCCATGCTCGCATCGGGCTTCTGCGTGATCGTCGGCCGCATGGAGATCGGCATCATCGCGATCAACGACTCGGCGGGAAGTTCGTCCTTGTCGAGCAGGTAGGCGCGGATCGCCCCGCCGATGATCGCCACTCCGATGTCGTTGATCTTCGCCGTCGGCACACCCTTGCGGATGTCCTTGAGCGTGCCGATCGTGGTGTACGACGTGCCGAACACACGGTGGGGACCAACGGGCTGGTTGAACCGGGTACCGAGTGGCAGTCCGGCCGGTGACGTGACATCGGGGTTCCGGCTGTCGCGAGCGAGCGAGGGCAACTCGGCGGCCGCTTTCTGGAACGACCTCATCACGGTCAGCGGACGTGCCAGCCCGTGGATCGCGGCACGGCGGAGGAGCTCGGCGTCGCTCGGGATCGGATCGGGCTCCCATTCGTAGCCGTCAGCCGGCGGTGGTGGCGGGGCGTCCGGCTCGTGCGTGTGGATCGCCGTGAGGATCTCGGCGCCGGCCACGCCGTCGATCGCCGCGTGGTGGATGCGGAGGAACACGGCGATCGAACCTTCGGGCACGTGGTCGATGCCGTCGAGACCGTTGATCAGGTACAGCTCCCACGGCGGGCGGGTGAGGTCGAGAGGGCGGGCATGGATGCGGGCGACCTGCGTACAGAACTGCCGCCAGCTCCCCGGCCGGGGCAGGGCGATCTCGCGGACGTGGTACTCGAGATCGAACTCGCCGTCGCGCACCCAGTACGGCCGGTCGAGGCCGAGCGGCACGTTCAGGATCCGTTCCCGGAAGCTCTCGGCGACGTGCAGACGGTCCGCCACGTAGGCGAGGACGTCGTCGTAGTCCGGTGGACCGTCGGTGCACGTCGACGTGTCGTAGATCCCGGCCATACCGATCGTGTTGTGGGCGTGGGGCGAGTCGATCGCCACCATGGTCCAGTCGGACGTGGACAGTTGTCGCATGGTGTGCCCCCTAGGCCAGCGCGCGGTCGGATTGCGACGGGCGGTCCGCGGCGAGCCCGCTCGAGACGATGATCGACGACAGGTGTGCGTCGTACACGGACGAGCGGCCGGTCGTCAGGTGGCCGCGCGGTCGCCAGAGGATCGACGGCTCGTCCCAGTGCCGCCACAGCGCGGCGGCACCGGCGGGCGAGGCGATCCGGTCGATCTGGCCGGCCACGATGAATCGCCGTTCCTTCGGCACGAGGCACGGGCCGGCGAGCGGTGAGACGGGTCGGAGGGCGATCGTGACGCGCTCGTCGTAGAGCGCCCGGTGCAGCCGCCGCTTCGACGGCACCGCCGGCTCGGCCGCCCGCAGGGAGGCTGCGAGGTCGGCCTGGGGGACGAGCGCGATCACGCAGGCCAGGTCGGCCTCGAGCGTCGACAGGAGGCTGCACACGTACGAGCCGAGCGACAGGCCGAGGACGCCGACGGCCGGCGCGCCCTGGTCGGCGCGCAGCCACGACAGCAACCGACGGATGTCCCAGATCGACTGCGTGAGCCCGAGCACGTTGTTGACCGGGTAGACGTTCGACACGAACATCCGGTCGGGTGCGAACCCCTCGGCGCGCGGGCCGTGCAGCGGGCAGCACGGGGAGGGCCACGTTCACACCGAGTTCGTCGTGGAGCCGGCGGACGCGGAGCATGCGGTGGTCGCGCACGCGGCCCATGCTCTGGCCGTGCACGGCGACGAGCCACGGTCGAGGACCGCCCGGGTGGCGCAGGAGTCGCACCGGCACGCGGCGGTCGGCGGAGAACGATCGCCACCGTTCGGCGCCGGGTTCGCCGTCGACCGGATCCCAGTCGCTGTCGAACGTGAACTCCTCGAGCCCGCCCCGCAGCGGAGCGATCGCGCCCACCGGTACGTCGGCCGGTGCCGGGTGCCGGAGCGTGTGGTCGTCCAGCCAGCCGGCGCGGTCGTAGAACGCGACCGCCGCGTCGAGTTCGGCCGACGCACGCGCGTAGTGGTCGGCCGACCCGGTCGACGACAGCAGGCCCATGGGGAGGGTCATCAGCGTGTCGACCGCGACCGCTCCGGCGAGGCCGAGCGACGGTTCCGGCGTCGGGACACCGGCGACCACGGCGATGCCCCGGCGACGGGAGCTCGCGGCGCGCAGCGTGTCGCGGACACCGATCACGCCCGCGGCCGCGCCGGCGGCGACGACCGGCACGGCGGCCGCTGCGCCTGCTGCCCCCAGCACTCGTTTCACGCTGGTCATCGTTCCCCCTCACCGCAGCGACCGTGAGCAGCCAGTCTCACACACCGGCCCGGCGCCGGCTCGCATCCACGCCAGCGGTGCGGCGACGCTTCCGTGTTCCGCCCGGCCGGGATTGGGTAACCGCTCGCCATGTCTGCGAGTCGTACTGAGTCCACCCTGAGCGAGTCCAGCCTGACCGACCGGACCGATCATGCCGCCGTGCGGCTCGGCGCGCTGCTCCGGAACGGGGACCAGTCCGTCGGTGTCGCCGAGTCGCTCACCGGCGGTCTGCTCGTGCAGGCACTGGCGCGCCAGGTGGGGTCGGGCGACTGGCTGAAGGGCGGGGTCGTCGCCTCCCACCGTTCCGTGAAGCACGACCTCCTCGACGTCGGAGCGACCGTCGTGGTGTCAGCGGAGGCTGCCGCGCAGATGGCTCGCTCGGCCCGCGAACGCCTCGGCAGCGACATCGGCCTCGCGGTGACCGGCGTCGCCGGGCCGGACCCCCAGGACGGCCAGCCGCCGGGCACGGTGTGGATGGCCGTCGACATCGGTGACGGGCCGGTTGCCGAACTCGTGGAGATCGACGGCGACGACCCCGAGGAGATCTGCCGTGTCGCCGTGGTCGAGACGATCCTGTTCGTCATCGGCCGACTCGAGGCATCGAGCGGCGGGCGCGATGTCGCGTCCGACCCCGGAGCAGACGGACTCGCTGATCGAGGGCGCCCCGGGCGGTTCCTCCGCGACAACGGGCTCGGCATCGCCTGCTTCTCGATCTTCGCCCTCTTCCTGATCGCTCAGAGCCTCACCGGATGGCGGTCGGCGCTCGCCGATGCCCTCCAACACGGCGGCGCCAGTTTCGGCTACTGGCACTACCTCACGACGGCACACTTCGCCGAGGCCACGTTCGAGAACTGGGAGAGCGAGTTCCTCCAGATGGGTGCGTTCGTGTTGCTCACCATCTTCCTCGTCCAGAAGGGATCGTCGGAATCGAAGCAGGCCACCGACGACCCCCGCGACGAGGACCCACGGAAACACCGTTCCGATCCGGATGCGCCGTGGCCGGTGCGGCGCGGCGGACTGGCCCTGATGTTGTACGAGAACAGTCTGCTGATCGCGTTCGCCCTCATGTTCCTCGCCTCCATCGTCGGTCACGCGATCGCCGGTGCGCACGAGTACACCGCGGAACAACACGAGCACGGAGCGCTGGGCGTCGGCACGTGGCAGTTCGTGAAGATGTCGGAGTTCTGGTTCCAGTCGTTCCAGAACTGGCAGAGCGAGTTCCTCGCCGTCGGTTCGATCGTGGTGCTGTCGGTCTTCCTCCGCCAGCAGGGCTCGGCCGAATCGAAGCCGGTGCACGTGCCTCACGCCACGACCGGCGACTGACGGGACAGCGGCTCGAGGCCACTCCAATCCACGTTTGCGTCGCGTTTTCGGCGCCCCGGGCCCCGCAAATCGCGACGCAAACGATGATCGGAGGCCCGGGCGGGCGGGTCAGCCGTCGCCGGACGCCGCTTCCTCGCGCAGCTCGCGGCCTTGTTCGATCTGCTCGTCGAGCTTGGCGGCCTCCGCTTCCGAACGGCGGGTGTCGCGCGGCGGGAGCTGCAGCACCTCCTCGGCTTCGATGCCGGCCTGGAGCTGGCGGGAACGCTCGAGTTCGGCATCGATCTCGGCGCCGAGCAGCAGTGCGAGATTGGTGAGCCAGACCCACAGCAGCAGGATGATGACACCGGCGAGGGCGCCGTACGTCTGGTTGTACGAGCCGAAGTTGGCGACGTAGAGACCGAAGGCGAGTGATGCCAGGATCCACACGACGATGGCGAACCCGGCGCCCACGCTGACCCAGCGGAACTTGGGTTGCCGCACGTTCGGGGTCGCGTAGTACAAGATGGCGACGAGGAGGGTCACCACGAGCAACAGGATCGGCCACTTCACGATGTTCCACAAGGTGACGGTGGTGGCGCCGATGCCCAAGGTGTCGCCGAGTTCGCGGGCGAACGGTCCGGTCACGACGAGGCCGAGCAACACGACCGCCGCCAGCACGACGGCGACGACGGTGAGGGCGAGGTTGAGCGGACGCAGCTTCCAGAACGGCCGACCCTCGTCGACTTCGTAGATCCGGTTCATCGCCCGGCCGAACGCTCCGACGTAACCGGAGGCGCTCCACACCGCGCCGAGCAGCCCGAAGACCAGTGCGAAGCCGGCGGATCGGCTCTCGGTCATCTGGGTGATCGGCTGGCGCAGCTGGTCGACCGCGTCCTGTTGGCCGATGCGCCCCACCAACTCGAGCAGCGTGTCCGTCGTGGACTGTCCGCGTCCGAACACGCCGAGCAACGCGATCACGGCCAACAGGGCCGGGAACATCGACAGCACCGCGTAGTACGTCAACGCCGCGGCGAGATCCGTGCACTCGTCGCGCCGGAACTCCGCCCACGCCTGCTTCACCGCGTATCTCCACGAACCCGCGGTCAGATCCGTCGGCGAATCCGGCTTGCGCGCATCATCGGGGGGCGGCGCGGTGCGCGCCTTCTCGGCCGCCAGGCCCTCGTCGGACACGCGAGCTTCGACGCGATCGGTCATTGCCAGCAACTACCCGAGTCGGCCGCGTTCGATACGGCCGATCGTCGGCGATACTCGGACGATGCTGCTGCTCGTGCGCCACGGCGAGACGCTGCCCAACCGCCAGGGCCTGTTGTTGGGCCGGGCGGACGTCGATCTCACCGATCGCGGGCACGAACAGGCGCGACGGGTGGCGCGGATCCTGCCCACCCCGGATCGTGTGATCTCCAGTCCGCTCCGGCGGGCGTCCGACACGGCGGCTGCGTTCGGACGCGTGGTGGAGATCGACGAACGGTGGACCGAACTCGACTACGGCGAGTTCGACCGGCGGGCGCCCGCCTCGGTCCCGGAGGCGACGTGGGAACGATGGCGGGGGGACGAGACGTATGCCCCGGCCGGCGGTGAGTCGCTGCAGATGCTGGCCACGAGGGTGTCCGCAGCCTGCGCCGAGCTGGCCGCGGAGGCAGCGGGTTCGACGATCGTGATCGTCACCCACGTCAGTCCGGTGAAGGCGGCGCTCGCCTGGGCCCTCGACGTACCGATCGGGGTGTCCTGGCGGATGTACGTCGAGGACGCCGGAGTGTCGCGCATCGACACCGGCCCGGACGGACCGACGATGCGGTGGTTCAATCGGGGGATCGACCGATTCGACTGAGTGCCCCGAAGAACGCGTCGGCGGTGTCGTTCCACGTGTTGAGCGTCGCGCCGCGTCGCCGCGCCGCGTTCGCCAGCGACTCGCGCCAGGCATCGTCGGTGGCGAGACGGGACAGGGCGCTGCTCAGCCCGGCGACGTCGCCGGGATCCACGAGGCATCCCTGCTGCCCGTCGTCGATGAGATGGGGCAGGTTGCCGGAACGCCAACCGATCGTCGGCAGCCCGGCGGTCAGGGCCTCGGCGAAGACCGTGCCGTAGGTCTCGACATAGCTGGGCAGGACGAACACGTCGGCGCCGGCGTACAGCCCGGCGACCTCGTTGCGATCGAGTACTCCATGGACGACGACGCGTCCGGCGAGATCGGGCTCGCGCAGTCGCGTGTGCACGAGCGCGGCATAGCCGACGTCGGCGTCGGTCCGCCCGGCCAGATGCAGCGTGACCTCGTCGGCCGGGACCGCGGCGACCGCGTCGAGCAGCTCCAGTATCCCCTTGTTGGGCAGCCAGTTGGCCACGCACAGCGCGGCGATGCGGCGATCGCGCCGGAGATGATGCGCCGGTTTCGTGTCGATCGGCAGGTCGCTGCCAGGTTCGGCCACGCACACCCGGTCGGCGGGGAGGTCGTAGTCGTCGACCAGCGACTCGGCGAGCGCTCTGCTGGCGGCGATGAGCACGTCACATCGCCGGTACAACATCTCGTCGAACGGCGCCTGGATCCGCGTGCGGACCCGACCCTGGCCGATTCCCCCGGGCGGCTGGTGCAGGATGGCCGCCAGCGGACCACGCGGTCGCTGTCCGGCCAGCATCCACGGGGCGACCGACCACGCGGCGAGGCTGTCGACGAGGACGACGCCGTGCGCATCGCGAAACGGCGAACGGGCACCCGTCGAGACGAAGTCGATCCGGGCCCCGCGTGAGGCGGCGGCCTCGGCCATCCGGCGATGGTAGAGATGACCGCCGGTCACCGCGGCCGGGGACCCGCGCGTCAAGAGCGACACGACGAGCAGGTCGGTGCGCTCGTCCGGTTCAGTCGAGCTGATCGCTGTATCCACCGAACGACATCGAGTTCTCCCACACCCGGACCGACAGCGTGTCGGCGCCGGACTCGCGGATCGTCCACGCGAGGAAATCGTGGGCCCACCGGGCAAACACCTCGACCGTCACCGCGTCGGCGTCGACCGGGCGGATCACCTCGAGGTTCTGACCGCGCACCATGCGGTCGATCTTCTGGAGCAGCTCCTCGAGGACGTCGAGGTCGCAGACCATGCCGCGTTCGTCGAGCTTGCCCCGTTCCACCACCACCTCGAGCCGGTAGTCGTGCGAATGCAGCTGACCCTCCGGACCCTCGACGCCGGGCATGATGTGCTGGGCGTTGAACTCGATGGCGGTGCCGACTTGATACATGCCGCTACCGGTACCCCAGTGCCACGTGGATCAATCCGGCAATTCCGGCATCGATGGCCTCGTACGCTTCGGCCGCGTCGTCGAACGGATACGTGTGGGTCGCGAGCCGATCGAGGGGCAGGTCGGCGAGGAGATCGACGACCGCCCGGCGACGGCGGTCGGGTGTCCACCGGTCGCTCAGGCGGGCCGGGATCGTCGAGACCTGGGTGCTGCGGATCGTCAATCGACGACGGTGGAAGTCGGCGCCGAGGGGAAGGGAAACGTCCTTGGTCCCGTACCAGGAGGCGACGAGCGCGAGACCCTCGTGGGCCAACACTCCGAGTGCCGTGCGCAGCGCGTTCGGGTTGCCGGACACCTCGACGGCGACGGGGATGCGGCCCGAGTTTCCACCGGAGCGGACCCGCTCGACCAACTCCTCGGGCGTCAACGACTCGATGCCGACATCGGTCGCCGCCGCGCGGCGCCACGGCGCGACGTCGACGGCGAGCACCCGGGCCCCGGCGCGACGGAGCATCAGGGCGGTCAACAACCCGACCGCACCGAGCCCGAACACGGCCACCGTCTCTCCCGACACCGCACCGGCGTCGAGGCTGATCTGCAGTGCCGTTTCGACGAGCGGGAACATCGTCGCCAGCCGCGGGTCGGCCGAACCGAGCACGACGACGTCGGCGGCGTCGGCCACGAAGACGTCCTGGTGCGGCTGGAACGCGAACACGACCGCACCCTCGTCGATGTCCGATCGACTCTGCTCGACGATCCCGACGCAGCTGTACCCGTAGCGGAACGGATAGCGGAACGTGCCACCCAGCGATCCGAGCGTCTCGTCGACTGCCATGTCGGCATCGAGTTCGCCGCGGTAGGCCAACATCTCGGTGCCCCCGCTGATCCCGGAGAACAGCGTGCGGATCGAGACCTCACCCTGCTCCGGCGGCGCCCACGCGCTGGTGCGGATCTCCGTCGATCGGGGATCCACGAACCACAGCGATCGACACTCACCCATCCGAGCCAGTTTGCCCGCGCTGCAGTCGGGGTAAACGGCCGCCCATGACCGCCTCTCTGGGCACTGACCACCTGCCTCCGCGCGAATTCGTGGACGGCGAGACCGTGCGTGTGCCGTTACCGACGCCCTACGGAGTGTTCGATGTCCATGCGTTCGAGCGGCCGTCCGGGCACGTCTACGTGGCGATGGTGATGGGTGACGTCGCCGACGCCGACGACGTGCTCGTGCGGGTCCATTCGGAGTGCCTGACCGGCGACGCCCTCGGGTCCCTGCGGTGTGACTGCGGCGTCCAGCTCCGGACCGGACTCCGGATGATCGCCGCCGAGCGATGCGGGGTCCTCGTGTACGCGACCGATCACGAGGGACGCGGGATCGGACTCGTCAACAAGCTGCGGGCCTATGTGGAGCAGGACGACGGGGCCGACACGGTCGATGCGAACGTCGCCCTCGGCTTGCCGATCGACGCTCGCGACTACGCCGAATCAGCGGCCGTCCTGGCCTCCCTCGGCGTGCGCAGTGTCCGCCTCGTCACCAACAACCCGCACAAGGCGCACGGCCTCCGTGCCGCCGGCGCCGTGGTCAACGCGGTCGTCCCGCTGCCCACGGCTCCGCACCATCGCAACATCGGGTACCTCGACACCAAGGCGCGGCGCATGGACCACCGGCGGCCGACCGGCCTGCGGCTGCAGGATCAGCGGCCCGTCGCCGCAGTGCCGTCGCTCGACGCGCCGACGGACGTGATGGCCCTGCTGGGCACCGTCCGCCCGCGGGCCGATCGGCCGTTCGTCGTGTTGAAGTGGGCGCAGACGCTCGACGGCCGGATCGCCACGTCGGTCGGCGACTCGAAATGGATCAGTGGCGAACCCGAACGTGTCGTGTCGCACGCGCTGCGCGCCGCCTGCGATTCGGTGCTCGTCGGCATCGGCACCGTCCTGCAGGACGACCCCGAACTGACGGTCCGCATGGTCGCCGGCGCCTCGCCGATGCGGGTCGTGCTCGACAGCCATCTTCGTCTGCCACTCGACGCCAAGATCCTCGCCACGGACGCGGCGACCACGGTGTTCACCACCGAGTGCTCGTCACCGGAACGGCGCACCGCGCTGCGCGACCGCGGGATCCGGGTCGAGGTCGTGGGCCAGGAGGGCGGACACGTCTCGCTGCGCGAGACGTTGGCGATCCTGCGTGACACGGGCGTCGAATCGCTGGTCGTGGAAGGTGGCGCAGAAGTGATCACGTCGCTGCTCGCCGCCGAGGTCGTCGATCGCGTCATCATCGGGATCGCCCCCGTGATCATCGGTGCCGGCACGGATGCGGTGAACAGCCTCGGCATCGACGCCATCGCCTCGGGCATCCGACTCGAGAACCGGATCGTGCTGCCGCTCGGCAACGACATCGTCGTGGCCGGCGATGTCGTCGCGCGGCGCTGACGCGCCCACTTCGACCGTCTCGGGTCGGGCCGCGGTTCGTCCCGATGTGCGTGACGCTCGAGTTTTCGGGCATACCGGTGATGTGGTCGACGATGGTCCTGACGACGGGGTGACCCGGTGGACACTGCGTCGCCGACCTGAACGCACCCCGTCACGCGCGGGCCCTGGCCGAGCCGCTGGTCGCGCGCTATGACGCCGACATCCGCGACGATGTCCTGCTGCTCGTGAGCGAACTCGTGACGAACGCCGTTGAACACGGCAGCCGCGCCGGCGACACGATCGAGTTCGTCGTCGTCGCCGAGCCGCGATTCGTGCGCGTCAGCGTCACGGACCGGTCCGCCGATCGGCCGGTCCTGCGGCACCCGTCGCCCGACCGGCCGACCGGCCGCGGGCTCACGATCGTCGACCAGCTCGCGGCTCGCTGGGGCATCGAGCCGGCCAACCCGGGCAAGACGGTGTGGCTGGAGTTACCCGCTCGCCCGATCGGGTGAATCGAGCCGAGTGGAGCGAACTCGGCCGCCAAATGCGCTTGGGCGCCGGTCGCCCGGGGTACGGGTTCGCGGCGCCGACCTCGCCTCCACTCGACGACTGAGCCCTCGGACCAGCTTGATCCGACCACGACCAATCCGACCCCCGACTCCGACCCCGAAAGGATCACGATGACCACCGAATTCTCGACTGAGCCATCCCAGTCGCCCACATCGACCGGCCCGAACCCGGCCGGCCAGACATCGACCGGCCAGACATCGACCGGCCAGACGCCGGGCAGCCAGATGCCGACCCGCCAGACGCCGGGCAACGGCTCGTCCTCATCGGACGGCGGGGCGGGCGCCAAGGCGGCCGTTGCCCGAGTCGCCGACGAAGCACCGGCCCAAGCAGCCCGGGTGGTCGGCGACGCCAAGACCCAGGTCACCGACGCCGCCCGACGCATCCTCGACGACCTGCGCACACAGGCCGAGGACCGGACGGTCCGCGCCGCCCAGGGCCTGCGCGATCTGTCGACGCGCGCCGACGCGCTCGCCTCCGGACGACCGGAAGAGGCCGGCAACCTCGCCGATCTCGCCCAGTCCGCCGGCCGTCACGCCCAGGACTTCGCCGACCGTCTGGACCAGCGTGGCGTGCGCGGCGTCACCGACGATGTCTCGCGGTTCGGTCGTCGACACCCGATGGCCTTCGTCGGGCTCGCGCTCGGTGCGGGCTTCGTCGTCGGACGACTCGTGCGCACGGGTGCGGCTGTCGCCAGTGAGGACGGTGCCGACTCAGCGACGAACTCGATCGGATCGACTCCGCTGCCCGCGCCCGACGCTGCGCGGCCGCTGGACGAGATGGCGGCCGCCGATGTGGCCGAGGTGCGGGTGTGACCGGGGTCGAGCGGCCCGAGGCCTCACTGGGCGAACTGTTCGGAGACCTCGGCGCCGACCTTTCGCAGCTGCTGCGCAAGGAGATCGAGCTGGCCAAGGTCGAGGCGGCCGAGGAGGCCCGACGCGGCGCCAGGGCGGCCGCCCTCGCGGCGGTGGCTGCGGTGGCCGCACTGCTCTTCCTGATCATGGTCTCCACGGCACTGGCGTGGTGGATCGACGACGAAGGTGACACCGCCGGCGCGTTCGCCGTCGTCGGCGCCATCTGGCTCGTCGTCACGATCGTGGCCGCGCTCGTCGTGCGCAATTCACTGCGCCAGATCCGACCGCTCCCCGAGACCACCGACGCGATCAAGGGCGCGGTGACCGGCGAGCGGGCGCAACCGTCCACATCCACTCATCTCACCGATGGCTCGACCCACAGCTCGAGCCGTCCGCTGACCGACACTCGATCCACCACGAAGGAGACAGCATCATGACCGACGTCCGCACCCACACGACCCTCGACGAGGGCGGGATGACAGCGTCAAGCGAAAGTGAGCGTGTACGCAGCGAGATCGACGACACGCGCGAGCATCTCGGCCAGACCGTCGACGCGATCGGCGACCGCATGCTCCCCGGCCGGATCATCGAGCGGCGCAAGGAGACCGCCACGCGGAGCCTGCGCGGTTGGCGCGAGCGGCTGATGGGCGCCGCCGAGGACACCGGGCACCAGATCTCCGACACGGCGAACTCCACCCTCGACCAGGTCAAGGGTGCTCCGCAGACGCTGTCGCACAAGACCGAGGGCAGCCCCCTCGCGGTCGGCGGCGTGGCCTTCGCCGTCGGCATGCTCGCAGCGGCGATCTGGCGGCCGAGCGATCCCGAGCGTGCCGTCGTGGAACGCGTCGCCGAAGCGGCGCCCGATCTGACGAACGACCTCGGCGACATGGCGCGCGGTGCGGCCCAGACCGTCAAGGACGAGGCTGCCGACGTCGCTGACGAGCTGAAGTCGAGCGTGGCCGAAGCGACGTCGGCGACGAAGGCCGCCGCAACAGGCGACTGACCATCCGCCCGTTTCCTCTCGTCGTGCTCGCTCGCCGTCCGAGCGAGCGAGCGAGCACGCGTAGGGTCACCGCGTCAGGGGTCACGGCGTCAGTCGACCGACGACGACACCGACGAGGAGAACGACGGCGCCGGTGGCGACCGAGGCGAGGGGGAGTGCGACGGCGAGCGCGAGACACCCGGCGAGCCCGACGACGGCGATCGGCCGCGGCCAGCGGCGCTGGTCGGCGGCCAGTCGGAGGCTCGAGGCGTTGGTGATGGCGTAGTACGTGAGGATCGTGACTCCCGAGAAACCGATCGCTCCGCGCAGATCGAACAGCGCGGTGAGCACGATCACCACGATGGTGACGACGCCTTCGGCTCGGAGGGGAAGCGGGTGGCGTCCGCCGATCGCCGCGAACCAGTGTGGCAAGTCGTGGCGGCGGGCCATCGCCAGCACGGTCCGGGAAATGCCCGGGATCAGGTTGAGGAGCACACCGAAGGCCGCGATGCCGGCGCCGATCCTCACGAGCGGTGAGAGCAGTTCGAACCGCGACGCCTGCACGACGAGATCCAGGGGGGTGTCGCTCGACGCGATCGCATCGATCGGCACGGTGGCGAGGAGTGTGACGCCGACGGTGGCGTAGATCACCAGCACCGCACCCAGTGCGCGTGGGATGGCCATGGGGATGGTGCGACGAGGATCGCGCACCTCCTCGCCGAGGGTGGCGATGCGGGCGTATCCGGCGAAGGCGAAGAACAGGAAGCCTGCCGAACGGAGCATGCCGACGAACGTGGTGTCGAGCGGTTCGATCGTCGACAGCGACGCGCTCGGGATGGACCAACCCGCCACGACGACGGCGGCGAGCGCCGTGATGGCAACGACGAGGAGCCCCTTGGTGACCGCGACGGTGCGGGAGAGGCCACCGACATTGACGGTCGCAACGCCGCCGACGAGGATCACGGCGAGCATCCGCGCGTGCGCGGGCCAGAGGTACTCGCCGGCCGTCAGGGCCAACGCGACACACGAGGCGGTCTTGCCGACGACGAAGCTCCAGCCCGCCAGGTGCCCCCAGAACGGCGTGAGTTCCCGCCGGGCGTACACGTAGGTGCCACCCGACTCCGGATGGACGGCCGCCAACTGTGCCGACGACGTCGCGTTGCAGAACGCGACGATGGCCGCGATCGCCAGACCGAGGACGAGACCGCTCCCCGCCGCCGCGGCGGCCGGGCCCCAGGCGCTGAACACCCCCGCGCCGATCATCGAGCCCGCACCGACGGTGACGGCGTCGCGCAGACCGAGCCGTCGCTCGAGTGCGGTTCCGGAACCGCCACCCGCTCCGGACCCCATGCCCGAAACCTACCCAATGGGCCAAATCAGATCAAATCGAATTGATGTGATTCGGCGATGCTGGGCGACACGGGATCGGGTCCGCTCGCACCGTCTCAGAGATCGGGGTCAGGGTGCTGGACCGCT
The DNA here is from genome assembly GCA_963695145.1 of Ilumatobacteraceae bacterium. Classification (GTDB taxonomy): domain Bacteria; phylum Actinomycetota; class Acidimicrobiia; order Acidimicrobiales; family Ilumatobacteraceae; genus Sva-07. The sequence continues at coordinate 387,031 of CAVOGB010000009.1, read as the reverse complement.
CCCGCAATGACGACGAGGCGATGGCTGTCGACGTCCCACTGGTCGATGTCGGCGGCGTCGATGACGACCGCGCGCGCTTCGAGGCGGCGCATGAGGGCCGACACGATGGCAGGGCCCCGGACGCCGCCGCGCAGGTAGCCGAGGCGGCCGGCGACGGCACTGCCGCCGACGATGAGGGCATCGACGCGGAGCGCGGCGAGTGTCCCGCGGATCGGTCCGTCCATGACGAGTCGAACGTCGCGCACCCGGCCGAGACGACGTCCGTCGGCCGCGTACACGTCGCACGCCATGAGGTCACTCATCCGCATCGTGACGGCTCCCGGGGATGTGGCCGACGATGTGGTCGCGCGTCCAGCGCTCGGCGGCGAACGTCGCGACGTCGTCGGCTTCGATCGCGAGATCGACGGTGATGCCGATCGAGCTGATCCGGTCGTACGGGATGCGGCCGGGATCCTCGAGCGACGACCGCTCGATGTGGGCCGTCAGCTTGGCCAGCCACGTCCCGATGCGGCGCCGCCCCATCCGGTACAGCAGGTGTCCGGGACCGCTCAACACGGCGGTCACGTAGACGGCGCCGGTCTCCTCGTTGCGTTCCAACTCGAGATCGTCCACGTTCCCACAGAGTCGACCGTGCCGATCGCGCATCTGCCGGTCGAGCAGGTGCAAGGCGGCGTGCAGCACGCGCCCGCCGGTCATGCTCCGGCCCTCGTGATGATCATCAGGGGGAGGGTGGCGAGGGAGACGGCGACGAGGATGACGAGGTAGACGCTGGCGAGCATGTTGAAGAGACGGCCGTTGGTGTGCTCGTCGCCCATGTAGGCGGGATCGTTGGCGATGACGAGGATCGGGAAGTAGGTCAGTGGCAGGGCGGCCGCCGAGAGCACGATCGAGTACTCGGTCACCTTGACCGGATCGACGCCGCTGATCGCGATCAACAGACCGACGATCAGGGACATCAGGATCACGACGTGGAAGCGTGATGCTTCGGCCGGTCGCAGATGCTTGCCCCACGGCCAACCGAGGTACTGCGCCACCGTGTAGCCGGCCGACAACGAGGTCTCGAGCGCGGCCCCGAACGTCGCCGCGAAGAGTCCGATCAGGGCGATCGCCAGCCCGAGCTTGCCGACGACGACGGTGACCGGCAGTGCCACCTGGGAGAGCGTGTCGACCCCGATGTCGGCGGGCGCCAGCACGAGGAACGCGCAGGCCATGATGGCGAGGGACAGGAGCCCGCCGAGCGGGAACCCGATGAAGACGTTGGCCCGGTTCTCGTTGAGGTCCTCGACGGTCCAGCCGTCCTCCACCGCACCACTCGAGAAGAAGAAGACCTCGTACGGCGTCATCGCCGCACCGAACAGGGCGATGGCGTAGTAGGCGTACGTGAACACGTTCTCGTCGGCCGGTATCGAGGGCGACGAGGCGTCGGACCACAGCTGGCTCCAGTCGGGACCGATCTGCCAGACGGTCACGACGAACACGAGCAGACACAGTCCGAGCAGGCCGAAGATCCGTTCCATGGTGGCGAACGGGAGGCGCCAGACCACCAGCCAGACGAGCACCGCCACGAACGGCACGAGCAACAGATAGTTGATGCTCGAGACGAGCGACAGCGCGATCGCGACGCCGGCGAGCTCGGCGGTCAGCGTGAGGAGGTTGATGGCGAACGAGGCGATCAGGTTCGCCAGGCCGAAGCGCGGGCCCAGACGCTCGCGCACGAGGTCGAACACCGGACGGCCGCAGATGGCGGCGACCCGGCCGCTCATCTCCGCATAGACGATGATGCCGACGACCCCCACGATCACGACCCAGGCGAGGTTCATGTCGAAGCGGGCGCCGACCGCGGCGTTGGCGACGAGGTCGCCCATGTCGACGAATCCGCCGATCGCGGTGAGGATGCCGAGGAAGATCCCGAGGACGCGTTTCACGACAACTCCTCGATCAGCGCCCGGAGTTCGGTGGCGTCCTCGGCCAGCGGCTCGGCGACGACGTCGAGATCGGCGATCGCGCCGCGCCGGATCTCGATGCGCACGTCGCCGACGTGATCGAACGAGCTGGTCAGGATCGTCGACAGCTCGTCACGCAACGCGGCCGACTGCTCTCCCTCGGGGGGTTGGATCGACATGAAGGTGCCGCGCAGGCCACCCGAGCGCATCCTCCTGCTCGGAGACGGCCACGGACAGGTAGGTCGCGAGGGCGTTGCCGTCCGACCCGCTTCCGGCGAGCAGGCGCACGGTCTCCACCGCCGACAGCGCCGACTCGGCCGTGGTGTTCGCCTTGCGCTCGTAGGAGGCGGTCGACCGCGCCGGGCCGACCGGGTGAGCGACACATCCGGCGAGGACGAACGACACAACGAGGCCAGCCAGCGCTCGTTGCAACGACACGATCCTTGCCGTTTCCCAACGGGATCGGGCACAAACCCCGAATCGTCGCGCGCTACCCGAACGTGAAACCGCGGTTGCGCTCGTCGAGCTGACCGACGACGCGAGCGAGGACGGCCGCGGCCGAACGATCGCCGTCGTCAGGGACCGTCACGTTGGGGAACTCGAGGGCCATGCCGCTCGAGCGGGCGACGTCGATCGCCCGCTCGAGTGCGGCGGTCACGGCGGTGGCGTCGACCGTCCAGATCGCTTCGAACCCGTCCACGCCGGGTGACCACTGCCAGCCGACGAGGCATGCGGCGAACGACTCGCTCGCCGTCACGACGGCCCACTCGCGGTGCAGGGGCGAGGTGGTGGCGATCGGGATCTCGGCGATCGCGTCGAGGCGGCGCACCTCGTCGAAGTCGGCGAATGCGAGGGCGACGTCGGCTCCTCGGGCCAACTCGTGCCATCGCCTCGCGCATCCGTCGTAGACGGCGCGGCGCTGGAAGCTCCCGACCAGTTGCTGCGGTCCGCCCGCCGAGGCGCTGGCGTCCTCGATCGAGCGGCTCAGGGCGAGCATCGCCTGCCGCGACACGCGCTGCGGAGGCTGCAGGCTCACCGCGGCGACCGCGGCGAACAGCGACCCGCTGCTCGGCTGCCGGGTCACGGCGTGGGCGACCGCGGCGGCGAGCGACGAGCCGGATCGCTGTCGGCGCACGACGTCGCGGATCTGCGACACGTGCTGCTCGGTGTAGCGCCGGTGGCCGCTCGGCAGCCGGAGCGGGTCCGGGAATCCGTGTCGTCGTTCCCATTCGCGCAACGTGCCGACGCGAACGCCGGTGCGTTCCGCGACGTCGCCAATGGTCAACAGAGTGTGTAGATTATTGCGCACAATGCTTCATACAGTACCGAAGTTCAGCATTCCCCGTGGCGACCACGCCGCGGACCACGTCGTCCTGCTCGACGAGTGGGGGACGGCGCGCGGCACGATCGCCAAGCGCGACGCCCACCATGCCTCGACACCGCTGCACCTGGCGTTCTCCTGTTACGTCGTCGACGCGGCCGGACGCGTGTTGCTCACCCGACGCGCGGCGACGAAGAAGACCTGGCCATCGGTGTGGACCAACGCGTGCTGCGGCCATCCCCGTGTCGGCGAGTCGCTCCGTGACGCGGTCCGGCGTCACCTCGGCACCGAACTGAACGTCGCGCCGACCGCGATGTCGCTGGCGTTGGGCGACTTCGTGTACCGGGCGACGATGGCCGACGGAACGACCGAACACGAGTGGTGCCCCGTCGTGGTGGCGACGGTCGACGCCGATGCCAATCCCAATCCGGACGAGGTCGACGACTTCGAGTGGACGTCCTGGGCGTCGCTCGTCGAGCGGGCACGGGAGCACCCGGACACCCTCAGCCCGTGGTGCGTTCTCCAGGTGGAGCGACTGGCGCACGTGACGACGTGTCCCGCCGATCTGCTCGCCGGGCGTGATCCTGCCGACTCCCTGCTCGACGCGGTGCCCGGCACGGGTCGAGCCGCCGGAGCGTCGATCGATCAGATCCTGTCGCCCGTGCGGCAGCGAGTCGACTCGTACCTGTCGACGTTCCTCGACGAGCGGTTCGGCGAAGTGGACGAGGCCACCGATGCGATGGACGTCCTGCACTCGGCGATCGCCGGCCTGGCGCGGGCGGGCGGCAAGCGCCTGCGGCCCGCGTTCGTCGCCGCCGGATACGGCGCGGCCGGCGGGGATCCGAGCCGAGTGCCGGTGGACGCCGCGGCGGCCGTCGAGATGCTGCACACGTTCGCCCTGATCCATGATGACGTCATGGATCGCTCCGCGACGCGGCGCGGGGAACCGACCGTGCAGCTCCGGATGGCCGGCGAACTGTGCGGTACCGGCGACGCCGACTGGTTCGGGATCAGCGCCGCCATCCTCGCCGGCGATCTCGCCTTCGTGTGGGCGGACCAGATGTTCGACGGGGTCGACGGGCAGGTCCCGGAGACCTCGCGACGTGCGGCGCGTGCTCGGTTCGATCAGCTGCGGACCGAGGTGATCGCCGGCCAGTACCTCGATCTGCGGACCAGCGCCGAACCGACGGCCACCGAGACCGACGCGCTGCGCGTCGCGTTGCTCAAGTCGGCGCGATACACCGTGAGCCGTCCCCTGCAGATCGGCGCCGCGCTCGCCGGGGCGGACGACGAACGATTGCGGCAGCTCGAGCGGTACGGCGACGCCGTCGGCCTCGCGTTCCAACTGCGCGACGACGTGCTCGGTGTCTTCGGGAGCACGGCGGCGACCGGCAAACCGCATCTCGACGATCTCCGCGAAGGAAAGCGCACGGTGCTGATGCTGCGCGCCCTCGGCCTCGCCTCAGCCGACGATCGCGCCGTGCTCGAACAGGCGTTGGGCTGCCCGCACCTCGACGAGCAGCACGCCGCACGCTGTCGGAGGATCGTGGCTCGATCCGGTGCGCTGGCCTCGGTGGAAGCGACGATCGACGTGCATCTCGCACGGGCGGTCCACTACGCCGCGGCGTTCGACGAACCGGTGCGGACGCAGCTCTCGGTGCTCGCCCACCACGCCGCTCGCCGCGACCGCTGATCCGCTCCGGGTCGTTTCAGGCCTGGAGGATCTCGACGAGGTGCCCGTCAGGATCCGTGACGAAGGCGATCACGGCGTCGCCGAACTCCGGCACCGGTGTCGGCTCACGCACGACCTCGGCGCCGCGGTCGCGGGCGAGTTCGACCGTCGCCGCCGGATCGACGACGTAGAACACGATCTTGCCTCCGGTGTTGGCCAGGTCGCGGCCGATGCCGTCGGTGTGGCACATCAGCACGAGCGCGGCACCACGTCCGTCCATCGACAGGATGATCTCGTCCATGTCCGGCAGGTGAATCGTGGTCACGACGCTCAGTCCGAACACGGACGTGTAGAAGTCGGCTGACGCCGAGAGATCGGACACACCGATTCCGGCGGCACCGAGGCGGGCACGTGGGGCTGACATCGCCCGGACCGTAGCCGTGCCGTCCCGTTCGCCGACGAGCCGGCCGTCGATGCGGCGACCGTTCAGCCGCAGAGGTCGGCGAGCAGTGCGCGTGTGCGACGCACCGACGCGTCCGGATCGTCACCGACGGGGAAGACCGCCGCGTGGATGTCGGTCGCGCCGGCGTCGAGCAGCGACTGCAGCTGGGCCGTGACCGACGCCTCGTCGCCGACGATCGCCGTGTCGGCGGCGGACGCCGCACCGCCGAGCTCGACGACGCGTCGGAAGTTGGGCCGGCTGGCATAGAGCGCGGCGGCCTGCGCCTGCGCGGCTCGCGCCTGCGCGACGTCGTCGTGGACGGCGACCGGCAACCCGGCCACGACGCGCGGGGCCGGTCGACCCGCCTGCCTCGCCGCATCGGTGATCACCGGTGCGACGTGCTCGCCGATCACCCGCGGTGTCGCCAGCCAGAGCACGGTGCCGTCGGCGACCTCGCCTGCGACCCGCAACAGGCGTGGTCCGAGCGCCGAGAGCAGCACGGGAACCGGGTGGTCGGGGGCGACCATCCTGCCGGCGCTGTGCACCGTCCAGTGGGCACCGTCGACGTCGACGGTGTCGCCGCGCAGCAGGCCCACGAGGATCCGCACGTACTCCTCGGTGTTGGCCCCCGGCGCGCCGTAGTCGAGCCCGTAGACGTCGCGCACGACCGCCTCGTGCGACGGTCCGATGCCGAGTGTGAACCCCGGGCGGCCGATCGCCTTCGTCACCGATGCCACCCGGTTCGCCTGGAGCAGCGGGTGGCACGGATACGTCTGCAACACCGCCGTGCCCAGCTCGATGCGCTGCGTGGCTCGACCGGCGATCGCCATCGCCACGAGCGGGTCGCCCGTGACGCCGCTGGCGTACCACAGCGACGCGAAGCCGTCGGCTTCCGCCTGTACCGCCTGCTCGACGAGGGCATCTATCGTGGACGCCCAGCTGGTCAGTCCGATGCGCATCGCGTCGGATGGTACCGGAGAGGGGCCATTGCTGAACGATCGGTTAGCGTCGGCAGGCGAGGGGCGGCAGAGGGAACGAACGAGGGGAACATGAGCATCACCATCACACCGATCAACGGCGACATCGGGGCGACCATCACGGGGATCACCGGCTCCGAGGCGGCGACGCCGGAGGTGGCGAGCCGGGTCCAGGAGGCCATCGACCGGTACGGCGTCGTCGTCTTTCCTCAGCTGCACATCAATGACGACGATCTCGCCGCGCTCGCCCGGCTGCTCGGTGAGGTGGTGTTGCCGCCGCACGGAGCACTGGCCGACCATCCGGAGATCGCGCCGGTCACGCGCGATCCCGAGCAGGACAAGATGGCGCAGTACCGCGAGGCCACGTTCAACTGGCACACCGACGGGACGATGAGCGATGCGCCGGACAAGCTGACGATGCTGACGGCGATCCGCACGGCGGAGGGGGCGGACGGCAACACCGAATTCGCCACCACGTATGCCGCGTACGATGCGCTGCCGGACGAGGAGAAGGAGCGCATCGACGGTCTCCGCGTCCGGCACTCGTTCGCCAGTGCGCAGCGCAAGATCGAGCCCGATCCGACCGAGAAGCAGCTCGCGCAGTGGGCGTCGGTGCCGTCGCGGGAGCATCCGCTGGTGTGGAAGCGCAAGGACGGCCGGCGCTCGCTCGTGATGGGGTCGACCGCCGAGGCGGTGCTCGGCCTGCCCGACGACGAGGGGCAGGCCATCCTGCAGCGTCTGATCGAGTGGGCGACGCAGCCCCAGTTCACCCTGTCGCACTCGTGGCACGAGGGCGACCTGGTGATCTTCGACAACACCGGCCTGCTCCACCGGGCGATGCCGTACGCCGCCACCTCGCAACGCCTGATGCACCGCGCCACGGTCGCCGGCGAAGAAGCGTTCGCCTGATCGAGCGTCGCCGCTGACGTCCCTCGCGTGGATCGACAGGTCGCGCGCCCGGGTTGACGGGCGCGAGCGCGCGTCTATTAAACATTTGTTCAGCACATCGATCGAGCACGTGAGGAGACGATGCGGTGACGTTGCAGGAACGGTTGCGTACGGGCCGGGGGAAGTGGACGCCGGAGTACCCGGAGCTGGGGACCGGCCCCGTGAGCTACGACGACGCGATCTCGGAGGAGTTCTTCGAAGACGAGCGCGAGGCGATCTTCAGGCGCTGGTGGCTGTACGTCGGACGGGTGGAGCGGTTGCGCCGCCCGGGCGCCTACTTCACGCGTGAACTGCCGGGACTCGCCTCGGTCGTGATCGCTCGCGACCTCGACGGATCGATCCACGCCTTCCACAACGTGTGCGCCCATCGCGGCAACAAGGTCGTGTGGCAGGAGTACCCGAGCGAGGAGACGTCGGGGTCGTGCCGCGCGTTCCACTGCAAGTACCACGGCTGGCAGTACGACCTCGCCGGCAAGGTGCAGCACGTCACCAACGAGGAACAGTTCTTCGATCTCGACAAGTCGAAGCTGGCGATGCCGGCGGTCCGTTGCGAGGAGGTCGGGGGGTTCATCTACATCAACCTCGACGACGACGCCGAGCCGTTCCGCGACTTCCTCGGCGAGCGGGTGTGCGAGATCGAGCAGTACCCGTTCCACCTGATGACGCAGCACCACAGCTTCTCCACGCGGGTCAACGGCAACTGGAAGATGGCCGCCAACACGATCCAGGAGTGGTACCACCCGCCGTACGTGCACCAGACGTTCATCCATTCCGACGTGCGCGAGGCGGAGAAGATGGTCCCGCCGATCGACTCGTACCACTACGACCTGTTCGGCCGGCACTTCATCAACTCCGTGCCCGGCCCACCGCCGCTGCGGCCCGCGCGCTCCCGGCTCGCTGGGCGAACCGCGCCGGGAGATGATCTGGGTCTACAAGCTGTTCCGCGGCGGCCTGTTCGGTCCCGACGACGTGCCCGACATCGGGCCGCTGCCCGAGTTCCTCAACCCGGGTCAGGTGCAGTCGTGGGGCAACGACCAGTTCTGGATCCTGCCGAACGTGTCGCTGCAGATCTGGGCGCGCAACTTCTACATCCTCTACACGTACTGGCCCGAGTCGGTCGGCTCGCACATCTACGACATCGACATCTACTTCGTGCCGCCCGAGAACGCCACGCAGCGCCTCGCCCAGGAACTCGTCGTGAACAGCGTGATCGAGGTGGCGATGCAGGACGTCAACACCGTCGAGGCCACGTACTCGGCCGTGAAGACCGGTGCCCAGAAGGAGTTCCACCTCAGCGATCAGGAGCTGATGATCCGCAGCTTCCACCATTCGATCGACACCGCCGTTGCCGAGTACCGCGCCGAACGGGCGACCGTGACCCCGGTCAGTGTCGGTGCCGCGAGCGTGGCCCGATGAGCACCATCGACCTGCACACCGGCGATCGCAGCCTGCCCGCCGGCTACGAGGAGCTCGAGCGCTGGGTCGACGACTGGGTGCAGCCCGGTCGCGACGAACGGTACGCGGTGCGGCTGTCGAAGTCGATCGGTGAGCTCACCGAGTTCTACGACGCGATCGCCGCCCGGGCCGAAGCAGCGCTCGCTCACCTGGACGGTCGGGACCTGAACGACCTGTCCGCCGACGACAACCGCCTGCTGCAACTCCTGTACTCGATGGTGCTGGTGTCGTACGCGGTGAACGTGTTCAAGCAACCCCACATCCCCGACTCGGGGTCGGCGTTCTTCAACGAGGTCATCGCCCCGGCAGTCTGAGCGCCCGACACGCCGAGTTGCACGTCGGTGCGGCGGGAAGCCATGGTGGGCTCGAGTAGACGGCGTCGTCGACGACAGGAGGTCCTGAGATGAAGGAACAGCGGCGTGGCGGCAAGATCGCCATGGACGAGGCAGAGCGTGATGCGTTCCTCGCGGCAGAACGGACGTGTCGCGTGGCGACCGTGCGCGGTGACGGCGCGCCGCACGTGACGCCGCTGTGGTTCGCGTGGGACGGTTCGTCGCTGTGGCTGACCTCGATCGTGAAGAGTCAACGCTGGACCGACCTGCAGCGCGACGGCCGCGTCAGCGTGGTCGTCGACGCCGGCGAGGACTACATGGAGCTGCGCGGCGTCGAGATCAGCGGCGTGGCGACGCCGGTCGGCGAGGTCCCGCGCACCGGCGAGGACGCACCGGAACTCGCCGAGGCGGAACGGCTCTACGGTGAGAAGTACACCGGCGGGCAGATGTACCACGACGGCCGCCACGCGTGGCTGCGCATCGTCCCCGACAAGATCGTCAGCTGGGACTTCCGCAAGTTGGCCGCGCTCGGCAAGTGACGAGCCGCGCCGGAACCGGCCCGGCGCTCACTCGTCAGCGCAGGAACGCCGCGGCGACTCCGGCGTCGACCGGCACGTGGAGGCCCGTCGTGTGGCTGAACTCGGCGCTGGTGATCGCCGTGACGGCGTTGGCGACGTGCTCGGGAAGCACCTCGCGCTTGAGCAACGTGCGCTGGGCGTAGAACGCGCCGAGTTCGTCCTCGGGCACGCCGTAGACGGCGGCGCGATTGGCGCCCCACCCGCCGGCGAAGATGCCGCTGCCGCGCACGACGCCGTCGGGGTTGATGCCGTTGACGCGGATCCCGTGCTCGCCGAGTTCCGCGGCGAGCAGCCGTACCTGATGCGCCTGGTCGGCCTTCGCCGCGCTGTAGGCGATGTTCGACGGCCCGGCGAACACCGAGTTCTTCGACGAGATGTACACGACGTCGCCGCCGAGGCCCTGGGCGATCATCGCCTTCGCCGCCGCCTGGGCGACGAGGAAGCTGCCCTTCGCCAGCACGTCGTGGAGCAGGTCCCAATCGGCTTCGGTCGTCTCACCGAGGGGCTTGGAGATCGACAGGCCGGCGTTGTTCACCACCAGGTCGATCCCGCCGAAGGCCAGCATCGCCGCGTCGACCGCCGCCCGCACCTGCTCCGGGTCCGACACGTCGACCTGCACACCGACGGCGACGTCGCTGTCGCCGATGTCCTCCGCCGCGGCGCGGGCCCGATCGAGATCGAGGTCGGCGACCACCACGCACGCCCCTTCGGCGGCGAGCCGGACGGCGATCGCCTTGCCGATGCCGCTCGCCGCGCCGGTGACGAAGGCGATCCGGCCGGCGTGCGAGCGCGGCGCGGGCATCCGTCGGAGCTTGGCCTCCTCGAGCGCCCAGTACTCGATGCGGAACTTCTCGGCCTCGGGGATCGGCGTGTACGTCGAGATCGCCTCGGCGCCGCGCATCACGTTGATCGCGTTCACGTAGAACTCGCCGGCGACGCGGGCGGTCTGGCTGTCCTTGCCGAAGGAGAACATGCCCACGCCGGGCACCAGCACGATGGCGGGCGCGGCGCCACGCATGGCGGGGGAGCCGGGGTCGGCGTGGCGTTCGTAGTAGGCCCGGTAGTCGTCCTGGTAGGCGGCCTGCAGCTCGTGCAGGCGGGCGACGCACTCCTCGAGCGGCGCGTCGGCGGGCAGGTCGAGCACGAGCGGGCGCACCTTGGTGCGGATGAAGTGGTCCGGGCACGACGTGCCGAGGCCGGCGAGTCGCTCGAGATGTTCGCCGGCGAGGAACTCGAGCACGACGTCGTCGTCGGTGAAGTGGCCGATCATGGCCCGACCGTTCGCCTGCCCGCCGTTCGCGACGTGGTCGGCCGACGCGACGGCGCGCACGTACGGGGCGAGGGCGGCGGCACGGGCGCGACGCTCGTCGACCGGCAGAGGGCGGCGGGCGGCGACGGGCGGGCCGAACGGGTCGGGCCGCCCGTGCTCGTCGATGTAGGAGGCGGCCGTGCGGATCATCCACAACGAGTTCGACTCGGCCTCGTCGCTCGTCGCGCCCCACGCCGTGATGCCATGACCGCCGAGGATCACGCCGATCGCTTCGGGATGAGCGTCGTGGATGGCGGCGATGTCGAGGCCGAGCTGGAAGCCGGGTCGCCTCCACGGCACCCACAGCACCCGCTCGCCGAAGATCTCCTTGGTGAGTTGCTCGCCGTCGGCCGCCGTCGCGATCGCGATCCCGCTGTCGGGATGGAGGTGATCGACGTGCGCCGCGGCGACGAGGCCGTGCATGGCGGTGTCGATCGACGGGGCGGCACCCCCCTTGCCGTGACAACAGAAGTCGAACGCGGCGACCATCTCGTCCTCGCGCTCCGGCCCGGGATAGACGTTCGTCAGGGCCCGCAGGCGGTCGAGTCGCAGGACCGACAGACCGGCCTCGGTGAGCGTGCCGAGATCGCCCCCCGATCCCTTCACCCACATGAGTTCCACGGGCTCACCCGTGACGGGGTCGACGTCGGTGGCCTTGGCCGACGTGTTGCCGCCGGCGTAGTTCGTGTTGCGCTTGTCGGCGCCGAGGCGGTGTGATCGGTCGAGCAGTTGGCGGACGGTGTCGTGCACGTCAGGCTCCCCGGCCGGTGCGGGGCGCGGCGCCGCCACCGGTCCTCGCGAACCCGGTCGTCCGCGGCCCTTCGAGCATCGCCACGGTGGAGGTCGGCAGTGCAGTCATCATGACACCAGTATGCGTGTGAACTTGTGTGAAATCGTACAAGTGTTATCATGAGCGGTCAATGGCGCGATCGCAGGCGAACCTCGCCACCGAGGAACGGTTGGAACGGCTGATGCACGTCCTCGCCACCGAGGGCTCGGTCGTGATCGCGACGTCCGCACTGGAACTCGACGTCAGCGAGATGACGATCCGGCGCGACCTCATCGAGTTGGAGGAGCGCGGTGTCGCCCGTCGGGTCCGCGGTGGGGCGCTCGCTCTCGGACCGCACACGTTCGCCGAACGGAGGCAGTCGCGCTCGCGGGCCAAGGCCCAGATCGCCGCCAAGCTGCGGCCGTTCATCCCGGTGACCGGCACGATCGCCTTCGATGCCTCGTCGACGGTGATGCGGGCGGCCACCGCCCTCACGGGTGGCCGCGGCCTGACCGTGCTGACGAACGGACCCGAGACGTTCCATGCGCTCCAGCAACGGCCGGGCATCACGCCCATCCTCACCGGCGGGCAGCTCGACGCGCGGACCGGGAGCCTGGTCGGCGGCATCGCCGCCTGGAGCGCACGCCAGCTCACCGTGTCGCGATTCATCGCCTCGTGCACGGCGCTCGACGCCGCCAACGGGGCGACCGAGATCGTGCTCGAGGAAGCCGACGTGAAGCGGGCGATCGCCAACGGAGCCGACGAAGTGATCCTCGCGGTCGACTCGTCGAAGCTGGAACGGCGAGCGACGGCGGTCTGGCTCGGCTGGGAACGCGTCGGCGTCCTCGTGACCGAACTCGAACCCGACGATCCCCTGCTCGATCCCTACCGCGGCCTCGCGACGATCATCTGACGGTGGTGGCTACTCCGACGGCACGAGGCCGCGGGGGAGCACGAGCGGCAGGTCGGGGTAGGTCTTGATCCCCGGCCCAGCGGCGACGACGGCCGGGATCGCATTGAGCGCGGGGGTCGCCGTCATGATGTGGCCGAGTTCCATGAAGTCGGCGATCGTCTCGGCCTCGAAGTAGGGCGGCGGCAGGAAGCCGACGTTGAGCGTCACGGTCGGGCGTCCGTCGATCTGGATGACCCAGCCGTCGGCGCCGAGCTGCCAGTCGGGTTCGAGCGTCGTGCCCTTGCGCCAGCGCACGGCGAGTTCGACGATGACCCGGTCGCCCACGAGACCCTGCCAGCTCGCCGCCACGCCGGCCACGCAACCCGCCTTGATCGTCCACGATCCGAGATCGAGATCGGTCGTGGTCTGGGCGTGCTCGGCGACGCAACGCACCTCGTCGAGTTCGACGCCGAGCGAGTCGGCGACCATCCGCACGGCCTCGCCGAACACGGCGGTCCCCTCGGCGGTCATCGTCTGCAGGTCGGGTCGGTCGATCGGTTCGCCGAAGCCGGCCAGGATCTCCGTGGCCGGCGAGTCGTAGAACGTCGTGTCGGCCTCCTCGCTGATCGTCACCTTGTCGACGCGGTCGCAGATGGTCGCCGACACGATCGCCAACAGCTCGGCGAAACCCGGGCTCACGCCCGCCCCGAACATGGTCGAGCCGCCCTGTTCACACGCCGCAGCGATGCGATCCCGACCTGGGCCGAGGTTGTGGCCCGTGATGAACGCCGCCGTCGACACGACGTTCGCGCCGGCCGCCAGGATGCGCACGAGCTCGTCGGTGTCGGACCACATCGGGTTGTAGACGACGCAGTCGGGCCGGAGCGCGAGCAGGGCATCGACGTCGTCGGTGGCGGTCACGCCGAGCGGGTCGATGCCGCACAGTTCACCGACGTCGGTGCCGACCTTGTCCGCCGACCATGCGTAGCACCCGACCAACTCGAACAGCGGGTTGGCGACGATGGCCCGGACCGAACTCTTCCCGACGTTCCCCGTGGTCCACTGGACGAGGCGATACGGACGTGCTGGCGACATGGCCGCGCAGTGTAGGTGGAGGGGCGGTGCCGCCTCCCAATCCTCGCCGGCCCTCACACGGCACCTCCTACACTTCGGACCGACGTATGGCGACGAGACCTCCAGCCCCGCCGGTCGGTCGTGCCGCCGTCGCCGACCGACCCCATCGGCAGGGGCAGCGCGACGGGAGCAAACTGGCCGCCACCGTGGCCGAGCGGATCGTCGCCGACATCGCCGACGCCGGCTGGCCCGAGGGTGTCGTCCTCGGGTCGGAGACCGAACTCCTCCAGCGGTACGGCACCAGCCGGGCCGTGTTCCGCGAGGCGGTCCGCCTCGTCGAACTGCAGAACGTCGCCCGGATGCGTCGCGGGCCGGGCGGCGGTCTGATCGTCACCGCGCCGTCGGTCGACGTGATCATCGACGCCGTCTCGGTGTACCTGTTCTTCGTCGGTGCCGACGTCGACGAGGTCTTCGAAGCGCGGATCGCCCTCGAGTCGGCCGCGGCCGACCTCGCCCCGGGACGGCTCGACGAGGCCCGCATCGACGCCATCCGGACGCTCGTGCGGCGCGAGCACGACCGCGACGTCACCGACTATCGCGAGTTCCACCGGCTCGTCGCGTCGGTGTCGGGGAATCCGGCGATCGAGTTCTTCGTCGATCTCCTCAACCGGTCGGCGTTCCTGTTCCTCGCTCCCCGGACACCGCTCGGGGCGCGGGTCGTGGCGGAGTCGGCCCACGCCCACGCGTCGATCGCGGCCGCGATCCTGTCGGGCAACGGCGGTCTCGCCAGCCGGCGGATGCGCAAGCACCTCGACGCCGAAGGCGCGTTCCTGCGGCGGCGCCGATCGGGCCCCTCCCGCCTCCTCAACCTGCCGCCGATCGGTCACTCGGGCAAGCTGTCGGAGGTCACCGCCGGTCGCATCTTCCAGGACGTCGTCGACCGGGGTTGGCCCGTCGGCGAACTGCTCGGCTCGGAGGGTGAGCTGATCGAGCGGTGCGGGGTGAGCCGCGCCGTGCTGCGCGAAGCCGTCCGGCTGCTCGAACACCACCAGATCGCCCGCATGCGGCGCGGGCCCGGCGGTGGGCTGTTCGTCACCGCCCCCGGGGTGGAGGCCACCACCGAGGCGATCGCCATGCACGTCGAGCGGCACGGGATCACCCCCGGCCAGCTCTTCGAGGTGCGCACCGCGATCGAACTGGCGGTGCTCGATCGGGTCCTGGAACATCCCGATCCCGCGACGTTCGCCCGACTGGGCGAAGCACTGTCCGCCGAACAGGCGGCGACGCGATCGGAGTTCGTCGGTGTCGGCCACGACCTCCACGAGGTGCTCGCCGAACTGTCCGGGAACCGCGTGCTGGAGTTGCTCACCCAGGTCCTCGTGCGGCTGTCCCGGCTACGCGCCACGCCGCCCGACGACGCGGTCGACCGGGTGCCGGCAACGCACATCAACCAGGTCCACACGCGGCTGGTCGAGGCCATCGTCGACGGCGACCGCGAACTCGCCCGCCACCGCGCCGAACGGCACCTGCAGGAGTTGGAGCGCTGGGTCCGGTGAACGGCCGGGAGGCGCGGCGGGAGCACTGGCGGGCGACCGGCTGGTACGCCGACACGACGATCGGGGAAGCGATCGCCACCGGGGCGCGCTCGTTCCCCGACGGGCGGATCGTCTTCGAGCAGGCCGACGGTGAGGCCGTCGATCTGACGCTGCCGGCGCTCGCCGAACGGGCCGAGGCCACGGCGCGGCGGCTGCGGCAACTCGGTGTGGAACCCGGCGATCCGGTGGTGCTGCAGACGGCGGCGGATGCCGCCGGGTGTCGAAGTCCTCGCCGCGCTCTGGCGGCTCGGAGCCGTCGTGATCCCGCTCGTCGCCACGGCGGGAGCGACCGAGATCGGCCACGTGATCGCCGAGAACCGCAGCACGGTGATGATCGTCACGGCGACGTGGCGCGATCTCGACCTCGCCGCGATCGCGACGGCTCGGCGCAGCGAGTGGGGCCTCGCCCACGTCGTCGTCATCGGTGCGGCCGACGGGGTGCCGGACGGCGCCACCCGACTCGACGATCTGGAGCCCGTCGAGACGCCGCTCGACGATCCACCGCACGACCCGCCACACAACCCGGGGGCGGTGGCCTGCGTGCTCTACACGTCCGGCTCGACCGGCATGCCGAAGGGCGTGCAGCACACCCACGAGACGCTGCTGACGGGTCTCGGCGCGGCGAGCGACCCGGCGGTGCGAACACTCACGTCGTTCCCGGCCGGCCACGTGGCGTCGATGCTCGGGCTGCTGCGGCCGTTGACGGGCGGAGGCACGACGGTCGTGATGGACCGGTGGAGTGCGCGGCGGGCGGCGCGCATCGTCGAGCAGTACCGGATCACCTCGAGCGCCGGCACCCCGTTCTACCTGGCGACGCTCCTCGACGAGGCGGAACGCAGCGGGCGGCGACATCTCGTCACTGTCGCGTTTCCTCGTCGGCGCGGCCACGGTCGCGCCGGCCCTCGTCGCCCGCGCCGAGGAGGCCGGCATCGTCACCTGGCGGACGTACGGATCGACCGAACACCCGGCGATCGCCGGCGGATCGGCGGACGACCCGCCCGACAAGCGGCGGCTCACCGACGGCAGGGTCGGGCCGGGCAACGAGGTGCGGATCGTCGACGAGCACCTGGTCGACGTCGCTCCCGGCGACGAGGGCGAGATCCTCGCTCGCGGGCCGCGCCAGTTCGTCGGCTACCGCGACGCCTCCCTCGATGCCGAGGCGTTCGTCGACGGCACGTGGTTCCGCACCGGCGACCAGGGCCGACTCGACGGCGACGGGTTCCTCACGATCACCGACCGCGTGAAGGACATCATCATCCGCGGCGGTGAGAACATCTCGGCCCGCGAAGTGGAGGACGTGCTCGCCGAACACCCGCTCGTCGACGAGGTGGCGGTGTGCGCCGCGCCGGACGACACGTTCGGCGAGGTCGTGTGCGCGTTCGTCCGCCTCCGCCCGAGTGCCGCCACCAGTGCCGGTGCGGTTCCGCTGACGCTCGACACGCTGCGGACGTTCGCCGCCGAGGCCGGCCTCGCCGCACACAAGCTCCCGGCGCGACTCGTCGTGCTCGACGACTTCCCCCGCACCGCCGCCGGCAAGGTCCGCAAACGCGACCTCCGCCCCCTGCTTCCTGAGCGATGAGCGAATGGTCCACCCCCGGATCCGGTGGTTTCGCTGAACATTCGCCCGTCGGTGAGCGAACGGTCCACCTGTCGGCGTTCGCACCCCCGTTCAGCGGAAGGTGGGTTTGCCGTTGGGGTGGACCGTGCGTTCGCCGCGGGGCGCGTTGCCGATGTGGGTGTAGGCCATCCCGTTCTGGATCGCCATCGTCCGGGTCATGTCGAGCGACTCCCAGATGGCGCGGATCGTGCCCTGGATGGCCCGCGGATCGCGCGCCGCGATCGAGTCGGCGATGGCACGAGCGCGGTCGCGTAGATCGCCGCGCGGCACGACCTCGCTCACCAGGCCGAGACGCAGCGCGGTGTCGGCGGTGATGCGCTCCTCGGTGCCCATCAGCGCCCACCGCAGCACGTCGCCGAGCGGGACACCGCGGTTGAGCATGCCGATCGGTTCGAGGGCCGACACGATCCCGCCGTTGGCGTGCGGGTCGAAGAACTGGGCGTCGTCGGAACAGATGACGATGTCGGCCTCGTTGACGAAGTACTGACCGCCGCCGGCGCACATGCCGTGCACGGCCACGACGACCGGCTTCCACACCTTGTGGTGGAACTTCGGCGACAGCAGGGCACCGGGGTCGAACGTGTTCCAGATGTTCGGCTTGAGGAACCAGTCGGTGCTGCCGGTGACGTCGAGCCCGGTGGAGAACGCCCGCTCGCCGTTGGCCTGCAGGACAGCGACGTGGATGTCGTCGCGGTCGCGGACGGTCTCCCACGCCCACGCCATCTCGCCGGCCATCACGTCGTCGAACGAGTTCAGCGCGTCGGGCCGGTCGAGCGTGATCGTGGCGACGTGGTCGTCGACCTCGAACGTGATCGTCGTCGTGTCCATCACTGCCCTTCCGGACGTGCGGTTGCGGCGAATTCGTCGCGCAGCGGCTGCTTGGCGAGCTTGCCGGCCTCGGTGCGCGGCAGGTCGGCGCGGAAGTGGATCGCTCGCGGCCGCTTGTAACTCGCGAGGCGGTCCTTGCAGAACGCCAGGAGTTCGTCGGCGAGGGCGTCCGGCGCGTCGCCGGCACGGAACCCGGTCGGCTCGACCACGGCGACGATCGACTCGCCCCAGTCGGGGTCGGGGATGCCGATCACGGCCACGTCGTGGACGCGGGGATGTTCGAGCAGCGCCGCTTCGATCTCGGCCGGGTACACGTTGGTGCCGCCCGTGATGATCATGTCCTTGGCGCGATCGGAGATGAAGAGATAGCCGTCGGCGTCGAGGTGGCCGACGTCGCCCAGGCTGAACCGCTTGCCCTTGAACGCCGAGCGGGTCTGCTCGGGATCGCCGTGGTAGACGAAGCCGACGTCGTTCTCCATGTAGATGTTGCCGACCTCACCCGGGCCGAGTTCCGCGCCGTCGTCGTCGAGCACCGACAGGCGCACGCCGCGGATGGCGCGGCCGACCGTGCCGGGCTTCTCGAGCCAGCGGTGTGGCTTGGCGATCGTCGCCGGCCCCTCCATCCCGCCGTACGTCTCCCAGATCACCGGCCCCCACCAGGCGAGCATCGCCTCCTTGACCGGCCGTGGGCACGGCGCCGCCGAGTGCACCACGGCGTGGAGGCTCGACACGTCGTATCTGCCCCGCACCTCGTCGGGAAGTTGCAGGAAACGGTGGAACTGCGTCGGCACCATGTAGGCCGTGCGCACGCGGTGTTGCTCGATCAACCGCAGTGTCTCCTCGGGATCGAACTTGGCCATGATCACGAGTGCGTGGCCGACGTTCAGCCCGCCCATGAAGAAGCTGTGCGAGCCGCCGTGGAACATGCCGGTCGACACGAGCATCGGGCCGTCGAACGGCCGGAAGTCGAATGCTCGGCCGAAGAGCGCCGCTTCGTTGGCGACCTCCTCGACCGCACCCTGGGGGAGCGGCCGGCGGATGCCCTTCGGCTGGCCGGTGGTCCCCGACGTGTAGACGAACAGCCCGCCGGGCGTGCGATCGGTGGGCCTGGTGCGCGGCTGGGCGGCGCGGGCGTCGGCGAGCGAGCGCACGCCGTCGATCGTCCCGACGGCGAGCACCGTCAGGTCGAGCGCCGGGTCGATCTCGGCGAGCTGCGCCGCGAACCGCTCGCCGGCGATCAGCACCTTGGCGCCGCTGTGCGTCATGATCGCCGCCAACTCGAACGCGGTCAGGTGGGTGTTGAGCGGGATGAAGTAGTAGCCCGCCTGCTGGCAGGCGAGCGACACCTCGATCAAGGTCGTGCCGTTGTCGACGATGGCGGCGATCGCATCGCCCGGCACCGCGCCGAGGGAACGGAACAGGTGGACGAGTTGGTGGGCGTCGCCCGCCAGCTCGGCGTACGTGCGGGCACCGTCGGGGCCGGCCAGGACGGCGGGCGTGTCGGGGTGGTCCTCGGCGATCCACCAGAAGCCGAGCCGCTGGTCCCAGGCAGTCGTCATTCGGGAAAGAGTATCCCCAATGTGTACGCTTCGGGCATGGCCAGCACGACCTCCGGCAATGCCCCGGACGCACCCTCGACCACCTCCGAGGAGTTCGAGAAGGCGACCGACTACTCCTTCCAGGAGGCCGACATCGAGGCCGCCAAGGCGCTCGTCGGTGTGTGGTCGCCGTTGAACACCCAGGAGTTCCTCACCGAGGCGACCTACGACAACATGCGCAACTTCGCCCGCGGGTACGGCGACGACAACCCGTTGTACACGTCGGCGGGGTACGGCGAGACGACCCGCTGGGGCTCGCAGATCGGTGCCCCGATGATGCCGATCGCCATGAACCGCCCGCTGTTCGGCGACGCACCCGAGGTCAAGCTGCGGCGCCCGTCGTTCCGGGGCATCCACGTGTTCGTGTCGGGCAGCTCGTGGGACTGGTTCCGCCCGATCAACGCCGGCGACCAGCTGTTCAGTTTCGGCGGGACGGAGCGCATCGTCGAGAAGGACTCGGAGTTCGCCGAGCGCTCGCTGCAGCTGACCAAGACGATGGTGCGGTTCAACCAACGCGCCGAGGTCGTCGCCATCTCGCGCACGCTGCTCATCCACACCGAGCGCAAGACCGCCCGCGAGCGCGGCAAGTACGACGAGATCGGGCCGGCCACCTACACCGACGACGACATCGCCGAGATCGACGCCATCTACGCCGCCGAGCAGGCGCGGGGGAGCGAGACCCGCTGGTTCGAGGACGTCGCGGTCGGCGATGCGCTCACGCCGATGGCGAAGGGCCCGCTGACGACGACCGACATGATCGTGTTCCACGCCGGCGGCTACGGCTTCATCCCCTACGCCCCGACGACGAACCGGGTCGCCTACAAGAACCGCCAGCGCATCGCCCCGTTCTACGTGAAGAACGAGTACGGCGTGCCCGACGTGGCCCAGCGGGTCCATTGGGATTCGGCGTGGGCGCAGGCGATCGGCAATCCGATGGCGTACGACTACGGGGTGATGCGCGACTGCTGGCTGTCGCACTACGTGACCGACTGGATGGGCGACGACGCGTGGCTCGTCACCCAGTCGAGCCAGATCCGCAAGTTCAACTACATCGGCGACACGCACATCATCACCGGTGAGGTCGTGGGCAAGCGGGTGGAGGACGGCCGCGGCCTCGTCGACATCGAGATGCGCGGCACGAACCAGCGCGGCACGGTCACCTGTCCCGGGTACCGCCACCGTGGCATTGCCGAGCCGTGAGCACGGCGCGGTGGTGCTGCCGGCGCCGCCGGTCGAGTACGCCCAGCAGGCGGCCACGATGCTGCGGCGCCACGGGGAGATCGTGCGCGACGAAGGTCGCCGCGAGCTCGCCTGATGGCTGCCGGTGCGAACCCGCTCCTCGACGCGGTGCGGGCGTGGGTCGACGAGCAGTGGGACCCCGATCTCACGGTCCGCGAGTGGTGGCGCCGCCTGTTCGAGGCCGGCTATTCGCACCCGACGTGGCCGGTCGGCACGGGCGGTCTCGGCACGTCGGCCGCCGACGCGCGGCGGATCCACGGCGTGCTGGCGGCGTCGGGCGTGATCGCTCCGCCCACCGGCCACGTCGCCGCCGGCCTCGCCGCGCCGACGATCCTCGACCACGGCACGGCCGCCCAGATCGCCGACCTGGTCCCGCCGATCGCCCGCGGCGAGGTCGCCTGGTGCCAGCTGTTCAGCGAACCGGGCTCGGGTTCCGACCTGGCGAGCGTCGGGGCACGGGCGGTCCGCGACGGCGACGAGTGGGTCGTCACCGGGCAGAAGGTGTGGAACTCGGCGGCCGACGCGGCGCAGCTCGGGATGTTGCTCGCCCGCACCGCTCCCGACCGACCCAAGCACCGGGGGATGACCTACTTCGTCGTCGACATGGATCAGCCCGGCGTCGAGACGCGACCGCTCGTGCAGATGAATCGCAGCGCCGAGTTCTGTGAGGTGTTCCTCGACGAGGTCCGGATTCCCGCCGACCGCGTGATCGGTGAAATCGACGGCGGCTGGGCGGTCGCCCAGACCACGCTCGGCCACGAGCGCCGCTCGATCGCCGGGCGCGGCCTCCCCGGGCTGGTCCCGGCGCGATCCGGACCGGTCGCCGGTGATCTCGACCGGAGGTGTGGCGATGTCATCGAGCGGGCGCGGGCCGACACGAAACAGAGCCGGATCCCGCAGCGGTGCGGTCCCCGGGGCGATGATGGTCGAACTCGCCCGTGAGTACGGGGTCGCGGCGATCCGGTCGTCCGCCAGCGGCTGGCGCGCTACCACTCGAACATCAAGATCAACGGCTGGATCAACCAGCGCATCGGTGCCGCCGGTGGCCGGCTGACGGGCGCCGACGGGTCGCTGTCGAAGATCGGCACCTCACGGATCTGTGTCGAGTCGGCCGAGTTGGCGTTCGACGTCATCGGTGCCCAGACGATGCTCGACGGTGCCGACGCACCGATGGCCGGTGAGCTCCATCAGGTCGGCCTCGCCAGCCCGGGCAAGCGGATCGGCGGCGGCACCGACGAGATCCAGCTCAACGTGATCGGCGAGCGGGCGCTCGGCCTGCCCCGCGAGCCGAGCAACGACGCCGACGTCCCCTACCGCGACCTCAAGGTCGGCACCCAACGCTGACAACGTTCATTCGGGGACGGGTCCGGAATGAACGTTGCTGCGGGCGGCGAGGCGGGACTGGATGTCGGCGACGGACCGCTGCTGGCTCTCGGCCTCGTGGGCGAAGAGGTAGCGGCGGCGGTCGACGTCGTACTCGGCCTCGTTGAGGTTCGACTTCACGAGGGCGAGCAACGACGCCGGCGTGCGGAGCAGACGGCGGGCGACGTCCATCGTGTAGTCGAGCAACTCGGCGGCGGGGACGACGGCGTGCACCATGCCGATCGCCAGCGCTCGCTCGGCGGGGATCTTGTCGTTGAGGAAGTACAGCTCGCGGGTGCGGGCGGTGCCGATGATCTGCGTCCAGAAGAACGACCCGCCGTAGTCGCCGGAGAGGCCGTTGGCGGAGAAGCTCGAGGCGAACACGGCGTCGTCGGAGGCGAACCGGAAGTCGCATGCCGCCGCCAGGCTGCAGCCGGCACCGACGGCCGGACCGCCGACCATCGCGATCGTCGGCTTCGGCATCAGGTGCAACCGCATCGCCGCGTGATCGTCGTGGCGGGCGAGGTCGCCCGTCAGCGCATCGCGTGGAACGCCGAGGAGCGACCGCGGGTCGCCGCCGGGCTGACCGCGGGTGGCGCCGCCTTCCTTCGTGTCACCGCCGGCGCAGAACCCGCCGCGCCGTCCCTCCGGTGCCGTGCCGGTGAGGATCACGACCTTCACCTCGTCGTCGTCGGCCATCTGCCGCACCGCGCCGTCGAGAGCACCGATCAACTCCGGGTTCAGGGCGTTGTGCCGCTCCGGCCGGTTCAGCGTGATCGTGCCGATGCGGTCGGTGACATCGGTCAGGATCACGGATTCGGATTCGGAAGCCACGAGAATTGAGGCTACTGTATTGCCCGCATGGAACTGGCGCTCAACGACGACCAGGCGCTCTTCCACGAGACGACCGTCCGCTTCATCGAGACCGAACTCCCCGTCGAACGCACCCGGGCGCTCCACGACGACCCCGTCGGATTCGATCGCGGTTGGCTGCAGAAGGCGGCCGAACTCGGGCTGGTTCACGATGTTGGTGCCGGAGGCCGACGGCGGCGGCAGCGTCAGCGGCGAGGGGCTGATCGACGCCACGTTGATCGCCGAGGAGCTCGGCCGCTTCGTCCAGCCGGGACCGTTCGTGCCGATGAACGTCGTCGCCGCGGCGATCGCCGCCGAGGGCTCGGAGGTGCAGCGCGAGATGCTGCCGGCGATCATGGCCGGCGAGCACGTCGCGACCTGGGCGTTCGCCGCCGGTGACGGCAACTGGGACCGCGGCGCCGGGCTCCGGGCCACCCGGACCGGCGACGGCTTCGAACTCACCGGACGTCGCGGTTTCGTCCAGGACGCCGTCGCCGCCGACATCTTGCTCGTGGTCGCCGAACTCGACGGCACGCCCGTGCAGCTCCTCGTGCCGGCGGCGGCAGCGGGCATCACCGTGACCCCGCTCGAATGCCTCGACCTCTCCCGCCGCCTCGCCCACGTCGACTTCGAGTCGGTCACCGTCGGCGGCGATGCCCTCGTGGAATGTCCGCTCGGGGACAGACCCCGTGCGGACATTCTCGGCACCGGCGACGCGCTCGAACGGCAGCTGCAGATCGCCCTGGCGCTGGTGGTCGCCGAGACGGTGGGTGCGATGGACGCGCTGTTCACGATGA
The DNA here is from genome assembly GCA_963695145.1 of Ilumatobacteraceae bacterium. Taxonomy (GTDB): domain Bacteria; phylum Actinomycetota; class Acidimicrobiia; order Acidimicrobiales; family Ilumatobacteraceae; genus Sva-07. The sequence continues at coordinate 363,430 of CAVOGB010000009.1, read as the reverse complement.
CCGTGCAGTACGCCAAGGACCGCGTCGCGTTCGGCCGGCCGATCGGCTCGTTCCAGTCGCTCAAGCACATCATGGCCGACGACGCGATGTACCTGGAGGCCTGCAAGGCCGGTGCCGTCAGCCTCGCCCGGGCCGTGCAGGAGCGGACCGACGACGCCGGCGAGATCGCCTCGATGGTCGCCGCCTACGTGGGCGACATGGCCGACCAGATCGCCCAGGACTGCCTGCAGATCCACGGTGGGATCGGCTACACGTGGGAACACGACCTCCACCTGTTCATGCGCCGCATCCGCACGAACGCCGTCCTCTACGGCGAGCCGGCCTGGCACCGCGAGCGGGTGTGCGCGCTGAACGGTCTCGGCCTGAATGACGCCAGAACGGCAACGGCGGTGGGCTCGTGAGCGAGGCCGTACCGAACGACGACCTCGGCGCCTACCGCGCCGCCGCCAAGGCATGGCTCGCCGCCAACCTCGAGCGACGCACGCCCGACTCGGCGCTGCGGTCGGCGCACGAGATCACCCCGGACGAGGTGGCGGCCGGCCGCGTCCAGCAGCGGCAGATGTACGACGCCGGCTATCTCGGCATCACCGTGCCGGTCGAGTACGGCGGGCAGGGCCTCACCGAGGCCCACCAACGGGCCTTCAGCGAGGAGTCGAGCGGCTACACGGTTCCGGCGCCCGGCGGGATCGCCACCGGCGTCACGATCGGGATCATCGTGCCGACGCTCCTGCAGCACGCCAGCGAGGAGCAGAAGCGGGCATGGATCCCGCGGATGTTGCGCGGCGAGGAGATCTGGGTGCAGCTGCTCTCCGAGCCCGGCGCCGGCTCCGATCTCGCCGGCCTGTTCACGCGGGCGACGCGTGACGGCGACAACTGGGTGCTCAACGGCAACAAGGTCTGGTCGTCGGGCGCCCTGGTCGCCGACTACGGCATCTGTCTCGCCCGTACCGACTGGGAGGTGCCGAAACACCGGGGTCTCACCTGGTTCAAGGTGCCGCTCGACGACCCTGCCGTCAGCGTGCGGCCAGTGCGCGAGATCAACGGCAGCGCCGAGTTCTGCGAGGAGTTCCTCGACGACGTCGTCGTCGGCGACGACATGGTGATCGGGCCGGTCGACGGCGGCTGGGCGATCTCGAACACGATGCTCGCCCACGAACGTGGTGGCGGTGCCCGCAAGCACGGCGGCAGCAGCGACACCGCGGTCGGTCACGAGTTCGCGCCCGACCTCGTCGCCCTCGCCACCGCCCGCGGGCTGGCCGACGATCGCGCCGTTCGCCAGCAGATCGCCAGGGCGAGCATCAACGACTACATGCAACGTCAACTCGCCGAGCGGGCGACGGCGCGCATCGCGAGTGGCCAGGGCGACCCGTCGCTCGCGTCGCTGATCAAGCTCGGCCTCGGGACGGTGCAGCCGCAGCGGGCCCAGATCGCACTCGACATCGCCGGCCGCGCCGGCATCGCCTGGGAGCCGGGCGATGCGGCGGCCGGTGCCGCGTCGGTCAACTACCTCAACGGTCGCATCATGGCGATCGCCGGTGGGAGCAACCAGATCCAGCGCAACATCATCAGCGAGCGCCTGCTCGGGCTGCCCCGCGAACCGAGCGTCGACGGCGACAAGCCGTTCTCCGCAGTTGTGCGCGACGCCCACCGCTGGGGTACGAAGTCGTCGTGACCGACGCCCCTGATCGACATTCTCACGCCCACTCGATGGACGGGCACGTCCTCGGGCAGATCGGCCTGCACTGGCCGGAGGAGGGTGATCCCTGCGGCGAGGGCCTCCACCTCCACATCAGCCCGCTCCTGCTGGAGCCCGACGGCCACATCGACTTCGGAGTGCTCGGCGTGTTCCTCGACATGGCGGGCTCCCAGGCCAGCCGGTCGCTGCCGTTCGTCCATGCCGACATCAGCATCCAGCGCATCGCCCGGCCTCGCGGAGACAAGGTCTTCATCGAGGCCCGCTCGCTGCGCCAGGGCAAGCGCACGGCGATCGTCCAGGTCGAGGCGTTCGACGAGCTCGGCACCCGCATCGCCGACAGCACCCAGCAGATCTCCTATCGCACGCTGGAAGGCGTCGACACGGACGCCGCGTCCGGACGTTCGGCCGAGATCCGCCGGCAGTTCCGGGCGTCGTTCGACGGCGTGTGCCGGCTCGCCGGGCGGCTGCACGACATCATCGGATTGACCGAGGGCACGGCCGATGACGGCGCGCCGTACTGGACGATGCCGAGCGGCGAGGCGAGTCAGAACGGCTTCGGCGGCCTGCACGGCGGCGTCGCCTTCGACCTCGTGACCGACGCCGCGGTCGGCGGCGCCTCCCGCCAGCTGGGTCCCGTCCGGGCGAACGGCGCGCTGTTGCGCTACCTGGCGCCGGCATCGGTCGGCCCGTTCCGCGCCGTTCCGATCGTGATGGTGGAAGACGACGAGGTGGCGTTCGTGCGGGTCGAGGTGTTCGACGACGGCCAGGAGGCCAAGCTGTGCATCGTCGGTGAGGTCCACGTGGCGGTCGTGCGGGATGCGGTGGCGCGGTGAAGTTGGGGGCGGCGATCGGGCCGAAGCACGACCCGGCGGCGTTGAAGGCGAACGTGCGGGCGCTCGAGGCGTCCGGGATCGACTACCTGTGGGGCGGCGAGGCGTACACCGCCGATGTGGTGTCGGCGCTGGGTTTCGTCGCCGCGGTGACCGAGCGGGCGCAGATCGGTACGAACATCATGCCGCTGTACTCGCGCACGCCGACGCTGATGGCGATGACCGCGGTCGGGCTCGACCAGTTGTCGGGAGGCCGGTTCGTCCTCGGGCTGGGCGCCTCCGGACCGCAGGTGATCGAGGGCTTCCACGGCGTGCCCTACGACCGGCCGCTCGGACGCACCCGCGAGATCGTCGACGTGTGTCGCAAGGTGTGGCGCCGCGAACGGCTCGAGCACGACGGCGAGAGCTACCGGATCCCGTTGCCGCCGGGCGAGGGGACCGGGCTCGGCAAGGCGTTGAAGATCATCGATCGACCGTTGCGGGAGCGGATCCCGATCCACGTCGCCTCGCTCGGTCCGAAGAACGTGGCGATGACGGCCGAACTGTGCGAGGGCTGGCTGCCCTTGCACTTCTGGCCCGACCGCGCCGACCAGGTGTGGGGTGCGTCGCTGGCGGAAGGGCTGGCCAGACGCGCCGCCGAGTTGCCGCCGCTCGACATCGTGGCGGGCGGGCCGTTGGCGATCGGTGACGACGTCGACCACCTGCGCGATCAGGCCCGGCCGATGCTCGCCCTGTACTTCGGTGGGATGGGGGCGAAAGGGGCGAACTTCTACAACGACGTGCTGCGTGGCTATGGCTTCGAGCAGGTCGCCGACGAGATCCAGGACGCCTACCTCGGCGGCGACAAGAAGGCTGCCGCGGCGATGGTTCCCCAGGAGCTCGTCGACGGGATCTCGCTCGTCGGCGACGAGGGATTCGTACGCGACCGCATCGCCGCCTACAAGGCGGCCGGCGTCACCGTGTTGAACGTCGCGCCGATCGGCCCCAACGGCCGGCGCGACATCGAGACCCTCGCCGGCTTGATCTGACCCGTCGCCCGCCCGGACCCGGTCCCGGCCGCGCGTTTCAGTGGTCGGAGAGTCGGGCGGCGAGAACGGCCATGCGCTCGCGGAGTTCGGGCGGCTCGAGGACACGGAAGTCCACGTCGAGCATCCCGATGTGGAACACGATCGAGTCGAGATTGTCGGAGCCCGTCGTGAGCAGCGTGGTCTGATCGTCGATCGCTTCGAGCACGGCCACGCTCGGCGGCACCCGTTCGGCGATGGTGTCGATCGGCGCGTCGAGCTCGACCCGGGCCTGGTAGCGATACGGCGACGTGCTGATCGAACGCTGCACGAGCGCCGCCGCGTCGGGTGCGTCGCCGACGACGAACCGGTGACCGGTGGGAGCGGCCGACTCGATGCGGTCGACACGCCACGTTCGCCAGTCCGGGTGGCGAGCGTCGCGGGCGACGAGGTACCAGCGGCGACCGATGCTCACGACGCGGTACGGCAAGAGCCGGCGTTCGGTGATCGCGCCGTTGCGGTCGCGGTAGCGGACCGCCAGCTCGTCCGAGGCGCGGCAGGCGGCGCTCACCGTGCGCAGGACCGCGCTGTCGAGGTCGTCGCCGGTCGGCGAGTCGACGCGCACCACGGTCGACGTGAGCGCGATGTCGCGCTGGAGCGACGCCGGGAGTGTGTGTTCGAGTTTGCGGATCGCTCGTTCGGCCGCCTCACCCAGCCCCGGCCGGTCGGTCGCGCGAGCGAGCACGGCGAGCGCGAACACCTCGTCGGCGTCGAGCATGAGCGGAGGGATCACCGAGCCGCCGGTGCCGAGGCGGTAGCCGCCGTGGGCGCCGGTGTCGGACTCCACCGGGTAGCCCAGCTGTCGGAGCCGTTCGACGTCGCGCCGCACCGTGCGGACCGTCACCCCGAGCTGCAGGGCGAGGTCGGGGCCGCTCCACGTCGGCCGTGACTGCAGGGCGGCGAGCACCGCCAACAGCCGTCCCGTCGTCTCGACCATGCTCCCATTCTTGCCGGAACCAGGACCGGAACGGTCCTCATTGGTGCTTACGGTCGGTCTCATGGAAACGGACACGACCACCATCGACTGGAATCAGGAGCTCGTCGACCAGCTCGACTGGCACTGGCAACACCATCTGCGCCCCCGTCTGGATGGGCTCACCGACGACGAATACCTCTGGGAGCCCGTGCCGGGGTGGAGCGTGCGCCGGCGTGAGGACGCGCGTTCACCGATGGCCGCCGGTGCCGGCGACACCGTGGCCGACTTCGAGTACCCCGAACCGGACCCTGCGCCGTTCACCACGATCGCCTGGCGGATGGCGCACATGTCGATCGGTGTGTTCGGGACGCGCGCCGCCAACCACTTCGGCGTGGCGGACAGCGTCGACTACGACTCGACCGACTTTCCGCTCGATGCCGCCGGCGGGCTGGCGCTGCTCGACCACCACTACGAGGCGTGGATCAGCGGAGTGCGGTCGCTCGGCGAGGACGGGCTCCGGCGCCAGTGCGGGCCGCACGAGGGGCCGTTCGCCGCCTCCTCGATGGCCGCGCTGGTGTTGCACATCTCGCGCGAGGCGATCCACCACGGATCGGAGCTGTGTCTGCTGCGCGATCTGTACGGCGCCGAGTACGGCGGTACGAGCCCGACTCGGGGATCGCAGACCGCGGCGGGCGCACGACGCTGACATCGTTCGCCGGCGTCGCCGTTTCACGTCGCCGGCGCAGGAGATACTCGTCAAGCAAACGTCACCGAGGAGGCTTCGATGGCAACCACTGTCCAGATCACCTTTGACTGTGCCGACCCCGACCGGCTGGCCCATTTCTGGGCCGACCTGCTCGGCTACGAGTTGGATGCACCGCCCGACGGATTCGACTCGTGGCAGGCCTGGCTCGAGGAGCAGGGCATCCCCGAGAGCGAGTGGAACTCGGCCAGCGCGATCACCGATCCCGATGGATCCGGACCGCGCATCTTCTTCCAGCGCGTGCCGGAGAAGAAGCAGATCAAGAACCGGGTGCACCTCGACGTGAACGCCGGCGGCGGACGGGGCGTGCCCGACGAGGAACGCCGAACCGCCGTTGATGCCTCGGTGGAACGGGCGATCTCGCTCGGGGCGAGCAAGGTCCGCCTGGTCGAGGAGCGCGGCGAGCGCCACTACGTGATGCAGGATCCCGAAGGCAACGAGTTCTGCCTGCAGTAGCCGTGACGCGGGATCAGGTGCGGGCGATGCCGCGCACGAAGATGTCGGCGAACCAGTCGGCGACCTGCGCCGCGGTGAGGCTGCCGCCGGCCTTCAACCACAGGTAGGTGTAGTTGTGCATGCCGAGCCAGGCGCGGGCGGTGAGCTTCGGATCGAGGTCGCGGAAATCGCCCGACTCGATGCCGGCCCGGAGCACGGCTTCGACGTGGTGCTCGTACTCCCGGCGCCGCTTGCGGAACTGGGTGGCATTGTCGCCGGTGAGTGCGGGGAACTCGTGGAGGAACACCCACACGTGATCGGGGTAGCGGGCGATCACGTCGAGCAGTTCGGTACCGAGCATCGCCAGCTGTTCCGTCGGCGAGCCGCCCTGCTGGCGGACCCGGTCGGCGCCGAGCAGCACCTCGTCCATCACGCGGTCGTGGATGGCGGCGAGCAGCTCCTCCTTCGACCCGATGTAGTAGTACAGCGCTCCCTTGCCGAGCTGGTTGCCCTCGCAGAGCTCGGTCGTGCTCGTGGCGTGGAACCCGCGCTGGGCGATGATCGTGGCCGAGCGGTCGATGATCTCGTCCCGTCGTCGGTGCCACTTGGCGCTGCGCGGCGACTCGGCGTCCATCACGACCATGGGGTGAGCCTAGTTTCTTGTAACGACCAGTCGAACGAATAGTCTCGCCGCCATGCCCGCCACGCCCGCGTCGTCGGCCGACATCAGCTGGTGGCGCGTGCTCGAGCACCACGCCGCCCGCACGCCCGACAAGCCGATCGCCGTCTGCGACGGGACGGCGATCACCTACCGGGACATGGCGGGATGGTCGGCCCGCCTGGCGGGTGGGCTCCGAGCGCGCGGCGTCGGATTCGGCGATGTGGTCGGGCTCCTGTCGTACAACAGCACCGAGTTCCTCGCCACGATCTTCGCCGCCAACCTCCTCGGCGCGATTGCGATGCCGATCAACTGGCGTCTCGCCGCCGCCGAGCTGCGGTACCTGCTCGAGCACTCCGGGGCCAAGGTGCTCGTCTGCGACGAGGCGCTGACCGGCCTGGCCGACGAGGCGATCGCGGGTCTCGGATCGGCGCCCGCCCGCGTCTGCGTGGCGGCCGAACCCGCCGCCGGCTGGGAGGCGTTCGCCAGCCTCGAGGTCGAGCCGGTCGCGACACGCGAGGCGGTGGGAGGCGATGACATCCACCGGCTGATGTACACCTCCGGGACGACCGGCCGGCCGAAAGGCGTGATGCTCACCCACGCCAACCTGGCGTGGAAGAACTACGCCCACATCACCGAGTTCGGCTTCACGTCGAGCGACATCGGCCTCGCCTGCGGACCGCTGTACCACGTCGGTGCCCTCGACCTCGTGACCACGACGATGATCGCGGTGGGCGCCACCACGATCATCCACCGCACGTTCGACGCCGCGCTGGTGGCCGACGAGATCGAGCGATCGGGGATCACCACCGTGTGGATGGCGCCGGCGATGCTGCGTGCCGTCCTCGACCAGCCGGGCATCGAGGCCCGCGACCTGTCGTCGGTCCGGGTGATCATCGCCGGCGGTGAGAAGCTGCCGATCCCGTACATCGAGCGCCTGCAGCGGGTCTTCCCCGCCGCCTGGTTGGCGGATGCCTACGGCCTGACCGAGACGGTGTCCGGGGACACGTTCCTCGACCCCGACGGGGCGCGCACGAAGGTCGGCAGCGTCGGGCGGGCGTGCCTCTACCTCGAACTCGAGATCTGGGGTGATGACGATGCGCCGGTCGCGGCCGGTGAGCGCGGCGAGGTCGTGTTGCGCGGACCGAAGGTCTTCCGGGGGTACTGGAACGATCCCGACGCCACGGCCGCGGCCTTCCGGGGTGGCTGGTTCCACACGGGTGACATCGGCATCAAGGACGACGACGGCTACGTCTACATCGTCGACCGGTTGAAGGACATGATCGTGTCGGGCGGCGAGAACATCGCCAGTTCCGAGGTCGAACGGGTGCTGTACGAGCATCCGGCGGTCGGCGAGGTCGCCGTGATCGGCCGGCCCGACGAGCGCTGGGGCGAGGTGCCGGTCGCCGTGGTCGTGCTCGCACCGGGTGCCGAGGTGACGGCCGACGAACTGATCGAGCACTGCCGCAAGCAACTGGCGAAGTTCAAGGTGCCGAAGGACGTCACGTTCATCGAGGCGCTGCCCCGCAACCCGTCTGGCAAGGTCCTCAAGCGAGAGTTGCGCACCCCGTGAGCGACATGCGGTTCGACGGACGTGTCGCGGTGGTCACCGGTGCGGGGCGGGGGATCGGGCGCGGCTACGCCCGACTGCTCGGGGCGCGAGGGGCGAGTGTGGTGGTCAACGACCTCGGCGGGTCGAAGGAGGGCGCTGGCGCCGATGCGGGTCCGGCGCGATCGGTGGCCGACGAGATCGTCGCCGCCGGTGGCATCGCGGTGGGCGACACGAACGACGTGTCGACCGAATTGGGGGCGTTGGATCTCATCGACACGGCACGGCGCGAGTTCGGACGCATCGACATCGTGGTCAACAACGCCGGCATCGTGCGGTGGGGCGATCTGCCCGACGTCGACCTCGAGGCGCTGCGGAACACCCTCGACGTGCACCTCGTCGGATCGTTCAACGTGACGCGGGCGGCGTGGCCGCATCTGATGGCGCAGGAGTACGGGCGTGTGGTGATGACCACCTCGACGGGGATGTTCGGCCTGCGGGGCAATCTGGCCTATGCCGCGGCGAAGGCGGGCGTCGTCGGCCTCATGCGCAACATGAAGCTGTCGGGCCGCCGCTACGGCATCACGGTCAACGCCGTCGCCCCGGTGGCGGCGACGCGGATGGGTGGAGCGGAGGAGGACGACGCCGAACCGCCGGCCGACATGGCGCCCGAACTCGTCGCGCCGCTCGTCGCCTACCTCTGCCACGAGGACTGTGCGGTGAGCGGCGAGATCTACGCCGCCGGACGGCGGTCGCTTCTCCCGGATCTTCGTGGCGACGACCGAGGGGTACGTGCCCGAGGGTGACCCGACGCCCGAGGACGTCGCCGCCAACTGGTCGGCGATCAACGACGAGTCGGGCTATTCCGTCCCCGCCGACCTCCCCGACTGGGCCGCCAACTACATGAAACACCTCGGCTGAAGGCGCCGGCCTGCCCGCCGGATCCGAAAATGCCTCGAATCGTTCACTGGACAGACGATTCGAGGCATTTTTCGGTTGGAAGGTGGAGTGGTCGGTTCGGTTTGTACCGGTCGGTCTAATAGTCTCGGGGCATGGACTTCTCGTACACCGAAGCGGAGCGGGACCTGATCGACCTGTGTCGACAGTTCGCCACGAAGGAGATCGCCGTGCGTGCTCCGGCGGCGTGGGAACGGGCGGAGTGCCCGACCGACCTGCTGCGCGAGATGGGCGAACTCGGGTTGCTCGGCATGCTCGTGCCCGAGGAGTGGGGCGGCATCGGCATGTCGACCGTCGGGTTCGTCGCCGCCCTCGAACAGCTCGGTCAGGCCGACCAGTCGGTCGCCGCCGCGTTCCAGGCGCACGTCACGATCGGTTCGATGCCGCTGTACCTGTTCGGCAACGACGCGCAACGCGAACGGTGGCTCCGCCCGCTCGCCGAGGGACGCGTCCTCGGTGCCTTCGGACTCACCGAGCCCGACGCCGGATCCGACATGCGCGGCATCTCCACCCGGGCCGTGCGCCAGGACGGCGGCTGGTTGATCAACGGGCGCAAGGCGTTCATCTCCAACGCCGGCACCGACATGTCGTTCGGCGTGACGCTGCTCGCCCGCACGGAGACCGGCGAGCCGGGGGTCGGAGGAGGGGCCGCCAAGTACGCCAGCTTCGTCGTCGAGAAGGACACGCCCGGGTTCACGATGGGACCGAAGATGCGCGGCATCGGCTGGAAGGGCCTCGACACCCGCGAGCTGTTCTTCGACGACGTGTGGGTCGCCGACGACCACCTCGTCGGCGACCCGGAACTCGGCCTCGGGCAGTTCCTCGGTGCGCTCGAGGTCGGCCGCATCTCGATCGCCGCCCTGTCGCTCAGCCTCACCCAGGCGGTGCTCGACATGTCGCTCGACTACGCCCGCCAGCGCCAGCAGTTCGGCCAGCCGATCGGGAAGTTCCAGGCGATCCAGTTCAAGCTCGCCGACATGGCGACCGAACTGGAAGCCGCCCGCTGGCTGACGTACCGGGCGGCGTACCTGCGCGATTCCGGCCAGCCGTTCCTCAAGGAGGCGTCGATGGCGAAGTTGAAGGCCAGCCGCCTGGCGGCCGCCGCGGCGTCCGAGGCGGTGCAGATCCACGGCGGGATGGGCTACATGCTGGAGTCGCCCGTGGCGCGCTTCTACTGCGACTCGAAGGTGCTCGAGATCGGTGAGGGCACCAACGAGATCCAGCACGTCGTCATCGCCCGGGCCCTCGGCTGCTGATCGATGCCGGCCGCACGTCCACTGTCGGCGGCGATCCTGCCGGGCTACGGCGCGGAGTAACCGCCGTCGACGACGAGGGCCGAGCCGGTGGTCCAGCGCGAGGCGTCGCCGGCGAGGTACGAGTAGGCGCCGGCGAGGTCGGCGGCGGCACCGAGACCCAGGGGGTGCTTGGCACCCATCGCGTCGATCGCCTCCTGGGGGAGTCCGTCGTGGATCGCCGAGCGGAACGTGCCCGGACAGACGCAGTTGACCCGGATGCCGTCGCGGGCGTACTCGACGGCCGCCACCTTGGCGAGGCTGACCACGGCCGCCTTCGTGGCGCAGTACGGCGCGGCGTGCGACCACGCGGTCATCCCGGCGACCGAGGCGGTGAGGATGATCGAACCCGCCTGCTGGCGGCGCATGGGCGCCACCGCCGCCTGCACGGCATGGACCGCACCCATCAGGTTGATGGCGACGACCCTCGACCAGTCGGCGTCGGTCAGGTTGTGGATCCGGCCGTTCGGGGCGAGGACGCCGGCGTTGCTGATCAGCACGTCGAGGCGTCCGTAGCGCTCGACCGTGTGGGCGACGACGGCCTCGACCTGGGCGAGATCGGTCACGTCGGCGAGCACGGTCTCGACGCCGTCACGCCCGAGACCGTCGATCGTGGCCTGCAGCGACGCCTCGCTCACGTCGCTCAGCACGATCTCCGTGTCGGGCTCGGCGGCGAGGCGGCTGGAGATGGCGGTACCGAGCGCGCCCCCGGCGCCGAGGATGGCGATGACACGCGGTGACGATGTCTGGCTCATACGAGTTGGTATCCGCCGTCGACATGGATGACCGCACCGGTGATGAACGCGGACGCATCCGAGGCGAGGAACTGGAACGCTCCGGCCAGGTCGGCCGACTTGCCCCACCGCCGCATGGCGGTGTGCTGGAGGATCGACTCGGCGAGCCGCTCGTTGTTGGCGAACCCGTCGGCGAGCGGCGACTCGAACCAGCCGGGCGACACGACGTTGACGGTGATCCCGGCCGGCGCGAGGTCGAGGGCGAGGCCCTTGGCCATGCCGATGAGCCCGGCCTTCGACGCGCTGTACGGCGTGAGCCCCTTGCGCGGCCGTTCGCCGAGCACCGAGCCGGTGAAGATCAGTCGGCCACCCTCGCCCATCACGCGGGCGGCGGCGCGGGCGCCGAGGAAGGCGCCGGTGAGGTTGACGTCGATCACGTCGCGCCACACCTCCGGCTCGATCGCCAGCGGGCCGGCGACGATCGGGGAGATGCCGGCGTTGCAGATCCACACGTCGACGCCACCCCATTCGGCGACGGTGCCGTCGGCGACGGCCTCGTTGAAGTCGGCGTCGCGGATGTCGCCGCTGAACACGAGTGTCTCGCCGGGCAGTTCGTCGGCGACGGCCTTCAGATCCCGTTCGGTGCGGGCGACGAGCGCCACCTTGGCTCCGGCGCGGGAGAACGCGTGGGCGATGACCTCACCGAGCCCGCGGCCGCCGCCGGTGATCACGACGCGCCGACCGCTCACGTCCCCCGGTTGGGGGAACGTCTCGGGAATCTCGATCCGTTCGGCCATCGCCACCTTCCAATTCGGATTCGTCCATCGGACCGGTCCATCGGGAGCGATTGGACCGATCAGTACAATACACGGCCGACGTGCGATGATGGCGGTCGATGGACGAACTGACGCACGACGAGACGAGCCGCACGCTCGAGACCGCCGAAGGGCACGCTGCACTACCACGAAGCCGGTGACGGTCCGCCCGTGCTGCTGTTGCACGGCTCGGGTCCGGGCGTCAGCGGATGGGCGAACTTCCGCGGGAACCTGCCGGCGTTCGCCGCGCGCTACCGCACGCTCGTGCTCGACATGCCCGGCTTCGGCAAGAGCTACTCGTGCGAGGGCAGCCCGGTGATGGCGGCCCCCGGCGCCGTCGTCGACTTCCTCGACGGCATGGGGCTCGGCGCGCTCCCGATCGTCGGCAACTCGATGGGCGGCAACGTCGCCGCCCGCATTGCGGCGAACCATCCGGACCGCGTCAGCCGTCTGGTGACGATCGGTGGGGTCGGTGTCCCGATCTTCAGCCCGGGACCGGCCGAAGGGGTGAAACTCCTCGTCGAGTTCGTCGAGGATCCGACCCGCGAGCGGCTCGTGGCGTGGATGGAGTCGATGGTGTTCGACCCCGACATCCTGACCGACGAATTCGTCGAACTGCGGTGGGAGGCGGCGAACGCACCCGGCGCGCTCGACGACGTGAGGCGGATGTTCAACCGCAAGATGCTCACCGGGATGCGCAAGTTCGCCGCTGCCGCGGCGGCCGATCAGGTCGGCATGCTCGCCAAGATCGAGGCGCCGACGCTGATCACGTTCGGTCGCGACGACCGTGTCACGCCCGCTCGACAGCGTGCTCGTGCCGATGCGCATCGTCCGCCACTGCGAGGTCCACATCTTCCCGAACTGCGGGCACTGGGCGATGATCGAGCGCAAGGACGAGTTCGAGAGCGTCGTGCTGTCGTTCCTCGCCCGCGACGTTCCGGCGTGACGGTCCAGCCCTGACGGGCCCGCCGGCTCAGGCCTGGCGGACGGGCGGCTGCCGTCGCTCGCGAGTCACGTGCAGCGGGCGGGCGTACGACACATCGTCGCGGTCGAGGCGCGGCGCGACCTGCATCGCCGGATCGATCCCGCCACCCGGCATCGACCCGTACCACTCGAGCACGACGACCCGTTCGGCGATCCGCCAGTCGCCGGCGCGGCGCTCGAGCCGGTCGACGTACCGACCACCGGTGAGCCGGAGCTTCTCGGCGCCGTCGACCCGGATCACGCTGAGGAAGGAACTCTCGGCGTGGGCCGTCCTGCCGTCGCCGTCGAGGTCGATGTTCTGCGTCGTGACGTGGCGCTGGTACCCGGCGAACGGGGCGTGCACGTCCATCAGGTACGTGACGAGCCCCTCGAGGTCGCCGACGTACTGCCCGTGGTCCTCGACGGCGTCAGCGTGATACGCGGACGCGACGAGTTCGGCGTCGCGTCGGTCGAGCCCGCGGGCGTACCGGTGCACGCATTCGATGATCGCCGTCCGGTCGAGCAGACGCCGGAGCGCGGCGATCTCCCCGTCGTCCAACTGGGTGGAATCGCTGCGAGCGGTCATGGCGCCAACCTACGGGCCGTTGGGTAGCGTCGACGTCGTGCGCACGTTCAGTGACCTCTTCCGCAACGTGATGCAACTCGCCTACGTCACCGACGACCTCGACGTCGCCTGCGACTACTTCGAGCAGACCCTCGGCACCGTCGACTGTCTCAAGACGTACAAGTCGTCGCTGAACGGGATCGCCGTCGTCGACGGAACGACGGCCGAGGAGTGGATCATCGACGTGGCGCTCGTCAACGCCGGCGCCACGAACTTCGAGCTGATCAAACCGGTCAGCGGATCGGTCGATCTCTACCGCTCGGCCATCCGGCCCGGCGCGCCCGCCACGTTCCATCACGTGGGGTACCGCATCCCCGACTTCGACGAGGCGACCGAGATCCTGGCGGCGAACGGCAAGACGTGGTCGCAGTACGGACACATGAAGGGCGGTCTGCGCTTCGGCTACGTCGACATGACCGCCGAACTCGGCCACTACATCGAGTTCATGGACCTCGAACGCGGCGGCGAGATGCACTTCGCCGCCCTCGAGGCCAAATCGAACGAGCGCTGAACCGTCAGCCGCCGGAAAGACCACGGGGCAGGCGGCGCGACAGCACGGCTCCCGCGGCGGCGACGAGCGCCGGCAGGACCAGCGCCAGGGCCACGGCTTCACCGGTGGCCCACTCGAGGCCGACGCCGAGCGCCACCATCGCGCCGGCCGCGCCCGTACCGAGGGCGACGCCGAGGTTGTCGGTGAGCTGCAGTGACGACGTCGTCGAACCCACCTCCGCCTCGGGCACGCTGCGCAGCGCGAGCTGGGCGTGGGCCGAATAGGCGAGGCCCATCCCGAAACCTCCCAGCGCGGCGCCGATGTGGATGAACCAGAACGGCAGGCCGTCGGGGATCGACCCGACGGCGACGGTCGCGATGCCCGGCACCAACAGCAGGAACCCGGCGCGCACGAACCAGGCCTCGCCCAGCCGCCCGATCCAGCGCTGCTGCACCCAGGCCGCCGACGTCCACGCCACGGTGGCGACGGTGACCGCAACGCTGCCGGCCAGGCTCGACGTGCCTCTCCCGTTGGTCAGGGCGAACGGCACGAACGCGTCGACGGCGAAGAAGGCGAACGTCAGCACGCCACGCGAGGCGATCACCGCCGGAAGTCCCGCCGCGCCGTGCAGGGTGCCGGGCGGGGTCAGGCGGCGCAGCGGCCCGACGCCGACCAGCGCGCCGGCGATGCATCCGGGCACGAACCACCACGCTCCGGCCGTCGAGCCCGCCACCACGAGCGCGGCGCCGGCGGCGACCCGGGTGGCCTCCACGAGACGCCGGCGGAGGAACGGCACCGGCTCGTCGGCGGTCGTGTTGACCGGCCCGAGGCGGAAGATGGCAGGCAGCACCATCACGCCGGCGCAGGCCACGAGCGGCACCAGGCCGAGGAACACCCAGCGCCAGCCGACCACTTCGGCGATCCGCTCCGACAGCACCGGCCCGATCACCCCGGGCACCACCCACGCCGTCGAGAGGATGGCGAACATGCGCGGTCGCTCGTCGACGGCGAAGGCCCGACCGATCGCGACGTACCCGATCGCCGGCACGACCCCGGCGCCGAAACCCTGCACGAACCGGCCGGCGACCAGGATGGGCATCCCTGGCGCGAACCCGCACACCAGGAGGCCGATGGCGAACAGGATCAGCCCGAGCAGGTAGGGCGGTCCCGCGCCGACGCGATCGGCCCGGTCGCCGGCGTAGACGATCCCGATCATCGTCCCGAGGAAGAACGCCGCGGTGACCCATCCGTACCAGCTGAGCCCGCCGAGGTCGTTCTCGACCTGGGGCAGGATGGTCGTCACGGCGAGCGACTCGAACGCCACGAGCGTGACGACCGAGACGAGCCCGATCTTCAACGCCCGTCGACCGGCATCGACGTGCTCGGGGGCGCGTTGGGCCTGGTCGTCGCCTCGTCCTTCGGTCGTCACCACCACGGCCAGCACGGTACGGCTTCAAGCGCCGTTGAAGTCAACCCCGATCGTGGATCGGCGTGATTTCGAAGGATTGGTCCAACTGGTACAATTTCTGCGTGCTGCACGACGAGGGGTCAGGCTGCGAGGACGCGGGCGACGCGGGGCGAACCGTGCTCGGCCGCATCGCCACGATCCTCGACGCGTTCGACATGGGCGACCAGGTGCTGAGCCTGCCCGACCTGAGCCAGCGGGCGAACCTGCCGAAATCGACCGTGCACCGCCTCGCCGAACAGCTGCGGGCCATCGGCTGGTTGGAACGCGACCACAGCAACGGCTACCGGGTCGGGATGCGGCTCTTCGAACTGGGTGCGCTCGCCCCGCAACGCAACCAGTTGCGTGACACGGCGTTGCCCCACCTGCAGGGTCTGGCGACGAAGACGGGCCTCGCCGTGCAACTCGGGGTGCTCGATCGCGGGGAGGTCGTCTACCTCGAGCGGATCGTCGTCGACGAGTTCGCGCTCCCGACGCGGCTCGGCGGACGGATGCCGGCCTACTGCACCGGGCTCGGCAAGGCGATGCTGGCGTACGACGACGCTGCGGCCGACCAGGTGATGAGCGCCACGCTGCCGCGCCGCACCGCCTTCACGATCACCGAGGCGTCGGCGTTGCGGGCCGATCTGGAGCAGGTCCGCTCGCTCGGCGTGGCCCGCGACGTGAACGAGGCCTACGACGGCCTGGTGTGCGTCGCCGCACCGATCCGCAACGCCGGCCGCGCCATCGCCGCGGTGTCGGTCACGGGTCCGGCGCGGAGCATGGACTGGGAGGCCACGACCGACGCGGTGAAGTGCACCGCCGCGAGCATCTGGAATGCCCGGTTCGGCCCGACGAGTGCCGGTCGCCGCAACAGCGACGCCTCCCGCCGTCCGGCACCGACCCGCTGACGCGTCGCCGACTCCGGACCCATCTCGACAGGCGGGACACGGCACTCGCCCCGACGGACGGGGTCAGGCATGCTGGTGCCGTGGAATCGACGAAACGCGCGACGGCGGCGATCATCGGGTCGGGCAACATCGGCACCGACCTGATGTTCAAACTCCTGCGGTCCGAGGTGATCGAGCCGCGCTGGGTCGTCGGGATCGATCCGGCGAGCGAGGGTCTCGCCCTGGCCCGCAAGAACGGCGTCGAAGCGATCTCCGAGGGCGTCGACTGGCTGCTCGCCCAGGACGACCTGCCCGACATCGTGTTCGACGCGACGTCGGCGTACGCCCACGTGCGCAACGCCCCGCGTTTCCGTGAGGCGGGCATCCGGGCGATCGATCTCACGCCCGCCGCTCGCGGTCCGTACGTGATCCCGGTCGTCAACCTCACCGAGCACATCGACGAGATGAACGTCAACATGGTCACCTGCGGGGGCCAGGCGACGATCCCGATGGTGTACGCCGTCTCGCGCGCCGTCACGGTGCCCTACGCCGAGATCGTCGCCACGGTGGCGTCCCGCTCGGCCGGCCCCGGCACGCGCGCCAACATCGACGAGTTCACCCGCACGACATCGTCCGCCGTCGAGGTGCTGGGCGGGGCCGAGCGGGGCAAGGCGATCATCATCCTCAACCCCGCCGAGCCGCCGCTGATCATGCGCGACACGATCTTCTGCCAGATCCCCGACGACGCCGACCACGAGCACGATCGAGGCCTCGATCGACGACGTCGTGGCGCAGGTCCAGCAGTACGTGCCCGGCTACCGCCTCCGCCAGCGCCCGCAGTTCGACCCCGCGACGGACCGTGGTCCCGGCCCGCGTGGCGATCTTCATCGAGGTCGAGGGGGCGGGCGACTACCTGCCGCCGTACTCCGGCAATCTCGACATCATGACGGCGGCGGCGACGAAGGTCGGCGAGGAGATGGCCCGCCGGATCGTCGCCGGTGCACCGGCCGCATCCACCAGCCCGATCGGAGCCACCGTCTGATGCCCTACTCGAACGATCTCGACATCCGCATGACCGACTCGTCGCTGCGCGACGGGTCGCACGCCAAGGGTCATCAGTTCACCGAGGAGATGGTGCGCAGCGTCGTCGCCGGCCTCGACAGCGCGGGCATGCCCGTGATCGAGGTGACCCACGGCGACGGCCTCGGCGGCTCGTCGTTCAACTACGGATTCTCCCGCGAGGACGAACGCATCCTCATCGCCGCTGCGGTCGAGGAGGCCAAGCAGGCGAAGATCGCCGCGCTGATGCTGCCGGGGCTCGGCACGAAGGACGACATCAAGGCGGCGGCCGATCTCGGCGTGTCGGTCATCCGTGTCGCGACCCACTGCACCGAGGCCGACATCTCGATCCAGCACTTCGGCCTCGCCCGCGAGATCGGCCTCGAGACCGTCGGATTCCTGATGATGGCGCACTCGCAGCCACCCGAGACGCTCGCCACGCAGGCCCGGATCATGGCCGACGCCGGTTGCCAGTGCGTCTACGTCGTCGACTCGGCCGGGGCGATGATCATGGAGGACGCCGGAGCGCGGGTCGAGGCGGTCGTCGCCGAGCTCGGCAACGACGCGCAGGTCGGCTTCCACGGCCACGAGAACCTGGCGCTCGGGATCGCCAACTCGATCTACGCCATCCGTGCCGGCGCCACCCAGATCGACGGCTCGACCCGACGGTTCGGAGCCGGTGCGGGCAACACGCCGTGCGAGGCGCTCGCCGCGGTGTGCGACAAGCTCGGGATCACCACCGGCATCGACGTGCTGCGGCTGATCGACGTCGCCGAGGACATCGTGCGGCCGGTGATGGACGGCGAGTGCGCCCTCGACCGGCTGGCGCTGATCATGGGCTACGCCGGGGTGTACTCGTCGTTCCTCAAGCACGCCTACCGGGCCGCCGAGCGGTACGGCGTCTCGGGCGCCGACATCCTCCTCGAGTGCGGCGAGCGTCGTCTCGTCGGTGGTCAGGAAGATGAGATCATCGACATCGCCGTCGGCCTCGCCAACGCGGCGCGCTGAACGCTGGGCCCAAACAGATTGGAACGTCACATGGGAGTCCGCTCGCTCGGGTATCTGCGGCTGGAGTCGACCGACGTCGACGCGTGGAAGGTGTTCGGCGGTGACTTCCTCGGGATGATGCCCGTCGACGGCGCCGACCCCGACGCGCTGTACTTCCGCCTCGATCACTACCCGCCGCGGCTCGTCGTCGAGGCGGGCGCCGAGAACCGGATGACGGCGATGGGGTTCGAGGTGCTCGACAAGCGGGAGCTCGCCCGCCTCGTGAGCGCGGTGGAGAGCGCGGGGATCAAGGTCACCGCCGGCGAAGCGGACGCCTGCGCGGCGCGGCGTGTCACCGGCTTCGTCGCGTTCGACGATCCGGGCGGCAACCCGGTCGAACTGTTCTACGGCCCGATCCTCGACCACGTGCCGGTGCAGACGCCGCTCGTCAGTTCGTTCGTCACCGACGACATGGGGATGGGCCACGTGATCGTGTCGGCCGAGGACGCCGAGGCGACGCTCGACTTCTACCTCGACGTGCTCGGCTTCGTCGAGCGCAACACGATGGGTCGCACGTGGTTCCTCGGATGCAATGCCCGCCACCACACGTTCGGCATCGCCCGGCGCCGCGGGCCGGGCGCGCTGCTGCACCTGATGGTCGAGGGGGCCACGCTCGACGACGTCGGTCTGGCGCTCGACCGTGCGGCGAAACTCGGCATCCCGATGATGAACACGCTCGGCAAGCACACGAACGACCAGATGGTGTCGTTCTACGTGTACTCGCCGGAGAACTACGCCATCGAGTTCGGGTGGAACGGGCTGCGCGTCACCGAGGAACACCCGACCTACGAGATCACGCAGGGGGCGTTCTGGGGTCACAAGTTCACCCCGCCGCCGAGCTCCCCGAGCGTTGAATGATGCTGCTCCACCGAGCGGTCCCGTTGACGATCTCGGTCGGATCAGGGCCGGAAACCGGTCCGGATCCGACCGAGATCGACCGATCCGGCCAGAGTGGCACCGATGCATGACGCGACCGAACGATCGGCGCAGCGACTGATCGACGCCGCGTCGACCCGTGTTCCGTGCGAGCCGATCATCGACCTGCTGCCCGACGGCACGGTCGACGACGCGTACGCCGTGCAGCAGCGGGTGATCGAGCTGACCCGCCACGGTGCCCGGCGGGTGGGTCGCAAGATCGGTCTGACGTCGCCGGTGGTGCAGCAGATGTTCGGCGTCGACCGACCCGACTTCGGTGTGCTCTTCGCCGACATGGCGATCGGCGACAGCGAGCCGGTGCCGAGCACCCGGTTGATGCAGCCGCGCGTCGAGGCCGAAGTGGCGTTCGTGCTGCAGAGCGATCTGCCGGAGCGACCGGTGATCGCCAGCGACGTCATGCGGGCGACCGACTTCGTGGTCGCGGCGATCGAGATCGTCGACAGCCGGATCCGGGACTGGAACATCTCGATCGTCGACACGGTCGCCGACAACGCCTCCTCCGGCATGTTCGTCCTCGGCGGTGCGCCGAAGCGGTTGGTCGACATCGACGACCTGCGGACCTGTGAGATGGCGATGACCGTCGACGGCGGCGACGTGGTCAGTTCCGGGCTCGGCGCGGCGTGCCTCGGCTCGCCGATCAACGCCGTCGTGTGGCTGGCCAACGCCGTCGCCGAGCGCGGCGCGCCGCTGCAGGCGGGCGAGGTGATCCTGTCCGGGTCGCTCGGCCCGCTCGTGACCGTCGAGCGCGGCCGCACCTACGAAGCCACCATCTCCGGCCTCGGCTCCGTCCGCGCCACCTTCGAGCCGTAGTTCCCTCCGCGCCGCACCGTCTGTGAGGTCTCGGTCAGATCCCGTTCGGATTCCGACGCTGGAACGACCCAGACATCGCTCACGCGCCCGCAACGGCCCGGGTTGCCAACGTCTGGGTCAGATCCCGTGCGGGTTCCGCCGCCCAAACGACCCAGACGTCGTCGGGTGGGCTCGGAGCTGGACCCGGTTCCGATCACGACGGCCGGACGCCCACGTTGCGGCATGCGACTGGACGATCTCGATCGGCTGGCCCGACGGAACCACGGCCTCGTCAGCCGCGAGATGACCAATCTCAGCGAGAGTGCGTGGGGGCGGGCAATCCGCGCCGGCACGCTCGTTCCGGTCCACGCCAAGGTCGCTCGTCTCGTGGGTACGGCAGACACGCCGGAGCAACGGATTCTCGCCGCGACGCTGGCTGCAGGACCCGGCGTGCTCGCGTCGCATCGCTCGTCGGCACATCTGTGGGGCGTTGCCCGTCCGCCGTCCGACCCGGTCGACATCATCATCCCGGACCGCCGACCGGTGCGCCGCCTCGAGGGCGTCGTGATCCACCGTCCGAGCGACGACGCCCATCTGTCACCGCCGCAACGACGGTCCGGCATCGCGTGCACCAACATCCTGCGCACGTTGTGTGATCTCGGCGCTGTCGATGAGTTCGGCGTGGTCGACGCCGTCGGGCATGCTCTGGCCGCGCGTTACGTCTCGCTCAGTGCTCTCGAGGCCGCCCTCGTCGTCCACGCCCGACCTGGTCGGCATGGCGTTCGAGCCCTTCGCCATGCGATTGGTGCGTGGTCGATCGACGGCCGTCCGATCGATTCGCTGCTCGAGCGGGCGATGCGTCGGCTCGTGATGAACTTCGGGCTACCGCCCGTCGAGTTCCATGTGGTCATCGAGGGGTGGGAGGTCGACTTCCGCGTCGTCGGCACCCCGGTCCTCATCGAGTGTGACGGATGGACCGCACACGGGCTCGACCGCGACCAGTTCGAGCGAGACCGCCGCCGCGATATCGAGCTCTCCGCCGCTGGATGGATCGTGCTGCGCTGTTCGTACCGTGCGATCACCACCGACGCGGCGCGAACCGCAGCTCGTGTCCGAGCGGCGATCGCTCGATGGACCGCGGACTTCGATCCGTGAACTCGTGTCTCGGTCGGATCGGGTGCGGAAGGCGACGGCGAATCGACCCAGACATCTTTTGACCGCCCGGCGGGACGGTCGAGAGGTGCTCAGCCGGTCAGTCGGTCCAGAGGTAGTGGTCGGCGGCGCGGTGGTGGTTGTAGATGGTCATCTCCTGCTTCGTGCTCAGGCGGTGGCCGTCGAAGCTGGGGGAGTGCATCCCGATCGTCACGTTCTCGGAGTTGTCGAGGTCCTGCGTCAGCACCTCGCCGAGGCCGGCGTCGCGGTAGTCGTCGAAGTGCTGCGGCACGAAGTCGGTCTTCTTGTCGTAGTCGGCGACGGGGATCTGCTCGAGTGAGAACATCTCGAAGAAACAGCTGTCGGGATCCTTGCCGTTCGGCCGGGCCCGGTAGCCGATGATGCAGCCCTGGTTCGGCAACAGGATCGTGTTCGGGAACACGTGCCACGCCGTGCCGGCCGCGGCCCACGCCGCCGGGGGGATCACCGGCCAGTCGAGCCCGTCGGCCGTCGCCGCCTCGCGGAGCATCTCGAGGTAGTGCTGGCCGGCGGACATCCCGTCGGGAACGTCGGCCGTGCGGAGCTGTTCGGCGACGCGGATGCTGCGTTCGGTCTCCAGCGCCTGCATGTCGTTGGCGATGTACTGCACGGCGTCGGCGATCGAGCGGCGCTCGTCCTTCGCCCCCTCGATGTGCTTGTTCGACGGGTCCTTGCCGAGCTCCTCGAGGTCGGCGTCGGTGATCGGCCCCTTGGCCGACTCGAGTGCCGACTCGCCGCTCTTCTTCGGACCGAGGCTGGCGTAGCGGGCGAACTTGCCGAACGTGGCCGTCGGCGACCACGCCCGCCGGTCGAGTTCCTTCAACGTGGCGATGTTGTGGTTGCGCTTGTCCCAGCGCGTGAGCTGCGGGTGCGTGCCGGGCACGTGGTAGGCCTCGAGGAACCCGTCGAGCACGGTCTTCCAGTTGCACGGCGCGATGACGCTCTTCATCCACCGGTAGCGCATGTTCTCCAGGTGGAACGGCTCGAACACCTCGGGGATCGGGTCGAGATACTCGAGCAGCGGTTCGGCCTCGAGGTCCATGTTGATGAACACGAACCCGGCCCACGTGTCGACCTGGACCGGCTGCAGGCCGAGGTCGTCGTCCGAGCGGGGTGCGAACTCCTCCGGGTCGAGCACGAGACGGATCGAGCCGTCGAGGTTCCAGCGCCAGCCGTGGAACGGGCAGATCAGCGCGCCGACGCGGCCGCGGCCGGTGGCGAGACGGGTCCCGCGGTGGCGGCAGGCGTTGAAGTAGCCGCGGATGCTGTCGGTCGATTCGCGGACGACGAGGATCGAGTGGCCGCCGATCAGGTACTCGTAGTAGCTGCCGACACCCGGCAGGTCCTCGAGGCGACACGCCATCAGCCACGTCTTCGTGAACAGACGGTCGAGTTCGAGTTGCTGGAACTCGGCGTCGAGATAGCGGCCCTTCGGGACGAACGACTCACCGAGGCGGTAGCGCTCCGGCACGGCGTCGGCGGCGATCTCGTCGTCGGTCCACAGCGGCCGGGGCGCTCGCGAGCGGACGGTGACCGGTTGGGTACCCGAGTCGAGTGTTGATGTCATCGTCATCTCCAGAACGTGTCGCCAACTCGTCGCGGGCAGGAAAAAGTGTACGGATGCATGGCTACGAGCGCTCCGCACTCTGTCGTCGGCGGCCATGTCGAGGGCGGCGAGGTAGGCGAAGACCATCGCCGAGCCGATCGGGCCGCCGGCGCCGGGGTAGATGCGGCCGAGCGCGGGCGCCATCGTGTTGCCCGACGCGTAGAGACCCTCGATCACCGAGCCGTCGGGACGCAGCACGCGGGCGTCGGCATCGGTGACGAGACCGCCCTTGGTGCCGAGGTCGGTGACGACGACGCTGCACGGCGTAGAACGGGCCCTGGTCGATCACCCCGAGGCAGCGGTTCGGGCCGTCCTCGTGGGCGCCGAACAGCATCGCCGTCACGCGGTCCCAGGGCGTCTCGCCGCGGTGGAACTGCTCGTCGACGCCGGCCACGGCGAACTCGTTGAACTGCTCGACCGACTTCGCCAGCGCTCCGGCGGGCACGCCGATCTGCTCGGCGAGCTCCTCCAGGGTGTCGGCGCGCACGAGCGTGCCGGCCTCGATCCACCGCTCGACGTCGAACCAGCCCGGGCACCGGCGGATCGACGGGCAGCATGTCGAACGCGTTCCGGTCGATCTGCCGCTGGTCGAACACCCAGTGCGTCGGCAGGCGTCGACACGCCGGTCTCGGCCTGGACCCGCAGGATCTCGTGGCCGGCCCGGTCGTAGGGGAGGCGCTCGTTCATGAAGCGCTCGCCGGCCTGCGTTCACCCAGATGCCGCTCCACACCATCGTGTAGAACACGGGCTTGCCGTCGGGCGCCACGATGCCCGGAGCGAACCACGCCTCGTCGAGCAGGGCGGTGTCGGCGCCGATGTCGATGCCGGCGAGCAGCGCGTCGCCGGTGTTGCTGGCGACGCCGGACGTCCACTCGTCGGTCATCGGCGGCTGGTACTGCTGGCGGAGCTCGCGGTTGCGCTTCGAACCCGCCGGCGGCGAGCAGCACGCCGCGCTCGGCGAACAGCCGAACCGTTTCGCCGTCGCTCGACGGCTTCGACGCCGACGACCCGGCCGTCCTCGACGATCAGACTCGTCAGCGCGGTGTTCGTGCGCACCTCGCCGTTGCCGGTGTCGATGAAGGCCAGGAGGCCGCGCCCGATCAGGGCCTGGCCGCCGACCATCGTCTCCGGCGGCCTCGACGCCCCACCGTTCGGTCCACAGCGGTCGCCGCACGAGTGGTTCGAGGTCGCCGAGCTCGGCACGGTCGATGTTCGCGGGGAAGATCGTGCGGCCCTTGCGGAGTGCGCCGGGCGCGTCGGCGAAGTAGTCGGGAACGCCGCGCCACTCGAACTCGCCGATCGCCGGATCGGCCTCCAGCTCCTCGATCATCCGCGGACCGGCTTCGAGGTAGGCCTCGCGCAGCGCGACCGGGGCGTCGTCGCCGATGATCGCGTCGAGATACGGGCGAGCGGCGTCGGAGCCCCCTTCGAGGCCGGCGCGCACCTCGGCCGGGTTCCCGGGCAGCCAGATGCCGGCGCCGGAGTAGGCGGTCGTGCCGCCGACGAACGTCGACTTCTCGATCACGAGCGTGCGCAGACCGCGCGCGGGCCGCGGCGTAGGCGCCGAACAGCCCGCCGCCCGAGCCGACGACGATCACGTCGTACCGGTCACGTTCCTCGCCGCTCATCGCGTGACCCACCCGTGGTCGTGCCAGTACGTCTCGAGCTTCGTCACCGGTTCCGGCCAGGTCTCGATGAACGTCGCGCCCGTCGGCGCCGGCCGTCATCGTGTAGGGCATCGCCGGCGCTGATCGACGAAGAACTGCCCGGGCCCGACCGTGCGGTCCTCGCCACCATGTTCGACACGCAGCTCGCCGCCGAACACGATCACGAGTTGGCGCAGGCTCTGGTGGTGTCGAGGCATCGTGAAGCCGGCGCGGAGCTTCACCCCGATCAGGTTGAACGCCGGGTCGATCTTCGTCGAGCGCCACATCGCGCCGTCGAACGTCGCGGCGACGTCGACCGGCGCATCGGCGAGCGGCGACCCGTCGATCCAGTGCTGCGACCGGCTCGTGGGATCGATCGTCATCGGCACCCAACCGCCGCGGACGTGGCGTCGCCGAGCAGGTGGAAGTAGTCGATCGCCACGTCGTTGATTCTGCCTGCTGCCCCAGACGGTGTCACCGTCGTCGTCTTGTCAGGTGGGACGTCGGCCATGACAGCCGGGCGGGCGCGGGCATCATGGGCGGCGTGGGAATCACGTTCGCCGACCTGCTGGACGAGCAGGACTGGGTGCCGCTGTCGCTCGACCAGCAGTCGTTCCCGAGCTACCTCTGGGCCGACGGTGGAACGCTCGCCGACGCGCCGGTCGACTTCGCCGCCACGTTCGACGGCGCGATGTGGATGAGCCGCAAGCCGATCGAGATCCCGGTGTTCAACCGCAACCCGTTGCGGGTGCGGCCGCATTTCGTGGTGCCCCGCCATCACCACAACTTCGACGAGATGCTGTTCGTGTTCGCAGGGCAGTACAGCATCGAGTACGACACCGACGACGGCGGCAGCGAGACGGTGGTCGTCCGGCCCGGCGACGTGTTCGTCAGCCACGCCGGCACGCCGTACACGATGACCGCCGGGCCCGAGGGTGTCGTCTACATCGAGACGTGGCCCGGCCCGATCCGCCAGCTCACGACGACGTGGCACGACTCCGGCTGGGTCCGCCGCTGACGTTTTGGACCGATCGGTATAAAACTGTACGATTCCTCCGGTGACGAAGCGATGGACCCAGCGCCCGGAACGATCGACGTGGGGTGACTGGGGTGACGACGACGAACTCGGCCGGATCAACCTGCTGACGCCCGAGAAGGTGCTGCAGGGTGTGGCCGAGGTGAAGACCGGCATCAGCTTCTGCCTCAGCCTGCCGCTCGACTTCCCGGGCGGGACCGCGCTGAACCAGCGCCGCCGTCCGCCGCGCCTCGCGCCGACCGAGGACCTCGAGGGCCAACCCGAGGCCTTCTTCAACATTCACATGAGTGAGATGGACCCGCGCTACGTCGACGTGTGGGCCGACGACGACGTGACGCTGTCGCTGCAGTACTCGACACAGTGGGACTCGCTCGCCCACGTCGGCGCCGAGTTCGACGTCGACGGCGACGGCGTCGAGAAGCCCGTGTACTACAACGGTTACCGGGCTCACGAGGACATCGTCGGCCCGCGCCCTGACGCCGCTGACGATGGGTGTGGTCATACGAGCTTCGGCAAGCACCTCGGCCTCGAACACATGGCGTACCACGGGGTGCAAGGGCGGGGCGTGCTCGTCGACATCGCTCACCACATCGGTCACGAGTGGCGAGGCATCGACCTGCAGACGCTGCAGGAGATCATGGACGCCGACAACGTCGTCGTCGAGCCCGGCGACATGCTGCTCCTGCACACCGGCTTCGCGACCGAGATCCTCGCGTGGAACAAGGACCTCGACGGGCGCAAGATCTTCACGACGTGCAGCTACCTCGATGCGCGCGACGACGCACTGCTCGAATGGATCGTCGACTCGCAGATCTCCGCACTCGTCGCCGACAACTACGCCGTCGAGGGGCTCTCGCCGCAACGCGACCGCGACCCCGAACGCCACTCGTTCCTGCCGATCCACAACCTGTGCCTGTTCCGCCTCGGCATCCCTCTCGGCGAACTCTGGTACCTCCACGAACTCGCGGCGTGGCTGCGAGAGCACGACCGCAGCCGGTTCCTGTTGACCGCGCCCCCGCTGCGGCTGCCCGGCGCGATGGGCTCGCCGCTGACCCCGATCGCCACCGTATGAGCGAGCGCGGTGTGATCGACAGCGGTCCGGATCTCGACCCGGACTTCGACCCGGACTTCGACGTCGTGATCGTCGGGGCCGGGATCGTCGGGATCTACCAGCTCTACCGCGCCCTCGAAGCGGGATTCACCGCCACGCTGCTCGAGGCCGGTGACGGCGTCGGCGGCACCTGGTACTGGAACCGCTACCCGGACGCCCGGTTCGACTCCGAGAGCTACACGTACGCCTACCTGTTCTCCGAGGAACTGTTCGACGAATGGGAGTGGCAGGAGCACTTCGCCGGCCAGCCCGAGATCGAGCGCTACCTCAACCACGTGGTCGACCGCTTCGACCTGCGTCGTCACATCCGGCTCGGCACCCGCGTGACATCAGCGGTGTTCGACGAGACGACGGCCACGTGGGCCGTCACCGCCGGTGACGCCACGATCCGCTCGAACGTGCTGATCGCGGCGACCGGCGTGCTGTCGCTGCCGTTCTACCCGGACGTTCCCGGCCGGGACCGCTTCCGTGGCGAATCGCACCACACGGGGCTCTGGCCACGCACGCCGGTCGACTTCGTCGGCAAGCGCGTCGCGGTGATCGGCACGGGATCGAGCGGCGTGCAACTGATCGCCGCGATCGCCGACGAGGTCGCCTCGCTGACCGTGTACCAGCGCACCGCCAACTGGTGCACGCCGCTCAACAACCGTCCGATCACGGCGGACGAACAGGCGCAGCTGCGCGCCGACTTCGAGACGATCCGGCACACGCTCGAACACCTCCGCCAGCGGATTCCTCCACCAGCCGTGCGAGCGCTCGTCGACCGACGACACGAAGCAGCAGCGGTGGGCGTTCTACGAGGAGATGTGGAACAGCCCGGGCTTCACGAAGATGACGAGCAACTATCCGGACCTGCTCACCGACAAGGACGTCAACGCCGAGTGGTGCGAGTTCCTGGCCGACAAGATCCGCGGCATCGTCGAGGATCCCGCGACCGCGGCGAAACTGATCCCGGACCATCTCTACGGCCAGCGCCGGCCGCCGTTCGGCACGAACTACTACGAGACGTACAACAACCCGAAGGTGTCGCTCGTCGACCTCAAGGCCACGCCGATCACCCAGGTGACCCCGCGGGGAATCCAGACCGCGGAGGGCGAGCGGGAGTTCGACATCATCGTGTGGGCGACCGGTTTCGACTTCGGTACCGGCGCGCTCAACCGGATGGGGATCCGGGGCCGGGACGGCCTCGCGCTGGAGGACTACTGGGCCGACGGCCCGAGCACGTACCTGGGCGTCGCCTGCCGAGGGTTCCCCAACTTCTTCTTCCCGGGCGGACCGCACGGGTCGACGGGCAACAACCCGCGCTACGCGGGTGACCAGGTCGACTTCGTGACGGACGTGTTGATCCACATGCGCGAACTCGGCGACGACGTGGTCGAGGTGGAGGCGCAGGCGGAGGAGTACTGGAGCGGGATGGTCAACAGGTACGCGTCCACGGCGTCGTTCTCCGAGGCGAGCTACTTCTTCGGCGCCAACATCCCCGGCAAGCCGATCCGGTACCTGCTCAACCCGGGCGGCCGTCCCAAACTCCACTCGGCGATCGCCCGGGCGGTCGAGCACGGATTCGACTCGTTCGCATTCGAACGGGTCGGGACGGAACGACGAAGTGATTGACCGACCGAGCCTGGGCTCGGTAGGCTGAAATGGACCGAGCGGTACAAGATTCGGCGACTGCCGAAGGATCGAGATGCGAGAGATGACCGACCACCCGACGGACCAGGCGGTGACCGACAAGGACTTCGTGGTGTCGGGGGACGGGCACGTGCTCGAACCGACCGATCTGTTCAAGACCCGACTGCCGAAGCACCTGCGCGACCGCGCCGTGTGGGAAGAGGATTTCGAGCTCGACGAGCCCTGGGTGGAGAACGGTGCGCGCTCCTTCCGGCGCCTGCACACGGCCGGCTACGAAGGCTGGACGATCTCGCGTTACCGCCAGACGAGCGGACGCACGCCGGAGGGCGAGCCGGAGTGCATCCTCGAGGACATGGCCGAAGACGGCGTCGACGTGCAGGTGATGCACCCGAACCTGTCGCTGTTCGGCCTGTACTCCGACGACCACGAACTCTCGATCGCTCATGCCCGGGTGTACAACGACTACATCGTCGAGCGGTTCGCGCCGTACTTCGATCGACTCGTCTTCACCGCTCCGATCCCGCTCACCGACGTCGACGATGCGGTGGCCGAGATCGAACGCGTCGCCGCGGCGGGATTCCGGGCGATCCTGCTGCCGGCAACCCCGCCGGAGAACTACTACACGCGCGCCCTCGACCCGGTGTGGGCAGCTGCCCAGGCGAACGGTGTGCAGCCGTTCTTCCACACCCAGACGGGAGGGGTGCGGGTCGCCGACACCGAGGCCGTCACGCTCAAGGTCGTGTTGGAGAACGCGGCGCAGGTCAACCGGCCGATGACCGACAAGGCCGCGGCCAAGCGGATGGTCACGCAGGCCGTGCACAGTGCGTTCGTGCCCCAGCAGCTCATGTGTCACCTGATCGGTGGCGGCGTTCCGGACCGCTTCCCCGATCTGCAGTTCTGCCTCATCGAGTTCAACGCCCACTGGTTGTCGTCGCTGGTCGGCGGCATGGACAAGTGCTGGGTCACCGGCATCGGTCAGGATGCGGACTGGTGGCTCGGGCGCTGGGACGACTCGCGGCCCGCCGACGACCAGCCCGACATGGCGCAACTCTTCAAGCTGAACGAGAAGTGGCCATACGAGCTGGCGCCGAGTGAGTACGTGAAGCGCCAGTTCCACGTGCAGTTCCAGGACGACCCGGTGGCGATCGCCTGCCGGCACATCACCGGGTTGTCGACGATCGTCTGGGGCAACGACTATCCGCATGCCGAAGGGACGTTCCGGGGCAGCCGGGCGTTGATCGCCGAGCAGTTCGCCGGTGTACCCGACGACGAACGCAAGGCCATCCTCGGTGGCACCCTCGGGAACGTCCTCGGGCTGCAGGTGCCCGTTTCCGCCTGAGCAGTCGGTCGCTCCGCTCGGTCGTTCCGGACCCGTCCCGGCGAACCGAGGGGCGGCAAGGTTCCGTGTATGCCAGGCTCCGATGATGGAGAACTCAGCACCGGAGCCGACGCTCGTGGAGGTCGAGGAGGTCCCGACGGCGGTGATCCGCGGCGTGATCGACATGACCGCCATCGCCGCATTCTTCGACTCGACGTACACGCGCCTGGCGGCGGTGCTTTCCGGCCAGGGCATCGCCATCACCGGCCCGGCATTCGCCCTCTATCACGGCGCTCCAGGCGCGACCGCTGACATCGAGGCCGGCTTCCCGACGGTGGCTCCGGTGGAGTCGGACGGCGACGTCGTGGCGAGCCGGCTCCCGGCAGGACGGGTGGCGCGGTTGGTGCACGAGGGATCGTTCGACCAGCTCGGCTCGTCGTGGGGGAGGCTGGGGGAGTGGATCGCCGCCGCCGGGCTGACTCCCGGGCGCGACATCTGGGAGGTCTACGTGACCGAACCGTCGCCGGACATGGATCCCGCCGACCTGCGCACCGAACTCAACTGGACGATCGACTGATCGCCGCTGTCACACCCCCTCTCTAGGATTGTTGGTACCGGCTTCGGTTGGTTTCGTCGGCTTTGCTCCGACCGGTTGTCCCCTCGTTCGAGGAGGTGAGCATGATGGAGAGTCTGCGAGACACCCTTGGGGTGTTGCTCGAGGCGGATGTGGGTGCGGCGGATCGTGACGCGGTCGCCGGGTTGCTGCGACGGTCTCGTGAGTTGCGTGGTTGGCTCGATTCGTTCGACGTGCGGTGTGTGCGGCGGACGTCGGAGTTGGCGGCGCAGGGTCGGTCGGAGCCGGCGGAGTCGATGGGTACGGATCACGGGTTGTCGGCGCGTGAGAGTCGCCAGGCGCGGTTGCGGGCCGAGGTGTGTGATCTGTTCGTGTTGTTCGAACGGGCCTTGACTCGTGGTGAGATCGCGGCCGGGTCATGTCGATGCGTTGGCGGTGGCGATGCGTGATCTGGACGATGAGCAGCGGTTCGGGCTGGTCGATCGGGAGGAGCGGTTGTTGGAGGCGGCGATGCGGATGCGTGTCGACGACTTCGTGCGCCATTGCCGGGTGCAGGTCGCCGATGTCGTCGCCGCACTCGCCCGGGCGGCGGACGATGTCGACGCCGGAGTCGGCCGGACAGCGATGGGTCGCGTGGCTGCCGGTTTGCCGGAGGACGTGCCGGTGGCACCGCCGATCGATCCGCAGGTGGTGGAGTACCTGCGTCAGCGCGACGGGTCGAAGGTGCGGCGGTGGCGTGACCTCGACAGCGGGATGTGCATGACGCTGATCGCGCTCGACCCGATCCGCGACGCCATGTTCAAGACCGCCTTCGACGCCCACCTCAACGCCTTGCGCGCCGAGGGGGCCACCGCCGGTATGAGCTGGCGGCAGGTCGAAGTCGAAGCGTTCATGCGGACCATCGCCGGTGGCGTCCACCCAGCAGCCCCGGGCCCCTCCAACAGTGGGGCCGATCTGGGCGACCTGCGGGCGGCCGCCAACGCCCCGGTGGTTCCGATCCGCGCCGACGCCGACCACCACGTGCCCGAGATCTGCGTCGTCACCACACTCGACCGGCTGCTCGACGACTGCTGCACCCGAGGGCTGTGCGAGACCAGCGACGGCCAAGCCCTGTCGGCGGCATCGTTGCGACGGATGCTGTGCGACGCCGTCGTCTACCCGACCGTGCTCGGCGGTGACGGCGAGGTACTCGACTCCGGTCGCACCCGACGCACCGTGAACCGCAAACAACGACGGGCGTTACGGGCCATGCACCGCACCTGCGGCCATCCCGGCTGCACCGTGCCGTTCGAGTCCTGCCGCATCCACCACGTCCGCTGGTGGACCCGCGACCACGGACCATCGGACATCGACAATCTCGTCCCCTTGTGCGAAGCACATCATCATTTGGTGCACGAAGGCGGCTGGACCCTGACGATGACACCCGACCGCATCGCCACCTGGACCCGACCCGACGGCACGATCTGGAAGGTGGCCAGTACCGCCGACCGGGCGGCCGACGTTCTCGAGGATGATCGGCGTCAACTCGACGGGTTCGAGTTCGAGTTCGCCTCGCTGGCGGGGGAGAGGTAGGTCCTCAGGAACTCCTCGATGCGGCGCTCGTAGTCGATCGTCGCGGTGGCCTTCGGTGCGGTGTGGACGAAGCCGTGCGGCGCCCCGGGTACGACGACGAACTCGCACGTCCCGCCGGCGGCCACCAGTCGCTCGGCGTAGGCGCGGTCTTCGTCGTGGAACAGGTCGACCTCTCCGACACCGACCCACGCCGGTGGCAAGCCGGTGAGGTCGCTCCGGCGCGCCCCGACGGCATACGCGGCGACGGGCTCGTCGGTTCCGCCCCTGCCGGGCTCGTGGCCCAGGTAGGCGGTCCAGCCCGCTCGATTGGCGCGATTGTCCCAGAACCGGTGCTTGACGCCGTCGAGTTCCGCGCGGGCGGCGGTGCGGTCGTCGAGCATCGGGTACACGAGCAGCTGCGCCGCCGGCTGCGGACCGCCGGCGTCGTGGATGCGCTGCACGAGCGTCGCTGCCAATCCGCCGCCGGCGCTCTCGCCGCCGACGACGATGCGACGGGGGTCCACGCCGAGGCTCTCCGCACGCTCCTGCATCCAGTTCCACGCAGCGAAGCAGTCGTCGAGGGGCGCCGGGAAGGGATGCTCGGGAGCGAGCCGGTAGTCGACCGACACGACGACGATCCCGAACTCGGCCGCATAGCGGCTGCACCGGGTGTCGTCCATGATGGCCGCACCGATCAGGTAGCCGCCGCCGTGCATCCAGAGCAATGCCCCGTCGGAGGTCTGTTCGGGTGGCCGGTAGATCTGCACCGCCGCCGCCCCGACCGGGCGGACCTCCACGGTCACGCCTCGCGGCAGCTTGTGACGCGTGCCGATCTTCGTGAGCCAACGCATCACGGGCACCGTCCACCCGCGATGGACCGGCAGCGCCGGCATGAGCCGTGCGGCCCGCCGCATCTCGGGGTCGATCAGGTCGAGGTCCATCGTCGTGGGTCCCTTCAGGCGAAGATCGGAACGATCATCGGGAGATCCGTGATCGTGCGGATGCCCGGCGCGGCGGCACACACGACCGGGACGGCGTTGACGGCTCGATTCGCGGTGTACCCGGGTGAGCGCTCGGCCATCTCCTCGATCGGGAACGGGAAGGGCATCTCGACCTCGAGCGGGGCATCGCCCTCGACCGAGATCCGCCAGCCGGTCGGGGAGAGGTCCCAGGCGGGTTCGAGTTCGTGGCTGCAGTACCACGTGGCCTGGAAACGCAGGAGCTCGCGTCCGTCCTTCCGACCCGACACCGTGATCCGCTGCGCGGCGACCGTGCCCGCCGGAACGGTCCCGGCGGCGATCTCGATGTCGCGCGGCGCGACGGCCACCTCGCCGCCGGCGTCCAGGTCGTCGAAGCCGAGACCGAGCGCGTCCGCGACCGTGCGCAACGACGGGCCGAAGCTCTCCCGGCCGTGTTCGAGGCGGGCGGGATTCAGCTCGGCAGGCGGCGTGCCGAACCCCATGACGTCGAACAGCAGCTCGGGGGAGTTGCGCGGTGAGAGGTCGGCGAACTCGTGGATCGTCAGCCGGTCGAGCCGGCGTTGGATCGACAGCAGCGTGAGCGGCACGGCCTCGGTGATGAAGCCGGGGCTGCTGCCGGTGCTGTGGATCGACGTGTCGCCGGCCCGACAGGCGGCCTCCACACGATCGCGCACTTCGGCATCCATGCTCGCCGGGTTGTGGAACATCCCGCCGGTCGACACGACGTTGATGCCTGCGCCGAGCAACTCGCACAGCACATCGACCTCGGTGCGGCGCGGCGAGTAGATGACGCAGTCGGGCTGCGCGGCGATGATCGCGTCGATCGAATCGGTCGCCAGCACCCCGGTCGGACCGACTCCACACAGCTCCCCGGCGTCGCGACCCACCTTGTCGGCGCCGTACACGTGGACGCCGGCGAGTGCCATCGCCGGATGCTCGATGATGTGGCGCAGCGCCCGCGAACCGATGTTGCCGGTGGCCCACTGCGCCACGCGAAACTGCCCGGGCGAGAACGTTCCACTCATTCCCGGAGAGTACCGTGTCCGTCTCCCCGACCAGGAGCCCGTGCGACGATGGAGGCGACATGACGACGGCACGCCGCATCGCCGGCCCGCAGGCGAAGAACCGTGCGGTGCTGCTCGACGCCGCCGAGCGGCTCCTGCTGACCGAGGGCTACGCGGCGGTCACGTCGCGGCGGGTCGCCGCCGAGGCCGGCCTCAAGCCACAGTTGGTCCACTACTACTTCGCGACGATGGACGAGTTGTACCTCGCCGTGTTCCGGCGCCGCGCCGAGGAGGGGCTCGCCCGTCAGGCGGCGGCGCTGGCGTCCGACGCACCGTTGCGAGCCCTGTGGGACTTCAGCCTCGACGACGCCGGCACCGCGTTGACGTCCGAATTCGTCGCCCTCGGCAACCACCGCAAGGAGATCCGCTCGGAGATCGCCCGCTACGCCGAACGGTTCCGCACGATGCAGGTGGCCGCGCTCGCCGGCATCCTCGAATCAGCCGGCATCGACACCGCCGCCTTTCCGCCCGGGGCGGTGTCGGTCTTCCTGACCAGCCTCTCGCGGGTGGTGATCATGGAGCGCACGCTCGGGCTCACCGCCGGACACGACGACGCCGTCGCCGTCGCCGAACGGTTCATCGAACAGCTCGACCGCTGAATCGCCCGCCGGTGGGCGGTCAGGCGAGACGCTCTGCCGTCGACCACAGGCCCATCGCCGGGTTGGCGATGAACTCGAAGGCACGGCCGGCCCGGTCGGTGCGTGGGCCCGACGTGGTGGTGGTGGCGTCGACGCCGAGGAATTCGAGTTCCTCGCCGAGCGACCGCCACTCGTAGCCGACCGATTCCACCTCCTCCCGGGTGAGGCCCGTGGCGGGGTCGGTGCACCAGACGATCCGGAACCGGCCCTCGGAGCTGCCGTGCACGAGGTGCGCGGCAGCGCCGAGGTTGGCGGCGAGTTCGGGGTCGTCGCGCACCGCCTCGAGCGTCGCCGGCGTGCCGCGATACCCGTGGCGGCGGATCAGCGCGTCGATCGCCGGATCCTCGCCGAAGCGCGACACGCCAGGCGCGAGCACGACGAGTTCGCCACCGTCGGCGATCGCCATGCGGGTGCGGTACACCGCCTTGTTGCCGAGCCACGTGCTGCGCATCTCGGCGGGGTCGAGCCAGCAGGCGACGCGCTCGAGCGGCTCACCGACGACATCGATGTTCGTGCACCGGGCGAGGTCGGCGGCGGCCCGGAACGCAGCGCCTCCGGAGCGCATCGTCCCGCCGGCGCCGACGAACAGGCCGCGGTGGATCATCGAGCCGCCGACGTCCTCGACGACCGTGAGCACCCACAGCACGGGGACGAGGTGGTCGACGAACCGGTCGAACGCGGCATCCACGACGTCGCGCACGGCGCTCGACGTGCGACCCATGATCTGCTCCATGCCGGCCACCGCACCGACGAAATGGCTGCGATGGATCGTCGGGGCGCCGCCGAGGCCGATCACGAGGTTCTTCGTGAAGTTCGCCATCCCGATCACCTCGTGGGGCACCACCTGCCCGATCGAGATCACGAGGTCCCACCCGTCGAACAGCTGGGCATCGACGGCGACCGGGATCGGTTCGCCGTAGCGGCCCGCGGTCACCACGCTCACCTCGTCGGCACCGATCTCGCCGAGGACCTTCAGCCCGTGCCGCCAGTCGTGGACGAGCAGGTCGCCGGCAGCGATCTCGTCGCCGAACATCACCATTGCGTCCGCGTCGGTCATCGCGACGTGCGTGCCCAACGCCGGCAGCACCCCCACCGTGCAGCCGCGGGCCTCCAGCTCGCGTCGCAACAGCACCGTGATCGGGCCCGCCTGTGAGTGGAGCCGGGTGTGGTCGGGCGGCACGAGGAGCACGCGCCGGGCGCCCGTTTCCGTCACGTGGTGCTCCGCGAGCATCGCCACGTGGTGAGCGAGCTCGTCCGCCGTGATCGTCCGATCGACGCCGCCGTCGGCGAGCAGTGGAACGGCCGCCGTGCCGGACGCCGCCGTGGAGAGTCGGCGGACCGCCTCGGCGACGACCTCGTCGATGTGGTGCGTGCCGTCGACGGTGACGATGTCGGTCTCGTCGGCGGTGGGGACTTCGAGCGTGTCGAACTGGCTCGCCACCATGTCGGCGCCCATGAAGTGACCAGTGCGTCGGAGCGCTCGCTCCCGCGCCGTCGCGGCGTCGAGCGCGAGGTACACGAACCGCACGTCGCCGGCGTGACGGAGCAGATCACGGTACCGGCGGGTCAGGGCCGAGCAGGCGATGACGATGTCGGTGGCGCCGCGCAGCTCCTGGCGCACTCGCGCCAGCCAGGGCCAGCGGTCGGCGTCGGTGAGCGGATGGCCCGACGCCATCTTGGCGACGTTGGCCGGTGGGTGCAGCGAGTCGGCGTCGACGAACGCGGCGCCGACGGTCGCGGCGATCGCCTCGCCGATCGTGGTCTTGCCCGAACCGGCGACGCCCATCACCACCACTCGGCAGTTCGCGCTCATGTCGCTGGACCCTCCATCGGAACCAAGCTACGTCAGCCTCACCGCCCGGTCCTGGAGCCCGTCCGGCTGTGCTAGTCAACGTTCATGTTCATCACCGCCGACAACGTCGATCCCGAGTTGTCCGAGCCGTACACGGACATCGACGAGGAGCGGACGACGGCCGATGCGGCGACGGGCCGAACGGTGAGCTACCGCTACGTGCACGGCGGCTTCGCCGGGACCGACGCTCGCTTCTCGCTCTATTTCCCGAGCGCGGACGACTATCAGGGCCGGTTCTTCCAGCACACGTATCCCACGCTGGCGGAGGAGGACGCCGCGCCCGAGACGATCGTGTTCGCCATCTCGAACGGTGCCTACGCGGTGTCGGCGAACAACGCCGGTGGGGTCGGCGTCGCCCCGGTGATCGGCGGCTACCGCGTGAACGCGGCCTCGGCGAAGTTCTCCAAACAGGTCGCCCGTGACATGTACGGGCCGGATGCGCCGATCCGCGGGTATCTCTACGGAGCGAGCGGTGGGGCGTACCAGACGATCGGCGGGCTGGAGAACACGTCGGGAATCTGGGACGGTGGTGTCCCGATGGTGCCGGGTTCGCCCAACGCGATCCCGAGCTACCAGGGCGCCGCGATGCTCGGGCTGCGGGTGCTGCACGATGCGTTGCCGGCGATCGCCGATGCCCTCGAACCCGGCGGTGGTGGCGACCCGTACTCGGCGTTGAACGACGATCAACGAGCGATCCTGGCCGAGGTGACGTCGATCGGGTTCCCGCCGCGCGGGTGGTGGCAGCACGCGACACTCGACGGCGGGTCGTTCTGGGCCGTCGCCGCCAGTCCGCGCATCGCCGACCCGACCTACGTCGACGACTTCTGGAACGTCGACGGCTACGAGGGTGCCGACCCGACTTCATCCGTCGGTTCCGCTCGCGTCCGGTTGGACGCGACCGTGGCCGCCGTCGGTACCGGCACCGTCACGCTGTCGGAAGTGCCGGAGGGGAACCTGTTCGGCGTCGATCTCGTCGTCACGAGCGGGGCGGCAGCGGGCGCGACCGTCGCGTTCGTCGACGTCGTCGGCGCGGACGTGACGTTCCGCCCGGGAACCGATCTCGCATCGATCGCCGCGCTGGCGCCGGGCGACGAGGTGCGCCTCGACAATTCGTGGTTCCTGGCGCTGCAGTACTACCACCGCCATCAGGTGCCGGCGGCGGACCTGTACGGCTGGAACCAGTTCCGCGACGCGAGCGGTGCGCCGACCCATCCCCAGCGTCCGATGCTGCTCGGCCCGCTGCTCGCCCGAGTGTCGGGCGGCGCACCGACCGGCACCTTCCACGGCAGGATGATCATGCTCGCCTCGACGATGGACGTCGAGGCGTACCCGTGGTCGGCCGACTGGTACCGGCAGCAGGCAGCACTCGCCCTCGGCGACCGGTTCGACGACACGTTCCGGTTGTGGTTCATGGACCGTTGCGACCACAACCCCACGGTTCGCACCGTTGCCGCCGAGGCTCACGTCGTGGGCTACGAGGGCGAGATGCAGCAGGCGCTGCTCGATCTCGACGCGTGGGTCGCGAGCGGGATCGAACCGCCCGCCACCACGGACTACCGGGTGACCGACGACAATCGGATCGAACTCGCGGCCCGGGCCGACGAACGGCGAGGGGTCCAACCCGTGGTGTCACTGGCCGTCGGTGCGGCGGGAGCGGGCGCGGTCGACGCGGCGTCGTCCGACCACGTGACGGTCGGCGTGGGGGAGCCCGTCGAGCTGACGGTCACGGCCGATGTCCCGCCCGGAGCCGGCGGGATCGTGCGCGTCGACTGGGACTTCGAGAGCAGCGGCGCGTACCCGGTCCGGTCCCGAATCGATGCGCCGCAATCCCATCTCGTGCACACGGTGACACGCACGTTCAGCGAACCCGGCCGGTACTTCCCCGTCGTGCGGGTCACGGCCGAGCGCAACGGAGACCCGGATGCGGTGTACGGCCTCGTCGCGAACCTCGCCCGCGCCCGTGTCACCGTCCAGTCCTGAACCAGGTTCAGCCGAGTGGTCGCGTCACCCGTCGTTCGGTGTGAACTCGATGTGCAGCTGCGTGAGCCCGCGGAGGATGAACGTCGGGACGTACCGGTACCGGCGGTCGCCGGCCGGGCCGTGATCGCTCTCGGAGATGCGGATGTCGCTCGTGCGGTCGAGGAGCCGTTCCAGGCAGACGCGGGCCTCGGCGCGGGCCAACGGTGCGCCCGGGCAGGTATGGATGCCGCGCCCGAAGGAGATGTGCTGGCGGGCGTTGGCCCGGTTGACGTCGAACGTGGCCGGATCCTCGAAGCGCCGGGGATCGCGGTTGGCCGCGGCGAGCAGCAGCATGAGCGTGGTGCCGGCCGGGATGTCGACACCGCCGACCGTGGTCGGCACACGGGACAGCCGGAAGTCGCCCTTGATCGGACTCTCCGTGCGCAGCGATTCCTCGATGAAGTTGGGGATCAGCTCCCGGTTGTCGCGGACGGCCTGCTGCAGCTCGGCGTCCTCGGCGAGCAACTGCACGGCGGAACCGAGCAGGCGGACCGTCGTCTCCTGCCCGGCGGCGAACAGGTTGGCCGCCACACGCACGGCGTCGATCACCTCGGGAGTGGAGCCGTCGGGGAACGTGGCGGTGGCGAGACCGGTCAGCACGTCCTCGCGCGGGCGACGCCCGCCGGTCCTCGATGAAGGTGGTGAACTCGCGGTAGAGGTGCTCGAGCGGCGAATGGGCCATGGCCTTGGTCGTGCCGCACGGCGCCGCCCGTCGGGCGATGCAGGAGCATCTCCTCGAACCGCGCGTGATCCTCCTCGGGGACGCCGAGCAGGTCGGCGATGACGAGCATGGCGAACGGGCCGGCGAAGTCGTTGATGAACTCGCAGCGGCCACGGTCGAGGAACGTGTCGAGCTGACGGTCCGCCAAGCGCCACATGAAGTCCTCGTTCTCCTTGAGGCGCTTCGGCGTGATCAGTCGCATGAGGAGGCCGCGATGGTCCGTGTGCGTCGGCGGATCCATCGTCGGCAGCTGATCGCTCATCGGCAGCGAGTCACGGTGCTCGAGGATCAGGGCGGAGATGTCCGCATCGGCGTACTCGTCGAGGGGCACCGGGAACCCGGGGAACGGGCCCGTGACCGCCGTGCACGACGAGAACGTCGCCGTGTCGTTGAGCACCGCCGTCGCCTCCTCGTACCCCGTGATCATCACCACGTTCTCGTGCGGCTCGCGCCGTACCGGGCACTCGCCGCGCAGCGCCTCGTAGTACGGGTACGGGTCGGCGACCATCTCGTCATCGCGGAAGAAGTTGACGGCGTCGACGTCGGTCATCGTGTGTTCCTGTCAGATCGGTGGGGCGGGGTGGGCGGACGCAAGCCGGGCCGGGACCGCGGACTGGCCACCCGACAAAAAACGGGTCTCTCAGTGGCGGAGAATACCCTTCTCACCCACCGCTGTCCACACCGCGATCGGGGTGGACACCCTCCAATCCCCGTTTGCGTCGCGATTTCGGGTGCCTGAGGCCCCGAAATCGCGACGCAAACGAGGATTGAGGTCCGCTCACGAGTCCTGGTCGATGAACAGCAGCGCCGGCATCTCGAGGAGGGACTTGACGCGCTGGACGAACGTCGCCGCGTCCCAGCCGTCGACGACGCGGTGGTCGAAGCTCGACGAGAGGTTGAACATCGCTCGGGGTTCGAACGCGTTGTTGCGCCACACCGGGCGCTGCTCGAGCTTGTTCACGCCGACGATCGCCACCTCGGGCTGGTTGATGATCGGCGTGGTCATCAGGCCGCCCATGGCGCCGAGGGACGTGATCGTGATCGTCGAGCCGGTGAGCTCGTCGCGAGTCGCGCTCCCGTCGCGGGCCGCCGCCGACACGCCGGGCGATCTCCCCGGCGAGTTGACGGAGCCCGAGCCGGTCGGCGCCGTGGACCACCGGCACCATCAAACCGTCGGGCGTCTGGGTGGCGATGCCGAGGTGCACGTCGTCGAACGTCGACAGCGTGCGCGACGCCCCGTCGTAGTGGGCGTTGAGGGCAGGCTGGTCACGGCACGCGATCACGATGGCGCGGACGAGGAACGGCAGCATCGTCAGCCGAGGAGCGTCGGCCAGGGTGGAGGTATCGGAGGGTGCCTGGCGGTTGAGCTCGGCCCGCAGCGCCTCGAGTTCGGTGGCATCGACGGCGTCGACGTAGGTGATGTGCGGGATCTCGGTCCATGCCGTCGTGAGACGTTCGGCGATCCGTCGGCGGAGCCCGATCACCGT
The DNA here is from genome assembly GCA_963695145.1 of Ilumatobacteraceae bacterium. Lineage (GTDB taxonomy): Bacteria > Actinomycetota > Acidimicrobiia > Acidimicrobiales > Ilumatobacteraceae > Sva-07. The sequence goes on along the minus strand of CAVOGB010000009.1, from coordinate 323,052 downwards.
CTGATCGTGGCGCCCGCCCGGTTCTTCACCCGCCCCGCCGGAGCGAGCGGACCCGGCCCCGGACGCGCCGGCCGACCCGGCACGGGAACCGGCCGCGAGTTGTCGGTCGAGGTCGCCGTGCACCACGCGCCCGTCGGGTCCCGAGCCGGTGAGCGAGGAGAGATCGATCCCGAGGGCGGCGGCCCGGGCCCGCACGGCCGGCGCCGCGGTCGCACGGGGCCCGTCGGCCGGTCGCGGCGACGTCTCGCCCGGTGCTCCGGGCTCGACCGTCCCAATCGATGCGGCCCCAATCGATGCGGCCCCAGTCGATGCGGCCCCAGTCGATGCGGCCGCGGGCGATGCGGCCGCGGCCAGGTCGGGCGGTGGCGCGTCGTCGGTCGCCGGTCGGTTCGCCGGCTCACCGCCGTCTCCCCTCGGCTCGACCGTGTCCTCGTCCGCCTCGTCGTCCGCCTCGTTCTCCGGCGCGTCGGTCGGCGCAGGGTCGGATCCATCGAGTTCGACGCCGACGAACTCGGTGCCGACGGCCAGCACCTCGCCGGGCTCGCCGACCCGGAACGTGACCACGCCGGTGACGGGGGAGGAGATCTCGACGGTCGCCTTGTCGGTCATCACGTCGGCGAGCACGGTGTCGGGCGTGACCCGGTCGCCGACGTCGACGTACCACTCGATGAGCTCGGCCTCGGCGACACCCTCACCGACGTCGGGCAGCTTCACGCCGTACACGCTCATGACGCCGGGACCGTCATGACTCGAGGATCCGGCGCATCGCCCGGCCGACGCGGTCGGGGCCGGGGAAGTACGACCACTCGTGGGCGTGCGGGTACGGCGTGTCCCATCCGCAGACGCGCTGGATCGGCGCCTCGAGGTGATGGAAGGCCCGTTCCTGCACCGTCGCGCTCGAGTTCGGCGCCGAAGCCCGAGGTGAGGGTGGCCTCGTGGACGATGAGGCAGCGCCCGGTCTTGACCACCGATGCGACGATCGTGTCGACGTCGAGCGGTACCAACGTGCGCAGATCGATGATCTCGGCGTCGATGCCCTGCTCCTCGGCCGCGGCCTGGGCGACGTGGACGAGCGTGCCGTACGCCAGCACGGTCAGGTCGCCGCCCTCACGGTGGATCGCGGGCCGTGCCGAGGTCGATCGAGTAGTGGCCCTCGGGCACTTCACCGAGGGGATGCTTCGACCATGGCACGATGGGACGATCGTGGTGGCCGTCGAACGGGCCGTTGTAGACCCGTTTCGGTTCGAGGAAGATCACCGGGTCGTCGTCCTCGATCGCCGCCAGCAGCAGACCCTTCGCGTCGTACGGGTTCGACACGACCACCGTCTTCAACCCGGCGACGTGGGTGAACAGCGCCTCCGGGCTCTGCGAGTGGGTCTGGCCGCCGTAGATGCCGCCGCCGGTCGGCATGCGCACCGTGATCGGTGCCGTGAAGTCGCCGGCCGACCGGTGGCGCAGGCGGGCGGCCTCCGACACGATCTGGTCGTAGGCGGGGTACATGTAGTCGGCGAACTGGATCTCCACGCACGGCCGCAGCCCGTACGCCGCCATGCCGACCGCCACGCCGACGATGCCCGCCTCGCTGATGGGCGTGTCGAAGCACCGCTCTTTGCCGAACCGCTCCTGCAGCCCCTGCGTGCAGCGGAACACGCCACCGAAGTGGCCGACGTCCTCGCCGAACGCCACGACACGGTCGTCGCGCTCCATGGCGATCGTGTGGGCGTCGCGGATGGCCTCGATCATCGACATCGCCGGCATCAGCCACCCACCTCGTCGCGCTGCTCGCGGCAGGTGACGCGGCAGCGTCGCGAACACGTCGTCGAACATCGTGCTCGGGTTCGAGATCGCCCCGCCCTTCACCGATCCGTGCGAGTCGGCTTCGTCGAACGCGGCGTTGACCCGCTGGGTGATCTCGGCCGTCAGCGCCTCCTGGCGCTCGTCGTCCCACTCGCTGATGGCGATCAGGTGACGGACCAACCGGTCGATGGGGTCGCCGAGCGGGAACGTCGAGGCGTCGTCCGAGCGGTACCCGGACGGGTCGTCCGAGGTGGAGTGGGCGCCGACGCGCAGCGTGACCCATTCGATCATCGTCGGCCCGAGGTTGTTGCGTGCCCGCTCGGCGGCCCACTGCGACACCGCGTAGACCGCCAGGTAGTCGTTCCCGTCGACGCGCAGTGCCGGGATGCTGAAGCCGAATCCACGGTCGGCGAACGTCGCCGAGGCGCCCCGGGCGAAGTCCTCGGGCGTCGAGATCGCCCAGTGGTTGTTGACGATGTTGAGGATCACCGGCGCCTGGTAGGTCGACGCGAACACGAGCGCAGCATGGAAGTCGGACTCGGAGGTGGCGCCCTCGCCGATCCACGCCGAGGCGATCGCCGTGTCGCCCCGCAACGCCGACGCCATCGCCCAGCCGACCGCCTGGACGTACTGCGTGGCGAGGTTGCCGGAGATGGAGAAGAACCCGTACTCCTTGGACGAGTACATCACCGGGAGCTGGCGCCCCTTGAGCGGGTCGAGCGTGTTCGACAGGACCTGGTTCATCATGTCGCCGATCGGATAGCCGGCGGCGATCAGCAGACCCTGCTGGCGGTACGTCGGGAAGTGCATGTCGCCGGGGCGCAGGGCGTGTTGCTGGGCGCAGGCGATCGCCTCCTCACCGAGGCACTGCATGTAGAACGAGATCTTGCCCTGCCGGTGGGCGCGGAGCAGGCGGGCGTCGAACGCCCGCACGAGCATCATGTCGTGCAGCCCGGCGACGAGCTGTTCCGGGCTGAGTTCGGGCGCCCACGGCCCGTCGGCCTTGTCGTCCTCACCGAGCACCTGGATGAGCTGCTTGCGCATCAGTGCGATCCGCTCGACCTTCTCGTCGAGCGGCGGCTTGCGGACCTCGACCGCGGTGTTCAGGTGGCGGCGCACCCGTTCGGCCGGGTCCCAGCCGCGGGTCGGTTCGGGGATCCTGAGCCGCAGCACCGGTTCGGTACCGGGCGCGTCGTCGGGCTCCATGTCGAGAATCTGCCCGGTGCAGCGGCCGCTGTCAAGTGCTATCGCGGCATCTGCGCACAGGTACGGATGCGATGGCGTACGATCAGTGCCGATCGCCCCGTCGTGCTGAGCGATCGGCTAGGAAACCAGGAGATCAGTGTGCACATGAACAAGGTGCGTTCGCCCGGGTCGGCGCCGTGGTGAGCGCGGCGTTCGACCCCGACGACCTCGATCGGCAGATCATCGACGTCCTGCGCGAGGACGCCCGCCTGTCGGCGCGTGCCGTGGCCCGCCGCCTCGGTGTCGCCGCCGGAACGGTCGGACAGCGGGTGGCACGCCTCGAGCAGTCCGGCGTGATCCGCGGCTACACGGTGGTCGTCGACCCCGCCCTCGTCGGTCGACCGCTCGGCTTCGTCGTCGGCCTGCAGATCGCCCAGGGCACGCCGCTCGACGGGATCCTCGACGAGCTGGTGGCGATCCCCGAGATCGACGAGGTCATGGTCGTCACCGGTCGGTGGGACCTCCTCGTGAACGGCCGGGTCGCCGACGCGGCCCAGCTGAACGATCTGCTGACCAAGGGCCTGTGGCAGTCGCCGTCGTTCCGTCACAGCGAGACGATGGTCGTGATCGACGATCGCCGGGCATCCGCGACCTGACGCCGCCGACCTGTCAACTCGTGTGGGCGGCGCGCAGTTCGCGGCGCAGCACCTTGCCCGAGGGCAGGCGGGGAACCTGCTCGACGAACACGACCTCGGCGACCTGTTTGTAGCTCGCCAGACTCTCGGCGACGAGCGCCTGCAGCGTCGCCGCGTCGGCCATCGCGCCATCGCGCACGACGACGGCGGCCACGACCCGCTCGCCGGTCCGGTCATCGGGGACGCCGAACACCGCACAGTCGGCCACGGACGGGTGGCCCAGCAACACGCCCTCGACCTCGGCCGGGGCGACCTGGAAGCCGTTGACCTTGATCATCTCCTTGACACGGTCGGTGATCGTGATCCAGCCGTCGGCGTCGACGGTGCCGACGTCGCCCGTCGCGTACCAGCCGTCGACGATCGACCCGTCGTCCCCACCGCCGGTTCCGGTCAGGTAACCGATCATCAGCGACGGGCTGCGCAGCTGGAGCTCGCCGGCCCGGCCAGGACCGAGCACGGCGCCGGTTTCGAGGTCGACGACCCTGACGTCCACGTCTCCCGGCGTCGGCCCGACGGAGTCGAGACGCCACTCGTCGGGCCGGTCGACCGGGTTGGCGGCGATGACCGGCAGCTCGCTCGCGCCGTACGCCGCCATCACCGGCACGCCGGTCCGGCGGGTGATCGTCTCGGCGACGGACGCGGTGACCGGTGTCGCACCCCACATGATGTAGCGCAGCGTCGACAGGTCGAGGCGTTCGAGGTCCGGATGCGACGCGATGGCGAGGGCGATCGGCGCGACCGCCATCTCGATCGTGATGCCGTCCGTCTCGATGGCGTGCAGCACGGTGTCGAGGTCGAAGCGGCGGTGGAGGCGAGCGCTGGCGCCGGCGGCGACGACGGCGTAGAGGTTGAGCAGGCCGAGGATGTGGAACGGCGGCGTGGCGATCTGCAGGCGGTCGGCGCTCGTCATCCCGAGTGCGTCGACCCAGTGGACGGTGCCGTGGAACATCGTGCGGTGCGTGTGTTGCACGGCCTTGGGCAGGCCGGTCGTTCCGGAGCTGAACACCATGACGGCCAGACTGTCGAGGTCGATGTCGAGATCGATGTGCGGGACGGTGTCGGCCGGGACTCCGCTCACGTCGGACGGCACGGAGAGGGCGGCGACGTCGAGCACGGGACGGTCCGTGACGAGTCGGGCGAGGTCGGTCGCGCCCGAGCCGTCGATCACCACGTGCGTCGGCTGCGTGAGCGCCAGCGTGTGGGCGACCTCGCGTTCGCGCCACGCCGTGCTGATCATGACGATCGTCGCGCCGAGCCGCGCGGTGGCGAACACCGTCGCCACGAATTCCACGCTGTTGCCCGCGCTGAGGGCGACGCGGGCACCGACGGTGACCCCGTGGGCGGCGAGGCCGGCCGCCGTGCGATCGACGATCGTGAGCAGGTCGCGGTACGTCCACGACGACTCGTCCATCCGCAACGCGATGGCGTCGGCGTGGTGTTCGACGGCCTCGTCGAGCAGGACGCCGAGCGGGCGGGGACGGCCGTGGGGCATCAGCGGAACTCGAGCACGTCGTCCGGCACGATCGCGTGCAGGCAGAACTCCCACACCTCGTCGCCGCTGATCGGCTGGCCGCCGCTCGTCCGACCGGCGGTGATGGTCGCCGTCTGCAGCACGATCGTGGCGAGGCGGTGCGGACGTCCGGGGCGCAGGAGATCGGCGGCGGCCGCGTCGTGCACGATGGAGGCGATGTACTCGATGACCGGCGCATAGGCGGCGCTGACGTCGTCGGGTTGGTCGACGATGAGCCGCTGGGCGAAGTCGGCGAACAACGGTTGGACCGACAGGCGCCCCGGCGCGCAGAGGTCGTACAGCATGAGCACCGTGTCGCGGAGGCGGTCGAGCGGTTCGCCGGCGGCGGTGCCCTCGCGCATGCGCTCGACGAACAGGCCCATCTCCTCGTCGAACAGCGCCAGCAGGAGCGCGTTCTTCCCGTCGAAGTACTGGTAGAAGCTGCGCAGCGACTGCTTCGACCGGTCGACGACCTCCTGCACCGTGAACTCGATCGAGCCCTTCTCGGCGATGATCGCCCGCGCCGAATCGAGGAACCGTTCCCGACGCGAGCGCGTCTGGTCGATGATCGGATCGACGGTCATGCCGTCGGGGAAGCGGGCGCTGACGGGGGCAGGGAGCGCCGTGCCCGGTTCCGGCGTGAGTCGCCAGGTCTCGAACGCCATCGCCAGCATGCAGTAGGTGCCGACGATGAACACGAGGTCCATCATCTGGTGCGTGTCGAGGTCGGCTGCGATCCGGGGCAACAGTTCGTCGCTGATCCGTCCGTCACCGAGCAGTTCGTCGGTCGCCTCGAGGACCAGGCGGTCAGTGCCGTCGAAACCGAGGTTGCCCGACGCGAGTTCGTCGATCTCCTCGGCCGTGATGCCGCCCTCGAGGGCGATCTTCACGTGCTGGCCCCACTCGTAGGCGGAATTGCGGCGGTGGGCGACACGGAGGATGGCCAGCTCGCGCCAACGCAGGGGGAGCGAATTCCGTTGCAGTTGGTAGCCGTTGAATCGCCAGAACGCCGCAGCCAGGCGGGGATGCCGGACGAACGTGCCGACGACGGAGAACCGTTCGGGATCGTACGCATGGCCCGAGCCGAATCGCGGCACCTGGTCCGCAGGCATCCGCAGCAGCGAGCCGTAGGCCGCGTACTCCTCGTCGCCCCATTCCGCCGCGGTGAGCGGACGCAGGCCCAACGCGTCACGCTCCGGCGCGGATGGCTCTGGCACGGATGGGTCTGGCATGAATGATCCCCCTGTGGTGGCTCGCCCGCGTTGGACGCTGGTCTCCGAACACCTGGGATGATAACGTGGTTCTCATTCAAGGGATACATCATTTCCCCAGCCGCTCGGACGGGTCCGAGGTCGTGCCGACGACGATTCCGGCCGCGGTGATGGCCAGCGTGGCGCGCCGCGGGCCGGTCGAGGCCGTGATCGACGGCGGGGTCCGCCTCACCTACGCCGACCTCGGTGATCGCATCATCGAAGCGACGCGGGCGATGATCGCTGCCGGGATCGACCGTGGTGACCGCGTCGCCATCTGGGCGCCGAACGGGCTCGGCTGGATCGTCGCCGCGCTCGGAGCGCACTGTGCCGGCGCCGCGCTCGTGCCGATCAACACCCGCTGGAAGGGCGCCGAGGCGGCGTACGTGCTGTCGGCGGCGAAGGTCTCACTGCTGTTCACCACTGTCGGCTTCCTCGGCACCGACACCGTGGCGATGCTCGACGACGACCCGACCGAACTGCCCGACCTGCGGTCGATCGTCCTGCTCGACGGTTCGGCCGAGCCGCAAGACGGCGCGTCCGTGCGTGCACTGGCAGGAGTTCGTCGCGACGGGGGAGTCGGTGACGGCGGAGGCGGCGTGGGAGCGCTTGCGTTCGGTCGAGCCGACCGACGCCAGCGACACACTGTTCACGTCCGGCACGACCGGCCGCCCGAAGGGCGTCGTGATGACCCACGCCCAGACGGTCGCCCAGTTCACCGAATGGTGCGACTTCGCCGGCCTGCTGCCCGACGATCGCTACCTCATCGTCAACCCGTTCTTCCACATGTTCGGCTACAAGGCGGGATGGCTCGCCAGCCTCCTGCGCGGCGCCACGATCGTGCCCGTGCCGGTGTTCGACGTGCCGACCGTCCTCGAACTCGTCCAGACCGAGCGCATCACCATGCTTCCGGGCGCGCCGACCATCTACCGATCGATCCTCGACCATCCCGCTCGTGGCGACTACGACCTGAGCACGTTGCGCGTCGCGGTCACCGGCGCCGCCGACATCCCCGTCGCCCTGATCGAGCAGATGCGGGCCGAACTGCCGTTCACGTCGATCCTCACCGGCTACGGGCTCACGGAGGCCGGCACGGTCACCGGCTCGCGCCCCGACGACGACGCCACCACCATCGCCACCACCGCCGGCCGGGCGATGCAGGGGCTCGAGGTGATCATCGCCGACCCCGAGGGAACCGACAGTGCCGAGCTCGAGCGTGGCACCACGGGCGAACTCCTCGTGCGCGGCTACAGCGTGATGCAGGGCTATCTCGACGATCCCGATGCCACGGCGGCGGCGATCGACGAGCACGGGTTCCTGCACACCGGCGACCTCGCCGTGATGGACGACCGCGGCTACGTGCGGATCATCGGCCGGCTGAAGGACATGATCATCGTCGGCGGCTTCAACGTGTACCCCGCCGAAGTCGAGAACGTGCTGCTGACCCATCCGGCGGTCGGGCAGGTCGCGGTGATCGGCGTCCCCGACGAGCGGATGGGTGAGGTCGGCATGGCGTGGATCGTCCCGGCGGCCGGCCACACTCCCGATGCCGACGAGATCATCGCCTGGTGTCGCGAGCGCATGGCCAACTACAAGGTGCCGCGCCGCGTCGCCACGATCGACGCGCTGCCGATCAACGCCGCCGGCAAGGTCGTCAAGGAAGAGCTCCGCGCCCTGGCCGCGGGCACGAGTCAGGAGACGTGATGGAGTTCAGCCGGTCGAGCGACCACGAGGCGATCCGCGAGGGGATCCAGCGCATCTGCGCCGACTATCCCGACGAGTACTGGTCCGAGAAGGACGAAGCACACGAGTTCCCGTGGGACTTCTACGACGCACTGGCCGAGGGCGGCTGGGTCGGCATCGCCATCCCCGAGGAGTTCGGCGGCGGCGGGCAGGGCATCACCGAGGCATCGGTGATGCTCGAGGAGATCGCCGCGTCCGGTGCGGCGATGAACGGCTGCTCGGCGATCCACCTGTCGATCTTCGGGATGGAGCCCGTGCGCCGCCACGGGTCGCCCGAACTCGCCAAGGAAGTGCTGACCCGCGTCGCCTCCGGCGAGCTGCACGTCGCGTTCGGCGTGACCGAACCCGACGCCGGCACGGACACCACGTCGATCCGCACTCGAGCGGTCCGTGACGGCGACGAGTACGTCGTGCACGGCGCCAAGGTGTGGACCACCAAGGCGCCGTACTGCGAGATGTGCCTCCTGCTGGTGCGCACCACGCCGCTCGAGGAGTGCGCCAAGCCGACCGACGGCATGACCCTGTTGATGGTCGACCTGCAGACGGCCCGAGGTCGACATCACCCCGATCCCCAAGCTCGGGCGCAACGCCGTCGTGTCGTGCGAGGTGCGCTACGACGGTCTTCGGGTGCCGGTCAGCCGGCGCGTCGGCGAGGAGGGCCAGGGGTTCAAGTACCTCCTCGACGGCCTGAACCCCGAGCGGATCCTGATCGCCTCCGAGGCGCTCGGCATCGGTCGGGCGGCGATGGCCAGGGCCGTCGCCTACGCCAACGAGCGGGTCGTGTTCGGGCGCCCGATCGGCAAGAACCAGGGTCTCGCCTTCCCGCTGGCCGAGGCGCACATGAAGCTGCACGCCGCCGAACTCGCCGTGCGCGAGGCATCGTGGCGTTTCGACCAGGGACTGCCGTGCGGCGAGGCGGCCAACACCGCCAAGTACCTCGCCGCCGAAGCGGCGTTCTTCGCCTGCGACCGGGCGATGCAGACGCACGGTGGCATGGGCTACGCCCGTGAGTACCACGTCGAGCGGTACTGGCGCGAGGCTCGGCTGATGAAGATCGCCCCCGTCAGCCAGGAGATGGTCTGCAACTACATCGGCACGCAGGTCCTCGGCCTGCCGAAGAGCTACTGACACGGAGCTGCCATGACGACAACGACGTCGGTCTCGCCCGCCGACTACCGCCGCATCACGGTCACGCCGATCGCCGGCGCGCTCGGTGCCGAGATCGGTGGCGTCGACCTGAACGCCCTCGACGACGAGACGACGGCCGAGATCCGGGCCGCCTGGCTCCGTCACCTGGTGGTGTTCTTCCGCGACCAGGATCTCGGCAGTGACGCCTTCGTGGCCTTCGCCCGGCGCGTCGGTGAGCCCATCGAGTACCCGTTCGTGCGCGGCTTCGACGACCATCCGGAGATCATCGCGGTCAAGAAGCTGCCGAACGAGACCGTCAACTTCGGCGGCATCTGGCACTCCGACACCGTCTACCTCGATCAGCCGCCGATGGGCACGATGCTGATCGCCCGGGAGATCCCGCCCACCGGCGGCGACACGCTGTTCGCCAACCAGTACGCCGCCTACGAGGCGCTGTCACCGGCGATGCAGGAGATGCTGGCGCCGTTGCGCGGTGTCAACAGTTCGGCACTGGCCGACGTGAGCAAGACGCGTGAGGACCGCATGCGCGACGTCAGCGGCGGGCAGGGCGATGGTGAGGCCGCTCGGGTGTTCGAGGCGTCGCACCCCGTCGTGCGGACGCATCCGGAGACGGGCCGCAAGAGCTTGTACGTCAACATCGCCCACACGGCGCGCTTCGACGGCATGACCGAGGAGGAGAGCCGGCCGCTGTTGCAGTTCCTGTTCCAGCACCAGGTCAAGCCCGAGTTCACGTGCCGGTTCCGGTGGGAGGTCGGCTCGATCGCCATGTGGGACAACCGCTGCGCGCAACACAACCCGGTCAACGACTACCACGGCTACACGCGGGTGATGCACCGCATCACGCTCGCCGGCGACACCCCCGTGTGACCATCACGTCGCGATGAGCGAACGGACCGGACCCCGGTCGATTCGCTCATCGCACGGTGGGGTTCAGCCCGCGGCGGCTCCTGCGGCTGCGGCGCGGTCGCTCGCCACGGCGTCGTAGGCGGCGTAGTCGGATGCGGTGTCGTCGTCGAACTCGTACTGGAGCAGCCCGGCATCGCCCCACAGGCGACGGAGGTAGCCGTCGTTGGCGTCGAGGAGGCCGAGCTTGCGCACGTTCGGCACGAGCTTGGAGAAGAACGCCCGCTGGAAGTTGGCGGCCGGGTCGAGACGGATCGAGCCTGCCGCCTCCATGAGATACGGGAACACCGTGTTGACGTCGGTGCCGAGCCGCTCCCACATCTCGGGTGTGGTCGAGCGGGCCTGGCTGCGCAAGGTGTTCTCGGCGAGGAACTCCTGGCGTTCCTTGAGCTCGGCCTCCGAGAGGTTCTCGTAGAACTCCTGCAGGCTGAGGATGCCGAACGCGACGTGGCGGGCCTCGTCGGCGAGCACGTAGCGGAGCAGCTTGCGCAGGAGTGGTTCCTCGGTGCGGCGCAACATCTCGCCGAACGCGGCCAGCGCCAGGCTCTCGATGATGATCTGCATGCCGAGGTAGGCGATGTCCCAGCGGCTGTCCTCGAGCAGGCCGAACGACCTGGCCCTGCAGGTACGGGCCCATCGGGTACTGCGTCGCCGACCTTCTCGCTCAGGTAGCGCTGGCAAGACCTCGGTGTGGCGGGCCTCGTCCATCGTCTGGGTGGCGGCGTAGTACTTGGCGTCGATCCACGGGACGGTCTCGACGATCTTGGCGGCGGTCAGCATCGCTCCCTGCTCGCCGTGCACGAACTGGCTGATCTGCGCCTTGAACGCCTCGATGCCGAGGGCGGTGAACTCCTTGTCGCCCCACGAGCGGATCGGCGAGCCGGGCAGATCCTTGGCCGCCTTGGCCAGCACCATGACGGGTGCGTTCCAGTCGATCAACCGCTCGGGATCGACCTCGATCGACCAGTCGAGTTCGGTGACGCTCGACCACTGCGACGCCATCGCCTTGTTGTAGAGCGTCACGAGCTGCGGCCGTGACCGCTGGTAGTCCCAGAGGAACGTCCGCGGCGCGTGGTCGTTGACGTAGCGGATCGTGTCGGCGACGTCGACGCCCTCGGGGATCGGGGGGAGGTCGGTCGTGGTCATGAATGCTCCTGGTGCTCAGATGGTCGTTTGCGTCGGGATTTCTGAGAACCGGTTCTCAGAAATCCCGACGCAAACGAGTGTCAACGGTCGTCTGGGGTGCGGTCGGCGGTGCGCCGATCGAGGCGAGGACGCGACCGATCAGGTCCGTCCAACCGGCGGCATCGGGCGCCTTCGCTCCGGCCGCGCGCTGCACGAGCAGGCCGAGGCCGACCGTGCGGATGAAGTACAGCACGGCGTCGGCGTCGACGTCGGGGGCGAACGTGCCGTCGGCGATCGCTTGGCGAACGAGCGGCTCGAGCGAGGTGCGCCACTGGGCGTCGGCGTCGTCGATGGCTGACGCCACCTCGGGTTCGCGCCGTGCGGCGACGTGCGCTTCGAGCCGCACCGCTTCGTCGAGGGTCAGCGGCGCGTCGAATCGGCTGGCGCTGCGCTGCAGCATGTCGGCGACGCGCTCCACGTCGTCGAGCGCGGCGACGTTGAACGAGGCGTGGCGGATCACGGCTTCGCGCAGCAGGTCGTTCTTGGAACGGAACCGTCCGTACACGGCGCCCGTGGAGAGGCCCGCCTCACGGACGATGTCGGCGATCTTCGTCCCCTCGTACCCCTGGCGGGCGAACACCCGGCTGGCCGCATCGAGCAGCTGCTCGCGCAGTTCGTCGTGCAGGTCCCCGTCCTCCATCTCCGAAGAATAACAATTATTCGGTGTTCGCGCAAGGGTCGATTCGGCCGTCCATCGCAGTCCGGGTCGGATCGCGCTCGGATGGCGAACGAGAGGTGACCCAGACCTCGTCGGAGGTCGGTCCCGCCAGGGCGCCAGCGTCAAGACGGCAGAGCCGACATCGCGACGGAGGCGGCCACCCGCGACAGGGCGATGTCGATCAGCGAGCGCCCACCGGCCTCGAGCGACTCGGCGACGGCGACGGCAGCGGTGAGGCCGGTGAGCGGGTCCGCCACCGCGTCGCCCACGAAGTGTGGAGTGCCGTCGACCCAGTCGACGAGACCACCGGCCGCGGCCGCATCGTCGCCGAAGCCGACACGCATCGCGTTCGCTCCCGTCCTGCCGTGGCCGGTGATCGATACCCACACCTGCGGTCCGTGGCGGACGATCGATCGGGCGTCGATGCCGAGCTGTTGCAGTGCCCGCGGCCGTGAACCCTCGATCACCACATCAGCCGACTCGAGCAGGTCGCGCAGGCGGGCGCGATCCCGACCGGTCGAGAAGTCGAGCGTCACGAACTCGACACCGTCATGCAACCCGTCGAAGAACTCGGCGTGCTGGCGGGCACCGTCGGGGCGTCCGCGGCTCTCGACCTTCGTCACCCGTGCCCCGAGCCGATGCAGGAGATGGCCGGTGAGCGGCCCCGCCCACAGCGCCGCCAGGTTGACCACGCGCAGCCCGGCAACGGCGCGCGGCCCGGCGGGCCCGAGGGCCTCGACGATGACCGGGCGCGGATCGGTCTGTTCGCCGACGACGGAGCAGGCCATCCCCAGGAGCGAGCCACGGGCGCTGAGGTCGATCGTCGAGCGGGAGCGGACGCGATCCTCGACGACGGCCCACACGTCGTCGCCCGGGGCGTCGGGTGCGGCGACGTCGTCGTCGAGCCAGGCCGGGATCGCGGCGACGTCGTCCGGGCGGGCGAGCGAGACCGCGATCCATCCGTCGGCGGCGCGCAGCAGGCGGCATGCCCCGCCGCTGCTGACGCGGCCGGCCGGCGGCAGCCCGAGCAGCCGGGCGCGCTCGGTGAGCAGCCGCCGCCCATCGGCGCCGAACGGGCCGGCCAGATCCGCCCCGCGTGCGTCGAGCCGCGCCGTCAGCGCGGCGACACACCGCCACATCGCAGCGCTGGCGGGCCGGTCCTCCACCTCACCATGTTCCTCTACGCTTCCGGCATCGGCCACATCGACGTCTCGACGAGCGAGTACCGCGAGCTCATCGGCGGTCCGTATCTCGACGAGGTTCTCGTCGATGTGCCGCTCGTGATCGTGCATCCTGACGGCACCGAGGATCGGCCCGTGCCGTCACCCGGGTCGACACCGGTCGTCGTGTGCTGGGCCGCCACCGCCGACCACCCGGCCGGCGACACACCGGCATGGCCCGACGTCGCACTGGACGAGGCCGATCGCGCCGCGCTCGTCGAGCAGGTCGAACGTGTGCCGCTTGCGGCGATCTCGTTGGCGGTCCTGCTGCGGCAGACCGAGGCCCTGCCGATCGCGGCGGCACTCGCGGCCGAATCCGCGGTGTACTCGATGCTGCAGGGCGGACCCGAGTTCGCGCGGTGGCGCGCCGCCACACCGGTCAAAGCGGATCCCGATCCCGAGCGGTCGACGGTGGTGGTCGAGCGGGACGGAGGTCGGCTGTTGGTGACGCTCGACCGGCCTCATCGGCACAACGCGGTCTCGATGAGACTGCGTGACGAACTCCACGCCGCGCTGACGATCGCACTGGTCGACGACTCGATCCGCGAGATCGTCGTCGCCGGCAACGGTCCGTCGTTCTGCAGCGGGGGAGACCTCGGCGAGTTCGGCACCCGGCCCGATCCGGCCACGGCCCACGTCACGCGGTTGGCGCGCAGCCCGGCGGCACTCATCGATCGGCTCCGTGATCGGGTCGAGATGCGCATCCACGGTTCGACGTTCGGCGGCGGAATCGAGATGGCGGCCTTCGCCGGCCGGGTCGTCGCCGATCCGGACACCCGAGTCGCACTCCCCGAGGTGTCGCTCGGCCTGATTCCCGGTGCCGGAGGAACGGCGAGCCTCACTCGTCGCATCGGGCGTCAGACGGACCGCCGAACTCGGCCTGCTCGGGAAGGCGATCGACGCGCCGACGGCGCTCGAGTGGGGCCTCGTCGACGAGCTCGCGCGCCGGAGCGAGCCGGATTGAGCACGCTCCGCGTTCGCATTATCGGTCTGCGTGGTCCGAACCTGAAGAATTTCTGAACAAGGTAAGAGACACACTCGAACGACTCGACAATGCGTTCTGCAGGGACCAAGCTGGTGATCGTCCCCTCGACGGCTGAGCCGGTTCGAGTTCGGGTACAGCGGAAGAGTGCGGAACAGCGGTTACAGCGGATTACAGCGGAGTGCAGTGGAAGGCGGTGGCGGGCGAAACGCGCCCCGATCGGCCTGTCCACGTGCGCAGAAGGAGATGTGAGTTGGGACTTGTCGATGGCAAGGTCGTGGTGGTCGGTTGTTCGGTCCGAACCGGCGCGGAGTGCGGCGCCCTGCTGGCGCGTGCGGGAATGTCGGTCGTCACCCAGGGATATCCGGGGCTGGACACCACGATGGCGGTGCTCGAACCCGATCTGGCGATCGCCGAGCTGCAGAACGACGACCCCGCCGCAACGATCGAACTACTGCGCAGGCCATCCGACGTGCCCGTGCTGTTGCTCGTTCCGAGGGACAGCCCGTCCGCATTGACGATCGCCGCGTTCCACGCGGGCGCCGACGATGTCATGGAACACCCCGTCGACCCTCAGGAACTGCTCGTGCGCGTCCAGGCCATCCTGCGGCGTCGCGATCCGGACCGGCACGTGCGGGTGCGTGACGTGGTGATCGACGAGACCGGTCACCTCGCTTGGCGTGGTGACCAACTGCTCGCGCTCACGCCGACGGAGTTCCAGCTCCTTCTGGTGCTCGTCCGCAACGCCGACGTCGTCGTGTCGAAGCGCCGCTTGCTGTCGGAGGTGTGGGGGTTCGACGAGTTCGACGTCAACGTCGTCGAGGTGCACGTCTCCGCGCTGCGACGCAAACTCGAAGTGGTCGGCCCGCGGTTGGTCGAGACCGTGCGCTCCCACGGCTACGTGATCCGTGCCGGACGGACATCCGAACGCAATGTCCATCCGCCGCTCCACCGGCCCTCGGCACCGATCCATCTGGCTGCGTCCCGGTACCGCAGGGTCGGATCCGATTCGGTGAATCTGGCGACTGGCTGAACGTCGGTGCGTGCACGGTCACGCGGCGATTGAGGCCACCGGGGGGGTGTCGGGCGGACGGCACCCGCATCCCGGTGACCGGCGGGCTCGCCGGAGCGAGCCTCGCACTTGGAGCCGGCACGCGATCGTCCGACTGTCGGCGCACTCCGGGCCCGCCGTGGCCGTCGCTCATGAAGCGATCAGCTCACTGGCGAGCGGCACCGGCTCGAGCGATGGCGCGAGCGCCGGCGTCGGCAGGGCCGCGACGGAGACGTTCTCGTCGCGGCGCAACGCACGCCAGCCCCGTCCGACCACGGCCGGAACCGTGTGCGCGAGGATCGTCAGGTCGAGCAGCAGCGACCAGTTCTCGACGTAGTACAGGTCGAGCCGGCGATAGGCCTCGAAGGATCCGTTGTCGCGCTCTTCGACCTGCCACAGCCCCGTCACGCCGGGGCGTACGTCGTGTCTCGACGCGAGCCGCGCGTCGAACTGGACCACCTCGCTGGGGAGCGCGGGCCGCGGGCCGATCAGGCTCATCTCGCCTCGGATCACCGACATCAGCTGGGGGAGTTCGTCGATGCTCGTGGCGCGGAGCAGTCGCCCGACCCGCGTGACACGCGGATCGTCGGTCACCTTGAACAGGGGTCCGCCGCCGCGTTCGTTGAGGTGCGTGATGTCACCGATCCGTCGCTCGGCGTCGACGCTCATCGAACGGAGCTTGGGCATGGCGAACGTCGTGCCGTTGCGGCCGACGCGGCGCTGGCGGAAGACGACGGGTCCACCGTCTTCGACCTTGATGGCGACCGCACCGATCGCCACGATCGGCGCGGTCACCACCAGTACGAGGGCCGCCAACGTGACGTCGAGCAGTCGCTTGACGAATCGTTGGCAGCCGAGGAGTCGTGGGTTGTCGAGGCAGAGCAGCGTGTCGTGTCCCATCGGCGCGGCGCGGACTTCGCGATGGTCGATCCCGCGCAGTCCGGCGTGCACCCGCACCTCGGTGCCGGCGCGCCGGACCGCGAGCATCTCCGTGTAGGTGGCCTCGGTCCTGAGTGCTTCGACCGACGCGACGACGATCGACGCGCTGGTGGCCGAGACCAGCCGCGCCAACTCGTCGCTCGCACCGATGTGGGTCACACCGCGGTCGGCGGCCTCCGGTGCACAGGCCCCGACACAGCCGACGATCGTCCAACCCGCATCGGCGTGTGCGGCGATCAGGTCGAGCACGTCGGTCGCGTCGCTTCCGTCGGCCAGCACGATCACCCGGTCACCGAGGGTCCCGCGGATCCGCAGGCGGTCCTCCCTCCGGTCGACGACGAAGCGTCCCGCCTGCACCACCCCCGTTGCCAACGCGGTCGCCACCAGCGCGCCGCCGAGCGTCCGATCGGTCATCCGCTCGATGACCATCACGGCCGTCCCGCTGACCAGGCTGGCGCGCATCACGATGCGATGCTCGAAGACACGGCCGACACCGGCCCGGCGCGAATACCCGCGCTGGATCGCCGTGATGATCACGACCGAGGTGCCGATGCCGGCGGCCACCGCGACGGCCATCGCGGTGGTCCCCGTCGTGTCGATCGAGAGAACCAGGAGCCATGCGACCGCTGTCGTTCCCCAGTCCGTGAGTGCCCGCGTTGCCCTCAGCGAGCTTCGCCCAGAATTCGCCATGGAACGAGTGAAACCCACCCATCTGACCGCGTCCTGAGGCGCGCCTGAAAGGATGCCTGAGCGGAGCGAAACCTGAAGGTGAGCTGACGTCTTCTGAGGACACCCCTAAATGACGTGACTCCCGATGAACGGCGTTCTACTGTCGGGACTTCGGCGGTGGACGCATCAGCGGGCGTCTTCGCAATGATTGGTAAAGGCGGTTTCCATGTCATTCCATACAGACGCGCGCATCCTCGTCATCGACAGCTGGGCGGCGCTGCGAGTCGAACTCGCGGCCCACCTCGGCGTTCTCGGGCACAACGTGGTCGTCGCCGATCCGGGGCCCGGGATGGTCCGCGTGATGCAGGTGTTCCAACCCCACGTCGTCATCATCGAGGCGACCGACGACCACCCCGAAGCGATCGTCGGTGCGATCCGTTCGGCAGGGAGTGCGCTCGTGATCGTGACCGTCGCATCGTCGGCGCCGCCCGAGCGGCGGGCCAGGGCGATGCGGGCGGGAGCCGACGATGTGCTCGTCAAGCCGTTCGAGCTCGACGAGTTGACGGCGCGGATCGAGTCGTTGATGCTGCGCAGCGGGGCGTACACATCCGTTGTCCTTCGGTGACGTGTCGATCGACGAGGTCGGCCATCGCGTGTTCCGCGGTGAAGAGGAGCTGGAGCTGACGGTCACCGAGTTCAACCTGCTTGGCGATGTTCCTCCGCAATGCGGGGCGGGTCCTCTCGAAGCGCCAGCTCCTGGCGACCGTGTGGGGCTTCGACGACTACGACGTCAACCTCGTCGAGGTGCACGTGTCGGCGCTGCGCAGGAAGATGGAGCAGTCCGGTCCGCGCATCGTGCAGACCGTGCGCGGCATCGGCTACGTGCTGCGCGAGACGACGCCGCTGCGCCAGCCGAACCCGGCCGGCCACCTGGCGTTCACCGCCTGAGATCGACGGCCCGCGACCGCCATCGCCGGCCGTCATGATGAGCGAACGGACCAGACCCTGGTCCGTTCGCTCATCGCCGAGGTCTCGCCGCTACCGTCGGCGCGATGACCCGCTGGTTGCTCAAGTCGGAACCGGAATCGTTCAGCTACGACGACCTCGTCAGGGTCGGAGCCGAGGGGTGGGACGGCGTGCGCAGCTATCAGGCGCGCAACTACATGCGCGAGATGAAGGTCGGCGACCGGGCGATCTTCTACCACTCGAACGCCAAGCCCCCCGGTGCGGCGGGCGTGTGCAAGATCGTCCGGCGGGCCGAGCCCGACCCCACGCAGTTCGACCCGCAGTCGCACTACTTCGACCCCGCCTCCGACCCCGAGGATCCGCGCTGGGACTGGGTGACCGTGGCCCCGGTCAAAGCCCTGCGATTCGTGCCCCTCGACGAGTTGAAGGCGATGCCGGCCCTCGCCGAGTGCCGGCTGCTCGCCCGCGGGAACCGATTGTCGGTGTTCCCGATCAGCGACGACGAATTCGACGCCATCGTGCGGACGGGGAGCCGGCGGCGCTGACCGGTTACCGATCGATCCGGTCGGGGTAGTTCGTCCGGCGATGGCCGGCGCCGACCTCTCCACGCTCGATGTGGTGGTGCGTGTGGCCGGTGGCGCGTTGCTCGGAGCGGCCGTCGGTCTGGAACGCGAGTCGGCCGGCCAGGAGGCCGGGTTCCGTACGCATCTGCTGCTGGCCACGGGTGCGGCGCTCTTCGGCGTGGCGTCGGTCGGCGCGTTCGACTCGTTCGTCACCGTGCGGGCGGCGACGAACATCCAGATCGACGTGACCCGCATCGCGTCGTACGTCGCCGCAGGCATCGGCTTCATCGGGGGCGGGGTGATCGTCAAGCACCAGGGCGGCGTCCGCGGCGTCACGACCGCATCGTCGGTGTGGGTGGCCGCGGCGATCGGCCTCAGCGCCGGCCTCGGGTTCTGGGCCGGCGCCATCTCGGCCACCGTGATCGCCGTCGTCGCCCTGTACGCGCTCAAGCCGGTTTCCCAGTGGATCGACGCACGGAGCGAGCACCGCCAGCTGGTCGTGTCACTGTCACCGGCCACGCAGGCATCGACGTCCGACATCTCGACAGTCGTCGACGCCTGTGCGCCGCACCGGCTGAAGGGCATCGATCTCGAGCGACCCGCTGACGACGACGCGACCCAGATCGTGCTCACGTTCCCCGACCGGCCTCCCGACGGCATCGTCGAGAGCGTGGCCGGCCGGTTGCACGAGACGCTCGGCGACCGGCTGCAATCGGTGCAGATGCGCTCGTCCCGCTGAGGCGCGGGTCGTGCCGAGTTTGAGTCTGCACGACGCAGGGGGTAGCTCCGGGTCCATGACGACGTTGCACATGACCGACCTCGTCCGACATGTCGAGCCGGGCGGGCGGATGATCTCGACATCGAACCCGGAGCCGGCGTTGCGGGCCTACAACGTCGTGGCCCGGTACCGCTCGGCGGACGCCGCCCGCAATGCAGTGCTCGCACTGGAGAGCCTGGACGCCGACGATGCTGCCGTCGGAGTCACCGTCGTCGAACTTCCCGCCGTCGCCGGTGAGACCGCCGAGGCGGAACCCGACCCCGGGCCCATCGAGGAAATGACCCCGCGCGTGATCAAGGGAGCGGCGATCGGTCTCGTCGTCGGCGCCGTCCTGATCGGCGGCGTCGTGGCCCTGATCGACTCCAGCATCTGGATCGGTGCCGCCATCGGTGGCGCGATGTTCGGCCTGGTGATCGGCGGCATCTGGGGTGCGTTCCTGCGCATGGGCGGCAGCGACGCGTACCGCCAGACGTTCGTCGAATCCTCGTCGCCGACCCTCACGATCGTGTCGCTCCACTCCGATGACCGCGTGGAGGCCGACGAGGCACGGCGACGACTGGCGCTCGAGGCGGAGGACACGCCGCTCGTCGTCGAGCAGACCGACGACACGCTGTCGATCAGTCCCACCCGCTGACGACGCAGCATCTCCTCCGACCAGGACATGGGTCGGCACGGATCCGGCTGCAAGAGTGGGCACCATGACCGACCGGCCCACCAACGCGCGTCTCGAACCCGTCTCCGAGCCCGACGCCGAACTGCAGGAGATCCTGGCGGGCGCGCTCTCCCACGACGGGACGCCCCTGAACATCTTCGGGGTGCTCGGCCGCCATCCGAAGCTGCTCAAACGGTTCAACCTGCTCGGGGGCTTCCTGCTCAACAAGGGCCTGCTGCCGGAGCGCGAACGCGAGATCGTCATCCTGCGCATCGGCTGGAACGCGAGGGCACAATACGAGTTCGGGCAGCACACCCTCATCGGCCGGCGGTGCGGCCTCACCGACGACGAGATCGTCGCCCTCACGCGCCGCGTCGACGAACATGCCTGGTCCGCGGAAGATCGTGACCTGATCGCGCTGGCCGACGAGCTGGCCGAGGACGACTGCGTCACCGACGACACGTGGGCGCGGTTGGCGAACCGCTGGAGCGACGCCGAACTCGTCGAGCTCCTCGTGCTCGCCGGGTTCTACCGGATGGTGTCCGGGTTCCTCAACAGTGCCGGCGTGCAGCTCGACGACGGTGTGCCCGGGTTCCCCGGCCCCGCCGCCCGGTGAGCGCCGCGGTGCGGCGTTCGAGGCCGCGATCTACATTGCGGTCATGACCAGGCGACGACTGCCACCGAGCGCGATCGTCATCGGCGCGCTCCTCGCCGCGGCCGTCGTCGGCGGATGCGGCAGCGACGACGGCAACCCGCCCGACGCGTCGGCCCCCGCGACCGCCGATGCCCCGGCGACGACGGTCGAGACCGCGACGACGGGGACGGCCACGACGATCGCGCCGGCGACGGGCGCGCCGCCGACGACGGGCGCGGAACCACCGGAAGGGAGTGCCACCACCGTGTACGAGCGAGGGGACATCGACGAAGGCCTCCGGCCGTTCATCGACCAGGCGACCGAGGATCTGGCGACGCGGCTGGCGATCGACACCGGCGACATCGAGGCGCTCTCGGCGGTGCTCGTCACGTGGCCCGACGCGAGCCTCGGCTGCCCGCAGCCGGGGATGCAGTATGCGCAGGTCCTGACGGATGGCTCCATCATCGAACTGGGTGTGGGGGAGGGCGACGACATCGTCGTCTACCGGTACCACAGTGGCGGCTCGAAGGCCCCGTTCCTGTGCGATCAACCGCTCGACCGGAAGCCTGCTGCCGGAGGCTGATTTCGATCGGAATCGATGTTCCGGTTGCCGTGGCGTGTGACATCCGCTACGTTGCCCCACCTGCGGGCGGTCCAAGTGTGGGACTCAAGAGAGGAAACCGTCTGTGAAGAGATGGATCGCCACTGTCAGCGCGGCCGCGATGAGCGCCGCGTTGCTCGTACCGATCGGGGCCGCCAGCGCCCAGGAGGATCCCGGCCAGGAAGGTCCCGGGCCGAACGATCCGTCCGTCGATCAATCGGCGAAGACCGTCGCCGAGAGCGCGACGGGCAGCTACATCGTGGTCATGGCGGCCGACCCGCTCGTGGCGACGATCGCTCCGGACGACCTCGACACGCCCGCCGCTGACGCGCAGGCGGCGGTGTTGGAGGAGACGCACGACGAGGTGCTGGCCGATGCCGGTCTCGACGATGCGGACAAGGTCCAGGACTACACGAACGCCCTCAACGGCTTCTCCGCCGTCATCAGCCACGACGAGGCCGTCAAGCTCGCCGGCTCACCCGATGTCGCGATGGTGCTGCCCGATGAGCTGCGCCACATCACGAAGGACCCGACGAACGACTTCCTCGGCCTCACCGGCCCGGGCCGCGCCTACGCCAGCGGGCTGACCGGCGAGAACGTCGTCGTCGGCGTCATCGACACCGGCATCTGGCCGGAGCATCCGAGCTTCGCCGACGACGGGAGCTACGGGCCGTCGCCGCTCGGCCCGCTCGACGAGAGCGAGCGTTCGTCGTGCGACTTCGGCAACACCGCGCAGAACCCGAACGACAAGCCGTTCACGTGCAACAACAAGCTGCTCGGCGCCCGGCAGATGCTCGACACCTATCGCGCCGTCGTCGGCGCCGATCCGGACGAGTTCGACTCCGCCCGCGACGACGAGGGCCACGGCACCCACACGGCCTCCACGGCGGCCGGCAACGCCGGCGTCGAGGCCTCGATCCTCGGCCGCGACTACGGCGAGGTCTCCGGGATCGCCCCACGGGCGCGCATCATCGCCTACAAGGGTCTCGGCAACCAGGGCGGCTTCACGTCCGACCTCGCCGCGTCGATCGACCAGGCCGTCGCCGACGGCGTCGACGTGATCAACTACTCCGTCGGCGGCGGCGCCAACCTCGCCTCCGGCGATGCCATCGCCTACCTGTTCGCCGCCAGGGCCGGCGTGTGGGTGGCCACGTCCGCCGGGAACAGCGGGCCCGGCGCCGCAACCATCGGTGGTCCCGCCGACGTCCCGTGGATCACCGCCGTCGGTGCAAGCACGCAGGAGCGCTTCTTCCAGGGCACCGTCGAACTCGGCGCGACGCGTTCCAATTCCGGCAAGGGGCACGGCGCCGACCGGGGCAGGACGTTCACCGGTGCGTCGGTGACGCCCGAGACCGACGGCGCGCTGCCGTTGGTCGACGCGGCGTCGGCCGGCAGCGACCTGTGCCTGCGCGGCGATCTCAAGCCAGCCGTGGTCAAGGGCAAGATCGTGCTGTGCCGCCGGGGCGCGACCGGTCGGGCCGAGAAGGGCCTCGCCGTGTTCGAGGCCGGTGGCGCAGGCATGATCCTGTACAACAACACCGACTCCGACAATCTGTTCTCCGACACCCACTGGATCCCCGCGGTGCACGTCAACAACACCGATGGTGTGCAGATCAAGGCGTACATCGCCTCGCACGAAGTCGCCGACGGCGCGCATCCGCTCCGGCGACGTGACGAAGTTCAAGCCTGCGCCGTCGACCGCCTACTTCTCGTCGCGAGGCGAGAACCCGGCGGCGCCCGACATCATCAAGCCCGACATCACCGCCCCCGGCCTGCAGATCCTCGCCGGTGGCAGCCCGTTCCCCGATCCGGAGACCACGCCGCCTGGTGAACTGTTCCAGGCGATCGCCGGCACCTCGATGTCGAGCCCGCACGTGGCCGGTTTCTACGCACTGCTCAAGCAGGCGCACCCCGACTGGTCCCCGGCGATGGCGAAGTCGGCCATCATGACCACGGCCGACCCGAAGGTGCTCAACAGCGACCAGCAGACGCCGGCCGGACCGTTCGACATGGGAGCCGGTCATCTGAACCCGGGCAAGGTCACCAAGGCGGCTCGTCGTTCAACCCCGGTCTCGTCTACGACGCCGGATTCGCCGACTACCTCGCATTCCTCTGTGGTGCGACCTCCGGTGTGGTCGGGTCCGCGACGTGTGACGGCCTGGCTGCGGCCGGGTTCTCGAGCGACGCCTCCGATCTGAACCTGCCGTCGATCGGCATCGCCGACCTCGCCGGCTCGCAGACCGTGACCCGGACCATCACGAGCGTGGCCGACCGGGCGGTGACGTGGACGGCCGCCGTCAATGCGCCGGCCGGGTTCGACGCCGTCGTCGAGCCCAGCACGATCACGCTCGCTCCCGGCGAGTCGGCGTCGTTCACCGTCACGTTCACGGCCAATGGCGCCGTGCCGGCCGGCGAGTGGACGTTCGGCGACCTCACCTGGAAGGGCAGCGGTGGCTACACCGCCCGGAGCCCGATCGCCGTCAAGGGCGCACTGATCGGCACGCCGGCGAACCTCACCGGAACGGGCGTCGCCGGTTCGCTGAGCTTCGACGTCGACTTCGGATACACCGGCCCGTACACGGCGGCACCGCACGGCCTCGTGCCCGAGGTGCTGCTGCCGGTCACGCTGTCGCAGGACCCCGACCAGACGTACCCGAGTCCGGACGACGGAGCCGGTGTCGTCAAGATTCCGTTCCCGCTGAAGGGCGCGGCGTACGCCCGCATCGCCCTGGCGATCCCGGGTGATTCCGACATCGACCTGTACCTGCTCGACGGGACCGGCAAGACCGTCGCTTCGAGCACCAACGGGGGGACCGACGAGCAGATCGATCTCGAACTGCCCGCCGACGACAACTACACCCTCGTCGTCCACGGATGGCAGGTGCCGCCGGCTGACGATCCGATGACCTTCGGCATCTCGACGTGGGTGGTGCCGCTGGCCAGCGGCGGCAGCCTGCAGGTCGACAGCGCCCCCGCCTCGGCCGTGATCGGCACGTCCGGGACGGTGCAGGTGTCCTGGTCCGGCCTCACTGCCGGCGGGGCATTACCTCGGTGCCGTGTCGCACACGACGGCAACGGGCTGCTCGGGCTGACGCTGATCTCCGTCGACTCCTGAGTCCCGACAGCCGAGTGAGGAGCCCTTCGGGCCCGGACGCGTGTTCGGGCCCGAAGGGTGACTCCCGGATGCGGGGAAGGCTTCGGATCAGTCAGCGAGACCGGCGAACCCGGCTCGTTCCATGATCCCTGTGTGACACCCCTACGGACCCGACACGATGCTCGCGCCGATCGGGCGCGATTACAAGAGCCGGCGTCGCGTCCGACGTGCGGACACCTCAGACGACGAGGTTCACCAACCGGCCGGGAACGACGATGATCTTCTTCGGGTCCGCGCCGGCGAGGGCCGCAACGACCTTCTCGTCCGCCAACGCGGCGGCCTCGACGACGTCGTTGCCGGCGTCGGCGGCGACGGTGATCCGGCCGCGGACCTTGCCGTTCACCTGCACCGGGAGTTCGATCAGGTCGTCGACGAGGAGCGCCGGATCGGCGACGGGGAAGTCGAGGTAGGTGACGGTGTCGGTGTGGCCGAGCTTGCGCCAGAGTTCCTCGGCGATGTGGGGCACGAGCGGGGCCAGCATCAGCACGACCGGTTCGGCCACCTCGCGCGGCGTGGAGCCGAGCTTGGTGACGTGGTTGTTCAGTTCGACGAGCTTGGCGATCGCCGTGTTGAAGCGCAGCGCTTCCATCTCGGTGCGCACGCTGTCGATCGTGCGGTGGAGCAGCACCCGCGTGGCGTCGTCGGCCGGCGTGTCCACGACGGTGCACGCGCCGGTCTCCTCGTCGACCATCGTGCGCCACAGCCGTTGGAGGAAGCGGTACATCCCGATGACGTCGCGCGTCTCCCACGGGCGGGACGCGTCGAGCGGACCGCCGGCCATCTCGTACAACCGCAGCGTGTCGGCCCCGTACTGCTCGTACATCTCGTCGGGGGAGACGGCGTTCTTCAGGCTCTTGCCCATCTTGCCCCACTCGCGTGTGACCGGTTCGCCCGCATAGGTGAACCCGTCCTGATCGTTCCCCTCGACCGCGGCGGCCTCGACGTAGATCTCGCGGGCATCCTTGAACGCCGCCGCCTGGATGTAGCCCTGATTGAAGAGCCGGGCGTACGGCTCGAGGGAGGTGACCTCGCCGAGGTCGTACAGCACCTTGTGCCAGAACCGCGCGTAGAGGAGGTGCAAGACGCCGTGCTCGACGCCACCGACGTACAGGTCGACGCCGCCCGGATGGTCGGCGCGCACGTCGGTGCGCGGGCCCATCCAGTACTCCTCCACGTCGCGATCGACGAACCGCTCGCCGTTCGTCGGGTCGAGATAGCGCAGTTCGTACCAGCAGGATCCCGCCCACTGCGGCATCACGTTGCCGTCGCGGCGGTACTTCTGCGGGCCGTCGCCGAGGTCGAGCTCGACCTCGATCCAGTCGCTCAGCCGGTCGAGTGGGCTCTCGGGGTCGGAGAACTCGTCGTCGGCGTCGAACGTGCGCGGCGAGAACGACTCGGTCTCCGGGAGCACGACGGGCAGCATGTGGTCGGGGATCGAGTGCGGGTGCCCGTCGGCGTCGTACACGATCGGGAACGGCTCGCCCCAGTAGCGCTGCCGGCTGAACAGCCAGTCGCGCAGCTTGTAGTTGACCGTGCCGTGGCCGGCGCCGTTCGCCTCCAGCCACGCGTTGGTCGCGGCGATGCCGTCGACCTTGTTGTCGATGCCGTCGAGGTCGAGCGTGTCGTTGGCCGACGCCACGTACGGCGCGTCGCCGATGTAGGCGACCGGCCACACACTCGTGTCCAGCCCTTCCGCTCGTTGGGCGTCGATGCCCTGCTCGTCGAACCAGTCGGCCGGCGGTTGCTGGATGGCGGGGATCGGCAGGCCGAACTTGTTGGCGAACTCGAAGTCGCGCTGGTCGCCGCACGGCACGGCCATGATCGCGCCGGTGCCGTACCCCATCAGCACGTAGTCGGCGATCCAGATCGGCAGGGCCTCGCCGTTGACCGGGTTGATCGCCGTCGAGCCGAGGAACACACCCGTCTTCTCCCGGGTCTCGTCCTGGCGTTCGAAGTCCTTCTTGGCCGCGGTCGCCGTTCGGTACCGGGCCACCGCGTCGACGTGGTCGGCCGCGGTGAGATGGTCGACGAGGGGATGCTCGGGGGACAGCACGAGGAACGACGCGCCGAACAGCGTGTCGGGCCTCGTGGTGAACACGGTGATCGGCCCGGCGGGGGAGTCGAAGTGGACGCGCGCGCCGTGGCTGCGCCCGATCCAGTTGCGCTGGATCGCCTTGAGCGAGTCGGTCCAGTCGAGCCGGTCGAGGTCGTCGATCAGGCGGTCGGCGTAGGCCGTGATGCGCATCATCCACTGGCGCATGTTGCGCTTGAACACCGGGAAGTTGCCGCGGTCGCTCCGACCGTCGGCGGTCACCTCCTCGTTGGCCACGACGGTGCCGAGCCCGGGGCACCAGTTGACCGGTGCCTCGCTCACGTAGGCCAGGCGATGCTCGTCGACGATCGTCGCCCGTTCGCCGGAGCTGAGGTCGGCCCACGGCCGGCCGTCGGGGGTGGAACGGGCGCCGGATTCGAATTCGGCGATCAACTCCTCGATCGGACGGGCACGTTGCGCGTCGGTGTCGTACCAGGCGTTGAAGATCCGGTTGAAGATCCACTGGGTCCAGCGGTAGTACTCGGGGTCGGTCGTCGACACGCTGCGCCGCGGATCGTGGGCGAGGCCGAGCCGACGCAGCTGGCGACGGTAGGTGGCGACGTTGCGTTCGGTGGTGATCGCCGGATGCGTTCCGGTCTCCACGGCGTACTGCTCGGCAGGCAGGCCGAACGCGTCGAAGCCCATCGTGTGGAGCACGTTGTGGCCGGTCATCCGCTTGAAGCGGCCGTAGACGTCGGTGCCGATGAAGCCGAGCGGGTGGCCGACGTGGAGTCCGACGCCGGACGGGTACGGGAACATGTCGAGCACGAACAACTTCTCGCCACGCTGTGCAATGGCGGCGGGGTCGGCGAGCGGGCCCGCCGGATTCGGCGTCTCGAACGTGTGGTGCTCGTCCCACCAGTCGTGCCAGCGCGCCTCGATCTCCCGGGCCAGCGTGGCCGAGTACCGGTGCGGGGGCGTGTCGACCGTTGCTGCGGGAGAGTGGGTCTCGTTGTCCATACCGGCCGACCAGCCTATGGCCACCTGAAACGCCTGGGGTCAGGCACCGGGCGTTTCAGGTCATCGGCCGACTCGGGCGACACGGCCGGACCTCGGTACGGTCCGTCCCCATGACGCAGAGAAACGGGACGCAGATCAACGGGACGGTGCAGGACGGCTACGGGAAGGTGGCCGATGCGTTCGGCGCCAACTTCGACGAGCACGGCGAACTCGGTGCGGCGTTCGCGCTGTACGTCGACGGTGACTGCAAGGTCGACGTGTGGGCCGGCATCGCCGACAAGACCACGGGGAGGGCGTGGGAGGAGGACACGCTCCAGCTCGTGTTCTCGACGACGAAGGGCGCCGCCGCGGTCTGCGTGGCCCAACTCGTCGAGGCGGGGAAGATCGACTACGACGCGCCGGTCGCGTCGTACTGGCCCGAGTTCGCGGCGGAGGGCAAGGAGGCGATCACCGTTTGTCAGCTGCTGAGCCACCAGGGCGGGCTGCCCTACGTCGATGCCCCCCTCACGTTCGACGACGTGCTCGCCGTCGACCCGGTCGTCGCCGCGCTCGCCGCGCAGCGGCCGGTCTGGGTGCCCGGCAGCACCCACGGCTATCACGCCCTGACCTACGGCTGGCTCGCCGGTGAGCTCGTGCGCCGGGTCGACGGTCGGCGGATCGGCCAGTACTTCGCCGACGAGGTGGCGGGCCCGCTCGGGCTGGAGTTCTGGATCGGTCTGCCCGAATCGGAGGAGCCGCGAGTGTCACGCCTCGAGCAGTCGCCGCCGCCGTCCGATCCGGCGGTGCTCGAGCTGATGATGTCCGTGATGGGCCCCGGCACGACCGGCTTCAAGGCGCTGACGATGAACGGAGCGCTGAACGGCTTCGGCGGCGAGTCGCCCTTCAACCTGCGCGCCGTCCACGCCACCGAGATGCCCGCGGCGAACGGCATCACGACGGCGCGCAGCCTCGCTCGGATGTACGCGGCCACCGTCAGCGACGTCGACGGCGTGCGACTGATCGACGACACCACGGTGAAGGCGGCGACGGCCGAGCAGGTGAACGGCCCCGATGCCTGTCTCGTCGCCGACAGCCAGTTCGGGTGCGGCTTCATGCTCGACGGCACGCTCACGCCGATGCTCGGCGAGCGCTCGTTCGGCCACGCCGGCGCCGGTGGGTCCCTCGGCTACGCCGACCCCGACGCCAAGGTCGGCTACGGCTATGTGATGAACCAGATGGGCGGTGGGCTCACCGGTGACCCCCGCACGATCGGCCTCACCGCCGCCGTCCGCGCCTGCCTCTGATCGCCGCGCGCCCGCTGTGCGATGAGCGAAACCCCCGTATCCGGGGGTTTCGCTCATCGCGGTGGGTCGGGTGCCCGCGGGTGGATCGACGTCGGCGACTAGCGTTCGCTGCATGACGCCGACGCTGTCGACCATCGAACGGCTCGAGCGGGCCGCGGCATCCGGCACGGGCGTGCGGTTCGTCGGATCGTCGATGATCGGCGACGGCGAACCGGTCGTGGTGCCCTGGCGGGAGATCCACGACGACGCTCGCGCCGTCGGCGCCGCGCTGCAGGCGAAGGGGCTCGTACCGGGTGATCACGTCGCGATCCTCGGCCCGACGAGCCGTGAGCTGATGACGATCGTGCGCGGCTGCTGGATGGCGGGCCTCGCCTCGATGGTCCTCCCGCTGCCGATGCGGATGGGATCGCTCGACGCGTTCATCGAGAGCACCCGGTCGCGCATCCGCCACGGTGACGCCAAGCTCGTGCTGATCGACGATCTGCTCGCCGACTTCTACGTCGCCGCCGCCGGTGATCCGCCGATCGCCCCGCTGCGTTCGGTGGTGCCCGGGGCGCCGAACGTCCCGAACGGCGACGCCCTCGAACTGCCGCCGCCCGACCCCGACCGGCTCGTGATCCTGCAGTACACCAGCGGCTCGACGAGCGAACCGAAGGGCGTGATGATCCCCGACCGGGTGCTCAGCGCCAACATCGACGCCTGTTGCGAGGCGGCGGTGCTGGCCACCGGCGACGTGATGGTGTCGTGGCTGCCGCTGTACCACGACATGGGCCTCGTGGGCTTCCTCGCCCTCCCCATGACGATGGGCGTCGACCTCGTCCAGGCCGCCCCGCAGGACTTCCTCGCCCATCCGGGGAACTGGATGCAGTGGTTGTCCGACTATCACGGCACCGCCACCGCCGGGCCGAACTTCTCGTGGGTGCTGGCCACCCGGGCGCTCAAGCGGATGCGCGATCTCGACCTGTCGAAGCTGACCCTGGCCCTGTCGGGTGCCGAACCCGTCGACCCCGCCGCCGTCAAGGCGTTCGTCGCCGAGGCGTCACGGTTCGGGTTCGAGCCGGGCGGGGTGTTCCCGGCGTTCGGGATGGCGGAGGTGGCGATCGGGGGAGCCTTCCCGCCACGCGGCAGGGGCCTGCGCACCGATGTGGTCGACCGGCACACGCTCGAGACGCAGCGGGTCGCCAAACCGATCGATCACGATGTCGACGATCTCGACGTGACGGTTCGCGAGCTCCCCCTGCTCGGCCATGCGCTGCCGGGCCTCGAGATGATCGTCGTCGATCCCGACTCGTACGAACCGGTGCCCGAGCGTCACGTCGGCGAGCTGCTGCTGCGCGGGACGTCGGTGACGCCCGGCTACTACAAACGCCCCGACGCCACCGCCGCGCTCTTCCGCGACGGCTGGTTGTGCACCGGCGACCTCGGCTACCTCCTCGACGGCGAACTCGTGCTGTGCGGGCGGATCAAGGACGTGATCATCGTCGGCGGGCGCAACGTGTTCCCCGAGGACATCGAGCGCGCGGTGGGCCCGCTCGACGGCGTGCGCGCCGGCAATGTGATCGCCTTCGGCATGGAGGGCTACAAGGGCAAGGAGAGCGTGGTGGTCGTGGCCGAGGTGCGTCCGACCGACACGTCGGGCGGGCTCGACGAGATCCGCACGCGGATCCACCACCGGACGCTCGAGATCTGCGGTATCCCGCCGCGCGACGTCATGCTCGTGTCACCGGGCACCCTCCCCAAGACGTCGAGCGGCAAGCTGCAGCGCGCCAAGTGCCGTGAGGAGTACCTCGCCGAGGACCTCGCGCTCGCCTGACCCTCCACGGACCTCCCGAGGCGATGGCGATGTTCGGTCAATGGCGCCCCCCATCTACATCGCCTCGGCCATCCCGGCCCCATCAGCGGATCAGCGGCGCGAGGGTCCGGCCGAGGAGTTCGACGCGGTCCTTCGACGTGGCCGTTGGCCGGCATGTTCACGGTGAAGCCGTCGACCCCGGAGCCGAGGAACCCCTCGAACTGCTCGCCGACCGTGTCGGGGTCGCCCCACACGAAGAACGACATGAACGGCGCCCGTTCCTCGTCCGTCATCGACGCGAGGTCGACGCCGCGCCGTTCGAAATAGGCGAACAGGTCGGCCTGCGCCTCGTCGGTGGTGGGGGCGATGCACGCCGTGCGCTGCCACGACACGGTGATCTCCGAACGGTCGCGACCGAGTTGCTGGCAGTGCTCGTCGAGCGCCTCGAGCTTGCGGCTGATCTCGTTCGTCTGGCAGATGATGTTCGACTCGTCCGCGTACTGGGCCGCCATCCGCAGCGTCTTCTTCTCGCCGCCGCCCCCGATCATCACGGGGATGCGCGACACCGCAGGCGGCTCGTTCATCGCCTCGGCCACCTGGTACCGCTCGCCGGCGAGGGTCGGCCGCTCCCCGCGGAGCATCGGGATCACGATCTGCAGCGCCTCCTCGAGCTTCTCGAAGCGATCGGTGAACGTTCCGAACTCGATGCCGAACGATGCGTGTTCCCGTTCGTACCACCCGGCGCCGATCCCGAGCTGGGCGCGGCCGTTGGAGACGATGTCGAGCGTCGTCACGGTCTTGGCCAGCACCGCCGGATGGCGGTAGGTGTTGCCCGTGACCAGCGCACTCAGCCGGACCGTCGACGTCTCGCGGGCCAGGGCGGCGAGGAGGCTGTAGCACTCGAGCATGTACGCGTCCGGGTCGCCCAGGTGCGGCAGTTGGTAGAAGTGGTCCATCACCAGCACCGTGTCGAAGCCGGAGGCGTCGGCCTCACGGGCCTGCGCCGCGATGGCGTCGAACAACTCGGCGGGGCCGACGCCGGGGTAGGTGAAGTTCGGGATCTGGTAGCCGAGGCGGGTCATCACCGGAGTTGACCAGGGCGACGTCTTCGTGTCAATGCGCCGCGTGGTGGGGCTCGCGCGCCGCGTGGGACCCTAGAATCCGGTGGCAATGGGAACCGGCTGGGACGACCGACAGGAGCGCACCCGTTCGGACGTGCTGCAGGCGGCGGGGGAGCTGATCGCCGCCGGTGGGCTCGAGAGCCTGTCGATGCGGCGCCTCGCGGAGCGTGCCGGCGTCGCCGTCGGCACGTTGTACAACCAGTTCGGTGACCGCGACGGGATCCTCGTCGCCTTCGTCAGCAACGGGCTCGACGGGCTCGAGCGTTCACTCGACGAGGACGCGGCGGCCGACCCGATCGATGCCACCCGGCAGGTGTTCGAACGGCTCGACGCCACGATCGCGTCGGCGATCGACGTCTGGAAGCCGGTCTTCGCCGTGATCACCACCACCCCCGACCTCGCCGGGATGGGTGCCGTGGGGGATCGGTTCGTGCAACTCGTCGCAGGCGACCTCGGCAAGGCCGCGGCGGCCGGCATGTTCGCCTGCGACATCGATCTCGAACGGCTCGCCCGACACATCTTCAACACCCGGATCGCCCGTCTCGAACGCTGGGCCGTCGATTCGATCGACTGGGACCAGTACCGCGACTCGTCGCAGCTCGGCCTCGAGATCACCCTCGCGGCGGTGCTGGCCGAGCCCCACGCGTCCGAGGCGATGCGGCGCTCCGGCCTGCTGACGTGACGACCCCGGTCGTCGCGTCGAGTGCGCATCGCGGCCACGCACCGTTGGCGGAGATCGAGTCGTCGGGGCTGCAATCGCCGTGGGAACATCCCGGCCGGGCCGAAGCGATCCACGATGTCCTCGCTGCCGACGACCGGTTCGCGATGGGCGCGCCCGACGACTGGGGCACCGCGCCGATCGCCGCGGTGCACGACCCGGGCCTCGTCGAATTCCTGTCGCGCGCCTGGGCCGACTACCAGGTCCGCCACCCCGGCACGCACGATGTCGTCCCCGACGTGTTCGTCAACAGCGGGCTGCTCGACGGCATCGGGCCCGTGCGCGATCACCTGCCGGTCGTCGCCGAGCTCGGTCGCTGGTGCTTCGAGACCACCACCCCGCTGACCGAGGGGACCTACGAGGCCGCCCGCGGGGCCGTCGACATCGCGCTCAGCGCGACGCAACTGGTCCTCGACGGTGCGGACCATGCGTACGGCCTCTGCCGCCCGCCCGGCCATCACGCGCCGCGGGCGTTGTACGGCGGCTACTGCTTCTTCAACAACGCCGCGGTGGCCGCCCACCACGTCGCCTCGACGACCGGATCACGGGTCACGGTGCTCGACGTCGACTACCACCACGGCAACGGCACGCAGCAGATCTTCTACGACCGCGACGATGTCCAGTACGTGTCGTTGCACGGCGACCCGGTCCGCGCCTACCCGTACCTCACCGGGTTCGCCGACGAAGCCGGCGCCGGGAGCGGGCGGGGAGCGAACCGGAACGTGCCGCTCCCCGCGGATCTCGACGACGACGGCTACCTGGCGGCGTTGGCCGATGCATGCGCCGAGATCGACGCGTTCGATCCGGCGCTCGTCGTCGTGTCGCTCGG
Source organism: Ilumatobacteraceae bacterium (assembly GCA_963695145.1). Lineage (GTDB taxonomy): Bacteria > Actinomycetota > Acidimicrobiia > Acidimicrobiales > Ilumatobacteraceae > Sva-07. The sequence goes on along the minus strand of CAVOGB010000009.1, from coordinate 289,973 downwards.
TCTCGACACCTATCACGCCGATCCCATCTCGGATCTCGGCGTGACGACCGACGGGTTCCGGCGGCAGGGCGCGCTGGTGGGCGAGCTCGGCCGCCCGACGGTGGTGGTGCAGGAGGGCGGCTACGACGTGGCGACCCTCGGGCTCAACGCCCGCGAGTTCCTGCTCGGTCTTGCGCTGCGAGGTCGTGCATCGGTGCCCCCGCGATCGGTGAGGGCACCGTGCACGACCTTCGATCAGCTGAGGAAGCCGTTCTCGGTCAGCCAGTCGGTGGCGACGGCATCGGCGTCTTCGAGTTCGATGCCGACCCGCCGGTTCAATTCGGTGAGCGCCTCGGTCGTCATCGCCGCACTGATCGAGTCGACGAGGGTCTGGAAGTCGTCGCCGTAGGCGTCGATGACGTCCTGCGACAGCACCGGCGTGATGTTGTCGGCATTGATCAGACCCTTGTCGTCCTTGAGGACGACCCAGCCCTTGTCGGCGATCGTGCCGTCGGTCGAGAACAGGATGGCGACGTCGATCTCACCCTCCTCGAGTGCCGCCACCGTCAGCGGGCCGCCGCCGTCGAGCGGCACGAAGCTGCCCGACAGGTCGAGGCCGTAGGTCGTCTTCAGTCCCGGCAGGCACGACGCGTTCTCGGGGCAGTCGGGGGGCCCGCCGAGAGTCAGGTCGTCGGTGAGGTCGCTGACGTTCTCGAGTCCGAGCTTCTCGGCTGTCTCGGCGGTGACGACGAAGGAGTTCGAGTCGATGGCGGGCGACGGGGTGAGCGCCAGGAGTCCCTTCGGTTCGAGCTGCTTCTGGAGCAGGGCCACGGTCTCGTCGGCGTCGGACGTCGCCTCGCCGGCGCCCCCGTTCAAGAACTCCAACGCCGAAGCGGCGTACTCGGCGCTGAAGTTGACGTCACCGGAATCGAACGCGGCGAACAGGATGTCGCGGAATCCGCCGACGGCCTGCTGTGACACGGGGTACCCGGCGTCTTCCAACGCCTGTCCGTACACCTGGCTGAGGACCGCACTCTCGCCGAAGTCCTGCGCGCCGATCGTGACCGTCGGCCCGTCCGGCACCGCGCCGCCGCCCGTCGAGTCGGCGGGTGCGGCCGAGCCAGCCGTCGCGGTGTCGGCGGGCGCCGTGGAGTCCGCTGGTGCCGTCGAGTCCGCTGGTGCGGCGCTGCCGGCCATCGTGTCCGAGGAACTGTTGTCGTCGCTGCCGCAGGCAGCGAGCGGGAGCGCGAGGGCCAGAACGGCGAGTGTGGCGAAGCGGAGGCGGGAGGTTCTCATGAATCGTGCTCGTTTCGTGTGGGGACGGGCGTTGCGCTCACCGTAGTCGGCGATGCCACGGCGCGAAGACCCGTTCGAGCCGGTCGAGGAACAGATCGACGGTCAGTGCCAACGTCGCGACGAGGATCGCCCCGGCGAGCACCTCGGGTCGACCGGTCGGCCCACGCGCCAGGCCGGCGACGATGTACGTGCCGAGGCATTCGTAGCCGACGAGCGCGCCGAGTGTCGCCGTGGCGACGATCTGCACGCCGGACACGCGCACACCCGTCATCAACAGGGGGACGGCGGCGGGCAGTTCGACCTTGCGCAGCACCTGGGTGCCCGTCATGCCGATGCCCGACGCGGCCTCGACGATGTTGCGCTGCGTCTCCATCACGCCCGCGTACGCATTCGTGAACATCGGCGGGATGCCCAGTGCGACGAGCGCCACGCACGTCGGCCAGAAGCCGAGCCCGAAGCCGTACCGGATGCTGAACGGGAAGACGAGGGCGATGATCGCGAACGACGGGATGGCGCGGCCGAGATTCACCATCGCCACCGACAACGTCGGCGCGCGACGCCCATGGGCGAGCCACACGGCGGCGGGGATGGCCGCAGCGGCCGAGATCATCACGGCGACGAACGAGATCCAGACGTGCGCCCACCCGCGGGCGAAGATGCCGTGATCGCCCGTCCAGTTCGACCATGTGGTGAGGAACTCGAACGCGCCGCGGATGGTGTTCACGATTCGCGCCGCCAGGGTGTGAGCAGGCGTTGGGCGATCGCCAGACCACCGTCGACGAGCAGGGCCAGACAGATCGACAGTGTGGCGCCGACCACGATCGGGGTCGGGAAGTTGCGGCGCAGCCCGTCGTTGATGAGCGCGCCGAAGCCACCGATGCCGATCAGCGCGGCGATCGTGACGAGGCCGATGACGGTGACCGTCGCGATCCGGATGCCGGCGATGATCGTCGGCAGGGCGAGTGGGATCTCGACCGTGACGAGCCGCCGCCATCGTGTGTAGCCCATCCCGTCGGCGGCTTCCTTCACCGACTCGGGCACGGCGTCGAGACCGGCCACCGTGTTGCCCACGAGGATCAGGATCGTGTAGCTGACGAGCGCGATCTCGGCGGTGAGGATGCCGAGCCCGGTGAACGGGATGAGGAGCGCGAACAGGGCGATGCTCGGGATCGTGTACATGATCGACGCGACTCTCGTGATCGGGCGATACGTCCAGCGGAAGCTGATCGCGAGCAGCGCGAGGGCGAACGAGATGACGCACCCGACCGAGATCGCGATGAGGGTGAGCTGGACGTGCTCGATCGTGCGCTGCCAGATGTCGTCGAGATGGTCGCCGACCCACCCCCACCAGACGAGCGAGCGGCGCTCGTCGGCGATCACGCCGCTCGGGATCATGGCTGCCGGGATCATGGCTGCCGGGATCATGACTCCAGACCTCCGGCCACTTCGTCGATGGTGATCATGCCGAGATAGCGCCCGCCGGCGCCGACGGTGGCGCTGCCGTCGGTCGGGACGGCGCCGTGGTCGACGACGACCGCCATCCGCGATCGGGCGTTGACGATCACGTCCAGCGCCTCGCGCAGCGGCGTCGTCGGACTGACCTGTGACACGAACGGCTCCATGGGCAGATCGCCGACGGTCATCGCCGAACCGTCGTAGACCGCCTCGCGTCCGACCCAACCGAACAGGTGCTCGCCCTCGGCGACGGCCACCCACGGGGTGCCGAACCGTGCCATGACGTCGAGCGCCTGGGCGGGCGTGCCGGCCCGCGTCACCGTCGGCCCCGCGATCGGTGCGATGTCGGCGACGGTGCGCAACGCCAGCCGGCGCAGGCCGCGCTCGCGGCCGAGGAACGAGGCGACGAACTCGTTCGCCGGTGCTCCCAACAGCTCATCGGGCGTCGCGTACTGCTCGAGCACTCCGCCGACGTTCATGATCGCGACGCGATCGGCGAGTTTGACCGCCTCGTCGATGTCGTGGGTGACGACGACGATCGTCTTGCGCACGGTCGCCTGCAGCGTGAGCAGATCGTCCTGCAGTCGTTCGCGCACGATCGGGTCGACCGCACTGTACGGCTCGTCCATCAACAGGATCGGCGGATCGGCGGCGAGCGCCCGCGCCACACCGGCGCGTTGTTGTTGACCACCGGACAGGGCGGCGGGGTAGCGGTCGAGCAAGTCGCGGTCGAGGCCGACCAGGTCGGCGAGTTCGTCGCACCGTGCCGAGATCCGCTTCTTGTCCCACCCGAGCAACTCGGGAACGACGCCGATGTTGCGGCGCACCGAACGGTGCGGGAACAGCCCGATCTGTTGGATGACGTAGCCGATGCGGCGGCGCAACTCGTGGGCCCGCAAGGACCGCTGGTCGGCGCCGAGCACCATGATGGTGCCCGACGTCGGCTCGACGAGCCGGTTGATCATCTTCAGCGTCGTGGTCTTGCCGCACCCCGACGGTCCGACGAGAGCGACGATCTCACCTTCGGCGACGTCGAGCGTCAGGTCGGTGACCGCCGGGCGGGCGGTGCCGTCGAACTGCTTGCGGACGTCGACGAGGGAGATCGCGGGCGAGCCGCTGGCATCACTGATCAGCGGGAACCTACCTGAGCGGCATCGACCTTGTGTGGCGTTCGATCGGTTCGGACCACCTGACTCAGACTGCGCTGAGGGCGTCCATCACGGCACGCCAGCGTTCCGGATCGGACTTGTAGGGGGCGTAGAAGGAGATCCGCTGGATCACGTCGCCGTACCGGGCGGCGAGTTCGGGCGCGATCGACTCGGGCGGACCGACCACGGCGAACGTGTTGAGGATCTCGTCGTCGATCAGCGTGCCCATCTTCACCCAGTCGCCCTGCTTGGACAGCGCGTTGAGTTCCTCCTGCAGGCCACCCCAGCCGTGCAGTTCGAGCACGCCCTTGTAGGCCGGGGTCGAGCCGTAGAACGCGATCTGCTGGCGCGTGCCGGCCGCCGCGGCCTCGAGCTGTTCGTCGTTGGCGCCGGTGACGACGAACGACGGTCCGATGATCTCGAAGCCCTCCATCGTCTTGCCGGCCTTGGCCCGGCCGCGTTCGAGGGCGGGCATCGTGACCTCGCGCAGGTAGCGCTCGGTGGTGAAGCCGTGGCAGAGGAAGCCGTCACACACCTCGCCCGCCACCTCGGTCATCATCTCGCCGACGCCGGCGAGGAACACCTTGGGCGGGCCGAAGCCGTCGAGATCGGCGGGCGAGGGCGTGAAGAACGGGGTCATCAGCGTGTGTTGGTAGTACTCGCCGCGGAACTCGAGCTTCTCGCCGGTGAGCCACGTGTTCCAGATCGCCCGCATCGCCAGCACGAATTCGCGCATGCGTGGCGCCGGATGGCTCCACTCCATCGAGAATCGCTTGGTGATGTGCGGCTTGATCTGACTGCCGAGGCCGAGGATGAACCGACCCTTCGAGAAGGCCTGCAGGTCCCAGGCGGTGTTGGCGAGCGTCATCGGCGACCGGGCGAAGGCGACGGCGATCGACGTGCCCAGTTCGAGGTGCTCCGTGTGCTCGGCGCCGAGCAACAGCGGCAGGAACGGGTCGTGGGACGTCTCCGCCGTCCACACCCCGGCGTAGCCGGCCGCTTCCGCTTCACGTGCGTTGGCGCCGGCCTTGGCGAGGTCGTTTCCGAGGTTTCCGTCGACTTTCATGCCGCCGAACGTAGTGGGCCGCGCCCGACGACCCGGAGTCCGAGATGGGCGATCAGTCCTGCTCGTTGAGGAAGCGTTGGATCTCGGCGGCGAGTTCGTCGCCGGACTGCATCTCGAGGCCGGGCCCGTCGGCCGCCCGCTCGCGCTCGCGTTCCCCGTCGGCGGCGTCGTAGATCTCCTCGAGTTGGCGCAGCATCGCCAGGTGCTCCGGATTGTCGCCGACGGACTTGTCGATCCGCTCCCGCTGGATCCGCACGTCGCCGCGCAGGTCGGTCGCCGGGATCGTGATGCCGGTGACCTCGGCGAACCCGTCGAGCAGCGCCACCGAAGCCGCGGGGTACGACATCGCCGCCACGTAGTGCGGGACCTGCGCCCAGATCCCGAGCGTGGGGATCTTCCGCGCGTGCAGGGCGTGTTCGAGCGCCGCGGCGGCACCGGCCGGCACGTCGATCGAGCTGCGGGCGAACGTGACGCCGGCGAGCACGTCGGACGAGGGGGAGGAGCACGACAGGCGCGGGGGACGGGTGTGGGGAGCGGCGAAGGGGTAGGCGCCGAACGCGACCATCCGGGTGACGTCGAGTTGCACGGCGATGTCGCAGACCGCGGCGGCGAACCGGTGCCATGCCATGTCCGGCTCGGGACCCGTGAGCAGCAGGATGTCGCGGCCGTCGGTCGAGTGTCCGGCACGCATCTCGATCGTGGGCCACACGAGATCGGTGTTGAGGCCGTCACGCAGTTCCATCGTCGGCCGTCGGGCCCGGTAGTCGACGAAGGTGTCGTCGTCGAAGCGCACGAGCGGCACGGTGCCGCATTCGGTCGACACCACGGCGGCCGCGGTGGCCCCGGCGCCGGCGGCGTCGATCCATCCGGTCAACATCACGAGCAGCACCGGTTCGTGCAGCATCGGTTCGTCGATCAACCACTCGTACGAGCCCCGGGGGTCGATCATCGCAGCGCCTCGAGGTGCTGTTCGGCCTGGCTCGCCGCCGCTTCGACCTGCAACTTGAACGGCGCGAGTTCGTCGGCGCTGCGCTCGCCCAGCGCGCCGCCGAGGTAGCGCGAGTAGACGCCTTCGAGGATGCAGGCGAGCTTCCAGTACGCGAACGCCACGTAGAAGTCGAGATGCTCGATGCTCCGTCCCGACACTGCCGCGTACCGGTCGGCGAGCTGGCGACGGTCCCAGAATCCCGCCGCGGTGGTGGCGTTGCCGGTCCACGCCGAGTGGGCATCGCCGGGGCCGGTCCAGTACACCTGCAGCAGCCCGACGTCGGCGAGCGGGTCGCCGAGCGTGCAGATCTCCCAGTCGAGCACGGCGACGACGTCGCCCCGGGCGTCGACCATGCAGTTGTCGAGGCGGTAGTCGCCGTGGACGATCGTGGCCCCCTGCTGGTCGGGTATCCGTTCCAGCAGCGCGTCGTGGACACGATCGACCGTGTCGAGTTCGCGCGTCTTGCCCTGGTTCCACTGGCCGTACCACCGCTTGAGCTGGCGCTCGATGTATCCGTCATGGCGTCCGAGGTCGTCGAGTCCGGCATCGACGAGATCGACGGCGTGGATGGCGGCCATCGTGTCGATGAGCGAGCGGCTGGCATTCGACCGGGCGCCCTCGTCGAGGACCGCCTCCGCGGACGTCCGGTCGCGCAGGACGTGTCCGTCGACGAAGCGCATGACGTAGAACGGCGCATCGTTGATCGACGGGTCGTCGCAGTACCCCTCGACGGGCGGGACCGGCACGGCGGACCGTTGCAGGCCCGCCAGGATCCGGTGCTCGCGACCCATGTCGTGGGCGCTCGCCAGCACGTGACCGAGCGGTGGGCGCCGGAGCACGAAACGGGCTCCGCCGGCGTCGGTGACGCGATAGGTGAGATTCGAATGGCCCCCGGCGATCGCCGTGAACTCGAACGGGGCGCGGGCACCGGCGACGTTGGCGACCAGCCACTCGGTGACGCGACCGACGTCGATTCCCGGCACCGTGACCGCTGGCGTCTCGATCCTGTCGCTCTCGCTCATGCGGTTCCGAGGGTAGCGATCACCCGCGGATAGCGTTGAGTTCATGGCTTACATCGACGTCACCGACGCAACGTTCCAGTCCGAGGTCCTGGACAAGTCGAGGCAGGTGCCCGTGGTCGTCGATCTCTGGGCGCCCTGGTGCGGACCGTGCAAGACCCTCGGGCCGATCATCGAGAAGGTCGTCGACGACACCGACGGCAAGGTCGTGCTCGTCAAGGTCAACGTCGACGAGAACCCGGGTCTGCACCAGGCGTTCCAGGTGCAGTCGATCCCGGCGGTGTACGCGATGAAGGACGGCGTGATCGTCGACGGCTTCATGGGTGCGTATCCCGAGCACGTGGTGAAGGAGTTCGTCGACGCACTGTTGGTCCCTGCGGAGCCGACCGAGGTCGGCAAGCTCCTCGCCGCCGGCGACGAGGACAGCCTGCGCCAGGCGCTGTCGCTCGAGCCGGCGAACGAAGACGTGATCGTGGCCCTCGGCGAGCTGCTGATCGACCAGGGCCAGCCCGAAGAGGCGTTGGGGCTCCTCGTCCGGATCCCCGAATCCGAACGGACGAGGCAGGTCGCCGCCCGGGCGCGGATCGGGGCCGTCGAGGACGACGACTACGACGAACAACTGGCGAAGCTGCTCGACCAGGTGAAGACCGACGACGAGGCCCGCCAGCGGTTCGTCGACATCCTCGAGTTGATGGGCGCCAGCGACCCGCGCACCGCCGACTATCGCCGTCAGCTGACCGCTCGCCTGTACTGATCCGCCCGACCCGGCACTCTCGGTCACATTCCGTTCGGATTGCGAGCGGGATGTGACCAAGACCGGTCGCCCGTGCGATGCGGTCAACGGTGGAGGAACGACTGCAGTTCGCCGCGGAAGCGCCGTTCGACGTCGTCGTACCGGGCGCGTAGCTCGTCGCCGGCCGCTGTCGGATGCAGCGGCGCGGGGAGTTGGGGCTCGGTGCGGATCTGGCGGAGCGCGAGCGCGAGCGCGTCGAACGCCGGGGCGAGACCGTCGGGTCCGTCACGTTCGAGTCGTCGGGCGGCGCGGTCGAGGTCGTCGCGCCGCTGCCCGCTCTCGCCGTCGATGCGGCGGAGGTCCCACAGCTGCCGGGTGATCGCCTCGTCGTCGGCGCCGACGAGGGGTCCACGCGTGACGAAGCTGTCGGGCAGATCGTCGGGGATCTCGATGTTCGCCGGCCGCATCCAGATGTCGGGGCGGAGTTCGCCGAGACGCGAGCCGATCGCTCGGGCCCGGAACTCGCGGCGCTCCGTCGTGGTGCGTCGCTCGGCGGTGACGATCACGACGTACCAGGCCCCGTCCCACCCCGCCGGCACTCGCCGGCGCCCGGTGTCCTGTTCGTGTTGTCGGGTGAGCAGCCGGCCGCTCAACGCGTACCGGCCGTCGTCGGTCGTGAGTTCGCCCCGGTCGACCATCCGCGACAGGGCGGTGCGCACGGTGCCGGGCGCCACGTCGAACAGCCCGCAGAAATCGATGAGCGCCGACACCGGCATCACGGGGGGATGCGAGCCGAGCAGGAGCGACAGCACGATCGAGCGGGTGGTGAGCGGCGTACTCATCGTCGAGGACGTCTCGGCGGCATTACGGGTGTTGCTCATCGTGATCGACAAATGTAACATGAAGTCATGACTCCGTACGGCGCCCCGCCCCGCGTCACCGATGGCGTCACCGATGGCGTCATCGACGTCGTCGGCACGTCACCGGCGCACACGATGGTGCCGGACGCGCAGGACCTTCCCGACGTGTTGCCGACCGACCGCTTGAACGAGCGGGGCATGGCGACGCCGGCGTGGCGCGACGACCTCCGGAGGATCCCCAACGTCCGCAACGTGTTCACGGTCGTCGGGGCACTCGCCCAGTCGTTCGGCGTGGTCATCGCCGCCGCCTGGATCAACACGTGGTGGTCGTACCTGCTCGCCTTCGTGCTGATGACGCGTGGCCACGTGTGCCTGAACATCCTTGCCCACGAAGCGGCGCACCGGCTGTTGTTCACCAATCGCCGGCTCAACGACGGCGTCGGGCGCTGGCTGCTGGCGTATCCCACGTACCAGGCGATGCTCGTCTACCGCCGCGTCCACTTCGCGCACCATCGTGACGAGATGGGGCCGAACGAGCCCGACCTCGCGTTGTACGCCGGCTACCCCATCCCGAAGGACTCGTGGCACCGCAAGTTGAAGCGCGACGCGATCGGCAACAGCGCCTCCAAGAACTTCAAGTCGCTCGGACGGGCCATCCGGTCGGGTCAGCGCGAGGCGCTCGAGATCCTCGCCGTCCAGGTCGTGATGCTCGGCGCATCGCTGGTGTTCATGCGGCCGCTGGCCTACGTGGTCTGGATCCTGTCGTGGTCGACGTTGTGGAAGGTGTCGAACCGGCTCCGGTCCGTCGCCGAGCACGGCGGCATGATCCGCTCGAAGGACCGGCGCCTGACGACGCACGTCATCCGCCAGAGCCGGCTCGCCCGCTTCTGGATGGTGCCCTACAACACCGGTTGGCACCTCGCCCATCACGTCGACATGGGAGTTCCGTGGCGGAACCTGCCACGGCTGCACGAGGAACTCGTCCGCGCCGGGTGGGTCACCGAGGCGATCACGTACCCGAGCTACCGCGCGTTCTGGCGCGCTGCCACGCGCTGATCACCCGATCGTCGACGCTTTTCCGCGAGCTCCGGATACCGTGACGCGACCGACTACCCCCTGCTGAACGAGGCGCGCCTGCGCGCCGGTCGAGGAGGTCGAATGTCGTGGATTCTCCGGATGATTCCCGGCTACATGCCGACGGTTCCCCGGGTCGATCGTCGGACGGGGTCGCGGTGCACCGCCCGTCACCGCGGGGCGCGCGTGCCGAGCAGCTGCGGGAATGGGGCCACTGGTTCGGTTTCGGCCGGCTGATCAGCGCGGCGGTCGCCGTGGTCGTCGTGTGCGCCGGCGCCTACTGGCTCGTACGAACACCACCCCCACCGACCGAGGCGCTCCTGCCGAGGGCCTCCACCACGTCGAGCACACCGCCGATCTCGACGGGAACCGCTCTCGCCTCGGCCCCGCCGACGGCGTCACCGACCACGGCCGTGACGACCCCGGCGACCGCCGTGGTCCACGTGGCCGGCGCCGTCGTGTCCGCCGGGGTCTACCGCGTGGATGTCGGCGCACGCGTCGACGATGCGATCCGGCTCGCCGGAGGACCGACCCCGGACGCCGACATCGACGTGGTCAATCTCGCCGCAATCGTGGTGGACGGGAGCCGGATCTACGTCCCCCATGTCGGCGAATCGGTCCGGCCCGAGGTCGTGCCCTCCGGATCAACGGGGGCCAGGATCGGCTACGGCAGGATCGGGTTCGGAGTCCGACGGGCCGCGCATCGTGAACGTCAACACGGCCACGGTCGAGGAACTCGACGAGCTGCCCGGCGTCGGGCCGGCCACGGCAGCGGCGATCGTCGCCGAGCGCGAGGGCAACGGTCCGTTCACCGGCGTCGACGATCTCGATCGCGTGCCCGGTATCGGGCCGGCGAAGCTCGATGCGCTGCGCGACCTGGTGGCGACGTGAGTGCAGCGACGGCGCCGAGTGTCAGAAGAGCGACTGGCCGACGACCATCGCCGCCACCAGCAGGGCCGCGCAGCAACCCAACCAGATGCCGGCGCAGAGCCAGAAGAACTGCCGCCAGAAGTCGGTCCACGTGGCCACCGGGTTGCGGGTCGACCGACGCGCCGCCAGCGCACCGACCAGCACCCACATCACCGCCGAACCGGCGATCGCCAGCAGATACCGCGACGAGTCGCCGAACGGTGCGCCGACGACCAGGAGACCCGGCGCCGCGCACACCCCGGCGATCAGGCCGACGGCACCACTCCAGGCTCCCTCGAACACCTTCAACGACAGGAGGGCGATCACGCCGAGCGTCGCCGGCACGATCAGTCCGGCGATCGGACCGAGCCGGCGGATCCGGCTGCGGTACCAGAACGGGCCTTCGATGAGCGGCGCCGAGGTCACGCGGGCGCCGGCCGACGAACCGTCCGACGAACGCGTCGAACGCGGGGGGAGCGATGGGGCGTACGAATCCACAACGGCCACAGCGTACGGTGTCGGTGCGGTGCTGCGCTGGCACTCCGGTGCGGCCATCCCGCCGACCGACACCGCCGTCGCGCCACCCGGTACCGCCGTGCCCGACATCGTCATGGCCGGTGTCGCCGCGACCACGGTGGTGGCGGTGTGGGCGGGCGCCCTCGTGCCGGCATCGATCCTCGGTGTGGTGGCGGCGGCGATCCTCGGCAGGTGGTCGCGATCGTGGGCGACGGTGATCCTCGTGGTCGCCCTCAGCGTCGTGGGCGGCGTGCGGGCCGACCACGCCTGGAACGGGTTGGCGCCCGACCGCATCGGCCCGTACGACGGTTGGGTCCGGCTGGTCGACGACCCGCACCCGTACGGAGCCGGCACCCGGCTGGTGGTGGCCATCGACGGCGAACGCTTCGAGGTGTGGTGCCGCGGCCGCGCCCAACAGCGCCGCGTCAGCGCCTGGCGTGCCGGCCAGTGGGTGGCGGTGAGCGGCACCCGGCGCGAACTCTCCGACGATCGGGCGCGCCGGGTCGCCTCGCAGCACGTCGTCGGTGTGTTCGATCTCGACTGGGTGGCCGATGTCGACGCCGGCGGCCCGTTGGCACGGGCGTCCAATCGTGTCCGCGGGATGATCGAACGGGGTGCGTCGTGGATGCCCGCACCCGAAGGCAGTCTGTTCCGTGGCTTGGTGATCGGTGACGACCGCGATCAACCGGTCGACATGGTGGAACGTTTCCGGGCGAGCGGGTTGTCGCACCTGACCGCGGTGTCGGGGCAGAACGTCGGTTTTCTCCTCGCCGCGATCGGTCCGCTGCTGGTACGGCTGCGTCCGGCCCCGCGCTGGATCGTGACGGTCGGCGTCGTCGCGTGGTTCGTGGCGCTGACGCGGTTCGAACCGTCCATCCTGCGCGCCGGGACGATGGCCGCGCTCTCGGCGACCGCATACGCGACAGGCCGCGAACGCGCACCGGTGCGCCTGCTGGCGATCGCAGTGGCCGGGCTGGTACTGGTCGACCCGCTGCTGGTGTGGTCGGTCGGATTCTGGCTGTCGGTCGGCGCCACGGCCGGGGTGTGCGTCGTCGGGCCGTCACTCGCGAAACGGCTCGCCCGGCTCGGGGCCCTGGCGGTGCCGCTCGGGATCACGCTCGGCGCGCAGGTCGGCGTGGTCGTGCCGAGCGTGCTCGTGTTCGGCCGGCTGCCGCTCGTCAGCATTCCGGCCAACGTGCTGGCGGTCCCCGTGGCGGGAGCGGTGATGCTCTACGGCCTGCCCGCCGCGCTCGTCGCCGGGGCCCTGCCGCCCTGGCGCCCGTCGTGATGCTCCCGGCCCTCGTCGGCACACGGTGGGTCGATGCGGTGGCGCAGGTGGCGGCGTCCGTCGAGCCCGATCCGCCGTGGGTGTGGCTCGGCTGGGCGGTCGTCGTCCTTGCCGGTGCGGTGCTTGTCGTGTCGGCGTCTCGTTCCGGTAAGAATCGACGCCGCCATGACGACACACCTGCTGACCGGTGACGACGAATCGATCCTGCGGTCGGCGGTCGTGACGTTGATCGACGAACTGGTCGGCGACGGCGACCGGTCGATGATGGTCGACGAGTTCGACGGCGAGGAGTACGAACTGCGGGCGGTGGTCGACGCGGCGCAGACCCCGCCGTTCCTGTCGGAGCGACGGGTGGTCCTCGCCCGTGGCGTCGGACGGTTCGTCACCGACGAGGTGGCACCGCTCGTCGCCTATGTCGAGCGTCCGCTCGACACCACCGACCTCGTCCTCGTCGCCGGCGGCGGACGTGTCGCCAAGAAGGTGGCCGACGCCGTCAAGGCCCACGGGACGGTCGTCAACTCGTCGCCGCCCACCAGGGCCAAGGACGTCCAGGGCTGGGTCGGCGATCACATTGCCGCGGCCGGCCTGCGGCTGAAGCCCGACGCCGCGGCCCTCCTCGCCGGCTGGCTCGGTGAGGACGTGGGCCGCCTCGACGGGATCCTGGCCACGCTGCACAGCACGTTCGGCGGCGATCATGTCATCACCATCGGCGATCTCCAGCCGTTCCTCGGCGAGGCCGGCGGAGTGCCGCCGTGGGAGTTCACCGACGCCATCGATGCCGGGAACACCACCCGCGCGCTCACCCTGCTCGCCCGGATGATCAACGGCGGAGGACGGCACCCGCTGCAGGTGATGTCGATCCTGCACAACCACTACGGCGGGCTGGCGAAACTCGACGGTGTCGATGCGCGGACCGAGCAGGACGCGATGGCCGCGACCGGGATCAAATCGCCGTATCCGGCCAAGAAGGCATTACAGAACTACCAACGTCTCGGCGGCGCCTCGGTGAAGCGGGCCATCGAACTGCTCGCCCAGGCCGATCTCGACCTGCGCGGGGCACGGGAGCTCGACGGCGACGTCGTGATGGACGTGCTGGTCGCCCGCCTGTCGAAACTGCGACGCTGACACGCTCGTCCGAGCGATGAGCGAACGGACCCCAACAATCGACAGGGGGTGGGCGGTTGGCTCACCGCAACGGGTTGTCCGGGGGCCGCTGAGATCTTTCAGCGGCACGCGCTCAGACGGGGGCGTTGACCTTCTTCATGAGACGGCTCTTCTTGCGGGCCGCGGCGTTCTTGTGGATGATGCCCTTGGAGGCGGCCATGTCGATGCGCTTGATGGCGAGACGCACGGCCTCCTCGCTGTCGTCGGTACCGATGGCGGCGTGCGCGGTCTTCGTGCGCGTCTTGAGCTCGGCCTTGACGCGCTTGTTGCGCTCGGCGCGCTTGGCGTTCGTCAGGTTGCGCTTCTTCTGGCTCTTGATGTTCGCCATGTCGTCGGAGACCCTGCTTCTGTTGCTTCTCTTCGTGGACCGGATGGTTCCACGTCGGGGTGGAACAGCCCGAAAACCTTATCGGCACGGGGGCGGAGCGCCAACCGGCGGCAGAATGTCCGGCGGGGTCAGACCCCGACCGGACATTCCCAGTCGGTAGCGTTGGCCGAGCCATGGACCTCGATCGCATCAGGAACTTCTCGATCATCGCCCACATCGACCATGGCAAGTCGACGCTGTCGGACCGCGTGCTCGAGATCACCGGTGCCGTGCAGGCCCGCGACATGCGCTCGCAGTATCTCGACTCGATGGACCTGGAGCGTGAACGGGGCATCACGATCAAGGCCCAGAACGTGCGCGTGCCGTGGAAGAACCACGTGTTCCATCTCATCGACACGCCCGGCCACGTCGACTTCGGCTACGAGGTCAGCCGGAGCCTGGCCGCCTGCGAGGGGGTCGTGCTCGTCGTCGACGCGGCCCAGGGCATCGAGGCCCAGACGCTCGCCAACTGCTACCTGGCGCTCGAGAACGATCTCGAGATCGTGGCGGCGCTGAACAAGATCGACCTGCCGGCCGCCGATCCCGACCGGTACGCGGCCGAGATCGAGACCGTCCTCGGCATCCCGGCCGAGGAGATCATCCGCATGTCGGCCAAGACGGGCGAAGGGGTGCCCGACCTGCTCGATGCGATCATCGAGCGGATCCCGGCGCCCGTCGGCGACCCGCATGCGCCGTTGCAGGGGCTGATCTTCGACTCCCAGTTCGACCAGTACCGGGGTGTCGTGTCGAGCGTGCGGATCATGCACGGCCGGCTCCTGTCGGGTGCCAAGTTGCAGTTCATGCAGGCCGGCGCGAACCACGAAGCGATCGAGATCGGCGCCGCGCATGCCGGTGCCGACGCCGGTCGCCGAGCTCGGGCCCGGCGAGGTCGGCTACCTGATCGCCGGCATCAAGGACGTCGGCGACGCCAAGTCGGGCGAGACCATCACCACGGCGGCCAATGGCGCCACCCAGGCGCTCGACGGGTATCGCGAGCCGAAGCCGATGGTGTTCTCCGGCCTGTTCCCGATCGACGGCGACGACTTCGAGAACCTCCGCGAGTCGCTCGAGAAGCTCAAGCTGAACGACGCGTCGATCACCTATGCGCCGGAGTCGTCCGGTGCGCTCGGGTTCGGTTTCCGCTGCGGCTTCCTCGGTCTGTTGCACATGGAGATCGTGAAGGAGCGGCTCGAGCGCGAGTTCGGGCTGGCGCTGATCGCCACGGCACCGAGCGTGGAGTACCGCCTCACGCGCACCGACGGCAGCGAACAGGTCGTCGACAACCCGGCCGACCTCCCCGAAGCGCAGAAGATCGCCAGCATCGAAGAGCCGTTCTTCAAGCTGTCGATCATCACCCCCACGCAGTACACCGGGGCCCTGATGGATCTCTGCCAGACGCGGCGGGGCGACATGAAGAAGATGGAGTACCTGTCACCCGAGCGCGTCGAGCTGATCTACGAGGTCCCCCTCGCCGAGGTGGTGGTCGACTTCTTCGACCAGATGAAGTCGCGCACGCAGGGCTACGCCAGCCTCGACTACGAACTCGCCGGGTACCGGCCGTCGAACCTGGTCAAGGTCGACCTGCTGCTGAACGGTCTGCCGGCCGATGCCTTCTCGACGATCGTCCATCGCGACAAGGCGTACCAGTACGGCGCGCGGATGTGCGAGAAGTTGAAGGAGCTGATCCCGCGGCAGATGTTCGACGTGCCGATCCAGGCGGCGATCGGCGGCAAGGTGATCGCCCGCGAAACGGTGAAGGCCAGGCGCAAGGACGTGCTCGCCAAGTGCTACGGCGGCGACATCACCCGCAAGCGCAAGCTGCTCGAGAAGCAGAAGGAAGGCAAGAAGAAGATGAAGTCGATCGGGCGCGTCGAAGTGCCCGGTGACGTCTTCATCAACGCGTTGAAGCTGGACGACTGACGGTGGCGGTGGCGACGATCGAGCCGGGGACGGGCGGCGTCTTCCGGTCGTTGCGCTACCGCAATGCACGTCTGTTCTTCGCCGGTCTGGCGATCTCCAACGTCGGGACGTGGCTGCAGCTCACGGCGATGTCGTTGCTCGTCTACCGGATCACCGACGGCGATGCCCTGATCGTCGGGATCAACGCCGGCCTGCAGTTCGTGCCGATGCTGTTCCTCGGGGCATGGGCCGGCGCCATCGCCGACGGGCACAACCGGCTGCGGATGTCGATCATCACCCAGTCGGCCCTCGCCGTCCAGGCCATCGTGCTGGGCCTGCTCGACCTGACCGGCGCGATCAACGTGCCGGTGATCTTCGTGCTGTCGCTGGTGCTCGGCCTCGTCAACGCGTTCGACAACCCGGCCCGCCGCGCCCTCGTCACCGAGCTCGTCGAGCCCGCGGAGATCCCGAACGCGACGTCGCTCAACACCGCGGTGATGACGGGCTCGCGCATCTTCGGCCCCGCGCTCGCCGCGGTGCTCGTCGGTGCGATCGGCACCGCGTGGTGCTTCCTCGCCAACGGGATCACGTTCGCCGCGATCATCATCTCGCTGCTCATGATCCGCACCTCGGAGATGTTCACCGTGCCGCCGCGCCCGCGGGGCGGCCAACCCGTCCGGGAAGGACTGCGCTGGGTGACCGGCCGCCGCGACATGGCGCTGCTGTTCGGCCTCCTCGTGGTCGTGAGCATGTTCGCCTTCAACTACAGCGTGTCGCTGCCGAAGCTGGCCGACGAACGGTGGGGCGGCGAGGACAACTTCGGCTGGGTCCTGGCGGTCACGTCGATCGGCTCACTGACCGGCTCGTTGCTCACGGCTCGCCTCCGGCGGGTGCCGCTGAACTGGATGTTGATCAGCATGGTCGTCCTCGGCATCGGTGCCATCGGCATGGCCTGGGCGCCCAATCTGGCGATGGCATTCGCGTGGTCGATCCCGCTCGGCGTCGGCGGCGCCGGCTTCATCACCGCGGCGAACGCGATCTCCCAGCAGGAATCGCCGTCCGACATGCGCAGCCGGCTGATGGCGCTGCAGGCCGTGGCGTTCCTCGGTTCGACCCCGATCGGCAGTCCGATCACCGGGTGGATCGCCGACACGGTCAGTGCGCCATGGTCCCTGGCCTACGGCGGAGTGATCAGCTTGCTCTGTGCGCTCGGCGCCTGGGTCTATCTGCGGGCGCGGCCGCTCGATCCGATCCCGACGGTCGGCGCCGAAATGGTTGCGGTCGGCGGCGCCGCCGAGATGCGAGACTGACCGCCGTGCCTGCCACCATCGAACAATTCGAACCGTTCATCGACGACGTGCTCGCCGCTCCGAGTGATGTGGGCACCGTCGAACTCGTCGTGTGCCGTCCGGCGGTCGGCGAGCGGCGGGTGCTCGAGACCGCCGAACTCGTGCCCGGTCGGGGACTGGTCGGCGACAACTACGTCGAACGGGGGAGTACTCGAACGCCCGACGGGCTCGCCGACCCGCTCGCCGAGTTGAACGTGATGTCGGCGCACGCCCTGCGCGCCGTCGCCGGCGCGGATCGCGAGCGGTGGCAACTCGCCGGCGATCAGCTGATCGTCGATTTCGATCTGTCGGCCGACAACCTGCCGGCCGGGACCCGCCTGCGGATCGGCACCGCGGTGATCGAGGTGACCACGAAGCCCCACACCGGGTGCGTCAAGTTCTCCGCGCGATTCGGAGCCGAGGCCGCGCGCTGGGTCAACTCCCGCAAGGACCTCCGCCTGCGCGGGATCTGCGCCATCGTCGTCGAGCCCGGCACGGTCTCGCCCGGCGATGCCATCGTCAAGACCTCCTGAAGGCGCTCGGCCGATCCCCGAGATGGTTGCTGGGCCGGCGATCGTCTGGTTCCGACGCGACCTGCGGCTCCGGCATCACCCGGCACTGATGGCAGCCGCCGCGGACGGCCGGGAGGTGGTGCCCGTGTTCGTCGTCGATCCGGCGTTCGCCGCCGCCGGCGCGCCGCGGCGGGCGTACCTCCACGACTCGCTCGTCGCACTCGACGCGTCGATCCGCGCCCGGGGTGGAGTGGGTCTGGTGCTGCGATCCGGTCGTCCCGTCGAGGTGATCGCTGCGCTCGCCGATGAACTCGACGCCCGCGAGGTCCACGTGAGCCGTGACTTCGCGCCGTACGGACGTCGCCGTGACGCCGCTGTCGCCGCGGCGCTCCACAGCCAGGGTCGGACGCTCCGTGGTGTCGGCTCGCCGTACGCGGTCGACCCGGGAACCGTGACCAAGCGCGACGGCACGCCGTACGCGGTGTTCACGCCGTTCGCCAAGGCCTGGCGCCAGCACCGGTGGTCGGAGCCGATCGATCCCCGTCGCCTCGACGACATCGCGTGGACGCGTCGTGCCGTGGCGGTCGATGCGCTCGGCGCCCGACCCGACCCCGGTTGCGATCTTCCGCCCGCCGGGGAGGAGGCGGCCCTCGACCGGTGGCGGGAGTTCCTCGCCGGTGGGCTCGCCGGCTACGACCGGCAGCGGAACGACCCCGCGCTCGACGGGACGAGCCGGCTCTCGCCGGCACTCAAGTGGGGCGCGATCCATCCGTGCCAACTGCTCGCCGATCTCGACGCCGGGGGCACGGGCGATCGAGCGCACACGGTGTTCTCCAGCGAACTGGCGTGGCGCGAGTTCTACGCCGACGTGCTGTTCCGCGAGCCGCGAACCGCCTGGGAGAACCTGAACCGGCGGATGGATGCGATGCCGACGGACAGCGGCGCCGACGCCGTCGTCCGGTTCGAACGCTGGTGCGCCGGCACCACCGGCTTCGGCATCGTCGACGCGGGGATGCGTCAGCTCGCCGCCACCGGTTGGATGCACAATCGGGTGCGGATGATCACCGCCAGCTTCCTGGTCAAGGATCTTCATCTGCCCTGGCAGTGGGGCGCCCGGTGGTTCATGCAGCACCTCGTCGACGGCGATCTCGCGTCGAACAACCATGGCTGGCAGTGGGTGGCCGGCACCGGGACCGACGCCGCCCCGTACTTCCGCGTGTTCAACCCGGTCGCCCAGCAGGAACGGTTCGATCCGTCCGGCGACTACGTCCGCAGATGGGCACCGGACGCGATCGAGCCCATGGTCGACCACGCCGCCGAACGAGCCGAGGCACTCCGGCGTCACGCCGGCCTGTGACCGAGGCGGGGTCGGGGCCGGGGCCCGGGGGTACTCTGGAGGTAGCCATGTTGGATGATCGCAAGACCGCAATCCTGAGTGCTGTCGTCCAGGAGTACATCACGACCGCCCAACCGGTGGGCTCGAACCACATCGCCGAGGCGCCGACGATCAAGGTGTCGTCGGCCACCGTGCGCAGCGAGATGGCCCAACTCGAGCACGAGGGCTACCTCGTCCAACCGCACACCTCGGCCGGTCGGATCCCGACCGACAAGGGGTATCGCTACTTCGTCGACCACCTCAGTTCACCCGGTGTGCTCGACCAGGCGACCACGAAGAAGGTGGGCGAGTTCTTCTCGGCCGCCCACGGTCGTCTCGAGGAACTGCTCCATCAGACCTCGACCTTGCTGTCGGCGCTGACCAACAACGCCTCGCTCGTCGTCGGCCCCCGGGCCGAAGCGGTCGCCGTGCGGCGGATCCAACTCGTGTCGCTCTCGTCGACCCTGGCGACGGCGGTGGTGGTGTTCGCCAACGGATCGGTGGAGCACACGACCATCGATCTCGTCGAGGGTGACGACGATGTCCGCCTGGCGGCGGCGAGCGTGCACCTCTCGGCGGCACTCGACGGTGCCGTGCTGAGCAGCATCGACGCGGTCGCTCCCACGGGGGACCGGTCGATCGACCGCATCTGCGACGCCGCGCTGCACGCCGTCCGCTCGGCGGCGGCGGCCGATCAGGTCTTCACCGGTGGGGTGTCGACGGTGGCCAACGCCTTCGACGCCGTCGACGTCGTCCGGTCGGTGTTGCAGACGCTCGAGCAGCAGTTCGTGGTGGTGACGCTCGTGAGCGACATCGTCGACCGTGGCATGTCGGTGGCGATCGGCGTCGAGCACGGCGTCGAGCCGCTCTCGGCATGTTCCGTCGTCGTGGCACCCGTCGTCATCGACGGGGAGCACCTCGGGTCGATCGGCGTGCTCGGTCCGACCCGGATGAACTATCCCCTGGCGCTGGCAACCGTCGACGTGGTGAGCGAGCAGTTGGCCCACCGCATCGAGGACGGTTGAGGACCGGCCGTTCTCCCGGCATCCTGTAGCGGACCATGGCTGACTATTACGAACTCCTCGGCGTGTCGCGCACGGCGAGCGCGGACGAGATCAAGAAGGCGTACCGCCAACGGGCCCGTGAGCTGCACCCCGACGCCAATCCCGGCGACGCCGCACGCGCCGAACGCTTCAAGGAGGTCTCGACGGCCTACCAGGTGCTCTCCGACGACGACCAGCGGGCGCGCTACGACCGCTACGGCGCGTCCGGCGTGCGGGGCCCCAACGGTGGCGGTGGCCCGTCTGCGGAGGACTTGTTCGGTGGCGGCCTCGGCGACATCTTCGAGACGTTCTTCGGCGGCGGTCAGAGCCCGTTCGGCGGCGGACGGTCCCGTGGTCCGGCGGGCCCCCCTCGCGGTCAGGACCTCGAGGTCGTCGCCGACATCTCCTTCGAACAGGCCGTGTTCGGCGATCAGATCGATGTCACCCTGAAGCTGCCCGTCGTCTGCACCGACTGTGGTGGGTCCGGCGCGGGGGCCGGGACACAGCCCGTCACGTGCAGCGACTGCGGAGGCAGCGGCCAGGTGCAACGGGTTCGCCAGAGTCTGTTGGGGCAGATGGTCACGGCGAGTCCCTGCGGTCGCTGCGGCGGCATGGGTCAGGTGATCACCACGCCGTGCGCGACGTGCCGCGGCGAGGGACGGGTCACGATCGACAAGACGTACCAGGTCGACGTGCCGGCGGGCGTCGACAGCGGTTCCACGCTCCGTCTCACCGGCCGCGGGGCGGCCGGACCGCGGGGCGGCAAGTCGGGCGATCTCTACGTGCACCTCCGGGTCGCGGCGCACGAGCGCTACGTCCGCGACGATCACGACCTCGTCACCGACGTGCCGATCTCGATCGCCCAAGCGGCGCTCGGGACGTCGCTCGAGCTCGAGACGCTCGACGGCGTCGAAGACCTGGTGATCCCCGCCGGAACCCAGCCCGGCCGCGAGTTCGTGCTGCGTCAACGCGGAGTGCCGCACCTCCGTGGACGCGGGCGCGGTGACCTGCGGGCCCGGATCCGTGTCGAGGTGCCACTGAAGCTCACCGAGCGCGAGACGGAACTGCTCGGCGAGTTCGCCGAGGGACGCGGCGAAGTGGTCGGTCATCCCAAGGAAGGGATCTTCTCCCGGATCAAATCGGCGTTCTCGTGACCGACGGGGTGTCCGACCCCGGTGCGCAGGCGAGCGGCGATGATGCGCTGCGGCGTTCGGCGACCCACGTCGTGGTGGAGCGCGTCGGGGAGGACGGCGACCGCGTCGTCCCCATCGACGACGACGTCGAGCACCATCTCCGCCGGGTCCTCCGACTGCGCGCGGGTGAGCCGGTGACCGTCACCGATCTCGCCGGACGTTGGCGATCCACCGTGGTGGCCGGATCGCGGGAGCATCTGCAGCTCGAGGTGGCCGGCGACGTCAACGTCGCCGAACGGCCCGCTCGGCCGGTCACGATCGCCGCGGCCATCCCGAAAGGCGATCGGCTCGACTGGATGGTCCAGAAGCTCACCGAACTCGGCGCCGACCGGCTCGTGCTGCTCCACGCCGAGCACTCCACGACCCGGTGGGACGATGTTCGAGCGGTCGCCCAGCGCCAGCGCGCCGAGCGGGTCTCGCTCGAGGCCTGCCGTCAGAGCCGCCGTACCTGGGCGATGCACATCGAGGGTCCGCTGCCGGCACTGACGGTGTTGCCGGGCTGCGTGGTCGCCGAGCCGGGCGGCCGCCCGGTGGCGTCGACCGACGACGCCATCGCCATCGGACCCGAGGGTGGCTGGTCGGAAGCCGAACTCGGCGCCGCCCGCGGGATCGTCACACTCGGCGCGAACATCCTGCGTGTCGAGACCGCGGCGATCGCCGCTGCGGCGCTCGCGGCGTCGTTTCACCGCTGACTGTTGCCAAGCACGTACTGTGCGGTAACCTCACGCACGGCGGTAATGGTCGAACAGTCGACCACTCGAGAATGGGCGGGTTCCAATGACGATGACCGAAGACGAAGCACCCTCGGCCTACAGCCGACAGGTCGGCGAGCGCCTGCGGGCGATCCGCAAACAGAAGCGTCTGTCACTGCAGGAGGTCGAGGCGCAGAGCGACCAGGAGTTCAAGGCGTCGGTGCTCGGCGCCTACGAACGTGGCGAGCGGGCGCTGTCGGTGCCCCGCCTCGACCGCCTGGCCCAGTTCTACGCGGTCCCGGTCGAGCAGCTGCTGCCGCGCGAGGTGACGAGCGGCGAAGCGACCGCGGCGCTCGAATCGTCCACGAAGCTGGCGATCGACGTCGTCAAGCTGATCCAGTTGAAGGGTGCGCCGTTCGAGATGTTGTCGCGGTACCTGAAGCTGATCCAGGTGCAGCGCCAGGACTTCAACGGCCGCGTCATCACGGTGCGCGGCGACGACGTCCGGTCGATCGCGGCGATGCTCGACGTGCCCGTCGACCAGGTGGGCGCCCGCCTCGACGCGCTCGACCTGCTCTTCCAGTCGGCCTGAACGCGAGGAGCCGGAAACGGCGCCCGGACCGAGATGCACGCTTCGACCGACATCGCGCTTTGACCGAAAGCGCGCTTTGATGGGTGCGTGAACGAGTTCGGGGTGTACCTCCACATCCCCTTCTGCGCCTCGAAGTGCGACTACTGCGCGTTCGCCACGTGGACCGATCGGGCCCACCTCGTCGATCGGTATCTGGCGGCGTTGTCCACCGAGATCGAGCGCGCGGTCGGGGAGGGCATGCCCGTCGCCGACACCATCTTCGTCGGCGGTGGCACGCCGACGCTCGTGCCGGCCGATGCGCTGGCCGAGGTGATCGCCGCCATCCCGCGTCGTGACGACGCCGAGGTCACCGTGGAGTGCAACCCGGACGACGTCACCGTCGAGATGTTGCGGACGTACCGATCCGGCGGCGTCAACCGCGTGAGCATCGGCGTGCAGTCGATGTCGGCGCATGTGCTGGCGGCGCTCGGCCGCACTCACGACCCGGCGAACGTGGAGCGAGCCGTGCGGGCGATCGTCGAGGCCGAGATGCCGACGTTCAACCTCGACGTCATCTACGGCGCCGTGGGGGAGTCCGTCGACGACTGGCGGCGCACCGTGGAGGAGGTGCTGGCCTTCGATCCGCCGCACGTATCGGCCTACGGCTTGACCGTCGAGGCGGGAACGGTGCTGGCTGCGCAGCCGGAGCGTCATCCCGACGACGACGACCAGGCCGACAAGTACGAACTCGCCGACGACCTGCTCGTGGCGGCCGGTCTCCGCAACTACGAAGTGTCGAATTGGGCGCGACCGGGCCACGAGTCGCGCCACAACTTCCTCTACTGGCGCCAGGCCGACTATCGCGGCTTCGGATGTGCCGCACACTCGCACCACGAGGGACGCCGCTGGTGGAACGTGCGGACGCCGGATCGCTACATCGAACTGATCACGGCGGGGCGGCCCGCCGAGTCGGCGGCCGAAGTGCTCGACGACGAAGGCCGGCGGGTCGAAGGACTGCAACTGATGCTCCGCACCCGCGACGGTGTGGCTCGCGACTCGTTCGACGACGCGACGCTCGGGCTGCTCGACGGCATGCTCGTGCCCCACCCGGACGACGCGCACCGCGTGGTGCTCACCAGGGCGGGACGGCTGATGGCCAACGACGTGTCGGTCAGGTTGCGGTGACGGCGAACAGGTCGGGGAAGACGCGGGCGACCTTCGCGGTGAGGTAGTCGCCGTACGTGCCGTTCCACGCCGCGACGTCGGCACCGTCCCATCGGGTGCGTCGATCGTGTGGTGGCGATTCGTCCGCCGCGAGCGGGAGCACGGGCACGGTCGCATCCCACGACGGGTCGAAGAAGTAGGGGAACGAGAGCCGACCGTGCTCGCCGCTGTTGCGGACCCGGTGCGGCGTCGAGACGTACCGCCCGCGGGTCAGCCGTTCGAGCATGTCGCCGAGGTTGCACACGAACAGGCCGGGCGTCGGCGCGACCTCGATCCACGTACCGTCACGGCGGCTGACCTGGAGGCCGCCGAGCGAATCCTGGGCGAGGACCGTGAGCAGCCCGTAGTCGGTGTGTTCGGCGACGCCCCATTCGTCCGCTCCGCCCGTGGTGGGCGGATAGTGGAAGATCCGGAAGAGCACCGTCGGGTCGGCGGTGAGATGGTCGGCGAACCAGTCGGCGGGCAGGCCGAGCGCGAGGGCGATGCCGCGCATCACCCCCTCGGCGACCCGGCGCATCTCGTCGAGCCAGCGCAGGACGAACGGGCCCAGATCCGCCGGTTCGGCGGGGAAGAGGTTGGCGCCGTGGAGGGCGACGCCGGATCTCACGCGATCGTGATCGGCATCGTGCTCGGCGCCGAAGTAGATGCCCTCCTTCTGATCGGGGCGTCCCGACGTCAGTTCTCCGCCGAGGGGGAACCACCCGCGCCACGCCCGTCCTGCCCGGGGCATCGCGATCGTGGCCTTGACCGCCTCGTCCAGCGCGAAGAACTCGTGCGCCGCTCGTTCGAGGTCGTCCTGCAGGATGGGATCGACGCCGTGCCCGATGATCCCGAAGAAGCCGATCTCACGGCAGGCCCGGTCGATCTCGTTCGCCACCGCGGTCACGGCCCGAGTGCTGCTGGACGCGTCGAGCAGTGGTGCGACGTCGACGACCGGCAGCGCGCCGGAACGCTCGACGGGGAGGTGGGCGCGAGTGCTCACAACTGGTAGCGTACGGCGCCGCTGCGGGCGCGTAGCTCAGTTGGTTAGAGCGCATCCATGACACGGATGAGGTCGCAGGTTCGAATCCTGTCGTGCCCACGAAACACCAGCGTCGAGGCCGGTTCGGCTCCGCTGGTGTGGAACGGACGTCGCACGAATCGTGAGAATTCCGAGAATGTGACCAATGGCCCCTCTCGCCGGTCGTCCCTCGTGCCGATACTGAGATTGTTGGTCGGTACGCCACCGTGGCGGGCCCAGAGTGGAAAGACACAGTCATGAGGAAGCGCACGTCGAGCCGTCTGAACGGCCCGATCCGTGACAGGCTCACGGTCGGCGTCATCGTCGGCCTCGTCGTCGGAACGTCGGTGCTCGCCGGGGCCGCCGGGTCAGCTTTCGCCGGTGTCAAGACCAGTGCCACCACGCGCGAGTTCGCGCACCACATCGCCCACGACAACACCACCTACCGGCGCTGACGACCACGGCTCGGGCCGTGTTCAGCCGGTGAACCAGCCGGTGACGTCGAGCAGCACGTGTGTCGAGCCGAAGCTGTACACCTGTGCGTTGCCGCCGGCGGCGACCGGGCTCACGACCGCGTTGGCGATCGTCTGCCCGTCGTAGGAGGTGTTGAGGCTGGACGATGCACCGGGCGACACCGGTGTCGGGGCGAGCTGCAGGTAGCCGTTGACGCCGCCGCCGGTCGAGGTCAGGTTGCCCGCGATCGCTGAAGCGCCGGGCGCGACGGCTGCGACGTTCACGTTCACGGTGCCGCCGGACGGAACTTCCGGTTGCGGCGCAGGCAGGCGGGTGTCGACGTTGCGCGTCGGCGTGATCGGCACGAACAGACCTGAGGTCGTCGACGGCGCCGTCGCGTCGGTGAAGTAGCCGACGACATCGGCGAGCAGGTCGAGGGTTCCGGCGGTGTTCAGGTGTGTGTACAGGTCGACCTGTCCGCCGGTGCCGAGCGGCACCACGACCAGATTGGCGATCGTCCGGCCCGGCTCGGGGTTCAAGTTCGAGAAGGCGCCCTTGCTCACCGGTGTCGGAGAGACCTGCACGAAGCCCTCTGCTGTCGGTGAGGCGACGGTGACGTTCAACACCACCGCCGACACTCCCGAGGTCGGCACACCGCCGCGACCGGCAACCTGCAACGTGACGACCTGCTCGCCGGTCAACAACGCGCTGATCGGCTGATCGGGCAGCGACTCACACGCGATGCCGTTGCCGTCGGCATCGAGCCGAGCCACGTCACCGTAGAACGGGAAGTAGGTGTCGAAATAGGCCTGTGCTTCGGCGTGAGTGGCGAAATCGCTGCAGTTCTTCGTGTCCCCGGGATTTCCGGGCGGAGTCACCGGCGGAGGCGGCGTCGTCGGAGCGGGCGGGGTGTAGCCGATGTTGTTGCGCGTGTCGAGGATGCGTGTCGGGGTGACGGGCACGAGCCTGCCGGCGGCCGCGCTCGTGGCGGGCACGAAGTACCCGAAGACGTCGACGAGGACATCGGTCGTGAACGTCGTGAAGACCGTGACCTTGCCGCCGTCACCGAGCGGGGCGAAGGCGGCGTTGGGGATCGTCTGTCCGGCGAAGTCGAGGTTCAGGGTCGAACTCGATCCGATCGTTGCGCGGCCCGTGGGGAACACCTGCAGGAACCCGTTGCCCTGCGAGCGCGTCGCCGTGACGTTGAGCACGACCGCCGTCGCGTTCGCCGGAACGAGCGAGCCGGTGATCTGGAAGTCGCGCGTCGTGTTCGCGGCGATCGGTGCGCCCGAGCGAGTGTCCGCGATGCGACTCGGCGTGATCGCCACGTAGGAACTCGTCGCGTCGGCGGCCTGGGCCGGCAGGGCCGAGGCGCCGGGGACCACGAAGGCGGCAAGCGTCAGTGCTGCGGTCAGCGTCGAGACGATTCGCCGGCGCTTCGACGACGTCATGGAGGGGGTTGAACGTGTCATGTTGACTGACGGTAGCCACCCCGCCGTCGAAGACTGCAATCCGTCGTCGCGTCCAGCAGCTACCGCGGCGCCGAGCTTCTACGCTGCCGACGATGGGCCAGCGACGATTCGACGAGCGGCCACGGCGGCGTCGTCCCGGGGCCGGCAGGCCGCGGAAGACCACCCGCACCGCGGCCGGCCCGGTCGATGCCGAGATCGTGGGTGCGGCCGCTCATCTCTTCGCCACGCACGGCATCGGTGCCACCACGATGGCCCAGATCGCCGAGGCGGTCGGGCTCGAGGTGTCGTCGATCTACTACTACTTCGGGAGCAAGCACGAGGTCCTGGAACGGATCGTGGTCGACGTCAACCGTGTGCCGTTGCGAATCGTGGCCGACGTGCAACTCGAGTTCCCCGACGCGACGCGCCGGCTCCATGCGTTCGTCCGCCGCGATGCTGCTGCGCTGTGTGAATTCCCGTTCGACTTCAACGAGATCCATCGCCTCGCCCGCGACGACCGCGGCAACTTCACGCGCTACTGGGCCGATCGGGAGCGGTTGCTCGTCGAGGTCGAGGCGATCGTCAGGCAGGGAATCGCCGACGGGGACTTCCGCGCCACGGACTCCGAACTTGCGGCGCTGACGATCCTGGCGAATGACGAGGCGGTGCAGAACTGGTACCGCCCGTCGACCGGACAAACGGCGGCGCGGCTGTCGCCCGAGCAGATCGGTTCGTACGTCGCCGACCTCGCGTTGCGCGGGTTGCTCGTGGATGAGGGCGTCCTCGACAGCGTCCGGAACGACACCGCGCCGACCCGAGGTTGATCGTGCGCGCGCCGAAATCTCGCGGCAACAATGCGTTTTCGTCGGCTTATTTCGAATGACATTCGATTGAAACGAGGTCCTCCTAGGTTGACGCCCGACCACGACCTGGGAGGGTGATCTCGAATGAACCGCTCGACGACGCGATGCGCCGCGGCATTGTCAGTTCTGGTGCTGATCGCGGCCGCGTGCGGCAGCGACGGCGACTCGACCACCGCCGACACCGCAACGGAAGCGACCGCGCCCGCGCCGGTCGACACCGACACGGCCACCACGGAGGCCGTCGCCTCGCCGGCAGATCCTGTGTCGAGCGATCCTGCGTCGAGCGATCCTGCGTCGAGCGATCCTGCGTCGAGCGACGCGGGATCGACGGACGCCGCAACCGTCGACTCCATCAAGGTCGGCTACTCCGCGTGGCCGGGGTGGTTCCCGTTGGCGGTCGCCGAAAAGGCCGGCATCTTCGACCAGGTCGGCCTCGACGTCGATCTGGTCTACTTCGCCGACTACATCGCCAGCATCGACGCGATGGCTGCCGGCGAACTCGACTTCGTGACCCAGACGCTCAACGACACGATGGCGAGTGTCGCCTTCGGCAGCGACCAGGTGATCGTCGCCGTCAACGACAATTCGACCGGCAACGACAAGATCATCTGCGACGGGTCGATCAACACCATCGAAGACATGGCCGGAAAGACGGTTGCCGCGGAGGCGGGCGTCGTCGACCACTTCCTGCTCGACCAAGGCCTCGCGTCGGTGGGAATGACCGAGGACGACATCGACTTCCGAGGTGTGCTCACCGATGCCGCGGCGGCCGGCTTCGCCGACGGCGAGTTCGACTGCGTCGGCGTGTTCGCGCCGTTCTGGATCACCGCCCTCGAGCGGGAGGGTTCGCACGAGGTGTTCAGTTCGGCGGACTTCCCCGGCCTCATTCCCGACCACATCGTCGCCACCCGGGACATCGTCGATGGCAACCCGACGGCCGTGCAGAAGCTCGTGGACGCCTGGTACCTGACGCTCGAATACATGCAGGACAACCCGGACGAAGCGAACCAGATCATGGCGGACGTCGCCGAGACGTCGGTCGAGGAATACGAGCAGTTCGCCGAGGGCACCACATTGTTCAGCCCGGAGCAGGCACTCGCTGCGTTCCAACCCGGCGACGACACGACCTCGCTCCAGCACACGGCCGAGCTGATCAATCCGTTCCTGGTCGACTCCGGGTTCACGGAGAAGGAGGCGTCGCTGGACGGTCTGTTCGACGCCAGCTTCACGCAGGACTGGGTCGACCGGATGGGCGACTGAGCGGCAGCGTCAGGACGTCGATCCGACTCCGACCATGTCCGGCTACGTCGTCGTGACCCGATTCGGCATGTTCCGCCTGTCCGACCACGCCACCGATCGCGACTCGGCGGGCGGCACCGATCTCGCCATGACCCCGCCCGACGAGGCTCCGGTCGATCTGCCGGAATCGTTCGAACCGCCCGAGCGCGGAGGCGCCGGCGGCCGGGGTCATCGACAGGGCGACACGTTCCGCCTCCGCGGTGACGTCCCCAAACGAGTGCGGTGGATCGGCGCGGCACTCGGCATTGCCTGCGTCGTCGGATTGTGGATCCTCGCGTCGACGGTCTGGTCGGGCGAGGGTTTCTCGGTGCCGACGATCGCGGCGACGTGGGATGCGTTGGTCGAGATGTGGCGCGCCGGCGAGTTGTGGCCGGATTTCCTGGCCAGTTCCGAGCGAGTGGTGATCGGCTATTCGATCAGCCTCGTGATCGGTGTGTCGCTCGGACTCCTGATCGGCAGCTACGCCAGCGTCAACGCGTTCTTCGAACCGCAGATCGGGTTCCTCCGCTACATCCCGGCGACGGCACTCACACCGCTGCTGATCATCTGGCTCGGTATCGACGAGGCGCCCAAGATCACGCTCGTGATCGTCGGAACGGTCTTCTACAACATCCTCATGGTCGCCGATGTCGCCCGGGCCGTACCGAACGAACTGATCAAGGCGTCGTACACGCTCGGGGCGCGCCGCTGGACGGTCATGCGGCGCGTGGTCTTCCCGCATTCGTGGCCGGGCATCGTCGACGTCGCCCGGATCAACCTGGCCGCCGCGTGGCTCATGCTCGTGGTGGCCGAGTTGCTCGCCGCCCAGGAGGGCCTGGCGTTCCGGATCATCCGGGCCCAGCGATTCCGCCGCATCGACCGCATGTTCGCCCTCCTCCTCGTGTTCGGCGTGCTGGGCATCGTGAGCGACATGGCACTGCGCACCCTGCGCAACCGGACCGCTCGCTGGGCGAGGGACGACTGATGTCGCTCGCCGGTGCAACCGCCCCCCGAACGGAAACGCCGCGCCTCACGGTGCGCGGGCTCGTGAAGGATTTCGCCGGACGCCGGGGTGCGACCGTGCGCGCGATCGACCACGTCGACCTCGACGTGGAGGTCGGCGAGTTCGTCTGCCTGATCGGTGCGTCGGGCTGCGGGAAATCGACGCTGTTGAACATCGTCGGTGGTCTCGACTCGGTCACTGAAGGCCTGGTCGCCGTCGACGGGGAATCGGTCGTCGGCCCGGGTCCCGACCGGGGAATGGTGTTCCAGGCCTACTCCCTGTACCCGTGGAAGACGGTCGCCGACAACATCGCCTTCGGACTCGAGCTCGCCGGCGCGGGGCGTGGTGAACGTCGCGAGCGCGTCGATGAACTGCTGGGAATCATGGAGCTCACGGCATTCGCCGACCACCTGCCGAAGCAGCTGTCGGGCGGGATGCGCCAGCGCGTCGCCATCGCCCGGGCGCTCGCTCCGCAGCCTGATCTCCTCCTGCTCGACGAGCCGTTCGGTGCGCTCGACGCGATCACGAAGCGCAGCATGCAAGAGTTCATCCGGACCGTCTGGCTCCGCACAGGCGTCACGATCCTGATGGTCACGCACGACGTGCCCGAGGCGATCTACCTCAGCCAGCGGATCTCGGTGATGACACCGCGGCCGGGCCGGATCGCGACCACGATCGAGGTGCCGTTCGGGGCCGTGCGTGGCCCGAGCGTGAAGCGGGACGCCCGCTTCCTCGACCTCGTCGACGAGATCGAGGACCTGTTGGAGACGCGCCCGGAAGGATCGGCCACGTGAGCCCGAGCGACACGGCGACCACTCACGGCGCCCGCGACCACGCGCGTGCCCAGGCCGCGGCGGTCGAGCGATTCAGCCGTTCGGTGCCGCCCGGCGACCCCGACGTGCTGTGGCGGGAAACGGTCGAGGGCGGCAACTACGCGACCCGGGTCCTGCCGCGTGGCGCACGGCTGACATTGCGCGACCCCGAGGGGGACACGTCGGTGCAACTGCTGGTGTTCAACCATCACCACCGGGCCGAGCGGCTCAACGTTCCCGACACCGTGAAGGTGCAATGGCAGGCGTACCTCGGTACCGGCGGGCTGTTGCTGTCGGACATGGGGCGCGTCCTGATGTCGGTCGAATCCGACAGCAGTGCGGGCCACGACACGTTCAACGCGATGTCGAACCGGGCCTGGAACGACGCCAAGTACGGCGGTGGCGCAATCCACGCGTCCGCGCCGAACGCTCGCGACCGGTTCGCCGTGGCGCTGGCCAAGGAGGGGCTCGGGCGACGCGACATCGGCGGGTCGGTCAATCTGTTCAAGCCGGTGTTCGTCGAGCCCGACGGATCGTTCACCTGGCTCGGCTCGACGCCGCGACCTGGAGCGGAGGTGGTCCTGCGGGCCGACATGGATGTGCTCGTGGCGCTGACCGTGACGCCCCACGTGCTCGACCCCCGGCCCGGGTACACGGTGAGCCCGCTCGAGATCACCGCCGTCACCGGCACCCCCGCCGGCGCGGACGATCCGATCCGGGCGGCCACACCGGAGGCCGGGCGGGCGTTCGAGAACACCGACGACTGGCTGCTGACGCGCCGACCCTTCATCGACGAACAGGGTGCGTCGTGACCGGATCGGGTCGGGTGGTACACGAGGAGACGGTCGAGGCGCGTGCGCCGTGGTCGCACGTCGTGTTCACCGGCCAGTCACTGCGGATCGTCGATCTCGAGGGCAATCAGGCCGTCGATTTCCTGTTGTACGCCGCGCACGACCCCGTCGAGCGATACAGCGCCGCCGACACGATGACCGCGCAGGGCAACGTATACCTCACGCCCGGCTCCGTCCTGCGATCGAACGAGGGCAACCCGATGATGACGTTGACCGCCTCGACGGTCGAGCGCCATGACACGGTGGGTGGAGCGTGTTCACGGGAGTCGAACTCGCTCCGCTACGGGCACCACACGAACCACCAGCACGCCTGCGTCGACAACTTCCTCCATGAGCACGTCCGGCGCGACATGGGCAAGCGCGACATGGTGCCGAACATCAACTTCTTCATGAACGTCCCGGTCGAACCGGACGGCAGCCTCGGCATCGTCGACGGCATCTCCGCGCCGGGCCTGTTCGTCGAACTCCGCGCCGAGATGGACGTGATCGTGATCGTGTCCAACTGCCCGCAGATCAACAATCCGTGCAACGGGTTCGCACCATCGCCGGTGCGGATGATCGTGACCGAACCCGCCTGAACGCATGGGGTCACGTCCATTCGAGCGGGTGCTCGTCGCCAACCGCGGGGAGATCGCCTGCCGCATCATGTCGACGCTCGATCGGCTCGGCATCGAATCGGTCGCGGTCCACTCCGACGCCGATCGTGGCTCGTTGCATGTGGCCATGGCCTCGATCGCCGTGCCGTTGGGTGGGGTGACGCCGGCGGAGAGTTATCTGCGCGGCGAGGCGATCATCCGGGCCGCGATCGACACCGGGACAGACGCGATCCATCCGGGCTACGGCTTCCTGTCGGAGTCGGCCGAGTTCGCGGCGGGCTGTGAAGCGGCCGGGATCGTCTTCCTCGGTCCCACGCCCGAGCAGATCCGGCAATTCGGTTCGAAGCACGTCGCTCGTGAACTCGCCGCTCGGGCCGGCGTCCCGCTGGTGCCAGGCAGTGGGCTGCTCGACGACGTGGAAGCGGCACGTCGCGCCGCGGAGAACATCGGATTCCCCCTGATGTTCAAGGCGTCGGCGGGTGGCGGAGGGATCGGGCTGCGGCGCTGCGACGGTCCGGACGACGTCGAGGCGGCCTTCGACAGCGTGCGCCGACTCGCTGCCGCGAACTTCGGTGACGCCGCGGTGTTCGCCGAACGGTTCGTGGAACGGGCGCGCCACATCGAGGTGCAGATCGCCGGTGACGGCTTCGGCGCGGTGGTCGATCTCGGTGAACGCGACTGTTCGGTGCAGCGCCGGCACCAGAAGGTGATCGAGGAGGCGCCGGCGCCGGGGATCTCCGACCGGTTACGCGAGCGGCTCCGTGGCAACGCACGAGCCCTCGCCGAATCGGTCGACTACCGATCGGTCGGCACCGTCGAGTTCATCGTCGACGCCGACACCCTCGATCACGACGACGGAGGCGACGCGTGGTTCCTCGAGGTCAACACCCGACTCCAGGTGGAGCACGGTGTGACCGAACTGGTGCGCGGCGTCGACCTGGTCGAGTGGATGCTGTGCCTCGGCGCGGGCGAACGACCCGAGGGGTTCGACTCGGTGGCCGGTCCATCCGGGTGGGCGATCGAGGCACGGGTGTACGCCGAGGATCCACTCGATCACGCCACACCGAGCGCCGGGCTGGTCACCGGACTGGTCGTGCCGCCCGACGTCCGCTTCGACACGTGGGTCGACGCCGGGACGGCGATCACGCCGTTCTACGACCCGCTCATCGGCAAGCTGCTCGTGCATGCCCCGACGCGCCGGGAGGCGATCGCCGCGCTCGGCGACGCGCTGGAGGCGACGAGGGTCGGTGGCATCACCACGAACCGCGACCAACTCGCCGCCGTCGCCGGCAGTGCCTGGTTCGCCGACGCGACGATGACGACGACGGCGCTCGACGGGTTCCTTCCGGTGAGCGCGGAGATCAAGGTCCTCGACGGTGGGCTGTTCACCACGGTGCAGGACCTTCCGGCCCGGCTCGGCTACTGGGACGTCGGCATCCCTCCCTCCGGGCCGATGGATGATCGATCGCACCGCCTCGCCAATGCGTTGCTCGGCAACGCCGAGAGCGCGCCCGCGTTGGAGATCACGTTGCTCGGGCCGACGATCGAGTTCCGCGAGGCGACCTCGATCGTGCTGGGCGGCGCCGACTTCGGGGCACGCCTCGACGGCGCGTCGGTGCCGATGTGGACGGTCGTCGACGTCGATCGCGGCAGCCGGCTCGAGC
The DNA here is from genome assembly GCA_963695145.1 of Ilumatobacteraceae bacterium. Lineage (GTDB taxonomy): Bacteria > Actinomycetota > Acidimicrobiia > Acidimicrobiales > Ilumatobacteraceae > Sva-07. The sequence continues at coordinate 256,303 of CAVOGB010000009.1, read as the reverse complement.
TGGGCCGCTGCGTGGGGCCGGGGATGCGCGGCGTCTCGCGGTGGCGGGCGGCTTCGACGTTCCGCAACATCTCGGCAGTGCGTCGACGTTCGTGCTCGGCGGCTTCGGCGGTCACGCCGGTCGCGCGTTGCGCGCCGGTGACGTGATCCCGATCGGAGGAGGGTCCGCGGTCGCACCGACCTCGGGGGCGGCCGTGCCGGTCGAGCGACGACCGGTACTCACCAACGAGTGGGAGATCGGTGTGCTCGCCGGGCCACACGCGGCGCCCGACTACTTCACACCGGCCGACATCGACATGCTCTACGGCACGGCGTGGGAGGTCCACCTCAACTCCGACCGCACCGGGATCCGGCTCATCGGCCCGGCTCCGCAATGGGCCCGTCCCGATGGGGGAGAGGCCGGACTCCACCCGTCGAACATCCACGACAACGCGTACGCCGTCGGCACGATCGACTTCACCGGCGACATGCCGATCGTGCTCGGCCGTGACGGTCCGAGCCTGGGCGGATTCGTCTGCCCGGCGACCATCGCCGAGCACGAGTTCTGGAAGATCGGCCAGGCGCGCGCCGGCGACACGGTCCGATTCGTCCCCATCGACCACGAGGCCGCCCGCTCGTCAGCGCCCGTGCGCCGCGCCCTCGCTCGTCCGCTCGACCCGGTGCTGTTCCGGCGGGAGGCCGACGGTCGATCACCCGGGCATGACGATCCGGCGCGACGGTGATCGCAATCTGCTCGTCGAGTACGGCGACAACGTGCTCGATCTGCTGCTGCGCCTGCGCGCCGGGGCGCTGATGGACGCGCTCGGGCCGAGACGGGCGAGGCGGCCGCTCCCGTGGCGGAGCTCGTCGCCGGGGATCCGCTCTCTGCAGGTCGGCTTCGATCCCGATCGCGCCAGCCCGGCCGAGATGATCGACCTGATCGTCCGGCTCGATGACGCACTCGGCGACATCTCCGACCGCGAGATCCCGAGCCGCATCGTGCGGCTGCCGCTCTCTTGGGACGACCCGGCGACCAGGCTGGCGACCGAGCGCTACATGCAGAGCGTCCGCGCCGACGCACCCTGGTGCCCGTGGAACCTCGAGTTCATCCGCCGGATCAACGGCCTCGGCTCCGTCGACGACGTGAAGCGCATCGTGTTCGACGCCAGCTATCTCGTGCTCGGACTCGGCGACGTGTATCTCGGCGCACCCGTCGCGACCCCGATCGATCCGCGGCACCGGCTGGTGACGACGAAGTACAACCCGGCGCGCACCTGGACCGCCGAGAACTCGGTGGGGATCGGCGGCTCGTACCTGTGCATCTACGGGATGGAAGGCCCCGGCGGGCTACCAGTTCGTCGGCCGCACCGTGCCGATCTGGGACCGCTGGCGCCGGCGGACCAGCCGCGGTCGCCACGGCGACGCCGCGCTCGACGGTGCCCTCTCGGGCAGCGATCGTCCGCCGTGGCTCCTGCGATTCTTCGACCAGATCCGCTGGTACGAGGTCGGCGCGGACGAACTGCTCGAACTGCGCGGCCGACGTCGAGGCCGGCCAGTTCGCGTTCGACATCGAGCCCACGACGTTCTCGGTGGCCGACCACCTGCGCGACCTGGCCCGCGACGAGGACTCGATCCGCGAGTTCACGACGGCGCGCAACGCGGCCTTCGAGGCCGAGCGTCGCCGATGGGCCGCCGCCGGCATAGAAATGACCGCGTCGAACGACGTCGCTCCGATGGTCCACGACGCACGACCGGTCCCTGAGGGAACGGTCGCGGTGCTGGCGACGGTCTCGGGGATGGTGCGCACGACGCTCGAACCCGGCGCCACCGTGGCCGCCGGTGATGTCGTCGCCGTGATCGAGGCGATGAAGATGGAAACAGGTCAAGTGACTCCGACCGCCGGCATCGTTGCCGAGATCCGGGTGATCCCCGGTGAGGTCGTCGCCGCGGGAGGGGTACTGGCCGTGATCGAACCGAGGAAGACACCGTGACGGCGACGTCGCACACCACGATGCTCGAGGAGTTGGCCGAAGCGTCACCGACCGAGCGGGTCGCCGCCGCCTTCGACGCCGTGGCGGCGATCGACGATCCCGCCGTCTTCATCGCCACGGCCGACCGCGACCGTGCGCTCGCCGCGATCGACGAGTCACTCCCGCTCGCCGGGCTGACCTTCGCGGTGAAGAACAACATCGACGTCGACGGCTTCGACACGACCGCCGGGTGCCCGTCGTACGCGTTCCGTCCCGATCGATCGGCCACCGTCGTGCGCCGGCTGCTCGAGGCGGGCGCCACCTGTGTCGGCGTCACGAATCTCGACCAGTTCGCCACCGGGCTCGTCGGCACGCGTAGCCCGTACGGGGTGCCGCGCAACCCGATCGACGCTCGGCTGGCGCCCGGCGGATCGTCCTCGGGATCGGCGGTGGCGGTGGCCCGCGGGCTGGTCGACTTCGCGCTCGGCACCGACACGGCGGGATCCGGACGTGTCCCGGCCGCGCAGAACCGGATCGTCGGATGTGAAGCCGACGCGTGGGCTGCTCTCGATGAGCGGTGTGGTCCCGGCGGTGCGATCGATCGACTGCGTGTCGATCTTCGCCCGGTCCGTGGGTGTCGCGGCGCGGGCGCTCGACGTCGGCGCGGGGTTCGACGACGCCGACTGGTGGTCCCGTCGCGCCGGTGCCGCACCACTCACGATGCCGACCCTCGTCGTCGGTGTCCCCGTGATCGACACGGCATTCCGCTCCCCGGAGGATGCGGAGGCGTGGCGGTCGTCGGTCGCCGCGCTCGGCTTGCTCGACCACGTCGAGCTGGTGCACGTCGACATCAGTGCGTTGATCGACGCGGGCGACCTGCTGTACGGCGGGCCGTGGGTGGCGGAGCGCTACGCGGCGGTGGGTTCGTTCCTCGACGCCGAGCCTCCCGATGCCGATCCGACCGTGTCGGGCATCATCCGTGCGGCCCGGCGCTACTCGGCGGTCGCCGCGTACACGGCGGGGTACCGCCTCGCCGAGATCGCTCGCCGCGCCGCCGAGCTGTGGACGGTCGCCGACGTGCTGATGCTCCCGACGACGTCCGGCGTGGCCACCTTGGAGGAGGTTGCGGCTGATCCGGTCGGCCGCAACAACGAACTCGGACGCTTCACGAACGGGGTGAACCTCCTCGATCTGAGCGCCGTTGCCGTGCCCGGCTGCGACCGGTCGGACGGCTGGCCGTTCGGCGTGTCGCTGGTCGGGCGGGCGTGGGCCGAGCCGACCCTGCTCGACCTGGCCGCACGGTTGGGCGGCGAGATCGTCGGGCCGGGTGCCCCACCGTTCGCCGGCCCGTCGACGGTCGACATCGTCGTGGTCGGGGCCCACCTTCGCGGGCAACCGTTGAACTGGCAGCTGACGGAGCGTGGCGGGCGTTTCGTGCGCTCCGCGACGACCGCGCCGGTGTACCGGCTGTATTCGCTCGACGGCTCGTCGCCACCGAAGCCGGCGCTCGTCCACGTGGACACGGATGATGACGGCGCGGCGATCGAGGTGGAGGTCTGGCGCCTCCCCGCGGCCGAGGTCGGCGGATTCACGCAGTACATCCCTGCGCCGCTCGGGCTCGGACGGATCGAATTGGACGACGGCTCGCAAACGACGGGCTTCATCGCCGAACCGCGCGCGGTCCGCGGCGCCACCGACATCACGTCCTTCGGCGGCTGGCGGGCGTTTCTGGCGACCGGCGATCGGTCCCTCTAGACAGTCGCGGCGGATCGGTGCAGGATCGCGCCATGGACCCGGAGCTTCGACGACTGGAATCCGACGAGGTGGAGGCGGCGGTTGCCGAACTCGATGGGTGGACGGTGAGCGACGGAAAGCTGTGCCGCAGGTACGTCTTCACCAACTTCGTGGAAGCGATGGGTTTCATGATGCAGGCGGCGATCTGGGCGCAGGTGCTCGACCATCATCCCGACTGGTCGAACGTCTACAAGACGGTGGACGTCCAGTTGGAGACGCACGACGTCGGCGGCATCAGCACGCTCGATCTGCAACTCGCGCGGAAGATGAACGACATCGCCGACCGACCGTCAACCTGAGATTTCTGGCGCCGCGACAGCCGCGGCCATTGACTCATCGGTAAGTGATCACTAACGTATTGGGCATGCATCCGCTCGACGCCGTCTCCGAACCTCGGCGGCGCGAAATCCTCGCCCGTCTCGCCGAACTGGGCGAAGCGCCGGTGGGGGCGATCGCCGAGACCGTCGACATCACCCGTCCCGCCGTCTCCCAACATCTGAAGGTGTTGAAGGACGCCGGGATCGTCACCGAGCGGCGCTCCGGACGGGAGCGTCTCTACCGGATCAACCCGGATGGTCTCGGCCGGGCCCGGGCCGCCATCGAAGTGTTCCTGATCAACGAACTCGACGACCTCGAGTCGTCGGCGCGGGCCCAGAGCCGGCGGACCACCGAAGTCGACTCCTGACCACCGTCCACCAAGGCCACCCAAGACCACCACGACCACCACCACCAAGGACCCCGCCATGACCGATCAAGCCACACAACTCGCCCCCGTCACCTTCGAACGGATCATCGACGCCACGCCGGACGAAGCGTTCGCGCTGTTCACCGAGCCCGAACGGCTGCGCCGTTGGAAGGCGATCAGCGCCGCCGTCGACCTGCGTGTCGGCGGCGACTACCGGCTGACGGTCACACCCGGCCACACCGCGAGCGGCACGTTCACCGAGATCGAACCCGGTCGCCGCATCATCTACACGTGGGGGTGGGTCGGCTCGGAGGATCTGCCGCCGGGCGCGTCGACCGTGGTGGTGGAGATCGAACCGGCGGGCGACAAGACGCTCGTGCGGCTCACCCACCACGGCCTGTCGCCCGATCAGGCCGCCGGCCACGGCGTGGGCTGGACGCACTACCTGGAGCGCCTCGGTGACGTGACTGCCGCTGGCGACGCCGGTCTCGATCCATGGGCGTCCGGACCGGAGGAACTCGACGATCTCACCGCGGTGGAGGCGAGCTGGGCGCTGTGTCGCCACGTGATGGAGCGGTTCGCGCCCGAGCATCGCGAGCTGCCGACGCCGTGCGCCGACTACACGGTGCACGAACTCGTCGAACATCTGGTGGGCAGCGTGCGGGCTCTCGGGGCGATCGCGGGCGCCGAGATACCCGACGACATCGACGCTGGGTCGGCGGAGGATTACGTGGCGCAGGCGACGGAGTCAGCACTCGCCGCGTGGCGTGAACGTGGGGTGGACGGCGAGGTGCCCTTCGGCACCGGCACGGCGCCGGCGACGGTGCCGGTGGGCATCCTCGGCATCGAGTTCTTCGTCCACGCGTGGGACTTCTCCCAGGCCATCGACGAGCCGTTCACGGCGCCCGACCGACTGACGGCGTTCGTCACCGCACGAGCCGAGGAGATCATCCGGCCCGAGGCCCGCGGTGACGGCAAGTTGTTCGCGGCGATCACCACACCGGCCCACGACGACCCGATCACGGCGCTCATGGCGTTCACGGGGCGCGCCACCTGACGCCTCGGCTCTCCTCGTCGCCACCACCCGTCCCAACCGAACACGACAGGAGACAATCATGACGAAGTACCTCTTCACCTACCACGGCCCCGGTATGCCCGACGGCCCGGACGAACAGGCGGCCGACATGGCGGCCTGGGGCGAATGGATGGGCGCCCACGGGGCGGCCTTCGTCGACATGGGTGCGCCCGTCGGGGCGATCGAAGACAGTGGGCGCCGATCGGATCACCGACGGCGGTGGCAGCAATCCGGCGACGGGATACAGCATCGTCGAGGCCGCCGACATCGATGCGGCGACGGCGATCGCCAAGGGATGTCCGGTCGTCACACACGGGGGAGGCAGCGTCGAGGTCGGCGAGACGTTCGAAGTCTCCATGTGAATCCCGACGGCTCGTCCTGCAACGAGGCCGCCCGCGTCCGGGCCGGATCGGGCCCGTTCAGGTGTCGCGGCAGAACTGGGCGATGCTGGCCGCCGTGTCGCGGCTGACGTCCGGGCAGGCAGCCACGAAGATCTCCGTGCCGTGGATCGTGCCCATCATCTGCCGGCACCGTGCTTGCACGCCGGCTCGCATGCAGCAGGCGGTAGAACTCGATGCCCTCATCGCGCAGCGGATCGCATTCGTTGACGCTGATCACCGTCGGCACGAGCCCGCGCACCTCGTCCTCGTCGGCGAACGACGGCCACGCGAGTGGGTTGCCGGCGTCGAACTCCTCGATCCCGTAGGCCACACGCCCCCGATTGTTGTGGAGGTCGAGCAGGATGCCGTTGTTCTCGCTCGACGACGGGAACCGGTCCTGCGGCCACTCGCCGGCGATGTACGGGCACAGGGCGTAGAGCCCGGAGATCAGGTCCATGTCGCCGTCGCGCTTCAGCTTGAGGCCGGTGGCGAGCGTCAGGTTGCCGCCTCCGCTCTCGCCGGCGACGACCAGGTGGTCGACGTCGATCCCGAGCTCCTCGGCATGCTCGCGCACCCACTTCAGCCCGGCCACGCAGTCGTTCAGCCCGGCCGGGAACGGTGCCACCTCGGGCGCCGACGAGGCCACGAGCGCGTTGCGGAAGTCGACCATCGCCACGGCCACACCCTGGGCGGCGATCACGCGGCCCCACGCCCGGTACATCCCGTCGAAACACGACATCGTCTGCATGCCACCGCCGTGGATGTAGTACACGCAGGGCAGCGGATCGCTCGACTCCGGCCGGATGAACTGGATCTTCACCGTGTTGCCGTCCGGTGCGGACACGAACTCGTGGGTGCTGACGGTGAGACCGGCGGACGGCGCGACGTCTTCGTTGTCGAGCGCATCGAGCATCGCCCGCGTGGCGGCCTGGATCACCAGCGCCTCGGGACTGTTGACCTCGGCGAGCAGATCCTCACGATTGCCGATGTCGGGCTGTGCTCCGCTCGGCATCATGCCCATCAGTGCCTTGATGCGTGGATCGATACGCGGATCGGTGGCGATCGTGCTCATGTCTGTTCCCCCTGGTCGGCCGAACCGCCAGTCTGGCAGAACCGTCCCGCTGGCCGACTGGCAGACCCGGAAGCCGGTCAGTCGAGACGCCGGTCCACGCCCGCCAGATCGGCACGTTTCCGGTCGGGCTTGAGCATCTGTCACGAAATCGAAACGCAGCGCCGTACCGGTCGGCGGCGCACGGGGCGTCAGACGGCGATGTCGAACAGTTCCCGGGCGTTGTCGCCGACGAATTTCCGCTGCTGATCGGCCGGGAACGACGACACCAATTCGTTGAGGTCGTCGACGTACTCGGGCGTGTGGTCGGCGTGCGGGAAGTCGCTCGCCCACAGGAACCGCTCCACGCCGTAGCGCTCCGCCAGCGCCGGGATCATCCGCTCGTCGGGGTCGCAGCTGATCCAGCAGCGTTCGCGGAAGTAGTCGCTCGGCTTGTGCTCGAGCGGCACCCGGTCGCCGATGAACGTGTGGCCGTACACGGCGTCGATCCGGTCGAGCCAGTAGCCGATCCATCCGCCACCCGATTCCAGCACGAGCACCTTGAGCTGCGGGAACTTGTCGAACACCGCATAGTCGAACAGGGTCGTGAACTGGTGACGGACGCCGTCGGAGGCCGACACCGACGCCAGCAGCCGGAGTTGCTTGACGTTCTCCCAGCTGCCCATGCGCTCACCCTTGGTCCACTGCGGCTCGAACGTCGGATGGATGGCGAACGGGACGCCGAGATCCTGCGCGGCGGCGAACACCGGATCGTGATCGGGATGCCCGAGCGGCTTCGCGTCCTGGGTGAACGGCGCCACGTAGCAGCCCTTCGCCCCGTCGGCGACCGCCCGTTCCAACTCGCGAGCGGCGGCCGCGGGGTCGGACAGCGAGAGGTGGGCGGTCGGTACGAGCCGCGGCGACCCGGAGCAGAACTCGCAGATCCAGCGGTTGTAGGCGGTCGTGTACGCCTGGCACAGCTCAGGATCCTTCAGCTCGGCTTCCCACAACAGGCCGACCGTCGTGTACAGGATCACGGCGTCGAGTCCCTCGGCGTCGAGCAACTGCAGTCGCTCGTTGGGGTCCATGCTGCCGAACGGCGCCTCGCCGACGTAGGTGCGTGCCGGGTCCTTCTGGATCGCCGGCAGGTCCGGCGCGCCCATCGCACCGAGCGTCGCCGGGAATCCCCGCCGGCTCATCATCGACCGCTGACCGCCGATCTCCAGCTCCTCGAGGCCCTGCTCGTCGAGCCGGAACCGCAACGCCCGGTCGCGGTACTTCGGGTCGATGTAGTCCTCCCAGATGGTGGGTGGTTCGAGGATGTGGCCGTCGGCGTCGATGGCGCCGTCGTGCTCGATCCGACCTGTCTTGTGGATGTGCTTACCCATCAGGGACCTCCTGTCGTTAGACCATGGTTTGTCCGGCACTCACGTTCATCGCTTCACCCGTCACGCCTGCCGCGTCGTCCGACAGCAGCCAGCAGATCGCCGAGGCGATCTCCTCGGGGCTCTGCAGTCGACGCAGGGGGATCTCCCGCTCGAGGAACGCGTCGAAGCCTTCCTGGCCGCCGACCATGGTGAGGAACATCCCGTCCGGGTTCACCAGGTTGGTGTCGACGGTTCCCGGGCACACGGCATTGACCGAGATCTTCGACGGGCCGAGCTCGATCGCCATCGCCTGGGTGATCGAGATCACCGCGGCCTTGGCGGCCGAGTACGTGCCGATCATCGGCCATGCCTTCTTGCCGGCCTGGCTCGACACGTTGCAGATCCGCCCGGGCACATCGGCCGCGAGCATCCGCGATGCGCAGGCCTTCGACACCAGCCACGTGCCGGTGACGTTGACCTCGAACACGCGGCGGAACTCGGCGGCGGGCAGCCCCACGAGAGGACCGAGACCGAAGCCTGGTCCGCTACCCCCGGCCACGTTGGCGACGAGCGTGATCGTCCCGAGTGCCTCGGTGGCGGCGCTGACGGCTTCTTCGACCGCGGCCTCGTCGGACACATCGGCGCGCACGCCGACCGCCTTGCCGCCGAGCGCCTCGATCTCGGCCACGAGGCTGTCGAGATCGTCCGACGAGGCCACCCCGTGGAGCGGCGCGTCGTCGTAGTTGCGGGCGATGTCGAGACAGGCCACCGCTGCGCCGTCACGGGCGAGGCGCAGCGCCGTCGCCCGCCCGATGCCGCGCGGCCGGGCGGCGCCCGTCACGAGAGCCGTCGCGCCGGCGAACCGGGTCACGACCAGGGATCCTCGGCCCGCACCGCGTCGAGGAACCCGATGAGCGCATCGTTGACCGCACCCGGCGTTTCCTGCTGCACCCAGTGTCCGGCGCCGTCGATGATCACGTCACCGCGGTGATCGGACAGGAACGCGGCACCGACACTCGGCGGTGACATGACCAGCACAGGATCGGCGCTCCCACCGATGAACAGCGACGGGATCTCGACCTTGGCCCCGTCGAGTTGCGGGGTGAGTTCCCAGTTGCGGTCGAAGTTCCGGTACCAGTTGAGGCCGCCGGTGAAGCCGGTCCGCCGGAACGTGTCGATGTAGTGGTCCAGTTCGTCCTGGGTCAGCCAGTCGGGGAGACCCTCGGGTTCGGGGATGCGGTCGACGAACCCGCGGCCGTCGAGGGCGAATGCGTCCGGGTCTGGCTCGGCGGTCGACGTCATGCCGGCCAGGAGGCGTCGCATCGTGCGCGCCGGATCGTCACCGAGCTCGGCATCGGCGGGCCCGGGCTCCTGGAAGTACACGATGTAGAAGAAGTTGTCGGCGAAGACGAAACGCATCGCCTCGATCGGCGGACGTTCACCGCGAGGAAGGAACGGCACGCTCATCCCGACGACGCCGGCCAGACGGTCGGGATGCAGGAGCGCGCTCTGCCAGGCGACCATCGATCCCCAGTCGTGCCCGACGACCACGGCGCGCGACGCGTCGATGTCGTCGAGCAGGCCGATCAGGTCGCCGGTGAGGGCGATGATGTCGTAGTCCTCGATCGCCTCCGGCCGTGACGAGCCGCCGTAGCCACGCTGGTCCGGGGCGAGCACGCGGTAGCCGGCGTTGACGAGCGCCGGGATCTGGTGGCGCCACGAGTAGGCCAGCTCGGGAAACCCGTGGGCGAGGATCACCGGCGGCCCTTGGCCCTCGTCGATCACGGCGAGATCGACCCCGTTCGTGGAAATCGTTCGCGTGCTCAGGTTCATCGGCCGGTCCTCATGGCCGACGAGTGTGGTCGCGGTTCGCGACACCCGACGAGTCGGAGCCGGTCGAGGCCCCGACAACCATTCCGACAACGATTCGGCCCTCCCGGTCTGGTAGCAGTGCACGGATGGGAAACTGGAACTTCGCCGACATGTGGGAGGTCGTCGCCGACGATCTTCCCGACGCCCCTTGCCTGATCCACGGCGACGACCGTCGAAGCTGGAGTGAGGTCGATCGTCGCGCCGACGGTGTCGCCCAGCACCTGCTCGATGCCGGGCTCGCCCGCCAGCAGGCGGTGGCCCAGTACCTCTACAACTGCCCGGAGTACCTCGAGTCGATGTACGCCGCGTTCAAGGCGGCGTTCGTGCCGGTCAACACGAACTACCGCTACACCGCCGACGAACTGCTGTACCTCTGGGACAACGCCGATGCCGGCGCCGTCGTCTTCCACGGCACGTTCGCCTCGACCATCGGGCCGATCAGGGACCAGTTGCCGAAGGTGCGCACGTGGCTGTGGGTGGACGATGGGAGCGGCGACTGCCCCGACTGGGCCGACTCGTACGAGACGGCGGCGACGAGCGGCGCGGCGCGGGTCGTGCCGTCGTGGGGACGCAGCGGCGACGATCTCAACTTCCTGTACACCGGCGGGACGACCGGGATGCCGAAGGGCGTGATGTGGCGTCAGGACGACCTGGCCGTCACGCTCAACGCCTCGTTGGGCCACGCGCTCGAGGAGGACGGCAGTGCCGCCGACCTGCGCGGTACGCACACCGCGCCGGGCTCCCGCTTTCTCCCGGCCTGCCCGCAGATGCACGGCACCGGCAACTTCCCGTGCCTGTCGACCCTGTCGGGCGGCGGGAGCATCGTCACGCTCGACAACCGCAACTTCGACCCGGTCGTGCTGCTCGACACCATCGAGCGCGAGGGCGTCAACACGATGGCGATGGTCGGCGACGCGTTCGGCAAGCCGATCCTGCGCGCGCTCGACGAGAACCCGGGGCGCTGGGACCTCTCGAGCCTCGTGGCGATCGTGTCGTCGGGCGTGATGTGGAGCAAGGAGACCAAGGAAGGCCTGCTGCGCAACCACCCCGGCATGCTGCTGTTGGACGCGTTCTCGTCGTCGGAGGCGCTGGGGATGGGCAGCTCGACGAGCGGCGCCGGCGCGGCTGCCGACACCGCCAAGTTCCAGCTCAGCCCGAACACGATCGTCATCGACGATGCCAACCGTCCGGTCGTGCCGGGATCCGGTGAGATCGGCCGGCTGGCGGTCGGAGGCCGGCAACCGGTCGGCTACTACAAGGATCCGGAGAAGAGCGCGCGGACGTTCCTCGAGATCGACGGCAAGCGCTATTCGTGTCCTGGTGACTTCGCCACGGTCGAGGCCGACGGAACGATCACGCTGCTCGGGCGCGGTTCGGTGTGCATCAACACCGGCGGCGAGAAGGTGTTCCCCGAAGAGGTCGAAGAGGCGATGAAGACCCATCCGAGCGTGCTCGATGCCGTCGCCGTCGGCGTCCCCGACGATCGGTTCGGTGAGATGGTCACCGGCGTGATCGAGGTGCGGCCGGGTGAGGTCGTCGACGCCGACGCCGTCATCGCCCACGTCAAGAACACGCTCGCCGCCTACAAGGCGCCGCGGCGGATCGTCGTCGTCGACACCATCGGCCGCGCCGCCAACGGCAAGGTCGACTACAAGCGCCTGAAGACCGATGCGATGACCTCGCTCGGGGTCGCTTCGACCTGAGCCGGGCCGGCCCGAGCGAGAATGTCCGCCGGGGACTGTCCCCGGCGGACATTCTCCGCGGCGTATCGTCCCCGCCGATGTCCGAGTTCCGACCGCCGGCCGTGGTGCGGGCCGATGCCGAGTTGACCCTCGCCTTGCGGGCGGGGGACGAGGACGCCGTGCGCGAGCTGTGCCGGCGCTACGGCGGTCTCGTGTTCACCGTGACCAGTCGTGCGGGCACGGACCGAGCGGAACCGGCCGATGCCGCCGTGCACGTGTTCCTCCAGGCGTGGAGGAATTCGGAGGCGTTCGAACCGGGGCGCAGCTTCGGCGAGTGGTTGGGGTCGCTCGCCTGTCGCGTCCGTGGCCTCGACACGAGTGCGCCGGGCGACGCCGAGCTGGTCGACCACTTGCTGGCCGACCCGGCGGCATGGGAATCGCCGCCGGACGATCTCGCCGATCGCGTCGTGGCGGCCGTCCTCTCCGAGGCGACCGTCGATCCGTCGGAGCTCTACACCGCCGACGATCTCCGTGCGGCCCAGGCCGCGGCCGGTTCCTCGCGATCGTGGCGGAACGCGGCGATCGGCGCGGTCGGAGCCGGGCTGGTGCTCCTCGTCGGTCTCCTGGTGTTCAGCGCGCTCGGCGGCTCGTCCGGCACCGTGTCAACGACGGTCGAACTCCGACCCACGGGCCGGGTGCCCGACGTCAGCGGTTCCATCGAGGTCGAGCCGGTCCCGGCCGGCTTGCGGATCGTCGTCGACGCACCGAGCCTTCCCGACCCCGGCGCCGGACAGTGGTACGAGGGTCGGGTCGTGCTCGATGACGGATCGACGGTCACGGCCGGCAGCTTCACCGAGGGCGGTGACGTGGTGCTGACGTCGGCGGTGAATGCCGACGAGGGCGCACAGTTCCTGATCGTGCTCGCCGGAACCGGATCGGAGGGTTCCTTCGCGAGCCGCGACGTGGTCCTCGGCGCGGCCCTGCCCTGAGCGGACGGATCAGCCTGCGCCGACTGCGTCACGGATCGCGTCGGCGACGATGGCCGCTCCGCGTGTGCTGTTCATGACGGTGTAGTGGTTGAGCCCGTCGGCACGGATCCATCGGTGTTGCGGGTATCGCTCGATCATGTCGTCGGCGATCAGCGGCGGGGGAGCACCCAGCAGTCCGAACTCGGCACGGATGATGGTGGCCGGTTCCGGATGGCGGTCGAGCGCCGAGCGCACCTCGTCGTCGGCGAACAGCTCCCGGCCGTTGAGCCGGACCGCGGCCGGATCGACCGTCGTGCGCAGGCCACCGTCGGTCTCGGTGAGGTCGGCGAGCAGGACGCGCTCGAGGTCCGGGCGGATGCCGTCGGCGTACGCCGGATGTGCGGTCCACATCGCCAGGTAGCTGGCGCGGTCGGGCCACACCTTCTCCAGCCGCGCGATCGCCGGGCCGAGCGACACGTCGAGCACCTCGTCGATGAACTCCTCCTGCGGGGTGACCGTGCCGTCGTCACGCACGGGCGGTTCGGGGAGGTACAACGGGGTGCCGCCGTCGACCAGGACGAGCGACCGCACCGCGGCCGGGTGGCGTTCGGCGAGGAGCAGCGCGACGTACGTGCCCATCGAGTGCCCGACCACGACGACCGGCCCGCCGAGTTGCCCGATGACCGCGGCGACATCGTCGGCGTGCTGCCGCAGCCCCACCGGGCCCGGCTGGGTCCAGCTCCTCCCGCGTCCGCGCAGGTCGACCGCCAGCACGTCGATCTCGCCCTGCAGCTGTTCCGCGACGGCATCCCACGACCAGGCGTTGGCGGTGATGCCATGGATCGCGACGACCGGACGATGCGCCCCCGGCCCAGTGCAGCGCGGCGATCGTCGCGCCGTCGATGTCGAACGTGGTCGACTCAGGCGTTGGCGACACGCGGGAGCCCCAAGACCCGCTCGCCGAGGATGTTGCGCATCACGTTCGACGTGCCGCCCATGATCGTGTAGCCAGGCGCGTAGACCAGCCCGCGGGTGACGTCGCTCCACAGCATCCCCTCGGCGCCGAACACGTCGAACACGAAGTCGGCGACCTCGATCTCGTGCTCGGTGCAGAAGCACTTCGTCGCCGCCGAGAATCCTGCCGGCGCCTGGCGGAGCACCTCCCGGGTGACGAGGATCCGTCCGAGCCGGTAGCCGGTCTCGATGCGGGCCATCCGCTGGCGGACGAACGGGTCGGAACGGTCGGCGCGGGCGGCGGCCATCTCGTAGAGCGCCCGGTTCGACACGAGCCGATCGATGCCGCCGCGTTCGTGTTCGAGTTGCGCCATCGTCTGCTTGAACGCCGCACCCTCGACGCCGACGAGGTTGGCCACCGGCACCCGCACGTCGGTGAAGAACACCTCGCAGAAGTGACGGTTGGTGGTCATGTCGGTGATCGGCCGCACCTCGATGCCGGGCGTGTCCATCGGCACGATCACCTCGCTGATCCCGCGATGGGGCGGGCCGTCGCTGCTCGTGCGACAGATCAGGTAGCAGTAGTCGGCCTGCGCCCCGAAGCTCGTCCAGATCTTCTGCCCGTTGATCACGAACTCGTCGCCCTCACGGCGGGCGCTCGTGGCGAGCGAGGCGAGGTCGGAGCCGGCGTTCGGTTCCGACATGCCGATGCACCACGTGGTCTCGCCGGACAGGATGCCGGGCAGGAACTCGGCCTGCTGGTCGGGCGTGCCGTACTTGATCAGCGTCGGCCCCATCTGCCGGTCGGCGAACCAGATCGCCGCGATCGGTGCGCCGGCGGTGATCAGTTCCTCGCCGACGATCAGCCGGTTGATGGCGGGCTGGCCGCCGCCGCCCGACTCCACGGGCCACGTCATCCCGATCCAACCGTGGGCGGCCATCTCCGCGGCGAACTCCTTGGAGAACCCGTTGATCCACGAATCGTTGTGCCGGCCGTACCGCTCGACGGCCTCGGTGGCGACCTTCCGAGCCTGCTCACGGAGGGTCTGCTGCTCGGGCGTCCAGGCGAAGTCCATCACCGGCGAGCGTAGACGGATCGTTCGGCCGGCGCGCTAGTGTGGATACAAGTGAAAGACAAGTCGACCATCATCTACACGTTCACCGACGAGGCCCCCGCGCTGGCCACCTACTCGTTGCTGCCGATCATCGAAGCGTTCGCCGGAGCGGCCGACGTCGAGGTCGAGACACGGGACATCTCGCTCGCCGGGCGCATCCTGGCGGCGTTCCCCGACCGTCTCAGCGACGAGCAGCGCGTCGGCGACGCACTGGCCGAACTCGGCGAGTTGGCGTTGACGCCGCAGGCGAACATCATCAAGCTGCCGAACATCAGCGCGTCGGTGCCGCAGCTCAAGGCGGCGATCGCCGAGCTGCGGGCCAAGGGGTACGACCTGCCCGACTACCCGGACGAGGGCTCGTCGGCCGATGCCGCCGAGATCCGTACCCGTTACGGCGCGGTCATGGGATCGGCGGTCAACCCGGTGCTCCGTCAGGGCAACTCCGATCGTCGCGCCCCGAAGGCCGTCAAGGAGTACGCCAAGTCGCATCCGCACTCGATGGGGGCGTGGTCGTCCGACTCGAAGACCCATGTGTCGACGATGAGCAGCGGCGACTTCCGGTCGAACGAGCAATCGCTCACGGTCACCGACGACGGTGCCGTGCGCATCGAGTTCGTCGCCGCCGACGACGAGGTCACGGTGCTCAAGGCGACGGTGCCCGTGATCGCCGGTGAGGTCATCGACTCCACCGTGATGAACGTGGCCGCGCTGCGGGTGTTCCTCGCCGAACAGATCGCCGACGCCAAGGCCAAGGGCGTGCTGTTCTCGCTGCACCTCAAGGCCACGATGATGAAGGTGTCCGACCCGATCATGTTCGGTCACGCCGTCGAGGTGTTCTTCGCCGACCTGTTCGAGCAGCACGGTGAGGTACTCGCCGCGGCCGGGGCCAACCCCCGCGACGGACTGGGCCAGGTCATCGACGTCATCGCCGGCCTGCCCGACGACGAGCGCACGGCGATCGAGGCCGATCTCGCCGCCGGGTTCGCTGCCGGACCCGACGTGGCGATGGTCGACTCCGATCGGGGCATCACGAACCTGCACGTGCCGAGCGACGTGATCGTCGACGCGTCGATGCCGGCGATGATCCGCACGTCGGGCCAGATGTGGAACCGCGCCGGGGAGCAGCAGGACACCAAGGCCGTCATCCCCGACAGCAGTTATGCCGGGGTGTACGAGGTCGTCATCGAGGACTGCATCGCCAACGGCGCGTTCGATCCGTCGACGATGGGCACCGTGCCGAACGTCGGGCTGATGGCCCAGAAGGCCGAGGAGTACGGCAGCCACGACAAGACGTTCGAGGCGCCCGCCGCCGGTGTGATCCGTGTGGTCGACGCCGCGTCGGGTGAGGTTCGCATGGAGCAGACCGTCGAGGCCGGCGACATCTTCCGCATGTGCCAGGTGAAGGACGAGCCGATCCGCGACTGGGTGCGCCTCGCCGTGTCGCGGGCCCGTGCCACCGGTTCGCCGGCGGTGTTCTGGCTCGACGCCACCCGCGCCCACGACGCCCAGCTCATCGCCAAGGTGCAGCAGTACCTCGGCGACCACGACACCGACGGCCTGCAGATCGAGATCATGGCGCCGGCCGAGGCGACGAAGTTCTCGATCGACCGCATCCGTCGCGGCGAGGACACGATCTCGGTCACCGGCAACGTGCTGCGCGACTACCTCACCGACCTGTTCCCGATCCTCGAACTCGGCACCAGCGCCAAGATGCTGTCGATCGTGCCGCTGCTCGCCGGCGGTGGGCTGTTCGAGACCGGTGCCGGTGGTTCGGCGCCGAAGCACGTGCAGCAGCTGGTGAAGGAGAACTACCTGCGGTGGGATTCGCTCGGCGAGTTCCTCGCCCTGGCCGTGTCGTTCGAGCACCTGGCCAACGTCACCGACAACGCCCGCGCCCAGATCCTCGCCGACACGCTGGATGCGGCCACGGGGCAGCTGCTGGAGAACGGCAAGTCGCCGGCGCGCCGGCTCGGCCAGATCGACAACCGCGGCAGCCACTTCTACATCGCCCTCTACTGGGCGCAGGCGCTCGCCGCGCAGACCGCCGACGCCGAACTGGCCGCCAAGTTCGCCCCGATCGCGGCCACGCTGGCCGACAACGAGCAGACGATCGTCGAGGAGTACCTCGCGGTGCAGGGCCGGCACGCCGACATCGGCGGCTACTACAGCCCCGACCCGGCCCTCGCCGCCGCCGTGATGCGCCCCAGCGCCACCTTCAACGCCACCCTCGCCCTGCTCTAGCTGTCGCGCGGGGTCAGGCACAACGACAGCCCATCGTCGGTCGGATTCGGTCCGGTTTCCGGCCCCGAAACGACCGAGATCGACGCTTGAACGGTTCTCGGTCGGATTCGGTCCGGCGACCGGGAGGTCGTTTCAGCGGGCGGCGAGGTCGACGTAGTCGCGGGCGTCGGGGCCGGCGTACCACTGGCGGGGGCGGGAGATCTTCTGCGACGGGTCGTCGAGGAGTTCCTGCCAGTGGGCGAGCCAGCCCGACATGCGGGGGATGGCGAACAGCACGGTGAACATGTCGACGGGGAATCCCATCGCCTGATAGATCAGCCCCGAGTAGAAGTCGACGTTCGGGTACAGCTTGCGATCGACGAAATACGAGTCCTTGAGCGCGGTCTCCTCGAGGGCCAGCGCGATGTCGAGCAGCGGGTTCTTGCCCGTCACGTCGAACACGTCGTACGCGGTCTGCTTGATGATCGTCGCCCGCGGGTCGTAGTTCTTGTAGACGCGGTGCCCGAAGCCCATCAGGCGGCCCTTGCCCGCCTTCACGGACTCGATGAACGCCGGGACGTTCTCCAGCGAGCCGATCTCGGTCAACATGCGCACGACCTGCTCGTTGGCGCCGCCGTGGAGCGGCCCGTAGAGCGCCGACGCGGCCCCGGCCGCTGACGAGTACGGATCGGCCTGGCTGGAACCGATGACCCGCATCGCCGTGGTGCCACAGTTCTGCTCGTGGTCGGCGTGGAGGATGAACAGCACGTCCATCGCCCGCTCGAGGACCGGGTCGACCTCGTACTCGCCGATCCGCCACATCATGTTGAGGAAGTTCGCCGGGTACGACAGTTCATTGTTCGGCTGGTTGAACGGCAGGCCGACCGAGAACCGGTAGCACATCGCCGCGATCGTCGGTGCCTTGGCGATCATCCGCAGGATCTGGCGGCCGCGCGCCTCGGGGTCGTCGATGTCCTTGGCGCCCTCGTAGAACGTGCCGAGTGCCGCCAGCGCGGAGATGAACATGCCCATCGGATGGGCGTCGTAGTGGAATCCGTCGACGAACCGCTTGCGCATGTTCTCGTGGATGAACGTGTGGTGGGTGACGTCGAACGTCCACTGCGCGAGTTCCTCGGTCGTCGGCAACTCGCCGTTGAGGAGCAGGTAGGCGACCTCGAGGTACGTCGACTTCTCGGCAAGCTGCTCGATGGGATAGCCGCGGTAGCGGAGGATGCCGGCGTCACCGTCGAGGTAGGTGATGGCCGACTTGCACGAGGCGGTCGACAGGTACGCCGGGTCGTAGCAGTACAGCGTCGGGTCGAGTTCGCGCAGGGCCGACGACGAGAACACCCCACCTTCGATCGGGACGGTGACGGTCTTTCCCGTGCGGTCGTCGGTGATGGTGATGGTGTCGGGCACGTGGCTTCCTTCGGTTGCTCGATTGTGTCGGCGGGCGGGTTGCGTCCGACGACGTGGGCGATCGAGGGGTCGGCCCCGACCGTCGGCCACGATAGTGCGATCCGGACGGTACGCACTCAACGTGGAGACTCGAGGCTTCCCGTGCGGTGTGGCCGCTAGCGTGCAGCGGCTGTCGGGAGGAGCCCGGCCCGAATCCCGGAGGATCCGCCGTGAGCACTACCGACCCGTCAGCGAACCTGAGCGACGTCCTCGCCACGATCACCGGTCCGGTCGTGATGATCGGCTTCGGCTCGATCGGTCGCGGCACCCTGCCGTTGATCGATCGCCACATCGGTTTCGACCGGGGCGCGCCGTCGTGATCGAGCCCGATGACGGTCGACGCTCGCTCGTCGAGGACTACGGGTTCACGTTCGTGCACGACTCGATCACGGTCGACAACTACCGGGACCTGCTGACCCCACTGCTCACCGCGGGGGAGGGGCAGGGGTTCTGCGTCAACCTGTCCGTCGACACATCGTCGCTCGACGTGCTGCGGTTGTGCCGCGAGCTCGGGGTGCTCTACATCGACACCGTCGTCGAACCGTGGCCGGGCTTCTACTACGACACCGACGCCGACAACGCCACGCGCACGAATCAGGCGCTGCGCGACACCGTCGTCGTCGAGCGCCGGAACTCGCCCGGCGGCACCACGGCGGTGTCGTGCTGTGGGGCCAACCCGGGGATGGTGTCGTGGTTCGTGAAGGAGGCACTGGTCTCGCTGGCGTCCGACCTCGGGATCGACACGGCGACGCCGCCGCCGGGCGACCGTGCCGGCTGGGCCGCGTTCATGCGCGAGGTCGGTGTCACCGGGATCCACATCGCCGAGCGCGACACCCAGCGGGCCGTGTCGCCGAAGCCGATCGACGTGTTCTGGAACACGTGGTCGGTCGACGGCTTCATCTCGGAGGGCCTGCAGCCGGCGGAACTCGGGTGGGGGACGCACGAACGATGGATGCCGGCGAACGCCCGGACGCCTGCCGATCCGGCGGCACCGGGCATCTTCCTCGAGCAGCCGGGGGCCGAGACACGTGTCCGCACCTGGTGCCCGTCGCACGGCGAGCAGTACGGCTTCCTCGTGACACACAACGAGGCGCTGTCGATCTCCGACTTCTTCACCGTGGGCTCGGACGACGGCGGGGTCGAGTACCGCCCGACCTGTCACTACGCGTATCACCCGTGCAACGACGCGGTCCTCTCGTTCCACGAGTTGTTCGGCGCGGGCGGACGTTGGCCGTCGGGACAGCACGTGCTCGACGAGGACGAGATCGTCGACGGCCGCGACGAGCTCGGCGTGCTGCTCTACGGCCACGCCCGCAACGCCTACTGGTACGGGTCGCAGCTGACCATCGAGGAGGCGCGTGAGCTCGCTCCGTACCAGAATGCGACGGGCCTCCAGGTGACCTCCGCGGTGTTGGCCGGGATCGTCTGGGCCCTCGAGAACCCAGTGGCGGGGATCGTCGAGACCGACGACATGGACCACGAGCGATGCCTCGAGGTGCAGCGCCCGTATCTCGGCAGCGTCGTCGGCGTGTACACCGACTGGACCCCGCTCGCCGGCCGCCCTGGGCTGTTCGCCGACGACATCGACACCGACGACCCCTGGCAGTTCCGCAACGTCCTCGTCCACTGAGTCGATCCCGCTCCACCCGAAAGTGGAGCAGATGTCGCGCTCGAGCGCGACATCTGCTCCATTTTCGGAGGTGGGGGGCTGGTATCGTGGGCGGTCGATCCCCCGTGAACGCCGACGCCACTCACCGACGTAGCGAGCAGCGCACCAGTGGGTCGAGCCGGCCACCCGTGACCGGTCACGCGATCGTCCGCATCGTCGCCGCCCTGTTGATGATGCTCGGCGGCCTGGGCAGCGCGTACAGCGGTCGTCTCCTCGAGCATCGTCGAGGCATCGCCGGCGACGGCGATCGACGAACTGCCGGCCGCGCTCCCCGCCGCCGAAACGTCGGCACGTCGCACGGTCGTGCGCCGGCGCCCGATGCGTCGGGCGCCGAACCTGCTCCGCACGAGCGGCCGGTTCGCCCGTTTCCTCTCGTGGGCGCTGCCGACGCAACGCCACCGCGGCCCGCCGACCTGGCGCGGCCCACCACTGCTGCGCGTCTGAGATCCGGGCGACGCGCCGCGTCGACCGTCGTCTCCGGACCCTCAGTGTGCACGCCGCCTGCGTGCACCGGCCATCCGACGTGCACCACCTCTCGGTGCACATCCCCACGCTCGTTCACGCAGAGGTACCGATGTTCCGAAAACCCACACCCACTGGCCAGCGCACCCACGAACCGATCCTCGATGTCTGACGTCGTGCCACAGCTCGTGCTGATCGTCATCCTGGTGATCGTGAACGCCGCATTCGCCGGGACCGAACTCGCCCTCGTCTCCCTCCGGGAGGGGCAACTACAGCGCCTCGAGGCGGCATCGTCGACCGGCGCGGTGCTGGGCCGACTGGCGCGCCAGCCGAACCAGTTCCTGGCCACGATCCAGATCGGCATCACCCTGGCCGGCTTCCTGGCGTCGGCCTTCGCCGCCGTGTCGCTCGCCGAACCACTCGAGGAGCCGCTCCGCTTCCTCGGCCGGGCCGCGGCGCCGGTGTCGATCGTCGTCGTGACGCTGCTCCTGTCGTACTTCACGCTCGTGTTCGGCGAGCTCGCTCCGAAACGGGTGGCGATGCAGCAGGCGGAGCGGTGGGGCATGGTGATGGCCCGGCCGCTGGCGTTCCTGTCGAAGATCACCCGCCCGATCGTGTGGCTGCTGTCGTCGTCGACCGATGTCGCCGTCCGTCTCATGGGCGGCGACCCTGATCAGCAACGCGAGGCCGTGACCGAGGAGGAACTGCGCGACATGGTGGCGGCCCAGGTGACGTTCACGCCGCAACAGCGCGTGATCATCGACGGAGCCTTCGAGATCTCCGAGCGGACGCTCGACCAGGTCCTCGTGCCGCGCAGCCAGGTGTTCGTGCTCGATGCGACGCTCACCTGCGACCGGGCGCTCGAACTGCTCAACGAGTCGGGCCACACGCGGGCGCCGGTCGCACCGGGACGGAATCTCGACGACGTCGCCGGGTTCGTCCACCTCCGCCAGCTGATCGGCGGCGGCGACGACCCGATCGCCCCGCTCGCCGTCGACACACCGATCTTCCCCGAGGCAGCCAGGGTGCTCGTGGCGATGCGCGAACTGCAGGTCGAACGAGCGCAGATGGCCGTCGTCGTCAACGAGCACGGGGGAGTGGCCGGCATCGTCACGATGGAGGATCTCGTCGAAGAACTCGTCGGCGAGATCTACGACGAGACCGACCCCGACCTCACCACCGTCCGCCACGAGCCCGGCGGCACGGTCGTGCTCCCCGGCACGTTCCCGATCCACGACCTCGACGACATCGACATCGAGCTCCCCACCGGTGACTATGCGACGGTCGCCGGTCTCCTCCTCGACCGGCTGGGCCGCCTCCCGGTCGTCGGCGTCCGCGTCGAGATCGACGGCTGGAATGCCGAGGTCCGCGCCATGGAGCGCCACAGCATCACCGAAGTCGCACTCACCCCGATCGTCCCCCCACACAGTGAGGACCCCTCATGATCCTGACCCCGTCCGCCCTCGTCGCCGCCTCGTCGGCCGACGACAACTTCGCCTCGTTCGACGTCCCCGCATGGGCCTGGGTCGCGCTCGTGGCGGTGATCACGGCGATGCTCATCGCCGACCTGCTGCTGGTGCACCGCACGGCCCACGTGATCACCATCAAGGAAGCGGCCATCGAGTCGGCGGTCTGGATCTCGATCGGCCTGCTGTTCGGGCTGGTGATCCTGGCCTGGCAGGGCGGGCAGGCCGGCGGCGAGTACTACGCCGGCTTCCTGATCGAAAAGAGCCTGTCGATCGACAACGTCTTCGTCTGGGCGGTGATCTTCTCGTTCTTCGCCGTGCCCCGCGAGTACCAGTTCCGGGTCCTGTTCTGGGGCATCTTCGGGGCGCTCGTGATGCGGGCCATCTTCATCTTCGCCGGCGTCGCGCTGATCGAGAACTTCGAATGGGTGCTGTACATCTTCGGTGCGTTCCTGCTGTACACCGCCGTGAAGATCGCGCGGCACGACGAGAACAAACACGTCGACTACAACAACAACGTCGCCATGCGTCTCGTCCGCAGGATCGTCCCGACCACGGACGAGTACGACGGTCAGAAGCTGTTCACCCGGCGCAACGCCAAGCGGGTCGCCACGCCACTGTTCGCCGTCCTGGTGCTCATCGAAGCGACCGACGTGGTCTTCGCCGTCGACTCGGTGCCGGCGGTCCTGGCCGTCAGCCGCGAGCCGTTCATCGTGTTCGCCGCCAACGCGTTCGCCATCCTCGGCCTGCGTGCCCTGTACTTCCTGCTCGGCGGCATGCAGGGCAAGTTCCGCTACCTGAACATCGGGCTCGGCGTGATCCTCGGCTTCGTCGGCCTCAAGATGCTGCTGATCGGTGATCCGTTCGAGATCCACCTGCCGACGTACGTGTCGCTCGGATTCATCGCCCTGGTGCTGACGGTGTCGATCCTGTGGTCGGTTCGCGCCGATCGCCGCGACGGGGCCGTGCCGGAGGTGGACGGGTCAGAGCGGTGAGTTGCCGTGCTTGCGCGGCGCCAGCACTTCCCGCTTGTCGTCGAGCATGTCGAGCGCCGCGGCGATCTCGCGCCGGGTGTCGGCCGGGTCGATGACCGCGTCGACGTAGCCGCGCTCGGCGGCGACATAGGGATTGAGCAGACGCTCGGCGTAGTCGGCCTCGAACGCCGCCCGCTCGTCGGGCGTCGCCCGCCGCTGCAGGATCGCCGCCGCCTGACCGGCGCCCATCACGGCGAGTTCCGCGCCGGGCCACGCGAGACAGAGGTCGTTGCCCATCGTCTTCGAATCCATCACGATGAACGCACCGCCGTAGCTCTTGCGCAGGATGACGCAGATGCGTGGCACGGTCGCCCGGGCGTAGGCGAACACGAGCTGTGCCCCGTGACGGATCATCCCGCGCCACTCGAGATCCTTGCCCGGATAGAAGCCGGGGGTGTCGACGAGGGTGATGATCGGCAGGTTGAACGCATCGCAGAACGCGACGAACCGGGCCGCCTTCTGGGAGGCCGGGATGTCGAGCGTGCCGGCGAGCGAGAGGGGCTGGTTCGCCACGATGCCGACCGGGCGTCCGTCGAGGGTGGCGAACGCGGTCACGACGTTCGCCGCCCAGCGGTCGCGCAGCTCGAACACGGAGTCCTCGTCTGCAATCGCCTCGGCGACCTTGCGCACGTCGTAACTGCCGGTCGAACTCGCCGGGATCTGGGCTCCCGCTTCGGGGCACGGCCGATCGGCGGGATCGTCGCACGGCCAGCGGGCCGGTTCGGCGTCGGTGCTGTCGGGGAGGTACTCCAACAGGTTCTCCACGGCGGCGATGGCCGCGTCGCGATCGGCGACGACCATCGTGGCGACGCCGGTGTAGCGGGCATGCGTGGTCGCTCCTCCGAGCTCGTCCACGTCGATGCCGATGCCGGTGAATTCCTCCACCATCACCGGGCCGTTGACGAACGCGTAACTCGGCTCGGTCATGATCGTGAAATCGGCGAGCCCCATCAGCAGTGCCGGTCCCGAGACGGCGGGACCATCGACGACGGCGATCGTCGGCACGCGACCGGAACAGCTGGCCAGTGCCGCGGCGACGCGCCCCACGCATCGAGGGCCGACATCCCCTCCATGATGTCGGCGCCGGCGCTCGACAGCAGGAGGACGACCGGGAGTCCGACGTCGCGCCCGGCGATCAGTCCGCACTCGATCTTCGCCGACGTCGCCGACGACAGCCGCACCATGTCACCGGGTTGATCGACGTCGATCCAGATGACGTCACGGTCGCCGAGGCGGCGCATCATCGGCCGGGCGGCACCCGGCACGAGGTTCACGAACTCGAGATCGCCCGGCTGGTGGCCGATCCAGGGGTCGCGCAGCTCGGCCGAGGTCATCGCCCGGACAGTACCGGGCGTCACGCGGTGCGGGGGACCGCCAGCACCGCGGTGTCGAGATGGACGCCGTGCTGATGTTCGCCCTGTTCGACGACGACGTCGCGCAGCGTGTCGCGGGCCGCGACGGTCGGTGCGCTCGGCCGCGGACGGCGCCGGCGGGCGAACGCCACGACGCGACGCGGGAGCTCCGGCACCGTGATCCGCCGGAACGAGCCCTGCAACCAGATCGGCACCGCCGTCGCCGGAACGATCGCCGCCCCGAAACCGTCGAGCGCGAGGGAGGCCAGCAGGCGGACGCCGTCGATCTCGGCCTGTGGCCGCAAGGTGATGTCGGCCGTCGCCGCGGCACGATCGAGGACCCGGCGCAGCGCCGCCCCGGTCGGCGGGAGCAGCAGGGGGACCTCGTCGAGATCGGCCAGGGCGATCGTGTCGTGCTTGGCCAACGGATGGCTCTTGTCGGCGAGCAGCAGCAGGTCTTCGGCGAACAGCGGTTCGATCACGAGTTCGGGATCATCGACCGGCAGGTGGATGACGGCGGCGTTGAGCTGACCCGAGAGCAGGTTGGGCACGAGTGTCGAGGTGGCGCCGTCCTGGATGATCACCCGCACGTTCGGGTGTTGCTGGCCGAGCCGGCCGAGGAACTGGGGCATCAGCCAGCGCGCCGTCGTGCCGATCACGCCGAGCCGGGTCTGGCCCGACACGGTCGCGTCGCGGCTCGCCGTGTCGGCGGTGATGTCGTCCATCTCCCGCAGCACCCGCCGGGCCCGTTCCACCACTCGGGCCCCGTCCTCGGTGAGGCCGCCGTTGGCGCGGTCGACGAGCGTGACGCCGAGCTCCTTCTCGAGGCGGGCGATGTGGCTCGACACGTTGGACTGCACCGTGAACAGGGCGCGGGCGGCACCGGAGAACGTGCCGTGGTCGGCGATCGCCACGAGCGTGGCCAGTTGCCGCACGTCCATCTCCAAAAACGATAGCAAGTATCTTTGAGTTCTACTTGCCAGATCGCTTGTTCACGTGCATACTTTCACAAGCAAGACAGATCGCAGTGCGAACACCCCCCATGTTCCACTCGAAGGGAACCCACGAGCCGATCCCCCATCGGTGGAGTTCCCAGGTTGAGAGACCCGGATCCCCCATCCGGGTCTTTCCCGTTTTTCGGCCCGCGTCGCACGACGTGACGCTTGCCGGACGGCTCGCCCGGCGGACGTAGTGTGGCGCCGGTGATCGACGCTCCCACCGTGCCCGAATCGCCGAGGCGCGGCGCGGCGTTCTTCGATCTCGATCGCACGCTGCTGCGCGGAGCGTCGGGGGAGGTGTTCGCCGACGCGATGCGGCTCGCCGGGCTCACGACCCGTTCCGTTCCCGGGGAGCGGCTGATGTTCGGCCTGTTCAACGCCATCGGCGAGACGTTGCCCTCGATGGCGCTCGCCCGTCAGGCGGTCACGCTGGCGAAGGGACGTTCGCAGGCGGCTGTCCAGGAGGCCGCCGCCACCGTTGCCGATCGGCTCGTCGGCATGGTCCAACCGTTCGCCGAGACCGCCTTCGCCGCGCACCGCTCCGCCGGGCGGCCGATCGTGCTCGCCACGACCACGCCCTACGACTTCGTCAAGCCGTTCGCCGACCTGCTCGGGCTCGACGATGTCGTCGCCACGCGCTACACGGTCGACGCCGACGGGCGCTACGACGGGACGCTGGCCGGCCCGTTCGTGTGGTCGGCCGGCAAGCTGGCTGCGATCACGGCCTGGGCGGACGAACACGACGTCGACCTCGCCGCCAGCTACGCCTATTCCGACAGTGCCTACGACTCGCCGATGCTGGCCGCCGTCGGCCATCCGCTCGTGGTCAACCCCGACCCCCGGATGGTCCTGATCGCCGCCACCCGACGATGGCCGACGCTGCACCTCGACGTGCCGCCGGGTGTGGTCAAGATCCCCGTGGTCGGGCTGGAACTGCAGCAGCTGGCGCTGCGCCTCGCCCGACCCGGCGCGTATCCGTACGCCCGCTTCGACATCGCCGGGGTGGAGAACCTCCCGTCGAGCGGGCCGGCGATCGTGGTGGCCAACCATCGCAGCTACTTCGATGTGGCGGCGGTCTCGATCGCCCTTGCCCGGAGCGGGCGCGCCGCCCGATTCCTCGGGAAGAAGGAGGTGTTCGACGCGCCGATCGTCGGTCAGATCGCCGCGGCGATGGGCGGCATCCGCGTCGAGCGCGGAACGGGATCGGACGAGCCCCTCCAGGCGGCCGCCGATGCGCTCGCCGGCGGTGAGATGGTCGTGATCATGCCGGAGGGCACGATCCCGCGCGGCCCGGCGTTCTTCTCCAAGCCGAAGGGTCGCTGGGGAGCGGCCCGACTGGCGCAGATGACCGGCGCACCGGTGATCCCGGTCGGGATGTGGGGCACCGAGAAGGTGTGGCCGCGCTCGAGCCGGCTGCCGAACGTGTTCAACCTCACGGATCCACCGACGGTCCGCATCCGGGTGGGTCTGCCCGGTGGACCTGGTGGGCCGATCGTCGGCGGCCGACACGAAGCGGATCATGGACGCGCTCGTCGACCTGCTGCCGGCCGACGCCTATTCCAGGCGCAAGCCCTCCGCCGCGGAGCTGGCGTCGACGTATCCGCCCGGCTATCGGGGTGACCCGACGCACGAGTCGGCGCGCCGGCCGGGCCGCGACGTCTGAGCGAGGACCCGATGGCCACCGACACGCCGTGTGAGCTCTGCGAGGCGACGCCGTTCACCGAATGGTTCCACGCCGACGATCTGTGCTGGATCGCCGAGTGCGACGCGTGTGCGGTGCCGATGGTGGTCTGGCGGGTCCACGACCCGTCGCCGCCCGAAGCGATCCGTCGGGAGCTCCTGAGCCGGCTCGACGAGGTCATGACCGCTCGATCGGCCGGTCCCGACGGGAGCGGCGACTACTGGATCGACGAGAACATGCGCAGCATCCCCGACCACTACCACGCCCACGCCCGCCGCCGAATCGATTGGACCCGACGATCATGACCACTTCTCAGCCCGGCGACCCGACCGTTCCGCCGTCGAAGCCGTTGCCGACACCGGCATCGCTGCTCCCGCACCGGCCGCCGTTCCTGCTCGTCGACGAACTCACCTCGATCGTGCCGGGCGAGTCCGCCTCGGGAGTGTGGCGGCTCAGCGGCGACGAGTACTTCTTCGCCGGCCATTTCCCGGGCCGCCCGACGCTGCCGGGCGTGCTCATGTGCGAGGCGATCGCCCAGGTGGGCGCCGCCGCCGTCCTCGCCGACGAGCGGTTCGCCGGCAAGCTGCCGCTGTTCGGCGGCCTCGACAAGGCGCGGTTCCGCCGTCAGGTCGTGCCCGGCGACGAGCTCGTGCTCGAGGTCGAACTGGGCCGGATGTCGGCCCGCGCCGGCAAGGGAAGCGGACGGGCCCTCGTCAACGGCGACGTCGCCTGCGAGTGCGAACTGCTCTTCGTCATCGTCGACGCCTGAACATCAGCACCGAAATATGCCCCGATTCGTACGCTCAACGTACGAATCGGGGCACATTTCGGATGGATCGGGTGAGGCCGGGCCGAATCGGCTCACGTGGCGGGGGCGATGACGACGGAGCCGTTGTGGCCGCCGAAGCCGAAGTTGTTCGAGATGATCGGCCCGGGCGTCCACGGGCGCGCCTGGCCCATCACGACGTCGATCGTCATGTCGTCGCCGAGCACCTTGGTGTTCGCCGTGGGCGGGATCAGCTGCTTCTCGATCGACAGCAGGGCGGCGGCGGCCTCGAGGGCACCGGCGGCGCCGAGCGCGTGGCCGGTGACGCCCTTGATCGACACGACGGGCACGTTGCGGTCGCCGAACACCTCGCTCACCGCGGCCGCCTCGGCGGCGTCGTTGAGCGGCGTCGACGTGCCGTGCGCGTTGACCTGCTTGATCTCGCCGGCCTCGATCCCGGAGTCGGCCAGTGCCATCCGCATGCAGGCGATCGCCCCGACACCGCCAGGCGACGGAGCCGTGATGTGATGGGCGTCGGCGTTGCTCGCGCTGCCGAGGATCTCGCCGAGGATGTTCGCGCCACGAGCCTCCGCCCGCGACCACTCCTCGAGAATGAGCACGGCCGAGCCTTCGCCCATGATGAAGCCGTCGCGGTCGACGTCGAACGGCCGGCTGATGCCCACGGTCGAC
This sequence comes from Ilumatobacteraceae bacterium, assembly GCA_963695145.1. GTDB lineage: Bacteria > Actinomycetota > Acidimicrobiia > Acidimicrobiales > Ilumatobacteraceae > Sva-07. Next base: position 227,619 of record CAVOGB010000009.1, on the reverse strand, counting down.
AGTGCGGTCATGTTGCGGAAGCCGGCCAGGGCGGTGATCGTGCCCGCCGACTCGCCGCCACCCGTCGCCGCGGCATCGATGACGCCCCACTTGATCAGGCGGGCGGCGTAACCGATGGCGTGGGTGCCCGCGGCGCAGGCCGTGCAGATCGTCTCGTTGGGTCCCTGCAGGCCGTAGCGCATGGAGATGGCCGCACCCGAGGCGTTGACCATCATCATCGGCACGAGGAAGGGCGACACGCGCCGCTCACCCTTCTCGACGCGCACGATCACCTGCTCCTCGAGGGTGCGCAGCCCCCCGATGCCGCTGGCGAAGATCGTGCCGAACCGACTCGGGTCCACCCCGATCGCATCGACGCCACCGGCGCGGTCGAACGCCTCACCGGCCGCGGCGAGCGCGAACTGCTCGACGCGGTCGGCGCGTCTGGCGTGCTTCGGGCTCTCGAAGTACGGCGCCGGGTCCCAGTCCTCGATCTCGATCGACTGGCGACCATCGGAGATGCCTGGGCCGAGCAGTCCCGACCAGAACGCGTCGACACCCAGCCCAGCCGGAGCGACGACGCCCAGTCCGGTGACCGCGACCCGTCGGTCGCCGCTCATCAGAGCTTCGCAGTGACGAGGTCGTACGCCTGTTGCACCGTCTCGACGCCTTCGAGCTCCTCCTCGGGCACGGAGATGTCGAACTCCTCCTCGAGGGCCATCACGAGTTCGACGAGGTCGAGGCTGTCGGCGTCGAGATCGTCACCGAAATTGGCCTCGGGCACGATGGCGCTCTCCTCGACGGACAGCACTTCGACGGCGCACTTGCGGAAACGGGCAAACAGTTCTTGGTCCACGGTTCTCTCCTTGTTGGTGGTTCCGAATTGTAGATCGGCGGTCAGTGTCCCATACCCAGTCCGCCGTCAACGGGGATGACGGCGCCGGTGATGTACGCCGCGTCGGCGGACGCCAGGAACGTCGCGACGCCGGCGATCTCGTCGGCGGTGGCGACGCGCCCGAGCGGCACGGCGGCCGTCATCGCGGCCAGCAGGTCGTCGGACAGGGCGGCGGTCATGTCGGTGGCCACCGGGCCGGGGGCGATGACGTTGACGGTGATCGACCGCGATCCGAGCTCGCGCGCCAGCGAGCGGGCGAGGCCGACGAGACCGGCCTTCGATGCCGCGTAGTTCGCCTGGCCGGCCTGGCCGAGGAGCGCGACGACCGACGACATGAACACGATGCGGCCGGTGCGGGCGCGCAGCATCCCTTTGGACGCCCGCTTGGCGACGCGGTACGCGGAGGTCAGGTTGGCGTCGATGACCGACGTGAAGTCGTCCTCGCTCATGCGCAGCAGCAGGCCGTCGTTCGTGATGCCGGCATTCGACACGAGGACCTCGACCGTGCTGCCGAACTCGGCCTCGATGGCGTCGAAGGCTGCGTCGACGTCGGTCGAGGAGGTGACGTCGCACTTGACCCCGAACAACCCCTCGGGCGGGGGCGACGAGTGGTACGTGACGGCGACGCGGTCGCCGAGCGCGGCGAACCGGCGGGCACAGGCCAGTCCGATGCCGCGCGAGCCACCGGTGACGAGCACGACACGCCCGGTCGCCGGGACGTCGGTCACGACTGCTGCTCTTTGGCCGTCGACGACCAGCGGATGACCGCGCTCGCCGAGGTCATCCCGGCACCGAAGCCGACGAACAGCACGAGGTCACCGTCCTGGACCCGGCCGGCGTCGAGCGCGTCGGCGAGCGCCAACGGCACCGAGGCCGACGACGTGTTGCCGGTGTGGTCGAGCACGATGGCCGTGCGATCGAGTCCGACACCGAGACGGTCGCAGGCGGCGCTGATGATGCGGATGTTCGCCTGGTGCGGCACGACGAGGGCGATGTCGTCGGCGGTGACGCCGGCGTGCGCCATCGACTTCTTGGCGGAGTCGACCATCACGCGCACCGCCCGCCGGAACACCTCCTTGCCGTCCATCTGCATCTTGGCGTCGAAGTCGCAGTAGAGGAACCGCTCGGCGCTGCCGTCGGAATCGAGGTCCCACGACAACAGCTGTCCCGGCCCGTCGACGGCTTCGATCACCACGGCCCCCGATCCGTCGGCGAAGAGGATCGCCGTGTTGCGGTCGGTCCAGTCGACGATGCGGGCGAGGGTGTCGGTGCCGACGACGAGGACCTTGTCGGCGCCCATGGCGATCATGCCGTGGGCGTTGATCAGTGCGTAGACCCAACCGGAGCAGGCCGCGTTGACGTCGAAGGCGCCGCAGGCCAGCCCGAGTTCGTGCTGCACCGTCGACGCCGTCGCCGGCACCCGCCGATCGGGCGTCGTCGTGGCGAGGATCAGACCGTCGATCTCACCGGGCTGCAAACCCGCCATGTCGATCGCCTGCCGGGCCGCCTCGATCGACAGATCGGCAGTGGTGCCCCCGACATGGCGTTCACGGATGCCGGTCCGCTCGACGATCCACTGGTCGTTCGTGTCCATCATCTGTTCGAGATCGGCGTTGGTGAGGATCTTCGGCGGGAGGGCGGTGCCCCAACCGGTGATCACCGCGCCACGGGTGCCACTGCGTACCGCTGGCATCTGGACCTCCTTGCTCTCGTCTGGCTTGCTCTCGTCTGGCTTGCTCTCGTCTGGCTTGCTCTCGTCTGGCTCCGCTCGCATCGAGTGGCTCAATCTTCTCAGGTGGAACGCAACCAGGCGATCGGTTGCCGGGTGGTGACACGTTCGGTGTCGACGGCGATGTAACTCTGCAGGATCCCGGCGAACGGTGAACGGACCTCGAGGTCGCCGACGTGGCCGATCACGGTGCCGACGGAGATCTGTGCGCCGTCGTCGATGCTGCCGAGTGGTGTGAAGATCCCCGAGCCCGGGCTGACGACCAGTCGCTCGACGGCGAACAGATGCTCGCCCTCGACCGCCGTCGGCAGTGACGGGCGCGCCGCCGCCAGACTGGGCTCGACCCACTCGAGGAGCTTGTCGAGGTCCTCCGGTGTCGAGACCGCGATCGTTCGGGCGTCGGTGACCGTCCTCTTCGCCATCCCGGTGAGCACGCCACCGGGGCCGAGTTCGGCGAAGCTCGTGACGCCGGCGTCCTCGAGGGCGAGCAGGCAGTGCTTCCAGCGCACCGGGCTGGACAACTGTGCGGAGAGCAGGCTGGCCCAGTCCTCGCCGCGGTCGTGGGCCATCGCATCGACGTTCGAAACGACGGGAACGTCGGTGTCACGGGGGTTCGCTGCGGCGAGCGCCTCGCGCAGACGTTCGCGGGCGGGGACCATGTACGGCGTGTGGAAGGCGCCGGACACCTGCAGCGGCATGACCTTCTTGGCCCCGAGTTCCTTGGCGTGGGCCGCGGCCGCCTCGACTCCCGCGGGCGAGCCGGCGATCACGACCTGGCCCGGGGCGTTGAAGTTCGCCACCCAGACGTCGGCGTCGGCGCGGCGGCAGGCGATCTCGACCTGGTCGTCGTCGAGGCCGAGGACGGCGGCCATCGTGCCGGGTTGGGCGTTGCCGGCGTCGTGCATGGCGGCGGCGCGGGCGGCCACGAGACGCACTCCGTCGTCGAAGCCGAGGGCGCCGGTGGCGGTCAGGGCGGTGTACTCGCCGAGGCTGTGGCCGGCGCAGAAACTCGGTTCGACGCCGAGCCGCTCGACGGCGTCGAGGACCATCAGACTCGACACGAACGTGGTGAGTTGGGCGTTGCGCGTGTCGCGCAGCTCCTCCGCATCGGCGTTGCACAGCAACTCGGCGACGTCACGTCCCGCCACCTCGCTCGCCTCGTCGACGAGCTCCCAACTCTCGTGCTCACGCCACGGCAGACCCATCCCCGGCCGTTGCGACCCCTGACCGGGGAAGGTGAATGCGAGCATTCGCGGCAGGCTAGACCGACCACGCCGACGCTGCGAGCTACCGGCCGGTAGCGTCGGCAGACGACGGCCCGCATCCACTGTCACACCCGCGGCGCATCATCGAACCATGTACATCCGGCATCCGCAGGAGGTCGTCGACGAGGTGCTCGTGCTCGCTCGGGCCGGCGTGCCGAAGCTGCGGATCGCCCGGATGGTTGGTGTCGACGTCGGAACGGTCCGGGCCTGGATCGCGAACGATGGGGTACCGACCGGTTCGCGTCGTCCGATGTGTCGGCGACGATTGCCCGCTGCGGCACCGGCTCGATCCGGGGGCGTACTCGATACCTCCGGGCCAGTACCTGGGCGACGGGTGGGTCGACCTCAACGGGCGGCGCGGCGTCTATCGACTGGTCATCTCGTGCTGCGCCGCGTATCCGGGCATCGTCGACGAAGTGCAGCGGGCGATCGAGAGCGATCCTCCCCGACATCGCTCGGGCGGGTACCGCGTCAGGGTGTCGTCAATGTCCAGGCCTACTCGACGCATGGCGGTGCTTGGTAGACGCCGCCCCAACGGGCCGCACCGGGCAAGAAGCACTTGCGCCGGATCACGCTCGAGCCATGGCAGGAAACCATCGCCCTGACCGACCACCCCCGCCTCTTGCTCCGCGGGCTCATCCAGAGCGACGGGTGTCGGGCGATCAACCGGGTTCGGGGAGCGAGCCGTCGATCGTACGAATATCCCCGCTATCAGTTCACCAACCGGTCCGACGACGTTCGGGGCCTGTTCGCTCACGCTTGTGACGTTGTCGGCGTCGACTGGACACGGACGAACGACGTCAACATCGTCGTGAATCGACGCGAAAGCGTTGCGCTCCTCGACACGTTCGTCGGGCCCAAAGCATGACCCGGCATGGCATGTCTGCCGATACTCGTGGCGGCACCGCCCCGGTAGCCCAATCGGTAGAGGCAATGGCTTCAAACTCCATCAAGTGTGAGTTCGAGTCCCACCCGGGGCACGGCGCGATCGATCTGGCAGGATCGGCGCATGGACGCACAATTGGCACGCAAGACCTGGCGGACACTCGAGCCGCTGCACGGCGCGATCTACTTCGCCGCCGAGGCCCGCGAGGAGTACGCCGCGCTCGGCATCGACGATCGGATGACCGGCTACTTCGCGTCCAGGTCGGCGCCGATGGGCGCGGTGCCGGCGTCGGTGGTGATCGCCACGTTCTTCAACTTCGATCACGGGCTCGTCGAGCGGAGCATGGACGGGGTGTGGTCCCGGGTGACGCCGGAGGAGATCCTGGCGGCGAGGTTGCGCGCCGCCGACCGCATGATCCGTCGGCTCGCTCCGGAAGCGATCGATTCCGCCGAGATGGTCGAGGCCGCCGACATCGCCCGCGCCGCGGCGTTCGTGGCCTGCGAACGCCCCGAGGGACGGCCGCTGTTCGCCGGTCACGCCACACTGCCGTGGCCGAGCGACCCGCACCTCGTGCTGTGGCACGCCCAGTCGCTGTTGCGTGAGTTCCGCGGCGACGGGCACATCGCCGCACTGACGGTGGAGGGTCTCTCGGGTTGTGAGGCGCTCGTCACGCACGGGCTCGCCGGTGACGTACCGAGCGACACGCTCCGCCTGACCCGTCAGCGCAGCGACGAGGATTGGGCGGCGGCCGTCGAATCACTCCGCGAGCGCGGCTGGATCGGCGACGACGGTGCCTTCAGCGCACTCGGTCGCGAGCGCCGGCAGTGGATCGAGGAGCGCACCGACGAACTGGCGATCGCGCCGTACGCGGCGATCGGCGACGAAGCGTGCGACCGGCTGCGTTCGCTCGGCCGGCCGTGGAGCGCCGCCCTGATGGCGGCGATCGGCTGATCCATGGGTTCGTGGCTCGTCGAACGACGGCTCTCGTCGGTCGCGTCGCGCCTGCGATCGCTCCGCGCCGAGTTGGCGATCATCGACGAGCAGTTGTCGCATCTCGGCGACAACGCCGACGACCAGGCGATCCGGGCCCTCGTGTCGGAGACCCCTGGCGCGTCGTACGAGGCCCGCGATGCGCAACGCCACGTCGACGCGATGCACAAGCACCGGGCCCACGTCGTGCAGGAGATCGCCGGGCTCGAACGCAAGCAGGACGAGCTCCTCGACCGGATGTGACACGACGCCCGACCGCACAGGCGGTCGATCCCGTCCGCGAATGGTAGATAGTGGGGATGCCATTGCGCGTCGTGATCGCCGAAGACGAAGCCATCATCCGGATGGACCTGCGCGAGACGCTCGAGGAAGAGGGCTACGAGGTGGTGGGGGAGACCGGCCGTGGCGATCAGGCGGTCGAACTCGCCCGGGCGCTGCAACCCGATCTGGCCATCCTCGACATCAAGATGCCGGGGATGGACGGGGTGGAAGCGGCCCGCATCATCAACGGTGAGAAGATCTGCGGCGTGCTGATGCTCACCGCGTTCAGCCAGCGTGAGGTCGTCGAGGAGGCTCGCGACGCGGGTGCCCTGGCGTTCCTCGTCAAGCCGTTCCAGAAGAGCGATCTCATCCCCGCCATCGAGGTGGCGATGGGCCGCTTCCGCGAGCTGCGCACGCTCACGGGCGAGATCGACGCCCTCGCCGAGCAGCTCGAGGCGCGCAAGTTCATCGAACGGGCCAAGGGCGTGCTGATGGACGAGTGCGCGATGACCGAGAACGACGCGTTCAGCTACATCCAGCGGACCGCGATGAGCGAGCGGACCCGCATGCGCGACGTGGCCGACCGGGTCCTCGACGGATCGCTGCGTCCGGACACGGACTGACCGGAAGGCACCGATGGGGACCTACATCGTCGTCGACGGCAACTCGTTGACCTACCGCGCGTTCTTCGCGCTGCCGACCGACATGGCCACGGCCAGCGGCCAGGTGACCAACGCCGTGTTCGGCTTCACGTCGATGCTGATCAACGTGTTGAAGGACCACAAGCCCGACGGCGTGCTCGTCACGTTCGATCGCCCCGAGCCGACGTTCCGCCACGAGTCCGAGCCCGAGTACAAGGCGCAACGCACCGCCGCCCCGGACATCCTCCGCCAGCAGATGGGGCTCGTCCGCGAGGTCCTCGACGCCATCGGGATCTCGACGATCGACCTTGCCGGATGGGAGGCCGACGACCTCATCGCCACCGCGGTCGACCTGCTCGTCGGTGAGGGTCACGACGTGATCATCGTCACCGGCGACCGCGACAGTTACCAGCTCGTCGCCGATCCGCACGTGAAGGTGCTGTACAACCGGCGCGGGGTCAGCGACTACGCCCTCTACGACGAGGCCGGCATCCTCGAGAAGACCGGCGTCAGTCCGGCGCTGTACCCGCAGTACGCCGCGCTGCGCGGCGACACGAGCGACAACCTGCCCGGCGTGCCCGGTGTGGGCGAGAAGACGGCGGCCAAGCTGATCACCACGTACGGCGGCCTCGACGGCGTCTTCGCCAACGTCGCCGCGCAGACGCCGAAACTGCAGTCGTCGCTGATCGAGCACGAGGCGCGGGCGCGCAAGAACTTCGACCTGATGGTGCTGCGCCACGACGCGCCCCTCGGCGGGATCACCGTCGACGAGCTCGGCGTGAGCCCGAACCCGGAGGAACTCCAGCGACTGTTCGACTTCCTCGAGTTCCGGACGCTCGGCATCCGGCTGTCCGAGGCGCTCGACGGCATGGGGACGAGCCTCCAGATCGCCGGTGCCGCAGACCGTCAGGAACTCGTCGCCGAGGTCCGCGTCCTCGACGACGCATCGGAGGCGGCCGCTCTCATCGAGGGCCTGCCGACGCTCGACGTCGCCGCCGCCTGGGAGGGCGAGCCGGGGAGGACCCCGGTGAGCGGGCTCGCCGTCGTGCAGGACCCGGAGCAGGCCGAGGTCGTCTGGATCCCCGCGGCGCTGCTGGCCGACGACCGCGTGGCGATCGCGCTCGCCGGCCACCACGACATCCGCGGCCACAACGTCAAGCCGCTGATGCGGTCGCTGCTCGCCGCTGGGGTCGACGTCGAGGGCCTGACGCTCGACACGGCGATCGCCGCCTACCTGATCGATCCCGCCGAGGCGCGCTACACGCTGCCCGACCTGATCGAGAAGTACACGCGGTTCGCCCGCCCGTCCGACGTCGCCTCGTCGGGCCAGCTCGACCTCGACGGCACGTCGATGACCGATGCCGAACGCGCCGGCCGCGACGCGCTCGCCGTCAATGCGCTCGGCGGCCCGATCGTCGCCAGCCTCGAGGCGCAGGGGATGGCCGAGCTCTACCGCACGATCGAGAACCCGCTCGTGGTGGTGCTCGCCAAGATGGAACACGTCGGGATCGCCGTGGACGTGGACGAACTGCGAGCGCTCGGTGCCCGCTTGTCGGCCGAGGTCGACGCCCTCGGTGCGGAACTCCGCACGGTGGCGGGCCGCGACGACCTGAACCTCAACTCGCCCAAGCAGCTGCGGGAGATCCTGTACGACGAGCGCGGCCTCAGTCCGGGCAAGAAGACCAAGACCGGCTTCTCGACCGACGCCGCGACGCTGGAGAAGATCAAGGACCAGTGGCCCGAGTTCCTCGGCCCGCTCATGCGTTTCCGCGAGGTCGAGAAGCTGCGCAGCACCTACGGCGAGGGCCTCCTCGCCGAGGTCGCCCCCGACGGTCGGATCCACGCGACGTTCAACCAGACGGTGGCGCGCACGGGCCGCCTGTCGTCCGACCAGCCGAACCTCCACAACATCCCGGTGCGCACCGAGGAGGGGCGTCAGTTCCGGCGCGCCTTCGTGCCGGCGGCCGGCACGCGGCTGCTCGTGGCCGACTACAACCAGATCGAGCTGCGCTGCATCGCCCACCTGGCCACCGATCCCGGGTTGATCGAGGCGTTCACGAGCGGCCAGGACATCCACAACGCCACCGCGGCGAGGGTCTTCGGCGTCGATCCGAAGGCGGTCACCCTCGAGCAGCGCTCGAAGGCGAAGATGGTGTCGTACGGACTGGCGTACGGGATGGAGGCGTACGGCCTCGGACAGCGTCTGAACATCGCCACCGAGGAGGCTGCGGTCATTCTCGAGGCCTACTTCGTGGCGTTCCCGAACGTGAAGAACTACATGGACCGCACGGTCATCGAGGCGCGCGAGCGCGGCTACACCGAGACGTTGTTCGGTCGCCGCCGACCGATCCCGGAACTGATGAACTCGAACTTCCGGGTGCGCCAGGCCGGCGAGCGGCAGGCGATGAACGCCGGCATCCAGGGCCTGGCTGCCGACATCTTCAAGGTGGCGCTCGTGCGCATCGACCAGGCGCTCGTCGAGCAGCGGCGGGCGAGCCGGCTCGTGCTGCAGGTGCACGACGAGGTCCTCGTCGAGGTGCCCGACGACGAACACGACGAGGTCGGCGAACTGGTGGTCGAGCTGATGCACGGTGCGGCCGAACTCGCGGTGCCGTTGGAGGTCAACGTCTCCTGGGGCGACACCTGGGCATCGGCCAAGTCATGAGCCAGAGCCCCGTCACGAACCGGAGGAATTGACATGTCGGAGACCACCGTGGCGCCGCCGTTCGGTGCGCTGATCGAGTCGGCCGCCCAACTCGAAGCGCTCTACCGGGCACCCGGCCGGCTCGTCCAGGGCAAGAAGCGGCCGGGCATCGACGAGGGCACCCGCTCGTTCGTCGCCCAGTCGCCGTTCGTGCTCGTCGGCACGGTCGGCCACGACGGCGGTGTCGACGTGTCGCCGCGCGGCGGGCCGCGGGGATTCGTCCGCGTCATCGACGACGAGTACCTGGCGATCCCGGACCTCAACGGCAACAACCTGATCGACAGTCTCCGTGGTGTCGTGGCGTCCGGCTCGGCCGGCATGTTGCTGCTCGTGCCGGGCAAGGACGAGACCGTGCGCGTGAACGGGCGGGCGTGGGTGACCACGGACTCGTCCGTGCTCGACCGCTGGGCCGACGAGCTGCGGCGACCGACGACGGCGATCGTCGTGCGTGCCGACGAGGTGTTCGTGCACTGCGCCAAGGCGTTCCGCCGAGGCAAGGTCTGGCAAGCCGACAGCTGGAGCGAGGCCGCCGACGTGCCCGAGGCGCTCGACGTGCTCGCCGCGCAGGGCGTGATCGAGGGTGTCGACGACGCCGGCCGGGCGATGATGGAGCGCGACTACGCGGCGGGGCTCGCCTACGACCGTCCCGAGCAGAGACGACGGGCCTGAGCAGAACGACCGGCCCGAGCAGTAGGCGGACGGTGGCGGAGCGCGACCACTGGTTCGAGGATCTCGCCGATCACCTCGGGGCCGCCTACGACCGGTACGCCCACACGAAGGGCACGGTGCAGGAGGTCGATCACATCGTGGCGCAGCTCGGACTCGTTCCCGGGTCCCGCGTCCTCGACGTCGGCTGTGGCACGGGGCGGCACGCCCACGAACTCGCCCGGCGCGGTGTGGAGGTGCACGGCATCGACATCAGCCACCGCTTCGTCGAACTCGCCGGCGACGGCGCACCGGACGGCGCGACGTTCGCACGGCTCGACGCGCGGGCGATGGCGTTCGACGACGAGTTCGACGCCGTCGTCTGCCTGTGCCAGGGCGCCTTCGGCATGATGACGGCCGACGGTGACGACGACCTGGTGGTCGCCGGGATGGCCCGGGCCCTACGCGACGGTGGCCGTCTCGCCCTCAGCGCGTTCAACGCCTACTTCGCCGTCCGCTACCACGAGGAGGCGTCGTTCGATGCGGCGACCGGTGTGTCGCACGAACGGACCGACATCCGCTCCGAATCCGGTGAGATCGCCACCGTCGACCTCTGGACCGGCTGTTACACGCCGCGCGAGCTGCGCCTGCTGCTGCGGGCCCACGACCTGCGGGTCGACTCGCTGTCGAGCGTCGAACCCGGCGCCTACTCGCTCGATCCCGCCACGACCGAGTCGCCCGAATTCCTCGTCATCGCCACCCGCCTTCCCCGAAATATGGAGCAGATGTCGCGCTGAGCGCGACGTCTGCTCCATATTTCCGAGACGCGCGAACACGCTGGTGACGTGGTGTTGATCTTGCCGCCACAAAGAGGAAATCAAGACGAAACAAAGGGGATATTCCGGCGAAATGCGTCGTCTGTAAGTTGCCGCCGGGCATGGCAAACCGGCCAGCCGAACAGACACAGGAGGAATGAATGCTGTCGCTCTTGACAGGCCTGAGCCCGATGCAGCCGGACGAATCGGTCACTGCACTCGGCGGACAGGTCAACATGCTGTGGGTGGTCATCGGCGCAATTCTGGTGATCTTCATGCAGGCCGGCTTCGCGCTCGTCGAGACCGGGCTTCTGCCGTGCCAAGCACGCCGCCCACGTGGTCAGCACGAACTTCGCCATCTTCGGCCTCGGCTTCATCGCGCTTCTTCCTGATCGGGTTCCCGCTGTCGCTCAGTGCGCTCGACATGTCGGGCTACTTCGGCGGGCTCGGCGCAGCCGTCGGGAGCCCGCTGCTCGGTTCCGGGCAACTGGGTGTTCCTCTGGAAGGGCGGCTGGGCGATGTCCGGCGGCGGCATCGACGCCGGCGTGCTCGCCCTGTTCCTCTACATGGTGGCCTTCATGGACACGATCGCGACGATCCCGACCGGCGCCATGGCCGAGCGGTGGAAGTGGGGCAGCTTCGTGATCTGGGGCCTGTTCTGCGGCGGCATCTACTACCCGATCTTCGCGGCCTGGACCTGGGGCGGCGGCTGGCTGGCGAAGACGTGGGACACGATGAGCCTCGGCGCCGGCTACGTCGACTTCGCCGGTTCCGGCGTGGTTCACGCCGTCGGCGGCGTCGCCGGTCTGGCCGGTGCCGTCGTCCTCGGACCGCGCATCGGCAAGTTCGACAAGGACGGGACCCCGCGGGGCATCCCGGGCCACCACATCCCGATGGCGATGCTCGGCACGTTCATCCTGCTGTTCGGCTGGTTCGGCTTCAACGCCGCGTCGACCTTCGCGGCCACCGACGTGCAGTTCGCCGTCGTCGCCACGAACACGGCGATCGCCGGGGCCTTCGGTGCCATCGCGGCGATGTTCTACATCACCAAGCGCACGGGCAAGCCCGATCCGGGCATGATGGCCAACGGCATGCTCGCCGGCCTGGTCGCCATCACGGCGCCCTGTGCGTTCGTCAACCCGGCGATGGCCGCGGTCATCGGCATCATCGCCGGTGTGCTCGTCATCGAGGCCGTGTTCTTCGTCGAGCGCAAGCTGAAGATCGACGATCCGGTGGGCGCCATCGCCGTCCACGGTGTCTGCGGCACCTTCGGTGTGCTCGCCGTCGGCCTGTTCGCCAACGGCAGCTACGGCGCCGGCTGGAACGGCTCCGTCGGTAGAAGGCGTCAAGGGCCTGTTCTGGGGCGACGCCGGCCAGCTCGGTGCCCAGGCCCTCGGTGCGGCGGTCATCTGGACCGTGATCATCGGCGTGGCGTATGCCTTCTTCAAGATCCAGGACACGGTCTCCAAGAAGATGGGCAAGGGCGGCATCCGCTCGGCCGAGGCCGACGAGATCGAAGGCCTCGACATCCCGGAGATGGGTGTCTCCGCCTATCCCGAGTTCGTGAAGCAGTGATCGCCATGATCAACAAGAATCCAGCACAGATCCTCGCTACCCCGATCCTCGCTAACAAGGAGCAGCACGCATGAAGCTCGTGACCGCAATCGTCAAGCCGTTCAAGCTCGACGACGTCCAGGAGGCACTCAAGTCGGCGGGCGTCGTCGGCATGACCGTCAGCGAGGTCCGAGGCTTCGGACGTCAGGGCGGCCACACCGAGACCTACCGCGGAGCGGAGTACAAGATCGACTTCGTCCCCAAGGTCAAGATCGACGTCGTCACCACCGACGAGACCGTCGACGCGATCATCGAGGCGATCTCCACCGCGGCCAGCACCGGCAAGATCGGCGACGGCAAGATCTGGGTGACCGACGTCGACGATCTGGTCCGGATCCGCACCGGCGAACGCGGCGGTGACGCCGTCTGATCGCCCTCCTCGAACCCGGCGGAACCTGAAATTTGGAGCAGATGTCGCGCTGAGCGCGACATCTGCTCCATTTTTCGGGTGGGGGGCGCACGTTCGGGGCGGGACGGGGTGGTTTTGCCACCCAAGGTGGTTGTGGCGGGGGAGTGCTATCATTGTCGGCCTGCCGCCGGCAGTGGGGTCGTTCGCGATCTCGTCCATCCGTTCCACTTCTCGAAGTTCCCGAAAGCAGTCCGTCCCTTGTCCGACACCGCAACCACCTCACCGACGACCTTCCAGGCTGAATCCAGTCAGCCGATGGGAACGTTCGACGACGAGGGCAACTACACCCCCCGTGAGGTCGTGTCCGACGATCTCGGCATGTCGTTCGCCGATGCGATCGACGGCACGATGGTCACCGTCGACGACGGTCAGCTCGTGCACGGCACGGTGGTGAAGATCGACAAGGACGAAGTCCTGCTCGACATCGGGTACAAGAGCGAAGGTGTCATCCCGGCTCGTGAATTGAGCATCCGCAACGACGTCGACCCGTCCGAGGTCGTCTCGCTCGGCGAGCACGTCGAAGCGCTGGTCCTGACGAAAGAGGACAAGGAAGGCCGCCTCGTCCTGTCGAAGAAGCGTGCGCAGTACGAGCGTGCCTGGGGCGACATCGAAGCGAAGAAGGAAGCCGACGCCGTCGTCACGGGTCCGGTCATCGAGGTCGTCAAGGGCGGCCTCATCGTCGACATCGGCCTGCGCGGCTTCCTGCCGGCATCCCTCGTCGAACTCCGCCGCGTCCGCGACCTGGCGCCGTACATCGGCACCACGGTGCACGCCAAGATCATCGAGCTCGACAAGAACCGCAACAACGTCGTCCTCTCCCGTCGCGCCTACCTGGAGGAGAACCAGAAGGAGACCCGCGACCAGTTCCTCACCAACCTCAAGGTCGGCGAGGTCCGCGAGGGCACGATCTCCTCGGTCGTCAGCTTCGGCGCATTCGTCGACCTGGGCGGCATGGACGGCCTCATCCACGTCAGCGAGCTGTCGTGGAAGCACGTCGACCATCCGGGCTCGGTCGTCGCCATCGGCGATCCGGTCAAGGTGCAGGTCCTCGACGTCGACTTCAGCCGTGAGCGCATCAGCCTCTCGCTGAAGGCCACGCAGCAGGATCCGTGGCAGGAGTTCGCCGAGAGCCACCAGGTCGAGCAGCTCGTCTACGGCCGGGTCACCAAGCTCGTGCAGTTCGGTGCGTTCGTCCAGGTCGGCGAAGGCATCGAGGGCCTCGTGCACATCTCGGAGATGTCGGCCCACCACGTCGACTCGCCCGAGCAGGTCGTCACGCCCGGTGAGGAGCTGTGGGTCAAGATCATCGATCTCGACCTCGCCCGTCGTCGCATCAGCCTGTCGATCAAGCAGGCCGCGGAGGGTGGCGAGCTCGCCGCCGAGTACCGCGAGCACTTCGAGGTCGACGCGGCCGGCAACTGGGTCGCCGGCGAGACCGACGCCGAGGCCGAGGCGGCGTGGTCGGAGTACTACGCCGAGACCGGCACCGGCGAGGCGGCCGAGGGCGACGAAGCTGCAACCGGCGACGCCGCAACCGAATCCGTCGATGCCGACCTCACGTCGGTGGTCATCGACGAGCCGGTCGAAGCCAACGCCGAGTGACCCGGCGGGTCGCCCGATTCCTGGCTGTTCTGCCGTGATCTCGCGCGCCGAGCGTGACGTCGTGAGCGAGCCGTGATCGTCGTCGGGCTCACCGGCGGGATCGGTGCCGGCAAGTCGACGGTGTCGCCGATGCTGGCCGAACGCGGCGCGATCATCGTCGATGCCGACCAGATCGCCCGCGACCTGCAGGCGCCGGGCACCCCGCTGCTCGCCGCGATGGCCGACCGGTTCGGCGAGCACATCATCGCCGCCGACGGTTCGCTCGATCGCGCTGCGGTGGCGGCGATCGTGTTCAACGACAAGCAGGCCCTCGCCGATCTGAACGCCATCGTCCATCCGGCGATGCAGGTCGAGATCCAACGGCAGATCGCGGCCCAGGCCGGTACCGATCACGTCGTCGTGCTCGACTTCCCGCTGCTCGCCGAGAACCCGCGTGACGAACTGGCGGCCACGATCGTGGTCGACGTCGATCCGGAGATCGCCGTGCAGCGGCTCGTCGAGCACCGCGGCATGGACGCCGCCGACGCCCGCGCCCGGATGAACAGCCAGATCAGCCGCGCCGACCGCCTCGCCAAGGCGACGCACGTGATCGACAACTCCGGCGACGTCGAGGCGTTGCGGCAGCAGGTCGACACCCTCTGGGCCGAACTGGAAGCGCTCGCCCGAGCCGGCAGCTGAGGATGGTCGCCTCGTCGCCGCCGACCTGGGTGTTCGGCTACGGATCGCTCGTCGATCCCGAATCGCTCGGAAGGACGTTGGGACGTCGAGTGACACCGGGAGCCGACTTCCTCGCCGCCGAACTGACCGGCTGGGGCCGGCGTTGGAACTACGGGGTCGGTCACGTCGTCGGGACGTGGTGCCGGGCGGACGGCATCGTCGTCGATGACGGTGTGATCGTCGCGCTCGGCGTCGTCGCCGCCGCCGACGAGACGGTGAACGGCATCGTGGCGCTCGTGTCCGACATCGAGATCGCCGCGCTCGACCAGCGCGAACGCGACTACGACCGGGTCGACGTCACCGCCTCGGTGACGGTGCGCGGCGCGGCGCTCGAGCCAGAGGCACGAGTCGTGACGTACGTGCCGCGACCCTCGGCGATCGAGCGGTACGAAGCGGCGCGCGACAGAGGGCGAGCCGGCATCCGCAGCACGTACTGGGGTCTCGTCGACGCCGCGTTCGCCGTGTGGGGCGCCGAGGATCTCCTGCGCTACCGATCGTCGACCCCGCCGCCGGACGTGCCGGTCGTGGCGATCATCGAGCCGGCGCCGTAGTCGATGACACCCTGGCACCGCGCGTGTCGCGTCCGGACGGCCTGCCGGGGAACGCGCCACCGAGCGGACCAGGCGGATATCATCTCGGTGGCCATGTACGACGACCGACTTCGAAGTTGACGCCGTGCTGAATGCGCTCGGAATCCTCGCGGTCGGTCGCGTTGATCGTCGCCAACGGGTATTTCGTCGCCGGTGAGTTCGCCTTCGTGGCGGCTCGGCGCGGCAAGTTCGCCGAGGCCGCCGAGCACGACCGCAAGTCACGCCGCGCCGTCGCGGTCCACCAACGACTGAGCTTCATGCTGTCGGGGGCACAGCTCGGGATCACGGTCACCACCCTCGTGCTCGGCTTCATCGCCGAGCCGGCGATCGCCGCCTTGATCGAGCCGGGACTGCGGACGATCGGGTTGTCCGACTCGGCCGCCTTCGGGGTGGCGTTCGCCCTGGGCTTCGTCATCGCCACCGTGGCGCAGATGGTGTTCGGCGAGCTCGCCCCGAAGAACCTGGCGATCGCCAAGCCCGAACCGGTGGCTCGAACCCTGGCGCCGTCGCTGCTGATGTACCTCGAGATCGCGGGCCCGCTGATCAGACTCTTCGACGAGTCGGCCAACCGCCTGCTGCGCCTCGTCGGTGTCGAGCCCGTGGAGGAACTGAACACCACCGTGTCGACCGAGGAGCTCGACCTCATCGTCGACTCCTCGGCGGAGAGCGGACACCTCACCATCCAGCAGGCGGCCCTGCTCGAGCGGGCGATCAACTTCAGCGAACTCGAGGCGTCCGACGCCATGATCCCCTGGAACCGCGTCGTGACCATCGGCGTCGACGAGACCGCCGAGGACCTGCGCGAGCTGATGGGTTCGAACCATTCGCGGTTCCCGGTGATCGGCGCCGACGGTTCCCTCGAGGGGATCGTGCACGCCAAGGATCTGCTGGGCGTGCCCCGGGACAACTACCGCGAGGTCAAGGTGATCGAGCTCGTGCACGAGGTGCTGGCGGTACCCGAGGCGGCGGGTCTCGCCGTGGTGTTGTCCGGGCTGCGGGCCCGCTCGACCGAGATGGCGATCGTGATCGACGAGTACGGCGCTCCCGCCGGCGTGGTGACGCTCGAGGACATCGTCGAGGAACTCGTCGGCGACATCCAGGACGAGTACGACCCCACGGCACCGGGCGACTACATGGAACTCGAGCCGGGCGTCTGGGTCGTCGACGCGCTGTCGCGCACGGACGAGATCGAACGGGTCACCGGCTACGAGCTGCCCGAGGGCGGGTACGACACCATCGCCGGCCTCGTGCTCGACCGTCTCGAACGGATCCCCGAGGTCGGCGAGCACGTGACCGTCGACGGTGTGCGCATCGACGTGCTGGCCGTGGAGGAATTCGCGATCCAACAGGTCCGGCTCAGTATCGCCCAGCGCGACGCCGACGAGGACCACGACGACGACCACGACCACGGCCACCACCACGACCACGACCGGCACGACCGGCACGGCCGTACCACCGGATCGGACGAGCACTGATGGTCGGATCGGTCGACGCCGTCTCGCTCGTGCTGGCGGCCGGGGAATCGCAGCGGATCGACTTCCACGCGCCTGCGTTGCTCGTCGCCCTCGTCCTGCTCGGCTTGAACGGATTCTTCGTCGCCTCCGAGTTCGCCCTCCTGGCGGCGCGGCGCTCGAGGATCGAACAGCTGGCCGCGGAGGGCGACCGTCGTGCCGACCACGCGCTCGCCGGACTGCGCGAGCTCGCGCTGATGCTCGCCGGCGCACAGCTCGGCATCACCATGTGCTCGCTGGGCCTCGGTGCCGTCGCCGAACCGGCACTCGCCGGCATCATCGAAGGCGCGCTCGGCAAGGCGTTCTCGCTGTCGTCGACCGCCGAACACATCATCGGGTTCACCCTCGGCCTTTCCATCGTGGTGTTCCTGCACATGGTCGTCGGTGAGATGGCGCCGAAGTCGTGGGCGATCGCCCATCCGGAGGATTCCGCGCTCCGGGTGGCCCGGCCGTTCCGCTTCTTCTGCTCGGTGCTGCGTCCGTTGATCCGCTTCCTCAACTGGCTGGCCAACATGTCGGTCCGGGCGATCGGCGTCGAGCCCCAGGACGACCGGGCGATGGCGCATTCGCCGGCCGAGCTCCAGTTGCTGCTCGACGAGTCGGCGGGCCACGGTGCGCTCGCCGCCGAGGAGCATGCGCTGCTGACCCGTTCGCTCGAACTGTCCGGCCTGACGGCGGCCGATGCGATGACGGCGCGCCGCGACATCGTGGCCGTGGCCGCTGACGTGACCGTCGAGGTGACGGCGGCGGAGGCACAGCGGACCGGCCGCAGCCGTGTGGTCGTGCACGAAGGCGACCTCGACCACGTGCGCGGTTTCGTGCACGTCAAGGACCTCCTCCGGCTGCCGGACGGCAGCTGGTCGACGACGCTCGTGGGCGACGTCGCACGGTCGATCATGGTCACCCCGGAACGCCACCGGCTCGAAGATCTGCTGCTCGAGATGCGCACCGGGCGGCACCACATCGGCCTCGTGGTCGATGAGCACGGCACGGTCGTCGGCGTCGTGACGCTCGAGGACGTGATCGAGGAGCTGATCGGCGATTTCGACGACGAGTCCGACCGCCGTGACGGTGAATGCCAGCTGCTCGCCGACGGCAGTTACAGCGTCAGCGGGGCGGTGCGCGTCGATCAGTTCGAGGACTGGGTCGGCGTCGAGTTGCCCGACGGCGACTGGCACACGCTCGCCGGCTACGTCATCGCGGCGTTCGACGAGATCCCCGCCGTCGGTGATCACGTCCGCACCGAGAGCGGCACCTTCGAGGTGCTCGCCATGGACGGCTTCGCCATCGACCGGGTGCGCGTCCGCCCGACCGCCCGCGACAGCCATTGACCTGACGCGCCCAATCCTCGTTTGTGTCGCGGTTTCTGCGCCCCGGTGCGCAGAAACCGCGACGCAAACGAGGATTTGAGGGGTCCGCTGTGGTGGTGATGCAAACGTCGGGGGAGGGGTCGGGCACTACCGTGTCGAGATGGCCTACCCGCGTCGGCTGCTGAACGACCACGAGACCGTCGTCGTCGATCTGCACCCGCACTGGTGGTGTCTCGTCAAGCCGATCACGCTGCTCGTCGCGGCGATGGCGGCGAGCATCGTCGTGCTGCTGCAGACCGATGCCCGCACCGGTCCCCGTACCGCGTTGGGCTGGGCCTGTCTCGGCCTGATCGTCGCCGCCGCGTGTTGGCTCGTCGCCCGTTCGCTGCGCTGGGTCAGCACGAACTTCGTCATCACCACACAGCGCGTCATCGATCGCTGGGGCGTGTTGACCAAACACTCCACCGAGATCCCGCTGGAACGGGTGAACACGGTGATGTCGAGCCAGGGCATCGTCGAGCGGCTCTTCGGCACCGGGGACATCGTGATCGAGTCGGGCGGCGAGTCCGGTCAGCAGCGGTTCGAGAACATCCGCAACCCGAATCGCGTCAAAGGTGTGCTGCACGGTCTCGTGCACGATCGCCAGCACGCGAACAGCACGGCGTCGGGTCACAACGTCGCGGACCAACTCGAGAAGTTCGAGGGCATGCTGCGGCGCGGCTCGCTGACCCAGGACGAGTTCGACGCCCAGAAGCAGCGCCTCCTCGAACAGCTCTGACGTCGACGTGTCACCCCGCATCACCTCACCGCGCATCGTCAGCCTCGTGCCGTCGGCCACCGAGACGCTGCTCGACCTCGGCGCTGCGGTCGTGGCGTGCACCCGCTTCTGTGAGCAACCCGGCATCGCGCACGTCGGGGGCACGAAGAACCCGGACATCGACGCGATCATCGAACTGCACCCCGACCTCGTCGTGATGGATCGCGAGGAGAACCGCCTGGAGGACGCGGACGCGCTGACCGAGGCGGGCGTCGAACTCTTCGTGTCGGACGTGACGACGGTCGACGCCGCCGAACGGTTCGTCGTCGACCTCGCGGCGCGGGTCGGACGGCCCCGGCCCGTCGCGCAACCACCGGTGTCGAGGTCGACGACGGGAGCGACCGCGTTCGTGCCGATCTGGCGCCGGCCGTGGATGTCGATCAACCGGTCGACGTACGGCGGCGACCTCCTCGCCCGCCTCGGCGTCGCGTTGGTCACCGCTGACGAACTCGATCGCTACCCGACCGTCGACGTCGACGAGATGGTGGCCCGGAGCCCGACCGTCGTGCTCGTGCCGAGCGAGCCGTACGAGTTCCGCGACGGGCATCTCGACGAGCTGCGTGCCGCGTTCGGTGCCGGCGTACCGGTCGAGCGCGTCGACGGGCGGGACCTGTTCTGGTGGGGCAGCCGGACCGCGGGCGCCGTGGCCCGCCTCCGCGCCCAGCTCGACCCGCTCCTGCGCTGACTTGTCGCGAAGTGTCTGACCCCAAGTGACAAGTGTTCGAGTTCGATTGGCGGCGGGCCGCCTGCAACACTGCCTGGCATGCCACGTACCACGCTGCCGAGCGGGATCGAGATCGAATACGACACGCACGGCTCCTCCTCCGACCCCGCCCTCCTGCTCGTCAACGGATTCACGTCGCAGATGATCAGCTGGTACCCCGACCTGCTCCAGCAGCTGGTCGACCAGGGCCTCTACGTCATCCGCTACGACAACCGCGACTGCGGGCTGTCGTCGAAGCTCGACGGCCAGGGCGTCGAGGCGATGGAGGTGCTGAAGGCCCAGCTCGCCGGCGACGATCTGCCGCCCGTCGCCTACACGCTGTCGGACATGGCCGCCGACGGGATCGGCGTGCTCGACCACCTCGGCATCGACCGGGCCCACATCGCCGGCGTGTCGATGGGCGGCATGATCGTGCAGACGATGGCGATCGAGCACCCCGACCGGGTCGCCAGCCTCACCTCGATCATGAGCAGCACCGGCGACCCTCGTGTCGGGGCCCCGACGCCCGAGGCGCGCGACGCCCTGCTGGCGCCGCCGCCCGTCGAACGCGAGGCGTTCATCGAGGCATCGGTGCGGGCGAAGGTCTGGCAGTCGAAGAAGTACTACGACGAGGACGAGGTCCGGGCGTTGGCCGCCGCCGGCTTCGACCGCTCGTTCGCGCCGGAAGGCTCCGCCCGCCAGTTGGCGGCGATCTACGCCAGCGGTGACCGGTCCGAGGCGCTCGCCGGGCTCGACGTGCCGACGCTGGTGATCCACGGACGCGACGACACCCTGATCTCGCCCGAGGGAGGATTCCGCACGGCCGAGCTGATCCCCGGGGCGCGGCTGCTGTACGTGTCCGACATGGGCCACGACCTGCCCCGCCCGCTGTGGCCGGTGCTCGTCGACGCCATCGCCGGCAACGTCCGCACCGCGGCGCGGCTCTCGGCTGGGGTGGCGAACTGACATGGCCGGTCCACTGAGCGGCTACAAGATCCTGGAACTCGCCGGCATCGGACCCGGCCCCTTCGCGGCGATGATGCTGGCCGACATGGGCGCCGAAGTCGTGCGCGTCGAGCGCAGCGCCTCGGTGCGGGGGCCTGCACCCGCCACCCCGCACGGCGATCTCCTGCTCCGGGGCCGTCGCAACATCGCCGTCGACCTGAAGCATCCCGACGGTGTCGCCACACTGCTCGATCTCGTCGAGTCGGCCGACGGCCTGATCGAGGGATTCCGACCGGGCGTCATGGAACGGCTCGGCCTCGGGCCGACGGAATGCCTCGCCCGCAACCCGCGGCTCGTGTACGGCCGGATGACCGGATGGGGACAGGACGGACCGTACGCCCAGGCCGCCGGTCACGACATCAACTACATCTCGCTCGCCGGTGCACTGGCCCACTTCGGGCGGGCCGGCGAACCGCCGGTTCCGCCGCTGAACATGGTCGGCGACTTCGGCGGTGGTGGCATGTTCCTCGCCTTCGGCGTCGTGTGCGCGCTGCTCGAAGCCCAGCGCAGTGGTGCCGGACAGGTCGTCGACACGGCGATGGTCGACGGCTCGGCGGTGCTGATGACGATGTTCTGGGCGTTCAAGCAGATGGGCGCGTTCGACGAGAACGCCAGGGGCACGAACCTGCTCGACACCGGAGCCCACTTCTACGACGTGTACCGCTGCGCGGACGGCGAGTACGTGTCGATCGGCTCGATCGAACCGCAGTTCTACGCCGAACTGCTGCGCCTCGCCGGACTCGAAGGCGACGAAGGGTTCGCCGCGCAGATGGACTCCGGTCGCTGGCCCGACCTGAAGGCCCGCCTCACCGAACTGTTCGCCCAGAAGACCCGGGCGGAATGGTGTTCGATCATGGAGACGACCGATGTGTGCTTCGCTCCGGTGCTCACCATGAGCGAGGCCGCCGCCCACCCGCACAACGTCGAACGCCAGACGTTCCTCGACGTCGACGGGGCCGTCCAGCCGGCGCCCGCGCCGCGGTTCAGCCGTACGTCGCCCGAACTGACGCAGCCTCCCGCGTACGCCGGACAGCACACCCGTGAGGTGCTGTCGTCGTGGGGTGTGCCGGACGACCGCGTCGCCGGGCTCATCGAGTCGGGAGCAGTCAAGCAGGCCGGCTGACACACTGGCGCCGATGTCGACCATCGTCTGTCTCCACGCCCATCCCGATGACGAAGCGACCTCGACGGGCGGGACGATCGCCCGCGCCGTCGCCGAAGGTCACCGGGTGGTGCTCGTGGTGGCGACCAACGGCGATCACGGCGAGGTGCCGGACGATCTCGCGCCGGGGGAGACGCTCGTCGACCGCCGTCGGTCCGAGGTGCTCGCCTCGGCGGACGTGCTCGGCATCGCCCGCGTCGAGTGGCTCGGATACACCGATTCGGGCATGACCGGCTGGGAGCAGAACGCCGCACCGTCGTCGTTCCATCAGGCCGATGTCGACGAGGCGGCGCGTCGACTGGTGGCCATCCTCGAGTCGGAATCGGCCGACGTCTTGACCGCCTACGACTGGCACGGCGTGTACGGCCATCCCGACCACGTCCAGGTCCACCGTGTCGGCGTCCGCGCCGGCGAGATGCTGCCGGGGCTGCGCGTGCTGCAGTCCACGTTCAATCGCACGGCATTCGTGCAACGCATGGCCGAGGCGGTCGAGGCAGGAGAAGTGGTGGTGGCGCCCGACGACGACTTCGATCCCGACGGCCCCGCCGACGACGGCAACCCGTTCGGTTCGCCTGAGGACGAGATCACCCTCGAGGTCGATGTCGCGGCGTTCGCCGACCTCAAGCGCGAGGCCCTGCGCTGCCACCGCAGCCAGGTGACCGACACGTCGTTCTTCCTCGAGATGCCGATCGAGCGCTTCCGCCAGGCGTTCGGCACCGAGTGGTTCATCGAGACGGGCGTCGACGCACCGATGCGCCGCGGTTGGCTGTTCGACATCCCCGATTGAGCGATTGTGCCTGGCCAGACTGTCCCCGCATGAAACGGCGTGTCCTGCTCTCTCTCACCGCGTGCTCACTGCTCCTCGGAGCCTGCGGTTCCGATGCCCCCGGCTCGGCCGACTCCGCCACGACCCCGGTGCCAGCGGGACCGACCGTGGCGCCGACGACGCTCGCGGCGACCACCACGACGCCACTTGCATCGACGACGAGCGCGGCCGACACGTCCACCCCTTCGTCGATCGCCGCCGCCACGCCGTCATCGACCGGTGTGGACGTGTCCACGACGATCGTCGAGCCGGCAGCCGATCCCTCCGTCGACCCGGCCGTTGCGGCGCTCGTGCTGAGCGGCACGGGGATCGGGACGGCCGAGTTCGGCGCCGACCCCGACACGGTCGTCAGCTATGTCACGACCTCGCTCGGCGAGCCGACGAACGACACCGGCTGGATCGACCCGCTCTCGGTCGGCGCCTGTCCGGGCACCGAGATCCGCTTCGTCGACTGGGGAACCCTGTCGCTCGTCTTCGGTGATGCCTCGCAGGTCGCCGAGGGGCGGCGCCACTTCTTCGCCTACTACTACGGCTCGGCCGGTGAGGTCGGCGGAGCACCGGTCGGCCTCGTCACCGATGCCGGCATCACGACGGGATCACGGGTGGTCGACGTGAAAGCCGCCTACCCGGCGGTCACCCTGAACCCCGAGGACGACTTCTCGTCGCCGTTCTTCTACGTCAGCGACGACCTGCGCGGCTATCTGACGGGCCTCGACGACGACTCGACGGTGACGGTCATCCTCGGCGGCAACGGGTGCAGCGAATGAGCGTCACTCCGGCGCCGGGTCGGCCGCTCGCCTGACGAGCGGCAGCGTGTGATGCAGGCCGTTCTCGACGCCCATCGCGCCGTCGGGTACTTCCTCATCGCGTCGAGCGCGCTCGTCGGGGTGTGGGCCGTGGCCGCCCAGTACATCGAACCGCTGCGGGTGCGCGCGCTGTGGTGGTGCGTCGCGGTGGCCCAGATCGTGCCGTTCGTGAGCGCGTTGCTCGGGGTGATCCTCGTCAGCCGCTACGACGTGGAACTCGACCAGTTCCACGCGCTGTACGGCTTCAGCGCGATCATCGCCGTCGGCATCCTCTACAGCTACCGCTCGAGCCCGTTCATCAAGGGCAAGCAGTACCTGCTGTACGGCCTCGGCTGCCTGTTCATCATGGGCCTCGGCATCCGCGAGCTCTACCTCCACACCTGAGGCGGGCCGCTCGTGCTGATGGTCAGAGGCCGACGCCGTGGGGGAGCTTGGCCGGGTCCCAGTTGAGCTGGATGAGGCCCTGCTGGCAGGCGAACCGGTCGGTCATCCCGGCGACGTAGGCCACTGCGGCGCGCAGCGCGTCGGCGCTGCCCGCGGCGAGATGTTCGACGTCGACATCGACCGCGGCGCGGGCGGTCGCCAGCGGGATGGCGTGGGGCCGGTCGGCGTAGTGCTCGACGAGGGCCCGCAACAGCGCGATCACCGCATCGGCCTGGGCGCGGCTCGCCGGTCGCAGGTACACGTGCTCGTAGTTGAAGCGGCGGAAGACCGCCAGCGCCTCGGCGTGGTCGGGGTCCATACCGATGCGGCCGGTGGCGCCCGTGGTGGAGATCATCGCCCGGATGAACGAGCCGAGCTGGCTCGATCGATCGCGCCCGCACAGTTCGCCGACGAGCGGGGGGAGCATCTCGGCGCGGAGGATGCCGGCGGCGACGGCGTCTTCGAAGTCGTGGCAGACGTAGGCGATCCGGTCGGCCCACGACACGACCTCACCCTCCGGCGTCTGCGGCGCGGGCAGGCTCCACGAGTGGTGACGGATCCCGTCGAGGGTCTCGCGGCACAGGTTGAGCGGCTGCAGCGTCACGTCGGCACCCCACGGGGCGTGGTCGAACCCGCCGTCGAGATAGGGCGACAGGGCGTCCTCGCTGGCGTGCCCGCCCGGCCCGTGCCCGCAGTCGTGGCCGATGGCGATCGCCTCGGCGAGCGGCACGTTGAGCCGCAGCGCCTCGGCGATCGAACGGGCCACCTGGGTGACCTCGAGGGCGTGGGTCATGCGGGTGCGCTGGTGATCGTCGGGGAACACGAACACCTGCGTCTTGCCGGCGAGCCGGCGGAACGACGAATCGTGCAGGATGCGATCGCGATCGCGCTCGAAGCAGGTGCGGAACGGGTCGGGCTGCTCGGCGACCGCCCGATCGCCGGCGCCGCCGGCCCGCGTGGCCCCCGTCGCGAGGACCGACGCGTCGCGCTCCTCGCGGGCCTGGCGGTCGAGTGGCCGGCCATTCGGGCGGTCGAGCGTGATGGCGGCGACCGAATCGGCGTGGGCGACCACCACCTCGTGCACACCGAGGTGCGTCTCGTGACCGGCCATCGTGGACGCCCAGCGGTCGGCGCGATCGTCGGCCGCATCGTCGAGCGGAAGATCATCCACGCTCCCGACGATACGAGATGGCCGTCGGCGCTCGGCGTTAGCCTGCACGAAATGTCCCAGTTCGTCGACGAGTGCCAATTGAACGCTCGCGGTGGCGACGGGGGCGCGGGCTGTGTCAGCTTCCGCCGGGAGGGCCCGGTGGCCTTCGGCGGCCCGAACGGCGGTGACGGTGGCAACGGCGGCGACGTGTGGCTGGTGGCCGACCACAACGTGTCGTCCCTCCTCGCCTTCCGCGACCACCCGCACCGACGGGCCGACAACGGGGTCCACGGCAAGGGCAAGGACCTCCACGGTCGCCGCGGTCAGTCGCTCGAGATCGCGGTGCCGATGGGCACCGCCGTGTTCGACCTCTACACGAACGAGTTGCTGGCCGAACTGGTCCATCACGGCGACCGCTGGCTGGCGGCGGCGGGCGGACGCGGGGGCGCGGGAACGCCAAGTTCCTCTCCAACAAGCGGCGCGCCCCGAGCTTCGCCGAACAGGGCGAACACGGCGAGGAACACTGGTTCCGCCTCGAACTGCGGCTCATGGCCGACGTGGCCCTCGTCGGATTCCCCAACGCCGGGAAGTCGACGTTCATCAGCGTCATCTCCGCGGCGAAGCCGAAGATCGCCGACTATCCGTTCACCACGCTCGAGCCGAACCTCGGCGTGGTCAAGCTCGACGACGACACCGACTTCGTGGTGGCCGACATCCCCGGCCTCATCGAGGGCGCCAGCGAGGGCCGCGGGCTGGGGCACCAGTTCCTGCGGCACGTCGAGCGCGCCCGCGTCATGTGCGTCATGGTCGATCTCGCATCGGTCGACGAGGTCCCGCCCGCGGAACAGGAACGCATTCTCCTCCACGAGTTGGCGGAGTACCGCCCGGAACTCCTCGAACGTCCGCGCATCGTGGTGGGCACGAAGGCCGACGCGATCCAAGCCGACGATCTGGCCACGCTCGGCTGGGACGGCCCGATCATGTCGGCGATCACGCATCAGGGTGTCTCCGAGGTGGTGGGAACACTGGCGTCGCTCGTCCACGAGGCACGGCAGGCGAGCGTCGGCCCGGGCGGAGTGGTCGTGCTCCGGCCGGATGCCAGCGGCGCCCTCGTCGAGCGGATCGGCGACGGGGAGTTCCGCCTCGTCGGCCGCGACGTCGAGCGCGTCGTCGCCTTGAACGACGTCACCACACCGGAGGCGCTCTCCTACATCGACTTCCGACTCGAGCGGCTGGGTGTGCCGAAGATGCTCGCCAAGGCGGGCGCGCAGGAGGGCGACGTCATCTGGATCGGTGAGTTCAGCTTCGACTACCAGCCGGACTCTCTGACGACTGCCGAGCCTGACATGAGGGTGGTGGCGAAGATCGGCACGGCGTCGATCACCGACGACCGTGGGGCGATCGACGGCGAGGCGATCACGAAGCTGTGCGGCGAAGTTGCCGCGCTGCGCGCCCGGGGCCACGAGATCATCGTCGTGTCGTCCGGTGCCGTCGCGGCCGGCGTGCTGGCCGTGGGGCTGCCCCACCGGCCGAGCGACATGGCCACGCTCCAGGCGATCTCCGCGGCGGGGCAGGGTCGGCTCGTCGAGGCCTACAACGCGGCGCTGTCCCGGCACGGGCTCGTCGCCGCGCAGGTGCTCCTCGATCCGTACGACTTCGTCGACCGCACGCAGTACCTGCACGCCCGGCGGACACTCGTGCGCCTGCTCGAACTCGGCTGCATCCCGGTGATCAACGAGAACGACGCGATCGCCAACCACGAGTTGCGCTACGGCGACAACGATCGACTGGCGGCCCTCGTGGCGAACTCGGTGGGCGCCGATCTGCTCGTCCTGCTCACCGACACCGACGGGGTCTACACCGCCGACCCTCGCCGCGACCCGTCGGCCCGTCTCGTCGCCCGGGTGACGGCCGACGATCCGCTGTTGTCGATCGCCGCCAACAGCAACGGGAGTGGCCGGGGCAGTGGCGGTATGGCGAGCAAGCTGACGGCGGCGCGCATCGCGTCGTGGTCGGGGATCCGCAGCGTGATCGCCCGTGCCGCCGCACCGGACGTCCTGGCGCGGGCGGTCGGCGGTGCGCCCGGCGACGCGGGCGCACCGGTGGGCACCACCTTCGACGCGCACGCCCGGACGCTGCCGGCTCGCAAGTTGTGGATCGCCTTCGCCGCCGAGGTGGAGGGGACGTTGCAGGTCGACGCCGGTGCCGAACGGGCGCTGCTCGACGGTCCGCGGAGCCTGCTGCCGGCGGGTGTGGTGGCGGCCACCGGCTCGTTCGTGGTGGGCGACACCGTCGACATCGTCGGCCCGTCGGGCCGGCCGTTCGCCCGCGGCATGGTGGCGGTCGACGCCCGGGCGATCTCCTCGATCGCCGGCATGCGCACCCACGACCTGCCGCCCGAAGTCGCCCACGAAGTCGTCCACCGCGACGACCTCGTCGTCCTGCCCTGAGGTTGCCCTGAGAACTCAGGTGAGGCCGAGTTCGGCGCGCAGGTCGGCGACGCGTTCCTTGGCGGCGTCGGTGGCCGTGGCCTCCTCGATCTCCTCGATGCGGTGCTCGGCGCTGGCCTGCTGCTGCTCGGCGGCGGCCGTCGCTCGCGCGTAGCGCGCCTCGATCTTCGCCTCGACCTCGGCGAAGGTCGGCACGTCGTCGCCGACCGTCTCGCTGAGCTGCGCCATCACGGCGTTCATCTCCTCCTGCATCTTCGCCTGCTCGAGCTGGCTCAGCTGCTTGGCCTTCTCACACAGCTTCTCCTGCAGCAGCCGGCTGTTCGTCCTGACCGCCGCCTTGGCCTGGTCGGTGGCCTGCGTCGACTCCAGCACCATCGTCTTCAGGCTCTCCACGTCGGCCTCGACCGAGATCAGCTTGTCGGCGATCGTCTCGGCAGCCTGGTCGTACTGCGCCTCGGTCGCGTCGTCGCCGGCCTTGCTCGCGTCGGCGGCCATCAGCAGCGCTTGACGGGCGCTGCGGTTGAGCTTTTCGAGTTCACCGAGCTTGGTGTTCAAGCGGATCTCCGCCTGCTTCTGGTTGGCGATCACGCTGGCCGCCTGGTCCTTGAGCCGCTTGTGCTGCTGTTGCGCCTCGATGATCGCCTGCTCGAGCTGGAGCTTCGGATCGGTCGGGGTGTCGGAGCTCCCACGGAGCCTGGAGGTCAGCGAATCCCACCACCGCGTCACTCGGTCGATCATGAACCGAGCCTAATGCTCCACCGGAAACGCGGAACGAGGTCGCCCGAGACGGCGACGGAGGAAGTCGAGTTCGGGCGCGCCGAGGGCGACGAGGACGCCCAGGTAGACCACCACCCCGGCGACGGTGCCCACGATCAACCGGATCGCAGCGTCCGTCCCGACGTCGCCGCCCACCCGCCGCGCCACGAACCACACGACTTCACCCATCAGGAGCGCCGCCAGCAACATCGGGGCGAGGCTCATGGCGATCGACCGGGGCGAGAAGCCGGGGACCTTGTAACTCAGCACGACGAGCGCCCAGCACGACGACAGCACGTAGGCGAGCGCGAACGCCAGCCCCAGCCCCAACACGCCGTAGCGCCCGACGAGCACGATGGCCAGCACGATGTTGATCAGGTTCTCGACGACGTTGATGATGAACGGCGTCCGGGTGTCCTTGTGCGCATAGAACCCCCGCAGCGTGAACATGTAGATCGAGAACGCGCCGAGCCCGAGGGCGAAGCCGGCGAGGGCCCGTGACGTGTTGGCCGCGTCGCTGGCGTCGAACTGCCCGCGTTCCAGCAGCGCGCCGATGATCGGGCGGCGCAGCACGAAGATGCCCACGCCGGCGGGGATCGTCAGCAGCGCCGTCATCCGCACGCCGAGGCCGGCCTGCTCGACGAACGCCGGACGTTCCCGGCGCGCCACCGCTCGTGACATCTCGGGCTGGAACGTGGTGGCGATCGAGACCGCCAGCAGTCCGTGCGGGAGCACGAAGAACGTGAACGCCGCCAGGTAGGCCGAGGCGTCACCCGACCCCGGCTCGGCGAGGTTGCGGACGACGATGAGGGAGAGCTGGTTGGCGGCGACGAAACCGATCGTCCAGAACGACAGCCGGAGCAGGCGGCCGACGGCGGGATGGCGGAACTCGAACACCGGCCGGAACTTGAAGCCGGTGTTGAACATGGCGGGCACGAGCACGACGGCCATCGAGGCGATGCCGAGCGTGGCTCCGAGCCCGAGCGTGTACTTGAGCCGGTCGTTGCTGAGGACGTCCTCGAGCACCCAGTCGGCCGAGCCGGCACCCGGCAACGACAGGAGCGTGGCGATGATGATCACGTTCGGCAGGATCGGGCTCCACGCCGCGGCGAAGAACCGGCGCCGGCTGTTGAGGAACGCGTTGGCCAGTCCGACGAGCCCGTAGAACAGGATCTGGATCAGGAAGATCCGCGCCAACGTCGTGCCGACGGTGCGGAACACATCGGGGTCGACCTCGGGACCGACGTGGATCGCGTACACGCGGAAGATCAGCGGTGCGGCCACGACGGCGATCACCGTGAGCGCCAGCATCAGCAGGACCGCCACGCTGAGGACGACGTTGGTCGCCCGCTCGTCGTCGTCCTCGTCGAACGTGGCGAACAACGGCACGAGCGTGGCCGACAGCACGCCACCGAGCAGCAGCTCGTAGACGATGTTCGGGGTCTCGTTCGCCAGGCTGTAGGCGTCGGTCAGTGCCGTCTGGCCGAGGACGTAGGTGAGGGCGACGACGCGGAGCAGGCCGGTCAGACGCGACAACGTCGTCCCGGCGGCGACCGTGAGGTTGCTGCGCAGCAGGCGGCTCACCGGCGCTCGGGCGTCCCGTCGACGAGTGCGTCGAGACCGAGCGGCGATCGGTGGCGGATGGCCGACTGATCGCCCTGACGTTTCACCGCCGGAACGCTACTGTCGGCGGCGTGCCAGCCGTCGACACTCCAGAGGTGCTCACCGATCGTCTCCGGCAGACCGCGGCGGCCCATGATCGACGACGTCTGCAGGCGCGGTTCGCCGGTGTGCAGATCACGCGGATCGACGAAGCCCCTGAGCGTGTGCCGGTCCGCGTCGGCGGAGAGATTCGCAGCCAACACCGATCGTCGCCCGAGACACGCCAGTTCCTGCGGGTCGAGATCGACGACGGCTCGGGTTCGGCGCTGCTGGTGTTCACCGGGCGCAACCGCATTCGCGGCATCGAGACCGGTCGGATGATCGTCGTCGAAGGTGTCGGGCGGATCGAGAAGGGTCGGCTGATGATCTGGAATCCGGCCTACACGCTGCTCGACGGTCTCCCCAGGAGCTGACGTACCGCCGGCTCGGACTCGTCGGTGACGAGCACGAGCACCTCGTCGCCCGGCAGGAACGACGTGTCGCCGCGCGGAACGACGACGGCCCGCGAGCGCAGGATCGCCACCACCGAGGCTTCGCGCGGGAAGTTGATCTGCGAGATCTGCGACCCGACGACCGGTGCGTCCTCCGTCAGCGTCACCTCGACGAGACGGGCGCTCTCGGCCAGGTCGAGCAGCCGGACGACACTGCCGACCGTGACCGCCTCCTGCACGAGCCCCGACAACAGATGCGGCGCGGAGACGGCGTGGTCGATGCCCCAGTCGCTCGTGAACAGCCATTCGTTGGCCGGATGGTTGACGCGCGCGAGGACCCGCGGCACCCCGAACTCCTGCTTGGCGAGCAACGATGCCACGAGGTTGTCCTCGTCGTCGCCGGTGACCGCCACGAACACGTCGGCGGTCTGCGGCGACGCGGTGGCGAGCTGCGACACCTCGCAGGCGTCGGCGACGATCCACTCGACGCCTTTGAGGTCGTCGAGTTGGCGCAGCAGATCGACGCGGTCATGCGTTCGCTCGACGACGACCACCTCGTGGCCGGCAGCCGCCAGGTCGCCGGCGATGAACGTGCCGACCTTGCCCGCTCCGACGATCACGACTCGCATCAGTGGCCTGCCTTGTGCGCGTTGGGATCCCGATCCGGGCTGAGCAGTGCATCGACGGTGCCGAGGTGATCGTTGGCCACGGACATGTAGACGACGTCGCCTTCCTGGAACACGAGATCGGGCGTGGCGACGATGCCGACGCCGAGCCGTCTGACGGCGACGACACGGATCTCACCCGACCGCTCGATCGCGCTCAGGGCGTGACCGGCGAGTTTGGGAGGGACACTGCGGTCGACGAGACACACGTTGGCGCTGGGGTCGACCCAACGGACGCCGGCGTCGTCGGGCAGGACGCGGCGGACGGCGAGTTCCGTGGTCAACTGCGCCGAGGCGACCGTCGAGATGCCGAGCCGCTCGTAGATGGCGGCGCGACGGGGGTCGTAGATCCGGGCGATGACCTTCGGCACGTGGAAATGTTCGCGGGCGGTGCGCGCCACCACGATGTTGGTGTTGTCGCCGTTCGTGACCGCCGCCAGGACCTCGGCGCGCTCGACGCCGGCGGCGAGCAGGGTGCCACGGTCGTAGCCCATGCCGATCAGTCGCTCCGCCGGGGTGTCCTCGAGTCGGCTGAACGCCCGGGTGACCCGGTCGATGACGGTCACCGTGTATCCCTCCTGGGTGAGGCGGCGGGCCATTCCGGCGCCGACACGGCCGCAGCCGACGATGATGGCGTGGAGTGGGTCCGAATCGGTTGGCTCGGTCATGTGGCGACCTCCGGTACTGCTGCGTCGGCAGGGGCGGTACCTGCGGGCTTGTGGTGGGCGATCTGGACGGGGATCAACGTGATCGCCGTGTTCGGACGCTGGCGCAGCTTCGAGCGGAGCATCACGGCGCTCTGGTTGTGCAGCGCCTGATCCCACCAGTGCTCGACGACGAACTCGGGGATCACGACGGTGATCACGTCGTCGGGGCGCTCGGCATCGAGCTCGTCGATCACTTCGAGGATCGGATTGGTCAGGTCGCGATAGGCGGAGAAGACCGTCCGGAGTTCGACCGGCAACTCGAACTGCTCCCAGGCGTCGACGACCCGTGCCTCGTCCTCCGCGTCGGTGACCACGCTGATCGCGACGAGCCGGTCCGGGCGCATCGACCGTGCGTAGGCGATCGCGTTGAGCACGCCCTTGTTCACCGAACCGATCAGCACGACGACGGTGTGGGAGTGGCGGGCGACGCGCTCGGTCGGCTCCGCCTTCAACGCCGATGCGACGTGGTCGTAGTGCCGCTTGATCTTGCGGAAGCCGAGCACGATGATCGGGATCAGGATCACGGGGATCCACGCGCCACGGCTGAACTTCGAGACCACCACCACGATCAGGACGACGAACGTCGCGATCGCGCCGACCATGTTGATCACCTGGTTGCGTTTCCATCCCTCCTGCTGCTCGCGCCGGTGGTGGATGACCATCCCGAACTGCGACAGGGTGAACCCGCAGAACACGCCGACGGCGTACAGGGGGATGAGGGCGCTCGTCTGTCCACCGAAGGCCACGATGAGGATGCTCGCCACACCGGCGAGGGCGATGATCCCGTTGGAGAACACCAGCCGGTCGCCGCGGTTGCCGAGCTGGCGGGGGAGGAATCCGTCGTTGGCGAGGATCGAGCTGACCCGCGGGAAGTCGGCGAACGCGGTGTTGGCGGCGAGGACCAGGATGGCGAACGTGGAGAACTGGAGGACGTAGTAGGGCACCGTGCCGCCACCGAACACGGCGGTGCCCATGATCGACAGCAGCGTCTCGTTCTCGCTGACGGTCGGCTTGAGCAGGTTGGCCAGCACGGCGAGCCCGAAGAAGAAGCTGCCCAGGATGCAGCCCATGACGATCAAGGTGGTGGCGGCGTTGTGCGACTCGGGCTTCTTGAACGCGGGCACGCCGTTGGAGATGGCCTCGATCCCGGTCAGTGCCACGGCGCCGGACGAGAACGCCCGCAGGAAGGCCATCGCCGTGACGCCGGTGAGCAGCACGCCGTTGTCGGTGAGTTCGTTGAGCGACTCGGTGTTCGGCGGCAGCGCCGTGATGCTGCCGGTCCAGTAGCGGATCAATCCCACGCCGATCAGGGCGATGATGCTCAACATGTAGATGTACGTCGGACCGGCGAAGAGCCGGCCGGATTCCTTGAGCCCGCGCAGGTTGGCGAACATCATCAGCGCCACGAAGCCGAGGCACAGGATCACCCGCTCCGAGCGGAGTTCCGGGAACGCCGACGTGATGGCGGCCACGCCGGCCGAGATCGACACGGCGACGGTGAGGACGTAGTCGACGAGCAGCGACGCCCCCGCCACCAGCGCCGGCGTCTCACCGAGGTTCTCCCTCGACACGACGTACGAGCCGCCGCCGCTCGGGTAGGCATAGATCGTCTGGCGGTAGCTCGTGATCACGACCGTGAGCAGGGCGATGACGATGAACGAGATCGGGATGAGATCGGCGAGCGCCGCCAGACCGGCCAGGGGCACGAGCACGAGGAGGATCTCCTCGGTGGCGTACGCCGTGGACGAGATGGCGTCGGAAGCGAAGACCGCCAGCGCGGTCGGCCGGCCGAGGCGCTGGTGTTGCTCCTCCGAGGTGGCGAGGGGTTCGCCGACGACGAATCGCTTGATCAGCCCCATGGGGTCAGGCGCTTCCGTCGGTTGCCGAAGATGTCACGACTGCTCCTGCTTGCACGCAGCGAGCAACCTAGCGCTGCCGCGGTGTCGGTGTACTCGGATGTGGAATCTTGTGTCGAGATGCAGCGCCCCGCCCTCGACTCGCGTGGGCGCTGGCTCCGGTGACATCGGTCGGCACCGGGCATTTCGATTGACCCCGCGGTCAAGTCGGCAAGTAGCGTGCACGAGATGACGACCGATGGTGCCCTCCAGGCAACGGAACGATTCGCCAGCGTGCAGGGTGTCCGTGACGCCCTCCGGGACGTGCAGTACCTGGCCGATGACGGCATCGCCGGGGTGGCGTACCTCGCCGACAAGCTCAGCAAGCCGATCCTCGTGGAGGGTCCGGCCGGCACGGGCAAGACGCAGCTGGCGAAGTCGATCGCCGAGATCACCGGCTCGCGGCTGATCCGTCTCCAGTGCTACGAGGGACTGGACGAGTCCAAAGCCCTCTACGAGTGGAACTACAAGAAGCAGCTGCTGCGCATCCAGACCGAGCGTGGCACGCAGGGCGAGGACTGGACGGAGGTCAAAGACGACATCTTCTCCGACGAGTTCCTCCTGACCCGCCCGCTGCTCGAGGCGATCACCGCCACCGACCCGGTCGTGCTCCTCATCGACGAGGTCGACCGTGTCGAGGTCGAGACCGAGGCACTGCTGCTCGAGATCCTCTCCGACTACCAGGTGTCGATCCCCGAACTCGGCACGATCACGGCGACGCAGATCCCGCTCGTGTTCCTCACGTCGAACAACACGCGCGAGCTGTCCGAGGCGCTGAAGCGCCGCTGCCTGTACCTCCACGTCGACTACCCGCAGCTCGAACGCGAGAAGGAGATCGTGCTGGCGAAGGTCCCGGGGATCAGCGACAGCCTCGCCGATCAGGTGTCCCGCATCGTCCGTTCGATCCGTCAGCTCGATCTGAAGAAGGCGCCGAGTGTGTCCGAGACCCTCGACTGGGCGCGCACGCTGATGATCCTCAACATCGACGTCATCGACGAGGCGACGGCCAAGGAGACGCTGAACATCCTCCTCAAGTACCAGACCGACATCGCCAAGGCCGCCAAGGAGCTGTCGGTCGACGGCTGATCGGCCGACTGTCAATCAATGCTCGAACTGCTGAACGGATTCGTCGTCGAGCTCCGCAATGCGGGGCTGCCGGTGAGCCTCACCGAGAACCTCGACGCGATGGAGGCGGTGCAGTACATCCCGATCGAGGACCGCGACGCGTTCAAGTACGCGCTCGGCGCCACGCTCATCAAGAATCACGCCCACTGGCGCAGCTTCGAGACGGTCTTCGAGGTGTACTTCAGCCTCCGCGGACCGGAGTACAAGCTCGTCAGCGGCGACGACGACACCGACATCGACCAGCTCTGGCGGGAGATGCAGGAGCAGCAGCGCCAGGAGGGCCAGGGCGGCGCGGGTGGGCTCGACAACCTGACGCCCGAAGAGATCGCCCAGATGCTCATGCAGGCGCTGATGAACGGCGACCAGGGCATGATGCGGGCGATGGCCAAGCAGGCCGTGCAGCGGTTCGCCGGGATGGAGCCGGGCCGCCCGGTGGGTGGCACGTACTACCTGTACCGCACGCTGCGCAACCTCGACCTCGACGGCATGCTCGAGAAGTTGATGGAGGCGAGCCGCGAGCAGGTCGAGGGTGACCTCACGTCGCTCGAGGAGCGCCTCGAGCGCGAGGAGTACGAGGACCGCATCGAGAAGTTCAAGGGCGAGATCGAAGCCGAGATCCGCCGCCGGCTCGTCGCCGATCGCGGTGCCGAGGCGATGGCCAAGACGCTGCGCAAGCCGCTGCCCGAGGACGTCGAGTTCATGCACGCCTCACGCGACGAGATGGTGGCGCTGAAGAAGTCGCTCTACCCGCTGACCCGCAAACTCGCCGCTCGGCTGGCCCGCAAGCGCCGCCACGGTCGCAAGGGCCCGCTCGACTTCCGCAACACGGTGCGCCACTCGCTCAGCTACGGCGGCGTGCCGGCCGAGCCGAAGTTCAAGTATCCGCGCCCGGCCAAGCCCGAACTGATCGTGGTGGCCGACATCTCCGGTTCGGTGGCGGCGTTCGCCCGGTTCACGTTGATGCTCGTCTACGCCATCCAGAACCAGTTCTCGAAGGTCCGCTCGTTCGTGTTCATCGACGGACTCGACGAGGTCACCGACTACTTCCGGGCCACGGAGGACATCACCGAGGCGATCCATCGCGTCAACACCGAGGCCGACGTGGTGTGGGTCGACGGGCACTCCGATTACGGCCACGCGTTCGAGGTGTTCTGGGAGCGCTACGGCAAGGACGTCGGCCCGAAGTCGACCGTGCTGCTGCTCGGCGATGCCCGCAACAACTACCACGCCAGCCAGGCGTGGGTCGTGAAGGAGATCCGCCAGCGGGCCCGCCACGTCTACTGGCTGAACCCCGAGCCGAAGAGCTACTGGAACACCGGCGACTCGATCGTCGGCGAGTACGGCACGCACACCGACGGCGTCTACGAGTGCCGCAACCTCCGCCAACTCGAACAGTTCGTCGAAAAACTCACCTGAGAGATCACACCCGGCCGGGCCCACCCCGCCGAAAAATGCCTCGATTCGCGCGCTCAGCGCACGATTCGCGGCACAGTTCAGCGAAGGTCCCGGCCCCCATCCGAAATGTGCCTCGATTCGCGCGCTCAGCGCACGATTTCGGGCATTTTTCGGCGTGATCCGTCGGCTCAGGAGCGTTGGTAGTTGGGGGCTTCCTTGGTGATCGTGACGTCGTGGGGGTGGCTCTCGTCGCGGCCGGCGGTGGTGACGCGCATGAAGCGGGCGTTCTGCAGGTCGGTGAGCGTCGACGCACCGGCGTAGCCCATGCCCGAGCGGAGCCCGCCGACGAGCTGATAGGCGACGTCGCCGAGCGGGCCGGCGTAGGGGACCCGGCCCTCGATGCCCTCGGGCACGAGCTTGTTGCTGCCGGCGCCCACCGCGCTCGCCCCGGGTGTCGACGACTGGCCGGTGGCGTAGCGATCGGCGCTGTCACCGGTCATCGCCCCCATCGAACCCATCCCGCGATACGCCTTGTAGCGCCGCCCCTCGAAGAGTTCCATCTCACCCGGTGACTCCTCGGTACCGGCGAGCAACGAGCCGAGCATCACCGTCGAGGCGCCGGCGACGATCGCCTTGACGATGTCGCCGGAGAACGTGATGCCGCCGTCGGCGATGATCGGGACGTCGAGCTGACGTCCCATGCGCGAGGCGAACCAGACCGCGGACAGCTGCGGCATGCCGGCGCCGGACACGACGCGGGTGGTGCAGATCGATCCGGCTCCCACGCCGACCTTGATCGCATCGGCGCCGGCCCGCACGAGCGCCTCGACGCCGTCCTCGGTGACGACGTTGCCGGCGGTGACGGGCAGGTCGGGCCACGACCCCTTGATCCGCTCGATCGCCTTCACCACGTTGGCGGAGTGGCCGTGCGCGGTGTCGATCGACACGGCGTCGACCCCCATCGCCACGAGCGCCTCGACACGAGCCTCGATGTCGTCGCCGACCCCGATCGCCCCGGCGCACCGCAGGCGGCCCTTGCCGTCGCGCGAGGCGTTCGGGAAGTCGAGACGCTTCTGGATGTCCTTCACCGTGATCAGGCCGGCGAGACGGCCGTCGGCGTCGACGAGCGGGAGCTTCTCGATGCGATGCGCCTGCAGGATCGCCTTGGCGTCGTCGAGCGACGTGCCGACCGGCGCGGTGACGAGCGGATCGGACGTCATGAACTCGGTGACGGGACGATCGAAGTCGCTGCCCTCGCAGAACCGGATGTCGCGGTTGGTGAGGATGCCGACGAGCCGGCCGTCGGGGTCGGTGATCGGCACGCCGGAGAACTTGAAGCGGTTCATCAACGCCTCGGCGTCGTGCAGCAGCGCCGTGGGCGCCAGCGTGACCGGGTCGGTGATCATGCCCGACTGCGACCGCTTCACCTTCTGGACCTCGGCCGCCTGGTCGTCGATCGACATGTTGCGATGGATCACGCCGATGCCACCGTGCCGCGCCATCGCCACGGCCATGCGACCCTCGGTGACCTTGTCCATCGCCGCGGAGACGAGCGGCACCGCGAGTTCGATGTCCCCGGCGAACCGCGCCGACGTGTCGACGGCGTCGGGCAGCGTCTCGGAGTAGCCGGGCACGACGACGACATCGTCGAACGTCAGGGCCTCGAAGCGGTCGAAGAAGTCGTCGTTGACCGTGCGGCGCGTGTTCATACGTGGAGCTCCTCGCATTCCGTCGGGTGGGTACGGGTCGGATCGGACGATGTCCGGATGGTGGGGACGGTGCGGAGGATCGAACGATCCTCACAGATCGCGGCCACGGTGGCCACGAGCAACTCGTGTTCGGCTTCGTGCATCGTGGCCTCGAACGCCTCGAACGATCCGCGGCCGTCGATGGGGACCGTGCGGGTGGCCAGGGTCGGGCCGTCGTCGATGCCGTCGTCGGGCACGAGGTGCACCATGACGCCGGTCGAGGAGCGTTCGCCGGCGAGCGCCGAATCCCAGGCCCGGCGGATCGAGTCGGTGCCCGGCAGGTCGCCGGGGAGCGCCGGATGCAGGTTGACCACCTGACCCGGGAACCAGCCGAGGAAGCTCATCGTGAGGACGCGCATCCAACCGGCGAGCACCACGACGTCCGGTTGGAACCCGGCGACGACGTCGGCGAGCCGTGCGTCGTACTCGGCTCGTGGTTCGCCAGGCGCCGGTCCGATGTGAACAGCCGGGACCCCGGCTGCATCGGCGCGCTGGAGGGCGAACACGTCGGGCCGGTTGGAGACCACGGCCACGACCCGCCCGGCGATGCGGCCGTCGGCGCAGCCGTCGAGCAGGGCCTGCAGGTTCGAACCGTTCCCGGACACCAGCACGACGATGCGGGTCGCTCGGGTGTGATCCCCGGTGGTGGCGACGGACGGGACCATGGAGGGAACCTAGCGACGCCGTCCGACGGCGATGTCGAGCCTGAACGAAAAATCAGCGCAGGCGGACGGCACGGTCCCCCTCGACGAGTTCGCCGATGACCCACGTCGGCTCGTCGATCGCGGCGCGGACGCGATCGACGTCGTCCGCGCCGCAGATGACGACCATGCCGATGCCCATGTTGAGCGTGCGGTACAGCTCCTCGGTCGGCATCGTCGGCAGCAGCTCGCGGACGAGCCGGAACAGCGGCGGCACCGGCCACGACCCGAGTTCGATCGCCGCGTCGACCCCTTCGGGGAGCACGCGCGGCAGGTTCTCGGGCAGCCCGCCACCGGTGATGTGGGCCAGGCCCTTCACGCCGCCGTCGGCGAGCGCCGGTGACAGGACGTCGAGGTACGAGCGGTGCGGCTCGAGCAGCGTCTCACCGAGCGGCCGGTCGAAGCCGTCGGGTGTCACGTCCATCGGGATCCAGTCGAACACCTTGCGCAGCAGCGAGTAGCCGTTGGTGTGCGGCCCGCTGGAGGCGACGCCGACGAGCACGTCGCCGACGCCGACGTCGGCGCGGGGGAGCAGCTGGTCGCGTTCGGCCACGCCGACGAGCGTTCCGGCGATGTCGAAGGCGCCCGGCGCGTAGACGCCCGGCATCTCGGCGGTCTCGCCGCCGAGCAGGGCACACCCGGCGACCCGGCACGCCTCCGCCATCCCGCCGACGACCTCGGCGACGAGGTCGGCATCGAGCACGCTGGCGGCGATGTAGTCGAGGAAGAACAGGGGCCGAGCCGACTGGACGAGCACGTCGTCGATGCAGTGGTTGACGATGTCCATCCCGACGCCGCGCACCATGCCGAGCCGTGCCGCGAGTTCGACCTTCGTGCCGACCCCGTCGGTCGACGCGACGAGCACGGGATCGCGCAGCGCCGTGATCGCCGCGGCGCTGAACACCCCACCGAAGCTGCCGACGCCGCGCAACACGCCGTTGTCGTGGGTCGCCTCGACGGCGGCTTTCATCTCCGCCACCGCGCGTGTGCCCTCGTCGATGTCGACGCCGGCCTCGGCGTACGAGCGGAACGAAGCGCCGAGCGCCCGCCATCCGATGTCGCGCCGGACCTGCATGCCGTCGAAACGGATGGCCGCCAGCCGGTCGTAGGCGTGCCGTCTCGCCGCGGCGAGGTCGCCGCCGAGCCCGGTCACGGCGAGCACGCGGCCGCCGGCCACCGCGCCCGCCGCGTCGACGCCGGCATCGAAGCGGATCGCCTCCGCCGAGTCGGTCCCGTTGTCGGTGATCACGGCGCCGCGTCGCCGGTGCGTCGGGATAACCCGCTGCCGCGGCGACGACCGTGAGGCTCGCGCCGTCGCGGACCGAGATGGCGGTGTCCGCGAGCACCGGCCCTCGCGTGCACGCCAGCAGCAACTCGGCCAGGTCGTTCTCGACGAGGGGGAGCACCGCCTGCGTCTCCGGATCGCCGAAGCGGGCGTTGTACTCGACGAGTCGCGGCCCGTCGGTGGTGAGCATCAGCCCGGCGTAGATGACGCCCACGTACGGCGTGCCGGCGGCGCGGAAGTGGTCGACCACCGGCTGCACGAACGTGGCGACCAGCTCGTCGGCCCCGTACGGGACGGGTGCCGGGGCGTAGGCGCCCATGCCGCCCGTGTTCGGCCCCGTGTCGCCCTCGCCGATCCGTTTGTGGTCCTGGGCGAGGGGGAGGGCGAGCGCCGTCGTCCCGTCGCACAGTGCGAGCAGCGTGCATTCCGGACCGTGCATGCGCTCCTCGAGCAGGAACGACCCGGCCGCGGCCGCCGCGGCGATCGCTCGTTCGGTGGCCGGATCGCCGTCGGGGACGGCGACGCCCTTGCCGCCCGCCAGCCCGTCGAGTTTGACCACGACCGGAGCCCCGAGCCGACGCCACCACGCGACCGCGGCGACGGCATCGCTGAAGCGGGCGAAGCGGGGACCCGGGACACCGAGCTCGGTGGCGAGCGACCGGGCGTACGACTTCGACGACTCGAGCCGGGCGAGCGCGGCCGTCGGACCGAAGCACGGCAGTCCGCGCCGGGCGCACTCGTCGGCGATGCCCGCAGCCAGGACGCGCCTCGGGTCCGGGGACGACGAGATCGATGGCGGACGGGCCGGCCTCGCCGAGATCGGGAGCCTGGATCACCTCGTGACCGTGACGACGGCATGCCCACGCGATGGCCGCTTCCCGGCCGCCGCCACCGACGACGAGCACCCGCATCAGGCGCGCACCCGCCGGATTCGCTCGGTTCGTCCGGGGACGGGTCCGGAATGAACGGAGGTCACGCGAGCACGCCTTCGAACGACAGCTTGGCCTGGGCGTCGCCGACGGCGAGCGGGTACTTCCCGGTGAAGCAGGCGTTGCAGTAGCCGTCGTCGGGCCCTGCCTCGCGACTGGCGATGGCGCGCATCATCCCGTCGAGCGAGAGGAACGCCAGGCTGTCCGCGCCGATGTGCTGGCGGATCTCCTCGACCGACAGGGTCGCCGAGATGAGGTCGCCGTCGTGGCCCATGTCGACGCCGAAGTGGCAGGCATGGGTGATCGGTGGGCACGTGATCTTCAGGTGGACCTCCGCCGCACCGGCGTCGCGCAGGAGCTTCACGAGCGGGCCCGCCGTGGTCCCCCGCACGAGCGAGTCGTCGATCATGACGACCCGTCTGCCCTCGAGGTTCTCGCGCAGGGCGTTGAACTTGAGGGCGACGCCCCGCTCGCGGATGTCCTGGGTCGGCTCGATGAACGTGCGGCCGATGTACCGGTTCTTGATCAGCCCGTCGTTGAAGCGGATCCCGCTCTCGTTGGCGTAGCCGATGGCGGCGGGGATCGAGCTGTCGGGCACGGGGATGACCACGTCGGCATCGGTCGGCGCCTCGCGGGCGAGTTCGACGCCGAGCTGCTGGCGGACGTGGTGGACGCTGCGGCCGTGCCACACCGAGTCGGGCCGGGAGAAGTAGACGAACTCGAACGAGCAGCGGGCGGCGTTGGTCTGCGGCGCGAGCACCTGCATGCGCTCGACCTCGGCGCCGCGCAGCGTGACCATCTCACCGGGCTGCACCTCGTCGATGTCGACGCAGCCGAGCGTGGCCAGCGCGCACGTCTCGCTCGCCACCGCGTGGCCGCCCTTGGGAAGTCGCCCGATCGACAACGGCCGGAAGCCCCACGGGTCGCGCACGGCGATCACCTGGTCGGCGGCGAGGATCACGAGG
Organism: Ilumatobacteraceae bacterium; assembly: GCA_963695145.1. Taxonomy (GTDB): domain Bacteria; phylum Actinomycetota; class Acidimicrobiia; order Acidimicrobiales; family Ilumatobacteraceae; genus Sva-07. Next base: position 185,450 of record CAVOGB010000009.1, on the reverse strand, counting down.
GAGAACGCCCCCTTCCACGCCGGCAGCGTGCGTTCGATGCGGTCCTGCCAGGTCTGCCCGCCGGCGGCGGCGAGCATCAACGACAGCACCTCGGAATCGCTCGTGGCGGTGAGGCCGAACCCCGGTTCAGCAGTTCGTCGCGCAGCGCCGCGGCGTTCACGAGGTTGCCGTTGTGGGCCAGGGCGAGCGGGCCGTGCATCGTCTCGATGAGGAACGGCTGGATGTTGCGCTCGGCGTTCGACCCGGTGGTCGAGTACCGGGTGTGGCCGATGGAGTGGTAGCCGACGAGCGGGGCGAGCTTGTCGGGGGAGAAGACATTGGCGACGAGGCCCGGCTCCTTGTGGACCCGGGCGCGACGGCCGTCGCTCACGGCGATGCCGGCGGCCTCCTGGCCCCGGTGCTGCAGGGCGAACAACCCGAAGAACGTGAGTTGCGCGACACCGTCGCCGTGCGGGGTGGAGATGCCGAGCACGCCGCACTCCTCCCGCGGCCGGTCGTCGGAGGGATCACGGTCGTCGGAGGGATCACGGTCGTCGGACGGATCGAGCATCGGGGCGCTCGTGACGCGCAGGGTAGTCATGACTGGTAGATCTCCAGACCCGCGAGTGCGGCGACGATTCTCGGCCCGGCGGGGTAGTTGCCCGGTACGAACGTGTTGCCGGTGAGCCGTTCGTAGGCGTCGATGTAGCGGTCGGTCGTGGCCGACCAGACGGTGGGCGACAGCTCGGGGACGGGCCCGTCGCCGGTGTAGCCGATGTCGGCGAGGGCGCGGCGCACGACCTCCTTGTCGAGGCTCTCGGGCTCGGCACCGGCGGCGATCCGTTCGTCGTACGTCGAGGCGACCCACCACCGTGACGAATCCGGTGTGTGCACCTCGTCGATCAGCAGCAGCTCGCCCTCGGCGGTGAGCCCGAACTCGTATTTCGTGTCGGCCAGGATCAGCCCGCTGCGCTCACCCGAGGCGCGGCCGCGCTCGAACAGGGCCAGGGCGACGGCCTGCACACGGTCCCACAGGTCCGGCTCGACGAGTCCCCGCTCGGCGACATCGGCGCACGAGAGCGGGACGTCGTGACCGCCCTGCTCGGCCTTCGTCGTCGGGGTGATGATCGGCATGTCGAGGCGCGAGTTCTTGGTGAGGCCGTCGGGCAGGGCGTGCCCGTACACGACTCGAGCGCCGGCGGCGTACTGCGTCCACAGCGCGGTGTCGGTGACGCCGGTGATGTAGCCCCGCACGACCACTTCGACCGGGAGCGGAACCGCGCTGCGGGCGATCAACACGTTCGGGTCGGGGACCGCCACGGCGTGGTTGGCGACGATGTCACGGGTCCCGTCGAACCACCAGGCCGAGAGCTGGTTGAGCACCTGGCCCTTGTACGGCACGCTGGCGATGACCCGGTCGAACGCCGAGAGGCGATCGGTGGTGACGAACAGCCGCTGTCCGTTCGGGAGGGCGTACGACACGCGGACCTTGCCGTCGCGGCGATCGTCGAGCGGCAGGTCGATGTCGCTCAGGGGTGCGGCAGAGGTGAACATCAGCGCTCCGCGGCGTAACGGACGCCGTTCTGGAAGAGCTGCAGGCCGAGGTGATTCGCCGACCCGTCGGACCCGTCGCACCGGTTGCGTCGGTGGAGCGGATGTTGGCGCGCCACGATGTGATTCTCCGGGTGCGGCATCAGACCCATCACGGCACCGGTCGTATCACAGACACCGGCGATGTCGTCGACGGACCCGTTCGGGTTGCGGCCGCAGTAGCGCAGCGCGATCTGTCCGCTCGCCGCCAGCGAGCCGGGATCGCGGTGGACGTACCGGCCCTCGCCGTGGGCGATGGGGCAGTGGATCGTGTCGCTGATGCCGGCGGTCCAGATGCACACCGAGGGTGCGACGGGAGCCAGTGCGACCCACCGGCAGTCGAACGTTCCGCCGGCGTTGTGGCCGAGCGCACCGGGCAGGAGGCCGGCCCGCGTCAGCACCTGGAACCCGTTGCAGATCCCGATCATCGGGTGGCCGGCGTCGACGAACGACCGGAGCTCGTCGGCCAGTCCGACGCTGAGGTCGAGGGCCAGCATCCGGCCGGCGCCGAGGGCGTCGGCGTGGCTGAATCCGCCGGCCACCACCGCGAGGCGCGCCGCGGCCAACAGCGACGGGCGTTCGATCAGCTCCGACGCCAGCAGGACGGTGACGTCGGCACCCGCCAGTTCGAGCGCGTCGCGGGCGTCCGCGTCGCGGTTGGTGCCGGGGCCGGCGATCACGACGGCCGGCACGCGGGTCATCGCCCGCCCCTTCCCGTGTAGGCGTCGACGAGCGCCTCGACGTCGATCGCGCCGACCTGGCCATCGGGGCCGAAACGCAGCACGCCCTCCTCGGTGACGACACCGATCCGCATCGCGTCGCTGCCGAGCAGTTCGGTGAACGTTGCCGCGTCGCCGGGAGCGACCTCGACCACGAACCGTCCGATCGATTCACTGAACAACGCGGTCACCGGGTCGTCGTCGGGCAGTGCGTCGATCGTGGCGCCGAGGCGGCCACCGATGCACATCTCGGCGAGCGCCACCGCCAGCCCGCCTTCGCTGATGTCGTGGCAGGCCCGCACGAAACCGCCGCGGATGGCCGCGTGGAGCCGTCGGTACCGAGCGGGTGCGTCGGGGTCCGGGGACGGTGCCCGACCCGCCCTGGCGGGCGGTCCGATCACCATGTCGAGGTGCGAGCCGGCGAACTCGGTGCGTGTCGTGCCGACCTGGAACAGCACGTTGCCGGCGTCGTGGAGGTCGGGGGTGACGCAGCGGTCGGCGTCGGGCACGTGCGCCACGGCCGTGATGACGAGGGTGGGTGGCACGGCGTGACGCTGACCGTCGTGGCCGACGTACTCGTTGTTGAGCGAGTCCTTGCCGGACACGAAGGGCGCGTCGTAGATCGCCGCCGCCCGGCAACAGCCCTCGACGGCCGCGACGAGATCGCCGAGTGTCGACTCGCGACGCGGGTCGCCCCAGGAGAAGTTGTCGAGCAGGGCGACGCGGGAGGGATCGGCACCCACGGCGACGACGTTGCGGATCGCCTCGTCGACCACGGCGATCGCCATCGCCTCGGGGTCGTGCAGGCCGTACCACGGGTTGACGCCGATACCGACGGCGAAGCCCTCCGTCGCCGCATGATCGGCGATCACGACACCGTCGGCGGGAGCGTCGGCGGCGACGCCGACGAGCGGGCGCACGACGGTGGAGCCGAGGATCTCGTGGTCGTACCGGCGGATGATGTCCTCGTTCGACGCCACGTTCGGATGCGCCAGGATGGCCAGCAGCGTGGCGATGGGATCGTCGACGTGACGACAAGATCCCGCCGTGCGATCGGGGCGGGCGCGGACGGCGGTCATCTGCCGCTGGGGGCGGGCGTCGTGGAGGAACGCCGTGTCGAGATCGGCAACGACGCGCCCGCCGGAGCGGACCACGAGCCGGCCGGTCCCCGTGAACTCGCCGATGTCGGCGAAGTCGACGCCCACGCGCCGGCAACGTGCGGCCAACTCGTCGAGCCGGTCGGCGGCGATCGACACGACCATGCGTTCCTGGGCCTCCGACAGCCAGACCTCCCACGGCTCGAGGCCTGGGTACTTGCGCGGGACCCGGTCGAGGTCGACGTCCGCGCCGACGACCTCGGCCATCTCGCCGACGGCCGACGACAGGCCGCCGGCACCGCAGTCCGTGATCGCCGAGTACAGGTCCTCCGCACCGACGAGCGCGTCGATCAGGAGCTTCTCGACGACCGGGTCGCCGATCTGCACGCTGGCGCCGGCGACCTCGCCGGTCGTCGCATCCATGGTGGCGGAGGAGAACGTCGCGCCGCGGATGCCGTCGCGACCGGTCGCGCCGCCGAGGACGATGATCCGGTCGCCGGGACGGGGGCCGTCGTGGACGGGCCGGGTCGGGGCGACGCCGATGCAGCCGGCGAAGACCAACGGATTGGTGGTGTAGGCCGGGTCGTACAGCACGGCGCCGGCCACGGTCGGCAGGCCGATCTTGTTGCCGTAGTCGGCCACGCCGTCGACGACACCGGCGCGGATGCGCAACGGATGGAGCGACCCGGCCGGGAGCTCGTGGATCGGGAGATCGGCGGGGCCGAAGCACAGGACGTCGGTCACGAGGATCGGCCGGTGGGCCATCCCGAGCACGTCGCGGATCACTCCGCCGACGCCCGTGTTGGCGCCGCCGAACGGCTCGACCGCGGACGGATGGTTGTGGGTCTCGGCCTTCAGGGCCAACGTCGTACCCGGGGTGAACTCGATGACGCCGGCGTTGCCGACGAACGCCGAGCGGACGAACGGCGCGGCGATCGCCTCCGTGCTGTTGCGGAGCTGCTTCATCAGCGGCTCGACCGTCGCGACGCCGCCGCCGTCGTGATCGCGCAGCTCGATGGCCGCCCGGAACGTCTTGTGGGCGCAGTGCTCGCTCCAGGTCTGGGCCAGCGTCTCGAGCTCGAGGTCCGTCGGATCGCGCCCGAGCGATTCGAAGTGGTCGCGGATCACCCGCAGCTCGGCGGGATCGAGGGAGAGCGCCCGGGCCCGGTCGACCGCGGCGAGCGCGTCGTCGTCGAGGCCGCGCACGGGGATCACCGCGGCGCGGCCGGTGGCCGCGTCGACGGTCGGCGGGTCCAGCTCGACGGTGCCGTGCGACCAGCGTTCGACGATCGGGTTGGCGACCAGGCGGTCGACCAGCTCGTCGATGGTCGCGTCGTCGACCACGTCGTCGAACTCGATCCGCCGGGCGGTGCCGGCGTGGCGTACGTCGAGCCCGATCGTCGCGGCGGCGTGGAGGACGGCGTGGACGTCGCTGTTGGTGACACCGGCGAGCGTGGTCACCTCGACGGCGCGGCTCGACGGGATCGTCCAGCTGCCGTGTTGCAGGAGTGGATCGACCAGTATCGCTTCGAGTTCCTCGAGCGCGGCCTCGTCCAGGTCGCCGTCGACGAACACGACGTCAGCGATGCCGAGACCGCCGACCGGTGGGAGGCCGAGGTGGGCGGCGCCGACGACGAGCGCCTCGATCCGGGGGTCGGGATCGATCGAGCGGATGGTCAGTCGATACCCCGTGGCCACTGGTGCGACCCTACGGAGTGACCGTCGGGCCCCGGTGGTGTTTGTACGAAATGTGAAGGCTCGGAGGGGCGATCGCTGTGACATCCGTCCGGGCCGCGAACCGGGCGAGCTGCGCAGTCGGCGCGCCCTACCATCGGGTCGATGCCGACCCGATTGGTGCTGATCCGTCACGGTGAGTCGAACGTGACGGTGCGGCGCGTGATCGGCGGGCATCGGACGTGCGACGGGTTGTCGCCGCTCGGTGTCATGCAGACCGAGCGCCTCGCGGCACGGTGGGCGGAGTCCGACGAGATGGTCGCCGACGTCCTGATCTCGAGCCATTTCGCCCGGGCCCGACAGACCGCTGAGATCCTCCGTCCGGCGCTGGGACTGAGCGCGGTCGAGGTCGACCCCGCGTTCGGTGAGCACGACCCCGGCCCTGACATCGACGGTCTGTCGTTCGACGCCTACGTCGAGCGGTACGGCACACCGGACTGGAACGGCGACCCGCACACCGAGATCTTCCCGGGCGGCGAGACGACCGCCGAGTTCCACCTCCGCGTCGGTGCCGCCGTTTCCCGGCTGGTGCGCGACCGGGAGGACGCCGCGATCGTGATCGTGTGTCACGGTGGCGTCATCGACGCCGTGTTCCGCCAACTGACCCGGAGCCCGTCGACGGGCGCGTTCGACCTGCTGACGCTCAACACGTCGATCACCGAGTTCCTGGGGCCGCTGCCCGGATCGACGTCGGGGAACTGGAAACTCACGCGCTACAACGACGCGGCACATCTCGCGGGGCTGCCGGACTCGACGCCGCGGGACGGTGACGACGTCACCGCCGGCGCGGGTTGACGCGGGAGCCGCGGTGAGCGACACGTGGGTGGTCGTCGGCGCCGGTTCGGCGGGCTGCGTGGTGGCGTCACGATTGAGCGAGGACGCGGAACGGTCGGTCGTCCTGCTCGAGGCGGGTCCGCCCGACGATCCGGCCGCATCGGCCGCACTGGGGGGTCGGGACTTCTTCGCCGCCGTCGAGCTGCCCGGTCGTACGTTCTCGAGTGTCGCCGCGGCGCGCATGCCGGGCGGCCCGGCGTTGCCGTACGTGCGCGGCCGCGGGCTCGGTGGCTCGAGCGCGGTGAACGCGATGGTGGCACTGCACGGCGACCCTGCGATCTACGCATCGTGGGGTTGGGACGACGTCGACGAGGCGTGGCAGCGGGTGCTGATCCCGACCGCCGTCCCGTCCGACGTCGAGTTCGGACCGCTCGACCGGGCGTTGCTCGCGGCGGCGCCCGACGCGGCCCCGGTCCCGCTCACACGCCGTGACGGACGCCGGGTGAGCGCGGCCGACGCGTACCTCGTCCCGGCGCTCGGCCGCGCCAACCTCGAGGTCCGCACCGATGCCGCCGTGTCGCGTGTCGTCTTCGACGGGCGCAGGGCGTGTGGCGTCGAGTTGGTCGGCGGCGCGGTCATCGCTGCAGATCACGTGGTCCTGGCCGCGGGCGCGATCCACAGCCCCGCGCTGCTCCTGCGCTCCGGCGTCGACACCGCGGGGATCGGCGACGGCCTCCAGGACCATCCGTCCGTGGCCTTCACCCTGCGGCTCGACGAGCCGACGTCGCCGTCGGGCGGTGGGCTCGCGACGGGCTCGGTCCTGCAACGCGACGGGCTGCAGGTGCTCCCGCTCAATCATCTCGGCAGCGCCCCCGACGTCGCCGGCTACGGGGCGCTGATGGCGGCGGTGATGCGGCCGCTCGGGCGTGCCGGGACCGTGCGGCTGGCGTCCGACGACCCGACGGTCGACCCGGTCGTGGAGTTCAACCTGCTGCGGGAACCGGCCGACCTCGACGAGATGGTGAGCGGCGCGAACCTCGTGCTCGACCTCCTCCGGCGCGAACCGTTCCGGGCGGTCGCCCGTGAGGTGTACGTCGACGAGCACGGAACGAGCTGGACGGCGTTGTCCGATCCGGAGCGCCTCGTGGCGTGGGTGCGTTCGGCCGCCGGTGGGTACGTGCACGCGAGTGGGACGTGCGCCATGGGAACGGTCGTCGACGACGACGGCGAGGTCGTCGGCTACCGCGGCGTTCACGTGTGTGACGCCTCGGTGTTCCCGTCGATCCCCGACGCCAACACCCATCTGCCCACGACGATGCTCGCCGAGCGTCTGGTGGCCCGCTGGCGCTCCGCTGCTCGGTCGCCGGCCGCGCGAGGATGACCCGATGGCAACACGTCATCCGTACACGCACGGCCTCCACGAGATCGGTGACGGCCTGCACGCGTACCTGCAGCCCGACGGCGGCTGGGGCTGGAGCAATGCCGGGCTGATCGTCGGTGACGGCGTCTCGCTCCTCGTCGACACGCTCTTCGATCTTCGACTCACGGCGGCGATGCTCGACTCGATGACGCCGCTGACGTCGGCCGCGCCGGTCGCCTCGCTCGTCAACACCCATGCGAACGGTGATCACTGCTACGGGAACAGCGAGGTGACGCGACGCTGGAGCGGTGCCGACATCGTCGCCTCGACCGCGACGGCCCACGAGATGGCCGACGTGCCGCCGTCGATGCTCGCCGCACTGAACGACGCCCCCGGTGAGGTGGGCGAGCTGTTCCGCAGCTTCTTCGGCGAGTTCCACTTCGACGGCATCGAGTTGGAGCCGCCGACGCGCACGTTCGACGACCGACTGACGGTCGACGTCGGTGGCCGGACTGTCGAGCTGATCGAGGTCGGACCCGGCGCACACCGCCGGCGACACGATCGTGCACGTCCCCGACGCCTCGACGGTGTTCACCGGCGACATCCTCTTCATCGGGGGAGCACCGATCGTGTGGGCCGGCCCGCTGTCGAACTGGGTCGCCGCGTGCGATCTGATGCTCGAACTCGACGTCGACACGGTCGTGCCGGGGCACGGGCCCGTCACCGACAACGACGGGATCCGATCGGTGCGGGAGTACCTGGCCTACGTCGACCGGGAGGCCACGTCGTGCTTCGAGCACGGTGTCGATGCCTTCGACGCCGCTCGGACCATCGGCGCGGCGATGGGCGCCGACGAGCGGTTCAGCGAGCTGGGCGAGTTCGGCCGGATCGCGGTGAACGTCGAGACGGCGTACCGCACGCTCGATCCGACGCACCGCACACCGGACGTGGTGGAACAGTTCCGACGGATGGCAGCGCTCGAGCGCGGATGACGACGATCCACACCGAAGTCGTCGTGGTCGGCGACGGGCCGGCCGGCAGCGCCCTCGCTCACGGTTGTGCCCGCCGCGGCGTCGACACCACGCTCGTCGGGACGGGCCAGCCGTGGACCGCGACCTACGGCTGCTGGGTCGACGACCTCGAGCCGGCGGCGGGCGACCTCGGGCCGGTGGACGACCTCTTCGCCGTCACGATGTCGGACCTGGCGGTCGTGACCGATCGGCGACAGATCCTGTCGCGGGCGTACGGGGTGTTCGACAACGACGCCGTGCGTGACCGCTTCCTCGCCGACGTCGATCATCAGTGGGCCCGGGTCGTGCGTGTCGACGAGGCCGGCGGCGGTCAGCAGGTCGAACTGGCGGATGGCTCGACGATCCGCTGCCGGCTGGTGATCGACGCCACCGGTTGGCCGTCGGGGCTCGTTCCGCCGGGACGGATCGAGGTGCCGGCCTGGCAGACGGCGATCGGCGTGGTGCTCTCCGAACCGCCTCCCGGCGACCTCGGCAGGCCGACACTGATGGACTTCCGTCCGGTCCGTGCAGGTGCCGCCACGCGCGAGTCGACGATCGGCCCGGCCGGAGTCGAGACGTTCGCCTACTCGATCCCGGTGCACGACGGGTGGCTCGTGGAGGAAACGGTGCTCGCGGCGCGATCGGCGGTCGAGCCGATCTCCCTGCTCGCCCGCCTGGCGGCACGCCTCGGACGTCACCCCGACACGCTGCTCGGCACCGCCGTGCGCAGTGAGTACGTGCGCATCCCGATGGGGACACCGATCGCACCGTCGGCTGCCGGTGGGGCCGGCGCGGTCCCGTTCGGGGCCGCCGCGGGCTACATCCACCCGGCGACGGGCTTCTCCGTCGGCGCGTCCCTCCGGGCGGTCCCCCGGGTGGCCGATGCGATCGCCGCGGCCATCGGCGACGCGATCGATGGCGGGCCTGACGCGAGGGTCGATCGCGAAGCGGTGGTGGAGGCCGTGTGGCCGTTGGCGATGCGGCGCACGCGGGTGTTCCACGAGATGGGTCTGAACATGCTGCTGCGCCTCGATGCCGCCGGCCAGAGCGAGTTCTTCGCGACGTTCTTCGACCTGCCGGTGGAGCGGTGGAGGTCGTTCCTGCGCATCGACGCGACGCCGGGCGACACCGCCGCGGTCATGGCCGAGGTGTTCAGGAGTTCGTCGTGGTCACTCCGGCGTCGTCTCGCCGGAGGCAACCCCGCTGCGCTCGCCCGCCTCCTGCGCCCCTGACGCCGCCCCCGCCGCCCCGGCCTCATCCGAAATTTGGAGCAGATGTCGCGCTGGGCGCGACATCTGCTCCATTTTTCGGTCGGGGCGTGCTTCGCGGCGGGTGCGGATCGAGCGGCGGACGGCGAGCACCCAACCGACGACGACCGCGACGGAGAAGATGAACCACTGGACGGCGTAGGACAGGTGCGGTCCCTCCGACAGTTCGGGCGGCGGGACGGGGGCCGGATAGTCGCCATCGGGGGGCGGATCGGACGCGATCAGATCGAGATACACCGGAGCGACCGTGCCCGGGAACTGCGGGGCGAGCTGCTCGACGTCGATGCGGCGGGTCTCGGTGAGTGCCAGGCCTGCGTCGGTGAGCTCGCCCCGCCGCCGACCCTGCGTGGCCCGCACCGTGCCGATGATCTCCACGTCGCCGCTCGGAGGCGGCGGCTGGTCGACGCCGACGGGCACGAAGCCCCGGTTGACGAGGACCGTCGTGCCGTTGTCCTGCTCGAGCGCGGTCAGCACGTTGTCGCCCGCCAGGCCCTGCTGCGACCGGTTGAACACGGTGATCTGCTGCGGCAGCCAGACCCCGGTGGCGGTGACGCGCCGCCATGTCGCCTCCTCGGGCGAGAAGTTCGGGTCGGCGAGCAGTTCGTCGATCGACACCGGTGGCAGCTCCGAGCGTTCGACCACTTCGGCGTTGAACTCCTTGCGCTCGTCGAGGCGCCGGAGCTGCCACAGACCGAGGTTGATCATGAGGAACACCGCACCGAGGCACAGCAGATGGAAGGCGATCCATTTCGGACGGAACAGGAACCGGTACATCTCGGTGACGAAGGTACCGGGGAGGACAACTACCGTCCCCGCGGATGGACGACGAAGATGTCACGGCCGAGTGGTTGTCGGATCTGCTGGGCGGTGAGATCGGATCGATCAGCCACCAGCGGATCGGTGACGGTCTCGTCGGCATGAATCTGCGGGTGGTGCTCGACGAGCATGCACCCGAGCTTCCGGACTCGGTGGTCATCAAGCTCCCGTCCGCCGATCCGACGAGCCGGCAGACCGGGATCATGCTGCGCAACTACGAGCGGGAGGTGAAGTTCTACCTCGGGCTCGCCGACACGGTCGACATCCGTGTGCCGCACTGCCATCACGGATCCTGGGACGAGGCGTCCGGTGATTTCGTCCTCGTGCTCGAGGACATGACACCGGCGGCCCAGGGCAACCAGATCACCGGTTGCGACGTCGCCACCGCACGCGTCGCGGTCGCCGAGCTGGCCCGGCTGCACGGCCCGCGCTGGAACGACCCGACGCTCGACGACGTCGACTGGCTCACCCGGCGCACCGGACCGGACGACGGGCAGCAACTCCAGGACCTGTACGCCATGGTCTTCCCGCAGTTCATCGCGATCTACCGGCCCTACCTGAGCGACGACGCCGCGGCGCTGGTCGAAGTGTTCGGCTCACGGGTCGCGCAGTGGGTCCTGACCGGCCGCGACGGTGCGATGGCCGTCACCCACGGCGACTACCGGCTCGACAACATGCTGTTCGGATCGGCGGCGGGGGGCCCGCCGATCACCGTGGTCGACTGGCAGACCCCGGGTCACGGTGCGCCGATCATCGATCTCGCCTACTTCTGCGGTGCCGGTCTGCAGCCCGAGGATCGCCGCCGGCACGAGCGGGAACTGCTCGATGTCTACGCGTCCGGACTCGCCGAGTACGACGTCTCGCTCGACAGCGACTGGCTGTGGGAGCAGTACCGCCGTGATGCGTTCGGCGGCGTGGTGATGTCGGTGGTCGCCTCGCAGATCGTCGGTGGCAGCGAACGCAGCGAAGGCATGTTCGCGGCGATGGCGACGCGTCACCTCCAGCACGCCCTCGACCTCGACTCGCTGTCGCTGATCGCCTGAACCCATCTGCCGCGACCGGGTTCCCGGGATCCGGTCGGACGGGCAGAATGAGCGGATGGAGTTGCCCGATTTCCACATCGATCACGCCGAGAAGATCGAGTGGATGATCGAGACGAAGGGCTGGGCGCTCGAAGCGGTGTCGGCACGGCCGGAACTCGAACCGCCGGCGCCGAGCTACGCGTACTCGATCGGGGTCCCGGAGGCGGTCGGGTTCACCGAGATCGCCGTGTTCGGTCTCGCCCCGGCGGCGGCCAACGGCCTCGTGCAGCTCGTCGTCGATGCCTGCCGCGGCGGCACCGAGATTCCGCTCGGTGTGGAGCTGGTCGGGCTCCTCGACAACGAACTGCGGTGCCAGTTCGCGCCGGTCGACCTGGAGGAACACGGCGACTGGTTCGCGACGGCCTTCGCCTGGTACCGGGGCGAGCCGTTCGAGATGTCGCAGCTGCTGTTTCCCGACCGCAACGGGTTCATGCCGTACGAGACCGGCTACGACCAACGCATGCGGTTCGCCCAGCCGGTCGTCGGCACGATCTGACAGCCAACGACGTCGCTGCCGATCAGTGGCGCTTGATGCCGCCGTACTTCATGCGCGTGTCGCTCATCGAGGCCGCCCGCGCGTCGTCGTCGCGCACGCCCGCGTCGACCACTTCACCGATGAACAGCGTGTGGCTGCCGAGATCGTGCGCCTGCCGCAGTTCGCAGTCGACGTAGGCGATCGCCTCGTCGAACACCGGTGCTCCGGTGGTGCCGGCGCGGATCGGCCGGCCGTTCAGGGTCATGTCGTCGAACGACGCCGGCTTCGAGAACTTCACGAACACCTTGGTGTCGTCGGCCGACCACAGGTTCACGGTGAACGATCCGCCCGTCGTGATCAGACGATGGGTGACGGCGTGGTTGTCGACGCCGACGCCGATCAACACCGGCTCCATCGAGAGCTGGGTGATCCAGCTCGTCGTCATCGCGTTCCACTCGTCGCCGGCGCGCGATCCCACCAGCGCCAGCGTGTTCGGGATCTTCCAGGTCACGCGGTTGATGAGCTCGTCGTCGATCGCCCCGGAGGTCATGATCCCGAGGTTAGGACCACTGGGGCCACGGGTCGGTACGTCAGGAGCGGGCGTCGAGGAAGAGGCTCTGCACGCTGCGGCCGACGCGGCCCGCGGCGTCGTACAACGCCGACTCGGCGAAACCGGCGCCGGTGGTCCTGTCGCCCGCTCCGTAGAACGACGCGGAACGCATGCCGATCCACTCGCCCTCCGGCTGACGGAGGAGGTGGATCGTCAGGTCGGGGTTGATGAAGATGTAGCGCTCGGTGTCGATCCCGCGGCTGACGCCGTTGCCGAAGTCCGCCGCCGCTGCGCCGCGTTCGACCCCGGACGGTTCCTCACCGTCGACGACCGGCACCTTCAGCCTGATCCAGACGGCGACCGGGCCGGCGACGTCCCATCCACCCTCGACGAACCGGTGCTCACAGCCGTGGGTGTGGAACGCGAGGCCGCCACCGGTGCCCCACGTCGACTCGATCGCCCGGCCGTCGCCTGGCCGCCCAGGAGGGTCGGGGTCCGGCTGGACCGTGTCGAGCGGAAGTTCGAAGTCGGCTCGTCGGATGCGCAACGCCCGGAGACGGGCGACCTCGGTGTCGCCGTCGGAGAGCACGACGGCGACGAGCGACACCTTGCGACCGGGACGCTCGATCACGGTCGTCAGGCGGAGGTGGGCGCCGACCGGGACGGGACGGGTGAGTTCCACCGTCAGACGGGCGGTCTGCCAAGGGGACTCCCCGTCGGCGTGTTCGACGGCGCGCGCCAACAGCGCGCCCACCGGTCCGCCGTGGCAGTGCCGGGGGTCCCAGGGCCCGCGACACAGTTCGGTGGGCATCCACACGTCCGCGCCGACCGGTTCGAACAGCGCGGTCGCGGTCATCGGCAGATCGTGGCACAACGCCGGCAGCGAACCCGCCCGTGAATGGGCCAGCACGCCCGAGACCGAAAGGGAACCCGGGACGAGATGAGCACGCTGGTACGATCGTTGCTTCGTCGACCCGTCCTCGTCACCAACGTCGACCACGCCCGATGACGTCCCCACCCCCGCTCCCCGCAACCGGCGCCTGGCGGCCCGGCGACGAGCCGGGTCACCGCCAGTTCTTCACGTTCGCCACCGACCGCCGGTTCGCACTCGACTGCGGCACGATGCTGAGCGACGTGGTGGTCGTGTACGAGACGTGGGGCCGCCTCGACGCCGACGGCGCGAACGCCGTACTCGTGTGCCACGCCTGGACCGGCGACAGCCACGCCGCCGGGCCTGCCGGACGGGGCCACACGGCGCCGGGATGGTGGGACGACACGATCGGCCCCGGCAAACCGATCGACACCGACAAGTACTTCGTCGTGTGCGCCAACGTGCTCGGCGGCTGCCAGGGATCCACGGGGCCGTCGTCGCCGCACCCCGTCGACGGCCTCCCCTACGGTTCGCGCTTCCCGGTCGTGACGATCCGCGACATGGTCCGGGCGCAGTCGAGGCTGATGGAGCATCTCGGGCTCACCCAGTGGCTGTCGGTGATCGGCGGATCGATGGGCGGGATGCAGGCACTCGAATGGGCGGTCATGTACCCCCGTCGAGTGCGCTCGCTCGTGGCGATCGCCACCTGTATGCAGGCCACGGCGCAACAGATCGCGTGGGGTGCGATCGGGCGGCGCGCCATTCGACTGGATCCGGCATGGCGTGGCGGCGACTACTACGACGCGGCGCCGGGTGACGGCCCCCACGAGGGCCTCGAGGTGGCGCGGATGGTGGCCCAGGTGACGTTCCGCAGCGACAACGTGTTCACCGACCGGTTCGGCCGTGAGCTCGCCGACACGGCCAAGGTCGGCGACACCCTCGACATGTGGCAACGCTTCGAGGTCGAGCGGTATCTCGAGTACCACGGCACGAAGTTGGCCCGGCGCTTCGACACCAACAGCTACCTCGCGATCTCCAAGGCGATGGACCTGCACGACATCGCCCGTGGTCGCGGCGATCTCGAAACCGCCATGGCGCGTCTGCGCTGCCCGACCCTGGCGGTCGGCATCTCGAGCGACATGTTGTACCCGGCCTACCAGCAGCGTCAGATCGCCGAGACGGCGATCGCCGTCGGTGCGGATGCCGAGTACTTCGAGATCGACTCGCCGCACGGGCACGATGCGTTCCTCATCAACGGCGACCAGCTCGCCGGCCCGTTGGAGCGGTTCCTCGCCAGCGCGAGCAAGTCCGACCTGTAGCTCGTGCCGGAGGGGCTGGAAGCCGAGATCTGGCGCGCCGCGATCGAGGTGACCGTCGGCCGCACGATCGTCGATGCCTGGGTCGACGAACGCGTCGCTCCGCCCGGATTCGTGTCGGCCGTACGGGATGTCACGGTGACCGCCGTGCGTCGCGCCGGCAAGGTCGCCCTGATCGACACCGACGGACCGACGATCGGGCTGCATTTCGGGATGACGGGACGAGTCGTCGTCGACGGATCGGCTCCGATCGAGCGGTTGGCGTACGCGTCGGGCCGGGACGAGACGGGATGGAACCGATTGTGCCTGTGGACCGGCTCGCCGGACCGGCCGCCGGCCGTCCGGTTCAACGATCCGCGGCGGTTCGGCCATGTCAGCCTCGATCCCGACGTGTCCGGTCTCGGCCCGGACATGTTCGAGATCTCGGCGTCCACGCTGCACGCCGTCCTCAGCCGTCGCCGCACGTCGGTGAAGGCGGTGCTGCTCGACCAGCACGCCGTCGCCGGGCTCGGCAACCTCTGCGTCGACGAGGTGCTGTGGTGGGCGGGGATCGCGCCCCATCGCTCCGGTGAGCGGGTGACCGTCGACGAGGCTCGGCGGCTGGTCACCGTGATGCGCCGGCGCCTCCGCGTGATGTTGCGCCGCGGCGGCAGTACGACCGGGGTGATCGACCCCGGAGTGCGCGCCGAGCTGCCCGACTGTCCGCGCGACGGCGCACCGCTCCGCCGCGCCCGGATCGGCGGTCGGACCACCGTTTGGTGCGCGGCGCATCAGCGGTGAATCCGCGAGAACCTGGCACAATCTGCGGCGCTGTGAGTGTTCGATATCCCCTGTCGCCGATCGAGAGCCGTTCCGTCCACATCGGGCTCGTGGCCGGCGACACGGGTTCCAGCCGTCTCGTGTACGCGATGGTGTTCGCGCTGATCCTGATCGGCGTCGTCCTGATCGTCGTGGCGGTGGTCGTGTTCCGCCGCACCCGGGTCGATCCCGACCTGTTGGCGCCGCTCGAACGCATGGGGAGCCGGAAGTGGCGCAAGGCTGACTCCGACGCACGTCGCGAGCTGCTCGACGCGGCGCGGCCGGCCGGAGCGAGCCCGCCGTCGCCGCCGGAACCCGATGACGCGGCACGCGAGCTGCCGCGTCCCGTGATCGCCGATGACGACAACGACGACGCCGACGAGATGGCGCCGCTCGAGACGACCTTCGTCGCCGGCCCCGAGGGCGTCGAAGCCGTCGAGCCGGTCGAAGCCGTCGAGCCGGTCGAAGCCGTCGAGCCGGTCGAAGCCGCGAGTCGAAGCCGCGAGCCGACACGGCGGCGGTGCCGACCGAACCGGCCGCGGTGGAGCCGGCGCCCGACGCCGCGGACGAGCCGACCGGTTCCGTGGTCGCTGGCAACGACGAGGTCACCGAGGTCGTTCCGGCCGGCGAACCAGCGGACACCGTCGTCGCCGCGGGCGATGGGGCGGCGACGACCGACGAGGACACCTCCGCAGCCGACGAGGTGGAACCGGCGCCCGAGCGGACGCTTCCCGGGCCCACGGTCGCTTCCGAGCCCACACTCGATGTCGAGACCGGCCCGTCGACCGACGACCCCGACGCGGCGAGCGCCGGCGTCGAGCCGGTCGATGGCCCGGTGGCCGGCCAGTAGGGTCGAGGCGTGACCACCTTCGACCCGGACGAGATGATCCAACGGTTCCGTGAACGCGCCTCGGCGGTGAAGAAGCGCCCACTTCCTCCGGTTGCGGGGGAGGAACGACAGGCGTTCCTGAAGCAGTCCCAACTCGATTTCCAGGACTTCGCGATCATTGGCGACGCCCAATCGACGATCGAGGACGGTGTTCTGACGCTGCGCGTCGATCTCCGTCCGCCCGATCAGCGTTGACGTACAGGGGCCGGTCGTGTTGTCCGATCCGGCGACTCGACTGCTAGATTGTCGATCCCAATGCGGATGTGGCTCAGCTGGTAGAGCATCACCTTGCCAAGGTGAGGGTCGCGAGTTCGAATCTCGTCATCCGCTCCAACGAACACCCGGTCAGCGGCCCTTTCGAGGGCCGCTGATTCGCGTCGGGGCTCACGGAATGAGTACTCGGCAACATCACGGCCCACTCGATCGGCCAAGCGGCCCGTTTGCGGACGTCTGCGAACTGTCCGACCGTCGACTCAATCCAATCGACAATCCGTGATAGGTTGGCAGGGTGAGTTCAGGAACGTTGATTCGTGAAGCGCGGCTGAATGCAGGGCTGTCCCAGATGGAGCTGGCGCGTCGTGCTGCGGTCGCGCAGTCGGTGATCAGCGCCTATGAGTCAGACCGTCGCGAGCCCGGGATGGCGATGTTGACGAAGTTGGTCGAGGCCGCGGGCCACGAGCTCGTGATCGACGTGCGTCCATCGGCCACCCTGCGTCGGGGACTGCCCGACTCGAGAATCGGACGCCGGCTCCGACGGCGGCGGCGATCCGTGATCGAAGCCGCCGCTCGCCGTGGCGCGAGCAATGTACGGGTGTTCGGGAGTGTGGCTCGCGGTGAAGACGCCGAGGGCAGTGACGTCGATCTGCTCGTGGATCTGAATGACGGTGTCGGGCTGGTCGCGCTCTCGGCGCTGACTCGCGAGATCGCCGAGATCATTGGTGTCGACGTTGACGTGGTGCCGGCTGACTCATTGAAGCCGGCGATGCGCGACCGTGTGCTCGCGGAGGCGATCCCGTTGTGAGCCGTCGCGACGATCAACGCCTCGAAGACATCCTGGCCGCGATCGCCGCGATCGACGAACACCTCGGTCGAGGCAGCTTGGACGACGGGCTCGTGTTCGATGCGGTGCGGGTGCGCCTGATCGAGATCGGTGAAGCCGTTCGGGCCATCTCGCCGGAGTTGCTCACAGGCGAGCCCGACATACCGTGGATCGACATCGCCGGCATGCGAAACCACCTCGCGCATCGCTACTTCGACACAGCCCATGCGGTCGTCCGAGCGACGCTCGACCAAGATCTGCCACCCCTCGCTGCGGCGGTCGAACGGTTGCTGGGCGACGATCGTTGAGGGTCGATCGGGCGCAGGCGACGGGTGATGGTAGACCGGTATACGTACTGAGCGGATCGTGCGGAATTTCCGGTCGAGCCAGCGGATGAAACCGCACGAAATGGACTCCCGCGGACGCTCCAAACGGCCTTCGCAACGTTGCCAAGGTGAGGGGTCGCGAGTTCGAACCTCGTCATCCGCTCCTACGAACACCGGTCAGCGGCCCTGATTCGGTGCTCAGAGCCAGCCACGGCGTCGGAACACGAAGTACAAGCCGCCCGACATCCCGAGCGTGAGGGACGCTGCCAGCCACGCACCCCATTCCTTCGCGAACCCAGGGTATGGGACGTTCATCCCGTACCAGCCGGTGATGAGCGTCGGGACCGCGATGATCGCCGCCCAGCTGGTCACCTTCTTCATCACCTGGTTCTGGCGGTAGTCGCGCAGGCTGATGTTCGTTTCCACGATCGTCGACACGAGGTCCCGAAGCGAGTCCGTCGATTCGTTCACTCGCAGAACGTGGTCGTAGACGTCCTGGAAGTAGGGGTAGAGGACGTCGGGAAGCGTTGAGTGTTCGCGTCGCATCAGGCCGCTGACGACCTCCCGCATGGGGACCACGTGCCGGTGAAACCGCACGAGTGCGCGGCGCATCTGGAACCACCGGCGTTGTTCCTCGGGCGTCAGCGGGTTGTCGGCGAACAGACCCTCGCTCACCTCGTCGTAGTAGTCGTCGAATCCCTGCACGGTGTCGAAGTAGCCGTCGATCACGACGTCGAGCAACCCGTAGAGCAAGAAGCTCACGCCGTGAACGATCAGGTCCGGTGAACGATCCCACCGGCGCACCACCGGTTCCATCGAGAAGCCCTCGTCCTTGCGGACGGTGATCAGCCAGCGCTTGTTGATGAACGCGTCGACCTCGGTCTCGACAAGGTTCGCCTTGTCCGCCTCGACCCGGACGGCGTGACATGACAGGAACGAGTGAGACTCGTACTTGTCGAGCTTCGGTCGCTGGTGTTCTTCGAGCGCGTCCTCCACCGCAAGCTCGTGCAGACCGAGTTCAGCGGCGAGTTCGTACAAGAGCTCCCTCGACGGTGCGCAGAAATCGACCCAGACCAACGCGTCCGGGTCCTCCAAGTGGTCCGACACCTCGGCGAGCGGAAAGTCCTCACCGTCCAGAACGCCCTTGCGCCAGCACCTGGTCGTGCACGATCCGGTCACATCACCGTCCGCACCGTCGAGGAGACACGGCGCGACGGTACCCGATTGCCCTCGACTCAAGCCGGGCATCCCGTCGCTCGCGAGGCGATGACCTCAGACGCGATGCTCGACACCATGCGTTTGGACACGACGGGTCTGTGAATACTGCGCCGGTGCAATGGCCGCTCGACTACACCGTCGCAATCATGGTGGCGCTCATCCTGATCGGGGTGCTCGCTTACGACGGATGGGTCGGACGCCCCTGACGGAGACGAGTGGCCCGCTCGGGCCGGGTCACGGCGCACGTGAACCCCTCGTTCAGATGTGACGGAACGCTCTTCCGAGGCCACCGACGACGGAATGCTTCGAGCGTCCACGGTCCGGCTCGGCGTGGGCTTGTTCCGCGCGCCGTTCGGATCGATTGCGCCTCGGCGGGGGCGGGTCGAGGGTGTGCTTGGGCAGTTCGTGACGTTGCCGGCAGGCGGCGAGCATGAGGTCGTGGGCGACGAAGTTCATGCTTGTAACTTTGAACGGGTTTGTGGACAGATCGGGTCCGCAATACATGGAAAGCTGTGCGCCGATGGACACCCCCGCCCGGCTCCTGCGCCTCCTGGCGATGTTCACCACGAGGACATCGTGGAGCGCCGAAGAACTCGCCGGGCGGCTCGAGATCACCACCCGAACGTTGCGTCGCGATGTGACCCGCCTGCGCGACCTCGGCTACCCGATCACGAGCACGACGGGCCGGTATGGCGGGTACGAGCTGGGCGCGGGCGGCCGTCTCCCGCCGCTGCTGCTCGACGACGACGAAGCGATCGCCGTCTCGGTCGCGTTGCGTGACTTGTCGGCCGAGGCCGACCCGACGCTCGGAGAGGCTGCACTGTCCGCGTTGGCCAAACTCCGCCAGGTCCTTCCCGCTCCGTTGCGGGATCGGGTCGACGCACTCGGCGAGGTGCTGGTCGGGGTCCGTCGCACACGCGCCCCGCGCCAAGACGAGCACGTCGAGCTGCCCAGCCTGATGACCTTCGCCACCGCGTGTCGACGGGGTGACCGGGTGCACTTCACCTACCGCGACGGTGCCGACCGCGTGAGCGAACGACCGCGTCGAGCCCCATCGGCTCGTGTCGCTCGGCCGACGCTGGTATCTCGTCGGGTTCGACCTGGATCGCGACGACTGGCGCACGTACCGGGTCGACCGGGTCAGCGCGTTGGCCAACTCGGGTCACCGCAACACGCCGCGCCCGACGCCCGACGCCGGCGCGCTCGTCGCCGAGGGAGTCGCCGTGCGCGTCTTCGACACCCGCGCCCGCGTCAAGGTGATGGCGCCGGCGCAGGAGGTCATGCATCACATCGGACCCACCATCGGCGTGATCGAACCGGGCGACGACACGTTCTGCGTGGTCACGATCGGCGGCGACCACGACTGGATCGCGCGCTATCTCATCGGACTCGAGTTGCGGTTCGAGGTGATCGAACCGCCCGAGGTCAACGATGAACTACGCGCCCTCGCCGAACAGATGCTCCGCCAGTTGGCCGAACATCCGCTCGCGATCCCCGACGCCGACGCCGATGTCGTTAGGCCGCGCTCGCCGAATGCCCGCTGTAGTGCATTATGATGCACTCATGGAAACCAGCGAGACGCTCGGAGCAGTCGTGCGTGGCGAACGCACCCTGCGGGGATGGTCCCTCGACCGGGCCGCGTCGAGACTTGGCGTGAGCCGCCGACTGCTCACACAGATCGAGTCGGGTTCGGCGAACCCGTCCCTGTCCACGCTGCTGTCGATAGCCAACGGGTTCGGGATCGACCTGACGGAGTTGATCTCCGGCCGCGCCGGCACCGTCGATGTCGTGCTGCAACCGGACAACGCATCAGCTGCCGTGCTCTGGTCGACCGATGGGGGCAGTCGCGCCCAACTCCTCGTCGGGAAGGGACCACTCGAGATGTGGGCATGGCGACTCGAGGCTGGCGATTCGCGACGATCCGCCGCCCATGCCGTCAACAGCATGGAAGCCCTCATCGTCACCTCGGGCTGCATCGACATGGTCGTCGACGGCGCAGGAACGACCACGGTGCGCGCTGGACAATCGCTGATCTTCGCCGCGCACCACGCTCACGAGTACCGGAACACCACCGACCTCGCTGCGGAGTTCCACCTGGCCGTGTTCGATCCGATCGATGACGCCAACGCCCACTGATGCCGGCACTCCTCGCACTCGCCGCGGCGTGCACGTTCGGTGTCGCCGACTTTCTCGGAGGACTCTGCACCCGCAGAGCGGCGGTCGCTGCGGTCACGCTGACCACCAATGTCACCGGCGCGGTGATCGCCGTCGTGCTCGCGTTCACCATCGGCGGTGAATGGACGACCGAAGCGATCGCGTGGGGCGCCGTGGCAGGGCTCGCCGGCCTCGTCGGGCTGGTCCTGCTGTACCAAGGACTCGCCGACGGACCCAATCGACTCGTGAGCCCGCTCAGCGCCGTCATCGCCGCGATCGTGCCTGTGGTGGTGGGCGTGTCCCTCGGTGACCGTCCGAGCGCCTTGGCCATCGCCGGCCTCGGTGTCGCTCCGGTCGCCATCTGGCTCGTGGCCGGCGGTGACGTCGGCATGACCGAGACCTCCAGACGGCCGATCGCTCTGGGCGTCGGTGCCGGGCTGGGCTTCGGAACGTTCTTCGCGCTCATCGCCCAGACGCCCGATGACGCCGGAGCCGTTCCCCTCGTGGCCGCGCGCGAACCTCGGTGACCATTCTCGTCATCGCCGTCGTCGTCACCCGACCAGGTGTGCCCGCCCCGCGGATTCTGGGAGTCGCCATCGTCGCCGGTGCCCTCGACATGGCCGCCAACGGCTTGTTCCTGTGGTCCACGCTCGACGGTGATCTCGCCATCATCGGCGCACTCGTCAGCCTCTTCCCGGCCACCACCGTGCTCCTCGCGGTGGTGTTCCTCGGCGAACGACTCGACCGCAAGCAGATCACCGGCCTCGCTCTCGCGGTCACCGCGGCGGCGCTCCTCAGCTCACCAGGCGCGACCTGAACAACCGAGAGCCGCTGACGCAAACGGGAGGCGCCTGTTCGCGCCGGTTCAGCTGATGTCGACGTCGGCGTACTCGAACACCAGCGACTCGGTGACGACGGTTGCCGCCACTGCGTCGAGGTCGGAGTAGGAGAGCTGGACGGCTCGACACCCGCGGAACGTCCATGTCAGCACCGGCGCTGCCGACCGCGGGTCGATCAGTTCGACGACCACCCCTCGGGCGGCGGGCCGCTTCGGCGCACGCTCGGCGCGCCACCAGTCGGCGAACTCGGTCGCCCGGGTCACGCCGCGGCACAGCATGACGTGACGTGCCGGCAACCGCTGATCGTGCACGAGCGGCGCCGCCGTGGCCGCGTCGCCGTGTGCCACGGGGAACGGCCCCCATCCGACGTGTGCGACCGGAAGTCCCGCCGCTCGGCGTGCGGACGCCGTACCGGAGATTCGGACATGAAACGTGGCCCCGAGGAACGGCCCCTCGTCGTCGCCGGCTGGCGATACGTCAGCTCTGGGCACGGTCGGCTGCCGTCACTCGACGTCGATTCCCTCGCACGTCAGCACGAGCTCCTCGATGGCGACGTCACTGGATGTCGCGTTGAGCGACGCCGCCACGTACTTCACGGGCCAGGCCCGGGTCAGCCGCCACGTGAACACGACGTCGGTATGGTCCTCGTTCAGCAACCGGATCGTGACATCGCGCCGGTCGGCCGCACCCAGCGTTCCCGCCCGGAACCATCCGAACAGGGTGGTGGACCCGATGAGCCCACGCTTCAGCCGCACATCGTGCACACGGTGCAGACCGGGCAACTTGCGGACGGTGTTCGCCTTGTCGTTGCCGGATCGGTACTCGATCACGTCGATGCTGGCAGCGATCGGACCGACCTCTTCGAAGCCGCCGTCGACGCTGCCGGGGTCGCCCAGCCCGAAGTCGACCTGGAAGGCGAACCGTCCGTACGGATTCTCACGAAGCGTCGCCACTGCATCTACCTCCCGTTGGGGCACCAGTCGTGCCGGTGCCCAGACCGTACCGATCGCGCGGAGCACGGCGCGGCCCTGCGACGAGGTGCGGGTCGGTCAGGCGTTCGCCAAGTGGCCGCGGCGACACGCGTCCCACTCGGGCTCGGACATGACGATCGGCTCGTGCTCGTCGTCACGCGGCGCGATCACGACGAGGTGTCTGCCGGAATGGTCGAGATGGCCTTGCAGATGGTGGTCGCCGTCCCAGTGCACGTCACACGGACAGTCAGCGCCGAAGATCGAAGCGAGGTACCGCTCCGCCCGCTCGTGCGCCTGATCGTCGTCGAATCGTTGGTGTGGCATGGAAGTCCTTCTCCAGTGTAACGAACCGTGTTCGTCGTCTTGGCCTACCCAGAGGCGTCATCGGCACACTGCCGGCCGGTCTTGAGCCATCCTGCAACCCGGCGCGAACCGATGATCAGCCCCGGGACCGTTCTGACCACCGACTGTCTCGTCGATGTCACACTGGTGCCGTGGAGGTGATTCCCGCCGAGGCGATTGCCGCGATCGTCGCCGGAATCGAACCGTCGTCGACCGTGGTGGGAACATCGGGACTCACCGGCGGGCTGTCGTCGTGGATGACCAGGATCGAGGTCGAGCGCTCGGACGGCAGCCGGCACACGCTCGTCCTGCGGCGTGGGCGGCGACCCGACGCGGAACGTCACACGCTGCCCTTCGGTGCCGAATTCGAGCTCCTGCGGCACCTCGACGCGCAGGGCATCCCGGTTGCCCGGCCACGTGCGTTCGATGACTCGGGCCGAATCCTTCCGCAGGCGTTTGTCGTCCTCGACTTCGTGCACGGCACGACCCGCTTCACGACCGACGACCCGATCCGGATTTCTGTGCAGATGGCCGATGTCCTGGCGGCCATCCACGACCTCGACCCCGCGAGCGCGTCCCTGCCGGTCCTGCCGCTCCACATGGACCGGATGCAGGGATGGGTGATCACCGATCTGACCCGCCGGGAGCCCGACCACTCACTGCGCGAGCACCTCGTACGCCAGCACCTGGACCAACACTGGCCGCCGTCGTCGACCGAGACGTGTCTCCTCCACGGCGACTACTTTCCCGGCAACATCGTCTGGCAGGGCGATGCGATTGCCGCCGTGATCGACTGGGAGTCGGCGGCGCTCGGCGACCCGATGGCAGACATCGCAACGACCCGTCTCGATCTGCGCTGGGCCTATGGCGCCGAGGCCGCGGAGCAGTTCACCGATCGCTACGTGGCCCTCACCCATCGCTCGACAGCGACACTTCCGGTCTGGGAACTCGTCGTGTCACTCCGACCCGCCGGCGCGATCTCGCTGTGGGCGATCGACATGATCGCCCACGGACGGCCTGACATCACCGCCGCGGCCATGCGCATCGAACAACACGCCTACGTCGACAGCGCTCTCCAACGCCTCGACCCCACCTCGAATCCCGACCCCTGACGTCCAGAGGCGCGTCTCGCTCGGCGACCCGGCGCGTGTCGAGCAGCGGTCGGCTCCACGTGTCGCTTCGTCGATGCGCTGGGTACGTGTCGACCATGGGCAGAAGCGCCAAGTCGTCGAATCGAAATCCGGTCGAGCGACGACAATTGCAAGGTCGATGAAGATCTGAGGTACTCGAGATGTCTGCGATGAACAGGTACACCGAAACGGTCGCCGAACGGATCGTGCACACGACAGCTCTCGACCGCGTCGCTGCGCCGCTCGCGTCGGCAGTGTCCGACCTGTTCGGTCGGAGCGGGTTGAAAGACGTGTTGAGCGGGTCGTGGTTCGGGCATCCGTTGCACCCGCTGCTGACGGATCTGCCGATCGGATCGTGGACGAGCGCGATGCTGCTCGATTTCGTCGGCGGACGCCGCGCCCAACCCGCCGCCGATGTCCTCGTGAGCGTTGGCATCGCCACCGCAGTGCCGACCGCGGTGACCGGGCTGTCCGATTGGTCCGATCTCGGCGACGAAGATCGGCGGATCGGGCTCGTCCACGCGACGGCCAACAGCGTCGCCCTCACTTGCTACATCGCATCGCTGGTCGCGCGCCGTCGCGGCCGTCGAGCCACCGGGGTCATGCTCGGTGTCGCCGGAGCGACCGCCGCGACCGCGGGCGGGTTCCTCGGCGGCCATCTCGTGTATCGCCGCGGCGCCGGCGTCGACCACACCACCTTCGATGCCGGACCGGCCGATTGGTCTGCGGTCGACGACGCGACGGCGCCTGCCGAAGGTCGGATGGTGGCGGTGACGGCGGGTGACGTCGAGGTGATGGTCACCCGGCGGCAGGGGAAACTGTGCGGCCTGGCCGACCGGTGCAGCCACCAAGGCGGCCCATTGCACGAGGGTGAACTCGTCGACGATCGGGTGCGCTGCCCCTGGCATGCGAGCGAATTCGCTCTCGCCGATGGTTCCGTCGCCCGTGGGCCCGCCAGCGCACCGCAACCGGTCTACGACGTTCGCAGACGACGACGGCGTCCTGCAGGTTCGTCGCACTGCTGGACGGACAGGTGTATCGCCTGGCTGATGGCGTGAGCGGGCGCGAGGTTCTGGAAGCGCCGGTCGGTTCAGCGTGTCCCGTCGTCGAGGCCGACGAGGAGTCGCCGCATGATCTTGCCTGACGCCGTGATGGGTACTTCGTCGACGAACTGGATGGCTCGCGGGATCTTGTACGCGGCGAGGTGTTCGCGGCAATGGGCGATCAGTTCGGCGGCGGTGACGGTGGCGTCGGGTTTGCAGTACGACGTAGGCCTTGGCGAGTTCGCCCTTGGTGTCGTCGGGAACTCCGGTGACCGCGGCGAGGGCGACGTCGGGATGCATGCACAGGACACGTTCCAGTTCAGCGGGGTAGACGTTGAAGCCGGCGGTCAAGATCATGTCGGTCTTGCGGTCGACGATGGTGAAGTAACCGTCGTCGTCCACCGTGGCGATGTCGCCGGAATGCAGCCATCCGTCGCTGTCGATCGACGCGTTCGTCGCCGCCTGGTTGCCGTAGTAGCCGTCCATCACCATGGGCCCGCGGAACATGAGTTCACCACGCTCGCCCGCACCGAGGACGACGGTTGCGTCGTCGATGTCGACGATGCGCATCGAGTTTCCCGGGTACGGGATACCGATGGTGCCGGGCTTGTTGGGCCCGACAACGGGGTTGGCGCTGGCGGCACCGGCGAGTTCGGTCATCCCCCAGACCTCGTGGATCGGGCATCCGGTGCGCGCGGTGAACTCGATCGCCTTGGCCGCGGGAAGTGTCTGGCCGCCGACCCAGCAGCGCGTGAGGCTGGACAGGTCTGCGTCGTCGAAATCCGGATGGGCGAGCAGGTAGTAGTACGCGGTGGGGACGCCGTCCATCAACGTTGCCCGATGCTCGGCGATGGCTGCCATCACGGCCTCGGCGTCGAAGCGGGGCACCATGATCAACGTCGACCCCGCAAGCATCGCAGCGTTGAAGACACAGGATCCGTAGACGTGGGCCAGCGGCAGTGAGTTGAGGACTCGATCGCCCGGCGTGCGAGCTCCCATGAGCACCGTGCCCACCGCGGCCGACATGAGCGAACGATGACTCTGCATCGCCCCCTTCGGATGGCCCGTCGTGCCGGACGTGTAGCAAATGGCCGCGAGATCCGCACCGTCGCGTTCGACTGGGGCGAACTCCCGCTGCTCGACGTCGAGCCACCCGGTGAGCGACACACAGCCAGCCGGGACATCCTCGCCCCACAGCACGAGCGAACCGATGTCCGCGCCCACCAGGTTGCTCAACGGCTGACCCTTGTCCGCCGACGCAATGACCACTCGGGCACCCGCGTCGGTGACGACGTAGCGCACCTCCTCGGTGGTCAACATCGAACTGATCGGGTTGAGCACCGCTCCGGTCTTCGCGATCGCGTAGTAGGCGACGATCCACTGCCAACAATTCGCGCCGTACAAGGTGACCCGATCGCCCGGTTCCACACCGATCGACACCAATCCGTTGGCCACACGGTTCGACATGGTCTCCAGGTCGTGGAAGCTGAGCGTCTCACCGTCGACGACCAGTGCCGTCTTGTCACCGAAGCGTCGTGAAGCCTCCGGGAGGATCTGCCCGACCGTCTCGCCCATCGCCGCACCATAGGCCAGATGTCGGCGCTCAAATCCCGACACCGCTGCCACCGCCAGGACGGAGCCACCTCGACTCGCCGAGCAGGTTTCGTGCTCGCCGCTGCCGGACCGGGTCGGGAATCTCGTGCTTCTCGACGGCGGACGCGGCTGCGATGCTGACGAGATGGCGAGTGAGAAGTACACCCACGGACACCCGGCGAGCGTGCTGCGCTCACACCGCTGGCGTACCGCTGAGAACTCGGCCGCGTACCTGCTGCCCCGGTTGCGCCCAGGGCTGGATCTGCTCGACGTCGGTTGTGGACCCGGCACGATCACGATCGATCTGGCCCGCATCGTCGGGGCCGGCCACGCCGTCGGCGTCGATGGTGCCGCTTCCGCCGTCGAGGCGGCGAGGGAGTCGGCGGCGACCGCCCAGGCCGACGTGGCATTCGCCGTCGACGACGCCTACGCACTGAGCTTCGAGGACGATCGGTTCGACGTCGTGCACGCGCATCAGCTGCTGCAGCACCTTGCGGACCCGGTTGCGGCGTTGCAGGAGATGCGGCGCGTGTGTCGGCCGGGGGGCACCGTCGCCGTCCGGGACGCCGACTACGCGGCGATGAGTTGGTGGCCCCTCGACCCTCGCCTGGATCGCTGGCGGGAGCTGTACCGCGCTGCCACGCGGGCCAACGGGGGTGAGCCCGACGCCGGGCGTCGGCTGATCGGGTGGTCTCGAGCGGCGGGCTTCGCCGACCTCCGGCCGTCGGCATCGGTGTGGTGCTTCGCCGAGCCCGAGGATCGTGCGTGGTGGGCGGAGACATGGGCGGAACGTTCGACCGATTCTCCGCTGTCCGAGCAGTTGGTTCGCGAAGCGTTGGCGACGCCGGACGAACTCCGAGAGATTGGCGACGCCTGGCACGAGTGGTCCAAGGATCCGGATGGTTGGTTCGCCGTCGTGCACGGCGAACTCTTGGCGACCGTGCCACCCGAGTGACGCGAGGTCGTCGGCCCACGCGGACGTGCAGCCGCGGCATCCACGTGTCAGCGGCTGTTTCCGTCCGGGTCGCTCCGGGTATGAGCGCGACATGGCTCGTCCCATCTGGAAGGGGTCGATCAGCTTCGGCCTCGTGAACGTGCAGGTCAAGGCATTCACGGCGGTCCGTGACCACAACGTGCACTTCCATCAGCTCGAGAAGAAGTCGGGGGCGCGGATTCGGAACCGCAAGGTGTCGGAGAAATCGGGCAAGGAAGTCGATGCGGCCGACATCGAACTGGGTTTCGAGATCCGCAAGGGCCGGTACGTCACGTTCGACCAGGCGGAACTGGACGAGCTGCGACCGGCCTCGACGCGCTCGATCGAGGTCACCGATTTCGTCGGTCTGGCGGAGATCGATCCGATCTACTACGAACGCACGTATTGGTTGGCACCCGACGGCGATCAGGCCAAGGAGGCGTACCAGTTGCTGCTCGCCGCGATGGAGGATCGTGAGCGGGTGGCGATCGGCACCGTGGTGATGCGCAACACGCAGTACCTCGCCGCCGTTCGACCGCTCGACGGCGTGTTGGCGATGTCGACGATGCGGTTCGCCGACGAGGTCGTGCCGCGCCAAGACGTCGAGGGGCTTCCGAGCCGGCGGACCAAGCCCGCCACGAAAGCGATGAAGATGGCCACGATGCTGGTCGACTCGCTCCAATCCGACTGGGATCCGAAGCGCTACCACGACACGTTCACCGAGGACCTCCGCGAGCGGATCGCCGCGAAGGGCTCCGGCAAGACAGTCGCCGCCGACGAGGCGGAGACACCGAAGGCCGAGGTGCTGGACCTGATGGCCGCGCTGGAGCGGAGCGTCCAAGCGACGCGCGCCAAGAAGCAAACGCGCAAGTCGTCACGGTCCGCCAAGAGCCGGAAGAGCGCGTAGCCGAAGGTCCTGCCCGCTCGTTCGTCGCGGTCGACGCCCCGCGGCGCGCCGAATATTTCTTTCGGCTCATCTTCGAGACGGAACGAGCCGATGACTTCTGTGTCGTGTCGATCATCGCGTCAGACATGGCGCTGACAGGAGGCGGAGATGGAAGTGTCGGGGCGGAGTGCGCGTACGGGCTTGTGGCGAGTGCGGTGGGCGGCAATCGGAGCGGCCGTTGCCGTGTCGATCGGCGGTGGGGGATTGTTCGTGGCGAATGCGGCGTCGAGCCCGGCATCGTCGGTGGTGACGGTCGACCCCGTGCGAATCCTGGACACGCGTACCGACGTCGGGTTGCCGGGCCCGTTCGTGTCGCCGGTGTCGCAGAAACTGCAGGTGACGGGCGCGGTGGTGCCGGCCGGGGCGACTGGCGTGCTGTTGAACGCCACGGTGGTCGGCCCGAGGGCTGACGGCTTCCTCTCGATCCGTCCGGGTGACGCGACGGGTGCGCCGTCGACGTCGTCGTTGAACTTCAAAGCTGGCGATGTCATCCCGAACTCCGTGCAGGTGGGACTGCCCACGAGTGGAGCGCACGCGGGTCAGATCGACATCACCTACGACGCGCTCGGCGTCAGCGGCCCGACCACCGAGGTGTTGATCGACGTCGTCGGCTACACCGTCGCCGGCGGTGCCGGCGGCGCTGGCGTGCCGGGCCCGAAGGGCGACACCGGAGCACCGGGTGCGCTCCGGACTGAGCGGGGACCGACGGGACCACGCGGGATCTCCGCGTGGGACGTGATCCCAGCAGGTGTCACCGTCACGGGAACGCTTGTCTGGGACGGTCACATGGCTCGCGGGCAATGCGGGACTCGTGCCTCGGTTGACCTGCCCGGTGTTGCTCCGGTTCCGCTGACCGCCGACGACGTGAACTTTGCCGAAGCACCGGTGGCAACGTCATCGATGCGGACAACCTCTGTACCGGAACTGTCGACGCACCAACCGCTCCATCGGGAAGAGTGTGCATCTATCTCTCCGGCAGCGCCGGTATCGCCGCCGGCCCAGACGGTCTCGCGGGGAAGCTCTGCTCCTGCCGCACCCGATCGTTCCAGGTGACGTGGATCGCGCTCCCGGATCCTGCTCGACTTCGAAGAGGAGCACGTCATCGCCACGTGGGCGTACACGGCGCCGTGACGAACGGCCGACGGAACGGCGAGCCGCCGGGGACATTCCGGTGGGACGGCGGGCGCCACCGGGGCGATCGGCAGTAAACTCGGCATCATTGGGACGAGTCGCCTCGTTTGGGCAGGACGGCCGTGAGCGCTGTCGCCCCGTGCAGGCCCGACGCCTTGACCTGACCAAACGGTGCAAGGAGTCGCACATGATCATCCATTCCCTTCGGCGAGCGCGCTGAGCGGCCCGCGCCGAGGATCGACCAACGATGCGAATCTTCCACTGCGATCGCTGCGGCAACGTGGTGACCTTTTCGGCACAGACGTGTCCGCACTGCGCCAGCCTGCTCGGCTACGTCCCGAGCCAGCGAACGATCCGTGTGCTCGCGCCGGCGGCGGAGCCGGCGTCGTACGTGATCGAGGACCAGGAGGAACTCGCTTGGCGATGCCTCAACTCGGCCTGGGGCTGCAACTGGATGGTGCCGGCGCGTGCGAGCAACACGTGGTGCCGGTCGTGTCAACTCACCCGCGGGCGCCCCGACGAGGCGCACCCCGACGCCGTCGAGGCGTGGATGATCGCCGAGGCCGCGAAACGGCGCCTCGTTCACCAACTCGACGAGATCGGCCTGCCGATCGAGCTTCGGTCGAACTCGGTGCCCGACGGATTGGCGTTCGACTTGGTGCACATTCCCGGCGAGGGCGGGATCACCGGCCATTTCGACGGCGTCGTGACGCTCGACCTGGCGGAGACGGACGACGGCCATCGGGACGACCTCCGTCGCCGACTGGGCGAAACCTTCCGCACCGTCATCGGACACCTCCGACACGAGATCGGCCATCACTACTGGACACGGCTCGTGGCCGGCAGCGAGGAGAAGGCTGACTTCCGCGCGGTGTTCGGTGACGAGCGGGCCGATTACGCGGCGGCGGTCGAACGGCACTACGCGAGCGTCACCGGTGAGTGGGACCGGACACGGTTCGTGACCTCGTATGCCGCCTCCCATCCGCTGGAGGACTGGGCCGAGACGTTCGCCCATTATCTGCACATCATCGACGTGGTCGACACCGCGGTGGCCCACGATCTCATTCCGCCGGAGAGCTCGGCCGTCCTGGTCGCCGACGCCGTCGGCACGCTCGAACTCGGCGGCATCCTCGAGGCATGGCGACCGATCAACGGCGCCGTGAACGCGATCGCCGAGAGCCTCGGCGTCCCTGCCGTCTACCCCTTCGACCCGGCGGGCGCCGTCGTGGACAAGCTCACCTTCGTGCACCGCCAGATCGCTGCACACACCGAACGGGACCGCGCCGGTGTCGCCCGCTGAGATCGACCCAGCGGCGCTCGACGAACCACTGGGTTCGATCGGCCGGCCATCGTGGCGCGGCCGGCTCCACCTGATCGGGTTGTGGTCGGCCGTCCCGCTGCTGGTCCTGCTCGCCATCGACTCGAACGGGGCGCGCTCGCGCGCCGCGGTCATCGTCTACGGCGTGGGGCTGTGTTCGATGCTCGCCGTGTCGACGATCTATCACCGCTGGGTCCACACCATCCGCGCCCGCGCGCTGTGGCGGCGGGCCGATCACGCCACGATCTTCGCGGCGATCGGCGGCACGTGCACCGCGGTCGCGCTGACCACGCTGTCCACCGGCCCGGCGATTGCGATGCTGGTGGTCATCTGGACCGCGGCGGTCGTCGGTGCGGCGTTCAAGGTGGCCAGCTTTCATCGCGCCCATCGGCTCGGCTCGATCATGTACATCGCGCTCGGCTGGTCCGGGCTCGCGCTCGCGCCCGCCGTGTGGCACCGTGGCGGCGCGGTCGCCGTCGGTCTCCTGCTCGGTGGCGGGATCATCTACACGGCGGGTGCCGCCGCATTCGGACGCCAGTGGCCGACGCTGCGGCCCGCCCGCTTCTCGTACCACGAGGTGTGGCACTCCCTCACGATCGCGGCCGCCGGCCTGCACTTCGCCGCCATCGTCACCCTCGCCACCTGACCGGTGCGCAGCACGGGTGGAAGTTGCACCTTGCGGGTACTGGACCGCGCATGGACGACCGCTACAGCGATGACCACGTGTCGACGATCGAAACCGCCCGCGATGTCGGCCGGCTGGTGGTCATCGGCGTCGCCATCGCGGCGGGCGTCGTGCTCGTGCTGCTCGCGCTGGACAACCGGCAAGATGTCCGAGTCGGGTACCTGTTCGGCGAACTCACCGCACCGCTCTGGACGGTCGTCGTCCTCGCTGCTGCCGCAGGACTCATCCTGGGATGGCTGATCCGGCACCGTCGTCGCCGCGACTGAGCGACCGGTTCAACCGGTCGGGATCAGGTGGTGGCGGGAGCGGAGTCCGAGCAGGGTCCGGTATCGATGGCGTCCAACAGGTCGGACGTGGCGGAAGCGAGCGTCGACAGCGCGTCGGCGGTCCCCTCCACGTCGTCGGCCGGACCATTGTCGATGGCGGTCTGGACGTCGTCGAGGGCGCTCTTCACCGCGTCCACCTCGGGCTTCATGTCATCACCCGCGGACTCCCGTACGGCGTCGAGATTGTCCTTGACGTCATCGATCGCATTGGTGAGCCCCGTGGTGCCATCGGCGACGACGTCCACATCCGCCAGCGCCTTGATCGAGTCGCGCAGGGCGTCCCGGTCGGCGCACGGATCGCTGCCCGTGCCGGACGTGCTGCCGGACGTGGTGTCTGACGTGGCGGGCGCGGTGGTCGCCTTCGTCGTCGTGGACGATTCCGCCGCGGAGGTTCCTGTGTCGACGGTCTCGGTGCCGGCGGTCACCGACGCACTCGAGTCCGAGTTGTCATCCGACCCGCACGATGCGATGAGCACACCCACGGCGACGCAGGCGGCGATCCGCCGGCTGGTCCTCCACGAATTCACCTTCGGCTTCATGGAAACTCCCCTTTTCTCGGTCCGTTGCATCACTTGGCCCCGATGGCCGATGTTCACGGACCGCCGGTACCCACTGTCGGGCGGGTTGTAACCGAACTCGGTCGGTCGCCCACCCTCGCCAGCGCAACGAGCACCACGGACGTTCGTGAGCGTCGGAGACCTCGCCACGAGCACGCACCACGGACGCTGAATCCCTGATTGTTCCTTGATTTTCGGTCGCCGACGGGACTACATAGTTTCTGCCAGTTGAAGTACACAATGCGGACGGACGAAAACCACGGGCGGACACGACGATTCCCGCTGGGGCTGCGCTCGCTCGCTGCCAACCAAAGGGGATTGACATGTACAGGAAGATCGTGGCGGCCGGACTCGCGCTCGCCGCCCTCACACTCGCGCCGTACTCCGCGAGCGCCTCCAAATCCGGCAACCGGGTGCGGGTCGAGGACCGTTGCGAGCCGGCCAGCTTCAATGCCAACGTCGGACCCGGCACCTGTGTGGGCAGCGGGACGACCACGTGGGATGAGTTCCTCGCGAAGCTCAACCCGGTGGACTTCGGCGACCACCACTGGCGGTTCAAGGTCAGCGGCGGATCGACGATCAAGCTCGGCCAATCGATCAGCGTGGTCAACAACGGCGGCGAGTTCCACACGTTCACCGAGGTCGCGGCGGCGGAGCCACCCGCCGGCGGCTGTGTACCGTTCATCAACGCCTTGCTCGGCAATCTGGTGCCAGCACCCCAGTGCAGCGACTTGATCCCTGACGTCGTTCCGCCGACGCCGGTGGCCTTCGGCACGACGGGGCTCGCGCCGCTCGGTGGCACCCTGACCGTGACCCCGACCACCAAGGGCACGCACCACTACATCTGCCTGATCCATCCCGTGGATGGTCACGGACGTGACGGTGAAGTAGCCGCACATCGCCCGACGCCGACCGCCGGCCGGTGATCGCCTCGACCGTCAGCCGTCGAGGTCGGTCGCCGGCGGCGCGGACCATCCGGACGGTCGACGCAGCACCAAGGAGGTCGTCGTGCAGGGGGTCGACAGCGATTGGCGCCGCGCCTACCGTGGACGACATGAGCACGAATCGACCCAGCGTGGAGGAGGTCCGGGCCACCACCGCCGAGACCGCCCGTTCGATGGCACCGCAGCGGGTGCCCGTGAATGCCTACGAGACACCCGGCGCCTTCGTGATCGTGGCGCCGGTGCCGGCCGTCACCGATCGCGACGTCACCATCGAATTGAAGAAGGCCACGCTGCGGATCTGTGCGGAACTCCGCAGTGCCGGTCCCCGTGACTACGTCATCCACGAGTGGGAGTACGGCGGCTACGAGCGGGAGCTCGAGGTCCCCGCACGGCTACGGATCGGGGCTCGAGGCAAGCCTCGCCAACGGACAGCTGGTCGTGCGCGTGTTGAGTGGGTCGTCCGAGCAGGACCAGCGGATCCATCCGACGGCGAACTGATCGGCGGCGAGATGGAGTACACGGAGATCACGCCCGCCGACTTCGACGCGCTCGACGGTGTCGCCGACTGGCGTGTGGTGCTCGGCGGGATCATCGCCGACTTCGCGTGCGGGTCGTTCCCTGCTGCAGCAGCCCTCGCGGTCGGCATCGCCGATGCGGCCGAAGGCATGCAGCACCACCCGGACATCGACATCCGGTATCCCGACCGGGTCCGGGTGGCGATCACCACGCACGCCACCGGTGGGCTGACCGACCTCGACGTCGCGCTCGGCCGGGAGGTGTCGGTCCTGGCGGCGGGGATCGGTGCGACGGTCGCTTCCTCGGTGCCGCAGGCGGTGGAGATCGCCATCGACACGATGGACGCCGAACGGATCCGTCCGTTCTGGGCCGCCGCGCTCGGCTATCGCGAGCAGGACGGTGCGCTCGTCGATCCACTGCGCATCGGACCGCCGGTCTGGTTCCAGCAGATGGACGAGCCGCGGACGGACCGCGATCGGTTCCACATCGACGTGTCGGTACCCCACGACCAGGCCGAGCAGCGGGTGGCCGAGGTCGTCGCCGCCGGCGGGCGGCTCGTCACCGACGAGTTCGCCCAGTCGTGGTGGGTGCTGGCCGACGCCGACGGTAACGAGGCGTGCATCTGCACCTGGCAGGATCGCTGACTCTGCCGCACACGGGTGGCAGACGGTGAGCGCGAGGCGAGGAGCAGCCATGGAGCCCGGATCAGAGGAGTGGTTGGCATCGGTGGTCGAGGACGTGATCGATCCCGACGTGGCGATCATCGATCCGCACCACCACCTCTGGCCAGCCGGCGGCGTGCTGCCGTACGGGTTGGCGGAACTCGAGGCGGACCTCGCGTCGGGGCACAACATCGTCGACACGGTGTTCATCGAGTGCAACGCCGGCTACCGGTCCGACGGGCCGGAGCACCTGCGGTCCGTGGGCGAGACCGAGTTCGTCGCCGCGGCCGCCGAGTCGTCCGACCGGCAGGTGATGGGCGGGATCGTCGCGCACGTCGACCTCACCGATGCCGATCATCTCGACGAGGCGCTCGCCGCGCACGCCCACGCCGCCCGCGGTCGCCTGCGCGGCATCCGCCATGCGGGATCGCATGCGCTGCATCCCGAGGTCCTGACGATCCCGGGGCACGCTCCGGCAGGCCTGTACCTCGACGAGTCGTTCCAGGCCGGCGTGCGACAACTCGGCGAGCGCGGCCTCACCTACGACACGTGGCACTACCACTACCAGAACCAGGAGTTCGTCGAACTCGCCAGGGCCGCACCGGACACGCTGATCGTGCTCGACCACTTCGGCACCCCGCTCGGCGTCGGGCCGTACGCCAACGAGCGCGAGGAGATCTTCGAGCGGTGGCTGACGGACATCACCGACGTCGCCGCCTGCCCGAACGTGATCGCCAAGCTCGGAGGTCTGGCGATGCCGGACAACGGCTTCGGGTGGAACACCGCCGAGCGGCCGCCGACGTCGCGGCAGTTCGTCGCCGCCCAGGCCCGCTACTACGTGCACACGATCGAGTCGTTCGGGCCGGAGCGCTGCATGTTCGAGTCGAACTTCCCGGTCGACCGTTTCTCGCTGTCGTACCGCACGCTGTGGAACGGGCTGAAGCTGATCGCCGGACCGTATTCGGCCGCCGAGCGCGACCAGATGTTCCGCGGCACCGCGGCCACCGTCTACCGGCTCTGACCTTTCGCTTCCGGCGGTGCGGTGACAAGGGGAGATCGTGGGGGGCGGCGTAGGATCACACTCTCCGCCATCGAAAGGACCCTGATGACCGTCAACTCCGTACTGACCCACCGCAATGTGGGCGTGCTCACGGTCAACGCGGTCGACGCGCCCGAGGTCGTGACGTCCGCCTGGATCGACGAGCAGCTCGCTGACACCTACGAGCGCACCGGTCTGAAGCCCGGCACGTTGACGGACCTGGCGGGCATCGAGGAGCGCCGCTGGTGGCCGCGCGACGTCGTCTTCGACGAGGCCGCGGCGATGGCCGGACGGGCGGCGATCGACGCGTCGGGTGTCGACCCCGAGCGGATCGGGATGCTGATCTCGACGTCGGTGTGCAAGCACCATCTCGAGCCGTCGGTCGCCTGCGCCGTGCACCATCGTCTCGACCTGCCGACGAGCTGCCTCAACTTCGACGTGGGCAACGCCTGCCTCGGGTTCATGAACGGCATGCAGATCGCGGCCGCCGCGATCGACTCGGGACAGATCGACTACGCGTTGATCGTCGACGGCGAGGGCAGCCGACACACCCAGGAGACGACGATTGCCCGCCTCCAGCAGCCCACCGCATCGGCGGCCGACGTGTTCGCCGAGTTCGCCTCGCTCACGCTCGGTTCGGGTGCCGCCGCGGCGGTCATCGGCCGGATGGACCAGCATCCCGACGCCCACCGGCTGATCGGCGGCATCGCCCGCTCGGGAACCCAGCACAACAAGCTCTGCATCGGTGATCTCGAGCGCATGGAGACCGACACCCACGGCCTGCTCGTGGCCGGACTCGACCTCGCCGAGGCGGCGTGGAAGCACTCGGGCCACGACTTCGACTGGGAGGTGGGCATGGACTGGTACATCATCCATCAGATCAGCCAGGTCCACACGAAGCTGATCACCGAGCGGCTCGGCATCGACCCGGCACGCGTGCCGTTGACGTTCCCGAAGTACGGCAACGTCGGGCCCGCTGCGGTGCCGATCACGCTCGCCAAGGTGAGCGACCAGATCGAGGCCGGCCAGCGCGTGCTCTGCATGGGCATCGGCTCGGGGCTGAACACGAGCTTCACCGAAATCGTCTGGTGACGCCGGGGCGTACCGCCGCAACACCCCTTCCCGGGTGGGCGCCGATACCCCCGACCACGACCCAGTGGACCGAGTGGGATCTCGATCCGCGTTGGTCACGATTCATCGAGGTGGCCGGCCATGACGGCATGACTCGTCGATGGCACCTGCTCGACGCGGCGCCGGCCGATCCGGTGGCGACCATCGTGTGCGTGCACGGCAATCCCACCTGGGGGTACGCGTGGGCGTCGTTCCTGCGGCGGTTCGGCGCGACCCACCGCGTGATCGCCATCGATCAGCTCGGGATGGGCTACAGCGAGCGCACCCCGCAGCGCCGCTTCGCCACCAGGGTGGCCGACCTCGACGACGTGATGGGAGCGCTCGACATCAGTGGCGAGGTGCCTCTGTTCCTCGCCGCCCACGACTGGGGTGGTGCGATCGCCCTGGGCTGGGCCGTCGATCACGTCGACCGTTTGGCCGGGATGATCCTGTGCAACACGGGGATCGCGGTGCCCGAGGGCCGGTCGGCCCCGGCGATCATCCGCCTGGCCGCCTCCGCCGCGATGCTCGAACTCGTGTGCCATGGCACGCCGACGTTCGTCGAGGGCACGATCCGGCTGTCGGGCGATCGGCTGTCGGCGACGGACCGTTCGGCGTTCCGGGCGCCCTACAAGTCGGCGCAGTCACGAGTGGCGATCGCCGACTTCGTGGGCGACATCCCGCTCCATCACGGCCACCCTTCGGAGCGACCGATCGCGGCCGTCGCCGATCGGCTGGGCGCGATCACCGTCCCGGTGTTGTTGGCGTGGGGCGCGCGCGACCCGGTGTTCAACGACGACTTCGCCGCCGATCTCGAGGCGCGGCTGCCGAACACGGTCCTGCACCGATTCCCGAAGGCCAACCACCTCGTGATGGCCGAAGCCGCCCCCGGAGAGACCACGGTCGCCGCCGTCGCCGACCACTTCATGTCGGAGATCATCTCCAACAAGCGTTTGCGTCAGCGATTTCGGGCGCCAGGGCGCCCGAAATGTCGACGCAAACGGGGATGGACGGGGCGATTTCCGGGGGTTGGGGGCGGGCGTGGCGGAGCGGGCGGGTGACGATGCGGTGGCGTTCGTCGACATGGCCACGGGCGACGAACTGCGTTTCGCCGAGCTGGCCCGCCGGATCGATGACATCGCCGCCGATCTCCTGCGCCGAGGGCTGGAGCCGGGCGATCGGGTGGCGATGCTCACGCCGCCCGGGATCGACCTCGTCGCCGCGGTCTACGGGGTGTGGCGCGCCGGTGGCGTGACGGTGATCGCCGATCGTGGGTTGGGTGTGCGTGGCCTCGGCGCGGCGATCAAGGGGGCACGAGCGACCTGGGTGATCGGTCCCCGTCGGGCGTTGCTCGCCGCCCGCGCCCTCCGCTGGGCCCCACGGTCGACCCGCGTCGACGTCGAGGAGCTGGTCGGCGCCACCGCATCGCGGGGAACACCCTCGCTCCCGGCCGAACCCGCAGCCGACGACGTGGCGGCGATCCTGTTCACGTCCGGTGCCACCGGGCCGGCCAAGGGCGTGGTGTACCGCCATCGGCAGCTGGCCGCGCAGCGCGATGCGCTCGCCCGGACGTACGGCATCACGGCCGACGATCGCCTCGTCGCCGCATTCGCACCGTTCGCGCTGTACGGCCCGGCACTCGGCATCCCGACGTGCCTGCCGGCGTGCGACGTCACCGAGCCGGCGCAGCTGACGGCGGCGATGCTCGACGACGCCTGCGCCCGCATCGGTGCCACCCTGGCCTTCGGGTCGCCGTCGGCGCTCGCCAACGTGGTGGCGACGGCTACCGACCGCACCACCTGGCCGGGGCTCGCCGGGCTCCGTACCGTCTTCTCTGCCGGTGCGCCGGTGCCGCCGGAGACGCTC
Source organism: Ilumatobacteraceae bacterium (assembly GCA_963695145.1). Taxonomy (GTDB): domain Bacteria; phylum Actinomycetota; class Acidimicrobiia; order Acidimicrobiales; family Ilumatobacteraceae; genus Sva-07. The sequence goes on along the minus strand of CAVOGB010000009.1, from coordinate 146,394 downwards.
CATGCCCTTGCCGCCCTGGCCCCGTCGGCATCGCTGCACACGCCCTATGGCATGACCGAGGCGCTGCCGGTCACCGACATCGACCTCCCGGGGATCGATGCCGCGCTGCTCGACGACGGGCTGCTGGACGACGGGGCGGGAGGCGTCTGCGTCGGGCGGCCGGTCGAGGGCGCCCGCGTGCGGATCGACGGCGACGGCGAGATCCTCGTGTCCGCGCCCTGGGTCTCCGACGGCTACCTCGACCTGTGGGACACGCAACACCGGGCGCGCCTGATCGACGGCGATGACGTCTGGCACCGATCCGGCGACGTCGGCTACCTCGATGACGCCGGCCGGCTGTGGGTCGAGGGTCGCACCGTGCACGTCATCCACAGCGACGACGGTCCGATCACCCCCGTCCCCGTCGAACGTGTCGTCGAGCGCGGGCTCGGTGTCGCCCGATCGGCCGCGGTCGGCATCGGTCCCGAGGGTGTCCAACAACTGGTGGTCGTGCTCGAGGATCCGGAGGCCGAACCCGGCCTGGCGAGCACGGCGTCGAGCGACGAGGTGCGACGTCTCGTCGCTCGACCCGTCGCCGCGGTGCTGACCCTGCGCCATCTGCCGGTCGACATCCGCCACAATGCGAAGATCGACCGTACCGCCGTGGCGGGATGGGCCGCCGAGGTGTTGGCAGGGCGTCGCGCCAGGCCGCCGAAATGAGCCGCAGGACCCCGTCACGAGGGAGCGGGCCTCGATGAGGGTCCTCGTCACGGGCGCATCGAGCCTGATCGGCCGCCAGCTCACCGAGGCGTTGGTGCGGCGAGGCGATGCCGTGCTGGGCTTCCAGCGCCACGCCTCCCGCATTCCCGACGGTGAACGCCACGTGGCCGAGGTGCTCGGCGACGTGCGCGACACCGATGCCGTCGCGGCCGCGGCGGTGGGGTGCGATGCCGTCGTCCACCTCGCCGCCAAGGTCGGTGTCGTCGGCGCGTGGGAGGAGTACCGATCGGTCAACGTCGACGGCACCGCCAACGTGCTCGCTGCCGCACGCCGCGCCGGCGTCGGCCGGTTCGTCCACGTGTCGTCGCCGTCGGTGGCCCACGGCGGTGAGGCGCTCGATCGGGGTGGGGGCCGATCCTCCCGTGCTCGGGCGGCGGCGGGCGTACTACGCGGAATCGAAGGCGATGGCGGAGAGCGCAGTGGTGGCCGCGGCGTCGGACGATCTGGCGGTGGTGGTGATCCGCCCGCACCTCGTGTGGGGTCCCGGTGACACGCAGTTGGTCGGGCGCATCGTCGAGCGGGCACGGGCGGGCCGGCTCGCCCTGGTCGCCGGCGGTCAGGCCCTGATCGACACGACCTACATCGACAACGCCGTGAGCGCTCTCGTGGCCGCCCTCGACGCCGTCGGACCCGGCGCGGCGTGCGCCGGCCGCGCCTACGTGATCGCCAACGGTGAGCCGCGGCCGATCCGTGACCTGATCGCGGGCATCTGTGCCGCTGCCGGCGTCGAGTTCGCGCCGCGTGACGTACCACTCGTGGCGGCGAGGACCGTCGGCTCCGTCGTCGAACGGGTGTGGCCCGCCCTGCGCCGGAGCGACGAGCCGCCGCTCACGCGGTTCCTCGCCGAACAGTTGGGAACCGCCCACTGGTTCGACCCCCGGCCGGCGGCGCACGATCTGGGCTGGGCGCCGACCGTGACCATCGACGACGGGCTGCGCCGGCTCGCCGAGTGGTACGCGCGGGATCCCGGAATCGGCCGGTGATTGGCGGGCACCGCCGATATCCTCGCAGGGCCTCGGCGACGTGGCAGAGTGGCTCATGCAACGGCCTGCAAAGCCGTGTACCCGGGTTCAATTCCCGGCGTCGCCTCCATTCGAGACCCTGAGCAGGTGCCGTCCTGCTCAGGGATTCGCTCTCATGACCGACCCCGTCTTCCCGGAATGGAATCGAACGGGCGGCGGTTGTCGGCCACGTGGGATACACCGCAGCCCCTGACGGGTGGTGGCAGGAGTTCGTGCGAGCCAGCCCTGCCCGGACCGGAAAGCTCGCCGTGACGCGGCGGGACGGGTCGCCCCACGTGGCGCCGGTCTGGGTCGACGTCGACGGTGACGGCGACGATGCCCGCCTCGTGTTCATGACGTCGGCCGAGACGATCAAGGGCAAGTCGATACTGCGCGACGGGCGCGTCGCGATCTGCTTCGACGACGAGCTGCCGCCCTTCGCGTTCGCGACGATCAGCGGAACGACCACCACGTCGACCGACGCCGACGAGTTGCTGTCATGGGGGACGCGGATCGCCGCCCGGTACATGGGCGACGAGCACGCCGAGGCCTATGGCCGTCGCAATGCCGTGCCGCCCGAGATGGTGGTCTGGCTGACGCCCACGAACGTCGTCGCCAAGGTCGATGTCGCCGACTGATCGGAAACTGAGGCCACGGCGCGCCCCGCGCCCACTACGCTGGGTCCCCGACCGATGACGAGTCCTGCCCGCACCTCACCCACGACCACCACCGTGGTCGTACCCGGCGCCCACCTCACCACGGCGCTCCTCGGTCCCCGGGACCACGTGTTGCGGCGGGTCGAGCAGCAGTTCCCGACCACGCAGATCAGCGTGCGCGGCAACGAGGTGCGCATCGGCGGCGACGACCCGGCGGCGATCGCGTCCGTCGCCGAGCTGTTCGAGGAGCTGATCGCACTGCTGCAGAGCGGCCAGCAGCTCGACGACAACACGCTCGACCGGGTCTTCACGATGGTCCAGGCGAGCGAGAAGCCGAGCGAGATCCTCACGCACCAGGTGCTGCGCGGCGTCAAGGGCCGTCAGGTCAAGCCGAAGACCGCCGGGCAGAAGCGCTACATCGACACGATCTCGCAGAACGTCATCACGTTCGGTCTCGGCCCCGCCGGCACGGGCAAGTCGTGGCTGGCGGTGGCGATGGCGGTGCAGGCGCTGCAGAACAAGCAGGTGCAGCGGATCATCCTCACCCGGCCGGCGGTCGAGGCGGGGGAGCGGCTCGGCTTCCTGCCCGGCGACCTGATGGCCAAGATCGATCCGTACCTGCGGCCGCTCTACGACGCCCTGTACGACATGCTCGATCCCGACGGCGTGGCCCGGCTGCTCGAACGGCAGATCGTCGAGGTCGCACCGCTCGCCTTCATGCGCGGCCGCACGCTCAACGACAGCTTCATCATCCTCGACGAGGCGCAGAACACGACCCCCGAGCAGATGAAGATGTTCCTCACCCGGATCGGCTTCAACTCGCGGGTCGTCGTCACCGGCGACACGACCCAGGTCGACGTCGCCAACGGCAAGAGCGGCCTGGCGGGCCTGGAACGGACGCTCACGGGCATCGACGGCCTCGCCTTCGTCAAGCTGACGGGCGCCGATGTGGTGCGGCACAAGATCGTCGCCGACATCGTGGCGGCGTACGAGAAGCAACCACCCACGCCCACGTGACGAGTCCGGCGTCGGTGGTGTGCGCCGACGAACGATCCGACGGGGGCGAGGAGCCAGCGGTCGATGTCGGCCGCTGGGCGGCGCTCGCCGAGGCGGTCCTGCACGCCGAGGACGCGGGCGGTGAACTGACGGTCACGTTCGTCGACCTCGCCGACATCGCCGAATTGAACGCCGAGCACATGGGCAAGGACGGGCCGACCGACGTGCTCTCGTTCCCCCTCGACGACGGCGACCCCGTCCCGGGCGTTCCGGCGCTGCTCGGTGACGTCGTGATCTGTCCGGCCGTGGCGCTCACCCAGTACGCCGACCATGCCGGCACGTTCGACGACGAGATGGCCCTCCTCGTCGTCCACGGGATCCTGCACGTGCTCGGTCACGATCATGCCGAGCCCGACGAAGCCGAGGTGATGCGAGCGCGCGAACTCGAGCTGCTCACCGCGCTGCACTGGCACGGCCCGGCGCCGGCCGGGTTCCGTCAGACGCATGACTGATCACTAGCGTCGCCGCCCATGGAGATCACTCTCGACGGCAAGGTCGCACTCGTCAGCGGCGCATCGAAGGGCATCGGCAAGGCGATCGCCGCCACGCTGGCGGCATCCGGAGCCAAGGTGATGCTCAACAGCCGCAAGCAGGACCAGCTCGAGGCGGCGGCGGCCGAGATGAGCGGTGAGGTCGACGTCTTCGCCTGCAACGCCGGCGACGACGACGCGGGCGAGCGGGCGGTGACCGCCACGATCGAACGGTTCGGCGGACTCGACATCCTGGTCAACAACGCGGCGACGAATCCGTACTTCGGTGCGACGCTCGGCGTCGACGCGGCCCGGTACGACAAGACGTTCCAGGTCAATCTCAAGGCGCCGCTCTTCTGGAGCCAGGCCGCCTGGGAGCACGCGTTCAAGGAGCGCCCCGGCACGATCATCAACATCGCCTCCGTCGGCGGCCTGCGCGCCGAAGCGGGACTCGGCGTGTACAACCTCACGAAGGCGGCGCTCATCCATCTGACGCGTCAGCTGGCCAACGAGCTCGGCCCGACGCGCGTCGTGGGCATCGCGCCCGGACTCGTGCAGACCGACTTCGCCGCGTTCCTCGTCGACAACTTCGGCGACCAGCTGGCGGCGCGGCTGCCGCTGCAGCGGCTCGGCGAGCCCCAGGACATCGCCAACCTGGCGGTGTTCCTCGCCAGCGACCGCGCGAGCTGGATCACCGGTGAGACCTACGTGATCGACGGCGGCGCCGGCGTCGCCCCCAGCGCGTGACCCCTTCCGAATGCGTGAACAATGTGCGCCGCAGCGTGCGCACATTGATCACGCATTCGGCGTTCAGGTGATGGCGGTGGAGCGGCGGAGTTTGCCGAGGGCGGTGCGGGGGAGGGCGTCGACGAGGACGAGCGACTTCGGCGCGAGGAACGCCGGATGTGACGCCTTGACGTGGTCCCGGAGCGCATCGAGGGTCGGCGGATCGCCGGCCGCCGTGGGTACGACGACCGCCTCGACGACCTGGCCCCATTCGCCGTCGGCGACGCCACGCACCATCGCCTCGGCCACCGCAGGGTGCGCGGTCAGGATCGCCTCGACGGCTTCCGGCCACACGTTCTCGCCGCCGGTGATGATCAGATCGCCGCGCCGGCCGTCGACGTGGAGCCGCCCGTCGTCGAGCCAGCGGCCGAGATCGCCGGTCGGCAGCCAACCGTCGGCATCGAACGGGCGGCGTTCCGTCGCGGTAGCAGCGCATGAGCATCGGCCCGCGCAGCCACACCTCCTGGCCGTCGTCGATCCTGACCTCCACGCCGTCGAGCGGCACGCCGTCGTAGACGACACCGCTCCCGGTCTCGGTCATCCCGTACGTGGTGACGGTGTTGGGCGGGCGGTCGGCCGGCGGGCGGCTGCCACCGAGCACGATCGTGCGGAAGATGCCGGGATCGATCCGTTGGAGGGCGGTCGCCACGAGCGAGACGAGCGTCGCCCCGGCCGCGGTGACCGCTCCCGCGTCGAAGCCGGGGAGCACCGTCAACCGGGTGCCCGTGTGCAGCGCCCGCGTGACCACCGAGAGTCCGCCGACGTGGGACAGCGGGAGGCACGCCAGCCAGTGGTCGTCGGCGGTGACCGCCAGCCGTCGGCTCGTCGCCTCGGCCGATGCGGCGATGGCGTCGTGGGTCAGCACGACGCCCTTCGGCGCCCCGGTCGAGCCGCTCGTCGCGACGACGAGGGCATCGCCGTGGTCGACCTCGTCGCCGACGCGCAGCGCCTCCCCGAGGGTCGCCCGCGCCGCCGCCGGAAGGCGTTGGTCGACGGGGAACGCAGCGTCACCGGCGTCCCAGATGCGCCGCAGCGCGTCGACGAACCCCGGTCCGCCCGGCTGGTCGAGCGCGACGAGCCTGGCGGCCACCGTTCAGTCCGTCACCGGGTCGATCGGTGTCAGCACGCCGACCAGCTGCTCGATCTCGGCGGCGATCGTGAGGCACCGCAGGTCGCTGAACCGGTCGCCCATCACCTGCACACCGACCGGCAGCCCGTCGGAGAGGCCGGCGGGCGTGACCGCCGCCGGGATGCCGAGCACGTTGGCGTGGGTGACGGGCCGGATCGTGTCGACGAGATCGAGCCGGTCGTCACCGCCGGCGATGTCGGCGCCGTGGGCGAAGGCGGGCTGCGCCCACGTGGGGGACAGGAGGATCGGGTACTCCTGGAAGAACTCCGACCACAGCCGCATGATCCGGTAACGGTCGGCGTGCATCAGGAGGGCACCGGGGAACTCCGTGGGAGTCGCCCGGGCGTCGAAGTCGGCGATGATCGATTGCCCGTCGGGGCCCATCACCGTCGCCAACAGGTCCCGCTGGGCGCGGCAGGTCGCCGATCAGGATGTCGGTCCAGAGTTCGATCACCCGCTCGTACTCGGGCGGGGTGACCTCCACGACGTCGTGGCCGGCGTCCGCCAGCCGGTCGCCGACGCCGCGGATCGAGGCGGCGATGCCGGCGTCCGTGCTGCCGCCCGGCGGATCGGTCAGCACGGCGATCCGCAGCCGCTGGCCGGGCTCGGCGTCGGTGAGCACCGCGGTGACGCTGCGCGGGTCGCGCCAGTGCTGGCCGGCCAGGATCTCGAGCCCGGCGCGCACGTCGGCCACGCAGCGGGCCATCGGTCCTTCCACCAGCATCAGTTGCGACGACAGCAGCTTGTCCGCCGGTGGGATCGACGAGGCCATCGGGACCACGCCGATCGTCGGCTTCAGCGAGGCGATGCCGCAGCAGTGCGCCGGGTTGCGCAGCGAACCGCCGATGTCGTTGCCGAGACCGATCGGGCTCATGCCCGAAGCGATCGCCGATGCCTCGCCGCCGCTCGACCCGCCGGCCGTGACGTGTGGATTCCACGGGTTGCGGGTGAGGCCGTGGAGCGACGAGTCGGTGTGGACGCGCAGACCGAAGTCGGGCAGGTTCGTCCGGGCGAACGGGATGGCGCCGGCGGCCCGCATGCGCTCGACCGTCGGCGAATCGCGTGGGGCGATGGCGTCGGCGAAGACCGGCACGCCGTCGGTGGTCGGCGTCCCCTCGACGTCGATGTTCTCCTTCACGGAGCACGGGACACCGTGCAGCGGGCCGAGCATCTGCGCCGTTCGCGACGGCCTCGTCGGCGCGGTCGGCGGCGGCCAAGGCCTCGTCGGTCAACAGGCGCACGATGGCGTTCACGTGCTTGTTCACCTGGAGGACGCGGGCGAGATGCGACTCGACGACCTCCCGGCTCGACAGTTCCCCGGCGGCGATCTTTCCGGCCAGTTCGAGTGCTCCCAGTTGCCATGGCTCGCTCATGCGGCCCATCATGGCGCACTCATGCATCGCTGGATCATCGGAGCCCGACCGCGCACGCTGCCAGCGGCCATCGTTCCCGTCGCGCTCGGTGCGTCGTGCGCGGTGGGGGCCGGCGACGTCGTGTGGTGGCGGGTCGCCTGCGCGCTGTTCGTCAGCCTGGCGCTGCAGGTCGGCGTGAACTACGCCAACGACTACAGCGACGGCGTCCGCGGTACCGACGACATCAGGGTCGGTCCGCAGCGGCTCGTCGCCGGTGGCCTGGCGAGCCCGGCCGCCGTCAAGCGGGCGGCGCTGCTCACGTTCGCCCTGGCCGGACTGGCCGGCCTGGCGATCGCCATCGCCACGTCGCCGTGGCTGATCCTCGTCGGCGCGGCCTGCATCGCCGCCGGCTGGTTCTACACGGGTGGGTCCCATCCGTACGGCTACCTCGGTCTCGGCGAGGTCTTCGTCTTCGTGTTCTTCGGGCTCGTCGCCACCGCCGGCACGACCTTCGCCGCGATCGAAGGCGTGACCGCACTCTCGGTGGTGATGGGCTGCGGCGCCGGAGCGCTCGCGTGCGCACTGCTCGTCGTGAACAATCTCCGCGACATCCCGACCGACCGCGCGGTGGGCAAGCGGACGCTCGCCGTCCGCCTCGGTGATCGTCGGACGCGGCGGCTCTACGTCGTGCTCGTGACGCTGGCGTTCGTCGTGGCCGTCGTCGCCGCCTTCTGGCGCGTCCCGGTGCTGCTGGCACTGGTCGCCGCCCCGCTCGCCTTCGCGCCGAGCAGGGCCGTCCTGCGCGGCGCGTCCGGTCGCGACCTCATCGGCGTGCTCGGCGCGACCGCCCGCGTCCAGCTGGCCTACGCCCTCCTCGCCTCGATCGGCCTCCTTCTCGGTTCCTGACCGAGCCAGTCGGCGATGACGTCGGCGGTGGCGGCAGGTCGTTCGAGATGGACGCTGTGGCCGGCGCCCTCGATCTGCTCGAACCGGGCGCCGGGGATCGTGTCGGCGAGCCGCCGTCCGATCTCGCTGAACTTCGCATCGTCGGTGCCGGCGAGGATCATCGTGGGCACGTCGAGGGTCGTGAGGCGGTCCCACAACGGTTCCTGTGTTCCGGTGCCCGTCGAACGCAGGCTCGAGGCCAGGCCGGCGGCGGTGTTCCGCAGGCGGTCGGAGCGCTGGGACGTCGCCGGCGTCAATCCCGCGAACAGCGGGTTGGCCAGCCATTCGTCGATGAACGCCTCGACACCGATCGTCTCGATGCGCGTCGCCAGCGCCTCGTCGGCCCGCTGCCGGGCGAGTCGCTCGTCGTCGTCGTCGATCCCGGCGGTGGCGCCGATGACGATCAGTCGCTCGACGAACTCCGGATGGGCGAGCGCGGCGTGGAGTGCCACCCGGCCGCCCATCGAGTAGCCGACGTACGTCGCACGGCCGCCGTTGTGCACGAGGTGGTCCGCGCTCTCCCAGAGGTCGGCCCGTACCGCGTCGGCGCTCCCGTGGCCCGGCAGATCGACGGCGACGACGCCGGCGCTCGGCAGCCGTGCGGCGAGCAGGTCGGCGAACGGCTCCCACGAGGCTGCCGTCTGGGTGAACCCGTGGGCGAGGATGACCCGCTGCGGAACTGGTGCGGTCATCGACCCGTTCAAGCGCCGGTGTCGGCGGTCGCGCTGCTCGCCATCTTGCGGAGCACCTGGGCGTAGGTCTCGGGCTCCTGCGCCCCGGGTACCGCCCAGCGACCGTCGAACACGAACGTCGGCACGGCCGTGACGCCCTCCTCGCGACCCTCGGCGAGTTCGGCGGCGACCTCGGCGGTCCCTCGATCAGACCCGAGGAACTCGACGATCTCGTCGCGATCGAATCCGACCTCGGCGGCACAGTCGGCGAGCACATCGGGGTCGCCGATGTTCAGCCCGTCGGTGAAGTAGGCCTGCAGGAGTCGCTCCTTGACGTCGGCCTGCGCCACCGGTGACCCGGGCTGATCGGCGAGCCACAGGAGACGGTGGGCGAGCAGTGTGTTGGCCCGCAGGGCGCGATCCATGTGGAACTCGATGCCCGCTTCAGCGGCCCGCTCGGTGACCGTCCGGAGGATCTGGGCCGCCTGCTCCGGGCCGCCGAACTTCTTGGCGTACGTCTCCATCACGGGCTGCGCCACGCCCGGCGACGCGGTCGGGTCGAGCTGGAAGGGCCGGTAGGTCACGTCGAAATCGACACCGAGGTCCTCGCCGGCCAGCAGTTCGAGGCCGGCTTCGAACTTGCGCTTGCCGATGTAGCACCAGGGACAGACGACGTCGGAGTAGATGTCGATCGTGACGACCGGACGCTCTGTCGGGTGTGTCGCGGGACGGTCTGCGGCGGGTCGTTCGGTCTCCACGAACACCACCGTAGGCCCGTATCGTCACCTCACCATGGTCGGCGACGCCAACCCCCTGCCGCAGGACGTCCAGGCGACGTTCTGCGCCACGCTCGTGGACGAGTGGATCGGCCTCGGAATCGGCCACGCCGTCATCGCGCCGGGATCGCGCTCGACACCGATGGCGCTGGCGATCACCGCTCGTTCGGAGATCCGCGCCCACGTCGTGCACGACGAGCGCGTCGCCGGGTTCGTCGCGCTGGGCCTCGGACTCGCCGGCGTCCCGGCACTGCTGCTGTGTACGAGCGGCACCGCAGCCGCCAACTTCTATCCGGCGGTGGTCGAGGCCGGGCTGTCGGAGATCCCGATGCTCGTCGTCACGGCCGACCGGCCGGAGGAGCTGCGCGGTGTCGGGGCGCCGCAGACGATCGACCAGGTCGATCTGTACGGCCGCCACGTGCGTTGGTCCCGCGACGCCGGGGTCGCCGAACACGCCGAGCGCAGTCTCTGGCGCGACCTCGCCCGCGACGCCTGGGTGAACGCCACCGCCGGTCCGGTGCAGCTCAACCTGCCGTTCCGCGAGCCGCTCCTCGGCACGGCGGCGGCGCTGCCGGAGCCGACGGTGCGGCACACGCCGCCGGTCGGCGGGTCGCGTGCGACGGGCACGGTGCCCGCGGCGGTGTGTTGCGAACGGGGCGTGATCCTCGCGGGCGGCCGCAGCGGCGTCGACGCCGACGACGTCGCCGCACTCCACCGTGCCACCGGATGGCCGATCCTCGCCGATCCGATGTCGGCGATGCGGGGGCTCACCGGGACCGTCGCGTACGCCGATTGCCTGCTCCGCCACCAGGGGTTCGCGGAGGACCATCGCCCCGACGTCATCGTCCGCCTCGGGCGGCCGGCGAGCTCCAAGGTGCTCGCGCAGTGGGTGGTGGCGACGGGCGCTCCGGTGATCCAGGTCGGTGGACCCGGGGTCATCGACCCCGACCACAACGTCACGGCGGTGTGTTCGCTGGCCGACGTCCTCGCCGCGACGACTGGCGACGCCGGCCCCGGACGCGGCGTGACCCGCTGGGCCGAGGCCTGGTCGGTGGCCGACACGCTGGCCGAGGCGACGATCGAGGCGGCGCTCGCCGGCGAGGTGGAACTCACCGAGCCCGCCGTCGCCCGAGCGGTCGCCGCCGCGCTGCCGGACGGCGCCGTGCTCACGGTGGCGTCGTCGATGCCGGTCCGCGACCTCGAGTGGTTCGGCGGGCGGGATGCGGTGGCCCACGCCAATCGGGGTGCCAACGGGATCGACGGGGTCGTGTCGACCGCGCTCGGCCGCGCGCTCGACGGGTCGACGTCGGTCGTCCTGCTGGGCGACCTGGCGTTCGTCCACGACTCGAACGCCCTGGTGGGCCTGATGGCTCGCGACGCCGATCTGCGCGTCGTCGTGGTCGACAACGACGGCGGTGGCATCTTCTCGTTCCTCCCGCAGGCGACCGTGCTCGAGCCGGAGCGGTTCGAGCAGCTGTTCGGTACGCCCCTCGGCGTCGACGTGCTCGCCCTCGCCGCGGCCCACGGCATCCCGACCGCCACGGTCACCACGGCGGCGGATCTCCGGGCTCTCGTCGCCCGTCCCGGTCCGTGGGTGGCCCGGGTGCCGTCCGACCGCCGGCACAACGTCGTCGTCCACGATCGGCTGCACGCCGCGGTCGCCGCGGCCCTCGACGCCTGACCGAAATCGCCGCGCCAGCGGGTCGCTAGGGCCGGACGATGGCGCTGAGCATCGCCTGGAACTTGGCCTGCGTCTCGGCGAGCTCCGACAGCGGATCGCTGTCGGCGACGATGCCGCCTCCGGCGACGAGCCGTGCCGACCGACGATCGGCGGAGAGTTCGGCACAGCGGATCGCCACCGCCCACGTCCCGTTGCCTCGCGCGTCGACCCAACCGACGGCGCCGCCGTAGCGCCCGCGTTCGAACCCTTCCACCCGCTCGATCAGTGCGATGGCGTCGTCACGCGGCGCCCCGCCGAGGGCCGGTGTCGGCGACAGCGCCCGCACCAGTTCGATCACGGAGGGGCCGGGCTGGGACGAGCCGACCTTCCAGGCGCGTCCCGAGGTGCTGCACGTTGGCCACGGTGACGATCGAGGGCTCTGGCTCCCAGTCGAGGTAGCTCGCCCAGGGCAGCAGCGTGTCGTGCACGACGTCGATCACGACGCGATGTTCGATCTGGTTCTTGATGCTGGCGGTGAGCTCGGCGGCGAGCCGTTCGTCGTTGGTGACGTCGCCGGTGCGGGGCGCGGTGCCGGCGAGGGGGTGCGAGCGCACGATGTCACCGTCGACCTCGATGAGGAGCTCGGGCGAGGCCCCGATGAAGCCGTCGATCGAGTAGCGGTAGCTCGACCCGAAGCTGGCCCGGAGGCGGCGCAGGACGGCGTGGACGTCGATCGGCTGGTCGGAGGTCACGGTGATCGGCCGGGCGATCACCGCCTTGACGAGGTCGCCGGCGCGGACGGTGTCGCGGGCCGTCGCCACCGCGGCGAGGTAGTGCTCGACGGCGCTCGGCTCGATCGTGAAGCCGGCCGCCGTCGGTGTCGGGGGCTCGGTGCGGTTCGCCCGAGCCGAGCCAGGCGATCGCGTCCGACAGGAGCCGGTCGGCCTCCTCGCGGCTCCGCCCCACGACCGTCAGCGTGCTCGGGCTCGAGGCCGCCTTGCGAACGATCAGCTCGGGAACGACGAGGTCGCACGGCGTGCCGGGCCGGAACGGGACGATGCCGATGGCGACCGGTCCGTGCGCGTCGACCGTCGAATCGTGTTCGAGGCCGGAGAGCCAGTCGGACGCGTCGTCGGCCGCGACGCGCGCCGCCACGCCACGTCCCGCGAGGCCCACGCCGTCGCGCACGAAGAGCGTGCCGTCGCCACGAGCGATGTCGTTCAGGTCGAGTTCGGCGGCCGTCGCCGGGTCGAGCACCTCGTCGAGACGCCGTGTGATCGCATCCATCTCGCTCAGTCGGGTATTTCCTGCTCGTCGGGTGTTTCCTGCACCCACGCCGTGCGCGAAACACCCGACGCAGGGGAAACCGCCCGGGTGGCGACGAGGAGTTGGGTGAGGCCACCGCTGAGCTGGCTGTGGCGGACGGCGGCGAAACCGGCCGTGGCGAGCATCGCCACCATCTCGTCGGGCGACGGGAGGTAGGCGACGCTCTTGGGCAGGTAGCGGTACGCCGCACCGTCGGAGAGCGCCGCGCCGATCCGCGGCACGACGTGGCCGAAGTAGATGTTGTTGCCGGTGCGGACGATCGGGTTGGGCGGGGTGCTCACGTCGAGCAGGGCGATGCGCCCACCCGGCCGCACGACCCGCGCCAGCTCGCCGAAGAACGTCGGCAGGTCGGCCAGGTTGCGGAGCGCGAACCCGCACGTGACACCGTCGACCGATCCGTCGGGCACCGGAAGTCGCAGGATGTCGGCCTGCAGGCGCGGTGCTCCCGAGCGATCAGCCGAGAGCATCCCGAAGCTCAGGTCGATCGAGATCGGGCGGATGCCGCGGCGAGCGAGATCGATGCAGAGGTCCCCGGTGCCGCTCGCCAGATCGAGCACGCGGCTCCCGGCGGGGAGGGCGAGGTCGCGCACGGCCCGCTTGCGCCAGCGGACGTCGAGGCGGAACGAGATGATCCGGTTCAGCCGGTCGTACTTCGGCGCAATGGCGTCGAACATGTGCCGCACCGCGGCCACCTTGGCGTCGCCCTCGAGCAGGTCGTCGGTGTCCCACTCGCGCGACCCGACGTCCCCCGGGGACAGACCCCGGCGGACATTCTCCGTCCGCAGGCCGCGTGGTCGGGCGTGGACGAGGCGTCGGGTTCGGTCACGTCGTGGAGGTTATGCCGACGCCGCGGCGACCTGCTTGGCCCAGCGGTAGTCGGCCTTGCCGCTCGGCGAGCGCAACACCTCGTCGACGTACACGATCGTCTTCGGCAGCTTGTAGCGGGCGATGTGGCGCTCGGCCTCCTGGCGGAGCTCGGCGTCGTCGACCTCGTAGCCGGCACGGATCCGCACGATGGCCACGACTTCGTTGCCCCAGCGCTCGCTCGGCCGCCCGGCGACGACACAGTCGTACACGGCCGGATGCGCCTTGATCGCCGATTCGACCTCCTCGGCGAAGATCTTCTCGCCGCCCGAGTTGATCGTGACGGCGTCACGGCCGTGCAGCTCCACGACGCCGCCGTCGAGCAGGCGGGCGCGGTCGCCCGGAACGGCGTAGCGCACGCCGGCCACGACCGGATACGTGCGCGCCGTCTTCGCCGCGTCGCCGAGGTAGCCGAGCGCGAGCCGACCCTCCTTGGCGAGCCAGCCGATCTCCTCGTCGCCCGGCTCGAGCACGCGGTCGAGGTCGGCGGACAGCACGACGTTGCCCGGTGCGATCTCGAACGAACCGGTCGTGGCGCTCCCACCGACGGACACGTGCGACACCTGGCCGCCCGCCTCCGACGATCCCAGGCCGTCGACGATCATCAGGGTCGGCAGATGGGCCAGCAGCTCGTCCTTGAGATTGGCCGACAGCGGGGCGCCGCCGGACAGGAGCACGATGAGCGACGACAGGTCGTACGAGTTGCGGTCGAGCTCGTCGAGCAGCGGTCGGGCGAACGCATCGCCGACGATCAGCAGGAAGGTGAGCTTCTCCCGCTCGACGAGCGACCAGATGTCGACGGGGTCGAGCCCATCGGGCGTCGACGTGACGAACACCGTTCCGCCGCCGAGCAACGTGTTGAACGCGATCCAGTGGCCGGCACCGTGCATGAACGGCGGAGCGATGAGCGACCGCGAACGGGATTTCGCCTCGGCGACGAAATCGTCGATCGACGTGGCGGTCTTCGACCCGCCGAAGCACTCGACCATCGCGTCACCGTTGCGCCACATCACGCCCTTGGGCATGCCCGTGGTGCCGCCCGTGTAGAGCATGTAGAGGTCGTCCGGGCTCCAGTCGACGGCGGGACGCGCGGGAGACGCGGCGGCGAGCGCCTCCTCGTACCAGACGGCGCCGGGCAGGAGTTCGTTGCCCGACGAGTCGGGCACCTGGAGGATGACGGCGAGGTCGGGCAGCGCCGGCAGCACCTCGGCGAGCGTCGGTGCGAACTGCGAGTGCACCACGATCGCCCGCGCCTTGGAATCGGCCAGCAGGTACTGCAACTCCTCGGCGACGTAGCGGTAGTTGACGTTCAGCGAACCGACCCGCGCCTTGAGCGAGCCGAGCATCGCCTCCAGGTATTCGTTGCCGTTGTGCAGGTAGATCGCCAGGTGGTCCTGGCCGCTCTCGTGGTTGGCGAGCGCCGACCGCTCGACATGGCAGCCGAGCCCGCGGTCGAGCAGATGGTTCGCCAACCGCCGGGTGCGCTCGGTGAAATCGGCCCAGGTCAGACGGCGGTCGCCGAACACGAGGCATTCCGCGTCGGGACGAGTCTCACCGATCGCCTCGAGCACCTCGGCAAGGCTGAATTCGGGGATGGGCACGGTCGCGGGAAACGTCGGATCGACCACAGGCACGATGCGTCGGCCCGCTCAGGCGTAGTAGCGGAAGATGACTTCGGCCACACACGAGGGCTTGCTCGCGCCCTCGACCTCGAAGACGAACTCCTGCGTGACCTGGACACCACCGGCGACGTCCTCGACCGACGTGAGGGTGACCCCGAGGCGCAGTTTCGATCCGACCGGCACCGGCGAGGGGAAGCGCACCTTGCCGCACCCGTAGTTGACCCCCATCGAGATGCCGGACACGACGAAGATCTGTGGCGCCAGCATCGGCCCGAGCGCCAGCGTCAGGTACCCGTGGGCGATCGGCCCGCCGAACGGCCCGCTCTTCGCCCGCTCCACGTCGATGTGGATCCACTGGTGGTCACCCGTCGCGTCGGCGAACGTGTTCACCTGCGCCTGGGTGATCTCGACGTACGGCGAGTAGCCGAGGTGTTCACCGACGAGCGACTTCAGTTCGTCGATTCCGTTGATCGTGCGAGTCATGGGGGAGAGCTTGGCAAACTGAGGCCATGACCGACGAAACGCACGATTTCCGTTCCGGCTTCGTGACGTTCGTCGGCCGGCCCAACGTCGGCAAGTCGTCGCTCGTCAACGCCATCTGCGGCCGCAAGGTGAGCATCGTGTCCGACAAGCCACAGACGACGCGCCATCGCATCATGGGAGTGCTCACGCGACCCGACGAACAGATCGTGTTCGTCGACACGCCCGGCCTGCACAAGCCGGTGTCCGCGCTGGGTGAACGGGTCAACGCCACGGCGCTCGGCAGCGTCAGCGACGTCGACGCCGACCTGTCTCGTGCTCGACGCCACCGCACCGTTCGGCAAGGGCGATCGCTGGGTGGCGGACAAGATCCACATGCCCGCGTCGGTCGTGATCGTGAACAAGACCGACGTCGCCAGCCGCAAACAGGTGATGGCCATGTTGCAGGCGGCGAGCGTCCTCGACGCGGCGGAGTACTTCCCCGTGTCGGCGAAGACCGGCGACGGGGTCGGCGCCCTCGTCGACCACCTCGGC
Organism: Ilumatobacteraceae bacterium; assembly: GCA_963695145.1. Lineage (GTDB taxonomy): Bacteria > Actinomycetota > Acidimicrobiia > Acidimicrobiales > Ilumatobacteraceae > Sva-07. Next base: position 130,307 of record CAVOGB010000009.1, on the reverse strand, counting down.
TCCCGTCTGCCGTCCGGCCCGAAGTACTTCCCCGACGACGAGGTGTCGGACCTGCCGGAGGAGCGCTGGGTCGCCGAGCTGGTGCGCGAACAACTGCTGGCGGTCACCCGGGACGAGTTGCCCTACTCGATCGCCACCCAGGTGACCGAGTGGGAATGGCCGCGCATCCGCGTCGACATCATCGTCGAACGCGACAGTCAGAAGGGCATGGTGATCGGCAAGGGCGGCCAGATCCTGAAGCAGGTCGGCGAGCTGGCGAGGGCCGAGATGCCGCCGGGCGTGTACCTGGAGTTGCGGGTGAAGGTCGACAAGGACTGGCAGCGCCGTCCCGAGCGGGTGGAGCGCCTCGGGTACTGATCAGCCGGTCGGCGTCGGCTCGACGGCGGGCGGCGCGACGTCGGCGGGCACGGTCTCGGGCGGCGGTGCGGTCGTGGTGCTCTCCGCGTCCGCCGACGTGCTGACCAGCAACACGCGGTAGTCGTCGCCGGACACGGGCTCGCCTTGGCCGCTGAGGAGGCCGTTGCCCTTCTTCACCTGGGTCGGCTCACCGCCGATGGTGAACAGGACCGGGCCCACGCCGCGCAGGTTGCTGGCGAACGTCAGCACGATCTGGCCGATCGCCTCGCTCTGGTCGAAGGAGGGGATCCGTCCGAAGATCTCCGGGTCGAGGTCGACCGTGACGACGCCGCCGGCCTGCGAGGTCGCGGTGATCAGGCCCTTCTCGATCAGCGTCTCCAAGCCGGCGCCCGGCGCGCCTTCCGGTGGTCCGCCCTCCAGCCGGGCCACCACCTGATCGACGCCGAAGTCCCGCGGCAGTGCGTACGTGACCGGCTGCAGCCGGCCGCGCGACAGGAAGTAGAAGTCGACCTCCTCGAGCGGGATCGTGGTGGTCGTGTCGAAGATCGTCGTCGTCGGCACGAGCGGGATCGTCGTGGTCGTCGTCGTCGTGCTGGTCGAGGTCTCGTCGAGGTCGAACGGGATCTCGGCGGGCGCAATGTCCTGGAAGCTGCCCTCACCCGTCGGGATCCCGCACGCCGCGAGCGACGCGCCGAGCACGAGCGGGACGCCGGCGGCGAGCAGCGGACGGAGCCTCCCGGACCGACCGCTCGCCGAACGAGCCCGCACCGATCGACCGGTCACGGACCCACCCCGACCGGACCGACCTCGGTCGGCAGCTCGACGACGAAGCGAGCTCCGCCGCCCGCACAGTCCTCGACCCACGCCCGGCCCCCCATCGCCGCGCTGTGCTCGGCGACGAGCGCCAGACCGAGCCCCGTGCCCACCCGGCTGCGGGCCGCGCTGCCGTGGGCGAAACGCTCGAAGATCCGGCCGCGTTCACCCTGGGCCACCCCGGGTCCGTTGTCCTCCACGGCGACGCGGAAGCGGTTCGGCTCGAGCTGGAACAGTTCGATCCTCGTCGGACCGTCGCCGTGGTTGTGGGCGTTGTCGAGCAGGTTGCCGAGGATACGTTCGTAGCGCACCTTGTCGATCGCGACCTCCCGGTCGAGCCGCCGCCCCGCGTCGATCGGCACGTCGCCGGCGTTGTACCGCGTGGCGATCCGCTGGCTCAGCTCCATGATGTCGAGGCGCTCGACGTTGAGGTCGTGGGAGCCGGCGTCGAGCCGCGACAGTTCGAGCAGATCCATCACCATGTCGTCGAAGCGACGGATCTGGCTCACGACCACGTCGAGCGCCTGCTGGGTGCGTTCCGGGATGTCGTCGCGGCGGGCGTCGAGGACCTCGACCGCGGCGGCCAGCGCCGTGATCGGCGAGCGCAGTTCGTGGCTGACGTCCGAGGCGAAGCGGGCCTCCCGCTCGATGCGGGCCTGGACGGCGTCGGCCATCTCGTTGAACGATCCCGCCAACCGGTCGAGGTCGGGATCGGATTCCGGAGCGAGGCGGGTGTCGAGGCCGCCCGAGGCGATGTCCTCGGCCGCATCGGCCACCTGGCTGAGCGGGCGGAGGAGGCGCCGACTGGTCGCCAGACCGAACAGCGTCGCCAGCAGCAGGGTCCCGGCGGCGCCGAGCGTCAGGGCGGTGAGGATGGACGTCAGCGTCCGTTCGGTGGAGCGGAGCGGGAAGGCCTCGAAGTAGCCGGTGTCCTGCTCGGCGATGGCCACGCCGACGGTGACGAAGTCGTCGCCGTCGATCGACGTGAATTCGATCGCCGATCGACCGGCCCACACCGTGTCCACGAGGCGCTGGGGGAACTCCGTCAGGGGGCGCGTCAGGTCGGAGCGGACCTCATCCTCGGCCGACGACGAGAGCACGGCGAACCCGCCCGACTCCGTGCGCAGGTCGTTCTCGATGTAGTCGCCGATCTCCTCCGGATCGGTCGTCATCACGTCGCGGACGTCGTTGGCGTTCTTGAACGCCTGTGACTTGGCGGTGGTGGTGCGTTCGTTGATGAGGTTGTTCCGGGCGAATCCGTACGTGACACCGATCAGCACGATCCCCGCGAGCAGGGCGATGAAGGCGAAGAAGAGCGTGACGCGGGTGCGCAACCGGAGGGTTCGACGCGTCGCCACGGCCGACAGTGTGGCAGGCGGGAAGGAGTCCGACATTGCGCGAGAAACAGCGGAGCCGGGGTGGTTCACCCGCTGCCGGTGAGGCACCAGGGGGAGGAAGGCACCTCACCGGGGCAGCGTGAACGTTTCTCATCATGATGCTGCTGTGTGACAGAGCCACGATGGAATTGCGCGATTTTGGTAACAAAAAGCGGTCGTCTCACCGCGCACCGTGGTCGGCGGATCACCGTGGGATGCGGTCCTCGCAGGCCCGGTTCGGTCACAATGGGCGGCAGTCATGGAATCGCTGCTGTTCATCGAGGACGACGACGGGATCCGTCTCGCCCTGTCGCTGGCCCTCGAGGACGAGGGCTACTCGGTCCTCGAGGCGGCGAACGGCGCCGACGGGCTGGTGGCCTTCGAGCAACGGGGGCCCGACCTCGTGCTGCTCGACCTGCGGCTGCCCGACATGTCGGGGTTCGACGTCTGCCGGCAGATCCGCGCCCGCAGCATCGTGCCGATCATCATCATCACGGCCCAGACCGACACCCACGACATGGTCGCCGGCCTCGAAGCCGGCGCCGACGACTACGTGACCAAGCCGGTCGTGCCGAAGGAACTCGCGGCGCGGATCCGGGCGCTCCTGCGCCGTGTGCACCTGCACGGCGCGGCGCCACTGGCGTCGGTCAGTTCGTTCGGCGACATCGAGTTGCGGCGCGAGCTGGGCCTCGCCTACAAGGGCGGCAAGGAGCTCAACCTCACCAAGACCGAATTCCGGCTGCTCTGCGAGTTCGCCGATCACGCCGGTGCGGTGTTGTCGAGGGATCAGCTGCTCGAGCGGGTGTGGGGCTACGAGTACCTCGGCGATTCGCGCCTCGTCGATGCGCACGTGCGCCGCCTGCGGTTGAAGGTGGAGGACCAGCCCGACGAGCCGACGCTGATCGTCACCGCCCGCGGCGTCGGCTACCGCCTGATCGCCTGACATCGGGCAGACGGGCTACTTGGCGTAGAGCGCATCGATCTCGGCGGCGAAGCGCTCGAGGATGCCGCGCCGCTTGAGCTTCGAGGTCGGCGTGAGGAGGTCGGTGTCGGGCAACCACTCCTCACCGAGGACCTTCACCTTCTTCACCGATTCGGCGTTGTTGAACTTGGCCATCACCTCGACCAGGCCGGCGTCGATCTCCGCCTGCACCTCCGGGTTGTCGGCCAGCGACTGCATCGTGGCGTCCTCGCCGGTCAGACCGTGCGCGGTCGCCCACGCGGCCGAGGCGTCGGGATCGAGCACGACGAGGGCGGCGACGAACGGGCGCTTCTCGCCGATGGCGCACGCCTGGCCGACGAGCGGGATCATCTTGAGCTCCGCTTCGAGGTTCGCCGGGCTGATGTTCTTGCCTCCCGCCGTGATGATCAGCTCCTTCTTGCGGTCGATGATCTTCAGATACCCGTCCGCATCGATCTCGCCGATGTCGCCGGTGTGCACCCAGCCGTCGGCACCGATCGTCTCGGCCGTCTTCTCCGGCTGGCCCAGATAGCCGACGAACATGTTCCCGCCCCTGGCGAGGATCTCCCCGTCCTCGGCGATCTTCATCTCGACGCCCGCCGCGGCGGTGCCGACGCAGCCGGGCTTGGGTGTGGCCGACCAGGTGAGCACCGCCATCGTCTCGGACATGCCGTAGCCCTCGGTCAGCGGCACACCGATCGCCCGGAACCAGGCGAGGATCTCGACGGGGATCGGCGCCGCGCCGGTGATCGCGATCTCGGTCCGGTCGAGGCCCGAGCAGCTCGCGGACGCCCTTGAAGGCGACCTCGTCGAGGAACGCCCAGGTCGCCCGTTCCTCGTCGGTGGCGGTGCCGCGCGTCATCTTCTCCATGATCGGCAGGGCCGCGTCGATCGCTTCGTCGAAGGCCCGCTTCTTCTCCGCGTCGGCGCCGAGCGCGCCGTTGACGCCGGCGTAGAGCTTCTCCCACACCCGGGGCACGCCGATGAACAGGTTCGGATGCACCTCGCGGGCGATGGCGGCCATCTGCGACGTCTCGGGGCAACAGGCGACGAGCGTGCCGAAGTCGACGAGGTAGTAGTGCCCGAGCAGCCGCTCCATGATGTGGGCCATCGGCAGGTACGACACGTGTCGCTTGCCGGCGAAGTCGGTGATCGAGGTCTGGTCGCGCATGATCTGGCCGACCGACTCGAGCGTCCAGAGCACGTTGCTGTGGCTGATCATCACGCCCTTCGGCGGGCCGGTCGTCCCCGACGTGTAGATGATCGTGGCGAGGTCGTCGAGCGTGGCGGTCTCCGCTGCGGCGGCGAGATCGGCCGGCTCGAACCCGGCGAGATCCGAGTAGCGGATCACATCGTCGCCGGCGAGATCCGACGGTTCGACGATCACGACGTGTTCGAGCGTCGGCAGCGCCGCGCGCACCTTCAGGAACCGTTCGAGGTAGCCGGCGTCCTCGACGATCGCCACCTTCGCCCCACAGTCGTTCACCAGGTACTCGATCTGTTCGGGGGCCGACGAGTTGTAGATCGACACCGGGGTGGCCCCGCAGAACAGCACGGCGAGGTCGAGGGCGTGGAACTCCGGGCGGTTGCGCAGCATCATGACCACCCGGTCGCCGTGACCCACGCCGAGGTCCTGCAGGCCGGCGGTGAGTTGGGCGGTCAGCGCGGCGAGTTCCTCGAGGCTCGACGACTGCCAGGCGCCCGAGGAGTCCTTCCATTCCAGCACCGTGGTCGACGGGTTGCGCTCCACGTTGGCGAGGAAGCGCTTCGGGACGTTCTGTCCGGCGATGCGATCGTGCAGATCCTGGCTCGTGGGCATCGACCCATCTTCGCGCGTCTGCCGGATCAGCCCGTCCGAGCGAGGAACTCCGTCACGGCATCGGTGAACACGTCGTTGCGATCGCCGGCGATCATGTGCCCGGCGCCGGCCACGTCGACGTACTCGGCGTGGGGCACGAGCCGCAGGAATTCGGCGGCCTGCTCCTCGGTCACCAGGTCGGAGAGCTTGCCGCGGATCAACAGCGTGGGCAGCGTCAGCCGGCGGGCCATGGCCGCGAGGTCGTCCTGGTGGGCATCGCGGGCATGCTCGCTGGTGCCGCCCGTGCGGATGTCGAGGAACGCCGGGTCCCAGTGCCAACGCCAGCGGCCGTCCTCGCCGAGCCGCAGGTTCTTGGCGAGGCCCGACAGGTCCTTCGGGCGCGTCCGGTGGGGCTGGTACGCGGCGATCGCATCGGCGGCCTCGTCGAGTGAGCCGAACCCGTGCTGCGCGTTGGCGCTCATGAAACCGAGGATCTTGTCCACGCCCTGCTTGGCGGGGTGCGGCGTGATGTCGACGAGCACGAGGGAGCGGAACGCGTCGGGCCGTGCGTCGACCGCGTGCAGCCCCGACATGCCGCCGAGCGACGCGCCGACCCACGTGATGGGCTCGCCGATCCAGTCGGCGACGGCGAGCGCATCGTCACGGAAGGTGGTCATCGTGTAGTCGTGGTCGGGCGCCCATGTCGAGTCGCCGTGGCCGCGCAGATCCATCGAGACCACCCGGTGGCCGGCGTCCGCCAGGGCCTGGGCGGTGCCGCCCCACGAGAACCGGGTCTGACCTCCACCATGGGCGAGCACGACGGGCGTGCCGGTACTCGTCCAGTGGTCGGCAGCGATCACGACGCCGGTCGGGGAGGGGATGTGGACGACCTCAGGCATCCCGTGAGCTTCGCACCAGCACCCACCCGGTCCGAAAAATGCCTGGAATCGTTCGCCCGGCGCGCGATTTGCGGCATTTTTCGGTTGTTGCGGTCCCACCGCAGCGGGATCAGTCCCAGACGGGGGTGCGCTTCTCGGCGAAGGCGGCCATGCCCTTGGCGGCGTCGGGGCCGCGGAACAACGTGTCGGACAGGACGCGCATCGCCTCGAACGCCTCGTCGCGCGGCATCGACGGCACGACGCCGAGCATCCGCTTCGTCTCGGCGACCGCCCGCGGGGCGCCGGCGCGGATGCCGTCGCACAGCGCGCCGACCGTCGCCCCGACGTCGTCGGCGACGTGGCTGACCAGCCCGATGGAGCGGGCCTCGACCGCGTCGAACGGTTCGCCGGTGAGCATCGCCGCGGCGATCTTCCCCGCCGGAACGCGACGGAGGATCGGCACGGAGATGATCGCCGCGGCGACGCCGATGCGCACCTCCGTCAGCGCGAACGTGGTCGAGGAATGCACGACGACGAGGTCGCACGCCGCCATCAGGCCGATCCCCCCGGCCCGCACGGCGCCGTTCACGGCGGCGATCGTCGGTCGCTCGGTGTCCATGAGCCGTTCGAGGGCACGGACGAACGGCCGGGAGTCGGCGGGCTCGTCGGAGCGTTCCTTGAGGTCGGCGCCGGCGCAGAACGCGGGACCCCGGTGGGTGAGGACGATGGCCCGGGCGCTCCGCTCCTCGGCCGTGTCGAGCCCCTCGTGCAACTCGGCGACGAGCCGGCGCGACAGCGCATTGCGGTTCGACTGCGAGTCGAGCGTGATCGTGGCGATGCCGTCGACCACCTCGGTCCACACGACGCGTTCCACGTCGTCGGTCAGGTTCGTTCCCATGGTTCGCACCGTACCGGGGTGCGCCGCGGCCATCGACGGCCGGCGGCGCTCGGAACCGCCGACGGCGAACTTCTACACTCGCGACGTGACCGATCTCCGAAACGACTTCCCGGCCGGTGTGCTCACCGGCGACGCCGTGGCGCAGCTCTTCGCGTACGCCAAGTCCGAGCAGTTCGCGATCCCCGCCGCCAACTGCATCGGCTCCAACTCGATGAACGCGGTGATGGAGACCGCCGGCAAGCTCAACAGTCCGGTGATCATCCAGTTCTCGAGCAGCGGCTCGGCGTTCGTGGCGGGCAAGGCCGTGCCGGTGTCGAGCGACCAGGCGTCGATCCTCGGATCGTTGGCCGGGGCGCGACACGTGCGGACGATGGCCGAGGCCTACGGCGCCCGGGTCGTGCTCCACACCGACCACTGCCCGAAGCCGAAGCTCGGCTGGATCGCCGGGCTGCTCGACCTCGGTGAGCAGCACTTCGAGCAGACGGGCGAGCCGTTGTTCAGCTCGCACATGCTCGACCTGTCGGAGGAGCCGATGGAGGAGAACATCGACATCTGCGTCGAGTACCTCCAGCGGATGGCGAAGATCGGCATGACCCTCGAGATCGAACTCGGGATCACCGGCGGCGAGGAGGACGGTGTCGACAACTCCGACGCCAATCCGGCCGACCTCTACTCCAAGCCGGAGGAGGTGGCGTACGCCTACGAACGGCTGTCGGAGGTCAGCCCGAACTTCACGATCGCCGCGGCCTTCGGCAACGTCCACGGCGTCTACAAGCCGGGCAACGTGAAGCTGACCCCGACGATCCTGCGCGACGCGCAGACCTACATCGCCGAGAAGTTCTCCACCGGTCCCAAGCCGGTGAACTTCGTGTTCCACGGCGGCTCGGGATCGACCGCCGACGAGATCGCCGAGGCGCTCAGTTACGGCGTGATCAAGATGAACATCGACACCGACCTGCAGTGGGCGTTCTGGGACGGGGTCCGCGGGTACGAGGCGGACCAGCACGACTACCTGCAGGGCCAGCTCGGCAATCCGAAGGGCCCCGATGCCCCGAACAAGAAGCAGTACGACCCACGCGTGTGGCTGCGCGCCGGCGAGGAGACCTTCGTCGCTCGCCTCGAGCAGGCCTTCGCCGAACTCCACAACGTCGGCACGCTCGCCTGAGTCGAGCCGCGATGAGCGCAACCCCCGGATACGGGGACGTCGCTCATCGGTCGGGCCTCGATCCGAGGTGCGATGAGCCAGACCCCCGGATACGGGGACGTCGCTCATCGCTGAGGTGGGTCAGGTCGGTCGGTCGGCGGTGATCTCGCGGAGGAACGTCTCGACGTCGGCGCGGTGGCGCGTGCGCTTCATCGGTGGCAGCGCCTTGACGATGTCCCAGCGGTAGCGGGCGGTACCGAGGCGCGGGTCCATCACGGCGACGACGCCCTTGTCGGTGGCGTTGCGGATCAGCCGGCCGCACGCCTGGGCGAGCATCATCGACGCCCGCGGGATGTCGATCTCGGCGAACGCGTTCGAGCCGAGTTGCTCCCGCCGCGCCGACAGCAGCGGATCGTCGGGGCGCGGGAAGGGGATGCGGTCGATCACGACGAGCGACAGGGTGGCGCCCGGCACGTCGACGCCCTGGAACAGGCCGGCAGTGGCGAACAGACAGGTCTCGGCGCTGTCGGCGAACGCCTTGACGAGCGCCGGTTTGGGCAGGTCGCGCTGGGTGAGGATGGGGAAGCCCACCCTGGCGCGCAGTGCTTCCGCGGCCTCGTCCATCGACCGCCAACTGGTGAACAGGGCGAGCGTCCGCCCACCAGCGGCGGTGATCAGCGCCTCGAGCTCGTCGTGCACCGCCGGCCGGAAGGCCTCGCTGTTCGGGTTCGGCATGTGCATCGCGCAGTAGAGCATCGAGTGCCCCTCGTAGTCGAACGGGCTGCCGACGTCGGCGACGTCGACCGAGTCCGCCGGCATCCCGACGCGTGTCGCCAGCGATGACGGGATCGTCGCGCTGGTGAGCACGGCCGTGCGCTTCGACCACACCCCCTCCGCCATCGCCGGCCCGACGTCGAGCGGCGCGAGTTCGAGGCGGGGAGAATCCGGCGAACCCGAGACGAAGGCCACGTAGCCGGCACGGCCCTCGATCGCCACGTCGAGTTGCTCGATCGCCCGGCCGGTGAGCGTCTGGGCCCGCAGCTTGCGTTGCTTGGCGTCCTCGACATCGGTCGAGATGCCCACGAGCACCTCCATCGCCGAGCCCAGCCGGAGCCGCGCATCGGTGAGCACGTCGTGCACCGGGTCGGGCAGGGGGATCGTCAGGCGCTGGCCCACGCGGTCACCGATGGCGTCACGCAGCGACTCGGCGATCTCGGCGATCGACCCGATCAGTTGCGGGTCATCGACGATCCTGCGGACCACGCCGGCGAGCGTGCTGAACCGTCCCGGTGCGATCTCGACGCCGACGGTGTCGCTCATCACGTCTTCCAGCACGTGCGCCTCGTCGAACACGACGACATCGTGCTCGGGCAGGATCGCGCCGCCGCTCGCCACGTCGAGCCCGTAGAGATGGGTGTTGACGACGATCACGTCGGCGGCCGCAGCCCGCCGGCGGGCCTGTTCGGCGAAGCACGGATCGCCGAGGGGGCACCGGTCGGCGCCGGGGCACTCGTCGCTGCCGACGCTGACCGCCCGCCAGGCGTTGTCGGTCGGCGTCCACTCCATCTCGGCCTGGTCGCCGGTGTCGGTGGTCGCCACCCACTCGGCGATGCGCTTGATCTCGACCTGCGTGGTGAGGGCCATCGTGTCGAGCTCGAGCTGCGCCTGATCGGGCGCAGACATCTCCCGCAGCCGCTGCAGGCAGACGTAGTTGCTGCGGCCCTTGAGCACGGCGAAGTCGAAGTCGACGCCGAGATGCGTGGCGAGGAACGGGAGATCCTTCATCGCCAGCTGATCCTGGAGCGCCTTGGTGGCGGTGGCGACGACCACGGTGGAACCCGACTCGATGGCCGGCACGAGGTACGCCAGCGTCTTGCCGGTGCCGGTCCCGGCCTGGATCACGAGATGCCGGTGCGAGGCGATCGCATCGTTGACACGTTCGGCCATCTCCACCTGACCGAGCCGCGCCTCGGCGCCCGGTAACTGCGTCGTGACGCGGGCGAGTGCGTCGCCTGAACCGGGCATCACGAACCGCGCATCACGAACGGGGCATCGAGCGCGTCAGGCCAACGCGAGTGCGGCGTCGAGCTCGGCGGCGTCGAACTCCGGCCACGGTGCGTCGGTGAAGTAGATCGCCGCGCCGGCGGACTGCCACAGCAGGAAGTTGGACACCCGGTGTTCGCCGCTCGTGCGCACCAGGACGTCGACCGGCGGCAGCTCCGGCAGGTACAGGTGGGCCTCGATCGACTGCGTGGTGACGTCGCCGCCGGCCGACCGCGCCGCCTCGACCGCATCGACGAGTTCGGCGCGACCGCCGTAGTCGAACGCCACCGTGAGGACCATGCCGGTGTTTCGGGAGGTGTCGGCGATCGCCTTGCGGATCGCCCGCTGCACGTACTTCGGGGTCTTCGCCTCCCGTGAATCGAAGGGCCGGCCGATCCACTGGATCCGGACGTTCAACTCGTTGAGCTCGGCGACCCGCCCGAACAGCTTCTCGTGGAGGCCCATGATGTGGCGGACCTCCGGGCGCGGCCGGCGCCAGTTCTCCGTCGAGAAGCCGAACACGGTGAGATACCCGATGTTGCGGCGCACGGCGAGACGCACGAGCCGCGCCAGGTTCTCCTCGCCCTCGGTGTGGCCGTCGGTGCGCGGGAGGCCACGCCGGGCCGCCCATCGTCCGTTGCCGTCCATGATGCAGGCCACGTGGACCGGTTGGCGGGACAGCAGCAGTCGGCGACACAGTGCTCTGCACGCTAGCCAGCCGTTGATCGCCCGGCCATGCGTGGAAGAATGGTGGCGATGGCCACGTCGCTCGCCCCGTCCTCGGAGACCAGCTCCGAGCACGCGTCGAGTACCCGCCAGACCCTCCGGCACGTGATGGTCGTCGGGGGCACGTTGCGGGAGTGGGCGGAACTCCGTGAGCAGCGGTGGGCCGAACGGGTCGACGCGCTCGGCGGAGTGGCCGATCGCGCCGGTGCGTCGTACCTCAGCCTGCGGGCGTTCGAACCGGGGCCGGATCCGATCGCCCTCGATCGCTGGGAACGTGACGTGGGCTCGTGCCACGTGTTGATCGATCCGTGCGGCGACGGCCGCCAGCGCTTCGCCGAGGCGATCGCCCGCATCCCGCCGAACGAGCCGGTCAACGAGGCGACGATCACCGAGGCGCTGTACAGCCCGGCGGACTGCGAGCCCGATCTGATCGTGATCCTCGGCGAACCCAATCGGCTCCCGCCGTCGCTCGTGTGGGAGCTGGCCTACGGCGAACTCGTCTTCCATCCGCTGGGCTGGGACGAGTTGCAGGCCGATCACCTCGTCGCCGCGATCGCCGATTTCGACCGGCGGGAGCGTCGCTTCGGCGGCCTCGACGAATGATCCCGTCCCGATCGGCCCGGTGCCGATGAGCGGTCTCTACCGCGACACCGGCGTCGTGCTGCGCACCTACAAGCTGCGTGAATCCGACCGGATCATCGTCCTGCACACCGCCGAGAACGGCAAGGTCCGCGCCGTCGCGAAGGGCGTGCGCAAGACCAAGTCGCGCTTCGGCGCGCGGCTCGAACCGATGAGTCACGTGAAGCTGCTGCTGTACCGGGGCCGCGAGCTCGACATCGTCAGCCAGGCCGAGGCGGTCGAGCCGTTGTCGCCGATGTTGTCGTCGCTCGACCGCGCCTCGCAGGGCCTCGCCGTGGTCGAGGCGGTCGACCAGTTGTCGCTCGAACGCGAACCGAACCCGCAGCTCTACCGGATGCTCGTGGGGGTGCTGCGCACGATCGCCGAGCGCCCGTCGCCGCTGAATGTCGCCGCGTTCTACTGGAAGCTGCTGGCCAACGAGGGGATGCGTCCGGAACTCGACCGGTGCATCCGCTGCGGAGAGGGCGAACCCGACGTGGCTCTCGTGGCGTTCGACCTGAACGAAGGCGGCGTGTTGTGCCGGACCTGCCGGTCGGGCCAGGCCATCAGTCCCGATGCGCTCGTGCTGCTGCGCGACATCCTCGGGGGACGCCTCACGTCGGCATTGTCGCAGGACGCCTCCCCGGCGACGCACGAGGTGGCGTCGCTGGCGACCAAGGCGCTCGAGTTCCACATCGAACGCCGCCTCAAGACCGTGGCGATGTTCGAATCCCACTGACCGGAGCCGCTCGATCCACGTTTGCGTCGCGATTTCGGGTGACCGTTCCGCAGCTTTTCTGACGCAAACGAGGATTGACGGGCGGCGGCGGGAATGGTCGGGCTGGGGATGGGGGAGCGCCGTTAGCCTGACGGCCCTATGCCCGCGACCGACCTGGACCAGATCGTCAGCCTCTGCAAGCGCCGTGGCTTCGTGTACCAGTCGGCGGAGATCTACGGCGGCTTCCGCTCCACGTACGACTACGGCCCGCTCGGTTCGCTGCTGTTGCGCAACGTCAAGGAGGCGTGGGTCCGGTCGATGGTCCAACAGCGCGACGACGTCGTGCTGATCGACGCCGCCATCCTCAGCCCCCCGCAGGTGTGGGAGGCGTCCGGCCACCTCGCCAACTTCTCCGACCCGCTCGTCGACTGCACGAACTGCAAGCAGCGCTGGCGTCTCGACAAGCTCGACGACCCGAACACGTGCCCGAACTGTGGCGCCAAGAACAGCTTCACCGAAGCCCGTGAATTCAACCTGATGTTCAAGACGCAGGCCGGGCCCGTCGAGGGCACCGGGGCCGACGCCTACCTGCGGCCCGAGACGGCACAGGGGATGTTCACCAACTTCGCCCAGGTCCTGCAGACCACGCGCAAGAAGCCACCGTTCGGGATCGCCCAGGTCGGCAAGAGCTTCCGCAACGAGATCACCCCCCAGAACTGGATCTTCCGCACCCGGGAGTTCGAGCAGATGGAGCTGGAGTTCTTCGTCCCGCCGGCCGAGAGCGCGCAGTGGTACGAGTACTGGTGCCAGCACCGGATGAACTGGTACACCGACCTCGGCATCCCCGCCGACATGCTCCAGCTCCGGCCGCACGACGCCGACGAACTCTCGCACTATTCCGCCGGCACGTCCGACGTCGAGTTCAAGTTCCCGTGGGGCTTCGACGAGCTCGAAGGAATCGCCCAGCGCACCGACTTCGACCTGAAGGCGCACTCGGCCCGCTCGGGTGAGCGGCTCGACTACTTCGACCCGCAGACGAACGAACGCTACGTGCCCTACGTGATCGAACCGGCCGCCGGCGCCACGCGCACGATGGCCGCATTCCTGCTCGCCGCGTACGACGAGGACGTGATCAACGACGAGACGCGCACCGTGCTGCGCCTCCATCCGCGCCTCGCCCCGTACAAGGTCGCCGTGCTGCCGTTGTCGAAGAAGGACACGCTCACGCCGCTCGCCCAGGAGATCCGTGCGACGCTCGCCGAGCGCTACATGGTCGACTACGACGAGACGCAGAACATCGGCAAGCGCTACCGCCGCCAGGACGAGATCGGCACACCGCTCGCGGTCACGGTCGACTTCGACTCGCTCGACGACGGTGCGGTCACGGTGCGCGATCGCGACACGACCGAGCAGGTCCGGGTGCCGATCCCCGAACTGGTCGACACGATCAGCGCCCGCCTCGGGTTCTGAGGGCCTGGATCCGCGACCACGTCCGTTCGAGCACCTGCGGACTACCGTCGGCAGCCATGAGCAGCACCATCGCCGTCATCGCCAAGATCACCGCCCAGTCAGGCAAGCGTGCCGACGTCGTCGCCGGCATGGCGTCGATGCTGGACCATGTGGTGAACGAGCCGGGCACGATCGTGTACACGCTGCTCGAGGATCAGGCCGATGACGACGTGATCTGGGTCTACGAGGAGTACACCGACCAGGCGGCGCTCGAAGCCCACAGCAGCAGCGATGCGATGAAGGCGCTCGGCGGATCGATCGGTGCGTTCCTCGCCGGCCGCCCGGAAATCAGGGTCGCCAAGATCGCCGGCGGCAAGGGTCGCTGACCCACTCGCGGGTCGATGGGCGACGAGTTCGATGCCGGCCACGTACCTCGACCGCATCCTCGACCACCATCGGGCGCGAGCGGCCGCCGACCATCGTCACGTCGACGATCTCGTCGAACTCGCCTCGCGCCTCGGGCCGGCCCGGGGATTCGGACGTGCCCTGACCGGCCGTTCCGAGCTGGCCGTGATCGCCGAGATCAAGCGGCGGTCGCCGTCGAAGGGCGATCTCAACGTCGGGCTCGACCCCGCCGAGTGGGCCGCGATGTACGAGGCCGGCGGTGCGGCGTGCCTGTCGGTGCTCACCGACGAGGCGCACTTCGGCGGATCGGTCGCCGATCTCGAGCAGGCCCGCGAGGCGTGCGACCTCCCCGTGATCCGCAAGGACTTCACGGTGTGCGAACTCGACGTGATCGACGCCCGGCTGATGGGCGCCGACGCGGTGTTGCTGATCGCCGCGGCCCTCTCCGACGACGAGTTGCAGCGGTTCCACGACCTGGCACTGGGGATCGGGCTGGACGTGCTCGTCGAGATCCACGACGAAGCCGAACTCGAACGGGCGCTCCAGGTCGGCGCCGGGTTGATCGGCGTCAACCAGCGCGACCTCGTGACGTTCGAGGTCGACCAGCAACGCGCCGTCCGGATGGCGGCGGCGATCCCGGGCGAGGCGGTGAAGGTCGCCGAGTCGGGCGTGCGCGGAGCCGCGGATGCCCGCGCGCTGCGTGCGGCCGGCTACGACGCGATCCTCGTCGGCGAGACCCTCGTGACGAGCGGCGACCCCGCCGCCGCCATCGCCGACCTCATCGGCTCCGACCTGCTCAGCTGACCCGATCGGCTGAGACATCGGCTCGGCCTCCGTTCGTTCCGGACCCGTCCCCGCGCGAACCGAGCGCACACCCGGCGCGTTTCAGTGGTGCTCGTTGAGGCGTTCCCAGCGGGCGAGGCCCTCGATGATCCGCTGGTTGAGCGCCTCGAGGAGCACCACCCGCCCCCACTTCTTCTGCTCGCCCGACACGAGGTTCCAGGGTGCGAGTTCGTGGTCGGTCTTGGCGAACATGTCCTCGATCGCCTCCGCGTACTGCGGCCACTTGTCGCGGTTGCGCCAGTCCTCGTCGTTGAGCTTCCACCGCTTGAGCGGGTCGTCCTTGCGATCCTCGAAGCGCCGCATCTGCTCGTCCTGGCTCACCTGGAGCCAGAACTTCACGAGGATGACGCCTTCGTGGACGAGGCTCCGTTCGAAGTCGACGATCTCGTCGTAGGCCCGCATCCACTGCTCGACGGTGGCGAACTCCTCGACCCGTTCGACGAGCAGCCGGCCGTACCAGCTGCGGTCGAACACGCACATCCCACCCTGCCCGGGGATCTTGCTCCAGAAGCGCCACAGGAAATGGTGGCGGAACTCGCGCTCGGTCGGCTTGGAGTAGGCGTAGACCGAGTAGTGACGGGGATCGAGCGGATCGACCATCCGCTTCACCGCGCCACCCTTCCCCGAGGCGTCGACGCCCTCGACGACGACCAGCAGGCCCGGTCCGATGACCCCGTCGTTGGTCTGGCCGCCCAGATGGAGGCGCAGTTCGAGGAACTGCCTCTGCGCGGCGTCGAGCCGCTTGGTGTAGTCCTCGTTGGACAGCCGCGCCGTGAGGTCGAGGTCGTCGAGTCGTCCCATGCCGACTCGACGATAGGCAGCGAACCGATCGTCGGAACGAATCCGCTCCGGCGCCGGCGTGCCCGGTACGGTGAGCCCTCCATGTTCGTGAAGATCTGCGGCATCACCAACGAAGACGACGCGTTGTTGTCGGTGGCGATGGGCACCGACGCGCTCGGTTTCAACTTCGTCTCCGGGTCGACGCGCCAGATCGCTCCCCAGGTCGCCTACGACATCACCCGGCGCCTGCCACCCGAGATCCTCACCGTCGGCGTGTTCCGCAACGAGTTGCCCCAGCGCGTGGTCGAGCTGGCACACAAGGCGGGTGTGAAGGCGGTGCAGCTGCACGGCAACGAGACACCCGAGCAGTGCATCGAGGTGGGCAAGCAGTTCCGCTGGGTGATCAAGGCGTTCAGTGCCGGCGATCCGAACCTGCCGCACGCGGATCGGTACGGCACCGACATGGTGATGATCGACGGCGCCGAGCCCGGCTCGGGCAAGGTCTTCGACTGGTCGCTCGTCGGCGACGCGCCCGACGCCTTGAAGCTGATCCTGGCCGGTGGGCTGACCCCGCAGAACGTGGCCGCGGCGATCAACGAGGTACGACCATGGGGCGTCGACGTGGCCTCCGGTGTGGAGAGTTCGCCGGGCCGCAAGGATGCGCTCGCCGTGAAGCGCTTCATCGAGAACGCGCGGGCCGCCGCGCCGGAGCAGTACCTCGGTGACGACGAGTCGATGCCGTACGACTGGGACGTGGAGTGAGCCCCGACGCCGGTGCCGACGACGTGGTCGAGGAACTCCCCGACGGCTCGTTGCTGGCCGCACCGGACTCGACCGGCCGTTTCGGCGAGTTCGGCGGCCGGTTCGTCCCGGAGACCTTGATGCCCGCCTGCCTGGAACTGGAGGAGGCGTTCCTCGACGCCTGGGCCGACCCGGCGTTCCGGCTCGATCTGCGCAACATCCTCGTCGAGTACGCGGGGCGACCGTCGATCCTCACCGAGTGCCACAACCTCGGGCGCCGGTTGGGCATCCGCCTGCTGCTCAAGCGCGAGGACCTCAACCACACGGGCTCGCACAAGATCAACAACGTGCTCGGCCAGACCCTGCTCGCCAAGCGGATGGGCAAGACCCGCATCGTCGCCGAGACCGGCGCCGGCCAGCACGGGGTGGCGAGTGCGACGGCGGCGGCGTTGATGGGGCTCGAGTGCAAGGTGTACATGGGGGCCGTCGACGTCGACCGGCAGGCCCTCAACGTGTTCCGCATGCGCCTGCTCGGCTCCGAGGTCGAAGCCGTCGAGAGCGGCAGCCGCACGCTCAAGGACGCCGTCAACGAGGCGATGCGCGACTGGGTGGCGACCGTCGGCCACAGCCACTACTGCCTCGGCTCGGTGATGGGGCCGCATCCCTATCCCTACATGGTGCGCCAGTTCCACCGCGTGATCGGCGACGAGGCGCGCGAACAGTGTCGCGACCTGCTCGGGGGAGACCCCGACGTCGTCGTCGCCTGCGTCGGCGGCGGCTCCAACGCGATGGGCATCTTCACCGGCTTCGTCGACGGCGACGCCAGGCTGATCGGCGTCGAACCGGCGGGCGGAGCGGCCGTCAGCCGGGGCAACCCCGGCGTCGTCCACGGGATGCGCAGCTACCTCATGCAGGACGAGGTGGGACAGGTGGAGGAGGCGCAGTCGATCTCGGCCGGGCTCGACTACCCGGGTGTCGGCCCGGAGCATTCGTACCTCGCCTCGATCGGGCGGGCCGAGTACCCGAACGTGACCGACGCCGAGGTGATCGAGGCGTTCCAGCTGATGGCGCGCAACGAGGGGATCATCCCCGCCCTCGAGCCGGCGCACGCCCTGGCCTGGATCGTCCGCGAGGCGGGCTCGCTCCAGGGCTCGACGGTGTTGATGAACCTGTCGGGCCGGGGCGACAAGGACGTCGCCCAGATGATGGACATTCTCGGCTGATGGAGACCGCGACCGTCGGGTCCGCGCACGTCCCGGGTCGACTCGAGTCGGAGTTCCGGGACAAGCGGGCGGCGGGTCGCAAGCTGCTCGTGCCGTACGTCACCGGCGGCTACCCGGGCTGGCAGGACGCCATCCGTGCCGCGGCGGCCAACGGCGCCGACGCGATCGAGATCGGCATCCCGTTCTCCGACCCGGTGATGGACGGCCCGATCATCCAGCAGGCCTCACAGGTCGCACTCGACGCCGGCGCCGTCCCCGCTTCGATCCTCGACGAGATTCCGGGCCTCGACGTCGAGATCCCGCTCGGCGTGATGACGTACTACAACCTCGTGCACCATCCCGGCGTGGAACGGTTCGCCGCCGACCTGCGGCGGGCGGGGGTCAGCGCGGCGATCCTGCCGGACCTCCCGCTGGAGGAGTCGGGTCCGTGGTGCGCAGCCGCCGATGCGGCCGGCATCGAGACGATCATGCTCGCCGCGCCGACGGCGCCCGACTCGCGCCTGCCGCTGGTGGCCGCCCGCTGTCGCGGCTTCGTGTACTCGGTCGGTCTGCTCGGCGTGACGGGGGAGCGGACCTCGCTCGCCGAGACCGCGACGGCACTGGCCAAACGGCTCAAGGCGATCACCGACATCCCGGTGCTCGTCGGTGTGGGCGTGTCCGACGCGGCCCAGGCGTATCAGGCGACCCGGATCGCCGACGGCGTGATCCAGGGGGCGAGCGTGGTCCGGCGGCTGATGGAGGGCGGTCCCGACGCCGTCGGGGACTACGTCGCCGAAGTCCGCGCCGCCATCGACGCCCCCTGACGGCCTCCGTCGTGCTCGCGATGAGCGAGATCCCGTATCACGGAGTCGCTCTCGCTGGGTCGAGGTCGTGCGATGAGCCAGATCCCCGTATCCGGGGGTTTCGCTCATCGCTGGGTCGGGATCGTGATCGGGGGGCCGTCGAAGCGGTTGAGCGTCGTGAACGACTCGACGGGGTTGCGCTTCAGCTTGGTCGGTTGGTGCTCGGGCACGCCGAGGAAGATCGTCGACGCCAGTGCGTGGTGCGGGGGCAGACCGAGTGGCGGCCCGGCGACCGGCTCGACACGGCTGAGGAACGTCGTCATCACGCCGCCCAACCCGTGGGCCCGGGCGGACAGCAACAGGTTCCAGCAGAACGGATAGACCGACCCGCCCCCGGTCATCGCCGGGCGGTCGAGTTGGCCGTCCATCAGGGCGACCTTGCGCAGGTCGGCGGCCACGACCAACACGACCGGGATGGTCTCGATCCCGTGCAACAGCTCGTTCGGCTTGCCCGGGGTGATCGAGGCCGGACGCTTCCAGTCGACCGCGTTGAACGGCGCGGAATCGGCGCCGAACGGCTCGAGGTACTCGTCCCACACCGGCTGCATCAGCTCGGCGAGCTCCCGCCGCAGTGCCCGGTCCTCGACGATGGCGACCTTCCACGGCTGGCGGTTGCCGCCCGACGACGCGAAGCGCGCGTCGTCGAGGATCGACAGCACGGTCGAGCGGTCGACGGGATCGTCGGTGAAGCGTCGAACGGTCCCGTTGGTGCGGATCGCCTCACGGAGTTCCATCCGCCGAACCTACCGAAACCTGGCCACCACGATCGGGACCGACCGCTCCGGAGCGCAGCGCCGCACCCGAGCGACGCGCCGTTTCACGAGGCCGGCAGCGCGGTGGCAGCCTCGGCGTGGCGGATGATCGAGCGGGCCATTCCGGCGAAGATGACGAAGTGGAACGGGAGCATCGCGTACCAGTACGCGCGGCCCCACAGCCCACGCGGGGCGAACCACGCCGTCTGCTCGAGGCGGAGCACGCCGGGCTGGTCCCCGTCGACGATGCGCCACGACAACCACGCCCGACCCGGGACGCGCATTTCCGCTTCGAGACCGAGTTCGACGCCGCGCTCGACCGTGCGCACACGCCAGAAATCGAGCGACTCGCCGGGACGGAGATCGACCGGATGGCGCCGACCACGGCGGATGCCGGGTCCGCCGATCGCCCGGTCCATCAGGCCGCGGATGCGCCACGTCCAATCCGCGGTGTAGTACCCGTTCTCCCCGCCGATCCGGGCGAATGCCTCGAAGAGCTCCGCCCGACCCGCCGTGGTGTCGATCGTCTGGTGATCGGTGAGCGTCGCCCCTCCGGCCCACTCCGGGTCACCGGGGATCGTGTCGGCAGGCGTGTAACCCGAGTCGCTCCAGCGCGTGACCACCAATTCGGTGCTGGTGCGGCGCACTGCCAACTCGACGGCGGTGCGGAAGTCGATCGTGTCACGCCGGACCAGGTCGTCGATCTCGTGGTTCGTCATCACCACTTCGTGACGCAACGAATCGATGAGCGGTCGCGCGATGGCCGACGGCAGGGGCGTCACGAGCCCGACCCAACGCGACGACAAGCTGGGGGACAGGACGGGAACCGGCAGGATGATCCGCCGGCGCAGTCCCGCCACCGACGCGTAGGTCTGCATCATCTCGGCGTACGTCAGGACGTCGGGGCCTCCGATGTCGAGCACCCGATCGACGTGCTCGGCATCGTCGAGGACGTGCACGAGATAGTGCAGGACGTCGCGGATCGCGATCGGCTGGCACTTCGTGTCGACCCAGCGCGGCGTGATCATGACCGGCAGCACCTCGGTGAGATACCGCAGCATCTCGAACGACAGGGAGCCGGATCCGATGATCACCGCCGCCCGCAGTTCAGTGGTGGGTGTCGAGCCCGAGGCGAGGATCTCGCCGACGCGGTGGCGGCTCTCGAGATGCGCCGACAGGTCGGTGCCGGTACCCATCCCGCCGAGGTACACGATCCGACCGACTCCAGCGGCGTCGGCCGCGTCGCGGAAGTTCGCCGCGGCGCGGGCGTCGGTGTCGGCGAAGTCCTCGCCGGTACCCATGGAGTGCACCAGGTAGAACGCGGCGATGCAGCCATCGAACGCCGCGGTCAGCGACTCGCGTGTCGAGCATGTCGCCGCGCACCACGTCGACGTCGTCGGACCACTCGTATCGCTGCGCCCGCGCGGTCGACCGTGTCACGACCCTGACGGCGAAGCCCGCATCGAGCAGTTCCGGCACGAGCCGGCCGCCGACGTACCCGGTCGAACCGGCGACCAGGACCGTGCCACGATCGACTGGGAGATCGTCCGCCATCACGTCGACCGTAGGGCAATCCGGAGCGACATCACGGGTCGGCATCCGAACGTCACCGGGCAGTGCGGCCCGGAAACCCAGTTCGCCGCATCCCCGGCGTGCGAGAGTCGTCGTATGCCACGCGCCCGGCACATCGATCTCAGCCACGACATCACCGCAGGGATGATCACGTACCCCGGTCTGCCCACGCCCACGATCGCCGACCACCTCACCCGGGAGGCGGCCGAGCAGGTGTACGGACCGGGCATCACGTTCCAGATCGGGCTGGTGACGATGTGCACCAACACCGGGACGTACCTCGACGTGCCGTTCCACCGGTTCGCCGACGGTCACGACCTGACCGGCCTCGCGCTCGAGCGGGTCGCCGACGTGCCCGCGGTGTGTTTCGAGCGCACCGGCGTCGGCGCGATCGACCTCGCCGACGCCGACCTGTCGGCGCTCGCCGGGCGAGCGGTCCTCGTCCACACCGGTCACGCCGAGCACTGGGGGAGCGATGCGTACTTCACCGGCCACCCGTACCTGACCGAGTCGGCCGCTGAACAACTCGTGGCCGCCGGCGTTGCCTGTGTCGGCATCGACTCGCTGAACATCGACTCCACGGCGAGCGGCGAGCGACCGGTCCACACGACGCTGCTGCGCGCCGGCATCCCGATCATCGAGCACCTGACGGGCCTCGATCGGCTGCCGTCCGACGGCTTCCGCTTCAGCGCGGTGCCCCCGAAGATCGAAGGGTGCGGCACGTTCACCGTCCGTGCCTACGCCATCATTGACACGTGACCAAATGGTCACATATAGTTGACGACATGGAACACGACGACGAGCTCGACGGTGCCTTCAAGGCGCTCGCCGACCCGACGCGACGGTTCCTGCTCGACCTCCTGTTCGTGCGCGACGGACGCACGTTGACCGAACTGGAGTCCGAGCTGTCGATGACGCGCTTCGGGGTGATGAAACACCTCAAGGTGCTCGAGGCGGCGAACCTCGTCGTCAGTCGGCGGTCGGGGCGCGAGAAGCTCCACTACCTCAACCCGGTCCCCATCCGGATGATGCACGACCGCTGGATCGACAAGTACCGAGAGCGCGAACATCAGCGCGCTCGTCGACCTCAAGACCCAACTGGAGAAATCATCATGAGCACCACCGACACGATCAGCAGCACCGCCCAGGACGGCACCGCACGCGCCGTGCAGGTGTCCCGCGTGTACATCAAGGCGACGGCCGAGGCGATCTGGACCGCGTTGACCGATCCCGAGTGGACGAACCGGTACGGATACAAGGGCTATCACCAGTACGACCTGCGCCCAGGCGGGCCGTTCCACGTCGTCCCGAGCCCGGAGTTCCGAGCCGAGTCCGAGGCGGCCGGCTTCCCGTGTCCGGACATGCTCGTCGACGGCGAAGTCATCGAAGCCGAGGCGCCGCACAAGCTGGTGACCACGTGGCGGATGCTGATGGACCCGACGACGGCGGCCGAACCGATGACGACGATCACCTACGAGATCGCGCAGTTCGACGGCTACTGCTCGCTCACCGTCGCCCACGACGTCACCGACGCACCCGTCACGGCGGCCATGGTCCGCGGCGACGGCGAGGCCGATCCCGACGGTGGCGGCGGCGGACATCCGTGGATCCTCAGCGATCTCAAGTCGCTGCTCGAGACCGGGTCCGTCCTCGCCGGCTGACCGGCGGACGCTTCCAGCGATGTCGATGTCCGGCACGGGCGCCGGTACATCGACATCGCAGGAAGCTCAGGACTGGGCGGCGACCTTCTGGCGGACGATGTTCAGCGCCGAGCCGGCCTTGAACCACTCGACCTGTTCGGGGCTGAACGTGTGGACCGCCTCGAAGTCGATCGTCGAGCCGTCGGGCTTGACGATCTGGCAGCGCACGTTCTCGCCCGGCACCGGCGGGAGGTCGAGGACGTTGATCCGGTCGTCCTCGCCGATCGCGTCGTAGGTCGCCTGATCGGCGAACGTCAGCGGGAGCAGCCCCTGCTTCTTGGCGTTCGTCTCGTGGATGCGGGCGAACGAGCGGGCGAGGATGACGAGCCCGCCGCGGAACCGGGGCTCCATCGCGGCATGTTCGCGCGACGAGCCTTCGCCGTAGTTGCGGTCGCCGATGGCCACCCACTTGATGCCGGCGGCGTGGTAGCGCTGCGCGATCTCGGGGTAGGCGCGGGTCTCGCCGTCGGTCACGTCCTTGCCGGTGCCGGCCTCGCCGCTGTAGGCGTTGACGGCGCCGGCGAACAGGTTGCCCGAGATGTTCTCGAGATGACCGCGGTACTTCAGCCACGGACCGGCGGCCGAGATGTGGTCGGTGGTGCACTTGCCCTGTGCCTTCATCAGCACCGGCAGGCCCAGGTAGTCGTTGCCGTCCCACGGCGTGAAGGGCTCGAGCAGCTGGAGACGGTCGCTCGTGGGCGACACCTCGACGGTGACGCCCGACCCGTCCGCCGGCGGCGGGGTGAACGTGTTCTCGCCCGGATCGAAGCCGGCGTCGGGGAGGATCTCGCCGACCGGCGGATCGAGCGTGATCTCGGTGCCGTCGGGCGCGGTGATCGTGTCGACGGTCGGATCGAAGTCGAGGCGACCGGACAGGGCGATGGCGAGCACGGTGTCGGGCGAGGTGACGAAGCTCAGCGTCTTGGCCGAACCGTCGTTGCGCTTCGGGAAGTTGCGGTTGAAGGAGTTGACGATCGTGTTCGCTTCGCCGGTGATCGACTCGGGACGTGACCACTGCCCGATGCACGGGCCGCACGCGTTGGCCAGCACGGTGGCCCCGATCGCCTCGAGGTCGGCCAGGAGGCCGTCGCGCTCGATCGTGGCCCGCACCTGCTCCGACCCGGGGGTGATCAACAGTTCGCACTTCGCCGTCAAGCCGGCGGCCTTGGCCTGCCGGGCGATCGACGCGACGCGGGTGATGTCCTCGTACGAGGAGTTCGTGCACGACCCGATCAGGCACGCCGACGGTTCGAGCGGCCAGCCGTTCTCCTCGGCCGCCACGCCGACGCCGGCGCGGCCGACCTTGTGGGCGCGGTCGGGGGAGTGGGGGCCGTTGATCTGCGGCTTGAGTTCGTCGAGGTCGATCTCGATCAGCTGGTCGTACAGCGCGCCGTCGTCGGCGCGCAGGTGCTCGGCCACCTTGTCGGCGGCGTCGGCGATCGCCTCCCGGCCGGTCGACTTCAGGTACATCGCCATGTTCTGGTCGTACGGGAAGTGCGACGTGGTGGCGCCGATCTCGGCTCCCATGTTGCAGATGGTCGCCTTGCCGGTCGCCGAGATCGAGTCGGCGCCGGGGCCGAAGTACTCGACGATCGCACCGGTGCCGCCCTCGACGGTGAGCACCCGGGCGACCTCGAGGATGACGTCCTTCGGGCTCGACCAGCCGGTGAGCGTGCCGGTGAGCTTGACGCCGATGACCTTCGGCCAGCGGACGTTGAACGGGAACCCGGTCATCACGTCGACGGCGTCGGCGCCGCCCACGCCGATGGCGATCATGCCGAGACCGCCCGCATTCGGCGTGTGGCTGTCGGTGCCGATCATCATCCCGCCCGGGAAGGCGTAGTTCTCGAGGACGACCTGGTGGATGATGCCCGAGCCGGGCCCCCAGAAGCCGATCCCGTACTTCGCCGACACGGAACGGAGGAAGTCGTAGACCTCCTTGTTGGTGTCGATCGCCACGCCGAGGTCGATCGACGCACCGACCTTCGCCTGGATCAGGTGGTCGCAGTGGACCGTCGACGGGACCGCCGCCTCCGGCAACCCGGCGGTCATGAACTGCAGCAGCGCCATCTGGGCGGTGGCATCCTGCATGGCGACGCGGTCGGGGTGGAAGTCGTTGTAGCTGGCGCCGCGCTCGATCTCCTGGTTGGCGGGATCGGCGAGGTGGTTGACCAGGATCTTCTCGGTGAGCGTGAGCGGCCGGCCGAGCCGCTCACGGCCCAGCGCGACCCGCTCGGGGAGGCTCGAATAGACGCTCTCGACGAGGGAGATCGGCGTGCTGGCGGTGGCATGTTCGGCGTCGCTCATGTAGACAACTATAATACAAGTTGTGACCACCGGCAACGGACGACAACGGCGAACCAGCCCTGCCTTTCCGGACCCGGTCCGAAAGGACAGGGTTGAGCGCCGATGAGACGGATCCGGTACCAGGAGATCGCCGACGAACTGCGCGAGCGGGCGCGCACGTCGCCCGCCGGGTCGCTGCTGCCGTCGGAGGCGGAGATGTCCGTCGAGTTCGGCGCGTCACGTGTGACGATCCGTCGCGCCCTGGAACTCGTGCGCGAGGACGGTCTGATCGCCGCCCGCCAGGGTTTCGGGTGGTTCGTGGCCACCGAGCCCGTGCGCCAGACCCTGCAGTCGCTGGGCACGATCGAATCGCAGGTGGAGGGCGGCGGCAAGCTGTCGGAGCGCAAGGTCGAGGAGTTCGCCTTCGAGACGGCGCCGGACCGGGTCCGCCGGCTGCTCGACGTCGAACAGGTGCTGCGGGTGAAGCGGGTGAACCTGGCCGACGGCGAACCGTTCGCCGTGGTCACCGTGTGGTGCCCCGCGGCGCTCGGCGCCAACCTGTCGCGTGACGACGTCGAGCGGCGTCCGTTCTACGAACTGCTCGATCTCGGTCTGCGCGGCGCCACGCAGACGATCGCCGCCGATCTCGTCGAAGCTGCCGATGCCCGGCTGCTCGGTGTGCCGCTCGGCTCGCCGGTGCTGCGCTGCCAGCGCGTCACCACCGACCGGCACGGCACGAACGTGCTGGTCAGCGAACACGTCTTCCCCGCCCACCGCACGGAGTTCGTCGTCGAGCTGCCGCAGGCCGAACCGTCGATGACCCCGAGCGGCCTGCGCATCGTCGACTGACCTGTCACGTGGGTCAGAGTCACGTGGGGTCAGACCCTTCGTGACATGTGGGCGGCGCCGACGTGCGGGCGCCCGATCGGTACGCTCGCTGGCGTGGGAATGATCAGCAACTTCCGTTCGCAGGTTCGATTCCGGAGGTTCAGCCTGAACCCCGTCGATCACCGGTTGCGCAAGATGGTGTCGATCGAGGAGTGCCGCCGGATCGCCAAGCGGCGCCTGCCGCGTGGGGTGTTCGACTACATCGACGGTGCCGCCGAGGACGAGCGCTCGCTGGCGAAGAACTCCGCCGGCTTCAGCCGCATCGAGTTCCGGCCCCGGGTGCTGCGCGACGTGAGCACGCTCGATCCGACGACGACCCTCTTCGGGCGCACGATGGCGATGCCGATGATCGTCGCCCCGACGGGCTACACCCGCATCGCCCACTCCCAGGGCGAACTCGCCGTCGCCCGCGCCGCAGCCCGCGCCGGGTTGCCGTACTCGCTGTCGACGATGGGGACGCGGTCGATCGAGGAGGTCGCCGCGGTCAGCGACGGCGACAAGTGGTTCCAGGTGTACACGTGGCGCGACCGTGGACTCGTGGCCGCGCTCGTCGGCCGCGCCAAGGCGGCCGGCTACACGACGTTGTGGCTCACGGTCGACACCGCCGTGCTCGGCCGCCGCGAGCGCGACGTCCGGCGCGGGTTCGCGCTGCCGCCCAAGATCGGTCTGGAGACGATCATCGACGGTGCCATCCATCCGGGCTGGACGTGGGACTTCCTGCGCAACGACCCGATCATGTTCGCCAACGTCGTCGGGCACGGCGACCAGGAGGACGGCAAGAACCCGATCTCGCTCGCCGCGCACGTGAACAGCCAGTTCGACCAGGCCCTGTCGTGGACCGACATCGACTGGTTGCGCACGTTGTGGGACGGCCCGATCGTGTTGAAGGGCATCCAGACGGTCGCCGACGCGAAGCAGGCGGTGGCGATCGGCGTCGAAGGCATCGGGCTGTCGAACCACGGCGGCCGTCAGCTCGACGACGCACCGGTGCCCATCGAGCTCGTCGAGCCGGTGCGCCAGGAGATCGGCGACCAGGCGGCGATCATCTGCGACGGCGGCGTGCGGCGGGGGAGCGACGTGTTCAAGGCCGTCGCCCTCGGCGCCGACGCGGTGTCGATCGGTCGGGCGTACCTGTACGGCCTCGGCGCGGCCGGTGAACGAGGCGTCGACCACGTCCTCGAGTTCTTCCAGGAGGGCTTCGAGCGCACGATGGCACTGACCGGGTGTTGCACCGTCGCCGACATCGATCGCGACCTCGTCCACTGGCGCACCCCGCCGTCCTGAAAAATCCCGTTTGCGTCGCGATTTCGGGCGGCCCGTCCTCAATTTTTCCGACGCAAACGATGAGTTGGCCCGTTCGTCGGGTGGGGCGGGTGGATGGAAGAATCCGCAGCATGTCCGATCGCGTGCTCATCTCCCTGTCCGACGGCGTCGCCGACGTCCGCTTCAACCGTGCCGACAAGCGCAACGCCCTCGACAACGCGATGTTCCAGGCGATCGCCGATGCGGGCGAGCAGCTCAAGTCGGAGGCCGGCTTGCGGGCGGTGGTGCTGTCGGGTGACGGACCGTCGTTCTGTGCCGGGCTCGACTTCTCGTCGTTCCAGGCGATGGCCGGCGACGGTGAGGGCGCCCCTGCGGCGGAACGTCCGGCGCGCGCCGAAGGCAACCCCGGCGAGATGAAGGACGGTCGCATCACGCACCTCGGCCAGCAGGTGTGCTGGGTGTGGCAGGAGCTCCCGGTGCCGGTGATCGCCGCGGTGCACGGCCACGCCCTCGGGGGCGGACTGCAGATCGCCCTCGGCGCCGACATCCGCATCGTCCATCCCGACACCAAGCTGTCGGTCCGCGAGGTCCACTGGGGCCTGGTGCCCGACATGACCGGCACGTTCATCCTGTCCCAGCTCGTGCGTCCCGACGTGGCCAAGGAGCTGACGTTCACGGCGCGGGTGTTCTCGGGCACCGAGGCGTACGAACTCGGGCCTGGCCACCCGGCTCAGCGACAACCCGCACGACGATGCGATGGCGTTGGCCGTCGAGATCGCCGGCCGCAGCCCGGGCGCCGTGCGCGGCAGCAAGGCGCTGTTCAACCGGCTGACCACACCGGGCGCCGCCGAGCAGTTCGCCGCCGAGCGCTCGGTGATCGGCGCGCAGATCGGCTCGGCCAACCAGATCGAGGCGGTCAAGGCCGGCTTCGAGAACCGGCCGCCGGTGTTCGCCGACGTCGACTGAACCGGGACATCCGCTTCAGGGCCGGCTCGCGCTGATCAGTTCAGGATGTTCACCGCTCGTGCGATGACCATCACGGCGACGACGAGTGAGATCGACGCCTGGAGGAACATCAGCATCTTCGCCCAGTGCGTGACCGGCATCGTGTCGGTCGGGCTGAACGCCGTTGCGTTCGTGAATGCGAGCCAGGAATAGTCGATGTACTCCGGCGTCCAGTCGGCGGGCACGAACTCCGGCGACACCATCTCGGCGAACACGAAGGCGGGCGCGATACCCGCCCGGTTGGCGCGCTCGGCGGGCCCACCGCGATCGAGCAGCCAGTACCACAGGCTGAAGGCGATGACGTTCGTCAGCCAGATCGCACCGCCGGTGGCGAGCAGGACCGTACCGGTCTCCTGCTTGTCGTTGCGGATGATGGCGCTGACGAGTTCGATGACCGCGGCGGCGTTGTCCAGGCTCATCGCCGCGACGAGCAGCAACGTCAGGCGGTGCAGGACCGTCGAGCGACGGTCGATGCGTCCCGGGTCGCCGATCATCAGCACGACCAGCAGCAGCAACTCGATCGTCGGGAACAGGAACGTCGGCTTCAGCACATGCCGGTTGGGGAGCGCGAACTGCATCGCCGCCGCCACGAGCACCGCCAGCGCCATCGGCCAACGTGGCTCACCGCGCACGGCGAGCGTCGCATCGTCGCCGTCGACGTGAGGTTGCGGCGGCTGCTCGTCGGGCTCAGCCACCGGTCGCGCCGGCCCAGAACGCGACGAGGCGGTCGACGAATCGGTCCGGGTCGACGAGGTGGGGATAGTGGCCGTGGTCGTCCCACGTCTCGACCACGGCGCCCGGCACCCGCCCGGCGAGCCACTCGGCGTAGCCGCCGCCGGGGTCGATGCCGAACAGGGCGAGATACGGGGTCGGGCGCTCGGCGTAGCCGGCGAGCATCGCGTCGACGGTCGCCGCGATGTCGGCTTCGGGAGTGGTCAGCAGGAGATCCCACACCCCGAGCACCACCTCCTGATCGGGTCGGCGGATCGAGCCCACGCGGCCCCGCTCGGCATCGCTCAGCCGCGGCCCGCTCATCGAGTCGAACAACGCCTCGATCACGGACCCGAACTGCTCAGGATCGCGCAGCGCCGTCTCGGCCCCCACGAGTTGTTCCTTGAACGCCGACAGCTGCAGCGACTGGTCGATGTCGACCACGCTCGCCACGGGGATCGCCGCCCCCGCCGCGGAGACGACCGCGCCACCGAGGCGAGTGACCCACGAGATGAACGCCCCGCGCCGTGTCGTGATCGAGGTGGCCCGCGGCGTCGATCACCGCGATCACGTCACCGACCATCGCCGCGAGGTCGTAGGTCGAGGCGGCGCCGGAAGCGCCGTGCCCGCGCAGATCGAGCGTGATCACCTCGAGACCCGGGTCGTGCCCGAGCAGCCGCTCGACCACCGGGTCGAACGTGTCAGCGGACTCCGTGATGCCGTGGACGAGGACGACGGGCGTCCCCGAACCCTGCCGACTCCACGCGATCGTGGTGCCGTCGGCCGCGATGGCGTTGTGGTCGTGGCTCACCCTGCTCGTCTCCTCCTCGTCCCCTGGTCGTCGTGGCCCTGCATACGATGCCAGATCCCCGCCACCCCTCGACCGAAAAATGCCGGAAATCGTTCGCTCAGCGGGCAGATCGAGGCATTTTTCGGAGAAGTCGGGGGAAGGGTGGGAGCCGGGTGGCGTCGCCACCTGGCCCGGCAGCGATCACGAGCGAACGAACTTCCGGAACGACCCGGCGTCGCCTATGATGGGCGCTCGCTTGGGCCAGTGTTGTCTCGAGCGACCCTCTCCGAGCCGAACCGCCCATCGACGTCGATGGTGGACCGGCACCGCAGGGGATCGTTCCCCACTCGACACTGATGGATGTGATCATGCGCACGCCCCCGGGCAAGATCGGCCTCTACGACCCGCGACACGAGCACGACTCGTGCGGCGTCTCCTTCGTCGCCAACCTGCACGGCGTTCGTTCCAACGAACTGGTGCGCACCGGCCTCACCGCGCTGACGAACCTCGAGCACCGCGGCGCGACCGGCGCCGAGGCCGACACCGGCGACGGCGCCGGCATCCTGCTGCAGGTCCCGGACGCGCTCTATCGCGCCGTCGTCGAGTTCGATCTCCCCGCCGCCGGGCACTACGCCACCGGCATCGGGTTCCTGCCCACCGACGACGTCGCCTTCGACAAGGCGATCGCCGTCATCGAGTCGACGATGGCCGACGGGGGACTGGCGGTCCTCGGTTGGCGCGAACTCCCGACCGACCCCACCTGCCTCGGCGCCACCGCACTGGCGGCGATGCCGCGCTTCATGCAACTGTTCGTGAGCGACCCCGCCGGGACGAGCGGCATCGAACTCGATCGCAAGGCGTACGTCGCCCGCAAGCGCCTGCGCCGTGAGCTGACGGGCGAACTCGACACGTACTTCGCGTCGCTGTCGGCCCGCACGGTCGTCTACAAGGGGATGCTCACCACCCCGCAGTTGAGCGCCTTCTTCCCCGACCTGACCGATCCGCGCATCGAGTCGGCGCTGCTCATCGTGCACTCGCGGTTCTCGACGAACACGTTCCCGTCGTGGCCGCTCGCCCATCCCGTACCGGTTCGTCGCCCACAACGGCGAGATCAACACGGTCCAGGGCAACGAGAACTGGATGCGCGCCCGCGAAGCGATGCTCGCCAGCGATCTCCTCCCGGGGCTCGAGGACTGCTACCCGATCTGCACGCCGGGCGCGTCGGACACGGCGCGGTTCGACGAGGTGCTCGAGCTGCTCCATCTCGGCGGGTACCCGATCCACCATGCGATGTTGATGATGATCCCGGAGGCCTGGGAGAACCACGCCACGATGTCGCAGGAGCAGCGCGACTTCTACCGGTTCCACGCCTCGATGATGGAGCCCTGGGACGGTCCGGCGAGCGTCGCCTTCACCGACGGGGAAGTGATCGGCGCGGTCCTCGACCGCAACGGCCTGCGGCCGAGTCGCTACTGGATCACCGACGACGACCTGGTCGTGATGGCCTCCGAGGTGGGCGTGATCGACGTCGAGCCGTCGCGAGTGGTCGCCAAGGGCCGCCTCCAGCCCGGCAAGATGTTCCTCATCGACACCCGCGAGGGCCGCGTGGTCAGCGACGACGAGATCAAGTCGACCCTCGCCGCGCAGTTCCCGTACGGGCAGTGGCTGGAGGACGGGATCGTCAACCTGCGCGACCTGCCCGGCCGGGAGCACGTCGTGTTCAGCCACGACAGCGTGCTCCGCCGTCAGCAGATGTTCGGCTACACCCACGAGGAGCTGAAGATCCTCATCACGCCGATGGCGCTCAGCGGCGGGGAGGCGCTCGGGTCGATGGGCACCGACACGCCGCTCGCCGTGCTGTCGGAGCGGCCGCGGTTGCTGTTCGACTACTTCAAGCAGCTGTTCGCCCAGGTGACGAACCCGCCGCTCGACGCCATCCGCGAGGAAGTGGTCACCGCGGTCGGCTCGACCGTCGGCCCCGAGGCGAACCTGCTCGAACCCGGCCCTGCGAGTTGTCGCCAGCTGATCCTGCCGTTCCCGATCATCAGCAACGACGAGCTGGCGAAGATCATCCACATCGACGACGACGGCGACCGGCCGGGGTTGCGCGCGGTCGTGCTCTCCGGCCTGTTCCGGGTCGGCGACGGCGCGACCGGGCTGCGGGCGGCCCTCGATGACATCTGCGCGAAGGCCTCCGAGGCGATCGACCAGGGCGCGCGCATCATCGTCCTGTCCGACCGCAACGCCGACACGGTGGAGGCACCGATCCCGTCGCTCCTGCTGACCGCCGCCGTCCACCACCACCTCGTGCGCACGAAGCAGCGGACGATGGCCGGGTTGATCATCGAGACCGGCGACGCCCGCGAAGTGCACCACATGGCCCTGCTGATCGGCTACGGCGCCGGCGCGATCAACCCGTACCTCGCCTTCGAATCGGTCGAGGACCTGATCACCGAGGACATGCACGGGCTCGGCAACATGGATCCCGCCAAGGCCGTCCGCAACTACATCAAGGCGTGCGGCAAGGGCGTGCTCAAGGTGATGTCGAAGATGGGCGTGTCGACGGTGGCGTCGTACACCGGCGCCCAGATCTTCGAGGCGATCGGCCTCGGTGCCGACGTGGTCGACCAGTACTTCACCGGCACGGTGTCGCAGCTCGGCGGCATCGGTCTGTCCGAGATCGCCGCCGAGGTGGCGGCCCGTCACCGCATGGCCAATCCGAACCGTCCCGAGGAGCGGGCGCATCGCCGGCTCGAACTGGGCGGCGAGTACCAGTGGCGGCGCGAGGGCGAACCGCACCTGTTCAACCCGGACACCGTGTACAAGCTCCAGCACTCCACGCGGGCCAAGCGCTACGACATCTTCAAGCAGTACACCGCGTCGGTCGACGACCAGTCGCGCCGTCTGATGACCCTGCGCGGGCTGTTCGAGTTCAACTCGGACCGGCCGGCGGTGCCGATCGAGGAGGTCGAACCGATCGGGTCGATCATCGCCCGGTTCTCCACGGGCGCGATGAGCTACGGCTCGATCTCGATGGAGGCGCACGAGACGCTGGCCATCGCCATGAACCAGATCGGCGGCAAGTCGAACACCGGCGAGGGCGGCGAGGACGTCGAGCGCTTGCACGATCCGCGTCGCCGGTCGGCGATCAAGCAGGTCGCCTCGGGCCGTTTCGGCGTGACGGCGGAGTACCTGACCAACGCCGACGACCTGCAGATCAAGATGGCCCAGGGCGCCAAGCCGGGGGAGGGCGGGCAGCTGCCGGGCCACAAGGTGTATCCGTGGATCGCCGCCACCCGGCACTCGACGCCCGGCGTCGGTCTGATCAGCCCGCCCCCGCACCACGACATCTACTCGATCGAGGACCTCAAGCAGCTGATCCACGACCTGAAGAACGCCAACCCGGCGGCGCGGGTGCACGTCAAGCTCGTCGCCGAGTCCGGTGTGGGCACCGTCGCGGCCGGCGT
This sequence comes from Ilumatobacteraceae bacterium, assembly GCA_963695145.1. Classification (GTDB taxonomy): domain Bacteria; phylum Actinomycetota; class Acidimicrobiia; order Acidimicrobiales; family Ilumatobacteraceae; genus Sva-07. The sequence goes on along the minus strand of CAVOGB010000009.1, from coordinate 97,260 downwards.
CTCGAAGGCCAAGGCGGATGTGGTGCTCATCTCCGGCCACGACGGCGGCACCGGCGCCAGCCCGCTCACGTCGCTCAAGCACGCCGGTGGTCCGTGGGAGCTCGGGCTCGCCGAGACGCAGCAGACGTTGCTGCTGAACGGTCTGCGCGACCGCATCGTCGTGCAGACCGACGGCCAGATGAAGACCGGCCGTGACGTCGTGGTGGCCGCCCTGCTCGGCGCCGAGGAGTACGGCTTCGCCACCGCACCGCTCGTCGTGTCCGGCTGCATCATGATGCGCGTCTGTCACCTCGACACGTGCCCGGTCGGCGTGGCCACCCAGAACCCCGAGCTCCGGGCCCGCTTCAGCGGCAAGCCGGAGTTCGTCGTCAACTTCTTCGAGTACATCGCCGAAGAGGTGCGCGAGATCATGGCCGAGCTGGGGTTCCGGACGCTCGCCGAGTTGATCGGCCACGTGGAGTGTCTCGACACGAAGCGGGCGGTCGACCACTGGAAGGCGTCCGGGCTCGACATCACCCCGATCCTGCGGGTGCCCGAGAATCCCTACGGCCAGACGTTCACGCAGAGCGTCGCCCAGGATCACGGGCTCGACGAGGCGCTCGACCAGACGTTCATCGAGCTGGCGCAGCCGGCGATCAACGACGCCCACCGCGTCACGATCGACCTGCCGATCCGCAACGTCAACCGCACGGTCGGCACGCTGCTCGGCCACGAGGTCACCAAGCGCTGGGGTGGCGCCGGCCTCCCCGACGGGACGATCGACATCACCGTCACGGGCTCCGCCGGACAGAGTTTCGGCGCCTTCGTGCCGGCCGGCATCCAGATGCGCCTCGTCGGCGACGCCAACGACTACCTCGGCAAGGGCCTGTCCGGCGGCCGCCTGATCGTCCAGCCGCATCCGTTCGCGCCGTTCGTCGCCGAGGAGAACGTCATCGCCGGCAACGTCATCGCGTACGGCGCGACCGGCGGGGAGATCTTCCTGCGCGGCCGGGTCGGTGAGCGCTTCTGCGTGCGCAACTCCGGCGCCACCGCCGTGAGCGAGGGAGTCGGCGATCATGGGTGCGAGTACATGACCGGTGGCCGCGTCGTCGTGCTCGGCACGACGGGCCGGAACTTCGGCGCCGGCATGTCCGGCGGCATCGCCTACGTCTACGACCTCGAGGACCGCTTCGCCAGCCTCGTGAACTACGAGATGGTGCAGGTGGAGGACCTCGACGACGTCGACCGGGACTACCTCTTGACGACGATCACGCGCCATCGCGACTTCACCGGTTCGGCGGTGGCCGAGCGCGTGCTGGCGGACTGGGACACCGAGATCGGCCGGTTCTGCAAGGTCATGCCGACCGACTACAAGCGGGTCCTCGACGTGATCGCGGTCGCCGAGGCCGAGGGTCTCGACGAGCAGCAGACCGTCGACCGCATCATGGAAGCAGCCCGCGCATGACGACGACGATGAACCCGACATCGGGACTTCAAGGCGACTTGGCAGCGCGCGGCGAGGGAAGCGCCAGCGACGAGCCGCAGTCCGATCGAGGAGAACCGAAGGGCCGACGAGGAGGACACCAGTAATGGGCAAGCCGACAGGGTTCCTGGAATGGTCGCGGGCGACGCCGGCGCGGCGGCCGGTGCCGGTGCGACTGCGCGACTGGCGTGAGGTCTACGAGCCGTTCGACCGTGACGAGCTCAACCATCAGGCGGGCCGGTGCATGGACTGTGGCATCCCGTTCTGCAACAACGGCTGTCCGCTCGGCAACCTGATCCCCGACTGGAACGACCTCGTCTACCGCGACCACTGGCAGGACGCGATCGAGCGCCTCCACGCCACGAACAACTTCCCCGAGTTCACGGGCCGGCTCTGTCCGGCGCCGTGCGAGTCGGCGTGCGTGCTCGGGATCAACCAGGACCCGGTGGCGATCAAGCAGGTCGAGGTCGAGATCATCGACCGCGCCTGGGACGAGGGCTGGGTCGTTCCCCACGTGCCGTCGTTGCGCACCGGCAAGCGCGTCGCCGTGATCGGCAGCGGGCCCGCCGGGCTCGCCGCGGCCCAGCAGCTCACCCGCGCCGGCCACGACGTCGTCGTGCTCGAACGGGCCGACCGCATCGGCGGCCTCCTGCGCTACGGCATCCCCGAGTTCAAGATGGAGAAGCGCCACATCGATCGTCGCCTCGCGCAGATGGAGGCGGAGGGCACGGAGTTCCGCACCAACGCCGTGGTGGGCGACACGGTCGACATCGAGGTGCTCCGGGCGTCGCACGACGCCATCGTCCTGGCGTGCGGCGCCACCGACTGGCGCGACCTGCCGATCCCCGGCCGCGAGCTCGCCGGGATCCACCAGGCGATGGAGTACCTCCCGCACGCCAACCGGGTGCAGCTCGGCGACATCGAACAGTCACCGATCGACGTCAACGGCAAGCACGTCGTCATCATCGGCGGCGGCGACACCGGGGCCGACTGCCTCGGCACCGCCCATCGTCAGGGCGCGGCCTCGGTCACCCAGCTCGAGATCCTGGCCCGCCCGCCCGAGTCCCGTGCCGTGGGCAACCCGTGGCCGCAGTTCTCGATGGTGTACAAGGTCACGTCGGCGCACGAGGAAGGTGGCGAGCGCCTCTACAGCGTCAACACCGAACGGTTCGTCGACGACGGCAACGGGCATGTCGCCGGCCTCGTGCTGCACGAGGTCGAGATGGTCGACGGGCGGTTCACGAAGATCGAGGGGACCGATCAGGAGATCCCGGTCGACTTCGTGTTCCTGGCGATGGGCTTCCTCGGGCCCGAGCACGGCTCGTGGCTCGACGGCCTCGAGGTCGACTACGACGCCCGTGGCAACGTGGCGCGTGACGACCGCTACATGAGTTCGCAGCGCGGCATCTTCGTCGCCGGCGACATGGGCCGCGGTCAGAGCCTCATCGTGTGGGCGATCGCCGAGGGGCGTGCCTGCGCCGCCGGCGTCGACGCGTATCTGATGGGCGAGACCCGCCTGCCGTCGCCGGTCCGCCCGACCGACCGCCCCCTCCTGCCCTGACCGCGGGCCCATCCAGACGGAGCGATGTCGTTGTGGGGCGCTCTTGACCCGACATCGCCATCGCTCGGTCGGGTTGGCGCGACGCGTGTGGTGTGACCTGCGGCTCGGCGCTTGACGTGACGTTTCGGGTGCGCTAACTGGGCCTACGCTGGTGTTCATGTCGTCAGAGTTCGCTCCTCGTCCGTCCCGTCGCGCCGGACGTCGCCTCGCCGCTGTCGCCGGGCCGGTCGCGATCGGGATGATCCTGCTCGCCGCGTGCGGCAGCTCGTCCGACGACGGAGCCACGGAGTCGACGATCGACCTCAGCGAGGGATCGACCGCATTCGTCGTCCGTCCGCCCGAGACCACCCTGGCGCCGGACACGACCGTTGCCCCCGGTGGTGTCTCGACGGCCGCCCAGGACTACACCGTCCAGACCGGCGACTATCCGCTCAAGGTCGCCCAACAGTTCGGCGTCACGGTCGACGAACTCGTTGCGTTCAACGAATGGGGGAGCGTCAACGAGTTCCCGTTCCCCGGCACCGTGATCAAGATCCCGCCGGGCGGCACCGTGGCGGCGGCAACACCGGAGACGACGGTGGCCCCGGCGGCGACGGGCGGCGAAGCCGCCGCGGCCGAGACGACCGTCGCCGCGTCGACCATTCCCGATGCCGGCTGACAACTGCGCCCCCGGCGAGCACGTCGTCGAAGCGGGCGACATCCCGATCAGCGTCGCCAAGAAGTACGACGTCACGCTCGACGCGCTGAACGCCGCCAACGCCGACAATCCGGCCTACAGCCAGTTCATCCCCGGTCAGAAGATCGTCATCCCCGCCAAGGCCGACTGCTGACCTGACCGCTCGAGGGCCTCAGAGCAGGCCCGAGAAGATCGAGTTGTACTCCTTCACCACCTCCATGGTGGCGCTGCTCGCCGCCGAGTAGCGGTGGCCGGGGTACAGGATCGTGTCGTCGGGAACCTCGGCGAGGCGCCGCAGGCTCTCGGCCATCTGCCGCGAATCGGAGCCGGGCAGGTCGGTGCGCCCGCACCCCTCGAGGAACAGGGTGTCACCGGCGACGAGCCGCCCGTCGACGAAGAAGCACTGGCTGCCCGGTGTGTGGCCGGGGGTGTGCAGCAGCGACACGTCGATGTTGCCCACCTGCACGACATCACCCGAGTCGTGTTCCACGAAATGGCTGGCGTCGACGCCGGTCGTCTTCGACACCCACTCCGATTCGGCGCGCTGGAGGTGGAGCGGACAGTCGACGCGCCGCAGGAGCGCAGCGATGCCCTCGATGGTCTGGTTGCCCATCTCGCCGCCGACGTGATCGGGGTGGTAGTGCGTGATCAGCACGCCGCTCACGGTCATGTCGTCGGCCGCGACCGCGTCGATCAGATCGTCGACGGCATAGGCCGGATCGACGAGCAGGCACTCGCCGGTCGCCCGGTCGCCGATGGCGTACACGAAGTTCACCATCTGCGCGGCCAGCGGGTCGCCGTGGGCGAAGTCGCGGCCGGAGAGCAACTGGCGGAAGTAGAGGCTGCTTTCGGTCATCGGCCTACCCTTTCGCTGATGAGAACGACCACGACGGGTGCGAGCCGCGGCGAGGTGTGGGAGATCCTGGCGAGCACGAACGGATTCATCCCGCCCATCCTGGCACCGAACCGTCCCACGGTCACGGCCGCACGGTGAGCGACATCGGCGCGCTGACGCGCCTCGAGGCCGGCCAGCCGATCGTGTTCGGCGGCGACCGGGTCGTCCGTGTCGGAGAGGAACTCGCGGAGGCGTTCCGGCCCGGCGATCGACTCGTCGTCGTCCAGGCCACGGGGGCCCTCGTGCACATCCCGTCGAAGGTCCTCGACGTGGTCGACGGGGCGATCACCGCGGCGACCGCCGCGTTCTCCGAGCTGGCGCGATGCAGCGACGAGGCCATCGCCACCTTCTTCGAGACCTTCGCGGTGCGCCTCGCCGACGACCCGTCGTTCGCCCCGATCGCCGACGCCAACGCCACCGACGTGCAGCGCGCCGCCGGCGCCGGTCGATCGACGACCCGCCTCGAACTGACCGCGACGATGCGCGCCGACATGATCAGCGGCCTGCGGGTGTGGCGCGATCAACCCGGTGGCCGCGGTGCGGTCGGCTCGACGATCGGTCACGACGGATGGACGGTGGAGGAACGCCGCGCGCCGCTCGGCGTCGTCGGGTTCGTGTTCGAGGGCCGGCCGAACGTGTTCGCCGACGCATGCGGTGTCGTCCGGTCGGGCAACACGGTCGTGTTCCGGATCGGCTCCGACGCCCTCGGCACGGCACGGGCGATCGTCGAACACGCGCTCACCCCGGCCCTGGCCGCCGCGGGCCTCCCCGCGGGCACCGTGCAGTTGATCGACGAGCCGGCCCGCTCGGGCGGTCATGCGTTGTTCGACGACCGCCGCCTGGCGCTGGCGGTGGCGCGCGGTTCCGGCGCGGCCGTCGCCGAGCTCGGTGCCGTGGCCGCCCAGGCCGGGACGCCGGTGAGTCTGCACGGGACCGGCGGCGCCTGGATGATCGTCGGCGAGGCCGCCGAGAGCGGTGCCGTGCGCGACGCCGTGGTCAACTCGCTCGACCGGAAGGTGTGCAACACGCTCAACGTCTGTGCCATCCCGCAGTCGCGGGCCGACATGATCCCGGTCTTCCTCGACGCCCTGGCGGACGTGGCCGGCGACCTCGGCGTCGATGTGCGGCTCCACGTCGTGGCCGGTTCCGAACGCTGGCTGCCGGCCGGGTGTCTCGAGCGACGCGTCGTGGTCGCCCGGGCCAGCGGGCCGAGCGACGAGCCGTTCGCGTCGGTGGTCGACGAGCCGGCGTTGGCCACCGAATGGGAGTGGGAGCGCTCGCCAGAACTCACCTTGGTCGTGACGCCGGATGTCGCCGACGCGATCGCGCTGTGCAACCGCTACAGCCCCCGCTTCGTCACCTCGGTGATCACCACCGATCCCGCCGAGTTCGAACGGTGCTACGAAGCGCTCGACACCCCGTTCACCGGCAACGGGTTCACGCGCTGGGTCGACGGGCAGTACGCGCTGGACCGGCCGGAACTGGGCCTCGCCAACTGGCAGGGCGGTCGTCTGCTCGGCCGCGGCGCGATCCTGTCGGGCGACAGCGTGTTCACCGTGCGCTACGTCGCCCGCGTCGACGACACCGGCGTGCACCGTTGACCCGACCGACCGAGCCGGCGGACGGCGCGGTCAGAACCACACGCCGTTGATGTCGACGATGACGTGGGTCGTCTGCGACGCCGTCACGCACACCGCGCCGTCGGCGGACAGCTTCACGTTGGCCCCGTTGGCGACCGGTGCGGCATCGAGGTAGTTGAGGTTCGACACGTCCGACGGGGTGCCGCACGGAACGACGCGCAGCCAGCCGCCCTCGGCGCTGTCGAGGGCGACGAGATTGAGGCTCGCCGCGTGCGCGTTGACCGGAACACCGCGCGTGCCGGCGACCTGCACCCGCAACACCGCGCCGACGGCGAGCGGACGGCCCGGGTCGACCGGGTTGAGCTGCGCCTGGAAGCTGCGGGTGTCGGCGAGCCGGATCGGTGACAACGGCGTGAACCGTTGGCCGCCCGTCGGAGCGGCCGCCGGTGCGAAGTACCCCGTGATGTCGACGATGATGTTGGTGGCCACGTTGGCGGTGACACAGATCGATCCGTTGGCGGCGGCCGGCACGATCACCGAGTTGGCGCGCACACCACCGCGCCGCACGTTGACGTTCGACACCCCCGGCTCGGCGGCGTCGCAGGGGAAGGTCCGGACCCAGCCGTCGCCGACGGCGTCGGTCGCCGTGAGGTTCAGGGCCACCGCGTCACTGCCGAGCGGCGCGGGGCTCGCACCGCCTTCGACGACGAGCCGCAGGACCGATCCGGGCTGCAGCCGGCCGCTGCCGAGACGCGTGTCGGCGAGGCGACGCGGATCGGACGGGACGAAGGTCGACGTCGCCGACGGTGTGACGAAGCCGTTGACGTCGATGATCAACTCGGCCCCGGCGTACGAGTACGCGCACAGCGCGCCGCGATCGAGCGGGACGACGGCCTGGTTGGCGATCGCATCGCCGGTGCGGTAGTTGAGCGTCGACACCTCCGGCACCGCAGCCGCGCAGTTGTAGATCGTCAGGTAGCCCGGCCCGTCGGGTTCGGCGACCGTGAAGTTGGCGCTCAGCGCGGTGACGTCGGCGGGGATGCCCTGGGTCCCGGCGATCTGGATCCGCACGGGCTGCCCGGCCGAGAGCCGCGTCAGCGTCTGGTGGAGCCGCGAATCGGCGAAGCGGAACGGCGTCACCGAGCGGAACGGGGTCGGTGACCCCAGGACGGTCGCATTCGCCGGCGCCGCCTCGGCGGGCACCAGCGGGGCGTTCGGATCGACGTCGAACGACCAGTCCGCGGGTCCTGCGTTCGAGTTGACCGACACGTGGTAGTGGCCGGCGACGAGCGGTGAGTCGGGCATGACGACGACGGCGTTCTCGCTGCCGAGGATCGAACTGGCGACGCCGGTCGTGTTGGCACCGTGCAGCACGCACGTGTTCACCGGGCCGTTCGGGCCCGTCAGCGCAGCGCCGGCCGACGACACGCCGGAGGGCATCAGCGCCAGGAGCGGCAGGCCGACGTTCTGGGCGGTCCATCCGCAGAACGTGCGGGGGTCGGGCGATTCGGCGACGAACCGGGTGAGGCTCGTCGTGGCGCCGTTGCCCGGGAACACGACCGGCGTCGCCGGCTTCGGCCCCGGTGCCAGCCCGCGGATCACGTCGAGTGTCGCCGCCGACCTCCAGGTGGTGGCCGACGGGTTGGTCGCCGTGGAGCACTGCCCGTACGACGACTGCGTGAGGTTGGCCCGCAGGATGCCGATGGCGTGGAACGGTCCCGACAGCCAGAGGTCGATGTTCCCCTTCGCCGTCGTCGCTTCGGCGCTCGACACGGCGACGTTGGAGCTGTTGCCGGCCTGATCGCCCGCATCGCTGTAGCCCGCCGTTCCCGGTGCCTCGTCGTGGGCGAGGCCGTTGAGGAGCATCCAGCACGAGTGGTTCCGCGTGCCCGCGTCCCAGGCCCCGTTGCCGGCCACGGGTGGCAGGCCCGACTGGGCGCGGTAGATGTTGACGATCGACACCCAGTCGTTGACGTCGACACCTGCGGCGTGGGCGGTGGCCGACCGGTCGACGGCGGCCACGGACGTTCCCACGAGGGCAACAGCGGCCAGTGCCGCCAGCACCATCGCCCGCAGGCGCAGCGGCGAGCGGGATGTGGACATGGATCTGGGGGCGAGCATGTTCCTCCGGCGGATGGTCGTGAACGGTGGGCCCGCTCGATCGGGGACATGACCCCGGCGTGCTCTTCCTGAGCACCTCGGCCACCATTTGAGCAGACCTTGACACATGCATGCGGGCTCGAGCACCGGCGGTCGGGCATCCTGGGAGCCGATGACCGCGCTGCCGCCGCCCGATCCGGCGACTTTCCGGCCGCCGGCGGTCACGATCGGACCGGCCTTCGCGCCGCCGCGGCCGCCCGCGCCGACGCTGCCCGTCGCCGCCGCCGTCGGCGCGATCGGAGTGCTCACCGTCTCGCTGATCGTGTCGAAGTTCGTGCTCGAAGCGCTCGTCGACTACGAGTGGCCGCTCGTCGTCTACATCCTGATCCTCGCCACCCTCGGCTACGGCCCGTCGGTGCTCTGGTGCCGGTACGTCAGCCGGCACTGGGGGAGCGGTTCGGTCGGGCCCGACATCGGCCTCGAACCGCGGTGGTCGGACCTCGGATGGGGTCCGGTGATCTGGTTGGCAGCACTCGCCGCGCAGATCGCCGTCGCCGCCGTGATCATCGGCCTCGGTGTGCCGATCTCGAGCAACACCGACGGCATCACCGACCTGCGGACCGACCGCACCTACGTCGTGTCGATCGTGATCACGGCCGTGATCGCCGCACCGATCGTCGAGGAGATGGTGTTCCGCGGCGTGGTGTTGCGCGGGCTGCGCAGCCGGCTGCCGGTCGTGCCGGCGATCCTGCTGCAAGGTGTGCTCTTCGGATGCGCCCACGTCGACCCGGTGCGGGGCCGCGGCAACGCCGGCCTCGTGCTGGTGCTGTCGGGTGTCGGCGTGACGTTCGGCGCCGCCGCGGTGCTGCTGCGCAGGATCGGTCCGACGATCGTCGCCCACGCCATCTTCAACGGTGTCGTGCTGCTCATCGTGTTGACCGGCGTCGCCGATCGGCTGCAGGACGATGCGTCCGCGTCGCGCTCAGTGCGGGAACAGGGCGCGGTTGTCGATCAGTCGCACGTCTCCGAAGAAGGCGGCGGTGGCGACGCGCAGCCGATCGTGGGGGTGGGCGTCGAGGTCGGTCACCGCTGACAGATCGTCGCTGTCGAAGACCGCCACGTAGTCGACGGCGGCCAGCGGTTCGTCGGCGAGTACCCGGAGCGCGGCGTCGATGACCGTGTTCGCCCTCCCTGCACCGTGGGCGGCGACGTCGACCGCCGCTTGGAGCGCCCGGGGCACAGCGAGGGCGGCCCGCCGCTGCGCGTCGTCGAGGCGGGTGTTGCGGCTCGACAGGGCGAGTCCGTCGCCCTCGCGCACGGTGGGCCGCCCGACGACATCGACACCGAGGTCGAGGTCGGCGCTCAACCGGCGCACGATGGCGAGTTGTTGGAAGTCCTTCTCACCGAACACCGCCAGGTCGGGGCGCACGGCGGTGAACAGCTTGGTGACCACGGTGGCGACACCGTCGAAGTGGCCGGGGCGGGCGGCGCCCTCCATCACCGCGGCCAGCGCACCGATCCGCACCGTGGTCTGGTAGCCCGCCGGGTACATCACCGCGGCGGTCGGCGCGTAGACCGCGTCGACCCCGTGCTCGGCGCAGACCGCGACGTCGGCATCGATCGGGCGCGGGTAGTGCTCGAAGTCGTCGGCGCGGTCGAACTGCAGGGGATTGACGAAGATCGAGACCACGACGCGATCGGCGATGGTCCTGGCGTGCTCGACGAGCGCGAGATGACCCCGGTGGAGCGCTCCCATGGTCGGCACGAGCGCGATGGTCTCGCCGGCGAGGTGCCTCGAGCGCGACCAGGCGGTCATGGTCGATGGCGTCGCAAGGGTCAGGAGCGGCACGTTCAAGCCATCCGGACGCTGGGGCACAGATCGAGATAGCTCGGCCGCTCACCGATCGACGTGGCGCTGAGGATGGCGTGGGTGCAGGCGGCGGCGAAGACCTCGGCGGCGGCGACGAGGAGGAGGTTCAGCTCGGCGTTCCTCGTTCCGGTGGCACGGAGGCGCGACGGTGCCGACGTGAGGTCGACGTCGCCGGTCGCCAACCCGAAGATCGTGTCGCCGTCGACCATCGAGTGAGCGGGGCGGATCGCCCTGGCGAGCCCGTCGTGGGCGACGGACGCGAGCTTGCCGACCTCGGCCTTGCCCAGTCGGGCGGAGGTGGCCACGACGCCGATCGTCGTGTTGAGCCGGGGCGGTCGCGCGGCGTCGAGCACCTCGCGCAGACCGCGTCGCTCCACGGCCGACGGCCGTCGGCGGGCGAGCCCGACGGGCTCCCATGGCAGGCCCGTCGCACGATCGATGGGCGAACCGTTGGCGTTGACGACCGCCAGCGCTCCCACGACCACGCTCGACGGTGGGCGCATCGTCCGGTCGGACGAGGCGGACCGTCGTGCTCGCCGTGCCCACGCCGCCCTGCAGACCGCCGGCAGCCGCGCCGGTGCCGGCGCCGACGGATCCCCACCGGCTCTGGGTGCCACGCGCGCCGGCGATGGCGCGCCGGCCGAACCCGGCGTCGGGCCGGTGCGCGAAGTCGCCGCCCCGTCCGAGATCGAAGATCACCGCCGCCGGAACGACCGGGACCACGGCGACCGGAGTGTCGCCCGGCGGACCGACCGTGAAGCCGAGGGTGTGTTCCTCGAGCCAGGCCATCACCCCGTCGGCGGCGGCCAACCCGTACGCGCTGCCACCGGTGAGGCAGACGGCGTGGATCTGTTCGATGAGGTTGTGCGGCGCGAGCGCGTCGGTTTCGCGCGTGCCCGGGCCGCCGCCGCGGACGTCGACGCCAGGAGTGGCCCCGTGCGATGCGAACACGACGGTGGTGCCGGTCTGCCACCCACGTCCGATGCGTTGATGGTGGCCGACCCGAATGCCGGCGACGTCGGTGATCGACCCGAACGGCAGCGGTCCTGGGGTCGAGGTCATCGCAGCGAGAATAGGTGGCGGGACTGGGAGAACACGCGGGCGACGTTCTACGGTGCGCGACGTGCTCGAGCGTCCGCGGCATCCCGACACCGTCGTGCGTCGTGTGCGCACGGCCGCCAAGCGGGCGGCCGGCGAGGTCGTGCAGGTCACCTGGGCGGCGGCGATCGAACTCGGTGCGATCGGCCCGCACTCGCGTCGGGCCCGCCGGTTCCAACGGTTCGGCGACGGCAGCGTCATCTGCTTCCCTCCGAACGCCCTGTTCAACGAGCAGTACATCTCGATCGGCGACAACACGATGTTCGGCCCCGAGATCACGCTGTCGGCCGGGATGGTGCCGGGCCAGCAGATGGTGTCGGACACCGTGATCCGTGTGGGCGACCGGTGTCTGTTCGGCAAGGGATCAGGCATCGTCGGGCACCTCGAGATCGTGATCGGTGACGACGTGTGGACGGGTCATCACGTGTACATCACCGACCAGAACCACGGGTACGCCGATCTCGATCTGCCGATCTCGCGGCAGGTGATGCCGGAACGCCCGGTGTCGATCGGCAGCGGTTCGTGGCTCGGCCATGGCACGGTCGTGCTGCCGGGTGCGACGATCGGCCGCCACGTGGTGGTCGGCGCCAACAGCGTCGTCACGGGCGAGCTGCCGGACAACTGCGTGGCCGCCGGCGTGCCCGCCCGCGTCATCAAGAAGCTCCCCTGACCCGTCTTGCGATGAGCGAAACCCCCGGATACGGGGGTTTCGCTCATCGCACGGTCAGGATCGGGGGCGTCAGAGGACCGAGCCGCGGGGCGGGGCGCAGCTCGGCATGAGGTTGTCGCCGGCGAACGTCTCGATGCGCTCGGTGACCGGCACCGACTGGACGGCGGTCTCGGTGAACGGCCCGTCCTTGCCCGATGCCAGCATGTCGGCGTAGCGGTAGCGATCGGCCAGGAGGATGCGGTAGTCGGCCTCCCACTCGGGGACGATCGCCCGGCCCTTGGCGTCGCTCGGCGGGACGGCGACGATGTCCTTCAGCATCTGCTCGAGCAGGTCGGTCGACTGGCGGACGAGGCCGGCGCGCACCGTGAGATCGCTCGAGGCCTGTGCTTCGAGGGCCTGCAGCTGCGGACGCACGGCGGCGCAGATCTGCTCGGCACGGGCGGCCCAGGCGCGGTCGTCGACCTTGTTGACCGCCGTCTTCGAGGCGAAGAACAGCGCCCAGATCCAGAACACCGCGAACAGCAACAGCATCAGGACGAACAGCGACCGCCGGATCGGACGGGCCCTCCATCCAGCGCGCCACCCCGACCATGTCCCGCCCTCGGCCTCGGTGAGTACGTCCGACGGCATCGTCACAATCGACGACGCTATGGCCCGATCGCGCTGGTAGAAACGTCGGGATGGACACGGAGATCACACCCGACGGCGGCGGCGCGCCCGAACGGGGCCACCTCCGGAGGAACGTCGGTTTCATCGTCTCGTTGATCCGGGTCCACCCCAAGGCGTTCTTCACCGCGGTCGGTGGCGCGGCCGTGTTCGCGATCTGCACGATCGCCTCCAGCTTCGCCATCGGCTGGGTGATCGATCACGTGATCCTGCCCCGCTTCGAGGACGGCAGTGTGGCCGCCAGCAGCGTGATCGCCGGGGTGGCCATGGTGATCGGGATCGGCATCTTCCGTGCCATCGGCGTCGTCGTGCGCCGGTCGTACGCCGGGATCGTCCAGTGGCGGGTGGCCCAGACGTACACCAACGAGGTGGTCGGACGCTTCGTCCGCCAGCCCCTGAGCTGGCACGCCCGGCGCCCGGACGGCGACCTCGTCCAGCGGGCCGGCGTCGACACCGAAGGATCGGTCGCCGTGCTCGGCCCGATCCCGTTCGCCACCTCGACGGTCATCATGATCTTCGTGTCGACGATCTGGCTGTTCTCGATCGACATCGCGCTCGGCGTCGTGGCGGTCGTGCTCTTCCCGACGCTGATCATGACGAACGTCGTCTACGAGCGGGCGGTGTCGGTCCACTACACCCGGGCCCAGGACCAGCTCGGTGAGTTCTCGGCGGGCGTCCACGAGAGTTTCGAGGGCGTGCAGCTCGTCAAGTCGTACGGGGCGGAGGAACGCGAGACCGATCGGCTCGCCGGGCTCGCCGAGCGGGTGCGGACCGAGCGGCTGAAGGCCATCCGCATCCGCAGCTGGTTCGAGGGCCTCCTCGACGTGATCCCGTCGCTCGCCAACATCCTGCTCGTGGTGATCGGAGCGGCGCGGATCAGGTCGAACGACCTGTCGGTCGGCGAGTTCTCCAGTGCGATCTTCCTCTTCACGCTGCTCGTCCTGCCGTTGCGACTCATCGGTTACGCCTTGTCGGAGCTGCCCCGATCGATCGCCGCCTGGACACGCGTCCGCACGGTCGCCGAGGAACCGCTCGAGGCCGACCCGGCCGACTCGATCGTGCCCGCATCGCCCGGTGTCGGGGTCGAACTGCACGGCGTGTCGTACGTGCACCTCGGGGAGGACTTCCCGGCGCTCGACTCGATCGACCTCGTCGTCCCCGCCGGCACGGTGACCGCGCTGGTCGGTCCGACGGGGTCGGGCAAGTCGACGCTGGCGCTGCTCGTCGCCGGTCTGCTCGCCCCGACCTCCGGCCACGTCCAGCTCGCGCCGGGACCGCGCTCGGTCGTGTTCCAGGAGGCCTTCCTGCTCGGCGGCAGCGTCGCCGACAACGTCCGGATGGGTGGCGAGTTCTCCGACGGCGAGCTGTGGGCCGCCCTCGAGATGGCGGCGGCGTCCGACTTCGTGCGCAAGCTCCCGCACGCCCTCGACACCGTCGTCGGCGAACGCGGCGTCAGCCTGAGCGGCGGGCAGCGCCAGCGGGTCGCCCTGGCCCGGGCGCTCGTGCGCACGCCGAGCCTGCTCGTGCTCGACGACACGACGTCGGCCCTCGATCCGGCGACCGAGTCGACCGTGCTGAGCAACCTGCGCAACGGCCTCACCGAGACATCGGTGCTGCTGATCGCCTCGCGGCCGTCGACGATCGCGCTGGCCGACGACGTGATCTACGTCGCCGCCGGGCGGGTCGCCGCCCACGGCACGCATGACGCACTGATGGCTTCGGTGCCCGACTACCGGGAGCTGGTGGAGGCGTTCGAGTCGGATCGCTCCGACGGCATGGCCACCGTGCGCGCCGGCGCGCCCGAGGCACTCGGCGACCCCGAGTTCGGCGAGGAGGTGTTGTCGTGAGCACGATCGATCCGACCCTCATCGCCCGGGCCGGCACGATCGCGCCGACGAACCAGGACTCCGCGGCGCGCATCATCGGCCGCGGGCTCGAGACCGCCCCCATCCTCCGCGAGGGGCTCGGGGTCACCTGGCTGTTCGCCGCCGTCGGTGCCGCCGGACGTGTGGTCGTGCCGATCCTGATCCAGCAGGCGATCGACAAGGGTGTCGACGAGGAAACGGGCGCGGTGCAGTTCGACCTGATCGTCAAGATGGCGGTGATCGGTGCCGTCGCCGTGATCGTGTCGGGATTCGCGCTCCGCCAGGCGTCGGTCCGCCTCGGCGAACGCAGCGAACGAGCCCTCTACGACCTGCGGGCGCGGTTGATCGGCCACATCCATCAGCTGAGCCTGGCGACCCACAACGACGAACGGCGGGGCGGGCTGGTGTCGCGGGTGACGAGCGACATCGAGGCGCTGGCGCAGTTCTTCCAGTGGGGCGGGCTGGCCTGGCTCCTCGACGGCACGCTGATGTTGATCGTCGCTGCCGTCATGCTCGCCTACAGCTGGCAGCTCGCCCTGATCGCGTTCGCCGTGTCGATGCCGTTGGCGTTCGTGTTGCGGGCCGTGCAGTCACGACTGGTGCGGGCCTACGACGCGGCGCGCCATGCCAACGGCGACATGCTCGGCGCCATCGCCGAGGTGGTCTCCGGCACGCCGACGATCCGCTCGTACGGCGCCGGTGAGGTGCTCGAACGGCGAGTCCACGACGCCGTCGAGGTCAAGACGAAGGCGCAGATCAAGGCGTCGCTCATCGGCGCCTTCCTCTTCCCGTCGGGCGAGATCTTCTCGGCGTTCACGATCTCGGCCATCGTCGTCGTCGGCGTGTGGATGGGTCCGTCGAGCAGCCTCACGGCGGGGGCGCTCGTCGGCTTCATCTTCCTCACCTACCGGTTCCTGGAACCGATCGCCGAGTTCACCGAGGTGCTCGACCAGACGCAGAACGCGGTGGCCGGCCTGCGCCGTGTGCTGTCGGTGCTCGACCTCCCGATCGGTCCGCCGCCGCCGGACGACCCGATCGCGCTGCCCGTCGGCAAGCTGCGCATCGACATCCGCGAAGTGACGTTCTCGTACCCCAGCCGCGATCGGTCGGGCTCCGACTCCGCGGTGCTGAAGAACATCGACGTCACCATCCCCGCCGGTCAGCAGGTGGCGATCGTCGGCTCGACCGGGTCGGGCAAGACCACGCTCGGCCGGCTGATCGCCCGGTTCGCCGACCCGACGATCGGCACCATCGAACTCGGCGGCGTGCCCCTCAAGCGGGTCGACCGGGCCGAGCTCCGACGACGCCTCGTGGTGGTGTCGCAGGAGCCGTTCCTGTTCGACGATTCGGTGGCCGCCAACATCGCCTTCGCCGTCGAGCACTCCGGCCGGGCCGACGTCGAGCGGGTGGTCGAAGAACTCGGCGTCGGCGACTGGATCGAGTCGTTGTCCGACGGGCTCGCCACGGGCGTCGGCGAGCGTGGCGACCAGTTGTCCGCAGGCGAGCGCCAGCTCGTCGCCCTGCTCCGCGCCGGTCTCGCCGGTCCGGACGTGCTGATCCTCGACGAGGCGACCTCGTCGGTCGACGCGCTGACCGAGGTACGCGTCGCCCGCGCTCTCGAACGGCTCGCGCTGTCGCGCACCACGATCGCCATCGCCCACCGGCTCTCGACGGCCGCCCGAGCCGACCGGGTGCTCGTGCTGGAACACGGGCGCCTCGTCGAAGACGGCCACCACGACGAGCTGATCACGAACGACGGACCGTACCGCCGCCTCTACGACGCCTGGGTCTCGGCGACGTCGGTCTGAACGCCGCGGTTTCGACTCAGTCGATCTCGATCCCGAACGGGAGCGGCCCGGTGACGTCGGTGACGTGGCAGTCGACGTCGTCGAGGAGCACCTTGCGGAACACCTCGAACTCGACGACCGCGCCCGGGTCGACATCGTCGACGGCGACGCGGCCCTGCCGGTGCACGTTGTCGGTGCCCGGCCGGGTGAAGCTCACCTGGACGTCGAAGGAGGCGACGTGATCGGATCGGTTGGCGATCGTCCCGGTCATGGTCGCGACGGTCCCCTCGAGTTCGCACCCGGTGACCGCGACCTCGTGGTCGGCCGGGTTCTCGAACCGGTCGACGGCCCGCAGGACGGCGATCGAGAGGACCACGCCGACGACGCACAGGATGGCGGCGAGCGACCCGGTGGTCAGTCCGGCGATGGCGAAGCCTCGCGCCCGGTCGTTGCGCCCCGATGCGTGGCGCGAGCGCGTGAGCGAGATGCCACCGAACACGATGGCGAGCACCGCGCAGACCGCGCCGACGGCGACGAGGAACGGCAGCCAGGCGACCGTCACGGCGACGATGCCGAGGATCATCGAGGCCAGCGCGAGACCGGATCCGCCGCGGCGCGCCGCCGGCCCGCCGTCGGGCCCGGGATCGACGTCCGCAGCATCGGTGCCGAGCGGATCGACGTACCGCAGGCCGTTCGTGGCGACGTCGCCGGTCCACACCGTCCCGTTGTGGAACCGGAACTCGAACCGCTCCATCGGGTCCGGGTACCAGCCGGGCTGGTACTCCGGATTCGACATGCCGGCAAGCTATCGGGGCGATCGCGCCAGAACGGTTGCGCCCGCACCCGATGGGCCGAACCGGGTGGGCCGGTGCGGGCGTCGGTCCGTACGATCGGGTGGATGGAGATCGTGCTCGTGCGCCATGGGGAACCGGAATGGGTGCGCGGTGGCCTGAACGTCGTCGATCCGCCGCTCACCGAACGGGGCCGCACCCAGGCCGAGCACCTCGCCCAGCTGCTGTCGAAGGAGGTCTTCGACGAGGTGCTCGTGTCGCCGCTCGTGCGGGCGCGGGAGACGGCCGAACCACTGCTCGCCCGGCTCGGGCGCGACCAGGAGATCGACCCCTGGTTGGAGGAGATCCGCGACCCGAAGTGGCACGGCACGCCGGCGGAGAAGGCGGCCGACGCCTATGCCGAACTGCGCGGCCGACCCGCCGAGCAACGGTGGTCGGGCCTCGACGGCGGCGAGTCGGTGCGCGAGTTCGTCGCTCGCATCCGCAACGGAGCGGCGGGCTTCCTGGCCGCCCGAGGCGTGGTACGCAGCGAGGTCGATCTGCCGATCTGGCAGATCGAGGAACCGGGGGCGCGCATCCTGCTCGTCGCCCACGCCGGCACCAACTCGGTGACCATCGGTCATCTGCTCGGTCTGCAGGCCACGCCGTGGGAGTGGGACCGCTTCGTGCTCGGGCATGCCTCGATCAGCCGGCTCGAAGCGATGCCGCTCCACGACGGCTACACGTTCTGCCTGTCGAAGTTGAGCGACGTCGAGCACCTCCCGCCCGACGATCGCACCCGGTAGGACGCCGATCGCACGGGCGTGCGGGACGGGGTCTACCGTCGGGCCCATGGCCGACCTCGCCGCTGATCCCGATCGTCTGAAGCTGTACTCGTTCAACGTGTTCACCCAGCTGAGCGGTGCGGTCACCGCCGGCATGATCCACCTCGGCGACCGGCTGGGGCTGTACGCCGCCCTGGCGACGGCCGGTGGCCCGCTCACCGCTGACGAACTGGCGGCCCGGTGCGGCCTCGACGGACGCTGGGTGCGCGAATGGGCCTACAACCAGGCGGCGGCGAAGTTGATCGTGGCCGACACGACCGCACGACCGGCGAGCCGCAACGAGGTCGGCACCGAACGCTTCTCCCTGACGCCGGAGGCGGTGGCCGTGCTCGCCTCGCCGGACCACGAGGCGTTCGGCATGGGGATGTTCCACCGGTTCCCGCAGACGATGGCGGCCCTCGAGGACATGCCCGAGAGCTTCCGCACGGGCCTCGGCCACGACTACGACAGTCACGGACCGGAGGGGGCGGTCGGGATCGAACGCAGCTTCGAACCCTGGAACCGCCATCACCTCGTGCCCGACGTGCTGCCCGTGCTCGACGGGGTCGTCGACGCGCTGACCGCCGGGATCGACGTCGCCGACATCGGCTGCGGTGCCGGGGGAGCGGCGATGATGATCGCCACGGCGTTCCCTGCCAGCCGTGTCGTCGGCTACGACATCTCCCGGTTCGCGCTCGAGCGAGCGGAGTCTCGTCGCGTCGAGGCCGGGCTCGACAACGTGCGCTTCGTCGATCCGCGCGACGAGCCGATCGCCGATGACGGACGCTTCGGGCTCGTCACGACGTTCGACTGCATCCACGACATGACCGATCCGCAGGGGATGATGCGCGCCATCCGGGCCGCCGTCGACGACGACGGGACCTGGCTGCTCGTCGACATCAAGGCGCGCGACAGCTTCGCCGAGAACGTGGCCAAGAACCCGATGGCGCCGTTGATGTACGGGATCAGCGTGTTGTCGTGCATGTCGTCGGCGATGTCGACCGCCGACGGGGCCGGGCTCGGCACGCTCGGCCTGCCCGCCGGCCTCGCCGCCGACATGGCGGCGAACGCCGGATTCGGGCGGTTCCGTCGACTCGACGTCGACCACGCGATCAACGCCTTCTACGAGATCAGGCCCTGAGCGGCGCCGACTCGCCGGCGGGATCGCCGTTCAGCGCTCGATGACGGTCGAGGTCTGGAAGAACGCCTCGGCGTTGGTGAAGTTGGCAACGTCGGCGGCGGCTTCGCCCGCGCCGCCCATCGCGCCACCGAGCGCGTCCATCGACTCGAAGAAGAGGTGGCAGGCCGCCATGTGGGGTCCGTCGAGCCCCTCGTCGATCTCGATCTTCACCAGTCCGGGCATGACGCGCTCGACGATGTCCATGTGCTTGGTGCGGTAGTACTCCATGTCGAAGGTCTTGCCCTCGCCGGCTGGATAGATGACGCTGAGTCGGATCACGTTGGTCTCCTTCGATCGGTGAGCGGCCGGGACCGTACCGTACGGTCGCGTCGATGACCGACCCGAACGACCAGACCATCACCGAGACGCCGCGGGCCCGCCTCAGCACGCTCTCGCGTTCGATCGCCGGACAAGCGGCGATCGTCACGGGTGCGGCGAGCGGGATGGGGCGGGCGACGGCGTTCCTGTTCGCCGACGAGGGCGCCCGCGTCGTCGTGGCCGATCTCGGTGCCGATCGGGTGGCCGCCGTCGTCGGTGAGATCATCGCCGTCCACGGGCCGGACTCGGCGATCGGCGTGATGTGCGACGTCGGCGAACTGACCCAGTTGCACGCCCTGGTCGAACGTGCCGTCGGCTGGGCGGGGCGCCTCGACATCATCGTCAACAACGCCGGCATCTCGATGATCAACTCGGCCTTCCAGGCGGAGGACGAGTTCGAGAGCAACTGGGCGCACACGCTCGACGTCAACCTCACCGCCCACGCCCGGCTGATCCGCCTCGCCGTGCCCCACCTGATCGAGACCGGCGCGGGTCGCATCGTCAACATCGCATCGACCGAGGCGATCGTCACGACGGCAGGACTGGCCGCCTACGCGGCGACGAAGGCGGGCGTGATCGGCCTGACGAAGAGCATGGCCGTGGAACTCGGTCGGACGGGCATCACGGTCAACTGCATCTGTCCGGGACCGATCGACACCGGGATGACCGCCGGGATCGACCCGGATGCGAAGGCGACCTACGCCCGCCGGCGCGTCCCGCTGCGCCGGTACGGCGCGCCGGAGGAGGTGGCGCAGATGACGCTCAACCTCTGCCTGCCGAGCGCCTCGTTCGTCAACGGCGCGGCGATCCCCGTCGACGGCGGCATGAGCATCCGCCACACCTGAGGTTCGTCAGGGACGGGGTTGCCAGCCGTCGAAGATGCCGTCGAGCCCGGTCGGCACGTGGCGGCCGATGGCGAGCTGTTCGAGGATGCCGATGCCCTCGTGATCGCCGAGACCGCCCGACGACGTGGCGCGGACGATCGCCTGGATGTGTCCGTGCTGGGGCGCCGTCGGGTCCCCGATCGGCAGATCCCAGCGGTCACCGCCGACCGCCAGTTCACCCTTCCAGATCCCGTGCGACCACTCCGGGTGCCCGTAGCCGATGCCGAGCATCTGGAAGTTGAACAGCGGTTCGAGGCGGATGGTCGACGGATCGCCGACCCACGGGACGAGATCGAGCTCGAAGGCCGTCGCGTGGCGGGTGCCCGGTGACCATTCGATGCGGTACTCCGCGGTCCGCATCGCCTCCGGGAGCACGCCGTCGCCCGTGTCGACCGGGGCGACCACGGCGGTTTCGTGCCAGCGCCGGCCGTCGAAGAGCTCGTTGACGTCGAAATGGGTGGAGAACGCCTCGAAGTTGACGGGCGCCCACAGCCAGAAGAACTGCGGGTCGGCCACCGGCGCGCCGGCAGGGCCGCGTTCGCCGACGGGGCGGACCCCCCACGAGCGGTCGCGCGATCCCCACGTCTCGCCGGGCGCGAAGTCGTACACCTCGCCGTCGACCTCGATCCAGCCCTCCCACCCGCCGAACTGGGTGAGTCGCGTGTAGTCGAACATCACGCGCACGCCCACCTGATGGAAGAAGTGCGGTTCCTCGATCGGTGCGGACCGGCGCACGAAGGTCAGATCGGCCCGCAGGCCGTGCTCCGGCGCCTCGACCTGCAGGCGGAGCGCGTGGAGCGGTTCGAGCACCTCGACCCTGATCGGTCCGACCTCGTTGGCGTCGGCGCGGTCGGTCGGCGCGCGTCGCGAGGCGTGCACGTTGATCTGCCTGCCGTCGACACGACCACCGTCGACGACCACGCTGAACGCCGCGTCGCTGACGTGACGGTTCGGGTACAACCCCATCGCCGCGGCGAAGTACAGGCGGGCGTCGCGGGTGTAGCCGTTGAAGAAGTAGCGGTCGTAGTGGTTGAGGTCGGCGGACGACGTCTGGGCGATCGGACGCGACGTCTGGTGCACGGGAAAATCGTCGAACGAACTCAGCACCCGGGTGAACCTACTCATATCCTCGACGGGAGATGGATCGCTGGACCCTCAGTGCGCACCGTTTCCGCCAGGTCGCGATCGTCACGACGGCGGGTTTGTGCCTGCTGGTGGTGGCCGGGGGCATCGTCCGCCTCACCGGGAGCGGGCTCGGCTGCGACGACTGGCCGAACTGCAACGCCAAGTCGTTCGTCGACGTGTCGACCGGCCACGCCGCGATCGAGCAGGTGAACCGCCTGATCAGCGGCTTCATCGGCATCCCGACGCTGGCCATGGCGATCGGGTCGTTCCGGGTGCGCCCGCGTCGGCAGGGCCTCGTCGGTCCGTCGCTCGGTGTGCTGTTCACCGTGCTGGGCAACGGTGTCGTCGGGGGGATCGCCGTGCGCACCGACCTCCATCCGGCGCTCGTGCAGTCGCACTTCCTGCTGGCGATGGCATCGATCGCCTTCGGGGTGATCGCCGTGCGTCGCGCCGGACCGCTCGTTCGGCCCGACGCGGCTCCCGGGGCGCCCGTGGGATCGCCCGTGCGGGTGCTGGCGTGGCTGATCGCCGTGCTCACGGGCGCCGCCCTCGTCACCGGGACGGTCGTCACCGGGACCGGACCGCACGCCGGCGACGAGAACGTCCGCCGCTGGGGGTTCGAGATCGCCACCGTGGCGCGGATCCACAGCCTCACCGTGTTGATGGCGATCGGTGCGGCGCTGGCGTTCGCGTGGGTGCTCCGATCCGACGCCGCGCTGCGGCTCCGTCACTGGCCGGCGTTGTCGACGTGGATGTTCGTTGCCGTGGTCCAGGGCGGGATCGGGTACGTGCAGTACTTCACCGGTGTTCCGGAGATGCTCGTCGGCGCCCACCTCGCGGGAGCGACCGCCCTGTGGGTGGTCACGGTGTGGATGTGCAGCGGGGTGCTCGCCGCGTCCGCGCCGGCCGTTCTCGTTGCGCCGAGTGTGACCGCCGCGCCTTCGAGTCGCACGGTGTAGCATTCCGCTCCGACATGGGCACGGAACCACGGCGCTGGATCGCACTCCCCGGCGTCCTGGCCGCACTGGGGATCGTGCTGCTCGCACTCCTCGGCAGCGTCGCCGCGGGTGGTCGGGTCGACGCCCAGGCCGACGATGCCCCGCAGTCGATCACCGGCCGCGTGCAGAATCGCAGCGAGCAGGACGGCAAGCGTGTCGTCGAACCCGTGCCCGACGTGCGCGTCGTGGCCGAGGACGAGTCCGGCACCGTGGTCGGCGAATCGGTCACCGACGCCGACGGCGTGTACCTCATCCCGATCGAGGATCCGGGCACCTACGTCGTGAAAATCGACACCAGCACCCTGCCCGAGGGCCTCACCGTCGAGGACGGCAAGGAACAGCAGACCGCCGAGGTCGGCGGGAACCAGAACGTCACGCGGGCCTTCTTCCTCGGCGAGAGCACGCGCAACGTGCAGAGCAAGCTGAGCCTGCTGCCGCAGACGCTGGCCAACGGCTTGAAGCTGGCGATGATCATCGCCATCACCTCGATCGGTCTGTCGCTGATCTTCGGCACGACCGGGCTGTCCAACTTCGCCCACGGCGAGATGGTCACGTTCGGCGCGTTCGTCGCCTTCGTCCTGAACTCGGATCACGGTGTCCACGTGATCTTCGCCGCGTTGGCGGCGATCGTCGCCACGGGATTGCTCGGAGCGGCCTTCGAGAAGGGCCTGTGGGGGCCGCTGCGGCACCGATCGACCAGCCTCACCTCGATGATGATCGTGTCGATCGGAATCGCCCTCGCGATGCGCTACACGTACCTCTACCTGTTCAGCGGTGACCTCAAGGCGTACTCGCAGTACACGCTGCAGCGCGATCCGGTCTCGATCGGGCCCGTCGACCTGCCGCCCCGTACGCTCGTCATCATCGTCGCGTCGGCGCTGGTCATCGTCGCGGTGGCCCTGTTCCTGCTCAAGGCGCGCTTCGGCAAGGCGATCCGCGCGGTGTCGGACAACCCCGACCTCGCGTCGTCGAGCGGGATCGACACCGACCGTGTGATCCTCGTCGTCTGGGTCCTCGGCGGTGCGCTCGCCGGCCTCGGTGGTGTGTTCTACGGCCTGGAGTTCGGGATCAAGTGGGACATGGGCTTCACGCTGCTGCTGCTCATGTTCGCGGCGATCACGCTCGGTGGGCTCGGCAACCCGTTCGGCGCGCTGCTCGGCAGCCTGGTGATCGGGATCTTCGTCGAACTCTGGACCTGGCTCGTCAACAACGCCAACGACCTGAAGACCGCCGGCGCGCTGATCGTGCTGATCGCCGTGCTGCTCATCAGACCGCAGGGCATTCTGGGATCGAAGGAACGGGTCGGATGAACTGGGATCTCATCTTCTGGAACGCGTTGTACACCGCGATCAACGCCGCGGCGGCCGGGTACTGCATCATCGCATCCGGTCTCAACGTGCACGTCGGCTACACCGGACTGCTCAACTTCGGTCAGGCCGGATTCGCCGCGGTGGGCGCGTACGCCTTCTCGATCCCGATCGTGGCCTACGGCTGGCCGTGGTACTGGGCACTGCCGTTCATGCTCGTGTGTTCGGTATTGCTGGCGCTGGCACTCGGCGTGCCGACGCTCCGTCTACGCGCCGACTACCTCGCCATCGTCACCATCGCCGTCGCCGAGATCATCAGGCTGTTCCTCAACTCCACCCGGTTCACGTGGCTCACCGGCGGGACCGACGGCCGCAACGGTTGGACCGGCTTCTTCGAGGACCTCAACCCGATCGACAACACCGCGCGCTACCACCTCGGAGCGCAATCGATCGACGGCTACCGCTTGTTCATGATGATCCTCGGCTGGGCGCTCGCCGTCTTGATCGCGACGTTCATCTGGGCGTTGATGCGCAGCCCGTGGGGCCGCGTGCTGCGCAGCATCCGTGAGGACGAGGACGCGGCGCGGGCGCTCGGCAAGAACGTCCTCGCGTTCAAGATGCAGAGCCTCATCATCGGCGGCGTGATCGGTTCGATCGGTGGCCTGTGGCTGTCGGCGCAGAAGCAGTCGGCGCAGACCGGCGAGTTCGCGACGACGCTGACGTTCTTCGCCTTCCTGATCATCGTGCTGGGCGGACTCGGCCGGGTGAAAGGCCCGATCGTCGGCACGATCATCTTCTTCTTCGTGATCCAGTTCGTCGACAACATCCTCCAGCAGGCGACCCAGAACGACAAGCTTCCGACGTGGCTCGTCGACAGCACCAACTTCGGCATCGTGAAGAACATCATCGCCGGGCTGTCGTTGGCGATGATCGTCATCTTCCGCCCGCAGGGGATCTTCGGCGACAAGCGCGAGCAGGTCTTCGATGTCCGATGACGCTGCCGTGCCCGCCGAGGCTCCGACGTCCGCGTCGGGGTACCCCGGCATCCCGAAGAACGACCCGATCCTCGTCGCCGACGGGCATCCGGCGAACATTCGGCGGCCTGGCGGCCGTCGACGTCGACCACCTCGAGGTGGAACGCAACCGGATCACCGCCCTGATCGGGCCGAACGGTGCCGGCAAGACGACGTTCTTCAACCTGCTCACCGGCTTCGACACGCCCGACGAGGGCATCTCGAAGTTCAACGGCCAGCTGATGTCCGACTCGTCGGCGCACAAGGTCGCCAAGCTGGGCATGGTGCGCACGTTCCAGCTGACCAAGGCGCTCGCCCGCCTGACCGTGATCGAGAACATGCGCCTCGGCGCGCCCAACCAGCGCGGCGAGCGGCTCTGGGCCGGACCGTTCAAGTTCCTGTGGCGGGACGAGGAGGCCCAGGTCACCGAGCGCGCCGACGCCCTGCTCGAGCGCTTCAAGCTGAGCCACATGCGCGACGAGTTCGCCGGCGGGCTGTCGGGAGGCCAGCGCAAGTTGCTCGAGATGGCGCGGGCGCTGATGACCGATCCGACGCTGATCATGCTCGACGAGCCGATGGCCGGCGTCAACCCGGCCCTCAAGCAGAGCCTGCTCGGCCATGTGAAGGAACTCAAGGACGAGGGCCGCACGGTGCTCTTCGTCGAGCACGACATGGACATGGTCCACGAGATCAGCGACTGGGTCGTCGTGATGGCCGGCGGGCGCATCATCGCCGAGGGGACCGCCGCGGACATCTCCGGCGATCGTGCCGTCGTCGACGCCTACCTCGGTGCCCACCACGATCTCGATCTCGGGGCGATGACCGAGGAACAGGTCGAAGAGGAACTCCAGGAACTCGAGCACGAGATCGAGGTCGAGGCGGTCGTCGACCCGGGCGGCACCGACGCCGCGGACCTCGAGGACGGAGCACCGTGAGCGACAACATCATCGAATGCGAAGAACTCGTCGCCGGCTACGTGCCGGGCGTCAACATCCTCAACGGATGCGATCTGGTGGTGGCCGCCGGCGAGTTCGTCGGCATCATCGGTCCGAACGGTGCCGGCAAGTCGACCCTCATGAAGGCGGTGCTCGGCCTCGTGACGGTGACGTCCGGGGTCGTGCGGTTGAACGGTGACGACATCACCGGCCAGCCGCCGCACCGTCTCGTGCAGCGCGGCGTCGGCTTCGTGCCGCAGACGAACAACGTCTTCCCGTCGCTGACGGTGCACGAGAACCTCGAGATGGGGTGCTTCGTCAACCCGAAGTCGTTCAACGCCCGCTACGAGGTCGTCACCGGGCTGTTCCCGCGCCTCGCGGAGCGGGCCGGCCAGCGTGCCGGATCGCTCTCGGGCGGCGAGCGCCAGATGGTGGCGATGGGACGGGCGCTGATGCTCGATCCGAAGCTGCTGCTGCTCGACGAACCGTCGGCGGGCCTCTCACCGCTCCTGCAGGACGAGGTGTTCCTGCGCTGCAAGTTGATCAACGACGCCGGCGTCGCGATCCTGATGGTCGAGCAGAACGCCCGTCGCGCCCTGCAGGTGTGCGATCGCGGGTACGTGCTCGACCAGGGCAAGAACGCCTACACCGGCTCGGGCCGCGAACTGCTCGCCGACCCGAAGGTCATCGAGCTCTACCTCGGCACCCTCGCCCGCAACTAGCAGCGCCGCCGGATCAAACCGAGATCGTGCTCGCCGCCGATCGCGGTCGGATCCGGGTCGGAAACCGGACCGGATTCGACCGAGATCGCCACGCCCGCACGACGCGGAAAGGCCCGGGCATCTCGCCCGGGCCTCTCCGATTCAGTTCAGGTGTTCAGGTTGTCGCGGGATCAGTTGCCGGCGTCGAAGTCAACGCCGAGGGCGTTGCCGATGTTGCCGTCACTGCCGTAGACGTTCTTGTCCTTCGGACCGATGCCCTTTTCGACCATCGCACGGAGGATCTTCGAGGACTCGTTGAAGCCGATGACGATGATCGCGTCGGGATCGGCCGCCACGATGGCGTCGACCTCGCTGTCGAACGACGTCGCCGCAGGGTCGTACGACTGCTGGTAGACGACCTCGCCACCGGAGTCGGTGATGGTCTTGGCTGCGGTCTCGGCGAGACCATTGCCGTAGGCGTCGTTCAGGTTCAAGATGGCGACCGTCTGGTTGCCGTCGTTGATCACGAACTGGCCGAGCACGTCACCCTGGTACAGGTCCGGCGGGGCCGTGCGGAAGTAGAGGCCCTTGTCGGCATACGTCGACAGCGCCTCGGAGGTGTTGGCCGGCGAGAACATCGTGACGCCGGCGGCCGTGATCTTGTCGATGACGGACAGGGTCACGCTCGACGAGGCGGCGCCGATGATCACGTCGACATTCTCCGAGAGGAGACGGTCCGTGGTCTGGTTGGCCTGGTCGGTCGTCGTGTCACCGGAGTCGCCCTCGATGCCCACGACGTCCTTGCCGAGCACGCCACCGTTGTCGTTGATCTCGTTGATCGCCAGGTTGAACCCGGCGAACTCCGGCGGTCCGAGGAACGCCAACGAACCCGTCTGCGGCAGCAGCGCACCGAAGGTCAGTGTGCCGTCACCGGCGCGGCTGCCTTCGACCGGCGTCTGGGGGACGTCGAGCTCGGGTCCGCCCTCAGCGGTGATGTACTTCGTCTGGGCGATGTCGATGCGGTTGTTGCTCCCCATCTTCAGCAGGCCGTAGCTGGCCACGATCGGCTCGCCGTTGCCGGCGAACGTCAGCGGACCGGCAACGCCGTCGTAGTCGATGTCGGTGCCGGCTTCGATGAGTGCGGCACAGTCCTTGAACGTCGTGCACTTCTCGCCGTCGCGGGTGACGCTGTTGATGTCCGACGCCATGGCGATGCCGTCATCGCCTGCCTGCAGCGTTGCGAGCGCCGAGATCATCACGGCGTCGTACGTCTCGCTGGCGTAGTTCAGGTCGGTGAGGCTCGGATCGATCTCGCACAGGCGGCCGATGAACTCCGGGGTGATCTTGCCGAACGGTGTCGTACCGGCGAAGCCCTCGAGGTCGCCGTCGGTGACATCGCTGGTTGCGTTGCCGCAGTCGGCATTGCCGCCGGCCGCAGCGTCGGTGCCGGTCGGCGCTTCGGTGCCGGCCGCTTCGGTGCCGGCCGGGGCCTCGGTGCCAGCCGGTGCCTCGGTACCGGCCGGAGCCTCGGTTGCCGCCGTTGCCTCGGTGCCGGCGGGTGCGCTGCTGTCGGACGCGCTGTTGTCATCACTGCCGCAGGCTGCGGCGGTGAACGACAGGGCGACCAGCAGTGCACCGACGCGCATCACGCGTTGTTTCTGCATAGTTGTGGGTTCTCCCCCTTGTTCGGGCGCCGGCGGGATGCCGGTGCTCATAAGGTCCGGCAAGTGTAGGCGTCGTTCGCGACAACTACCAGGCACTAGCGTTTCCGCTGCATGAACGCCGCCCCACGGGGCGCCCGACCCGGATGGAGACCCCTGCCGTGACCGAAGTGCTCTACGACGTGGCGGACCACGTCGCCACCATCACGCTCAACGCTCCCGAGCGGATGAACACGATCTCCGGGGTGATGTTGCAGGACATCTCGGCCCGGCTGCTCGAGGCGGATCGCGATCCGGCGGCGCGGTGCATCGTGCTCACGGGCGAGGGGCGGGCGTTCTGCGCCGGGCTCGACCTCCAGGCGCAGATGGCCGGCCCGAAGGGTGGGCTGGGGAACCTCGGTGGACCGCAGTCGTTCACCGGTGAGTTCGAGTTGCGCGACGCGCCACCGATCGTGCTCCACAACATCGACACGCCGACGGTGTGTGCCCTCAACGGTGGAGCCGCCGGCTACGGCCTCGACCTCGCGCTCGGGTGCGACATCCGCATCGCCGCCGACAGCGCCAAGCTCAACCCCGGCTTCGCCAAGCGCGGCATCCTCCCCGAGAGCGGTGGGACCTGGCTGCTGCCGCGGATCGTCGGGTACGCCAAGGCCGCCGAGATCGCGTTCACGGGGCGGACGCTGACGGCCGACGAGGCCCTCGAACTCGGTCTCGTCAACCACGTCGTGCCCGCTGGGGAGCTGGCGAAGCGGGCCGGGGAGATGGCCGGGGAGATCGCCGCCAACGCGCCGTTGGCCGTGCGGGCGATCAAGCGGATGATGCGCGCCGCCGAAACCGAGACGTTCGAGCAGAACGTGCACCACGTGTTCCTGCAGCTGCTGCCGCTGCTGAAGACCGACGACTTCACCGAGGGCGTCACGGCCTTCATGGAGAAGCGGACCCCCGAGTTCACCGGGCGCTGAACGCGCCGTGCCGTCTGCTTCCGGAGGGCCATCCGATTCCCGAGAGGTGGGGGTCGGCCTGCTCGAGGGGTTGGCCACCACCCGGGCGATCCGCCGCTACACCGCCGACCCGGTCCCCGACGCCGACCTCGCCGAGATCCTGCGCCACGCCGGATACGCACCGTCGGGTTCCAACCGCCAGCCGTTCCGGTTCCTCGTGCTCCGCGACGGACCGCACGCGCAACGCGCCCGGGCCCTGCTCGGCACCTCGTTCCGGTCGGGCTGGGCGGCCAAGCGCCGCCACGACGGCTATCGGGCGTCGCGGTTCGCCGACTCGATGCAGGCGTTCGTCGACGGCTTCGAGGACGTGCCGGTGATCGTGCTGGTCTGCCTCGACCGGTATCGCGCCCCGTCGCCGTACGAGGGCGCCTCGGTCTATCCGGCGTGCCAGAACCTGCTCCTCGCGGCCCGGGCACTCGGGTACGGCGGGGCACTCACGATGTGGCACCTCGACGTCGAAGCCGAGCTCCGGGAGATCCTGGCGATTCCCGACTCGGCGGCGCTGTCGGCCTGCATCACGCTCGGTGTGCCCGCGGGACATCACGGCCCACTGAAGCGCAAACCGGTCGGCGAGGTCGTCTACGACGACACATGGGGCCAGGGTCCCGACTGGGTCTAACGTCCCGCCCATGACGCTCGTCGCAGGGGTCGACTCGTCGACCCAGTCCACCAAGGTCGAGATCCGTGACCTGGCCACCGGCCGCGTGGTCGGCGCCGGATCGGCTCCCCACCCTTCCGTCACACCGCCCGTCAGCGAGCAACCGCCCGAGGCGTGGTGGGCGGCCTTCGAGTCCGCCCTGGCGGCCGCCGAGCAGCAGGCAGCCGAGGCGGTCGCCGGTGGCGCCGTCGAGATCGAGGCGATCGCCGTGGGCGGCCAGCAGCACGGCATGGTCGCGCTCGACGCCGACGATCGGGCGGTCCATCCCGCCAAGCTCTGGAACGACACCGAGTCGGCTCCCGATGCCGACTGGTTGGTCGAACAGTTCGGTGGTGGCGACGCCGGGCGGGCAGCTTGGGTGGCGGCCGTGGGCAGCGTGCCGGTCGCCGCACTCACCGTGACGAAACTGTCGTGGCTGCACCGGACGAACCCGGACGCCTGGGCGCGCATCACCCACCTCGTCCTCCCGCACGACTACGTCACGTTCCGCATGACCGGCCGGTTCACCACCGATCGCGGCGACGCCTCGGGAACGGGCTACTGGTCGCCGGCGACCGGGAACTACGTCGACGAGGTGCTGGCGTTGATCGACCGCGATCGCGACTGGAGCGGGGTCCTCCCCACCGTCGTCGGCCCGTACGAACAGGTCGGCACGTACCGCGCCGCTGTCGTCGCCCCGGGCACCGGCGACAACATGGCCGCGGCGCTCGGAGTCGGCCTGCGCACCGGTCACGCCGTCCTGTCGGCGGGGACGTCGGGGACCGCCTACGCCGTGTCGGCCGAGGCGGCGTCCGATCCGAGCGGCGAGGTCGCCGGATTCGCCGACGCCACCGGGCAGTTCCTGCCGCTCGTCTGCACGTTGAACGCGGCCAAGGTCATCGATGCCGTCGCCCGACTGCTCGGGGTGGATCACGACGAGTTCGACCGCTTGGCGCTCGCCGCGAACGGCGCCTCGCGCCCCACGCTGCTGCCGTACTTCGACGGTGAGCGGACTCCCAACCGACCGACCGCCACGGGCGTGATCAGCGGGCTGCGCACCGACGTCTCACGCGAGGCCTTGGCCCGGGCGGCGGTCGAGGGCGTGGCCTGCGGGCTCGTCGACGCGCTCGACTCGCTGCGCGCCCACGCCGTCGTCGACGGTCGCATCGTGTTGGTGGGCGGATTGGCCCGCAGCGTCGCCTTCCGCCGGGTCCTCGCCGGGCTGATCGACGTGCCGATCGTGGTGAGCGAGGCGGACCAGGCGGTCGCCACGGGGGCCGCCGTCCAGGCGGCCGCGGTGCTCGAACAGGTCGATGCCGCCACGATCCAGGAGCGCTGGGGCCTCGGTGGGGCGACGCCGATCGGCGACGGACTCGATCCCGGCGATCTGCGCGATCGATACGCCGCGCTCCGCGGCTCCTCCGATGGCGCGTGACGACGAGGACCTGCGGGCGCTCGGGCTCGGGTCGGGTGCCGACGCCGACGACGTCCGCCGCGCCAGGCGCCGGCTGGCGCGGCAGGTTCATCCCGACGCCGGTGGCGACAACGCGGCCATGGCGTCGATCAACGCCGCCGCGGCGCGGGCGCTGCGCGCCCTCGGCGCGACCGGCGACGAGGGAGCGGGAGAGCAGCCGGCGGGCGGCGGGACGGGCGGCGACCCGAAGTTCGCCGAGGACGTGTTCGCCGAGGACGTGTTCTCGGAGGATGCGGCCGCCGACGCGGTCGTCGGGTCGGCCCGGCAGTACGACGTCCCGTCGTTCACCGTCGAGGCGCTGCCGGTCGAGACGTTCGAGGCGATGCTCGTCGCCGCCAACTGGCTCGGTGAGGTGATCGACGACGACCCGCCGTACCGCCTCGACGTCCACATGACCGAACCGTTCGAGTGCTGGTGCCGGTTCGACGTCGTGCCCGACGCGGGTGCCTCCACCGTGAGCCTGGCGGTCGGTGCCTGGGCCGACGCGCCCGTCGCTCCCGTCGAACAGGTCCGCGACGTGTGGGTCGACGTCCTGAACCGTCTCGACTGGACGGCGCTCAGCGACGCGGCGCCGCCGCCTTGACGAGCCGGTCGCGGATCGCGTGACCGAGCCCTGCGGCGGGCGGGAGCACGGCGATGACGCACGATGCGCCGGCGTCGTCGGCTGCGCGGAGCGACGAGTAGAGCGTCCGGGCGTACTCGGCGATGTCGTCGGTCAGCCCGACCACGACGGAGCCGGGCCGATCC
This sequence comes from Ilumatobacteraceae bacterium, assembly GCA_963695145.1. Taxonomy (GTDB): domain Bacteria; phylum Actinomycetota; class Acidimicrobiia; order Acidimicrobiales; family Ilumatobacteraceae; genus Sva-07. The sequence continues at coordinate 65,455 of CAVOGB010000009.1, read as the reverse complement.
CGCGACTCGGCGTCGGCCTGCGCACGGCTCTCGACGAGGATCACCGGGCAACTCGGTGCGTAGTGCGATTCGAGCATGCCGCTCGCCCGGGACGGACCCGAGACATCGGCGAGAGCGGTGCCGAGGAGGGCTCGTACCTGCTCGGGCGGCACGCCGCCCGCCCGGAGGATCTGGGGCGGCTCGACGCAGCAGTCGACGATCGTGCTCTCGACACCGATCGGACAGTCGCCGCCGTCGAGGATCACGTCGAGGTCGGGATCGAGACGGTCGCCGAGGTCGGCGAGCACGTGCGCCGCCGTCGTCGGGCTGACGCTGCCGAACCGGTTCGCCGACGGCGCGGCGAGGGGATGCGTGCGGCGGATCAGCTCGAGGGTGAGCGGATGCGCCGGGACCCGCAACCCGACCGACGGGCGACCGCCGGTCACCTCGTCGAGGACGAGCGGGGAGCGGGGGAGGAGCACCGTCAGTGGGCCCGGCCACGCCAGCGACACGAGGGTGCGGGCGCTCGGCGGCACGTCGCGCGCCCAGTCGTCGAGTTGGGCGACGTCGGCGAGGTGGACGATCAGCGGGTGTCCGGCGGGGCGCCCCTTCAGTTCGAAGATCCGGCGGACGGCGGCCGGATTCGTCGCATCGGCGGCGAGCCCGTACACCGTCTCGGTCGGGATCGCCACGACGCCGCCGCGCTCGATCGCCGCGACCGCACGGTCGACATCGGTCGTCGGGGCGAGCACCGTCAGATCGCGTCGAGGAACTCGAGCGCGGCGTCGAAGAACCCGAACGAGTCGGGCGTGGCGAAGTGGTCGACGTTGCGCAGCGTCTGGCAGCGCCCGTTGGGGAACGCCGCGGCCAGCTCGTCGCCCGGGTGGGCGAAATCGCGGTCGCCGACGACCACCAGCACGTCGCACGTCACCGCGGCGAGCTCCGCCGCGGTCGGTGGCGGCGTCGGCGGGCGGCTCATGATCGCGCTCAGCGCTTCGAGATCGTTGCCCGGTTGCTGGGCGTACTGGACGAACAGCCGCACGACGTTGTCGAGATCGGCCGGATCGTCGCCCGCGGCCACCCGTTGCAGGCCCTCGGCGATGACGTCCGATCGCGACCGATCGGGGTCGAGCACGTTGGCGCCCACGCCCGCCAGGACCAGTCGGTTGAACCGCGCCGGCGCGGCCATCGCGAGACGCAGCAGCGTCATCGCACCGAGCGAGAAGCCGATCGCGTCGACGGGACGATCGGGGAGGGCCTCGACGATGCGGGTCGTCAGGTCGTCGTACGCCGCGGGGTCGTGCGGCTTCGGCGCGTCGCCGTGGCCGAGGAGGTCGACACCGATCACCTCGAGGCCGGCGTCGTCGAGCAGGGCCGTGAACCCGTTGCGCTGCCACGTCGACTCGAACGAGCCGCCCCAACCGTGGACGAGGACGACGGGAGGCGCGGAACTGTTCATCGAGCCGACAGGCTAGGCCGTAGCCTGTCGTCGCCCGAACGACAGCGACGATCCCGAGTTTCGAACCAACGGTCTCCGACGACGAACGCCGGAACATCACATTGCGACCAGCAGATTGCGACCAGCACGATGAGACTGCTCCATCCCGACATCGGCTACGACCTGACCTACAGCGACGTGTTCATGGTGCCGAGCCTGTCCGACGTCCCGTCACGGATGAACGTCGACCTCACGACTCCGGACGACGTCGGCACCACGATCCCCCTGGTCGTCTCCAACATGACGGCGGTGGCGGGTCGCCGCATGGCCGAGACCGTCGCCCGCCGCGGCGGGATCGCCATCCTCCCCCAGGACATCCCCGTCGACGTGGTGGGCCGGGTCATCGAGTACGTCAAGGGCTGCCACACGCTCTTCGAGACGCCGATCACGCTGGCGCCCGACGCCACGATCGGCGACGCGCTGTCGTTGATCCACAAGCGGGCGCACGGCGCGGTGGTCGTCGTCGACGACGGCCGTCCGGTGGGGCTGTTCACGGAGAAGGACGCCGAGGGCGTCGACCGGTTCACGCAGCTGCGCAACGTGATGGCGACGAACCTGCACTGCCTGCCACCCGATGTCGATCCCGCGGCGGCGTTCGAGCAGCTCGGTGAGAAGCGCCTGCGCGTGGCCCCGATCATCGACGACGACGGCCGCTTGATCGGCGTCATCACCCGCAAGGGCGCGCTGCGCTCGACGATCTACCGGCCCGCGGTCGACGCCGACGGGCGGCTGCTGATCGGTGCCGCGGTCGGCATCAACGGCGACCCCGCCGTGCGGGCCAAGAACCTGGTCGCCTTCGGGGCCGACGTGCTCGTCATCGACACGGCGCACGGGCACCAGACACGCACGCTCGGTGCGATCCAGAGCGTGCGCGCCGCGTTGCCCGACGTGAAGATCGTCGCCGGCAACGTCGTCACCGCCGAGGGCACGCGGCAGCTGATCGAAGCGGGTGCCGACATCGTGAAGGTCGGCGTCGGCCCGGGCGCGATGTGCACGACGCGCATGATGACCGGCGTCGGCCGGCCGCAGTTCTCCGCGGTCGTCGAGTGCGCCGACGAGGCGGCGCGGCTCGGCCGTCACATCTGGGCCGACGGAGGTGTGCGCTTCCCTCGTGACGTCGCGCTCGCCCTGGCGGGCGGGGCGGCGAGCGTGATGTTCGGGTCGTGGCTGGCGGGGACGTACGAATCGGCGGCCGACACGCTGCGCGATCCGGAGGGCCGGCTCTACAAGGAGAGCTTCGGGATGGCCTCGAACCGGGCGGTGAAGGATCGGACCCGCACCGACGACGGGTTCGCCCGCGCCCGCAAGGAACTGTTCGAGGAGGGCATCAGCACCTCGCGGATGTATCTCGATCCGGAACGCCCGAGCGTCGAGGACATCATCGACCAGATCGTCGCCGGGCTGCGATCCTCGTGCACCTACGCCGGCGCCGCCACCGTCGCCGACTTCCACGAACGGGCCGTCGTCGGCGTGCAGGGCGCCGCCGGCTACGAAGAAGGCCGCCCGCTCGGGGTGTCCTGGTGACGGATGCCGCGGTCAGCCCCGCCGCCGAGACCTCGCCGGTCGTGATCGCGATCGACGGGCCGGCCGGGGCCGGGAAGAGCACGGTCGGCCGGGCGCTCGCCGATCGCCTCGGTCTCGAGTATCTCGACACCGGCGCGATGTACCGGGCGGTCACGTTCGCCGCGCTCCGGCGCGGGCTCGACCCGGCGGACGCGGACGACGTCGCCGAGGTGTCGGAACGGCTCGAGTTGGTCGTCGGCGATCACGGCGTGACCGTCGACGGTGTCGACGCCACGGTCGAGATCCGGGGACGGGAGGTCACGTCCGCGGTCAGTGCGGTCGCGGCCAACAGCCGGGTGCGCGCCGAACTGGTGCGGCGCCAGCGGGAGTGGGTGGCCGAGCGCGGGGGAGGGGTCGTCGAGGGGCGCGACATCGGCTCGGTCGTGTTCCCGGACGCGGCGTTGAAGCTGTACATCACGGCCTCGCCGCGAGTGCGCGCCGAACGGCGCGTCGCCGAGATCGGCGGGCACGTCGACGAGGTCGAGGCGTCGATCATCGAGCGCGACCGGAAGGACTCGACACGGGCCGACAGCCCGCTCCACGCCACCTCGGATGCGGTGGTGGTCGACACGAGTGGCCTCACCATCGACGAAGTGGTCGAGCACCTGCTGGCGCTGGTGCCGTGAGCGGCCCGGAGGCCCGATGGGCGGGCGATTCGCGCTGGGACCACTTCGTGTACACCGTGTTCCGGGCCGTCATCTGCGGGATCACGCGCCTCGTGACCAGGGTGACGATCGAGGGACAGGAGAACCTGCCGACGACCGGTGCCTACATCCTCGCTCCGGTGCACCGCAGCTACGTCGACACGCCGATCACCGCCTGCGTCACGCGTCGGCGGATCCGGTTCATGGGCAAGGCGGAGGTGTGGGACAACAAGCCGGCGGGCTGGCTCGCCTCGACGCTCGGGGCGTTCCCGGTCGCCCGCGGCACCGCCGATCGTGAGGCGCTCAAGCGTTGCATCGCGGCCCTCGAGGGTGGGGAGCCGTTGGTGTTGTTCCCCGAGGGCGAGCGCAAGGAGGGCCCGGTCGTGCAGCCGCTGTTCGACGGTGCGTCCTACGTGGCCGCCCGTGCCGGCGTGCCGATCGTGCCGATCGGCATCGGCGGGTCGGCCAGGGTGATGCCGCGCCACGCCAAGATGATCCACCCCAACAAGGTGCACGTGATCATCGGCGCACCGATCCACGTCGAGCGCACCCCGTCGGGCCGGATCATCCGCGCCGCCGTCAACGCCGTCACCGCCGAACTCTCCACCGAGCTCCAGCGCCTCTTCACCGAAGCCGAATCCCGCGCCACCGCCTGATCATCCCCAGCGATCAGCGATGCGATGAGCGAGATCCCCGTATCCGGTGGTTTCGCTCATCGCAAGGGCGGCCATCAGCGATGCGATGAGCGAGATCCCCGTATCCGGTGGTTTCGCTCATCGCAATGAACGAGTGGGCGGCGTCAGGTGAGGAAGTGGGTGAGGGCGGTGGCGAGGTGGACGGGGTCGTCGGCGCCGCAGAGTTCGCGGGCCGAGTGCATCGACAGTTGGGGCACGCCGACGTCGACCGTGGCGATGCCGAGCCGGGTCGAGGTGATCGGGCCGATCGTCGAACCGCACGGCATGTTGTTGCGCGACACGAACACCTGCCACGGAACGTCGGCGCGTTCGCACGCCTGCTGGAACAGCATCGCGGTGGCGGCCGACGTGGCGTACCGCTGGTTCGAGTTGACCTTGATCGCCGGGCCGGCGTTGGCGATGGGACGATGGCCGGGCTCGTGGCGCTCCGGATAGTTGGGATGCACGGCGTGGGCGTTGTCGGACGACACGCACGCCGATTGCGACAGTGCCCGCAGACGGTCGGCGGCGGTACCCCCGAGCGCTTCGACGATCCGTTCGATCACGTGGTCGAGGAACGGTCCCGCCGCCCCGGTGCGGCTCGACGAGCCGACCTCCTCGTGGTCGTTGAGGACGATCATCGCGACATGTCCGGTCGGCGCGCTGGCCGTGAGGCTGTGGACCGCCGCCCAGCACGACACCTGGTTGTCGAGGCGCCCTGAGGCCAGCAGCGACCGGTCGGCGCCCAGCAACGACGCGCCCTGCACGTCGTACAGCGACAGCTCCCACCACGTCGGTGGTTCCCGGAGCGCGGCGCGCTCGCCGATCCATTCCGCGAACTCCCCGACCTGTGGCGAGCCCAGGCCCCACACCGGGGTGAGGTGCTGCTGCGTGTCGAGCACGAGCCCGGCGGCGTTGACCTCCCGGTCGAGGTGCACCGCCAGCTGGGGCACACGCGCCACCGCCTCGGCGACGTGCACGAGGGTGGTCGATCCGTCGGCGGCCGTCACGCGACCGGCGATGCCGAGGTCGCGGTCGAGCCAGGAGTTGTTGAGGATCCCGCCGTAGACCTCGACGCCCAATTGCTTCCAGCCGAGGATCCCCCTGTCGGGCCGCGGCTTCACGCGCAGGCACGGCGAGTCGGTGTGGCCGCCGACGATGCGCAGTGGCAGGGCGGGATCGACCGGTCCGTCGGGGAGTCGCCAGGCGATGAGGGCGGCGTCGCGGACGACGTAGCCGGCGCTCGGCAGTTCCGTCCAGTCGTCCGCCTCGTCGATCCGGACGAACCCGGCGAGCCGGTCGATCGCCGACTCGACCGCGTGCCAGGGCGACGGCGAGGCGTCGAGGAAGTCGATCAGGTCGCCGACCGCGGGACCCGACGCAGGCGCGCCGCTCACTCCGAGGCCTGCTGGAACATGCCGATCGGCAGGCCGGTGCCCCGCAGATGGCTCGTCTCGTTGACGGTCACGATCGACCGTTCCCCGCTCGAGGCCGCGGCGACCCGGTGGATCGAGGTGTAGTTCGGATAGAAGAAGCCGCGGGTGCCCGGCGGCAGGCCGAGGATGTGGCCGAGATACAGGTTGATCACGCCGCCGTGGCAGGCGGCGGCGACCCGTTCGCCCGGATGACGGACGATGATCGACTCGATCGAGTCGATGGCGCGGCGGCGGAACGTCTCCTCGTCCTCGTCGGAGTCCCAGTGTCCGTCGACCATCGCCTGCCAGCGGGGGTCGTTCGCCGCTTTCAGCTCCTCGACGGGGATGTACTCCGGGCTGTTCTGGTCCCACTCGGCGAGCCCCGGCTCGATCCGCACCTCGAGGCCCTGGGCCGCGGCGACGGGTTGTGCCGTCTCCTGCGCCCGCGCCAACGGGCTCGAGTACACGGCATCGATGCGCTCGGATGAGAGATACTGAGCGAGATGAGCGGCCTGACGGTAACCCGATTCGGAGAGTTCGGGGTCGGCCACGCCTTCCTCGAGCTCCCGCCTGATCGGCAGGGCGTGTCGGATCAGCAAGAGTTCCACTCCCAGATAGCCAAGCAGATATGAGCCGGCGCACGAAGATCGTGGCCACACTCGGGCCGGCCTGCGACGGCCCGGAGGTCCTCCGCGGCCTGATCGACGCCGGTGTCGACGTCGTCCGGCTGAACCTCAGCCACGGCGCCATCGACGAACATCTCGGCCGGCTGGCGCGGGTGCGCTCGGTGGCCGCCGAGGCGGGCCGGGCGGTGGCCGTCCTCGCCGACCTGCCCGGCCCGAAGATCCGCACCGGCCACTTCCCCGACGGCGGGGTCGAACTCGTGGCGGGAAGCCTGCTGGTGCTGCGCCCCGGTGACGGCCCGAGCGACGCCGGGTTGATCCAGATCCCGTACGACACGCTGTTGCACGACCTCTCGGTGGGCAGCCGGGTGCAGCTCGGCGACGGGGCGATCTCGATGACCGTCGTCGACATCGAGGAGCGGGGGCGCGGGCGCGGGTCGAGACGGGTGGCCACGCCAACGGTCAGCCCGGCGTGCACCTGTCGTCGGAGACGCTTCGCCTCACCACACCGACGGCGGAGGATCTCGAGCTCGCCGAGCTGATGGCCGATGCGGGTGTGGAGTACATCGCCGTGTCGTTCGTCCGCAAGGCCAGCGACGTCGACGAGGTGCGCGAGGTCGTGGGAACGCGCGCCCAACTGGTCGCCAAGATCGAGACCCACACGGCGATCACGAACCTCACCGAAGTCGTCGCCGCCTCCGACGCGGTGATGGTCGCCCGTGGCGACCTCGGCATCGATTGCCCGATCGAGGACGTGCCCCATCTGCAGAAGCGAGTCGTGCGGCACTGCGTCGAGTTGGGCGTCCCCGTGATCACGGCGACCCAGATGCTCGAGTCGATGATCTCGGCACCCTCGCCGACGCGGGCGGAGGTCAGCGACATCGCCAACGCCGTGTTCGACGGCACGGACGCGGTGATGCTGTCCGGCGAGACGGCGATCGGGCGTGACCCGGTGGGCGTGGTGCTGACGATGGGCCGCGTGGCCGAGCGCGCCGAGAGCGAGGCGAGCTATCGCCAGTGGGCGTCGCGCCTCGGCCGCGAGCAGCGGCGCGACGAGCACGCGGCGATGACCGCGATCGACCGGATCACCGGTGCCGCCACGCACGCCGCGTGGCAGGCGTCGTCCGATGCCGGGGCGTCGGCGATCCTGTGCTGCACCCGTTCTGGCCGCACGGCCCGGGCGATGGCCCGGTTCCGGCCCGAGGCGCGCATGATCGGGTTGTCACCCGATCCGTCGATGGTCCGTTCGATGGCGCTCATCTGGGGGGTCGATCCGCTCCAGGTCGACACGTACGAATCGACCGACGAGATGGTGTGGTTCGCCGTGGAGACCGCCCTCGACCACGCCCTCATCGCCCACGGCGACACGGTGCTCGTGCTGGCCGGCGCGCCGCAGGCAGCACGACGCCACCGCCCGGAGACCGCGGCCGGGGACGGAGCAACGCGAGAACTCCTCGACCCGGTCGCCGGCGCCGCCACCGACGTGCTGCGGATCGTGCACGTCGACTGATGGTCGGGTCACCGACGGTGTGGAACGACGCCAGCGGACCGATCGACGCACCGGCGATCGTGCTCGTGCACGGCGCCATGGACCGGTCGGCCGGTCTGCTCCGCCTCAGTCGCCGGCTCTCGGATCGTTTCCGCGTGATCCGTTACGACCGCCGTGGCTACGGACGATCGACGGAGGTGGGCCCGCCGTTCACGATCGACGCGCACATCGAGGATCTCGCCGCGCTCGTGGACGAGGCGACGGCGGGCGAGGGCGTGTGCCTCGCGTTCGGTCACAGCCTCGGCGGCAACGTGGCGCTCGGTCTCGCGCAACGCCGTCCGGAACTCGTCGACCGCGTCGCCATCTACGAATCGCCGTTGTCGTGGCTGCCCTGGTGGCCCGAACGCACGGCGGGGTCGGCCGCCCTCGGCACGCCCGACCCAGCGGATGCGGCGGAGGCGTTCATGCGCCGCCTCGTCAGCGACGAGAAGTGGGAGCGGCTTCCCCCTTCGACCCGCGCCGCGCGACGGGCCGAGGGCGCGGCGATGGTGGGCGAGCTGGCCGACCTCCGCGCGCACGCGCCGTGGGACGGCGAGCGCGTCACCCGGCCCGTGCTGGCCCTGTGCGGTGAACGGGCGCACGAGCACCATCGGCTGGCCTTCGAGACGCTCCCCACGCTGCTGCCCGGCTGCCGTCGCATCGAGATCCCCGACGCCGGCCACTTCGGTCCGAACACGCACGCCGACGTCGTGGCGGCGGCGCTCACTGCATTCATCGAAAGCACGCCCGTCGAGGGTGCACCCGTCGAGAGCGACGGCCGGGCCGGGACTGCGCTCAGTGCGCCCGAACCGGCTGGCGCCGACTGAGCACGTAGCAGGTGAGCGATCCGGCCGCTGCGCACGCCGACAGCGTCAAGCTGCCCCTGATGCCGAACGCTCCGAACAGCAGCCCGCTGACGATGATCCCGCTGCCGCGGGCCAGCGTGCCCACGGCGTTGCCGATGGCGAGGGTGGCGCCGCGCGCCTGCGGCATCGCTTCGCTGGTCAGCGACAACGACGTGACGAACCCGTACTCGAAGCCGAGGAGGAACACGAGGAGCCCGACGACCCCGACGAACAAGCGGTCGCCCGCCACGCTCATGACCCCGACGCCGAGCAGCAGCGTGCAGATCCCGGCGAGCGTGCTGCGCAACTTGCCGAGCCGGTCGGCGAATGCGGCGATGCTCGTGCTGGCGGTGAGTTCGACGGCGCCGAACCCCATCGCCACGACGCCGATCCCGCTCGTGGAGACGTCGAAGGTGTCGCTGAGCCAGCTGCCGGAGATCACGAAGATCGAGATCCCGGCGAGTGCGAGCAGCGCGGAGCCGCTCACGACGAGCCACGCCCGCACGGTCATCGCCGGCCGGCGGCGCAGGTCGCTCAGGGCGCCGTCCGGGTGGAGTTGGTCGGCGGGAGCCTCGGGGATGCGCGGCGGTGAGGACGGCAGCACGAGGGCGACGACGAACGCGGCGATGAGCGAGCCGGCCGCCAGGGCGACGAACGGACCGCGCCAGCCGAAGCGGTTGATGAGCACGGCGATGACCGGGGCGCCGAGCAGCATCGCCAGCGCCCACGAGATCTCGAAGATGCCGATCGCCCGCGCCCGCCAGCGATAGGCGACGCGATGGCTGATCCAGGCGTGGCCGGCCACGGTGTAGTTGCCGACGCCGAGCACGAGCACGACGAACGCGACCGCGAACGACACGATCGAACCGGTCAGGGCGATGAGCGACGACATCGTCACCAGGCCGAGCGAGGCGACCATGACGGTCCGCTCGCGACCCCGATCGAGGTGGTCGCCGACGGCCAACGTCGACAGGCCGGCGAACTCGCTCGCACCGAGGATCGTGGTCAGCTGCGTGGTCGTGGCGCCGAAGGCGACCTCGAGGGTCGGCAGGAACGGAGGGATCCACCGCAGTGCCGTGTTGGCCACGGCCTTGGCGCCGGTGATCGTGGTGAGCGTCGTGCGCTCGACGCCCAGGTCGACAGCGATCTCGGCGTCCGTCGGAGACGTCACGGGATCGGGACGTCGATGCCGAAGAACGAGCACGACGTGTCGAGTGCCGCCACCTCGGTCGCCACGTCGGCCGGGACGGACGTGGGCGTCGGGACGCTCGTTCCGCTCGGCACGGTCGAGCCGGTCACGATCTCGACGCTCGCCTCGACCTTCGACGCGCAGTCCTGCAACGCCTCGCGCTGCGACCAGGCGGCGTACCCGAGCAGCAGGAACAGCAACGCCACGAGCACCTTCTGCACGATCGAGCGGAGGATCCAGATCGCCGCCACGGCTCCGACCACGCACCCCACGGCGCCGAGCAGGGCGAAGTTCTTCGCCTGGTCGAAGTCGATGTCGAGTCCGAGCACGGCCGAACCCTAACGGCATCGCTCCGGCGCACCGCGGTGGCCCGCCCCGGGCCCGCGCCCGAGTGAGCTAGGTGCGCCGGTCCGGCTCGTCGGCCGACCGATGAACCGCTGGTCGGTACGCTGCCGGTCGTGAGCGACCAGCCGATCCAGATGTCCCACGGTTTGCCGAGCACGGTCCTGCCGCCGCCGTCGGCCCGCGACGCCGACGCCCTGGCCGCTGCCCTGGCCACGGACGAGGCCGACCGTCGGGCCGCGGTCGCTGCGGTCGCCGCCGGTTCGCCGCGTTTCCTCGACGCGTGGGCGGCGCTCGGCGACCTGGGACGCGACACGATCGAGCGCTACGCGTGCTACCGGGTCGGCTACCACCGGGGCCTCGACACCCTGCGGGCGAACGGGTGGCGGGGGAGCGGCTACGTGCGCTGGGCCGAGCCGACCAACCGGGGATTCCTGCGGTCGTTGCGCGGGCTCGGCGACATGGCGGCGGCGATCGGCGAGCACGACGAGGCGGAGCGGTGTCACGTCTTCCTGCTGCAACTCGACCCGTCGGGCGTCCCCGACCGCTGACGACCATGCGTCTGGCGGGGGCCGTGCTGAGCGGCGGCGCGAGCACCCGCATGGGGCGTGACAAGGCGACCGTCGTGGTCGACGGCATCGCCATGGGCGTTCGGATGGTCACCACCCTGCGCCTCGCCGGATGCGACCCGGTGGTGTTCGTCGGCGGCGATCCCGGCCGGCGGCACGGACCGCCGGACGCCGACCTGCTCACCGACATCGCGCCGGGGGAGGGGCCGCTCGGTGGGATCGTCACGGCGCTCGACCACTTCGCCCAGGTCACCGACCACGTCGCGATCGTGTCGTGTGACATGCCGTTCCTCACCGCCGCCGATCTCGCGCCGCTCGTCACCCGCGCCGCCGTGGCGGGCGTGGACGTCGTCGTCGGACGTTCGAGCCGGCTGCAACCACTGTGCGCGGTCTGGGCGACCCGTGCGGCCGGCCGGGTGCGGGCCTCGTTCGAACGCGGGACACGATCGGTCCACGGCATGCTCGACGAACTCGACACCGAGGACGTCCGGGTGTCGATGGAGGCCGTCCGCAACATCAACACGCTGGACGATCTCCGTCAGTAGCCTGGCAGCGTGTCGTACGGAGAGATCACCGTCGAGGAGCTTGCTGCGCTCGGTCCGCAGGCGCGCGTCGTCGACGTCCGCGAAGCCGACGAGTGGGCCGCCGGCCACATTCCGTGGGCGGTGCACGTGCCGTTGGCGACCGTGCCCGACCGGCTCGCGTCGTTCGACGGCGCGCCGACGTACGTCATCTGCAAGGTCGGGGGACGCAGCGCACACGCCTGCGAGTTCGCCGCCGACCGCGAGCTCGAGGTGGTCAACGTGCTCGGCGGGATGATGGCCTGGGAACGGGCGGGGCTCGACGTGGCCCTCGGAAGCACGGACCCGGACGAATCCTCCCGCACATGAGCACGAACCCGAGCCTCGAGCGGATCGCCTACCGCTGGATCGACCAGCAGGACGAACTCGAGCGCCTCGTCGACGCGCTGCGGCAGTGTCCCCGCTACGCCCTCGACACCGAGTTCCACCGCGAGCGCACGTACTTCCCCAAGCTCGCACTCGTCCAGGTCGCGTGGCACGACGAGACACTCGGGCAACAGGTGGCACTCGTCGACCCGTTGGCGGTCGACGTGCACGCGCTGGCGCCGCTCCTGACGTCCGACGTGCTCTGCGTGATCCACGCCGCGCAACAGGATCTCGACGTCCTGACCCACGCCGCCGGGGCGATCCCGGCGCGGATGTTCGACACGCAGATCGCCGCCGGATTCGTCGGCTACGGGACCCCATCGCTGGTGTCGCTGCTGCAGGGCGAGATCGGGGTGTCGCCGCCGAAGGGGGATCGGCTCACCGACTGGCTCCGCCGGCCGCTGTCCGACGACCAGATGCAGTACGCCGCCGTCGACGTCGAGTACCTGCTCGAGGTGCACGACCTGTTGGCGGCCAAGCTCGCCGCCTCCGGCCGCACGGAATGGGTCGACGAGGCCTGCGAGGAACTCCGCACGAAACCGGTGAGCGGGTCCGCTCCGGACGAAGCGTGGCTGCGGCTGAAGGACTCGCGCACGCTGCGGCCGAGTGCCCGCGGCGTCGCCCGTGCGGTCGCCGCCTGGCGGGAACGGCGGGCGATGCGCGTCGACATCCCGGTCCGCCAGGTGCTGCCCGATCTCGCCGTGCTCGGGATCGCGCAACGGGCCCCGGGAACGCTGCGCGAGTTGAGCCAGTCCCGCGGCGTCGACGACCGGCATGCCAAAGGCACGATCGCCGCCGAGATCCTCGCCGCGGTCAGCGAGGGCAAGGCGGCGCCCCCACCTCCCGTGCCGGCGACGGCCGACGACCTCGAACGCAACCTGCGTCCGGCGGTGGCGCTGATCTCGGCGTGGGTGAGTCAGCTCGCCCGCGACGAACACGTCGACACGGCCCTGCTCGCCACCCGCGCCGATCTCGTGGCGTTCCTCCGCGGTGACGACGATGCGCGCCTCGGCACCGGCTGGCGGGCCGGTCTGCTGGGCGACGGCATCCGCCGCCTCGTCGCCGGCGAGGCCGGCCTCACGTTCGACGGCCAGGGCCGCCTCCGCCTCATCCCCGTCGCCACCTGACGACGTCGAGCAGACGACGAGCAGACGACGACCGACGGCTCCACGCAGCGTTTGCGTCAGGAAAACGGGGCCCCGGCGGACGGAAATCCCGACGCAAACGAGGTTCGGAGGTCCGCTGCCGTGCCGACCTCGGTGTCGGGTGCGGGGCATCCGTGTAATCCCGGGGTGGACCGGTACAATTCCCCGTCAATGTCAGATTTCTAGTGTGGGAGCCCTGTCGTGAAGAAGGGTCGTCATCGCCGTTTCGAAGAGGCGAGAAAACTGAAGCAGTCGGGTCCCGGGGCGTTCGATCTCGGGTTCGGTGACCGCTCGGTGCCAGTGGAGTCCGAGGATGACGAGTACGCCGCGCTCGCGGAGAAATACGGCGTCACCTTCGACGACGACGACGAGTCCCCCGACGACTGATCACTCCGGCGCTCGCCGCACGGGGTGCGGCAGTGGCACCCAGCCCGGGCGTTCCAGCAGTTCGACCATCTGGTCGTAGACGCGCGCCCCGACGAGTTCGACGATGTCGTCCTTGGCGCTGACGTAGAGCGGTTCGGCGCCGACGAACGCATCGGCGGTGTCGGTGCACCACCAGCCGAAGTCGGACCCGCCCTCGCCCCAGTCGCGCCGCTTCCACTCGCGCAGCCGTGACGTGAGGTGTCCGGACTCGTCGGTCGAGTGCTCGAGCCGGATCGGCACCTGCCAGCACACCGACGGCTTCCAGTCGAGCGGCCGCTCACCGGCTTCGAGCGCGGCGATGTGCAGTGCGCAGCCGGCGCCGCCCTCGAACCCCGGCCGGTTGAGGAAGATGCAGGCCTCGGCCCCGTCGTGTTCGACGAGGCGGGTGAGCGTCGTCGGGTTGCCGTCGGCGTCGGGGTCACCGGACTGGAGGTACCCCTTCTTCCGGTGCCGCCGCGGGCGTGGAACTGCATGTGGCGGGGCTCGAGCCGGGCGACGTGCTCGGCGAGGTTGCGGCGGTCGTCGTCGTCCACCAGATGGGCGCCGAAACTGCAGCAGCCGAGGCCGAGCTCCGGCGCCGGCTCGTCGAGGATGCCCTGGCACCCGCACCCGAAGATGCACGTGTAGTTCGACCGGAGATACGTGGCGTCGAACACCCAGGTGCGCTGCTCGTCGACCTCGTCGAAGCTGATCCACTCGTGGATGTCGGGGGGCGTCGCCACGGCCGGCGAACCTAGTGCGCGGCGCGCCCGATCCGTGGCACGCCTAGTGCGCGGCGCGACCGTGGGCGGGGCTGGGCACGTCGGTGTCGAGTTCGAAGGCGATCTCGTCGACGTAGCACCACAGCCACTCCTCACCCGGCTCGAAGCTCTGGATGATCGGGTGTGCGGTCGCGTGGAAGTGGGCGGTGGCGTGGCGGTTCGGCGAGCTGTCGCAGCATCCGACGTGGCCGCACGACGTGCACCGTCGCAGGTGCAGCCAGTGCGACCCGATGGCGAGGCAGTCCTCGCATCCGTCGGTGTTGGCACCGTCGACGGTGAGGGTGTCGAGATGGGAACAGCCGTCGCTCATGGCCGCGACGTTACGACGTCGCCGCCGGGCGCGCGTGGGGAGGGAACGCCCGCTGGTCCGGCGGACCGCCCTCGGTAGGCTCGATCGGGATATGACCAGCACCGGTTCGACCGCCAATCCGACTCTCGGCACGATGAAGTCGATGAGCGCGGACGAACTCCGCGATTCGTTCCGGGGCTTCTTCGCCGCCAAGGGGCACACGCCGGTGCCGTCGGCGAGTCTCATCCCGCACGATCCGACCGTGCTGTTCAACGTCGCCGGCATGGTGCCGTTCAAGTCGTACTTCGTCGGCGACGAGCAGCCGCCGTACCGCCGGGCCGTCAGCTCGCAGAAGTGCGCCCGGGCCGGTGGCAAGCACAACGACCTCGACGACGTCGGCCGCACCAAGCGCCACCTCGTGTTCTTCGAGATGCTCGGCAACTTCAGCTTCGGCGACTACTTCAAGGAAGCGGCGATCCCGTGGAGTTGGGACCTCGTCACCAGTGATCCGTCGAGCGGCGGCTGGGGCTTCGACGGCGACCGGATCTGGGTGACCGTCCACGAGAGCGACGACGAGGCCGAGGCGATCTGGCACGAGATCGTCGGCGTGCCGATGGAGCGCATCCAGCGGCTCGGCGACAAGGACAACTACTGGCAGATGGGCGACACCGGCCCGTGCGGTCCGTGCAGCGAACTGCACATCGATCGCGGTCCGGCGTTCGGGCCCGACGGCGGCCCCCTCGGCGACCCGGCGGGCGATCGCTTCATGGAGTTCTGGAACCTCGTGTTCATGCAGTTCGACCAAGCGGCCGACGGCACGCGCACGCCGCTGCCCAAGCCGTCGATCGACACCGGTGCGGGGCTCGAACGCATCCTCGCCCTCGTACAGGGCGTCGACTCGGTGTGGGAGACCGACTTGATGCAGCCGCTCATCGACGAGGCGTGCTCGATCACGGGCAAGTCGTACATCGTCGGCGACTACGACGACCGCGACAGCTTCGCCGTGCGCGTCCTCGCCGAGCATGCGCGCTCGTCGGCGATGCTCGTCAACGACGGCGTGTTCCCGTCGAACGAGGCCCGCGGCTACGTGTTGCGGCGGATCATCCGGCGCGCGGTGCGGTACGCGTACCTGCTCGGCACCGAGAAGTTGGTGATGCCGCGCCTCGTCGAGGTGGCCACCGATGTGATGGCCAACGCGTATCCCGACGTCGTGAAGAACCGCGACTTCATCGTCAACGTGATCGGCAAGGAGGAGGAGCGGTTCCGCCAGACGTTGAAGAACGGTCTGTCGATCCTCGACGGCGAACTCGAAGGCGACAGCAACGGGTCGTCGCTCTCGGGCTCGACCGCGTTCCTGCTCCACGACACGTACGGCTTCCCCCTCGAACTCACCCAGGAGATCGCCGGCGAGCGCGGGGTGGCGGTCGACCAGGCCGGCTTCGACGCCGACATGGCCGCCCAACGCGAACGGGCGAAGGCGGCCCACAAGGGCGCCGCCGACGCGTCGACGCTCGACGTGTACCGCGATGTGCTCGAGCAGTTCGGCACGACCGAGTTCGTCGGCTACGCGACGAGCACCGCCGACAGTCGGGTCCTCGCCGTCCTCGACGCCCCGGACGGGTCGGGGAACGTCGAGATCTTCCTGGAGCGCACACCGTTCTACGCCGAGTCGGGCGGCCAGGTCGGCGACACCGGCACCATCTCGACCGAGACGGGGCGGGCCGAGGTGCTCGACACGACGTATGCGCTGCCGAACCTGCGGCGCCACGTCGCCCGCGTCACCGAGGGCACGATCACGACGGGCCAGATCGCGACGGCGACGATCGACGTCGCCCGCCGCGACGCGATCCGGCGCAACCACACCGGGACCCACCTGTTGCACCACGCCCTGCGCGAGGTGTTGGGCGAGCACGTCAAGCAGGCCGGCTCGATGGTCGGCCCCGACCGTCTGCGGTTCGACTTCTCGCACTACGAGGCCGTCACGCGCCGACCAGATCGCCGAGATCGAGCGGTTGGCGAACGCCGAGACGCTGCGCAACACGCCGACGCGCATCTTCGAGACGACCAAGGACGAGGCCGAAGCCCTCGGTGCGATCGCCTTCTTCGGCGACAAGTACGGCGACATCGTGCGCGTGCTCGAGGCGGGGTCGTCGATCGAGCTGTGCGGTGGCACCCACGTCAAGGCCACCGGCGACATCGGCACCATCAAGATCGTCAACGAGTCGTCGATCGGCTCGAACCTGCGGCGCATCGAGGCGGTCACCGGCGAGGCGAGCGTGGCGCTGCTGCAGCGCGACGAGGCGTTGATCGCCGACGCGGCCCGGCTCGTCGGCGCCCCGGCCGACGACCTGCTCGACGGTGTGCAGCGACGCCTGGAGGAGATCCGGTCGCTCAACGACGAGATCAAGACCCTGCGCGGCCAGCTCGCCATGGGCCGCGCCTCCGAACTCGCCGCCATCGCCAACGACGGGGTCGTCATCACCCAGGTCGACGGCCTCACGCCCGGCGACCTGCGCGATCTCGCCGTCGCCGTGCGCCAGCAGCGCGGCATGCGCGTCGTCGTGCTCGCCGGCGAGACCACCACCGGTGGCGTCGCACTCGTCGCCGCGGTCGCTCCCGGCAGCGAGCGTCCCGCGTCGGCGCTCATCCAGGATGCCGCCCGGGCCGTCGGGGGCGGCGGCGGCGGCAAGGGCGACGTCGCCACGGCCGGCGGCAAGGACCCGAGCGGCATCCCCGAGGCGCTGCGGCTCGCCGCCGTCGCCGCCGCTGACTTCGGATGAGCCTCGGTTCGTTCCGGACCCGTCCCCGGACGAACGGAGGTCGGGGGTGAACGTGCCCGGCGTGCGGGCGCTCGGCATCGACCTCGGGTCGAAGCGCATCGGGATCGCCGTGAGCGATCTGTC
Source organism: Ilumatobacteraceae bacterium (assembly GCA_963695145.1). Classification (GTDB taxonomy): domain Bacteria; phylum Actinomycetota; class Acidimicrobiia; order Acidimicrobiales; family Ilumatobacteraceae; genus Sva-07. The sequence continues at coordinate 48,115 of CAVOGB010000009.1, read as the reverse complement.
GGGGACGATCGCGTCGCCGCTGACCACGGTGCACCGGTCGAAGTCGAAGCGCCACGACCACACCGAGATCGCCCGGCTCGTGCGCGAGGAGGAGGCCGTGGTGGTCGTGGTCGGGCTGCCGTTGTCGCTCGACGGCACGCGGGGTCCGGCGGCGAAGGCTGCCACGACCGAGGCCGATCGTCTCGCTAGCGTGGTCGGCGTGCCGGTGGAGATGTACGACGAGCGGTTCACCACCGTGACCGCCGAGCGCGGCATGATCGAAGCCGGCCTCGACGCGCCCGCTCGCCGCAAGGTCGTCGACAAGGTCGCCGCGGCCGTGATGTTGCAGGCGTGGCTCGACCATCGGCGCTCCACGTGGCCCGCCGCCGACCGGGCCGGCTCGACCCGGCCGGTCGCGAACGGAACGACGTGAAGCAGGAACTCGATCCGCTGCTCCCCGAGGCGCAGGTCGATCCCGACGCGCACCCCGCGCTCGACTGGCCGACCGATCCGTGGGACGCGACCGACCAGACCGGCACGGTCGAACGCCTGCGCCGCCAGACGCGCCCCCTGAAGTGGATCGTCTACACGGCGATGGTCATCGGCATCGTCATGGTGATGATCGCCGGTGCCGTCGGGTGGTGGTACCTCGGCAAGATGAATCCGGCCGGCGCCCCCGGCGACGTGCAGAGCTTCACCGTCGCCGACACCGACGACCTCGATTCGATCGCCCAGCGCCTCTACGACCAGGGCCTGATCAGCGACGTCGGCGTGTTCGAGTGGTACGTCGACCGCAACGGCGGCCTCGAGATCACCCCCGGCTACTACGAGATCCGTCCGGACGACCACATGGGCAACGTGCTCGGTCGTCTGCGGACGCCGCCGGGCCAGACGTACACGAAGGTCACGTTCCCCGAGGGCTTCACGGTCGCCAAGATGGCCGAGCGGCTCGACGCCACCGTCGACCGGATGACCGCCGCCGACTTCCTCGCCGCCGCGGCCGATCCATCGGTCCGCTCGTCGTTCCAACCACCCGAGGTCACCTCGCTCGAAGGGATGCTGTTCCCCGACACGTACCAGGTGTCGAACGCGGAGAGCGAGGGCCAGGTCATCGAGCGCATGATCGCCCTGATGGAGCGCGTCGGTGAACAGGAGGACATCGTCAACGCGGCCGCCGCGCAGGGCCGCACGCCGTACGAGATCCTCACCATCGCCTCGATGATCGAACGCGAGGCCGGCGTCGAGGGTGACCGCGCCAAGATCGCCCGCGTCATCTACAACCGCTTGTTCTTCCAGATGCCGCTGGCCATCGACGCCAGCGTCTACTACGGCGCGACCCAGGCCGGCATCGACACGACCCTGCCGTTCTCCGACCTCCGCCAGATGCCGGGCCCGTACAACACGTATCTGAACGCCGGCCTGCCGCCGACGCCGATCGCCAATCCGGGGCGGGCGTCGATCCAGGCCGCCCTCAATCCGGCGCCCAACCCGTCGGTCGGTGATCCGATCTGCGTCGATCTGCCCGATCCGAGCAAGTGCTACTACCTGTACTACGTGCTCGGGAACGAGGACGGCAGCCACGTCTTCGCCGCCACGGGCGAACAGCAGGACGCCAACGTCGAAAAGGCGCGAGAAGCCGGGCTCCTGTGACCCGGCCGCTGTAGTGAAACCGGGCGCCGGCGGAGCCGGGGGCCTCGCCGTGTTGATCGGTTCGCCCGTCGCCCACAGCCTGTCGCCGGCCATCCATCGGGCTGCCTTCGCCGCCGCCGGCGTCGACTGGTCGTACGCCGCGCTCGACGTGGCCGACGGCCGCGGCGGCGAGGCGGTCGAGGCGATGCGCCTGCTGGGCATCGCCGGGATGTCGGTCACCATGCCGCACAAGACCGCCGTCGCCGATGCGGTCGACCGGCTGGAGCCGGCGGCGCGATCGCTGCGCTCCGTCAACACCGTGAGCTGGGACGGCGAGGAGTTGGTGGGCTCGAGCACCGACGGCGAGGGGTTCGTCGCCGCACTGGCCGAGATCGGCATCGACGTCGCCGCGGCGCGTGTCGCCGTGATCGGCGCGGGAGGTGCAGCCCGGTCGGTGATCGACGCCCTCGGCCGCGCCGGCACGAGCGACATCACCGTGCTCAACCGGTCCGCCGACGCCGCCGAACGCGCCGCCCAGCTGGCCACCGCGGCGTCGGTCGGCATCGTCAGTGACGTCACCCGCGCCGACATCGTCGTCAACGCGACCAGCGTCGGCATGGGGGTGGTGCCGTCGGGCGCCGAGGCCGACGACCTGCCGTGCGATCCGAGCCTGCTGCACTCCGAGCAGGTGGTCGTCGACCTCGTGTACCACCCACTGCACACCGCCTGGCTCGCCGCCGCCGAGGAGGTGGGGGCCCGCACCGTCGACGGTCTCGGCATGCTGATCCACCAGGCCGCGCTGCAGCAACAGCACTGGCTCGGCACGTTCCCCGACGTGGCCGTGATGCGCGCCGCCGCCGAGTCCGCGCTCCTCGCCCGCTGAACGACCTGCGATGAGCGAACGGACCGAGGGGTGGGCCGTTGGCTCATCGCAACGGGGGACAACGACCCTGCGATGAGCGAAGCGACCGGGGGGTGGGCCGTTCGCTCATCGCTGGAACCGTCGGCGGGGTGACGAGGGGCGACGGGTAGCCTCGATCCGATGCTCCGTTACCTGACCGCCGGCGAATCGCACGGCCAGGCCCTCGTCGTGGTGATCGAGGGGCTGCCCGCCGGGCTGGCGGTCACCGTCGACGACATCCAGGCGGAGATGGCCCGGCGCCGCCTCGGCTACGGCCGTGGCCCGCGGCAACGCTTCGAGCAGGACGAGCTGACCCTCGTCGGCGGGGTGCGCCACGGCCGCACGCTCGGGTCTCCGATCGCCATCGAGATCAAGAACAGCGAATGGTTCCGCAGCGACAAGTGGCACGAGGAGATGAGCCCGGCGCCCGGCGCGACCAAGGATCCGCTGACCCAGGTGCGGCCCGGCCACGCCGACCTGGCGGGGATGCAGAAGTACGGCTTCACCGACGCCCGGGACGTGCTCGAACGCGCGAGCGCCCGCGAGACCGCGGCGCGCGTCGCCGCCGGTGCCGTCGCCAAACTGCTGCTCCGCACGCTCGACATCGAGATCATCTCGCACGTCATCCAGATGGGCGCCGCCGCCGTTCCCGCCGATGCGCCGCGCCCGACGCCGGAGCAACTCGATCGGGTCGACGAGAACCAGGTCCGCTGCTTCGACCTCGACGCCAGCGAGGCGATGATCGCCGAGATCAAGGCCGCCTCGAAGGACGGCGACTCGCTCGGTGGGGTGGTCGAGGTGCTCGGCTTCGGCATCCCCGTCGGCCTCGGCAGTCACGTGCACTGGGACCGCAAGCTCGATGCCCTCCTCGCCCAGGCGGTGATGAGCATCCAGGCCGTCAAGGGTGTGGAGATCGGCGACGGGTTCGAGGTCGCCGGGCGACGGGGGAGCGTGGCCCACGACCCGATCCGGTGGGACGCCGACGCCAACGAGTACCGCCGTGGCAGCACGCTGGCCGGTGGCACCGAGGGTGGGATCTCCACCGGTGAGCTGCTCGTCGTGCGGGCGGCGATGAAGCCGTTGGCGACGCTCAACAAGCCGACGCTGGAAACGGTCGACACGGCGACGAAGGAACCCGCCGTGTCGTTCAAGGAGCGCACCGACGTCACGGCGGTGCCGGCGATGGGTGTCGTCGCCGAGACGATGGTCGCCCTCGTCGTGGCGGCCGAGGCGCAGCGCAAGTTCGGCGGTGACTCGGTCGACGAGTTCGTGCGCAACGCCGCCGCCTTCCGCGCCACGCTGCCGTGACGTCGGCGAACGGTGACCGGTGCACCGACGACCGGCACACCGACGATCGGCACACCGACCGACGGCACATCGTGTTGGTCGGGATGATGGGAGCAGGCAAGTCGTCGGTCGGCCGGGTGCTCGCCGCCAGGCTCGAGCGACCGTTGCTCGACACCGACGACCTCGTGGAAGCGCAGACCGGGCGCAGCGTGCGCGAGATCTGGACGACCGACGGCGAGCCCGCCTACCGGCTGCTCGAAGCCGCTGTGCTCGCCGGGGCGCTGGCGGCAGCCGAGCCGAGCGTCATCGCCGCCGCCGGTGGGATCGTGCTCGGCGAAGGGAACCGGGCTGCGCTCGCGGCATCGAACGCCTACGTGGTGTGGCTGCTGGCCGACGTCGACGTCCTGGTGCAGCGGGTGCGCAGGGGCGGCCACCGGCCCTTGCTCGACGGCGACCCGGAGGGCACACTGCGCAAGATGTTCATCGATCGTGAGCCGCTCTACCGCGAGGTGGCGAGCGCCATCGTCTCGGTCGACAACCGCTCGGTGAACGACGTGGCCCAGGCGGTGCTCCGATGCCGCGCGTGACGGTGCCCCTCGATCCGCCCTACGACGTCGTGGTCGACCGCGGGGCGATCGGCGTGGTGGGTTCGCTCGTCCCCGCCTCGGCGCGTCGCGCCGCCGTCGTCACGCAAGCGGGGATCGGCCTGCGTCCCGAACTGGCCGACCTGGACGTCGAGGTCTACGAGATCGGCACGACCGAACAGTCGAAGTCGTTGGCCACCATCGAGACCCTGACCCGTGGTTTCGCCCGCCAGGGTCTCACGCGTCACGACGTGGTGATCGGTGTCGGCGGAGGCCTGGTCACCGACGTGGCCGGATTCGCCGCCGCGAGCTGGCACCGTGGGACGCCGGTCGTCCACGTCGCCACCACCCTGCTCGGCATGATCGACGCCGCGGTCGGCGGGAAGACCGCCGTCAACCTCCCGGAGGGAAAGAACCTCGTCGGCGCGTACTGGCAGCCGTCCGGGGTGATCTGTGACCTCGACGCGCTCGACACGCTGCCGGCCCGCGAGATGCGCTGCGGGCTCGGCGAGATGGCCAAGTACCACTTCCTCACCGGTGACGACCTGCTGGCGATGGATCTCGCCGACCGGATCGCCCGCTGCATCGAGATCAAGGCCGAGGTGGTGGCCTCCGACGAGCGCGAGGGCGGGCGGCGGGCGCTGCTCAACTACGGACACACGCTGGCCCACGCCCTCGAGATCGCCACCGACCACGATCTCGCCCACGGTGAAGCCGTCGCCGTCGGGTTGGTCTTCGCCGCCGAGTTGGCCTGTGAACTCGGCCGTATCGACCGGGCCCGCGTCGACGAGCACCGCCGCATCGTGGCCGGCGAGTACGACCTCGAGATCGCCCCACCAGCCGGCCTCGACGCCGACGAACTTCTCGCCCTGATGGGCCGGGACAAGAAGGCGCTCGACGGGCTGACGTTCGTGCTCGACGGTCCCGCCGGGGTGGAGGTCGTGACCGACGTCGACGCCGGCGTGGTGCGCACCGTGCTCGAACGGACCCTGCACGAACGGAGCCGGACGTGATCGCGACGCCGGCCTTCGATCGCGCCGCCCTGCCGCCGATCGAACACGGCGCACGCGTCGACGCCGTCCGTGCGGCCCTGTCGGCTCGTGGCGCGGCGGCGTGTGACGCGTTCGTCTACACCGACCTGATCGACGTCCGCTGGCTGACCGGATTCAGCGGCTCGAACGGCTGGGCCGTCGTGACGACCGACGACCTGATCCTCGGCACCGACGGCCGCTACGGCGACCGCGCCCGCGCCGAGACCGCCGCCAGCGGCGCGCGGGTGATCGCCGAGACGTCGCGGGTGCGGCTCGACGAGCGGCTCGTGGAAGCGGTGCGGTCGGCCCGCGTCGGGCTCGACCCCACCGCGACGTCGTGGTCGGAATGGACGCGTGCTCGCCGGCGCCGTCGACCTCGTCCCGGTCGCGTCGGCGGTCAAGCAGCAGCGTCTGGTCAAGGACGACGCCGAGATCGCCCGGATCGCGGCCGCCGCCGCGGCGGCCGACGCCGCGCTGGCCGAGGTCGAACCCATGCTCTTCGCGACGGTCGACTCACCGGTCACCGAGGCCGACGTGCGCAACGAACTCGAGTACCGGATGCGCCTCTTCGGTGCCGACGACCGCAGCTACGAGACGATCGTGGCGGCCGGGCCCGACCACGGCGCCCGCCCGCACCACGAACCGACCGACCGGCGCATCGCCGAGGGCGACACCGTGATCATCGACGTCGGCGCGCTCGTCGACGGCTACCACTCCGACATGACGCGGTCGTACGTGATCGGGGAGCCCACCGATCGACAGCGCGAGCTCTACGAACTGGTGTCGACCTCGCAGCACGCCGGGATCGACGCGGTCGCCGGTGGCACGTCCGCCCGCGAGGTCGATCGGGCGAGTCGCGACGTGTTCGCGCAGGCCGGCTACGGCGACTGGTACCTCCACGGCACGGGGCACGGCGTGGGCCTCGAGATCCACGAACGACCGTTCCATTCGATGGCGTCCGACGACCCGATCGACGTCGGCAACGTGGTGACCGTCGAACCGGGCCTCTATCGTGTCGGTTTCGGTGGATTCCGGATCGAGGACCTCCTCGTCGTCACCGAGCAGGGTTCGCGCCGCCTCACGCACGCGCCCGAGCGACCGTTCAACTGACTCACCCAACCCACCCATTCAAAGGGACGCACCATGCCACAGATCTCCGTCAACGACTTGAAGAACGGGATCACCCTCGAACTCGACAACAACCTGTTCCAGGTCGTCGAGTTCCAGCACGTCAAGCCGGGCAAGGGCGGCGCCTTCGTGCGCACCAAGATCCGCAACGTCCGCAACGGTGCGGTGATCGACAAGACGTTCAACGCCGGCATCAAGGTGGAGCAGGCGATCGTCGATCGCCAGGACATGCAGTTCCTCTACAAGGACGGCGGCGAGTACGTGTTCATGAACACGAGCACCTACGACCAGATGCACGTGCCCCAACGCGCGCTCGGCGATGCCGCCGACTACCTCACCGAGCAGATGGTCGCCCAGATCGCCATCTACCAGGGCGAGATCATCGGCGTCGAGATCGCCGCCTCCGTCGAGCTGTCGATCGCCCAGACCGAGCCGGGCGTGCAGGGCGACCGCGTGTCGGGCGCCCGCAAGCCGGCGACGCTCGAGACCGGCAAGGTGATCCAGGTGCCGCTGTTCGTCGAGATGGGCGACAAGGTCAAGGTCGACACCCGCACCGGCGACTACATCACCCGCGTCTGATCGCTGCGCATCCGATGCCTTCCCTGCCGCGCCCCGACGAACGCTCCGACGCGCGCGAACGCGCCCTGTACCTCCTGTACGAAGCCGAATCGAAGGGCATCGCCCCGGCCGATGCGCTCGCCCTGCAGGTCCTCGAACCCGACGCCCTCACCGCCGAGTTGGTGGCCGGCGTCGGCGAACACCGCGAACGGCTCGACGCGGCGATCGCGGCGCGGGCCAAGGGCTGGACGCTGGAGCGCATGCCCGTGATCGATCTCAACGTGCTGCGGATCGCGTCGTTCGAACTGGCCGAACGGCCCGACGTGCCCGTGGCCGTCGTGCTCGACGAGGCGGTCGAACTGGCGAAGCGGTTCTCCACCGACGACAGCGGTCGCTTCGTGAACGGTGTGCTGTCGGCCCTGGCCGGCGACCTGCGAACATAGACCGCGATGTCCGAGTCGACCGTCGAGAACGTTCGCCGGGGTCTGTCCCCGGCGGACATTCTCGACGAACCGTCCCTGAGCGACGCCGGCGAGTCGACGTACTCGTGGCGGCGGCCGAGCGTTCCGCTGCTGATCGTCCTCGGTGCCGTCGCCGTCTACACCTGGTACTTCACGAAGCGCACGCTCGACATCCACCACGCGCTCGGCACGTCGACGTACGACTCGGCCCTCTACGACCAGGGCATGTGGCTCCTGTCGAGGTTCAAGGCGCCGTTCAGCACCCTGATGGGCCGCAACGTGTTCGGCGACCACACGTCGTTCGTCCTGTTCCTCCTCGTCCCGTTCTACTGGCTGTTCCCCGGTGCGGGGATCATGTTCTTCGCCCAGTCGCTGGCGATCGGTGCCGGCGCCATCCCGGTGTTCCTCTACGGCCGGCGCCGGCTCGGATCGGAGTGGTTCGCCGTCGTCGGCGCGGCGACGTACCTGCTCCACCCGGCCGTCGGCTGGACGAACCTCGAGAACTTCCATCCCGACGCGTTCCTCGGCGTGTTCGTCGGCGTCGCCATCTACGCCGCGCTCGAATCGAAGTGGCGGCTGTACGTCGTGTTCGTCGTGCTGTCGCTGCTCGTGAAGGAGGACGCGTCGCTCGTGATCGTGCCGCTCGGCGTCTGGGTGGCGATCAAGCGCGACCGGCGCATCGGCCTGTTGACCATCGTCGGCAGCGTCGCCTTCATGCTCACGGCGATGTACCTCGTGATGCGCAACCTCATCGGGGTGCCGACCCGCAACGGCTGGCGCATCCCGTTCGGTGGTCCGCGCGGTGTGATCGACACGGCGGTGACGAACCCCACCCAGCTGAGCGACTACCTGTCGAGCGAGGAACGGCCCTGGTACATCTGGCAGATGACGGTGCCGTTCGCCTGGTTGTTCCTGCGACTGCCGAGCGTCGCCGCGATCAGTGCGCTCGTGTTGTTCACGAACATCCTCAGCACCTTCTGGTACCAGCACCAGATCGAGTACCACTACAGCCTGATCGCCGTGCCGGCGCTGGCGATCGGCACGATGTACGCGATCGGCGCGGTGCGCGAGCGCGTCGAGTGGTCGGGGCACGTCGTGCCGCTCCGGGGGGTGGCGGTGCTGGTGCTCGGGATCGTCACGGTGATCACGTCGTATCTCTGGGCGCCGATGCCGTGGGGGGTGCAGCCGCAGTTCTACGGCGACCCGAACAATCCCGACGCCGTGGCGGCTCGGGAGCTGATCGCGGAGATCCCCGGTGACGCGGTCGTGTCGGCCCAGTACCGGATCACGCCGCACCTCGCCTACCGGGAGGAGATCTACCAGTTCCCGACGCCGTTCCGGGTCGTGCTCTACGGGCCCGACACGTCGATCGAAGGGTCACGGCTCGAGGACCGTGCCGAGCGGGTCGAGTACGTGATGATCCCCACCGCCCAGGACGCCCAGCTGCAAGCCGACTGGGCGGCGATCGCCCCAGCCTTCGACCTCGTCGACTCGAACGACTACTGGCTCCTCTACCACCGCGACCCCGCGGTGGCCCTCCCACCGCTGTCCCCGGCCGGCTGACGGAAATCCGCCACGAATCACGAGATCGTGCACCGGTCATCGTCGTTCCTGCTACCTTGCCTCCCGACCGTGAAGCGGGTCCCGAGAGGCCCGCACGGAAAGGACGAACATGGCTGCTGGCCCCGAAACCGGCACGCCGCCAGGCGCCAAGCAGGTCTTGGGGCCCGACGACGTGCGACGCGCGATCACCCGGATGGCGCACGAGATCATCGAGCGCAACCACGGCACCGACCGTGTGGCGCTGATCGGCATCCAACACGGCGGTGTGTGGCTGGCCGAAGCGCTCGGCGAAGCGATCGCCCGGATCGACACCTCGCCCGCCCGTGTGCCCGTCGGATCGGTCGACGCCAGTCTGTACCGCGACGACATCGGCTTGCGCCCCGTTGCGCCCGGAGCGGTGAGCGACCTCCGCTTCGACGTGAACGGCATCACGGTCGTGCTCGTCGACGACGTGCTCTACACCGGCCGCACGGTCCGGGCCGCCCTCGACGCGGTCGGCGACTACGGACGCCCCAGGGCCGTCCAGCTGGCGGTGCTCGTCGATCGTGGCCACCGGGAGCTGCCGATCAGGCCCGACTTCGTCGGCAAGAACCTGCCCACCAGCTCGGCCGAGTCGGTGTCGGCGACCGTCGACGGTGTGGTGATCTCGTGACCGCGTCGCTCCTGACGGTCGAGGACCTCGGCCCCACCGGCATCCAGCGCATCCTCGACCTCGCCGACCACATGGCCGAGGTCAACCGCCGGCCGAATCCGAAGGTGCCGGCGCTGCGGGGCAAGACCGTCTGCAACGTGTTCTTCGAGGACTCGACGCGCACCCGGCTCAGCTTCGAGACGGCGGCCAAGCGGCTGTCGGCCGACACGATGACCTTCGCCGTCGGCCAGTCGAGCGTCAACAAGGGCGAGAGCCTGCGCGACACGATCGAGACGATCGCCGCGATGGGCGTCGATGCGTTCGTCGTGCGGCACCGTTCGAGCGGCGCCCCACTGCTCGTCGACGGGTGGACCACGGCCAGCGTGATCAACGCCGGCGACGGCTGGCACGCCCACCCCACCCAGGCGTTGCTCGACGCGTACACGATCCGCGTCGCCCTGCACCGGACGGCCGGCTTCGACGGGCTCCGCGTGGCGATCGTCGGCGACATCAAACACAGCCGGGTGGCGCGCAGCACGGCGACGGCCCTGACGATGCTCGGGGCGGACGTGACCCTCGTGGCCCCGCGGACGCTGCTCCCACCGGTGATCGACCTGCCCTGGACCGAGCGGCTGGACGACGTGATCGGCGACGTCGACGTCCTCTACCTGCTGCGCATGCAACAGGAGCGGATGGGCGAGGCGCTCGTGCCGAGCCTGCGCGAGTACACGATGCGCTTCGGTCTCACGGCCGATCGGGCGGCGCGCCTCGCACCGCACGCGCTCGTCATGCATCCCGGGCCGATGAACCGCGGCGTGGAGATCACCGTCGACCCGACGGAACTCCCCGGTGCGGTGATCACCCAGCAGGTGACGAACGGGATCGCCGTGCGGATGGCGGTGCTGTTCGACCTCCTCGGCGGCGAACGGTCGTCGATGAGCGACGAGAAGGTGACGACATGACCACCAGCCCGAACCCCGGGAACGGCACCGCCGGCATCCTGATCGCCGGCGGACGGCTGCTCGACCAGACCGGTGAACGGGTGGGTGACGTGCGCATCGTCGACGGCCGCATCACCGAGGTCGGCGATGCGCTCGAGGCCGCCGACGGTGAGGACGTGATCGACGCCTCGGGATGCGTCGTCAGCCCCGGGTTCGTCGATCTGCACACGCACCTGCGCGAGCCCGGCAAGGAGGAGGCCGAGACGATCGAGACCGGCAGCCGCGCCGCCGCGCTCGGCGGGTTCACCGCCATCGTGGCGATGCCCAACACCGAGCCCACGCAGGACTGCGTGGAGGTCGTCGACTTCGTCCGCCAGCAGGCCGTCCGGGCCGGACTGTGTGAGGTGCTCCCGGCGGGTGCGATCACGGTCGGGCGCAACGGGACCCAGCTCGCGCCGTTCGCCGAACTCGCCGCGATCGGCGTGCGCATCTTCACCGACGACGGCAGCGGCGTGCAGGATCCGCTCCTCATGCGCCGGGCGTTCGAGTACGCCGGCGGGCTCGGCATCACCCTCGCCCAGCACTGCGAGGTCGCCCGCCTGACCGACGGCGCAGTGATGCACGAAGGGGCCTGCTGCAGCCGTCTCGGCCTGCCGGGTTGGCCGTCGATCGCCGAGGAGCTGATGGTGCACCGCGACATCGAGTTGGTGCGCCTGACGGGTGCCAAGGCGCACTTCCTCCACCTCTCGACCGCCGGCAGTGTCGATCTCGTCCGGCGGGCCAAGGCCGATGGCCTCCCGGTGACCGCCGAGGCCACCCCGCACCACATCAGCCTGACCGACGAACTCCTGGCCGGCTACGACGCGGTGTTCAAGGTCAACCCGCCGCTGCGCACCCGCGCCGACGTCGACGCCGTGCGGGCAGGGCTCGCCGACGGCACGATCGACGCCATCGCCACCGACCATGCGCCACATGCGCGGGAGACCAAGGAGCAGCCGCTCGACCAGGCGCCGCCCGGGATGCTCGGTCTCGAGACGTCGCTCGGCGTGTCGATCGCCAGCCTCGACATGCCGCTCGCCGACATCGTGGCGGCGCTGTCGTGGAAGCCGGCGGCCATCGCCGGGGTGGCCGACCGTCACGGCCGACCGATCGCGGCCGGCGAACCGGCCCACCTCACGGTGTTCGATCCGGATCTCGAGTGGGAGGTGGTGCCCGCCCGACTGGCGAGCAAGAGCCGCAACACGCCCTACGTCGGCACGCCGCTGCGGGGCAAGGTGCGCCACACGATCTTCGACGGCACCGTCGTCGTGCGCGACGGGACGGCCACCCGATGATTCTGAATACTCATGCGTTAGAATGGATGTTCATGCAGCCACGTTCCGAAACTTGTTCCGATCGGCCCGCCCAGCGGGCCGAAGTCAACAAATTTCGGGGTGGGGCGGGGGTGGTGGGGCGATGAGCCGCGAGACGATTCGGGACGGACTGCTGGTGCTCGCCGACGGGAGCGTGTTCGAAGGCGAGCTGATCGGAGCAGAGGCGGCGATCGCCACGGGCGAGGTCGTGTTCAACACCGTGATGAGCGGCTACCAGGAGGTGATCACCGACCCCAGCTATGCGGGGCAGATCATCACGTTCACCACCGCCCACCTCGGCAACTACGGCGTGAACCCGACCGACGACGAGTCCGGCGGCACGTTCTGTCGCGGCGTCGTGATCCGCGAGCTGGCCCGCCGCCACAGCAACCATCGTGCCGAAGGCGGCCTCGGGGCGATGCTCGCCACCAGGGGAGTGCCGGGCATCGCCGGCATCGACACCCGCCGCCTGACGCGGCTGATCCGCGACACCGGCGCCATCCCCGGAGCGTTCGGATCGGTGGACGAAGCCCAGTTGCTCGAGGCGGCGCGGCGCGAGCCGGGCACCGACGGCGTCGACCTGGTCAGCACCGTGACGACCCCCGAGCGGTACACGATCGAGGCGGCTCGACCCGACCAGCGCGGCGGCGGATCGTCGCCATCGACTACGGGATGAAACGCAACATCGGCCGCCATCTCGCCCGCCTCGGCACGGTCGAGGTGGTGCCGGCGGCGACCACCGCGGCCGACATCCTCGCCCTCGACCCCGACGGGGTGTTCCTGAGCAACGGCCCGGGCGATCCCGCCATGTGCGGCCCCCAGGTCGAGGCGATCTCGGCACTGCTCGGCCGGGTGCCGATCTTCGGGATCTGCCTCGGCCACCAGCTGCTGGCCCGGGCGATCGGCGCCGAGACGGTGAAGATGCCGTTCGGCCACCACGGGGGGAACCATCCGGTGCAGAACCTCGCCAGCGGCCGGGTCGAGATCACGAGCCAGAACCACAACTTCGCCGTCGACGCCGGATCGTTCGGCGATCGGGCGACGATGACCCACGTCAACCTGAACGACGGCGTGTGCGAGGGGCTGCAGGTGACGGGGGAGCTGGCCTACAGCGTGCAGCACCATCCGGAGGCGAACCCCGGACCGAGCGACGCCAACTACCTGTTCGCCCAGTTCGCCGACATGATGAGCAGGAACGGGGCCCGCTGATGCCCAAGCGCACCGACCTCCGCTCGATCCTGATCATCGGTTCGGGCCCGATCGTCATCGGCCAGGCCTGCGAGTTCGACTACTCCGGGACCCAGGCGTGCCGGGTGTTGAAGGAGGAGGGCTACCGCGTCATCCTCGCCAACTCGAACCCGGCGACGATCATGACCGATCCCGACTTCGCCGACGCCACCTACATCGAGCCGCTGACGTGGGAGGTGCTGGCGGCGATCATCGAGCGCGAGCGGCCCGACGCGGTGCTGCCGACCCTCGGCGGCCAGACCGGCCTGAACATCGCCATGGAGCTGTTCGAGCGGGGCCTGATCGGTGTGCCCGGCACACCGGAGATGATCGGCGCCAACGCCGAGGCGATCGCCACCGCCGAGGACCGCGCCCTGTTCAAGCAGGCGATGATCGAGATCGGCCTGGAGGTGCCGCGGTCCGGCACCGCCCATTCGCTCGAGGAGGCCGAAGCGATCGTCGACGGCATCGGGCTGCCCGTGATCATCCGTCCCGCCTACATCCTCGGGGGCCGGGGCACCGGCATCGCCGCGACCCACGAGGAGTTCACCCGCCTCGCCGTCACCGGCCTCGCCGCCAGCCCGATCAACGAGATCCTCGTCGAGGAGTCGATCGCCGGCTGGAAGGAGTACGAGCTCGAGGTGATGCGCGACCACGCCGACAACTGCGTGATCATCTGCGGCATCGAGAACGTCGACCCGATGGGCGTCCACACGGGGGACTCGATCACCGTCGCACCGATCCAGACGCTCTCCGACGTCGAGTACCAGCAGATGCGCGATGCCTCGATCGCCTGCATCCGCCGCGTCGGCGTGGAGACGGGCGGGTCGAACGTGCAGTTCGCCGTCGACCCGCACACCGGCCGCCAGGTCGTGATCGAGATGAACCCGCGCGTCTCGCGATCGTCGGCGCTGGCGTCGAAGGCGACGGGATTCCCGATCGCCAAGATCGCCGCGCGGCTCGCGGTCGGCTACACGCTCGACGAGATTCCGAACGACATCACGGCCACCGCCGAGCGTTCGACGCCGGCCGCGTTCGAGCCGGTGATCGACTACGTCGTCACGAAGATCCCGCGCTGGGCGTTCGAGAAGCTGCCCGGCACGACCGGCGTGCTCGGCACGCAGATGCAGTCGGTCGGCGAGGTCATGGCGATCGGCCGCACGTTCCCCGAGAGCCTGCAGAAGGCGCTGCGCTCGCTCGAACAGGGCCGGGCCGGCCTCAACTGCGACTCGTCGGAAGTGCAGTTCGACACGGTGGCCGACGACGATCTGCTCGCCGCGTCGGCGATCGCCACGCCGGACCGTTTGCTGCAGGTGGGCGAGTTGCTCCGGCGCGGCGTCAGCATCGAGGTCGTCCACGCGGTCACCCGGATCGATCCGTGGTTCCTCGACCAGATCTCGATGATCGTCGAGGAGCGTCAGGCGCTCGAGGACGAACGGCCCGCGACGATGTCGCGCCGCGACTGGCGGCGGGCGAAGCGGCTCGGCTTCTCCGACGCCCAGTTGGGCTACCTGTGGGACCTCGGCGAGGGCGAGGTCCGCACGGCCCGCGAAGCCGCCGGCGTCATCCCGACGTACAAGACGGTCGACACGTGTGCGGCCGAGTTCGCCGCCGAGACGCCGTACCACTATTCGACGTACGAGGACGAGAGCGAGGTCCGCGACAGCGACCGCCAGAAGGTCGTGATCCTCGGGTCGGGCCCGAACCGGATCGGGCAGGGCATCGAGTTCGACTACTGCTGCGTGCACGCCTCGTTCGCGCTGCGCGACGCCGGCTTCGAGACCGTGATGATCAACTGCAACCCCGAGACGGTGTCGACCGACTACGACACGTCCGACCGGCTGTACTTCGAACCGCTGACCACCGAGGACGTGCTGAACGTCCTCGCCGCCGAGCGACCGCACCGCGTGATCGTGTCGCTCGGCGGGCAGACCCCGTTGAAGCTCGCCGGTCTGATCCCGCCCGAGCTCGTCGCGGGCACGTCGCCCGACTCGATCGACGCCGCCGAGGACCGCCAGCGGTGGAACGAGATCTGCGACGAACTGGCCATCCCGCAGCCTCCCGGGCGGCACGGCGACCGACCTCGAACAGGCGCTCGCCATCACCGACGAGATCGGCTTCCCGGTGCTCGTGCGGCCGAGCTACGTGCTCGGCGGCCGGGCGATGCAGATCGTCCACGACCGCAACCATCTCGCCCGGGCGATGGAGGAGCTCGCCGGGTTCGGCAGCCTCGGCAAGGAAGGCGGCCTGTCGGCCGAACGGCCGGTGTTGATCGACCGGTTCCTCGCCGACGCCACCGAGGTCGACGTCGACGCCATCCGCGACGCGACCGGCGAGGTGCTGATCGGCGGCGTGATGGAGCACGTGGAGGAGGCGGGCGTCCACTCCGGCGACTCCGCCTGCGCGATCCCGCCCCCGACGCTGCCCTCGTGGGTGGTGGAGGTGATCCACGCCTACACGAGCGCGATCGCCAAGCGGCTCGACGTGATCGGGCTGATCAACGTGCAGTACGCCGTGGTCGGTACGACGGTCTACGTCATCGAGGCCAACCCGCGGGCGAGCCGCACGGTGCCCTTCGTCGCCAAGGCGACCGGTGTGCCGCTGGCGAAGGTGGCCACCCGGGTGATGCTCGGCGCCACGCTCGACGAGCTGCGCCGCGAGGGCCTGCTCGTGTCGCCGGTCGGTGGGCACGTCGCCGTCAAGGAAGCGGTGATGCCCTTCAACCGGTTCCCCGAGGTCGACCCGGCGCTCGGGCCGGAGATGCGCTCGACCGGCGAGGTGATGGGGATCGCCGACACGTTCGGCCGGGCCTTCTACAAGGCCGAGCTCGCGGCGGGCACGATCCTGCCGACCGACGGCACCGTCTTCCTCTCGTTGGCCGACCCCGACAAGCCCGCGGGGCTCGTCGTGGCCCAGCGGCTGCGGGCGCTCGGCCTGGGCATCGCCGCCACCGAGGGGACGGCGGCCTTCCTCGCCCGGTTCGACGCGCCCGTCGATCAGGTCGTCGCCAAGGTGCAGGACGGTGCCGGGGTGACCGCGGTCGACCTCATCGCCGACGGCAAGATCAGCTTCGTCGTCAACACGCCGCGGGGCCGGATCGGCCGCAGCGACGGCGAGCAGATCCGCAAGGCGGCGAGCATGCATCGCGTCAGCTGCGTGACCACCATCGACGCCGCGCTCGCCGCCGCCGAGGGGATGGCCGAACGCGACGGCGAGTCGCTCACGGTGCGCCCGCTGCAGGAATACCACGCGCTGGGCCGGATGACGTGAGGTTCACCGGCCGCCGGCGGCTCCGGAGTGCCGGCGGCGCGTCGGTCGATCTGACGGCACGCATCGGCACGGTCGAACTGGCCTCACCGGTCATGACGGCGTCGGGGACCGCCGGCTACGGGGTGGAGCTGGCGGGCGCGATGGACCTCGCGTCGATCGGCGCAGTGGTGACCAAGTCGCTCGCCGCCTTCGCGTGGGACGGCAACCCGGCGCCCCGGCTGCATCCGACGGCGCAGGGCATGCTCAACGCGGTCGGACTGCAGGGGCCCGGCATCGAGCACTGGCTCGACCACGTGCTGCCCGATCTCGTGGCGAGCGGCGCGACCGTGGTGGCGAGCATCTGGGGTCGCTCGATCGACGACTATCGCGCCGCGGCCGAACTGCTGGCCGCCGCGCCCGCCCAGGTCGTCGCCGTCGAGGTCAACCTCTCCTGTCCGAACCTCGAGGGTCGCCGGTCGATCTTCGCCCACGACCCTGCCCTGTCGGCGGAGGTCATCGACGCGGTCGCCGTGTGCGCACGGCCCCGCTGGGCGAAGCTGAGCGCCAACACCGACCGCATCGTCGAGGTCGCCGAGGCCGTCGCCGCGCGCCGGTGCGGAGGCGGTCACGTGCGTCAACACGATGCTCGGGTTCGCCTACGACCCCGCCACGCTCCGACCGTCGCTCGCCGCCGGTGGCGGCGGCCTGTCGGGCCGGGCCATCCATCCGATCGCCGTGCGCGCGGTCCACGACGTGCACGAGGCCCTGCCGGAGCTGCCGATCATCGGGGTCGGCGGCGTGGCGTCGGGCTGGGACGCCGCCGAGTTGCTCCTCGCCGGTGCCTCCGCGGTCCAGGTCGGCACCGCCTCGTTCGCCAACCCCTCGGCGACCGCCGACGTCCAGCGTGAACTCGTCCACTGGATGCATGAGCAGGGCATTCGCGGCATCGGTGAGATCGGCGCGCTAGCGTGACCCCATGGCAACACCCCCACCGTTGACCCCCGAGCAGCGCTCCGCTGCTCTGGCCAAAGCGGCCGAAGCTCGGGCCGCCCGCGCCGAGATCAAGGCTCGTCTCAAGATGGGCTCGATGACCCTCGCCGAGGCGTTGGCGTCCGACGACGGCAACGTCGGCAAGCTGAAGGTCGTGTCGCTGCTCGAGTCGCTGCCCGGTGTGGGCAAGGTCAAGGCTCGCAAGATCATGGAAGACGTCGAGATCGCCGACAACCGCCGGGTGCAGGGCCTCGGTGCGCAGCAGAAGCTGAAACTGCTCGATCTACTCGGCTGACGCTGCGTGATCATCGTCGTCTCCGGACCTGGTGGGGTCGGCAAGGGAACCATCGTCGAACGTCTCGTGCGGCGCGATCCGCAGCTGTGGCTCAGCCGCTCGTGGACGACCCGCGAACAGCGCCCCTCGGAGGCTGCCGACGCGTACGTGTTCACCGACACGGCCAGCTTCGAGCGCCGTGTCAAAGAGGGCGGCTTCCTGGAGTGGACCGAGTTCCTCGGCCACTACTACGGCAGTCCCACCCCGGAGGTGCGCGATGCGCTCGACGTCGTCCTCGAGATCGAGGTCGACGGTGCCCAGCAGGTCAAGCGGCTCTACCCGGAGGCGTTGTTGATCTTCGTGCTCCCGCCGTCGCGTGACGAACAGGAGCGGCGGCTCCGCGGGCGCGGCGATCCCAACGACAAGGTGCTCGCCCGCCTGAAGAAGGCCGAGGTGGAAGAGCCGATCGGGCGCGAACTCGCCGACGAGGTGGTGGTCAACGACGATCTCGAGACGACCGTCGACGAGATGCTGTCCATCATCAAAGCGGCCCGGTCCAGGTAGGCTGTCGCGCACTATGGCCATGGACCACGACACGATGATCAATCCTCCGATCGAGCGCCTGCTCGGGACGGTCGACTCGAAGTTCTCCCTGGTCACGCTCGCCGCCCGCCGGGCACGCAACATCAACTCGTACTTCAACCAGCTCGGTGACGGCCTCGGCCACATGATCCCGCCGCAGGTGTCGTCGGTGTCGCGCAAGCCGCTGTCGATCGGTTTCGAGGAGATCGCCCAGCACAAGATCGTCTGGACCGAGGCGCCCGTCGAGGCGGAGGTCGACCCCGAGGCCGAAGCACAGGCGATGGCCGACGCCGCCGGCGAGGGCTTCCTCGCCGCCGATACCGACGACGCCTGACCGCCGTCGACCGCCGAGCCGTCGCATGTCGAGTGCACTCGCCGGCAAGCGCATCGTCCTGGGGGTGACCGGCGGCATCGCCGCCTACAAGGCCATCGAGGTGTCACGTCGTCTCGTCGACGCCGGCGCGCACGTCGTGCCGATCATGACGGCGGGCGCCGAACGGTTCATCGGCCGCACCACGCTCAGCGCCCTCGCCTCCGAACCGGTGCAGACCGCGCTCTGGGACAACCCGACCACACCGATCCCGCACACCAAGATCGGCCAGGGCGCCGACCTCGTCCTCGTGGCGCCCGCGACGGCGCGGCTCATCGCCGCCTACCGGATGGGCCTGTCGACCGACCTGCTCACCAACACGCTCATCGCCACCCGCGCCCCGGTCGTGATCTGCCCCGCGATGCACACCGAGATGTGGGAACACCCGGCCGTCGCCGACAACATCGCCGTGCTGCGCCAGCGTGGTGTGCACATCGTCGACCCCGCCGTCGGGCGTCTCGCCGGTGGGGATCTCGGGGCCGGCCGGCTCGCCGATCCGGCGTTGATCGTCGCCGAGGCGGAACGGGTGCTGGGGCCGCGCGATCTTGCGGGCGTGCGCCTGGCGGTGTCGGCCGGCGGCACCCGTGAGCCGATCGACGCCGTACGCGTCATCGCCAACCGCAGTTCCGGCAAGCAGGGGTACGCCATCGCCGCCGAGGCGGCGGCGCGGGGCGCCGAGGTCACGATCGTGTCGACCGTCTCGCTGCCGACACCTCCCGGTGCGACGGTGCGGCGGGTGGAGACGGCCGCCGAGATGGACGTCGAGATGCAGCAGGCGGCCGACGACCACGACGTGATCGTGATGGCCGCCGCCGTCGCCGACTTCCGGCCGGCCAACGTGGCCGACGGCAAGCTCAAGAAGCGCGACGGCGCCCCGGAGATCGTCCTCGAGCCGACGCCCGACATCCTGGCCGGTCTGGGAGCGCGCAAACGTGCCGGCCAGGTGCTCGTCGGCTTCGCCGCCGAGACCGACGATCTCGTCGCCAATGCCACCGCCAAGCTGGTCGCCAAGCGCCTCGATCTGCTCGTCGCCAACGATGTGGCCAAGCCCGGGGTGGGCTTCGAACACGACACCAATGCGGTTACGCTGTTGCGGCCCGACGCGGAGCCTGTCGAGATCGACCTCGCCGACAAGCGAGATGTCGCACGGGCCGTCATCGACGCCATCGTCGCCATACGTACACGACCCTGACAGGACATCGGACCACACCACATGACCACGTACACCTTCACCTCTGAGAGCGTCACCGAAGGGCACCCCGACAAGATGGCCGACCAGGTCTCCGATGCGGTGCTCGACGCGATCCTGGCCGAAGACCCCAACGCCCGCGTCGCCTGCGAGACCATGCTCACCACGGGCCTCTGCGTCATCGCCGGCGAGATCACGACCGACGCGTACATCGAGATCCCGAAGATCGCCCGCGAGACGATCAACGGCATCGGCTACGACAACGCGCTCTACGGTTTCGACGGCAACACGTGTGGCGTCATCGTGTCGATCGACGAGCAGAGTCCCGACATCGCGCAGGGCGTGAACATCAGCGAGGAGGTTCGCACGGGGTTGTCCGGCGAGGATCAGCTCAACGCCCAGGGTGCGGGCGACCAGGGCATGATGTTCGGCTACGCCTGCAACGAGACGGCCGACCTGATGCCGCTGCCGATCTGGACGGCCCATCGCCTGTCCGAGCGCTTGGCCGAGGTGCGCAAGTCGGGCCAGGTCCCGTACCTGCGCCCCGACGGCAAGACGCAGGTCACCTACGAGTACGAAGACGGCCGGCCGGTCGCGCTCAAGGGCGTGCTCATCAGCACACAGCACCAGGAGGGCGTCGACCGCGACACGGTGATCCGTCCCGACCTGATCGACCAGGTCATCCGGCCGATCATCCCCGAGCAGTTCGCCGACGACGACTACGAGATCTACGTCAACCCCACGGGCAACTTCGTGCGCGGCGGACCGTACGCCGACTGTGGGCTCACCGGCCGCAAGATCATCGTCGACACCTACGGCGGCATGGGCCGTCACGGCGGCGGCGCCTTCTCGGGCAAGGACCCGAGCAAGGTCGACCGTTCCGCCGCCTATGCGGGTCGCTGGGTGGCCAAGCACGTGGTGGCCAGTGGTGCCGCCGACCGATGTGAGGTGCAGTTGGCGTACGCCATCGGCATGGCCCAGCCGATGAGCATCCTGGTCGAGACGTTCGGGACGGCCAAGGTCGACCCGGCGGCGATCGAGGCCGCCGTGCGCTCGACGTTCGACCTGCGCCCCGGTGCCATCGTGCGCGACCTCGACCTGAAGCGCCCGATCTACCGGAAGACCGCGGCCTACGGCCACTTCGGCCGGGCCGGCTTCCCGTGGGAAGAGCTCGGTCGCCTCGACGAGTTCATGGTCGCCGTCGGCGCCTGACCGACGCCGTCGAACGCGATTGCTCGGTCGTTGATCGCCCGGGTCCTCCCCGATGTGTCGGGGCTCGACCGGGCGTTCGACTACCTCGTTCCCGATGAACTCCGCGCGACCGTGGAGGTCGGCACGATCGTTCGTGTCGACCTCCACGGTCGTCGTGTCGGGGGCTGGGTGATCGAACTCACCGACGAGGTCGCCGACGAAATCGATGTCGACCGCGCCACGCCGATTGCCCGCAAGCCGATCGAGCTCAAACAGATCGTCAAGGTGACGGGGACGGGACCGTCGGCCGACCTGATCGACCTCGCCGGGTGGGCCTCGGTGCGTTGGGCGGCGCGGCGCCTCCGCCCGTTCCTCGTGACGGCGTCGCCGGAGCGCGTCGTCTCCGGGCTGCCCCTCGCGTCACGGACGGCGCGCGGCACGGTCGGGCCGACCTCGCCCGCCACCGCGTCGCTGTTCGCCGCGGGTGGTGGCGTCCTACGCCTGCCGCCACGGGCCGACCAGATGCCGGCACTGCTCGCGGCGGTGCAGTTCGCCGCCGGCCGGGGAGGGTCCGTCGCTCGCCATCGCCCCGTCGCAGTCGCAGGTGGCATTGCTCGCGACCCGCCTGTCGCGCGCCGGAGTGACCGTCGCCGTCATGCCGCACGACTGGGCGCGCGCCAAGGCGGGCGTCGACGTGGTCCTCGGGTCGCGCTCGGCGGCATGGGCGCCCTGTGGCGGGCTCGCCGCGGCGATCGTGCTCGACGAGCACGACGAAGCCCTGCAGGAGGAACGCGCCCCGACGTGGCACGCCCGCGACGTGGTGCTCGAGCGGTGCCGGCGTGCCGGCGTCCCGGCGGTGCTCGTGTCGCCCGTACCGACGTTGACCGCCGCGGTCACGGCAGCGGGGGAGCGCGGCGTGGTCCATCCCGAGGCCGGCCGCGAGCGTGCCGGTTGGCCGGCGGTGACGGTGGTCGACCGCACCGACGAGGACCCGTGGAAGCGCTCGCTCGTCACGTCGGCGCTGATCGAGCGGCTGCGTGACCCGGCGGCGAGGGTCGTCTGCGTGAGCAACATCACCGGTCGGGCGCGGGTGCTGGCCTGCCGGAACTGTCGCTCGCTCGTGCGGTGCGAAACCTGCGACGCCGCGGTCGGGCTGGCCGACGACGGCCGCCTGGTCTGCCGTCGCTGTGGCACGCAACGTCCGCCGGTGTGCCAGGCGTGTGGCCGCTCCGCCTTCGCCAACCTGCGTCCCGGCGTCACCCGCCTGCGGGAGGAACTGCAGGCCGCCGCCAACCGACCGGTGGAACAGATCACGGGATCGACGTCGACCGACGGCAATGTCCGCCGGGGACAGACCCCGGCGGACATTCTCGTCGGGACCGAGGCGGTGCTGCACCGGGTGCCGTCGGCCGACGTGGTGGCGTTCCTCGAGTTCGACTCCGAGATGTTGGCGCCGCGCTTCCGCTCGGCCGAGCACGCGATGGCGTTGATCGTGCGCGCCGGGCGGATCGCGCCGGAGGTGATGATCCAGACGTTCACGCCGGCCCACGAGGTGATCCGGGCGGCGCGCGCCGGGAACCCGTCGATCGTCTCCGACGTCGACCGTCGGCGCCGCGAGCTGCTGTCGCTGCCGCCGTTCGGCGCGCTCGCCCGCGTCTCCGGCGACGGGACGGACGAATTCGCCGGCGCCCTGGCAACGGCGGGACTCGAGGTGGGCCGGACCGGCGAGTCGGCGTTGGTCCGGGGCCCCGACTGGATGGAGCTCGGTGCGACGCTCAACGGGACGGAACGTCCGCCCGGATCACGCCTGCGGATCGAGGTCGACCCGTCGAGGGCGTAGTGGGCGGCAAGGGCGCGATCGCGATGCGTGACATGTGACTCACGGCCGTGTCAGATTTGTCACGTCGCTCCTTATCCTGCGAGCAGTGGACATCGACCTCGACACACTGCGCACAGCGATCTCACGCTCGTGGTGGATCGACACCACCGATGATCCCGCCCATTGGACGCCGGAGAACCCGAGCATGGGCCAGTGCGCTGTCACGTCGCTGGCGGTCCGGGACTATCTCGGCGGTGAGGTCCGGCTCGCCTGGGTCTTGCGCGATGGCGAGCAGGTCGACATGCACTGCTGGAACGAGCTGGCCGACGGGACCTTCCTCGACTTCACGGCCGAGCAGTTCGGCTACGACTACGAACTCGGCGAGCCGCTCGACCTGCGGCCGATCGTCGACGAGACCGGCATCGATCGGCACGCACTGCTCGCCGGCCGGATCGCCGCGGAACTCGAACTCCTCGCTTCCTCCCGCTGACGGCCGCGTCGCCACGCTGGTGCGAGCCGACCAAGGGAGACCGTCATGCCAGTCACCAGCGGGCTTCACACCTGACGTGCGCGACGCTCACCGACCGACTGCGATCGCCACGCTGGATGTCTCCCACGCCGCAGGCGTTCAGGCGCTCCCGGGTCTGCTCGAGGTGGTCAGGCCGAATCGACGACGATCGCGAAGTGATCGATGCCGACCTCGGTGGCGCGCCGCCGTTGCTCGACGATGATCTCACCTTCCGGCACCTCGAACACGGCGAACAACGCGGCATGGCCCCCGAGGTCGAGGATGACCATTCGCGGATCGTCGTCCTTGGCCTCCATCTGGACCAGCTCGAGCAGGCCCGAACGCCGCGGCTGATCGCGGCGTGGTGATCGCAGTCGGTGGTGAGCGTCGCCAGTGGTTGGAGCCCTGGTGACCGGCATGACGGCCTCCCTGCGTCGGTTCGTACCACCGTACGCGACGCATCGCGACGGCATGGAGGACGAATCGAGGTGTGAACGACGTCAGCGCCAGATCATCGGGATCGACATCTGCAGAACGAATAAATGTACGATAATGACTTGACTATCGAACATGTGATCTGTATCATGGATGTATGTTCGCCGACATCGTCGAGGAACTGATGGGGCTCGACGACGGCGAGATCACCGCACGCTTCCGTGAACTGGAGCTGCGCCGTCGACGGGACGAGGCCGAGCTGCTGGCGCTGGTCGCCGTGGCGAAGGCGCGTGGGGTGTTCGAGGCCGACGGTCATCGCAGCGTGAAGTCGTGGCTGCGTGCGAACGGCAACTGGTCACCGGCGGAGGCGGCCTGTGCATGTCGGAACGCACGTCTCGTGAACGACCATCCGAGTGTCGGTGACGCATTGTTGGACGGTCACCTGGGCCTCGCACAGGTGACCGAGTTGGGTCGGGTACGCAGCAACCCGCGGTGTGGGGACGAACTCGGCGAGGTGATCGACCAGTTGGTCGACTACGGCGAGCAGCTGGACCATCCGCGGTTCTGCAAGGTCGTGAGGCGCTGGGAGAATCTGGCCGACGCCGACGGCGCTCATCAGGAGGCCGAGCGGACCCGCGAACGCCGCACCGCTTCGATCCATCCGGTCGGTGAAGGGGTCGACGTTCGAGCGTCCGGCGGTGATGCGGTGTCGACCGGATGGTTGATGAAGATCTTCGACCAGTTCGTCGAGGACGAGTTCCGAGCCGACGTCACGGCCCGGGACGAGCAGTTCGGCGGCAATGCACCCACGGCGTTGCTGCCGCGGACCGATGCGCAACGGCGGTTCGATGCCTTGGTGTCGATCTTCCGCACGGCGGGTGCGATGCCGGCGGAGGCGAAGCGCCCCGAGTTGGTGTTGAACCTGGTCGTCTCGCAGGAGCGGTTCGACGACGAGATGGCCGCCCACGGCCTCACCGATTCCGCCGACGGTGGCGAGCTCGAGCCTTGCGGGAGCGTCAACGAGGATCTCTTGTGGCAGTACTGCGAGACCGAGAACGGCGTCCCCGTGCACGGTCACGACATCATCCGTGCCGCGCTCACCGGTTACATACGGCGGGTGGTGATCGACGGCCAAGGTCTGGTCACCGACTTCGGACGGAAGCGACGACTGTTCAACGGTGCCGCCCGGGAGGCATTGCGGTTGATGCTCGACGGCTGTGAGCACATCGGGTGCCCGGTGCGACCCACGAGTTGTCAGATCGATCACATCGCCGAGTGGGTCCGCGACAACGGCACCACCGATCTGGCCAATGGCGCGCTCAAGTGCAACGGGCAGAACCGGGCCAAGCACCGGCTCGGGATCACCGAGGAGCGCGATGCCAACGGAACGTTGGTGCAGTACCGTCCCGACGGCACACCGATCCTGCCGGTCGGTCGCCGGCTCCGACGACGAACACGCCACCGCACCAGACCGTGGATCGTTCCGGATCTCGGGCCGACGCCACCGGCCGATGTCGAGTTGATCGCGGCCGGCTGGTCGGTCACGCGGCTGCGCCTCGTCGCCTGACTCACCCGGCACGCGGTCAGCGACGGACCGACAACAGGCGATAACCGGCCTTCGACATCGTGCGTTCGGTGGCGAAGCCCTGATCGGTGAGCCACCGCTGGAGGGAGTCGGCGCCGAGATGCTTCTGCACCACCAGGGTGGCGATCCCCTCCGGTGTGAGGAGCGGCAGCCAACGCAGCAGGAGTTCGTGGAGCGCTTCCTTGCCGACGCGGATCGGCGGGTTCGACCAGATCGAACCGAACCGGACATCCGGCGGGACCTCGTCGGGCGACACGGCACGGATGGTGGTGATGGCGTTGGCCGCGGCGTTCGCCCGGCACAGTTCGAGCGCACGTTCGTTGACGTCGACCGCCCACACCGTGGCGTCGGGCGAGCGGCGCGCCATCGTCAGCGCGATCGGACCGGCGCCGCAACCGAGGTCGAGCACGTGACCGGAAGGCACGAGGGGCGGGTCGGCGCGGAGCAGCAACGACGTGCCCGCATCGAGTTGGCCACGTGCGAACACCCCCCGGTCCGTGCGGAGCGTGAATGCCGTGTCGGGCAGGCTGACGTCGATCGTGATCGGATCGGACTCGACGGCTGGGTCGTCGTCGAAGTACTGCGTCACGTCCCGTAGCCTGTCAGGTGATGTCGTACAAGATCCGCACCTTCGGCGATCCGGTCCTGAAGACCCAGGCCGCGCCCGTGACCGACGTCGACGGCAAGATCATCCGGCTCGTCGACGACATGTTCGACACGCTCGTCGACTCCGGCAACGGCCTCGCCCTCGCCGCTCCGCAGATCGGCGTGCAGAAGCAGGTCGTCGTGTGGGATCTCGACGACGAGATGCTGGCGATCATCAACCCCGAGATCGTCGAGTCGGACGGCGAGTGGGTGTACGACGAGGGCTGCCTGTCGATCCCCGGGCTGTACGTCGAGATGCTGCGGCCGAAGACGGTGCTCGTCAGGGGAATCGGCATCGACGGCAACGTGATCGAGATCGAGGCCGACGAGCTCGAAGCGCGCATGTTCCAGCACGAGATCGACCATCTCCAGGGCGTGCTCATGTTCGACCGGATGACTCCCGACCAGCGCAAGGAGGCGTTGCGGGAGTATCGGCGGATCGAGGAGGAAGCCGCGGCGCAGGTCGCGCGGCAGCCGATCCGCCGGCGTCTCCGTCTGAGCTGACGGCGCGCCGTGAAACTCGTCTACCTCGGCACGCCCGACATGGCGGTGCCGCCGTTGCGGGCGCTCGTCGAGGCCGGACACGACGTGGTGCTCGTCGTGACCCGGGCCGACAAGCGGCGCGGGCGCGGGGGAGTGACGACGCCCAGCCCGGTGAAGGCCGCGGCGCTCGAACTCGGACTCACGGTCACCCACCAGGTCGACGACGTCGTCGAGGCCGCGGCGCAGGGTGCCGAACTCGGGGTGGTCGTGGCGTTCGGGCAGATCATCAAGCCCCACGTCCTCGCCGTACTGCCGATGGTCAACGTCCACTTCTCACTGCTGCCGCGGTGGCGGGGCGCGGCCCCGGTGGAGCGGGCGATCCTCGCGGGTGACGACGTGACCGGGGTGTGCGTCATGCGTGTGGAGGAGGGTCTCGACACCGGCGGCGTCTATGCGGTCCGTTCCCTGCCGATCAGCGACACGGTCACGGCCGACGAGCTGCGCGCCGAACTCGTCGCCGCGGGGACGGAACTGCTCGTGGAGACACTCGCCGCTCCACTCGCCGACTGGATCGCCGACGCCCATCCGCAGGAGGGCGAGGAGACGTATGCCCAGAAGTTCTCCGCCGACGACTTCGAGATCGACTGGGCCGCCCCGGTCGTCGACATCCACCGCCTCATCCGTGTCGGCGGCGCCTGGACGACCTTCCGGTCGAAGCGCCTGAAGATCCACGCCGCCGACCTGGTCGACGGTCGCATCATGCCGACGCTCGTCCAGCCCGAAGGTCGGCCGGTGATGACGTTCGAGGCGTGGCGCAACGGTGCGCGTCCCGGTCCGACGGAACTGTTCGGCACGCCGTGAAGACGCCAGCGCGCCGCCGGCCGTCTGGAACGGCGGCGCCGAAGCCGGCGGAGCGCACGAACGTCAGGCCAGCAGGCGCCCGGCAGCCGAACGCCCGGGCAACGGCGCTCGCCGTGCTCCGGCGCATCGAGGACGAGGGCGCGTACGCCAACCTCGCCTTGGGTCCGGCACTGCAGCAGTCGAACCTCGGCGAACTCGACCGCAAGTTCGCCACCGAACTCGTCTACGGCACGACCCGCATGCGTCGGGCCTGCGATTCGCTCGTCGATCGGTTCGTCGCCTCGCCGCCCGACGCGGTGACCCGGTCGGTGCTGCGACTCGGCGCCTATCAGCTGGCGTACGCCGGGGTTCCTCCGCACGCCGCCGTGGGTGAGACCGTCGGGTTGGCGCCCAAACGCACCCGCGGTCTGGTCAACGCCGTGCTCCGCAAGGTCTCGCGGCTGTCGATCGACGAGCAGGTCTGGCCCTCCGACGGCGCTCGATTGAGCTACCCGGACTGGATCGTCGACGTGTTCCGGGCCGAGCTCGGCGACGAGTGGGAACCGGCCCTGGCCCGGATGAACGAGGCGCCGACCGTCACCCATCGTGCCGACGGCTACACGCAGGACGAGTCGTCACAATGGGTCGCCGCCAGCGTCGAGGCCGGCGCCGGCGAGCGGATCTTCGACATGTGCGCCGCGCCGGGCGGCAAGGCCACCGCGCTCGCCGACACCACCGACGGCCGGGGCGCGGTGGTGATCGCCGGTGATCACCGTGCCGGTCGGGCCCGTCTCGTCCGCGAGAACGCGGCGACCCTCGGCCTGCCCATCCCGATCGTCGTGGCCGACGGCGCGGCGCCACCGTTCCCCGCCGGCCGATTCGACGCGGTGTTGCTCGATGCACCGTGTTCCGGCCTCGGTGCGTTGCGCCGGCGCGCCGATGCACGCTGGCGGATCACGGCGAACGACGTCACCGAACTGGCGGAGCTGCAACGGCGTCTGCTGTCATCGGCGGCCGAGCTGGTGCGGCCCGGCGGACGGCTGATCTACAGCGTCTGCACCATCACCGCCGCCGAGTCGATCGACCACCCGGTCCCCGCCGGCTTCGAGATCGACGCCCGCCCGCCGACCGCCGGCACCTGGCGGCCGTTCGGTCACGGGTGGCGGGTGCTGCCCCAGGACGCCGACACCGACGGCATGGTGCTCGTTCGGTACCGTCGATCGACATGAGTCACGACCACGGAACCGGTGCGCCGCAGCAGGCGAAGGTGTTGACGGTCAGCGACGGGGTCGCCCACGGGGTGCGTGACGACGCCAGTGGGCGGGCGCTCGTCGAGCACCTGACCGGCGCCGGATTCGACGTCGTCGACCACCGGGTCACGGCCGACGGCGCCGACCTCGTCGCCGGGGTGCTGGCCGAGATGGCCGACGGATTCGCCGGGCTGATCGTGTCGACCGGGGGCACGGGGTTCGCGCCGCGCGACCAGACGCCGGAGGGCACGCGGGCGGTCATCGAACGCGAGGCGCCCGGCCTCGCCGAGGCGATGCGCCTGTGCAGCCCGCTCGGTCGGCTGTCGCGCGGCGTGGTCGGGATTCGCGGCATGGCGATCATCGCCAACACGCCCGGCAGCACGAAGGGGTGCGTCGAACAACTCGATGCCGTGCTCGACGTGATCCCCCACGCCCTGCGCCTCCTCCACGACGCCGACACCTCCCACTGACCCACTCCCACGGTCTGGCGTCATTCCTCGTTTGCGTCAGGATTTCTGCGGGCTCCGGCGCAGAAAGCGCGACGCAAACGAGGACCGAGGGTCGGAGAGGGTGAGGGATAGCCTGAGCCGTCGTGCTCAGACTGGTGCTCCCCAAGGGTTCGCTCGAGAAGGCGACCCTCGAACTGTTCGAGGCCGCCGACCTGCCGGTCACCCGGTCGTCGTCGGTCGACTACCAGGGCACGATCGACGACCCGCGGATCGCCTCGGTGCGCATCCTGCGCCCGCAGGAGATCGCCACGTACGTCCAGGAGGGGCTGTTCGACTTCGGCATCACCGGGCGCGACTGGGTGGAGGAGACCGGCAGCAACGTCGTCAGCCTCGGTGAACTGAAGTACTCGAAGGCCACCAGCCGTCCGATCCGGCTCGTCGTCGCCGTCGCCGGTGACTCGCCGGCCGAATCGGTCGCCGATCTGCCCGAGGGCGTGCGCGTCCAGTCGGAGTATCCCGAGCTGACCAAGCGCTTCTTCGCCAAGCACGGCGTGCAGGCCGACGTGCGCCTGTCGTACGGCGCGACCGAGGCGAAGATCCCCGACATCGCCGACTGCGTGGTGGAGATCACCGAGACCGGACGGGCCCTGCGGGCCGCCGGGCTGAAGGTGATCGACACGATCCTCACGAGCTACACCGAGGTCGTCGCCAACGCCGAGTCGGCGGCGGACCCCGACAAGCGCCGGGCGATGGACCAGGTGATGACGCTCCTCAACGGCGTGCTCGATGCCCGTGGTCGCGTCCTGCTCAAGCTCAACGTGTCGGAGGAGAACCGTGACCGTCTCCTCGCCGTGCTCCCGTCGATGAAGTCGCCGACGATCTCCCTGCTCGCCAATGGTGGGTACGCGGTCGAGACCGTCGTCGAGAAGCGGTCGATCAACCTGATCATCCCCGAGATCATCGACGCCGGCGCCACCGACCTGCTCGAGTTGCCGATCTCCAAGATCGTGCCGTGAACGGCCGGATCGGCGGCACGATCGTCCGCTTCGACGCGCAGTCCGGGCTCGGCGAAGTGGCCGGCGTCGACGGCACGAACTACCCGTTCCACTGCATCGAGATCGCCGACGGCAGCCGCGACATCGCCGTCGGGACCGAGGTCGACTTCGCGCTGCTGCCCAAGTTCGGCCGCTACGAAGCCGCCGACATCAGGAGCCGGTGACCTCGGTTCGCCGGGGACGGGTCCGGAATGAACGGAGCGGGCGAGGGGGAGGAGCGGGAGCGGCGGATCCTCGACGTGCTGCGGGCGCTGCGCGAGGGCGAGGTGACGACCTACGGCGACGTCGCCGACACCGCCGGCTACCCCAAGTTGTCGCGGCTCGTCGGCCGGATCCTGGCGACGACCGACGCCGAGGTGCCGTGGTGGCGCGTCGTCAACGCCTCGGGACAGCTGCGGGCCCACGACGTGCGGGAACAGACCGCCCTGTTGCGCGCCGAGGGCGTCGACGTGCGCCAGGGGCGCGTTCGCCATGCCCCGTCGGGTCGGTTCAATCGGCCGATTCGGCCGACGCGCCCTTGATCTGCACGAACGCCAAGCGGATGTTGTTCAGGGCGTCACGCATCGTGGGCGCCTCGGCGCCGAGGCGGTCGCCGAGGCCGTCGACGAGGCACGCCACGGCGTCGATCGCCAGCGCCGCCTGCACGAGGTCGGGTGGACCGGCCGACAGGTGGATCGCCGCCAGCTCGTACAGCCCCATCACATGGTTCGTGATGACCACCTCGGCCGGCACGTCGGCGAGGCGGGCCCGCGCCTCGGCCATCGCCCGCTGCGCCTCCTCGACGGCGTCGAGCGTCTCGTCGTCGAGATCCTCGCCCACGCCCGGCAGGTCGCCCGGAAAGTCCGTCGCGAAGTCGCCCTCGATGTCATCGTCGAAGTCATCGAGGTCATCGTCGAAGTCATCGAGGTCGTCGTCGATCTCATCGCCGATCTCATCCGTGGCATCGGTGCGGTCGAAGTCCTGCTCAGAGGTTTCGTCGGTCACGTGCGGTACCCTACCGATCAACAACTGAGGCGAAGTGGGGGAGACCCCCACCCGGCCACCCCTGGTGCGTTCGGGTCACAAGGCTGAGACAGCCACTCTGCACCCGTCGGCATCGCCGGTGGGAGCGTGTGTCGGTCGCTCCGCGTGCGGTTCGCGTCGAGCGCCAATACATCAGACACATGGGGAGGCCCATTGCACAGGAGTGAGCAGTCATAGCACCGCGACCAGAACAGCGTGGCGATCAACATCGCATCAACGACCGCATCCGATCCCGTGAAGTCCGTCTCATCGGACCGACCGGCGACCAGCTCGGAATCAAGGCGGTCCCCGATGCCTTGCGGATGGCCCGCGGCCTCGAACTCGATCTCGTGGAAGTGGCGCCCAACGCCAACCCTCCCGTGTGCCGCATCATGGACTACGGCAAGTTCAAGTACGAAGAGGGCCAGAAGGCGAAGGAAGCGCGGAAGAAGTCGACCAACGTGTCGGTGAAGGAAGTGAAGTACCGGCCGAAGATCGGTCGGGGCGACTTCGACACCAAGACACGCAATGTCATCCGATTCATCGAAGAAGGTCACAAGGTCAAGATCACCCTGCAGTTCCGTGGTCGAGAGATGGCGCACCCCGAACTGGGGTCCAAGATCCTCGACGACGTGCTCGACGCAGTGGGTCCGGCAGCCAAGGTCGACACGCAGGCCCGTCTCGAAGGACGGGCGATGTCGATGGTGCTGTCACCCGACAAGAAGGCACAAGAGGCCATCAAGAAGGCAGCCGCCGAAGCCGATCATCAGGATTCCGATCCTCTGGATGTCGATCATCCCGAGGTCGATCACCAGGATGACGGTGCGGTGGTTGCGGCGGATCAGGAAGTACAAGGAGCAACCGATGCCGAAGATGAAGACGTCGAAGACCGCCAAGAAGCGGTTCAAGACAACGGGTAGCGGCCAGCTGCGCCGCGAGCAGGCCATGCGTCAGCACCTGTTCGAGAAGAAGTCGTCGACCCGCACGCGCCGCCTCGCCGGCGACCGCGACGTGCACCCGACCGACGTGAAGAAGATCAAGCGCCTCCTCGCCGAGCGCTGAGACAACCATCAACCGGGTTCGACCCGACTGAGACTCCCGAGGAGGATTCGACATGGCACGTGTGAAGCGTGGTGTGGCGTCGAAGAAGCGCCACAAGAAAGTACTGACCAAGGCCAAGGGCTATTACGGCAACAAGAGCCGTTCGTTCCGGGCCGCCAACGAACAAGTGATGCGGTCGGGCAACTATGCCTTCCGCGACCGTCGGGCCCGCAAGGGTGAGATGCGCCGGCTGTGGATCCAGCGGATCAACGCGGCCTGCCGTCTCAACGACATGAGCTACAGCCGGTTCATCGCCGGTCTGAGCGCCGCGGGCATCGAGGTCGACCGCAAGATCCTCGCCGATCTGGCCGTCACCGACGCCGCCGCGTTCAGCAAGCTGGTCGAGAGCGCCAAAGCCGCGCTCTGAGCCGGTTCGCCCGGACCGGACACATCCGGACCGGGCACGATCGGATCAGCCAGACTGGCGCAGGATGACTGCGCTGGCGTTCAACAATCCACGAGTTCAGCAACTGCGGCGCCTGATCGGGCGCCGCAGTTCGCGTCACGACGACGGTCGCTTCGTCGTCGAGGGCCCCGTCCTCGTGGCCGAGGCGGTGGCCGCCGGATGGACGCTCGTCGAGCAGTACGTTCCGCTCGGCTCCGACGCCGGTGTCGACGGGGCGGGTGAGGTGTTCGAACTCGCGGCCGGGGTGTTCGAGCGGGTCGGGTCGAC
Organism: Ilumatobacteraceae bacterium; assembly: GCA_963695145.1. Taxonomy (GTDB): domain Bacteria; phylum Actinomycetota; class Acidimicrobiia; order Acidimicrobiales; family Ilumatobacteraceae; genus Sva-07. The sequence goes on along the minus strand of CAVOGB010000009.1, from coordinate 15,153 downwards.
CGAGGCACCGCAACCACCGATCGCCGTCGCCGAGATGCCGACGATCGCCGCGAGCGACGTGCTGGCCGGCGCATCGTTCGTCGTCGTGCTCGACCGGATCAGCGATCCGGGGAACCTGGGCACGATCATCCGCTCGGCCGAGGCGTCCGGCGTCGAGGCCGTCGTGCTCACCGCGGGATCGGTCGATCCGTACAGCCCGAAGGTCGTCCGCTCGTCCGCCGGGGCGTTGTTCCACGTCGCGGTGGTGACCGCGTCGATCGACGACGTGGCGGCCGCCGGCATCGACCTCGTCGGCACGAGCAGCCACGCCGCGCCGGGGCGCACCGTCGTGCCGAGCACGAGCGCCGATCTCACCGGACGGATCGCCCTCGTGCTGGGCAACGAGGCGGCCGGGCTGCCCGACGACTGGAACGATTCCGCCGGCCCGGTCCGGCGCTGGGTGACCATCCCGCACCGCGGTCGCAGCGAATCGCTGAACGTGGCGATGGCCGCCACCGTGCTCCTGTTCGAAGCCGCGAGGCAGCGGGATCAGGCGAGTGAGAAGGGCGGGTACTGATCGGTCACCAGCAGGATGGCGTACGCGTAGACCCGCAGGGCCCAGCGCCCGACGCCGACCACGTAGTCGAACAGGCCCTTCGGGTACTCGCCGGTGAACAGGATCGCGAACCAGGCGACCACCACGGCGAAGAACGCACCGATCGCGAGGAAGAACAGGACGATGAAGTGGGGGATGGCGAGGAACCACTTGACGAGCGGGAGCCAGCGGTTGAGCTCCGGCTCGACGTCGCCGGGGTAGTCGATGTCGAGGTGGACCCGCTGTTGCTCCACCGTCGACGGGTACTCGTCGGTGAGCAATGCGAAGTAGGCGCCGACGCGGGTGCTGAAGCGCGTCAGTTCATAGGCGAAGTCGAACCACCATTTGGGGTACCGGTGGCGGAACACCAGCATCAGCACGGTGGCCATGAAGAGGGCGCCGAGGATGCTCGTCCCGGTCGAGGTCACCCATGTCCCAGCCTCCGTCCTGACCGCGGTCGTACTGCGATTCTCCACGATGCCGAGGACGATCGCGATCGGAATGATCAGGAAGATCCGGAACGCGGTCGTCACCCGGTTCAGCTCGTGCGGATAGTCGATGTTCAACCGCGCGGCATACGGACCTGACGCCGCCGGCGCGCCGCTCGGCCGCGCCCCGGGCGGCGGCGGTGGCCCGTGGTGGCGGTGGCGGTGGTGGCGGCGGAGGTGGCGTCATGGACATCGGCGATGGTCTCCTTGTTCGCACGGGCAGCCCCGTTCGGCATCGTCGACCGTAGTGGGTGTCAGGACCGCAGGATCACGAGGTACTGACCACCGCCGGATTCGATCTCCGACGTGACCGCGAGGTCCGGTTCCAGCCGCGAGATCCGGTCGACGAGCCAGGTCGCCGCGGCCACTGCGTCGTCGCGGTCGGTGCACCGCGCGACGACCTCTCGTCCGCCCTTGCGGTGCAGCCGGTCGACCATCGGAATGATCACGGCGGCATCGGCCACGAACAGGTGCTCCGGCCACGGGACCACGGCGTCGACCGCACCCTTTCCGGTGTTGCACGCCCGGTGCGCGAGGCGCTCCTGGCCGGTGCCGCTCGTTCCTCTCGCCTTTTCCCGGCCCCTTGCCGGTCCCCTTGGCCTTCGCCCGACGTTCGGTGGTCCGGCTGTCGACGCTCGGGCCGCGCGGGTCGTTGACCGACATCGCGGGATCGACCGGTTCGTCGCACAGCCAACATCGCCAGCCGTCCATCTCACCGATCTCCTCGAGGCGCATGCCCGCACCGTATCGGTCGTCGGCCGGGCGCCATCGAGCGGTAGGGTTTGCGCCGTGAAGCCGCAGTTGCAGCGATTCGTGTGCCCCGGGTGAAACCGGGGATGACGTTCCACAACACTCTCTGCAACTGAAAGGCCACACGTGCTCTCCGACATCACTGCCGCTCGCGACGCGGCGCTCGGGTCGATCGACACCGCGTCGACGCTCGACGAGGTCAACGAACTGACCACCCGCCTCGCCGGCAAGAAGGGCGAACTCGCCCAACTCAAGACGCGCCTCGGCGCGCTCGACTCGATCGACGACAAGAAGGCAGCCGGTCAGGCCATCAACGAGGCCATGAGCGCCGTCGCCGCGGCGCTCGAGCAGCGCCGCGCCGCCCTCGGTTCGGCTGCGCTCGACGAACGGATCGCCGCCGAACGCCTCGACCTGACCGAGTTCGCCGGCAAGCCGACCCGCGGCCACGCCCACCTCGTCACCCAGGCCTGGGAACGTCTCGAGGAGACGTTCATCGGCCTCGGATTCCAGATCGCCGAAGGCCCCGAGGTCGAGACCGACTGGCACAACTTCGAAGCCCTCAACATGGGGGAGGGGCATCCCGCCCGCGGCGAGTTCGACACCCTCTTCGTCGACCACGTCACACCGGACGGTCGCACCGGCACGACGCTCCTGCGCACCCACACGTCGCCGGTCCAGATCCGCACGATGCTCACGACCGAACCGCCGATCTACATCGTCGCTCCCGGGCGGGTGTTCCGGCGTGACACGCCCGATGCGACGCACATGCCGGTGTTCCACCAGATCGAGGGGCTCGTCGTCGACCGGAACATCACGATGGCCGACCTGGCCGGCACGATCGAGGCGTTCACGAAGGCGTTCTTCGGGGCCGGCTTCACGTCCCGGCTCCGTCCGAGCTACTTCCCGTTCACGGAACCATCGGCGGAATTCGACATCCAACGCCCGAACGGCGACTGGATCGAACTCGGCGGGTGCGGGATGGTCCACCCGAACGTCCTGCGCGCCGGTGGACTCGACCCGGAGGAGTGGAGCGGTTTCGCGTTCGGCTTCGGGATCGACCGCATGGCCAAGGAACGTCATGGCGTCGAGGACATCCGCGACATGTTCACCAACGACATCCGGTTCCTGGAGCAGTTCTGATGAAGGTCCTCCTGTCGTGGCTCAACGAGTACGGGGACTTCGGCGATCCCTCGGATCCGCTGGCGGTCGGCCGCGTCGCCGATGCGCTGACGTCGCTCGGTCTCGAGGTCGGCTCGATCGAGCACCTCGGTGCATCCGTCGACGGTGTCGTGACCGCACGGGTCGTCCGCCTCGAACAGCACCCGGACGCGGCCAAGGTGCAACGGGTCTACGTCGACGCCGGGGACGGCACCGAACGCCACGTGTGGTGCGGCGCGTTCAACATGCAGCCCGACGACATCGTGCCGCTCGCCACGCTCGGCACGACGATGCCGGACGGCCGCACGATCGAGCGGCGGGGCATCCTCGGCATCGACTCCGAGGGCATGCTCTGTTCGTCGCGCGAGCTCGGTCTCGGCGACGACCATTCCGGCATCGCCATCCTGCCGGTGGGGACCGCCCTCGGTGTGCCGTACGGCGATGCGCTCGGCCTGCGGCCGGATGTGCTGCTCGACGCCGACGTGACCCGGAACCGCCCCGACTGTTGGGGCTACGTGGGCATCGCCCGTGACCTCGCCGCCGGGCTCGGCGTGGAGTTCCGCCCGCCGGCGGCGGCACCGCAACGCACCGGCGACGACCGAGCGCTCAGCGTCGAGATCGTCGACGGAGCGCGTTGTGGCCGGTTCACCGCCACGGTCATGTCGGGGATCGCCATCACCTCGTCGCCCGACTGGATGGCGCGCCGCCTGACGGCCGCCGGGATGCGACCGATCAACAACGTCGTCGACGTCAGCAACTACGTGATGCTCGAGCTCGGCCAGCCGAATCACGCCTACGATCTGGCCACGCTCGCCGGTGGTTACCGCATCCGCCACGCGGTGGCAGGGGAGCGGATCACGACGCTCGACGAGCAGGAGCGTGTGCTCGACGAGTCGGACCTGTTGGTCTGCAACGGCGAGGATCGCCCGATCGGCGGCCTCGCCGGGGTGATGGGCGGCCTCGACACCGAGATCGGCGACGACACGAGCGTCATCGCGCTCGAGGTGGCGTGGTTCGAGCCGATCGGGATCGGACGGACCGCGGCGCGGCACGGCCTGCGCTCGGAGGCGTCGGCACGGTTCGAGCGCGGCGTCGATCCGTACGGGATGCCGCTGGCGATCTCCCGCTTCGCCGAACTGCTCGCCGAGACCTGTCCGGAGCTGGCGGTGCACGCCGGTGCCGTCGACGCCCGTGCCGAATCGCTGCCCGCCGAACAGCGCGCGACCGACGTGCGCATCACCGAGGTCAACCGGATCCTCGGCACCAGCCTGGCGGCCGACGACCTCCCGCCGCTGCTCGACCCGATCGGCTACACCGTCACCGGCACGGGCGACGTCCGCACGGTTGCGCTGCCGACCTGGCGCCCGGACTCGACCGCCGAGATCGACGTGATCGAGGAGGTCGCCCGCCACTACGGCTACGAGCGCCTCGGCAAGACCGTGCCGAAATCGGTGGTCCACGGTGGACTGAGCGTGCGCCAGCAGCGTCGCCGGCTCGTCCGCGAGGTGCTGCTCGGCCTCGGGATCTCCGAGGCGATGCCGAACCCGTTCCTCGGCCCCGACGTGCTGGAGCGCGCCGGTCTGCCCACCGCCTCCCTCCGGGTGACGAACCCGCTCGTCTCCGACGAGAGCGTGTTGCGCACGTCGCTGCGGCCCGGTCTGCTGCAGGCGATCGCCTACAACGAGTCGCACCGTCGAAGCGGCGTGAAGCTGTTCGAGATCGGCCACGTGTATCCGCCCGGCGAGGGCGAGCTGCCGGACGAGTACGAGTCGTTGGCGGTGGTGCTGGCCGGAGCCGAGGCGCCCGAGGCGATCGCGGTCTGGCGGGAACTGGCCCAAGCGCTGGGCACCGGCGCGCGCATCGACCAGTCGAGGGTCCCCGACGGCATGCATCCGACGCGGTCGGCGGTCCTGCAGGCCGGACGCGAGCCGCTCGGCGGGGTGGGCGAGGTCCATCCGGTGGTGCTCGGTCGGTTCGACGTGACCGAGCGCGTCGCGATCCTCGAGATCGACCTCGATCAGGTGCTCGATCGCGAGCCCAAGCCGACCCAGTGGAAGGCGACGAGCCGGTACCCGTCGAGCGATCTCGACCTCGCGTTCGTCGTCCCCGAATCCGTCGCCGCCGAGCGGGTCGAGAAAGCGATCCAGCAGGGCGCCGGCAACCTCCTCGTCGACGTCACACTGTTCGACGTGTACCGCGGGGATCGCGTGCCCGCCGGCACCCGCTCGCTCGCCTACCGCTTGCGGCTGCAGGCGCCCGATCGGAACCTCACCGACGGCGACATCGCCGGGGTGCGGCGCGGGGTCGAGGCCGCGGCGACAAAGCTGGGTGCAGACCTGCGAAGCTGAACCGGTGAGTTCGCCCATCGACGAACCGACCTCGGGTGCGCCCGGCGAGACCGACGTCGCCGCCATGCTCGCCTCGTTGTCCGTGCGTCGCCGCCCCGGCGTGTTCACCTACGTCGCCGTCGCCGTGCCGACACAGGGTCTGCTCGCCGCCGCCCATGCCATGGTGGTGGAGGGCGAGCTGACCACGCTGGTCGTCCCACGGGAATCGGCCCAGCGCGCCGGGCTCCCCGTCGTGATGGAGTTCGCATGGCTCACGCTGTCGGTCCAGTCGAGCCTGGAGGCCGTCGGGCTGACCGCCGTGGTGAGCGCCCGGCTCGCCGAACGCGACATCGCCTGCAACGTCCTCGCCGGTTACCACCACGACCACCTCCTCGTGCCCGTGGCCCGGGCCGCGGACGCGATCGCCGCGCTCAGTTCGAACTGAGATCGTCGGGGGCGTCGGCGAGCCAGGCCAGGCGGCCCGGCTGGCGCCGCAACACCGTGCGCCAGAGCTCGTCGGGCTCGCTCGAGAAGATGTCGCCCGGTTCGGAATCGAGCACGAGCCAGGCTCCCGCCTCGATCTCGCCCTCGAGCTGACCGGGACCCCACCCGGCATAACCCCGGAACACCCGCACGCCCCGGACCTCGCCCGCCACGAGCGCGGGATCGGCCGAGAGATCGGCCGAGGCGATCGTGCCGAGAATGGGGGAGAGGTGTTCGTCACCCTCCGCCATCACGACCGTCGTCTCGGCCAGCGCGATCAATGCGTTCTCCTCGACCGGACCGCCCGAGAACACCGACGACGGTGCGCTCTGCAGGTCGATCCAGCGATCGAGCGGCTCGTCGAGACTCTCGATCGACGGGCGGTTGATGACGACGCCGATCGCCCCGTCGTCGTGGTGTTCGAGGACGAACACGACGGTCCGATCGAAATGGGGATCCTCGAGCGGGGGCGTGGCGACGAGCAGACGGCCCTTCGTCGGCAACGCCCCGGGAAGCATCTCCTCAGTCTGCCGCATCGGACGGGCGCCACCACCGCGCCATCGAGCGACGACCGACACAGGTTGCATGATCATGCGAGCTTCCGTATGCTCATGCAGATGTCGTCGCTGCGGGTCGGGATCATCGGTGCCTCGGGATACACCGGGGCGGAGCTGCTCCGTCTCGTCGCCGGTCATCCGGACATGGACGTCGTCGTCGCCACCGGCGATTCGATGGCCGGCCGTCGAGCCGCCGACGTGTACCCGTCGCTCGAGGTCGCCTACCCCGAACTCGTCTTCGAGACGTTCGATCCGGCGATGGCGGACGGGCTCGACGTCGCCTTCCTCGGCCTGCCGCACGAGGCGTCGATGGCCCTCGCACCGCAACTCGTCGGCTCGGTCCGCTGCGTCGTCGACCTGTCGGCCGCCTACCGGCTGAAGGACGCCGCCGCCTATCCCGCGTTCTACGGCTTCGAACACACGCAGCCGGACCTGCTCGCCGAAGCGGTGTTCGGCCTGCCCGAACTGCACCGCACGGAGCTGAAGGAGGCGCGGCTCGTCGCCACGCCCGGCTGCCACGTCACGGCGGCCACGTTGGCCCTGCGGCCCCTGGTCGCCGCCGGCCTGGTCGAGACGACCGGCATCGTCGTCAACACCGTCACCGGCATCACCGGCGCCGGCCGAGCGCCCACGGACACGAACGTGTTCACCAACATCGACTCCAACGCGGTCGCCTACGGCCTGCTCGACCACCGCCACACCCCGGAGATGGAGCAGGAGATCGGTGCGCAGCTGATCTTCACCCCGCATCTCGTCCCGATGAGCCGGGGCCTGCTGGCCACGTGTTACGCCCGGCCGACGGCCGGATGCAGCGCCGAGCGGATCGCCGCCGCCCTGCACGACTTCGCCGTCGAGGAACCGTTCGTCGCCGTCACCGCCAGGCCGCCGGCGACCAAGTCGGTGCTCGGTTCGAATGCGGCGCACATCAGCGCCCGCTTCGACGAGCGCACCGGCACCGTCATCGCCATGTGCGCCATCGACAACCTCACCAAGGGCGCTTCGGGCGGGGCGTTGCAGGCGGCGAACGTCGCCCTCGGCCTCGACGAGACCGCCGGGCTGTCGGCGATCGGGCTCGCTCCGTGACCGCGACCGCACCCGCCGCCCTGAAGGCGGCGACGCTCGTCGAGGCGCTGCCGTACATCCGCCGCTTCGCCGGCAAGACGGTGGTGGTGAAGTACGGCGGCAACGCGCTCGCCGGCACGTCCGACCACGACGCGCTGACGTCGTTCGCCGAGGACATCGTGCTGATGCGCCTCGTCGGCATGCGCCCCGTCGTGGTCCACGGTGGCGGGCCTCAGATCTCCGAACTGATGGCGCGGCTCGGCAAGGAGACCACCTTCATCGACGGCCTGCGCGTCACCGACGCCGAGACGGTCGACATCGCGACGATGGTGCTGAAGGGCCAGGTCAACCCGCAGCTGGTGGCGGCGATCAACGTCCACGGGCGTTACGCCGTCGGGCTCAGCGGAATCGACGCCGGCCTGATCCGGGCGGTGGCGCGGGATCCCCAACTCGGCTTCGTCGGCGACGTCACCCAGATCAACCCGGAGGTGATCCTCGGCCTGATCGACGACGAGTTCATCCCGGTGATCGCCACGATCGGCAGCGACGTCCTCGGGCAGTCGTACAACATCAACGCCGACACCGTCGCCGGCGCCATCGCCGAGGCCCTCGGCGCGGAGAAGCTCGTCTATCTCACCGACATCGAGGGCCTGCGCCGCGACGTCGACGACCCTGGCAGCCTCATCCGCCAGACGACGGCCGACGAACTCGACGCGCTCGTCGCCGACGGCACGATCGCCGGCGGCATGATCCCCAAGGTGACGAGCTGCACGCAGGCCGTACGCAACGGCGTGCGGCGCGCCCACATCCTCGACGGACGGATCGAGCACGTGTTGCTGCTCGAGGTGTTCACCGACGCCGGTATCGGCACGATGGTCGTCGGCGCGCCCGACGGGACCGGAGCAAGCACATGACGACCACCACCCCCACCACGAACGGGACGACGAACCACGACTTCGATCTCGAGGCGCTCGACCACTGCCCGTTCATGCCGGTGTTCGGCGCCCCCGAGATCATGTTCGAACGAGGGCAGGGCACCGAGCTGTGGGACGTGCACGGCAAGCGCTACCTCGACTTCCTCGCCGGCATCGCGGTGGTGTCGCTCGGTCACGCCAACCCGGTGGTGGCCGAGGCGATCGGCGAGCAGGCGCACCGGCTGCTCCACGTGTCGAACTTCTTCACCAACCCGGTGGCCGCACAGGCCGCCGTGATGGTCAACGAACAGTTGGCCGCCGCCTCGGGCCGGCAGGGGCAGATCTTCTTCACCAACTCGGGCGCCGAGTCGGTCGAATGCGCGATCAAGCTCGCCCGCAAGCACGGAGGGCGCGGCCGCCACACGGTCGTCAGCGCACTCGGCAGCTTCCACGGCCGCACGCTCGCCGCGCTCGCCGCCACCGGCCAGCCCACGAAGCACGAACCGTTCCAGCCGATGCCGGAGGGTTTCCGGCACGTCGCGTGGGGCGAACTCGATGCGATGCGCGCCGCCGTCGACGGATCGGTGGCGGCGGTGCTGATCGAGCCCGTGCAGGGCGAGGGTGGCGTCAACCCGGCCACCACGGAGTACCTGCAGGGCATCCGCACGCTGTGCGACGAGGTCGGCGCCCTGCTGATGATCGACGAGATCCAGACCGGCTTCGGACGCACCGGACGATGGTTCGGCTTCGAACACGCCGGTGTGCAACCCGACGTGGTGACGCTGGCCAAGGCGATGGGCAACGGGATGCCGGTCGGCGCGTGCTGGGCGCGCACCGAGGTGGCGGCGGTGTTCGAACCCGGCGACCACGGCAGCACCTACTCCGGCACCGCGATCGCCACCGCCGCGGTCGTGGCCACGCTGTCGGAGATGCGCCGGCTCGACGCCCCGCGGCTCGCCGAGCGGCAGGGCCGACGGCTCGCCGACGGCCTGCGCGCTCTCGACGGTGTCGTCGAGGTGCGCGGTCACGGCCTGATGCTCGGCGCCCAACTCGCCGACGGCATCGATGCCAAGGCGCTGTACCAGGAGCTCCTCCATCGAGGCCTGATCACGAACGCGGTGAACGCGTCGACGCTGCGCTTCGTGCCGCCGCTCACGGTGACCGACGACGAGATCGACGAGGCGCTCGGGCTGATCGCCGACGTCCTGGCGCAGGCCGTCGACGGTGCGGCGGAGGGGACGAGCCCATGAGCCGTCACCTGCTGACGATCGCCGACTTCGAGGCGGGGGAGATCGAACAGATGCTGGCGCTCGCGGCCGCGCCGATCGCCTCGCTCGGCCGCCCGCTCGACGGGCTCGGCGCCGCGCTGATCTTCGAGAAGCCCTCGAACCGGACCCGTCATTCCACCGAGATGGCCGTCGTCCAACTCGGCGGGCACCCCGTCTACACGCGCGGGGAGGAGGTCGGCTTCGACACGCGGGAGTCGGTGGAGGACGTGGCGCGCATCCTCGCCGGTTACCACGCGGTCGTCGCCGCACGCGTGTTCTCCCACGCCACCCTGGAGCGGATGGCGGCGGCCGTCGACACCCCCATCGTGAACCTGCTCTCGGACTGGTCGCACCCGCTGCAGGCGTTGGCCGACGCCCTCACGATGACCCAGGAACTGGGCCCGCTCGCCGGCCGGACGGTGGCGTACGTCGGCGACTACAACAACGTCGCCCGCTCACTCGCCGAGATCAGCCTGTCGCTCGGCGCACGGGTGCGGCTGGCCTCACCGCTGGGGTTCGCCGCCGACGACGCCGAGTTGGAGCGGCTGCGCTTGATCGGCGACGGCGACATCGAACAGTCACACCGTCCGGCCGATGCCGTACGGGGTGCCGACGCCGTCCACACCGACACCTGGGTGTCGATGGGCCAGGAAGCCGAGAAGGACGAGCGGCGGAAACAGTTCGAGGGCTACACCGTCGACGCCGACATGATGGCGCTCGCCTCCTCGGATGCGATCTTCATGCACTGCCTGCCGGCCTACCGAGGCGTCGAGGTGGCCGCCGACGTGATCGACGGCCCGCAGTCGGTCGTGTTCCGCCAAGGTCACAACCGGATGCACGCCGCCCGCGGTGCGCTCGCCTTCGTCCTCGGGGTGCAGCCATGACCACGAAAGTCCAACGGCAGGCGACGATCTCACGACTGATCGGCGATCACGAGGTGACCAACCAACCCCAGCTCATCGCGCTGCTCGTCGAGCAGGGCATCGAGGCGACGCAGGCCACCGTGTCGCGTGACCTCGACGACATCGGTGCGGTGAAGGTGCGGGTGCCGAGCGGGAACACGGTGTACGCGATCCCCGAGTTCGCGCCCGACCGCCTCGCGCCGGTCGATCAACTGCGCCGGGTGATGGGGGAGTGGGTGGCCGAGGTCGCGTGCTCGGGCAACATCGTCATCCTGCGGACCCCGCCCGGATGCGCCCACGTCGTGGCGTCGGCGCTCGACCGCAGCCGCGTCGACGGCCTGCTCGGCACCGTGGCGGGCGACGACACGCTGCTGTGCGTTTCGGCGTCGGTCGACGGCTCGGCGCTCGCCGACCAACTCAAGGAACTGGCCGGCGTTGACTGACCCCACCGATCCGACCGAATCGACCGAATCGACCGAATCGACCGGGCCGACGGCGCCGTCCGCTCCGCCGAGTGGCAGGACGCTCTGGCACGGCCGGTTCGCCGGTGGCCCGGCCGAGGCGCTGCTGGCCTACACGGTGAGCCTGCCGTTCGACCGCATCATGTGGCGTGACGACATCGTCGGCTCGCGGGCCCACGTGCGCGGCCTCGCCCGGGTCGGCCTGTTGTCGACCGGCGAGCGCGACAACGTCCTGGCGGCGCTCGACCAGGTCGCCGACGAGATGGAACGCGACGTGTTCGTCTTCGCCGACTCCGACGAGGACATCCACACCGCCGTCGAGCGCCGGGTCACCGAACTCGCCGGCCCGGCGGGTGGGAAGCTGCACACCGCCCGCAGCCGCAACGACCAGGTGGCCACCGATCTGCGCCTGTGGTGCAAGCGCGAGCTGGTGACGGTGGCGGCCGGGCTGCTCGGCCTCCAGGAGACCCTGCTGGCACGGGCGCTCGAATCCGACGGCGTGTACCTGCCGGGCTACACCCATCTCCAGCGGGCCCAACCGGTACTGCTCGCCCATCATCTGCTGGCGCACGGCTGGGCGCTCGGTCGTGACGTCGACCGGCTGCTCGACACCCTGCGGCGCCTCGACGTGTCGCCGCTCGGCGCAGGGGCGCTGGCGGGCTCGTCGTTGCCGATCGACCCGGCGGGCAACGCCGCCGATCTCGGCTTCGCCCGCGCGTTCGACAACAGTCTCGACGCCGTCGGCGACCGGGATTTCGTCGCCGAGGCGGTGTTCGACCTGGCGCTGATCGGCGTCCACCTGTCGCGTATCGGCGAGGAGTGGGTGTTGTGGACCTCGGCCGAGTTCGGCTTCGCCCGCCTCGACGACGCCTACGCGACGGGATCGTCGATGCTGCCCCAGAAGAAGAACCCCGACATCGCCGAGCTCGCCCGCGGCAAGGCGGGACGTCTCATCGGCAACCTCACCGGACTGCTGGCGACGTTGAAGGGGCTGCCGCTGGCCTACAACCGCGACCTCCAGGAGGACAAGGAGCCGCTGTTCGACTCGGTGGAGCAGGTCACGCTGGCGGTCGCCGCCCTGACGGGCATGATCGCCACGGCCACGTTCGTCCCCGAAGCCATGCAGGCCGCAGCCGACGAGCAGACCACGGCGGCCACCGACCTCGCCGAGTTCCTCGTCCGTTCGGGCATGCCGTTCCGGGAGGCCCACGCCGTCGTCGGTGCGCACGTGCGCACGGCCCTGGCGGGTGGGGGAGCGCTCAGCGATCTCGTCGCCGCCGACCCCGTGCTCGGCCCCGATGCCGCGGCGCTCGTCCGGCCCGGCGTGGGCGTGCGGATGCGCACGTCGCCCGGTGCGGCCGGGCCCGATGCCCTCGACGCCCAGGTGGAGTCCTACCGCCGTCTCCTCGCCGACGAGCGGACCCGCCTCGGCGTCTGACCCATCGCACGACCCGCCAGCCCCCGCAGGCGATGTCGTTGTCGTGCGGCAGGAGCCCTACATCGCCATCGCCACGGGTTGGGTACGGTGCGGCGGGTGACGTTCGATCGTGCGGCGCTCGAGGGCGAGGCGCCCGACGTGGCACCGACACTGCTCAACAAGCTGCTCGTGCACGGGGTGTGCGTCGGGCGCATCGTGGAGGTCGAGGCGTACACCGCCGACGATCCGGCGTCCCACACGTTCGTCGGCGAGACGGCGCGCAACGCCGTGATGTTCGGTCCGCCGGGCCACCTGTACTGCTACCTGTCGTACGGCATCCACACGTGCGCCAACATCGTCACCAGCCCAGCCGGGCGGGGCTCGGCCGTCCTCATCCGTGCCCTCACCCCGGTGTCCGGCATCGACGAGATGCGTCGCCGGCGCGGCGGGGCGCGGCAGCTCGCCGACGGCCCCGGCAAGTTGTGCCAGGCGCTCGGCCTCACGCTCGCCCACAACGGCGCCGACCTCTGCGGCGGGGGACCCATCGCACTCGTCGACGACGGAACACCCCCGCCGGTCGCCCCGATCGTCGGGCCACGGGTCGGCATCACGAAGGCCGTCGACACGCCGTGGCGGTTCCGCGTCCCCCAGTGATGCCAGCCCAGTGATGCCAGCCCGGTGATGCGTCAGCGCCAGTGGATCCAGTACCCGTGGGGATGGCAGACGGCGAGCGTCTCGCACGTGCGGGTCCCGCCACGCCAGCGGACGAGTGTCATCGCGGTCACGTCGGTGCCCGCCAGATCGTCGTCGACCGGAATCTCGGGCACGAGCGCCGGCGACTCGGCGAAGACCCAGCTCAGGTCACGGCGGTGGCCGATCTCGTCGAGGCCGTTGAGATAGGCGATGCGCTGGGTCGGTGTCAGGTAGTTGAGCACCCAGGAGTTCGTCACGACGGGATGGCACCGCGTGCCGACCTCGGCCACCGCCGAACGCAGGCCGGCGATCGCGTCGCCCGAACGCACCGTGGGGCGGGCGAGGGTGGCCATCCGGATGGCGGCGCGCAGGCGGTGGAAACGGTCGGCCTGATCGGGCCAGACACAGGCCTCCAGCCAGCGTGACTCGATCGGGTCGGCCACGTCCACCGGTTGCCGGTCGATGCCGAGCCGCGCGCCGATGACCGGCATCGTGTCCGGCACGGGCACGGCGCCCCGCGTCGACACCTCGAGCACCACGTTGGAGGGACCGCCGACGCACGACACCCCCGACACCCGCTCGTCGTCGGCCCGATAGCGGTACTCGTAGCGATCGAGGAGGAGGTTCAGGCCGCCGCTCGTGCCGATGTCGATGTGACCGAGCGACCCGACCTCGGCGGCGAGCATGCCGAACACGGGCAGGAACAGACCGCAGCGACCCACCTCGTTCGTCTGGGTCGTCCTGGTCGACAGCAGCCAGGTCAGTTCCGGCGCCCGCGCCTCCACGAAGCGGCGGAACGTCGGCATGAGCTCGGGATCGGCAGGGTCCCGCGAGTCGGCGGCGAGGTTCGGATACCACTGCGCGAGTTCGCTGCGCGGTTCGTCGAGGACCAGATGATGGGTGCAGGCGAACAGCAGGACGGGCTGCTGTTGCTCGGTCGGTGCATGGAGGAGCAGCCGGAACAGCGACGGTTCCCCCGCGATCCCCCTGGCGAGCGTCGAGTACAGCGGCGCCCGCCGGGCAGACGTCGCGGCGAAGTTGACGAACTGCTGGGCGAGCGAGCGATCGAGGGGATCGACCAGCTCGGCAGCCGGGTCGTCCCGCAGCGGTTCCACCGGGCGAGAGTACCCTGCCTGTCCGTATGGCTTCGATCGAGTTCGACCTGATTGCAGATCTCGAGGCGCGCAACCTCGTCCACGATTCGACCGATCGGGAATTCCTGCGGGCCCAGGTCGCGGAAGGCCCCGTCGCGATCTACTACGGGTGCGATCCGACGGCCGACAGCCTCCATGTGGGCAACCTGATCGGCCTCATCACGCTGCGCCGGTTCCAGGATGCCGGCCATCGGGCGATCGCCCTGGCGGGGGGTGCGACCGGCATGGTGGGCGACCCGAGCGGTCGTTCGGACGAGCGCAACCTCCTCGACGACGACGTCTTGGACCACAACGTCGCCTGCATCAAGGAGCAGCTCGGACGGGTCGTCGATCTGACTACTCGGGGCGAACTCGTCGACAACCGCACCTGGACCCAGCCGATCTCGGTGCTCGAGTTCCTGCGCGACGTCGGCAAGCACGTCACGGTGAACCAGATGCTGGCGCGCGAGAGCATCAAGATGCGCATCAACTCCGAGCACGGGATCTCCTTCACCGAGTTCAGCTACATGCTCCTGCAGGCGAACGACTACCTGTGGTTGCACGAGCACCTCGGCTGCACGATCCAGATCGGTGGCTCCGACCAGTGGGGCAACATCATCGCCGGCGTCGACCTGATCAGACGCAAGACGGGCCATCACGTGCACGCGTTCTCGTGGCCGCTGCTGACCGCCTCCGACGGGTCGAAACTCGGCAAGACCACGGGGGCGCGGGTGTGGCTCGACGCCGCCAAGACCAGCCCGTACCAGTTCCGGCAACATTGGATCCAGATCGCCGACGACGACATCGAGTCGCAACTGCTCACGTTCTCGCTGCGTCCGCTGGAGGATCTGCGGGCGCTGCTCGCACAGCATGCCGAAGCGCCGCACCGCCGGCTGGCGCAGCGCGCGCTCGCCGAGGAGATGGTCGCGCTGCTGCACGGTGCGGACGCGGCGCAGGCGGCGACCG